>NZ_AP027363.1:0-2400000 GCF_030295955.1 Thalassotalea agarivorans
CACAGTTTTATAACATTTTAAGTCGCTTATACGTGTTTACTGTTGAATAAGTAACCATATTTATACACAGTTAAGTCGAGGTTGTAGGTAGTAAACACGACTATTTAACTTTAATTTTTATGGGTTTACGAGGTTTAGCGGAAATAAACGTATAAATTACTCTTTTCTATATTGCACTTGTGGATAAGTGGGTAGATAATAGCTTATTCACCAATTCTAATTATAAGAATTTACCAACATTGCCATATGTTAGGTAATTCCGCATAGCGCCATCAAGGAAGCATGGTTTTAGGAGTCATTTTGGATCAATTACTTTGGCAGAGATGTTTATCTGTACTTCAAGAAGAATTGCCCGCTCAGCAGTTTAGTATGTGGATCCGTCCACTCCAATGTGTATTAGACAATAATGTAATGACGCTTTACGCGCCAAATCGATTTGTACTCGATTGGGTTAAAGATAAGTATGTATCGCGCATCAATGAACTTGTTAAGTTACAAGATCCTGATGATCCGCCGCAGCTGCGTTTTGATGTTGGTAGCATAGGTAAAAAGGTAAATGGTAATGACGCTGATACATCTGCAGTTACGCCAATGCCAACGAGCAGTGCACCTGTCAATGTAGAACCTGAAATCAATCTGCCTAAAACCACTAATATTCGAGTTAAGTATACCTTCGATAATTTTGTTGAAGGTAAATCAAACCAGCTGGCTAGAGCGGCAGCGTCTCAAGTAGCAGACAATCCTGGTAGCGCTTATAACCCACTATTTATATATGGCGGCACGGGCCTAGGTAAAACTCACCTTTTGCATGCGGTGGGTAATGGCATTTTAATGAATAACCCAAATGCAAAAATCGCCTATATGCATTCTGAGCGTTTTGTTCAGGATATGGTTAAGGCGTTGCAAAACAATGCTATAGAAAAGTTTAAACAATATTATCGCAGTGTTGATGCATTACTTATAGATGACATTCAATTCTTCGCAAATAAAGAACGCACACAAGAAGAGTTCTTTCATACCTTTAATGCCTTATTAGAAGGTAACCAACAAATAATTTTAACCTCTGATAGATATCCAAAAGAAATTGAAGGGGTAGAAGATAGATTAAAATCTCGTTTCGGTTGGGGTTTAACCATAGCGATCGATCCGCCAGAGCTAGAAACACGTGTAGCCATTCTAAAAAGGAAGGCGCAAGAGAGCAGCATTAACCTAGCCGACGAAGTCGCCTTCTTTATTGCAAAGCGTTTAAGGTCCAATGTTCGTGAACTTGAAGGTGCGCTTAATCGTGTTATTGCAAATGCTAATTTTACCGGCCGTGCAATCACCATAGATTTTGTTAGAGAAGCGTTAAGAGATCTGTTGGCTTTACAAGATAAATTGGTGACCATAGATAACATCCAAAGAACCGTTGCCGAGTATTATAAAATCAAAGTCTCTGATATATTGTCTAAACGAAGAACGCGTTCAATTGCTAGACCTAGACAGATTGCAATGGCATTATCTAAAGAGCTAACAAACCATAGTCTTCCAGAGATTGGAGAGGCGTTTGGTGGTAGAGATCATACTACGGTTTTACACGCGACGAGAAAGGTCGAAGCGCTTCGTCAAGAAGTGCACGACATAAAAGAAGATTATTCAAATTTAATTCGCACGTTATCGTCTTAGAAAAATAAACAAACAGGTGCTTACGATGAAATTTTCGTTAAACAGGGAATCTTTATTAAAACCGCTTTTATTAGTATCAGGTGCAGTAGAACGAAAAAGCACATTACCCATTCTTGGTAATATACTAATGGATGTAAGTGGGCAATCACTTACTTTGACGGCCACTGATTTAGAGCTTGAGATGGTTTCTTACGCAGAAATCGATAATCAAGGTGAAGACGGCAAAGTAACCGTACCTGCTCGCAAGTTACTCGACATATGTAAGAGTCTTCCTGAAGATTCTGTTCTAACGTTTGAATCAGATCACGATGCAATAAAAATTAGTACCGGTAGAAGCCGCTACTCGTTATCAACGTTATCTGCTAATGATTTCCCTAACATTGAACAGTGGCAGGGCGATGTAGAGTTTAGTTTATCTAAAGCTGACTTACTGCGCTTAATAGAAAGCACGCACTTCTCAATGGCAAACCAAGATGTTCGTTACTACCTAAACGGTATGTCGATTGAAACTGAAGGCGATGAAATAAGAAGTGTTGCTACAGACGGTCATAGACTTGCGATTTGTAAGATTAAAGTAGACGGTTTGTCACTACCTGCTCGCCAAGTCATTGTGCCAAGAAAAGGCATTTTAGAAACTATTCGTTTGTTGGACCCAGTTGATGAAACGGTACAAGTTTATTTAGGTGCTAACCACGTAAGAATGGTAGATAAAGCATTTTCATTTACTAGTAAACTTGTGGATGGTCGTTTCCCTGATTATCGCAGAGTGCTGCCACAAAATGGCGATAAGGTACTTGAAACGAATAAAGACGAACTTAGACAAGTGCTTTCTCGCGCGTCTATTTTGTCTAATGAGAAATTCAAAGGTGTTCGTTTAAATTTCGCGGAAAGCGAACTTAAAATTACAGCGAATAATCCAGAGCAAGAACAAGCAGAAGAAGTGATTGAAATTAACTTCCCTTATGAAGCGGTAGAGATTGGTTTCAATGTAAGTTATGTACTTGATGTGCTTAATGCTGTTAAAGACAACGATGTTAAGTTTACCCTTTCTGATGGTAACAGCAGTGTTGTATTAGAAGGTAGTAATTCAAGCGAAGCGTTATACGTAGTAATGCCAATGCGATTGTAATGAGTGTTGTTAAATTTAATACGCAGCATTTTAGAAATTTAAAAGATACGTCAGTAGAGTTCGACCCACAGGTTAATGTTATTCTTGGAAATAACGGCAGTGGTAAAAGCAGTATATTAGAAGCGCTTTTTTTTGTTGGACATGGTAAGTCGTTCAGAACGACCAAGGTTAATAAATTAGCAGCGCTTGGTGAGCAGCAGTTTGTTGTTAGCTTGCTTGACGATAAAAGTAATCGCTTAGGTTTAAGTAGAGACATACAAAGCACTTCCACGTTAATAAAAATTAACGGTGAAAAGTCAAATAAGTTATCTCAACTGGCCAGCCATTTTGCTGTTCAGATTGTGACACCAGAAAGCTTCAAATTGTTTTTTGGTGGCCCAAAAGAGCGCAGAAAATTTGTCGACTTGGGAATGTTTCACGTGAAACATGAGTTTTTGCATTTATGGAAAGACTTTTCTCGAGTGCTTAAACAACGTAACGCTTGTTTAAAAATCAAAGACAAACGAACGTTACAATATTGGGATCAGCAGTTTGTTAGCTTGAGTAATGACATTACTCAGATACGTAAAAAGTATATTGAAGAGTTAACAAGCGAACTTGAAGAGTGGTTAGCCATATTACTGCCACAAGTTAAACAAGATTTAGAAATCGCTTATTTCTATGGATGGAATAAAGCAAAGGCATTAGAAGATCAACTAGCTGATGCTTTAGATAAAGAATTGATGCAAGGATATAGTCAATACGGTGCACATAAGTTTGATTTACGATTTACCTGTAAACAAACACCGGTAGATATATCTTTGTCTCGAGGACAACAAAAGTTGTTTTTACTCGCTCTGACTTTGGCACAAACATCGCTAATAGCCAAAGCACAACGAGTAAAACCAATTTTACTTATAGACGATTTTGGTGCTGAGCTTGATACAACATCAAGAACAGCGGTATCAAAAGCGCTTAGTAAGTTAGATAGTCAAATAATTATTACGGCTATCGAAGAAGGAATATTGAAAGAATTGTATGATTCTATCAAAGGAAATTTTAAAATGTTCCACGTGGAACATGGAACATTAACAGTAAAGAGTGAGTAGGCTATAAGCTATGACAGTTGAAAATGAATATGACTCGTCCAGTATCAAAGTCCTAAAAGGCTTAGATGCGGTAAGAAAAAGACCAGGTATGTATATTGGTGACACGGATGATGGCACTGGTTTACACCACATGGTTTTCGAGGTTTTGGATAACTCGATTGATGAGGCTTTAGCAGGGCATTGTAATGACATTGTAGTGACTATTCACTTAGATGGCTCTGTTTCTGTACGAGATGATGGTCGTGGTATCCCAACAGAAATTCACCCTGAAGAAGGTGTGTCGGCAGCTGAAGTTATCATGACGGTTCTACATGCTGGTGGTAAGTTCGGTGGAGAAGACTCTGGTTATAAAGTCTCTGGTGGTCTACATGGTGTTGGTGTTTCAGTAGTTAATGCGTTAAGTGACAAACTTACGTTAACGATTCGTCGTGGCGGTAAACTTCATGAACAAGAGTATCATTTAGGTGAGCCTAAAGCGCCTTTAGCTGAAGTTGGAACAAGTGACCACACTGGAACAGAAGTTCGTTTTTGGCCAAGCGCTGAAATCTTTTCTGATATTGAATTTCACTACGACATCTTAGTAAAACGTATTCGTGAATTATCTTTCCTAAACTCTGGTGTTTCAATTCGTCTAATCGATGAACGCGAAGAAGGTAAGGAAGAGCACTTCCATTATGAAGGTGGTATTCAAGCGTTCGTTGATTATTTAAATACCAACAAAACGCCAGTTAACGAAGAAATTTTTTATTTCGATTTGGCGCGTGAAGACGGCATTGTGGTAGAAGTTGCCATGCAATGGAATGATGGTTTCCAGGAAAATATTTTCTGTTTTACTAATAACATTCCTCAACGAGATGGTGGTACTCACTTAAGTGGTTTTAGAGCAGCTTTAACCAGAACGCTAAATAGCTATATGGTAAAAGAAGGACTTAATAAAACTAAGAAAGGTGAAACAAATACCTCAGGTGATGACGCACGAGAAGGTTTAACTGCTGTTATCTCTGTTAAAGTACCTGACCCTAAGTTCTCTTCTCAAACTAAAGATAAGTTAGTTTCTTCTGAAGTTAAAACTGCAGTAGAACAAGCGATGGGTGAAAAGCTAGGAGACTACCTACTAGAAAATCCTGGTACTGCTAAAACTATTGTCATGAAGATAATAGACGCTGCTAGAGCGCGTGAAGCAGCACGTAAGGCACGTGAAATGACACGTCGTAAAGGTGCGCTAGATATCGCAGGATTGCCAGGTAAACTTGCAGACTGCCAAGAAAAAGACCCCGCATTATCTGAACTATATATAGTGGAGGGTGACTCAGCGGGCGGTTCTGCTAAGCAGGGTCGTAACCGTAAGAACCAAGCTATTTTGCCACTTAAAGGTAAAATTCTTAACGTAGAGAAAGCTCGTTTCGATAAGATGATTTCTTCTGCTGAAGTAGGTACGTTGATTACTGCTTTAGGCACAGGCATTGGACGCGACGAATATGATCCAGAAAAACTGCGTTATCACAGCATTATTATAATGACCGATGCTGATGTCGATGGTTCTCACATTCGTACGCTATTGCTAACATTCTTCTATCGTCAAATGCCTGAGATTATGGAGAGAGGCCATGTGTTTATCGCTCAGCCACCTCTATATAAGGTTAAGAAAGGTAAGCAAGAACGTTATATTAAAGATGACGAAGCACTTACAGAGTATCTAACAACATTAGCGTTAGAAGGTGCTTCTATCCATGTAAACGAATCTGCGCCAGCTATTTCTGAGGTAGCATTGGAATCTTTAGTTAATCAGTACAGAGATACCATGCATACTATTTCAACGTTAGGCAGAATTATGCCAACTGAGATATTAGAAGAAATGGTTTATACGCAGCCTATCAACGCAGAAGACTTCAATGACAAAGCAAAAGTTGACGCTTGGTCTGCAGACTTATTGAAGTCTTTAGAAAACCTAGACGCCAACGGTTCTTTATATTCGTTAGAAGTAAAAGAAAATACTGAACGTGGTATTTTTGCACCAACATTTAATGTTCGCCAACACGGTATCGATAGACAATACGACATGAGTTTCGATTTAATTCAGTCTAAAGAGTTTGCTTCTATTATTAAGCTAAATAATGCAATTAACGGCTTAATGGAAGAGGGTGCATACGTTAAACGTGGTGAAAAGGTTAAGCCAGTAACATCGTTTGAAGAAGCGCTTAATTGGTTAATGGCTGAATCTCGTCGCGGTCAATACATCCAGCGTTATAAGGGACTTGGTGAAATGAACCCAGATCAACTTTGGGAAACAACCATGGACCCTGAAACACGCCGTATGCTTCGCGTTACGATAGAAGATGCGATAGCTGCCGACCAGTTGTTCAACACGCTTATGGGCGACCAAGTTGAACCAAGGCGAGACTTCATTGAAGACAACGCGTTGAAAGTATCTAACTTAGATATCTAGTATAAAAAATGCCCGGTCACCATATCGGGCATTTTTGTCTTTGCGACAACTTATCTTTCTTTTTTAATTCTTATTTAGTCATCGCTTTGAATAAGTTTCATTTTATCAACAATTGTTCGCTTATTAACCCTAGAGGAATGAGCGCGCAAAAGGTATAATGCCCGACTTTCGATGCTAAAAACCATTAACAGATCAGAGTCATGAGTAACTTTAATATAAAGACGTTTCAAGGCTTAATCCTGCAATTGCAAGATTTTTGGGCCAGACAAGGTTGTGTCATCATTCAGCCACTTGATTTAGAAGTAGGTGCCGGTACTTTCCATCCGATGACATTCTTACGTGCCGTAGGTCCAGAGCCTATGAGTAGCGCATACGTGCAACCGTGTCGTCGTCCTACAGATGGTCGTTACGGTGAAAACCCTAATCGTCTGCAGCACTACTATCAATTCCAAGTAATGCTTAAGCCGTCTCCTAAGAATATCCAGCAACTTTACTTAGACTCATTGCAAGAGCTTGGCATAGACACACTTGTCCATGACATTCGTTTTGTTGAAGATAACTGGGAATCGCCAACACTTGGTGCTTGGGGATTAGGCTGGGAAGTTTGGTTGAACGGCATGGAAATTACTCAGTTTACTTATTTCCAACAAGTTGGTGGCTTAGAGTGTGCACCGGTAACGGGTGAGATTACTTACGGTTTAGAGCGCCTAGCTATGTACATCCAAAATGTGGATAGCATTTATGATCTTGTTTGGACCGACGGTCCAATGGGTAAAGTATTGTATGGCGATGTATTCCATCAGAATGAAGTAGAGCAGTCTACTTACAACTTTGAATACGCAGACGTTGATGCACTGTTTGCGCAGTTTGATCAATGTGAAAAGGAAAGCCAATTACTCATTGAAAAAGGTTTACCGTTGCCAGCATATGAACAAGTAATGAAAGCATCTCATGCGTTTAACTTACTTGATGCTCGCCACGCTATATCTGTGACAGAAAGACAACGTTACATATTACGCGTACGCACCTTATCAAAAGCATGTGCTGAAGCTTACTATGCAGCACGTGAAGCATTAGATTTTCCATTGTGTAAGAATGTTGAGCAAGGTAGTTAATGATGAACAAAGACACATTACTTATCGAACTTGGTACTGAAGAGTTACCACCAAAATCTCTAAAAACATTAGCTACTAGCTTTTTTGAGGGTATTAAAGCTCAACTTGATGATGCTAAATTGTCTTATGACACTATTACGTGGTTTGCGACACCACGTCGTTTAGCAGTAAAAGTAACTTCTCTAGAAGCGGCGCAAGCAGACGCTGTTGTTGAAAAGCGCGGCCCATCAGTAAGTGTTGCTTTTGATGAAAACGGTGTTGCTAGTAAAGCCGCTGAAGGCTGGGCACGTTCTAATGGAATTACTGTAGAACAAGCTGGTCGAGTAAAAA
This sequence comes from Thalassotalea agarivorans, assembly GCF_030295955.1. Lineage (NCBI taxonomy): Bacteria > Pseudomonadati > Pseudomonadota > Gammaproteobacteria > Alteromonadales > Colwelliaceae > Thalassotalea > Thalassotalea agarivorans. Next base: position 7,774 of record NZ_AP027363.1, read on the forward strand.
CAGATAAAGGCGAGTGGTTGCTTCATAAAGCTACTGTTACTGGTAAGCACGTTTCTGAATTGTTACCTGACATGGTAAATAAAACGCTTTCGAAACTACCTATTCCTAAGCCGATGCGTTGGGGTTCCGCGCGTACTCAATTTATTAGACCAGTACATACTTTAACCATGATGTTTGGTGATAGTGTAATTTCTGGTGAAGCGCTTGGTGTTAAATCAGACAATAAATTGCAAGGCCATCGTTTCCATAGCAACGGTTTGTTGACGCTAGACCACGCTGACAACTATGAATCATTGCTAGAACAGGCTTATGTTTTAGTCGACTATGATCAGCGTAAATCTATGATTGTAGAGCAAGCTAATGCAGCAGCAGACGCTTTAGATGGTGTCGCTTTGGTTGATGCTGACCTACTTGAAGAAGTAACGTCATTAGTTGAGTGGCCAGTTACACTTACAGGTAGCTTTGACGAGGCATTTCTTGAAGTACCGGCTGAACCTTTAATTTATTCAATGAAAGATCACCAGAAGTACTTTCCAGTAAATAGTAAGTCAGGCGAGCTTTTAAATAAATTTATCTTTGTTTCTAACATTGAAAGTAAAGACCCTCAAGAGGTTGTTAAAGGTAACGAAAAAGTTATTCGTCCACGTTTGGCGGATGCAGAATTCTTTTTTAAAACTGATAAAAAACAATCACTTGAATCAAGATTAGATAGCTTGTCCAATGTCTTGTTTCAAAAACAATTGGGCACACTAAAAGACAAATCAGATCGCATAAGTGCGTTAAGTGGTTTAATTGCATCTCAATTGAACGAAGATGAAGCAGCAGCTAAACGCGCTGGTTTATTAAGTAAAACAGACCTTATGTCTGAAATGGTACTCGAATTCCCTCAAGTGCAGGGCACAATGGGTAAGTACTATGCACAGCATGATGGAGAATCAGACGCAATTGCTCAGGCATTAGAAGATCAATATAGACCACGTTATGCTGGTGACGCATTACCTAAAGGCAACATTGGAAGTGCTGTAGCAATCGCAGATAAAATTGACTCTCTTGTTGGTATATTCGGTATTAATCAACCACCTAAAGGTGACAAAGACCCTTTTGCTTTGCGACGTGCAGCTATTGGCGTTATTCGTATTATTATTGAAAAAGACTTACCACTAGACATTGCGACACTTGTAGAGAAGAGCATAGCGCTATATGGAGACAAGCTTACAAACGCTAACACAGCTAGTGATGTAATCGACTTCGTAATGGGACGTTTCAAAGCGTTTTACCAAGAACAAGGCGTTGCAATCGACGTAATTTTAGCTGTACTAGCTAAAGCGCCAACAGCACCGTTAGACTTTGATAAGCGCATTAAAGCGGTAACTTATTTTAGAGGGTTAGAGCAGTCAGCGTCATTGGCAGCGGCAAATAAACGTGTTGGTAATATCCTAGCTAAATACGATGGCGCATTGTCAGATACATTTGACGCATCATTAGCGACTGAAGCGGCTGAAACAGAGCTAGCGACAACCTTTGCTAGTGTAGAGCAGGATATAACACCTAAATTGGCTGCAGCAGATTACCAGGGTACGTTATCTAGCTTAGCTAACTTAAGAGAGCCAGTTGATGCTTTCTTTGATAATGTTATGGTGATGGCAGATGATGAAGCGATTAAAAAGAACCGTTTAACCTTGTTAAATGCGATTAGAGAACGCTTCTTAGCAATAGCGGATATATCATTACTTCAATAAAATAAGGCGCTTCAAGCGCCTTATTTATTGTTCACCTTTTCGAATAACGTAATGAAAGGGTTTTTCATCGGTTTTTTGCGAAACAAGTTGATGGTCCATAAAACGACAAAAACTCGGGATATCTCGAGTCGTTGCCGGATCATCAGCAATAACCAATAACGTTTCACCGATATCCATCTTTCTGACTTTTTGTCTGATCATCATGACTGGCTCTGGGCATCTTAGGCCGAGCGTATCAAGTACATAGTCTGTGGTTTCTGACATATTGTCGCTTAATTAGCTAAAATTAGGCATATTGTAGAGCAACGTATAAAAAGTGCAATTTGCACATCGCAGGATTTTATTATGACAACCTTAGCTTCGCTATATCCAGCTCATCTAGAAACATTGATGAAGCGTGCCAAAGATGCACTTTCCCTACATAAACTGGATAGCTATGTAATTCATTCTGGGCAGGATCTGGGTGTGTTCTTAGATGACATGCATTATCCTTTTAAAGCGAACCCACACTTCAAACATTGGGTACCTGTAACAGATGTTACCAATAGCTATATTATTGTCGACGGTAGTAGCAAACCTACTTTAGTGTATTATCAACCGGTTGATTTCTGGCATAAAGTGTATGAATTACAAGACGATTACTGGACGTCTTTTTTTGACATTAAGCTAATAGCAAAAAAAGAAGATATAGCGCAGTACTTACCTACTAGTTTAAACAATGTTGCCTATGTAGGTGCACATCAAGACTATGCAGCATCTTTAGGCTTTTCTCAGATTAATCCAACGTCTTTTTTACATTACTTGCATTACTACAGAGCGTACAAAACGCCTTATGAGCAAGAATGTATGCGCCTTTCTAATGCTAAAGCGGTAATAGGGCATCAAGCGGCCAAAAATACATTTCTAGCAAGTGGTTCAGAATTTGATATTCAACAAGCTTATCTCGCCGCTACAGGGCATACTGCGAATGAAACACCTTATGGCAATATCGTAGCCCTTAATGAAAATGCTTCGATACTTCATTACACCGCTTTAGAAAAAGAAACACCATTCGAACATCGCTCATTTTTAATTGATGCGGGTGCAAATTTCCATGGCTATGCCTCAGACATTACCCGCACCTATGCATTTGAAAACAATGAGTTTGCCGCGTTAATCGCTAGAATGGATAATTTAATGTTAGCGGCTGTCGAGAAACTACAAGCCGATACTAGCTATGTGGACCTTCACATTCAAACGCATTTTGAAGTCGCAAAAGTATTGTCAGAGTTTAACTTTATTACCGTAGCGCCAGAATCTGCCGTTGAAAGTGGCGTTGTTTCGGCGTTCTTTCCGCATGGTTTAGGCCATCATTTAGGCTTGCAAACACATGACGTTGGCGGCTTTATGGCAGATGATACAGGTACCCATGTTGCAAGTCCGACCGAACATCCGTTCTTACGTACAAGTCGACCTGTTGAAGCTGGTATGGTGTTTACTATAGAGCCAGGTTTGTACTTCATTGATTCACTATTGCAGCAAGCCAAAAACGATGGCTTTGGTGATCAAATTAACTGGACAAATGTCGACTTATTTAAACCGTTTGGTGGTATTCGTATCGAAGACAATATTATTGTTCACCCGCAGGGGAATGAAAATATGACCCGAGATCACGGCTTAGACTAATACACATTTTAATGTCGGCTTATTCTGTACCTGCAACGGCTTTAATTGACGAAACCATCGTTAATAAGAGCCGTTTTATTTGTTATATTGAACATGTCACGTCGCCTAATGAGGCAAAGACGTTTATAGAGTCTATTCAACAAGCTCACCCAACAGCTTCTCACCATTGCTACGCTTTTGTCGCTGGCGCACCCAATAATACCCAAGTTTATGGCTTTTCCGATGATGGTGAACCTAGCGGTACTGCGGGAAAGCCGATGTTTGCTGTGGTTCAAGGCAGTGGCTTAGGCGAGTTGTGCGCCGTTGTTGTAAGGTATTTTGGAGGTGTTAAATTGGGTACTGGCGGATTACAACGTGCCTATGGCGGCAGCGTTAAAGAAGCCTTAGCCAAGTTGCCAACAAAAGTAAAAATTCCTATGGTGCATAGGAGCTTAGCGTGTCAATATACACAAATAAATGATATTCAACGCATTGTTGAATCGTTAGACGGTGCTATTATTAGTCAAACCTTTGCTGAGTCGATTGATTTGGTGGTTGAAATACCGTTAGCTAATGAAACAGCATTTTGTGAAAAAATAACAAATGTATCTGCTGGGCAAATACAACTAAAAGAAACTAGATAAAAAGACACTGTGCAATATAGAAATATAGTAAGGATATTAGGGCTGTTAGTTGCGCTACTGAGCGTTACTATGTTGCCGCCTGCTTTCGTTTCGCTCATTTATCGAGATGGCGGCGGTGTGCCTTTCTTGATGGCATTTGTGTTTTGTATCGTCACCGGTTTGTTAACCTGGTACCCCAATAGAGATCAAAAAAGTGAATTGAGGGCTCGAGAGGGTTTTCTGATCGTAGTCTTGTTTTGGGTGGTTTTAGCAAGCTTTTCAGCAATACCGCTTATTTTAACCAGTGAACCTAATTTAACCATTACCGACGCCTTCTTTGAGTCATTTTCTGGTTTAACTACCACGGGTGCAACCATACTCACCCACATAGATGGCTTACCACATGCAGTATTGTATTACCGACAGCAACTGCAATGGCTTGGTGGTATGGGTATTATCGTTTTAGCGGTAGCCGTATTACCTATGTTAGGTATCGGTGGTATGCAGTTATACAGAGCCGAAACTCCGGGGCCGGTAAAAGACTCTAAGATGACCCCCAGGATTGCCGATACGGCAAAGCATCTTTGGTATATTTATTTAACCTTAACCATATCTTGTGCATTAGCGTTCTGGCTTGCGGGTATGTCAGCTTTTGACGCGATATGTCACGCCTTTTCAACGATTGCAATTGGCGGTTTTTCAACACATGACGCATCGATAGGGTACTTTAATAGCCCAGTTATAAATCTTATTTGTGTGGTATTTCTTATAATTGCCGGTATTAACTTTGCTTTGCATTATGCTGCTGTAACCAATCGCTCGATTAGAACCTATTTTTACGATCCAGAGTTTAAAGTATTCATCGGTATCCAGTTTGCTATTACTTTAATTTGTTTCTTAGTGCTGGTTACTCATGGTACCTACGACAGCGCCAACCAAGCGCTAGATCAGGCGCTGTTTCAATCCGTTTCTATTAGTACTACCGCAGGCTTTGCCACCGACAATTTCGCCGCTTGGCCAACCTTACTACCTTTATTACTTATCTTCTCTAGCTTTATTGGTGGCTGCGCCGGCAGTACCGGTGGTGGTATGAAAGTAGTACGAGTACTACTTCTTTACTTGCAGGGCATTCGTGAACTTAAAAAACTTGTGCACCCTAAAGCAGTGTTCTCTATCAAGCTTGGCGCAAAAGCGCTGCCTAATCGCGTAGTAGAAGCGATATGGGGCTTTTTCTCGGCTTATGCTGCTGTCTTTATTATTTGCATGCTTATTCTAATGGCAACCGGCTTAGACGAGCTTACAGCGTTTACCGCAGTAGTGGCTTGTTTAAATAACTTAGGCCCTGGCTTGGGCGAGGTGGCAGCTAACTTCTCGTCAATCAACGACACTAGTAAGTGGACACTGATTATCGCTATGTTGTTTGGCCGACTGGAAATCTTTACCTTACTGGTTCTGTTTACGCCAGCATTTTGGCGCGATTAAATCCCTCAAAGCATAAGGGCTACTATTAGCACCATTCTTTAAGTCGCTTATTATATTTGATTTTATTGATGCAGGTATTTACCGTTTTCATCGATAAACACAGTACCCCGAACAGTATATACTTGACCTTTTAACCAAGCCTTTGTTGTAAATTCAATCAAATCACCGTCTTTACTAGAACGTAACCATTTAGATGGAAAAGTGACGACGTTGTCATAGTCTTCTTTTGGCGCAATACCCAATTTGCCGATATTTTTGTTCTCAATAGCGCTAACATCGGTGGAAATACCTTCGACTACCACCGTACAGATAGTTTTATTACTTTTATGGCAATAGGCTCTGGCTTGATTGTCTGGGCGCAAAAGTACTTCATTTGCATTTACAGTAAATACAAATAGATAGGACAAAACCAAAACAAACAACTTATTCATCGTTTGATTAGCATTCATGTTTTTTACATCCTGTCGCTTTGTTGCATTGCTATGTGTTTGGCGCAGTTTTTAATACTTTTTTAAACGAAACTTATTTTTTACTTGGCTTCGGAGAAATATAACCTACTACCAACACACAAAGCACACTCAGTACCCAGTAAAATTTTAAATTACCGTCCCAACGGCTAACTAATCGAGTAGATTCTTGTGATCTTACACAATCAGAAAGCAGCTCTTGCTCACAGGATTTCAATGTAGCCATCAAATCGCTAGCTAAGTCTATTTGCCCTACAACTAAGAAAGCCAAATATGTACTTACGCCGACTGCTACTGCTCCAAAAAACCGTCCTTTCAATGTCATTTTTATTGCTAATTCCATCTAGTCATACAAAGCCCGCATGAGGGGCTGATAATAGCTTGCTAATAAGTTCAGCGAAGCGGAACCGAACAATCTTTAGCAGTCCCGCCACTTTATTGGCTTGTTAGCTTTCTTTGATACCTAATTTGCCAATTTCTATTTTTGATCTCTCTTCAAAGTAATCATCAAGCTCAAGCTTTAGGTTTATCGAGTGAACTTCCCATTTATCCTTAGCTTTGTAAAATTCGAGACTTATTAATGCTGGTTGGCGTTTATACTTCAAAACATACCAACGTGTAATAAATGTTCCTTCGATACCTTGTTGATGAATTAATTCTACAGAATAGAATTCACCTAAAACATTTAAATAACCATAAAACTGGCTATCTGTTTGAACTAAATCGGCTTTACTTATGTAATCGCTAATAGAGCTATTGGCTAACGCTTTACTACCAACATTGCTTATATCTCCTTTTTTAAACAACTCTAAAATAGGCTTAGCTAGTAAATCAATTTCCTTACTGTCATCAGCTTTTGCGACTACAGATGCAAATAAAAGAATAGTTATTATTAGATGTTTCAATTTTCTCTCCTTGAAAGCTAATAACTTATTTTTGCGACCTTACAAGGTAAATGCCCCCCCAAGTAAAGACACACCAATAAAGCGTAAAAAATAAAGTAAATCATACACTAATAGAAACAAAGATGGTTCTCAACAGTATGCTAAAACTTTTGTAGATGGAAACTGAAGAAATAACAGATAGGCTGTAACAATTACCTAACCAAAATAAGAAAAATATACTCTACTTCACATATAAAACGAACGTTCGTTCTTTTAATGGCGCCCGCATTTAAGCTTGCTTATCGCCGGCAATAGGTGTGCGATTAGCCAAATATCAGTATGCCTAAAAGTAACTTATTGCACTTACCTGGAACAGCTTCTCTACGTCTGAAATGTACTTCTTGTTGACCAAGAATAGGATGACATGATCTTCTTCATGAATAAGGGTGTTTGAATGGGCTATGACCACTTCGTCGCCACGCACGATGGCACCAATGGTTGTGCCTGGAGGTAATTTCAAAGACTTAACCGTTCTACCCACTACCTTTGAGGACTTTTCATCGCCTTTTGCAACGATTTCTATTGCCTCTGCGGCACCACCACGCAAACTATAGACGTTATCAATCGCACCTTTACGTACGTGGGTAAGGAGTGCTGAAATTGTCGCATGTTGCGGCGAAATGGCAATATCGATATTACTGCCATGAACTAGATCGATGTAGGCATTACGTTGAATAAGCACCATGGTTTTGCGCACACCGAGTTGCTTAGCAAGCAAGGATGACATGATATTAGCTTCATCGTCGTTGGTGACCGCAATAAAAACGTCAAATTGGTCTATGTGTTCTTCTTGTAATAGTTCGTGATCTGATGAATCACCAGAGAATACAATAGTGCTTTCAAGCTCGTTCGCTAATTTTTTAGCACGCTCAGGATTACGCTCTATTAGCTTAACCTGATGGTTCTTCTCTAAAATTCTGGCAAGGCCTGCGCCAATGTTACCGCCACCTGCAATCATGATACGGCTATATGCAGGCTCTAATTTTTGTAGTTCGTTCATTACAGCGCGTATATGCTTACTTGCGGCAATGAAAAATACTTCGTCATCGGCTTCGATAACGGTTGTTCCTAAAGGCCTAATTGGTTTACCGTTACGGTAAATCGCGGCAACGCGGGTATCGACATTAGGAATATGTTCTTTAAGCGCAGATAGGGCATGGCCAACGAGTAATCCGCCATAGTAGGCTTTAACCGCCACGAGAGAGACTTTACCGCCGGCAAAGTCGAGTACTTGTAATGCACCAGGGTAGCTGATTAAGCGGGCAATATCAGATGTGACAAGTTGTTCAGGTGCAATAACGTGATCTACTGGCAGATGTTTATTGTGAAATAACTCGTCGCGCTTTACTAAAACTTGTTCGCTACGTATACGCGCTATCTTAGTAGTGGTTAAGAACAGGGAATAACAAACTTGGCAGGCAACCATATTGGTAGCGTCGTCACTGGTGACCGCAATGATCATGTCGGCGTCTTCAGCACCGGCTTTTTCTAATACATCTGGGTGGAAACCTTGTCCTGTAACCACCTGTAAATCCATTTTGTCTTGAAGCTCGCGCAAACGATCGCCATCAATGTCGATTAACGTAATTTCATTACGCTCACCAACAAGGTTTTCTGCGAGTGTGCCACCAACTTGTCCGGCACCGATAATTATTATTTTCATGATCAGAAACCAAGTATAAGAACAATGCTTATCTTTATGATTTCATTATCTTAGCGTAATAAAATCCATCCATCGAGTGTTCATTCGGTAATATTTGCCAACCGATGTCGTCTTGACTCTGCTCGATAGGTACTAATGTTGCGTCAGATTGTCGTTTTAAAAAGGCATCGACTTGATCTTTGTTTTCTTGAGGCAGAATACTACAAGTCGCGTAAAGTAGGGTGCCGCCAGGCTTAAGCAATTGCCAACTAGCGTCCAATATTTGCTGTTGTAGCTCTACTAGTACGTCGATATCACTGGCTTTACGCAGCCATTTTATATCAGGGTGGCGACGGATAACGCCGGTAGCAGAGCAGGGCGCGTCCAGCAAAATGCGATCAAATTGCTTGCCGTCCCACCAGGTTTTGGGTTGACTGGCATCGGCTTCTATAAGTTCAGCGTTTAGCGATATGCGCTCTAAGTTTTCTTGTACACGAGCCAAACGATTACCGTCGATATCAATTGCCACCATTTCAGCGATATCAGGGGTTAGCTCAAGCATGTGGCAGGTTTTACCGCCAGGAGCTGCGCATATATCAAGAATGCGTTCATTTGCTTGGCAATTAATTAGTGTTGCCGCTTGTTGCGCCGCGCCATCTTGCACGGAAACAGCGCCTTGTTCAAAACCAGGTAATACGCTAACGTCTGTCGGTTTTTCTAATAAAATGGCGTCACTGTTAGAGTCTATACGCACGACACTAATGTTCGCTTGCCCTAGCAAGGATACATACTCTTGTGCGCTATTGGTGCGCGCATTTGCACGCAACCACATTGGCGGCTTGTGTTGATTATTCTCTAGAATGTTTTGCCATTGCTGTGGATACGCGTTTTTGATTTGCTTAATAAACCAAGACGGATGGTTAAATTTAACCGGATCGCTTGCGTTTTCATCAATGGATGGTTGGTTGCGCTGAAGATTACGCAAAACGCCATTAACCATGCCGCGCAGAAAATCTGTTTTTAGCGCTTTTGTAGCATTAACGGTTTCATTAATAGCAGCGTGATCGGGTATGCGCATATATTTTAGTTGGTAAGCGCCAACTAGCATGAGAAAGTGCGTACTTCTTGTTTTCCCTTTGAGCGGTTTGGTCACTAAATCTTTTAATGACGCTTCTAGTTCGGGTAATACGCGCAATACGCCATAACAAATTTCTTGTAGCAGCGCTTTATCTTTAGCTTCGGCCTTTTGCTGAAGCTCGGGCAATACGTCCGATAAACTTCGGCCTTTATCAACTACCTGAAACAACGCTTTTGCTGCTAGTGCACGAATATTTGCCGCCATAGTTAACCTTGCGTAATGTCTTGCCCAACCTGAAACCAATCCGCTCTGCCATTGATGATGTCAGCCGCAGATAAGGGTTTTTTACCAGGCAATTGTAGTTGCTCTAAACGAAGTACTCCTTCGCTAGTGGCAACGTCGATACCTGCTTTTGTTACAGATACTATTGTTCCCGCAGCAGCCGTGGCTGTTTGCGCAATGGCTTGTGCTTTCCACACTCTGATTTTATGGGCTTTATCGCCAACTAGCTTATTAAACTGGCAGATTGGCCAAGGCTGAAGCGCGCGAATCTTTCTATCTAATACGTCCGCCGGTTGGTCAAAATTAAGCTCGGCTTCTTCTTTAGTCAGCTTGTGCGCATAATTTGCCAGCGCATTATCTTGTGGGATGCGAGGGTAGTCGCCACTTGCCATTTTATCTAGCGCTTCAACTAGTGCTTTAGGACCAAGCTCAGCAAGCTTTTGATAAAGGTCGTTACTCGTGTCTTGCAAAGTAATAGGGCAGGTAGCGGTTAAAATCATATCGCCAGTATCAAGGCCTTCGTCCATTTGCATAATGGTGACGCCGGTTTCGCTATCGCCAGCTTCTAACGAACGTTGAATCGGCGCAGCACCTCGCCATTTTGGCAAAATAGAGCCATGGACATTAACACACCCAAGTTTAGGTGTTTCTAATACGGATTTAGGCAAAAGCAAACCATAGGCAACCACCACCATAACATCAGCATTATATGAGGCTAGGTGAGCAACATCTTCCGCTGCTTTGAAGTTAGCAGGTTGTTCTACCGTTAAATCGTGGCTTAACGCTAGCTGCTTTGTTGCGCACGCGGTTAACTTTTTACCGCGTCCGGCAGGTTTGTCTGGCGGACAATAAACGGCAACAACGTCGTGATGAGAATCAATCAGCGCAGCAAGATGCTGCGCCGCAAAGTCAGGTGTTCCTGCGAACACAATACGTAATGGTTTGGTCACATTGAACCCTTTAGATTGTCGATTAGGCGCGTTGGGCTAAACGAGCTTCTTTGTCTAGCTTAGTTTGTATGCGCTTGCGCTTTAAAGGAGATAGATAGTCTACAAATAGAACTCCTGCAAGGTGGTCAAGTTCATGTTGAATACAAATACTCAACAGTTCATCGCCATCTAAGGTGAATTCTTTGCCATCTTTGTCTAGCGCTTTAACGGTAACACGTTCGTGACGAGTAACCTTTGCATAGCAGCCAGGAACAGACAAACAACCTTCTTCGTTAATGAAGGTTTCTTCGCTTTTCTTGATAATTTCAGGATTAATGAATACTTTTGGATCGTTTCCTTCTTCAGAAACATCCATTACAACGATGCGCTTATGGACGTCAACCTGCGTGGCAGCAAGCCCTACACCCTTTTCTGCATACATAGTTTCCAACATGTCTTCAACAATTCTACGAATTTTATCGTCAATTTGCTCGACATTTGTTGCTTTTGTTCTTAATCTTTCATCAGGAAAGCGTAAAACTGGTAATATAGCCATAATTTACTAAAACAAGTCGCTTAAAAATAAATACAGTGTTATGTTTCAATTTTAGCGATTTAATGACAACAATCATAGTTATTTAGGAAAAATGCAGTAACAATAGGCAGGGTTGCATGTTAAAAAAAATAATATTAACAATAATAAGCCTTTGTTTGCCGCTGATGTCAGTGGCTGATGAATTAGCGGTAAATCAAGATGCTCCAAAAACTTACATAGTTAAAAAGGGCGACACTCTTTGGGATATTTCAGGGGTATTCCTTAAGGAACCATGGCTTTGGCCTAAGCTGTGGCGAATCAATCCTGAAGTCAATAATCCACACCTTATTTTCCCAGGCGACGTACTACGACTCGTTTATGACGAGAACGGCGAGCCTATGTTGGTTAAAGAAAAGCCACAATTAAAGTGGTCTCCAGAGTCTCGAAAGGTTGGCAAAGATGAAGGTGCTGTAGGCACTGTACCATTAAGTGAGATCGCACCGTTTTTAAAATACGACAGCGTATTTACAGAGCAGCAGCTAGAAGATCTTCCGTACATCATTGGTAGCGACGAAGGTTACAAACGTAGCATCGATGGCTTCAATGTTTATGTTAACGATGACTTAGTGGTAGGCAAAAGCTACGCGTTCTATCGTAAAGGTGACGAACTATTCGATTTAGAAACAGGCGAATCACTTGGTTACTACGCGGTATTAGTAGGTACAGGTAAAGCACTTGCAACCGGCAATATGGCAGAGAAGAAGCCATCTACTGTTTATGTAGATCAAGCAAACCGTGAAATTAGACAAGGCACTTATGTTCTGCCAGTAAACAGTGTTGAGCCTATCGACTCATACATTGAGATGAAAGCAGCAACAGAAGATCAGCGTGGCGTTATTATTAAGTCGATTAGCGATATTCGTGAATTTGGTCGATTTGACGTTGTTATGATCAACCGCGGTAGCGAAGCCCAAATTGAAGTGGGTCAGGTTATGGCAGTTAAACGTACCAGCCCAGCTGTAGTTGAAACCTCAGGCGGCCCTGTTTATCGTGAAGATGCATCTGCATGGGAGCGCATGGGAGAAGACAGCGGCGAATATGTGATGCCAGAAGAAGATGTTGGCAACTTGATGGTTTTCAAAGTGTATCCTAAAGTGAGTATGGCGATCATCGTTCACTCAAGCAAGCCACTGCGCTTAAAGGATATTGTAACAGCCCCATAACGTATTAGCTTGCAGGCATAGAATCTTAAGGAGAAGAGCATGCCTGATAAATCAACGCTTAAGTGGATAGCTATCAGCAGGATGCCGAAGCTGTCCACTCATATTAATTCCCTTCAAAAAAAGCACCAGTTCGGTGTTATTGCTAATCAAAATCATCAATCTTTTTTGGCGCGTGCGGCGCTCGTTCAGCCGACCCAAACCTGTTTAGCGCAAGCACAACATATAGCCGAGCAGTGCGCTGCATTGGACATAGCCGTGCTAACACCAGACGATGCTGCTTATCCGCCTTTATTAACGACTATTTTTGATCCCCCATTAGTGCTTTATGTGCGGGGCAATAAGCAGTTATTAACAGCGCCACAACTTGCCATAATCGGCAGTCGCAATGCTAGCCCCTTCGGTCGTCAATTTGCTAAAGACATTGCCACTGCGCTATCAATGTGTGACGTTACTATTACTAGCGGCTTGGCTATCGGCATTGACGGGTTTGCACATAGTGGCAGCGTGGCAAGTAATCAGCCGACGATAGCAGTAGTAGCAAATGGCTTGGATACTGTTTATCCCAAAAGGCACCGCCAACTTGCAAAAGCGATATTGGCAGGAGGAGGCGCTATAGTGTCGGAGCAACCGCCAGGTACTCCCGCTTTGCCAGCTTACTTCCCTCAGCGCAATAGAATTATCAGCGGCCTGTCTTTAGGTACCTTGGTGGTTGAAGGAAAGATAAAGAGTGGATCGCTTATCACCGCTCGTTTGGCATTGGAGCAGAGCAGGGAGGTTTTTGCGGTACCAGGCTCGCCTCTGAACCCAAATGCAGAGGGTTGCAATGCACTAATAAGGGATGGTGCCCATGTTGTGCAATCGGCAAAAGATATTACCCATGTTTTGTCAAAGTTAGCCCCAATAAAGGCTTACGAGCCAGCAGTAGAATTACCCTTAAAAAAAATTGAAAAAAAGCGCAGGAAAAGCTTGTCTAGCGATCCATTGTTAGATACTGTGGACTATGAAGTCACCCCCGTGGACGAGGTGATTTCCCGATGTAAACTCCCAACAGAGGAGATACTTTATCGGCTTACAATGCTTGAGCTGCGCGGACTGGTAGCTACGGTACCAGGTGGCTTTATTAGGGTCAAAAGGGGATAAGCTATGTTCGACATTCTAATGTACCTTTTCGAGAACTACATCTATTCAGAATCTGAAGTATTAGTTGATCAAGAAGTATTAACTGACGAGCTCACTCGAGCTGGATTTCATCAAGACGATATCTACAAAGCGCTAAAGTGGATAGAGAAGCTTGCTGCACTTCAAGATACCAATGCCTACCCATACATGACTCGGGTAGGGAAGCCGTCAAATCGCATCTATACGGATGAAGAAAAACAACTGATGGATGTGCAATGCCGTGGCTTTTTAATGTTTTTAGAACAAATTAATGTCCTTGATTTCAGCACACGTGAAATGGTGATTGATCGTGTTATGGAACTAGATACCCCATTTGTCACCATGGAAGATCTTAAGTGGGTAGTGCTGATGGTATTGTTTAATGTACCTGGTAAAGAAAAAGCCTATTCTCAGATGGAAGATCTCGTTTTTGACGAATGTGATGGCCCACTGCATTAATATTCACCAAAATCTATGCGATAATAAAAGCACCTTCGACTAGGTGCTTTTTTTATTTGTATGAGTGACAACAACGATTTATTTTCTCGCCATGAACACGCGTTAGAAAAAGAGTATGAAACCTGCCCAAGTTGCGGCCACGACCTGCATATAAAACATAGCAAATCAGGCTCATTTTTAGGTTGTTCTAACTATCCTACTTGCGACTATACAAGACCCCTAGTTGAACAAGAACGCATGGAACAGCAAGTTCTGCCTGGTTCAGAATGCCCAGCCTGTGGTCATGAGCTTGCCGTAAAACAAGGTCGTTATGGCATGTTCATCGGTTGCACTAACTTTCCAGCATGCAACCATATAGAACATCAAGAGACAGACCAAGAGGTTGATGTTGCTTGCCCAAGCTGCAATAAAGGGCATTTGCAGGCGAAAAATAATCGCTTTGGAAAAACCTTTTATGCGTGCGACAACTACCCATCATGTAAGTATGTATTGAACCATGAACCTGTTGCTGGCGAATGCGAAAAATGTGGTTATCCTTGCTTGCTTAAGCGAACCCTTGCCCGAGGAGAGGCACTGCAATGTGCCGACAAGAAATGTGGGCATATACAAGCCTAGTTGATGCTAGGTCGCTGGTTTATGAATCGTGATAAACAGCAATGACCAATGCATAGGAACCTACATACTTTTCGGCAGTCTGTAATGATGCCTTGTTGTCATATTTTATCTTTTAAATGTGCTTACAAATGTAGTAGTTTGATCAAATTCTCCAGCTTGATTGTCAGAAGACACCAGAGATAGAGCGTGAGCTTGAAACGCGTCGATATGCTGTGGTGTTAGCAGCCAAGGTGGTCCGTTTTCAAAACGACGTTCTTCATCACTGACTTCCGCTACCACTAAAAGCGTACCTTGTGGCGCAACAAAGTTTGCTATAGCACCAATCAGTTGTGATTCATATTGTGGTGGCAGTGCTTGTACCGTATATATTTCCAAAACAAAGTCAAAGGCTTGTCGCCATTTCGGCTGCGGCTTAAGTAAATCAGCTTGTAAAAACGACACCTTTGAATCAGGAAAGCGCTGTTTGCAATAGTTTATGGCAGTTGTTGAGACATCAAAAGCCGTGACATCAAAGCCAAGTGCTTCTAATGCAATGGCATCGTCACCCATGCCACAACCCACAACGAGCGCTGTTTTTCCATTGCCACTAAGAGGATTCATATCTAGCCAGCGTTGGAACAAAGGATGTGTATCCATGTTCGCCCAAGGAACACCTTCACCGTTTAGATCGGCATTTGCATATAACGGTTCAAACCAGTCCGCTGGTTTATCTTTGTCTATGCCAAACTTGTCTATGTTGTCGTTAGCCACGTTGTTTCCTTGTATTGATGTTTTACTATGCTAAGTGTAGGTGAAAAAAAACGAGGCTTAATGCCTCGTTTTTGTTTGATTTGTTGTGCTTAGCCTAAAGAGCGCACATATTGTTGAATATCGCTAAACGCTTCTGCCGGTAATATATCGGCAAGTTGGTTTAAACGTTCAAGTAATACTTGTTTGTCGCTGCCTGAGACATTGATGTGACCCATTTTTCGACCCGCACGCTTCGTTTTACCATACCAATGCATTTTCAGCGAAGGGATAGTGAAAATCTCTTGAGGCAAGTTATCTTCGCCTAACACATTAACCATAGCGGTAGGGCGAACTAATTCGCTGCTACCAAGTGGTAAGTCGCATACGGCACGAATATGGTTTTCAAATTGGCTGCAATCTGCCCCTTGTTGCGTCCAATGACCAGAGTTGTGCACACGCGGCGCTATTTCATTTACCAGGAGTTTGTCGCCTACGTGGAAAAACTCGATTGCCAAAACACCAACGTAGTCGAGCGCATCGGCTACTTTTTCAAACGCAAGCGCTGCTTGTTGTTGCAGAGCTTCATGTTCATTGGTTGCAATAGATACGCTTAGTACACCGTTAGTATGATGATTCTCAGTGATAGGGTAGGCAAACGTATTGCCTTTAGCGTCACGTGCTCCCACCATTGATACTTCGCGATCAAACGGAATCATTTGTTCCGCTACTATGCCTTGCGCAACACTGGTGTTTGCTTCGGCTATGAAGTTGGCCATATCATCCCAAATCGCATTAGCTTGCGACATGTCTTTTAAGCGCCATTGACCTTTACCGTCATAACCTTCCAAAGCGCTTTTGAAAATAATCGGTAGTGACAATGTTTCAATGGCACGATCAAAGTCGGCTTTGTCCGCTATGATGACATGTGGTGCATTTGCTACACCTGCTGCTTCTAGTAAGGCTTTTTCTAAACGGCGGTCGCCACCTGTTTTAATGGCCTGTGCGCTTGGCTTAAGTTTGCCGCTTGCTTCGCATATCGCGAGAGTATCATGATCGATGTGTTCAAACTCAGCGGTAATAACGTCGGCAAATGCTATACCGTCGTTTAAATCACCGTAGCTATTGTCTAACGCTAATGGGTCGACAACTGTTTTACTACCGACATCATAGGCGCGGATAGTGATATTCAATGGCTTTGTTGCCAGCGCCATCATTCTGGCTAGTTGACCTGCACCAAGTACTAGAACATTCATATCTATTAATCTTGTGGATTAGGGTTGTTTAAAATAGTGTCTGTTTGATTCGTCCTAAACGTTTCAATCGCTTCCATAACTTTTTCGTCGTGCGTCGCAAGGATTTGAGCGGCTAACAAGCCAGCGTTTGCTGCACCAGCGGTGCCAATAGCTAATGTACCTACAGCAATACCTTTTGGCATTTGAACGATTGACAGCAAAGAATCTTGACCGCTTAATGCTTTTGATTGTACTGGCACGCCAAGAACAGGAAGTGGCGTAAATGCCGCTGTCATACCTGGTAAATGCGCAGCGCCACCAGCACCAGCGATAATTACTTTAATGCCTCTGTCTTTTGCAGACTCAGCATATTCTGCCAAAAGATGCGGAGTTCTGTGTGCCGAAACAACTTTTGTTTCGTAGCTTACGCCTAGTTGATCGAGCATTTCTGCTGCGTGTTGCATAGTTGGCCAATCTGATTTTGACCCCATAATGATTCCGACTTTCATTACACCATTCCCAAAGCCATTAGAAAGCGCGCAATTATACCTTTGTTTTATCGATTTTTGAAAGTATGTTCATTAAAGCGCCAATTATTTTTCTGTTTGCTATAGGTTAACGAGTGCAAAATTGCTAAAATTCGCCAAAATTTTTGTGAGAATGGTTAACACTTGGACTATCAAGACGTATTAGAGGTGTATCGCCAAGGTGGCGTGATTGCCTATCCGACAGAAGCAGTTTTTGGATTAGGATGCGATCCAGACAATGAAGCTGCCGTTCAAGCGTTATTAAAGATAAAGCAGCGCCCTGTTGAAAAAGGGTTAATTCTGCTTGCTGGCAACTATTCTCAATTATTACCGTATATCGACGATAGTAAAATTCCCCAAGACAAACGTTTTTCAGTGTTATCTCGCTGGCCAGACGGTATTACGCAAGTTATGCCTGCAAATGCAGACACACCGTCATTCTTAACTGGGCAGTTTGACACCATAGCGGTGCGCATAACCAGCCAGAAAGATGTGGTAAATTTATGCAACCTAACCGGTAAACCTATTGTCTCAACTAGTGCTAATCTATCTGGCTTAGAACCAGCGAGGACATGGCAAGAAGCAGAGCAGCGACTAGGTGATAAAGTAGACTACGTGTTGAAAGGAGAAACCTTGGGATATTCGCAACCTTCACAAATCATCGATGCGTTAACAGGAAAAGTATTCCGCGTATGAGTAATGTAGACATAAACCAAGTCATCAGCTTTTTTAAAACGCTTCAAGATGATATCTGCCGTGCGCTAGAAAGTGCAGATGGCGGCGCAACGTTTGTCGAAGACAATTGGACGAGAGAAGAGGGTGGCGGTGGCCGCACTCGTGTGCTCACCAATGGCAACGTTATTGAACAAGGCGGTGTGAACTTTTCTCTAGTATCGGGTGATACTCTGCCGCCATCAGCAACGGCGCATCGTCCTGAGCTTGCTGGCAGAAAGTGGCAAGCATGTGGTGTTTCTTTAGTCATTCACCCTAAAAACCCTCATATTCCAACATCGCACGCAAATGTCCGCTTTTTCATGGCTGAAAAAGAAGGAGAGTCGCCAGTGTGGTGGTTTGGTGGTGGCTTTGATTTAACGCCGTTTTATCCAAACATCGACGACGTGAAGCATTGGCACCAAGTTGCTCATGACTTGTGTCAGCCTTTTGGCGCCACAGTGTATGAAGAACATAAAAAGTGGTGTGATGACTATTTCTTCCTAAAACACAGAAACGAAACTCGCGGTGTTGGCGGGTTATTTTTTGACGATCTAAATCAATGGGGTTTTGACCAAAGTTTTGACTATGTAAAAGCTGTTGGGCAAGGGTACATTGATGCCTACGTGCCGATTATCGAAAAACGTAAGCAAACACCTTTTACCGAACAACAAAGACAGTTTCAATTGTATCGCCGTGGTCGTTATGTAGAGTTTAACTTAGTATTCGACAGAGGCACCTTATTTGGTTTACAGTCTGGCGGCAGAACAGAATCAATACTAATGTCTATGCCACCATTAGCCCGCTGGGAATACAACTATCAAGCACCTGATGGTAGTCCAGAAGCGTCATTGCAAGACTATTTAGTGCCCAGAGATTGGTTGTCGGAGTAGTATCATGGCAAAGCAGAATTATTCACATATTGGTCGCTTGTGGCCAGCGATAAAGCATAGCTGGTTGGGACTAAAAGCAGCCTATAAACATGAAATTGCTTTTCGTCAGGAAGTATTTTTGGCGCTAGTTTTGTTGCCATTGGCCGCATGGTTAGCAGCCGATTTTGTAGAATTTGCCATTCTTGCCTCAGGCGTGTTTGGCATTATGATTACTGAATTGCTTAATAGCGGTATTGAAGCTGCTATTGATCGTATCGGTACTGAGCATCATGAATTAAGTGGAAGAGCAAAGGACTTAGGATCTGCCGCTGTATTTATGTCGATTATTTATTTTGTATTGGTTTGGGGATATAAGCTTGTTACACTGCTTTTCCCTGCTGTTAGTTAAGTTGTTCAAGGATAGTCCATGAAGTCTTTATTTACCGTAACCCTCGCATCAATTGTTTTGCTATCTTCGTTCGCTAGTGACGCTACTCGTTTTCGTGGTGGAAATCAGGTGGTTAAAATTGGTGCTATTGCATCTGTACCGACTGAAACTGAATCAGTATTGTATATCGGTTCTTCAGAAACACTAAATAATGTCGAATTAGAGCAAGGCATTAGTGGCTTTGCTAGCTGGCAGTATTTTTTCAACTATCAATGGGCGATTGAAACGACAGTCGGTGGTCCGATTAAACACGACGTAAACCTTTTTGGTACCGCAAATGAAGCCGCATTTGCCAACTTTAGTTATATGCCCGTCTATGTAGATCTTGTTTACTACATGGATACCCGTAGTCGATTCAAGCCATACATTGGTGGCGGTATGAACTATAGCTTTGTTACCGGCGAAGATTTGAATACGTTTAATACGGCACTTTATTCGAACTTTGAAGCGGACATGGGCTTTGGCTACAACGCGCAACTTGGTATGGATGTGTTTATTACACGCAACCTTATGCTTAACGCTTCTGTCAAATATATGTACACAAAGCTAGATGTAGGCTTTGACGTTACGCTAACGGGCAGAGCTGTCGGTGATTTTGATATGCACCCTGTTGTTGGTCAACTGTCGCTAGGTTATCGTTTTTAGTATTTATCTAGCTGGGTGAAAAGGGCGCTGTTAATGCGCCTTTTTTGATCTACATTAACAAAGTATTGGTTGCTTACTACTTTGCGCATTAGAACTTGACCTAAATCAAGTCTCCTATTGATAGTCTTTTTAAACTTCCCGCTAATTACATTAGAACAAGTGGGATTAACATGTTTAAACGTTCAATTTTATCGGTTGCTCTAGCAACAACTTTATTTTCAACGCCATTGTTAGCAAATCAAGCGGGAGACATTTACCTAAGAGGCGGTATAACGAATGTGTCACCTAATAGCGATCAAAGTGCTATTTTCCTGGCTGACACAGACTCAACCATGTCGTTGTCTGTGGGTGACGATACCCAACTAGGGCTGAATTTTGTCTATTTCTTTACGGCTGAAATTGCTTTAGAGGTTTTAGCGGCAACACCTTTTACGCACGATATCACCTTACATGATCCGCAAGCTGTTTTAGGTGCCGACGGTATTAAACTTGCAGAAGTCACTCATTTACCACCAACGCTCAGTGCGCTTTACTACTTTAATACCGAAGGTCGCTTTCAACCTTACGTTGGCGTTGGTGTGAATTACACCATTTTCTTTGACGAATCATTTACACAAGCTCCAAAGGATCTAGGGCTCAGTAATTTATCGCTCGATGGCTCTTTTGGTATCGCAGGGCAAATTGGCGCGGATTATCATATTGATGATTCATGGCATGTAAACGCATCGATTCGTTATATCAATATTGAAACAGATGCTAGCTTTGATGTTGCCGGCGATGCTATTGGAAGTTCTTCCGTTGACATAAACCCGGTTGTTTACTCTTTAATGGTGGGTTACACCTTTTAATTTGTAGCAGCTAAACGGCTTTATTATCATTCGGCTTAAGCAGGCGATATTCTTTATAAGGTATCGCCTATTTTAGGTTTATTCACTACCAAACATTCGCTAAGCTTATTTAAAAATAATAGATGTATTTGGATATGGATAAATACAGAGTTTTTGGTAACCCCATAAAACAATCTAAATCACCGGTAATTCATCGCGCGTTTGCTCAAGCATTAAATCAGGATATTGAGTATGACAAGTATGCCCCAGAAGTAGATTCCTTTGCACAAGCGGTTCAAGCATTTATTGCTGAAGGCGGAAAGGGTGCAAATGTTACTGCGCCATTTAAAGAAGAAGCTATGCGACTATGTGATGAGCTGTCAGAGGTTGCAGCCAAATCCGGCGCAGTTAACACTTTGTCTTTTAAAGGTGGCAAAATTTATGGTGATAACACAGATGGCTTTGGCCTAGTGCAAGACTTACTTACCCAAGGGGTAAGTTTGTCACAAGCCAACATATTAATGTTGGGAGCTGGTGGTGCAGCAAAAGGCGTTGTTGCGTCTTTACTTGCTGAAAAGCCTTTATCGCTTACCATCGCTAACCGCACAAAAGCAAAAGCCACGTTGTTAGCAGAGCAGGCAGACAGTGATATTGTTTCAGGTTGTGGTTTTGATGAACTAACAGGCAGCTATGACCTGATTATTAATGCAACAAGCTCTAGCTTATCTGGAAAAATACCTGAAATACCGACTAACATTATCAATGAAGATGTTTGTTGCTATGATATGTCATATAGCAAAGCGCCAACGCCATTTTTAACCTGGGCACGTCAGCAAGGTGCAACTAAGGTTATCGACGGCTTGGGTATGCTTGTTGGCCAAGCAGCAAAGAGCTTTTCTATTTGGCGAAATCATATGCCGCAGGTAGCGCCAGTATTAACCATGTTGAGAAAAGAACTACAAACTCAAGAGAGTTAACTATATGAACCAATCTATTTTGTTTAATGATGATCTTTATTTTGACCAACAAAAACATGCTTGGGTGTTTTCAGGCTTACTTGCTGGAGAGAAAATCTTCATTCTTGTAGATGAGAAATATCACCCTGGCACGATGGAAGTGCCAGAGCAAACGCGATTAGATTGGGAAGCTGCTGCAGAGGATTGGCTAGAAAAATTCGAACCTATCGAAAACGAAGTATTACTTAACTTCGAGTTCAGCTAAATAATCGTCTTTAAGCCAAACATAATTGATCGCTGACTGCTTAAGAAAAGCGATTTCTTCTTCACGCAGCGGCCTTACTTGTTTCATTGGGTTGCCCACATATAAATAACCGCTTTTAAGTGTTTTGTTTGGTGGCACTACCGTGCCGGCGCCAATAAAAACGTCATCTTCAACAATTGCGCCGTCCATCACAATTGCACCCATACCAACGAGAATGCGATTACCCAGTGTGCATCCATGTAGCATACACTTGTGTCCAATAGTCACGTCATCGCCAATAATTAATGGAAAACCATCGGGATTTTTTTTGCTTTTGCGTGTTACATGCAAAATCGTACCATCTTGCACGTTTGAGCGTTTGCCTATTCGTATATAGTTAACGTCACCTCTAGCTGCAACCAGTGGCCAAATACTGGCATCATCATCAATACTGATATCGCCTACTAAAATCACATCTTTGTCGATGTAAGTATTTTGTCCAATGTTTGGATAGGTTCCTTTATAGCTTTCTATACGTGGTTTCATTGTTTTGACCAAGGTTTGTAGCAATTTTTATAAGTTTAACAGGCTTGTAGACACTGTCTAAGAAAAATACCACCTAATTGTAATCAAACCGTTAAAACACGGGAACTGTACGTTAATTAGGCAAACAAACAAAAAATTAAAAAAAGGGGTTGCATTGACCCAAAAAATCCCTAAAATGCGCATCCACTTCTCGGGGACAAGCCAAGAAGCTGTTTTGATAAGTTTAGTAAGCGAATATGGTTATTAAGCAGTTAACAAAACCTCACAAAATAAATTAAAGTTTTTTTGTGAAAAAGGTTGACATCAAAACAGGGACGCGTAAAATGCGCATCCGCTCTCAACGGTAGAGCACACGCCGAATACGAATGAGATATTCGGTGAGATTCGCAAGAATCGTTCTTTAACAAATAGTTATCAAGCAATTTGTGTGGGCACTCACGTTAATGTTGGTTTTACCAAATAATTAACTCAGTGAGTGACACAAAGTCTAAATCAATGTTTATATTGATTAGGCGCTTTTGTCAGAAATTCATTGAGCAGTCACTTATGTGACACAAACGATTTTAATTGAAGAGTTTGATCATGGCTCAGATTGAACGCTGGCGGCAGGCTTAACACATGCAAGTCGAGCGGAAACGAAGAGGTGCTTGCACCTCTGGCGTCGAGCGGCGGACGGGTGAGTAATGCTTGGGAATATGCCATAAGGTGGGGGACAACAGTTGGAAACGACTGCTAATACCGCATAATGTCTACGGACCAAAGGAGGGGCTCTTCGGACCTTTCGCCTTTTGATTAGCCCAAGTGAGATTAGCTAGTTGGTGGGGTAATGGCCTACCAAGGCGACGATCTCTAGCTGGTTTGAGAGGATGATCAGCCACACTGGGACTGAGACACGGCCCAGACTCCTACGGGAGGCAGCAGTGGGGAATATTGCACAATGGGGGAAACCCTGATGCAGCCATGCCGCGTGTGTGAAGAAGGCCTTCGGGTTGTAAAGCACTTTCAGTTGTGAGGAAAGGTTAGTAGTTAATACCTGCTAGCTGTGACGTTAGCAACAGAAGAAGCACCGGCTAACTCCGTGCCAGCAGCCGCGGTAATACGGAGGGTGCGAGCGTTAATCGGAATTACTGGGCGTAAAGCGTGCGTAGGCGGTTACATAAGTCAGATGTGAAAGCCCGGGGCTCAACCTCGGAACTGCATTTGAAACTGTGTGACTAGAGTATTGTAGAGGGTGGTGGAATTTCCAGTGTAGCGGTGAAATGCGTAGAGATTGGAAGGAACATCAGTGGCGAAGGCGGCCACCTGGACAAATACTGACGCTGAGGCACGAAAGCGTGGGGAGCAAACAGGATTAGATACCCTGGTAGTCCACGCCGTAAACGATGTCAACTAGTTGTCTGTGCACTTGATGCGTGGGTGACGTAGCTAACGCGCTAAGTTGACCGCCTGGGGAGTACGGCCGCAAGGTTAAAACTCAAATGAATTGACGGGGGCCCGCACAAGCGGTGGAGCATGTGGTTTAATTCGATGCAACGCGAAGAACCTTACCATCCCTTGACATCCAGAGAATTTTCTAGAGATAGATTAGTGCCTTCGGGAACTCTGAGACAGGTGCTGCATGGCTGTCGTCAGCTCGTGTTGTGAAATGTTGGGTTAAGTCCCGCAACGAGCGCAACCCTTATCCTTATTTGCCAGCGAGTAATGTCGGGAACTTTAAGGAGACTGCCGGTGATAAACCGGAGGAAGGTGGGGACGACGTCAAGTCATCATGGCCCTTACGGGATGGGCTACACACGTGCTACAATGGCGTATACAGAGGGCAGCGAGACCGCGAGGTGGAGCGAATCCCAGAAAGTACGTCGTAGTCCGGATTGGAGTCTGCAACTCGACTCCATGAAGTCGGAATCGCTAGTAATCGCGAATCAGAATGTCGCGGTGAATACGTTCCCGGGCCTTGTACACACCGCCCGTCACACCATGGGAGTGGGTTGCAAAAGAAGTGGCTAGTTTAACCTTCGGGAGGACGGTCACCACTTTGTGATTCATGACTGGGGTGAAGTCGTAACAAGGTAACCCTAGGGGAACCTGGGGTTGGATCACCTCCTTATCTTGAAAGGTGAAACGCCTTGACGTTGAGTGTTCACACAAATTGCTTTGATAACGAATGTAAGAGAAGAAATGAAACTGCAGAAGGTCTGTAGCTCAGCTGGTTAGAGCGCACCCCTGATAAGGGTGAGGTCGGCAGTTCAAGTCTGCCCAGACCTACCAATTTAGGCGCCTATCGTCATTTTTTCATGACTCGTTTAGCTAAAGTAAACGTCGCCATAAAAGAACTAACGATATTCATCCTAAATGATTGGATAGAACATGCATACTCAATAGAGCGCACCCCGTCGCGAAGCTATAAAAAGCGGTGAGGTCGGCCTGTTTTTGTTCAAGTCTGCTCAGACCTGCCATAGAAATATGGGGCTATAGCTCAGCTGGGAGAGCGCCTGCCTTGCACGCAGGAGGTCAGCAGTTCGATCCTGCTTAGCTCCACCAATTTCACATACTCTCTTACGCTAGAAATTAAATCTAAATGGCCAGTTCAACAACTTGAGCGACTATTTAGATTTAGTTTCTTTAAGAAACATGCTCTTTAACAATTTGGAAAGCTGATATTAATACCCGGTGTTTATAGTGTCGCGCTATAAATACCAACAGATACATAATCTTCCTTGTTATGTATCACGATAAGTTTAACGACTTATCAGAAAACGTTTTAATTTATTAAGACGTTCTCAAAATTCTTACTCAAGAAGCTCATTATGAGCGCAATCAGTCCACATACACATCCGTGTTGTTTTAGGTTTTTAGCCGTAAAGCGTTAATGATTTTTTCGTTATCGCCTTATCGCTGACAGCTTACAGCAAATAATCGGTAGATTATTTAGGGTTGTATGGTTAAGTGACTAAGCGTATATGGTGGATGCCTTGGCAGTTAGAGGCGATGAAAGACGTGTTAATCTGCGATAAGCTCAGTTGAGGTGATAAAAACCGTTATAGACTGAGATTTCTGAATGGGGAAACCCACCCGTCATCAGGCGGGTATCTTTATCTGAATTCATAGGATAAAGAGGCGAACCGGGAGAACTGAAACATCTAAGTACCCCGAGGAAAAGAAATCAACCGAGATTTCCTTAGTAGCGGCGAGCGAACGGGAATTAGCCCTTAAGCGGGTGTGCGTTAGTGGAATGTTCTGGAAAGGACAACGATACAGGGTGATAGTCCCGTACACGAAAACAAGCACTTTGTGAAAACGAGTAGGTCGGCACACGTGAAATGTTGACTGAATATGGGGGGACCATCCTCCAAGGCTAAATACTCCTAACTGACCGATAGTGAACCAGTACCGTGAGGGAAAGGCGAAAAGAACCCCTGTGAGGGGAGTGAAATAGAACCTGAAACCGTATACGTACAAGCAGTGGAAGCCCTTCGGGGTGACTGCGTACCTTTTGTATAATGGGTCAGCGACTTATGTTTTGTAGCAAGGTTAACCGATTAGGGGAGCCGTAGCGAAAGCGAGTGTTAACTGCGCGTTTAGTTGCAAGGCATAGACCCGAAACCCGGCGATCTACCCATGGGCAGGTTGAAGGTTGGGTAACACCAACTGGAGGACCGAACACACGTATGTTGAAAAATGCGGTGATGACCTGTGGGTCGGAGTGAAAGGCTAATCAAGCCGGGAGATAGCTGGTTCTCCCCGAAATCTATTTAGGTAGAGCCTCGGACGAACACCATCGGGGGTAGAGCACTGTTAAGGCTAGGGGGTCATCCCGACTTACCAACCCTTTGCAAACTCCGAATACCGATGAGTGCTATCCGGGAGACACACTATGGGTGCTAACGTCCATAGTGAAGAGGGAAACAACCCAGACCGCCAGCTAAGGTCCCAAAGTACTAGTTAAGTGGGAAACGATGTGGGAAGGCCTAGACAGCTAGGAGGTTGGCTTAGAAGCAGCCACCCTTTAAAGAAAGCGTAATAGCTCACTAGTCGAGTCGGCCTGCGCGGAAGATGTAACGGGGCTAAACTAGTCACCGAAGCTGCGGATTTATCCTTTTGGATAAGTGGTAGGGGAGCGTTCTGTAAGCCGTTGAAGGTGTGTGGTAACGCATGCTGGAGGTATCAGAAGTGCGAATGCTGACATGAGTAACGATAAAGGGGGTGAAAAACCCCCTCGCCGAAAGACCAAGGTTTCCTGTCCCATGTTAATCAGGGCAGGGTAAGTCGGCCCCTAAGGTGAGACCGAAAGGTGTAATCGATGGGAAACAGATTAATATTTCTGTACTTCTATATATTGCGAAGGAGGGACGGAGAAGGCTAGGCAGGCATGGCGTTGGTTGTCCATGTGAAAGATTGTAGGCTGGTGACTTAGGTAAATCCGGGTCGCCTTAAGGCTGAGAGTCGAGACGATGTTCTACGGAACAGAAGCTGTTGATGCCCTGCTTCCAGGAAAAGCTTCTAAGCATCAGATATATAGGAACCGTACCCCAAACCGACACAGGTGGTTAGGTAGAGAATACTAAGGCGCTTGAGAGAACTCGGGTGAAGGAACTAGGCAAAATAGTACCGTAACTTCGGGAGAAGGTACGCCGGCTAGGGTGATGGGACTTGCTCCCTAAGCTTTGGTCGGTCGAAGTAACCAGGTGGCTGGAACTGTTTATTAAAAACACAGCACTGTGCAAAATCGAAAGATGACGTATACGGTGTGACGCCTGCCCGGTGCCGGAAGGTTAATTGATTGGGTTAGCTTTGCGAAGCTCATGATCGAAGCCCCGGTAAACGGCGGCCGTAACTATAACGGTCCTAAGGTAGCGAAATTCCTTGTCGGGTAAGTTCCGACCTGCACGAATGGCGTAATCATGGCCACACTGTCTCCACCCGAGACTCAGTGAAATTGAAATTGCGGTTAAGATGCCGTATACCCGCGGCTAGACGGAAAGACCCCGTGAACCTTTACTATAGCTTGACAGTGAACATTGCTCCTACATGTGTAGGATAGGTGGGAGGCTTTGAAGCGCAGACGCCAGTTTGTGTGGAGCCAACCTTGAAATACCACCCTTGTATGCGTGATGTTCTAACCTAGGGCCCTTATCGGGCTTGGGGACACTGTCTGGTGGGTAGTTTGACTGGGGCGGTCTCCTCCCAAAGCGTAACGGAGGAGCACGAAGGTTGGCTAAGTATGGTCGGACATCATACGGTTAGTGCAATGGCATAAGCCAGCTTAACTGCGAGACAGACACGTCGAGCAGGTGCGAAAGCAGGTCATAGTGATCCGGTGGTTCTGTATGGAAGGGCCATCGCTCAACGGATAAAAGGTACTCCGGGGATAACAGGCTGATACCGCCCAAGAGTTCATATCGACGGCGGTGTTTGGCACCTCGATGTCGGCTCATCACATCCTGGGGCTGAAGTCGGTCCCAAGGGTATGGCTGTTCGCCATTTAAAGTGGTACGCGAGCTGGGTTTAGAACGTCGTGAGACAGTTCGGTCCCTATCTGCCGTGGGCGTTTGAGAATTGAAGAGGGCTGCTCCTAGTACGAGAGGACCGGAGTGGACGAACCTCTGGTGTTCGGGTTGTCATGCCAATGGCATTGCCCGGTAGCTACGTTCGGAACTGATAACCGCTGAAAGCATCTAAGCGGGAAACAGGCTTTGAGATGAGTTCTCACTGGACCTTTAAGGTCCCTAAAGGGTCGTTGGAGACTACGACGTTGATAGGCGGGATGTGGAAGCACTGTGAGGTGTTGAGCTAACCCGTACTAATTGCCCGTGAGGCTTAACCATACAACACCTAAATGATTTAGGCCTTGTATGAAGATTGATTGAATCGATAAGAATTGAGTATTAGTAGACGCTTTCCAAGTTAACAAGTTTTTGCTTAGCGACAATAGCACTGTAGAACCACCTGATCCCATGCCGAACTCAGAAGTGAAATGCAGCAGCGCCGATGGTAGTGTGGGAGGTCCCATGTGAGAGTAGGACATCGCTAAGCTTCTTATTTAAAACCCAGCCAAGGCTGGGTTTATCCCATTTTGGAGGGGTTCCCGAGTGGCCAAAGGGATCAGACTGTAAATCTGACGGCTCCGCCTTCGGTGGTTCGAATCCACCTCCCTCCACCATATAAATAAAGCTCGACTACGGTCGGGCTTTTTTTATGCCTGGAGCAAGGTACAAGTACGCTTACGCTATAGGGACGAGGGACGCGCAGCACAGCTGCTGGGAACAAGGAACGTGGTGTCTTTTTACACGTAGCTCATAGCCCGGAGCTCGTAGCCATAAACTTAATAGCCTAAAACCTATAGCTAGCTATCTCATCGTAATCCCGCAATGTCGTTATACGGGATCTCTTTCGTCTTAAACGTTGTACCTATGATTTTTATAGGCAAACATGCCAACGATGTTTTAAAGTAACCTCAACGATAAAAACAATTTTAATGGTTGGATAACTATGAATTTTACATTTAAAAAGGGCGCGTTAAGCTCATTATTATTTATTGTAATTTATCTAATTTATTCCACGCCTGGTTTAACAGCGTCTAAACCACGTTTTCCAAGGACTCCACCAAATTTCAGTAAAATATGGGCAGGCTCGCCAGATGGACTTTGTGAACGTTTGCTGCAAAGTGTGAACTCTGGTGGGTTTAAAGGAATAGTTAACTCTATAAACAAACACTACGGTGACGAACGTGAGTTTTTCTATCAATATGCGTTCGGTTACCCTTGTTTAAGTAGGGCAAGCTTGGCTGACCATATGTTTCAAGATGAAGAAAAGGTATATGATTCTTTAACTGTCTCGTTAACGAAATTTGGCAAAATAAATCCTAATGCCTTTATACGCTTGAACAGAGAGGGCAAGTTGTTTGAAGGGCCTTTGCATGTTGTGTATACCCATCTTGAGAAGCACTACAAGGATTCTGACAGTTATGGCTATGAATATCGCAAGATAAAAAGAATGTTACGACCGTCTAAATTTGATCGTTATTTTCTCGAAACACCCTTAAGTTGCGAAGAGCTTCAAAAAGAAGAGCCATTGTTTGTTTGCACACTACCTATGCCTGATGAAAAATAGATTTGCAAAAGCTGTTTGTTTATTTGCAAAACCATAACAGTTAACCACAACTTTAACTGCGCAGTAGCACCTACTGCGCTATAATACGGCCACTAACACCTCATTGAGAAAACCATGTCATTTGATTCTCTTGGCCTATCATCGACCACACTGAAAGCTGTGTCTAAAACAGGCTACACCGAACCTTCTCCTATCCAACAAAAAGCCATCCCAGCCGTATTAAAGGGCAAAGATGTAATGGCTGCTGCGCAAACCGGTACGGGTAAAACGGCCGCGTTTACACTGCCAATCATCGATCGCTTAATCGCCAAAGGTAAACGCACAGCTAACCAAGCAAGAGCATTGGTATTAGCACCGACCAGAGAGTTAGCGGCACAAATAGGAGAAAGCGTAGAAAAGTATAGTGAAGGGACGGATCTGCGCTCTACGGTTGTTTTTGGTGGTGTAAAAATCAATCCTCAAATGCAACGCCTACTTGGTGGTGTCGATATTCTCGTTGCTACGCCAGGTCGTTTATTAGATTTGTTTAATCAAAATGCAGTTAAGTTTGATAGCTTAGAAGTGTTTGTTTTAGATGAAGCTGATCGCATGCTAGACATGGGCTTCATTCGTGACATACGTAAAATCATTAAGCTATTACCTCAGCAGAAGCAAAGCTTGATGTTCTCAGCAACGTTTTCGCCTGAAATAAAAGACTTAGCTAAGACGATTGTCCACCATCCTACTGAAATAGCGGTAAACCCAGAAAACACAGCGGCAAAAACGGTAGAACAATGGGTCTATCCGGTTGATAAAAAGAAGAAAGCCGACTTGGTGGTTCATCTTATTGCAGAACATAGATGGCAGCAGTTGCTTATTTTTACCAAAACTAAGCACGGGGCAAATCGTCTTACCCGCTACCTAGAATCGTTCAACATTAAAGCTTCAGCGATTCACGGCAATAAAAGCCAGGGTGCTAGAACGCGTGCATTAGCTGAATTTAAGTCAGGAGAGATACAAGTATTAGTGGCAACTGATATTGCCGCTAGAGGCCTAGATATCTCTCAACTACCGCAAGTCATTAATTATGAGTTACCTAACGTTGCAGAAGATTATGTGCACCGTATTGGTAGAACAGGTCGTGCTGGTGAAGCTGGAGCTGCCATATCACTCGTTTGTGCCGACGAACTTAAACTGCTGCAAGATAT
Organism: Thalassotalea agarivorans; assembly: GCF_030295955.1. Taxonomy (NCBI): domain Bacteria; kingdom Pseudomonadati; phylum Pseudomonadota; class Gammaproteobacteria; order Alteromonadales; family Colwelliaceae; genus Thalassotalea; species Thalassotalea agarivorans. The sequence continues at coordinate 38,628 of NZ_AP027363.1, forward strand.
AGAACAAGTCACGCAACAACATATCCCGAGAGAAACGATTAAAGGCTATGAGCCGGTTAACGAATTGGGTGAGTCTAAGCCTATTCGCCCGCTTAAAAAGAAAAAGCCAAAGAAACCTAAAAAGCCAAAGGTAAAACAAGAACAGTCGCAACCAACGAAAACAAATAAACCTAAATCAGGTACGCAAGATAAAACCAAGCCTAAGAGAAAACCAAAACCTTGGGCAAAGATACGCGCTGAAAAAGCGAAGAAGAACAAAAATAATCAGTAACGTCTAACGCCTAGCAAGCCACTTATCCAATTCATTAGCAAAGCGCTGTTTGTCTTGTTGGTTAAGTGGCGCAGCACCTTTAGTTTCGATACCGCTCGATCGCAGCGTATCAAAAAAGTCCCGCATATTAAGCCGTTGCTTGATGTTCTCTTTGGTATATAGCTCGCCACGAGGATTGAGAGCTAAGCAGCCTTTATCAATGACTTCAGAGGCCAGTGGTATATCTGAGGTAATCACCAAATCGCCTTTATTGGCCCTTACAACAATTAAGTTGTCTGCCACATCAAAACCGCTTTCTACTCGCACAAACTTGATATGTTGCGACGGTGGAATGCGCATAGCATGGTTTGCTACTAAGGTTGTTTCTTCCTTGGCTCGGTCGGCCGCTCTAAAAATGATGTCTTTGATCGGTACAGGACATGCGTCTGCGTCAACCCAAATCGCCATGGTAAAAATTTGCATCTCGTCAACTAGTTGTTATGGTAAAAGTAAAGGAGAAACGATATGAATAAAAGAGTTATTGGTATTATTTTAATTATTGTCGGTGTTGCCCTAGCTTATTGGGGTTATGATCTCTACGAATCGGCAGGGTCACAAATGACACGCGCCTTTGACGGAGACGCACCATTAGAAGCTTGGGCCGCGATGATAGGTGGCATTTTACTGGTGCTTTTTGGTATTGGTAAAGTGAAGTAGGCTTAGTAGTGTCCTTTAATCTAAGCACCATTGTAGTTAAGCAGTACAGCAATGGGCTATTTGCTCATATTGTTGTTGGTTTTAGCTTTATCGCATTTGGTGTTTTTTCTGTAGTGCATGGCTTTGTTACCGATGACACAATATCTGCCAATATAAAAAGTGAAATCATGGGGCTAGCGATCGCTTTCTTTTTTTATTGCGGCTTTCTTCGGCGGTTCTTAGATGTCAAAAAACATTTTCTGAGTATTTTAGAGCCAACGCACAAAGTAATGAGAGCGCTCTTTATCATTGGTGGTATTGGTATGCTTGTTAGTCTATTGCTCCATTCGATATTCGGCGCTTTAACGATAGGCTTTATAATTAAATCGTTGTTTTGGAGCGGAGAAAATATAGATATTTGGATTACATCCACGCTGTTAGGCTCTATGATGTTCTTTCCTTCATTTTTATTGATAGAAATTTCTCGCAAAACATCAGTAAACAAAAGAAAGCAGTTACAGGCGAGTTAGCATAGTAGGAATATAAATGACTAAACCACAACGAGAGATAACCTTACGATTTTTAGCCGAACCACAAGATGTAAACTTTGGCGGTAAAGTCCATGGTGGCGCAGTAATGAAGTGGATCGACTTGGCTGCTTATGCGTGTGCGGCAGGTTGGAGCGGCAAGTACTGCGTAACTGCTTATGCTGGTGGCATTAAGTTTGTCGCACCAATTCACGTGGGCAGCTTAGTAGAAGTCACATCAAAGGTTATTTTGACGGGTAGCTCTTCTATGCACATTGCGATTGAAGTGGTTGCTTGTGATCCTAAATCGCTTAATCGCAGAAAGACAACGCATTGTATTGTGATCATGGTTGCGGTTGATGAAACAGGCCAGAAAGTGCGAGTACCTGAGTGGATTCCTGAATCAGACGAAGATAAAGCACAACATGAATCTGCGAAAAAATTAATGGATATGCGAAAAATTATTAGTGAAGAAATGGAAGTATTTGGTCATTAGTGACTATTGCTTCATTTATTTTTATCAAAAGAACGGCTCGTTAGGGCCGTTTTTTGTGTGTTTTCGAAGAAATTTAGCGCAATTGTGTTATTAGTTCGTAAAAAAACCATTTTTTTTAAGTTTAACAGTTGAAACAACATACTTCGTCACCATACTATCTTTAACCTCACATTTATCGCCGCCACATTGGTTAGCGAATAAAGATTATAAAGAAGAGAAGTATTTTATTATGACTAACATTGTTCCACTTAAAAAAGAGCAACTCGCTAATATCAAAGTTGCCAGCAAACGCACTTTAGCTCATGCAGAAAACCAACACCTTTTACCTATCCAAGCACGTGAATTCAATCAAGCGTGTACAAGCTACCCAATTATCATTGTAAAAGACCCAGAGTCTGATCGTTTCCGTACGGTTGTTATGCTTGGTTTAGAAGGCGGTGAAAACCTTTATTATGAAGAAGAAAAGTGGAACGCTATTTATGTACCGCAAAGTATTTCAATGGTGCCATTTGCTCTAGGTTTAGACCCTGAAAAAGAAAAAACACTTACAGCTTGTATCGACTTAGACAGCCCTTGGGTTGGCGAAGACAAAGATATGGAGCTTTTCGATGCAGAAGGTAACGAAACAGAGTTAACAAAAGGTGTTCGTGAATCTCTTGGTCGTTTATATGAAGATGAAGTAACGACAGAAAAATTCATCGCAGAATTAGAAGAGAACGGTCTATTAATGGAGCTTGAGCTTCAAATCAATTTAGCCAACGGTGAAAACAAGAAACTTGTTGGTTTACATGGTATTGATGAGCAAAAGCTACAAGAACTACCTGATGAGAAGATCGTTGATTTCCATAAGCGTGGTTTATTTATTCCTATTCACGCAATGTTAGCTTCTTCTGGCCAAATTAACCGCTTAGCACAATTACGTAACCTAAGTGCTTCAGAAGTTAAGGTATCTGGTCTTCGTTTCGCTCGCCCAGAAGCTAGTGAATAATAAGAAGTTTTTCGTACTTTAAAAGGGGCCTTTTGGCTCCTTTTTTGTTTCTAAAAAGCTTTAACCACTTAATCAACTTGTGCTAACGTAGTGTTAATTTATGGTCCATAAGTTGTAACGGGTTTCATATGGCTAAGCAGAAACTTCCAGTAGAATTAGAAGAACAAATACAGGTACTGGCAGGCGATTTTTTTATTCAGATCGAAGAAAAACTTGCCGAATTTGTTGCGCAACAAAATAAACCAGAAGTGGTTGCGGACGAACTGATACTGGCCCACCCTTTATACATCTCTCTTGAGCAAACATTAGCACAAACACAACAAGGCAATGACGCCTTATCTTCAGCGGCAGACAGCAAAGAAAAACAATTATTAGAAGAAATCGATGCGTTGTCGGCACAGCTCAAAGAAAAAACGCAAATTATTGAAAATGCTGAAACGTTAGAAGACGCTAAATTGTCTGATAGCGAACAAACATTGAAAGAGCATATTGAGGCGCTCGCTGAGAGTGAAAAAATAAAAGATGCTGCCTTACGTTCTGAACAAAAATTGACAGAGTCATTAGCGTCAGTAACCAAGGAACTTGATGCACTGAAATTGACTGAAGCGCAGTCTTCTGATGTTGCAAACCAGTTGGATAAAGAACTCAAAGGTAAAACAGCAACCATTGAAGTACAAAACCAACAGATTTCTGAATTAAGAATGAAATTGGACGACGCGGAAGCCGACCTAGGTACACTGCGTAGTCAAAAAGCCCAATCTGTCGAATCGATGTCTGACGAACTGACTAGTGCCCAACAGCAAGCGCAATCGTTGCAAAATAGAGTGATGGACTTAACCATTGACCTTGAACAAGCTCAGGAAGATGCCAAGCAGGCACGTGAACAGCTTAATATGGCAGGTGATAAAATCGAGCAATTGATTGCGTCACAAGAACAAACTACAGAAGCTAACAATGAAAGTGGCGAAGAACTGTCGTCTGTTCAACAAGCGTTAGAACAAGCAAACGAAAACAATAAAGCATTGGAGGAACAGCTTTCACTTGCTAAGGAACAGATCCAGCAACAAGATGAATTACTGTCCCAACAAAGTAGCGAGCAGCAAACAGTATTTGATAGTGCGCAAAAAGAGTCGCAAAAACTTAAATCATCATTGGAAGAGGCGCAAAAAGCTGAGCAAGATATCTTGCTGAAGAATGATGCATTAACACAAGAACTAGCTGATTTAACTGCTTCATTAGAGGCGGTTGAGTTACAAAGAAATCAATTGCAAGAGACGTTAGACGATACTTTGCAACAAGCAGAAGATAACCAAAAACAAGCGGATAAAGAACGCGAAACTTTGGTTAAAGATAACGATAGTATTCAGCAAAGCCTTACGCAGTTGCAACAGGCGTTAGAAGCAAGTTCTGCGCAAATCCATGAACTTGAACAGGCACAACTGAAAAGTGAAGAGGGCGCTGCGCAGCAAGCAGAGCAATTGACTCAGTTACAAGAAAATTTGTCGCAAGAACAACAAGAAAAAGCGGCACAAGCCGAGGCTATTGCGAACCTAGAAAGTGAACTTTCTCGTTGGCAAAAAAGTCATCATGATGAAGTGGAGCTTAACAAGCAAACTCAACAAAAACTTGATGATTCACAAACACGCATTCAATCGCTTATCGATGAAGTGGCAGAGGTTAAGAAAAAATCTGACGCGAAAGAACAGTGGTTGGAGTCAAATCGTGCTAAGCAAGAAGTGGAATACAACAAAGCACGTGAGACCATAAAGTTCCTGCGCGATGAAAACTTAGAGCTAAGTAAAAAAATGGATGAACAAGTGGCTGAGCTTGAGGAAAAGATCACAGAATATCGCTTGCGCTTTGAATATGCACAAAAACAGTTAGCTAAACAGTAAGCCAACTTATTCGTAATATATACAGGCTGTAAGCTTGTTGCGTTATAATGCGGCTAACATCACATAAAACGTTAGTCGTATGTTTCATTTACCCTACAAAAAACTATCTCATTGGCAACAAATGGTGTTTGCTTCGGCACTGCTGGAAAGAATGCTACCTCACTACGCGATGTTTGCACGCGCCAGTGACTTTGGTGACGCTCACTTACTGCGTAATCAATTGAACCTGGTTTGGCAAAAGCTAGACAGCAAGCAATCGCCAAAGATTAACGTTGAAGCCCAACTATTAAAATTAGAAGAGCATATACCGTCTCCAGAAGACTACGACATGTATGCCGCTTATCCGGCGTTAGATGCTGCTATGGCATTACTTGCTTTATTACAAGCGGTTAATGATAAGGACGCAAACGTCGCAGAAACAATCAGTCGATTATCTCAGGCATCAGTAACTGGTTATGTCGAGCTTGATTTAAGTCAGCAAGCGCAAGCAGGTGACACTATCCTGCAGTCGCAAATTAAAGCTCACCCGTTATCTGAATGGGAAAAAGCTATTCAAAATGAACTCTTTGATTTGGTCAAAGACACCGACACGCAGCAGGTGATCGAACAAGCCAAGAGCTTGGTGCTTGAAGAAGGCTTGTCTAGCTTAGGGTTTGAGATCGACTAACATGAATATCAGGCTGGATGATTTTTCGAGCCCACAAGTGGCACAGCTGTTACAAGAGCACTTGGCAGATATGCGCAGAATATCGCCGCCAGAATCAGTCCATGCATTAGATCTCGAAAAGCTAAAGACAAAAGATATCCATTTTTGGACAGCCTGGGAGGATGATACCTTGTTAGCATGTGCTGCAATTAAACGGTTGTCACAGGCTCATGGCGAAATTAAATCTATGCGCGTTGCCCAAGTACATCAGGGCAAAGGCATTGCGTCTAACTTGATGGTGTTTCTATTGAATCAAGCTAAGCAACTTGGCTATTCAAAGCTAAGCCTTGAAACGGGAACGCAATCATTTTTTAAACCAGCCCACCAGCTTTACCAAAAGTTCGGGTTTAAGGCGTCTGCGCCATTTGCCGATTACAAGCTTGATCCCAATAGTTGTTTTTTTACCTGTAATTTAAGTGAGACTGCTTACTCGTTAAGGATGTAAGATGCTTTTAATGAAAACAGAATGTCAGCAAAGCCAAGCTACAACGTTGGAAAATGGCGAGGCTTACATTTGCTCTTATGAGTGTACCTTTTGCACACCTTGTGCTGTTTCTTTTGATTATATTTGCCCAAATTGCCAGGGTGAACTTGTTCCTCGACCAAAACGCGCCGCTCAACCATCAAGCTAAGGATGACGTTGCACTATTGCTCTTAGTCTGTGCGTTCAATGATTCAATCTAGTGCAAAATCCAATCTATTTAGTTTGTAAACAAAGTTAAGTTATTGTTTTTTATGATTATTTAATCAATGGCATCGAATCTGCATTGTTCTCAATATAGCGACCAATGGCGGTCCAACAATTAAAAAAAGCATTTTTAGGCAGAGAAGCCACCAAATACGTCATGGTATTTGGTGGCTTTTTTGATGAATTTTTTAGCATTACATTAGAGTAACCCAATGAGTACGTCAGAAACGAGTTCTACATTTAATCTGTTTTCATTTTCAGGAAAAATGAAAACCCTGCATCTTAGCTGGATGGCATTTTTCATCACTTTTGTGGTTTGGTTCAACTTTGCTCCGCTGCTTCAAGCGGTAAAAGAAACGCTTGGTTTAACTACCGCAGAAATTAAAACCCTGCTTATTCTAAACGTTGCGTTCACCATCCCTGCACGTGTAATTATCGGTATGCTTACTGACAAATATGGCCCTAGATTAGTGTTTTCGGGTTTATTGGCAATTTGTTCTATTCCTTGTTTTGCTTTTGCCTTTGCCGATAACTTTACGCAAGCTGCTATCGCTCGATTTGCATTGGGTTTAATTGGCGCCGGTTTTGTTGTAGGTATTCGCTTGGTTTCTGAGTGGTTTCCACACAACGAATTAGGCACAGCAGAAGGCATTTATGGTGGTTGGGGTAACTTTGGTTCAGCCGCAGCCGCCTTTACATTGCCAACTGTCGCTGTCATGTTTGGTGGTGATGATGGATGGCGCTATGCCATGGCGATCACCGGTTTAATGAGCTTAGCCTTCTCATTTGTCTTTTTTAAAAATGTTACCGATACACCGAAAGGCGCAACCTACTACAAGCCTAAAAATTTAGGGGCAATGGAAGTCACATCTAAAGGCGACTTTTACCTATTATTAGTGATGAAGGTGCCAATGTATGCGGCGCTAGCATTGCTTGCATGGAAACTATCGCCAACTGGCGTGTCGTTATTATCAGATATGGCGGTTAACGGTATTTATCTTGGTTTAGCTGCATTGTACTTGCTCGATATTACTAAGGTGTACAAGGTCAACAAACATATCTTTGACACACCAGTACCTGAAATTCATCAATATAAATTCAAGCAAGTTGCCGTACTAAATGTACTTTACTTTGCGACGTTTGGCTCTGAGTTAGCTGTTGTTTCGATGCTTCCTTTGTTCTTTTCTGAAACCTTTGAGCTAACACCTGTGGTTGCCGGTATGGTGGCATCTGCTTATGCCTTTATGAATTTGATGTCTCGTCCTGGTGGTGGTTGGTTGTCTGATAAGTTTGGACGCAAACCCGTGTTGATTATTTTAACGGCGGGACTAGCGGTAGGTTACTTTGTTATGGGCCTTGTTGATAGTTCATGGCCAGTTTGGTTAGCCGTGATCGCAGCGATGACCTGTTCTTTCTTTGTACAGTCAGGCGAGGGCGCTGTATTTGCAGCTGTTCCTTTAATCAAGCGTCGCATGACAGGACAAATCGCAGGTATGACAGGGGCCTATGGTAATGTCGGAGCGGTTACTTATTTAACTGTGCTTTCTCTTGTTGATTACAGTACTTTCTTCTATGTGATTTCGGGCACTGCAGTATTAGGTTTAATTGCGTTGCTATTGATGGAAGAGCCTAAAGGCCATATTGCTGAAGTTCAGGAAGATGGTACAGTAGAACTCATTTCGGTTAGTTCATAGCACAGCATTATTTTGCAAGTAGATAACAAAGTTTCAGAAGCGGCGCTAGACGTCGCTTTTGGCGGATATTCTCACCAAGGCGTCAAGGAGGAAAACCAAGACGCCTTTGCTGCTTTTCAGCCAAGCGCAAGTGTGCGGCAATGGAAAGGCAGTGTTGCTTGCATAGCGGATGGTGCAAGTTGCAGCGACAAAGCGCAAGTAGCGAGCCAAACTACTGTAACTACCTTCATAAATGATTATTACAGTACGCCGGAAGCTTGGAGCATTAAGGATTCGGTTTCGCGTATCCTGTCTTCCCTAAATGCCTGGTTGTTTCATCACGGCCAGCAGATGCAATCTCGCCAAAATGAACTGGTAACCACGTTTTCAGGGATTGTCTTTAAATCAAAAACGGCTCATATCTTTCATGCTGGCGATAGCAGAATTTATTTGTATCGTAAGGGTAAGCTAACGCAACTTACCAAGGACCATACTCATTTCTATCGCAAGGAAAAACACTTTCTAACGCGTGCGCTGGGCATGGATAGCCACTTACAAGTTGATAATATCTCGCATGAACTGGCGCCGGATGATCAGTATGTATTAACAACTGATGGTGTTCATGAAGCGTTGTCCCATGAACAGATGACTCAACTATTGGCGACCGCGACAAGTGACAGTGAACAGGTGGCAAAAGCCATTTGCGAAGAAGCGGTAGCGGCAGGCAGTCAAGATAATGTCAGTTGTTTGATTGCGCATGTTGTCAATTTACCTAATCCGGATTTGGCTGAAGTCCACCGCCAGTTAACGGCGCGCACCATACCGCCAGTGATGAGCACGGGCAATAAAATAGATAACTTTGTGATCGAGCGAGTGATACACAGTGGCACGCGAAGTCATGTTTATTTAGCAAGGGATCAGCACGACAAGAAGCTTTATGTGTTAAAAGCGCCTTCAGAAAACTTTGCAGATGATTTAGCTTATCTTGACGGATTTATGCGCGAACAATGGGTAGGTAGCCGAATTAATCACCCGTCGATTATGAGGATTTATCCGCGTGACGAACACAATGTGGGTAGCCCTTTTCTATATCATGTTTGCCAGTATATAGAAGGTAAAACGCTTAGGCAGTGGATGTATGATAATCCCAAGCCAAGCTTAACGCAGGTGCGTGAAATTACATCTGCAATTATCGTCAGCTTACGTGTGCTGCAACGACAAAGTATGGTGCATCGCGACATAAAGCCTGAGAACATTATGATCACAGAATCCGGCAGTGCGGTGCTCATCGACTTCGGTACGGTGCAGGTAAGTGGGTTGGAAGAAATTAACTCTGTGATTGCTGATGAAACGCCAGTGGGCGCGATTGGCTATATGGCACCAGAGTACTTGCTTGGTCAAAAAGGGAATGTTGCGTCCGATTTGTTTTCATTGGGCGTGATTGTATATGAAATGCTGACCGGGCAGTTGCCTTATCAAAAGTCGCTAGGTCAACATGCTGACAATAAACCATTGCATCTATGGAATTACATTAGTGCCCGCAAACATCGTGGCGATATACCGTCTTGGCTTGATCTAACTTTAGAAAAAGCGACTCATCCGACACTATCAAAACGCTATCCGGCTTATTCTGAATTTTTGGCTGATTTAAATACCCCAAACCAAACCATGGTAGATAAAATAGAACATGCGCCTTTGATAGAGCGCAACCCATTGGTATTTTGGAAATTTCTGTCGCTTATTCTCTTTTTGCTTTTAATTGTTCAAACCATATTCAATACTAATTAACGAGAGTAATTCGAATAACTTTGACCAGAGTCGCGGTCATATAAGGTAATTAAAGCAAATAGGAAAGTGTAATGAGCAAACTGGTGGTAGTAGCGCGATTCTCATACCCACTTAATGCCAATATCGCTAAAGCGGCTTTAGATACTGCTGGTATTGATAGTTTTGTTGCTGATGAGCATACGATAAACATGCAATGGTTATATTCTGATGCCATGGGCGGAGTGCGGCTTTATGTTAATGAGGATAAGCTAGAACAAGCTCGATCCATTCTTGCGACAGACTTTAGCGACGATGTTGTAGATGTTGCCGATACAAAGCCACATTGCCAAAACTGTGGTAGTGAAGACATGGTGGCTTATACTCAAGGCAAGAAACCAGCATTCGTTGTTTTTTTACTTCTAGGCTTTCCGCTATTTTTTTACCGCCATGGTATGCGCTGCAATCAATGTGGCGCCTTTCAAGAATACTAATTTTTAACTAATGTGCTCGACTTTTTTTGTCTTAACCATGTAAGGTAGGACTATTGTTCTCAATGTAAATCAGCCAGTGCGCTAGTATGTTTGAACATTAGATTCGTCAACATTGGAGTAGTTATGGTTTATCAACACAAACAACTCGGCGTAGCTCTGCTGTGTTTAATGACTTTGCCGGCGATTATCATCGCCATAGTCGGTGTGGTTGCTCAACAGCCCAACATCATTCTACCCGTATGTGCACTGATTGCTGTTGTGGCTTTTCTTTTTTCTTCGCTAAATATATCTATCGATGAAACTAGCTTGTATTGGAGCTTTGGTCCCGGGTTTTGGCGAAAGTCGATTAGCTTATCTGATATAGCGTCTGCTCGAATAGTTGATGCAAAATGGTACTACGGTTTAGGGATTCGACTTATTCCAACAGGATGGTTGTACATTGTGTCAGGTACAAAAGCTGTTGAGGTCACGCTAACCTCGGGTAAGCGTATTAGCCTAGGTAGTGACGAAACTGATGCGCTACTGGCAGCAATCCAACAAGCGACTTCTGGTAACTAAAGGTTATTGGGTTTGGAACAACCTAAAGGCCACTTGTCCGGCAATTTTTTCCTTTATTAACTGCCAGTTTGCAGGCAGATCATCTAAAGGTGTGTTGCTTTCCATTTCTATGTAAATCAACGCATCTTCTGCTAGCCAACCATTGTTTAGCGCAGCGATGGTTTTAGCGACTAATTGTTGATTGAAGGGCGGATCTACAAAGACAATATCAAATTGCTGATTAGGCTGTTTTAAATGCGTCAGCGCATCCCCTTGTTCAATAGTTAAGTTATTGGCTTGTAAAACTTGCTTATTGTTTTCGAGCTGACTAGCCGCTTGTCCATTTAACTCTATCGCTACCGCACTGGCAACACCACGAGATATTGCTTCAAAGGTAAGGCTACCAGCACCGGCAAAGCAGTCTAAACAAGATGCGTCTTGGAGATAGGGCATTAGCCAGTTAAACACCGTTTCTTTTACGCGATCGGTTGTCGGTCTTAACCCTTGTGCGTCAATTACTGATAGCTTTCTGCCACGGTGTTTTCCCGCAATGATTCTGATCGAACCTGTCGCCTTTTTTGTTTTCTGTCCGCGTTTGTTCATAACTTTGTTATTGCCTGTTTTTTGACGCTTATTTCAATGGTAAACTAATGCCCAGCAAATTTTCGAGATTAGGCATATACATGTCTAAGCACGTATTATATTCATTTTTTGGCTAGTTGTTAGGTCTTATACATAGCATTAGCTTATTACGATTGTTAAAGCATTATGGCAAAGAAAAAAGGCATGTTTTCCTGGTTGGGCATTGGTAGCGAAAACAAAGACGAAAACGCAACAACCGAAGTGCAAGAGGAAACTGTTGAACAGCATGAAGATGCTGAAGAAACTGTTTTAGAAACAGAAACAGAAACAGAAACAGAAACAGAAACAGAAACAGAAACAGAAACAGAAACAGAAACAGAAACAGAAACAGAAACAGAAACAGAAACAGAAACAGAAACAGAAACAGAAACAGAAACACCTAAGAAAGCGGGTTTTTTCGCACGCTTAAAATCTGGTCTATCCAAAACACGTAGCAATTTTAGCGACGGTTTACTTGATTTGTTTGCAGGTAAAAAGATCGACGATGAATTGTTCGAAGAGTTGGAAACACAACTGTTAATGGCCGATTTGGGTGTTGAAACCACTATGAAGATCATTGACTCGCTAACGGAATCAGCATCAAGAAAAGCATTAAACGATGCCGAAGCATTGTACGACTTGCTAAAAATCGAACTGGCAAAAGTATTAGAGCCGGTAAACAAACCGTTAGAAATCGAAAACAATGATGGCCCATTTGTTATCTTAATGGTCGGCGTTAATGGTGTTGGCAAAACAACAACCATAGGTAAGCTTGCTAAACAGTATCAAGCGCAAGGCAAGTCAGTCATGCTGGCGGCAGGAGATACTTTCAGAGCGGCGGCTGTTGAACAGTTGCAAGTGTGGGGTGAGCGAAATGATATCCCTGTTATCGCACAGCACACAGGTGCTGATAGTGCGTCAGTGTTGTTTGACGCGCTAAGTGCAGCTAAAGCAAGAAATGTCGATGTGCTAATCGCCGATACCGCAGGCCGCTTGCAAAACAAAGCTCATTTGATGGAAGAATTGAAGAAAGTCGTGCGCGTGATGAAAAAGCAAGACGTTAATGCGCCTCATGAAGTGATGCTCACCATAGATGCGGGTACAGGACAAAACGCTTTGAGCCAGGCGCAATTGTTTGATGATGCGGTTGGTTTGACCGGATTAACATTGACCAAGTTAGATGGTACAGCAAAAGGTGGTGTTGTCTTTGCAGCCGCCGATAAATTTGGTATACCTATTCGTTACTTAGGTGTTGGAGAAGGTATCGATGACTTAAGGCCATTCAACAGTGACGATTTTATTAACGCGTTATTTACCAAGGACAGCTAGCGTATTAATAAACTGTTGACCCCCACGTTTGTAGGAGACTAAACAAACGTTATAGTGATAAACATAAAGAAACGTCTAGTTAGGTATCTTTGTGTTTGTCGCTCATTTAAGGCTGACGCATCGAATAAAGGATAAGAATAACAACAATGATTAAATTTGATAATGTCAGCAAAACTTACCCCGGCGGATTCGCTGCGCTGAAACAGGTAAGCTTTGAATTACAAGCTGGCGAGATGGCCTTTCTTACCGGTCACTCTGGTGCAGGTAAAAGTACCTTATTAAAACTGATTAGCTTGATGGAGAAGCCAAGCAATGGCCAAATCTTTATCAATGGTAAAAATCTTTCAAACGTAAAGTACAAACAAATCCCTTATGCGAGACGCGGCATAGGCATGATTTTTCAAAATCATAATTTGCTGATGGACCGCACCGTTTTCGACAACGTTGCCTTGCCACTCATTATCGAGGGGTTTAGTCAGAAAGAAATCAAAAAACGCGTTGAAGCAGCTCTTGATAAGGTACATTTAGGCAGCAAGCTTAAGTGTTATCCCTTTATGCTTTCTGGTGGTGAACAACAGCGTGTCGGTATTGCTCGTGCCTTAGTTAATAAACCACCAATTCTGCTTGCCGATGAGCCCACAGGTAACCTAGATCCCAAGTTATCCCTCGATATTATTCGATTGTTTGAAGAGTTTAATGCCGTTGGTGTTGCCGTGTTAATCGCAACCCATGATTTAGGCTTAATTGCTCGCATGCGCTATCGCACCTTAACTTTGAAGCAAGGACAAATGATCACCGACGGCCTTACTGACGGCTTAGCCGTAACAGGAGGCGAACATGGTTAATCCTGCTGCAACACAGAGAGATAAGAAACCAGGTGTGTTTGCCCGTTTTATTGCTTGGATGCTCAGGCACGCACAACAATCGGTAGGTAGCTTAGGAGACCTTTGGCGCACACCGTTTACCTCTGTTATGACTATTTTGGTGCTTGGTATTAGTTTGTCTTTACCTGCGTCACTTAATTTGTTTGTTAAAAATGCCGAGCGAGTATCGTCACAATGGGAAAGTGCATCTGAAATATCACTTTTTTTGAAGCTTTCCGTTACCGACAGAGCCGCGCAAAACTTAGTTAATCGTATTCAGCTGATGCCGGAAGTAGATAGCGTTGTGTTTATTTCAAAAGAGCAGGCGCTTGAAGATTTTAAACAACACTCGGGCTTTGGTGGCGTATTGGAGTATTTGGCGTCTAACCCTTTACCCGCAACTATTTTAGTGACACCAACGCAACGTTTTAGCCAGGCTAGTGCCGCACAAGAGTTGCTAACAAAGCTTGAGGGCATTAGAGAAGTAGAAAAAGGGAAACTAGATTTAGCTTGGCTATCACGCTTAGAAGCGATGGCGAAGCTTATAGAAGACGTGGTCATTGGTGTTGCAACACTACTGTGTTTATCGGTGATCTTAATCGTAAGTAATACCATACGTCTTCAAATACTGAATCAGAAAGATGCTATAGCGGTGATGAAGCTTGTCGGTGCAACAGATGGCTTTATTCAACGGCCTTACCTATATGCTGGTTTATGGTATGGCATTATTGGCGGACTTGTCGCCTGCCTTGCGGTAGAAGGATTGCGGGCGTTTCTTTCTAGTGCTATCGCCCATTTATCTGCACAGTACGACAGTAATTTCGAGCTCGCAGGTATGACGCTACAAGAAATATCATGGCTAATTTTGTTTGCCATTATACTGGGCTGGGTAGGTAGTTATTTGTCTGTGCGCAAACATATTCGAGAGATAGAACCAACTGCCGAGTAGCCTACAGTGCCTTAAAAATAAGCAGGTCTGGCAAAAAACGATGTTTTTTCATTTAATAAAGAAAAAATTTATCGATTTAAAAAACTTGAAAATTTAAAGGCTTATCCCCATCTTTACAAAAAGTTGCAAACTTTTAGCAATTTAACGGGTCATAAGCATTGAAATTAACGTCTGACTTCGATATGGTCACACGTCCGACCCTTGCGTAATAGCTGATTCAAAAAGCGATGCGCGTGGATTTAACGAATAACAGAAAATGAATTGTGAGGTAATTTATGCAATCAATGGCGTTAACCGTCCCTCAAAGCGGCAGCATTGAAGCATATGTACAATCAGCGTACAGCATTCCAGTGTTGAGTGCGGATGAAGAGTATGCGCTAGCCTCTCGTCTTCATGAAGAGGATGACTTACAAGCGGCGCAAAGCTTGATCATGTCACACCTACGTTTTGTCATTCATATAGCGAAAGGCTATTCAGGCTATGGTTTGCCTCAAGCCGATTTAATCCAAGAAGGTAATGTAGGCCTGATGAAAGCGGTAAAACGCTTTGACCCAGCTGTGGGTGTGCGCCTTGTATCATTCGCCGTGCATTGGATAAAAGCAGAAATCCACGAGTATGTATTAAAGAACTGGCGTATTGTTAAAGTTGCGACAACTAAAGCGCAACGTAAATTGTTTTTTAACCTACGTAAAAACAAGAAACGTTTAGGCTGGTTTAGCAAAGAAGAAGTGTCAACGGTAGCAGAAACGCTCGGCGTAACAGAAAAAGATGTGTTGGAAATGGAATCTCGTATGGGCAGCCAAGACCAAGCATTTGACTTAACGTCAGACGATGATGATGCCGGTTCAGCACCAGGCAGTTTTGCTCCGGTACAGTTTTTGGAAGACAAACAGTCTGATCTAGCGACATCGGTAGAAAACGAAAACTGGGAATCTCATGCTAATAACCGCTTAGCCTCAGCGATGGTTAACTTAGATGAGCGCAGCCAACACATCGTTAAAACACGTTGGTTAGATGAAGACAAAGCAACCCTGCAAGAACTTGCTGACAAGTATTCAATTAGTGCTGAACGTGTTCGCCAATTAGAAAAGAACGCGTTAAACAAGCTGAAAAATGCAATGGTGCTATAAATAGTTTAATTCTAGAAAGCCGGCGTTATGCCGGCTTTTTTTATGCCTAATTTTTGTACAGCCCAGTAAACACCGCATTTTCTACCCCAACACACAAACTACGAAGATTGTCGTTAACCTATTAATATATAAACTAATTATCAATAAATACTGGTGAAAATTTAACTTTTTTATTAGACTGAATACTTAACAATAATAAGCGCAAATTCGGAAGACGTTAAATGGAGCCTGGTAGTACGGATAGACCCCAAGCTGCACGTCAGTTATCTAATTTAGAGTCGTTGGTAAATAAATATCGACACTTACAAACCGTTCAGTCTGGTTTGTTGCGTTTGTCAGAAATGGCAAAAACAACAAACAACTTGGACGCGTTTTTTGCTGCCCTTGAAATAGCGCTAAAATCCCTCTTTGTTTCCGACAACTTTCATATCGCATTGATCGACGAAGACAGTGAGCTTGTCATGGCTTACTGCCACAATCCTCAAGAATCTGTTGTCGTTGATGTTGTCGAGCAAGAAGAACAGCATAGCTGGCGTCAAAGCTTAACAGGCATTGTTGTTCAATCCGGAGAATTACTTCATTGCGATGCAGCCCAGCGATTGGCGCTTACCCAAGCTGGCAAATTAAGCCAGTATCAATCAATGTGCACAGATTGGTTAGGTGTACCTATTCATGTAGGCGACAAAGTATTAGGCGCTATTGCACTGCAAAGCTATGAACAGGAAGTTTTCTTTGATGAAGCAGACGGCCAACTGCTGAAGGTTATTGCTGGTTTTATTGCACAAGCGATGCATCGTATATCGTCGCAGCGAGAAGTCGTTTCAGATAGTGGTCACCAGTCCGCAGCGTTGCATGATGAAAATCAACAGTTGAAACAACAGTTAACGGAACGAGACCGTTTATTAAAGATCCATAGTGCTTTGCTAAACATTGCGCAGTCGAGCTCATATCAGGCGGGTGACAAGGCTTTTTATCGCAAGATACATACTGAAATAGAACGTGTGTTATGTGCTAAGAAAATGACCATTGCCGCGTTGACCAAAGATCGCAAATCATTGAATTTTCCCTACGTGTTCGATGGTGAAGTAATCACCCGAGAGAAAACACTTCTTCAAGATGATTTAGTTAAGCTAACGATAGATACTGGTGCGCCAATTATGGTGAGACAGGGTATTGTGCATAGCTTATCAAGTGCCGACGATGTCATTGTTCAGCCATTAAAATTAAAGCTTAAACAATATCCAATTGCCTTTTTAGCAACGCCACTTGTTGTTAAAGATAAGATTGTTGGTGTGCTGACACTTGAAGATACTCATCAGCAAAATGCCTATGAAGAGGGCGATTTAAAGCTTATTCGCTTTATCGCAAAACATGTTGCCGTAACCATCGAGCGATTTAACCAACTAACCAATATTAATGCGTCTAGAGATGAACTAGAGAAACGAGTTGAACAGCGCACCAAAGCATTAGAAGCAACCAATGTTAGTTTAAGAAAACAGATAGAAGAGCGCGGTAAAGCAGAAGAGCAGCTTTATCATGATGCTCATCACGATGCGCTGACCAAACTTCCTAATAGAGCGCTCTTTTCTGATCGATTAGATTACGCCTTAAAGCATGTTAAACGTCATCCACAGCACAACTTTGCTGTGTTATTTATCGACTTGGATCGCTTTAAGGTGATCAATGATACCTTAGGGCATCATATGGGCGACTTGTTCTTAATGGAAATCGCCAATCGACTACAAGAATGCGTGCGTGAGCACGACGTCTTAGCGCGTTTAGGCGGTGATGAATTTGTGGTGTTGCTTAGCGCCTTTAACCATCAAGAAGATGTTGAAGATGTGTGCACGCGAATTATCGATAAGATAACTGTTCCTTATGAACTTGAAGGTCAAACGCTACATTCCGGTGCAAGCATTGGTATTGCAATGTGTACACCAGAATACCAAGACAGCAATGCTGTGCTGCGAGATGCTGATACCGCAATGTATCAGGCCAAAAGCTTAGGCAAAGGCCGCTACATGTTTTTTGACGAAAGCATGCGAGAGCAGCTCGTTGCTTCACTTAATTTGGAACAAGAGCTCCGAGACGCCGTTGCTGAAAATCAATTTGAGCTGCACTTTCAAAAAATTAATGCATTAAACACAGGTCAAACGATTGGCTTTGAAGCATTCTTACGTTGGCAACATCCAACAAAAGGTGTGCTGACACCAAGTAGCTTCTTGTTTATGGCGGAAGAACTAGGTTTAGTGCAAGAGATTGAACAATGGGTGATTGAGCACGTTTGTGATCAACTTAACCTATGGCACGAACAAAAAGAGTTCAAAGATACCTTTATTAGCATTAATTTGTCGCCACAGCAGTTAACCAAAGCGGGGCAGACTGCTAAATTGATCAAGAAAGTGAAGTCACTCACTAAGCATCATGATCGTCTTATTTTAGAGTTCAATGAGTCGGCGTTTATTGAACAAGAAGATGCTGCGCTTAAGAGCTTGCGTCAATTACGTAACTTTGGCGTTAAATTGGCGCTGGATGATTATGGTAAAGGCGTCTCGTCATTTAACTTTATTCACAACTATCCGTTTGAATTCATCAAACTCGATAGAAGCTTTACCCGCAGCTTGATGCATAATGAGAAAAATTTGCCACTGATTAAAGCGCTAAATGAATTGGGCAACCAATATGGTTATCGCATTGTGGCAGAGGGCATTGAGTCGCAAGCACTTTATGAAAAACTGGTGGCAGCGGGTTGTGAATTTGGTCAAGGCTTCCATCTCCACCGTCCACAAAACATTGCGTACAACAGTGCGCCGCTATTTAGCGATCTGAAAAAACAAGCCTAATCACGTAACTTGTCTTAGGTAATTCATCATTACCTTGGTATAATTTTGCGTTAAACACGAGTAAACTGAAGCTTAAACGACGCTTAAACCTTTGAGGAGCTTTTCATGGGTGGTATTAGTATTTGGCAATTATTAATTATTGCTGTAATTGTAATTTTGCTTTTTGGTACAAAGAAACTGCGTAACCTAGGTGGTGATTTGGGTTCAGCTGTAAAAGGCTTTAAGAAGGCTGTTACAGACGACGAGTCAAAAGACGCGATCCAAGACAAGTCAGCGCCAACAGAACAAGCAGAAGACGAAACATCTAAAGAGCAAGAAAAGGCAAAATAGATGTTCGATATTGGCTTTTGGGAGCTAATACTTATCGCAATTATTGGCTTAGTTGTGTTGGGACCAGAGCGTTTGCCTGTTGCCATTAGAACAGTTAAGTCGTGGATAAATAGCGTAAAACGATTTAGCGACGGCGTGAAAACAGAACTTAATGAAGAATTAAGAATTCAAGAACTTCACCAAAACTTAAAAAAAGCTGAACAAGCAAATATGGAAAACTTAGCGCCTGATGTGGCTAAGTCTGTAGAGTCTTTGCAAGAAGCTGCCCAGATGGTCAATCAGCCTTACGCCAAAAAACCTGCTAGCGATAGCAGTGACAATTCAGAATCCAGCGATGACAAACCAGCAAAATAACGGCCACTATACCTTATTTGATCACTTACTCGAGTTGCGTAATCGTTTACTCAAAGCGATTCTATGTGTGCTCATTCTGTTTTTGCCACTGGCTTATTTTTCTGAACCTTTATATTTGTTTCTTTCACAGCCTTTAGTGGCTGTTCTGCCAGAAGGAACGCAAATGATTGCAACGGATGTTGCATCACCGTTCTTCACTCAAATTAAATTGGCAATAGTGGCCGCTATCTTTTTAGCGATACCTTATATTCTGTATCAAGTGTGGGCGTTTATCGCACCTGGTTTGTATCAGAATGAGAAGAAGCTTATTGCGCCATTGATGTTTGGTAGTTCGTTATTGTTCTATTTTGGCGTCGCTTTTGCTTACTACGTGGTGTTTCCCTTAGCGTTCAATTTCTTTACCAACGCAGCACCAGAAGGCGTAGCAATTGCTACTGATATCAGTAATTACCTTGATTTTGTACTTAAACTCTTTTTTGCTTTTGGCTTTGCCTTTGAGATCCCGATTATCATCATTTTGATGGTGTGGACAGGCGCCACTACTGTTGAAAGCCTTAAAATAAAGCGCCCATATATTATTGTTACCGCATTTGTGGTCGGCATGTTGTTAACACCACCAGATCCAATTTCTCAAACCATGTTAGCGGTGCCTATGTTGCTACTCTTTGAGTTAGGTCTGTTAATCGCTGGCTTGTATCAAGCTAAAGATGAATCACAAGAGACTGAGGAAGGTAGCTAACTCACGTGATAGATATTGGCGTTAACCTGACTAACAACCGCTTTCTTAAAGACTTACCAGATGTTGTTGCTCGAGCACAATCTTCGGGCGTTAAAGCACAACTTGTTACTGGCACCAATGAAGCAGAAAGTACGGCAGCATTGTCACTTTGTCAGCAGTATCCAACCTATTTATATTCTACTGCCGGCGTTCACCCCCATGACGCTGACAATGTTTCTCAACAGTTTGAACAAGTGCTTAAAGGACTTGCGCAAAATACCTGTGTGAAAGCGATAGGTGAGTGCGGTTTAGATTATAATCGAAACTTTTCGACGCCAGAAAACCAGCGCCGCGTGTTTGAATGCCAAGTTAATTTGGCGGCAGACTTAAGCATGCCGTTATTTTTGCATCAAAGAGATGCCTTTGATGACTGGATGTCGATATTGCAACCTTATTTAAATAAAGTACCCAATATGGTGTCTCATTGTTTTACAGATGATACCGCTACATTGGAAAAAGTGCTTGATGCAGGCATGTTTGTAGGCATAACTGGTTGGGTTTGTGACGATAAGCGTGGGCAAGCGCTACAAGATGCAGTAAAGTATCTACCTTTAGACCGATTACTTATTGAAACGGATGCGCCTTATTTAACACCTAAGACCATTCGACCAAGACCAAAAAGTAGTCGAAATGAACCAGCTTATTTACCCTATGTTGTTGAAAAGATAGCGCAAATCAAGCAATGTTCAGTAGAAGAAATAATAACAAGAAGCACTGAAAACGCAGTACGGGTTTTCGGCCTGGAGGATGTAGGTTGAAAAATGTAGTCTTTTTCTTTTTGTTGGTTATGTCGGCGCTTTCAGGACACACATATGCCGCCAAGCCGCAACAATCAGAAAATAAGTTGTTTGATATTGAGCAAGCGAAATCTCGTGGTGAACAGGTTTTTGACCTGGGTATTGTTGAGTGGCAGGGATACAAAAATCGTCGTCAAAGTTTGTTTATTCCTGAAGGGCGCAATTGGATCTATATGGATATGCGTTCTATCGCTACACGTGATATGTCACTTGAACTTGCCATAGAAAGTAGTGTGCAAATATCTAGTGCGACGGTCTATATCAAAGACGGTACGGGCAGTTGGCAGGAAATGCCTGTACAGGTGTATAAGAATAACGTTCAATCTGCACAATTGGTGCTGCTTCGTGATCAAAGTTTAGAAATCTTCCTTAATGTTAATGCCATTACTGATGCTAGGCTACCGATTAACATTATGCCATCTAGCCAATTTTTTGATTGGATAAATCAAGACCTTTATTACCATGGTGTTGCCCTTGGCGGCATGGTGTTTTTGTCGTTTAGTGTCTTCCTTTTATTTTTTGCTAGTCGTCAAAAAAGCGTCATTTTGCTGTTTGGTTACATTGCAACGCGCACCTTGCTACTGTCGGTGTTAATTGGCGGTAGTCTTACATATTATTTTCCAGAAGCAACCGGCTTAAGAGGCTCTGATTTCCCTATCTTTGGCGCATTATCGGCGGCATTCCTTACTTGGTTTACCATGGAGTTTTTCTCGATGCGTAAGCAGCACTATAGCTTGTATGTTTGGATGCGCTGGTTCGCTATTACACTTTTGTTTTACATTCCGTGCAGTTTGTTTTTAACGATCAACGAAAACTACGCGATCAGCTATGGCGTGCATGCCGCTACAGCGATGGTGCTATTTGTGACGGGTATACATTTAGTTAAGCGCGATGTGCGTTTGTCACGCATGTTCACCCTGATTATCGCGTTGCAATTCCTGCTGGGCTTTGTCAATTTGGTATTTACCTACTGGGGTGGTATGGGCACCTTTAAGAATGATGCGTTTATGTATAGTGCAGCGTTCTGGCTTAATGGCTTTTTAATTATCTTCTTAGTCTCGCGTCAATATTACTACCAGGTAAAAGACAGACAAGAAGCGCAGCAGCAATCGCTAGAAAGCATTCGCCAAATGAAAAAAGCGCAAGAAGAGTTAATGGACTTACAGCAAGTGACTCAAGCCAAACTTGAAGCACGTGTAGAAGAAAGAACTACCGACTTAAACAATGCGCTAGAAGCCCTTGAAACGTTAAACAGAGAATTAGAAGCTAAGTCGACGATTGATGAATTGTCAGGCTTGTATAACCGCCGTTCTTATGACGAGCATATCGCTTCAGAATTTAGACGCGCACAACGTAATGCAAGTCCACTTAGTGTGATCATTATTGATATCGATCACTTTAAGAACATTAATGATACCTACGGACATTTAGTGGGTGATTTTTGTATTACCTGGATGGCAGATCGTCTGTTAAAATACTTACGCCGTAGCGCCGATAAAGGCTTTAGGTACGGTGGTGAAGAATTTTGTATGATTCTACCTGAAACAGATGAAGAAGGTGCTTACGCCATTGCTAATGAATTGAGAGCTGGCGTAGAACAAGCCTTTTTAGAAGTTCACGGCCATAGACTCAAAATTACAGTGAGTTGTGGTGTGACAACTTACCATCAACATCCAAATGTACGGGTAGAAGATATTTTTGCCACAGCAGACAAAGCGCTTTATGTTGCTAAGCAAAGCGGCAGAAATCAAGTACAAGCGAAAAGCTTGTACAATATAGAACGTACATAGAGGCAAACTATGAATAGTGGTTTTGGACAATTTCCAGGACGTCGCTTGCGCCGCATGCGCAAAGACGATTTTTCACGTCGTCTAATGGCTGAAAATCAGCTGACAGTAAACGATCTTATCTATCCTGTTTTTGTACTCGAAGGAGAAAAACAGCGTGAAGCTGTGCCTTCTATGCCAGGCGTTGAACGCAAAAGCATTGATTTGTTATTAGAAGAAGCAGAAGAATTAGTTGCCCTTGGGATACCAGCTGTAGCTCTGTTCCCGGTAACACCTGCAGAAAGCAAATCATTAATGGCGGAAGAAGCCTACAACCCAGATGGTCTAGCACAACGTGCCGTTCGCGCACTTAAGGCTGCCTTTCCAGAGCTTGGCGTTATTACCGACGTTGCATTAGATCCATTTACTACGCATGGCCAAGACGGCATTATCGATGAAGATGGTTACGTGCTTAATGATGTTACCAAAGACATTTTAGTCAAGCAGGCGTTGTCTCATGCTGAGGCCGGTGCAGATGTTGTTGCGCCATCTGATATGATGGACGGCCGTATTGGTGCTATTCGAGAAGCGCTAGAGCAAGCAGGGCACATTAATACCAGAATTTTGGCTTATTCGGCAAAATATGCATCCAATTACTATGGCCCATTTAGGGATGCTGTTGGTAGCGCAGGCAATTTGAAAGGCGGTAATAAGTTTACTTATCAAATGGACCCTGCAAACAGTGATGAAGCCATGCAAGAGATAGCACAAGATCTTGGCGAAGGTGCTGATATGGTGATGGTGAAGCCAGGAATGCCGTATTTAGACATTGTACGCCGCGTTAAAGATACCTTTGCTGTGCCAACATATGCTTATCAAGTAAGCGGTGAATATGCCATGCATATGGCAGCGATTCAAAATGGTTGGTTAGCGGAAAAGCCTTGTGTAATGGAAGGGCTACTTGCTTTTAAACGGGCAGGGGCCGATGGCATTTTAACGTATTTTGCCAAATCAGTGGCACGTTGGTTGAAAGAAGAACAATAAAAAAAGCCTTGGTTTTCCAAGGCTTTTTCTTTTTATATCATCGCTAAATTTTCTTATTCTTGTTCGAGTAGTTGCAAAGAAATTCCCATAGGCGATATTTGCTGTTGCTCAGTCTCGATCTGTGCTTTTATCAATGGCGACACATTTTCTATCGCAATCGCAAGGTTTGCATCATCTTCAGCATATAGCTTAACTTTAGGTAGCAGCATGTTGTCTCGATGAACACTTAATTTGATCGCTAGTCTTAACAACACGGTAAGCAGTTTTGCTTGCGCAAGTGGTAGTTCGACTTGCTCGGTTAAAAGCTTTTCGTTAATTTTGCCACTTTGATTGGCAAGCAGGGCGCACAGCAACTGACGTTGGCTTACATTGAAACCTGCTAGCTCCATATGGTTAAGCAAATAGTAGGCATGGCGTTCATGATTCTTAAAGCCAATGCTTTTGCCTATTTCATGCATTTTACAGGCAGCAGACAATATCTCTCTAATATCATTGTCAGCCAGAATTTGCGTATATTGCTCACTCGAAGCAAGCTGCTGCACCAGCATTTCTACTCGTTGGCTTTGTTGAAGATCTAATGAAAAGCGAGCGGTGATTTGATTGCACGTTTTCATGCGCACCGGCATTGGCTTTTCGCCATTAATCATTTGATACAACAAGCCTTCGCGTATTGCGCCAGAAGACAACTGTATTTGTTCAAAGCCAAAGCTTTCAAAAGCCGCTGCTAAAATAGCTAATCCACTAACAAATACCGGTACGCGTTCGACCTGCAGCCCTGCAATATCTATATCTTCAAAATTATCGAATGACAAAACTTGCTGTTTCATCTCTTCGATAAAAGATTTATTGATAAATGCATTGTGGCCGCGATGTGCGAGAATTTCTGCTAGCGCTTGCATGGTGCCTGAGCCACCAAGGACACATTGCCAGCCAATGGTTTTGTAGCTATCGACAAATACAGTCAACTGTTTTTTGGCTGCTGCTACAGCATCATTGAAACGTTGTTCAGTGATACCACCGTCTTCAAAAAATTGTTTATTAAAGGTGACACACCCTAATGCAAGACTGGTTGCTTTAAGAACAGAATATTTATGCCCGATCACAAGTTCGGTGCTGGCACCACCAATATCAATGACAAACCTTTGGTCGGCACTACTGTTAGTGCGAGCGACGCCCTGATAAATATATTCGGCTTCTTTCTCACCAGAGAGCAGGGTAATTTCTCTGCCTAATATCGCTTCAGCTTGTTCAATAAAGTCTGGTGCATTTTTAGCTAGCCTTAATGTCGCTGTAGCGACAATTCTGACTTTATCAGCGGAGATAGTGGTGAGCCTGTCAGCAAATAAGGCGATGCAATCGAGCCCGCGTTGCATCGACTCTTGTGACAAGTTGTTGTTTTCGTCTAAGCCGGAAGCTAGTCGGACTTTACGTTTTATTTTGTCAACAACCTGCATGCCAGATAGTGTATTGCGGACAATGAGCATGTGAAAGCTGTTAGAACCTAAATCTATAATGGCAAACAAGGGTTGTTGGGACATAATACGTTAACGTCTTCTTCTCGATTGATTGTTATTGTTTTTATTAGTCGAATGAGGTTTATGTCGACGAGTTCTTGGTTTCGGTTTTGGTAAATCGTTTAACAGTGACGATGGGTCGTATTTGCTTACTGGTAACGAATGACCGATGTAGTCTTCTATCGCTGGTAAGTTAAATACATACTGTTCACACGCAAGGCTAATAGCATGACCCGTCGCGCCGGCTCTACCCGTGCGGCCAATACGATGGACATAATCTTCACAATCGTCAGGCAAATCATAATTAAACACGTGTGTTACCGCTGGTATATGTAAACCTCTAGCCGCAACATCGGTTGCAACTAACACATCCAACTGGCCTTTAGAAAACTGCTCTAATATTTTTAGTCGCTTATTCTGTGCAACATCGCCGGTTAATAAACCTACACGAATCTTGTCGGCACGTAAATGGGCGTAAATGTTTTCACAGGTATGCTTAGTATTGGCAAATACGATGGCTTTATCTGGCCACTCTTCTTCAAGTAAGGTTTGAAAAAGCGCCATTTTGTCATCGTTTGATGGGTAGAATAATTCCTCGGTGATGCGCACATTAGTTTTTTGTTCTGGCTCAACTTCTACACTAACTGGGCTATTCATATGCTCAAAAGCGAGCTCTTTAACGCGTAGTGACAAGGTGGCAGAAAACAGCATGCTAATACGCTTTTCCGCAGGAGGCATACGCTTGAACATATATCGAATGTCTTTGATAAAACCTAAATCAAACATTCTGTCTGCTTCATCTAGTACGACAACTTCAATATTATCAAGGCGATACACACCTTGTTTGTAGTAATCAATTAAACGACCGCAGGTACCTATTAAGATATCGACGCCTTTTTCTAGGGTCTGACGTTGACTTTCATAGCCTTCGCCCCCATATACAACAGCAAGACGCAATCCTGTGCTTTTCGCCATTTCGATGGCGTCGCGTTGAATTTGAATCGCAAGTTCACGCGTAGGTGCCATGATAATCGCTCTAGGCTGATTATGTTCTGGCGTTGGATTGTTTAATAATTGATGAAAGGTAGCGGCTAAAAAAGCGATTGTTTTGCCTTCACCAGTTTGCGCTTGACCCGCGATATCTTTACCTAGTAATAGTACTGGTAGAGACTTTGCTTGAATATTAGTACAGTTTTCAAAGCCTTTTGCAGCAAGCCCTGCAAGGACTTTTTCATCAAGTCCTAGCGCTGAGAATTTAATATCTGTTAAGTGTGTTTTGTTCATGGGGACTTAGCTTAACAGGTTCTATGTGCAATAAGAATGTTTAGTTTTTGGAAATTTTTATTATCTTGTAACGGTTTATAGCATTGATATAAAAAATATCGGCTATATATCAGCCAACACTAGCAAGGAATAAATAGTTATTTTCATTGCGAAAAAGTTACGTTTATAATGGCACTCGAAATCATTGCCATTGTTTAGATGGCCTATGGCCTAAATGTTTTGGAGAAAAAAATGAGCGATAAAATTGTTCAATTAACCGATGCTGGTTTTGACGCGGATGTTTTGAATGCGTCTGGTCCTGTTTTAGTAGACTTTTGGGCAGAGTGGTGTGGACCGTGTAAGATGATTGCACCGATCCTTAATGACGTTGCTGAAGAGTACGCTGGTCAGGTAACAATTGGTAAATTAAACATTGACCAAAACCCAGATACAGCACCTAAATACGGTGTGCGCGGCATCCCAACTTTAATCTTGTTTAAAGATGGCGCTGTTGTAGACACTAAGGTTGGCGCATTATCGAAGACTCAACTTAAAGAGTTTTTAGACGCGAATATTTAGTATTCTAAATAAGGCCTGCAAATTTGCAGGCCTTTATTTTAATTGACCTTTACCCAGCATATTTTTAGTGCTAAATTTACTACTCATATAATATACACATCAGAAGCGAACTTCTTTCGTATCTTTGCCAACAGGCATTAAACAATAACTTTTAGAATCCTCACTATGAATCTTACCGAACTTAAAGATAAATCAATCAATGAATTACTTGCTCTAGCAGAATCTATGAAGCTTGAGCATTTAGGGCGTAGCCGCAAGCAAGACATCATTTTTGCCATCTTAAAAGCACATGCTAAAAGTGGTGAAGATATCTTCGGCGGTGGCGTATTAGAAATACTACAAGATGGCTTTGGGTTCTTACGTTCTTCCGACTCCTCCTATTTGGCAGGTCCTGACGATATCTATGTATCGCCAAGCCAAATTCGCCGATTCAGTATGCGAACGGGTGATACGATTCAAGGTAAAATTCGTCCGCCAAAAGATGGTGAACGCTATTTTGCTTTGCTAAAAGTAAATGAAGTTAACTTCGACAAACCAGAAAATTCTCGCAATAAAGTCCTTTTTGAAAACTTAACACCGATCCATGCCAACAATCGTATCGTAATGGAACGTGGTAATGGCTCTACTGAAGACATTACTGCTCGTGTGTTAGATTTAGCTTCACCTATTGGTAAAGGTCAGCGTGGTTTGATAGTTGCACCGCCGAAAGCCGGTAAAACCTTGCTTCTGCAAAACATCGCACAAAGCATCGCGCACAACCATCCAGAGTGTGAGTTAATGGTGTTGTTAATCGATGAGCGTCCAGAAGAAGTTACTGAGATGCAGCGATTAGTTAAAGGTGAAGTCGTTGCTTCTACCTTCGACGAACCAGCAAGCCGTCACGTTCAGGTTGCTGAAATGGTGATTGAAAAAGCCAAGCGCTTAGTTGAACACAAGAAAGATGTGGTCATTCTATTAGATTCAATCACTCGTTTAGCACGTGCGTATAACACGGTTATACCTTCATCAGGTAAAATCCTAACCGGTGGTGTTGATGCGAATGCATTGCATCGTCCGAAACGCTTCTTTGGTGCAGCTCGTAATATTGAAGAAGGCGGTAGCTTAACGATTATTGCGACAGCATTGATTGAAACCGGCTCGAAAATGGATGAAGTTATCTATGAGGAGTTTAAAGGTACAGGTAACATGGAATTACACCTGTCTCGTAAGATAGCAGAAAAACGAGTTTTCCCTGCAATCCACTTTAACCGCAGTGGTACGCGTCGTGAAGAGCTACTGACAAAAGCGGATGAGCTACAGAAAATGTGGATATTGCGTAAGATTGTCCATGAAATGGGCGAAATCGACGCAATGGAGTTTATGATAGATAAACTGGCAATGACAAAGACCAATGATGAGTTCTTTGATGCAATGAAACGCAAATAGCGCTTCAAGATTTTCAAAAGCCAGCAATTTGCTGGCTTTTTATTACCTCAAAAGAAACGATGAAATATAAAGACTTAAGAGATTTTATTGATCAGCTAGAAAAGCTTGGTCAGTTAAAAAGAATCAAGCAACCGATTTCAACGCATTTGGCGATGACAGAAATCAGTGATCGTACTTTGCGTGCGCAAGGGCCAGCGTTGTTGTTTGAAAACCCTGAAGGTTTTGACACACCTGTACTGGCGAACTTGTTTGGCACACCCGAACGAGTTGCATTGGCAATGGGGCAAACCGAAGTAAGCGCGCTTCGAGATGTTGGTAAGCTGCTGGCGACGCTAAAAGAGCCTGAGCCACCAAAGGGTTTTAAAGACGCCATCGATAAACTGCCTTTGTTCAAACAAGTGTTGAACATGCCGGTAAAAACGGTACGTAAAGCGCCTTGCCAAAAAGTGGTATTAACAGGTGATGACGTTGATTTAACTAAGCTGCCAATTCAAACGTGTTGGCCTGGCGATGTTGCGCCGCTGATTACGTGGGGATTAACGATTACTAAAGGCCCTCACAAAAAGCGTCAGAACTTAGGTATTTATCGTCAGCAATTATTAGGTAAAAACAAAGTCATTATGCGCTGGCTATCGCATCGTGGTGGCGCTATCGACTTTTTCGAATTTAAAAAGCAATTTCCAGGCGAAAAATTTCCAGTATCTGTTGCGTTAGGCGCTGATCCGGCAACTATTTTAGGAGCAGTAACGCCAGTGCCAGACACCTTGTCTGAATACGCCTTTGCAGGTTTGTTGCGCGGTAGTAAAACAGAAGTGACTAAATGTGTAAGTAACGATCTGGAAGTGCCAGCTTCTGCTGAAATCGTGCTTGAAGGCTATATTGATCCAGATGAATTGGCGCCTGAAGGCCCGTATGGCGATCACACCGGTTACTACAACGAAGTGGATAACTTCCCAGTATTTACCGTGACTCACATGACCATGCGTGAAAACCCAATTTATCACAGTACTTATACCGGCAGGCCACCTGATGAACCTGCTATCTTAGGTGTTGCGCTAAATGAAGTATTTGTGCCTATTCTTCAAAAGCAGTTTCCTGAAATTGTCGACTTTTATCTGCCGCCAGAGGGCTGTTCTTATCGCTTAGCTGTGGTCACAATTAAGAAGCAATATCCGGGGCATGCCAAGCGCGTTATGCTCGGGGTATGGTCTTTCCTAAGGCAGTTCATGTACACCAAATTCGTTATTGTCTGTGACGATGATATCAATGCACGTGATTGGCAAGATGTGATTTGGGCTATGACCACGCGTATGGATCCGGCGCGTGATACTACGATGATTGAACATACGCCAATCGATTACCTCGACTTCGCCTCGCCAGTATCTGGTTTGGGCAGCAAGATGGGGATGGATGCCACCAATAAATGGCCGGGTGAAACCGACCGCGAATGGGGCGAACCTATCGTTATGGATGAATCGATTAAACGTTATGTTGATGATATCTGGGATGAGCTTGATATCTTCGGTGAACAATAAACCTATCGACTAAGTCGCTTTTACAGTTCATTTGCATAGTTTTATTAGCTGACTAAAAAAAAATCGGTTACAATGTCGCCCTTTTTGTGTCCGGGCTCAATGTAGCCGATTTAATTGAAGGTGATGGATAGGTCATGCAAGCGGTAAAGTGTCAGGTTGAATCGTTAAGCAATTTAACAGCTCATGTGTTCAAAGTGATGTTAAAGCCAAGTGAGAAAGTAAACTTTCTTGCTGGGCAGTATCTTAATTTTGTCATGAGTGAAGACGACAAACGTCCATTCTCTATTGCCAGCTCTCCAAACAGCGATCTAATCGAACTTCAAATTGGTGCATTTGGCGAAGACAGCTATGCGATGCAAGTGATTGACCGTATCCGTGAAAGTGACACTGTGACTGTTGAAGTAGCCAATGGTAATGCTTATTTACGTGAGGAAAGTGAGCGCCCACTTATACTTTTGGCCGGTGGGACAGGCTTCTCTTTCATTAAATCTATATTTGAATACTTAGTAGACACAAATTCATCACGCCCAGTAAAAGTGTATTGGGGCCTGCGTGACGAAAGTGCCGTATACGAATTGTCAGAAACTAAAACTGCGATAGAGTCACTTCCCAATGGTTCATTTGTGCCAGTGGTTGAGAACGCTTCAACACAGTGGCAAGGTAAAACAGGTTTAGTGCACAAAGCGGCAATGGCAGATTTTGATACTCTTGCTGGTTACGACATCTATCTTGCCGGTCGTTTTGATATGATCGGTGTGTTACGAGATGATTTTGTTGCACATGGCGCAGATATCGACCATATGTATGCCGATGCTTTTGCGTTTATCTAACGCAGCAATATCACAATATTGATAAAAAAAGGGCTGACGCCCTTTTTTTGTGCTCGCTATTTGCTTACCGGCGCTACTCTAGAATGCACTTGCACTTGGCATACATCCAATACCGCTGGTGGCGTGTGATAGAAGAATGGGTGTGTTCTGTTCGCGCGATTAAATAAACGCTTTGCGAAGGCATCAGTATCTGTGCGTTCAACTTCTATCGTTAGTTGTTTCTTTTGGGGCAAATCAGCCATTACGTCGAAAGATACAATGTCGGTAAAACCTTTTTCAGCAATAATATCATCACCTTTATAGTCTTTAGTTCTGGCAATACCTTGCACATTGTCCATGCCATAAATAACACGACCGAATATCGCCATGTTACGATCTAAATAGCGCGGCGCTTGACCGATGACAAAATAAAAGTGATGTGTGCCACTGTCTTTATCGGTCTCCCTTGCCAGTGCGATTGTTCCAGGGCAATGAGTTAACCAAGCTGATGATTTGTCCGCATCAAGTGCCACAGCAAAGCCGTCTTTAAAGCCTGTTTCAGCGGCGAACATATCTGTTTTTGATACAGAAGTGTATGGCCATTGCTTATCGATCTTAATGCTGTCTTCCATGGCAATAGTTTTACTTTCCGTTGGGTCTTCAAGAGGACCCGCCTGCGCAACAAAGCCATCTACAACACGATAGAACTTGCTTTGGTGATAGAACCCAGCACGCACTAGCGATTTAATATGGGCTACGTGATTTGGTGCGAACTCTGGGGCAAGCTCGATGACTACTAATCCATTAGCGAGGTTTAACAGCAACGTATTTTCTTTGTCTGGCGTGCGCCATAACGACTCACTTTCTGCGCTTTGGCTAGAAAAGGTCAGTAAAGTTAACAACACTAGCGTTAGTTTCATCTGTTTTTTCTATGTTTTGGTTTTACTGTATCGAACCATTTATTGGAGCGAATGGCAAGGGACTGGTATTATGCGGTCAAAAATATCGTCGAAAAGGATTGTCCCTTGAACAAAAGCTTAGCCACAAATCTTATTGCCTTGGCCGCGCTACTTGCAGGCTTTTTGCTAGAACAACACATTGTATTCACCGTTGGCTTATTCGCCCTTTCCGGGGCTGTGACTAATTGGATAGCCGTGCATATGCTATTTGAAAAAGTTCCGTTTTTGTATGGCTCTGGTGTCGTGCCAGCGCGCTTTGAAGAGTTTAAAGCCGGTATCAAACATTTGATGATGACCCAGTTCTTTACCGAGCAAAACATTGATCGATTCCTCTCTACAAAAAGTGGTGATGCCGCTGCTATTGACCTGCAAGGGATTATCCAAAAAGTAGACTTGTCGCCGGCTTTTGACAAACTGGTGGAGGTTATCGAAAACAGTAGCTTTGGCGGAATGTTAGCAATGTTTGGTGGTAGTGAAGCCTTGCAACCTATGCGTGAACCTTTTGTAGAAAAAATGCAACAGGCATTGGCTGAGATAACAGAAAAAGACGACTTTGCTGAACTTGTAAGAGCCGAATTAGAACAGCCTAATATACTTGATAATATGCAGCAAAAAGTCGCTGATATTATTGAGCAACGGTTAAACGAATTAACGCCGCAAATAGTGAAAGACATTGTGCAGGATATGATACGAAAACACTTAGGTTGGCTCGTTGTTTGGGGCGGCGTGTTTGGCGGTTTGATTGGCTTAATAGCGGCATTAACCACAGGCTTTTAATTGGTTTTTTTTATGGCTTAAAGACGTGTAAAGATCGAAGCGAGCTAAGTCATTTTAAAAAAGCATGAATAACTCGAAAAATTATCTGTTTCGGTATTACTTGTTACTCTGATTTGGGGTATGCTTTCGCTTTACGTCACACCGCAAGGCGTGGCCTTTTTTGAACACTTAATAAATGCAACAGGAAAACAATCATGTTTGGTAGTTTACAAGCGTTACCAGCAGACCCTATTTTAGGACTTTTGGCAAAATATCGTGAAGATACAAATCCGCAAAAAATCGACTTAGGTGTTGGTGTATATAAGGATGAATCTGGACACACAGCGATATTAGACTGCGTTAAAAAAGCAGAACAACATCGCTTGGAAACTGAAGACACTAAAGTTTACATTGGCCCAACAGGATCGCCATTGTTTAACCAAACAATGAGTGAGCTTATTTTTGGTGCAAGCCACCCTGTGCTTTTATCAAACCGTGCACGTACAGTTTCGGCGCCAGGTGGCACCGGTGCTTTGCGCGTAGCGGGTGAATTTATTAACAACGTAAAGTCTGGTGCAACGATTTGGGTGAGCAACCCAACGTGGGCAAACCACACAGGTTTGTTTGAAGCGGCTGGCTTAGAAGTTAAAACATACCCGTACTATGATTACGAGAACAAGTGTTTAGACTTCGACGGCATGCTGGCGCAATTGAAGCAGTTAAGCAGTGACGACGTTGTTTTATTACATGCATGTTGTCACAACCCTAGTGGCATGGATTTATCGCAAGAACAATGGCAACAAGTCGTTGAAGTAGCGAAATCAGTTGGTTTCTTACCTGTTATCGATATGGCATATCAAGGTTTTGGTGACGGCTTAGACGCTGACGCTTATGGCCTTCGTTTAATGGCTGAGTCTGTGGATGAACTCGTGATTTGTAGTTCTTGTTCGAAAAACTTCGGTTTGTACCGCGAACGTATTGGTGCGTGTACTGTTATTGCAGCAAGTGCAAGCGCAGCTGATGTTGCAAATTCTGTGCTGTTATCGACGGTACGTTGTATCTACTCTATGCCACCAGCGCATGGTGCAGCGATTGTAGAAACGATTCTAAGCAGCGAAGAATTAACGGCACAATGGCATCAAGAACTTGCTGAAATGCGTGATCGCATTAATGGCAATCGTAAGCTAATTGTAGACAAGCTTGTTGAAAACGGTGTAACACGCGACTTCTCATTTATTACGCGTCAAAAAGGGATGTTTTCATTCCTAGGTATTACCCCAGAGCAAGTACAGCAGCTACAAGACGAGTACTCAATTTATATGGTGGGTTCTAGCCGTATGAGTATTGCAGGTATCGCCAATAGCAATGTTGATTACCTAGCAGCGTCAATTGCCAAAGTATTGTAATCAACCAATAAGCTAAGTAAACGCCGGCGCTATTTAGTGCTGGCGTTTTTGTTTGTAGCCGTTAGCGTATACGCAACAAACCTAGAAATACCCAGTAAAATTGGGTATAGTGCGCGGCTATATTTACGTCCAAAATGTTTTTAGGAGCTCAACGTGACGGACAGTGGTAATTTATTTGTTTTGTCGGCACCAAGCGGTGCAGGTAAATCGAGTTTAATCGCAGCATTGCTGAAACAAGGTTCAAGCCGCCCTCTTCAGGTGTCGGTTTCAACAACAACGCGCGACGCTCGTCCGGGTGAAAATGATGGTGAGCACTATCATTTCGTATCAAAGCAGCAATTTGAGCAACAAATTGAAGACGGCGTGTTTTACGAATGGGCAGAAGTCTTTGGTAACTATTACGGCACTTCAGCTGCTGCGATAGATGAACAACTAGGGAAAGGCATCGATGTTTTTCTTGATATCGATTGGCAAGGCGCGCAGCAAGTGCGCATGAAAAAGCCAAATGTTACTACTATCTTTATAACACCACCGTCGAAGCAAATATTGGAAAAACGATTGCGTGATCGCGGACAAGACAGCGAAGAAGTGATCCTTGATCGTATGTCGAAAGCGCAAGCGGAAATATCGCACTATAATGAGTTCGATTACATCATTGTTAATGAAGACTTCGATACCGCCTTGTCAGAATTAACGACAATTGTTGAAAACCAGCGTTTAAAAAGAAGCCAGCAAGTACAAAAACATAAAGATCTCTTTGATCAATTACTTGCTTAAAACATAGGCTAAACGTAAAATAGCCTACTATTTTGTCATTTTTACTATATTTGGAGAAACCAAATGGCTCGCGTAACCGTACAAGGTGCAGTAGATAAAATCGGTAACCGTTTTGATTTAGTTCTGATATCAGCACGTCGTGCTCGTCAGATCGCAACAGGTGGTAAAGACCCATTGGTTGAAGTTGAAAACGACAAGCCAACAGTATTAGCGCTTCGTGAAATTGAAGAAGGTTTAATTACCACTGAAATCATGGACGAAACAGATCGCAACGAACAAGTTCAGCAAGAATCAGCTGAATTAGCAGCGGTTGCAGCCATTGTTGGTGGTCAAGGCTAATAAAACGTTAACGTTTTTATTCAAATTTTAAGAACGCGTAATAATTTTTTGTTATTACGCGTTTTTTCTATCCAAAATTTAGTATTATTCAGGTATAGCAAGATTTGACGCTATGATTCCTTGCCAAATAGTTGGCAGTAGTTGTACATCAGCGAAAATAAAGAGGTTATAGGTGTATCTATTTGAACCCCTAAAAGAACAGGTTTCGACTTATTTATCTAAAGTTCAAATTGATCTGTTAAAACAAGCATATGTGGTTGCACGCGATGCCCATGAAGGACAGATGCGCTCTTCAGGTGATCCTTATATCACCCACCCTGTTGCTGTTGCACAGAATCTTGCCAAAATGCACCTCGATCACGAAACTTTGATGGCCGCCCTACTCCATGATGTTATCGAAGACACCGAGGTCACCAAAGAAGATCTCGCTAATTTATTTGGTGATACCGTTGCTGAGCTTGTCGAAGGCGTAAGTAAACTCGACAAAATCAAATTTAATAGCAAAGAAGAAATGCAGGCGGAAAACTTCCGCAAGATGGTCCTTGCCATGGTGCAAGACATTCGCGTTATTTTAATCAAACTTGCTGATAGAACGCACAATATGCGCACGTTAGAATCATTACGCCCAGATAAAAGGCGACGTATTGCGCGAGAAACACTAGAGATTTATGCATCGATAGCTAACCGCTTGGGTATTCATGATATTAAGAATGAGCTAGAGGTTTTGGGTTTTGAAGCCCTGCATCCAATGCGAGCACGTGCACTTAAAAGTGCTGTTAAGCAAGCGCGCGGTAACCGCAAAGAAATCATCAATAATATTCAAACAGAGATTATTCAGCGCCTTGAAGAATCTTCTATTTCGGCGCAAGTTAACGGTCGTGAAAAGCATTTGTATTCTATCTACCGCAAGATGAAGAACAAAGAGCTAGTGTTCAATGAAGTCATGGACATCTATGCCTTTAGAATCATTGTCGATAACAAGCTTGACGACTGTTATCGTGCCTTGGGTGCAGTACATAACTTGTTTAAGCCCATTGAAACGCGCTTTAAAGACTATATCGCCATTCCAAAAACCAATGGTTATCAATCATTACATACCTCACTTATTGGTCCGCACGGTATTCCTGTAGAGATTCAAATTCGTACCAATGACATGGATCAAATGGCAGATAAAGGTGTTGCGGCGCACTGGTTATACAAACAAAGCGGTGACGACGGCGGAACAACCGCGCAAATGAAAGCACGTCGCTGGATGCAAAGTTTATTGGAACTGCAGCAAAGTGCCGGTAGCTCATTTGAGTTTATCGAAAACGTTAAAACAGAGCTGTTTCCAGACGAAATCTATGTGTTTACTCCCGATGGTAAAATTATCGAATTGCCAATGGGCGCTACCGCAGTAGATTTTGCTTATGCCGTACATACTGATGTAGGTAATTCTTGCGTGGGAGTGCGCGTTGATCGCAAACCTTATCCACTTAGTCAACCCCTTGATTCAGGGCAAACCATAGAGGTTGTTACCTCGTCTGCGGCAAGACCAAACGCTACTTGGTTGAACTTTGTTGTGACCGGTAAGGCGCGAATGCAGATTCGTTCTTACTTGCGCTCTCAAGAGCAAAATGAATCACTTGCGCTGGGTAAACGCTTGTTAAGCCACGCACTTGGTGACAAATCGCTGGAAGATATTGGCGAAGAGAAGATACAAGACGTATTGGTCAAAAGCGGTTATCAATCAAAAGACGAAATGTTCGTCAATATTGGTTTAGGTAATACATTGGCATTGGGTATCGCCAAGCTTTTAACTGACGAGTTTACCGAAGAAGAAGCATTTGAGCATAGCAAGAAAGCGAATATTGCTATCAAAGGCACTGAAGGCATGGTGGTTAATTTTGGTAAATGTTGCCGCCCTATTCCGGGCGATCATATCGTTGCCTACTTAAACCCAGGCAAAGGCATGATGGTGCATCAACAAGACTGCCGTAATATTAAGAATCATGAACAAGGCAGTGTTTTCCCGGTACGTTGGGATAATGATATCGATAGAGAGTTTATCGCTCGTCTGCGTATTGAGATCATCAACCACCAAGGTGCCTTAGCTGCACTAACCAACGTTGTGGCAAAAAGTGATTCCAATGTACATTCTTTGAATTCTGGTGAAAAAGAACCAGGTATTTACGCGATTGACGTTGAAATTGGCGTTCGCGACCGTATTCATTTAGCAGATATCATTAGAAAGATAAAAGTAATGGTAGATGTTCAAAAAGTATCAAGAAATAAGTAAAACAAACGATTACAACAAGGATTTACACTAGCATGAAATCAATCATCTCTACAGAACATGCGCCAAGTGCCATAGGCACTTATAGTCAGGCAGTTAAGGTTAACAACACCGTCTACTTGTCTGGTCAAATACCGCTTGTACCGGAAACCATGGAAGTGGTTAGTGATGACTTCGAGCAACAAGCTCATCAGGTGTTTAAAAATCTGTCTGCCGTATGTGAGGCAGCCGGTGGCAATATCAATGATATGGTCAAGGTTAATATTTTCATGATTGACTTATCTAACTTCGCGACAGTTAACGAAGTAATGAGTCAGTATTTCCAAGAACCTTATCCAGCTAGAGCCGCTATTCAAGTGTCGCGTTTACCTAAAGACGTAGCAATTGAAATAGATGGCGTCATGGAACTGCCAAACGTTTCTTAATTTTAAAGGTAATAGTATGACCCCAGAACGTTTTCAACGTATTAATGAAATGTTAGATCAGCGCCAACCTGATCTGACGGTCTGCATGGAAGGCGTGCACAAAAATCACAATCTTGCCGCTGTGGTAAGAACATGTGATGCCATTGGGGTTAGTGACGTGCATGCCGTTTGGAAAAACGAGCAAATGCGTGTTTCTGGTGGCAGTGCTGCGGGTAGCCAAAATTGGATTGACGTGCACAACTACTCATCGACAAAAGATGCAATATCTAAGCTAAAAGAACAAAACATGCAGGTATTAGTCACGAACTTGTCTGATACTGCTGTAGATTTTAGAGAAGTTGATTACACCAAACCTACTGCCATTATTTTAGGGCAAGAAAAATTCGGTGCATCTGAAACAGCGCTAGAGATGGCTGATCAAGATATCATTATCCCGATGGTCGGCATGGTGCAATCACTTAACGTTTCTGTTGCATGCGCGGTTGTACTGTACGAAGCGCAACGCCAGAGACAGCTAGCGGGCATGTACGATACACCGTCAATTGATGAAGAGCGTCGTCAACGTTTTCTGTTTGAAGGTGGTCATCCGATATTCGCTAAAGCGTGTAAACGCAAAGGACTACCTTACCCCGCTATAGACGAAGAGGGACATATTGTTGCATCTGATCAGTGGTGGCAAAAGATGCAAATGACACAAGAGTCTTGGGAAGAACTCGACCAATAGCATTAATATCACGTATTTTAAGGACATATTATCAACATATCTGCGCTTGAGAATTTAGCCAATACTAAAATTTCTGTGCTCAAAGGTGTGGGTCCTAGCATGGAGCAGAAGTTAGCCAAACTTGGATTATATAGTTTGCAGGACTTACTGTTTCACTTACCAACTCGGTATGAAGATCGCACGCGCATAACAGCGATTCGTGATCTTCAACCCAAAATATATACCAATGTCATAGGCGAGGTCGTCGCCAGTAATATCGTACATGGTCGCAAACGCATGATGTTAGTGACTATTAATGACGGCAGCGGTGTGCTTACCTTACGCTTTTTTCATTTTTCAGCGGCGCAAAAAAATAATCTATCACCTGGTACCGAAATTCGTTGTTATGGCGAAGTTAATCGTGGCCCGAAAGGTTATGAAATGGTGCATCCGGAGTACAAGGCTTTAGATAATGACCACGCATTAACGCCAGTGGAAGAAACTTTAACACCAGTGTACGCCACAACCGATGGACTAAGACAACTCACCCTACGACAGTTAACACAGCAGGCGCTTATTCGATTGCAACGTGGACAAGTACAAGATCTGTTGCCCGCGGATTTTGTCAATGAGCCTTTTACTCTAGCCGAAGCGCTTGCGTTTATTCATCGGCCAACGCCAGATACATCTACCGCAATGCTAGAAGAAGGTAAACATCCGGCGCAGCTGCGTCTGATAAAAGAAGAGCTACTAGCTTATAATTTGAGTATGTTAAAGCTGCGTCAAAGCGCTGATAAACACAACGCGGTGTCACTTGAGGTTACGCCAAGTTTGGAGCAAGCCTTTTTATCGCAATTACCGTTCTCGCCCACCAATGCACAGCAACGTGTTGTTAAAGAACTTAGGCAAGATATGTCTAAAAATGTGCCAATGATGCGGTTAGTGCAAGGGGATGTTGGTTCAGGTAAAACATTAGTTGCCGCGCTAGCTGCGCTAACCGCCATTAGCCAAGGATATCAAGTGGCGTTGATGGCGCCGACTGAAATATTGGCAGAGCAACATGCCATTAATTTTGATCGCTGGCTAAGTCCTTTGTCGATTAAAGTGGGTTGGCTTGCAGGTAAATCAAAGGCAAAGGAACGCAGAGAAGCATTAGCGGGTATGGAAAGTGGCGACTTGCAAATGCTTGTTGGCACACATGCGCTGTTTCAAGATGATGTTGTATTCAAAAAGCTAGCGTTAATCATCATTGATGAACAACATCGATTTGGCGTCCACCAAAGACTTACTTTACGAGAAAAAGGCGCCTTTGAGGGCAATTACCCGCATCAACTTATTATGACGGCTACGCCTATTCCGCGCACGTTAGCAATGACGGCGTACGCAGATCTAGACACCTCTGTGATTGACGAATTACCACCAGGGCGAACACCAATCACAACAGTAGCATTACCCGATTTACGCAGAGACGAAGTAATCGCCCGTATTGAACAAGCGTGCCAACAGGAAAACAGGCAGGCCTATTGGGTATGTACGCTGATTGAAGAATCAGAAGTGCTGCAGTGTCAGGCTGCAGAAGATACTGCGCTGTATCTGCAACAGCAATTGCCGGCGCTAAGCATAGGATTAGTGCATGGGCGCATGAAGGCGGCAGAAAAACAACAAGTGATGGATGCCTTCAAACAAGGTGAAGTAGACTTGTTAGTTGCTACCACAGTGATAGAAGTTGGCGTTGACGTTCCTAATGCCAGTTTAATGGTTATTGAGAATCCCGAACGCCTAGGTTTGGCGCAACTACATCAATTGCGCGGACGTGTTGGTAGAGGCAGTGTCGCATCACATTGTGTGCTGATGTATAAAACACCACTGTCGAAAACGGCTACTAAACGTTTAGCCGTGCTAAGAGACAGTAACGATGGATTTGTTATTGCACAAAAAGACCTAGAAATTAGAGGCCCTGGTGAAATGCTAGGCACTAAACAAACAGGTTTAGCAGAACTTAAAATAGCCGATTTAGTTAGAGATGGCGCGCTTGTACCGGAAGTGCAGCAGCACGCCTATTTGCTTTGGCAGAAATATCCAGATGCTGCACAAGCATTAATAAATCGTTGGCTTGGCAACAAAGAGGCATATTCTAATGCTTAAGCGAGCTAAGATATCGATCTAACGCTAACATCTCTGCGATTTTGATGTTAGTAGCAGGCATGAGGTTTCTTCTTAGATGGTGCTCATCTCGATATATCAGTTGATTGTTGATAATTGTTTTACATTGCCCTTCTGCACACAAGTGTTGCGAGGGAACGATCACTGAGACACGCGAGAAAGTATCAGCAACACTTATCAGCGCATTGTCGGTAATTTTGTGCCATTTGAGGACAGTATCGTAGTCTAAGTAATGATAATTTTGCTGGCATTGTTGCCTAAACAAAGACTGCTCCTCTGCAAATCTACATTCATTTAGATCCCTATTAGGTCTTGGTACGTCAGACAGCAGTAAAATAGGTAACTTTTTTATTTTTTGAATGGTTGCCGTCAACCCTTGAACGGTTAAATGAGCACCAATAGCTTGATCTTTGAGTTCATCAGCTATGTCTTGTTTGTTATTCGGAAATTCCTCGTTGTACAGCTTTAACGTTTGAATAGACCAAGCTGAGGCAAATATTACTGCGTCAATATCATCCGATTGATTTATCCATTCAATCGTATGCGTGTTACGCGTTTTACAGTCTTCATTAAACCTAGGGTATTTAGGGTAGTATGAGCGAACTAGCTGATTGTCGATATATGCGGGACATTTTCTAGGGGCTATAGCGATAGCTATGCTTTTTCCTGACGATACGCTATGTAAAATAGAAGCCCAGTGCTGAGAATGACTATCGCCCCAAATGACCACTCTTAAATCCGATGAATGCCAATCATCGCCAACCGTGCAAAATGTTTCATCAATTTGATCGATAAGTTTGAGTTGATTAGTGCAACTTATTTTTCTCATTTCACGCTTATCTGTGAAGCCTGCAACTCGGTCACTAAACCTTTCAGGTAAGCCTTTAGTAGAGAGTATTACTACACAAATAGACAATAAGCCGACATAGGCAAAGCCAGCATTTTTGTACACGGTTTTAACGCTGTATTGAGGTCGTCTAAAGCGCTCCTCTATGTATTTCCAAGATAAAAATGCGACTATCAAAGTAACACATGTCAAAGCTACTACTTCGTATACATTAAAAGCTCTTTGATTAATATAAATGCGATAAAAAACCACAATTGGCCAATGCCATAGATAGGCTGAATAGGATATTTTTCCAACAAATACCAGCGCCTTAAGCGATAGCAATCTTTTGATAATGTTTTCTTGGTGGCATGCTTGAATCAACAAAAACGTTGAAGCGGTAGGCAACAAAGCCAAATATCCAGGGTAAATATTGTTGTGATGAATAATAAAAAAACTTGTAACTAAAGTTATGGCAGATAGAGCTGCGACCCCGGTAGCTGTTTTCTTAGTTAACGTTAATGGATAAAAAACAATAAGGGCACCTAATGCTAATTCCCACGCTCTTGTGGGCAACATGTAAAACGCGAAATCAGGATAAAATTCAGACAACGCTACACTTGCAACAAATGACGTAGCAAACAGGGTCAAGAGAGCTAATTTCGCTTTGTTAATGCCAAAGCAGCGAGTCAAACATACGATAATAAACGGATGTATTATGTAAAATTGCTCTTCAATTGCTAAAGACCACATGTGCACTAATGGTGCTATTTGAGTCGATGTATCAAAGTAACCTGCGTTTTCCATAAACCAAAAATTGGCAATGAAAAAAATCGATGCGACGGCGCTTTTTGCTAATTCATAGTAGCTTGCAGGAGACAATATGAGCGAAAAGCTGGCTAGCGTCACCAATATTACAACTAGCGCAGCGGGCATCAGCCTTTTGATACGTCGCAAATAAAATTCAGAAAACGAAAAAGTCCCTTTTTCAGTATCCGATACTAGTATGCGGGTAATTAAATAGCCTGATATTACGTAAAAAACATCAACGCCAACAAAGCCACCTGAGAGGCTTTCCAAGCCAGCATGAAAAATGATGACACTGAGTACAGCTATTGCTCTCAATCCGTCTATTTCAGCTCTATACTGCAAATGATTTCCCTTTTGTTTTATGAACAGGCTTATCTTGTTTGTGTAAAGTATTGTTCGACCTAGAATAAGTTTGTCGACATAGCTTTATCCATCCGATTACTGGACGTATAATGATGTTAACTTGAATTAATGCGATATTCTATGAAAGTTCTTACGGTTTTTGGCACGCGGCCAGAAGCGATAAAAATGGCACCTTTGGTGCACGCATTGGCAAACAACCCAGCGATAGACGCTAAAGTGTGTGTAACAGCGCAGCATCGCGATATGTTGGACCAAGTGCTTGCATTGTTTGATATTACACCTGACTTTGACTTGAACGTAATGAAGCCGGGCCAAAGCTTAACCGACGTTACAACCAATATTATAACTGGTCTTGCGCCGGTGTTGGCCGACGTTAAACCTGACGTGGTGTTGGTGCATGGCGATACAGCAACAACCTTTG
Source organism: Thalassotalea agarivorans (assembly GCF_030295955.1). Classification (NCBI taxonomy): domain Bacteria; kingdom Pseudomonadati; phylum Pseudomonadota; class Gammaproteobacteria; order Alteromonadales; family Colwelliaceae; genus Thalassotalea; species Thalassotalea agarivorans. The sequence goes on from NZ_AP027363.1 coordinate 81,494, forward strand.
CCACTAGCCTAGCTGCCTATTACCAGCAAATAGATGTTGGTCATGTAGAAGCCGGGCTAAGAACAGGTAACATCTACTCACCATGGCCGGAAGAAGCAAACCGTAAACTGACAGGTGTATTGACCAAATATCACTTTGCGCCAACAGAACAATCGAAGCAAAATTTACTTGCTGAAGGCATTGCGGCGAGTGATGTAATTGTGACAGGCAATACCGTGATTGATGCCTTGTTTATGATGCGGGAGAAAATCAGCGCTAATCCTGCCCTTGCAGATGAACTAAGTGCACAGTTTCCGATGCTAGATGCAGACAAACGCCTCATACTAGTGACAGGGCATCGTCGAGAGAATTTTGGTGCAGGCTTTGAATCTATTTGTCAGTCATTAGTTGATATTGCAAAGAAGTACCCAGACTGCCAGATACTCTATCCGGTGCATTTAAACCCTAACGTTCGCGAGCCAGTAAATCGTTTGTTGCAGGGAATAGACAATGTGCTTCTGATTGAACCACAGCAATATTTGCCGTTTATTTACTTGATGAATCAGGCTCATATTATTTTGACTGATTCGGGTGGCATTCAAGAAGAAGCGCCGTCACTAGGAAAACCAGTGCTGGTGATGCGTGATACTACAGAGCGGCCAGAAGCAGTTAGTGCGGGCACGGTACAACTTGTCGGTACTGATCGCGATAAGATTTTAGCTGAAGTTAGCAAATTAATGGACGATAAAGCTGCCTATGAGCAAATGAGTTTTGCCCATAATCCATATGGAGATGGCACCGCTTGCCAACAAATTGTGGCGCATTTACTAGCATAAAAAAAGGAGCGTTTAAGATCCTTTTTTTATTACCAAACACAGCTGTGTTCTATTTGTTTGCTGTTACCTTTTAGATATCTTCTGGTTTTACCTAACGAAAAATACACGTCAAATACCGACCCTACATCTAGATAGGTATTGTTAGGAAAACGCTCGGTTAAGGTGCAAATTAGCATGTTACTAAGCGCACCCGAGCAAAAGATAAAGACTTCATTTTCCACTTGATTGGTTTCGATATAGTCAGCCATTTCAGCGATGGTTTTGTCGTAATCGTCAGCCCATGCATTCATGCCAACGCGAAAGTCTTTTTTGATGGGGAACGGCAAGTGTTCCAAGCGTGCTTTTTCGAAGCAAATCATGTTAAGTATGCGCCCTTGTAACGCTTTTAAGGTAACTTCCATAAAAGGTTTATAGTTAGCATTAATAAACACCGACGCCCAGGTTAACTGCGCTTGAGGAATACCCGCCGCTTCGATAATAGCATCACAATAATCATCACCAACACAGCAACGCCCCGGCACACCTACAAAATAGTTGGGGTTATCAAAGGTTAATGATTTATTTAAAATTATGCGATTACGCTCATGTTTCTCGTCACCAGGATTGTAGAAAAAGCGGGATGTTTTAATGGTTTCGCCTTTCACAATCTTCATTTCGCCGTCACCCACACGGATAACAGAAAAATTCTCATGATTAAGTAGTTTATCGGTAAAAAAGTATAGCTCTTCACGAAAGCTTCTACGCTCTTTTGATGCGGGTAATAGCGTTTTGATACGTGGCCAGTCAGCGCTGGTTTTGTCGGCTATCGAACGCAGTTCGCGTTGCCTGTATGTTTGGTTAAACTGAAGACGACTATGGTATAGGCTGTGTTCTACATCAGTAGCGGCTGAATGCACAAAAGGTGTGGCTAACACATCAATATTAATTTGCTGGGCAAATACGCCAAGTAGCACATCGGGGCTATATTGTTCTTTGTCAGACGCTGTCACGCTCGCCAAAAACGCAGAGGCTGTTTTGGTTGGCAATAAGGTTGCGTGTCTAACATAATCAACTGCTTCAAAGTTTGCTGTTTTTATACCATCCCAACCAACTATTTGATGTTCATCTTGCTGGGCTATAACGCCGCTGGCACCAAAAATAGCGGTTTTTTTATTGAGCTGATTAATGGTCGCACTGAGCCAACCTTTTTGAGGTAGCATGAAATGATCTAACCACAGTACTAAGTCTGTGCGCGCAAGGCCTGACAATGCAACTTTTTGCCACTGCGCGAAATCGGCATTAACCACAAAAGCAACGTCAACTTCATTTGATAAGTCGTAAAATGCTTTATCTTCGTTACTTTGGCAGATAACCCAAATGGTAGACGCTACCGTCGTTTGATGCTTGATGTTGTCAATAAGTGCCAATGTTGAGTCTTCATAAACAGTCGCATCGACAATAACAGTTACAACAGCATCGTCTTGCACAGATGACACTTTTCCTTGTGCATCTATATGCTTCAAACGCTTACTTTGCTTTTGAGTAGTTGTTTTTCTTGCAAGCACAAAGCGAAAAAATCGGACAATGTTGGTTTGATACCAGGTCTTAATAGATTGTTTTAAATTTTGTTTCATATAACTGCTTTAACTTGTTTTATGTAAGCTTTTACTTTTTTAGTATTGCCTACTAATTTACTGACAATATTGATTTCATATTGCTGTGTTTGCAGGCAACGATTAACCAATATTGTACTCGTGTTAAATATATAATTGAGTTTGCATCAAAACGGTTTTTAGAATGCAATTGCACCATGCATACAGTTTACCAGATACACACTTTCCTTAATCTTTTTCTGCTTCCTTTTAAGTACTTTCGCGTTTTCCCTAATTTCATCATTTCGTCAAAAACTGAACCAACGTCAATATACGTATTATTAGGGAAAGACTCAGTAAGCTTATAAATAAGCATATTGCTTAATACGCCAGCGCAAAAGATAAATACCTCGCCTTCAATATTGTTTTCATTTAAATAGTTAGTCATTTGAAGTAACAATTCGTCATAATCATCGACCCAAGCGTTAGCGCCTACACGGAAATCTTGATTGACAGAAAATGGCAGCCCAGACAGATCAGATTTTTCGTGACAAACCATATTAACTTTTTTGTCTTTTAGAATAGTTACTGTGTTAGACAAAAATCTGGGGTAATTGGAATTGACGAAAATATTGGCCCAGGTTAATTGCTGCTCGTCCTGCTTAGATTGCTCTCTAAGCTCGTTACAATGCTCATTGCCAACACAGCACCTGCAAGGTAGGCCTACGAAATATTGTGGGTGTTTAAACAATAAAGAAGACTCTAAAATATCGCGATAATGCTCATCTTTAGTGTTGTCAGGGGAATATTTGTGCTCGCCGTTATGCTTTGAAGATAAATCTATTGCCTGACCATTAATCACCATCATTTCTCCATCACCAAAGCGCACCAAAGAGAAGGGTTCATTGGTCTGAAGTTTTTTGTTGAAATCGTCTAGCTCACGATTAAATTGCTTACCATCGCCGCTGTCTGCAGTGAAACCAATGTAAGGAACAATATTGTTTCTGTACCATGATTTAACTGACTGCACTAGATTCTGTTTCATAAGGCCTGTTTACTTTTAGGTTATGGTTTAGTGTCTTGTTTAGCTACAACTTCCCAGCCATCTTCAGTATACGTATCAACAATCATAGAGCGCGTGTCTTTATGATCGACCGTTTTATACGTAGCTACTTTTAATCGGCCTACGGCCTTACCAAAGTCAGGTCGGCAGCTCCAGCCGCTCATGTCATCTTCAACATGCGGCGGCACATATGTTTTGATACCGCCATGCTTAAGCGCCATATAACTTAAATGAATGTCTTCACCGTTGTCCCAAGACGCAGGTTCTTCTCGCCACATGTAGTTGACGTATTCCTTGCGCATAAACCAAGCATGACCAACAAGGTCGACCGCAATGGGTTGTTCGCTGTGAACACCATTCCAGCCAGCTTTTGTTTTACTCGAATAACCACCTGTGGTCGGCAAGATAACACCAGAACCACCTAAAATACCATCATGGCCATTGGCTATGGTATTGAGACAATTCTCAAACCATTTAGGTTGCGGCAAAATATCATCGTCAAAAAAGGCGACATAACCTGTTCTAGCTAAGTTCGCTAGGGCAAATCGGCCCCAGAATAAATAGTTGGTGTTGGACACGACAACTCTATCGGCAAGATCAGAAACGTCGAGTAGCTCTTCTTCACTGCGGTTTGACCAAACCCAAATTTCTTTTGGTGGCACCGTTTGAGCGCGTAAAGCTTTGATTTGCTCTGCCAAATATTCAGCACGTCGATAGGCTGTCAGAATGACGGTAATGCCGTCATCTGTTGGTGCGGGCATCGGCTTAGCATCCTGATTAAATGAAACCGTGTCGGTATTCTTATTGACTGCGCGCTCTACGTGCCCTTTAACTTTGATGCGCCAAAAGCCAACTACGCGGGTATTCCACCACCATTTGATTGCTTGAGTTATTGTTTTCTTTTTCTTAACCATAAGTAATATTTCGTGTGATTAGACGTGCTTAATGTAATGGTATCAATGAAATGACAGCCTTTGCACCATCTAAGCTTAGATGATTATTGTCAAAGTACATCGATTTGTTTTTTAGTACCGCTGCGCAATGTGATTGCGAGCATAAAGCCTTGGTAGGCTTTAACGGTTTTAATTGCTCATCAAAGGGCAACGCTCTTAGCTTGGACAAAACAAAGGCATTTCTCTGTTCATAATAGCTTAGCGGCGTGGTTTTTGTGAGATCATAACTATAACTTCCACCAAAAATAGAAAATGGCGTTAGTATCGTATTAATGTCATCCGGGATTTCAGGCACGGGAAACAACACATAAACTTGTTTGCCGCTATCTAGCAATTTTTGTAGCGCTTTAACATAATCTTGCCAGTACATTTCTGCGGCTTGCTCGCTGGACAACTGGTGAAATTCATTTGTTAATCTGTGATTGGCATTTTCTGCAGGGATATGTGGATAGACTTTGTCGTGTTCTCCATATAAAAAACTGCTAGTTCTAAAGCCAAACAGCACGTGCTTGATTTGCTTGTTATTAACTAAAAACTCCAGAGATTCTCTAAACCAGCGATGGCAACCGGGTTTAATGACTTCAAATGATAGCGCTGGTGCACAGCCACTAAAGGTTAGGTGCAGCAGGCTTTGATCTTGCTCGTTAAGTCTATCGGCTAGGGCAAACCCAAGTTCAACTAAATGGCTATCGCCAAACAAGGCCCAGGTTGTTGTTCCTTGATTGTATTGGCAGGCCTTTTGGGCCGGAAGGTAATCTTCACTGAAGGTATGGCATTGTTTACGCATCGGGCTGGCAACAATTGAATCTTGATAGGCATTCTCAAAGCGCTGCGGGAAGCCTTTCCCAGCTAAAATAATGCCGGCAAGTATCATAACGCTTAGCAGTGCGACACCTGAACCTTTTAATATTGATAGCGACCCGACAGAGGTTTTACGACGAAAAGGTGTTTCCACGTATCGATAGCTTAAATAAGCCAATAAACCACTTAGTGCAATTGCAAAAACAAAGGCTTCAACACTTGGTTCTCCAAACGTTTTCATCCGCAAGAACGCAAAAATAGGTTGGTGCCAAAGGTACAAGGAATACGATAATAGCCCGACGTAAACGATGGCTTTGATGGAAAGCACTTTGCCAACAATATTGTTTTTATCTGCACAGCAGATAACAAGGCAAGTGCCCAAAACTGGCAAAATCGTGTAAATACTAGGAAATGGAGTGGCGTGATCAAACAAGACATAAGAGCCAATAATCATCACCAATCCCACTATAGCTAGCACTGACTTAACTGCTTTATGTGTTGAGGTTTTATCTAGGTGCCAGTAGGCAATGAGCGCACCAAAGAACAATTCCCAAGCGCGCGAAAAAATAAGATAAAAGTTGGCATCTACATAGTGTAATGTTGCTAACGTTTGTGCAAACAATAAAGAGCAAAGTGTTAAGCCTACCAGTACCCAACCAAGTTTACGTTTTTTGCTATACAAGGCGGCGAGTAAGAGAGGGAAGAACAAATAGTATTGTTCTTCAACAGCAAGGCTCCACGTGTGTAACAAAGGTTTTTGTTCAGCAGCTGTTGAAAAATAATCGCTAACGGCAAAAAAGTGAAAATTAGAGGTAAAAGTGAGAACAGCTAACACACTGTTCGCGTATGACTTAAGCAACTCTGTCGGCATTATGGCTAATGCAACTAGCGTCGTTACAATGACCATAGCTAAGAGTGCAGGTAATATTCTTCTGGCGCGGCGTTCGTAAAAGTTCACAAGACTATAACGACCCGCGTCCAAATCCTTTAGCAGGATAGAAGTAATTAAGTAACCGCTAATAACAAAGAAAACGTCAACGCCTGCGTAGCCGCCGCTAACGCCTAATAAACCGGCATGAAACAACACTACAGGGATTACAGCAAATGCACGTAATCCATCGATTTCAGGTCGATACGTTAACACCTATAAAGTCTCTTACTATTCTTGCATCCTACGGATTTTACTTCTTACCTTTGAAATACTTGAATCTTGCGCATAACGGCCTTTAGTGACATGGCGGATTTGATAAACGCCATCAACATCAATAGGAATACCTTCGCTACCAATCAGCCATTTAAACGCGGTATCTTCATAGGTTTTGCGCCAGCGTGTATCTTCTGTTTGAAACATTTTAAGCTTTTCACAGTATCCAATAGCGCGCGCAACATCAGCATGCACAATTTGAAAAGCGCCTTTGGCTTTATCACGAGAATGTTGAGAGAAATTCTCGGTAGAAATATCGACCACTTGAGGCTCACTTTCTTTACGGAGCATTGGGTCGTCATCCGTTAGCATCTCTGTCGTACATTCTGTGCGCGGGTAATACAAAATTTCTTGCTTACCTTGCAGTGCATCTGCCAGAGAGTCTATACAGTTTTCGTGGAAAATAATGTCGCAATCTGTAAACCAGAGCCAATCAGCGTTAGTAGACCGAGCCGCCATATTGCGACCAATACCACGTCGGAACAATTTCTCTTTAGAAATAGCGGTAAAATTCCATACCACGTTTTCAACAGCAATGTTATTGAAAAACTCGACCACGGCTTTTGTTTTTTCATCTTCTTCTGAATAAAACACAGTGACCGTCACTGTTGCTTTTGTCGGTGGGTTGTTCACAAATGAACTGAGCTGATAGGTCAGCATGTTACCGTAGCCCCAGCAATGACTGACAATTTCTAGATTTAAATGTCCGTCTAGCGCCTTTCTGTCTTCTTTTTTAGGAATCGCTTCTCTAAACCAAGAAGGTGGCAATATTTTTTCCATCACCAGTCGAAAAAACTGGATGGCATGCTGGTTGTAACGTCGAGGTGGGTATGTTTTTGTTATTTTCATGCTCAGGTCACATTAAGCTTAGGGAGTAAACACATAGAATAATACCATAGAGGTTGCATTTATTGGTATAAGCCTAGTTAATTATTTACAGAATTGGTATACACTAAGCGCAGAGATATTCACAGTAAACTGTTATGACATCAGCAAAAGATCAAAAGCCGGAGCAATCGGCATCAGATTCAACCACTCACTTTGGTTTTCAAACGGTAGATAAAGGCGATAAAGCGTCTATGGTTGCCGGCGTTTTTCATTCTGTCGCAAAACAATATGACATTATGAACGACCTTATGTCACTAGGTATTCACCGCTTATGGAAGCGTTTTACGATAGATGCTAGTGGTGTAAGGCCAGGTAATAAGGTGTTAGACCTTGCGGGTGGTACCGGAGATTTAACGGCAAAGTTTTCTAAAATTGTTGGCCAAGAAGGTAAAGTTATTCTAGCCGACATTAACAGTTCTATGCTCAATGTTGGCCGCGATAAACTGCGTGATAAAGGCCTAGTGCAAAATATCGAGTACGTGCAAGCTAATGCTGAAGCTTTGCCCTTTGAAGACAACTCATTTGATATCGTGACGATCGCTTTTGGCTTAAGAAACGTAACAGATAAAGATAAAGCGCTACGTTCTATTTACCGTGTACTAAAACCAGGTGGTCGTTTGTTGGTGTTAGAGTTTTCAAAACCTGAACACGAGATTTTAAACAAAGTATACGACTTTTATAGTTTCAATATACTGCCGAAAATGGGCGAGTTTGTTGCGAAAGACAGCGAAAGTTACCAATATTTAGCGGAATCTATTCGTATGCATCCAGATCAGGATACGTTAAAAGCGATGATGGACGACGCAGGTTTTGAACAAACGACCTATCACAATTTAACCGGTGGTATCGTTGCATTACATAAAGGCTTTAAGTTTTAAGCAATGGCGCAAACAATGTTCGTTCAGGGAATAACGCTTTTAATCGAAAAGGCGATAGCCAAAGTATTGGTGATGAATACAGCGGGCTATCCATTTGCGCAGCTAAAGGGTAAACAACTCGGGCTTGCGTTCAATGAACTTGAGCAATGCTTCTTGCTGTCCTTCAGCGAAAACGATGTTTCAGTGCACGCAGTTGATGCAACACAATTTGCGCAAACAGACTGCGCGGTGAAAACAAGCATTTCTGGTTTAAGTGAACTTAAGCAAGGGGCGCAAATTACCGATTTAATCAAGTCTGAACAAATTGTTGTTACTGGCGACATTAAAATCGCGCAGCAGTTAACCAGCGAAATCGATAAACTTAATATCGATTGGCAATCAGAAGTAGCCAAGCATATTGGTGATGTTGCAATGTATAAGCTGTGGCGAGGCAACAAGTTTATTGCCCAAAAGATTGGCTTTTTTGGTAAAACTGTAGCCGCTGACGCGTCTGAATATCTGCTACATGAGCAAAAGCTAGTGGTGTCTAGTTCAGAACTAACAGCGTTTAATGAACAAGTGGATTATACCGTCAAGCTACTTCAAGACATTGAACAACGCATTGTCGCGATAGATCAAAAAATTAAGGGACAGTAACAGTGAGTTTTGCTCGTTTGTTTCGCATTTTTAGCACGTTTTTGCAGTTTGGTTTAGACAAACTCATTCCTGCACGATTTTTACCTTGGTATGCCAAGGTGTTTCGCATGTGTTTCTTTTGGATAGGTAACAAACACAAAGATAAAACGCCCGCCCAACGCTTTCGTTTAGCTATTGAATCACTTGGCCCTGTATTTATTAAATTTGGTCAAATGCTCTCTACTCGCCGTGATCTATTGCCAGAAGACTTCGCCAACGAACTAGCTTTGCTACAAGATCAAGTTGAGCCCTTTTCAGGTGAACAAGCAGAAAAAATCGTTAGAAAGGCGATTGGAGAAAGTCTGTATAACGAACATTTCGCAGAATTTGATACCAACCCATTGGCATCTGCGTCTATTGCGCAAGTACATGCCGCCTCGATGACTTTAGATGGTGAAACACATCAAATCGTCGTTAAAGTGCTTAGGCCTGGCATCGAAAAAATTATTCGCGCTGATATTAAACTGATGTCGGTTATTGCATCGCTAGTTGCTAAATGGTTGCCAGACGGTAAACGTTTGCGCCCTGTTGAGGTAGTTAAAGAATATGAAAGAACTATCATCGACGAACTAGATTTAATGCGTGAAGGCGCCAATGCCATTCAACTAAAACGCAATTTTTCACAAGGTGATGCCAGCGACAAGATTCTTTATGTGCCAGAAGTGTACAGCAAGTTTTGCCACAAAAATGTGCTGGTAATGGAACGTATTTATGGCATTGGCGTGGGTGAGGTTGAAAAACTGAAAAGCCTTAACGTCAACATGAAAGTGCTTGCTGATAGGGGCGTGGAAGTCTTTTTTACTCAGGTTTTTCGAGATAGCTTTTTTCATGCGGACATGCATCCAGGCAACGTCTTTGTGGATGTGACCAACCCTGACGATCCAACGTGGATAGCGATAGACTGCGGTATCGTAGGTACGCTAAACCGCGAAGATAAACGCTACTTAGCAGAAAACTTTGTCGCCTTTTTCAATCGTGATTATCGAAAAGTCGCGGAGCTTCATGTAGATTCAGGTTGGGTGCCTGCCAATACCAGCGTAGATGAGTTCGAGTTTGCTATTCGCACGGTTTGCGAGCCCATTTTCAATAAACCACTAGCCGAAATTTCATTTGGCCAAGTATTGGTGAATCTGTTCAATACCGCCCGTCGATTTAATATGGAAGTGCAGCCGCAACTGGTGTTGTTGCAAAAAACCTTACTTTATATCGAAGGTCTGGGTCGTCAGTTGTATCCACAACTGGATTTATGGCAAACAGCTAAGCCTTACCTAGAATCATGGGTCAAAGAGCAAATGGGTGTGAAGGCGGTGTTTGAAAAAATCAAAGATAACCTGCCGTTTTGGAACGAAAAACTGCCTGAAATACCAGATCTTGTTTACGATTACTTGCGCGTAGGTAAACAGGCGCATGAAACGCAAAAAGAGCTCATCAACCAAGCGTTGGCCAAGCAAGACAGCCAACATAAACAACTGCTTAATAGTGTTATTGGAGCAGGCTTTGTTGTTAGTGCAGCGCTGCTGGCGGTGGCTAAACTACCGATTATTGCGGCAATTACCGGTGTTGTCGGTGGTGTTTTTGTGATTAAAGCTTTAACTGCATCAACTCGTGACTAACACCACGGCCAAAACGATTTTGTAAACGCCCTGTTTTAGCATCAATGACCTGATAGCCTTGCCTCAAATACAAAGCTTTCGCTTTTGGGTTTGTCTCTGCAACATCTAACACCACAGCGCTGTAACCTTGTTGTTTCGCTTTTTCAGCGACCATAGTCATCATGCGCGCACCTATACCTTGGCCACGGACGCTATTGCTTACCCCAAAGTTATGCAAGCACGCTGTATTTTTAGGTGGTGGCGGTACAATTTTTTCAAATGCTAGTCCACGTTTAATAACCTTGAGGCCGCTTAAAAGGCCGTAATAGACAAAAATACGTTTGATAGCAGATAGTGTGTATCGCAAGTTGTCCTGGGCGGGTCGATAGCCTACTAGCCCAACAACTTCACCGTTAATTTCAGCAACGAAATGATCCTGATAACCGAACTCACCGTCACCTTTTTTATAGGCATAACTTAAAAACTCTATCGATTGACTCTCATGGGTCACAGAAAACACATAGTTAAATGCTTCAGGGCCAGATGAGTACATTAAGGGGATTGCTTGTTTTATGTCGTCAGGTGTCGCAGGGCGAATAAGCATCTAAAAATTCCGTTGTGTAAGTCCATGATTAAGTGTAACTTTAGTTTGTATTGTCTCAATCATAAATCGATACGAATTCTTTAAAATACCGATGTATTTTAAAAATAAAGCGCTCATCTAGATGAAGTGCGTATTAACAATAAATATTAGGGAAAATTTGATGAAGTCTATTTTAACAGGGTTGGCGCTCACTGCGCTTTTATTCTCGTTTCAATCCTCTGCAGAAGAATACGAAGATGCCGTATTTGGTAAACACGCCACTTTAGGTGCAGGTTATTATGTGCTTGAAGTTAATGCAGATAGTGAAGATTTTGGCGACGACCAATTCACCGGCTACGTGTTGTCGGGTGGTTACGCATTTAGCAACGAAGTTGGCGTTCGCGTTAATTACTATATGACCGAGCATTCGGATTTAAGCAGTCTTGAAAATGACGGTTTTGATCTGCTTGGTTTATGGGGTTCAGGCCTAACAGAAGAAGGTTTTAAAGCTTACATTGGCGGTGGTTTCTATAGTGAAAAGTGGGAATTATCTGAGTTGAGCTTCAGCGAATCATTTTCTGGCTTGCAGCTTGCTGGCGGTTTAGGTTATTCGTGGGAAGCGTTCACGCTTGATGGTATTTTAACATTGCGTGAAACCAGCAAATATGAAGATTTCTTTGAAGATGCAGGTATTAATGCTGATGCATCTGCTGTGACCTTTGCTTTGGTAGCGTCTATTCGTTTCTAAGGCTTGTCACCATAGATAAAAAGGCCACTGATGTGGCCTTTTTTAATTGCTTGTTCAAATTTCGGTTGTTGCCGTATCGTCTATATTTCACAATGGGATTATCAGTTGTTAGTTAACGATAAAACATGTGGATTACTCAACCTCAGCTTATAGAAGAATATTACCAAGCCCTTGTTGCTAAGGATTCACACTACCTTGGCACTTTTTATGTAGGCGTTACATCAACGGGCATATTCTGCATTCCTACCTGCACGGCTAGAAAGCCTAAGTTAGCCAATGTTAAATTTTACAGTGAGTTAAAAGATGCACTAGATGAGGGGTTTAGGCCTTGCAAGGTTTGTAACCCTGGACAAAATGCATTTTCTGCACCCGAGGCGGTTACTGCTGCAATGTCGTTAGTAAAAGCAAACCCGCAAATTAAAGTAGGCGACAGTATGCTGCGACAGCATAACATTGCGCCAGAAAAGGTGCGTCGATGGTTTAACAAGCATTACGGTATGACGTTTCAAGCATATCAACGGATGTCACGCATTAACCAAGCTTTTCAACAAGTACAAGCGGGCGAAAAAACGGCGGATCTGGCGATGGATAGTGGCTATGATTCGTTAAGTGGTTTTGGTTATACCTTCAAGAAGTTAGTAGGAAAATCGCCACAAAAAAATCGCAAAAATCGCTTGCTTCTTGATCGATTTGATACACCCCTAGGTCCAATGTTTGTGTGTGCTTCTGACGACGGCATTTGCTTACTTGAGTTTGTTGACAGGAGAGGATTAGAGAATGAATTTAAAGATATTCAGCGCAAACTTGATGCGGTTATATTGGCGGGAGAAAACAACCATATTCAGCAATGCAAGCAAGAGCTAGCACAATACTTTGCGCATAAGCGCCAATCATTTTCAGTAGCGCTTGATGCGCCTGGTAGCGAATTTCAGCAAAGAGTATGGTACCAGTTGCAACAGATCCCTTATGGTCAAACGCGCAGTTATCAACAACAGGCGGAGCATATCGGGCAACCTACGGCGACTCGAGCGGTGGCCAATGCCAACGGCCATAATCGCATTGCCATTATTATTCCTTGCCACCGCGTTATAGGGAAAGACGGTTCGCTTACTGGATATGGCGGCGGACTAGCTCGTAAGCAATGGTTGTTAAACCTAGAGCAGGGCTAGCCCATAGTATTGGTGTTAGTTAATGCTTTTAGGGGGTTGTTTGGGTTTTGCTGGCTGTTGTCCTGCGCCGCTAGGACAGCTGGTTTTTTCAAAGCCTAAACCTCTTTCTTGTAACGTGCCAACTGGCTTGAAGCCTGCTTCAGTTGCTTTGTCCAAATTGACCGATTTTATTTGATGCACGTGAATAATACCCGTTTCTGCACCGCACATGCTTATATAGCTGATGCCGGTTACCATGGCGCAACTAGAGGTTGAAACAAGTACCTCTTGTTCGGTTAACAGCGCTTTAGATTGTGCTAGCGTCATGCCGTCATTGTTACATTGCGTTTGGCCAGACGAGATATAGACTTGTACGTCACTTGGCATTGTTTTATCTGCACTTGCACAGGCGGTAAACAGGGCCGTGGCTGCGGCGGCTAAAAAAAATGAGGATTTTATATTCATTATGCTTCCTTTTGCATGTCGGCACCCAACAAATGAGGCTTTTTAACGATCACCGTTAGCGCGATAAAATCGTAAACGGCGTGCCAAACGGCTACTAGCAATAAGCTATCACTATAAATATAGCCTAGCCCAAGCAATAACCCGATAAAAAACGTTAACGCGAAATAAACAAAATTAAGCGCATGCATAGCGCCAAAAATGAGGGAAGTGATTAATATTGCTGGCCACATCCCAAGCTTCTCGGTGAGAGGCGACTGCATAACGCCTCGAAACAATAACTCTTCAGAAATACCTGCCAACAACGAAATAACGGCAATAGCGGGCCATTGCAGTCCTTTAAACATCGGCACTAATGAATTAGTCAGCGCGGAAATAGGTTTTTGCAATGGATTAGGAATTTTGACCAGTGCCGCAAAAAACAAATAGGTAAGCACAGCTAGTCCAACCCCTGCTGTTACATCAAAACTTAAGCTCGACGAATAAAGATCCATTTCTATGCTGAATACAACCGCTAACGTTAAGGCAATAACGGTTAAGATAATCTGACTGATAATTATATGATGAGCTTTTAGTTGTTTGCTTGAATCCATAAATCTACAACCGATAAAACGAATAGTTTTAATCTACCCTATTGTTCACTAAATCCCTATTATTTTTCGTTGGTCATTCAAGCAATTATCTTGTTACACTTTTTGCTATTAGCAATTGCATAAAAAGGAAATGAGATGGCAGGTGCGAGTTTACTGACCCTACTAGATGATATAGCAACGATGATGGATGATGTTGCCGCAATGTCGAAAGTCGCTGCACGAAAAACTGCGGGTGTATTGGGCGATGATCTGGCATTAAACGCGCAACAGGTCTCTGGTGTGAAAGCTGATAGGGAACTTCCCGTGGTATGGGCGGTAACCAAAGGCTCATTTCTTAATAAGCTCATTTTAGTACCGGCAGCTTTGTTAATTAGCGCGGTTTATCCGCCCCTGATCACTGTGCTTTTGGTTATTGGTGGTTTGTTTCTCTGCTTCGAAGGAGCCGAGAAAGTTATTGAAAAAGTACATGGCAAAAAACATCACACGCCGCAAGCAACAACACAAACAAGTACCCCAGAGGCGATTACAGCGCTAGAACAAACCAAGATAAAAGGGGCAATTAGAACCGACTTTATTTTATCCGCAGAAATTGTCGTCATTATCCTAGGTACGGTAGCGAGTGAATCGTTTCAAATGCAGGTAATGGTACTGTCTTCCATGGCTGTACTGTTTACCATTGGCGTTTACGGTTTAGTTGCTGCCATCGTGAAACTCGATGATCTAGGTCTATATCTGCTCAAAAAATCATTTACTGGTCAGTTTAATCGATTCCAGTTATATACGGGTCGCGCTATTTTAGTTACCGCGCCTTGGCTGATGAAGACGCTGGCATTTGTCGGTACTTTAGCGATGTTTTTAGTTGGTGGCGGCATATTAACGCACAGCTTTCATAGCCTAGCTGAAGTATCTGGGCAGGTTACTGCGGCATTGTTGCCGATAGTAGGTGAATGGAGCCATTGGTTATTACCTATTTTGTTTGATGGCATCATAGGGTTAATCGCTGGCTTAATTGTGGTTGCGATGTTTATCTTTGCTACTAAGCTAGTTAAAAAACGCTAAAACTAATAACAAAACAATGGAGTGAACCATGGCAAAGCGAATTGTGATTTGTTGTGACGGTACCTGGAATAGACCCGAGCGCTTAAACAAAAACGATCACCCAACCAATGTTTTAAAGTTTGCACGTGCAATCTCACCTGAGGATAGCCATGGCAACAAACAAGTAGTGTTTTATGATTGGGGTATTGGTTCGTATCATAATAAATTGCTTGGTGGTGCAATTGGTGCGGGCTTAGATAAAAACATTAAAGACGCATACCGTTTCTTGGTGCACAACTATAGTGAGGGTGATGAAATCTTTTTGTTTGGTTTTAGTCGTGGCGCCTATACTGTGCGCAGTTTGTGCGGCATGCTGAATAATTGCGGTATTTTAAAGAGTGTTCATGGCAATAAAATTGAGCAAGCTTTTGAGTTATACAAAACCAAGAAATACAAGCCGTCTTCAGATTATGCCAAGCAATGGCGAAGCCAATATGCGATAGCAGTAGATAGTAAAGTTGACTTTGTCGGTGTGTTTGACACCGTTGGTGCAATGGGTCTGCCGTTTACCATTTTTGGTTTAATCGACGATAAAGACTTATTCTACGATCGTAAACTGGGTGGCAATATTAAGGTGGCGCGACATGCATTGTCGCTTGATGAACTGCGAAGTGATTTTGAACCGACAGTTTGGCTACCAAGAGAAGGCGTCGACCTGCAACAGGTATGGTTTACCGGTAGTCATTCAGATATTGGTGGTGGCTATGCACCAGACAAAGATGACAGTGTTTTGTCGGACATTCCAATGCGATGGATGCAATCGCAAGCAAACGCTCATGGTCTGCAATTTGACCCTTATCTAACAAACGTCAGTTCCAATACGTTTGCCTCGATTCACAACGAATACAAAGGTAAGTTTAAATTAATGGGAAAACTGGTGCGCGAAATCCCCGCGCAACATAAGATTCCTACGAGCATTCATGCTAGTGTGTTTGAGCGTATGCAACAAAGCGATTACAACAATGAATCAGTTCAAAAATACAAGCAGCGCTATGGCGACCTGCCGCCTATTGCTGAAGACGAGCCATCACAATAGGTTTTCGCACGGTTGCTTGTTAAACAGCTGATGCAAGTTACCTAAGGTTGTTTCTGCAATGGTGGTTAGCGCTTCCTCAGTAAAGAAACCTTGATGACCGGTGATCAAAACGTTAGGGAAGGTGAGTAGTCGCTGAAACACGTCATCATCAATAACTTCTGAAGATAAGTCTTCAAAAAAGAGTTCGCTTTCTAGTTCATACACATCCAAACCCAAATAACCGAGTTGCTTATCTTTTAGCGCAGAAATTACCGCTTCACTATCAATTAAGCCACCACGACTAGTGTTAATTAGCATAGCACCACGTTTCATTTGAGTGAGTGTAGCCTTATTGATCATATATTGCGTTTGTGGCATTAACGGGCAATGCAAACTAATAATGTCGGCACATTGCAACAAATCTGTTAGGTCGAGATACTCAGCACCTAGCGCAATAGCTTGTTCATTTTGATATGGGTCATAGCATACTAGTTTGCAACCAAACCCCTTGAAGATTCGCATTGTGGCAATGCCGATTTTACCTGTGCCGATAATGCCAACGGTTTTATTGTGAAAGTTAAAACCGCGCAAGCCTGATAATGAAAAGTTGTTTTCACGCACACGATTATAGGCTTTATGAAATTTTCGACTTAAGGTTAGCGCTAGGCCTACCGCATGTTCTGCAACAGCTTCTGGCGAGTACTCGGGCACACGGCAAACAGCTATATCTAGCGCTTTCGCTTTTTGTAGATCTAGGTTGTTAAACCCAGCGCAGCGCAGTGCTATCACGTTGACATTAAAACTGGCGAGTTTTTCTAATACGAAGGCATCGACTTCATCATTAACAAAAATACAGACCGCGTCAAAGCCATTGGCTAGCTCAACAGTTTCTCGGCTGAGTTTGCTTTCAAAAAACGTTAACGCAATAGCATCGTTTTTGTTATATCGGGTTAAAAAGCGCTCGTCATACTTCTTCGAACTAAACACCGCAACCTTGTGACCCATGATTTTCCCTTAATAATCAGACGCATTGATGAAAGTAAAGATAGCACGGAAGTTCCACTATTTGAAAACAGATTCCGTGTCAGTCACGGAATGATGGAGATGTTTGATTATTGAGCTATAAGCTTCAGGGCTAAAAGCCATAAAGTAAAAATTGCATAAACCTTCTTCCTTTGCTACTCAACATTTAGCCAACACAACGAGCATTGCAACATGACCGATTCCCCATTGAGGTTTGCCGCTAGTGTTTTTTGATGATCACGCATAAGTTCTTCATGGACGAAGAACAAGGTGAAATAGGACAGGGATGTGCTATTGAGACGGTGCGTCGACATCATTAAAAAACAATAGCGGGGTTTTCAAATCGAATTTGGGGCGTGGGGGTATGTCCTAGGGGTGTCACGCAACACCCCTGGACTATTACTCCTTTAGGAGTGATAGATAAATTGCAGATCAAACCGTGAAATTTAAAACAGATTTCGTGTCTGGCACAGAATGACGATAATCAAACTATCCCTTTTCCCCATACAAAGAATTTGTGTATGGTAGAAACCCTATGGATTCAAATTATTATAATTGGACAATGTTTATGAAGTTTTTTGTTTTTTTGACGGCATTTTTATCATTTCAGTCATATGCCTATGACGCTAACAATCAAAACTGTTATTCAGTGGGTAAGTATTTTGATGCGGTGGTTAACCCTGTGCTGGGTGACGATGCATGGCCAAGCAAAGCTGCCATGCAATTGTCGAGCAGAGGCAACAGTAGTTTAGATAATTGGTTGCGTAAGAATATAGGTAAAAACACCAGCGAATTTAGTCGAAAGTTCCAGTCTTCAAGCCTATCGTCAGCGGATCAGAAAGCGTTAGACAAGTTTATTAAGCTGAAAGAAGGTTGCGAAGATTTAATTCGTGATGTCGAGCAACAAAAAACAATGGGTAAACCTCATTCCGATACAACACGTGGACAAGTAGTTGCAGAGCAAGCACTGGGTGATATCTTTTTCCAAGGTTCAAAGAAGAAAAGTGACTCAACAGTATGGCTAGGCACAAATCGCAACTACCGCATCGTTGGACAAATGGCACCCTATTGTGATGATTATTACGACCAAAGTTTAATAGGATCTAATTGTGGCCAAGGCTTTCATTTTTTATCCAACCAACGAACGGCAGAGCAAGTGTGTTGGCAATTTGCTAAGCGCTCTAATGCTAAAGTTATCACCAACATTGAACACAGTGACAGCGCGAAAAGTACTATGCTGTGGTCTTATGAAGGCGGCAAAAAATGGGTGTTAAGATCTTATAGCGATGCAGCGATTAAAATCTTAGCGTTAAAATGTTCTTAAACATCTAAACAAATGAAAAAACCAGTTGATTTATATCAACTGGCTTTTTTATCTAACGGGAAGCGATAAACCCCTTCCTTTCAGAAGATTGTACTAACTTGCAACTAAATGGATTGCTGTAGGCATTACAAAAGCTATTACTGAAAATAGTAAAAAGCCATGAAAGGTAATAATAAAAAAGAGCTTAGCTACTTTTGCAAAAGGCTTAGACACCGCATCAAATAAAGAGGACGAAATCACTTTTTCAAGGAGTGGAGTGGAGGCGTTTTGTTCAGATTTCTCGCGGTAATGATGAGCGGATGCGAATCCTGCTAACACTATTGATACAATAGCCATTCCGTTAAAAAATACCAATTCACCTAAAAACTGAGACTTTGAACCAGCGATAGAACTCGCAATCGCTACACAAAAAAGTAGTCCAAATAGTTTTATGTGTGCATAAGAAGTATAGGGAGAGAACTTTTTTGCAAATAACTTAGGTAAAAATTCCATTTTTATTCCTTCGCTTAGTCTGTAGCAAAATCAAATAGATTTAGTGCTTCATTTTGCCAGTTGATTTACATCAACTGGCTTTTTTATGAGATACCGTGTCGCAGCACGGAATGACGAATCGATAAAAGACTCGCCTTCAATTATTCACCAAACGAAAACTCTTTCGGTGGATTAACGCCCATCAAATGCTGTACAAAATAATCCCAACGTTTACGCATCATATACGGTTCGT
The DNA here is from genome assembly GCF_030295955.1 of Thalassotalea agarivorans. NCBI lineage: Bacteria > Pseudomonadati > Pseudomonadota > Gammaproteobacteria > Alteromonadales > Colwelliaceae > Thalassotalea > Thalassotalea agarivorans. Next base: position 100,652 of record NZ_AP027363.1, read on the forward strand.
TAGCAAAGCCGTGACCACGGTTTGGCAGCATCAGCATATCAAAATCTTTATTGGCAGCAATTAATGCATCTACCACAAGCAAACTACTGTAATGCGGTACGTTTGTGTCTAATGTGCCATGAGCAATCAACAGTTTACCTTTAAGGTTTTTAGCAATTAATTGGTTGGCTTGGCTGTCATAGTTGGTCGTGCCGTCTTCGTTGTTCACTAGCATGCCATGCCATTTCTCACCCCACTCATCAGCGTAGTTTCTGTTGTCATGGTTACCCGCTTGAGATACTGCCACTTTAAAGAAATCAGGGAAGAGCAAAAGTGCGCGTGTAGAGGCAAAGCCACCACCTGAATGGCCCCAAATACCAACGCGGTTTAGGTCCATGTATGGACGCTCTTTAGCAAGTTGCTTAATGGCTGCAACTTGATCTGGAATACCGCTATCGCCCATGTTGCCATAGTAGAATTCATGGAAGCTTTTACTGCGCCCCGGTGTGCCGAGCGCATCAAGTACAACCACAACAAAACCGAGTTCCGCTAGCGCTTGATGGTCGCGACGCGCAATATTAAAGTGACGACCACGCACTGAACCCACTTGCGGGCCTGGGTATAAATAATTGACCACAGGATAAGATTTGCTGGCGTCAAAGTTATGTGGTTTGAACACAAGACCATATAAATCGAAGTTACCGTCTCTGTCTTTTACCACAAAGTTCTCGGGTGCTTTCCAACCTGTTGCGGTTAATGCACTAATATCCATTTCGGCGATAGTGCCAACAGTTTTACCGCTGATGTGTCTAAGTTTAACCACTTCAGGTAGCTGTGGCGTTGACATGCGGTCAACGAAATAACCTGTTTCTTTGTTCAGAACCACACGGTGATGTAGCTTTTCAGGTGTTAAAAGGGTGAGGTTGTCACCTGATTTGTTTACTTTGTATAGGTACTGATAGTAAGGGTCGCCGCCTTCTTTACCCGCACCAGTGAAGACGATATCGCCTGAAGCTTGGTCAACATGCAACACTTCACGAACAGTCCATTCACCTTGTGTGATTTGGCGCTTCAACTTACCTGATTTAGCGTCAAACAAGTATAAGTGGCCCCAGTCATCCCGTTGTGAAAACCATAAGATTTCGTCGGATTTGTCTAAGTAACGCCAGCTTATGCCATCTACGCCTGACTCAAAAAAGGTCTCTTCGGTTTCAGTAAATAAAGTCGTTACTTTTCCGGTATTGGCGTTAGCAAGGCGTAATGTCGCTTTTTTGTGATCTCTGCTAGACGATACAAAGGCAAAGCCTGCGCTGTCTTGTGCCCAATAGACATCTAAAAATTCACCACCCCAACCAGCAACATGGTCTGTAATTGTGCTGCGATGGTCGTCTGCTGGCATGTCTAGCTTAGTGACTTTGGCGTTAGTAACGTCAACCACAACGCGGGTAATTTTAAAGATATGTTCGTCACCAGGCAGTGGATATTTCCAATGGTGCAAAGTAGGGTGGCCGACATTAGTTGAAGCCATCGACATCGTCCCAACGTTTCTGCTATCGTGTTTAAATGTGGCGATTTTGCTAGAATCCGGCGACCATAAAAGCACCGGCTTTTCACTGGTTATCCAACCGGCATTGTTAGTGCCATAGCCAAAGTCTTCAATGCCATCACGGGTTAACTGAACTTCTTTATTGTCAGCGAGTGTGCGCATCCAAAGATTATGTTCGCGAATGAAAACGGCTTTTTTACCATCAGGTGATAAAAATTCTTTCTTGCTGACAGCGTTACCGTCTTTCGCACATTGATAGGCGCTGGTGTCACAAATGAAACGAGTGCCAGTAATGCTAAGCGCTACGTTGGTGTTATCAATAAAATCAGCGTATCGCGCTGGGATTTTATCTGCAGCAATGTCTTTTTCTGCCGCTTTTGCTAATGCAGTTGCAAGCTTTTGATGATCAAACGCAAGCTGTTTTACACCAGTGTTTACATCGACGGTATAAAACCTTTGTTGCGCTTGTTCTTGCATTTTTAGCGTTAGTACACCATTTTTAGACCAATGTGCATTTAACACTTGTTGGTCGACGTACTTAGATAGTTTGCTATTTAATTGATTTTCAGCGCGTTTATAGTCTTCTACGGTTAAGTCTTTGGCAACCGCGTGGGCCGCTATAAACGAGGCAAGTGCCGTTACATAAAGTTGTTTCAACACAATGGAATTCCTTGATTTATTTTGCTGACTGAAAGGTATCACATTCGCAGTGGCTTAAAAAGTTAGCCTTGTTATTAGCTTGTAAAAAACACGCATTGGCGAAGAAATGTGTCGCTTTATACATATTTCTTTACAAATTCCTTTGTGTCGTTGTGTACAAATTATTTCAATGTCAGTTTCATTTGTTAGAATCAGTATGTTAATGCTTGTGGTAATTGGCTGATAATGATTAGAAAAATCATCGGTCTAAAGCAAAAAGAAATAATAACCTCAGGAATAGTCAAAAATGAAGAAAACCCCTACTTTAGTTGCTGCCGGTGTATTGGCAACTATGCTGATGGGCTGTAATAGCGATTCAGCATCGAAGCAATCTAGCGCAGCCGAACTAGCAACGGACGTAATTACAGTGCAGTACCCTCAAACCAGAAAAGACGACACAGTAGATACCTATTTTGGCGACCAAGTTGCCGACCCATATCGTTGGTTAGAAGACGATATGAGTGACGAAACTGCAGCTTGGGTAAAAGCAGAGAATGCGGTTACTTTTGGCTACCTTGATCAAATTCCTTATAGAGACGCGTTAAAAGACAAGTTAACCGATATTTGGAACTACGAAAAAGTAGGCGCGCCATTCAAAGAAGGCAAATATACCTATTTTTATAAGAACGATGGCCTACAAAACCAATACGTCGTTTATCGCCAGCTTGACGGTGGCGAACCAGAAGTCTTTTTAGATCCAAACAAGTTTAGTGAAGATGGCACGACATCGTTAGCGGGTTTAAGCTTTTCAAAAGATGGCTCGCTTGCTGCGTATAGTATTTCTGAAGGTGGTAGTGACTGGCGTAAAATCATTGTGATTAATGCCGAAACCAAAGAACAAATTGAAGATACGTTAGTTGACGTAAAATTCTCTGGCATTTCATGGCAAGGTACAGAAGGTTTTTACTATTCTAGCTACGACAAGCCAGAAGGTAGTGAGCTTTCCGCTAAAACAGACCAACACAAGCTGTACTTCCATAAGCTAGGTACCAAACAAAGCGACGACAAAGTTATTTTTGGTGGTACTGATGCAGAGAAACACCGTTATGTAGGTGGTTACTTAACAGAAGATGAAAAATTCCTTGTCGTTACTGCTTCTGTATCGACATCAGGTAACAAGTTATTCATCAAAGACTTGTCGAAACCAGGCAGCAAGTTAGTGACTGTGCTAGACCATACAAATTCAGATACGTATGTGTTTGATCATCAAGACGGCAAGCTCATGCTTGTGACCAACTTAGACGCGCCAAATAAAAAGATGGTGATTGTGGATGCAGCTGCGCCGGGCGTTGAAAACTGGACTGATTTTATTGCTGAAACAGAGCATGTGTTGAGCGCATCAGGTGGCGCAGGCTACATTTTTGCAGAATATATGGTTGACGCTATTTCTAAAGTGTATCAATACGACTATAGCGGCAAGAAAGTAAGAGAAATTGCCTTACCAGGTGTTGGTAGTTCAAGTGCCATTTCAGGTAAGAAAGAAGCAACGACGCTTTACTACTCGTTCACTAACTACAAAACACCGGGCACTATATATGCGTTTGAACCAAAAGCGGGTGAATCAAGCGTATATCGTAAATCTGGTGCAAAGTTTGATGCTGACAAGTTCGAGTCTAAGCAAGTGTTCTACACGTCAAAAGACGGCACTAAAGTACCGATGATTATTACCCATAAGAAAGGGTTAAAGCTTGACGGTACCAACCCAACAATTTTATACGGCTATGGTGGTTTCAATGTCAGCTTAACGCCTTCATTTAGCGTTACTCGCGCCGTTTGGATGGAAGCGGGTGGTATTTATGCTGTTGCAAACCTTCGTGGTGGCGGTGAATACGGTAAGAAATGGCACAATGCTGGCACACAAATGAACAAACAAAATGTGTTTGACGATTTCATTGCAGCAGCAGAGTACCTAATTGCTGAAAACTACACGTCTAGCGATTACTTAGCGACTATGGGTGGTTCTAACGGTGGTTTATTAGTGGGTGCGGTTATGACACAGCGCCCTGAACTTCAACGTGTTGCCCTGCCAGCTGTTGGTGTACTAGATATGTTGCGTTACCACACCTTTACTGCTGGTGCAGGTTGGGCATATGACTACGGCACGTCAGAGCAAAGCAAAGAAATGTATGAGTACCTAAAAGGTTATTCGCCACTGCACAACGTTAAAGCGGGTGTAAGCTACCCTGCTACTATGATCACTACAGGTGATCACGATGACCGTGTAGTACCGGCACATTCATTTAAATTTGCTGCAGAACTTCAGGCAAAACAAGCTGGTCCATTACCAACATTGATTCGTATAGAAACCAATGCTGGTCATGGCGCGGGTACGCCAGTGTCGAAAACTATCGACCAGTACGCCGACATATTTGCCTTTACACTGTGGAATATGGGTGTTAAAAATTTGTAAATAAAGCGAGGTTCCCATAGTGGAACCTCATTTTTATCGAAAATAGCGACAAGCAATGTGTCGCTCTTTTTTATTATTCTTGGAGAATTTTATGAAGAAATGGACGGTGGCTTTATTGCTCACAGGCGTTGTGGCTTGTCAGCAATCGCCTTCAACAGACGAATCAAACCCAGCACAAAACATTGCTGGCGTGTCATTTGTTGAAGAAGTAAAAGCGCAAGCGGGAAAAACAGTCATTCCTTACCAAAAATATGTGTTAGACAATGGCTTAACAGTTATTCTACATCAAGATATGTCTGATCCATTGGCACACGTTGACGTGACTTATCACGTTGGTAGTGCGCGTGAAGACATTGGTAAATCGGGTTTTGCTCACTTTTTTGAACACATGATGTTCCAAGGTAGTGAAAACGTAGCAGACGAAGAGCATTTCAAAATCATCACCGAAGCAGGTGGTACCTTAAACGGTACAACTAATACTGACCGTACTAACTACTTCGAAACAGTACCTTCAAATCAACTTGAAAAAATGTTGTGGCTAGAAGCGGACCGCATGGGTTTCTTACTTGATGCGGTAACTGAGAAGAAATTCGAAAACCAACGTGAAACTGTAAAGAACGAACGTGGTCAGCGTGTTGATAACCGCCCATATGGTCGCCTTTGGGAAACGGTAAGTGCGGCAATGTACCCAGAAGGGCATCCATATTCTTGGCCTGTCATTGGTTACATGGATGATCTAAACCGCGCCAATGTGAACGACATGAAAGCCTTCTTTTCGCGCTGGTATGGTCCAAACAATGCAACGCTAACGATTGGTGGTGACATTGATGTTGAACAAACACTGGTACTAGTGAACAAGTACTTCGGCACAATTCCTCGTGGCCCAGAAGTCGTTGACCAAGAACCACAACCAGCTGTGTTAGAAGCAGACCGTTATGTATCTTTTGAAGATAATATTCACTTACCACTTATCTACATGAGCTTCCCAACAGTGAGCCTTCGTGACGAAGACGAAGCGCCATTGGACGTGTTAGCGAGTATTTTAGGTGGCGGTAAAACATCACTGTTATACAAAAACTTAGTGAAGAACCAATTAGCGGTTCAAGCGTCTACCAACCATCCATGTGCTGAATTAGCATGTACCTTTACTTTACTTGCATTGCCTCATCCGGCATCAGGTAAGTCGTTAGCGGATATGGAAAAAGTTATCCGTGACACCTTAGTTGAATTTGAACAACGTGGTGTTGAAGACGACGATCTACTTAAAGTAAAAGCAGAGATGGAGTCTAACTTTATCTTTGGTTTACAAAGTGTGAGTGGCAAAGTGAGCCAACTTGCGGCAAACGAGACCTTCTCAAAAGATCCTAACTATATCGAAAAAGATATCGCGCGTTACAACAACGTAACCAAAGAAGATGTTATGCGTGTGTATAACACTTACATCAAAGATAAATCAGCGGTTATCGTAAGTGTAGTGCCTAACGGCAAGCCAGAAACAGCGGCTAAAGCAGACAACTGGGAAATCAAGCCTCGCACGATTCCAGAGTACGCAGAAACAAAAGCTGACGACGTTGTGATTCGCCGTGCAAAAGATACGTTCGACCGCAGTGTAATGCCTCAAGCGGGCGTAGCTAAAGCGGTATCTGTACCGGTAATGTGGAACCAAAAACTAAGCAATGGCATTAAAGTGCTTGGTACACAAAGTCTTGAAACACCAACGACTAGCTTACTGATTAAACTACCAGCGGGTAACTACTACCAAGATAAATCACAAGCGGGTATTGCTAGCTTAACTGCACAAATGTTGAATGAATCAACAACAGAGCGCAGCGCCGAAGATATGTCTAAGGAATTACGTAAGTTAGGTAGTTCTGTAAACATCAGCGCATCAGCTAACTACCTCAACATTAACATTAATGCATTAACCAAAAACCTTGATGCAACCTTAGCGTTAGTGAATGAGAAGCTACAAAAGCCAGCGTTTAAAGCAGATGAATTCGCTCGCCTTCAAGGCCAAACGATTCAGGGCATTATCAACAACAAGAAAGATGCAGGTTACTTAGCATCTCGCGCTTACGACGCATTACTTAATGCAGACAACATTGCAGCACTACCTTCTTCAGGTACGCAAGCAACAGTAAGCGCACTTAAAGTTGAAGACGCTAAAGCGTATTACGACAAGTTTGTTAAGCCAGCCAATGGTCAAATCATTGCTGTATCAGACTTAACGCAAGCGCAATTAGTGGTAAGCCTTAAGTCAATGGAAAGCTGGCAAGGTGAAGGTCCGGCATTAGACATTACGTTGCCGGCGTCAGACGCTAAAACAGGCGTTATTTACCTAGTGAACAAAGACGGTGCTGCACAGTCAGCCATTCGTATTGGTAAGCGCTCATTAACACGTGACTTCACGGGTGAATTCTACAAATCTTACTTAATGAACTTCCCATTAGGTGGTGCGTTTAACAGCCGTATCAACTTAAATCTACGTGAAGATAAAGGCTACACTTACGGTGCAGGCGCTTACTTCTCGGGTGATAAAGAGGCCGGTCGTTACACAGCATACGGTGAAGTACGCGCAGACGCGACTGATGCTTCTATCGTAGAGTTTGTGAAAGAAATCGATAACTATGCAGCAAACGGTATTACCGACGAAGAGCTAAGTTTTATGCGCGCTGCGGTTAACCAACGTGATGCACGTAAGTATGAAACGCCGCGCGCTAAATTAGGTTTCTTAGGCCAAATTTTAGAATATGACCTATCACCAAGTTTTGTTGCAGAACAAGCTAAAATCGTTGAAACCATCTCTAAAGATGAAATCAATGGCCTAGCGAAGAAGCATCTTAATTTGAAAGAAATGGTGTTTGTTGTAGTTGGTGACGCGAAGACGTTGAGACCACAACTTGAAGCACTTGGTTATGAAGTGATTGATTATAAGATTTAATCTTTGCTTCACATGTTAAAAAGCACCTTCGGGTGCTTTTTTTGTGTTTGGAAGCAGCTTAGCTGCAGGGAAAGAGGTACGCTTCATTGACGTAAATGGATTTACTAATACTGCGAAAGATGGATGCGTAGCAGCAGTGAAAGGGGCGCAGCACTATCGTTTTCTAGGTATGCGGGATCTCGTTTTATATATATCACCCCTAAAGGGGTAATAAGAAGGGCAGCTCGACTGCGCGTCCCTTGTTCTTGTTCCTAGGCACGTCAGTAACGAGTCCCCATAATCACGCACGGAATGACGTGATGAAACGCTTTAACAAACGCGAGGTTATAAACGCAAGCACGATAGCAACAATAAAATTAAAGGCGACAAGATAGGGCGTTTTATCCCACACATAAATCTCACCATTAGCTAACAAACAATGACCTTGTTCATAGTCAAAAGAGCCACCTTGTTCTAAACAGCGATCGACTATAGTGAAGTCGTTAAGCACGAGTATCACGATGATGGCGACAATAGCGCCAACAAATAAAGGTAGCGTATTTTTGTTCATGCGATGGTTAATCTAAAAACGCTTGATAGGCTAGGTTGTCAGTTTCTTCGCTATAAACATAACCTAGTGAAGCGAGATGTTCGAAGAACTGGCTGTGATCGCTATCGTCTAATTCAAAACCTGCAAGTACTTGTCCAAAGGCAGCGCCATGGTTGCGATAATGAAATAGGGTAATGTTCCAATGTTCACCTAGCATGTCGAGAAAGTTTTCGAGCGCACCCGGGTATTCTGGAAATTGAAAACGGAATATACGTTCATTCAAAGCACTTGGGCTGTGACCACCAATCATGTAACGTACATGCAGTTTTGCCAGTTCGTTGTCGGTAAAATCTCTAACAAAAAAGCTTGAAGATAAACTTTCAACAAGGGCATGTCGCTGCTGGCTATCGGCTACGCGCACGCCAACAAAGATATTAGCGCTCGCATTCTTTTCAGCCGACTGCTGGTTATAACGATAGTTAAATTCGGTAATCACCTTACCGCCAAGCGACTTACAAAAGCGCCTAAAGCTGCCTTTTTGCTCTGGAATAGTGACTGCGAGTACCGCTTCTTTTTGCTCACCTAATTCACAACGTTCACTGACGTAACGTAAGCTATGAAAATTCATGTTAGCGCCAGATAAAATAGCCACTAAATTTTCTTGGCCAGCGCTATTAGCACAATATTTTTGTAGACCTGCAAGTGAAAGCGCACCAGCGGGCTCGGCAATCACACGCGTTTGTTCAAAAATGTCTTTGATTGAGGCACAGATTTCGTCGATATTGACGGTAATAACATCGTCACAGTAACGCTCAATTAGGCCAAAGGTGGTTTCACCAATACGCTTAACCGCGACGCCATCGGCAAATAGGCCAACTTGCGCTAGGTCGGTCGGTTGTCCTGCTTCTAATGCTGCTTTTAAACAAGCGGAATCTTCGGCTTCTACACCAATCACACGAACGTGTGGTGCCATTTGTTTCAAATACACCGCCATACCAGCAAGCAATCCGCCGCCGCCAACCGGGACAAAAACAACATCCGCATTAGGATTTTGCTGCAAAATCTCTTTCGCTACCGTCCCTTGTCCAACAAGCACATCTTCATCGTCAAAAGGATGAATGACGGTCTTACCTTCTTTTTTGGCAACATCATGCATCGCGGCTTGCGCTTCGTTGTAGCTTTTGCCTATAAGTCTAACGTCAGCGCCATAACGGCGAACGTTATCCACTTTTATATCAGGCGTTGTAATTGGCATCACGATAGTTGCCGCAATATTGAGCTTTTTAGCGGCGAGTGCTAGCCCTTGCGCGTGGTTACCTGCAGATGCTGCAACCACACCTTGCTGTTTAGACTGTTCATCGAGCATCGACAATTTATTATAGGCACCACGCAGTTTAAACGAATGCACGGGTTGCTGATCTTCGCGCTTGAGCCAAATGTCATTGTTTAACTTATCTGACAATTTGGTTAATGGCGTTAAATCAGACTCAACCGCTACATCGTATACCGGTGATGTCATAATACTGCGCAGATAAGACAAAGCTTTGTCTTTTTCTGCCAGTAATTGTTCGCGCTCGGCTTCGGTCATTAGCCTTCTCCATCTAGGAGTTTACGGTTTCTTACAGCCCCTTTGTCGGCACTTGTTGCCAGCATCGCATAATTTTTTAATGCATAGCTGATAGGGCGAACACGATCAGCAGGCTGCCATTTTGCTGGTTTTGCATCCATGGCTGCGCGTCGCTCAGCAAGCACTTCATCGCTAACTTGTAGCTCGATAACGCGTTTTGGAATGTCGATATGAATGATATCGCCTTGCTCTACTAATCCGATGGCACCACCATCTGCTGCTTCAGGCGAAATATGACCAATCGATAAACCAGACGTACCGCCAGAAAAACGGCCATCGGTGATCAAGGCGCACTTAGTGCCCAAGCCCATCGATTTAAGGTAAGTGGTTGGGTAAAGCATTTCTTGCATACCTGGGCCACCTTTAGGGCCTTCATAGCGAATAACAACAACTTCACCCGCCACGACTTTGCCGGACAAAATGCCGTCAACCGCATCGTCTTGGCTTTCGAAAATATGGGCAGGTCCGGTAAAGGTTAGGTTTTCTTCTGCAACGCCGGCAGTTTTAACAATACAACCATCTAGTGCGACGTTACCTGATAACACCGCTAAGCCACCGTCTTGAGAAAAGGCGTGTTCTTTACTTCGAATACAGCCATTTTCGCGGTCGTCATCGAGCGTATCCCATCGTGTATCTTGGCTAAAGGCTTGTGTTGTGCGAATACCCGCTGGGCCTGCACGATAAAAGGTTTTAACGTCTTCGTCTTCGGTTACTTTAACGTCGTAGCGCGAAAGATGTTCAGCAAGCGATGTTCCCAGTACGTTTTTAACACTGGTATCAAGCAAGTTTGCACGTGCTAACTCACCTAAAATACCGATAACACCACCAGCGCGATGGACATCTTCCATATGATATTTTTGCGTAGACGGTGCCACTTTACATAAATGAGGAACGATGCGAGATAAACGGTCGATATCGTCCATAGTAAAATCTATACCAGCTTCTTGTGCTGCGGCTAATAAATGCAATACCGTGTTGGTTGAACCGCCCATGGCGATATCCAAGCACATCGCGTTTTCAAACGCAGCTTTACTAGCAATATTGCGAGGCAGGGCAGACTCGTCTTCGTCTTGATAATAACGCTTAGTTAGCTTAACGATTTCGTCACCTGCTTTAAGGAAAAGCTGTTTACGATCCGCATGGGTTGCCAACATTGAGCCGTTACCCGGTAACGCAATCCCTAATGCTTCAGCCAAGCAGTTCATCGAGTTTGCGGTGAACATACCAGAACATGAACCACAGGTTGGGCAAGCACTGCGTTCTACTTGTGCGGCTTGCTCGTCTGATACGTTTGGATCGGCACCTTGAATCATGGCATCAACAAGGTCTAATTTGATGATTTGATCCGATAGCTTGGTTTTACCCGCTTCCATTGGGCCACCTGAAACAAAAATCACCGGTATGTTTAATCGCATTGCCGCCATCATCATACCCGGCGTGATTTTGTCACAGTTGGAAATACACACCATAGCATCAGCACAGTGCGCATTGACCATGTATTCCACTGAATCAGCAATAAGATCGCGAGAAGGTAAGCTATACAACATACCGCTATGGCCCATTGCAATGCCATCGTCAACAGCAATGGTATTAAACTCTTTTGCTACGCCGCCTGCTTCTTCAATCGCACCAGCAACGAGTTGCCCCATATCTTTCAAGTGAACGTGACCTGGAACAAACTGTGTAAACGAGTTTACAACCGCAATAATCGGCTTGCCAAAGTCGCCATCGGTCATGCCGGTGGCTCGCCACAGTGCACGTGCACCTGCCATATTACGGCCTTGCGTTGATGTGGCTGATCTTAATTTTGGCATTATATAACTTCCTTCTATCTAACTTTTTTGCTTGTTTTTAGGGCGCTCGTTAGTCGTTAACTGACTCTAACCAGCCCCATTTGTCTTCTGTACTGCCGTCGAAAATACCGAAAAAGGCTTCTTGCAACGCTTTAGTTACAGGGCCTCTGCTGCCAGTACCTACGGCAATACCATCTACTGATTTCACTGGCACGATTTCAGTTGCTGTACCTGTCATGAAAAATTCATCGGCAAGGTATAGTGATTCGCGTGAAATCGGCTCTTCTCTTACTTCGTACCCTAGATCGCGTGCAAGCGTAATTACTGTGTCGCGCGTTAAACCTGGCAGAATTGATGCCGTGCTAAATGGCGTGTAGATCACACCCTTGCGCACTAGGAATAAGTTTTGACCCGCTCCTTCACTGACCATGTTGTTAACATCGAGTGCGATACCTTCAGTGTAACCGTGGCGCGCAGCTTCCATAGAGATAAGCTGTGACGATAAATAGTTTCCGCCTGCTTTAGCCGCTGTAGGCATAGTGTTTGGTGCTAGGCGATTCCAACTTGATACGCCAACTTCAACGCCACCTTCAATCGCATCTGCGCCTAAATAAGCTTCCCAGCCAAAAGCCGCGACCATTAGGTCTGCTTTTGCATCTAGCGGTGGACGAAGTCCCATACCAATATCACCAAGAAATGCTAACGGGCGAAGGTAAGCGGCATTTAGCTTGTTTTTTACCACAGCGTCTTTACACGCTTGCTTTACTTCTTCGTTAGTGAAAGGGATATCCATACGATAAACTTTTGCTGAATCAAACAAACGATCGATGTGTTCTTGTAGTCTGAAAATGCAGGTGCCTTTGTGCGTGTTGTATGCGCGAATACCTTCAAAAACAGAAGAACCGTAATGCAGGGCGTGGCTCATCACATGAACTGTTGCATTCTCCCAAGGCATGAGCTCACCATTGAACCAAATTAAATCTGCATGTACTTTAGCCATAATATGTTTCCTAAAATGTATTGAATCTAACGCCGAAGCGTTTTCGTTACGCCTGTGTGTGGCGTAAAAAGTGCAAAAATTATCCCTTAGCGCCAGTAAAAATAAAAGGTTAAAAGCGCTCTATTTGCTCAATATCGACAATCTTTTGCAGTTGTGTTGTTAATTTAGAAAGACACTTATCGCTTTCTAATACTAATTTTATCTGCCAATGGCTATTTTCAAGCGTCATATCGGCGCCAACGACGTCAAACCCACGATAGCGAGAGACCTGTAAAATACGTTCTAAAACAGTGCTTTCCTGCGCTGCTTGAATGTTTAGCTGATAACTATTCATTAGGTACTCTCCAACATTTTGTCGTTTGCGGTTTCAGGTGGTACTAGTGGCCAAACATTTTCTAGGGCGTCGATACACACTTGTAATAAATATGGTCCTTTATGCGCCAACATGTCGTCGATTGCGTCTTCTACTTCGACTTTTTCGGTTACGCGTTTTGCTTGCATGCCAAACGCTTGCGCTAGCGCGACAAAGTCGGGGTTATCCGACAGGTCGGTTTCGCTGTAGCGTTGGTCAAAAAATAGTTGTTGCCACTGCCTAACCATGCCAAGTCGTTCGTTATCTATCAGCACAATTTTTACCGGTAAATTAAAGCGTTTTATGGTGCTTAGTTCTTGTACGTTCATCATGAACGAACCGTCGCCAGTAACAGCAATAACCGTGTCATTTGGGCGCGATACTTGAGCACCAATCGCTGCTGGCAAACCAAAGCCCATAGTGCCAAGGCCACCGCTAGTTAAGAAGTTTTTAGGGTTAGTAAAAAGCATGTGCTGTGCTGCCCACATTTGGTGTTGGCCAACATCAGTCGTTACTACTGCATTTTCGCCCATTTTAATGCTAAGTTGCTTCAACATAGCAGGAGCAAAAATGCCTTTATGTGGCGTTTCATATTGCCACTTAAAATCACGCTTATATTGTTCGCAACGCTCACGCCAGTCGTTGATATCTAGCGGGATCGCTAACGCGTTTAAATTGACCTTTAAATCGCCCAACATGCTGGCGTCAGCTACACGGCGTTTGTTCACTTCAGCAGGGTCGATATCAAGGTGAATTATTTTGGCATTTGGCGCAAATTCTGCCAATTTTCCAGTAACTCGATCATCAAATCGCGCGCCGACAGCAAGCAGTAAGTCCGCCTCTTGTACCGCTAAATTTGCTGCTTTGGTGCCATGCATCCCTAACATGCCCAAGTAATATGGACAAAATGGATTGGCGGTGCCAAGCCCTTTCAATGTAGATACGCTAGGCATGTTGGTGGTTTTCATAAAAGCGCGCAATTCTGGTACCGCTTCAGCCATTCCCACGCCGCCGCCGACATACAAAATTGGCTTCTTCGCTTGTGCCAGTAAAGCCAGTGCTTTGCCTGCATTTGCTGGCTCTTTACTTTGTTTTTGAGCATGACCTAAAGGAAACGCTGGAGCGTCAAATTTAGCGATTTGTAAATCTTTTGGAATATCAATCAACACCGGACCTTGGCGACCGCTAGTCGCTATTTCAAACGCTTTGGCTACGATGCTTGGAATGTCTTCGGCGCGTTTTACTTGGAAACAATGTTTGGTGCAGGCAAGTGATAAGCCGATAATATCAACTTCCTGAAAGGCGTCGCCGCCCATTGCTGCGGTGGCTACTTGGCCAGTTATGGCGATAACTGGAATAGAATCGGCCATAGCATCTGCAAGGCCCGTGATTAGGTTGGTAGCACCTGGGCCTGATGTGGCGAAACAAACACCGACTTTACCGCTAGCTCTGGCATAACCCACCGCAGAAAATGACGCACCTTGTTCGTGGCGACACAAAAAATGTTTGATCTCACTGTCGTAGAGCGCATCGTAGATTGGCATGATAGCGCCGCCGGGATAACCGAATACGTGCGCAACACCATGATGCTGCAATGCTTTTAATAGAGCCTGACTTCCTGTGATTTGCTGTGCCATTTTTGTTGCCTTTAAGAACTAAAAAACCCCCGGTCCTTTGTGGAGCGAGGGTTTATCGAATATGCTTTTTCTTTAGCTCGAAAACATCCCTCGCGTTGATTTAATAATCACCACGACAAGAATGTTAATAATAATGAGGCTAAAGTTTTTCATTGTTTCTCTGTTTGTTTCTTGGTCAATTGACCATCTATTTAAATTAGTAGCACAGGTTTCTTGGCTTTAACAAGCTTTTTTTAGAACAAACTTATACCTTTTTGGGTTTTTACTCTAAAAAGTGGTTATAAGGGAGGGGGTAGTGCTCATGGTTATTTCGCTTTGATGGGGCACGTCACTGTTGTTCATAGGAACGAGGGACACGCAGGCGAGCTGCTGGGAACAGGGGACGTGAAAAATGTCGTCATCCCGACCTTATCGCGAAACATTCTTAGTTAAACTGAGAGTACTTGCGTACATATATCACTCCTAAAGGAGTAATAGTCCAGGGGTGTTGCGTGACACCCCTAGGACATACCCCCACGCCCCAATTCGGTTTGACGACCCCGCTATCATTTTTTAATGATGTCGATGTACCGTCTCAATAGCACATCCCTGTCCTATTTCACCTTGTTCTTCGTCCATGAAGAACTTATACATGATCATCAAAAAATGCTATCGGCAACCCTCAATGGGGACACGGTTATGTTGCACTGCTCGTTTTGTTTGCTTAGTTTCGATGTTTAAGGGCTTTATAGCCAAAATACGATAGAGTGCGTCGCCTCGTCATTCCGCACTTGATACGGAACTCATTTTATTTTGCGTTGTTTTTCTGATTTACTAAGATTTTAGTTTGGAGCGTTACCGTCTATTAGGCGGGTGTCTCTTGGTTGGTCGTATCAACAAAAATTTATTTGCCTTGGATGAAGTCAATTTTTTCAGTGTTATTTTAGTTTTGTTTTTAGTTCATGTTTTATGCGCTTGTATCGTATTCGTGCTAATTCTAAAGAGAATCGATGGTTTGAAAAAGCTAAAGCGCA
Organism: Thalassotalea agarivorans; assembly: GCF_030295955.1. Classification (NCBI taxonomy): domain Bacteria; kingdom Pseudomonadati; phylum Pseudomonadota; class Gammaproteobacteria; order Alteromonadales; family Colwelliaceae; genus Thalassotalea; species Thalassotalea agarivorans. The sequence goes on from NZ_AP027363.1 coordinate 116,178, forward strand.
ACAAGTATATTGTCGCGCATATTGATAGGCTTGAAAGCTACAAATTGTTAGTCCTAGTGTTGCCAGTTATTGGCCCAATCATTGGTTGGGCTATATCGAACGGGCTTGACACTGGAATCACTGAAACTGGATTAAAAGTAAATGATTCTGGTGGAACTAGTGCAGATTTCGATTCGGAGTAATAGCTTTTATAGATGGGTCTTAACTTACAATGGTTGAAGTATCATCATGAATAAAAACAAACATGCGATTGTTGTTCCATTTGGGCTGATTATCGGTACAACGATAGGACTTTTTCTAGATATTTATCAGATAAATGTCTTCGGAGACGTAGGTTTGGGCATTGTATTTATGCCTTTGGTAGGCCTGTTTTTAGGTATTGTAGTTAGTCACTTTTTAGATAAGAAATCTAGTTTATAGACTGGCTGTAAGCGATAACCATTTATCGCCCATCAGTCCATCATTCATCAATTCACAGCAAACGTAACGAGCAGTGCAACATAACCAAGACATAACAATAGGTGAGTACAGGGACTTGCAGGCGCTTTGTGGTTATGAGTTTGATGAGCAACTAGAGGCTAACGACTGGGTTAGCCAGAGTTACGATAACAATGATTGGTTGTTTGATTAGGCGAGACCTATATCTGCTGGGTGAGACACTTTTACTATGCTTGTTGGGGAGTTTGTATCTTGAGTGTTATATGACAATCTAAAGCCCTGTTCTCTGGAGCATACAATCTTCGCTTTGGAGTTAAAAGAAAGCGTTAGGAAATCTTCAATGTAAGATGGGGGCTTTGAGTTAGGCGTAAACTTCATAACATCTGTGTACAAACTTGCAAACTCAGTAAACGGATTTAAGAAGGAATACAAGTGAGGGGCTTTACTTGCTTGGAGGCTCTCTGACCCTGTAACAGCCTCATTAACATAGTGCTGCAACTTGACCCAGCATGTGTTGGAGTAGCTTTTGACACCTGTATAATTCTCAAGGTTTTTTATAGATTCCTGAATCTTAGAAGCCATATTAAAAATAGCTATTCTAGTCTCTTCATCATCTTGCTTAGAATCTAATTTCATTAGTCCATGTATAAATTCAAAAGCCTCCTCATAGTATCCCTTTATTTCTAGTTTTACAGAGTCGTCAATCGCTAAATGCCCATCCTTGGCTAGAGGAAAAAACACATTGTGAAGCATTCTTGCATCCATCATTTCATAGGTTTTTGCAGCATACTTAGGCTTTGCGTTGTGGATGTATTTTTCGAACTCTTCGAGATGCTTGTAATAGTTGCTGAAGTTGTTCTGGACTTGAGATAACTCTATTTGTCTTTTGGTTTGCTCGCTTCTGTGATTGGCTGCAAAGACAGCTATGATAGGGATAAGCAAGGAGAGGACACCTAAAGGTACTTTAAAGTTAGATACAGAAACGTTAAAGCAAGAAGATGTAAAGCAACTAGAGTAATCTCCGTTAATCAGAATAAGGCAAGCAACGACAACAGCTGAAATTATTACAAGAACAAACGTACACCTAACAACAGCAAGCTCAAAGAATGCTTTATCTGGGTCAAACCAATTTGTTTTCTTAATATCTGTCATCTCAATTCCTATAGTCCTTTATCGGATTGGGTATGTTAACTGAAGATAGCTACTTATTTTTAAAGGGATTGCTCACCGTTAGAATAAACCGTTACGGTTGGAGGTCTATGACCACACAGCTTTTACTTTATTGTTTTGAAGAATGTCCGTTAGGAACCTTTTGCCTTCGTCAGTAAGTTTGTAGTAATTAAAACCGTCTTTCTTATCTAATTTTTCTAAATATCCAATAATACGAAGTTTATCTAAGGCAGCATTTACAGCTGAAGTAACAAGACCTTTATTCTTGCCATTCACATTTATATCAAACCCAACTTCTTTTACAGTTTCGTCTTCTGACCTCATTGCACGCTCTAAAAGCACTGAGGAAAGCTCTATATCCTTTGCGTGATTTGGGTTCTCTCTGGATAGATTTAGTTTATCTGCTACTGAATTTCTCAAATAGTGCTGACCATCAGCCGTTGTGAAGTACCTTCTAACAGACTCGTTGTACTCCATTCTATCCTGCTTACTCTCTTTTGGTGTAGCTGACTTCGATGCAGATTTAATTATGTCTTTAAACAGTTCACTAGGAGGAACAGCTGGGATATCGGTTCCATTTGTCAAATCATTATCTTTTTCAGACTCTTCGCTACGAACCAAGCTTTGTAGGGCTTCTATCTGCTCATCTTTCTCTCTAAGCTTTTCCTTAAACTCCTTTTCCTTTGTATTCATTAAGTTGATTAGAGCTGCCTTTTCCGCTTTGGATATTGGCGCTAGGTTGGGAACTGACCATCTTGAAAGAGACTTACCTAAATTCTCTGCAATCGTCCATAAGCTAATAGCAATCTCTTTTACTAGAGGGAAGAGGGTTACGTACAAAAAGGAAACAAGTAATGGGTAATAAAAGTTTGTATTTATATCAGAATAAACTGACTCAATATGGGTAATTTTTTGAATAGTTGTACCATCTCCTGTCATGAAGAAATAGATACCTTTCCAGTTGAAAAAAATCCAAGCAACTAAGAAGCCACTGGTGAAGGGGTTTACAATACGCTCTTTAGCGCCATCTATGATTGAGTCAAACAATCCTTTTACTGAACTTAAGAAATCCATGTCTTTGATATTATTGTTGGTTTGAGTTGATTATGACATAAGTGATTGAAATGTGTATACCTTTACATTTGAATTGGGTGTAATCTAGGAATAGATTTGAAGTAGAGATAGTGATTATGAAGTCTGGTTTTTTATTTGTCTGTAGACACCCCTCCGATCCATTGTTAATTAAAGTTGGTTATACAACTGGAACAATAAAGAAGGCTTTAGAGCGCATTAACACTAATGCTTCAAAAGAAGCTGGTCAGATAGTTAAAGATACAGGTAAGGACTGGAAAGTAAGCAAGAAGATTAAAGTTGATGACCCTTCTTACGCTAAGTCTGCTTTTTGGGATGCTTCTAGCCAACATGCTTTACGAGGAAACTTTGATGTATCTCGTATGGCTGATGAAGAAGTTGATATGTGTCTCAATGAAGCTCAGAAAGCTAGGAGAAAGGTAGAGACCAAGCCTAAAAGAGACAAGAACTGGATGCTACAGCAATTGGAAGGGACAGGAATTAAACTGATAGGGAATTACAGAGGTCTTATCACAAGAGTAGAGTTCGAATACCCTGATGGAGAGCGTTTTGTAGAAGTCCCTGCAAGACTTGTTCAAATGCTTAACAGACTTAGGGAAGAAACAGAATAGATAGCCTCAGGAAGGGATATAAACGGCTCATATTGAAGATCTTATCTGTTAGATGATCTACCACCTTGGAAAGGGCGTACCTCTGGGAAATCGTTTTATATTAAGCCGTTGTTTTTAGGTTTGCTTGAGAGTTCTACAAGTTATACTTGGTTTTCAATGACTTCATTATGAAGTCAACGCTGTAAGAAAATCCCTCTGGCTTTTCACTGAAGCACATTATTGTGTTCGAAGTGCTTGGAGCAGCTATTGAGTATGTATATCCACCTGATGTAGTTGTTTGAGCTACGCCACTGTAATAGTTGGTTGATGTTGTTTTAGGGGTGGTTACAGTGCTTTGAGTTACTTGTTGTGATGAACCTAAGATAATGAAATGACTACATCTATGCTGCCATGAGATCTCTGCGCTTCTTAATAAGGCAAAATCTTTAGCTCTTTGAATATCTGTAGAACCATCACCCTGAAAGCTAACAGAGAACACTTTATCTCCTAACTGAGATGAGCTGTAACCGGTACCTGAAGCCCAAGAATACTTAGCATACGGTGTTGCACACGACGCAATGAGAAAAACAGAAGCAATAGCTATAGCGTATTTCATAAATTCACCATTTGATATTTGGGAGCGAAATGTAACAATTACTGCTGTAATTTTCTGTTGTGAACTTGTTGCTATTTGTCAAATGTGTGTTCAGAATATCAACCATCACTATGGTGTCAGCCACCATTGTTTCCATAGGACGAGATCCTGAATCAAGTTCAGGATGACGAGTCAAAACCTTAGCACTTCGGTCTTAGCACTTAAAAAGCACTTTAAAAATGCTGTGCTACACTTTTTAGTTAGCGAATATTGACGCTATTCAAGTTTTTACAAGGAGTGTAAAAACAATAACATGGAGGTTTGTATGGCACTTGCCTGTGTATATTCTAGGGCCCGTCTTGGGCTACATTCACCACTTGTCACCATAGAAGTTCATTTAGCCAACGGTTTACCGGCATTTAATATTGTTGGTTTGCCTGAAACATCGGTTAAAGAATCAAAAGATAGGGTGCGTAGCGCCCTGATAAATTGCGGCTATGAATTCCCAAGTAAACGTATCACGGTTAATTTAGCGCCCGCTGATCTACCCAAAGAAGGCGGAAGATTCGACTTGCCTATCGCTGTCGGCATACTTGCGGCATCAGGGCAATTACCCGCGCATTGCACGCAAGATGTTGAATATGCTGGCGAGCTAGCATTGTCTGGCGAACTAAGACCCATTGTTGGCGAAATACCGTTAGCGTTAGCATCAGCAAAGGCTGAGCGGCCGTTGTTCATGCCTTATCAGAATGCATCAATGGCTAGTCGTGTTAGCAATGCAACCATCTTTGGGGTCGAACATTTAGTACAGTTGTTTCCTCATTTTATGGGGCAAAAGCAGCTATTGCCGCAGGAACATGAGCAAGTAGTAGAGCAGCCGAGTTACTGTAGTGAGGATATGGCCGATGTTATCGGCCAGCCACTAGCAAAGCGTGCACTTGAAATCGCCGCAAGTGGCAATCACAACTTACTTTTTGTGGGCCCGCCAGGCACAGGTAAAACCATGCTAGCAACTCGGCTTAATAGCATTTTGCCACACATGACAGAAGCTGAAGCAATAGAAACCTCAGCAATCCGATCGATTACGCAACACGTGGAAGCGAATAATTGGTACAAAAGACCGTTTCGTTCACCACATCATACTGCTTCAGCGGCAGCACTCATTGGCGGTGGCAGCCACCCTAAACCGGGAGAAGTTAGCTTGGCGCACAATGGCGTATTGTTTCTTGATGAATTGCCAGAATTTGAACGCAAAGTGCTTGATGTGCTGCGCGAACCGATGGAATCTGGCGAGGTTACTATTTCACGAGCGCTGCAAAAACAAACCTTTCCTGCCAATTTTCAATTAGTGGCGGCGATGAATCCTTCGCCTACCGGATTTTACAATGACAACCGTTCAACACCTGAGCAGGTATTACGTTATTTAAATCGCCTATCGGGCCCGTTTTTAGATCGTATTGATATTCAAATAGAAGTGACAAGGCTGCCTAAGGGGCTTTTTGGCGATACTGCAGTGCAAGAAGAGTCGAGCGCTTGTGTGCGCGAACGTGTGCTGCAGTGTCGAGAGATACAAATAGCGCGGCAAGGGATGCCGAATGCAGATCTTAGTGCTAGCGATATTCGTCAATACTGCATGCTGTCAAAAGCTGATCATGAATTTCTAGAACTTGCTGTTGAAAAACTTGGTTTGTCGACGCGCACGCATCACAAGATTATTAAAATTGCCCGTACCATCGCGGATATGGCAAAGCACACAAAGATTAATCAACAGCACCTAATGGAGGCGCTGTCATACCGAGCTATGGATAGAATTTTAAGGCATTTAACCGAAGCGGTATCAGCGTAGCGCCTCAACAAATGCGTTTATCAAGGGTTGGTCTTTTTGTTGTCTTAAATGCACTAACCCTAGTTCGAATGGCGCAATAGCGTTATTGTCACTGATTTCAAACACCTTATCTTTAACCGGGCTGTTTTCAACCACTACCACTGGGGCAATGCCAACACCACAACCTAGTGCAACCATAGAAACAAGTGCTTCATGGCCTGACACAGTCGCGTAAATGGTCGGTTTACCCAGTTGCTTGTGCCTGTACCAAGATTCGAATCGTTTTCGGGCGGGACCATGTTCGGGCAAAATAAACGGAATTTCTCGCCAATCAATCGGTTGGTTATTAACGAGTTGGTGGACATGGCAAGCGATTTTGGGTGCGATGATGGTCATTGGAATTTTCGCAATCGGCAGAAATTGTAGCTTGTTGCCAATGGTGTCTGGCTTCGCCGCTATCGCTATGTCGGCCCCCTGGTGAGCCACTTGTTCAATGGCGTCTGACGCGTCACCGGTGGTTAGCACGATTTCCACTAACGGATGCTGAGCACGAAACTTTTCTAGTAGGCTGGGCAAGTGACTATAGGCGGCAGTCACGGAACAATAGATATGAAGCTTTCCTGTTAGCCTTGCCTGTTGTTGGTTTAAGCCATGTTGAAACAGTTGCCATTGCTCAATTTGCGTTAAACAAAACTGTTCAAAGGTTTTACCTGCCTGCGTTAATGCAACACTGCGATTGTCACGGGCGAACAAGGTAACACCAAGTTCTTCTTCCATGCGCGTAATCGCGCGACTCAAGGTCGATGGGCTTAAGTGAAAATGCTCTGCTGTTTTGCCGAAATGAAGATGTTGCGCTAAATGGGAAAACATCTGCATTGATTTAAAGTCCAAAAGAATTACCTAAATCCAATATGTGTTGCGTTTTTTGCAATATTGTTATGCAAATATATCACTTTAAGCAACAAAAGCCATCAAGTATATTTCAGCTATACCTTGCTCGTGTTAGGTCCTAAGTATTTTTGGAGAAGCCCATGGCTAATTATTTTAATTCTATTTCGTTGCGTGAACAGTTAGCGCAATTAGGCAAATGTCGTTTTATGAAGCGCGAAGAATTCGCAAATGGTTGTGAATTCATTAAAGACTGGAACATTGTCATTGTTGGTTGTGGTGCTCAAGGATTAAACCAAGGTTTGAACATGCGTGATTCGGGTTTAAATATCTCTTATGCACTGCGTGAAGCCGCTATCGCAGAAAAGCGTCAGTCGTATCAATGGGCAAGTGAAAATGGTTTTACTGTGGGTACATACGATGAATTGATTCCAGCAGCTGATCTAGTGCTTAACTTAACACCAGACAAGCAGCATACATCTGCAGTAAGCGCGGTAATGCCACTAATGAAACAAGGCGCTACCTTGGCATATTCTCATGGTTTCAACATTGTTGAAGAGGGCATGCAGATTCGTGAAGACATTACCGTGGTTATGGTTGCACCTAAGTGCCCAGGTACAGAAGTACGTGAAGAATACAAGCGTGGCTTTGGTGTACCAACGTTAATCGCCGTTCACCCAGAAAATGACCCACAAGGTTTTGGTTTAGACGTAGCAAAAGCTTATGCGTCGGCTACAGGTGGTGACCGTGCTGGTGTACTTGAGTCGAGCTTTATTGCAGAAGTTAAGTCAGACTTAATGGGCGAACAAACGATTCTTTGCGGCATGTTACAAACAGGCGCAATTTTGGGCCACAAGCATCTTGTAGCGCAAGGCGTTGATGCGGGCTACGCGCGTAAACTAATTCAGTACGGCTGGGAAGTTGTTACAGAAGGCTTGAAGCACGGCGGTATTACCAACATGATGGACCGTTTATCAAACCCTGCGAAAATTCGTGCGTTTGATATGTCAGAGCAATTAAAAGATATCTTACGTCCTCTATTTGAGAAGCACATGGATGACATTATCGATGGCACGTTCTCATCAACCATGATGGCGGACTGGGCTAATGATGATGTAAACCTTTTAACATGGCGCGCACAAACGGCCGAAACTACTTTTGAACAAGCACCAGATAGTGATGCTGCCATTAGTGAACAAGATTACTATGACAAAGGTATTTTCTTAGTAGCTATGATCAAAGCGGGTGTAGAACTAGCGTTCGAATCTATGGTTGCTGCTGGTATCATTGAAGAGTCGGCATACTATGAATCGCTGCACGAAACACCATTAATTGCCAACTGTATTGCACGCAACAAGCTATACGAAATGAATGTGGTTATTTCTGATACAGCAGAATACGGTAACTACTTATTCTCACATGCAGCAGTGCCTTTATTGGAAGACTTTGTTAGCAGTCTAAGCTTGGAAGATTTAGGTGAAGGCCTAAAAGATGCAAGCAATGAAGTTGACAATGTGCGCTTAATTGAAGTGAACGAAGCGATTAGAAGCCATGGCGTTGAAGCGATTGGTAAAGAGCTTCGCGGTTACATGACAGCAATGAAGAAAATTGTCACTGACGCATAATGTTTAACGCCTGCCTCAAAGATAACGATTTGCGGTAGGTGTTAGAAACCATGTTGTAAATTGTCTTTAGCCAGACAAAGAAACGCCCTTCGGGGCGTTTTTTATTGTAAAAAAACCACTAAGTTATTATATTTTTAGTTACTTTCGACAAAAAGAATGGATAAAAGATGCGCTTAGTTGCTTTAGGTTTGCTGGTGTTTATTGCGGGTTGCGATGACGACGATGAAACCAATCCGTTGTTACGATACAACTATGCCGATGATGCGATAGCACAATGTATTGCCGATGCCGTTGCTAATGACAGCAGTTTGAGCGCATTCGAGCAAGTCACTTCCTTAAGCTGCAATGCAACTGCCATTAAATACACCGTCGATTTTTCCCTGTTTCCAGCGCTTAGTAGCTTAGAATTGTTTGGCGACAATCCTGGCTCGGGCACGCATTTGCGTTTTAACGGCATTAATATGCCGCAGGTAAATACGCTGACAATGAACAACCTAACACCGCATTTTCTGTCTTTTGCTGGCATGACAACAGCCACTAACATTACGCTAGATAATATTACGTATCCGCAAATGGTGGTGTTTGAAAACCTAGTGATTTTGCAATCCCTGACTTTCACAAATAGTGAAATAAAAGGCATAAATCTAAGTAACAATGCGACAATTAGCAGTATTACACTAAACAATATGACGCGGTTACGCAGTTTACGTTTGGAAAGCCAGCCACTGCTGAGCAATTTAACGGTGACTAATGGCGAGCTCACAAATGCTACATTAGAGCTACCGAGGCTCACCAACTTAGTGATGAGTAATAATGCCATTGAAGGCATTAGCATGGGGTTGCTACCAGCATTAACCTCAGTCAATTTATCGCAAAATAAGATCACTGCGATTCGCTTTGACAACAACCCAGACTTAACCAGTATCGACCTTACCGACAATGAGTTGTCAGAAGCGACCATCAGTTATCTGGAATCGCTCCCTATTGATGATGTTAAGTATTAGGAAGATGGGTGCTTAAAGCACCCGTTGAATCATCCAAAACGTCGCAATAATGCCGCAAATATAGCTGATTGGAAAACGCAGCGTTTCTTTTGACAGTGAGCGCACCGCTGCTTTTGCCGAGATGAACAAGATAAAGAGCACCGCAACAAACAATAATTGCCCAATCTCAACGCCAATATTGAAACTCAGCAAAGCGGCTATCTTTTCATTTGCCGGTAAGCCAAATTCTGCCAGCACAGCGGCAAAGCCAAAGCCATGTAGCAACCCAAAACTAGAAGACACTAGCACTGGGTAGCGCATGCTTAAACTGTTTTGTTTGTTTTTGGCAATTTCCCAAGCAAGAAATACGATACTGAGCGCTATCACCGCCTCTACTGGTTTTATTGGAACAACCACAACGTTGGTTGCAGACAGAATCAAGGTAACAGAGTGGGCTAGGGTAAAACCGGTAATGGTATAAATCAGTTTGCGCTTGGTATTTGATATATACACCAAACAGGCTACAAAAAGTAAATGATCCAGGCCAATTAAAATGTGCTCAACACCTAATATAATGTATTGAATGATGGTATCGATTTTAGATGCGGTCGTTGGCGCTTTTAGGGTAATCGATGCGTTTTCTGTATTGAGTACATGGTTATTCACATCACCTTGCATGTTAACGGCGCGCAGCAGCACATCACCGCGAAGACCTTTTAGACCTTCCATGGTAACGGTTAAATCAGACAAGCCCTGACGTCGTTCAAATTCAAAGGATTCTACATAGGCATTTTGTACCGTGCGGACTTGCTTAGGCGATACAATAACGGCATCTTCGCTCAACACCACTTGCATGTTTTGTCTTACGCCATTGCGCACCGGTACTTTTAAGCTGACTGCAAATCTTGTATCGCTTGTCGCCTCAATTTGTAGGGTAGCGGGGCGAATATCATCGGCAGTGGTAGGTGAAGAGAGTACTGCGCTAGCTGTCAAAAATAGCGCAATAACGCATTTAAACCAGCTATTCATTGCCGTAACCTTCAGGTAGCTCGACGCGATAGTGTTGTTTCATTTTTGCCTCAAAGGCAGCTTCCGCTGCAAGAAACTGCTGATAACGCCAGCCATCTTCTACTGCCGCTTTCACCTCTTCATAAGGCTTAACTGTTCCTAATTCATAACCACTAACAAAAACGAAATGTTCCCCAATTTGAGAGCGGTAAGGGCCGCTCCACTGATCACGTGGCGCATCCGCTAACTGCGCTGCAAAGCCGGTACCAAAGGCCTTGTCTATCTCGACGTCTGACTGCGCGGTAAAATTAGGTTGTACATAGAAGGCATCACCTTCTGGCGTATTGCCTTGTGCTATGCGCTGTTTCTGTATGTCGATTTGTTGGGCCAATAATTCATCTGGCTTATCAATAGATATGTGCACCTGCTCAAAGCTAATTTCTGCATCGCTCAAGAAGGAATCTGGGTTTTCCTGATAGAAGCGTTGCAAGTCTTGTTCGCTAGGTTGTTGAATCGCTACGATATCTTCTAAGATAAAATTCATCTTTTGACGAAGACGTCTATCAATAACGCTGTCGTTATAATCTAAGCCAAGAGAGCGTGCCTCGTTAAGATACATTTGTGTGGTTGCATAAAAATTGATGGCATTGTCCAATTCTTGCTGTATCGGTTCTCGTTGCCAACGTAATACGTAGTCATTTTTCAATTGAGCGATACGACCCTCGCTAATGGTGATCACTTGATTGTCACTGCCATCGTCTTCGGTAACAAAAACAAAAATGAGTGCACCTATTAGTAAAAAGTGCAACAAAGGCTCGCGCAAAAGCGCGGATAGTTGATGTGTCATGATGATTTTACTTCTTTTCGTTACAACGCCTAGCGGCTGGCGCCGCTAGGTAATTATTATTATTTTGCTGCGTACCAAATAGGCGATGTATAGGCACGTTCTTGACCAACAAGTTCGGCTTCTTTCGGTACCACTGTTCCCATACGCACTTTGTCGTATAGCACCCAACGAGGTGTTGGAATTTCTAGCACTCGCGCGTAGTAAAAGGCATTCTCGTTTTTGTCGAAATCAGGATCTGTCCAAACAGCGGCTAAATATGCATCGCCAATATCGTTCGTCCATGTTGCGGTTTTAACATCAACAGTATTGCCCACAGGTTGTTTTGCGCGGCCATTTTTGTCGATTTTTCTACCGTCTGACACAGCAACGTCGTAAACACGCTCATGCAATTTACCTTTGCTATCCATCCAGCCTTTAATAATTTGCACGCGATCTAAGTTAGCGCTTTCAGGGTCGCGTAGCGCCGAAACCATAAATGTAGGCGCTTTGCTTTTCGCTGTAGACTTAGTTAAATCGCCTCCCATTGGGACGCCTTTTTGATAACCAATCGCGTCAGCCTTGTTACTAGCTAAATCTTTTTCAGTGTAATTCCAGCCGCCAAAGAAACGCACTTTCATGCGCGGTCCAGTGGTAGCGTAGGTTTCCTTTCGCTCCATAGCATCATAAAGCGCTTCACGGGTATTTTCATGTGCCCAAATACCTGTATAACCTGATGCAACTAGCATGTAACCTTCAATAGCACCGAGTTTTGAACGCACAAATGGATGATTGATTCTGTCTTTGTTTGGTTCAACTGAGGTTGATTTACCAAAGAAATTTTCTTCCGCGCCAGTCGCTAAACTTGTGTGGCTGTCGGTAGCACCACCGACACCAAATTTATACGGGTTAACGCCGAGTTTTTTCTCTAGTAATAGCCCTTGCTTAAGGGCTTCACGGGCATATTCGCCCTTAAGCATGTCATTGGTTTTAAGCTCGGTAATATCTAAATTACCTACTGCCCACGTTTCGTAATCAGCAAACTCATCGTCAGGCGATAAATAAGGATGTGCTTCACCGTCACCTTTAATTTGGGTGATTTCGTAATGCGGTTCCCATTTTGCTCGTTGCGTAACATAGTTTTTATCTACCTTACCACCGTGGTATGTGCTTACTGTTGGGAACATCCAACCGTTAGACAAGTTGCCGTTATGAGCAAATGCAAACGCCTTACCGCCTGTTTTCTTTTGGTAGTCTTCTAGCCATTTATATAAAGAAAAGGGGTCCGTGCTGCCCGTTGGAGGCTGCGTTGTTGGCGGTTGTACCATTAATGCTTTTTTAGCATCATCACGTAAAATTACGTTACGATGGAGATTGAATCCTTTTGGAACAGAGGTCCACTCAAAACCAATAAAGGCAGTGAATAAACCTGGCTCATTATACTTTTCCGCGCCATTAACTATGGTCTTCCAAACATTACCAAATACTTCTGAGCCTGGGCTGTAATCGCGAACCAGTTCCTCTGGCAGTGTCATTTGAGAAAAGTTAGTGATTAAATCAAAAGCAGCTTCACCGGCGGCTTTACCACCTTTTTTAAAGCCTTCATGCCATTCTTTACCTTTCTTGTTGGCGACGATATTCGGTGCACCCTTTTGAATATCTGTGGCAATACCCATCATATCGGTATGGTCGGTAATGATTAACCAATCTAAGGGGCGAGACAATTTGACCGGAATACCCGTTGAACTGGTAATTTGTTCACCACGTGCAAGGCGATATGCCTCTTCAACAGTTACCGTGTTACCAAAAAGGCCGGCATCAAGTGATAGTCCAGTATGAAGGTGAGAGTCACCCCAATAAACGTTATTTGGCTGTGTGGAGTTTGCGTAAGGGGAGTAGTCTTTATCCGGCTTAGCATCTGACGCTAATGCCACATTTACCGATAGTGTAATAACCGATACAGCGCAGGCTGTAGCAATTTTCTTACTTAACATAATACTCTTCCCTTTATATCAATTAACTTAACTATATCAGGGAATTAGTAAAATGAAACTATTAAGATAACTTATTGTAAAAAACTCGTTAAACAATCCGGTTTATTGGACATAAAGACGAAAAAGCCAGCAACAGGAAGCTGGCTTTTGAGGTGTAAGTACAAAAGCTACATTCTTAAGCGATAACGTCCTTGATTATCAGGGTTACCCATAAAAGGAAGTACTTGTTTTAACTTCTCTGGAAACTTAGCGCCTGGTTTTAAATAGCCACTGCCGGAGAACTTACCGTTAGCTGATATATACGCACTGTAGCTTAGGCCTAAATCGTTATTTGGATCAATTTCAACGACGAGAGCACCTTGGTCACAACTTAAATCGGCGCTTAACTTACCTAAAATTACTTTTTCTTCTAAAGCCGTTACTGCCGCTTTGTCCCATTCGAGGTTACCAGCGACGGCTTGGCAACGTAGCTGTGGGTCGATGACAAACTGCTGAAGATTTAGTGCAACATAATCATGCGCTTTTACCGGTAGCGGGAGTGGTAACTGCTGTGCGATTTGGTCAGCAAGTACCAATACACTGAGTTCTTTCACTGCTGGCGTCGAAAACAGTTGATGGACAATAAACTTCCCTTCAGGCCCTGGATGCAATGGGCCGCCAAAAGTGATTGATAACTGCGGGTCCAAGGTTAATAACGAAGAAAAGTTAAAGGTGGCTTCTACATCACTGACTTCGACATTTTGCGCATGAATTTTATCAACCGTGAAATGCCAAATACTGCCTTTGATGCCGACGACCGATACCGTGTTGGGAAATTTAATTTTATTGATCACTAAACTAGCCGGCAGGGTTGCAAGCATAAACACTGCATAGCTGAGCACTAATAAGCAGGCATAACCTATCCATTTTTTCATTAACTTCGCCCTAGTTGTAATCGTCTAATGGTGACAACACCTGCTTCGTCGGCATTAGTGATGTCTATCGCTAGTACCTTAAGGCCACGCTTATTGTTGAGTGTTTCTAACCAATCCAATAAATTGGTGAAAGGGACTTCGTCTATCCACACTTGAATGTTGTCCCCTTGAGGTTGTACACGGTCGATAGAAATTTTGTACTGCCTTGCCGTACTATTAACAATGCCCGACAAACTGCCGGTTGAACGCCCTTTACCGGAACTGGCAATAGCTTTATAGCGCTCGGTGTTGGTTTGTACCCAGGCGAGTAAATCTTTTTGACGCTCTAGTTTGGCTGACGTCGATTCAATGCCACCTGCAAGCGGTTTCCATACCAATACTTGAAACAACATAATGGCGACTACGATGGCCATTGCTATCGCGAGCTTTTTCTCTCGCGCCTGTAAATTGTGCCAATACTCAATCATGGTTTCACCTTAATGCTGAATGAACCGCTAATACTGTCGCCCTGATTATTTTGCGAACCTTGATTGACGGATAACTTTTCTTTTTCTAATGCTTGTTGGAAAGCGTCAAATGCTTGATAGTCTTTTGCCGTTGCTTGAATACGGATTTCTTGGCGTTTGCCATCAAACTTTAACGACACAGGCTTCATTGCAGGTACCGCAATAAATGCAGGTTTGATTTTTTCCAAAGCAATTAAGAAGCCATCACCATTGCTGCCGTCACCGACTTCTTTTAACTTACGGTTAAGCTGAGATTTAATGGTAGAGGTTCTAACGCGTTTAGTGTCCGGGAACGTATCTTTATAGACGGTAATAATATGCGCTTCTATCGCGGCTTGTTCACGCGATAAATGCAATAGCTCGTTGGCTTTCATGCCAACGTTAAGCAATAACGCGACAGCAGCAAAGCTGGCAGCAATGACCCATTGAGTTGTCGCAGCAGAGCGTTTTTCTACAATTTTAAATTGTCCCTGCAGTAAGTTTACTGGCGCATTGTGGGCATGCTTTGCTAGCAGTGCTAATGGCAGTACTTCTGGCTCGGCAATATATTGCACATCCTCCGCCGTGCTATGCAAAGGTGAGTAATGGTGGATAACTTGCTGAACGATTTCCTGTTCTTCTTGCTCGTCTGACGCGGTATCTTCAGCGGGGGTAGCCATACTGTCATTAAGCATGCCCCAAGTGGCTTCATCAAGGGTATATCCTTGCCATGCATTTAAACGGATTAGTGTTTGTTGCTCTAGCATAATAGCAGAAGCAGCATTTGCCATCAGTGGCATAGCTAATACATCAGGAATAAAGGTTTTGGTTTTAATATCAGCTGCGGCAAGTACGTCTAGCCACATCTGCATTTGACTGGTTTCAACTGCTGCAACAAAGCAATTGTAGTCTGGATTTTTTGGCGCGTTGCCGTATGCAAAGAATAATGACTCAACCGGTTGTGCGAGTTCATCTTCTAGCATAAAGGGCACGACGCGTTTCATGTCGCGCGCAGAACCGGGCACTTGCAATTGATGCAATGCCACATCAGACGCAGGCACAAACACAGTAGTTTTTCTTGTGCTGGCTTTCTCTGTTAATTCAGTTAACGCAGCTGCACTATCTAATTGCCCACTTGCGATGATTTCTTCGTTGTCGCTTGCCGTTATTAACCAATGCACCGATTGCGTTGGTAAACTGCCAAGGCGGATATATAAAGTTTCAGCCATTATTCACGCCCCATATTTCGGCTAAGTACAACAACGCTTTGATTATTTTCTACTTTCATAATTGAATTCAATGAAAAAAAGCTGTTATTAAAGCTTGCTGTTGCTTGTAGTTTAAAGTATTCGCTATCAACTACAAACACTTGTTTTTGTTCGTCAGTCAGTTTTACTTCTGTAAGCTCTTGTGACTGAAAAAAGTCGTCAATCTTTTCGAATCCGCTATCATCTCGAGAAGAAATAATACTGGCGGCGTCGCCTACTGGAATGTCGAGTAAAGCGGCCAATAAGGCGGCTTGATCTTCAGCAATGGTATTGACGTTAATCAGTAACGATTCATTATTAGGTATCACGCACACATAAGGCTTGAGTTTATCAATAATGATCGGATTATAATGTTCGATAACGCGCAACTCGCCTATCGAGGCAATATGATTGTTGGCAGCGTAGTGAGGAAACTCCTTACTCGCGTAATCATTATCTTCTGCGCCACCGGCACTAATAATCGATGTGTCTTCATCCAGCCAATCAATTAATGATTCGGTGAGATACTCCGCTTCGAACTCACCGACACCGTCGATATCTAAATTCACCAATAAATCTTGATATGCCTGTTGTACGGGCGTTTTTTTGTTGTTGCTGGTATCAGCGTTCGCCGGTGGTGGCGCACGCAATGCGTTTAGGTTTAAGCAGCTACGTAAGTCGCGAATTTTGCCTGTGATGGTGCCTTGTTCAACAGGATAAGTTTGTTCTTCTTGCGCCCATAACTGCGACAAATTAGTACTGTCTCTATCTGTTTTAAAACTTTCTTTAAGCACCATTTTAGCAAGTGATTCCGCGCCCATGGCATACCAATACGCTTGCTGATTAAGTTCAATATTAACGCTTTTGTTTACCTGATTACTTAAATGTGCCGTTATCTGAGACGCCCAAATGGCACACAAAGCAAGCACAAGCATCACGCTGATCAACGCTAGACCGCGCTGCTTAAACGGTTGTTGAGGGCTCATGATTCGCTATCCTCCTCAACTTTTACGCCACCTGAAACTAAAAACTGCCGGCGTATTTCACCAAAATCTTCTGTGGTTACCGTTATTGCGATGGCTTTTGGTAAAGTGCCTTGCTCAAGCTCATCTTGCCATTTATCTTTGACGAAAAATTCAAATTCTAGTGATTCGACACCAGTAAGTAAGTTTCTAATTTTGGGTGTTTCACCAAGCGATGGGTCAACAAAATTGGTGTGTAGGCGTTGCAGTACATCTTCCTCTAGGCGATAGCTTACTGTTTGTAGATCGCTGCGTGGGATCAGATAACCAGGATTATTCCAGCCATGTCGCACAAACGCGATTGCTGTGCTTGCGCTATCAAAAACATTGTCGTCGGTGTGAATAAAACCGTCGAGTGACTCTTCACCTGTCGGGCGAATTTTACGCAGCGCAATCTGAATGAAATCGCGCTCGATAATCATAAATGCTCGTTGCACCTCATCTAGGCGTTTTGTGCGTAGCTCGGCCGTTTCATTGGTTTTACTGACTGCAATAAACATGCTGTTTCCGGCAAAACCGATCAAGGTAAAGATGGCTACGGCAATGATGAGTTCGAGGATAGTAAAGCCTTTGTTGTGCCTCATTAGCTACCTTCCTTGCTGACGTATGTCATCAGGCTTGATAAAGGTAGTTCTTGATCTTCATTTTGGCGCACTTCAACGGTCACCGCTTTCATGTCGTTATTGGTTGTTGCCACCACTTTTTGGACCCAAAACCACTCTGCACCGGCTATTTCTACCATACCTTTTTTGTTGTTTTTAGGTGGCCAAGATTGCTCTAAATGGATTTCAGTAAGTTGATTTGAAGCAACCCAATTGGCAATCATTTTTTGTTCGACAAAGCCTAAACTGCGCGCACTGTTTGAGGTCGCAGATACTATCGCGATACCGGCGATGGAAAATACGGCCATTGCAATGAGCACTTCAATTAGGGTAAATCCCTTCACGCTATTCTTCATAGGTTAGGCCCGAATAGGTGAGGGGGGTAGCGTACAAACCAGTGACCTTAATCACTGCAGGATTGTCGTAGAAGTCTGCATCGGCTAGTTCGAAAATAGCTTCAAACGGTGTGATGTCGCCACCAGATAATATATATACCTGAGGGGTGATTTTTTTCTCTTGTTCGAGAAAGTCTTCGTCTTCTGGAATTAACTGCTCAGGATCGAATAACTGAGGTTCTTCAATCGGGAGATCATCAAAATTAAGTGTTATGGTGACTTCTTCAGGCAGAGTAACGCTTGTTGTGAACCGATCTTCTGGTACTGGTACCCAACTTGTTCCGTCGTAGGCAACAAATTGGTAGCTGTTGTCTTTTACAACAAGACCCAACTCCATGTTGTTGAGCACACTATAGTCGGCAACGGTTTCAAAGATGGCTTTAAACTTTTGACTTTGCTGTTCAAGTTTTTGTTCCGGGGTATTGGCAAACAGATTGACTTGAACGGACGATATAACGATGCCAATGATCAATAGCACCAACATGATTTCGATTAAGGTAAATCCTTTATTTCGATACATACTGGTGCCACTCAATTCACACTAAACCAAAACTTGGCTTATTGGAAATCGCCTAGATTCCAGTTACCGATGTCGTCTTCTGTCCCTGGTTCACGGTCTGGACCCATAGAAAACACATCCATACGGCCATTTTCGCCTGGATTTAACAGCTGATAGTCACTACCCCAAGGGTCTTTTGGTAAACGCTTGATGTAACCACCTTCAGGAAAGCGGCGTGGCAGTGGTTCGATATCTGTTTGGTCAACTAACGCTTCCAACCCTTGTTCTGTCGTTGGGTAGTCATAGTTATCGCTGCGGTACAACTCTAGTTGTTGCTCTAAGGTATTAATGTCGCTGACTGCTTTTTGCATATTGGCGCGTTCAGTTTGGCCAAGTAAGTTAGGGGCAATCATGGAGGCTAATACACCTAAAATAACGATCACGATCATGATCTCGATTAGCGTCATGCCGCGTTGCGAAGATAATTGCTTGATACTCTTCATAAAAAATCCTATTAACCTGCTACTAAATTGTTTAATTCGATAATTGGCATCATAACAGCTAATACAATAAAGAGTACGATGCCACCCATGCTAAGCATGATTGTTGGTTCTAATGCTTTTAGTGAGACATTGATTAAGCTATCAAGTTCACGATCTTGGTTGTCGGCCGCTTTGTCTAGCATATGTTCTAGCTGCCCAGACTTTTCACCACTGGCTATCATGTGTAGCATCATTGGTGGGAAAAGTTTAGTTTGCTGCAGTGCGGCCCTTAAGCTGGTACCTTCGCGGACTTTATCCGCGGCTTGCCCTACTTGGTCTTTAATATAGACGTTGTCTAGTACTTCGGCAGCTATCTTCATTGCGTCGAGCAATGGGACAGCACTTGCGGTTAAGATACTTAGCGTTTTGGCAAAGCGCGCAGCATTAGCGCCACGTATTAGTCGTTTGACACCAAATAACGACAACAAGAACTTGTGATATTTATACTTAAACGATTCATTACCCAATGCCCGTTTAAAACCGGCGATGGTGGCCAGTATCCCTATCAGCAAATACACGCCATATTGATTGATAAAATCCGAGGCATCGATCAAAAACTGTGTTGAACCAGGCAGTGAGTGCCCCATATCAATAAACTGATTGACAATTTTTGGCACAACCACTTTTAGCAATACTATGATGATGACGATACAGATCAGGACCAGCATCGTAGGGTAGATTAACGCGCCTTTAATTTGTGATTGTGTTTTTTCTCGCTGCTCAGTGTAGTCAGCCAAACGTTCTAAAACTTTATCTAAATGACCTGATTTTTCGCCTGCCGCAACCATGGCGCGAAACAGGTTGTCAAAAATATT
Organism: Thalassotalea agarivorans; assembly: GCF_030295955.1. Lineage (NCBI taxonomy): Bacteria > Pseudomonadati > Pseudomonadota > Gammaproteobacteria > Alteromonadales > Colwelliaceae > Thalassotalea > Thalassotalea agarivorans. Next base: position 135,730 of record NZ_AP027363.1, read on the forward strand.
GGGAAATTCCGCCATACTTTCGGCAAGGCCATAACCTTCTGTCACCTTAGTGCGCACAGCCATAACAACGCTTTTTATATGCGCTTTCTCGGTTTGCTCTGCAACGGCAAGTAATGACTCTTCAAGTGGTAAGCCCGATTCCACTAGAGTGGCTAATTGGCGGGTAAATAGCGCAAGGTCACTGGCGGAAATTTTACGCCCGCGGTAAAACCAGCTCACGCCACCAGTGCTTGATTGCTTAAGCTTTTTAACACTAGGAGTAACATCAACAGGCATCAAGCCTTGTTCACGCAATTGCGCACGCACTTGTCGAGCGGTATCGCCTTCGATAATACCTTTTTTGTTTTTTCCACGATTGTCTATCGCAACGTATTCGAAAGCTGCCATTGGTTAGTCTTCTCTTGTTACGCGCAGCACTTCTTCAAGCGTAGTGACACCGGCTAGGACTTTTTCAAAGCCGTCATGGCGAATACTTGGCGTTGACTTGCGAATGACTTTTTCTATGGCTTGCTCACCTTTACCATTGTGAATCAGCTCGCGAACCTTATCGTCGACAACTAATAATTCGTGAATACCTGTGCGACCTTTATAGCCTTTAAAGTTACAATCTACGCAACCTTTAGCGCGGTATATAAGGGTTGAGTCATCGTCCAGTTTCAGTAGTTTACGTTCGTCCGCATCTGGCGCATGCGCTTCACGACATGACGGGCACAGTGTTCTAACAAGACGTTGCGCCAATACACCTAATAAACTAGACGATAATAAGAAGGGTTCTACACCCATATCTTCCATACGCGTGATAGCACCAGCCGCTGTGTTAGTATGTAGCGTAGATAATACTAAGTGACCGGTTAAACTGGCTTGTACACCAATTTGCGCGGTTTCCAAATCACGAATCTCACCAACCATTACTACATCTGGATCTTGACGTAAAATTGCACGTAAGCCACGAGCAAAGGTCATATCAACCTTTGTGTTTACTTGGGTTTGGCCGATCCCTTCGATAGCATATTCAATCGGGTCTTCAACGGTAAGTACGTTGCGCTCATGCGCATCGATTTGGGTTAAACCTGCATACAAGGTGGTACTCTTACCCGAGCCCGTAGGTCCGGTAACTAAGATAATGCCATGTGGTTTGTCGATAAGCTCTGAAAAACGTTGGCGACAACTGTCGGTCATACCTAGATCTTGTAAATCCAAGCGTGCAGCGTTTTTGTCTAGTAAACGCAGTACCACGCGCTCGCCATGCCCTGTTGGCATTGTTGATACACGAACATCTACAGCACGGCCTGCGATTCTAAGTGAAATACGACCATCTTGTGGGATGCGTTTTTCAGCAATGTCTAACTTCGCCATGACTTTAATACGAGAAACTAAAAGCGAGGCTAGCTTTCGATTTGGTTTTAACACCTCTCGTAACACGCCGTCGACACGAAAACGAATTTGTAGGGCTTTTTCAAAGGTTTCAATGTGGATATCTGACGCGTTTTCTTTGATTGCTTCACTTAGCATCGCATTTATCATCTTGATGATAGGCGCGTCATCTTCGTTTTCTAATAGGTCTTCCGTTTCAACCATTTCGTCAGCTAACGAATAGAGGTCTACTTCATTACCTATGTCTTCCATCATTTGCTTCGCTTCTGACGAATCTCGCTGATACGCTTCAGTAAGCAATAATTCAAATTGTTCTTGAGACTTAGTTTCTATCGCGAAAGGTTGTTTAACCACGCGGCGTACTTCATTGATACTGGCAACAGGAGTGTCGGGCAAACAATAAAGTACTAGACCATCATCTTGTTGTTGCACCAGTACTTGGTGTCTTTTAGCGAACTGAAAAGGTAAGCCAGAAAGCTGAACGTCTTCTTGTTCAGCTTCTTCAATTATCGCTTGTTCTGCTGCGATGTTGTCATCAACAAGGTTTTCTGTGCTCATGACGATTAATTCTGTCCATCAACAACAGGTGGCTCGACGTTTTCTGCGTCAATTGGCATTGGCGAATTACCTAGCTTTTCTTGTTCATATTCTTTGTATGAAGGCGGCAAGGTTAAATCGTCGTTCCATTCAGGCAAGATAGGCAACTTGTCGTCGTCTAATAGTTCAATGCCTTGGCGACGTTTTGCTTTTTCAACGTCACGGATGTAGTTGTATTTTTCGCGGCTCAGTTGCTGCATTAGCTCGCCGTCACGAATAATGGTTGGACGCAAAAATACCATAAGGTTGCGTTTACGCACTGTGCTGCTGGTTGATTTAAACAAGTGACCTAACACAGGAATATCACCTAATAACGGTACTTTTTGTTGGCTTTCTTGCACATCTTCGTCAATCAAACCACCTAAAATAACGGTATCGCCATCATCGGCCATAACTACAGTTTTGATTTCACGTTTGTTAATTGTAATATCGACGCCCGTAGCACCACTGACTGACGACACTTCTTGTTCAATCGTTAATTGAACACCTGTACCTTCGTTAACTTGTGGTGTTACCTTCAGTTTGATACCGATTTCTTGACGGTCTACTGTTTGAAAAGGGTTAGCATTGTTACTACTTGCTGTTGAGCCAGTAAGAATTGGTACTTCTTGACCCACAATAAAGAAAGCTTCTTCGTTGTCTAATGTGGTAACGCTTGGCGTTGAAAGTACGTTTGAATTGGTGTCTGTACTAACGGCTTGAACTATCGCACCCCAGTCGTTATCGACAATACCAAACATCATACCGTTTACTGTACCTAATACTTGCGCAAGTAGGCTGTAATCGCCGCGAGTATCTGGGTTTTTAGTAACAACAGGGTTACCATTGGCGTCAATGGTAGTTACTTCATTACCTTCTTCGCCCTCAGCTGCTACTGCAGCTCCAGCGATTTGAGAAATAGGTGCTGGACCATTGTTAAACTGCGTGAAAGAACCTTTTTCACTGTACCACTGAACACCTAAATTAACGCCGTCACCTTCAAACACTTCAACAATAATTGCTTCAACTAATACTTGTGCTCGGCGAATATCGAGTTGGCGAATAACGGCTTCCAGTGAACGCTGCATATCAGGTTGCGCCGTAATGACAACACTATTGGTGTTTTCATGAGCTTCTATACTGATGTTACGTTTTTTGCTCCGTGAAGTGCTCTTGCTACCTGCTTGGCTTGTTTCTGCTTCGATAGATGCCGAAACACCTTCGAGAACTTTCACCATTTCTTCCGCTTTCGCGTACTTCAAGTAGTAAACACGTGTGTTACCGTTGCTTTCCATTTCGCTATCTAAGCGTTCCACTAAACGCGCAACGCGTTCACGTGCAAGACGTTCACCACTTACGATAACGCTGTTGGTTCGCTCATCTGCAACAATTTTTGGAATTAAGAAAGTCGGGGTAGCACCTTTTGCTGTTGGGTTGGTTTTATTCATTGCTTCAACAATGCGCACCATTTCACCAGCAGAGGCATATTTTAACTGAATAATTTGTACGTCTTGGTCACCCGCGCGGTCAACCTTTTCGATGATTTTAACGATACGGTTTACCACTGATGCGGTACCCGTCACCATAATAACATTAGCAGGGTCATAGTTAGTTACGTTGCCGTTACCTGCTTGGTCTACAAGCTGGCGCAAAAGAGGTACTAACTCACGTACAGTAACATTTTTTACTTCAATAACGCGGGTGATCATTTCGTCACCAACGCTGTCGTAGTTGTCGCCTACCACTGGAATAGAGGATGTTTTTGCCTTTTTGTTACGCACAATCTTGACGACATTGTTTGGCATTTCTACTGCCGCAAAACCATATACTTCAAGAACATTGAGGAAAAACTGATAGTACTGCTCTTCTGTTAGCAAATCGTAGCTGCGAACATTGATTTTGCCGCGTACGTTAGGGTCAACAATCATGGTTTTCTTTAAGTTCTTACCCACGATGTTGATGAATTCGGTGATTTCAGTGCCTTTAAAGTTAGGCGAGTACTGCGCTGCATATACATAAGGTACTGGCGCGATAAAGTTAAAACTAAGCGCTAAAGAGCAGGCGAGAAATACGCTGCTTATTGTTTTTTTGGTGCTTGTTTTACGATTAATCAGTTTCATTGTTTTATCTTACTGCGTTTATTGTTAGTCAACGCTTAACAGAACTTCTGTTAGCTCTTCGCCACGACGAACCATCAAGGCGATTTGACTCTCACTTCTAATTTGTCTTAACGCTTCCGCCGCTTCCATTGGATTGGTTAAATCTAATCCATTAACCGACGTCGCTATATCACCAGACTTTAAACCCGCTTCATTAAAGAAGTCGCGATTTTTTCCTGGTCTTAATAAATAACCTATGATTTCGCCGTTTTCTTTTTTCGGCGAAATTTTTAGATAATCCGAAATCTTACCTGGATCATCTTTTAAATCATCACGCAGTGATTGTGCACTAGCACGAAATGCATCACTACTTTGGGTGCGCACGCTTGGCCCAATTTCACGGTTATTTGGCATTGTACGAGCATTACTTACACCACGGCTTTGAGTACTGCTCGCTCGTGCACTACTATTGTTGCTGCTAGCACTGGTCTCGTAGTCAAAACCGTCAAGCATCAAGGTTTCTAGTTTACCGGACTGTTTTATCAGTACTCTATCGGGTAATACGCGCTCTAACGTGGCCCGTGTCCCCTTAATTTTTTCACCGACACCATAGGTTTCTTGAGCGCCTGATGAGGTAATGATTGCTGCCGCAACACTAGGATCATCGCTAGCGACAAGCCCTGAAAGCGATATATTTAAACGTGTCTCTGGTGCACTTTCGACAACTTCAACGGCTTCTGGTTCCTTATTTTCGGTGTAGAGGCCAAATAAATTGAGTGCTTTCAAGGTTTGCAAGTTGAGTTGTTCGCGACTGCTGGCTTGATTGTAACTATTTGTTTTAGTGCCAGGCGCAACAAAAGCCGTAGGTTGAGCGACGCTTCCCCACGTAATTTGACTGAGCAAATAGCCGGTGTACACAATAAACCCTAGGGTGACTACTTGCGCAATTTTTTGCTGTGGTAATTGTTGTAACTGCGATCCCAGCGAATCCAGCATGTTGCTTAACTGCATTGAACCTTAATAATTATATTCATTGGTAAAATAACCCGTTGATAATACTTTACGCTAGCGTTTGCAACAAGGATAGGATGCAACTATTTACCAAATAGTTACATAGCCAGCTGTAAACCCTACTACATTCGCTAGTTTCACAAAGCAAATTATGCTATTCTGCGCCACTATTTATCTGGCTTTCAACGTATTTGTCAGCCTAATCAGTAACGCATAGTTTTATGGCAACAAAAAACAAAGAAAATTCCGCAGAAAAGACAATTTATCGCCTAGATAAATGGTTATGGGCTGCTCGTTTTTACAAAACGCGAGCAATAGCCAAGCAAATGATTGATGGCGGAAAAGTGTTTTATAACGGTCAGCGGACTAAATCTGGTAAGGCTGTAGCTATCGGAGATCGTATTCAAGTGAGACAAGGATACGAGGAAAAGGAAGTGCTAGTTGTGGCACTTGCAGATAAACGCCGAGACGCTACCTTTGCACAAACTTTGTACCAAGAAACAGAACAAAGTGCTCAAACAAGAGAAAAGAATGCGCTAGCGCGCAAACAAGGGTTTTTACTTAGCCCTGCTAGTGATACCAAGCCAGACAAGAAACAACGTCGCCAACTTAGACAGTTTAAAGAGGGTTATTAATTGTGACTACCGATGTATTAAATCGCTATATTTTTGATGAATTGCACGTTCGTGGCGAAATGGTGCAATTGACCGACAGTTTTCAGCAAATGGTCGCGAATCATAATTATCCTGCCGGTGTGCAAGCATTGTTAGGTGAATTGGTGGCTGCAACTTGTTTACTAACAGCAACACTAAAATTTGAAGGTGAAATTACTGTTCAGTTGCAAGGTGACGGTCCGATAGGCTATCTCGCCGTAAACGGTAATCATAAACAAGTGATGCGTGGTATCGCGAAGCTAGCTGAAGATACCCAAGCTGAGGGGTTAAGAGACCTAGTAGGTAAGGGTAATATGGTGATCACTTTACGTCCTGAAAGCGGCGAGCCTTATCAAGGTATTGTTGCTTTAGAAGAAGATACGATTGCCGGTTGTTTAGCGCACTACTTTGAAGTTTCTGAGCAGATCCCGACTAAAATTTGGTTGTTTAGCGACAAACTAAACACCAAGGTAGCAGGTGCTTTAGTTCAGTTATTACCTGATGGTGAAGACAAACAAAAGCAGCTCGACGACTATGAACATTTTTGCCAGTTAACTGAAACCATTAAGCCGGAAGAAATCTTTTCGCTTGATGCTGAAGAGTTGTTGTATCGTTTATATCATCAAGAAAAAGTGATGATGTTTGACCCGCAACAGGTGACCTACCAATGTACGTGTTCTGAGCAAAAATGTTTAAACGCGATTGCACAAATTGAACCTGCTGAAATTAAATCTATTTTGGAAGAACAAGGCAATATATCAATGACGTGTGATTATTGCTTAACAACCTATACCTTTGATGAACAACAGCTTGCAGGGTTATTAAACGCACAATAAAAAAAGGAGCTGATGCTCCTTTTTTTATGACTGTATTGTCTTGCTAGTCAGTTGAGATTAGCAGCACCTTACTGCGCTTCCTCTTCTTTAATTGGCTTCGGGTAATCTAATTCCATCTCTACTCGAGCAATTCCTTGCGCGTTTTGAATACGTTTATAGGCGGCTAGCATATCAAGCTCATTGATAGGGTTGGCGCGATAGATATTGTTTTGAACGCGACGCAAGTTAAAACGGGAATTAAGCACGTCGAGTGCTTTGTCGCTGTCTTTTTCTTCTAACACGATCAAAAACCGACCAGTTACACGCGCCATACGCTTTGTTTTTGCATTTTCAATCATATGATTTCGTTTTAGTGGCAGTTCACGTACAACAAAATACTGATTATTAATTTGTACTAACGCTTTTTCTGCAAGTTGTTTCTTGGTGACTTGCGTTTGCTCTTCGCTTGGTTTGCTGTCGACGATATCAGCGCTCACATTCATTGGCTGATCTGTGGTTACGGGTGGCGGTGGTGTCTCGCTACATGCAGAAATGAAAAACAAGGAGAACAGGGAAAAAGAGGCAGCGTTAATTAGTTTCACGAAGATATTCCATTAGGTGTTTGTAAATAGCATAACCATTTTCATAATTTCTGCCAAATTAAAGCAGAAAAATCGTTTTGATAAACAGCATATTAATTATGTGATACTGACGATAACTATTAATTATAAGCGGTTATGATCAAAAACCTGTAAACTTACACAAAAAGTTAAGTTAATAGCCCCTTAAACTCCGTAATTTTGCCAAATATGATCGGAAAATTACAACAATAAAATCCATTCTTTCGTCTTCTCATTATCGCGCTATACCCCTTATATTTATTGGTTAAGGGATTATTTATGAAAGTTATATTGAAAGTTTTCAAAATAAACAAAAAATTACTTTCGTTTTAGTTTCTATTCCCCTACAATTGCAACCTCTTAAAACCACCACAATAACAATAATGCCAAATCGTCTTAATTTTATGAGGAGATCTAAGACATGATTGCTTTGGACCACGCGGTTGACTTATCAGTATACGGTATCGAAAACGTAGAAGAGATTATTTATAACCCTTCTTATGAAGTACTGTTTGAGGAAGAAACCAAAGCGGGCTTAACAGGCTATGATCGCGGTGTTGTAACCGAATCTGGCGCTGTTGCTGTAGACACGGGCATTTTTACTGGTCGTTCACCAAAAGATAAATACATCGTTCGCGACGACGTAACGCGCGACACTGTATGGTGGTCAGATCAAGGAAAAAATGACAACAAACCAATGACACCGGAAACTTGGAGCAAGCTTAAAGGCCTTGTTACAAATCAATTGTCTGGTAAAAAACTGTTTGTTGTAGATACCTATTGTGGTGCAAACGCTGATACGCGTTTGAAAGTAAGATTTATAACAGAGGTAGCTTGGCAGGCGCATTTCGTTAAGAACATGTTTATTCGCCCAAGCGACGCTGAACTTGAAGGTTACGAACCAGACTTCGTGGTGATGAACGGCGCCAAAACAACCAACCCTGATTGGCAAGAACAGGGCTTAAACTCTGAAAACTTTGTCGCGTTCAATTTAACAGAGCGCATTCAGTTAATCGGTGGTACTTGGTACGGCGGTGAAATGAAAAAAGGTATGTTCTCTATGATGAACTACCTTCTGCCATTGCAAGGTATAGCGTCAATGCACTGTAGTGCTAACGTGGGTAAAGACGGCGACGTTGCTATCTTCTTTGGTTTGTCAGGTACAGGTAAAACAACACTTTCTACCGACCCTAAGCGTGAATTAATCGGTGACGATGAGCACGGCTGGGACGATAATGGCGTATTTAACTTTGAAGGTGGTTGTTACGCGAAAACAATCAACCTAAGTGAAGAAAATGAGCCTGATATCTATCAAGCGATTCGTCGTGATGCTTTGCTTGAAAATGTAACTGTTGATGAAAATGGAAAAATCGATTACGACGATGGCTCTAAAACAGAGAACACACGTGTTTCGTATCCGATTCACCATATCGACAATATTGTTAAACCAGTTTCTAAAGCGGGACACGCGAAGAAAGTTATTTTCTTAACAGCTGATGCTTTTGGTGTGCTACCGCCAGTTGCCAAGCTTACGCCAGAGCAAACGGAGTACTATTTCTTATCTGGATTTACTGCAAAACTTGCTGGTACAGAGCGAGGTATTACTGAGCCAACACCGACATTTTCTTCATGTTTTGGCGCGGCGTTTTTAAGCCTGCACCCAACGCAGTATGCTGAAGTATTGCGCAAAAGAATGCAGGCAGTAGGTGCGGAAGCGTATCTTGTAAACACCGGTTGGAATGGCACAGGCAAGCGTATTTCAATTAAAGCGACGCGAGCTATTATCGACGCTATCTTAGATGGTTCAATTGAAAGTGGCGAAACACAAGTGTTGCCATTATTTAACCTTGAAGTACCTAAGCATTTAGCGGGTGTTGAAGATGGTATACTCGACCCACGTGATACATATGCCGAGCAAGGTGAATGGACGAATAAAGCAGCAGATTTAGCGAACCGTTTTATTGTTAACTTTGAGAAGTTCACGGATAACGACAACGGTAAAGCCTTGGTTGCAGCGGGTCCACAGTTGTAATCAGAATCATTGATTTGAAAACCAACCTTCGGGTTGGTTTTTTTATGCCCTAGCGTTTTTCAATTGAAATCATTATTTCCCAAAGACCATAGCCAGACGAAATAAAAAGCCTTAGGCTATGGTGTTACGATTAAACGTTAGGAGAGATAGATGGTAGTAGAAAAAGTCATGCATTTTTGTCGTGCATTGTTTATGGTCGCCGCAGTCAGTTTCGCGGCAACAGCCAGCGATAAGGCGCCAAAAGAAAATCAAACGGTAATTGCCTCAGGCGGCTTTGTCCATAGCGTGTATTTTTGGCTGAAAAATCCTGAAAACGAACAAGACAGAAAAGCGTTTGAAAAACATCTCAACCTTTTTATCGACAATTCTCTATATGTTAAGAGTAAATTTATCGGCACTGTTGCCCCAAGTGAGCGTGATGTTGTTGATAGTACCTACACTTACGCACTTATTTTAACTTTTGACAGTAAAGCAGACCAAGATAAGTATCAATCTGAGCCTGTGCATTTGAAGTTTGTGGAGGATGCGCAGCATTTGTGGGAAAAAGTGATTGTGTATGACGCATTTAATACACTGTAAATGACATTGTTTAAGCGTAAAAAGCTTCTATTTAATAGAAGCTTTTTTTAACTTCTTTCCCGCGTGATCGGCAGTAGTACGCGAGCTTCTAAGCCACCTTCCGGTCGGTTGCGCAAAATCACTTCGCCGCTGTGCATTTTAACTATACGTTTGATAATGGCTAGCCCCAATCCGCTTCCCTCGCTACCACGCGCGGTGTCACCTTGCGTAAAGGGTTGAAACAAGCGTTCTATTTCCTGCTCAGGAATACCTGTACCTTCATCAAGTACAGCCAAATAAACCGTGTTTTGCTTCACATCGACGCCGCTTTCAACGGTAATTTTTCCGTCGGTATGGCGCATCGCATTTTGAATGAGATTAGCCAATACGCGTTTAATCGCTAAGTATTTTATTTTTATTAACGGGCACTTTTTAGGAATGACGATTATTTCTCTATCAGGCAGTTGTTCTGAATCGACTACGTCATTGATTAGCCTGTTTATGTCGACTTCTTCGGTGATATCGTCGGTATCTGTTCTAATATAGTCGATAAACTGATCGATTATCGCATTCATGTCGTCGATGTCTTTTTCGATACCTTCTTTCAAATAGTCGTCTTGTTCTGACATCATTTCGCTAGATAAACGAATGCGTGTCAGCGGCGTTCGAAGGTCATGAGAAATACCTGCCATCAGTAGGTTTCTATCTTCTTCGAGGCGCTTAATTCCTTCAGACATTTGATTAAACGCACGCGTCACTTCGCGAATTTCTGTAGTACCGCCTTCTTTTAGTGTTTTAGGATTACGACCTAATGCAACTTCTTCGGCCGCCCTTTGTAAACTGCGCAGCGGCCTATTTAATTGCCGCACGAATATCCAGCCACCGGCGACACTGAGTACACCGAGAATAAAGAGGATAATAATGAGCGGTGAAAAGTTTGCTTCTTCAAGTCCACTTAAGGGTATTTTTACCCACAAATTTGGCGCTTGAGGAGGTTTGATCCAAAACAGATATTCTTCACCTTGCGAAATACGTACTTCGGCAGGTCCTTCTAACAATGCCGACATTTCAGCGGAACGATAGGGGTAGTGTTTAGCGTCGCCTAAACCTAATGCCATAGCGGTACTTTCCCGATATACACCGATACCTGTTTGTTCGTGGAATGCTTGCGCCATATCGGCAGAAAGTTCGGTATTATTAATATCGATAAATACCACTTTTATCTGCTTTGCTAACAACTGATTAATTTGTTGTGCGTTTGGTTGAATGATGTATAGCGCTATAGAAATGTATGAAACCACCTGATTAACGAGCAATAAAATGCCAATTAAAAGAACGGTTTGCCCAAAAGCACTGCGAGGCAATATCTTCATCAATTATCCTGCGCAGCCGATCAAGCGACAGCTTGTCCTTCAGGAACAAAGACATAACCCAAGCCCCACACTGTTTGTATATAGCGAGGGTTTGCGGGGTCTTCTTCTAACATTCGACGTAAACGAGATACTTGTACATCGATGCTTCGCTCGAGGGCAGAATAGTCGCGGCCACGAGCTAGGTTCATCAGTTTGTCACGCGATAAAGGCTCACGAGGGTGGGTGATTAATGCCTTCAACACAGCAAATTCGCCACTGGTTAACGGCATACTAATATCACCTTTTCTCATTTCCCTAGTTGCTAGATTGAGCTGGTATTGGCCAAACGACACAATGTTTTCTTCCAATGCCGGTGCACCTGGGGCTTCTTGTACCTTACGACGCAACACCGCTTTGATACGAGCAAGCAATTCACGCGGATTGAATGGTTTAGGCATATAATCGTCAGCGCCTAATTCAAGTCCAATAATGCGATCGACTTCGTCGCCTTTAGCAGTCAGCATGACAATAGGAATATCATTACCTTGTTGCCTTAAACGGCGGCAAATTGATAAGCCGTCTTCACCTGGTAACATGAGATCGAGCACCAGCAAGTGGAAATTTTCTCGCTCTAACAATCTGTCCATTTGTTCGGCATTTGCAGCACTGCGTACGACAAAACCTTGCTCCACCAAATACCGTTCTAACAATGCGCGCAGGCGCATATCGTCATCTACGACAATAATTTTTGGTGTTTCATGTCCCATATTCTTTCCTTACCATGGTGCGAATTTGAGTTAACTAAAGTGATTCGCTTACACTTACATTTATCGTTTATAAGGTTAACTATAAGCTAAAATCGTTGTAATTTAAAAACTTAGTCTGTGTCAAAAAAGCCGAAATTGTTACAAAAAGTGTAAGTTAAAATGATCTTTCGTGGGCTACAGTGCAAGTGTAAAAAGTCATTCAAAGGTTATTACTGTTCAGATGATGCGATCCGTGTAAAAATGTCTCTCCCTTAAATGAGAAGTAGTGTTATTGATGCAAGTGTGGCGAAAGTTCTTTAAAGCGCCGTTACGAGTCACGTTAATCGTTCGTAAAAGAAATACCTTAAAACTGCGCCGCCAAATGTTGCTTATTAAAATGGCGCTAGCGCAAGAGAAGCATGAAACTAAGGCTATGCTGCACACCTATGCAAAATATACCCGTGGCGCAGCCAATAAAAGTGAAATGAAAGAAGCCAATCAGCAATTGGTGGACTTGTTAAAGGGGTTAGGTATTGGTGTATTTGCGGTATTGCCGTTTGCGCCCATTACCATTCCCGTGGTGATAAAGCTTGGCCGTGTTGTAGGAGTAGAAATATTGCCAAGTGCTTTTAGTGAACTCAAAGAGGTGCGAGACAAGAAGACTATTGCAGATAAGCAATCGCCTGATCAGTAACACAATGCGTCAAACTTCTTTGCTTTTCTTCTAACGACAACGCCGCAATGGCTTTTTTAACCATAGCAAATTTTTGTTCGCGCTCCTTCGCGGGTAATTCACTCAGTTGTTCCTTAAAACAAGCGATCAAACCGTAATCGATGGCTTGTTCTGATTTTATATCGTCATTGCCCAAACATTCTGTGACTTTGTCAGCCAACCTGTCGGCAGGCATTTTTGTAATAATATCTGCTAGTTTATAAGGGATTGGGTCCACGCCTTTGTCTTGATTACAGGCATAAAAAATATCAGCGACTAAGACCTTGGGTATAAGGGCTTGATGTTGCTCTGCAAACTTTTCTTTTAACCATTTGTCATGCTGTTTATCTTCACTTGCGACACTATTTGGCAATAAAAACAGGCCTAATAACAAACAAATAAGCGGCTTATACATTACATAATATCCGTTAGCGCAATGCCGATACCAATTCTTGATTGAGAATGATTATAGTCGATCAAACTCTCCCCGTAACCGGTGGTATATTGTACCAAGCCTCTTAATCTTCCGGTTAAAGGAAAGGTAAAGTTTACTTCGGCGTAGCCATTATTCGTGGCAAAATTTTGTCGACCTTTAATTGAAAATTCATAGTGATGCCATTTATACGCCGTGGTCAGTTCAAAATACCCCATATAATCGCCAATATCGGGATTGTCGTTAGCCGGTTCATCGGGAGTTGTTTGTTTGCTGCCCTCAGGAATAATGTACCAAGGTTTAAAAGAAAGTAAGAAGTTTCCTTTGGTAAAGGTGATGTCGGCATAAAGTCTGTTCCAACTTCTTGATATTAACTGTGAGCGTCCATTTGATTGATGCACATAACCAAAGGTCAACATAGTACTTGTATCGTAGGGGCTCCAGCTCGTTGGCATGGTATAGAAAAACTCAGGCTCGTAATTGGTCTCTCGAAAAGGTCTTGATAAATCTGATGTGTAAAGTTGCCACCATGATTGCATTGTAAAGCCAAATGCCAAGGCATCCCCTTCGGTAAACAAATAATGGTCGGGGGATACTAGCGGCACTTTAAAGCTTATTTGAAACTTTGCTTCGGCCGACTGCATTTCTTCAGACCATTGGTCATCGCGAATTTCATAAACTTCCCGATTAATGTTATTGGTAGCAAAAAAAGGCAAGGTGTAATTCATCTTGTGCGGCGTAATTACGTAAGGGTTAAACGCTGTGGCTCGCTCTGCGGCAGTTCTAAGTTGAGCAATATCTTTGCCTTCAACTTGTTCTTCGCATTCAGCTTTCAGCTGGGCGACAGTTTTCGAGTTATTATCTTGCTGAATTTTTTTCAAAATGCACGCTTCCAAGGCTGCTTCTTGTTCTGTCTCAGCAACAACTTGCGTGCTTAGCACCACACATAAACTCAACAATGGAATAATTCGGTTTAATCGCATACCAATCCTTTATTATTGTCAAAGTAATCAACTCGCTAGCAAAGCGAAATCATGGTTAACTATTGCTTATCTTACCAACATTTTTTAATGTGGCTATATAACAACGATTATTTTATTAGGGATACGATAAAAAGCGGCTTATGGACTACACAGATTTATGCACCGTTACTTTATTAGGTAATTTGGTTGCGAAACCCGAAATTAGATATCAAGCAAACCCTGTCGTAGCGGTCGCTGAGGTGCGCATAGCAACCCATAAAAAATGGTATGATAAACAGAGCCAGCAATTTAAAGAATGGACAAGCTTTCATACGGTGAAAGTGATTGGTGAAATCGTTGAAGACAGCTTACGTTTCGCCAATAAAGGCGATGTCATCTTAGTGCAAGGCTACCTCCTCAATAGTAAACAGTCTAATCGTCAGATCCTCCATGCCGCCTATGCACAGTGCTTTGCTAAAGGGTATGCGCAGTCGATGAACCAAGTGCAAAGCAGTGGCACAATTTGTTCACCAATAAAGTTGATGACTACAGAGCAAGATAAGACATTAGCTGAATTTTCAGTGTGCATTAAACATGCTGTAGTTTCTCCTGTGAATAAAGAGCTCAAGCACTTTGATGTGACTCGATTAGTGCATGTATGGGGTAAACAAGCCGAATATATATCGACTCAAGCCCAGGAGGGCGAGAAAGTGGTTATTGACGGTAAGTTAAGTTATTTAAATGACGACAACAAAACACAGTTTATTGAATGTCGCCAAATAGATCTGATTAAATCAAGCTAAACAGTGGCAAACTTGATGGCACTGGGCTATAAAAAGAGTTTAAGCTATTAAATAACAATAAGTTAAATATAATTCATGGATAGAGCACTTAAACAAAAAGGGTTGTACAGGTGTTTTCTGGCATCACTGCTAATTGCACTCCAATTTAGCGTGCAAGCAATTAGCTTGCAGGAACTCACGTTAAATACCGAGAGTGTGTTGCAGGGTGCCCGTAAGAATGTCACAGAATGGCAATTAGCTAGCGCTAATCCATTAGCTGCCAACAGCTATTTTGTATCTAACGATCTCCATGAAATATGGCTGGTAAATGACGGCCGTTTAGCTAGTAAACCTTTGTTAGCTCTCGCTGATATCAGTGACGCAGAAATTTCGCGTATTACAGCCTTTGCTGTACATGCTGGATATAGCTTGCGTGACAAAACCGGAAGTCGCACTTTCTATACCGCACATACCCAACGTATTCGACAACCAGAAAAAACGCGTTTAGGCATTATAGATAGCGACTTCACGCATGAATCTGTTATTACCGAATGGCAGTTAAACTTAATTCATCACGATAAAGTTGATTTAGAATCAAGACGAGAAGTGCTCAGAGTTGCCCTACCAAGCAATCACCAAGGTATTACTCAGTTATTGTTTAATGATTATGTTCAGCAATGGGAAGCTGATTTTGGTTTACTGCATGCGGTTCTGCCGGCAGAAAGTTCGCAGGCATTACCATTATACAGCGGCGCGGTATTGCGAATAAGGCCAGAAAAATTTGGTCAAAAGCCATATATTGTACCGGCAGATAACCCCTTTCAAAGCCAAGATCTGGTGCCGCCAGAATTGTTCGTCCAAAACGGTGGCAACCTTACGCAAATAGTGTTTACTAATATCGCCACTCATCCCTCTTTGGCATTGCACAGTTTTAATGGGAGCGCACAACTTACGCCGTTTATTGCAGGCGATAGTATCGATAGCAATACGCCGATAAAACAGTGGCAAGCCCCGAATAATCTAGTGAAGCAAGTGTTTTACTACCGAGGCAGAGAAATTAAGCACCCTCAGGGGCAATTTATCTTGTTGGCCACTGTCAACGGTATTGCTCAATTGTTGTCACTCGATTTGTCCAGTGGTGAGCAATCCTTGATCATGCAGTTAAATCAAGCGGGATTATCTGGCGAAGCAAGTCTATTTGGCTTTTTAGATCGCTATGATGAAATCATGTTGCTTGGTCAAAAAAATCAGGTGTTAGCTTATGTAAAACAACAAAATCTAGCGCCCAAACAGACGTCTGCAGCACAGGATAACAATGGCTACTTTGCCATATTCTTTTCCTTGTTTGTGTTGATAATCGCTATCGCCTTGTATCTAAATAGGCACCGTTTAACGCCTAAACAACGACGTTTAGAGAAGTTAAACCGTACATTAAAAGGCAATTATGCGTTTATTCAAGCCAACAAAGCGAAAACGGGAGTTGAGTTATTCAGGCGTAACGAGCAAGAGCCTAGTGAAAGTATTGTGCTTAAATCCATCACTCGCTCGACCATACATTTAAATGATGAAGTGATCGCAACCATTAACAATGAGCCTGAAAACGGATTCGATCAAGCGAAAGAAAACGCAGTGATTACGCTTTTTGCCAAAGAACAGCGCAAGAAAATCATCGATCAACAGCAGCGTCGAGTAGACATTAGCTTCGAAACCGATGCCAAGAGCCCGTTTGTTGTTACCTTATACTACAGGCAAGGTAATTTCAGACTCACCAAGATTAAGTATCAGGATGCTGTCGAGCTTGTTTTAGATTGGTGTTGGTTAGTTAGCAAACACATCAACCCAGAACATACTGGTAAGCGAAAATTATTCGTTGCAAAGCCGAAAGCACCTGCATCTTCAAATGCGCCTACACCGGTTGTCTCACAAGATGAATATACATCGGTGAAAACGCCAGAAAAAGCCGCCTCAAAAGCGCCAAATTTAGTGCATGAAGATACCGAATTAGTTAACGCGTTAGAAAAACTAGTTAACTTAAAGCAGCAAGGCTTTTTATCGGAAGAAGAATTTCAGCAAGCCAAACAAAAGTTATTACAAGATTTGATTGAGTAACCCCTGCCAACAAGGTATGTTTAACGCAAAATTACCACGCAGAGCAGCCTTTCTTTGAATTTACGTACAACGCTATTAATGACTCTAATCAGTTTGTTACTGTTTAGCTTTGTACTGTTTTCATTTTTAACAGATACGCAAGCGATACAGCAATGGGTTACAGAGCAACTACCCGAAGGGCCATTAGGTTATATTTTGTTGCTGTTGGTGCTTACGCTGTTCATGGCAATAGGCCTGCCACGGCAAGTGTGTGCCTTTAGTTGGGGATTTGTTGCAGGTCCTTTGTTAGGGGCGATACTAAGTACTGTTAGTGCAACTATTGCGTGTATTTTAACACTATTGTTTTCTCGAACTGCCCTCAGCGGCTTCTTCAAGACACGCTTCAATAAACAATATCATTTGGTTCATGGTTTTTTCAGCAAGGATACCGCGCTGAAAGCGTTTATTATTCGACTAATTCCTGCAGGAAGTAACTTTTTAACCAATGTACTTGCAGGCGCGTCAAGAACACCATTCAAGCCTTATGTATTGGGTACGTTTATTGGTTTCATTCCGCAGATGACTATTTTCGCTATGCTAGGTGCAGGTATTAGGGTTGGTAATACGACACAAATTGTCGCAAGCGTTGTGATGATTGTGATAGCGCTTTTGTTAAGTGTTTACTTGATTAAGAAAAATAAACATGCAAAAGCGTTTAAGCAGTTGGATATAAAGTAAATGGCACGTATTGGTATTTTTGATTCTGGCGTTGGCGGGTTATCTATCGCCAATGAGATTCACCAATTGTTACCTGATGTGGACATTGATTATATCGCCGATCAAGGCTTTGCACCTTATGGTCAGCAGCCGACAGAGGTGATAATTGAGCGCTGCCATACTATTGTGAATAAGCTCGTGAAAAATGGTTGCGACCTCATCGTTATTGCTTGCAACACTGCGACAGTAAATGCAGTTGCTTTATTGAGAAAAACCTTTGACGTGCCCATTGTTGGTGTTGAACCGGGCGTTAAGCCGGCGGCCTATCAAAGTTTATCAAAACATATCTTAGTTTTGGCGACACAAAGCACGCTAAATAGTGAAAGTTATCAGCAGTTAAAAGCAAAATATCAACAAAACGCTCATTTTTACGATCAGCCATGTCCGGCTTTTGTTGAGCTTGTTGAACGAAGAGAACATCTCTCGCAAGACGCTCACAAGTGGGCGGAAAAGTATCTCGAAAAAGTATTTATGCTTGACTGCGATACCGTTATTTTAGGATGCACACATTTCGTCTTTTTGTTGCCAATACTAGAGAAAATCTTGCCATCGCATGTTCGCGTAATAAACACTGCGAATGCTGTTGCCAAACAGGCAAAAATAAAATTGATGGAACGACAGCCTCAATGGCAAAAACAAGAGGGGAAATTGGTTTTCATGACCAGTGCTAAGCGTTGCCCCAGCCATGATTACATTGCCGCATTTGCAACAATTAGGTTAGATTCAATAATCCAAATCTAACCTTTATCGTTCAATTTAGCTTCTAATTCACCGATTTTAGCTTCAAGTTCAGCTATTTTTTCGCGAGTTTTTAACAAAACCTGAGTTTGCACATCAAATTCTTCGCGCGTTACTACGTCTAGTTGAGCGAGTTTTCTCTGCAGAACTGTTTTAGTTTTGTCTTCAATGTCTGTGGCTAAATTTTTAACGCCCGGAGGAATTGCTTCTGTGACTTGTTTTGCAATTTCTTCAATCTTTTTTGCATTAATCATGGGTAAACCTTGTTTGCGCCGTTTTTGTCATTGTAATCAATTTTAATGGGATCTGTTAGCGATAAACAGGTAGAATTATTTTCTTTTATTATTAGCAGTTAAATTTACCCCTATGAAGTTAAATCCGCGTCAAAGTGAAGCCGTTAAGTATGTGAGTGGTCCTTGCTTAGTCTTGGCTGGCGCCGGTAGTGGCAAAACGGGTGTAATTTGTCAAAAAATCGCGTATCTCATTCAGCAATGTGACTATAAAGCAAGAAACATTGCTGCGGTTACTTTCACCAATAAAGCAGCACGCGAAATGAAAGAACGTGTCACCAAAATGTTAGGGCGAGATCTAACACGAGGGCTGACAGTATCAACGTTCCACTCGCTTGGTTTAGATATTGTAAGACGCGAATTGAAAACCTTGGGCTTTAAGCCAGGATTTACCTTGTTTGACGACCAAGATACGATGGCGCTGCTAAAAGAGTTAACCTCTGAAGAGCTCGATGGCGATAAAGATTTATTAAAAAAATTGCAAACCATGATTTCCAATTGGAAAAATGATTTGCTGTTGCCAGACGCGGCTATCAAGCAAGCTGCTGACGCAGATACTCGATTATATGCTGAGTTTTATGACCGCTACGCCAAGCACATGAGAGCTTATAATGCGCTAGATTTTGACGATCTGATTCTCATCCCAACCTTGCTTTTGAAAAACTTTCCCGAGGTGAGGCAGCGCTGGCAAAACAAGATTCGCTATATGTTGGTAGACGAATACCAAGATACCAATACTAGCCAATACGAGTTTGTAAAACTGATTATCGGCGAACGTGGTCGTTTAACTGTGGTTGGTGATGACGATCAATCGATCTATTCTTGGCGTGGCGCTAAACCGCAAAATTTAGTGTTGTTAGGTGAAGACTATCCAACCCTTAAATTGATCAAACTTGAACAGAACTATCGCTCTTCTGGCCGTATCTTGCAGTGTGCAAATATATTGATTGCAAATAACCCACATGTTTACGACAAAGCCTTATTCAGTGAGCTTGCTTACGGTAAAGAATTGCGTGTGTTGCAAGCCAAGAATGAAGAACAAGAGGTGGAGCGTGTTGTCGGTGATTTAATCGGTCATCGATTTATGAACAAAAGCTTATATAAAGATTATGCCATCCTATATCGTGGCAACCACCAATCGAGAATTTTAGAAAAAGCATTAATGCAAAATAGAATTCCTTACCGTATTAGTGGCGGAACATCGTTTTTCTCAAGGGCGGAAATCAAGGACATCATGGCCTACTTGCGGGTCTTAGTGAACCCTGACGATGACAATGCATTTTTGCGAATAGCCAATGTGCCAAAACGTGAATTAGGACCGGCAACATTAGAAAAGTTAGGTACCTATGCGAACCAGCGCCAAATCAGTATGTTTGCTGCGAGCTTTGAACTTGGCTTAGAGTCTCATTTAACTGGCCGAGGGCTAAACAAAGTACAGTTATTCACCCGCTGGCTGGTTGAAACAGCAGACAATGCACAACGTGGTGATACTGCTGGTGTATTGCGTGGCATGATTCGTGAAATTAACTATGAAGATTGGTTATACGATACTTCGCCAAGTGCAAAAGCAGCGGAAATGCGCATGAAAAATGTGACAGAACTATTTAGCTGGGTCACACAGATGTTGGAAGGCAAAGACGATGAAGCGCCAATGACACTTGCCGAGGTAGTCACGCGATTAACCTTGCGCGATATGATGGAGCGCAGTGAAGACGAAGAAGGTGGCGATCAAGTGCAATTGATGACCTTACATGCTTCAAAAGGTTTGGAGTTTCCGTATGTTTATCTTATTGGTATGGAAGAAGGCCTTTTACCGCATCAAACCAGTATTGATGAGGACAATGTTGAGGAAGAACGTCGTTTAGCTTATGTTGGCATTACGCGGGCGCAGCGTGAGCTCACCTTTACCTATGCCAAAGAGCGTCGCCAATTCGGTGAAATAGCACGTACGGAAACTAGCCGCTTTTTACATGAATTACCGCAGGATGATTTATTCTGGGAACTAGGCAAACAGGCAAAACCAAGTAAAGAAAAACAGCAAGAAACAGCAAAAGTGGGTGTTGCTAATTTACGCGCACTATTGAAGAACAAATAAAGGTCGATGATGAAACATACAGTTTTATTGGTAATAGCATTGTTGTTTGGGCAGGCGAGCACGCATGCGGATGAAATTAAGAAAGCGGTTACCGAACAAGGTGACGTTGTTGTGCTGATGCCTGACGGTACTTGGTATTACCAAGATGGTAGTGTAAAGCAACCGATGACAATTGCAGTTAATGATGCGCCTTTTAGTAAAAGTAAAGATGCCACTTTCCTAATCAAGAGTTCAATCAACAATAGCGCAGTATGGATCAACCCAAAGCAATGGAAGTTTAAAAAGAACAATAATGGCCATGATGTGGCTGAATTTGTGTTTAAAATGCCAGGTAAAGACCTCAATGCGTTACTTATTAATGAAGGCCTAGAAATCCCAGTGGAAACATTGGCAAATGTTGCTATTCAAAATGCGCAACAGGCCGCAAGCGAAATTAATGTATTTAAAAAAGAATACCGCACCGTAAATGGCAAACAAGTGATTTACATGGAAATGGAAGGCAAAATCCAGGGTATTCGATTTATGTACTTAGGCTATTATTTCTCTAATGAGAGCGGTGCTACGCAACTTATTGCTTATTCGGGGAAAAACAAAATTGATGAATATCGCAATGATATTAGTACATTACTTAACGGCCTCACCATTCAATAATTGCTCAGCGAATCATCTACAATTTTAGGTGATTCGCCTTATTCAATTCCTAGATATTTGCACAACTTCCCAATCTTCGCTACTTTGTTAAAAAACAAAAAAAGGCAAATATCATGAAAACATCATTCATGGCTGCGGCAATTGCTTCGGCACTTCTATCATTTGGTGCACTAGCCCAAACTACAATTATTCATGCCGGCGAGTTACTGGCAGTTCCGGGAAAAAAACCTCTCAAGCAACAAAGTATTTTTATTACAGACGGTAAAATAACGGCTGTAAAATCGGGTTATGTTACTGAAGACGGCGCAAAAGTTGTCGATCTAAAATCTCAATTCGTGATGCCAGGGTTAATGGATATGCATGTGCATATACAGGGAGAACGCGGGCCACATAATCTTAAAGATGAATTAAAAATGTCGGATGAGCTGATGCAGATGCGTTCTCAAATGTATGCTATGCGCACCTTAAAGGCAGGGTTTACCACCATTCGCGACGTTGGCAATTCAGGGCAAGAATTATATGCACTGCGCGATGCCATTAATTATGGCTGGGTCGATGGTCCACGTATTGTAGCTGCTGGCGGTGTCGGTATTACTGGTGGTCATGCTGATATTAGTGGTGTTAAACCAGAGCTAATGGCGCTACATGATGAACATAGAAAAACCGTTTGTGATGGTCCTTACGATTGTCGTCGCGCTACTCGACATGCAATTAAATATGGTGCTGATTTAATTAAAATTACCTCTACAGGTGGTGTATTGACCGACCGTGCCACCGGTGTTGGTCAGCAAATGGAAATGGATGAACTGCGCAACGTGGTATTAGCGGCAGAACGCATGGGCAGAAAAGTCGCCAGTCATGCACATCAAGAAGATGGCATTATAGCTGCGCTTGAAGCTGGGGTGCATAGTATTGAACATGGTTCTTATGCCGGACCTAAAGCACATAAATTATTCAAAGAAAAAGGCGCCTATCTAGTGCCTACCTTATTAGCAGGCGACACTGTGGTAGAAATGGCGAAAAACACAAATATATTATCGCCAGCGCAAGCAGAAAAAGCTATTCGTGTTGGCACCGATATGAAAGGCAACTTCGCAAAAGCCGTTAAAGCAAATGTGAAAATCGCGTTTGGTACCGACAGTGGTGTTTCAATTCATGGCACTAATGCGAAAGAAGCCGTGTTGATGCATGAAGGTGGTATGTCGGAAATGGCGATTTTAAAGTCAGCCACTGTCAATGCAGCTGACCTGTTGAGTATGTCAGATACACTTGGCACCATCGAAGCAGGCAAGCATGCCGACATTGTTGCCTATGATGGTTCACCACTGAGCGATATTAAAGAACTTCTGGATGTAGACTTTGTAATGAAAGGTGGTAAAATTTTTGTCGAATAGTTGATAACATCAACGAAAAATAAAGAAAAGGCAGCGAATAGCTGCCTTTTTAATAAAAAATAATGAACAAAAGGACTTTGCAAATGCGTATTGTTGTTGCATTTCTCTGCTTGCTTTCCTTTGCCACTTCGGCGCAGCAAGCTAAAACTTTAACTGCCGAAGATTACGGCAAACTTCCCGATATTAGTATGGTTACCTTATCACCCAGTGGAGATCGCGTAGCATATCGTCAAGTCAGTAAAAATGGGGATCACATCGTTGTATTAGATCTGACCACCAATAAACTATTAAGTGCCATTAATGCAGCGGAAGTTAAACCTAACTACGCTTATTTTGTTAATGAAAACCAACTGGTAATGGTGGTGTCAAACACTACTAAACTGTGGGGTTACCGTGGTCGCCATGAAATCAGTTCAGCTTGGTCTTACAACTTAGAGACAAACAAATTGTTTCCGCTTCTTAAACTTGGTTATGGCATTTATGATGGTCAATCAGGTTTAGGTAGAGTAGTTGGTCTAAGCGCTGATCAAAAATATGCTTATATGCCGGCGTGGAAAAGTGCCGGTAGATATTCTCTGTTCAAAGTTAACCTTGAAAAAAGTCGAAAACCAAGACCAGTCGCATTGGGTCGCACAGATGTAAATGATTATTTTGTTGGTTCAAGTGACAATATCATCGCCAGAGAGCGATATAACAACGAAACTAATATCCACCGTGTTGAAGCCTATATTGATGAAAGTTGGGTCGAGATCTATAAAGAAGAAACAGACAGGCCTTACATCGGTATTTCGGGTATTACGCCTGATGAGAGTGCTCTAGTTATCAGTACTTATAACGACGAAACTGACAGATTTGTATATCGCACTATGGCACTGCAAAATGGTGAAGTTTCAGCGCCTATTTTTAGCCGAGAAGATAAAGACGTAGATGGCTTAGTGACAGACTTAAATCGCAAAGTCTATGGCGTGCGCTATGCTGGTTTTGAACCTACTTATGAATTCTTCGATGAAAAATTAAATGCGCGTATGCGCGGTTTGAAAAAGGCATTGGCGGGGTTCACTTTTTCAATTGTTGATTATACACCGGACTGGAACTCCATCGTTTTAGAGTTAAATGGTAAACAAGCTGGTGGAGATTTTTATTTATATCATAAAGGAAAGTTAAGGTTTTTAACTGCCTCAAGAAGTAATATCCCTTACGATATGATTAACGAAGTGCAAAGTTATACTTATAAAGCAGCAGACGGTTTAGAAATTCCTTCTTTGATCACTTTGCCACAGAATAAGGAAGCGAAAAACCTGCCTGCCATTATGATGCCTCATGGTGGCCCGGCAAGCCATAATACCAAAGAATTTCATTATCGAGCTCAGTTCTTCGCGTCACAAGGATATGCTGTTATCCAACCGCAATTTAGAGGTTCAGATGGTTTTGGCTGGGCGCACCAATTTGCAGGCTATGGACAGTGGGGCCAAAAGATGCAGACTGATTTGACGGACGCTGTAAATGATCTCGCCAATAAAGGTACAATCGATCCTTCACGCGTGTGTATTGTTGGTGGTAGCTACGGTGGTTATGCAGCGCTAGCAGGTGCAACATTAACACCTGATGTATATCAATGTGCTGTTTCTGTAAACGGTGTTAGTGACCTAAATCTGATGTTGAAACAGGAGCGTAGAGATCACGGTAGTGATCACTGGGTATTGTCATATTGGCAAGATGTTATGACAAAGACTGATGCCGATGAAGAGTTGCTTGCAAAGATTTCCCCTATCAATCATGTGGAGAAAGTTAAGATTCCGGTGTTATTAATTCATGGTCAATATGACAAAGTTGTTAATGTGCAGCAGTCCGAAGACATGTATGACGAATTAAAAGACGCTAAAAAGCAAGTAGAGTTTATTGAACTCGACAAAGGCGATCATTATTTAAGTAACAATGACAACCGTGTTAAAGCGATGAAAGCAATGGCTGAATTTGTTAAGAAACATATTTAACGTTGAATAAAATGTCCAAAAAAGCCTGCTAATTAGCGGGCTTTTCATTTATATGTCATCTTTATCGTGTAAGTTTTATAACGATTCAAGCCATTTTCCGAATGTAAGTATGCGTATTTTCATTTTTTTAGCGTTTCTACAGATAAATAGTGTGACAGCAACCGCCGCAGATATCATTGCGCATCGCGGGGCGAGCGGTTATTTGCCTGAACACACGCTTGAGGCAAAGGTGTTAGCACATGGCTTAGGTGCAGATTATATTGAGCAAGATTTGGTGCTCAGCAAAGACAATTTTCTCATTGTGATCCATGATTTAACGCTTAATGCTACAACCAATGTAGCCGAGAAGTTTCCTACCAAAAAGAGAGCTGATGGAGGGTATTATGTAATTGATTTTACTTTAGCTGAGTTAAAACAATTATCAGTGCATGCGCCTGTCGATAAAGACGGAAACCCTAAATATCCCAATCGCTATGCTAAACGTCAACCGATGTTCAAACTTCATACGTTTTCTGAAGAGCTTGCGCTGATTGACGGGTTGAATCAATCGACGGGGAAATCAGTCGGCATTTATCCGGAGATTAAAGCGCCATGGTTTCATCAAAAAGCAGGCAAAGATATTGCCTTAGCAACTGTGAAAGTGCTCATGCAATTCAATTACGGACGTTCCGACAAGAAAGTGTTTTTGCAAAGCTTTGATCCCCATGCGTTAAAAAGACTAAAGCATCAGTTATTGCCAAAATACGGTGTAACTATACCGCTGGTGCAACTCATAGCAAAAACTGAGTGGCGGGAGACACAAGAAAAGGTTGATGGGAAATGGCAAAACCTAGATTACAGTCAATTGATGACGCAAAAGGGTCTTGAAGACATTGCGAGATATGCTGAGGGTATTGGACCTTGGTATCCGATGTTAGTCGATTATAGTGACGGTAATTTACAACTGTCTTCTTTCGCCCTAAGCGCCAAAAACCAACAACTTTTAATTCATCCTTATACTTTCAGGCTCGAAGATGTTCCTTCACCGTTTGCAGATTACCGTGCGTTTTTAAAATACTATTTAGAACAAGTAAACGTAGATGGTTACTTTACCGATTTTGTTGATATTAAGCCTCGCTAACGTCTAAATTCAAACGTTACTTGCGCTTGTTTAGCGGCAGTGTTTTTATCGAAACGCCATTGTGCTAGCGCTTGCTTGGCGGCTTTTTCTATTGGTTTGCTTGTTGTGCTGTTAACAACGCCGATATTTTTGACGTTTCCTTTATCGTCTATTTCATATTGTAAGGTGACTGATTCTAACGATAACTTTAGCTGCTGCTTATTAAAACGCGGCAGTACTTTGTGCGTTATCTTGGTGTCTACTGACAGGCTCGATACGCTAGCTAACGTTTCTATTTGTGAGGGTGCAACCGAGGTAGATTCATGTGTCGGCATGGCTTCATGAGAAGGCATTTCTCGAGCGCTCGGTTTATCGCTTAATTCTGCCGACTTCTGTTTTGCTGTGGGCACTGGCTCTTCGCCTTTGCGGGAGCTTGCAACCACTACGCTTGTTTCATGTGCATTGGTTAGTCGCGGCACTTGATGCGGTTGTTTTATTAGTTGGCTAACTACTGCCAATATGCCAAACGAAGCAAATCCTGCCCCTAAAGTTACTCCAAGGACCCTGAACAGGCGCTGCACTAAACTAGTTCTTACTTGTTGTTTGGGCAAGTTAGGTAATGGCGCTGATACTTGTGCCTTGCGTTGCTGATAGAGGTTATTTAATACCTCGTCTGTACGGTTAGTCATTTTTTGCCTCTGTTAAAGCGCTTGTTAGCTTGCGTTTTGCATACCTTAGCCTGCTTTTTACTGTTTCTTTGGGCTGTTGTGTTAACGCTGCAATTTCTTGCAATGAAAATCCTTCTTGCTGAAAAATAAACGCCTCTTTTTGTTCAAAAGGCAGTGCATCCAAGGTTTCATTAAATCGCTTTAAATTTTCTTGTAACGATAGTGCCGTGGTAATATCTAGCTGATCTTCGTCATTGAACAGGTCGTCAACTGCTTGTTCACTCCATTGCCAACGATTGTTGCGCCTAAGTTCATCTATCAATAAATTACGCGCGACAGTATATAGCCAAGACTTTTCATGTTTCGGTGCGCTACCTTGATAATTCATCACTTTAAGCCATGTGCTTTGTAAAACATCTGCCGCCAAATGCGCATCAGACAAAGACAGCAAATAGTGATACAAACTTATATTGTAAGTGCTTACTAGCTTTTCAAGGTGCAGATTTTTTCTGGTTGCCAAAAAGTCGGCTAATGCCGACTTTGCTTGAACTTTGTGGCCTATCAGGCGTTTTAGTTGACTACCTATCTGCAATGTTGCGATTCCTATTGCTGCATTTTGAAATCAAGTTGTACCGTTAAATCATGTTGTTTAATCATTTTACCATCGACCTTTTTAGGCTGATATTTCCACTTTCTTAGCGCACTGCGTGCCGCTTTGTCGAACACGCGTTTAGGTGACGCATCTAAAACGCGCACATTTTCTACGCCACCCATTTCGTTAATATCGAAGATTAACTTAACCCAGCCTTCGGTACCATCTCTTTGTGCAGGCGCTGGGTACTTTGGGTTAACCCTTACAACAGGTGTCGCTTCTCTGTCTCCATTGCCATGAAAGCTCGGGTTAATGGCTTGTTTTTCGATAGTTAGTCCTGGCGGTTGATAAGTAAAGTCAGTTGGCTCACTCTGACTATCAATCGTTTCTGGCACTTGTTGTGGCCTTTCTGGTGGCTTTGGCGGCTCTAGCTTTACTCTAGGGCGTTTTGCCGCAGGTATTTCGTCGGGCAATCGAGCTACCTCTACAATCACTGGGTTTGGATCATCGATTAAAGCTTCGTCATGCCCCTTAACTAAAAAGCTCATTAACGCAAACAAGGTGAAGGTAACTGCACCAGCTAATGGAATGGTGGCCATTAATTTGTTCATACTGACTCCTTTTGTATCGGTTTCGCTTTATAGACGTTCGAGCTCAGAAAAAGGGGTTAAGTATTTTTACTTTTTTATTGTTATTCGAATGCTTTGCATTCGTTGCCGGCAATGGCATCATGTAGCGAGCTTTTAAGTATTGAGAAAAAGTAGAGGTAAAAGGTGTCAAACAAACCCGTAAAAAAAGTCGTTATAGCTGGCGGAGGTACCGCAGGATGGATGGCAGCTGCCGCTTTTGGCAAATTAATGGGCAAGCAATTAGACATCACCTTGGTTGAATCTGACGAAATCTCTACTGTCGGCGTGGGTGAAGCAACCATTCCTACCATGGTGTTCTTTCATCGTTTACTCAACGTCTCTGAAAAAGAATTCATGCAAGCCACCAATGGCACCTTTAAATTAGGGATAAACTTTGAAAACTGGCGTGACGTTAATGAAGATTATCTTCATGCCTTTGGTGTTACCGGTAAAGCGAGTTGGGCTGCGGGGTTTCAGCATTTTTGGCGTAAAGGTAAAGACAAAGGTTTCAGTGGTGATTTTGGTGATTACTGCTTAGAACGAGTTGCAGCGGAAGCAGGAAAATTTCAGCATCTACCCAATAATGGTTTGAGTTATGCGTACCATATCGACGCCGGCTTATATGCTAAGTTTTTAAGGCAGCTCAGCGAAGCGTGCGGTGTAAAACGTGTAGAGGGCAAAATTGAACAGGTTAATACGGATGCAGACACTGGCTTTATTACCTCGCTGACACTTGCAAAAGGCGATGTCATCGACGGTGACTTTTTTATCGATTGTACCGGCTTTAGAGGGTTGTTAATCGAGCAAGCATTGCACACAGGCTATGAAGACTGGTCGCATTGGCTGCCTTGTGATAGTGCGATTGCCGTGCAAACTCAAGCAACGCAAGCGCCTATTCCTTACACTCGTTCTATCGCTCATCAAGCAGGATGGCAGTGGCGTATTCCATTGCAAAATAGGGTCGGTAATGGTCTTGTTTTTTGTAGCAAGTATTTGAGCGATGAAAACGCAAAACAGCTGCTTCTAGAAAATATTGAAGGCGACACATTAAATCAACCACGCGTAATAAAATTTAGAACCGGTCGCCGTTTAAAAACGTGGAATAAAAACTGCTTAGCCGTTGGTTTGTCGAGCGGCTTTTTAGAACCGCTAGAGTCGACAAGCATTCATTTGATTCAACAATCTATAGTACGCTTTATCAAACTGTTTCCAGCTGCAGGTGTGCAGCAATGTGATATAGATGAGTTTAACTACCAAACAAACTTCGATGTGGAAAAAATAAGAGACTTTATCATTTTGCACTACAAGGTAACGCATAGAAATGACAGTGAATTTTGGCGTTATTGCCGCAATATGGAGGTGCCAGCAAGCCTTGCCCATCGTATTGCGCTGTTTAAAGAAACTGGGCGTATGTTTAGGGAAGGGGACGAGCTATTTGATGATTCTTGGCAGCAGGTCATGATAGGACAAGGGTTAATACCCGAGGCCTATCACCCAATAGTAGACAGCTTAAGCGATGAAGAGCTCAAGCGTATGTTGCTACAGTTAAAAAATAATATTGCTCGCACTGTGGACAATATGCCTTCCCATGAACAATATTTAGCACAGTTTTGTCCAGCGCATTAAAAAAGCCCGTAGAGGGCTTTTTTATTTTTTAAGCACAATTTTGCCAAACACACTGGCGTCCATATAGCCCAAATTTTTACTGCCGTTTACGGCTGGGAAGTCGTGCGATCCCATAAAGTGTTCGCGATGTTTACTACCGTCGTTGTCACAATACGCGAGCATGAATCCAATGATTTTTTCGGCGCTTAGTTTTACCGGCGTATGTTCGCCTTCCAAGGTAAAGGTGTCGTCGTAAATTGCTATTGCTACTTCCCATATCAC
Source organism: Thalassotalea agarivorans (assembly GCF_030295955.1). Classification (NCBI taxonomy): domain Bacteria; kingdom Pseudomonadati; phylum Pseudomonadota; class Gammaproteobacteria; order Alteromonadales; family Colwelliaceae; genus Thalassotalea; species Thalassotalea agarivorans. The sequence continues at coordinate 165,357 of NZ_AP027363.1, forward strand.
AGTATTGGGTGCACTCAATTGTCGTTGCCATCGACTGTTAACATGGTCATTGAGCGCAACAAATTGTGTACTTCCGTCTTTATTATTTGGACCAATGTCGATGGCCTGATTATCCAAAGCGACATGATATGCAAAGGCATTGAAGTTGGTTTGGTGATCGCCACCAGAAGCGTCTTCATCGATGAAAATTTCTAAGCAGTCATCATCCCAATAAAAATATAATGGGTCGGCATGTTGATCAAACAAAATGTCGTCTGTAATTTCTGCTTGCAGGTAGAGGTAGTTTTCATCCCAAAGCAGACGATAACGACCACTAAAATCTTGAGCTGAAGGCAAGGTACCATCCATAAGTACATCCATTGGGTACCAAGTTGCCTGTTGCCACACTTTTTCATTATTTATGCCGTCGATGATTGGTGCAGTATTAGCGTGTTTAACCGCGATATCTTTAGCAACAACTGAGCCTGAAAATATCAGCGTGCAAAGCAATAGCTTAATGTTCATGTGTCATTTCCGTTATATGTTTTAGTATTTTATTTGCAGTCTCGTTTATGGGGCCATTTACAGGTATCGGTATTACCTGACTACTTCCCGTTAACTCGAGCGTTGCTAACTGGCTAGCGAGCAATGAAGCAGGAAAAAAATGTTCTTTTCGAGCCTTTAAACGCTGTTGCAATTGTGCTTCTGCAACATCTAGATAGAAGAAAGAAACATTTGCCTCGAGCGCATTGAAACGCATTCTGTAACTGTCTTTTAATCCAGAAAAAGCCAGTACGGCCTGGTTGTTGTGCTGAAAATGGGTCGTTAATTCTGCCAAGATAGCACTGATCCAAGGGGCCCGCATACTATCATTCAGTGGATTACCCTTCGCCATGTGCGCAATATTTGCTTCAGGGTGAAAGCTATCCCCTTCGAAAAACCTGCAGCCGATATTGTCAGCAATGTTCGTACCGACACTCGACTTACCACATCCGCTCACGCCCATAATGACGTATAGTTGCTTTACTTTGGCAGCCATACGTCAACCTTGTATGTATTTTGTGGACTAATAGTGGTGATTATATTGCCGTTTATTGATTGAGAATCGACAAAGACTTCTATCTCTTGAACTGCTTTACGTTGATAATTGACTTCAAAATGCGCACCTTGAAAATATCGCTTAACTTGTAAAAATTGCCAATGACTCGGCAGTTTTGGTTGAATTAAAAGATCACCTTTTTGTCCTTTTAAACCACACAGCTCTTCGATTACTATGCGGTAAACCCATGCAACCGTACCGGTATTAAAAAGCTGACTTGATACACCCGCTGTGTCCGGGTTGCCTGCATAGTCACCTCGATAATAATTGGGAATGAAATTAGGCAACTGACCGCGAATACTAGCGTCTTCTAGATTGGGAATCATCGTATTTAAAGCGGCATACGCTTTGTCTGCCAAACCGGCTTGATACAAGCTGTAAATGTAAAACGCAGTTGCATGGTTATAGACCGAACCGTTTTCTGCAACACCTGGAAACTTTTGTGTGACTCGGCCAACATCTTCAACCATTTCAGTATAGGCAGGTGCAAGCATTTGTACGCCGAAAGGGGTGTTTAAGTGCTGATCAATAAGATCAGTGATTTGGGCAAATTTTGATTTGTCTAATGCGCCACTAAGAAAAGCCCAAGACTGTGGGTTCAGAAACATGCTGCCTTGCGCATCTTTGTCTGTGCCAAACAAACGTCCTTCATCTGTAATGCCTCGACCAAACCATTGGTTGTGCCAGAAATAGTTGTTGGCTGCGGCATTTAAATAGGCAATTTCTTTAAAAAATGTCGGCAGGGGCGTTAATACATAGTGTTCGTAGCAGTATTGCCACGTTTTTAATGCATAAGCAGTGGCAAAAGTTAACCAAGCAGAAACACCTTTACCCTTGTAGCCAACCATATTCATTGGATCGCACCAGTCGCCTTGCGCAATCAAACTCAGGCCACGTTCGTCGGTGGCATCAAGCAAATGGCACATAGCTTTGTCTAAATGATCTTTAACGGAATCGAGTTCATCACTATCTTGGTAAGGTATTTGATGGCTTAGAATACTAACGTCATTGGTTTCGTCCAAATAAGCCGCGAGCGTTAACGGTAGCCAAACACAGTGGTCGGTATGAGGCACTTGGTTGATGTATTTTAGCGTTGCATCTTTGTGCAACAGAATGCCGTCGGGCATGGCACCACTGATATGCTGTTGGCTTAAAGCGGTAATTATCGCTTGCCGCGTTTTCAAACTGTCCAAATAACTGCATCCAAGCGCGTCTTGCAGATAGTTTCTTGTTTGAGGGTCGGTGGTCAAGCGATTAGATTCGCCATGATAGCTCACCTGATGCGGTAACCAGTAATTGATGAAATGATCAAACGCACTGTGCTGAGAATGCATGGTTAAGCGTTGCTGGCATTGCCCGTTTTTATCCGGTTTACTCGCTTCAAAGTGCTGGCGCTTTTGCGCGATCTCTTCATCCGATTTAACCGCGCCAAACAAAAACTTAAAGCTTTTCTGCTCATTTGCCTGTAGTGATATTTGATACTGCATTACCGCTGCTGGCGTTTGGTAAGCACTTTTGTCGTTTGTTAAATTTGGTTGGTTAACACCGTCGGGGTTATGCAGACCACCTTCTCCTTCAAATGACGCTTGATTACAACTCCAAAAATCTGGCGCGGTTTCTGCGCTCAAAAAAGTAATATCTTTTAGTGCCTGATTTTTAAAGTAATCATCTACCTTTTGATAAGGAGTAATCGCTCGCGCAACAATACTGGATGTCGCCTCTTCGAAGTCAGCACTTTGATTCATCCAACTTTTGTAGCCAACGGAAAAGTAAGGGTAAAGAGACAACTCAATGTTAGTACTTGTGGTGTTTTTAACGTTGAGTTGCCAATGCTCAATGCAATCGTCGTCGACAAGGGATAGCACGAGGTCAAAGAGCAAACCACTTTGTTGAATTTGCCAAGTAACCTCATTATGGCCGGCAGTAAACGCAAAACTATCCAAAGGTGCTCGCATCGGTTCATAAGGCAAAGAAAAGCAATGCTTATCGGTTTTTATATAGAAAAAGCGACCGGGATGATGAGCATAATAGGGGTGCTCCGGCTGCATAAACGTGGTCGCTTCAATGGCTGGACCATGAGAATATTTTGCCGGTTCAGGTTGCATGAACTGCGCGACGGCGTAACCTCTACAGTTCATGTTGATCATCATTTGGCTATTCCACAGAAAGCCGCTAGCCTTTGGCAATGTCGTTGGACTATGCAGCGTTATACGCTCATCCATTTGAGACAAACTAAACAACTTCATGTCGCTATCCTTGCTGCCCAGACGCATTCATTTGGGCGTGAATATCTTGCAGTTTTTCTTCACTTAAAGAATAAAAGTAGATAAACAACACAGATAAAAAAGCAAATACAGCAGGAATAACGGTCATCAGCAGTACGATACCTGTTTGCGATTCTGACGTTTGCTCGACATTGGCAACATAACCCATGCCGGCGAGTATCCAACCTATCGTTGCTCCCGCTAAGGCGCCACCTAGTTTTTGTGCAAAGGCCGCTGCGGAAAAAATCATAGCGGTTGCTCGACGCCCGGTTTTCACTTGTGAATAGTCAGCAGTGTCGGCGTACATAGAAAACACCAAGGGTGATTTTGGCCCTAAACACAAACCTATCGAAATTTGTAGCACGAACATTAGCGTTATTTGGTCACTTGGTACCCAATAAAAAGCCGTTGAAAGAATACCGACTAAGGTCATTAAGATCAGCAGTAAGGTGCGCTTATCAAAAAATTTGGTTAACAGCGGAGTTATTGCCGCTCCCATCATTAGCGACAACATATAGGCCAATGAAAAACTACCAATTAAGTCTTCGCGACCAACATAGTATTTAAAATAGAAAGTGCCTGTACTACCGCGCAATGTAATAGTTAGCATGATTATCAGCGCAATAGAAAACAGGATTATCCAAGGTTTGTTTTGAGACAAATCTTTAAGGTCTTGCAATACAGGTGTTGGCGTTTTCTGTGGTGGATGAATACGTTCTTTGGTACTGACAAACGTGATTGTGAAAAGCACCGCTGTAACTAGACCATAACATAACATGGTGTACTGCCAGCCAAGCGCTTCGTCGCCTTGTCCAAAAAGTTTTACTAGTTCTGGCGTAAAATACGCGACGATACTTCCGCCGGTGAATGCACCAATGAATCGAAAACTAGTTAGCGTTGTTCTGTCTTGTGAATCGCTTGTCATCACACCCATCAAAGCGCCATAAGGCACGTTAATGAAAGTATAAGCAAGCATCATAAAAATATAGGTTGCGTATGCCCAAACTAATTTACCTTCGGGTGCTACGTCAGGCACTGTAAAGGTTAAAACGCCAGCGGCAACCATTGGGATAATGCCCCACAGAAGATAAGGCCTGAACTTACCAAAACGGGTTTTTGTTCTATCGGCAACCGCTCCCATAACGGGATCTGATATGGCGTCGATAAGACGCGTAACCAGCATCATGGTACCTACTGCAGCAGCAGGCAAGCCAAACACGTCAGTGTAAAAAATAAAGAGAAAGACATCGAATACGCGCCAATAAAAATTAGAGGCGACATCGCCACAGGCGTAGCCTACTTTTTCTTTGATTGATAAAGATGTAGAAGTTGTTTGCACACGTTTATCCTTTATTGTTGTTATTTAAAAAACACGTAGCTCATTAATTGCAGTGTAATAAGTTGTTTTTGCGTTTGGGTCATCCGGTGTAACACCGCCACTTTGCAGTTGTACACGGATAGCCGTTGTTTTTATTGGGGTAAAGGTAATGTGATGGTCTATGAAATTACCTTTAAGCCACTGTCTGTTGTCAAAATTGTATTGTGGAGACATTGATGTTTGTTCAATGGTCTGCCAATTGTTTTGGTTGTCTAGATACTGCACGTTTAACGCGGTAAACCAGCCTGAAAATTCATGTGCTAACCCCGTGTTTAATAGCAAGGCAGAAATCGAAACAGGCTGTTTCCATTGATAACCGTAGCTGACTTGTTCGCTAGTATTTTTAGGCTCACTATAAAAAGTTGGGCTATTAATGTGGGTATTGTCGTCAAATATGGCAGCAAGTTTATGCTTGTCTGAAGCTAATTGTTCTCGGGGCAATATTTCTTGATTGAATAGAACATATTCGCTGGTGCGCGCTAGGTTTTGATCGTAAACGTGTAGCTGATATTCGCGTGTTTTCTTTGGCAAATTAGAGGCTACTAGCGTTACGTTAAACAACCCCGTTTGTGAAGGCGTGCCTTCAATACTTGTTCGCGACAACGAAACCCCTTGAGGCAATGAGCCAGATGTTATGACAAGTTTATCTTGCTCGGGCGCATCAAAGAGCAGTGGCATGTTTACTGGCGTGCTTTTGCTCACAACCAAGGCAGGGTGCGGTGCTAATGTTGCCGGCGCACTAAAACGCGCATTGGTGTTGATTTCAAACCAAGTTTCATGACCTATTTCAAGTTGTTTACCACCGGCGGCGAGAATATTATTAATGCCTTGGTCGACAGTGCGCTTTGCAAGTGAAGTTATGCTGACATCGGGCAAATCATAACGAGAAACGTTTATGTACTTATCATTAAAAGGTTGCTGCCAAGTAGATTGACCAAATGGATAAAGTAGGTCATCAGGAATGACATCCATTCCGTACATAACGCCCAATAATCCGCTCATTGTGGCCGCTTGATTGTCAGAGTCAAAACCAAGCGCGTTGGATACATCAAGCGTTTTTTGAAAATCACCTTGGCCATAAAGCAGCGCTAATACGCCACACGCGCCATTTAAAATGGCATCGACTGGAGGCCAGGTAACGCTGTTGTTAATCAGTGGGTCGTAATAGGTTTGTTTAACTACTGCACGGGCGGCTTGCCAGTCATCAGGGTACTGTTTGTATAGCTTTTGCATGTGTCTGACCACTTTTGCAAATCGGCTTTGTTCACCGATAGCCTTATTGCCTGTATCAAGTAAGGCGTTAATATCTGTTTCAAAAAATGCAGCCGCGTACATGGCACCATAATGAATAGCAGGTTCAATACCGTAATCATCATTGGTAATTTTTGCCATCCAACGAGTTTTTTCGCTAGCTAATGTTGTCATTCCAGGCGATGTAACAGCCCATATTTCATTGACCAACTGAGGGTCGATAGCTTGCCAATGCGGATTATATTGTTTATTCCCTGTAAGCGGTGGACCAAAACCAGCGTGCATTAACGTTACCGCGGCGCGATTAGCAAACCAAACACGGTCACGCACATGATATTGCCAACGCTGAGCTAATTGTTCATAGCTTGGTGTGATACCGTGCTCTTCCATAGCGAGCAAATACATGTATTCAATATCAGTATCATCGTCGGAAAATGCGCCGTTATGTCGTTTTACTTTTTTTAGCGTGGTGCCATAACCATACGGAAACTTATCAGGGCCGGGAGATTCAATATATTTGAATTCGTAACTTAAGCCATAGAAATTACCGATCATCTGTCCTAACCAAGATGCGTACACTTTGTCTTGATAGGCTTTTTTCGATATTAGCGTTGTCTTTTTTTGTTGTTCTTGGACTTGTTGCGCCATCACATGACATGAAAAGCAGGCAACCAGTAGACCTAACACCTTGAAATATCTATGCATGAACCCCCCTTGGACCATTCTTTTAAAATGTAAGCGCTTTCATTAAAACTTGCAACCAATCCGCAGTAAATTTTTGGAAGCGCTTTCACATTATTGAGTTTTTTCACTATGTATTTGGTGCATAAAAAATGTTTATTTAACTTTTATTTTTTAAATAAACTAATGATTTTATTTGGTATTTTTCAACATTGTTAATTAATCGGTACAATTTCTGTTGCTTTTAAAAGTGATTTATCCTAAGTTAATGTAAGCGCTTACAAAAAAGTGAGAGCTTTTCGTGGCGCGAAAAAACAACAAACAAAAAATGCGACACTATGTCGAGGGGAGAGGATTATGACGCAAGTCAAATTCAAGAAATCAAAGTTAGCTTCAAGCCTATCTCTGATTTTGGGTGCGGCTACTATGTCTCACGCCTATGCAGCGGAAGAGCAAGCCAGCGCAAATTCAGAAGAAGTAGAAGTAATAGAAGTCACCGGTATTCGTGGTGCTGCTATTCGCTCTATGGATGTAAAACGTGAATCAACAGGTATTGTTGATGCACTATCTGCGGAAGATATTGGTAAGTTTCCTGATAGTAACTTAGCAGAGGCACTTCAACGTATCTCTGGTGTATCAATTGACCGTAATAACGGTGAGGGTCAAAAAGTCTCGATTCGTGGCTTTGGTCCAGACCGTAACCTTGTTTTGTTAAATGGTCGTCAGTTACCAAATACTAATGGTGACCGTTCATTTAACTTCGACAACATTGCAGCAGAGGTTGTATCTGGTGCAGAAGTTTATAAAACAGCCGATGCCAAACTGCCAACCGGTGGTCTAGGTGGTACTATCAACATCCTTACTAATATGCCGCTTCAAAATGATGGTTTGAAAGCAGGTATTAGTGTTAAAGGGTTACATGACACCTCTAGCGATGAAAACAGCGGTATAACACCAGAATTATCAGGTTTATATTCAGACGTTTTTGCCGATGGTAAATTCGGTGTTTCACTTTCTGGTAGTTACCAAAAACGTGAATCTGGTAACCAGCAAGCCAATGTTGGTACAGGTTGGCGTTCGTTCCCAGCGGTTGTAAACCAGGACTGGAGTGGCAGTAACGCACAGTGGGGTGGTGTTCCATACGAGAACCAAGTAAACCGTCCTGATCCAGCAAGTGATTCTATTTACTCTGTTCCTCAAACAACGATTTATCGTTTTGAAGAAGAGCAGCGTACACGTATTAACAGCCAGTTAGTCTTGCAATTCCGTCCAATCGAGAACTTTACAGCAACTGTCGATTTTATTTACGCAAGTAAAGAAGTTGATCGTCAAGCGAATGAAGTGTCTGCTTGGTATACGTTTGCACCTTCAGAGAACGTATGGACAGATGGCCCAGTAGCTTCGCCATTGCTATATAGCGAAACTTACGGCAGCAACCAAGATTTATCAATGGCGGCATCAGTTTCAGGTACTAAAGAAACAACATCTGGCGTTGGTTTAAACCTAGAATGGCAAGTTTCTGACAGCTTATCACTAGCGCTTGATCACCACAGCACAACAGCTGAAGGTACGCCAAATAGCCCATGGGGTTCTTCAAATGCGCTTTCTATGGCAGCGTTTGTACGTACTTCTGCAGCGACTGATTTTACAGGTGACTTACCAGTATTAGCCGTAGGTGGTTCTTCTGCTGTAACGCCGCAAGATATGCGCGTAACAGGTTCTTTCTTCCGTAACGAAGAAACAGATACAGAAGTCGATCAAACACAAATTAGCGGTACGCTAGAATTAGACGAATGGGGTAGCATTGATTTTGGTGCATCAACATTAACAACGTCTAACCACTTTAAAGCTGTTCAAGTTCAGCGTAATGACTGGGGTGGTGTAGGTGCAGCGGGCGACTTCGATGATGCCTTCTTCCCTGAAGCAAGCGTATATGACAAATTCGACCACGTGAGTGGTGGTGATTTCTCAAGCTTTGATCAATATCCTCAGTTCGCTGGTCGTAACTGGGAAATTGTTGACCGCTTCTTCATGTGGGATTTCGAATCAGTACGTGCTAGAGCAGAGCAGCTATATACGCCGCCGGGTGTAGTACCAGGTGCTGGTGATTGTGGCACGTTATTCTGTGCTTCAACTGACTACGCGCGCGATACAGACCGCTTCGTTGAAGAGAAAATGACGTCAGTTTACTTCCAGTACAACTATGAAGGTGAAATTGGCGAGATGCCATTTGATGTTCATGTTGGTGTACGTTACGAGAAAACAGATGTTGACGCTACTTCAGCTGTTCCAGCGTACGAAAATTATGGTCGTTGGGAAGGTGCTACAGAAACCGTACTTATCCAAAAACCAAATGAATTCGTGTATGAAACTCAAAGCGGTGACTATGATCACGTATTACCTAGCATAAACTTTAATATCGAACCAATTGAAGACTTTATTGTACGTGCGGCATTTAGCCAAACGATTGGTCGAGCTTGGTATGGTAACTTGCAAGGTGGTACAACAGTAGGTACACAGTACAACCGTGGTGGCGCATCAGGTTCATCAGGTAACCCAGCGTTACTACCATTAGAATCAACTAACTTAGATTTATCTTTTGAATACTATTATGACGAAGGTAGCTATGTATCATTAGCTTGGTTCGATAAGAAAGTTAAGAATGGTATTTCAACCGTTGTTGAGACACGTAACACTCCAGAAATTTATGACCCAATGAATGGTCCTAAAGTTGATGAAGCGCGCGCTGCAACAGGTTCTAACGCCGATGATATCGTTCGTCAGTGGATCTTCGACAATTATGAAGATGGCTCGACGGTATTTATGGAAGATGGAAAAATTATCATCTTAGGTGTACCTAATGTTGATGACATCTTAGATATCAACGTTTCTATCCCAAGTAACTCTTCAGAAGAGCAAGGTTATGACGGTCTAGAGCTAACATTGCAACACTTATTTGGTGATTCAGGTTTTGGTGTAATTGCAAACTACACCATGGTTGACACAGATAACACGTTTGATAATGCAAGCTTAGATCCGCAACAAGCTGAATTAGGTATTTCTGATACAGCTAACTTTGTTGCCTTCTATGATAATCACGGTTTCCAGGCACGTATTGCGTATAACTGGCGTGATGAGTTCTTAGTATCGACAGGTAACGACACAGGTCCTAACCCAAGATATACAGAAGCGTATCAACAAATCGACTTCAACGTAAGTTATGACATCCCGTCTGTTGAAGGCTTAGCGGTATTCGTAGAAGGTATTAATATTACTAACGAATACTCTCGCCAACACGGTCGCAGTGTCACAGAGGTGTTGAATGTAACAGAATATGGTGCACGTTACCTATTAGGTGCGCGTTACACATTCTAAGAAGTACTACCTAAAAAAGGCTGTTAGCCCTAGCTAACAGCCTCTTTTTTAAGTGCTCATTTTAGAGCTTAATATTGGCTAAGCTTGTATTGTTGCATCAAACTCATATATCGCCTCCCCTCAGGTAATTTATGTCTAGCTTGACTGCTTAAATCTCGATATAGTCTTAATTGATATTAAGCTCTCAAATGAGCATTGTCTGAAGGCTGTAATCAGTGGTAAACGAATCTAACTCTATTGTCATCGTAGGCGGCGGAACAGCTGGCTGGATAACTGCGGGCGTAATAGCAGCCCAGCATAAAGGGCAGGTCAGTGTGACCTTAGTAGAGTCTCCTGATATTCCTACTATTGGCGTAGGTGAGGGTACCTGGCCGACGATGCGTAAAACACTTGAGCAGATGGGAATTTCTGAAACAACCTTTGTAAGGCAATGTGACGCTAGTTTCAAACAAGGTTCTCTCTTTAAAGATTGGCACAGTATTGGCCATCAATATTATCACCCCTTTACCTTACCCACCGGATATCAAGAAATTAACTTGGCGCCTTATTGGTTGCCGCACAAACAGCGTATGCCATTTGCTTTTGCAACCTCGCCACAAGCGGCGATATGCGAACAGGGATTAGCACCTAAACAAATAGGCACTAAGGAATATGCATTTTTTAACAATTACGGTTATCACCTTGATGCGGGTAAATTCAGCGAACTGCTAAAACAGCATTGTGTTGAGTCTTTGGCGGTGAAACACGTCTTAGCCAATGTCGCCACCATAACCAATGATGCGAGTGGCGATATTGACCACCTTGTTCTTGATAGCGGAGAGACTATTTCAGGGAAATTGTTTGTCGATTGCACAGGGCAACATAGTTTACTCCTTGGCAAACACTATAATGTTTCCTATCTGGACCAGTCTAAATACTTGTTTAATGACACGGCTATTGCATTGCAGCTGCCGTATAAAACGGAGCAAGAAAACATTGCTTCGGCGACCATTTCAACGGGCCAATCATGTGGCTGGATTTGGGATATAGGCCTGCCTACAAGGCGTGGTACAGGCCTGGTTTATTCATCTGCACATGCTGATGAGCAAACTGCTATGGATGTATTAATGGCTTACGCCAAAGAGCGTGTAACTGAGCAGCAATTTTCGCAGTTAAGTCCACGTAAAATTTCCATCGCTCCTGGTTATAGGAAAGAATTTTGGCATCGAAACTGTGTAGCGGTTGGCATGTCAGCTGGCTTTATAGAACCGCTTGAAGCGTCAGCATTGGCTTTAGTCGAGTTGTCAGCGAAGATGATCAGCGAGCAGTTACCTAAAACGCGTGAGGCAATGACAATTGTTGCTAATCGTTTTAATAAGAAATTCGAACAACGCTGGCAACAGATTATTGATTTTTTAAAACTGCATTATGTTTTGAGCGAGCGCGACGACAGCGCATATTGGCGTGACCATCGCGATCCAGCAGGCATTCCAGAGTCGTTACAAGAACAGCTGATCTTGTGGAAAACGCAATCGCCTTACACCTATGACAGTATGTACACGGAAGAGTTGTTTCCGTCGGCCAGTAACCAATACATACTTTATGGCATGGACTTTACAACAGACATCGATCCAACGTCACTTGCTAATGTTGAACGAGCAGATCGTTTAATTAATGAGAATTTGCAGCGCACCCGTCAAATGATGGCGGCACTGCCAACAAATAGAGAATTGTTACAACAAGTCAAAGCGCAAGGCTTTGCAAAAATATAAATATTGGGGAACAAAAATGGCAACAAATGCTTTATTAAACAGTGTTGATCATAAAAATCTGAAAGTTATTACAGATAGAAGTGCGCAATATGGCGACAACGTATGGTTTGCGATGACATTCCCTGCTGAGTTTCGAAGTGTTCAAAATTACTATCCTATTTTTTTCCAAAAAGACAGTAAAACGGGTCAGTTTTATGCTGTTGCATTGTTTGGATTTGAAGATAAAGAAAACCTATTTTTAACCGAGCAAGGGTGGGAAGCAGGTTACATTCCATTGTCTATTCAGCGCCAGCCTTTCGCTATTGCTGTTCAAGACGTAGACGAAAATGGTGAAGAAAAGCAGCAACGTATGCTGACCATCGATATGGACAATCCGCGCGTAAGTGAAACGCAAGGTGAAGCACTGTTTAAAGAGTATGGCGGCAATACACCGTATCTTGATTACATGGCAGACATGCTAGAAGCCTTACATCATGGTGTAGGTGATAGCGCAGATTTTTTTCATGCACTAACTGAACTAGATTTAATTGAGAGTGTAACTGTAGATTTAGAATTGAATAATAAATCACAACATCAACTAGTAGGCTTTTACACCATTAAAGAAGAGTCACTTGCTACGCTGACTAAAGATCAGCTTGCTGGTATGCATCAAAAAGGATATTTACAAGCGATATATATGGTGATGGCATCACAGGGAAATATACGCCAGCTACTGAGCCGTAAAAACAAACAACTTGGTTTGTAGGTCGTTACAATGCGCCAGGTTGAGCAGGTAGTAGATTGTAAAGCTGATAATATCCTTGAGGATATTAAAAACAGCGCAAAGCCGCTTATTTTGCGCGGCTTTGCATCTCACTGGCCACTTGTAAAGGCTGGTTTAGAAGGTGCTCAGCAAGCAGCGCAGTATCTGCTTAAGTTTTACAATGGTCGACCTGTAAGTGGCTGTTTAGCTCCACCTGAAGCCAAGGGAAGAATCTATTACAACGACGCATTAACCGGATTCAATTTTAACGCCTCGCATGTACCGCTAGCAGTCGTAATGGAAAAACTGTTGCAGCATGTGGGCGATACGCAAGCTCCCGGTATGTATGTAGCATCAACAGATGCTGAGCAATGGTTTCCAGATTTAATCCGTGAAAACTTCGCGGATTTACAGCATGAAAACGCAATAGCTAATGTTTGGATAGGCAATAAAACCCGCATCGCGGCACATTATGACTTTCCTCAAAACATCGCTGTTTCTGCAGTTGGTCGCCGTAGATTTACGCTATTTCCTCCTGAGCAGATTTCCAATTTGTATGTTGGTCCACTCGAATTTGCTCCGGGTGGTCAGGCAATTAGCATGGTGGATATGGCGCAACCAGATTTTGCTAAGCACCCTAGATTTAAAGAGGCATTAGATGCAGCTTTTATAGCGGAGTTAGAACCAGGTGACGCATTGCTCCTGCCAAGTATGTGGTGGCATCACGTCGAGGCTTTGGACGATTTTAACGTGCTGGTCACTCATTGGTGGCGGAATTCACCTGCCTATATGGGTAAACCTGATCACGCACTCTCAGCAGCGTTGTTGGCGTTAAGGGGTTTACCTGAGGCCCAGAAACAAGCGTGGAAAGCGATTTTTGATCATTATATTTTTTCCGATAGTGCGGCGAGCGTAGATCATATTCCTGAACATGTTAGAGCACAATTAAGTGTGCCATTGTCTGAAGAAAAAGCGCTGCAATTACGTGCAGACCTTTTAAACAAATTAAAACAGTAAAGTTGGCTAAGATGAGTACAGATAAACGTATAAGAAAAATTGTCATTGCCGGCGGTGGTACCGCAGGTTGGATGGCGGCCGCTGGGTTGTCAAAATTAATGGGGAAAAATGGCAATTTAGAGGTGAAGCTTGTTGAATCCGATGATATTCCAACTGTCGGTGTTGGTGAAGCTACCATTCCTACCTTACATATTTTTCATCGCTTGTTGGGTATCAATGAACAAGAGTTTATGGCTAAAACGAATGCCACGTTTAAACTAGGGATTTCGTTTGAAAATTGGCGAGATGTCAAAAAAGACTATATTCATTCTTTTGGCTTTTTAGGCAAAGACAGCTGGGCGGCAGGTTTTCAGCATTTCTGGTTAAAAGGGCAGCAACTTGGCATTGCTAAGCCTATTGGTGATTACTGCACAGAGCATCTTGCCAGTCGCGAAGGAAGATTTGCGGTCTTGCCTAAACAAGATTTAAATCATGCGTTTCATTTGGATGCCGCGCTATACGCTAAATTTTTGCAAGAAATAGCTACTAAGCATGGTGTCGAACGAGTTGAAGGTAAAATCGATAAAGTTAACCTTGATGAAGAAACCGGCTATATCCAATCGTTGGATTTAGCCAATGGTAAGCATGTCGAAGGCGATTTGTTTATTGATTGTACTGGTTTTAGAGGGTTATTGATTGAACAAGCCTTACATACAGGTTTTGACGATTGGAGCCATTTACTGCCTTGCGATAGTGCGATTGCGGTACAAACGACATCAAACGATAAGTTTCCTCCATATACAAGATCGATAGCCCACGATGCCGGTTGGCAATGGCGCATTCCTCTGCAAAATAGAACGGGCAATGGGTTAGTATTTTGTAGTAAATATATGACCGATCAACAGGCAATTGATACGCTGCTGGCTAATGTAGAAGGGGAATTATTGAATGAACCTCGCGTTATAAAATACAAAACCGGCACGCGTCGAAAGCATTGGAACAAAAACTGTATCGCCATCGGTTTATCATCAGGTTTTATTGAACCGTTAGAATCAACAAGTATCCATTTGTTTCAGCGCGGTATTATTCGATTAATGCAATTGTTTCCTTATGATGGCATTAACGAAGCAGATGTTGATGAATTTAATCAGCAAACTATGACAGAAATCTATAATGTGCGAGATTTCATCATACTCCATTACCACTTAACTGAACGCACCGATTCAGCCTTTTGGCGTTACTGCAAAAATATGCCAATACCTGAAACGTTGAAACACCGCATGGATTTGTTTGGTAAATCTGGACGCGTGTATAAGAAAGCAGATGAACTGTTTGGCGAGAACTCATGGATACAAGTGATGATGGGGCAGGGATTGATGCCTGAGCGATATCATCCCATTGTAGACATGATGCCGGAAGAAGATTTGAAAGGCTTTTTGCAGAATGTAGAAATGGGTGTCAGAAAGAAAGTAGACAGTTGGCCTAATCATCACGATTTTATTCAACATTATTGTCAGGCGAATATTGATTAATGGAGGCGTTTGTTAAGGTAAATCCTCACATAATGCCTCAGATAGTGCATGTGGGTTCTGAGCAAACGCCGGTGGTCATTATTGATGATTTTGTCGAAGATACCACCAAGATCAAAGAATATGCCTGCACGAAGGCAGAATTTTCAGTTGTTGAAAACTCCTATTATCCAGGTGTTAGAGCGCAGCTACCAAAGCAATATGTGATAGATATGTTGCAGCCGATTTATAAGCAATTGTATCGGCTCTATCAATTGCCCAAGCACTTGAGGCTTCGACCACAGGACATCTTTTTTTCTTTGGTAGCAACACCACAAAATGAATTACATCCACTGCAGTCAATCCCTCATTTTGACACTCCAAGACCGTTTTACTTCGCGTTGATTCACTATTTAGATGACAATGAACATGGCGGCACAGCCTTGTTTAAACATAAAGAAACCGGATTTGAACGTATTTCACCAGAGCGGGTTGAGGACTATCTAAGCTCGGCGAGCGAAGAGCAACAACAGCACGCAGCATCGGGTTACCCTAGGATTGATTCACCTCACTATCAAGCTATTCATCATATTGATTACAAACCTAATCGAATCGTGATCTACCCGGGCAATATTTTACATTCAGGTGTGATTAACCCAGAGAAAGACGTCAGTCATGACCCAATTTCGGGGCGGTTAACCGCCAATATATTTTTTGAATTTAACTAAAAAAGGCCGTCTAAAGACGGCCTTTTGTTTCAACGATAAAAAGAGCCTTACCCTGGGGAAAATCAGTGATGACAGGGTAAGACTACGTAACTTAAGGGCAACTAATCGTTGCTTCGCTCTCAGGAGAAGCCACAATTTCTACGTTAGAGATTGCAACTGTTAATTCATCCGATGTACCAATGACAAACGGTGCATAGACTTTACCCATATCTGCTCCTTGCGCGGCATAACAGGCTAAATCTACCGTTAATGTTTGCCATTGCTCAGATACTGCGTTGAATTTGTCAGTAACGTCTATATTGACTTTACAGTCGCCTTCACAGCGTGCCGACAGCGCAACTTTACCTGTAGCCGCTTTATCTACTCTATAGTCAAAGCTCAGTTGACCATTTGCTTCGGCGTAACCGCGTAGGTCAAATGGGAAGTTATCGTTAATTTCAAACAGCCCTAACTCACCACCAGCGAAACTGATTAAACGAGCGTCTTCTTGAACTACGCGGTCTATGGTGCGATAGCTTACCGGCGCTTCTTCTGCCGTACTACTATAGATTTTGTTGGTACCATTATGACCAAATGCTGGCGTCCAAGGCGTTGACAACATATTTAGGTTGCTCAACATGCTAGCGCCACTTTCTGATACTTCAGATAAATCGTTGGCAAGCGTACTGGCCTCACCGTAGGCTAAGCCAAAGCCGTATGGCAATAGCGGATCATAATCCTCATCACCAACATTAACGGTTGTTTGCATAGCATCTTTTGGCCAAGAGAAAGAAAGCTTACCGGTAATAGGGAAATTTACGCTGCCATCGGCCTTTGCCATTACCACGTCTGCAACACCATTGCCTTCAGAGCCAGGTAGCCATACGGCAACGAATGCATCGGAAGCGTTTAATTCGGCATTTACCCACATTGGGCGGCCACTAATAAAGAGTGCGACAACAGGAATGTTTTGGGCTTTTAGCGACTGTAAAACGGCAAGCGATTTCTTATCGCCGCGTTCAAATTCTAAATTATCCGTATCGCCATTACCTTCGGCATAAGGCTCTTCACCAAAAACAACAACAGCAACATCAGGTTTGGTTGTATAACTGGCATCGCTGCTTAACTCTATTTCACCACCTGCAGCAGTGACAACATCGGCAATACCTTGATAAATCGAGCTACCACCTGGGAAGTCGTCATTATTATTACCTGTCCCTTGCCAAGTGATTGTCCAGCCACCCGATTGTTTGCCAATATTGTCGGCACCATCACCGGTCACTAAGATTTTTTGCTTCGGTGATAAAGGCAAAATGTTGTTGTTGTTTTTTAATAGTACAAGTGATTCACGCACCGCTTGTCGTGCAACTGCGCGATGCTCTTTCGCACCGATCAACTCTAACTTACCAGAGAATGGACGATTTGCTGGGCTTGGTTTAGTGAATATGCCTGCACGGACTTTAACGCGTAAAATACGTGATACCGCGTCGTCGATACGCGCCATGGCAATTTCACCACTTTTAACTTGTGCGATAGTGTTTTCGTATAGAGGTTTCCAATCATCCCCTGGCACCATAAAAATATCTAAACCGGCATTTACAGCCTGAGGGCAAGACTCGTTTTTACAGCCCGCCACTTGTCCGTGACCATTCCAGTCACCGACAACAAAGCCGTCAAAACCCATACGATCTTTTAGTACATCAGTAAGTAAGTACTTATTGCCGTGGTTCTTTTTACCATGCCAACTATTAAAAGAGGCCATGACCGACTGTGAACCAACGGTCAATCCGCCCACATAGCCTTGGGCATGTATATCAAAAAGCTCCTGTTCAGACGCAATATTGTCGCCTTGGTCGTCGCCACCGACCGTTCCGCCGTCGCCAACAAAGTGCTTAACTGTGCTAATTACGCGTTCGTCGCCAAGGAAGTCTTTGTCTGCATGTCCTTGTAGGCCATTAACTATAGCGGCGGAATAATCACGAACGATGCGTGGGTCTTCAGAATAACCTTCATATGTTCTACCCCAGCGGTCATCGCGCACAACAGCTACGGTAGGTGCGAACACCCAATCAATACCGGTAACCATTACTTCTCGAGCTGTAATTTCAGCAATTTTTTCGATTAGCTCAGGGTTGTCTGCTGCGCCAAGACCAATGTTGTGAGGAAACAATGTTGCGCCAATCACGTTATTGTGACCGTGAACAGCGTCCGTACCCCAAATCGTTGGAATAGTACTGCCATCAATAGAGTCATCAATAGACGCTTGGTACATGTCTTCAGCTAATTTTATCCAATCCGACGGTGTTGAATGCTTGTTTTGGTTGGGGAATGAACCACCACCATTTAGATATGAGCCAAAACCATACTTGCGCATATCCTCAACGGTGATATCACGAATTTCAGGTTGAATCATTTGTGCAACCTTTTGCTCTAGGGTCATGCCAGCAAGTATCTCTTGCACTTGCTTTTCTACCTTCGCATCAGGCTTTACGGCGATATCTAACTTAGGCCAAATAGCTTCTAATTGGCTGTTACTTACATTTTCTTCCATAGCATCTGTTGATTGCTGACTCTGCTTATCGCCACATGAGGCGATAGCTAAACTCATACTTGATACAAAAACTAATTTTGCGGTCGTTTGTTTCATGTTCTCTTCTTCCTGCCTTGTTATTACTGCCACAAGGCTTGGTCACCGATCGTTATTTAACGGCCTGCTGGCCATTTTTATTGAAATACTTGAATTTTATTATCATTAACACTAATCTGTGCAATAATGAAAGCGCTTTCATTTGTATAGCATAAATAATTTCAGTAGCAAAAGAAAGCGGATAATAACCAATAAAAATGATTTTATAGCGCCGATAGACAAGTGGCAGCTCTAAAGTGAAAAAAACAGTGTGAAAAATTAAGTCCATGACAATAACTTTACCTAAGCAATCAAAACTATTAAGCAAACAATTTGTATTCGGTGTTGCCACTGCATCTTTTCAAATCGAAGGTGGTGTTGAACACAGGTTACCTTGTATTTGGGATACTTTTTGCGCCACCGAAGGAAAAATTGCCGATCGTTCAAATGGTGATGTAGCTTGCGATCACTATAATAGATGGCAACAAGATATTGATTTGATAGAAAGCTTGGGTGTTGACGCATACCGTTTGTCTATTTCTTGGCCGCGCGTGCTCGACAAGCAAGGCAATATTAATCAAGAAGGTGTTGATTTCTACATTGGGATCTTAGAGAGACTTAATCAGAAAAATATTAAACCGTTTGTCACACTTTATCACTGGGATTTACCGCAGCACCTTGAAGACCAAGGTGGATGGTTAAATCGCCAAACAGCGTATGATTATGCTGAATATGTCGAAAAAGTGGTGCTTGCTTTTGGTGACCGTGTTCATTCGTATGCAACGTTTAATGAACCGTTTTGTTCTGCTTACTTAGGATATGAAGCGGGTATTCACGCGCCTGGACAAACTGGGCAAGCAAAAGGGCGCACAGCTGCTCATCATATATTGCTAGCGCATGGCCTCGGCATGCAAAAATTAGCTGAGCACAGCCCCAACACCAAAAATGGCATCGTGCTTAATTTTACGCCGTGTTATCCAGAAAGTGACAGTAGCGCAGATAAACTAGCGACCGAAAAAGCGGATCAATACATTAATCAGTGGTACATGATGCCAGTGATGGAAGGAAAGTATCCTGAAGTGATTGAAGATTTGCCAGTAGAAAACAGACCGCCAGTCGAAGACGGTGATATGGCCATTATTGCTCATCCGCTAGATTACTTGGGATTAAATTACTATACACGCCTCAAATACCGAGCGAGTGATGACGAGCTATTTGAAGAGATTCAGCCCGATCCATCACAAGTTGAGACAACGGATATTGGATGGGAAGTCTATCCAACAGCATTTTTTGAACTATTGACAGGTTTGCATGCGCGTTATGATTTACCGCCTATTTATATTACAGAAAATGGTGCAGCGACAGATGATCACGTTGTTGCGGGCGAGGTAGTTGATGAACAACGTATTCGCTATTACAACGCGCATCTAAATGCGGTGCACAATGCCATAGAGGCAGGTGTTGATATCCAAGGCTACTTCGCTTGGAGCTTGATGGACAATTTTGAGTGGGCGGAAGGCTACGAAAAACGTTTTGGTATTGTTTATGTAGACTACCAAACACAACAAAGAACAATAAAAAACAGCGGCAAAATCTACCGCGATTTAATAACAACAAGAGTATAAATGACTAAACTGCCACTTTATGAAAAAGTCGGCTATGCCATGGGGGATGCTGCAGCCAATCTAGTTTGGCGAGGAGCATTGGCATATCTGGCGGTGTTTTACACCGATACCTTTGGTATTAGCGCGGCGGCTGCTGCAGTACTATTCCTTATCGTTCGCTTGAGTGATGGCATTACTGACATCATTATGGGCATGATTGCTGATCGCACACAAACTCGCTATGGCAAGTTTAGACCCTGGATTTTATGGTCTACTCCGTTGCTGGGTTTATTCATGGTGCTTTGTTTCACTACGCCAAATTTTGGCGAGCAGGGTAAATTGGTGTGGGCCTACGTTACCTATTTAGGCCTAACGTTGGCATACACACTCAATAATGTACCTTACTCTGCGCTAATGGGCGTGATGACCGCTGATGATAGAGAACGCACAAGCTTGTCTGGTTTTAGGTTTGCAGGCGCGTTTCTTGGTGGTTTATTTGTGATGGGCTTCTTACCAGAATTTGTCGCTTATTTTGGCGAAGGTGATGATGCCATTGGCTATCAATACACCATGTATGTGTTTGCTGCGGCACTTATCGCGCTGATGGTGATAACCTTTGCCACAACTAAAGAACGCGTCACTGTGTCAAACGAAAAGCAACAGCCTTTTAAGCAGGAACTATCAGATTTAGCCAAAAGCTTACCGTTTATTATTTTACCGTTAGCGGCGATTAGTTTGTTTTTCTACTATCGAGATTTGCAAACAGCGCTGTTTTTTGCACTCGTTATGTCGGCGTTATTCTTTGGCATTAGAAAGCTATTGTCGAAACCTCGCGACTCACTCTCGTCAAGCCAGCTCGATTTAGCAGACTTGCTAACCAACAAACCTTGGCTAATTTTGCTTGGCATTGGTTTTATTTCGATGATGTTTAACGGCATAAAATATGGCGTGATTGCATACTACTTCAAATATTACGTCGGCGATGAACTCATGGTTGGGCAATATTTTGTTGCCTTGCTAGTGGTATCGATTCTAGGTGCGTTGGCCACCAGTCAGTTGGCGAAATGGTTTGGTCGAAAAACATTGTTCATCGCTTCACTGTTATTGTCTGGTGTTTTAACTGCTGCCATGTTTTTAATTCCAGTGAGCAATGCGAGTGCAGTATTTGCGTTAGGTTGCGCTGCCGAATTTTTTGCGGCCATATTACCTACTTTGTATTTCTCTATGTTAGGTGACTCTGCGGACTACTCGGAATGGAAGAATCATCGACGAGCGACGGGTTTGGTTTATTCTGCCGGTACCTTTGTCCAGAAAACTGGCGGCGGATTTGCCGGTGCATTGGTGTTACTGGTACTTGCAGGTTACGGTTACGATGGCATGGACCAATCAACTATAGAAGGTGCATTGCCTGGCATACAGCACTTAATGAGCTGGATTCCTGCTTTGTTTGCATTTGCTGGTGCAATACTTATGGCTTTTTATCCAATTACCGATAAAATACAGGCACAAATTTCTCAGGAACTTCAATCACGTAGGGCGTAAATAATAACAATGGCAACGATTTACGAAGTATCAAAACTAGCTAATGTTTCACTTGCGACTGTATCGCGAGTGATGAATGGTAATACCAAAGTCAGCGATAAAACTCGTGAAAAAGTGCTATCAGCCATGCGCGAACTGGGCTATCGACCTAATGCAACTGCCCGATCCTTGGCCTCAAATAGAACTGATACTGTCGGTGTATTAGTGTCTGAATTAAATGGTGCGTTTTTCGGTGAAATGATGGCAGGTATAGAGCAAGAACTGAGACTTGCAGATAAACACGTTATTATTACCACCGGCCACAGTGAAGAAGAAAAAGAAAAAGACGGCATCGAATTTTTATTAAGCCGTAATTGCGATGCGCTTATCCTCCATGTAGAGGGTGTAAGCGACGAATACATGATAGAGCTTTCAAAAGGTAAGGTGCCTGTTTATTTAGTTGGCCGAAATATTGAGCAGATTAGTGAAAACTGTATTAGCTTGGACAATGAATACGGCGGTTATTTAGCTACCACAAGCATCTTGGCACAAGGCCACAAAGAAATCGCCTATATCGCTGGGCAACAATTCAAACCTGATGCAATAGAGCGTTTCGCAGGCCATAAAAAAGCGTTAAGTGAAGCAGGTGTAGAATTGAATCAGTCACTATTTTTCGAAGGGGACTTCAAAGAAACCGGTGGTGCAGCAGGCATTAAAGCATTATTAGCAACGGGCATACCTTTTACTGCACTTGTCTGTGCCAATGACGAAATGGCATCAGGCGCAATGAAATACGCGCGAGAACATGGCATAGACTTACCAAAAGACCTGTCAATTATTGGCTTTGATAATGTGATTTTTGCCAATTACCTTTATCCTAAACTTACCACTGTAGAATATCCCATTTTTGAAATGGGACAAATGGGAGCCAAACTCGCTTTGCGCGAGGTCTATGGCAAACAAGATGTCTACGTGAAGCAAGTTTTTTCTCCTCAATTGAAGATGCGAGACTCTACTTTACCTGTGTAAAGTTTGTGGATGTACATAAAACTGTACTAATGAGCTTCTAGAACCCCATATTTGCACCTATTGCTTGCTTTTTCCCCTAAAACTGCTTTGTTATACTCACGGCAATTAATGTGAATAATAACAAGGCATCCTTATGGCTTTAAACGAAACGCACGACCTGTCATTGACCTCATGGGTGACAAGTGCCAATGATTCAGCAACAGATTTTCCAATCCAAAACCTACCTGTAGCGAGCTTTCGTGTAGCAGGCAGCGAACAATCTTTTCGCGGCGGCGTCGCCATCGGCGACCAAATTGTTGACCTACAGCAACTTGCTGAAAAATCAATTTTTGTAGGTCTTGCTCAAGATGCGCTTTTAGCTTGCAGTCAGGAAGATTTGAATGATTTTATGGCGATGGGAAGCCAAGCTTGGTCTGCGCTAAGGCTAGCACTTTCTAAAGCGCTACGCAGCGACGCACCTGAGCAAGACATTATTGCTAGTTGCCTTGTTGCACAAACAGATGCTGAGTTTAAATTGCCTTGTACAATTGGTGATTACACTGATTTCTATACCTCGATTTATCATGCTACTAGCGTTGGCAAATTATTCCGTCCAGACAACCCATTGTTGCCTAACTACAAATGGGTACCGATTGGTTATCATGGCCGATCTTCATCTATCGATGTGTCGGGGCAAGCATTTCATCGCCCTTGTGGACAAACTAAAGCGCCTGACGCTACAGAGCCAAGTTTTGGTCCATGTAAGCGTTTAGACTATGAATTAGAATTAGGTATCTACTTAGGTGCGGGCAATGCATTGGGCGACGCCATTGCAATTGATGATGCTGATAAACATGTATTTGGTTTCTGTCTATTCAATGACTGGTCAGCACGCGATATGCAAGCTTGGGAATATCAGCCATTAGGCCCCTTTTTGGCAAAGAATTTTGCATCAACCGTATCTCCTTGGATTGTTTCGAATGAAGCATTAGAGCCTTATCGTGTTGCTTGGAGTCGTGATGAAAATGATCCGCAACCTATGGCTTACCTAGAGTCGGAAAAAAACCGCAGTGAAGGCGCTATCGATATTCAATTAGAAGTGTTACTAGAAACAGAAAAAATGCGTAGTGAAGGTGAGCAAGCGGTTCAGCTTTCGCAATCTAGCTTCAAGCATTCTTATTGGACTGTCGCGCAAATGGTGGCCCATCACAGCGTTAATGGCTGTAACTTAAAACCGGGTGATTTCTTTGGTAGTGGTACTCAATCAGGTCCAACTCATGAAGAAGCCGGTTCTTTATTGGAACTTTCCAAGGGTGGTAAAGAAGCTATCTCATTACCAAACGGTGAAACGCGAACATTCCTCAATGATGGTGACAATGTGATCATGCGTGGTTATTGTCATAAAGAAGGCCATGCACGCATTGGTTTTGGTGAAGTCACGTCTTTGGTTTTACCAGCAAAACAATAAAAATAGCGGCCTTGGCCGCTTTTTTTAACCCAAGTAAAACAGGTATAGGTTTTTTATGAAATTGTATGACTACAGTAAATCTTCTGCAGCTTACCGCTTGCGCATTGCGTTAAACCTTAAAGGGCTTGACTACGAAAAGGTTAATGTGAATTTGTTGCATGGCGAACAAAAAGGTGATGATTACAAAGCGTTAAATCCACAAGGATTGGTACCAGCGCTTGAAGATAAGACCTTATATACGCAATCTTTAGCGATACTTGAATATTTAGAAGAGGCTTATCCGCAAACGCCTTTATTGCCGAATAATTTGGCAGACAAAACGCAGGTTAGAGCACTTGCATTGTCGATTGCATGTGATATCCATCCGTTAAATAATTTGCGTGTTTTAAAATACCTAACCGTTGACATGGCTTTGTCTGAAGAACAAAAGATGCAGTGGTATCATCATTGGATTAGTGAAGGGTTTACCGCACTTGAGAAGCAATTGGCTGAAACTGCAGGCACGTTTAGTTTTGGTGATGCACCATCGATAGTCGATGTTTGCTTGGTACCTCAGGTGTTTAATGCCAATAGATTTAAAGTACCGATGGATGCTTTCCCTACAATCAAACGTATCGTTGCCCAATGTGAGACACTAGAAGCGTTTAAACTAGCCCATCCAGACGCATAGATACAAAAAAAGAGTGGTTGAAGCAACCACTCTTTTTCCAGATTTTCAGCACAAACCTCGCCCCATTTAAATCAGCGCTAAGTTCTATACTTTAAGAGCAAAAAGGGGAATAAGGAGATCCCGTATCAAGGTACGGGATGACGCGTTAACCATTAAAAAGCTTGAGCTTTGAGCTACTAGCATTTTTTAAAAGAATACCACGTTCCTTGTACCCAGCAGTTTCACTGCTGATTTGTTTTTACTCGTCCTATTCGAACCCAAGACCTAACTTATCTCTGGGGTTATTCGGCATATCCATCGGGGTTGCCAGACTGCCAACGCCAAGTATCTTCCATCATCGTCGTTAGGTCGCGTTTCGCTGTCCAACCAAGGGCTGTTTTTGCTTTCTCTGCATTAGCCCAAAATGCGGGTAAATCACCTGCGCGACGAGGCGATATTTGATAAGGAATATTAACCTTTGTCGCCTGCTCGAAGGCGTTGACGATAGCGAGTACAGATGTGCCATTACCGGTACCTAAATTAAAAGCTTCAAATCCTGTAAAAGATTGCTCTTTATTGAGCCAATTTAGTGCGGCAACGTGTCCCTCAGCTAAGTCCATTACATGCAAATAGTCGCGCTCACAAGTACCATCTTCGGTAGGGTAATCATCGCCAAAGATACTTAACTTTTCACGTTTTCCTACGGCTACTTGCGCTACAAAGGGTAGTAAATTGTTGGGTATACCTTTTGGATCTTCACCTATCATGCCGCTTTCATGAGCGCCAATGGGATTAAAGTAACGTAACGATACGCCACGAAATTGTGGATTAGCATTAACCACATCCATCATGATTTTCTCTACCATGACTTTACTTGTACCGTATGGACTCGAAGGGTTACCCAACGGCATATCTTCTTTATAAGGCACAGCATTGGCCTCACCATAAACGGTTGCTGACGAACTAAAGATAAAGTTCTTTACTTCATGTTTTTGCATGACTTCAAGCAGGTTGACGGTACCAGCAACATTGTTTTCATAGTAACTTAGTGGAATAACGCTAGATTCCCCTACCGCTTTAAGCGCGGCAAAGTGAATAACAGCAGATACTTGCTGTTGCTCAAAAATTGCATCAAGTGCAATTGTGTCTCTGATATCCGCTTGAATAAATGTTGCAGCCTTGCCTGTAATAGTCGCAACACGACGAAGTGATTCTTCACTGGCGTTACATAGGTTATCTACAACAACGACGTCATATCCTTGTTCTAAAAGACAAAGCACAGTATGTGACCCGATGTATCCTGCGCCACCGGTAACGAGTATTTTCATGATTTTATCCTAGCGATTGGCAAATGCGCCGTTTTTAGCAACGCACACCCAAATATCTTCTTTTATGCCTGTATGAGCGTGGTATTGATCAGCGATTGCTTGTTTGACTTTAGCGACAAGATGCTGAGGCGCCAATGCTACTACACAGCCGCCAAAACCGCCACCTGTCATTCGCGCGCCACCTTGATCGCCTAAAACCGCCATGATGATTTCTACAAGATAATCCAATTGAGGCACGGTAACTTCAAAATCATCTTTGAGCGATTGATGAGACTCAACCATAAGTTGGCCCATCTGCGCCATGTCGTGTGCCGTTAGTGCAGTTAGCGCTTTTTCAGTGCGAGCGCTTTCGGTGATTACATGACGAGCGCGACGGAACAATGCGTCTGGCAATGTATCTTGTTTCGTCATTAGTTGCGCTAATGTGACTTCTCGTAGGGACTTAGCGTTAAAGATTGCTGCAACCTCTTCACATTGCGCTCTGCGCGTATTGTATTCACTATCAACAAGGCCGCGCTTAACATTTGAGTTAACAATTATTACCGCCATATCATCGGGGATGGGAGCATGTGAAATGCTTAGATCGCGACAATCTAGCAGCATTGCATTGCCTTCCGTTCCCATCGCCGAGACAAGTTGATCCATGATGCCGCAATTACAACCAACAAACTCATTTTCTGCTTTTTGGCCCATTAACGCCGCGGTTACACCGTCTAGAGGTAATTCATTTAACTGCGCAAACGTTTTTAGCACCGCTATTTCAAAACTAGCGGATGAACTTAATCCAGCGCCTTGTGGAACATTGCCCGTCACCACTAAATCAGCACCAACTATGTGTGGGAATTTCTCCATTAAAGCCAACAAGGTTCCGGCGATATAATTCACCCACATCTTGTTTTGATCAAACTGTATGTCGTCTAAAGAAAATGACGCAGTTTCATTGTTGCAATCAAGTGCCAATACGTTAATTGTTCTGTCATCGCGTTTGTTAGCCGCGATGCTGGTGCCGAAATTGATAGCGGCAGGTAAAACAAAGCCCTCATTGTAATCGGTATGATCGCCAATTAGATTGACTCTGCCTGGGCCATGAAAAACACCTTGAGGTGTTGTCTTAAACTGTTCAATAAAGGCTGCAGTCGCCTTTGCTGTCATTGTCATTATTATTGTTCCTTGTAATGAATTGGCGATACTTCACGTAATCGCGCCGCGGCTTGTTCGGCGGTAAGGTCGCGTTGTGCTTCTGCCATCATTTCATAGCCAACCATGAATTTTCTCACGGTTGCACTTCTTAAAAGCGGAGGTAGAAAGCTCGCGTGCAAAGTCCACTCAGGATGACTTTCGCCGTCATATGGCGCGCCATGCCAACCCATTGAATAAGGGAATGAGCATTGAAATAAATTGTCATATCGAATGGTAATTTGCTTCAAAATATCGGCCAAGCTCGCTTGTTGATTAGTGCTAAGCTCGGTCATTCGAGAGACAGAAAACTTAGGTAGTAGTAAGGTTTCAAACGGCCATGCCGCCCAATATGGCACAACAACAACCCAATCGTCGTTTTCTACTACAACACGCTCTTGCTTGGTGATTTCTTTTGCTGCGTAGTCGGTGAGCAGATTACGGTTGTAGCTTTCCATGTATGCACGTTGAGCATTGTGCTTTTTCTCTACCAAGGTCGGTAGCTGCTGCTGGGCCCAAATTTGACCATGAGGATGCGGGTTTGAACAACCCATGACAGCACCCTTATTTTCAAAGACTTGCACCCAATTATAGCGAGCGCCTAGGTCGTGACATTGTTCCATCCAAGTAGAAACAACCGCTTCGATTTCTTGCTGACTAAGTTGCGGCAATGTTTTGCTATGATCAGGCGAAAAACAGATAACACGACTTTCGCCCTGTTCGGTCGCCATTTTAAACAAAGGATCGTCTTCTTGGTGGATCGGTGTGTCTTCTTTTAATGCGGCAAAATCATTTTTAAATACGAAGGTTGAAGTGTACTTTTCGTTCACTTCACCATTGATACGTGTGTTACCGGCACAAAGGTAGCAGCTTTCATCATACGCTGGCTTTGGCGTTTCATCGATGGCCTCAACCTGGCCTTGCCAAGGTCTTTTGGCACGATGAGGAGATACCAAAATCCATTCATTAATCAGTGGATTGTAGCGGCGATGCGGATGTTCTGTCGGATCGAATTCTGTTGTCATAACGTCTTTCTCTTATACTTTTCTAGCGAAAGGGTAAACGTTTACATTTAATATTGCAAATAGTTTGATTAATATTAGAACAACTTGGCTATTCTCGCCTAAAAATGTATATTAAGTGCCAGGTAACCCATAAAGTTAAACGTTTACATATGGCGACTATAAAAGACGTTGCAAAACAAGCGAATGTATCAATAGCTACAGTTTCTCGTGTAGTTAATAATGGCCCTAAAGTTGGCAAGGAAACGCGTGAACGTGTACTTAACGTTATGCGTGAAATCGGCTATGTTCCAGACGCCAATGCACGCGCGCTGGTTAAGCAAAAAAGCGATACCATTGGCGTGGTTGTGCCAGACATCAGCGATCCCTTTTTTGCAGCGCTTGCTAGTGGAATAGATAAAGTCGCTAGAAAAAATAATGTTCAAATGTTACTCAGTACAACGGCGGTAGACGCTGAAGCCGAACAAAAAGCAATAGAAATGCTAATAGAACGTCGCTGTGAATCACTTGTAGTGCATAGCAAGAAGCTGTCAGATGAGGCGCTTTTAACGCTAGCGAAACGTGTGCCAGGCATGGTAATTATCGACCGTTACATTGAAGAGATAGCAGAACGTTGCATTTGGCTTGATAACTATCAAGGAGGAAGAATTGCTGCACGTTACTTACATACCCTTGGTCATAAGCACGTAGCCTGCATTACCAGTAGCTATCAAATTGAAGATCCCAAACTCAGGTTGCAGGGGTTTACTGAAGGATTAAGTGACGTCAACGTATCTGTCCGTTGCGTCGAGCAGGGCGAACCTAATCAGCAAGGCGGCGAAAAAGCGGCCCAAGCAATTATTAGTCAACACCCCGAAGTAACAGCTGTATTTGCTTATAATGACGCGATGGCTATTGGCGCTATTTCGACGCTTGAAGACAATGGTTATAAGGTAGGGCAAGACATTTCCGTTATTGGTTTTGACGATGTTTTGATTGCTCGTTATTCAAGACCAAAACTTACAACTTTGAAATACCCAATAGAACTCATGGCTCAACAAGCAGCTGAATTGGCACTCAATATTAATAAAGCGTCAGATAACTCACCTAATATTTCACTTTATAAACACCTTCCTCAGTTGGTCAAACGAGAATCTACCCATTTACTTGGATAATATTTATTCGTTAACCGGTCAATTTTTTACTATATTGAAGATTGTTAACAATTAACCTTTACAACAAAATGGATAATGTGTAAATTGTTAACAATATGCGCAGAAACCAATAAATGAGATAACAACAATATGCCAAATATAATAAAGTCGGCACATGCGGAACTATACCGCATACCTCTAAAAGAGGTTTTGACCGATGCAAAACATGGCGATCATACTCACTTTGAAGTCATTCTCTGTCGTATAACTACGGAAGATGGTCAAGAAGGCGTAGGTTATACCTATACAGGTGGTAAAGGTGGTCAAGCTATTTACACGCTTGTTAATGACGAGATATGCCCAACGTTGGTAGGTCAGGATGCCGATGCTATAGAAGCGATTTGGCATAAAATGCAATGGGATTTCCACTATGTAGGGCGTGGCGGAATTTTAAGCTTTGCTATTTCAGCGGTGGATATCGCTCTGTGGGATATTAAAGGTAAAAGAGAAAATTTACCTTTATGGAAGATGGCAGGTGGCGCCTCTAATCAAACCAAGTGCTACGCTGGTGGTATTGATCTAAATTTCACCAAGGACAAATTGCTAGCCAATATTCAAGGGTACTTGGATAGGGGATTCAACGCCGTAAAAATTAAAGTGGGCAAAGACGATTGCTATGAAGATGTCGATCGAGTTAAAGCCGTGCGTGAGCTTATTGGTCCAGACATTACTTTTATGGTCGATGCAAACTATTCTATGTCAGTAGAGAAAGCCATTAAATTTGGTAAGGCTATCGAACAATACGATATTTCGTGGTTTGAAGAGCCTACGATCCCAGACGATTATCAGGGATTTGCAGAGATATCAACGGCACTTAATATTCCACTCGCCATGGGTGAAAACCTGCACACTATTCATGAATTTATCTATGCTATTGAACAAGCCGAGTTAGGTTTTTTGCAGCCAGATGCGTCGAATATTGGTGGAATAACGGGTTGGCTAATGGTTGCCGAAATGGCAAAACAGGCAAATTTGCCTGTTTGCAGCCATGGTATGCATGAGCTTCATGTCTCGCTAATGTCTTCACAACCTCATGCAGGTTATTTAGAAGTACATTCATTTCCAATCGATGAGTACACCACGCATCCTGTTCGATTAGAGGACGGCTTGGCTGTAGCTCCAGATATTGCCGGCACAGGCGTTGTTTTTGATATGACGCTAATGGCGCCGTATTTAGTTAAATAGAGTAGAGGACTTGTAATGCAAGCAGCTCAGTATATAGGTAATAAATCATTTAAAATCGTTGACGCTGCAACGATTGCGCCACAAGAAGGCGAGGTAAGATTAGACGTAGGCTATGTTGGTATATGTGGTACTGACATGCATATTTATCATGGTGTCATGGATCAACGCGTCAACCCACCTGCAACGATTGGTCATGAAATCTCAGGCGTTGTAGCAGAGCTAGGTAAAGGCGTTGAAGGTTTTAATGTTGGCGACAAAGTGGTTGTAAGACCCTTGGACTATTGCGGTGAATGCCCTACATGTGAAGCAGGTTATTCGCATGTTTGTCAAAATTTGAAATTTATGGGGATAGATACGCCTGGTGCATTTCAAAATTCTTGGACGGTGAAAGCTAGAACACTTCATAAACTTCCTGACAATGTATCGTTAAAACTAGGTGCACTTGTAGAGCCTTTAGCTGTTGCTTGTCATGATATTCGTCGAGCTAATGTTAAAGCGGGCGAAAAAGCCGTTGTTATTGGTGGTGGTCCGATTGGTCAACTCGTTGCCTTAGTTGCTAAATCGGTTGGTGCCGAGGTACTGATTTCAGAAGTTAACGATGCTCGTTTGGATTTCGCTAAGCAGTATGGCGTAAAAACAATTAACCCAATGAAAGAAGACATTGAAGCGTATGTGCAAGAATGGACGGGTACGAAAGGGGCAGAAGTTGTTTTTGAAGTATCAGGTGTACAGCCAGCAATTGATGTCATGACTAAAATCGCGGCAGTGCGCGGTCGTATTTGTATGGTAGCGATTCACGCTAACGCACCACAAGTCGATTTGTTTCAATTCTTCTGGAAAGAACTCGAACTCCTTGGTGCTCGTGTTTATGAGCGTGAAGACTTTGATATGGCGATAGAACTAATATCGTCTGGGAAAGTGTCATTAGAACCATTCATCAGTTCGATTAATAATTTAGATGATATAGGGCAAGCCTTTGCCAATATGGATGGCAACCCATCCGGTATGAAGGCACTTGTTTCTTGTCAGCAGTCATAGAGAATATAAACATGTTAGAGCAATTTGATTTAACTGGAAAAGTGGCTTTGGTAACCGGCTGTAGCCGCGGTATTGGCCTAGCCATGGCAGAAGGTCTAGCGCAAGCAGGTGCTGATGTAATTGGCGTTTCAGCTTCATTAGCTGCAACCGGCAGTGCGCCAGCAAAAGCAGTTGAAGCGGCAGGTAAGCAATTTTATGCGTATCAATGTGACTTTTCGTCTCGCGAAAGTGTTTCAGCATTTTTAAAGCAAGTGATCGCCGATCATCCGCAAATCGATATTTTAGTCAATAACGCAGGCTCTATTCTACGTGATCCGGCGACCATCCACAGTGACGAATACTGGGACAACATTATTGAAATTAACCTAAATTCTCAGTTTATTGTTAGCCGAGAAATAGGCAAAACCATGGTAGAACGTGGTAGTGGTAAAATCATATTTACGGCTTCGCTGTTAACCTTTCAAGGTGGCATTACTGTGCCAGGCTACGCCGCAAGTAAAGGTGCCATTGGTCAACTTACCAAAGCACTAGCAAATGAATGGGCAAGCAAAGGTGTCAATGTTAACGCGATTGCGCCAGGCTATATTGCTACTGATAACACAGAAGCATTGCGAAATGATGAATCACGAGCTAAGTCTATTCTAGAGCGTATTCCTCAAGGTCGCTGGGGTGAACCAGAAGACTTTAAGGGACCAACGGTATTCTTAGCTTCTAAAGCTTCGGATTATATGAATGGCGCTATCGTATTGGTCGATGGCGGCTGGATGGGGCGTTAATATGACCATTTTTAACAATGTAAACTTTATCAATGGCGAATATATTCCTTCTTCGTCAAAAGAAACGATTGATGTATTGAGCCCAAGTACAGGAAAACTTGTTGGTACTATCCCAGCAGGTTCTGTTGAAGACGCGCAGCTTGCGCTAGAAACAGCTAATCAAGCACAAAAACCTTGGGCAGCAAAGACAGCTAGAGAGCGTCAAACCATACTGCGAAAGTTCGCCTGTTTAATTCGAGAAAAGAATGAAGAGCTAGCGACATTATTAGTGCAAGAACAAGGCAAGTTATTGGACGTTGCGCGCATGGAAGCAGAAGTTACTGCAACATTTATTGAATATGCATGCGACAATGCTTTGACGACTGAAGGCGATATACTGCCGTCAGATATC
Source organism: Thalassotalea agarivorans (assembly GCF_030295955.1). NCBI lineage: Bacteria > Pseudomonadati > Pseudomonadota > Gammaproteobacteria > Alteromonadales > Colwelliaceae > Thalassotalea > Thalassotalea agarivorans. Next base: position 198,073 of record NZ_AP027363.1, read on the forward strand.
CCTGATGAAAAAATTTATATTCATAAAGTGCCAAGAGGTGTCGTTGTTGCTATAACGGCTTGGAACTTCCCGCTAGCACTTGCTGGTCGTAAAATTGGTCCGGCGCTAATCACGGGTAACACGATTGTTGTAAAACCTACGCAAGAAACACCACTTTCTACCATGATGTTAGGTGAACTGGCTAATCAGGCTGGTATTCCAGCTGGTGTACTTAACATTATTAATGGTACGGGTAGCGTTGTTGGTCAGCATTTGTGTGAAAGTGAAATTACTAAACTTATCACTATGACAGGTAGTACAAGAGCCGGTCAGATTATTCATCAAGCAAGCGGCAAGCACCTTACACCTGTTATGTTGGAACTAGGCGGTAAAGCACCGTTTGTGGTGATGGAAGATGCCGACTTAGATAAAGCTGTTGAAGATGCTGTGACTACTCGTTACGCCAACTGTGGCCAAGTATGTACCTGTGCAGAGCGTATTTATGTGCACGAATCAGTGTACGATGCGTTTGTAGAAAAGTTTGTACCAAAGGTGAAAGCAATTAAAGTTGGCGATCCAATGGACCCAAGCACTGACATGGGACCTAAAGTGAATGCTAATGAAATTAGTCATATACACTCGCTGGTAGAAAAAGGTATTGCGGAAGGTGCCACGCTAGCAACGGGCGGCAAGGTTGCTACAGTTGATGGTTTTGAAGGTGGCAACTGGTATGAACCAACGGTACTAGTCGACGTAGCACAAGACAACACCTTAGTGCATGAAGAAACCTTTGGTCCTATCGTTCCGATTGTAAAATTCAGTACCTTAGACCAAGTGATTACGTACTGTAATGACTCTGAATATGGTTTATCGGCTTATCTATACACATACAACACCCGTTACATTCATCAGGCTATCGCCGAGTTGGAAGTTGGTGAAGTTTATGTAAACCGCGGTATTGGCGAACAACATCAAGGTTTCCACAATGGTTGGAAAATGAGTGGAGCCGGTGGTGAAGATGGCAAATATGGCCTTGAACAGTATTTGGAAAAGAAAACCGTATACCTAAATGAGTCTTATAAGTAACAGACGCATTTAATTAATTACTTTGTTTTGGATCCCCTCCTCATACAATGTTTGGGCAATACCTTGTGGTAATGCCCTTTTTTTTAGGAGCAAAAAATGAAAAGAAGAAATTTCCTAAAAATGGGCACTGCATCATTAGTGGGCGCGAGCGCCTTGAGCAGTACTATTTTTACACGCGCTTTAGCAAATGCAGATAAAGCTGAGTTAACCCCAGCATTTAACATTAGAAACAATGTCACTAGCCACTGGTTAGGTGAGGCGCTTTGGGGCAATAGATTACAAGACTGGCGGGTACACGACGGCCGTATTGAATGTTTGCAAGGTGGAAAATACTTTGAAGTGCGCACAGCATCAATCCTTACTCATCAACTTTCTGACAAAGCAGCGTACGCTCATTTACGTGTAAAATTAGGTACATTAACTACAAACAAAACAGGTTTTGCGGGATTCTTACTCGGCGCAGGTGGTGCAGAGCTTGATTATCGTGGTGCATCGCTCACCCAGCGAGCGGCTGGTGAAAACGGCGGTATTATGGCCGTTGTTAATGAAAAAGGTGAGTTATCTGTTCGCGATTTTTCAAATGCTGATAAGCCGTTTAGCTATCAGCACTTTAACGCAAAGAATCTGACTAAATTAGGACAATTTTCTAAAAAGGCGCTCGCCTTGGATGTTGAAATTGTGCCGAACGGTAAGCACTTTGATCTGGTATTAACGTTGACGGAAGCCGCTTCAGGTAGAGAGATTAACAAGATCGCCGTCACGCAAGTTAAAAAGGAGCTACTCGTAGGCAACATTTTGTTGGTTTCATCACCTGATACCAAAAAAGTGGGCGCTCGTTGGTGGTTTTCTGATGTCGCGATGAGTGGTAGTAAAATTAAGCATGATAAACAGCAAACACTCGGTCCTGTTGTTGGTTGTATGCACAGCGTTAATAAAGATAATTTGCGTCTATCAACCCAGCTTATGCCAGTGGCAGCCACAGAAATCAGTGAACTAACATTACAGGTTAAACAAACAGGTCAATCAACATGGGTAACCGCTCAAACATCTCCAGTGGAAGATGGTTTTGTGACTATATTTGATATAGCAAAGTGGCAGTACCAAGTTGACCACGATTATCGAATTGTGAATCCGAAAGCGCCTAAGCAGACCTTGTATCAAGGCACAGTGTCAAAAGATCCTGGTAACAGTAAAACACTTAAAATTGCGTTACATTCTTGCTTGACAGCGACCGCGAAGAATCTTGATGACGGGGCATATAAGGCACGTATTAAAGAAGAACGTGTGCTGGGTCGCTACTCGAAAGACAATATCCAGTTTCCACACACTGACTTAGTTCAGAATTGCGAAAAGCATCAACCAGATTTGTATTTATTTGTTGGCGATCAGTTTTATGAAGGTACACCAACGCGTATTTGGCGAGGTAAACCAGATAGTAAACTCGATTTACTTTATCGCTGGTATCTCTGGTATTGGACGCATCGAGAGCAATTAAAACATAGACCTGCGATTTTGCTTGCTGATGACCATGACGTTTTGCAAGGTAATTTGTGGGGTGTTGGTGGTCGAGATCCTGTCATTACTGAAACAGGTAAGCGCATGGAAGAAGACGGCGGTTATATGGAGACCAAATCACTGGTACAAATGGCCTATCGCATCCAGCACAGTCATAATCCAGCACCGTATGACCCTACACCGATCGATCATGATATTCCTGTGACTTATGGCGCCTTTGTTTACGGTGGAACCAGCTTTGCGGTGATTGAAGATAGAAAATTTAAATCGCGCCGTAATATCAAAGTAGACCCACGATATGTTCAAGGGGAACTGCTTGGTCAGCGCCAAGAGATCTTTTTGCGTGAATGGAAAGACATGGACAAAGGGCTACCGAAAGTGGTGATTACTGCCAGTATGTATGGTTCTGCACAAACACGTGGTGATTTGATTCCGCTGCTTGACTATGACTCTAATGGTTATCCGCACGATGGTAGAACACGAGCAGTTAAACTGATTAAAGATGCTAAAGCCGTTGTGCTTGCTGGCGACCAACATATTGCGATGCTAGCGAAACAAGGCATTAATGATCATACCGATGGTCCATTGTTTTTTGCGGGTCCTGCCGGCGCTGCATTTTGGCAACGATGGTTTGAAGGTGAAGGTCAATTAGCCAACCAGCGAAACAATGATCCAAACACCGGTGACTTTGAAGATACGTTTGGCAATAAAATGCGTGTACTTGCAGTTGCTAATCCAAAAGTAAGCTATAAAATCTTTAAATCGCAGGTGGGTGATAGTTGGTCTAACTTTTTGTCGGATCGCCGTTTGAAAAGTGAAGGTTACGGTCTAGTTAAGGTTGACCATCAAGCGCAGCAATTTCATTTTGAATGTTGGGAATTTGACGTCGATCCAACAACTGGAAAACAGTTTGATGGATGGCCTTATAGCCACAATTTCGAATAATCACTTTTGTTTAGGCAGCCATTGCTATTAATGGTTGCCTAAACATTAAAGGTTTATTTCAGTATTAACATTTCTCTAGTTTGATCGGCATACTATTACCGGCACGCCATTGGCCGATGTATAGATTGCCGTCATCATCAACCACTATACCGTGAACATGATTAAACAAATCCCATGTGGTTTGTTGCTTTTCCTCGCCATCGACTAATGCGGTTGTACCACCAAGTTGTGCTATGGGATTGAAATTCATATCAAGAATGCTAACAAAACCTGAATCCGTTGCATTAGTGCCGTCGATATCTGACCAGCAAACAGGTACAAACATATGATTGTGAGCAAGGGTTGGTCTACCTACCCAAGCGCCATGCATATCAATTGTATCGATGTATTTCCCTTCTAGCGTAAAACGCTTGTACTGCATGTCCGCGCGTGAACTCACCAGTAAATGAGAGCCGTTTTGTGTGTCGCTTAACAGTTCAATGCCATGGGTGTTCGCTAGGTTATAGTGAGTGTCGCTATTTTCGTGTCCACCCCAATGGCGAACATATTGACCGTGTTTATTGTATTGAATGACAAAGTCGCTGCCATATCCGTCGGTGACATAAAGGTCTGAATTGTCGCCAATGACAATATCTGTAGGTCTAAAAGGCATGTCGGGTGTATAAATACCAATTGTCTGAGGGTGACCGATAATAAATTCAACATGACCGTCTATAGTTAGCTTAGCGATACAACCATTTTGAGGAATAACTTTATTAAACGGTGAATCCCACGCTTCTGTCGATTTTCCATCCCAATGGCGATTGGTTTTCCAACCACTGTCGACGAGATAGATAAATTCTTGATCATCTTCTTGCACGATTCTTATGGCATGAGCGCCAGGAAACTGCGTACAAAACGCGTCGGCTAAGGTGCCATCGGGATTGATCACAATCAGATTATTTTGTGGATGATCTGTCACTAAAAATAACCGGCCTTTGCTGTCAAATGCCATATCATGACAGTTTTCAACAGGCGCTTGCTGCCCCTTAAATTGGCACCATTGTGTGTTAACACGATATTGAAAGGGTTGGCTTCCTATGATTTTTCCATGAGGATTTACGCCAGATTTAGGTAATATATTGTTCATTTAAGATTGTCTTTGAATCTGATCAAAAAACTGCAGTGTTGTTGCTATATGTTTATGCCAATAAGCCCATTCATGTCCGCCATAATGCTTTTCGTAGCTAAACGTTATATTGGCTTGTGTTAGTCGCTTGGCCAGCAGGTTATTGCTTTCAAACAGCTCATCATGTTGGCCGCAATCAAAGCGCATGGGAGTTAATTCTGCTACGTGCTTTTTACACCAGTAAACTATGTTAGATTCTAGTTCGTCATTTTTCTCTTGGTATTGATGAAGAGATACTTCAGTGAAAAATTTCAAATCTTCTAGGCAGGTAACGGAAGAATGCCCTGAGATGCCCTTGAATAAACTGGGGTATTTCGCACCCAACCTTAGTGCGCCATATCCGCCCATTGATAGACCTGTGATATACCAATTGCTCTCTTTAGAGACCGCCGATACCGTCTGTTCTACAGCCAATCTTACATCTTCAACAATCCAACGATCGTAGTCTTCACCGTTAGATAATGGTAAGTAAGCACTTCCTTCTAAAACTCCGCCGTCTGATGGCATCACCAACACGAAGTCTGACAGTCCCTGCTGTTTTAATTGGTCATAAACAGTGTGTACACCACCAAGATTCATCCAAACCCAATGATTGCCATAGACGCCATGCAAAAGCAAAACAACCGGTGCATTCTCTGCAATAAGATGCGCATTGTAGATACTGATATCATGTCTACGGCCAGTATTTGATGAGTATACTGTGACAAACTGTGTATCTTTTGGTGTAAATTCTGGGTTTGATACTTCCAACCTTAATGCGGTCATATCTATTCCTTATGGTTGTTGAATCATCACAACGCCTTTGGCGTTCTTACCAGCTAGCATATCTTCTAGTCCTTGCGTGACAGTCTCTAGGGTGTAGGTTTGTGTGACTAATTCGTCCAGCTTCAATTGACCATTTGCATAGAGCGCTAAAAGTCGAGGGAAGTCACGTTGAGGATTACATTGTCCGTATAAAGGATTAATGTAAATCTTGTCCCATTCAAATAACTCACAATCGAAGTCGATGCGTTGTTCAATACCGCTTACTTGCACGGCCGTACCGGCACTTCGAATCAAAGTTAAAGGTGCGCTACCTAGCGCCGGAATAGCGGTGCATTCAAAGGCATAGTCAGCGCCACGATTATTGGTTAAAGCGTGTACCTCACGTTTAACTTGTACAAAATCTTTATCGTCTTTTTGAGCAATAATGCCATGGGTAGCACCATAGGTTTTCGCTTGATCAATGCGGTCTTGGTTTATATCGATAGCAATGATTGGATAAGCGCCTGATTGGGCTGCGCCTTGAATAGCGTTAAGACCAACTCCACCACATCCTATAACACAGACACTTGCACCGGCCTTAACATTGGCAGCATTGACTACAGAACCCCATCCCGTCATCACGCCACAGCCTACAATTGCGGCAGAAGCAAAGGGAACTGATTTGTCGATTTTTACAACCGCTTGCTCTTTAACTACTGTGTATTCACATAAAGTACCAAGGTGAAACGATCGCTCTAAAGGAGCATCTTCACAAGTTGTAGCTTCTGCGTGTGCATGCCCCGCTAAATCACAGCCACATACAGGCGAATTTACTTCGCAGATATGGACATTGCCTTCGAGGCATTGAAAACACTCGCCACAAGGAATCGCCCAGTTAAGGATGACATGATCTCCAACAGCGATATTAGAAACACCTTCGCCAACTGCCGAAACAATGCCAGCACCTTCATGTCCAACAATAAATGATTTGTTCCAATGTTGGATAGAATCCCAGTCTGTATGGCACAGACCAGCAGCTATAACCTTTACTTGAACTTCACCTAAACCAGGCGCTGCTACTTTAACTGTTTTTAATGACGTGTTGCCTTTGCCGTCTGACACTAATGCTTTTGCATTGATCATTTTTTACCCTTTATTACCATCAGTTTTCCATGATTAATTGAACCAGTTTAAATGCAATAAATCTGACAACTAAGCTGATAAAAATATTAAATATTTGCCTTTTTTATGGCTTGATTTCCCATTTTTATGGTACTTTTACCTAAATAATATTAAATAAATGCGATTATGAGTCAGCAAAGCAAAGTGTTTTGTGAGCCCTATTGCATCGAGCAAGGCTTACAATTCGAGATACATCATGTGGCGTACCAAAAAGATGCGCCGTATTCGTGTTTGATGCATTTTCATGAAGTTCATGAATTTATTGTATTTGAGCACGTCAATGGTCAGTACTTTAATCAACTGGGTGAAACACATATTCGTGACAATGATATTGTCTTTACACCAGCACTCGAAACCCATGATTTCGAACTTAACAATGAGCAGAAAAGTTGGTTTATCATTCAGTTCTTACCAGAGTTATTTCAACAAACTGAATTGCAACATCTAATGCCATTTTTTGAAAAAGGCGTCCACTTAAAAGCATCCAATGACCATGCTCTTCAAGTGCAACAATTAACTCAGTGGTTGCTTGAAAGCTATCAACAAAATCCGATCAGCTATCGCAGTTTGACTTTGCTTAAACTCCTTGTCTTAACGATTGCTGACGTCTATCAACCTGTGGTGCAACAAGATGCGTTGAAAATCCCAATGAATGACGGCTTACAGCGGCTAGCGCCTGTTTTAAATTTGTTTAAAGACGAACAATATATTGATATTTCATTGGAACAAGCGGCTAAGTTATGCTTCCTGTCTCCGTCCTATTTTTCTCGCATGTTTAAAAAGGTATTTCGCTGTAACTTTTCTGAATATTTAGTACGCCACAAGCTTAATATTGCCGCTCGTAGGCTGTCACAAACACAAGATTCAATCACCGATATTAGTTACGATCTTGGTTTTGCAAACCCCTCTCACTTTATTGCGCAATTCAAAAAAACATACGATCAAACACCGCTAAAATATAGAAAGCAGATGATTGATCGTACCATTTAATTGCAACTGTCTTATCGAGATAGCGGCTGGCTAGATGCCAGCACCTGCAGCGCGCTCGATGCGATAAAGCCACCATCGTCAGCAAATGTCACTGAAATTTGGTTGTTTTCTCGCAGTGCACTAATAGGCACCGGAATTTCCAATACTCCATAGAAACCATCTCTGCCTGGGTTTACCTTACCTTGCTTTTGGTCATAGCCTCTAAAATCAGCAGGCACTTCTAAACTAACGCCATTAACCAGAATAGTCGGTGAAAGAGATTTGTTATGAGCACGACCCACACCCAAACGTAGAACCGATTCGCCTTGCGCCGGAACAGCTATATCATTGATAGATAGTGTAATTTCAGAACCTGCGGTAATCGCTTTTTTGTATTCGCCTGCGTAGTACTTAGTTTCTTCAACTTGCTGATCAATTGTGACGGACTCGTTAAAAGTAATCTTAATCACCATTGTAGACTCAGCGCCAAGCGTAATTGTGCTAGGCAGGTCGCTTGTTGTTTCAACATCTAACGTTGAAGCCTGCTCTGCGCCCGGTAATGTCGTTAAGTGCTTTATTTCAACTTCAGTAACACTGTCGCTATTGATGCCAAATGCATTTAAGTCGATATCAGTATCTTCAAATTCAAGTGAATTCAAAATAATGTATGCTGTAGCATCATCAACGTAACCATCCACTTGAATATCCAAATCTGTCGCGTGCGTTTCAATACGTGTCCCTTTAACTTCCGCCCAAAGTTGATAAAACATCACAAGGTCGGAATAGACCCATTGGTCACCAGCGCCGGCTCCATCACGTTCAAACTTTTGGATCATTAAACGAGGACCATAAGGCACGTCGGTTCTACCCCATTCAGCTTTTACAACGAAAAACGGAATAGTTTTAAGCACCATGTCTGGCCTTTCCATAAACTGCATTAACATTGAATTGGCAGCGCGCATTTGCAGCGTATTACGTTCTGGATTCCAGCCTTGATTAAACATGCTGTGGATAGCAGCGCCATACTCCGAGATAACGAGTGGACGGGTGTCACCAAACTTAATTAATGAATATTGCTCTAGCATGTCCATGGTGGCTTCCATATTACTGCCTTTGCGATATTGTTCGCGATTATTCCATGCAGGGAAGTCGTATAAATGTATGGAGTAAAAATCCATATTTTCACCGGCAATATCAATAAAGAGTTTATCTCTTTGTTCCCAGCGCTCGAAGTTATCCCAATCAAAGTTAGGAAACGCTACGGTGTAACCACCAATAAGTACATCATCATTGAGTTTACGAATTTCATCTGCAACCGTATTGTGAAAAGCAAAAATATCAGCAGGCTCTACGTAATTAGCTTGCCCTTCACGAATTGTAGTTAAGTCATACAAAGGTTCGTTCATCACTTCAATTAGCGTTGGTCTTATCTGACCATCAGTGACACTGTCATTGCGATTGCTATCAAAAAACTTGTTGATGAATTGACCCATATAATGGCCAGTTGCCGTCCCCAAGGGTTCATCTACGGTATCGGTTTGAGATAGCGCCCATTTCCCTTGATTGGTCAATGTGCCTTCTGGCCAGAATGGATGCTGCTGGGCGCCAACAATCATATCCAAAGCTCGGTGCTGGTTCTTGCGCACAGCGTCCCAGCGTGAACCTGAATAGTTTAAGTAGCCCCACTTTGCTCCATTTCCGAGGGTGGTAAGGTCATCTTCAGAGGCAAATCCCGGTTTGCTTCCATCTTCGGCAACGCGGCTCAAATTCCAGCTTATGGAACCGGTATTTCGGCCGAAATAGACGTCGTAATCATTAGCAAAGTTGTCTAACAGATTAGGATCTTCATTCGGTGCATTTCTGCTGTGTACATCGTTATCATTCCAGCCGTTTTCTGTCACGTCCGCATGAATAGTAATAAACTTTTGACGATCAAAACTATCGACCCCACCAACACTATGTCGAGTATCAAAATTAAGTGATACCTGAACGTTATCTGGCGTTTTAGGTGCTTCTTTTGTTGTCACGGAAAATGTTGCTTTTACACCACCGATATTGAGCGTAGCGTCAACTTGTTGATTGGCCTCGCTCGACGATTTTAGTTTAAGGCGCACTGTGTCGCCATTTTCAACGCTACTATTGCTGGCAATGTAGGCACCATTATTTATGCTATAAGCGCCATTATTAATGCTTATTGTTGCTGCTGCATCTATACCTGATACGGTAATTTCATTTGATTCAACATCGGTTTCTAGCTCAGCATTTGTATGTGCAGTAAAAGCGAATGCGTCAGGCGTTGTATCTTTTTGCACCGGTGGCGGCGGCGGAGGCGTTTCGGTTGATGAGCTGCCACCACAGGCCACAAGAGTGAGTAGAATAGATGAAGCCAAAAGTTTGGCTGTATTGTTAACGCATTTCATTTAGTTACCTCGTGGCGCAGTTCCCAGCGTAATGCGCCTGTTTGTTGTAATATTGTTTTTTTGAATTGTTTTTCCGTTGCGCCAAGTGACGCTTATCGACTTTATGGTCGACTGCTTACTGACACCAAAATGGACAAGGTTTAGTAAGTTTTGTGAGTGGGAAGCGCTACCAGCACCAACGCGCTGTATAAGCGTTTTATCTGCAAGATCGAGTATCACGACAGCGCCAATAGGATCGATGTTGTTTGGGCCGTATCCGACTTCAACCGTGAGATAGTTGTTTTCGTTTTCAGTGGTATTTTTAAACATTTGCCACTTTCCATTGTCGTCATCGCCGCTCAGAATATCGAGTTTTCCGTCGCCATCGAAATCCAGAGCAGCACCCATATCGCCATGAGCCCGTTGTGGCAATATAGTCGCACCATGTTCGGTGGTTTGTTTAAAGTTTGTGCCAGTATTTTCTAGATAGACATCATGCCAGCGATCAACGAGCCCACCAAAGCGATAAACAAACAAATCTTGGTCACCATCATTGTCAAAATCACCAGCAATTGCGCCTTGATTATTATCTAGGGTATGACTTGGTAGGCGTTTACTTGCATCGATAAAGCCCTGCTCACCTGCGAGTAGTAAAATATCGTTGACGCCCTGGTGTTGAGGTTCCCATGGCGTTTCAACATCAATAACATTGTAAAAAGAGGCTCGAATATCCCAGGCTACATTACTTGCTAAAAACCAGGTTATTTGCCATTGGTTGTCGCTCAAATAACTGATATACCAACCAGTCTTCTCGATATTTTTTGCTATACCAGTTGCATCTGTTGGTGAAATTTCAATACGGTCGAAAGGTGTTTTAACGGGTGTTTTGTGCTCGCCTAAGTAAACGGGAATATGTTCAACCGAGCGATCTCTAGGAAAGTGATAAAAGTCTGCGAGAACAAGTGGCCCCTGTGTCGTTAACTTCATACTATCACGGCTTTTATTTCCTTCATCTCTTAGATGTAAAACGTTCTGTTCCTTATCATGCTCAATAGCATTATTCGCAATTTGATAGAGTGCTTTACCACGCGTTAAATAAAAGTCTTGGCGGCCATCACCATTGAAGTCAGCTTCTGTTATCGTGTTTACATTTGCGGTTTTGTGCAAATGAGTTGGTAGGAGGGTAGTTGTTACATCGCTAAAAGAAAAAGCGCCGTCGTTTTGCCAAAGTGTCATTGGTGTGTAAGGTGAAAACGCCAGCAAATCAGGTTTGAAATCACCATTGAAATCTGTGACATACAAACGCTCTGCATCGATATGTTCAAACATAGCGTTTGCGCGATACTTGAATCTGTCATTGCCAATATTTTCAAACAATAGGTTTCTAGGACCAGTTTCTCCAACAACTTGTGCAGCGTTGATTTGTATAAAGTCCAAATCGCCATCATTGTCTAGGTCTAACCAACGGACACTTCTACCGCGAGCACCTAAATGAGCAAAGCCTGCTTGTTCAGTAATATCGGTAAACCGGCCGTCATTGTTTTTTAATAGCCTAGGCGGTTTTGGTTGTAGACCATTACCACCACCTAAAGCAACGAGAAAGTCTAAATCGCCGTCATTATCGTAATCACCTGCCGCGATACCATGGACATCCCCCTGAGCTATTGGCGTACTATGTTGCTGAAATTGTCCGTTGCCATCTGCCCAGTAGAGGTATGCTGGATACTGGTCATGATTAGTTAATACCAGGTCGTAATGTCCATTATTATTAACATCGGCAACGACGGGCCCACCATATTTCCAAGCATTTGGCTGTTCAATGCCAACATGTTTCGTGACATTGCTAAAGCTCACATCAGATGCGATTGCATAGGCGCATCTTAGCGAGACCAATGAGAGAAGAACAAAAATGGCAACCTGTTTCATGATAATGATTCTATTTTTTGCTTAATGTAAATTGTTAACAAAAATATTTTAGCTATAAAAAAGACGAGCATAACTCGCCTTTTAATCACTACTTAATGTTTGCTTTAAGACACTTTGAAGCTAATGCAACATTTCCTGACTTTAACGCATCGAGTATCGCACGATGCTCATCAACACATTCAGAACTACTTGAAATACGTTTGTAATTCAGGCGCATGCGCATGACGTATGGATACCAAATATTGACGAGCTCATCGCCACCAGCGCAGAAAATAATATATTTGTGGAACGAAATATCTATCTTTGTTACCTCTGTGTAATCTTCAGCATCGAGTGCTTCTTGAAGAGAGGCAAGGATATCTTCCATGTCTTGAATATTTTGCTCAGTTAAAGAATCTTTAATTTGTTCCACCGCGAAGACTTCTATTTCTCTTCGCAATTTTACCATCAGTTTTTGCAACTTAGGCTCAAGCACACTATTGACAGATGCGCCGCAGTTGTTTTTTGAAATCAACAAGCCTTCTTTTGTAAGCTGCAGAATAACATCGCGAATAGGGCCTCTAGATAAGCCAAATCTATTTGCTAACTCTGTTTCATTCAGTTTTGTGTTTGGTGGAAAAATACCTTCGATAATGTCGGATCGTATTTGTTCAGCAATTTGATCTTTTACCGAAAGGATTTTTGTTGCGCGGGCTGTAGCCATAAATCCCCCAAAAAAATTTGTATGATTAGATTGTAACATTATTTATTGTTTACAAAAATGTGCAAGCAAAAAATAAAAATTATTATATTTCAGTTATTTAATAAAACAGCCTAATAAAAATTACTTATTAGGCTGTTTTTACAAACAGAATAACAGCACTTTGTTAACAATATTACTGCGCTTTAAAGCGTCTGTTATACATCGCTTCATTGACTTCGCTAGCCGCTTGAACAATCGGTTTGTACGGCTGATCAGTCACGCTAATAAATCCGACATTGTAGTTCTCGCCATCATAAGCTCGGCCGGTAATAGGTGAGTCCATGTACTGGAACCAATGAGCACCTACAAAATAGTCATTGTCGATAACTGAATGCATGTAGTCTTTATACATTTTGGCGCGGTCTGCTTGATCGGCAGCATGAATTAAGCCAGGGTGGAACAAACCTGAATCGGAAGCACCAATATGCCACTCGCCAACGATGCTTGGCATGTCAATCTCTTTTAAGAAATCCCATTTGCTTTTAATAAGGCCTTCTTTATATACATTGAAGCTAATGACATCGACATGTTTAGCTGATGCTTTAACCACTTCAATTGGCATACCCCAATCTGGAAAACGAGCGCCGAGATACAGATGATTAGGCATGTGCTCCTTCAATGCTTTGTTGACTATGGCGAAGTACTTGTCAGCATAGGTAGTAAGTAGAATTGAAAAGTCAGCTAATTGTCCTTCGCTTTCGACATTACCTTCTACACCTTGATTGAAAGCGTCCCAACTTGCGATGTCGGTACCCCATGCCTTATTTAGCGCGGCGATATCTTGATACTTTTCTTTCATTACGCGCGTAAATTCTGCTTTGGTTGGTACATCTTTACCGTCGCGTGCAAGTGTGTTTAGTACAATACCGTAGTGTGAAGCAACACTGTCTGGACGACCAAAACTCATTTCGTTGTCAATAAAAACACCAACACACCAAGGGTTGTTTTGTACTTCAGCCGCAACTTGTTTTACGGTCACAATGGCGCGCTCTTCAAACAAGGGGTCAAAGACATCTGGCAGAGGCGCCCAAAAATCATTGCCACTTGATACTTTTTTGTAGTTACCAATAATCCAGCCATTTGCAAAATATGGGACTCGGTCGTTTTGATAGAACATAGGATCTGTCCAATTACCGAATGAAGTAAATCCCCAGGTTTGCATTCTGCGAATCGTGACGTCCTTCCATACTTCCATAAAGTCTGGATTGATATCAGCATATTTTCTTTCTAGATTGGCAGAGTAAAAGCTAAATGTTTCACCGTGGCTAAGTGGACCAGAGTGTGCACTGCGACGATAACCATAATGCTTACCCAATGGTTCGTCATAGCTTGGTAACCATGTAAAAAGGTCCTTACGAAGATCTGATGCTACATATCTTGTCTTCGCTGCTTCGTTGCTCACACGATTAAGCTTTTGAGAATCTTCCGGTGTTAAGTCACTCGCCTTACGCTGGTTGATTAGACCCTGATCAAAATCGTACCCTGTCATGGTCGACGTATTAGAAAGGCGGATAATATCTAGCCCAGTGGCAAAATAAGGATATCCTAGTGGATCAACCAAAGACCACTTTCCATTGATTTTTTCTGTTCTAAAATAGCCTGTAGCTTCTTGCCTTGGTCCGTTTTTCCAACCGCCAAACTTAGTTCTTGTCTCGGCGTCATAACCATTTTTCAAAGCTGATAGCTCTTCATCACGAGCCGCTAGCAATTCCTGGTCATTATGGATTTTACCGACAAATTCTTGTTTAGCATTTTGTCCATATTGGTCGACGATGCCGGTAAGGAATGTTTCGTCCATGGCTGGATTTTGTCGAATCTGCACTTTACTAAAGGTGATAGTTTTGTCGTAAAGCGCACTCTGCACGCTAAAGGCAATCCTTTTAATATTTGATACATCTAGGTTCTTCTTACCCCACAATGAAATAAAGTTAACTTCATCTGATTGCCATGTATCAGGATTTGAACGCAAACCGGACATAAAATTTAATTCAACGTCTTCGTCACCGTCTGGTGTTTGCAGGTCATGACCGGCCATTTTGGCGTAATAGGTTTTGGTGGCGCCAACAGGAATGCTTACACTTCGCGTATAGTTGTCACCATTGCCATCAGTTATATCTAAGTATACTTGCGTTGAATGTTCACCTTCGTTAGCAATATCAAACGCTATATTAAAGTCGTTTAAATCGCTCCAATCCCACCCCGCTTCTGAGACAAACGAGATAGAACTGTACGCGTGCTCACTTGTATTAAAGTTTACTTTTAGTGATCTTGTTTCTGCATTATATTCGGTAGACGCATTATATAAGGCGATATTTTGATCGAGTGTTGTTTGTGAAGAAAAATTAACGAGTTCGTCGATTACACCGTTATTATCATTAGACGCTTGTTGGCTGCATCCTAATATTGCTAGGCATGAGATAGCGCTAGCGAACCATAGTTTACTCATTTTATTATGCATAATGTGTCCTCATTGTTATGCTCGAGTATATAGCAGAAATTGTTAATGGTAAATTGTTGACAATATTTTTCTTCATTTACTTTAAATTAACATTAATATTGTTTTTGTAAAAAAGGTTATTATTTATACGTCTTTTTTCTTTATTGTAATCAAGGTCAATTGTATTGGATAAGATATCTAAACAATAATAATCTTATCTAGCTATTGATTTTAAAGAGTTTTGTATAGTTTTTTGATTGCTAATACCACGCCTCTTACACGTCAAAATTAAGTTGATTTACAGGTTATAAGGATTACAAATCGTAACTGTTAATTGAAGATTGTTAACAAAATTGTTGACAATTAACGATCCTAAGATCTAAAGTGGCTAACAATTAGCAAAATTATACGTAATGAAATCGTTGTATTTAGAGCTGATTTACTAAAACAAAAAACTGAAATCTTAGTGGGGAAATAAGATGGTAGATACAGATAAGAAGTTTAAGCTTAGTGCTGTATATGCTGCTGTCCTATCGGTCGTAAGTACAGGTGCAATTGCACAGGAACAACAAGCCGATACACAACAAGCAAACACAGAAGAAGAAATAGAGGTAATTGAGGTTAGAGGCCTCAAGAGTAGCCTCAGAAAATCAATAAATGATAAAAGATTCGCAGATGGTGTTGTAGACACAATTAATGCGGAAGATATAGGTAAAAATACTGACCAAAACATTGCGGATGCGTTAGGCCGCGTAACAGGTGTTTCGGTAGTATCTGGTTCAAACGGTGAAGGTTCACAGATTACTGTTCGTGGTGCATCTGCAAACCAAAACAACATCACTTTGAATGGTCAACAACTTACCTCAACAGACTTCAGCCAAGCGGTTGACTTAAGTTCTTTCTCTGCAGATATTCTTTCTAAATTAGAAGTCGCTAAAACAGCGAGTGCAGACCAAGATGAAGGTTCATTAGGTGCCAACGTTAACCTAGTAACTATCAAGCCGCTTGATCAAACAGACGATATTCGTTCTTTCCAAGTACAAGGTCGTTACAACGATTTTTCAGAAGAAGCTGACTACAAAGTGCAATTGTCTCTATCAGAGAAGTTTCTTGATGAAACCTTTGGTGTTGCATTATCTGTATACGACGAAACTAACACGTATCGTAAAGATCAATATCGTGTAGATAACTTCGTAGCTTCTAAGGTCATTGATATTGCTTCAGACCAAAATGGTGAGATTCTTTCTGGTCCACTTAAAGGTATTCAGCAAAACGCTACGCGTTATGAACTACACCAAAATACCCATGATCGTTCAGGTGCAACGCTTGGCTTACAATGGTTAGCGACTGATACGACAGAAATTACATTTGACGCAACCTATACTAAAGCAGAGCAAACAAACTTGATGGACGCTGTTATCACGCGTTTCCCAGGTAATGAAAACTTTGTTGAAGGTGAAGCACCATTAGGTAGTTTACGTCCAGAAGCACCTTTTACCGATCCGCAAGCAGATTGGTATACATTAGATACAAACACCCATACCTTTACTAAGTTAATTAACCGTTTTGGTGCAGGTGATTTACAAAACGCAACAAATGGTAATGAAAGTACCAACACTAGTGCGCGTATTGAAATTAAACAAGAAATTACTGATAACTTCCGCGGCTCATTAGCAGCAGGTTATTCTTTAAGTGAATCAGACAGCTTGCCAAGTGCATTTGCTGCTATGCAAAACTTCCCGAACGTACCTGCAGTGCTATTGTATGACGCGTTGGAAAACATAGAACCAGTAGGTTATGACTGTACGACAGGCCAATGTCAGTTGGTTCACGGTAGTACATTTGTCGACCTTGGTGATCAAATCGTTGATGCGGTTGACCCAGACACTGGCGCTTTCATTCCAAAATACATCGATAACGTAGCTTACACGGGTTACAACCCGGCAGATATTGCGGTTCAACATTTATCATACTTAAGTGAAACCGACAGATACGTAGAAGATGAACTAGCAAACGTTCAGCTAGATTTTGAATACGACCTAGATGTAGCCGGTATTACGTCAGTTGAATTTGGTGCGAAAATGACGACTCGTACTAAAACAGTCGACGACCAAGTGTATCAATTTGATACAGTGACAGCGTCAGAAGTATTTGAAGATGAATATGGTAACCCGGTTGTAGTACCAGGCGGTTCAATGCTTGATGTACGTGCACCACTTATCGCCCGTGAAGGCGGATTACCTTACAGTGATTTTATGTCGAGCTTAGGCTATGGTCGCAACGAAGCAACAGCAGGTTGGACACCAGTTGATGCTGCATACGCTGCTTCTATTATGCTAGACGCGGAAGACACTGTTCGTACGCCAGACAATACTCGCTCTCGTGAAGCAGATATCGATACGCAAGCAGCTTATTTGAAAGTTAACTTTGAGTACCTTGATGGTCGCTTAACAGGTAACTTAGGTGTTCGTTATGTTAAGACAGATGTTGAAGCTAAAGGCTATGCCGGCGCTAACTTCTGGCAGTTTACCGAAACGTTAGAGCGTGAATTCGACTTAGTTCATTTAAGAGATTTACGTGATACAAGCCTTCCAGCATGTAGAGCACCAGTATTTGCAGACCCAACGCAATCACTTGGTTATGAACAAAAATATCAACGTGTTGACGGTTTAGGTTTTGACACAAGTTCAGGTGCAGATCCTTCTGGTTGGACAGAGATTGCAGCACAAGGTCCATGTCATGATCCTGCATATGCATCTTGGGCAGCATTCCAACAAGACCCAACACAGCCAGATCCAGGCTTCAACGTAAACTGGTTAAACATGTGGCGTTATGCTGACGTATCAACAACACGTGCAAACGGTTGGGGTATGGGTCCAGGTAACGTAACGTGGGATGGTACAACGCCAGCAACAAACAGTGCGAACCAACATCCATTTACTAATGTGACTAACAAAGAACTGCAATCATTTGCAGCGTCTGATAGCCACTCATATGAAAACTTCTTACCTAGTTTAAATGTTAACTATGCCTTTACTGACGAGTTGATTGGTCGTTTTGCAGCGTCTAAGACGATGACACGTCCTGAAATCGACAACTTGCGTCCAGGCTTTAGCTTAAATGAGACAGGTTACTGGGGTACAGGTAACTCACAAGCGGGTAGCCGTTTAGACATGTACAACACTAAGCTTGATCCGCTTGAGTCTAACAACTTAGATATCTCATTAGAGTGGTACTTTAATGAAACAGGTATGTTAAGTGCAGCTGTCTTCCACAAAGACATGAAAAACTTTGAAGACAAGGTGAGTACAGTTTCTTATATCACTGACGTACGTACAGCGACAGAAGCACCAACTGCTGAAGAGTTAATCATGAATCCTATGGATGATGGTACTGATGATTGGGGCTTGAATGGTTGTATGCCACTAAGAGCAACAGCTGACTACGGTTGGTGGGGCACAGATCCAAATCGCTTTAGCAGCGACTTACGCGACTTATGTGCGCAGTACTCTGTGACACAAGTTGCTAACGGTGACGGTGCAACAATTACTGGTTTAGAACTTGGCTACATCCAAACTTATGACTTCTTACCAGGATTCTTAAGCGGCTTAGGTGTATCAGCTAACTACACTTATCAAGATAGTGCTTATGATGCACAGGTATCACCATTTGACCCAACGAAGAGCTTACCAGAGTATCCTGTGGCAGATACGCCAGAGCATAGCTATAACGGTACTTTGTTCTGGGAACAAAATGGTCATCAGGTACGCTTAAGCTATCGTGGTACATCTGATTCTCTTGTAGGAACAGATTACAACACTGGCTTAAAAGGTCGTACATGGAACCAAGGTTCAATCTGGAATGAAGGTCGTGGAACGTTAGATTTCTCCGCGAGCTATCAATTAAATGAAAACGTAATGTTTACTTTCCAAGCAATTAACTTAACGGATGCAGAGCACAGAACGTACTTTACTAGCCGTGAAATTGCCGTCGATAGAGTATGGAACGCTGACAACGCAGCATACGAATTCCTAGCTTTAGATGAAGGTAACCCATTAGACGGAGACGCAACTAAGTCACGTACTTACACGCGCTTCAAAGTGGGTACAACTTTCCGTTTAGGCGTAAGAGTGAACTTTTAAGATTAATTGAAGCGGTGCAGCTTAGGTTGCACCCCTTAAAAATAAATGGTGTTTGATTATGAAAACATTCCAAAATAAAAAATTATTAGCAGCACTTGCAATGTCATCTACGCTAGTAGCTTGTGGTTCTGACTCGGATTCATCGGGTGAAGAAGCAATGAATAATGCACCAGTGCATGGCGGCAACATTGTGCGCACATTCCACGAGAAAGATGCGTTCGAGATGCTTTATTTATTAGGTACACCTGAAGGTAAAGAATCGGGTGAAGGTATCGCTTACGATCCAGACGGTGATTTAATGTCTGTACGCAAATTTGAAGCAGATACAGATGACCTAACTGGGTTCGATGTGCAAGGTACACGCATTGGTGTGCGTCCTGCAGAAATCGCTCCATTCTTAGATAGCGGTGAGTCCAAAACAGTTACTTTCAGCTATAAAATTAATGATGGTAAGTCAACGACAGCACGTAAAATGACGGTGACTATCACTGGTGAAGATGCTGCTCCTGAGTTTAGTGATTTAGAAGTTACATTCACTAAGTTCGATGGCCTTGTTGATATTGACCTTCTTGAAGGCGTTGTTGATGCTGATGGTGAGCCGTTAACGATCAGCGACTTCGCAGCAGACCCTTCAAACACGGTTGATGCGCATACATTATTAGAAAACATTAAATCATTAGATATTGATAGTTTTTCTGATTTAGTTGCAATCGGCGAAGAGCTAGTGCTGAAGTACTCGTACAAAGTGAACGATCACAATAATAGCTTAGTGCGTAACCTTACTGTAAAAATTCGCGGTGTACGTAAAGAGCCGTTACCGCCAGAAATCGTAAGTACATATGCGGGTACTTTTACTACTAATGACAATGTTGAAGTAGTGGACCTAGCACATTCAGACTACACAGTTGAATGGAATGGCGACCCAGTTTTAGTTGATGTTGCTTCTATTACGCCAACCAATGGTGGCCCAGCACTGAAATTCAACAAATCTATGGGCAGCGTACTAGTTGTCGACCCAGTTGATTTTGGTCGTTACATCGAAAATGTCGGTGATACAGAAACTTTTGAGTATGCATTTAAAATTACGGATGGTACTGAAGGTGACACCGCAGGTCATGTAGTTGATACAAGCTTTAGCGTTACTGTAACCAAAGAAGCTCCAGCAAACTTAATTCTTAACGGTAGTTTTGAAGATGGCTTAAACGACTGGACAGCTGACGGTAGCATGGTAAGCGTTGCAGACTCTGCGACAGCATGGGATGGCGCTAAAGAGCTATCGGCATCTGGTTGGAGTGAGCTAGTATCTTCATCTTTTGAAGTAACTGCTGGCGGTGCATATCACGTATCATACGCAGAACAAATGGGTGACTGGGGTCGCTACAACTTGCACATTGCAAATGGCGCTGACAACTTAATCACTCGTAGTTTCGGCTTGCACCCTACGTTTGCCGGTCCTTGGGTAGACTATGCAATTAGATCGCTTTCTTTTGAAATGCCAATTGATGCTGCAGCATCTACGCGTGAAGTGAAGATCGAAACTGCATTGAACAAAGTTGATGACGTTCAAGTGACTCGTTATTCAACTGATAATTCACATAACCTGTTATGGGTGAATGCAGGCAGTGCATCAGTAGATTTCGAAGATGGTACTCAAGCAGCTTGGGGTGGCGACAACATCGCAATGTCAGCTATACCAGATGAAGTTGTATCAGGTGACCACAGTTTGGTTATTTCTGGTCCAGCATGGGTCGCGTTGCCAGCAGGTACAGTGCAAGATGCTAAGAAATACCTACTTAAACTTGAAATCAAACAGTTAGAGTTCAACCAATCATTCGGTAACATTGTTCAATTTCAAATTCGTGACGCTTCTGACTGGACTGCATTCTATGCTAATCCATTAGAGCATCCTCGTTCGATTGACTTACTTGCTACGCCGATTGGTGAAGTAACGACATTCCAACAAGTGATTGATCCTTCAAGAGTAGGTCAATTATCTGGCTGGGATACTCGCAACATTGTTATTGAAATTAACCCAACGATTTGGGGAGCTCCTGGTAAGGTAGCTATCGATAACATCCAACTGATTGAACTAGATTAATTCTCTCCCGTGTAAAAAGGCCCTATGCATGTCATAGGGCTTTTTTTTCTCTAACGAGAGATTTAGTATCTATTTATGCAAAAAAGAATTAATCATGTCGTTATCCTTGGTGGTGGCAGCGCCGGTTGGTTAACCGCTGGAATACTTGCGGCTGAACATCAAGCGAAAATAAAGCTCGGTGAATTATCTATCTCATTGATAGAGTCTCCCAACATTCCTACTGTCGGTGTTGGTGAAGGCACATGGCCGACCATGCCACAAACCCTCAAAAAAATTGGCATTAGTGAACTCACGTTTTTATCTACTTGTCATGCAACCTTCAAGCAAGGTTCAAAGTTCATTAATTGGCATCACAGTAACAAAGCCTCTAGTTATACCCACCCGTTTGAAGTTGTACCGGGCGCTGTAGAAGGTGAACAAGCGAAGTTCTGGTTTAACCAAGACCGCGGCACATCTTATGCGCAAGCAACCTCATTACAGCATAGTATGATTGAAGCAGGTTTAGCCCCTAAAACCAATAGATTGGGGGAATATGACGCCTATTTTAACTATGGCTATCATCTCGACGCGGGTAAATTTGCGACCTTGCTACAACAGCATTGCACAACCAAGTTAGGGGTACAGCATGTGCTAGCTGAAGTCGCTAGTATAAAGCTCGAGGAATCTGGTGACATTTCACGTTTGGTGCTAGCAAACAATGCCGAGGTGGCGGCTGATTTGTTTGTTGATTGTTCGGGCTTTAAAGGATTGTTAATTGGTGAATGTTTAGGTGTAGGAAAGATAAGTGCTGATGATGCGCTGTTTGCTAATCGCGCGGTTACGGTCCAAGTACCTTATGCCGATGCCAACCAAAAAATTCCTTCTTGTACTTTAAGTACTGCGCAAGAGAGTGGATGGATTTGGGATATTGGCTTAACCAATAGACGCGGTGTTGGATACGTATTTTCAGATAACCACTCTAATGTAGATCAAGCCCATCAAGCGCTAGAAGCTTATTTAAAGACTGACTTTAGCTCACAGCTCGTTGTAAACGATATCAAGTTTACTTCAGGCTACCGAGAAAAGTTTTGGCATAAAAACTGTGTAGCCATTGGCTTGTCTGCTGGTTTCATCGAACCGCTCGAAGCAAGTGCACTTGTGTTAGTCGAACTGTCAGCGACATTTTTAGCAGAGCATTTAGACCAAGCAAGCCAAAACATGGGGGCTGTTGAGGCACAATTTAATCAAGTGTTTAGTTACAGATGGCAACGAGTCATTGAATTTTTAAAGCTTCATTATTTGCTCAGTGAACGTACAGAAGCATTTTGGCAGGATAATAAAGCGGCGCAAACAATCCCTGACCGTTTGCAGCATTTGCTCAACGAATGGCAAACAAGACCGCCAACGACTAGCGATTTCCCACAAGCAGGAGAAGTGTTTCAGGCAGCTAGTTACCAGTATGTTCTATATGGTAGCGGTTTTATACCTAAGATGATGCCAAAGCAACTTCCGCAATATGAACAACATATTCGCGCGCAAAAGCAAAACATTGCTCACAACAAGCAACAATTGTTGCAAGGCTTACCAAGCAATAGGGCATTAATTACGTCGTTGATACAATAGTACGCTGATGTTAGGCAGTGGCTAACAAGACGTTAAAAGTAAAAAATAACAGGAAAATTAAAATGATAAAAAAGATGTTAGTTATTTCAACTCTAATGCTGTCTTTGTTTACGTTTTCATTGGTGGCGCAGCAGTCTAACCCAACGACAGATTATTACCTTGCAGGTAAGCCACAGGGTAGCTGGGAGTTCGGTTTACAGTTTAATCAAGTAAAAATGGACAACAATACTGCCAAAACAACCAAAGGCAGCTTAAAAGCAACGCCTGCTAATCGTAACAGCGAGGGCGATGCTGTGCGTTTGGTTTGGAAACCAAGAGGTGTGAAAGATGAATGGGGAGGCGTAAACAAAAATGTTTTGACGGCTAACATTCTAAACACCTATACCGTTGCCAATCTACTACCTTATAAAGATAAAGGCGTGTTACTGTTAGAGATGAAGGTAAATAAAGCGCCACGTGAAAACGTAGAATTATCGATGGAAAGCAATTGGGACTGGCAAACTCGAAGCACATTTGCATTAAAAAATGCGTTAAAAAGAATGCCAAAAGGAGAGTGGGCTATGCTTCCTATCCCTCTGTCTTGCTTTAATAAAAGTGATTTTGATTTTGCGAAAGTAACATCTCCATTTATCTTGTATACCAGTGGCAAAATGGATATCGAAATTTCGTCTATTCGTGTCGTTCAAACGGACAACGTATTAACGTGCTAGTTACAGCTAGCTGCAGGAATACCAAGGGCAAAACCGCCAAGATCACACTATCGCGCATTTAATGTAAATATTTAATTGTTAACAATATGAGTTTGCGTTACTATCAGTTAATACGATAAGTCGCTATAAATTCACAACAGCAATTAAGCTTACAATAACCGAAGGCGACAGGATTTTGGGGAAATATATGAAACCAGTTAGCCATAGTGTTTATTACTGCGCCATGGTGGTGGCATTCGGCGCGTTTATTCTTGGCTTGGATGCCGCGCTAATCTCAGGCACCATTAAATTTGTCTCTCAAGAGTTTGCACTAACCGACATGCAGGTGGGTGCAATGGTCAGCGCGCCAGGACTAGCGGTCTTGTTTGCGCTAATGATTACCGGATACATTTGTGATCGCATTGGTCGAAAAAAGACCTTGATTGGTATTTCCTTTATCTACATCTTTTCCGCGATAGCCTCTACTTTTGCACCGAATTATGAAACTCTGATCATTGCACGTTTCATTGGTGGGCTTGCTTTTACGTCACTTTCTGTTGCCGCCATGTATATCGGCGAAATAGCGCCATCAAAGATACGTGGTAAGTTGGTAACCATTGTGCAGGTTAGTATTGTTGTTGGCTTTTCAGCAGCTTACTTTATCAACTATGGCGTATTGTTATTGTCGCAGTCTGATATGGCGTGGGTATCGGCAATTGCATTAGATACACAAACCTGGCGATGGATGTTAGGGGTTGAAATAGTACCGGCGATCGTTTGGTTTGCATTGCTGTTTACCATTCCAAAAAGCCCGCGTTGGCTAATTATGAAAGGCCAAGAAGAGGAAGCAAAAGATATTATTGCGCAGTTTGATCATGATTTGTCTCCAGAAGAGGAAGTTGCGCAAGTTAAAACAAGCTTGAAAGTCGATCCTGCGAGTAACTCTTTTTTCGCTTCCTTCAAAGCCTTATTTTCAACTAAACTGAGAAAAGCTGTTATTGTCGCGCTTACTATTGCTATTGTTCAGCAAGCGACTGGTATCAATGCAATTTTATTCTATGCGCCTACCGTCTTTGAACAAATCGGTGTCGGCACTGATGCCGCATTTCTCAATGCCGTAGTTGTTGGTGTTGTCGGTGTAGCATTCACCATTGTTGCTATCTTTCTGATTGATAAAGTCGGTCGCAGACCATTGCTTATGTCAGGGTTGATCCTGGCTAGCGTCAGCTTGTTTATCTGTCATATCGGTTTCAAACAAGCGTCTTATCAATTGTCAGCTGAGCAAATCAGTGAAATTAGCCAAAGCCATGATATTTCGGGTATTGAACATCTTGCGGATAAAACGTTTGATACTGATATCGCCTTTAAAGCAGCATTAAAACAAACTATGTCAGAGGCAGAATTAAGAGCAGCGGAAAGTGTGTTGTTGCAAAACGCGATAAGTATCGATGTCGTTGTCGTAATGACAGGTATCATGCTATTTATCGTCGCATTTCATTATTCACTAGGGCCGATTTTGTGGGTGCTATTCTCCGAAATTTTCCCAACGGGTGTGCGCGGTGTTGCCATTCCGGTTTTCGCCTTTATCAGCTCGATGGTAAGTTATTTTGTGCAACAATTTTTCCCATGGCTGTTAAACAATATTGGCGCAGCGGACGTATTTATGTTTTATGCCATTAGCGGTGTGGTTGGTTTCGTCTTCCTGTATAAATTATTGCCAGAAACCAAGCATAAAACCATTGAACAAATTGAAGCAGAGTTGGTGGCGAGCTAATGACAAAAAGGCTGATAGCGATTGGCGAGTGTATGCTCGAATTGCAACCTAAAGATGAGGCACTCTTGTCAGTTGCTTATGCCGGCGACACATATAATGCGGTAGTTTACGGGAAGCGTTTATTGCCGGAGTTAGATTGTTGTTTCTTTAGTGCGGTTGGGCAAGATCAATTAAGTGACGCCATGCTGGCGCGCTGGCATAGCGAAGGTATTAGCGAGCGGTTAGTGCAACGAAAGCACGATAAAACCATCGGTATTTATGCCATATCAACGGATGAAGACGGCGAGCGCTCGTTTAGCTATTGGCGCAAAGACTCTGCTGCCACACAAATGCTTTCATCGTTTACTAGTGAGCAGTTAGCTAATCATTTGGACGAAGCAGATACACTTTTTTTCAGCGGCATTAGTTTAGGTATTCTGTCTGATGCAGACAAAGAGCTATTGCTAGATGCATTAGCAATACTCGACAAAAGAGGAAAATGTATCGCTTTCGACCCTAACTACCGTCCTGCTATGTGGCGAGATGTCGCGCATACGCAAGACTTCATCGAAAAAGCTTATAAAGTAGCGTCGATTGCTCTACCAGGCGTGGACGAACACACACTGATTTTTGGCCATCAAACAAAACAAGCGGTAGTCGATTATTGCGCCGCGCTTGGTTGCAATGAAATAGTCGTTAAAGATGGTGATAATGGTACATGGGTGAGCAGTGCCAATGGCGAGGTTCATGTACCCTTTAATCCAGCGCCAGTGCAAGTTGATACAACTGCCGCGGGCGATTCATTTGCGGGTACCTATTTAGCGGCCCGCACTGGAAACCAAACAATTGAACAAGCGCTTTCGCAAGCATGTTTTGTTGCTAGAGAAGTGGTGCAAGTGAAAGGTGCCATTATGCCTGCGCAAGAGTATCAATCGCGCGTTAGTGCAAATATTGAGTAATTATTGGATTTATTATGTCAGAGAAAAAGCTCAGTTTAGCGAGCAAAAGAGCCATCGAGCGAGGCTACGACGAGAAAGGCCCAGAGTGGTTAACCGAATTCGATATAACGCCTTTGAAAGGTGATTTTGCTTTTGAAGAGGGTGTGATAAGACGCGACCCAACGTCAGTCATTAAAGTGGATGGTTTGTACCATTGTTGGTATACCAAAGGTAGCGGTGAAACAGTTGGCTTTGGTGGAAACCCAGAAGATAAAGTATTTCCTTGGGATTTAACTGAAGTTTGGCATGCAACTTCTGAAGATGCTGAAACTTGGACAGAGCAAAGCGTAGCTATTTCACGCGGTGAGCCGGGCAGCTTTGACGACCGAGCAGTGTTTACACCGGAGATATTGGCACATAACGGTAAATACTATTTGGTCTATCAAACGGTGCAATACCCTTATACAAATCGTCAATATGAAGAAATAGCGCTTGCAACCGCCGACACGCCGTTTGGGCCATGGGAAAAATCCAAAGCACCGATTTTAAGCCCATCGAAAGATGGTCAGTGGAAAGGGGATGAAGACAATCGCTTTCATGTTTATGAAAAAGGTAGCTTTGATAGCCATAAAGTTCATGACCCTTGTTTGCTTGTATTTAACGACAAGTTTTATCTTTACTACAAAGGTGAAACGATGGGCGAAAGTATGAATTTCGGTGGTCGAGAAATAAAGCATGGTGTTGCCATTGCAGACAACATCGAAGGTCCTTATGTTAAATCTGAGTACAACCCTATTTCAAACAGTGGCCACGAGGTGGTTGTTTGGAATTATCAAGGTGGCGTGGCTACGCTGCTTACCACCGATGGCCCAGAAAAAAATACCATTCAGTTTGCCCCCGACGGTATAAATTTTGACATTAAAGCGCATGTTAAAGGCGGGCCAGAAGCAATGGGCTTGTATCGACCAGAGCAAGAGCTGCCTGAGCCAGGCTTAAGCTGGGGCTTATGTCACAAGTACGATCCTAGCTGGAATTGGAATTACATCTGTAAGTTTACCCCACGTAAACAAGTGTTGGACGCAGGTACATTCCAAAATACAGCGTAATTTATGTATTACCGTTTCAACATATTTACAGCGCTAATTACCAAGCTGCTGTTTAATGTTTGAAGCGGTTAGTTGCAGTTCTTCAAGCAGCGCAGTTTGTTCGATAGTTTTACCGGTAACATGCTTTAAACAAGGTATTGTTAGCGCTGCGATGATCTTTCCTTCAATTTCTCCAACGATACAACTAATGTCGAAGATACCATCGACTAATGTGTTGTCTGCCATGATAAAGCCATTGTCTGCGATCGTTGCCAAGGTTTGGTGCAATTCAGTCTTAGCCTTTTCTTTTAGTAACTGATAAGGTTTGTCGCGCTCAAGTATCATGGCTTTAACTTGTTCGTTACTGTGTGCTAATAGCACCAGGCCAGCGCTACTTTGCGACGCAGAAAACAAACTACCTTCATTAACACTTAATGCGACAGGACTGTAACTATTGGCACTTATTAGCACCATAGTTTGGCTTTGATAAAGAATGCTTAAATAGCAAGAAACACCAAGCTTTACGGCAAGGTCTTCCATTTGTGGTAATGCCACTTGCCTTATCTGCGCTATCGGTGACACACTGTGCGAAAGGTTGTACAACTTCAGCGACAATTTATAGCGACTATTTTTTTCATCTCTTATTAAATAACCTCTCGTTTCCAAATTGACGAGGATTCTATAAATTTCATTTGGACTCCTTGCCAACCCTTGTGCAATTTCAGCTTGCGTTAAGCCTTTTGTTTGAATAGCTAAAAATTCTATAATTTCCAATGCTTTATCAAGGGCTGGTACAGCATACTTTATCGGTTTTTCTAATAGCTCTCTCATCGTTTCTATTGATCTGATTACCTTAAATATCATTTATATATAAATATATCATTTAAATTTGAATGATTAAATTCTGTTTATTAGAGTGAAGAAAAATCACATTGAGTAACGAACATGAAAAAACTACTAACAGATGAACAAGTCAATGCGTTCCACAGAGATGGCTATGTAATAGCGAGAGGTTTCTATAGCCCTGAAGAAATTGCTCGTCTTCAGGACAAAGCATTTAATGACCCTAATTTGTATGCCAATGCTTGGGACAAAAAAGATGCCAGTGGCACAGTAAGCAAAGTCAGTTTGTGGCAAGATTTAGGTGATGACCTTTACAGTATGTTCTCTAGAGGACGGCGCTTAGCCGATTCTGTTGAAAAGCTGCTTGGTGAAGAGGTCTTTCATACAACCACTAAGATCATGATGAAAGAGCCACGTGTTGGCGGCGCATGGGAATGGCATCAAGATTACGGCTATTGGGCTACGGACAATTATCATTTATATCCTAAATTGGTTAGTTGTATGATCGCAATAAATCAAGCGACGGTAGAAAATGGCTGCTTGGAAGTACTCAAAGGGTCACATCATATTGGTCGTATTAATCACAATGCAACGGGTGATCAAAAAGGCGCAGATATGCAATTTGTTAATGAAGCGCTTAAGCATCATGAATTGGTTAAAGTAGAACTTGAGCCCGGTGACACTTTGTTTTTTCATTGTAATTTATTGCACAAATCTAATCAGAATAAATCAGACGCTCCTAGGTGGGCCATGATTCCCGCTTATTGCGCCCATAGCGCCAAGCCTTTTAAGGAAAACTCGCTAATCTACCGACCGTTGGAGAAAGTAGACGACGACGCCATATTAGCTTGGCAACCCTAATTGCTCTTAAGGTTTGTTAAATTGATATTGGCGATGACATATATTTAATATTTTTAACGTTTAATTGTGTATTTTTGTGATATTTAACGCAATATTATGTTGTTTACATTGAGTATTGAAGATAGCAAAGAGACTTCGTTATGAGCAAAAGCGCGCTACCCGACCCATTTCAGGACGCTCGAAATACTAAAGGTTTTGGCACGGTAAATGATCAAGATGACCCAGTAACTATGGTGCTGGGTTTAAAAGATGTACGTAAGTGCGCCCATAACTGGAAAACGTTTCAAAGTGGCGGAGAAGAAGTCGGTCGAATTGTTGTGCCTTCAGAACAAGCTATTCGTGATACTCGCCAAATACCCTTTGAAGTAGATCCTCCTCAGCACGGAGACTACAGAGCGCTCGTTGAACCTTGGTTTAAACGACCGTTAGAAGACGAATATAAAGCGCGCCTTGCCACGATTATCGATGAATTGTTAGATGAAGTACTTGCTATGGATAGCGTTGAAGTCGTCGAAGAGTTCTCATTAAAATTACAGTCTCGTGCGCTAACCTTGCTGTTGAACATTCCTTATCAAGAAGCTGAAGTTTGGATTGGTTGGGGCACTCATGTGTTTAGAAGTGACGATACTGCGCTTGATGCAGGAAAAGCGAACATCTTATACGACTATATCGATCAGCAGATTGAAAAGGCGTCCAATCAGCCGGGTGATGATCTATATTCAGTACTATTGGCGAGTGAAATCAACGGTAAAAAATTAACCAAGGAAGAGGTTAAAGGCGTGATGATTTTAACGTTTGCTGGTGGTCGCGATACGGTAATAAATGCGGTAACCAATACTATCGCTTATTTTGCCGAGCACCCTCAGTCACTGGCAAGAATAAAAGCAGAACCAGAAATTACAGGCAAGGCGGTTGAAGAGCTTGTCAGGTATTTTTCTCCACTAACACATATGGGCAGAGTAGTTACTGAGGATACGCAGGTTTGCGAACATGCTCAAAAAGCCCAATCTCGTATCTCATTATGCTGGGCCTCAGCAAACCGAGATGAACGTGTTTTTGAGAATGCTAATGAAGTAGTTATTGATAGAAAGATCAATCCACATGTAGCGTTTGGCTTTGCTACCCACAATTGTTTGGGCGCGACGCATGCTAGGCAAATCCTTCATATTTTGCTTACTGCGTTAGCGGACAAAGTGACTGCAATTGAAATACTCGACCATACCGACAATATTGAAGACTGGGATGAGTTCAAGCGCAAAGTTGGCTTTGACGCGTTAACAGTAAAATTTAACTAATAAAAGAGAAACAACATGGCGAAAATTACATTTATTACCACTGACAATGAACACATTGTCGTTGAAGGCGAGTCTGGTTCAGCAATGGAGCTGGCCGTACAAAACGGTGTGCAAGGGATTGACGGCGATTGTGGTGGCGTTTGTTCATGTGCTACCTGCCATGTTCATGTTGCAGAAGGGGATGTTGCGAAAGTTGGCCCTGCAAGTGAAATCGAGCAAGATATGCTAGAACTTGATGACAACGTAACTGAGCGCAGTCGACTGTGTTGTCAAATCGATGTATCTGACGAGCTTGATGGCATCGTTTTACACGTAGCAGGTTAATTTCAGATGGCAGCTGTTGAGCAAGTGTGCGTTATCATTGGTGCCAGCCATGCCGGCGTAAATCTAGCGTTTTCCCTCAGAAGAGAGGGGTGGCAGGGTAGCATAGTACTGATAGACTCTGACCCTTATCTGCCGTATCACCGACCACCGTTATCAAAAGCGTTCTTAACTAAAGATGATGGCATTGAAAAGAATATGCTCAAACCATCAAGCAGTTATGAAAAAGAAAATATTACCTTAACATTGGGTGTGACAGTTGTTGCTGTCGATGGCGAGCAGCAACAGTTAACTTTGTCTGATGGTAGCAAGTTGCACTTCGACAAACTCGTTTTAGCGACTGGGGCTCGCGCCTTCATTCCTCCCATTGAAGGATTACATGACGCAAACAACATGTTTGCTTTGCGCAGTGCTTCTGATGTTATGGGCATTAAATCAAGCTTCAAAGCAGGTGCTAAACGTGTGGTGGTTATCGGCGGCGGATACATTGGTTTAGAAACGGCTGCATCACTTAAAAAGATGGGCGCACAGGTAACTGTGTTAGAACGTGAGGAGCGTGCTTTAGCGCGAGTGACTTCTTCGCAAATGTCAGCGTTTTTCACCCAATTACATCAAAAACATGATGTTGATGTCTTGACAGAAAAAGACGTGATTAAGGTTGCCACTTCAGGTGGCGTCAATACCATTGTGTGCGCTGATGGCAGTGAATACATTGCAGATATGATTATTGTGGGTGTTGGCATTCGAGTTAACACTGAACTTGCTGAGCAGCTAAACCTAACTATTGAAAACGGCATTAAAGTGAATAGTCGCTGCCAAACATCAAATCCAGATGTTTATGCAATTGGCGATAATAGTTTTCATTTTAATCCCATTTACCAGCGATATATTCGCTTAGAGTCTGTGCAAAATGCAGTGGACCAAGCAAAAGTAGCAGCTGCGGCCATTGCTGGAAAAGACGTTGAATATGATGCTTTGCCATGGTTTTGGTCAGATCAGTATGATGTGAAATTACAAATGGTTGGGCTCTCTCAAGGTTACAATAACATTGTGCTAAGAGAAGAAAGTGAGGAAACTGCCAAGTTTTCAACATGGTATTTTAAAGACGACACCTTATTAGCGGTCGACGCTGTTAATAACGGTAAGGCTTATGTTTTCGCAACCAAACTAATGAAGCAGAAATTACCTGTTGATAAAGTTAAATTGGCGGATAGCACCGTCGATTGGAAAGCGTTGCTTTAACTAACACATTATTCAATTAAAAAAGCCCGCATATTTGCGGGCTTTTTTATTATACGTCGTACGTGGTTGACGCGGTATCTCCGCCTCGACCTGTCCAATTGGTATGGAAAAACTCACCCCGTGCTTTGTCTTTTCGCTCATAGGTATGAGCGCCAAAGTAGTCGCGTTGAGCTTGCAGTAAGTTAGCCGGTAGGTTTTCTGTGCGATAACCATCAAAATAACTTAATGCCGAAGATAGACATGGCGCCGAGATACCACTTAGCGCTGCTGCCGCCACAACTTTACGCCAGCCTGCTTGCGCAGCTTCAACCGTTTTGTTGAAGTAGTCATCCATCAGCAAGTTCTTGATTTCAGGATTGTTGTCATAGGCAGATTTTATGTCATCTAAAAATACGCTGCGAATAATGCAGCCACCACGCCACATAAGCGCAATTGCGCCATAATTTAAGTCCCAATCATAATCTTCGGAAGCTTGTTTCATCAACGCAAAGCCTTGTGCATAAGACACCATTTTTGATGCTAGCAACGCATCTTTAAGTGCTGCGATAAACTCAGCTTTGTCGCCGTTGAACACGGTTGTAACGCCATTAATTTTGCTTGAAGCTTCAACACGCTCTTCTTTAATTGCTGATAAACAGCGAGCAAATACCGCTTCGCCAATAAGTGTTAGCGGGGTACCTAAATGTAACGCTGTAACACCTGTCCACTTACCTGTACCTTTTTGACCAGCCGTATCTAAAATCTTTTCAACCAGTGGTTGGCCGTCTTCTTTATAGGCCAAAATATCAGCGGTAATCTCGATTAAGTAACTACCTAGTTCAGTTTGATTCCAATCGGCAAAGACTTGCTGCATTTCATCGGTCGACATGCCTAGCATATCGCGCATCAATAAATATGCTTCGCAAATCAGCTGCATATCGCCGTATTCAATACCGTTGTGTACCATTTTTACGAAATGACCAGCACCGCCTTTACCTACCCAGTCACAGCAAGGTACATCACCATTTACTTTGGCTGAAATGCCTTGAAAAATTGGTTTAATTGCAGGCCATGCGTCTGGGCTACCACCTGGCATGATAGATGGGCCAAGTAAGGCACCTTCTTCACCACCCGATACACCGCTCCCTACATACAACAATCCTTTTTCAGATAAATACTGCGTACGTCTATCTGAATCTTCAAACTGCGAATTGCCACCATCAATTATGATGTCACCTTTGTCTAGCAAAGGAATAAGTTGCTCTATTGTTGCATCAACCGCTTGACCCGCTTTTACCATCAACATAACTTTGCGAGGAGAAGCGAGTGAATTGACAAACTCTTCTAATGAAAAGCAGCCCTTGATGGTTTTGTCCTTGGCTCGAGAGCTAACAAATCGCTCTACTTTTTCTGTCGAACGGTTAAATGCGCTAACCGTAAATCCTTTGCTAGCCATATTTAAGATGAGGTTTTCTCCCATCACGGCTAAACCAATTACACCAATATCTGATTTATCTTTCATTGTGGTTCACTTCGTTGTTTTTATGTCTTGGCAGCTTGTCAGCGAATAAAGCTGCTTGTATATGCCTAAAGGCGATCGATGGATTAATTTTAGCCAGTATTACGCTGCAAAGCGAATGTAAATGGCAAAATTTTCAATGATTTGGTGTAAAGATTTATAACTTTTTGCGCTTTGGTATAAACGCGGTGAAGATGGGGGATTTAAAGGGGCGCAATTTAGCGAATAAAGCAAACTAAATTGCGCTACTGGGGATTGATTTACCTAAGCGCTATAGGTTTTGCTACACGTGAATTAAGTAGTTCTAGTTGCCACGGATGTAACACTTTTTTTCCCTGAATGCAGGCTTCTACAAAAGATGCCTGAAGGCTTAACACTTTCGCAATTGATGCACTACATAATCGATTGCGTTTAAGAATTAGTTTTAGTTGACGGGTTGTTTTTTTCAATCTATCACCTCTCTTGTTGTGCAATGTGGAAGTTTAGATATTAGATTACAAAACAAGTTCCAAGAGATCATGCGAAAAATTGTAACAACAGAGCAAGTAACTGAATACTAAAGTGTTATAAATTATTCTTTGCGTGTCGCTGTTTCAGAATAAAATCTTAGGCGTGGCCCACCCTGCAGGAGTCGAACCTGCGGCCTCGCCCTCCGGAGGGGCGCGCTCTATCCAGCTGAGCTAAGGGTGGTCAGTGATTCCGCGCCATACTAACGAGTCCGCCTATCATTGTCTAGAGGCACAAGGCAAAATTGCACAACTGAGCCTGCTAGTTACAAGCACAGATATAAATAATAACCATAACTTAGAAACAACAGCGCAGACCAATAACGATTCAGTTTATTGCGTTTGTTGAACCAAAATACACAGCAAAGCACCAGCGACAAAATCAAGTAGAAAAGTACGACCTTATTAAGCGCTAGATCAAACGGTATTGGCGAAATAATGGCGGTTAAACCCAATGTTAAAAACACATTGAACATGTTTGACCCGATAATGTTGCCAATAATCATGTCGGTGTTTTTCTTTCGTAGGGCAGATATACATGCAATCAGCTCAGGCAATGAAGTACCTGGACCAATAATCAATAAACCTACCGTTTTGTCGGATAGCCCCATATCTAAGGCAATGTTTTTTGCGCTTTCAACAATAAGTTCACCGCCAACAACCAAGCCAATTAAACCTAATACGATAAAAATTATGATTTTAAATAGACTCAACGATTCAGGTGTTTCAATCGCTTTGTGGTGTTTGTGATGCAATTGCTGCTTATGAGGCGATTTGTTAAATACCTCAAACAAGGTGTAATACATATAAATAGCGAAAAAACAAAGCAAAATAATACCGTGACTTGGCATCAACTGATGAAATTGTATGCCATCCAAATAAAGCTGGTTACCGCAAACTGCTATCGCGATTACAGCGATTAGGTGCATAGGTACATCTTTTACTTTTGAATCTTTCGCGATAGCAATAGGGCTGATCAAACTTATAAGACCCAAACTAATACATAGGTTAAATAAGTTACTACCTAAAATATTACCAATGGCTAAACCTGTCTCTTGTTTGAGCGCTGCACTAATATTGACCGAAAATTCAGGCAGCGAGCTACCAAAGCCGATTACAACGGCGCCTATGATATAGGCGGGAATGTTAAAGCGTTGCCCAAGCGCGATACTGCCCTTGATCAAATAGTCAGAGGAGAACACAGCAAGTAAGATTGAAAATGCCAGCAACATCTCGTACATCACGTTTCCTTTCTTTATTCTTGGTATAAGGCTTTGATAGCATTATAGATTGATAAAAATTCCATCGCCAAATGCGAAAAACGACAATTGTAAGTTAGCTTTACCCTGTTTCTAACGCAAATATAGGACAAATGAGCCTATTGCGTGCATAAAAGGTGTACATTATTTAGTCAGGGTAATAAAGTAACAGTAGCCTAGTTGAACATTGCAGTACAAACAACGAGTTAGGTTCATTTTTAAAATAATAATGTGAAGGTGTTTGCTGTTAAATGGAAGTTATTGGCCTTTTTGGTTATGGCGTTGCGGCGTTTGGTTTTTTTATTTTAAGTATTTTAATTTTATCGGCAAGAAGTCAGGTATTGCAGGTAAGGTTAATGCTTTATGCCGCGCTGTGCGCAACACTTGGCTTTGCGTCTGCCGCTTTTCAATCTAATCAATTACTCCCCTTGCCCGTTGCCATCATGGTAGATACGCTCCGTATTATTAGTTGGAGTCTACTGCTATACGCGTTTAGCATGGAATGCCATTCACTTCGTCAGTTATTGCGCGCTAAACGCACGATTACTTACTTAGCCTTATCCTTTGGCGGCTTCTTCTTCATAGTGGCCGGCGTTGCTTTCGATCAACTGCACAATACTTATTTTTATCTACTCTACGTTGGTTTAAATCTTTGGTTGTTGGTACTTCTAGAGCAACTCTTTAGAAACTCGGATGGCGCTAGTCGCTGGTCACTCTGGCCGTTAATTATTGGCCTTGGTGCCTTGACTGTTTTTGATTTTGTTATGTATGCACAGGCGTCGATGGTGAGTAGTGTCGATTTTGCGTTTTGGTATGCACGCGGATTAATCGCGATAGCGTCATTGCCACTTTTACTGATTAGCTTGCGTCGTGTTAAGCGCGGTGAAATCAGAATCTTTGTGTCCCGTCAGGTTGTCTTTTACAGTTCAATGCTGCTGATCGCTGGGCTTTACCTGTTGCTCATGGCTTTTTCGGGTTACCTGATCAATTACTTTGGTGGAGAATGGGGCGATTTAATTAGCATCTCATTCTTGGCATTGGGCGCCATGGTATTGGCTGTTTTACTTGTCACAGAGTCGTTTCGAAGACGTATAAAGGTGCTTATCGCTAAGCACTTTTTTGCGAACAAATACGAGTATCGAGAAGAGTGGTTAGCACTTATTGCCGAACTCGAAAAGGCGACGGGACAATCTTACTACCAAGTTGCCACTGATTTTATTAAGCAAAAACTAAACCTAAGTGGTGGCTGCTTGCTACTGGTAAGTGGCAACGAGTACAAAGTGGTTTATAGCAGTAATTTAAACTGTGAAGCGACTCTCGTTGATAATTTTGAGGCAATAGGGCGCTTTTGTCAGCAAACACATTGGCTAGTAGATATTGACGAATATGAAATCAATCCCAGCCAT
This sequence comes from Thalassotalea agarivorans, assembly GCF_030295955.1. Taxonomy (NCBI): domain Bacteria; kingdom Pseudomonadati; phylum Pseudomonadota; class Gammaproteobacteria; order Alteromonadales; family Colwelliaceae; genus Thalassotalea; species Thalassotalea agarivorans. Next base: position 234,703 of record NZ_AP027363.1, read on the forward strand.
TACCAACAACTGAGCATAGATGTAGACCTAATGAAGCTTCATAGCGTAAAGGCTGTGTTACCGATTTTTTCAGAGTCTACCATGATAGGTTTATTTGTTGCTTCAGGAAAAGAAAGCAGAGAAGTATTAAATTGGGAAGATAGAGACTTTCTTAATGCAGTGACAAAACAACTAGGGCAGTTTATTTCGCTTAACCTGGCCAACGAGCAATTAGCTCAGGGCAAGCAGTTTGAAGCCTTTAACCAAATGTCTGCGTTTTTAGTGCATGATTTGAAAAACATCCAAGCGCAATTGTCGTTGATTTCGGCCAACAAAGAGAAACATGGCACCAACCCTGAGTTTATTGAAGATGTATTCGACACAATAGACGCTGCATCGCTTAGGTTAGGTAAGGTGCTAGGGCAGCTTCGTAATCGCCGCCAACACAATGCGGGCGCTAAGTGGGTAGACGTGTCGGCGATACTTAGCAAGGTTGCCGCTCGGCGCAGCGTTAATAAGCCAGAAATCATATACAGCGCAACTGCTTCAATAGGTATGGAGCTTGATGAAGAGCAATTTGATGCCGTGATTAATCACTTGGTACAAAATGCGCAGGAAGCAAGTAGCGAAAACGATAAAGTCTATCTAGAGTTAAAAGTAGATAATAAAAAAGTACAGATTCAAATTAAAGACTCAGGCACTGGAATGTCCCAGCAATTTATAGATACGCGGCTATTTAAACCCTTCGACACGACTAAGGGGAATGCAGGCATGGGCATTGGTGTTTTTGAGGCGAAACAATTTGTTGAAAGTCTAAATGGGAAGATTCACGTAGATAGCCAAGAAGGTGTAGGTACAACATTTACTGTGATCTTTGAACAACTTGAGGTGAAGGAAGCCTAATGGAAACGTTATTAATCGTGGACGATGACAAGGGTATTCAGAAGCAACTTAAATGGAGTTTTGCTGACTACAAAGTGGTTCTTGCAGATGATCGCAATAGCGCTATTGCGGCGGTGCGGCGTCATGAGCCTGCTGTCGTTACTTTAGATTTGGGATTACCACCTGATGAGGCAAACGCCTCAGAAGGACTGCTGGCGCTCGAAGAAATTTTGAGAATATCGCCAAGCACAAAGGTGATTGTGGTAACCGGTTCAGACGACAAAACCCATGCCCTGCAAGCCATTGCAAAAGGGGCCTATGATTTTTATCAAAAACCGATTGATTCTGACGTTATCAATGTCATTGTCTCACGCGCATTTACATTGGCGCAACTAGAGCGAGAGAATCAGCGATTGGTCGATATTGCCGGTTTAGATAGCGGAATTATTGGCTCGAGTGAAACAATTGATAACTTGCGAAGCATGATTGAACGCATCGCTCCAACTGAGATTACGGCGTTGTTGTTGGGAGAAAGCGGTACAGGGAAAGAAGTAGCTGCTAACGCGATTCACAAGTTGAGTGACCGCAAGAACAAACCATTTATCGCGATAAACTGTGCATCGATTCCCGATACTTTGCTAGAGAGTGAGTTGTTTGGCTTTGAAAAAGGCGCGTTTACCGGCGCACATAAAACCACAAAGGGAAAAATTGAGTGCGCTGAGGGTGGCACCTTATTTCTCGATGAAATTGGCGATATGCCGTTTAATTTGCAAGCTAAATTGTTACGCTTTTTGCAGGAAAAGAAAATAGAACGTCTCGGTGGTAGGCAAGAAATTCAAGTTGATGTTCGTGTTGTTTGTGCAACCAATCAAGACTTATCAAGCATGGTTGCTGAAAAAACCTTTAGGGAGGACTTGTATTATCGTGTCAGCGAAATTCCGATCATGATACCGCCATTAAGAGATCGCGGTGAGGATGTTGTAATTCTCGCTCAATATTTTTTAACGCGTTACTCTCAACAGTACAAGAGTCAAGCGAAGTCGTTTTCACAGGAAGCAAAGTCGGCGTTAAAACAATATAAATGGCCAGGTAACATCAGGGAACTGCAGAATAAAGTTAAAAGTAGCGTTGTGCTTGCTACCACAAGCCAAGTTTCTCCGATTGATCTCGGGCTATTGTATCGTGTAGATGACAGCATAGAAGAAATGCCATTGAACTTACGTGAAGTGCGTGAAAAAGCTGAAAGCAGTGCAATATACAGAGCCTATGCATTGGCACAAGGTAATATGTCGAAAACCGCGGAGCTACTGGGTATTACTCGACCAACCTTATATTCGTTGATTGAAAAATACGAGTTAGTGATTAATGAAGAGTCGGTGAATTAAATCACCGTAAACAAAATGCCGACTTAACCGTCGGCATTTTTAGCTAAATTGATATTGGCTTCTGCAAGCTCCCGATTTTTTTGTTTCAGCAATTTATCGACGTACCTAAGCGTTTGCGTCTTTTCTGCAATGGTATCGTCGAGCAAAGATTCAAGCTCTTGTAAAATTTGTGCACTACTTGCGTGATGAGCTACCGCATTGTTATCGTCAATGGTTTGATGCTGGTTTATAGAACCTGTAAGCTCTACGTCCATTTCTTGCGCCACCGTTTCCACTTGCTCAGTGTCTATAGTGGTGAGCTCTTCGAGAAAGGTAAACAACAATAATCTATCAACAAAAATATTGATTTTACGCGGCACACCGCCTGTTTTTTCATGAACAATACGCAATGCATCATCGGTAAATAGTTGTTCAAACTTGCAACCTGCATGTGCAAGACGATGATTTACATATTGTTTCACATCATCTTCTGACAAAGGTTTCAAATGGGCAGAAGCAATTATGCGTTGCCTAAATTGCTCCATGTTAGGCTTTTGAATAATGTCTTTTAATTCTTCTTGTCCAAGCAGAAAGCTTTGTAGTAATGGCTTAGCTTCTTTTTGAAAGTTTGACAGCATACGCAGTTCTTCAATGGTTTCAGCGGGCAAGTTTTGTGCTTCGTCGACAATTAAGAGCGCGCGTTTACCTTGGCTATGTAAGGTCGACAAAAAGTCTTCTATACCTTTGAGAATATCTGCTTTGTTGTCGCTCGAGAAAAAAGCGCCTAATTCAGAAGCAATCAGTTTTAACAGTGCTTCTGGTGTTAAGTTTGAGGTAACAATTTGAATAGCGACGATATTGTCGTCTTCGATATTTTGTAGCAAGCTTTTCGCAATTGTGGTCTTCCCTGTGCCAATTGGCCCTGTGATCACAATAAAGCCTTCACCTTGATCTAATCCGTATTGCAGGTAGCTGAGTGCTCGCTTGTGATGATTTGATGCAAAGAAAAACTTCGGATCAGGGCTTAACTGAAACGGTTTTTCTTTAAGGCCAAAATAACTCTGATACATTTAAAATTCCTTGTTTAGCCTAAAAAATATACGATTTTCCTGGTAAATATACAACTCGTCGGTTGAAAGTCGATTGAGGTGATTAGCGCCAATGGTAATGTTTAGTTCTTCAGCTAAGTCCTTTTCATAGGCTAATTCAGAGCGAAAATAACGGTTACTTGTCTCAGATTCTGTTTGATAAGCAAGGTATTGCAAATTAGCACTTCCCGTTAGTCTGATGCGGGTATCTTCCGACAAGTCGCGTGAAATTGACAGCGATATACTGCCATAGACGTCTTCTTGCCCGGAGGCAAGGGCTTCTCGATCATTAGCTTGTGCTGTGAGTGTAATACGTGTGCGGCGTAGCGCTAACTCTGAGGTAGCTGTTAAGCGCCTATTGAGTGAGTATTGATAGTCCACTACAGGCTCATAATTGTTTAGTTGAGTAAGGGTGTAGTTTTCTGGATTAATGGTTTCATCTTCTTGTAGGTAGCAGTCGGCAGGTTCGACTGTATCTTGCGGACACCAATAAAATCCGCTTGCTGTTACAACATAGTTATCTCGAGTGAACGCTTCAATTTGCTCTGTGTAAGAAATACTATTAGTTAAACGTTTGTTGCGGTGCCTAATCGATAAGCCATATGCTTTACCATAAAAGCGTTGTGAGTAACTGGCTTCCATTTCGGTGCGTCTTGTCGGTTGCCATGCTGTGCTGATATCCCAAAAATCATCTTGCTGTGGATCATCTGCGTTTAGTGGCGTGTTGTAACTCGCATCTATGTACCAGCGTGGTGTTACCAACCAGCGCAGACCAGCGCCCGCCGCCTGGCTTCCTAATGCCAATCCATTATTAATATTACCTTTTGAGTCTTCGTCAAAATAACGCACGAACGGCACTAAATCTATATTTGTAATTAAGCCTACTTTGGCTTCAACAACATAATATTCACCGTCTCGGTCACCATCTTGTTGGGTATTGAATGAGCCGTTAACCTGCCAAAATAACATACGCGCGCCGCTGCCATTTTGTGTGGATAGGTCGACCTGCACACGCTCGCTGTTGCCGATATCATCTTCATATTCTGTGTTTGAATAAATAGCCGATAGAGTGGTTTCTGTATGGCGATTAAAAATATCGTAGGAGGCGCCACCTGAATAAGACACGCGCTGAACTAAATCGCCACTTACTAAATCTGCCAATGCATTTCTAAACTGGTTACGAGATTGAAAGGACACGCTGGCATCACCAAATAAACGAATCCCTTGTGGCCAAAGCAAAATGCTGCCATCGACATTGCCGGTATGATAATCGTCATTTAAATCACTGTCGTGACTATAGGTGGCATAGATACTGTGAGAATTAAAGTTAAACTCAATATCCTGACTTTGATAGGTTTCTTGTAAAGTAACACCGTATTGGCCCACTAAACTTTGGGTACGATTGTAGCGCGTGAGCTCAACATTGTCGGTCCACGTTTCGTCTAACGTAACTCCCGGTGTGAATCGCCATTCTTGCCCTAAGGTGCTGCAGCTAAAAACACTAGAAATTATTATTATTATTTTTAAAAGGTATTTATTTGTAATAGCCGTACCCATAATAGCCGTATTTATCCTTGTGCGACCTTACCGATTTATTGATAACGAACCCTATAGCTAACTCTTCACTTAACTGTTCAGTAGCTTCCGTAATGTTGGCGAGTTGAGTTTTAGACTCTTCAACGACAATAATTGCTTGCCCCACGTGTTCAGATAGCACAACCGTTTCTGTGATACCAACAATAGGTGGACAATCAAAGATAACGAGTCTATCCGGATATCGCTTTGCTAGCTCTTTGGCTAACGATTTCATGCGTTCACTAGCCAATAACTCATTGGACAGGTGATGCACCTTACCCGAAGGTATGAGCTTAAAATTATCTATATTGGTGTTGTATATTACCTCACCGATATCATTTTTTTCGTGCAGCAAGTACTCCATCAACCCTTCTGTATCTGGTACACCTAATTCTCTATTGATACTTGGTCGCAACACGTCAGCGTCAACTAGTAAAACTGTTTTATCCTGCTCTAATGCGATACTTAGTGCCAAATTAATAGATACAAAGGTTTTCCCCTCATTAGGCTTACTGCTAGACACCATCACTAAGTTACTGTTGTCGAGCGTTTGCCCAATGCGACCAAAGGCATTGTTTAAAACTTTGCGTTTTATTTGTCTAAATTCTTCTTTAATGTTTTTGCGATTACCTTCGTCAATCAAGTAACCACGCTCATTCATCGATTCCGTGTCAACACACACAGTTAGATTGCCGCTGGCGGTCGCCGCTTCTTCTATCGGCTGCGTTGTTGCAACAGGTGTTGACGCTGCAGGTGCTTCTTGCTCTGTAACTTGCGGCTGCTCTGCAGTAGCTTTCGCTTGTGCCGCTTTCTGTTTCGCTAGCGCTTTTTCAATTGTACTCATGTAAATCTCTTTTCGTTACGACAATAAGCCAGGAATGCTAAACACTGTTAAAAAGCCAATCAGCAGGATAAACAACAGCACGTTGGAAATAACAAATCCCCAGGTTCTTCTTCTGTGACTTTTAATCAGCCCAAGACTTTCTGTAGCAGACACAGAACCAAACACTGGTATACCAGTATTTGCGGTTAATTGATGGGCAGAGGTCACCACTGGGTTGATTTGTGATACCAACAAGGCTAAACCAATCCCTGTACCAAAACCAAAGATAAGTACGCCAGTGGCAAACAATATTCTTTTAGGGCCTGCAGGTTTGTTTGGTTTTCTAGGTGGGTCAATTACCCTAAATTCAATTTTACTGGTTGATTGGTCTGCTTGTTTTGCAATTTGCGCCGTCTCTTTTCGTGACAACAGCTCTTCATACTTGCCTTTGGTGATTTCATAACCGCGGTTAAGCGCTGTTAGCTCAGCTTCAATTTCCGGCAAAATATGAATTTTTTCCTCAAGGTCATCGACTTGTCCTTGGTATTCATCTCGCCTTACTCTTATCGATGCTACCTGGCTTTCTAACTGATTAACTTGTATTTGCAAACTTTGAATGACAGGGTTTTGCGAAAGCTTAGAACGAGCGTCTGTGCCACCACTATTTACATCTAAATAGGCTTGTATTTCTTGGTCACGCAGTCTGTTTAAATCAGCGAGTCTGCGTTTTACCTCTTTCACGTCAGGGTGACGATCGGTGTAACGTAACAACAACGCGTCTAGATTCGCTTCTAGTTCAGCAATACGGTCATCGTAGGTAGTAGCAATGGCATTTTGATGTTTTATCTTACTTTGACCGCTTTTGATTTCATCTGGCGCAGCATAAAGTTGTGCTTTAGCATTCTCCAACTGCGACTCAGTTTCTCTTAAATTCAGATTAATTGCTTTGAGTTGTTCTTTAGCAATATTGAGTTTGTCATAGTAGCCACCGTATTGATTTGGCAAGACATCGGCATTCTTCTGTTTGAAATCTGTTAAACGTGCTTCTGCAGCAACTAGGCGTTGTTCGTACTCTTTAATTTGCGCGTTAAGAAACTTCTGAGCTTCATCAGAATCAGAACGATTCTCTCCTAAGGTGTTCTCTATAAATACGCTGAGTGCACTTTGGACAACATTTTTGGCTATATCTGGATCTTTATGTCGGTAGGTCACAGTAAAAATGTTTTCGTTACGACCGCCCACTTTTTGGATTTCGATATCATCTTTAAGATCATCAATCAGTTGATCAAATTGTTGTTCCGACGTGGTTTGAATATCGAGGTCAGTCATGCGAGCAATTCGCTCTAGATTTGGCCTACTTTTTAACGTTCGAATCATTAACCTGATTTGTGAATCGGTATCTGTTTGTACGGTAATACCTTTAAGCAAAGGTCCCAGAATACTTTGTGTATCTACATAGATACGTGCTTCTGATTCATATACGTCATCAAGATTAGCAATAAATGCCCAACCGATAGGACAAATGAGCCATGTCGCTATAATGATATAGCGCCTTTTGATCCAAAGTCCCTTTGAGTAATCAACAAGCTGTTGAATTAGTTCCTGCATTACGACCTCTAACTACCGTTTAAAACCAAGTTTCAGGAATAACAATGATATCGCCAGGCAGAACATCTACATTGGCGGTGATATCTCCATTTCGAATTAGGTCATCAATAAACACGTCATACTGCACTTGATTGCCGTCTTCTATGCGCACAAGCACTGCATCATTGCCGTCGGCAAATTCCGTTAATCCACCGACCTGAATCATAACATCGAGTAAGGTCATGTTCTTTTTGTAGTTAACAAAGCGTGGGTTGGTTGCTTCACCTATCACTCTGATCTGTTCGCTAAATGGTCCAACAAAGTTATTTACCGTAACAGTGACAACTGGGTCACGAAGATAAGTAGCTAAGATACCTTCTATCGAACGTGCTAGTTCTGTAGGTGTTTTTCCTGATGCAGGAATGTCCTCAACCAATGAGGTTGTTATCATGCCATCTGGACGCACCACGAATGTGCCTGATACTTCAGGGTTACGCCATACAAAAATATTGACGACATCTCCCGCGCCAATGAGGTATTTGTATGATGTTATTTCTTTGGTGTCAGAAGGGTGCAGTGTGGCAGTTGGAAGCGGATTTGAGCTACACCCCAACAACATAAATGAGACAAAACTCACTACAGACAACACTTTAGTCAGTGCTTTATTATCCATGGCATTACCTTTTTTATACATTTTTTGAACAACTCTTATTCAAATCTATATTTATTTCGCAAAAATTTCAAAAAACTTGCACTTATTTTAAACACTTATAGTATTTTATTTATACAGGTTAGTTAACGATCTGTTAAATTATTTTTATAAAAAGGGATAAAAGGATGCAAGAAAAGAAGTTTAAGGATTTATCCACAGCGAGTAGATCACTGTTATTAGTCGAATTTTTCATACTTATCGGTGCCTTAGCTCTTGCCTTGTTTCTTAACGACCAATTCAATTTTGTTGATCAAAAACAGTTACTTTTGAGCCAACTTTTTGTTCACGCATTGATTTTTGGCTTTTGTCACCTACTTACCGCCCTGTCATTAGGTCTGTACAACTCAAAGATTAGAGATAATTTTGTCCGATTAGTGCAAAGAGAAGTTATTTCTTTTGCGATCGGCTTTTCAATATTGTTTTCCTTTGCCTTATTGTTTAGTTGGTATCAAATAGCCATAGAGCTTATTGCGCTCGCGTCCTTTTTAGCGTTTCTCGGCATTTTAGTACTGCGTTATATTGCGCAGAAGACCGCACTCTTTGGTTTTCAAAAGCGCCGTGTGGTTGTGCTTGGGGCGGGTGAACGAGCGTCAATTATTGAAAAACGTATGCGCCGCAAAGTCGATAGACAAGGTTTCAGCCTACTCGGTTTTGTACCCATGGAAGGTGATATGGACGGCGGTATCGTAAATGAACACAAACTATCAAGTGATCTATCTATCGTGCATTATGCGCTCGAAAATGAAATCAATGAGATTGTCATCGCTAGCGATGAACGCAGAAACAACCTCCCGATAGAAGAGCTTTTTGCTTGTAAAGTTCGTGGCATTGAAATTACCGATATCCTCGACTTTATTGAAAGAGAAACCGGACAAATAGCGGTCAATTTGATTTATCCAAGTTGGGTGATTTACTCGTCAGGGTTTGCCTCGCCCAACTATCTACGAAATGCCCTAGATTGGGTCTTTAATGCCAGCATGGCCTTCGTCTTGTTGTTATTTACTTGGCCGTTCATGTTACTCACGGTGCTGGCGATAAAACTGGAAGAAGGCCCCTCGGCATCCGTGTTTTATCATCAAGTTAGGGTGGGGCTAAATGGCAAACTATTTAAAATAGTGAAGTTTCGCAGCATGCGTGAAGACGCGGAGAAAGATGGTGTGAAATGGGCTAAAACTGATGATGACCGCACCACCAAAGTGGGTGCGTTTATTCGAAAATATCGTGTTGATGAATTACCACAAATCTACAATGTTATGCGCGGTGATATGGGCTTTGTCGGCCCTCGACCAGAACGCCCTGAATTCGTTGAAACGTTAGTCGATGAAATTCCATATTACAATGAGCGACACAATGTAAAACCGGGTCTAACCGGTTGGGCACAGCTAAAATACCCGTATGGTGCAACTACTGAAGATGCCATGGAAAAATTAAAATTTGATTTGTATTACATTAAGCATCGCAGTTTTACGCTAGATTTACTGATATTAATCCGCACTGCTGAAGTGGTTGTATTTGGTAAAGGGCGCTAAGCTAAAAAGAGCGCAATAGATGCTTCTAATACACGTTTTTTAAGTGCCGTGGTTGAGCAATTACCGTCTACTGAAAAGCGTCTAAGCTGAAAGACATCGCAGTCGTTTTTATTAATGCCCCCCATAAAACTGAAGGCAAAAGGATAGCCATGGTGCTGTAACAGGGAAATTGTGTCCTGATTAAAACTGTCTTTACCACCTACCGGGTAAGCAAAGAATCGTTGATTCACAGGTAAGTGAGCATCTATTTCTGCTAATGCGTGTGAAATTTCTTCAGATTGCTCTGATTTATCTAACTGCGCCAAAATACGATGAGTGCGAGTTTGTGAGCCGATTTCCATACCAGCTGTTTGCATCTCAGCCAACATAGTCCAATCCATAAACAGTGGTGCTTGTTTGACTTGTTCTAGGCTATTAGCACTGTTAACCGCGTTTCGCAGGGTCTCTAGAACGTTTTCTAAAGTAGTGGAATCGTCATGCTTAACACTGTTTAGTACTTGTTTGATACACAAGGAGGGGTCGTCAATGACTAAGGACGAGATCTTAAGTAGCGACGACAAATCGATACTATTTGCAAGGCAAGCTTTCACTAAATACGCAATTTCGTCCCACCAAGGTACAGTATTTTGAGCGATAAAATCAGTTGCTACGAAGAAACTTGCTGGTATACCACGTGCGTTTAATAATGGAAAAGCGGATTGATAATTGTCAATGTAGCCGTCGTCAAAGGTGATACAGGCATATCTATCATCTTCTAGCGATTGGGTTTGCAACTTCTGCTGCAACTGCTCTAACGTTAGTAAGGTAAAGTGTTTCTCATAAAAACTAAGGTGTTTATCAAACGTTTCAACATCGCAACTAAACACATTTGGGTCAAAAGGTGTGCTTGATGGATCACCGATGCGATGATAATTAAACACATATAGTCCTTTTGGCCGACAAGCCCACAAAAAAGGCGTTTTTGCTAATAGTTTAATCGCTTTGCTCATTGTCTTCCTTGTACTTATAGGTCGGCGCTGCAACGACATAATCCCTGTACAGATGAGGGTTACCCTGTTCATTTGCTTCGGCAGCTTTTGCGATGTTATACATTTCTCTTGCAGAGACATAATGCAACAAATAGTCTTTGCCGTCATTGTACTTGTCATCTAAATATTGGCACATGTCCGCAAATGGTTGCCCTAACAATGTTGGCATATCAACTTCTTGTGTTCCATGTGTGTGCACTTTGATGAAAATCCACTCTTCTTTACCGGCCACGCTAATACCGCTATTCACCCAAAGATCAATCCTATCTTTGGTCGGTGGCATACTGGTGCGTACATCACTATTTTCTATTTGTGGAAAAACACCTTTCTTACGACGTTTCCAATTTAATCCTAAGGGACCTGTGATCAACATTAAATCGCCAGATGCAGGTTTACCTGCTTTTACTGAAACGCCTTTATCATGTGATTTTGGCTGTCCTGGAGTATCTGTCGCATAGTATATTTCGTTGGCAAAAGCCGGCTGTGTATCGCTCGGCGCGGACGGAAATGTCATATCGACAAAACATCCTGTATTTTTTAACACAATTAGTTCATCATCAACGCCACACATACGCCCATCAGGTCGACTGTTGTTGAGGCACCAATTGCCATGGATAAACGCATATTGAAGCTTGTTTGTTTCTTCATGGCGCACGAAAGCACCATGTTTTTCGTGCAATAGTTCGGTAAAACTATTTAGGGTGTTGGTAAGGTTTTCATGGGTGTCGTTGTCATGATGCAAATGCACTTCTATCTCGCCAAATCCTTGCTGACAAAGGTGCGCAATTTTATTTAAATGCTCTTCTCTGTACTCTTCTTCTGGATAGAAAAATGAGTGCTTGGGATAACATCCGTCGCTATCTTTAAATTGGCCAGCAACTTTAGGGTATAGCTGGTGCCATTGATCTACTCTAAAACGTTCTTGTTCCAGCGAAATATCTTTACCCCATTGCGGCTCATAGTGGTCAACAAAACAAAAAAGGACATGTTTGGTGGTGTTGTTAGGTACCTTTTTCTTGAACAGTTTGCGTTTTAGGTAATGTGATAGCCACAAATGAATGTGTTTTTTACGAATAATGAACACGACCAAGCCAAGTAATAACAAACACCCTAAAATAAGCACACTGATCATCGTACTGTCCTTTGCCATGCGCCACTGCTCTTTGTTGTAAAATATTGAATAAAGCCCTTGAGCAACGATACATTCATCGCGGTGAAAAAGGCGATTATTTTTATGATTGGTTGCTTAGCTATGCTGTGTGTCGGCAGATTGATACCGATAAACGCAAGCACATAAAACAGCACTTGTAGCGCTAACAGCGCAACGTAAAAAGGCGTTGTAGCGAGCAATACGTTTGTGACAATTGCAATAAGCATTAAATGTGGTGCAAACCAGCGCAGCACCTTATGACTGACATAGCTGAAAAAAAGAAAACCATTTGCAGGGTTGAGTAACCAGGGCATACGAAAAAACGCTTGGTAGTTACCACGCCCAATACGCACTCTGCGTTGTCCTTCCGCACTCAAATCTGGCGCAATTTCTTCAAAGGCTAAGGCTCGTTGTTGATAAACGACAACTTGTTTTTGTTTGCGAACGTGCAGGGCGATTTGAAAATCATCAACAATGGTGTCGTGGGCAAGCGGCACGTAAAGCGCTTTTCTAAAAGCATAGATTGCGCCATTGGCTCCAAGTAGCGCATTCAAATTAGATTCGTGTTTCTTTAAAAAGCGCTCGTATTGCCAATACTTGTCATCTTGGTTGCGTTCACAGCCAGCGTTATATAGTACAAGCTCTCCACAAACTGCACCGATATTTTCATCAACAAAAGGTTGTGTCAATTCTATTAACGCATCTTCAGCAAACTCAGTATTAGCGTCGCTCATGACCACTATATCGGTAGTGGCTTTAGCAATGAGATCATTGAGTACGCTCATCTTCCCTCTGTTTTGAGAGAACAATTCGACCTGTAAATTTTCAGTGGTTTTGGCAAGCGCTAGTAATATTTCATTGGTATCATCTGTGCTGCCATCGGAGCCGACAAGCAGTTTAATTTTATGCTGTGGGTAGTCTATGTGATTTAGATTTTTGATTCTGTCTGCTATGCAAGATTGTTCATTGAATGCAGAAATAATGACGGTAATATCAGGCAAATGTTGTGCGTTTTTACACCATGTTTTGCTCTTGTTAAAGAGCTTACTGCAAACCAATAATACAAACGGATATAGTAAGTAACTGTATACCAGTAAACCAATGGACAGCCACAAAAGCGTTTCCATTACTGTTTATCCTTTAACTTGGCTACTGCAGGAATACCTAGCATAACACTGCGAGCTGGTGCATCTTTGGTAACGACAGCGTTTGCACCAATATCAACATTGTTTTCTATAATAACTTCACCGATTATTTTGGCGCCAGAGCCGACAAAAACATTATCCTGTAATGTGGGTGAGCGACCTCTGTTGTCGCCAATAACGACACCGCTTTCAAGCGTAACATTTTTACCGCCTTGTACCTTTGAATTAATGATAACGCCATTAGGATGCATAATGACGAAGCCTTCGTCGAAATGAGCATTTATGCCAATGACGCAGCCATTTAAAAACTTGTTTAGCCAAGCAACTAAGTAAGCAACTGGCGATAATTTGATTTGTTTAAAAAACCGCATCGTTCGATATAAACACATCGCTGATGTACCGTCTGACATAAATATTCGCAACATACTGGCGTTTGAACCGTCTGCCATGTAAATAGCTTGTTTGCGTTTTAAATCTGTCCAAATCATTCATTTTGCTCCAATAAAGCTAAAGCATCTTCTACATTATTAGTCCATTGGCGCTGTTCTTCTATGTATTGACGCGCTTGTTTACCTACTTTGACTATACTCGCTTTGTCTTCCATCAATGACAATGTTTTCTCAACGCAAGCGTCTTTGTCATTGGCCTTGAACAGCCAACCCGTTTCACCATCAGCAACTACCTCTTTGATGGGACCAAAATCAGGTACTACCATTGCTTTTTCCATTGCCATAAATTCAAACAATTTCATGGGAGACCCATAGTCGTTTGAATCAGGCAAAATTCCAAAGTCCATAGCGGCTATATATCGAGGCACGTCGTCATGCGCTAAGCGCCCCGTTAAAATAATTTGTTCACTCGCCTCAGCTTGCTCAATTCGAGCTTTAATGGCGTTAAAACAAACACCGTCACCAATGAGCAATAATACTAAGTTAGGAAAGTCTTTTACTTTGTCCGCAACTTTATCGATAAACCAGTCAATTCCATGCCAATGTACAAAAGCTCCGACATATCCAAGGACGATCTTGTCGTCTATATTAAGTTGTTCTCGCACCGACTTTGCTTCTTCAGGCATTAAACTAAATTGCGACAAATCGGCAGCGTTGGGCGACACCACAGAATTGGCAATATCGCCATATTGAGCAATCGCCAGCTCTTTAAAGTGTGTCGATATAAAAATTAGTCCGGAAGCATTTTGAAAACACCATTTTTCTAATTTTCTTGCGAGCGACTTAAACGTTAGCTTACGCACTCTTTGTACTAAACAGGAATCGTTTATCTCCAGTAAGATCGGGATACCCTTTCTTTTGGCATACCAAATACTGGCAAACATAAAAAGAGAATAGCGCTCATAGACCAATTCACTTTCTGTATCTTTTAACGCCTTTCTAACGCGCAACAGTGCCAAAAGGTTATAAGCCAATTCAAATACTTCAAATAAAAATTCTGGGAAATACTTAGTAATCGACGTAAGCGAACCAACGATTGAACGTTTGTTGTTGCTTGGCTGGGTTGTCTTCACTGTTTTGGTTTGTTCTGGTTCAGCACCGGGCATAGAAAGCACTTGCACGTCATGGCCAAGTTTTTCAAACCCTTTGACTATCCCTTTTATATGCACACCCTCTGCGCCGCGACCACGAGTTCTATGGTGATAAAGCACCTTCATACATAGCCCTCTATTGCAGCGAAACGAAAGCCTTGTTTCTGCCAATGAGGCAGTAATGTTTTTAACATATTGATACTTTTTTCACTGTCGTCATGAAACAACAAAATTTCACCATTCTTCATTTCAGCATCAATTAACGAACGTGTTAATTTTTCAAAAGAGGTCGTTTTGAAATCATTTGAATCTTTTGACCAATGTATCCCTGTCAAGGCATGTTGTTTTAGCAAAGAAATCAAAGAAAAGGTCCATTTTCCCTGAGGCGCCCTAAAGTATTTACAGGGTGATTGACATAAACCCGATAAGGTTGTTTGGGATTGCAACACATCGTTAGCTTGTTCTGCACGGCTAAGCGTTTGAAAGTTTTCATGTTGTAATGAATGGTTTCCTAAGGTGTGGCCTGCGGCTATAATTTTAGCAATAACCTCTGGGTGACGAGTAGCCTCCTTGGCTATAACAAAAAACGTTGCTTTCGCGTCGAATTGTTCGAGCAAGTCTAACAATGTGTCGGTAACCTGAGGCGTTGGCCCATCATCAAAGGTCAAAAAAAGCACGCGTTCAGACGTCCTGATGTGCGACACCATATTGGGATGAAGGCGACAAACTTTCCCTATAACTCTATTTACTATAGAGGACATCTTAACCATTAATACATCTTTATTGTTTGATTTTTATACTTTCAGTTTAACAAAATATTAACGCATGCAAAGCGATTTATACCAATCTAGCCAAATATTTAGCGAGTGCTTATCAATTCCTGCAATTGCTTGGCGTTAGATTGCCAACAAAACTTTTCAGCATGTTTTCTAATCGCTTCTTGGTTCCATTCTATCGATAGTGCCTGGTCAAGGGCAGCAAGGAGTTGCACGCTATTTTGCGGTTTAATCAGTAACCCTGTTTCATTTTGTAGGACAACTTCTGGAATGCCGCCAACCAACGTTGATATTACAGGGGTTCCAATTGCCATACTCTCGAGTAGTACATTTGGCACACCCTCATGGTAGCTCGGTAAGCAAAGGCATTTTGCATGTTGCACCCACGGCGCAATTTGGTGATGTTCAAGCGAGCCAAGTATATGAAACCTATCGCGATGTTGTAGAGTGTCGACAAACCTTCTCAGTTCTCCCGCGTCAGGTCCATCGCCAATCACTACACAATGCAACTGAGCGTTGGATGCTGCAAACTGATCAAATGCGGTGGCATATTCGATAATACCTTTGTCGTGTTTCAAGTTGCCGACAAAGATGATGTACTCAAAATCACAAGGGCGCTGATATTTGGGCTGGAATAGCGCATGATTTACGCCATTGTACAACACGCTTATTTTATTCGCTTCTACGCCTAGTTCTGCTAGTGATTGTTTAAGTTCATTGGACACAGACACGATTCCTGACGCTTTATTAGCTGCCTGCTTGATTTGAGCGGAGCGACTGGGGTGCAGACCATGAATATGTATGTCAGAGCCGTGAATCTTTAAGAAATAATTAAGCTTAAAATGATGTGCTAACTTTTGTCCTGCGACGCCATCAGGATATGCCCAACAGGCTAGCAAGGTGTCTGCTTGCGAAGCTTTAATCCATCTTCCACTATGAAACAAAAGAGATAACGTCATAAAAATGCCGTTAAATCGACGCCCTGTGCCAGGGACATAAAAAAACGGTGCATAACGCAAATGCGTGGTTTGCTTGATTTGTTTGCGCTTTTTAAACCACTGCAGAAAAGGCACAGGCACTAAATAGTGCAATTCTTTATACTGAGATAAGGCGTCAAACTGTTGTTTGTTAAACGTCGCTCTGTTGGGCTCCCACGGCGACGGATACAAATTAGTTAGAATAATGACTTTGTTATTAGACTTCACAAATGGTTACTCTATGTTTGCCGCTTGGCGTTAATGGAATATCTTCAACAAACACGAGGTTTAATTCTAGTTCGTCGTTACTATAACGATTGATTTCACGTTTTATTACGTCAGCTTCTTCGGCCTTAAATTGCTTATTAGTTACAAGCAGTATATCGATATAATTTAATGAAGTTTGTTTAACTTGGAATTTAACAATGCCACTAAATTCCTTAAAAAGGTGTGGAAATAATTCGCCTGGTATCGTTTTACCCGAGCGAGTTTTGATGACATCTAATTGACGACCATCGACACTTTCCATAATAGGGAATGGATTGCCACACTCGCACTGTTTATTCGATAGTGTTGCACAATCACCGTTTTTATAGCGAATTAGCGGCATACCATAGTTGAACAAATCGGTGATAACGAGATCGCCCGACTGTCCCGAGATAGGTTGACCTGAGTTATCGACGGTTTCTACAACCAAATGGTCGCTATTTATGTGCAGGCTTTTGTGGCTGTTGCACTCTGAGGCAATGAGCATAAATTCTCTGCAGCCAAAGGTATTGTAAGTATTGCACCCAAATGCTTTTTCTATTGTATCCCGCTGAAAATCGTGCAGTGCTTCAGCGCCGGTAAGTACTGCAAGGGGTCGATGGATGCGGATATCGTGTTGCAAAATATAGCGAGCCAGCAAATAAGTGGGCTGGACATAACCTACAATTGCACTTGGCTTATATTGGTTAATCTGATTAATAAATTCATCTGCATTTTGCTCGCTCAAAGTAAAAGTATTTAACATTTTGCGATGATAAAAGCGGTGGTAAAGGATTTCTTTTAGTTGTCGCGCTTTGGATACCTCGCCAATGTTTGCTCCCCATAAGAACAAGGTTTTTTCTCCTAAGCCCGCGCCTAGTTGTTGGTACCCACGCCACATCACCGCTTCGCGCCTTAGGTTGCTTTCGACATCTAATTCAAACTTAAATGGAATACCCGTGGATCCTCCGGTTGCTTTGACGATGTTGTCTTTAAATCCATGTGCTCTTACTTGCTCATAATGCGCGCTGATATCTTCTTTCGAGATAATAGGCAGCGAGGTGAAAGCATTAAAGTCGGTGATATCTTTAGCCGATTCGACGCCTGCTTTCTGCCAAAGGCTTCTATAAAAAGTACTGTGGGTAAAAGCGTGTTCAAGCAATAACGACAGATACTGCCATTGGTGGGCTTTAATTTGTTCTGGTGACCAAGTTAAATGACTATTGTACTCCGCTACCATTTTAGGCAAGGGTTTACCGCGCAACTTCGCGTAGGTGGGGAGTAATACATGTTTAAACAAACCAGAGTATATTGCAGCCATCTTAGTCCAATTATTTTTTTGATTGTCGCTATGGTGAATAGTTAAACACTATGAGTACATTATTTAATCATTGATAAGTTTCTGCAATAGCATTATAAGTATTTCTATATTAATAATTTATTAACACTTCACTAAGGTTGTTGTTAGGTATGAAGGAAGCAAAGGTTTCAGTGATCATTCCGGTGTATAACGGTGAGCAATACATTGAGAATACGCTGGACAGCATATTGCAACAAAGTTACACCAACATTGAAGTGATTTTGGTCAACGATGGTTCCAAAGATGCAAGCTTAGCGTTATTGCATCGCCTTGCTCAGCGTGACGATAGAATAGTTGTGTTAGACAAAGCAAACGGTGGCGTCGCCGATGCACGAAACTATGGGATCACGCATTGTACTGGCGCCTATGTTGCTTTTTGCGACCAAGACGATCTCTGGTATCAAGACAAACTAACACAGCAAATGCCCTTGTTTTCGAAGGCATCCATAGGACTTGTTCACGGTGGTAGCGAAAATTTTTATACCGCGACAAATAAAACCTACCAGCCTAATTTTAAGCGTAAACATCGCGGTAAAATTTTTAGTTCTCTTATTGAAGAAAATCAAATTAGTTGTTGCAGCGCTGTGGCGCGCACAGATTTAATCAAACAAGTAGGAATGTTTGACCCAGATCCCGCTTTAATGGGAGTGGATGATTGGCATTTGTGGCTTAAACTAGCCTTAGTCAGTGAAGTTGATTTTGTTGAGACAGTGGTAGCAAAACATATTTTTCATGGCGACAACTACTCAATGCTTGATGAAAAAATGCATCATGCAGAGATCGTATGTTTGGAAAAAATAAAAGCCGAATTTGCTCTGCACACAGCTAATGTAGCATGGCCACAAATAATGGCCTCAATTCATACTCGCTATGCACGGTCTTACATCAACACATCACAATTTTCGTTGGCGGGTGATACCTTGCTCAAAGCACATCGCCAACAACCTTCATTTTCCTCACTAAGCAAAGGCCTAATGTATCGATATATCCCCGATATTTTTTGGCAAACTGTACAACGCTTATTTCGTTATGCCAAAGCTAACAAGAAGAGCAGCTTTGCGTGACACAAGATAATCTTAAACAACAGGTCTTACATTCAATAAAGTGGGTAGCGCTAGGTAAAGCTGCAACACAGTTGATCCGTTGGATTATTACGTTTTGGGTTATTCGCTTATTAACACCAGAAGATTATGGCGAAGTTGCCATGGCAGATGTGCTATTTGGCTTCTTCACCTTGATGCTAGGTTCGTTTATAACGCCAAGTATTATTCAAGCTAAAGAACTGTCCACGCATACACTAAAGAAACTCTTTGGCGCAATAATTCTCGTCTACTGTACCTTTTTCATTGTGCAGTTGTCTTTGGCCGACGCCGTTGGGAGATACTATCAATCTAGCAATGTCGCCGATATTCTCTCACTCAATGCTTGGTGTTTTTTGATTCTTATATTTCAAGTCATTCCTGCAGCATTAATGTACCGAGAGATGGATTTTAAAAAGCTTGCCATCATTACCGCTATCGCCACAGTGTTTGCGACGTTGGTGACTCTTGCATTGGCATTGATGGGGTACGGATTTTGGTCAATCATCTGGGGTGAAATCGTCCTGGTTGTTGTAAAAACCGTATTGGTGTTTGCAGTAAAACCACTATGGTTGCTACCTGATTTTAAGCTAAAGCCAATTCTACCCATGATTAAATTTGGCGGTTTACTAACGCTTAATGCCATTTTGTTTTATGTGTTTTTACACATGGATATCATGATTGCAGGTCGCATTTTATCACCCATGGAAGTTGGGCTTTTTGCCGTTGGCTTGCAATTTGCGCTGATGCCACAGAAAAAGATATTACCGCTACTTCGACAAGTGGCGTTTCCTGCCTTTTCAAAAATTCAAGACAACAAAGCCCGCGTAAACCATTACATATTAAAAGCGCAGCGTTTAAGCTTTTTGGCAACCGTTCCTATTTTTTGGGGACTTGCTTCGGTTGTTGATGTGGTGATTCCGCTTATCCTTGGTGAAAAGTGGGTAGGTGCCGTAATGCCAGCTATGATAGTTCTTTTTATTATGCCACTACGATTCAGTGATGAACTATTTAACCCTGCGATAAAAGGTATTGGAAATGCGAGACATATGCTTATTAACGCATTGATTTCAATTCCCATTTTATTTGTTGGCATTGTCGCGTTTTCTGATATGGGCGCAATAGGTATCGCGATTGCCTGGGCAGTAAGTTACCCATTGATATATGTTGTGGTGGTAGGTAGAAATTGCGGGCTATTCAATATAACAATTAAGCAATTTCTAAAGAGTATGTTGCCGCCTATTTCTGCCGGAATTCTCATGCTTGTTTTTGTGTTTGCTGCAAAACAGGCTTTTACTGGTATCAACATAACAAGTTTGATTGTGCAGGTCGCAGCAGGGGGCATAGTATATGTACTTACCTTATTTTTTGTGCACAAAGCGTCTATAAAAGAATTAAAGTCTTTGCTTAAAACAACGTAGGGAGAAAGCGTGTCAAAAGCGATAATTGTGGTAGGAATGCATCGGAGTGGAACCTCGGCGATATCTGGATTGTTGGATAGGCTAGGTATATTTATGGGTAAGCATTTATATGGCCCACAAAAAGGTGTTAATGAAAAAGGCTTTTTTGAAAATGCTAAAATCGTTGAGTTTAATGATGTGCTGTTTGATGCAAAGGTACAAGCATGGGATGACCCTTATGCCATTGAGCAAAGTGAATCAATTGACCCCGTTTATGCTTCTTATGAAAACGTAGCAAGTGACTTATTGCGCAGTGAATATCAAGGTCATGATTTATGGGGAATGAAAGATCCGCGTACTTCGTTACATCTAGCTTTTTGGCATAACATTTTTTCAAACAATGCCATCACCCCGCATTACCTACTAATGCTGAGAAACCCAATGGAAGTGGCAATGTCATTAGAGAAACGCGATGGTTTTCTGATAGAGCATAGCTTGAGGCTTTGGATTAACTATACCTTGAGTAGTATTTTAACTATAAGGTCAGCAAAGCATATTGTTGTGGATTTCAATCAGTTAATAGCGAATCCAGAACAAGTGCTGGCCGATATTACAAAAGCGTTTGATTTATCAGGGTCTGCTGGCGCGTCAGACTTTATTGAAAAGTCTCTTCGTCATAATAGTAGCCTAGTAGAGAGCGATACTGAGATAGGTAAAATTGCTACGGCCCTGTACCAGACACTTTTGCAAGATGTCATCGATTTTCAACAGGTAACTAATATCGCAGCGCAATATAGCGCCATCATAGAGCACGAAAACGTGTTAATGCGAGCCCATTGCCATAGATTAAAGCAAGAAGAAATTTATTACAGGCAGTGCTTTCTAGAAGCCTATGAAAGTGTTTGGTGGAAAATCACCTGGCCGCTTAGAGCACTTGAAAAGCGACTGAGAAAAAACAAACCTTAAACTTATAATGGCTTTTCATTAACCTTATATATGACGATTTATAATCCTATTTTAAGCGCAATATAAACCATTATGATGGCAACCCAACTATACATCGCGCAGTATGCAAATTGCTTAAAGCTCATCAAATAGCTGAGCTCGGGAGATAATTTGACAATACGGTAATTGCTCGCTGTCTGCATACCAAGAAAAATGAACATCAACAGGGTAAATTGCCGGCTTAGGAAAAAGGCGGTGATCATAAACCCTACCATGCTAAAAAAGAGTGTTTTATTAATACCTAATTCTTGTGTGGATATGTCGCTTTGTTCATCTTGCCCACGTTTTTCGAACTTTTTGATCAGCACATAACCGGCAATCATATTAAGCATCAATGCGCCGCCCCAAATTGAATAGCCAATAATTCCTAATTCGGCGGCGACGTGAATGTATGAGTTATGCGCAACTTTACCGTGTAAGTCCATAAAATTGCTCATACCGACACCTAATATCGGGTTGCCTAAAAGCATATGAATGCCGTCATACCACGCATCCAATCGACCCATTGCTGAAGAATCAGCAGACGTCAGCCCACCAAAACTAGCTAATAACGTTGCTACCAATGGCGCCATTATTACGCTAAAAAGTACAAATTTTGCGCCGGCATTATTGACCAGAAAATAGATGGCACAGAGTCCAAATATGCCAAGCAAAGTGCCCCGAGACCCAGTCATATAGATGCCGTAGACTAGTGCTGCTAATACGCCAATAAAAAACAACTTTGAAAAGGCATTGCCGCGTTTTAAAAAATAGAATGCTATGGGGACATTCATCACTAAAAACATACCTAAGTCATTAGGGTCTCCAAAAAAACCCAAATAGGTAATTCGCATTTCTTCACCTGCAACTGTTAGCGAACCACCTATCCCATAACCAAACCTTCCATCAAACGATTGTTGCTGATTATGACCATTCAGCACCATAATCAAAGCCGCGCTAATGCAGACGTAAAACAAAATGTGCTGGCGGTTTGCTGTGCGAGTTAAGTTACTAAATAGAAAGAAAGGGATAAGCGACGAGATAAAAAATCGTTCTGCCTGATCTATGCCACCCATACCCCATCCATTTAGGAATCCAGAGACAATAATCAAAACGGGAAAAACCAAAAAGTATATATGCTGGCTGCCCAATTGAATCGGTCGGAGCGACACTAGAGCAAGTAAAAAAGAAAGAATTGCAAAGACTTTTATAAAGATATAGTTAGATGTTTCTATACTAAATTCGTGCGGTCGTATAAGCACAGAGATGGTATACAGCACCAAGAAAAAAAACGCTAATGTTGCGTCTCGTTCCTTAGGCACCGCTATTGGTCTTCTTCTTATTTCTTCCATGGTCGCCGAAAAAATACCCGTTAATCGTCAAAACTATAAAGTAACAGTTAATTTACGGTTTTTGTACATAAAACACACAAAACAATAAGGCTTTTATAGTGAATAATTAAAACTACGTGCCAGTTTTTTTAAATGATATTTTAGAATCGCTTTGTCTAGCCAGTTGATACGCCTTTGGGTAGTTGGGGTTTTATTGGCTTCAATTTTCTTTTTAAAGGCGTCATTGTTGATGTTAAGTTCCAGTTTTTCGCCTAACTGTGTTAGCGCTGGACTGCCTTGGTATAAGTCTTCATATTTGATAATGGTTGCATCGAGTTGCTCACAATGGTCGGAAAAAGAATTTGCTAGTCGCGCCCAATGTTTAGCGAACGCACGAGCAGTAAAAACAGGGCGTTCAGGTCTGGTGATATACCATGATTTAAACTGACTATAAGAGCTAAATGCGTCAATAGGATTTCGCACCAAAAATACGATTTTCGCTTCAGGGAACAGCCATTTAAAGAATTGCGCAAATTGCGCATCGAGTCTTATCTCTTTTATACCGAATTCGGTGTACCCTTGACTCTCAGCAGGTGCCTGGAATAACGCCTCAAAGTAGGCGGTATAGGCATTTTTCAAGTCGTCTACTTGAGGATAGAGATTGGCAATCCATTGTTGCGATAATGGTTGTTGCTTATCTATATTGCCGATTAAATGACTTTTACGTGGAAACTCTTCATTGAACTTTGTTAACGGTAGAGTAAGTGATTCCAATAGGCCAAAGTCGCCATAGGGCTCACCCCAAATTAAATAATCATCACCTGAAGTTAACGCACGTTGAAGCAAGGTACTGCCAGAACGCCAACCGGCGGACAAGATAAGTAAAGGTTTATGAGTGGATTTGTGAATGTCTATGGAAGCATTAGCTTGAAATGCGTTTAGTGCACTAAACAAATCATTTGGTAAATATTTATATCTTTTATGTTTTTGCCAGATATGTGCATGACCAAATAAAGAATGAACGATGCTTTTCATGCCAATCTACCTCTTTAAGACAACTAGTCTATCTGTTCAATGTTAATACGATAAATTCGTTTAATGAGCGAACCCATTAAGTAATACAATTTATTCTCAGGCGTCGAGGCTCTGCCGCCAGCCGACATAAAGGTTTTGTACAAAAAAATATGTTTTTGTGATTTATGTTGATTGTATAAATCACTATGTTTCTTCAGTAAGTATAGGTGCCCTTTGATTAATTTATGCGGATTAGATGACAAATTACCTTGTTGCTCTCTTCTAAGGCAAGACAGCGCGTCTTTCAAAAATCCGATGTTATGACCTCGCTTGATAAGTTTGATGCAAAGGTCATGGTCTTCAGAGCATTTGATATTCTCATCAAAAAAGCCGACATCAATAAGGGCCTGTTTATGCACGATTAATGACGTAGGTGTTACGTGGCTAGTCGTTAGCAAGTCTTGTGTTGTGAGATCGTATGGCTTGTCGGTAAATTGATTAACAACTTCATTGTTTTCAAATACCTCTATGCCAGTATGACAAGCGGCAAAACGAGGATTTTCAATTAAAAATTGCGCTTGTTTCGCTAATTTTTCGCGATGCCATTTATCGTCAGCATCTAAAAATGCAATGTAATCACCTTGAGCACATTTTATCCCCTGATTACGAGCATAAGACACACCTTTATTTTGGGGTAAAGACAACAAGGTAACGCCGTCAAATTGCTTGATAAATTCATCTGCAGCATTTCCACAACCATCGTTAACAACAATTATCTCTACAGGTTGTTTAGTTTGTGCGCGCACTGACAAGTAGGCTTGTTCAAAATATCGCTCTGCATGATAAAACGGAATGACGACACTGATCGAAAAGCTCATTAAAGGTCCTTCTAAGAACTTTTATTGAATGATTGGCTAGCTAAAGAATAGGCAGGGAAGTGCGTATGCGCAAATAAATAACGGAATGTTAAATAACAATTTCTTGCTCAATTTATGAACAATGGTTAAAGTTTTTATATAGATCTTTTCGAAGCTTAGGAGAAGCGTAGTGAAAGTTGGCACATTAACGGTTGAGAATAGGGACAATGCCAAAGTCATTTCTGGTTATGTCGGTAATTTTCCCCTGTGGTATCGCATGCCAAAGGACATAGAAGTTGATCAACATGATGGCACATTTCTTATTATTTCAGCCATATTCCCAGCCATGTTGTTACAACAAGATATTTACCTTGATGAAACGCTTTATATGTCACAGTGCGTTTACGAAAAGCTTGATCAAATTCAGCGCACCTTTACTTACTTCAATCCAGCATTTAAACCCATAAAAGTACATGCAAAAACACAAGCCACGTCTGCAGCATCGCTAGGCAGAACAGCTTTCTTTTCTGGGGGAGTCGATGGGGCTTATACTGCGGCGAAATACCGAGACAGTTTGGAAAATTTGGTGCTTATAAACGGATTTGATTTCAATATGGATGATGAGCAGTGGCAACAAATGGCGGCTAGGGCACAGAAAAGCGCTGACACCCTAAACATGCGATTGATCTGTATTGAAACCAATATGAAGGAGTTTACTTCTTGGGTCGGAATCACCCGATTTGTTAATTTTGGCGCAATGCTTGCCTCTGTTGGTGGTTTGTTGAAAGCGTCAGAAATCATAATTAGTGGAGCGGTTACCTTCGATCGCATTTTTGAAAGTGGTAGTCATCCGTTACTGGACACCCTATGGTCGACAGAAACAACCTATGTTAACCATGATGGTTTAGAGGCCGACCGCACAAGAAAATTGGCGTATTTGAAACAATATCCAGCGCTACTTGAAAACCTTTGGGTATGCTGGAAAACACCCACTAGTAATTGCGGCAAATGTTCTAAATGCGTCAGAACTTTTATCTCTACCTATTTAAATGAAATCGAGAACATTCCTTTCGAAACTCAACCGCAATTGTCAGATATTAAGAAACTGCATATTAAATCTGAAGAAGAGTTTTATTTCTTTGAAGTGTTTTTAAATGATGCCATCAAAAACAACATGCCGGAGTTGCAAAAGAAGTTGGTTTGGTTGCGACTGAAATACAATCTAAGAAAGAGTCTTGTTGAAATCGATGAGGTTTACTTTGGTCGCGCATTCCATAAATTCAAGCGAAGACGTTTGTCGTTAGCGAGCGACATTACCGACTTGCACATAAAAGCGCGTTATACCGATAAGTATAAAATTGAAGATTTAGAAAAGAAGCAAAATATCAAAGAAAGCCTACCTTCGGTTGTCGAGATAGGCACGATATATGGATAATTTGGTCTTAACTTAGTTGTTTAAGCAAGCCCTTGATATGGTGTTTCACATAGTAATGACGACTAATCTTCTTTAGTGCTTTAACCATGACTTTATCCTGTTTTTCAACGGCTAACGCCAGGTTTTCTTGCAGAAAGTCGACGTCATGAACACTATAAAGTCTGAGCTTGCTGACCTTATTTTTGACGAGTTCATCGGTTAACGGTGGAAAATTGGGTGTTGATAGACCAAGTAAGCGCAGGTTAGTCATGGTTCGTAGGCATTTTTCACACTGACCACAATTGTATCCCTTGTCTTGCCAGCATACTCTAATTAAAGCGATTGCCGTTGGTTCGGTCGCTAGAAACGCTATTTTCTCTAAACGGTTGGCTTCCGCACCATCGTGCACGATATGCGTTGTACCATTACTCCACAAAGGGTCTGTTATATAGTTGGAACCCTCTTGAATCGTCTTACCATAAGTAAAACCACTTGCGATATAACAGGTTTTGACTGATGCTGCTAAGGCTATGCTTGCAAGCCCACCGCCAAAACATTGCGTCCATTTTAACCCTAAGGAGTGACCAAAAAAGCGCACATTAGTCGCAATTGGTACGAGGGGTTTTTCAAAGGCATCTAGAAACACCTTATTTTTTTCAAATGCATGCTCGAATTGTTCGACGTTGTCGAGCTGCATATCGATACCTTTTGAAAACAGCAATAAATCTATGTCGTCCTTGTTTTTTAGAAAAGTGTAGGTGCCATCAACACCACCAGAAAAGAACGAGATAACATGATCATTGACAGGAAGCGCCTCAACGCGCTGACCCCCAAGAATATCTATTTTGTGCAATTTAACACCCAGCTGTGCTTCCCAACGACTAAAAATATCCTGCAGTTTTGACAGGTTACTTAATAATTGAGCAGATACAGGAATGTCGTCAGCAAGCTCAATATTTTGTTTTGTCGCCATGGCTGGAATTAAAGAAGCGGCGACGAAGGCATCTGCTTTAAGCGTAATATCCATAGATAATGGAAACTCATACCACAACAAAAAATCACCACAATAGCCGCTCAAGCGTTGACATTCCTTTTCTTGAACAAGCTTGATTTCCGTTATTTTCATTCCGTAGAGCTCCTGTTAAATGGCGATTTTATTATCTGCCAATATTTGCTAAATGCTGATTTCCATAATGTGTTGAAGTGGCGCATTGTCACCATTGTTTCAGTATGATTTGCCCATGTTTCTTTATAACTATTGCGAACCGAGCCCATCATAAAATCATAATGTTTTTCATCGGCATGGAGAATGCTCCAAGAGTGTAAAAACGTCCCTAAAGAGTATTGAGCATACCTGCTCTGATCCCAACCACTTTGATAAAAGTGCAAGGTGTCATGGCTTCGCAAGTAATAATGAACGGCGACAATGTCGTTCTTGATCACAATTGCACTCATAGCGACGTTTTCTGGGGCATGTTCATAAAAGGCTTGATGAAATTGTGAAAAACTCGCTTCACAAAAAGCACCAGGTTGCCCTTTTGCTTGCCAACGTTGTTGATGTAAAGCGCGCAGTGCATGCCAATAGGTTTTAAATTGTGCAGGGGTTACCCAAAAAATCTTGGCTTCTATCTCTGCTAATTGCTTGGCGCTTTTTTTATAACGCGCTCGTTGGTTTTTACTTAGTTTATCAATTGACCAATTTGAGCAGTCCGTTTGGTAGCGCGTATAGTGCAGTGTTCTAACATGGCCATTAAGCTGTGCAATCAACGCGACGACATTTGAAGAAGATAGGGCATTTTGCGCATATAAAATATCATAAGGTGACTGACTAACTAGTTTGCACAATGCCTTCAATACTTGCTCCTTGTAAAAAGGCGCAATGAGAATGTCTAGGTATTCAGAGGCTACAGACATATTGGTTTGTTCGCCTTGGCCTAATAGGAAAAGTGACTTGGTATATGGAAATCGATTTTGTGATTGCAAGTAAAATGGTGCAATTGCTACGACATTACCTTTGTCGTAAAAAACATATACCTGTAGCTGCCAAGCCGACTGCCAGAAGGTACTAAACCAGGCTCTTAACCAGTGGCTACTATTGAAAATAGATGAGCGCTGTTCGCCAGTAAAAGACGCGTACAGTTCAAACACATAACCCATGTTTGTTATATCATCGAGCTTTTTTATAGTTAACTC
This sequence comes from Thalassotalea agarivorans, assembly GCF_030295955.1. Taxonomy (NCBI): domain Bacteria; kingdom Pseudomonadati; phylum Pseudomonadota; class Gammaproteobacteria; order Alteromonadales; family Colwelliaceae; genus Thalassotalea; species Thalassotalea agarivorans. Next base: position 262,736 of record NZ_AP027363.1, read on the forward strand.
GTTAGCATCTAATTCCGACAAGGCCAGTTCGACTCGTTTAGTAAAATTCATTATTAACTACAGTTGACCACTCACTTCAAAGAAATTTTTAGACTGTGCCACTGGATTCTTTAATGGATCCCATACTGGTTTTATTGAGGTTTTAATTTTCGCTAAAACACGAGTAATAGTATTGGCTAGTGATATTGGGAGGTGCAACCAGCGACAAAACAAGAATATTTTGCGCCTAAATACCCAGTGATACATCGCCTGCTCAGCGTAAAAATTGTATCCCCAACGCTCTTCAAACAATCGTGAACTTTTCCATGTGAGTTTGGGGTTCCAACGAAAGAAAAAGAATTTCATGTCGAAATACTGCATACGCGTACCCAAGTTATCAAAAATCACGACAGATTCAGGTTGAGTTAGTATCTTTCGGCCCATTTTTTTGGCTTGAATGCCAATATCAATATGCTCTCGAATAACCATTTGCGGCAATTCAATATCATGTAAAAATTGCGTTTCAAAAAGTACGCCATGCAGTTCAAACATTTCAGACGGAGCAATTTCTTGCGGTATTTCTTGTGGCAAGGCTCGTCTAAAGTGCTTATCTTCAATTAGGTAATCGCTACCTTCTACATTTACGATACGAATTTCATTGGTATATAGGTGATTGCGTAAACTGGCACCCTCGTCTACACCTTCTTTTTCTAGGGTTAAAGGATTAACAATGGCAGCGCGCTCTTGCTCTGCTACAGACAACAATGGTGGTAGCCAATTTTCGGTGACGTTTGAATCGTTGTCTAAGAACATCACGTAAGGCGTATCAATTTTAGGGCGAATGCGACGCATTGCCTCCATCGGAATGATCAGCCCATAATTCACAATCTCAGCATTATCTTTATCTTCTAGCAGTGCATTAATTTGTTTTTTTAAATGCTTAGGGTAAGCCAGATCTAACACGATAAGCTTGAACGGTTGTTTGGTCACACGATATAGATTTTCAATGCACTCAACGATACCGGAGTATCGATCTCGAGGTGTAATGACGACGGTGACTTTCGTTTCTTCCAATTCCATGGTGTTACCTTAAGTGAGTTGTGTCTTAAATAAATGAATGTATTTGTCTAACATATGTTCTATAGAAAATTCTTTTTGTATGCGATTAAAAGCCGTTAACCCTATAGAGGTTCTAGTTTTTTCAATTCGCAATGTATCAATAGCCTTAGCAATAGCCTCTGGGTTGTGTGTAGGCACTAACAAACCTGTTTGTTGGTTGATCACAATGTCGGGTATACCGCCCACCTGTGTTGCGATTACCGGCCTCGCATTGGCTCCTGCTTCAATAAATACCAAACCAAAAGCTTCCTCTAATGAGGGTTGTACAAATATGTCGCATGCTTCAAACCAGGTTTTTATATCGCTTTTTTGACCAACAAAGGTGACGTTCCTATCGACATTGGCTTGTTGGCAGGCTTTCTTCAGCTTAGCCAATTCCATATCACTACCAGTACCAGCGATATACAAATGTACATCTTGTTGATGATTAGTAAGTTCGGCTAGCGCTTGAATTGTGTCCTGGTGCCCTTTGATTTCACCTAAATGCCCAACGCTCAATAACATCAGTTGTTCTTTGGGAATAGCTAAAGACGCTCTCGCGTTTAGTTTAACGTTTTCGTCGGGCGGGCTGGCAGGTACAGCGGTACCACCATGGATAATTGTCGTTTTAGTTTGCGCAAAATGCAGTTGCTTTATCATTCTGTCGGCACGTTCACTGGATACTGCGACATATGCATTAAGAAGGTATTTAATTAGTCGGTTACCCATCGATTTATTGTAGCGATTAAGTTCACTGCGATGGAAAGTGCCGATAATAGGAATTCTCAAAAGACTTGCTGCTATTCCAGCGTAAAGGTGCGAAAACTCGCAATGGGCATGAATGATGGTTATTTGATGCTTGCGACAAAACCGCATAATTGACCAGACGAGTGCAGGGCTAACGCCTTGCGTGCGAGGAATAATATGTACTGGTTCAAACTCAATGCCGAATTCGGGTTGTTCAAATGTAAGCAAAACGGTCGGAATACTACGCGCTATTAACCCATTTGCTGTATCGCAAATGCGTTTTGTTCGCCCTCCCTTGTTTAAACTTTGTACAACTTCAAGTACTCTAATATTATCCATTAACCACTGCCACCCAATGCTGCTTAACTCATTGAGGTGTTTATTTTTTAACCTCTGTAAGTTTAATAGTTAATGAAGAAAGCAAAGATGTCAAAAATAAAAATAGTTCATCTAGTCAGTAGTTTAAATATTGGTGGTGCCGAGCGATTCGTTATCGATCTATCCACACTGCAGCAGAAGCAAGATAAAGACGTTCAAATTATATCAACGGGCGCACCAAATGATATTTTAGTCAATAGCTGTAAACAGGCTAATATCCCAGTGACGGTGTTAACGGGAAGCAAGTTTGCAAAGCTTTTGACGATGTTTTTGCGCATGCGAACGAGTGATGTTGTGCATGTGCATTCTCCCGCTGTGATGCGTGTGATGTCGAAAATCATACGATTTTTGCCTGGCAATATAGTTTATACACGACATGGCGCTGCGCCTTTAGCAGCTCAGCACTGGGTAAACTTACACAAAAAGGTGATGCGCTATATCAAATATATTACGTTTGTCTCGCCAGAGGGGCAGCAAGCATTTCATCGCACTCATGGCTGGAAAGATACACCGAGCAAAGTTATCGCAAACGGTGTGTTATTAAGCGACGTAGTTGCTAAGCCAGTGGCATTGCCGATACGCTTTGGTTCAGTAGGGCGCATGGTGCCTCTAAAAAATCAAATAAGCCTACTGAAGGCAGCAGCCAAGTTGACCAAAGAGCAACAACAAGGCATGCGCATTGCTTTTTTTGGTAGCGGAGAATGTGAGTCCGATTTAAAAGATTATGTCAGTGAGCATTTAGCTGAGGAATTGGTCACATTTTATGGCAACGTCAGTGAGCGCGAACACATTTATCAGCAATTTGATGTGTTAGTTGTAACGTCTGAAACAGAAGGCTTGTCGATGGCGATACTGGAAACTATGGCATCGAGAAAAGCCACTATAGCAACCCGTGTAGGGGGCAATCCGCTGCTTGTTCAGGATACAAAGACAGGTTGGTTAATCGATTATGACAAAGAGGCGATGCTGGCGGAGCGACTAGTCGATATTATCAACAATCCAAGTATGTTAACGGAAACAGGAGAGAACGCGTATCAACTGGTGAAGCATGACTATTCGTTGGACGCAACATTAGCCGCTTATGATCAAATCTATTTTAGCGAATAAAACAGCATTACTTGCTTATCTGATTGTTTCTATCAGTTTATTGATAATTTGCCTTGCGTCGCCTTTTTGGCCAGATTGGCAATGGCTTATCCCCATTAAATATGCTTTGCTTTTTGGCCCGCGCTGGCTGTTATACGTGCTGCTTTTACCAGCATTATTAGCGTTCTTTCAGCGGCAAACATTACATAAAGGATTAGCACTAAGTTTATTTTTACTAACACTAGGTTTTAATGGCTTATCGGTATCTGCGCCGCAGCCCCTCTCGGCAGAGCAAGGCGATATCGTGATTATGTCCGCCAACTTAGGCGGCAGTGTCAATGTTGATAGAATTCCTGAGCTGTTTGAAAAATATGATATTGATGTGGCTGTATTTCAAGAGGCGGCCAAGTTTAATGGTAAAGATCTGTTGCCCAATATTTATCAAGATTGCGCGGGGAGCTTATGCCTGTTTAGCCGATTCCCTTTTACCTCAATTGAACACTTTGGTCGCAAAACATTTGGCGGCTGGGGAAACTTTGCCAATCAGTATGAAATAGCCATAGGGCATAAGACGATCACCCTGTTCAATATCCACTTGGAAACCCCTAGGCCCGTGATTCAATCGTTACTGGGACTTTCTATCGATATCGAGGAAGCCCAGCAGGTAGATGATAATCGCCGTTTAGAAGCATCTATTATTGCCAGTGCTGCACAACAAAGTGAAAATGTCGTACTTTTAGGCGACTTTAACATGCCAATTGATGAGAATATTTATCAACAATATTTTTCTTCTTATAGCAATGCGTTACGAGACACAAACTATTGGCTTCAGCCGACAAAACGCACCAAGTGGCATAGCGTAACGATTGATCATTTACTGCACTCACCGCAGCTTGAAAGTATTGAGGCATTTTCTGTGGACGAATTGCATGGTGACCATAACCAGCTCATTGTGACTATCGCATTTGCCCAATCGGATTAAGGTGCCTTATTCGCAAAAAGACGTTTTTTATGCTTAAACATAGATATGGTTTAATGCAAAATTCGATTAACGTGAAAATATTCACCTCGTTTTGTCTCCTGTTTTGCTCCGTTGCGAGCTTTTTTGGTGTTGCAAATACACAACTAGAACTTCAGCTTCCCGCATCCGATCGTGGCTATGTGCTGCCTGTACCGCAAAACACCATATACAAAGCCGATAAATTGTCTCTAAAACATCTGGGTAAAAAAATAGAGGCGGATGTTCAGGTATTGATGTTGTACCCCTTGTCCAAACAATCAACAAAACAAGCAATTCGCCTACTTTACATCAAACCGTTGCCGCGCCTATCTAATAACACTTTAGTTACGCTCGTAACTTCTCAAAATGGCAAAGAGAGTATCATTGCACTTGGCGCTAATAAAAAGGGCGCGCTTCTGATATACCCTTCCTTTGATTGGCTTAGACAAGCCATTTTATTACATCCACCTGGGGTAGATGTAAATGCCCAATGGTATATTCAACCACAGATCAGATATGCCCGCTTTATTGCCGATAAACCGCTAATGCTTAAGCATAAGTATCCGCCAGAAAAAGCAGCTCAATGGTTATACGATAGGCCGCAATCTTTTTTCCAACTTTACTTGTTTACCCAAGACAATCAGTGGTTAGAGCAGGGTTTTAGTGAAGCAAATTTCTACGCGAGCAAAGTAGATGACAAAGGTCGGTTTGTACTAAAAACGAAACCTGATGTGAAGTATGCCAACAGCAAAGGCATGGTTACGGCGTATATGTTAAGTGGCGATGCGCTGTATCTAGATGTTGTGAAAAGGCTTTATAACTTAACGAAAACGTGGGACGAGGTTTATACATTAGGCCGCGGTTTTTGGACAGAAAGACATCAAGCAGCCGCACTAAATTCCGCGCTCTCTTTGTGGGAAGTCTATTTAAAAGCTGACACCCATAAACGCGTACAGGAAATAATAACTGCCACGGAATCGATGACTTTTAACCCGCCTAACGACTGGCCGTTTAAAAGTTGCCCCTTACATACGGTAAAATCGCATGAAGGTAAGGGCGATAACACGCCGGTATGTTCCCCCTGGATGATGGCATTGTTAGGTGATGCAATATGGCGTTATCAATTGTTGTTACAAGATAATGCTCATCAGCAACTATTGGTCGCATTCGCAACGTTCGTTGCTAAATCTGGCACCTATCCTGGCGCAAAAAGACATGCCCATATCACCATGATACCCAAATATTTTGTATCCTTTGGTCCGCGCCAATTTGAAGAAGACAATATGTGGACAGATCCCCAACATACTTGTGATGTTGCAGGCCTTGTTGCTAAAGGCTATTACATGCTAGCCCTGCAAGGTAAAAAAAATGAGGCAATTGCGCAGGCGTTTGGAAAGTTAACGCAATACTGCGCGAACACCGCGAATAAGCTAAAACGTAAACATGCAAAAAATAAGGTTTGGCGCGTGCGCCCACCGCGAAAATTTGGCTGGATGTACTCTACAACGAGCGATTTGCCGTGGATTGCAAAACGCTATCTAGATGTTACTGACATAGCTGAGTAAGCCACAACGGTTCACCTTCACCACAATACGCTATGCCCCATTGCAAAATAGGTGCTTGCCTTGGGTTGAAACCATTCGCCAGCCTAAGTTTTTTGTATCCAGAGGGGGTAGAGCGCGTTTCTATCCCAAGTTTGTATTGATAAGCGATTACTGCAGTTTTGTTATTGTAAACCACCTTACTTACCTGCCAACCTTGCATCCGTTCAGAAGCTAGTAATCGGCTGTTTGCGGGCTCATATTTATTGGCATAGTTTGTCGGTTTAGCGTCAAGGTCGCTCGGGTTAAATGTAATTTCGTAAACCACAGCAAATCCTTGCATGCTAGGCGCCAATGCTTTCGCGTTAGCAATGCCATAAATTGATTCTGGAAACGGCACTTCTGTCGCTAAATTCTGTTGTTCCATAGTGGCAAATTGTTTGGTTACTGAAGACGTCGCGACGACGATAAGTAACAACATTAAATGATGATATCGTAATGTTAAAGGTTGAGCACTGTGCTCCTTATTTTCGTCGTCAAGGAAGTCATGATCAGACAACCTGTTTCCAATGTAGAAAAGGGCAATGATAAACGGAATAAAAATATACCAACCAAAATTATTGTGGTCTCGAATAATATCGCTTTCCATATTGGTGTAATGGCCAATCAATATTAACGCGGTGATTCGAATCCAATTGGTTAAAAAGGCAAACAACAGCGCTGTGCTAAAAAATATCACCATATTTTTCGGGCGCTTTATATACAAAAAGCAATAAAGCGCGCTAATGGCTGTGGCTACTATTAAATAACGCAAACCGCTGCAACCATGTGCAATTTCAAATGCACCGCCAGGCACTTCAACGTAGGGCGGGTCAATGTATGCAGGTACCGAAGTAAACGACAGCATAATGCTAACGGCTTCTACAGATATCGTTTGCAGTATGGGAAGCAACGCTCCATAAAATGGAAAAATAAAGATCAACAAAGCGCCGGCAAACAATACCCGAGCATTAAAACTGAAAACGACAAACACTAACAAATTGGTCGTTAGTAAAAAACCAAACCAATAACCCAAAGTAATCTGTGCGTTTATGGAGATAAACAACAAAAGTTGTGACATCACAACAAACGCTGAAACTAAATAATTAGGTTGCGACCTAAATTGCAAAAATCCTTTTTGCGCCAATTTGATATAAAGGAAAATCGATATGAAAGGCACTAAGTAAGCGTGTGAATAGGTACCATCGTCAAAACTGTGGCGCCAAAGCGTGTTTAATATAGGTAGGTTAATTAAAGCGAAAACAGTCAGAATGGCCATCAAAACGATAAATTGACGACGTCCATTTCCTTTGCGAATTGCTAGCGCTTCCATCATGTTAAACAAACTATTCTACTTATTATTGCTATGATATTGGTTCTATAGATAGCAATTAATCCTTTGTTAAGCAAATAAAAACTCATCAAATGCTAGCTATAGCCTGCTTATTTGTTACACTAATTCTGTATAAGTAATGAGCAGCATCAATTAAGGAAGAATCGATGAAAAATAAATGTATATCGCTTGTTCTCATCTCCTGTTTGTTTGTTCTTGGCTGCAGTCAACAAGAAGACGCCCAAGAATTATTGATATCAGCACAAGCCTCTATCGAAGCGGGTGATCATAAAACAGCTGAAATTCAGTTAAAGAACGTCATTCAACAAGAGCCGGAAAATGCCAAGGCAAGGTTCATGTTAGGTGAACTGTATTTAAATCGAGGCTTTGCCAGTGGCGCTGAAAAAGAGCTAGAAAGAGCGTATCGCTTGTCCTACCAAGCAGAGAAAACGATTCCTTTATTGGCTAGAGCCTACGCCCTTACAGAAGCCCAGCAAGATCTGCTCGCGTTAGCCGATAAAGCCAATACCTTGAGCGCACAAGCACACACACGTGTATTAGCTTACAAAACGTTAATATTGGTTCAACAAGCAAAACTAGATGAAGCAAAATCAACCATAGAGGCGGCTAAATCACTTGGTGACGGTCAATCTTGGGTGCTTTTATCAGAAGCTTATGTAGCTTTGGCAGAAGAACAGTTCGAACAAGCGATGGCGATGGTTAACAAAGCGCTAGCCGCGATGCCCGAGCAACCAGATGCGATCTTTTTAAAAAGTAAAATAGCGCTCGCAAATGGCGATAACAAACTGGCGATAGAAAATTTCGAGCTATTTTTGCGTCTACAACCAGACTACGCAATAACACATGTGCTGCTTGCTGATGCTTACTTAAAAGATGAACAATATGATAATGCCGAAAAGCAGGCTGATATCATATTATCTTTTGCAGAAACACAAGCCTTTGCAAATTATATCAAAGCGGCGACGGTGTTTCGCAGGCAAGCCTACGGAGAAAGCTTACGCTATGCTGAAACAGCGTTGCAATCAGGTATGAAAACACCACAATTGTGGCTCATTGCCGGCGCGAGCGCTTTTTACGAAAAGAATTTTCAACGCTGTTATGACTACTTAGAAAACGTTGTTAACTACTTACCAGCAGATCATGCAGGTCGCAAAATGTTTGCTTATAGTCAGGTGCAATTAGGTAGCACTGAAAATTTAGAGCAAATCCTTAATCCAGATGGGACAGTGATAGACGGCAATAGCGAATTTGTGTCATTGATTACTTATGACATTTTAGAGCTCGGCGATTTAGATAAAGCTAGAAAGATAGCTGCAAATATCAATGTATCAGCAACAGACGCAGGTTCGCAAACACGTGCCGGTGTTTTAAAGCTGATGATAAATGACCCAACCGGTATTCAGAATTTAGAAAATGCCATCGCCATTAATCCAGAGATGAAAGAGGCTCAGTTGGCTTTAGCATATGCGTCGATTAATACTGGCAATTTTGAGCAAGCGATTGCAATTGCGAGACAATGGCAAACTGAGAGTCCAGATGCGCATGATGGCTACACGCTAGAAGGGATGACGCTAAAAGCGCAGCAAGATTATGCACAAGCAGAACAATTGTTGAAAACAGCGATTGCTAAGGACGCTGAGACAGCCTTACCAAAAGTTGAATTAACAGGGGTATTAAGAGCACAAGGCAAAATAGAAGAAGCGACTGCAAATGTCGATGCTTTGTATCGTGATTACCCAAACAACGCTAAGGTTTTACGACAATATTATATGACCTACAGGAACGATATAGGCGTAAAAGCTGTCAAACAGGCGCTAGACAAGAATCGTACTGATGTTGCATTGACGGTGTTGTATGCGGAAGCGTTAATTGATCAAAGAGAATATGAAAAAGCTATTCTAGCGCTTAATGAAAAAGAGAGAAATGTGCATACCAGCAAACGTATATGGCAGCTATTGATCATTAGTTATGCGCAGCTTGATGATAGGTCAATGGTGGAGTCTACTCTGTTAGATTGGATTCGAAAAAATCCATATCAAGTAGAGCCTGTATTGTTATTGTCAAATCACTATACCGCGCAAGAACAAATAGAAGACGCTATTTCTGCGCTTAAGAAAGGGCTTGATCAAAATGAAGATAACATTGTTTTGCAACTAGCCTTACTTCGTACCTATTTGCTTAGTGATAATGCCTACCAAGCAAACAAAGTCTATCGCTCTATTAAGCCAGATAAATTAACGCCTTCATTGATGGCTGAAATAGAAGGTAAGATAGCCTACAGAGAAGGCAAATTGGCACTAGCGGCGAGCAAGTTCGAGCAGGCATACCAACATAATCAATCATCAAACAACGCGCGACTTGTTGCTGTTAGTTATGACAGATTACAACAGCAAAATAAATCAATCGCGTTTTTTGAGAAGCATTTAGCCGAGCATGCGACGGATTCAGATGTACGCATTTTGCTTGCGAACTATTATCTTTCTTCAAATCGAGATAAAGCGATTAATGAATATGAAAAAGTGGTCGATTTAGGCGAAAAGAACCCAGTTGTTTTAAACAATCTGGCGTTTTTATACTTAGAGAAAAACGACGCCAATAAAGCTCTCCCGCTTGCGCAAAGTGCTTATGAACTTGCACCTTCTATTCCTGATGTTGTTGATACTTATGCATTATGTCTTTATAAGTCGGGCAACATTGCAGAGGCACAAACTAAGTCTGCACAGGCCTATAAGCTGGCAAAAGGAAAAAGCGCTGATATTGCGTTGAATTACGCAGAAATTTTAGTTGCTGCACAGCAGGGCGCACAAGCTCAACAGGTGCTTGACAGCTTACCTCAACTGAACAGTGAACAGTCAAAACGAGCGGATAGTTTAAGAAGTAGAATTTAGCTAGTAAAAAAGCCCGGGATAAGCCGCAATGCTGTTCACTTTAGTGGAGCAGCATTGCGATTAATTGGATAACGGGTCTTTGATATCTTTACCGCCCTAGGTCTTGATGGCCTAGGGCGGTTTTCTTTGAAGAGCATGGTCAAGTCACCTCGAAGCTGAGCTAATCGTTTTGGTGTATTACCAGGTGATAGCGCTTTTGCCATCACTTTCAATTGACTGGCGATGAACTGGCAAGCATATTTGAAACTAATTTCGTTAGGAGCTCTTTGATGAGAAACGGCCGCTTGACTAGCTTCTCTTCGAACAAGGTTGTAACCCAGCACAAGTCCCCATAACTCTTGATATACAAGATCAACTGTTTTGCTTCTAAGGGTGATCGCATTGTGTTGCATTGATGATTTGATGTCTCGGTAACCTAGCTCAATTTCCCAACGCTCATGGTATAACTCGGCAACATCTTGAGCGTTGTATTTATCACGAGGTAATGATGTGAATACCGTTTTTACTTTGCCAGCAACTTCATACGTTACAGCCCTAACTTTCCAAGTTTCCGGTAAGTCAGGATTCTTCTTTCTTGCCTGAGGGGAGACCTTCATCTCGACCAATTGGTCATTACTTTCTTGCTTGTCGAGCAGCGTGTACTTTAAACCTTTTCTTGCGGGAATAAGCCAATGACTGTTGTCTCCCAGTTTGTTTATACCCAGAAGTAGCTCTGCGCTATAGAAACCTTTGTCTAGTAGGGTAACTGAGTTATCTGGCAACTTATCCATGAACCCCTTTGCGAGAGGAATTTCACCTTTTCGATAAGGGCTTATATCGCCATCAACAATCACATGAGAGCGAACATTCATTAGCGTCACGAGCCTTAACATAGGAAATGGCGTTTGCCGATTTGTGCTCGTATTTCCAGAGCCGAAATGCTCACGTAATTCAGGCGTATCATTTGTGCGAAATAAAGCCCCATCAACAGCAAAAACCTGAAGGCCGTGCCAAGTGTCACCTGGGTAACGCTCTAATCCCCATTGGTTGCTGCATTGCCTAAATAGCCATGCCATCGATTCAGAGCCAAGACGTTTTCTCGCTTCGGTTAATGCACTTTTAGCTAAAAGTTTTTCATCAGCTAAGCCTTCAGCACATATGTTCATACGCCTTGCTACTTCAGCAATCGGTTCGTTTCTAAAAAATGCCATACCAACTACCAACCAAAGCACCATATCACTGGGCAAACGCCGTCTTCGGATTGTAGCTTTGGCTGACAACCCTGTCGCTTGATAAACCCAATCGTCAGGAATGTGCTCACAAAAGGTGGTTAACTTGGCAATATCTACTGGGGATTCTTCGATAAAATCGTGAAACTGGGTGAAGGCAGGCATAAAAAAATCCGTAATCAGAAAACTGACTACGGATTTTGCACGATCATTTGGATCGGTCAACTGATCACATTCTTAATAGATCAGCATTGCGGGATAAGCCGGGCTTTTTTCTTTCAAAGATTATTTAAACAACCGCCTTTTTCCTACTAAGGCTAATAAGCCCATTGCGAAGATTAACAGCGTACTAGGCTCTGGCACTGGCCTAAATGACCCCGCTCTAGCAAAAGATGTTTGGATCGCGAAATTTGATTCAACATGATGTCTTTCGGCAAAAAAGAAATCAAAGCTGAACACTTCCCCTGCTTCTAGTTGAAACGGATTACCATCAATGGCTGCTAGTTCGCTTAACTTAATTGTTTGAGAAGCTTTTGCATGTATACCACCAAGATCGATAGCTAACTTACCATTAATGTATACCCATACGTCATCGTCGCCACTAAATGTGAAGAATTCGTCAGGAATGAGATCTGGGTCGTAAAGTAAATCGTCAAAATGCATTTGTGCGGTAAAAAAGTAGTTATAGTTTCTACCATTAGCTGGATCCCATTGTGACTCAGGGACTAGGTCTGGATCGCTAAGAGGAAAAAAGGTGTTCCCCGTATCTATTGAGATAATATCGTCGACTCTATTAGCTGTGATAAACGAGTCATACTCACCGATACAGGTTGCTTCCGGCGTGTCTGCATTGCAGTCGCCATAGAACCAGCTGGTCACGTCTTGGGTTTCAATCTGTCCCTGTACGCTGTCTGGTGCATAATTCGGCATCCAAACACCTGGTGCAACTTCAACAAGCATATCTTCAACTAAGCCTGTAACTACGCCGCTGACCCCGTTGCTGTTAAAGTCGGGATGCGTCATCCTGAAGTCTCGGTAAGTAATTGGAATTTCTATTTCTTCAGCATTAGTAGGTAAGCTAATACTTACTACAATCAGTGTAATAAGGATTTTTAGAATATTATTTTTCATTTTTGCTGCCTTACATCAATTACATCAAACGGTAAGTAGCAAAAATGATGCCTAAAAATAAAATGATAAAAATCAGAAAGATAAAAGAGGAATCTAAAGTAAACCATTACAAGTGTAAAAAAAACCGACAGTTGTAAAAAGGTGATTTTTCTTCAATATAGAAGAACAAAATAATGAGGTGCCAATGAAAATTCTTATATCACTAGTATTGCTTTTGAGCGCATTTAGCGGGGCAGCAAATGACCTACCAGCAACGATTAAGCAGGTGAAGCCAAGTATTGTCGGGATAGGCGTACATACGCCATTGGGCAAACCCAAAGATATGTTGCTTGGTTCTGGTTTTGCTATTAGCAATGGCCAATACATTGTGACAAATTTTCATGTTGTACCTAGAAAGCTTAATCAGGAGCAAAATCAGAAACTTGCGGTATTTACCGGGAGTGGTAAAAACGCTAAGGTCCGTTTTGCAACGCTTGTAGCGCAATCGCAAGAATATGATTTGGCGATACTTAAACTTCAAGGAGAGGGCATCAAACCCATGGTGCTGGCCAATGGGGAGTTTATCGATGAAGGTACTAATATTGCCTTTACTGGATTTCCGATAGGGGCAGTACTTGGTCTATATCCGGTAACGCACCGTGGCATAATCGCGAGCATCACACCAACCATTACGCCGGTTGATGATAGTCAACAAATTAGCGTAAAAATGCTAAAACGCATGAGAAATCCGTATTTAGTTTATCAACTCGATGCAACCGCTTATCCCGGCAATAGTGGCAGTGCTATGTACGACAGGAAAACGGGTGAAGTCATTGGTATTATTAATAAAGTTTTTGTACAAAGTACAAAAGAGGCTGTCATCAGTAAGCCCAGCGGCATTACCTATGCTATTCCGGTTAAATACTTGTTGGAATTAATGGCGAGCGCCGATATCCCCACAACTAAGTAGTCGTTACTGAGGCGCCGATACGCCGCTTGTTTCTTCTACTCCCGGTGTTGGGCTACTTGCAATCACTGGTTCATTAATCAGTAATTTTGATAAAGGCACTAAATGAATATCGTGTTGTTCTAGCGTAGGAATTAGCTTGGTGAGCACCTCGACAGTTTTAGGGTGTGGATGCCCGATCGCAATAACATGTTTACGCTTTTGTGCAGCTTCAATGACGAGCTGAAATTGGCCCGCAATATATTCTTCAGTGAGATTGTTGTCTAAGAATATGTGACGACTTAATGTTGGAACACCATGTGCTTTCGCCGCAGACAACGCTTTGCTCTCGTTAGTGGTTACACTATCAAGAAAAAAGGCATTACGCTCGCGTAAGTATTTCATTGTCGACATCATAGGTTCATGAAGCGTCGTTAAGTAGCTTCCCATATGATTGTTAATACCCTTAGCGAATGGGATTTCTTCAAAGGAATGCTCAAGGCTGGCATGAATCTCGGCCTCGCTCATATCTGAGGTTAAGGCGCCAGGTCCTAACTTCTTACCTAACGCAGATTCCATCGGGATATGCAAAATAACGTCTTTATGCTCCGCATGCGCTCTTTGTGCTAATCTTTTACCTAACGGTGTGTGCGGTAGAATGGCAAACGTCACTTTGCCGGGAAGATCCATGGCATGCACGTCTGATTGGCGATAACCAATATCGTCTATGACAATAGCGACCTGATGTGAGTCGGCTAATATACTTGTGGAAATGAGTAATAAACAGCTAAATATTATACGCATTCTTTATTATTATCTAAGCGATAGTGCATAACTTAAACTAGTGGTAAAGATAACAGCTTATTTACATAAAAGCATAATATTTTTGAAATTTTATTAAAGCGATATGAGTCAGCGGTCTCACAGGCTTTGCTTTATATGGGCAAAAGGTTAACGACAATATATTTTAGGATTCACCGCTTTGCCATTATGTCTTATCTCAAAATACACTCCAGATTGCTGTTGGCCTCCGGATTGGCCCACCAATGCAATAGGTTCGCCCGTTTCTACGCGATCGCCGACATTCTTGAGTAATGTTTGATTATGTCCATAAAGGCTCATGTAACCTTTGCCGTGATCGACAACCGTGACAAAACCATACCCTTTTAACCAGTCGGCAAATAGCACGGTACCGGCATGTATGGTTCTTACCTCTTGGCCTTGTCGGGCATTAATAATAACCCCTTTCCATTTTAAGTAACCTTGCTTTTTACTGCCAAAGGTACGACTTATTCTGCCTTTTACCGGCCAATACAATTGGCGTTTAAGTTTAGATAAACCGCTTGCTTGCACAGCGTTTCGCGCGATCTCTGCGAGCTTTCTCAATGCAGCGACTAAATTCGTTTCTTCTGCTTCAAGTTGCGCTAATCTTTGTTGATTCGATTGTAGTTCTTGCTCTAGCGAGCGATAGGTTTTTTGGCGGGAAATTTTTGCATCTTGAAGTTTGATTCTTTGTTGCCCTTGTGATTTTTTTAAGGCAACAAGTTCACTTTCTTGTTCGATAACTTCTGTAGTGACTTTGAGCAAATCTGCAATAGTTTGTTGGAATGCTGTAATTTCGTTTACTCGCGCTTCATTGAGATATTGATAGTAGCTCATGGTGCGCGCTATTTCGCTAGGCTTTTCTTGATTAAATAACAGTTTTAAATAGTCGTGATCGCCGTTGCTGTAGGCGCTGCGTAATTGCGAGGCAAGCAGAGATTCCTGCGCCGATTTTTGTTCGTTAAGTTCGCGCTTTTCACTATTAAGCTCGGTTAACTTAGACTGGACTTTAGTCAGCTCTTTAGCCGTTTCGTTTATCGCTCGTGCCGATTTAGCTATGGCTATATCGTCGGCTTTTAGTGTTTCTTCCAAGGCTAAACGCTGTTTAGATACATCAGAAATAACCACTTTCTGCTGTGCAATTTGTTTTTGCACCTCAGTTAACTTCTTTGTGGTTTCCGCTCTATTTGCTTGTTGCGCTTGCAAAGGTTGGGCGATTAACCCAACCAAAGCGGCAAGTGATATTATTATTGTTTTATTCAGCATATTTAAAGCTAAAGACAGTAACTTGTTGATAACCTCAGGTTATTTAACTGTCATTAGTGGCGTTCCGGTCATTTCAGCTGGTTGCTCCATGCCCATAATATGCAACAAGGTTGGCGAAATGTCACTAAGTGCGCCAGATTCCTTAACTTGAGCATCGCGACCAACATAAATTAGTGGTACAGGCTCACAGGTATGTGCGGTATGTGCTTGCCCTGATTGCGGGTTCACCATCTGTTCTGCATTACCGTGGTCAGCTGTTATCAAACATTCACCGTTTACTTTTTCCAGTGAAGCTAATACGCGTGCAATAGATTTATCTACTGCTTCACACGCTTTTACGGCAGCCTCAAATTTGCCAGTGTGACCAACCATGTCACCATTAGGGTAGTTACATACAATAAAGTCATATTGCTGTGACTCGATGGCTTCACATAACTTGTCTGTTAATAAAGTTGAATTCATTTCTGGTTGCAAATCGTATGTCGCAACTTGAGGTGAAGGCACTAAAATGCGCTCTTCTCCTGCAAAGGTATCTTCTCTACCACCACTGAAAAAGAAGGTAACATGTGCATATTTTTCAGTTTCTGAAATACGTAGCTGCGTTTTGTTGTGCTTTTCTAACCACTCACCCATCACATTGTGCAAATCTTCTGGCGGGAAAGCACAAGGCGCATCAATATCTGCAGCATATTCTGTCAACATAACAAAATCAGCAATTGCAGGCACACGATTGCGTTCAAAGCCGTCAAAGTCTGATTGTGTGAAGCAACGAGTAAACTGGCGTGCTCGGTCTGCTCTAAAATTCATGAAAATAAGCGCATCGCCGTCTTCAATGGTAATCGCATTGCCTTCGCTATCAACGATGTTAGATGCCGAGACAAACTCATCATTTTCATCTCTTGCGTAAGCTGCTGCTAGTGCTTCTGTCGCAGAAGAGTACTGATGTTGTCCTTGACCATCTACTACTAAGTTATAGGCTTGCTCGACACGGTCCCAACGTTGATCTCGGTCCATGGCGTAATAACGCCCTATAATTGAAGCAACTTGGCCTTTACCAAGCTGCGCAAACAAGTTTTGTGCTTTTTCAAGCGAGTCGTGTGCGCTGCGAGGCGGCGTGTCACGACCATCTAAAAAGCCATGTAAATAGATTTTTTCTACGCCTTTTTCAGCGGCAAGTTTTATCATCGCAAAGATATGGTCTTCGTGACTGTGCACGCCACCTGGCGACATCAAACCAAACAAATGGACCGCTTTACCTGTGCTAGAGGCTTTATCTAAGGTCGCAGTAAGCGTTTCATTTTGTGAAAAGGTACCGTCTTCAATCGCTTTGGTGATGCGTGTAAAGTCTTGGTAAACAATTCGGCCTGCGCCTAGGTTTACGTGACCAACTTCAGAGTTACCCATTTGCCCATCTGGCAAACCAACTGCCATGCCTGATGTTTGGATAAGCATATGCGGCTTTTCTGACATGAGCTTGTCCATTGTTGGCGTATTAGCATGATAGATCGCATTTGATTCAGGGTTTTCTCTGTAACCCCAACCATCAAGAATAATCAGTACAGTAGGTTGTTTGTTAGCCATGGTATTGCCTTGTAAATATGCTATCGAAAGGAAAAATTGTTTAATTGACTTAATTTTAACAAGTTTTAAAACTGTATGCCTAATGAAAATATTTCATAACCAATATCGGTATATTCGATTATTTTTACAGCGATGTTTTATCTTCTGCCGTAACGCCTGTATACTGTGCCTCAATTTTAAATCCCCTAGATATTCGTAGTGGTTAAATATGAATGAATTAATGATATTTGCTGGTAATCATCCCATTTTAAGTACCGTTTGGGTTGTATTAGTGTTGATGATTATTGTGACGTCTGTGCAAATTAAAATGTCACCTGTTAAGCAATATAGCCCGCAGGAGTTGACCTTTGCTGTTAACAAAGAAGATGCGGTCGTTGTTGATATTCGCAGTGAAAACGAATTTAACAAGGGTCGAATCATCGACGCTAAACACTTGGGTACAGACAAAGCGAATAAAAATGAATTTGCTAGCCTTGAAAAATTTAAGGATAGACCCATTATTGTTGTATGTAATGCTGGCATCTCAGCTCAAAAAGTTGCAGCGCAACTATTCAAAGCTGGGTTTACCAAAGCAGGTTTATTAAAAGGTGGTATGAATGCATGGTTAAATGCGTCGCTGCCAGTAACAAAGAAGTAACATAATCTCATGGCTAAAATCGATATTTACACTAAAATGACTTGTTTTTTCTGTCATAGAGCGAAGGCTTTATTACAGCAAAAAGGTGTTCGTTATAACGAAATTAAGATTGATGCCAACCCCGCAAAACGCCCAGAAATGATCGAACGCAGTGGAGGCGGATATACCGTTCCGCAAATCTTTATTGGTGATGTTCATGTTGGCGGTTGCGACGACCTATTTGCGCTTGAGGCAAAAGGTAAACTGGATAAATTATTAGAAAAGGCGTAAGCCACAATACAGGAATTAAGTCAGATGGCTGAAGAAAATCAAGTAAATGCACCAGAAGCAGGTGCAGCTGCAAACCCACAATTTGCTATTCAACGTGTTTATACAAAAGATATTTCATTTGAAACGCCAAATTCACCAGAAATTTTTCAAGTCGAATGGAAACCAGAAGTTAAACTTGATTTAGATACGCGTTCAAACAAATTAGCTGACGATACCTATGAAGTTGTTCTAGCAGTAACAGTAACTGTTGAAATCGAAGGTAAAACTGCGTTTTTAGCTGAAGTACAACAAGCAGGTATTTTCACTATTGGTAACATGCCTGAACCGCAAGTAGCGCACACGATTGGCGCTTTCTGTCCAAACACATTGTTCCCATATGCACGTGAAACTGTTGCAGCACTTGTTAACCGTGGTTCTTTCCCACAATTAAATCTAGCGCCAGTTAACTTCGATGCATTGTTCGCTTCTTACGTAAAACAAAAAGCTGAACAACAAACAGGCGAAGCGACGCACTAGTATATGACAACGTCAGCAGACATAAGCATCATAGGCGCTGGGTCATACGGCTCAGCACTTGCTATATGTTTTGCCCGAAACGGCAATAAAACCCTTCTTTGGGGCCGAAACAAGGCGCATGTCAACACCATGGCAAGCACTAGGTCAAACGAAAAGTATTTGCCTGGTAGCCGCTTTCCGGAATCGTTAACGGTATCTAATGATCTCGCTGAAGTTGTTTCAGCAAGTAAGAATATATTAGTAGTTGTGCCAAGCCATGTGTTTGGTGAAATGTTGGTGCAACTAAAACCGTTATTAAGGAAAGATGCACGCATTGCTTGGGCAACTAAAGGGTTAGATCCACAGTCTGGTCGTTTACTGCAAGATGTTGCAACCGAAGTCCTAGGCAATGATATTTCATTGGCTGTGCTATCGGGACCGACATTTGCTAAAGAAATGGCGGCGGGATTACCGACTGCTATATCGCTTTCGTCTACCGACGACACATTTGTTGAAGATCTTTCAAACCTACTTCATTGTGAAAAAACATTCCGCGTGTATTCCAACAATGATTTTATTGGTGTGCAACTTGGTGGTGCAGTAAAAAACGTGGTTGCTATCGCCGCTGGTATGGCGGATGGCATTGGCTTTGGAGCGAATGCACGTACAGCGCTTATTACTCGTGGTTTAGCTGAAATGTCTCGCCTTGGTCACGCACTCAATGCTAACCCTAAAACGTTTATGGGTATGGCAGGACTGGGTGATTTAGTGCTTACCTGTACTGACAATCAATCGCGCAACCGTCGTTTTGGTTTGGCACTTGGTCAAGGTAGTGAAGTAGAGCAAGCGATGGCTGACATTGGACAAGTGGTGGAAGGCTATAGAAATACCAAAGAAGTACACATGTTGTCGCAAAGACTTGGCGTTGAGATGCCTATCGTAGAACAAGTTTACGAAGTGCTTTATCAAGGCAAATCGGCAAAAGCGGCGGCCGCTGATTTACTCTCTAGAGAGAAAAAATACGAATAAAAAAGCAGCTTAGCTGCTTTTTTTATACCCCATTTTCAAAGCCTAACTGGCGCCATGCTTCAAAAATTAAAACAGCTGCTGAATTTGATAAATTCATTGAGCGGCTGTCTTTCAACATAGGTATCCTGATCTTATCTTGGTCAGGAATTTGATCTCTTACCGAGTCGGGTAAGCCTGACGTCTCAGAACCAAACAACAAATAGTCACCTGCTTCAAAGGCAACGTTTTGGTAGTAATTTGTTGCCTTTGTGGTGATCGCATAAACACGTTTTGGCTGTTCGCTAGCAATAAAGTCTTCATACGAAGCATGCTTTTTTAACGCCGCAAATTCGTGATAATCAAGACCAGCTCGTTTTAACTTTTTATCATCTAAGTCAAAACCCAGTGGCTCGATAAGGTGCAAGCGAAATCCTGTGTTTGCACACAGCCGAATAATATTACCTGTATTAGGCGGAATCTGAGGTTGAAAAAGTACAACGTCTAACATGTGATAATCCGTGTTAAATTGATGCGGTATTATAATGCACTATGATATAAGGTGTCTCTAGTTTAGACAAAAGGATGACATGTGACGCAACACTCGCGAGCAGAAAATCAATATCAGTTTTGGGTTAAACTTGCCGCAAGAGCGGCAGTTGTCATCGCTCTGCTTTTTGTAGTGATCAAGTTGTGGGCGTTTTATCGGACAAATTCTGGCGCTATGCTCGCATCAGCCACCGATTCAGTACTTGATTTGTTTGCCTCTGCCGTTAACTTGATTGTCTTGCGCATTGCCTTGTCTCCCGCTGACGATAATCATCGCTTTGGTCATGGCAAAGCAGAAAGTTTAGCGGGACTTCTACAGTCCGCTTTCGTGTTAGGTAGTGCGTTTTTGCTTGTTATCTCCGGCATCGAACGCTTATTAAACCCTGCTGCAATCGCAAATAGTGGTATAGGCATTGGTGTTACGCTTTTTACCATTGTGATGACACTCGCACTCGTGGTGTTGCAAAAATTGGTGATTAACAAAACTCAAAGTGTCGCAATTAGCGCCGATTCATTGCACTATCAATCCGACTTATTGCTCAATCTAGGTGTGCTCGTTTCATTGTACTTAAGCGCAGGTATATGGCTTTATGCGGACGGCATTTTTACTTGTTTTGTTGGGCTGCTACTGGCGTTTAATGCATTTAATATTATTCGATTGTCAGTTAATAATTTGATGGATAAAGAGTTAGCAGAAGGCGATAGGAATAGAATTAACGACATAGCGAATCAGCATGATTCAACTATAGGCATACATGAACTTAGAACGCGCCAATCCGGTGAAATATGCTTTATTCAATTTCATTTAGAGCTGCCGGACTCGTTGAGCTTGTCTGATGCGCATTCTATTTCTGTTGAAATAGAACAGATGATTAAAGCTGAATTTCACCCCTGTGAGGTGCTGATACATCAGGACCCGACATCTGTCGTTGCTAAAGAGCTAGCTGACAACGAGCGTGCTACTTAATTGCTGTGTTGCTTATACCATGCAATCGTTTTTTCAAAAGCCTTCGCTCTTATCTCATTCTTTTCGATGAAGATTTCATGTCTTGCACCTTCAAAAACAATCGCTTTTCCGTCAGGGCAGGATTGTGTATGCAGGGCGTGTAATTGTTGGCAGAACTCGTCTTGCGCCTCGTTGTCCACAATCACATCTGCGCCTGATTGCAGCAGCAATACCGGTACATCGATGTCATTAAGGTGGGCGAAAATATCTTCATTTGCTTGAATTGCCTGTTGCAACCAATAAGCAGTAACACCACCTAATTGCATTGTCGGGTTAGCGAGATACTTTTGTTGCATGGCTTTGTAGCGCTCGGCATCTTGACTTAAATCATTGCCATCGAAGGGTTTTAATTTATAGTCATTTTGACCAATAAAATACCAAGGCTCATCTGAAAACCAGTCATTAAAGGTGGCATAGGTTGCTACCATTGAATGCGCAAACCAATTTGGCATAGCGCCAGCGTTTATCGCTATCATCGGCGACGATAATACAACCGACTTAACTTTGCTTGGGTATAGTTGTAAATATCGCACAGCAATTGTCCCACCCATTGAGTGCGATAAAATATGCGGTATGTGATTTGACGTTTTCACTACGATTTCATCGATAAACTGATTGAGATCTTCACTGTAGTCGTCAAAGTATTTGACGTAACCTTTATGAGGGTTGTTAAGCAAACGCTGCGATATACCCTGACCACGGTGGTCGATCACAAATACGTTGTATCCTTGCTGATACAAATCAAACACTAACTCGTCATATTTGAGATAGCCTTCTGTTCTGCCAGGGGAAAACACGATCGTATCTTGATGATCTTCGCTGAAGAACTGGGCATACGCTATGCTAATGTTTGCTTTTCCCTGAAATGTCGAAAATTCGCCTGTTTGCCAAAAGGCGTCAATTGATTGTTGTTTTTCTTTGGTTAGCGCCTGGGTATAACTATCCGCGTTCACAATTGGACTCAATATGATTAAAAAAACTAAGCTTAAGAATAACTTATTTGCTAGCGCCATCGCTACTCCAAAGAATCAAAAGGTACAGACCATAGACATTTTAGTGTAAAGGTAGAACGATTGTTACCTCAAGGCCAGCCTCGGGCTTATTTTTAGCAGTAATTTTTCCTTTGTGTGCTACCACGGCTTGTTTTGCGATAGCGAGCCCTAAGCCTGTGCCGCCTGTTTTACGTTCTCGCGCTTCACTTATGCGGTAAAACGGCTCAAACATAATGGCAAGTAAATGTTCGCTTACACCAGGACCTTGATCACTGACAGTGATCGATAACGCTTTACCACTGACGACGCTAGACACCTTAATAGCACTGTTATCTGGACTATATTTGATCGCATTGCTGAGGACGTTTGATAAGGCGCTGCTGAGTAAAGCATAATCGGCATTAATCGTTGCCACATCATTATTAGCAATCTCGACATCTATATGTTTTGGTTGAGCTAATAAACTTGCATCATCGACATGATTTTCAATAAAATTCACCGTGCTTAACGCTTCCTTGTTAAGTTCAGTGACAGTATTTTCCAATTTAGACAATGTCAGTATATCGTTGAGCATGCTGTCTATGCGGGCTATTTCGTCCTTGCAACGCTCTATGTAGTCATTGCTTTTGTTGTGCTCATTTTGCTGCTGGACGATACTTAATGCGATCTCTAGTCGCGTTAGTGGCGTTCTTAATTCATGAGACACGTCGGCAAGCAACCGTTGCTGCGCGGCGCTATTATGAGATAGCTTCTCTGCCATGGTATTAAAGGTTTTGCTCAACTCGCCAATTTCATCTTTACGATTGTCCAAGCCCGTCACTCTTGAAGTCAAATCTCCCTCACCAATCTGCTTGGTAGCATGTTGCATTGACCTAAGCGGCTTGGTTAGAGAGCGCGCAAGTAGCCAACATAAAACAAAACTGATAGACGCCGGTACTAATAATCGTGCCCACATAGGCAGGGTAAACAGCTTTTCTGCAAATGTTTGTGGTCGCGTTTTCTTTACAAGATATAACTTAAACGTTCGCTTTGGTGTTTTGGCAACGACAGGCCCGGTTAGGCGATGATGAAAGAACTGGTAAGAATTTGTTGTATCAAGCACTCTATCTTCGATGAATTCTATGATCTTATCGACGCGTTCATTACCGAAAACTCGAAACTGTCCACTTGTGTCGTCTTCTAAAATAACGGTAGTCGGTGCTCTCGGATTCAAGCGTTTCATTAGTGCTTTGGGCGGCATGCGGCCATCTCTGACAAAGCGCTTTTTATATTGCTCTAACAATTCTATATCTTGCTGGTTAGCTTGTAAGTAGACGACATCATCAACGAAATTCGTCATTATAAAACGCGTTGCTACGACGGACACAATTGTGATTAACCAAAACCACAAAAAGAGTTTTACATTGATACGTTGTAAATATGTCAACAAGTTACGCACTAGCCGTTCTCTCCTGACAAAAAGATATAGCCAGCACCGCGCACAGTTTTAAATTTGTCTGAATCAGAGGTTTCATGGAGCTTACGTCTAATATTGCTGACATGCATATCGATGCTGCGGTCAAACGGGGTAATTTTTCTTCCTAACACTTGCTGCGATATTTCATCTTTACTAACAATGGTGCCGGTTCGTTCCAAAAAATAAGCCAATATTTCATATTCTGTTCCGGTAAGTTCAACCGGTTTTTCGTTACAAAAGACTTCTCTAGTCGCTGGCTTCATCACTACCTGGTTGATACTCGTTTCATTCAGGTTTGTTTGACTGTTCTTGGTAATATCGATACGGCGTAAAATGGCTTTAATACGCGCTAACAATTCACTAGATTGAAAAGGTTTCGCTAAATAGTCATCGGCGCCAAGTTCAAGCCCTAGCACTTTGTCGGCAGCGTCACCTTTGGCGGTAAGCATTAATATAGGGATAGAGTAACTGCCACCTAAAGCTTGTAATACCTCAAAGCCATTGAGGCCAGGCATCATGACATCAAGTAGTATCAGGTCGGCGTTTCCTTCCTTAGCAGCAGCCAGCCCACGGACGCCGTCATTACATACAGAAATCGTATAGCCTTCACTACTTAAGAAAGTAGAAAGCAGTTCTGTAATTTCAATGTCGTCATCAATAATCAGTATATGCTGGCTCATACGCGTACCTTTGTTGTTACTCGACGTTATTTTATGCACTTTTGCTAAACTTTCTCAGGAATTTACGCAACTTTACAATTGCTTTGCGTTTCTTTGCGCTTAATTGATTACTATATCATCGAAATTTATGAAAACAGGAAGATTGTTATGAGAATGAAGAAACTAATCGCTGCAGGTATCATCTCAGGTGTGGCTTTAAGCGGCGTTGCGCTAGCTAAAGACGATATGAAACGTGAATTTGGTGGCAAACAAGTCATGGTTAAGCAAATGAAGCGCATGGCAAAAATGCTTGATTTAACAGACGACCAAAAGACCGAAATAAAGGCGTTAATGGCCGCTCAAAAAGAAACAATGGCGAGCTACAAAGAGCAAATGAAAACGTTTAAAGGTAAGGAACGTGAGTTGATTCAAAGTGACAACTTTAATGAAGCCGCGTTTTTAGCGTTGCAAAATGAATATCAAATTACGTTGAACCAAGCGGCGTTAGAACGAGCGCGTATGAAACACAAAATCTGGAATGTGTTAAATCAAGAGCAACGTGAAAAATGGAAAAATGTTAGCGAAAAGCGCGCTGAGTTTAGCAGAGGGTAATGCTCGCGGTTAAGCCAAATTGAAAGCAAAGACCTTGCTCATTTGACTTTCAATGGCTTTACCATTTTCAGTGGCAGGTTCAAACTGCCACTTTTTCAATGCCTTCTTGATACTTGATTTAAAGTATCTGACCTTTGGTTTGTCTTCGATTTGAATGTTTCGAATTTGCCCCATCTCGTCAATGGTGAAGTCGACTTTGACATTCATTTCTATGCCACGTCGCTGCGCTAAATAAGGATACTGAGGCTGTTTTTGTTTAAGCAGTATCGCCTGTTGTAACTGTGGTGCAACTGGCATTGGCAAGCGCACAATCTTTTTGCGCATTTGTCGTTGTTTGTTTTGCTCAAGCTGCTCTTGCCTTAAACGTTGTAACTCAATGCGTCTCGCTTCAGCAGCGCTTTTGATCAACAAAATATTGTCTTCATCAGTGCGGGCAAATGGCACTGGTGCTTGATAAAGTGGCAGCATGCCGATTAGATTAGTTGCAACTTTATCTAGCGTGCCATTTTTGAAACTCGTCATGGTTTCAAAATTTAATTGGGAGAAACGAATCTCTAATAAGTTGTCGGTTTTCGCCGCTAAACTTGGGATCATTTTTTTGTCTTCTGCAGCCACCAATAACGCGGTTAACGTGATGGTTAGTGCTGAAGTGAAAAGTGCTAGGCGTTTGGCAACTCGACTCTGGGCGCTGTAGTGCTGTGGATGAACTAGTCTTACAACACGTTTTTTTAACTCACCACCGGAAGCCGCAATAGCTAGCGAGCGCGTTTGGTTGTCGTTATCAGCTAAACAAACACTCGCGGTGTCTGCTAAAGTGCGCGCATAATCTAGCGGCTTACCACAGCAACTTACGGCTAAATCGTCGGTACAACATTCTCTTTCATTGCGAATCTGATATGAAATCCAGCCAACAGCCGGATGGAAAAACAACAATATTTCGACCAGCGTTTGCACGAAATTAACAATGTAGTCGTGTCGTTTAACATGCGCCAATTCATGCAATATAAGCATTTCTAATTGTGCAGGAGTTAAACCCGTCAGCATGCTTGTTGGAATTAATACGGTCGGTTTTAACCATCCTAATGCCATTGGCACAGTTGCTTTTTTCGATAGCAAAAATGCAGGCACCTTACTCAAACCTATTTGATCACATAAGCGTAAAAACGTCGCCAGTAATTCCGGATCTTTAGGAGTGAATGAGTCTTTTGGTAGCTGATTAACTGCTTTTAAGTCGAGGGCAAGTTTAACCGTTAGAATAAATACGCTGGCAAACCAACCAACGGACAAATAGGGAAGATACTGGTTGCTTCGCACACCGAGAATCGTGGTTTCGTTTGAGACAATTTGGAACGACACATAATGCTGTTCCACCACGGACGCTAATTGAGGCTCAAAAACGAGTGCAAAAGTAACAATGGGTGCAATTAAGCACATTAACATTGCTGAACACGCGGCGTTATATCGAGCTTTTGAACGGTTAACAGGAGTGATTAACAGGTAGATTCTGAGGACGGCAGCAATAAGAAGCCCTTGCCACAAAAAGTGCAGCAAAGATACAGCTAGACTATATAACACAGGGCTATTTAGAACTTCGTTAAGCATAGTGTTAAGGGCCCATATACTTGGGCTTCTTTATTGTTAAATCACCGGCACTACTTGGGTAGTAGTGCATATTTTAATTATGTTTAGTTTGCGCGTTTTTCTATTTCATCCAACATACTGCGGATGTCATTTATTTCTTGACGCGTCGTATTATCGTCAATAGCTCGTTGAACTAGACTTGACGTAGATCCACCAAATGCTTTGCGAATCAAATCCTTGACTAGGGAAGATTGCGTAATCATTTGGCTCTCTGCAGCAGAGTATACATGAGCACGGTTGCTTTCGTCTCGGTTAACAAGCGATTTTTCGTGCATAATTTGTAAAATCTTTAATACCGTCGTATAGCCAGTGTTTTGGCGTTTACTTAATGTTTCATGAATCTGACGTACAGTCGCCGGACCGATCTCCCACAAAATATTTAGTAACGTCAACTCAGCCTCGGTAGGCTTAGTACCGTTTTTCTCTCTCGCCATAGATAATTTCCTTTGCTTTAAAGTGAGTGGGTCTTCACTTTATGTCTAGCGGTAG
Organism: Thalassotalea agarivorans; assembly: GCF_030295955.1. Classification (NCBI taxonomy): domain Bacteria; kingdom Pseudomonadati; phylum Pseudomonadota; class Gammaproteobacteria; order Alteromonadales; family Colwelliaceae; genus Thalassotalea; species Thalassotalea agarivorans. Next base: position 289,590 of record NZ_AP027363.1, read on the forward strand.
GCATTACTGGAAGTAACCAAATAAGCTAGCGGAAAAGATAACCACTCATATATCTTTTTTTACGAACTGCATCGTACCGTTAGTTTCGTTTTAACTCAACTGTTTTTTAACAATTGACAAATAAAAAGCTATAAGCTGTTGTTATTATTTTAAAATAATTTTTAATTCTTGAATTGTGCTAGCAGGGGTATTAGTTATTATTGCATCGACGCCTAGCGCATAACATCGTTCAATATCTTGTGCTCGATCTACGGTATACACCCATACGTACAGTCCATTTTTTTTCGCGTCATCAACAATTTCTTTATTTAAGCAATCTATGGTGACATGTAACCCTGATGCATTAAGCTTCGTCGCAAAACCCGACAGACTGAGTGGGCAGCTTGCTGTTAACGGCGAAACTGGAAAATCAGAAATTTTGTTAGCAAGGTATCCAATTAGCGGGTGATTAAATGAGGAGACAATCAACTGCTTTGGCTTAAAGTTAAAGCTTGTGGTGGCTTCGTACAGTGTTTGTTCAAGCACGCGACAAAGCCTAGCTAGCGTATTTTTATCACAATCGGCAGTCTTAAGTTCGATGTTGACGATGCAACGACCATTAATGCGTCTTAGTATTTCACTGAGCAAAGATATGTGTTGGTTTTGAGGCAAAGCAATTTGTTGCAGCTGCTTTAAGGTAAAATCGTTTAAGTCGCCATCAAGCGAGCTAATGCGGTCAATGTAATGATCGTGGCAAACAATCAGCTCACCACTTTTATGCAGATGCACATCAAGTTCAATGCCATCAGCCCCTTCGACAAGTGCTTGTTCAAAGGCAAGCACTGTGTTTTCTGGGCAGTTATGACTTGCGCCTCGATGTGCAACAACCAGCATCTATTTAACCATATCAGCGAAGTGCTCGCCTAAGCGTGTCACAGTTTCTGGGCCAGCGTCTGTATTGAATTCGACCATATTTGGTTCAAACGTCGCAATAACGGTAGAGCCTAATTTAAATCGGCCCATTTCGTCGCCTTTCTCGAACGTGATTGCGCCGATACCTTCTGCCGGATATTGCCATCTAAAAATATCTTTACCTGCGGGTGGTGTAATCGTGCCAGCCCAAGTTGTTTCGATACTTGCGACAATGGTCGCGCCGACTAATGTCATTGACATTTGGCCATGCTCGGTATCAAAAATACACACCACGCGTTCATTGCGTGCGAATAAATCTGGCACATTTTGAGCAGTTAGTGGATTCACCGAAAATAGTTCACCTGGTACATAGATCATTTCACGCAGCGTTGCTTTCATCGGCATATGGATACGGTGATAATCTTTTGGTGCTAAATAAATACACGAAAACTTTCCACCTACAAAAGGTGCTGCAGTTGCTTCATCGCCACCGAGTAAACTGGTTAAGCTGTAATTAAAGCCCTTTGCTTGAATTAATTGGCCATCAACAATATCACCTTGTTGGCTGATAGCGCCGTCGACAGGGTAACAAAGTGTGCTTGCATCTTGATCGATTGTACGAGCACCTTCTTCTAGCTCACGTGTAAAAAAGTCGTTGAATGTTTTGAAGTCAGACGCATTTTTCAGTTTTGCCTCTGCCATGTTGATGCCATAAGCTTTAATAAAGCTTTCAATGGCTTTGGTCGTTAACCAGCCCATTTCAGCGGCAGCTAACTTGCCTACTAGGCGTGAAATTAAATGCTTTGGCATTGCGTATTGCAATGCAATTTTAACTCTATCTAATGACATGATTGTCCCTGTTACTACTCTAGATCGCGTGATCATACGCGCGTATAGTGAGTTAACTCATTGCGCATATTGTGACTAACCCTTACAAGGGGGATTAATTGAAGCGCGATGTTAACGTATTTTCATCTAAGCTAGAAATTATACGATGAAAACTATCTAAACGCTCTTCATAAATTTTACCAGATTGTACCGCTGCTTGTAGGGCGCAGCCTGGATCATTAAGGTGCTTACAATCTCTAAACTTACAGTCCCCTAAAAACTCTGCAAATTCAACGAAGCCATTAAATACTTGCTCTGGTGTTAGGTGCCATAAGCCGAATTCTCGAATGCCAGGTGAGTCTATCAGGTCGCCACCATCTGGGAAGTGAAACAAACGAGCAACGGTTGTGGTATGTTGGCCAAGCCCAGAATTTTCCGAAACATCTTTAGTGATCAAATCCAACCCCGGCATTAAAGCGTTAGTTAACGTTGATTTACCTACCCCCGACTGACCAACAAAAATTGAGGTCTCATCGGCTAATTTTTGTTTCAGCGCGTCAATACCATGGCCAGACTCACTGCTGGCAAACATAATCTCATAACCTATATCGCGATAGATATTGAGACTTTCTTCGATAATATCAGCGAGCTCGTCATCTAATAAATCGACTTTGTTTAATAAAATAGTTGGCTTGATGCCAGTGTTCTCACATGCAACAAGGTAACGGTCAATAATGTCGCTATTGTAGGCTGGTAGTACCGAAGAGACGATAATGATTTGACTGATATTGGCGGCAATGGGTTTTACGCCATCATAAACATCGGGCCTTGCTAGTGTTGAACTACGATCTTTTACCGCTTCAACGACACCGCTTACTGTATGCTTTGTTTCTTTTCCTTTTCGCCATAAGACTTTATCGCCGCAAACAAGTGAGGTGATAGTGCGCCTGATGTTGCAGCGAAAAATGTCGCCACTGCTATCTTCGATATCAGCATGCTGACCAAAACGGCTAATCACCACACCGTCAATCGGTGCAGAAAGCTCGTCGTCTAACCATTGCGTCTGGTCTTGTTTGGTATTGAGCTTCTTAGCACGATTCTGCTTAATGCGTCGCGCTTGCCCTTTTGTCAGTTTTGTCTTTTTGGCCACTAATTATTGTCTTAAATCGTTTCTCTGTTTAAATGCATTGAGAAGAAAGAATGATCTGCCGTATTATACTGATTAATTTATAGTTGAGCTAATATGCAATTAAAATGGGTGAATCAATGTCCAAGAATGATACGAATTTGATTTGGTTAGATCTGGAAATGACGGGTTTAGAACCGGCGGTTGATGTAATTTTGGAGATCGCAACAATCGTCACAGATAGCGACCTTAACGTGTTAGCAGAAGGGCCAGTGTTTGCTATTCATCAGAGCGATGAAGTGTTGGAAAACATGAACGAATGGTGCATTGAAACGCATGGTAAATCTGGCCTAACACAGCGTTGTAAAGACAGCACTACCGATTTAGCAAGTGCAATGGCCGAAACTACCGCTTTTGTTGCACAGTATGTTGATAAAGGAAAGTCGCCGATGTGCGGCAATAGTATTGGTCAAGATCGCCGTTTTCTAAACAAATATGCTCCAGACTTTGAAGATTATTTCCATTATCGCAATTTAGACGTGAGCACGATCAAAGAATTAGCGCGCCGTTGGAAGCCTGAAGTGTTGAAAGCGGTTAAGAAAACAGGCACCCACTTGGCACTTGATGATATTAGAGAGTCGATAGAAGAACTCAAAGTTTACAGAGAACTATTCTTCAAACTTTAATTGATAATGTGCAATAAATACTTGCAGGTCTGACCAGTATGAGCCATTATGAAGCAAGTATAGCGTTTATAAGAGCTGAGTTATGGCTAATCGTTTAAATAAAGCCGTTCAATTTGTCTACAAAATGCCCAAGGCATGGCATTCGTTTTTGCTGACTAAACTGTTTAACACGCAGGTAAAGTATGCAGGAACATCGAAAATCAAACTGTTGAAAGTGAGTGAAGAGGAAGCAATCCTTACCATTCCTAACAAAAAGCCAATTCAAAATCATATTGGTGGGGTTCATGCTTGTGCTGCGGCATTACTTGCTGAATCAACAACGGGCATTGTCGTTGGCGTGAACTTGCCAGACGATAAAATCCCGCTGATCAAATCGATGACGATAAAGTACAAAAAGCGCATGCAAGGTGGCTTAATCGCAAAAGCGACACTATCTCCGGCATATATTGCGCGTATGAAGAATGAGGAAAAAGGTGATTTCATCGTGCCAATCAACATTGTTGATGAAAGCGGTGAAGAACCTATTGAAGCGCTAATGGAATGGGCGTGGATATCAAAGAAAAAGTAGTATTTAAAAACGAAAAAGCGAGCTTAGTAGCTCGTTTTTTTTGTTGAATTTATACATGTAGTAAGTAACAAATTGGTTAGGAACACTGTACATTGTTTTAGTCAGTGCTGTGATTGGTGTAACTTTGTTTGATTTAAACTACGTTATCATGTCTGCCTGTCGGCAAGGTTAATCGAACTAAGGTGCCTGAGTTATCAGAAGAAATTGAAATTGATATATCAACTTTTTCGCATAAACGCTTAACTAAAGATAAACCTATTCCAAAACCTGCGCTTTGCTCTCCTTTTACGCCAGTCCGGTATACATCTTTGTATATTTCAGGTGCGATCCCTTCGCCGGAATCTCGAATATCTAAACGATTATCTTGATAGGCGATGTTAATAACCCCTTGCTGCGTATGTTGAAAAGCATTAGCGAGTAGATTACCAACGATCATAGCAAGTGCTTGTTTGTTAGATACTAGGCATACATCTCTTGATACGTCTAGATGCAATGCTATATCTTTGCCTTCCAATAACCCGTGGTGTTCAACAATACATGCTTCGAGTAGTGGTAAAAGCGAAATAGTTTCCTGCTCAAAATCAGTTTCTCGTGCTAACGCGAGCAGAGCGCTAATAAAAGACTGCATTTGCTTTTGCGCATCGGCAATTCGGTTTATTAGCGTTATCTGATCCGGTTGCAAATCGGTGCCTTTAATCAGCGTTAAAGCGCCATCACTGATGGCTATAGGGGTGCGAAGCTCGTGCGATACGTCCCGAGTGAATTGCTGTTCCCTTTGAATAAACTGATCTATTCGATGCATGGCAAGATCGAGTTTCTTTGCAAAAAGTCCAATTTCATCATGTGCAAACGAATCTGAAAATCCGCTCGGAATTGTCTGTGCATCCACTTCAGACAACACATCCATTAAATTATCTATAGGCTTAACAATACGTTTTGCTAGTCTCCAAGACACAAACGCAACGACACATGCTGTTAACAGTAAAAAGATAAACTGGGTTTTAAACATGCCACTTTTCATATCCCGAACAATGAGATACTCGCTAACTTCCGCCACTAAGTAACCACTATCTAGTGCTTTTAGGTGGTAGTGTTTATCGTTGTCGCCTGGAAATTCAATACGATTTGGTTCTTCGTTTAGTAAGCCTTGAATTGCCTTTGGCAACTCATTTTTAGAGGCATAAAAGCTGACAAAGGACAGATTTGGCTCAGGCATTTGCCCGTTTTCAATTTGTTGTTGAACATGTGACAATTCGCTTTTTAATAGTTTGTCGAACAACGAATCTTCTACTAGATACGAAAACAGCAAAGACAAAGCTGATAGAACTAAAAAGATAATGGCCGAGCTAGCAATAAAATAAACAAAAATGCGAGACCGAATTTGATTTGAAAACATCTTCACCTCTATAGATCTAAACTAAATCCAATGCCGTGCAAGGTTTTAATTAAAGGTTGTTGGAAAGGTTTATCTAACGCTTTTCTTAATTGATAAAGGTGAGAGCGCAGTGCGTCAGATGAGGTTTGGTCATCTCCCCAAATACGTTCGCACAATTCACTGCGAGTAACGGCTCTGGGGTGTGCTTCCATTAGAATATGTAAAATGCTAAATGGAATAGGTTGCAGATGGATTTTATGTCCCGCTCTAATGACCTGTTTTGTGGAGATATCTAAACTGAGCCTTTGCTGCGCAGTGCCAAGTGATAGTACTTTCGGCTTATGCAAAGAGTGCCGCTGCGCGAGCGCAATGACCCTGACATATAGCTCTTCCAGTGCAAATGGTTTCGTTAGATAGTCGTCAGCACCCTGTGCAAAGCCTTTCAACTTATCGTCAAGTGTATCTCTAGCTGTAAGCATTATGATGGGTATATGTCGTTGCGATTTTTCGCGCAATTGCTGACAAACAGCTAGGCCATCCATCTTTGGCATCGCAACATCCAACACAACGACATCATAGAAATTTTCGAGCGCAAGACTTGTAGCTTGAAGCCCATCGTAGGCAAAATCTAGTTGCAGATTTTTTTGCTCGAAGAAGGTTGCGATATTTTTGCTTATCGCAACATTATCTTCCACGATGAGCACTTTAAGCGCACTATTGGTCATTTAAACCAACCTGATAATTGATTGTAGTACCCTGTTGGTAACACATGTCCGCCGTCAAATTGGATGTGTTTTTTGTCATCGATGGCAATCATTTCAAACAACTCTTGGTTTTCTGATTTAGACGCGTATTCGTCATCATTGGCTGTCACTAACCATAGCGTATCGACATTGATTGCTCTAGCGAAATTTTTGGGCGCTACAATGGCTGTTTTGTCGTCGAGGTAAGGCGGAACTATCGACAATACATGCTCAATTCGTTGGTCTGTGCTGGCTAATAAGAGCGAGACTTGCGCACCCATGCTATAGCCGGCCACATGAGTTTGTTCTTTATCAAATTGCGATTGGTTGTCCATCCAATCGAGTAAAACGCGGTAATCTTTTACTGTATCTACAACCATCTGTTCATAGGGATCTCGTTCACCCCAAAAGTGCATGTCATCCATAATATCGATAATACTATATGCTGCATCTTTTCGTTTACCGTGATTTCGGCTGTCGATAGCAATTACTATATAGCCGCTTTCGAGCGCTTGCTCAGTGATTTTGTGAGTTTGCTCTAGTGTTGGACGTTGTTTAAAGCTGTCCATCCACCAGCGATTTTCACTGCGTCCCATCGCATGAATGCCAATTAATACAGGATACTTATCGTTGCTATCGGCATGAACATTTACAGGGTATTGAATGCGACCATTTACATTAGCACCGTCAAAACTAGTGTAGGTAAAGCTATAGCTATTGGCCGATTGCTGCTGCATCTTCATATTTATCGCACTGGTTTGATATTGATATCTCTTTGCGATGATTTCAGGGTTTACTTGATAGTCTTTCAATCCCCAAATTGCATACCAAATCGCCCCGAGTACTGCTAAAACGCCAATAATAGATGTCATCATTTTTTTCCAATTTTGCTTTAGCCAGTTCATGATTTTGTCGCCTCATCAAGCAGGATGTTAATCTGTTCGTTTTCAGGAAACTTAGTTTTTGAGTGCTTCAAAACGTTGATAGCTTGTTGTGGATTGTTTTGGTCTAAATAGGTTTGTGCAATTGCGGTATATAACATTGGATGGTCAATATCTTTTGACGTTAACTCCATTAGCATTAACGCAACGTTGCGCTCAGCTTCAGTATTGGCATATTTACTTTGGTAAACACCGAACATGGCCAGTAGCATAGGGCTGTAATCTTGCTTGCTGGTCTCAAAAGTTTGCTTTGCAGCCTGACTATCAACATAAAACTGCTCTACTAGTTTTATTGTATTGTCGTCTTTGAATTGGGGCAGATTGTCTGTGGCTAATCCCAACTTTTCAACAACCGCAATAGCGCTATCTGCCGTTGAAAAAGGATTTTGTCCTGTCACTAAACGGCCATCAATGCTTACTTGATTTAGCATCAATCCATCTTTTATTAGTTGAGCGCCTTGTGCCTTTATTTGATCCTCTAATGAAAAAGGTAATTGCCATTTCTTGGTAAACGCTTGTTCCTCAAGGTTGGTAAAAGCTGATATTCGCTTGCCTGCAAGTAGATATTCTCCATTGCTAAGTTTTATATCCAAAAGCGCGGCAGGACCATGGCATACTGCAGCAACAATACCGTTTTGCTCATAGATTGATTTGATCAATTGTTTTAGCTTTTGGTCTTTAGCCAAGTCATACATTGGTCCTTTGCCTCCAACCACGTATATGGCGTCATACATGTTTGGATTGATGGTGCTCAATGATTTGGTTTGTTTTAGCAATGTGACTGCTTGCTGATCAGTAAGAAATTGTTTGTTGTAAGGTTTTTCAGTGTCAAAATTGTCTGTAATGAGTTCACCGCCACTTGGCGAAGCAAATGTTACGTTAGTACCTGCAGACTTAAATACAAGGTATGACTTACTCATTTCATCAAATTCATAACCAGGCTTTATCAGCTCTCCTTGCTCATTTTTTTCGCCGTAACTACTCAGTACCATTAAAATATTTTTGTTATCTGCTTGCGCTGAATTGCCCAAACTACAGATTAACGTAAACAAAGTTATTGCTAAGTTTTTTTGAAATTTTGTTTTCATTTGTGTGCTCCATTGTTTTGTTAGGAGGACAATGTAGCAATGTGGATGTGAAGAGAGTGTGAAGATGGGGCTAGCTAAATTTGGCTGGTCCTTGTTTAGTTGCTCACTGGGTTTCACATATAACCACCTAATCCTACGGATAATTTTGCTTGCCTTTCGTTATTACCTGTATATACTGACAATACTGTACGTAAAAACAGGTTGGGTAAATGAAGCCGTTAACGCCACGTCAATCACAAATCTTTGATTTAATTAAAGAGAAAATATCCGAAACAGGTATGCCACCCACACGCGCGGAAATCGCCGACTTTTTTGGCTTTAAATCAGCTAATGCCGCAGAAGAGCATTTAAAAGCGCTGGCTAAGAAAGGCTACATTGAAATGTTGCCTGGCACGTCGCGTGGAATAAAGTTGGCCGACGAGTTCTTAGAAGAAGAGGGGCTTCCGTTAATAGGTCGTGTAGCTGCGGGCGAACCGATATTGGCGCAGGAGCATGTTGAAGACAGGTATCAAATCGATGGGGCTTTATTTCATCCACCGGCAGATTACTTACTGCGTGTAAATGGCGAAAGCATGAAAGATATCGGCATTTTAGATGGCGACTTATTAGCAGTACATCAAACCACTGACGTACACAATGGGCAAGTTATTGTTGCGCGTGTTGAAGAAGACGTCACCGTAAAACGCTTTAAAAAAGAAGGCAATGTCGTGTATTTGCATGCTGAAAACGAAGATTTCGCGCCAATTAAAGTTGATTTAGCGCATCAGCCTTTCTTTGTAGAAGGTATTGCTGTAGGTGTTATTAGAAACGCTGATTGGATGTAATAACTGCTCTTAGTATGTTGTTTATATAGAAAAGACCCTTAAGGGTCTTTTTTTGTACAAAAAATAACCTCTTTATTCTGCTCCCTTTCAACTTTTTTCACTTTTTTTGATAAATTGATTATTTATTGAACTAAGCGCTATCCTTTATTACTTCTAGTTATAGAGTTATTACTCCATTGTTATTAAAGCAAAATTTGCAATTGCTTGCGATAAAAGGACTAGATCTTGTTTATTTTTTAAGTAATTCTAGTATGGAATTTAACCGCATTGTTAAATCAGAATAAATAATTAAAAAAAACCAGATCCTGGTACTCATACAACAAGAAATGGGCGAAAAATATCGAGAAATACGTTTTCTCATAGGGGATTTTTCGCACTGCTAACCGGGCAGGAGGATAACTCGCGTGATTAGACGTAATCTAGCGTTGCTGTTAATTTCAGGTTTGTTCGCTAATAGTGCAATGGCACAGTCGAAATACAACCTGACTGAGGGGGTAACAGCAATCAGTAAGGAAGTATACGATCTCCATATGCTTATCATGTACATTTGTGTCGTGATAGGTGTGATCGTATTTGGTGCGATGTTTTGGTCAATGTACTTTCATCGCAAATCCAAAGGTGTAAAAGCTGCAACATTCCATGAAAGCACAAAAGTAGAAATACTTTGGACCGCAATTCCCATTATTATTTTGGTTGCTATGGCTATTCCTGCCACGCAAACGCTAATCAAAATGGAAGACAATTCTGCTGCAGATATGACTGTGCAAGTAACAGGCTCGCAATGGAAATGGCACTACAAGTATTTTGAAGAAGATATTGAATTCTATTCTGTTTTATCTACGCCTCGTGACGAGTTCGATGACCTAGACGGTGTCGCCTCCGATAAAGGTGAAAATTACCTATTAGAAGTAGATAAGCCTCTTGTTATTCCTACCGGCAAGAAAGTTCGATTTGTTATTACCTCTGACGATGTTATTCACTCTTGGTGGGTACCAGCGTTTGCGGTTAAACAAGATGCTAATCCAGGTTTTATTAACGAAGCTTGGACAAAAGTTGATGTACCAGGTGTATATCGCGGCCAATGTGCTGAGCTTTGCGGTAAAGACCATGGTTATATGCCAGTTGTCGTCGAAGTAAAATCACAAGAAGACTATGACGCCTGGGTTGCTGAGCAAAAAGAATTGCAAGCTCAAGCGGCAGAAGCGGAAAAAGCCTCGCTTAATGCTCAAATGACCATGGATGAAGCGATGGACTTAGGTGAAACTATTTACGTAGCGCATTGTGCAGCGTGTCACCAAGCTTCAGGTCAAGGTTTACCGCCGGCATTTCCTGCCCTTAAAGGTAGCCCAATTGCGTTAGGCGATGCGAATGCACATATCGATATTGTATATAACGGTAAAGCGGGCACTGGTATGCAAGGCTATGGTAAACAACTTAGCTTGAAAGAACTTGCAGCTGTTGTCACCTATGAGCGAAATGCTTGGGGTAACAATGTCGGTGATATTGTGCAAGCATCTGATGTACAAGCATTCACTACTGGCGGTGGTGGAGCGGATTCTGCCCAGGCGCCAGCGCAAGCCGAAGAAGCAGCGTCTGTTGAAGAAAAACCTGCTGAAGATTTAACAAAAGTCTACTCAAAAGATGAGCTAATGACCCTTGGCGAACAAGTCTACATGCAAGCATGTGTTGCTTGTCATCAAGCTGGCGGTCAAGGTTTACCACCTACATTCCCGTCACTACTGAAAAGTCCAATTATTACCGGCGATGTAACAGCACACATTGATATGGTGCTTAACGGTAGTAAGAAAAATCCTGCAATGGCTGCGTTTGCTAATCAATTAACAAAAACAGAAATTGCAGCTGTCGTTACTTACGAGCGAAATGCTTGGGGTAATGATACAGGTGACGTCGTTCAACCAGCAGATGTTGACGCTGTAAGTGCGAAATAGGGGAGATAATAATGACTACAGATGTAATTGATTCGCACCATGACGATCATCATGATCACAAACCAACAGGATTAAAGCGCTGGTTACTTACAACTAACCATAAAGATATCGGCAGCTTGTACTTGTGGTTTGCATTCATCATGTTTTTGGTTGGTGGTGCTATGGCCATGGTGATTCGCGCTGAATTGTTCCAGCCGGGTCTACAAATTGTTGAGCCAGATTTCTTTAACCAAATGACCACCGTGCATGGTTTAATAATGGTCTTTGGTGCCATTATGCCGGCCTTTACCGGGCTTGCGAACTGGATGCTTCCTATGATGGTAGGTGCACCAGATATGGCATTGCCACGACTTAACAACTGGAGCTTTTGGATTCTTCCATTTGCCTTCTCTATTTTGTTAGCGTCGTTCTTTATAGGTTCAGGTGCACCAAACTTTGGCTGGACCTTCTACGCGCCGTTATCAACAACATATTCAAACGGTAGTACCGCCTTCTTTGTATTTGCGGTTCATATTATGGGTATTTCATCCATTATGGGTGCGATTAATATTGTCGTAACCATTATGAATATGCGTGCGCCAGGTATGACCTACATGAAGATGCCGCTTTTTGTTTGGACCTTCTTTATAACCGCTTACCTGCTTATAGCCGTCATGCCGGTGCTGGCAGGGACGGTGACTATGGTGCTAACTGATACCTATTTTGGTACTAGTTTCTTTGACGCAGCCGGTGGTGGTGACCCAGTATTGTTCCAGCATATTTTCTGGTTTTTTGGGCATCCTGAAGTGTACATCATGATCTTGCCAGCATTTGGTATTGTATCGATGACCATTCCAGCGTTCTCTCGTAAGAAATTGTTTGGATATTCATCAATGGTATATGCAACAGCGTCAATCGCGTTCTTGTCATTTATCGTTTGGGCGCATCACATGTTTACCACAGGTATGCCGCTCTTTGGTGAACTCTTCTTCATGTATTGCACCATGTTAATCGCCGTGCCAACAGGCGTTAAAGTGTTTAACTGGGTGGCAACTATGTGGAAAGGGGCGATTAGCTTTGAAACACCAATGTTGTTCTCAATAGCATTTGTTATTTTGTTTACGCTTGGTGGCTTTTCAGGCCTGATGCTGGCAATCGTACCTGCTGATTTCCAATACCATGACACTTACTTTGTTGTTGCTCATTTCCATTATGTATTGGTTACAGGTGCACTGTTCTCAATCTATGCTGGCGCCTATTACTGGTTGCCGAAGTGGACAGGGTACATGTACGACGACAAGCTCAGTAAATGGCATTTTTGGTGTTCATTGATATCGGTAAATCTACTGTTCTTCCCAATGCATTTCTTAGGCTTAGCGGGTATGCCACGTCGTATTCCAGATTACGCGTTGCAGTTTGCTGACTTTAACATGTGGGTCAGTATCGGTGGCTTTGCCTTTGGTTTATCACAGCTAATTTTCTTAGCGGTCGTGATCAAGTGTATTCGCGGTGGCGAAAAAGCGCCGGCGAAACCTTGGGATGGTGCTGAAGGGTTAGAATGGACTGTGCCAAGTCCAGCGCCTTACCACACCTTTGAAACACCACCTAAAATCGATTAGGAGGCGATATGTCAGACAATAGGCAGCAAGCAGTTAATAAAAGCGTTAAAAAACTAGTTCTCGTTGTATTTGCAATGTTTGGTTTTGGCTTTGCTTTGGTGCCTTTGTATGACGTGTTTTGTGAGATCACCGGGTTAAATGGCAAAACCTCTGGCGAAGCTGCTCAAGTTTCTACTGCAGGTATCGATGAATCGAGGGAAGTTACCGTTCAGTTTATTAGCCATTTAGCCAAAGGTATTCCTTGGAAGTTTGAACCTATGGTGCGCGAAATTAAAGTGCACCCCGGCGAAATGAAAGTGGTTAAGTTCTATGCCCTTAACCAATCAGAACGCGACATTATAGGTCAAGCTGTTCCTTCGGTATCTCCGGGCCAAGCAGCAATCTATTTTCAGAAAATAGAATGCTTCTGTTTTAATCATCAGCCATTGAATGCGCAACAAGACGTGGAAATGGCATTGCAGTTCTATATCGATCCTGAACTGCCTAAAGATATCAACATGCTGACCTTGTCGTACACCTTGTACGATATAACGGCGCAAGTTGATTCGTAAGATAGGGGAAGAGTTGTGACAACAAAAGAATACGAATCGTATTACGTACCTGCCCAAAGTCACTGGCCAATTGTTGGCGCCGTGGCACTGTTTTTAATTGCGATTGGTGCAGGTAGCTACGTATCGGGTATGGCTACAGGTGAAACCACCTTTGGCGCTGTTACCTTGTGGGCCGGCATTGGCGTCATCGTATATATGATGTTTGGCTGGTTTAATAACGTTATTACTGAATCAATGGCAGGTAAATATAGCCATCAGATGGACAATTCATTCAAGCAAGGGATGAGTTGGTTTATTTTCTCTGAAGTAATGTTCTTTGCTGCCTTTTTTGGCGCATTGTTTTACGCCCGCATGTACGCAGTACCTTGGTTAGGTGGTGACGGTAATAATTTAGCGACTAATGAAATACTATGGCCGGAATTTGTTGCTGAATGGCCACTAATTAAAACGCCAGATGGCACAGAAACAACAGCTATGGGTTGGTACGGCTTACCACTAATTAATACCCTAATATTGTTGGCGTCATCGGTTACTGCACATTTTGCTCACGTATCGCTAGAGCAAGAAAAACGTGGACAGTTAAAATTCTGGTTAGGCTTTACCGTTTTACTTGGTGTGATTTTCTTATTCTTGCAAGTCGAAGAATACATGCACGCCTACTCGGATGAAATGCGCCTTTACTTAACTAGTGGTATATACGGTAACACGTTCTACTTGCTGACTGGCTTCCACGGTATGCATGTAACGTTAGGTACCATTATGTTGATCGTTATGTTCATTCGTATTTGGAAAGGACATTTCACCAAAGACAACCACTTTGCGTTTCAAGCCGCAAGCTGGTACTGGCACTTCGTTGATGTTGTCTGGGTACTACTGTTTGTTTTTGTCTACATTTTGTAGCAACAAACAAACTATCTTGGATGGGGGTTAGGTGTAATAACCCCCGTTAATATCAACACCACAAGTAATAACACGATAGCAGCAGAAAACATCACTCTGCGTCCGATAAATTTGCTCATTGGTGGTTTGTTTGGATTGTTACTGTTCATCACAAACAAGGCGCGAAACAAGTTAAAAATCATCAACGCAAGTAGCAGTAGAATTAACCCTTTTATCCACATAGTAGAACGTATCCATATTAGTAATGCTTCAAAACATAGTATCAAAGATTCGCCTTCCTTGGTTATTTTTTACACTAGCCGTAGCGGCTATTTTATTGAATCTGTCCCATTGGCAATATGAACGCAGTATTGAAAAGAAAATACGTGAACAAAAGATTAGTCAGTATCAGCAACAGCAGCCCGCAAGCGTAGTAAAAGTTCAGCAGTTAATGGCTGATGATTTTGACGTCAATGACTTACCTATGCAGGTCACAGGCCACTTCGATAATGAACATGCCTACTTGTTAGATAATCAAACCTTGGAAGGTCGCGTTGGCTACCGCGTGCTTAAAGTACTAGTGAGCGAAAATGTTAGGGTGTTGGTGAACTTAGGCTGGGTGGCTGCGCCAAAATATCGCGACCAATTGCCAAAAATCGATGCGATTGATGGCCAACATACCATACGGGGTCATATTCGTATTATTGAGCAAAACATCACCTTAGCGAATGAAACTCAGCACAATCAATGGCCTATGCGAATTCAGCAAATAGACTTGGATAAAATATCCTCACTAATCGGTCAAAAACTGTTGCCCTTTGTCCTCTACTTAGATAAAAAAGAAGTATTGGGATACCAAAAAAACTGGCAGCCAATTGTCATGCCATGGCAAAAACATCAAGCCTATGCAGTGCAATGGTTCGCGCTAGCAATCGCTTGGCTTAGCTTGATGTGCTGGGCTGCATTTCGTCATAACAATAAGAAGCGGTAACCAGATGAATCAACAAGAAAAACAATCTGTAAAAAAATCTCGTAGACAGCTATTAATGCTACTAGCTGTATTTATTATTCCTGTTATCGTGGCAAAAATTGCGCTGTCCAATGCATGGTTATCGGAAGCTGTCACCAACAAGGGCGAATTAGTCGATAACATCGAACAGGTGATCACCTTTTCCAACGATAAAACAGATGAAAAATGGTTGTTGCTCGTTAAAGTCGACCAGCAATGTGGTGACTACTGCGCGAGTTACATGCAAACCATAGAAAACACCTACACAGCGTTAGGTAAAGAAATGCCAAGAACAGTGCCAGTTGCACTGGTAGGCGATCAGGATACAGGCGCTTTTACTGCAACACCAAAATGGTATATGGCTACAAAACAAGCAGACAAAACCGCCTTATTTCAATCGGACTATGTCTATGTTGTTGATCCACTCGGTCGCGTCATCATGCGTCATCACATTCCTACAAACAGTGAAGCATTACCGGCCATGGGCAAAGCTATCCTCGCTGATATGAAGAAGTTACTGAAGTATTCGAGGATTGGTTAATGTTTAATTTAAGAAAACTGGTCTTTGTTGCCATTTTACTCGCTATTGTTGTTGTCTCGTTGGGCGCTTATACGCGTTTAACCCATGCAGGCTTGGGCTGCCCTGATTGGCCAGGTTGTTATGGTTTAATCGATGTGCCTGAAACGCCAGAACAAATTGCAGCCGCAGAAAAAGCCTTTCCTGAACGACCTGTAGAACCACAAAAAGCATGGAATGAAATGATCCATCGTTATTTTGCCGGAAGCTTAGGCTTGTTGATTGCTTGGATAGCTTTTGTGTCAATTAAAAAACGAGAGTTTGGCTCACCCGTTAAGTTGCCAATACTATTACTCATTATCGTTACTTTCCAAGCCGTATTAGGTATGTGGACCGTTACCATGAAGCTAATGCCGATAGTGGTTATGGCTCATTTATTAGGTGGCTTCACTACGCTGTGTTTGCTGTTTTTACTTTATCTGCGGCTAAACCCTTACCGCATTCGCAGCGGCGATAAAGCTGCGCGTAAATACAAAAAATATGCCGGTATCGGCATTCTAATTCTTACTATCCAAATAGCTTTAGGAGGCTGGACGTCGGCCAATTATGCTGCCTTAACTTGTACGGAATTACCTATTTGCCAAGACGGTTGGGTTGAGCGTATGACTTGGGGTGATAGTTTTGATCCTATACCGCCAGAGCGTGAGACCTATGAGTATGGTTTTTTAACGCACAACGAGCGTTTAACTATTCATGTCTTTCATCGTATTGGCGCCATCATTACTGCGCTCTATTTAGGCTGGTTGGCACTGATGGTTATGCGACGCTCGCAAACCTATTTCTTCAAACAAAGTGCTGGCATTGTTGCGGGGTTACTTGTTATTCAAGTGATGCTTGGCGCGTCAAATGTCTTTTATTCTTTGCCACTGTTTATAGCCGTTAGTCACAATGTGGTTGCAGCATGCTTGATGATGGCAATGATCGGGCTCACCTATAGCTTGATGCGGAAAACTTAGGAGTAAGATCATGTCAAAATCTACCACAGTTAATGTCGTTGCATCTCCTCGCGCAAGTTGGCGTGATTACTATCAAATCACAAAACCACGCGTTGTGGCCTTACTTGTATTAACCGCATTGGTTGGTATGTGTTTATCTACGCCGGGCGCTATTCCTTGGCAACTGTTGGTTAATAGTATGCTTGGTATTTGGTTATTATCTTCGGCCGCTGCGGCGATTAACCATATCGTAGACGAAAAAATAGATGCGGTGATGAAGCGTACCTATAAAAGGCCAATGCCAAACGGCAAAATTACGCCATTTAACGCCATCTTCTTTGCTTGTATTCTAGCTTTTAGCGGCTTCACATTATTGTATGTGGCGGTTAACCCGTTGACCGCGTGGCTTACTTTATCCGGTTTAGTTGGCTACAGCGTTATCTATACCATGTACCTAAAGCGAGCAACGCCACAAAACATTACCATTGGCGGTTTAGCTGGCGCTATCCCTCCATTATTAGGTTGGACGGCAATGACCAATGAAATACACGGTCATGCGCTATTGCTTGTGCTTATCGTCTTTACTTGGACACCACCACACTTTTGGGCATTAGCTATTCATCGCAGAGACGACTATGCCAAGGTCAATATTCCTATGTTGCCTGTAACACATGGTATTGAATTCACTAAAACACAGGTATTGTTATATACCATCTTGTTGTTTGTCGTTTGTTTGATCCCATATTTGGTTGGCATGAGTAATTGGCTGTATTTAGTTAGTGCGGTGGTGCTTAACAGTATCTTTTTCGCCTATGCCTGGAAGCTTAAGTTTTATCCGGAAGAAAGCACAGCGATGGATACCTTTAAGTTTTCTATTGTGCATTTAATGCTTTTGTTTATCATGCTGCTGCTCGATCATTATTTATTACCGGTGTAACTTGTGAAGAAACTGCTTTACGTCATTCTTGCGCTTACCGCTGCCATTTTAGGTGCTGTGGTTTTTAATCAATTGTCGCAAAAACCAAAGCCCACACACGCGCTTTTTTACGAAACACCACGCGCGGTATCGGCGTTTGCATTAACCGATCATTTAGGTCACACACTCGATAAATCTTGGCTGGAAGGGCATTGGACCTTCGTCTTTTTAGGCTACACCTCGTGCCCAGATATATGCCCAGCAACGTTGCAGAATTTGAATTTTGCTTATCCTAAGTTGAAGCAAATAGACGATCGCGCACGTATTGCTTTAATGTCAGTAGACCCGTTGCGTGACACAGCGGAAAAATTAGCACTGTATATTAATTACTTTAATCCTGAGTTTGTCGCCATGACCGGCGACCACGCCACACTTTACCCGTTAGCCCGCGAAATGGGCATGATGTATTCCATAGTCGACACCGTACAAGAATCATATTATACCGTCGACCATAGCGCTTCTGTGGTACTGTTTAACCCCGCGGGCAATATTGCTGCGGTGTTTAAAACCAAACATGCACTTGGTGAAATCCCTACGGTTAATCCAGCCGATGTGGTGGAAGATTTTGATCGCATCGTTGCTTTGTCTGAAGGCTAGTTTGCCGCATTGACCATTGCTCGACCCTTATCTAGGCTTAAATCATTCTAACGTTTCGGTTTGGAGATTTTATGCGCTTAATATTGGCTTTGTTCATACTTGGCTTTCCTGTCATTGCTTTGGCACAAACGCCTTTCGGTAAATGGAAAACCATTGATGATGATACCGGTGAAGCTAAATCCATCGTCGAGATTTATCAAAAAGATGGCAAGCTTTATGGCAAGATAGCCGACTTGCTTCAAAAACCTAACGATACCCTTTGTGATAAATGCCAAGGCGACCTAAAAGATAAGGTGCTTGTTGGTATGGATATTATTTACGCTATGGAACAAGATGGTGACAAATATAGCGAGGGTGAGATTATGGACCCTGAAAACGGTAAGTATTACGACTGCAAGTTGTGGCTTGATGACAAAAATACGCTTAAGGTCAGAGGCTACATTGGGTTTTTCTACCGCACTCAAACGTGGTACAGAACAGAATAAAAACAGCTGCGTGCTGCGATTAATGAGCTGCGAGCAAAAACAAAAAAGCCAGTTGAGATTTAAACTGGCTTTTTTAGTCTTATTTTCGAAGCCCGAAGCCCGAAGCCCGAAGCCCGAAGCCCGAAGCCCGAAGCCCGAAGCCCGAAATGCTATAAGTGATACCAACTTCCATCTTCTTTCAAAATAAACCAAGGCTTTGAATACCAATAGTATCGACCTGGCTTACTAATGCTCGGTGCGGTGCAATTACAACGTTGGCGACCTGGCGGCAATGGGGCGCTAAAGTCTATGCGAAATTGATTGTCGCTGATCCAATTAATTTTCTGTTTACCAAGACCAGAGATAAAACACGCCACCATAGATTTATAGAAATCATCCACTTCTAACGTAAAAGTAACCGATTGTGT
The DNA here is from genome assembly GCF_030295955.1 of Thalassotalea agarivorans. Taxonomy (NCBI): domain Bacteria; kingdom Pseudomonadati; phylum Pseudomonadota; class Gammaproteobacteria; order Alteromonadales; family Colwelliaceae; genus Thalassotalea; species Thalassotalea agarivorans. The sequence goes on from NZ_AP027363.1 coordinate 308,623, forward strand.
TTCACCCACTTTATAGAGCGTATTAGCTTGTTCGCCTTCAAGCGAGATATTAAAAGCCAATGAATTTAATTTATCGCGCAAGGGGCGCAGTTTGTCATAAGGCTTAGAGGCGGGAAAGCGAGGAATAGAGCTTAAATCAGTGTTCAAACCTACGGCACCAGACTGCTGCGATAATGAAACAAAACCCTCATCTAGCAGCGCTTTTTGCATATTCGGCACATATTCACCATAGGGGTAGGCAAAGTACTTCCAGGTTTGGCCGGTTTCATCCAAAATCTTTTGCTCCGCTTGTTTTAGTTTGTCAATGTACTGAGCAGTCCACGCAGACTCTTCCATGCCATCTGAAATGCGCGCCATCGAATCGTGTTCCCAACCATGGTTGGCAATTATCGCGCCTTCATCACCCATTTTCTTGAGTTGCTGCCAAGACAAATAGGATTTAGAACCTCGGTTCACAATGCCAGGATTAACGAAGATGGTGTAAGGGTAGTTATATTTTTTAAGGATAGGTACGCCATTTTCCAATATGTCGGTATAAGCGTCATCAAAAGTAATGACAACGGTTTTGTCTTCCAACGCTTCTCCCTTCTTCAGACGTTCAACCATCTCAGACAGGGCAATCACTTTAAAATCGTTGTCTTTAAGAAATTGCATGTGTTTTTCAAACTGCGCTGGCGATATACTGGTGCTTGCAGGCGTACTATCACTAACATGGTGATATTGCAGAATGACCGATGCAAATGTTGCTGGCGAAAGCGCAATAAGCCAAAGAGAGAGCAACAGGGATTTCATGTGTATTCCTTAAAAATAAACGGCACTATAAAAATATATAACTTAAACAGCTAGATAGGAAATTATTTGTTAAATAAGTCAGAGATAAGCTTGCACAAACAGCTATTAACCTTAGCGATTCCGATGATCTTATCGAATATCACTGTACCCCTGCTAGGCTTGGTGGATACAGCTGTTTTAGGGCATTTATCGCAGCCTTACTTTCTTGGAGGAAGTACGATAGGTGTGATGCTAATCACCTTTGTTACTTGGTTGTGTGGCTTTTTACGCATGTCTACTACTGGGCTAGCGGCACAGGCCTATGGCAAGCAAAATAATGAAGAAAATACTTATGTCTTGTTCAGAGGTATTGTTGTCGCACTGGCTATTGGATTAGCGGTTATCGTATTGCAAATTCCGTTTATTAGTTCAGGTTTACTGATTGCGGGAGGCAGTGAACAAGTTCAGTTTTATGCCCATCAATATGCCAGCATTCGTGTCTATGGCTTGCCGGCGGCACTCGCCAATTTAGTGATTTTAGGCTGGCTTTTAGGCAACCACAAAGCGAAAGCCGTGATGTGGTTATTGATATTAACCAATTCGGTTAATCTAATATTAGATATCTTGTTTGTTGTGGTGTTTGATTGGCAGGTAAAAGGTGTAGCTTGGGCAACATTGATCGCTGAATATTCGGGGTTCTTAGTCGCTGCGATTTATATTTTTAGACTTAAACGCACTCAAAATACCGAAGTATCGCTGTCGCTATTTAAGAAAGTCGCTGAGCTTAAATCGCTGACCACGTATTTTAAATTAAACGGCGACATTTTAGTGCGTACGATTTGCCTGCAAATAAGCTTTTACTTTATTACTTTTCAAGGGGCCAGATTAGGTGATGTAGTGGTCGCTACCAACGCCATATTAATGAACTTCATATTACTCATCTCATTTGGGTTAGATGGCATCGCCAATGCGGCAGAAGCGATGGCGGGTAAAGCCTATGGAGAGTCTGCGAAAGCCAAATTAAAACAAGTTGTTACAACATCTTTGTGGTGGACGGGTATGCTAGCTATAGTGTATTCGTTAATGTTTGTTTTTGCAGGGGAAGCCATTGTTGGCTTGTTGTCGGATATCGATAGCATCATCGCATATGCAGACGATTACTTGTGGTGGATGGTGATCATACCACTATTTGCTTGTTGGTGTTTCCTATTTGATGGAATATATATAGGGTTGATGCAAGTTAAAGTGATGAGAAACACTATGGCGTTAGCCACTTTTGCGGTGTTTTTCCCTGCTTGGTACTTAACTTCATCATGGGGAAATCATGCATTGTGGTTCGCTATGTCGATGTTTATGCTGTCTCGTAGCGTATTTTTATGGTGGCATTACCGATTTAAACTGTTTGAACAACTATCTTTTAAGGCCGAAACATGAATGTTCAATTAGCAGACGAAACTACGTCTTTAGTACAAATAGCGCAGGTATTACATGAATTGCGCCCCCAATTTTCAGCAGAGAATATCCAAAGCCAAATCAAAGAACAAATGGCCGATGGTTATCAAATTGCCTATGTAGAAGAGGCCGGGGAAGTCCTTTCGGTAGCAGGTTTTGTATTTGGCAAAAAGCTTGCCTGGGGTAAGCACATATACGTCGATGACTTTGTTACCACACAAGATCAACAATCAATGGGGGCAGGTAAGTACTTGCTTGATTGGTTAAAACAGCATGCAAGAGATCACGGCTGTCAGCAATTGCATTTAGACTCAGGCGTACAACGATATATGGCGCACAAATTCTATTTACGAGAAGGATTTATTATTGCTAGCCATCACTTCTCGGTATCACCTTTATAGAATGCTGCGTGCTGCGGGATGTTAGCCGCGAGTAAAACGAAAAACGCCAGTTGAAAGCTCAACTGGCGTTTTTTATTCTGTTAGGAAGCCCGAAGCCCGAAGCCCGAAGCCCGAAGCCCGAAGCCCGAAGCCCGAACTAGTAGTACGAATGTTCACCGCGTTGGTGTTCGGTCATGTCACGCACACCTTTAATTTCATCGCCCATCTGAGCGATAAGTTGTGACTCAATGCCGTCTTTTACTGTGACATCGATTTGGCTACAGCCATTACAGCCACCACCAAATTGTAGCACCGCATAACCGTCTTCTGTGATTTCCATTAGCGTACATTCACCACCATGGCCGGCTAGCTGAGGATTAACTTCTGCTTGAATAAAGTAGTTAACGCGATCAAACAAAGGTGCATCATTAGCAACTTTTCTTAGTTTTGCATTAGGTGCTTTTAACGTTAATTGTGAACCCATTTGGTCAGTAACAAAGTCAATTTCCGCTTCTTCTAAGAAAGGTTTGCTTTCTTTGTCTACGTAAGCAGAAAAACCTTCATAAGGAAATTCAGTATCTTCAGGTTCAATAGCATCAGCAGGGCAATATGAAACGCCGCACTCTGCAGAGGCGGTACCTGGATTTACAACAAAAATACGAATGTTAGTGCCGTCTGCTTGTTGCTCTAAAAGTTTGGCAAAGTGAGCTTGTGCTGATTCAGAAATATTGATCATTAGAATTACCTTACTGCTTTCGCAAAAATACTTGAGTGTTTTACTCAGGTATGTATTTTACATTGCTTTGAAAAATAGTGCTAGGGGCTGTTATCATTAGCCTCTACTATTTGGGGATAAAAAAAGAACTTTCAAGGGTTTTTGATGAATTTGAAACAAACAATCGTAACGCTTTGTTGTGCGTTGTTAGTCACGATAACACATGCTAAAACGGCGCCAGAGTTTATAGGGGCTAATCATAGCTACAATACAGACATTCCACTGCCCGCGGCTAGCTTAGGTTTTGAATTAGGTGAGCGCCATATTCGCCATGATCAACTGGTGGCATACATGGAAGCTGTGGCAAACGTTTCAGATCGCGTTAAGCTAACAGACATGGGCCGAACCACAGAGTTCCGCAAGCAATTATTGTTAACCATTTCATCACCTGAAAACTTAGCCAATTTACCAGCATTATTAAACGAGCGTAAAGATTACCAAGCGCCTTTGAAAGATAACAAATTGATCGTCTGGTTAGGCTATAGCGTGCATGGCGATGAAATTAGTGGTGCTAATGCGTCGCTAGCCGTGGTCTATCATTTCGCCGCGAGCCAAGATAAATCAGTCGATGAACTTTTAAAAGACACCATTATTGTTGTTGAGCCAAGCATAAACCCCGACGGTATGGATAGATTTGTCAATTGGGTCTACACCCACGGCGGCATTACCCCAAATGATGACGCTAATCATATTGAACATCATCAAGGTTGGCGCACAGGCCGAACCAACCACTTTGGTTTTGATTTGAATCGAGATTGGTTGTTACTCGCTCACCAGGAAACGCGCAATCGTTTAAAGTATTTCCATCAATATCGCCCACATGTGTTGGGGGATTTTCATGAAATGGGCGCTAATTCGAGCTACTTTTTTCAGCCGGGTATTCCTAGCCGAACCAATCCATTAACTTCGAAAGAAAACATTGCACTGACTAATGAACTAGCCAAGTTTCATGCCGGCGCATTAGATCAAGAAAAAAGGCTGTATTACAGCAAAGAAAATTTTGACGATTTTTACTATGGTAAAGGCTCAACTTACCCAGATATTAACGGCAGCGTTGGTATCTTGTTTGAGCAAGCAAGCAGTCGTGGTATGCAACAGCAAACGGTCAATGGCTTGCTTACCTTTGAATACAGCATCCACAATCAAGTGTTAACGTCGTTGTCTACTGTCGAAGGTGCATGGAAGAACCAGCAACGATTGAAAACGTTTCAGCGTGAATTCTACAACGGCGCAAAAGACAGAGCTGATGATGAGAAGTTTGACGGCTACATTGTTGGCAGCAAAGACACACATCGAATGACGTTGTTTTTAGATAAACTAAAACAGCATCAGATCAATGCATATCAAGTGACTAAAAGCATCACAGTTAACAAGAAAACGTATCGTTCGGACGAGGCATATTATATCCCGCTAGCGCAAGCGCAATACGGATTGATTAAAGCACTTTTTACGACCCAAAAAAGCTTCCAAGACAATACCTTTTATGACGTCTCAGGGTGGACTTTACCGCTTGCTATGGACATCCCATTTGCACAAGTAAAAAGTAGCCGCAGCGTAAAAACAGCGCAACAAGCATGGCAAAAAGCAAGTGACCTAACCCAAGATGTAGCGGCAGATGGTTATGCTTACATCTTTAACTGGCATTATTACAATTCTCCTGCGTTGCTCAATGATTTGCTAGCTAGTGGTATTTCAGCAAAAGTGGCTACTAAGTCGTTTGGCGCGGAAATAGACGGCAAAAAGCGTGTTTTTCCTGTGGGCACTGTCATGATTCCTGACGCCCTTCAGCAAAACACAGATTGGCAACAGCAGTTAATCGTTACGGCGAAACGCCATAAAGTTCCATTACAAGCATTAACGACCGGCTTTTCAACTTCAGGTATTGATTTAGGTAGCGGTTCTTTCCGCTTACTTAAGCAACCGAAAGTACTATTAGTGGGAGGTAAAGGCACATCGCAATACGAAGCTGCTGAAGTGCTTTACACGCTAGATCAGGAATGGAAAATTCCTGTCACTGTGGTTGAAAAACAGCGACTGCATCGTATAGACCTTGCTGACTATAGCCATGTTTTCATGGTGGATGGTGTTTATAGTGATGTCACCGCATCTTTAAGTAAAAAACTTGATGCGTGGGTTAAACAAGGTGGCGTTATATATGGTCAGAAACGTGCAGCACAATGGTTAGCGACAAAGGGCATGCTAGATATCGACTTTGTCTCTAAAAAGCAGATTGAAAGTGTTTTTGATACAGGCGATTTAAGCTATCAAGACAAAGAATCGCTAGCGGCGAGAAAACGCATTGCTGGTGCAATTTTTGAATCAACCATCGACCTATCTCATCCATTGGCATATGGCTTTGGTGATGCACAGTTACCGCTATTTAGAAACAGCACTTTGATAATGGAATTACCTATTAAGCCATTTAGAACGGTTGCAAAATATACAGAGTCGCCGTTAATGAGTGGCTACACCGACGAATTGCTAGTTGACCAAGTAGCAAACAATGCCGCTATTGTTGCGCATAACCATGGTAAAGGTAGAGTGGTTGCAACGGCGGATGTTCTGGCGTTTCGCGGTTACTGGCAAGGCAGTGCAAAACTATTGGCTAACATTTTGTTCTTCGGCCACGCCTTCAGCGCGAACTAAAAAGTGATTAAGCACCCTGAGTCGATACTTGGGGTGCAATGGGTAGTTTTCCTGTTATTGCTATAGCGGCGGTGACGACAATAATGTCCTTCGCCCCTGCACGCTTGAGCAATTGCGCTAGTGTGTCAACGGTAGTGCCTGTGGTGAGCACATCATCGACTAAAATAATCTTCATCGGTATGTTGTTATGACGGGCTAAGGCAAATGCTTGTTTGAGGTTGCGCCGCCGCTCTACACCACTTTTCCCAACCTGTTGTTCCGTTGCTTTTACGCGATAGCACAGCGCGTTGTTTAGCGGCAGGTCAAGCTTGTTCGCTAGATGTTTTGCCAACTCGCTGGCTTGGTTATAGCCGCGCGTACTCCAGCGATGCATATTGAGAGGCACTGATGTTACAACATAACCTTGCAACATATCTGGTGGAATAGCCGCCATACAATGGCGCGCCATCATATTACCTAGTATTGCAGCAAGTGCAGGTGAGCGTTGGTACTTTAATGCATGAAGCAGTGTTTTAGTGGGCTGTTGGTAAGGCGATAACGCAATTAACTTATTAAAGTGTTTATGGCTCACCTTTTGTTGAACATTGGGCCAATGTAATAAATCTTGATGGCACAGAGACAAATTAATACGCGGTATTTGCGAATAACAGGTTTTACACAAGCACATCGGTTGATGGCTATTTTGTTTGCAAAGCATGCATTGGCCAACGAGCGTTTTTAAACGTCTTATCCAGCGCAGCAACAAAGCATTGAGATAACGGTGATGAGTTAGCATAATCCTTATTTGTACTTGCGAGCTTGCATACATACTCGTAAGATACGCGCATTCGATCCTTGAATAAGAATAAGCATGGCAAATAAATTAAGTCTGTCCAGTTTTGGAGAAGGGCAACCGATAGTATTTATCCACGGTTGGGGATTAAACTCGGGCGTTTGGTTACCTATAGCGCAGGAGCTACAAAGTGACTTTCAGGTAATCACCATAGACTTGCCAGGCTTTGGCCAAAACCTATCTACAATACCTGCTCAGTATTCTCTGACGAATGTCGCAGAGATGATCGCTGATGCTATTCCAGACAATGCTATTTTGGTGGGTTGGTCATTGGGCGGGCTCGTGGCGACTCAGATAGCACTCGATTTTCCAAATAAGGTGAAAAAGCTTGTCACTGTTGCAAGTACACCATGTTTTGTTGAGAAGGAAGCTTGGCCGGGTATCAAGCCACATTTGTTGCAAGGTTTTCATAGCCAGTTGTCTGATGATATCGAAAAAACCTTATCGAACTTTCTAAAGATTCAAGCGATGGGTAGCCCGCAGGTGAGACAAGATATCAAACAAATTAAACAGCTTGTGATGGATTTACCTATTCCTCAAAAGAGCACATTGGATGATTCTCTTTCACTGTTAGATACAGTAGATTTAAGACAAACCTTAGTAAATGTGCAGCAGCCATTTTTGCGCCTTTACGGCAAGTTAGACAGCCTAGTGCCTAAAAAAGCAATTGCATTGATCAATGAACTGTCGCCAAAAAGCGATCATATTGTGTTTGATAAAGCCTCGCATGCGCCGTTTATTTCGCATCCAGAAACGTTTGTGGAAACCCTGAAAAACTGGATTTAGGGGTACGTTGGTTGGCAGGTATAAAAAGGGCAGCTAAGCTACCCTTTTTATTAATTCTGAAATGTCACGAAACACCCCTGGACTATCACTTCTTTAGGAGTGATACTCTCTAAAAGAAAGTCGTACAAACAGCAAGATTAAGCATTAGATCCCGTAATCTTCGCGATATTGCTTAATCGCCGCGAGGCTTTCTGTCATGTCACCTTTTTCTTCAAGGTAGGTAATTAAATCACCTAATGTCACAATCGAAATGACTTTTGTGCCAAAGTCGCGTTCAACTTCTTGAATAGCCGAAAGTTCACCTTTACCTTTTTCTTGTCTATCAAGGGCAATAAGCACACCTGAAAGCTCTGCGCCATTTGCTTGGATGATTTCCATCGATTCACGAATAGCGGTACCTGCGGTGATCACGTCATCTACAAGCATTACCTTACCTTCAAGCGCAGAACCAACAAGATTGCCGCCTTCACCATGGGTTTTTGCTTCTTTGCGATTGAAGCAATAAGGCATGTCCATATCATGATGGTCTGCAAGCGCAACGGCGGTTGTTGTAGCAATAGGAATACCTTTGTAGGCAGGGCCAAAAAGTAGATCAAAATCGATACCACTGTCAGCTAGTGCTGCTGCATAGTAGCGGCCCAACTTAGCTAAATCACCACCTGTATTAAACAAACCAGCGTTGAAAAAATATGGGCTAGTACGACCTGACTTTAAGGTAAACTCGCCAAAGCGAAGTACATTCTTAGCAAGGGCAAATTCAATAAATTCTTTTTGATAGGCTTTCATTTTTAAACTCTTTACTTAGGCAAGCGCTGCTTTTTGAATGTCGAACAATTCGTTAATACCTTGCTTAGCAAGTTGCATCATTGCATTCATTTCGTCGAAACTAAACGGCTCTTCTTCAGCTGTGCCTTGCACTTCGATAAGTTTGCCTGTGTCTGTCATCACAACATTCATGTCTGTTTCAGCAGATGAATCTTCTGCATAGTCTAAATCGGCAACAGGTTCGCCTTTGTATACGCCAACCGAGATAGCAGCAATCATATGCTTAAGCGGGTTGGTTTTGATTAGCTCTTTTGCACGCATGTAGTTAAGTGCGTCAACAAGAGCAACACAAGCACCAGTGATAGAGGCTGTTCTTGTGCCACCGTCGGCTTGAATAACATCACAATCAACTGTGATAGTGTTTTCACCTAGCGCTGATAAATCAACGGCAGCACGCAGTGAGCGCGCAATAAGGCGAGATATCTCAAGGGTACGGCCACTTTGTTTGCCACTTGCGGCTTCACGGCGCATACGGCTGTGCGTTGAACGCGGTAACATGCCATATTCAGCGGTTACCCAGCCTTTACCTTGTCCTTTTAAAAAACGTGGTACGCCTTCATCTACAGACGCGGTGCAAATGACTTTTGTATCACCAAATTCAATCAATACTGAACCTTCAGCATGAGCGGTAAACTGGCGCGTTACCGTTACAGGACGAATTTGCCCTAACGTTCTACCACTTGGACGCATGGTATCCCCTTAACAATAAAAATAAATTGCTGCGCATTATAGTCGTTTAGTCGATAAATCGCACTATAGAAAATGTTGCAGTTGTGAAATTATCTGGAGAATCTTTGGGTCATTGTTTACAGTTGAAGTAATAGTAGAGAAAAAGAGTTGGTATGAAGGCATTTTTGATGAGCATGTTAGTGCTCTTCTCCAGTAACGCATTAGCGGATGAAGTTAGCTTAGATCATGCACTACCAGAGTACAGCGTGGTTTATGATGATAAGCGCGATCCGTTTAAAGATGCAGTAGCAGCTATTGCACTCGCGCAAGCCACTAATCGTAATATATTGATCGAAATAGGCGGCAACTGGTGTACTTGGTGCCACAAAATGGATGCCTTTTTAGAAAAAAATCCTGACATCTACCAGCAGCTACACAATAACTTTGTAGTGCTCAAGGTCAATGTGAGCGACAGCAATGAAAACGAAGCCTTTATGCAATCGCTACCGCCGGTACTGGGCTATCCTCATATGTACGTGTCTAGCGCGTCAGGTAAAATGTTGCTGTCGAAAGATACGGCAGAACTGCAACAAGACGGCGCCTATTCTGCAGTGCAATGGCAACAGTTTTTAACGCAGTGGCAGGTAAGCGACAAAGCGCAAATAGCAGAGGCGAAATAATGCAAGGATTCTTTGATTCAACTTATAAAACGCCAGCCTGGTATCGCCGAAAAATAGAAAACAAGGCGCGACGCAAATTTTTAAAGTCCGCCATGGGGGCGAGTGCATTAACCTTGATGCCAGTACCTTTGTTAGCAAAGGCAAATCAAGCCAATGACCAGCGCCTTGCTACAGACCCTTGGTTAACCCTCGACAGCACCCTAAACCACCTTTTACCCCAATCAGAGATAGGCCCAAGCGCCAAAGATATCCAAGCAATCCAATATTTATTTAATGTCATTGATCAACAACCCATCGATGAAGACGAAAAAGCATTCATCTTTAAAGGTGTTGGATGGCTTAATGGATTTTGCCAAAGCAAACTCAATAAAAATTTTGTTGAGTTAGAGCAAGAAAACAAAGAAGCAATGCTGCGCGCAATTAGTGGTTCAACGGCGGGTCGAAATTGGATAAATACATTGATTAATTACCTATTTGAAGCAATGCTTTCGCCACCAGCGTATGGCGGTAACCCTAATGGTGTAGGTTGGACATGGTTGCAACATCAAGCTGGCTTTCCTTTGCCGAAAGAAGGCAGCAGATATTATGAATTGCCAACCTATCAACAGATAAAAATAAGCTTTCAACCTTGGCGTAAAAATGCACTGGCAAAAACGTCTCATCCAAACGGCAAAAAGGCGGTATAAGCATGAAACACTATGACATTTGTATTGTTGGTAGTGGCGCGGGTGCTTCCCCCATTGCCTATGAACTGGCTAAAGCAGGCGCAAAAGTTGTTGTGCTTGAAAAAGGGCCATGGCTTACCGAAAAAGAATTCTTTAAAGACGAACTGGCCATTAGCCTGCACGATGCATACAACCCATCGCTTAAAGATGAAAAGCATGTAATTGAAGAAGAATACGAAGACAACCAAGGCAACTCGTATTGGCAAGGTGAAGCTACTGACGAATCCGGTTGGAGTTTTTGGAACGGTAATATGGTCGGCGGCTCGTCTAACTTGATGAGTGGTTATTTCCACCGCTTAAAACCTGTCGATTTCAAATTAAAATCAACCTATGGCGACATTGAAGGTGCCAATATTGCAGATTGGCCGATTAGCTACGATGAGTTGGAGCCCTACTATGCGAAAGTAGAGCAGGTAGTCGGGGTGTCGGGCAAAGTGTTAAATCATCCTGCGCAGGAACCTAGATCAACACCAGATTTTCCGTTTCCGCCGTTAGCGGAACATGGCGTATCAAAATGGATAGATGAAGCGGCTGAGCGTATCGGTTTTCACAGTTTCCCTGTGCCACGTGCTGTGCTCTCAAGGCCTGCGATGGGGCGTCGTAGCTGCGAATATTCAGGTTATTGCTCAAGCTATGGTTGTTCATCAGGTGCAAAAGGTAGCGGCCGAGCGGCCTTGTTAAATCATGCGGTGGCGTCAGGCAATTGCGATATTATTCCGCACGCTAAAGTATTCCATATCGACTCAAACGAACAGGCTGATGTCACGCAAGTTAACTACTATGACAAAAAAGGCCGAAAGCAAGCGGTTAAAGCGTCATTGTATGTGGTTGCGTGCCAAGCAGTAGAAACATCACGGTTATTGTTAAGTTCAAAGAGCAAAAAATTCCCAAATGGTTTGGCTAATAACAATGGTCAGGTGGGTAAAAACCTGGTCTTTAGTGCGGGTGGCACAGGTGCAGGCGATTTTTTCTTTAAAGACTTAACCAAAGAACAAGAAGCACAACTTCGCCAAGTTGGGCCTTTTATCAATCGCGGCCTACAAGACTGGTATGAAATTAACGACAAATCATTCGTTGGCGCTAATCCCAAAGGGCAGGCGAAGGGCGGCACTATTGATTTTCTTTTTCACCAAAACCCGATTGCTCGCTCATACGGCAGCCAATGGAGTAACGACGATGAGCTAATGTGGGGCGATGATTTAAAAGAAAGCCTATTTACAGAATTTACCACCTACAAAACGCTCCGTTTTGAAGTGTTCAACGACTGGTTACCCACTGACGATTGCTTTGTTACGTTAGACGACGAAGTAACCGACAAATGGGGCGATAAAGTGGCTAAAGTGCGTATAGGGTATCATCCACACGATTTAAAAGTAGGCGAGTACATCGCCGAAAAAGGTGAAGAACTATTGCGTGCTATGGGTGCAAAAAATGTGTATTCGTCAGTCAGTGGTTATCCACCCTCTAACTTAATGGCGGGTGGTTGTCGTTTTGGCGATGACCCAAAAACTACGGTACTTAACAAAGACTGTCGCGCGCATGAAGTGAGCAACTTATATGTGACAGACGGCTCTTTTATGCCAACCGGTGGCAGCGTGCCCTACACCTTCACTATTTATGCCAACGCTTTTCGCGTTGCCGACAAAATAAAAACACATTGGCAAAATAAAAACAAAGGACAAAACAATGTTTAATCAAAAATTGTATGTGGTTGCCTTTGCAACCATACTAACAGCAGCGTGTGGTTCAGATTCCTCCTCTAGTGATCCACAACCTATGGCTCCTGACTTATCGCAAGGTTTGTTTGTTGATGCCAAGGTTACAGGTCTTAAATACGACACGGCAACACAATCGGGCTTTACCGATGAGGGCGGCTACTTTAACTATATTGCTGGTGAAGACGTAACCTTCTCTATCGGTGGTATTCGTTTTCCAACCGTTGCAGCTAAAGAGTTACTCACTCCGTTAGATTTGTTTAATACGGACAACATCGACGATATAGAAGTGCTTAATACCATACGTTTGTTGCAATCACTTGATGATGATGGTGATTTATCTAACGGCATTCAAATCCCTGAAGTGGTGCATCAATTAGCAAGTACCATAAGTATAGACTTTAACGATCCCAATTTTATCGACGAATTGTCTGAGTTAATTGAACTAAGTGGCGTGATGAACACCGGCTTCGTTTCACTTGCGGAAGCTAAAGCACACTTTTTAGATACATTGGCACAATATGACATTACGCCGGCGCAAAACTGTGGCTCTGACCATCCTATGGTGGGTTATAGCGGTACCTTCACCACCTTTTCACACGACGTTGCCGGTACAGCAACCATCGTGGACAATTGCACCATTGAAGTGACCAATTTCAGCTACGACGGTGGTGGCCCGGATGTCTATTTTTACGGCGCAATTGACCATGCCTATGCGGGCGCGGACGCCTTTTCTATTGGCACACAACTAACCGGTACTGTATTTAACGACGACACTGTTGTTTTGAATTTACCTAGCAGTAAGTCGTTAGATGATTTGAATACCTTAAGCGTTTGGTGTGTCGACTTTAGCGTCGATTTCGGCTCATTGCGCTTTGAAGCCAGTCAATAGCGCAAATTTCACTGGTTATCACAAAGGCTGTCGTGCATAATTTAGCAAGCTTAAATAAACAATAGGTTTGTACATGATCCACAGCATGACAGCATTTGCTCGCACAGAAGTAAAAGGCGAGTGGGGCAACGCCATTTGGGAAATCCGCAGTGTTAATCAACGTTTCCTGGAAACGTATTTTCGTCTGCCAGAACAGTTTCGCGGTATGGAGCCGGTGTTACGAGAGCGTTTTCGTAAAGCATTAGCGCGCGGTAAAGTGGAATGTTCATTGCGTTATAACGCGAATGCGTCTGCTAAAGGCAACCTAAACCTCAATCAAGACATGGCGATGCAACTTATCAAGCATGCCAATTGGGTCAACGAGCAAACCTTAAATAGTCAAATTAATCCGGTTGAAATCATGCGCTGGCCAGGCGTTATGGAAGCCGAAGAAACCGATATGACAGAAATCCAAGCGCAGCTGCTTGGCGCTTTTGATCAAGCCTTAAAAGATTTTATCGCCGCTCGTGCTAGCGAAGGTAAGAACATGAAGGAACTTATCGAACAGCGTTTAGATGCCATTATCGTGCAGGCGGAAACCGTTAAAACACAAATGCCAGAAGTGGTTAAGTGGCAACGTGAAAAAATCATCGAAAAGTTTAATGACGCTGGTATCGAACCAGATTCAACGCGTTTAGAGCAAGAATTAGTATTGCTGGCGCAGAAAATGGATGTAGACGAAGAAATCGATCGCCTATTCAGTCATGTTAAAGAAACTCGCAATATTCTCAAAAAAGGTGGCGCACAAGGCCGCCGTTTAGACTTCATGATGCAAGAATTTAATCGCGAAGCTAACACCCTTGGCTCTAAATCTATCAACGCTGACATCACCAACGCCGCTGTTGAATTGAAAGTACTGATTGAGCAGATGCGCGAGCAAATTCAAAATATCGAATAATAGCAGGGAGGCGATTGGCCTCCCTTCTTTTTACCTACTTTAAAATTGTTGATTGTTAACAAAATAAAACTGCGTTAATCTAACCTGATACAAATAAAATTAAAAATAGGTTGGTGACATGGAAAAGTGGCGGTTATCTAATGGGTTAAATGTGGTGCTTGTGCTGATGTTGGTATTGGCCTGTGTTTCTTGCAAAGAAAATAGAAGCCAACCGCTATTAGAGGTACCTTTAGGCTCATATGAAACTACAACATTTCAAAGCGGCGATGCGTCATTCTATCGGGTAGAGTTGACTGCACAAACAACTGGTGACTATGCCCACGTATCGCTGCAAAGCAATGGATTGTTGCTAATCGATAACCTGGTTCTCCCTAACAACATAGCGCCGCACAAACTCTCTGCGATAATCCAATTAACGCCTAATACTGCGCACCAATTTGATTGGTCTGCGTTCGCCGCGCCGATCACACTGACGGATATAAAATTTACGCCAATAACAGATACATCGTTACCAAAATTTAAAGATATCTCAGAGCAAGCGGGATTAGAAAAAGCTGATTCAATTAAATACGGCGGTCCTACAATTGCTGATATTGATCAGGATGGTGATTATGACTTCATCGTTAATAATCACAACGCGGAATCGAGCAAACTATATTGGAACAATGGTGACGGCACGGTTACTAAGCATAATCAGAATCTTGCACGTTGGTTCATGCATGATTTGCATGGCACAGCCGCAGCTGATTATGACAAAGATGGTGATTTGGATATTGTAGTCACTATGGGTGGTGGTAATGGTACTAACCCGTCAAAAGCCAATTTTTATAAAAATGATAACGGCAATCTCGTGTTATATACAGGTGATGTGGGGATAGATCGTGGTGGGCGTGGACGCGGTGCTCGTTGGTTAGACGCTGACATGGACGGCGATTTAGATTTACTGCTTTTTAATGAAGCAAGTCTTACTAAAAGTAAGCCACAACATTACTTTTATGAAAATACAGGCGATGGCACATTTAGCTTTCGCGATGTCGCAGATATTCAAGATGTTGAACCTTCACGCGTGTTGGTGACTGATATCAACAATGACCAGATCAGCGATATTATTTTCTATGGTCATCATGCACCTTCACTATGGATAGGCAACGGTGACTTCACTTATAAAAATGCTACTTATCAATTTCCTGAACAGGTTCAGGTGTTCAACGACGTGATGGCGATTACCGATATCGATATAGATAATGATGGTGATCTAGATTTGTATTTAGCGCGTGGCAAAGAATTTGGGTTGGGCAACCACCCGTCGCTAGACCATGACGCGATAAACATGGAAATGGATTTTAAGCCTCGTGCTAGCAAAGGCAAAGAAATCATAAATTTTGAAGCACCGAATAGTATTAGATTCTATAAGTATCGATTTTTGGCTCAAGGTATATACCGCGACAAAGACTATCCAATGTTCTTAGGTAGCGATAAGCAAAGATATGTACCTAAACTTGGCGAAGATATTCAAATATCGCAAAAACAAGCGCAGGGTTGGCCTGAAGATATATCAAAAGATGGAATGTATTTTGGTTATTTAGGCGAGCAACAATGGCGTTTGGCGATAGTAAGAAACGGCGATATTTTTTGGGGGTTTGGTTTTAGCTTGTCAGGTGTAAGTACCGTTTCACCAGAGTTTTCACCAGAAAATAGAAATATTGCAGATGTTTTACTGCGCAACGACAACGATAAGTTTATTGACGTATCTGAGCAATGGAACATTCCTAAGGGGGTAAACTCTTTAGGAGTTACACGAAGCGATTTTAATAATGATGGTCTTCAAGACTTGCTAGTGTATCGCTGGGGAAGAATAGGGCAACGTATCTCGGATCTTTTACTGATAAACACAGTTGATAATAAATTTGAATCAATGACACAACATGGCGCTAATGATGTTGGTGGACCAGGCAATGGCGATATGGGACAAGCCTTTGATTTTGATTTAGACGGAAATATCGACGTGCTTAGCGGTAGTGAAGGGGGGCAATGGTACTTGTATCGCAACCAAGGTGGTATGGGGAATTATGTATCAGTTCGAGTTAGAAATTCGCCGCAAAAAAATATAGACGCTTATGGCGCGCAAGTTTTGGTAGACACAAATGATACGCGTTTTACTAAACGAGTAAGTTCGCGTGGCGAAATATTTTCACAGAGTAAGATGGATATTGTGCACTTTGGTCTAGCCAACGCGCAAAACATAAAGCGAATAAGTGTGCGCTGGCGCAATGGCGAAACAGTCGAATTTACAGACAAAGCGGTAAATCAGTTGCTAGATACTAATGCTGTTGACCCAAAAACTATGACATTCAAACAGAACGACATTGAGCTTAGAGTTGGTGCTGCTTTTCCGCTTACCGTGAACGTTACTCCAGCAAATGCAAATCGCGCGGTTGCTTGGTCAAGTAACAACACATCGGCGGTCACTGTTGACGATAAAGGTGTCATTCGCGCGCAAGGAAAGGTGGGTGAAAGTGCCGTTATTTCAGCAATGAGTGTGGCAAACAAGATGACCAAAGATGTAAATGTTGTATTAGTTGATTGGCATGAAAAGCCGGTAGAAGAGATTTCAATTTTATCAATAGATAGTCCTATTTATACTGGTGAAAGGTTGGTTTTAGATGCTGATATTTTACCCATTGATGCCGATAATGCTTCACTTGCGTACACATCAAGTGACCCGAGCATTGCTTCAGTAGATAATCGTGGTTTAGTTACAGCGATATCACCTGGAGAGGCAGTTATTAGCGTCGCAACCTTATCGGGCGCTAGCGCTGAAACATCGATTCGCGTTGAAGCATTAATTATGCCTTTTGTTGAGATAACGAATGCCAATGAACTAAAGCAAGCGTTAAGTTCAGCACAAGATGTTACTGTAAAAGTTAAATATCATGCGGGATCTGGTAATTCAGTTATTTCTTCCGACGAAGGGGGGTTGCGTTTTTGGCTACGTCATTTTAAGTACAAATGGATTCCAGCTAAAGACATTGAACTGATAGATACTTCTGTACTCAATACCACTTCCGGTAGCAGTGAAATGACGTTTTCGCTAAAAGGATTAACGCCAACAACAGATCTACCTGCAGGACACTTTTATCAATTTAGAGTGTCGTTTACTAATAGCAAAGGACAGATGATAGACAGTCATATTTACCCGATAAACATCGTAAAATAGTTGGCAAATAGTTGGGGAGCAGCATATTCAGCTCCCCAATTAGAATTATTTGATTCTTCCTCTATTACCGCGTTCGGCATTCTTTTGCATTTTTAGCGCGATCACTTTTTCCATATCGATACCTTGCCAATGAGCAAGGTCTAGCACACGCAGTATGATATCGGCGAGTTCTTCGCCAAAGTGTTCGGTAGGTGTGTCGCCACGACATTCATTAACCGCTTCGCCTACTTCAGATGCGATAAGTGCTAACGCTTCTAACGGCGTTTTGTTGTGCCATCCCATGGCTTCTACCCAGTCATAATTTGCTTTTGCTATGTCGTTAATGTTCATTGATTCGCTGATCCTATAGAAAGACATACTCGTCACAGATTACTTAATGTCTTACTAGGTTAACAATAATTAATTTCTATTAGTATTTGTTTCATACGATTGTTTTATATGGCTTTTATCCAACTCAATCTTATTTCTACGAAATAGTTAGTAGAAATTTCTGGTGTCTATGCACAATACTGGCTAAACTTTAGTATTAACAGAAACAAAGTTTTATCTGGAAAAAATATGACTAAGAATAAATATCTCATTCCTTTGCTATTGAGCGCGGGTCTACTTGCTGCTTGTGATGATTCTGACTCTCAATACACTGATTTCAACCTTGCTATTAGTGACGCGCCAGTAGACGACCTTACTTCAGTAATTGTCTGTTTTAATGCGGTTGAATTGAATGGTCAAAGCGATCTCACCTTTGAAGTAGGTCAAGACGAAGCGGCTATCGCTGCGAATGACATTTGTAAAGATGAGCAGGGAAACACAATTCCGAACACAGTAGGAATAGACTTGTTCGAATATACCGGAATGGATGCTATCTCTTTTATATCATCTGCACAAATTGAAGCAGGCGAGTATAGCCAACTTAGGTTGCAGATGTCGCCAGGTTCTTATGCGATTATTAAGGGCACAGAAAATACTGACAATGTTGAAACTGTGCCGGTTGTGGTGCCGTCAAATGAGCTTAAATTAGATGGCTTTACCGCAGCAATTGGAGGCGTATTGAACTTCACAGTGGAATTTGATTTGCGCCAAGGTATGACAAATCCTGTGGGCAAAGAAGAGTACTTTTTAAAGCCTAGAGCTGTTCGTTTGGTTGATAATAGTGAAATTGGTCATATAACGGGCGATGTAGCAGAGTCATTTTTACTTGATAATAGTTGCCGATATGCGCCTGCAGATTTAACTGAGCCGGTAGCCGCTGTATATTTATTCGAAAATGCGGATGTTGCATTAGAGGATTTGGCAGATCATGGTGGTGCCGAGTCAGAACAAGCTTTGACAAGCGTCGGTGTTTTTTACGATGGTGTTGATAGTTACAATTTTGAAATTGGTTATGTTAATGCAGGTACTTATGGCATAGCAGTGACTTGTGACACTACTGACAACCCAGAAGAAGATGATGTTGTAGAATTTTTAGAGCTTAAAGCGATTGATGTATTAGAGTCTAATGAGCCTACAAATGTGACATTCGGCTTATAAATAATTCATTATTGGGGCGGAGAATACTCCGCCCCAATTGTATTAAAAGCCTAATGGAATACCAAAGGCAAAGAATGCGACCAATAATGCCGTCCAAAATACTAAGAAGACGATAGAATACGGCATCATCATGATGATCACATCGCCAAAACTTAAGTCTTTTTTGTACTTACGCATAAAGGCTAAGATTACACCAGCGTATGTCATCATTGGTGTAATGATGTTGGTGGATGAATCTGCCACACGATAGGCAGCGGCTACTAAATCTGGTGTCATTGCTGGGTTTACTTGATACAGCATGGGTACAAAAATTGGTCCTAATAACATCCATTTTGAGGTTAAACCGCCAACAAAAATATTGATAAATGCTGTGGTAATAACAAAACCAATAATTAGTGCAATAGGGAAATGTTGTAAACCAAGGTTTTCCAGGAACGTTGCGCCTAAGTATGTAATGTAAGTACCCAAACCTGAGTAGCCTAATAAACCAAGGAAGTTATAACAAAAGAAGGTTAGTACTAAAATATAGCCCATGGTATTCATTTGCCCAACCATGGCATGTACCACATCAATTAACTTTTTAAACTTGCCTGTTGCGTACCCAAAGAATACACCAACCATGATAAAGACAAGTGAGATAAGCAAAATCACATTGTTAAGGTAAGGGTTTACTGTTTTGCCTGCATCATCGACATAAGGTGCAAGCGGGCCATATGCTAGACCTACAATAATACCTAGTGAAAGTAGCAACCCTAGAAACGCTGCTTTAAGGCCTTTTTCTTCTTTTTCAGAAACGGAAAAGTCAGATAAGTCGATATCTTCTGGCAACTCATACGACATCTTCTCTAATCGAGGGGCAACAAATTTATTAGTAACCCATGCGCCTAACCCCACTAAAAGGAAAGTAGAGACAAAGATAAAGTAGTAATGCATGGTTGCTGGCGTAAGCGGTTTGCCATCGCTTGATTCAAATGGTACGCCTTGCGCTTCTGCGAAAATTTGCGCGTTCATACCTAGAATCACATCTATAGGCGTTGCTGGGATCAGGTTAGCACTAAAGCCTGCTGATACACCGGCAAATGCTGCAGCCATACCAATGAGTGGATTTTTGCCTAGACCGGCATAGAGTAAACCAGCAAGTGGTATCAATACCAAGTAACCGGCGTCGGTGGCAATAGAACTCATAATGCCAAGGAATACTAACGCAGGAGCTAGATATTTCTCGTTAAGGCGCGTACCAAGTTTCTTAATGAGTACACCTAAAAGCCCTGACGATTCAGCTACACCAACACCTAGCATGACGATTAAGATAACCCCTAAAACACCGCCACCAAAGCCAAGCCAGTTTTTCAATAAGGCATTGTCAAACAGCCAGCGGGTGTGTTCAGCTTCTCCCATGTTTTTGATGGTGTGAGTGATTTCTGAGCCGTCAGTGCTCAAGGTTTTAAATTCTAATCCACCAATAAATAGGGTAAGGATAAAAGCAAAGGCAAAGAACCAAATAAATATCACGACAGGATCAGGTATTTTATGCCCGATTTTTTCTATCAGTGCGATGGCGCCTTTCGTTTCAGGTTGCGTGTTTTGCGAATCTGCCATAGGAATATATCTTGTTGTAGTCATTATTTTTAGCGAAGTCCATAGTGCCAATTTGTGCTTAAACACGCAAGGGAGTAATCGTTAGTGATATGTAAAGTCTGATCTACACCGCAAGTTGTTGCGTAAAAAATAGACAGTTTCAAATTACGCTAACTAGGTCGGGAGAATCGTATGGATTTGTTTATCGCATCGCTTGAAGGCAACAACTACATTGTCGAAACAGGTGACCATAATGGTCGTACACTGCTCAAAGATGCTAACCATCAACCAATGCAATTTAACAACATTGCGGGTATAAAAGCGCATTTTAACGCGGCGCAGTTTAATGAAGTATGGTTAGAACAATCAACGCCTTATGAAGAGATGTGTGGTTTGCCAAGTTCTAACGAGAAGCTACGCATCAAACTGAATTGGTGATAATCAGCGCAGATCAGGCATGATTGTTCTTAATATGAAACAATGCTTTGCTACTTTGCCTATTTTTCCTTTGCTTCTTTGCCCCTATACTGCTTCACATAGATAGTGAAATACGTGGAGTAGAAATGAAAGTTATCCAAGTACGCAAAGCCTCGCCTACTCAAGATGGTGCCGGCGTAAAAATATCACGCGTTGCCGACTTCTCTGGCGCTATGCTAGATCCATTTTTAATGATAGACGAACTTAAAAGCGACGACAACGCAGACTTTATCGGCGGTTTTCCACCGCATCCGCATCGCGGCATTGAAACTTTCACCTATATGATTAAAGGTGGTTTTGAGCACCAAGACCATATGGGCAACAAAAAAGCAATTCGTGGCGGTGATGTGCAGTGGATGAGTACCGGTTCTGGTGTCATCCATTCCGAAATGCCCTTGGCTACAGATGAAGGCATGCATGGCTTTCAAATCTGGTTGAATATGCCAGCGAAAGACAAAATGCGTGCCGCCATTTATCAAGATTCTGTTGATTCACCATTACCTGAGTTGGTTGATGAACAGGGCAGTAAGTTAAGAGCACTTGCAGGTCAATGGCATTTTGCCGGGCAATCAGTAACTTCACCGCTAAAAGAGTTGTCATCGGGTGGAGCTATTGCCGATTTAACCTTGGCCGCAAACGGCACGGCAGAGTTTGATTTGTCTGATTATGATTTGGCTATGGCCTATATCCATACCGGCAGTTTAGATACTGCTAACGGCGGACGTGGCCATATGTTAGTGCTCGACTCGCAATCGGCGATTCAATTAGAGGCCAGCGCACAAGGCGCAGGTGTACTGCTTTTTGCAGGTAACAAAATAAACGAAAAAATTGTGCATTACGGCCCATTTGTGATGAACACCCATCAAGAAATAGAACAAGCTATTGCTGACTATCAATCAGGAAAAATGGGGCGCCTTAGTTTATAGAAGCACTACAAACAGTAATAAAGCGTGGCTAATTGCCACGCTTTTTTGTATGTTGATAAAAACTCACTGACAATCTCTAACATGAAGCAATTTTTAATTGTATCGGCTCTACTTATTCTATTACTTGTGCTGGCGCTCTATTCAGGTCAGCCAAGCCCCAATAACTATTATGATATTGAAGGCTTAACCCTTGAACAGGTAAAACAACAAAGTTCTGCATCAACAAGTGAATCACCTAAACTCGCGATCGCTTTTGGTGGTGGTGGTGTGCGTGGCTTCATGCATTTAGGTGTAATAAAAGCGCTCGAAGAAGCCAATATTAAAGCAGACATTGTTACCGGTACTTCCGCGGGTTCCTTAGCCGCAGCTTTGTATTCATCAGGTATGAGCTATCAACAGATTTCAGATATTGTGCTGAACTTATCCGAAACCGACCTTGCAGATATTGTGGTGAGTAAAGAAGGGCTTATAAACGGCCAATTTATCGCGCAATGGATTAATGAACAAAGCCAACAAATGCCGATTGAAGGGCGAGACATTGCGCTTGGCATAGCCGTAACGGACTTAACTCATGAACAAGCACTGTTGATCGTTGAAGGTGATGCAGGGCATGCCGTGCAAGCTTCAGCGAGTATTCCTGGCGTGATGATTCCAGTGCAAACACCCAATGCCACCTATGTAGACGGCGGCGTTTTAGCGCTAGTCCCGGTGGAGTTTGCTTATGCGATGGGGGCCAATGTGGTGTTGGCGGTAGATATATACTGTGACAGCCCAGAAGGTATGTCACCTAATTTTATCGGCACATTGCTTAACGCTTTTCGTATTCAAGCGTGCAAAATTAATGAGCTAGAAATCGCTCAGGCGGATCACATCATTAGGCCCGTATTTGTTGTTGAAAATTTTCAAAGCTTTGCAGAACGTGATGACATGATAGAACTTGCTTATCAAGAAACGTTAAAAGTTATTCCTGCATTAAAAGCGCAATTGTCGGCGTTTTGATCTACTGTTGTAGCTATCACGTATTAGCAATAAAAATGACAGGATAATGACATGAAAAACATCGTTGTTGCTTTATGTTGCATGTTTTTAATGGCATGTAGCAGTAAATACCCAAATCAAGACGTGACCAATCAAATGTTCCCTCAAGTGACTGGCGAGTCGCTAGAAAAAGAGGCGAAAACACTACCTGATGATTACAGCGGTAAACCCGTGCTATTGCTAGTGGGTTATGTGCAAGACAGCCAATTTGATATCGACCGCTGGCTGATTGGTTTAGACATGACGCAAACCCGTGTTGCTGCAGTTGAAGTCCCTACCATTCAAGGTATGTTTCCGCGTATGTTTTCTACCATGATAGACAACGGCATGCGTCGTGGTATTCCAAAAGAATTATGGGGTGGTGTTGTAACTGTTTACGAGGACGGTGCTACAGTGCAGCAATTTACCGGTAATGAAAGTCCAAACAATGCGCGGATATTGTTACTGGATAAAACCGGCAAAATTGTTTACTTCTACGATCGCGGTTTTTCGGTTGATGCCTTGAATGCGGTAAGAGAGACACTAGCTACGCTTAACTAGCTCGAGCTTTGCGTCGTTTCAAACGGCGCATCGACGCGCCACCGTTTTGCAACATTAGTAAAAATCCGCTCAGCGCAAACAGCACCGAGCAAGCGGAAAAGCTGATCAGTAGCGGATTGTTGAAGTCTTCTCGTTCGTCGTAATCCATAATATGTAGCATCCAAAATACGTCAAAGATGCGCCAGATATCACTTCTTATTGTGGTTAACTGCCCTGTTTGGTTAGAAAAATAAAGCGTTGTTTGCCACATATCATCATAAGTCACTTGCCAAACATCTGCTTTGTAACCTGTTTCTCTGGGACCTCGCGCTAGCAAATCTATCGCTTGGATGTTCGCATCAATCAGAATATGTTCACCGGCAAGTAGGGCAATTTGCTGCTTAGATAACGTGGTGACTTGTTCGCCTGTATCAGCAAAAAAAGCTAACTGTTTGTCGGGCAGCTGCACCAGATAAAGTGGTCGATTAAACAAATGTGTGTATGTAATCTGCTTTACTGTTTGCTGATCGTTTAGCAAGGAATTGATGTTATAGGTGTAGTCATGGGCAACAAAAGGATTAGCCGTTTGTTTGGTTGCTAAGTGCTTACCATGGACTTTTTCTAATGGAATAGCGCTCATCACTAAACCACCAAGGAGCCAAAGTAGTACTTGTATAGCTAATAAATAGCCTGTGATTTTGTGAAAACTTCGTGCTTGCTTATAAACGGCTTTGTTCATTAATGTCCACTGCGATACACGGATACAGCTCCGCTATTGGTTAATGATTGTGGCAAGTCATAGTGCTTATCTAGTAACAAAATCACTTGGCTACCTTCGTTCATCAGTTGTTTAATTGCATCAAACATTGCTGTGCCTATCTCAGTCACTTCATGCTTTTCGGCGTCTCGGCGGGCATATTCAATAAACGACAAAGGGACCTGCTTAATGTAGAACACATCTTCAGCGCTCTGCATGGCTTGATAGCTTGCAAGAGTGAGTTGATCCGGCGACTGGTTCACTTCTATCACACTCAAGTGTCCTTGCTGTGTTGCTAAGGGTTGATTTAACTGATGCTCTAACAGCGATTGTGCTCGCTCATTTTGTCCGGACAACACTGCTTGACCAATCTCGCCATCAAATACGCCTTGCCAAAATTGTCTGCGCTGTTCAACACTGTTAAGGGCATTTTGCACTCGCTCTCTGTTGTGAAAACTAAACTCTGCTAATAAACCAAAACCACTAGGTAATCGTGTTTCTATTTGTTCTTTTAACTGGCGTAACAATAACGGCGAACTGCCTGAACTAGACAGCGCAACAATCATAGGGTCACGGTCAATAATTGCTGGCGTAATAAAATCACAAATTGCTGGTTGGTCTACAACATTAACCCATTTATCGAGTTGCTGACATTCTTCGGCGACTGCCTTGTTGACGGCTTCATCGTCTGTTGCCGCTATAACTATAGTAAAGGGTTGCAAATGTCCCGGTTGGTAGTTTTGAGCGATATGGGAGATGTTGTTACTTTTTACTAGTTGCTGCACACGCTCCGTTAGCGCCGCCGCCATAACGGTGATGTTTTGCGTCGCTTTTAAATACAATTCAACTTTTCGCGCTGCCACGCTACCGCCGCCAATGATGATGACATTGAGCTTGGATTGGTCGATAAAAATGGGAAAATATTTCATGCCAAAAGCATACCGTTTGCACAGCTAATTACAAGATAGACGTTATATCAAGTGACAAGCCGTTATACCTTTTGTGGTAATTTTATTACTAGGTGTTTTAGAGCTGCGTTTGCTAAAATAGCGGCCAAAGCTTTATAAAAACCCCATTTAATCTATGCCTTGGATCCAATTACGCTTAAGTGCAAACGAAGAAACTGCTGAAAAGTATAGCGACTGGTTGTCTGCTTGCGGTGCTCAAGCAGTGACCTTTATCGATGCTAAAGATACGCCTATTTATGAGCCATTACCAGGTGATGAAGTGACCTACTGGTCTAACACGGTAGTGATGGGCTTATACGATGCAAGCCATGATATGGACAAAGTACTGTCGTATCTTAAAAGCATTCATCCTGACAAAGATGAGATGCAATACAAACTAGAGCAATTGGAAGATAAAGATTGGGAAAGAGAATGGATGGATAATTTCCATCCAATGAAATTCGGTCAACGTTTGTGGATTTGTCCAAGTTGGCGAGAAATTCCTGAGCCTGATGCGGTCAATGTTATGTTAGATCCAGGCTTAGCCTTTGGTACAGGTACTCACCCAACCACATCTTTGTGTCTAACTTGGTTAGATGGTTTGGACTTAACTGGCAAAACTGTCGTCGATTTTGGTTGCGGTAGCGGTATTTTGTCATTAGCAGCCTTAAAGCTTGGCGCTGAAAAAGTTATCGGTATCGATATTGACCCGCAGGCGCTTCAGGCAAGTCGTGAAAACGCCAAACGCAATAATGTCGAAGATCGTCTAGAACTATACCTTCCTAAAGACCAACCCCAATTTGAAGCCGATGTTGTTGTTGCAAATATCTTAGCGGGTCCATTGCGTGAATTAGCGCCGGTAATTACGGCATATGCTAAACCTAATGGCTTACTTGCGCTGTCTGGCGTGTTAGAAGAACAAGCTACTAATTTACTCGAAATCTATGGTCAAAACTGCACTATGGATCCAATTGCTGTGCAAGAAGAATGGGTAAGATTGTCAGGTAAAAAACGTTAATTGATTTTTCAATTCGGTTAAATATTGTACAAAACAGGCGTTTATAAAAAGTCAATATCATTTTGATGAAAAAAAACGACATTTGTACAATTTCTATCCTTTTCAAGTGGCCAAAAAACACGTAAACTTAGCGCCCTTTTGAACGAGAGCTCAAAATTTAGTCAGTTGTGAAGATAGGTCCATATACATTACCTAGTAATGTTTTTTTAGCGCCAATGGCGGGCATTACAGACCAACCCTTTAGGCGACTATGTTGTCAACTTGGGGCTGGGTTAGCTGTATCTGAAATGCTTTCAGCCAATCCTAAAGTTTGGAACACTGACAAATCGAGACTACGCATGGTGCATAGTAGCGAAGCAGGAGTAAGATCTGTGCAGATTGCAGGATCTGATCCAGCAGAACTTGCGCATGCAGCTCAGTTCAATGCCGAAAATGGTGCACAGATTATTGATATCAATATGGGGTGCCCAGCTAAGAAGGTAAATAAGAAGCTGGCGGGTTCTGCATTATTAAAAGAACCAAGTCTAGTGGAAGCAATTGTTAAATCAGTTGTTGATGCAGTTGATATTCCTGTGACGTTAAAAATTCGCACTGGTTGGTGTGAAAATACGCGGAATGGGGTAGAGATTGCTCAAATTGCAGAGCGCAATGGTATTCAATCATTGGCTGTGCATGGTCGCACTCGGTCTGACTTTTATAAAGGTAACGCCGAATACGACACCATTAAAGCGATTAAACAGTCGATTTCTATACCGGTTGTAGCAAACGGCGACATTGACTCTGCTCATAAGGCAGAACAAGTGCTTGATTACACCGGGGCTGACGCTGTCATGATTGGCAGAGCAGCGCAGGGACGTCCTTGGATTTTCCGTGAGATAAATCATTATTTATCAACTGGTCACTTAATGGATAGCCCATCTTTAATGGAACAACGCGATATTTTATTGTCGCATGTAAGGGAACTACATAGCTTTTATGGCGATTTCATGGGTGTACGCATTGCCCGTAAACATGTGTCTTGGTATCTCCAAGTACATGATGAAGAAAAAGCGTTTAGGTCGAAGTTCAATGCGCTTGAGAGTTGCGAAGAGCAATTATCTGCATTGAAGTTGTATTTTGATAATTTGATTAATTAAGAGTTGAAGTTAGATGTTCGAACAAAATATTTCCTCTCCATTTATTACTGGTGATTTACAAACACAAACTAAGGCGTCACCATTGCGTGCGCAAGCTAAAGTAGCGATTAAAAACTACTTGTCTCAATTAAATGGAAACGATGTGGACGATATGTATGAATTAGTATTGTCTGAAATTGAAGCGCCGATGTTAGAGGAAGTAATGCAATATACGCGCGGCAACCAAACGCGTGCGGCCAACTTACTAGGCATCAATCGCGGTACTTTACGTAAAAAATTGAAAAAGTACGGCATGAACTAAGATTTGGCAGGACTAACCTGCCTTAAAAAGCACCCTCGGGTGCTTTTTTGTTTACTACTGCTAAGTAATCATAATGGTCAGCTTAGCAACGCAGCAATAGCTGCATCATTTTTGCAAACGTTATATATAGGTATATAAAACAAAATGAACACACCACGCCCTATCAATAGAGCACTATTAAGTGTTTCTGATAAAACAGGTATTGTTGAATTCGCTCGTGCATTAGCGCAAAAAGGCGTAGAAATTCTCTCTACTGGCGGTACATGTAAACTACTTGCTGAAAACGGCATTCAAGTTACTGAAGTTTCAGATCATACCGGTCACCCTGAAATTATGGATGGTCGCGTAAAGACGCTTCATCCAAAAATCCATGGCGGTATTTTAGCGCGTCGTGGCCAAGATGAAGCAGTAATGGCTGAAAACAACATAGATGCAATCGACATGGTCGTTGTTAATCTTTACCCATTTGCTAATACAGTGGCAAAAGAAGATTGTAGCTTGGAAGATGCGATTGAAAATATCGATATCGGTGGTCCTACAATGGTGCGTGCAGCAGCGAAAAACCACAAAGATGTCACTATCATTGTTAACGCACATGACTATGATCGTGTTCTTGCAGAAATGGATGCAAACGAAGGCTCGCTTACTCATCAAACGCGTTTTGATTTAGCTATTGCTGCCTTTGAACATACTGCACAATATGACGGCATGATCGCTAACTACTTTGGCGCAATGTTACCTGCATATGATGCACAAGAAGATGAAGTGACTAAGTACCCACGTACCTTCAACAGTCAGTTTATTAAGAAACAAGACTTACGTTACGGCGAAAACTCACATCAAAGTGCTGCTTTTTATGTTGAAAGTGCGCCAGAAGAAGCGTCAGTGTCTACAGCTACTCAGCTTCAAGGAAAGGCGTTATCTTACAACAATATTGCTGATACAGATGCTGCATTAGAGTGTGTTAAAGAATTCGACGAGCCGGCGTGTGTTATTGTTAAGCACGCAAATCCTTGTGGTGTTGCTGTATCTGACAACATTTTAACAGCCTACGATAATGCATTTAAGACTGACCCTACGTCAGCTTTTGGTGGCATTATTGCGTTTAACCGCGAGTTAGACGCCGATACAGCGGAAGCAATTGTATCTCGCCAATTTGTTGAAGTAATTATCGCACCAAGCATTTCTGCAGACGCTGCACAAATTGTATCAGCTAAACCAAACGTACGTTTGTTAGAGTGTGGCCAATGGGACACGCAAACAAGCGGTTATGACTACAAGCGAGTTAATGGCGGTATGCTTGTACAAGATCGCGACCAAGGTCGTGTTACGTTAGATGACTTAAAAGTTGTAACTAAGAAGCAACCTTCTGAAGAAGAGTTACGTGACTTATTATTCTGCTGGAAAGTCGCTAAGTTTGTTAAATCAAATGCCATTGTTTATGTTAAAAATAACATGACAATTGGTGTCGGCGCTGGCCAAATGAGCCGCGTTTACTCTGCTAAAGTTGCAGGCATTAAAGCCGCTGACGAAAACCTAGAAGTTAAAGGTTCTGTTATGGCGTCTGATGCTTTCTTCCCATTCCGCGACGGAATTGACGCCGCAGCGGCAGCAGGTATCACTGCGGTAATTCAGCCGGGTGGTTCAATGCGCGATGAAGAAGTGATTGCCGCAGCAGATGAGCATGGCATGGCTATGGTCTTCACCGGTATGCGTCACTTTAGACACTAATATATAAAGAAGTCGCCTTATGGCGACTTCTTTTTAGTTTAACGGTCACTTTCTTACGTTTAAATTCACTGCCTTTGTACGCGTTTTTTGCTATAACTTGTTTTGATAATTTTACCCTTAACAAAACAAGCGGGAATAAAATGAAAACAATAAAAACACTTTTAACAGCTTCTATCGTTAGTTTAATTGCCATGAGCAGCGCGATTGCTGATACATCAAAGTTAGACCAAGCCATAGCAAGCGAAGTGCGTAGCGACAAAAATAAGGCACGTGATGTTTACCGTCACCCTAAAGAAACATTAGCTTTCTTTGGTTTAAGTGATTCAATGACAGTTGTTGAATTAACCCCTGGTGGTGGTTGGTACACTGAAATCTTAGCGCCAACATTAAAAGGCTCTGGTAAGTTATACGGTGCACACTACCCAGATACAGGTGAAGACAACTATTACAGCAACTCGCGCAAGAAGCTTGAAGCGAAAATGGCAAGCAATGCTATTTTCAGCGAAGTTGTATTGACTGACTTCACTCCTCGTCAAGTTAACGAAATTGCTCCGGCAGGCACTGCAGATATGGTTCTAACTTTCCGTAATCTACATAACTGGCGCGAAGACGGTGTTTTAGCTGTTTTTAAAGATGCACACAAAGCGTTGAAAACCGGTGGTGTTTTAGGTGTAGTTGAACATGAATACCCTGCTGACAAAGCATGGGATCCAAAGAAAAGTGGCGGTTACTTCCCGCGCGCTTTAACTATTGAATTAGCGGAAAAAGCAGGTTTTGAATTAGCAGCATCAAGCGATGTCAATGCAAATCCAAAAGATACTGCTGATCACCCGAAAGGTGTTTGGACGCTACCTCCTCGTTTAGCGCTTGGTGATACAGATAAAGAAAAGTATCTTGCGATTGGTGAATCTAACCGCATGACACTTAAGTTTGTTAAAAAATAAGAGTTAGCCGGCTTATCCGGCTATTAGGATCAAAAAATCAATGAATGTTTTAGTTATTGGTAATGGCGGTCGCGAACATGCTCTAGCATGGAAAGCGGCTCAGTCGGCACAAGTAGAAAAAGTTTATGTAGCACCTGGTAACGCAGGAACAGCAACTGAACCTAAGTTGGAAAATGTTGCGATTGGTGTTGAAGATATTGATGCGCTTATCGCTTTTGCAAAAGAAGCCAACATTGCACTTACTATTGTTGGCCCAGAAGCGCCTCTTGTTATTGGTGTGGTTGATAAGTTTACTGAAGCTGGTTTAACTATTTTTGGTCCAACTGAAGGTGCAGCGCAATTAGAAGGGTCAAAAGCTTTTACCAAAGACTTTCTAGCACGCCATAAAATACCAACGGCAGAATACCAAACATTTACTGAGATTGATCCAGCTATTGCATACGTGCAAGAAAAAGGTGCACCAATTGTTGTAAAAGCCGACGGCCTAGCAGCAGGTAAAGGTGTAATTGTTGCCATGACTGTTGCAGAAGCTGAAGAAGCGATTCGCGATATGTTAGCCGGTAATGCATTTGGCGATGCTGGTTCACGTGTTGTTATCGAAGAGTTTCTTGATGGCGAAGAAGCTAGTTTTATCGTTATGGTAGATGGCGACAATATTCTGCCAATGGCAACAAGCCAAGATCACAAACGCGCTTACAATGAAGACAAAGGCCCAAATACCGGTGGTATGGGTGCTTATTCTCCAGCGCCAGTGGTTACACCAGACATTCATAATCGTATTATGGATGAAGTTATTAAACCAACGGTTGAAGGTATGGCAAGTGAAGGTCTTCCGTATACAGGCTTCCTATATGCTGGTTTAATGATCATGGCAGATGGTACGCCAAAAGTTATTGAATATAACTGTCGTTTCGGTGACCCAGAAACCCAACCAATTATGATGCGTTTGCAATCTGATTTGGTTGAGCTTTGTTTACTTGCTTGTAAAGGTGAGCTGGATAAAGGCGAAGCTCAATTTGATCCTAGAGCTGCCGTTGGTGTTGTACTTGCCGCTGGAGGTTATCCAGGTAGTTATGACAAGGGTATCGAAATTAACGGCCTAGAAACTAATACATTAGCGCATGCTAAAACTTTCCATGCAGGTACTGCTTTAAATAATGGTAAAGTCGTGACTGCGGGTGGACGTGTATTGTGTGCAACCGCTTTAGGTAATAGCGTTACTGAAGCACAACAAACAGCTTATGAGCTAGTAGCTCAAATCTCATGGCAAGATGTTATGTTTAGAACCGATATTGCATATCGAGCGATTGCGCGTGAGCAAAACAGCTAAACTGTAAAAAGTCTGTAAAAAAGGTAGCCTTTGGCTACCTTTTTTGTTTTTTATCGAGTTTATTCATACAAAACAGGTTTATTCGAGCGATAAAAATATTAAAAAATAACGTTGGTTATATTTTTATTGTAAAGATCACTTTTTTTACACTTTTCACTAAGTCGCTCTTTATAAAGCACAATAAATACGCGATCTGCGCAAATAAAAAGCGAAAAGTAAAAAAGATCAAAAAAATTAAAAAAAGGGGTTGCATTGACCCAAAAAATCCCTAAAATGCGCATCCACTTCTCGGGGACAAGCCAAGAAGCTGTTTTGATAAGTTTAGTAAGCGAATATGGTTATTAAGCAGTTAACAAAACCTCACAAAATAAATTAAAGTTTTTTTGTGAAAAAGGTTGACATCAAAACAGGGACGCGTAAAATGCGCATCCGCTCTCAACGGTAGAGCACACGCCGAATACGAATGAGATATTCGGTGAGATTCGCAAGAATCGTTCTTTAACAAATAGTTATCAAGCAATTTGTGTGGGCACTCACGTTAATGTTGGTTTTACCAAATAATTAACTCAGTGAGTGACACAAAGTCTAAATCGATATTTTATTGATTAGGCGCTTTTGTCAGTTTTTTGCTTCTGCTTTTTTTAAAAGCGGAGACGATTAATATTCATTGAGCATCGTATCGATTTATCGATACACAAACGATTTTAATTGAAGAGTTTGATCATGGCTCAGATTGAACGCTGGCGGCAGGCTTAACACATGCAAGTCGAGCGGAAACGAAGAGGTGCTTGCACCTCTGGCGTCGAGCGGCGGACGGGTGAGTAATGCTTGGGAATATGCCATAAGGTGGGGGACAACAGTTGGAAACGACTGCTAATACCGCATAATGTCTACGGACCAAAGGAGGGGCTCTTCGGACCTTTCGCCTTTTGATTAGCCCAAGTGAGATTAGCTAGTTGGTGGGGTAATGGCCTACCAAGGCGACGATCTCTAGCTGGTTTGAGAGGATGATCAGCCACACTGGGACTGAGACACGGCCCAGACTCCTACGGGAGGCAGCAGTGGGGAATATTGCACAATGGGGGAAACCCTGATGCAGCCATGCCGCGTGTGTGAAGAAGGCCTTCGGGTTGTAAAGCACTTTCAGTTGTGAGGAAAGGTTAGTAGTTAATACCTGCTAGCTGTGACGTTAGCAACAGAAGAAGCACCGGCTAACTCCGTGCCAGCAGCCGCGGTAATACGGAGGGTGCGAGCGTTAATCGGAATTACTGGGCGTAAAGCGTGCGTAGGCGGTTACATAAGTCAGATGTGAAAGCCCGGGGCTCAACCTCGGAACTGCATTTGAAACTGTGTGACTAGAGTATTGTAGAGGGTGGTGGAATTTCCAGTGTAGCGGTGAAATGCGTAGAGATTGGAAGGAACATCAGTGGCGAAGGCGGCCACCTGGACAAATACTGACGCTGAGGCACGAAAGCGTGGGGAGCAAACAGGATTAGATACCCTGGTAGTCCACGCCGTAAACGATGTCAACTAGTTGTCTGTGCACTTGATGCGTGGGTGACGTAGCTAACGCGCTAAGTTGACCGCCTGGGGAGTACGGCCGCAAGGTTAAAACTCAAATGAATTGACGGGGGCCCGCACAAGCGGTGGAGCATGTGGTTTAATTCGATGCAACGCGAAGAACCTTACCATCCCTTGACATCCAGAGAATTTTCTAGAGATAGATTAGTGCCTTCGGGAACTCTGAGACAGGTGCTGCATGGCTGTCGTCAGCTCGTGTTGTGAAATGTTGGGTTAAGTCCCGCAACGAGCGCAACCCTTATCCTTATTTGCCAGCGAGTAATGTCGGGAACTTTAAGGAGACTGCCGGTGATAAACCGGAGGAAGGTGGGGACGACGTCAAGTCATCATGGCCCTTACGGGATGGGCTACACACGTGCTACAATGGCGTATACAGAGGGCAGCGAGACCGCGAGGTGGAGCGAATCCCAGAAAGTACGTCGTAGTCCGGATTGGAGTCTGCAACTCGACTCCATGAAGTCGGAATCGCTAGTAATCGCGAATCAGAATGTCGCGGTGAATACGTTCCCGGGCCTTGTACACACCGCCCGTCACACCATGGGAGTGGGTTGCAAAAGAAGTGGCTAGTTTAACCTTCGGGAGGACGGTCACCACTTTGTGATTCATGACTGGGGTGAAGTCGTA
Source organism: Thalassotalea agarivorans (assembly GCF_030295955.1). NCBI lineage: Bacteria > Pseudomonadati > Pseudomonadota > Gammaproteobacteria > Alteromonadales > Colwelliaceae > Thalassotalea > Thalassotalea agarivorans. Next base: position 342,359 of record NZ_AP027363.1, read on the forward strand.
ACAAGGTAACCCTAGGGGAACCTGGGGTTGGATCACCTCCTTATCTTGAAAGGTGAAACAACATTATCGGTCGATAATATAACATCCGTGTTAAATCGACACAGGTACATCCATGTACCAAGAGTGTTCACACAAATTGCTTTGATAACCATTTAGAAATTAAATAAAAGTAATCATCTTGATTGTTTCTATTTAATTTCTTTATGAAATTTTGCTCTTTAACAATTTGGAAAGCTGATATTAATACCCGGTGTTTATAGTGTCGCGCTATAAATACCAACAGATACATAATCTTCCTTGTTATGTATCACGATAAGTTTAACGACTTATCAGATAACGTTTTAATTTATTAAGACGTTCTCAAAATTCTTACTCAAGAAGCTCATTATGAGCGCAATCAGTCCACATACACATCCGTGTTGTTTTAGGTTTTTAGCCGTAAAGCGTTAATGATTTTTTCGTTATCGCCTTATCGCTGACAGCTTACAGCAAATAATCGGTAGATTATTTAGGGTTGTATGGTTAAGTGACTAAGCGTATATGGTGGATGCCTTGGCAGTTAGAGGCGATGAAAGACGTGTTAATCTGCGATAAGCTCAGTTGAGGTGATAAAAACCGTTATAGACTGAGATTTCTGAATGGGGAAACCCACCCGTCATCAGGCGGGTATCTTTATCTGAATTCATAGGATAAAGAGGCGAACCGGGAGAACTGAAACATCTAAGTACCCCGAGGAAAAGAAATCAACCGAGATTTCCTTAGTAGCGGCGAGCGAACGGGAATTAGCCCTTAAGCGGGTGTGCGTTAGTGGAATGTTCTGGAAAGGACAACGATACAGGGTGATAGTCCCGTACACGAAAACAAGCACTTTGTGAAAACGAGTAGGTCGGCACACGTGAAATGTTGACTGAATATGGGGGGACCATCCTCCAAGGCTAAATACTCCTAACTGACCGATAGTGAACCAGTACCGTGAGGGAAAGGCGAAAAGAACCCCTGTGAGGGGAGTGAAATAGAACCTGAAACCGTATACGTACAAGCAGTGGAAGCCCTTCGGGGTGACTGCGTACCTTTTGTATAATGGGTCAGCGACTTATGTTTTGTAGCAAGGTTAACCGATTAGGGGAGCCGTAGCGAAAGCGAGTGTTAACTGCGCGTTTAGTTGCAAGGCATAGACCCGAAACCCGGCGATCTACCCATGGGCAGGTTGAAGGTTGGGTAACACCAACTGGAGGACCGAACACACGTATGTTGAAAAATGCGGTGATGACCTGTGGGTCGGAGTGAAAGGCTAATCAAGCCGGGAGATAGCTGGTTCTCCCCGAAATCTATTTAGGTAGAGCCTCGGACGAACACCATCGGGGGTAGAGCACTGTTAAGGCTAGGGGGTCATCCCGACTTACCAACCCTTTGCAAACTCCGAATACCGATGAGTGCTATCCGGGAGACACACTATGGGTGCTAACGTCCATAGTGAAGAGGGAAACAACCCAGACCGCCAGCTAAGGTCCCAAAGTACTAGTTAAGTGGGAAACGATGTGGGAAGGCCTAGACAGCTAGGAGGTTGGCTTAGAAGCAGCCACCCTTTAAAGAAAGCGTAATAGCTCACTAGTCGAGTCGGCCTGCGCGGAAGATGTAACGGGGCTAAACTAGTCACCGAAGCTGCGGATTTATCCTTTTGGATAAGTGGTAGGGGAGCGTTCTGTAAGCCGTTGAAGGTGTGTGGTAACGCATGCTGGAGGTATCAGAAGTGCGAATGCTGACATGAGTAACGATAAAGGGGGTGAAAAACCCCCTCGCCGAAAGACCAAGGTTTCCTGTCCCATGTTAATCAGGGCAGGGTAAGTCGGCCCCTAAGGTGAGACCGAAAGGTGTAATCGATGGGAAACAGATTAATATTTCTGTACTTCTATATATTGCGAAGGAGGGACGGAGAAGGCTAGGCAGGCATGGCGTTGGTTGTCCATGTGAAAGATTGTAGGCTGGTGACTTAGGTAAATCCGGGTCGCCTTAAGGCTGAGAGTCGAGACGATGTTCTACGGAACAGAAGCTGTTGATGCCCTGCTTCCAGGAAAAGCTTCTAAGCATCAGATATATAGGAACCGTACCCCAAACCGACACAGGTGGTTAGGTAGAGAATACTAAGGCGCTTGAGAGAACTCGGGTGAAGGAACTAGGCAAAATAGTACCGTAACTTCGGGAGAAGGTACGCCGGCTAGGGTGATGGGACTTGCTCCCTAAGCTTTGGTCGGTCGAAGTAACCAGGTGGCTGGAACTGTTTATTAAAAACACAGCACTGTGCAAAATCGAAAGATGACGTATACGGTGTGACGCCTGCCCGGTGCCGGAAGGTTAATTGATTGGGTTAGCTTTGCGAAGCTCATGATCGAAGCCCCGGTAAACGGCGGCCGTAACTATAACGGTCCTAAGGTAGCGAAATTCCTTGTCGGGTAAGTTCCGACCTGCACGAATGGCGTAATCATGGCCACACTGTCTCCACCCGAGACTCAGTGAAATTGAAATTGCGGTTAAGATGCCGTATACCCGCGGCTAGACGGAAAGACCCCGTGAACCTTTACTATAGCTTGACAGTGAACATTGCTCCTACATGTGTAGGATAGGTGGGAGGCTTTGAAGCGCAGACGCCAGTTTGTGTGGAGCCAACCTTGAAATACCACCCTTGTATGCGTGATGTTCTAACCTAGGGCCCTTATCGGGCTTGGGGACACTGTCTGGTGGGTAGTTTGACTGGGGCGGTCTCCTCCCAAAGCGTAACGGAGGAGCACGAAGGTTGGCTAAGTATGGTCGGACATCATACGGTTAGTGCAATGGCATAAGCCAGCTTAACTGCGAGACAGACACGTCGAGCAGGTGCGAAAGCAGGTCATAGTGATCCGGTGGTTCTGTATGGAAGGGCCATCGCTCAACGGATAAAAGGTACTCCGGGGATAACAGGCTGATACCGCCCAAGAGTTCATATCGACGGCGGTGTTTGGCACCTCGATGTCGGCTCATCACATCCTGGGGCTGAAGTCGGTCCCAAGGGTATGGCTGTTCGCCATTTAAAGTGGTACGCGAGCTGGGTTTAGAACGTCGTGAGACAGTTCGGTCCCTATCTGCCGTGGGCGTTTGAGAATTGAAGAGGGCTGCTCCTAGTACGAGAGGACCGGAGTGGACGAACCTCTGGTGTTCGGGTTGTCATGCCAATGGCATTGCCCGGTAGCTACGTTCGGAACTGATAACCGCTGAAAGCATCTAAGCGGGAAACAGGCTTTGAGATGAGTTCTCACTGGACCTTTAAGGTCCCTGAAGGGTCGTTGGAGACTACGACGTTGATAGGCGGGATGTGGAAGCACTGTGAGGTGTTGAGCTAACCCGTACTAATTGCCCGTGAGGCTTAACCATACAACACCTAAATGATTTAGGCCACGTACCATGTTCCAGACAGGTACCTGATGACCTACATCCATGTAGGCCTTGTATGATGATTGATTGAATCGATAAGAATTGAGTATTAGTAGACGCTTTCCAAGTTAACAAGTTTTTGCTTAGCGACAATAGCACTGTAGAACCACCTGATCCCATGCCGAACTCAGAAGTGAAATGCAGCAGCGCCGATGGTAGTGTGGGAGGTCCCATGTGAGAGTAGGACATCGCTAAGCTTCTAATTAAGAGAAAGCCCGCTCATTGAGCGGGCTTTTTTGTTATTAGCGCTTGCATGTCCGTACTCTCGAGTAGGGCTTTTCAGGTTTTCGTAAAGATAAACAATTTTATGTTTACCCTGAAAAGCGGGTTAGCCTCTGGCTTACCCTGGACCTGAGCTAAGCTTTTATTCCTAAGAAAAGCCTGACTTACGTCAGGCTTTTTTTTTGGAATAATTTTAGGATGTCTACTCAGTACATGGGACAGTGTCCTCATGTGACTAAAATATCGGGAATATTTTAGAACGCACTACGTGCGGCCCTTTAGGGTGGAGTACAGGAAGTACGGAATACAAATTTGTCCGGAACAAATTTGAACGCACAATGTGCGGCCCTATAGGGTGGAGTACAGGGAAGTACGGAATACAGTAGGACATCGCGTTATCTCTCGGTCGCAACAATACTTCCATGTATCCTCGCGACATTAGTGAATCCTTTCACGTCAGTAGGGCTTTTCAGGTTTTCGTAAAGATAAACAATTTTATGTTTACCCTAGCACCTAAACTTGCTCCTGCAGATTAGGTATACCGACCATCCATGGCCATATAAGCGGGTTAGCCTCTAGCTTACCCTGGACCTGAGCTAAGCTTTTATTCCTAAGAAAAGCCTGACTTATGTCAGGCTTTGTTTTTTGGAATAAAATTAGGGGCGAGTACGCTAACGCTGACGTATATGGATGTACTAATACTGCGAAAGTATGGATACCAAACAGCAGTGAGAGGGACACGCAGCATAGCTGCTGGGAACAAGGAACGTGGAGTCTTTTTACACACAGCACATAGCTCGAAGCACGCAGCTAAAATAGAAACGATAAAAACATCGTCATCCCGTGATGTCGTTATACGGGATCTCCTACGTTTTTGGTTCGCGTTGCTTAAGGGAACAAGGGACGCAGAGCCTTTTACACCAGCAAGGACTATTATAGATACGAAGTACGAATCGTTTTTCCTTACCGCCTATGGCTTATAGCCTATAGCTATTTGTACTTCCCTTAGTGCAAGCTTTATTCTAGAATGCTTGCAACGTGATTACCCACCAGAGAGCAATTTCTTGCCTTATTTAAGTGCCTACAACTCATTTAACGTCAATGCATATACTAAACAAGTTGCGACGATAGATACTATCGCTGACTTATCCAAGTTAGATGTAAAAGGTTTAACCCCTTTCTATGTCATTGGCGAGGGCAGTAATACATTGTTTGCTTCTGAAGAGGTTTCAAATCTAATAAAAGTTAACTTAAAAGGCATTGATGTCCAGCAGCAAGGCGACGGTCATCTATTAACTGTTGCGGCTGGAGAGAACTGGCATACCTTGGTTGAGCAATGTACCACCAATAACATGCCTGGTATCGAAAATTTAGCGCTTATCCCTGGCAGTGTTGGAGCCGCCCCGGTTCAAAATATCGGTGCATACGGCGTTGAATTTGCCGATGTTTGTCGATGGGTTAAATGGTACGAATTTGCCTCCGGCAAAGTGCATAAGATGAGCAAAGAAGAATGTGAATTTTCCTACCGTGAGAGCATCTTTAAACAGCAGTTAAAAGGCAAAGGGATCATAATAGAGGTCGGTATTTTTCTGAGCCATGCTTGGCAACCTAAGCTGCATTATGCTGGGCTAGATGAACTTTCAATTGACGCGACCCCTGTGCAAGTCATGGAAAAAGTTATCGAAATAAGGCAGTCAAAACTCCCAGATCCAACACTGATTCCTAATGCAGGAAGTTTCTTCAAAAACCCCGTTGTCGAGCGATCGGTTTACGAACAACTAGTTGCTAAGTTCGGCGCTATGCCAAATTATCCTGTAGATAAAAAGCACATCAAACTTGCGGCGGGTTGGTTAATTGACCAAGCTGGCTTGAAAGGCTATGCACATGGCAATGTTGCGATTCATGACAAACAGGCGTTAGTGTTAACAAACCCCAACAATGGAAACGGCGAAGAATTAGTCTTGTTGGCTAAGTATGCATTGGAGCAAGTTAAAGACAAATTTGGAATATCGCTCGAACCTGAAGTACGAATGGTGACTGAAAAAGGTGATACACCATATCAAGAGGTGTTGGTATGACAAAAATTATTAAACAAGAGCTCATACATCGTTTAGCTGATGGCCACTTTATCTCAGGGCAAGACATTGCAGATGAGCTTGGTGTTAGTCGTGCTGCGATATCCAAACAGATCAAACTTTTTGCTGACATGGGCTTAGATGTTTTTTCGGTAAAAGGGAAAGGATATAAGCTAAGCGAGCCATTAGATTTACTTGCAAAGGACAAAATATTAGCGCACTTTCCCGTTAAGGCAGACGATATTGATTTAGAAGTGCATAGCTTGATTGATAGCACCAACTCTTTTTTACTTCGAAAATTACCTAATCAATTGAGTATTGGCCACACTTGTGTAGCCGAATATCAAAGCGCTGGCCGTGGAAGGCGAGGCCGTGAATGGGTGTCACCTTTTGGCGCCAATATTTATTTGTCGATGTATTGGCCTGTTGAACAAGGCATGGCTGCCGCTATGGGATTAAACATTGTTGCCGCACTAGCAGTTTCAGATGCTATTAACCAGTTGTTTGGCATTAAAGTGCAGTTAAAATGGCCTAATGATATCTACCTCGATGGTGTAAAACTTGCGGGAATATTAATTGATCTTGAAGGGCAGCCTCTAGAGACTTGCCATAGCGTTATAGGCATAGGATTAAATCTAAATATGCCAGCAAATGTAGCAAACAAGGTTGATCAGCCTTGGACTGATCTGCAGCAACATGTTGGTCGTCCTATTAATCGAAACCAGCTCGTGGCAACGCTGATAATATGTTTATATAAACGTTTAGTTGAACATGCTGAACATGGTCTGACGGACATGGTTTCTGCTTGGCAAAAACAAGATTTCTTTTTTAACAAACCAGTTAATCTAATCACTGGTGACAAGACCTTATTAGGCACGTGCAAAGGTATCAATTCACAAGGTGCTTTGTTGTTAGAATCCGCAGGAGAGTTAAAAACCATCTACGGTGGCGAAGTCAGTCTGAGGGCAGGTAAATGATCGCACTGATTGACGTTGGCAATACCTATTTTAAATATGTGCTTGTCGATGCAGATACCAAACCTAGTTTTGATGTTGGCTACACCGCAGTTAAGCATAACGATGTAAATGAGCAATTACTGTCGACTATTTTAAAAGACGCAACTACGGTTGTTTATGCCAGTGTTTCCAATAAAGTACTCTTGTCTACTGTGACTACTTATTGCCAACAAAATAGCATCGCCTGTATTCATGTAGAAACGTCTGCTGAGGCTTTAGGTGTAAAGAACGCTTATACGGATTTTAGTAAGCTAGGCGTTGACCGTTGGCTTGCATTGATTGCGGCAAAACATTATTTCCCTGATCAGTCCTGCATGATTGTAGATGCTGGTACAGCGACGACTATCGATATTATCAATAGTCAGGGTGTCCATTTAGGTGGTTGGATTTTGCCTGGTCTCGATACTATGGTAAATGCACTACTTCAACATACCGACAAAATAGAAGCTGAGATTGAATACCCGCAGCAAGTAGCATTTGGGCAAAACACCCAAGGTTGCGTCAATAATGGTGTTGTTGCAGCAACCCTAGGTGGAATAGAAAAGGCATACCAAAAGCTTGATAACCAAGATACTAAGCTAGTGATCACTGGCGGTTATGGTGAACTTTTATCTTCTCAATTGACTATTGATTCGATTTTGGAACCAATGCTTGTTTTTAAAGGGCTGTATCAGTTTAAGGATTAACGATTTCTTATAATTAGACATCGTTAATTTCACCTCTAATTCACAATTGCGTTGAAAAAATCAGCAAACATAGAAAATAGGCATTTTTTTTGGGCTCAGCTATTGCAAGGCGTCTTACATTGCACTAGAATTCGCTCCACTTAATGTAGTGCCGACTTAGCTCAGTTGGTAGAGCAACTGACTTGTAATCAGTAGGTCGCCAGTTCGACTCCGGCAGTCGGCACCATTAATCTTCGTAAGAAGAGTTGAAAATTTGGAGGGGTTCCCGAGTGGCCAAAGGGATCAGACTGTAAATCTGACGGCTCCGCCTTCGGTGGTTCGAATCCACCTCCCTCCACCATTTTCCTTAGCAACGCGTTAGCGGTGCTAGGTGATGGGATTTGGATGAGAACACTGTTCGCCAAAATTGTCAGGAACAATTTTGAACGCTCAAAGAGCGGCCCTTTAGGGGAAAAGACAGGAAGTTTTTTATAATCCACCTCCCTCCACCATTTTTCTTAGCAGCGCAATAGCGATGCTAGAAAAGGAAGGTAGTACTACTTTCCTATTATGCAGAGATAATTCGATAGAATCTGCGGACGTCGTATAGTGGTAATACCTTAGCCTTCCAAGCTAATGCTGCGGGTTCGATTCCCGCCGTCCGCTCCATCTTTTTTGTCTTGTTGCTGATATAGCTCAGTTGGTAGAGCGCACCCTTGGTAAGGGTGAGGTCGGCAGTTCAAATCTGCCTATCAGCACCAGCATCTAAGATCGACTATCCTTACTATCTCTGTACTTTTTAATTATATAACTTTGTTAATCTACCTAGAGGTATTTTAAAATGGCTAAAGAAAAATTTGAACGTTCGAAACCGCATGTAAACGTTGGTACTATCGGACACGTTGACCACGGTAAGACTACGTTAACAGCTGCTATCTCTGCGGTATTAACAAAAACTCACGGTGGTGAAGTTCGTGATTTCGCACAAATCGATAACGCTCCAGAAGAGCGTGAGCGTGGTATCACAATCAATACTTCTCACATTGAGTATGACACAGCAACTCGTCACTACGCACACGTAGACTGCCCGGGTCACGCGGATTACATCAAAAACATGATCACTGGTGCTGCTCAAATGGACGGCGCGATCTTAGTTGTAGCTGCAACAGACGGTCCAATGCCACAAACACGTGAGCACATCCTTCTTTCACGTCAGGTTGGTGTACCTTACATCATCGTATTCATGAACAAATGTGACATGGTAGACGACGAAGAGTTACTTGAATTAGTAGAAATGGAAGTTCGTGAACTTCTTAACGAATACGAATTCCCAGGTGACGACCTTCCAATCATCCAAGGTTCAGCACTAGGCGCACTTAACGGTGAAGCACAGTGGGAAGAGAAAGTACTTGAGCTTGCAGAGCAACTTGATACTTACATTCCAGAGCCAGAGCGTGCGATTGACGGTGCATTCATCATGCCAATCGAAGACGTATTCTCAATCTCAGGTCGTGGTACAGTAGTAACAGGTCGTGTAGAGCGCGGTATCATCAAAGTTGGTGACGAAGTAGAAATCGTTGGTATCAAAGAGACACAAAAGACAACTTGTACTGGTGTTGAGATGTTCCGTAAGCTTCTAGACGAAGGTCGTGCAGGTGAGAACTGTGGTATTCTTTTACGTGGTACTAAGCGTGAAGAAGTAGAGCGTGGTCAAGTACTAGCTGAGCCAGGTTCAATCACTCCACACACGAAGTTCGAATCAGAAGTATACGTACTTTCAAAAGATGAAGGTGGTCGTCACACGCCATTCTTCAAAGGTTACCGTCCACAGTTCTACTTCCGTACAACTGACATCACTGGTGCTGTAGAGCTTCCAGAAGGTGTAGAAATGGTAATGCCAGGCGACAACTTGAAGTTTGTTGTTGAGCTAATCAACCCAGTAGCGATGGACGAAGGTTTACGCTTCGCTATCCGCGAAGGTGGCCGTACAGTTGGTGCTGGTGTTGTATCTAAGATTATCGACTAATCTTAGCTAACACAGCAACCACTAAAAAAGAGCGCTTAGGCGCTCTTTTTTGTTTTAGGCCACCGAGCGGAGAATCCGTGAAGAGGAATAGCGTTAAGAAAAGTGTCCCAATGGACAGTTTTTAGCGTATTTCGCGAGTTCCTCTGGAACGAAGCTGAGAGTCGTACAGTAGGTGCATTCGTTGGCCGAAAGTGTTCCCGACACGTATTGGCATTTCCTCCTTCCATGGAGGTCATACAAAAATTATCGACTAATCTTAGCTAACACAGCTACCACTTAAAAAGAGCGCTTAGGCGCTCTTTTTTGTTTTAGGCCACCGAGCGGAGAATCCGTGAAGAGGAATAGCGTTAAGAAAAGTGTCCCAATGGACAGTTTTTATCTTTGGCATCCTGCCTTCGACCACAAGGGTTGCGTTGCAATGAAAAATTGTTCCCTACAATTTTTTAGCGTATTTCGCGAGTTCCTCTGGGACGAAGCTGAGAGTCGTACAGTAGGTGCTGGCGTTGGCCGAAAGTGTTCCCGACACGTATCGGCATTTCCTCCTTCCATGGAGGTCATACAAAAATTATCGACTAATTTTTGAAGCCTAAGCTTTATAAGAAAGGGTTGCATTAGCAACCCTTTTTTTATGCCTGTTCTTCCAAACTTCGCGGAGAATCCGTGATGACGATTTAGTTCTAAATTAGTCCTAATGGCCTAATTTACTAAATCGCCACATGCCTCTGGCATGGGGATAAATCATTGTATGATTAACATGAGTCGTACAGTAGGTGCATTCGTTGGCCGAAAGTGTTCCCGACACGTATCGGCATTTCCTCCTTCCATGGAGGTCATATAAAAGATTATCGACTAATCTTAGCTAACACAGCTACCACTAAAAAAGAGCGCTTAGGCGCTCTTTTTTGTTTTAAGGCCACCGAGCGTGATTACTTATTTTTACGCAGCACGTAGCTCAAAGCACCAGGCTAGAACAGGTACGAGTTCGCTTCGTTATAGGTACGAGGAACGAGGTGATTGGTCGCTTCGCTAAAGGAACATGGTGCATGGAGCAAGTTGTTTTACTTTAAGCATTCAGCTTTAAAGCCTATGGCAAATAATTTCTACCGTCATCCCCTGATGTTTTACCACTGCATCTGTTAGCACTTCATTGATCATTTAGTTGTTAATGAAAAAGCCAAAGAAAGAGCGCTTTCGCGCTCTTTTTGTTAACTACAATACTTTGAATATGCGGAATAATTAGGAACCGAGAAATCTGGACATACTCTTTGAACAGTCGCTATATTGGTTTTTAACGAGTCACAATATATGTCAACGCCAGCAATGACTTTGTCAGCGTCATTAAACACGGCTTTCGTCAGAAGTTCGCACTCTGCAGTGTGCGCCCGGATTTCAGCGGCGCTGTAAAAAAGATAACCGGCGAACAAGGCTAGCCCTAGGATTCCTAATCTGCGAAGTCTTTTAGCTGCTTCAGCTTCTAATGCCATAACAAATACCCTCACTAAATGTTTATCACAGGTATGATGACTTAATATACCATCCGTGTTTTGTTGCATTTCGTTAGTAAAAAGCAACGAAACGCTATTAATTATAGTAAATAGTCTTTTAGGTACCCTAATTTACTGCGTTGCACGTAGTTTTAAGTTAGCTAGTTGTGAGATAATGCCGGCATCAATCAAGAGAGCGCAACATGAACAACCAACCGAACAATCCACTCCACGGCTTAACCTTAGAAGCGATACTAACTAAATTAGTCGAACATTATGGTTGGCAGCAGTTAAGTTTAAGAATCAAAATAAACTGCTTTAAGAAAGACCCTTCTGTTAAATCATCGCTTAAATTTTTGCGCAAAACGCCTTGGGCTAGAGAGAAAGTAGAACAGCTCTATATTAATACCTTTTCAAAACCGCGTGTGAACCCATGGGACGGACTGTGAGATGGAATCGATTACTATTTTAGTTGATATCCAAAACATCTATTACACCACACGAGACGCTTATCAAAGAAGGTTTGATTACAATGCCTTTTGGCAGCAAGTCACAGAAGGTAAGCAGGTGAACAAAGCAATAGCCTATGCTATCGACCGAGGCGACGAAAAGCAGCGTCAGTTTCAAAACATACTGCGTGGTATTGGTTTTGAAGTAAAACTGAAGCCTTTTATTCAACGCAAAGACGGCAGTGCAAAAGGTGATTGGGATGTTGGTATTACAGTAGATGCAATCGCCCACGGCAGCGATAGCGATAGAGTTGTGTTATTGTCAGGCGATGGTGATTTTGATGTGCTGGTAAAGCACTTAATTCAACACCATAATACAGAAGTTGATGTTTATGGTGTTGAAAGTTTAACAGCGCAATCGCTAATCAATGTGTCTACTCGGTTTCATCCGATTGACAGCAATTTGCTGTTATGATCTACCAATAGGTTCTTATAGCTAACGTTAAGCCGGCGCCATCATAGTCGCCACCATCTCTCGCACTATCTTCCATCGAAGTATACTGAGCACCAAGGTGCACTTTAAATTTGTGTTCATTGAAATAGTAGTTAACCCCAGCATAGAACTCGTTATAGGTATCACCGTTACCTGACGCTATTTCTCTTTCATAACGGCCAAACTTAATGCCATTGTTTTCGCTACTACTGATAAAGGTATACCTGAGCACCCACTGCAGTCGCTCAGACTGGAAATAGGTCGGCATTAACACTAGACCCCACAGGTCTGATTGGCCCATATCACCAGTCCCCATTGCAAGGTCAGACAAGAAAAGAAAATCACCTGTTTGTAATTCACTACTGACACTTAAAATATTGGAAAAGTTATTCGTGCCAGAGGTTGGATCGACATCATTAAAAACATAGTCAATCGAAACTTTAGCCGAATCAAAACCAGAAATATTGAAGTCTTTATCTAATGTGGCTAAACCAAAGTAACTACCGTCGCTAAATCCGATTTCATCACTCGGGTCACTTGAATATATACCACCCTTATATGCCCAACCACTGCCGAATTTACCTTTAGCGCTAACACCGGTGAAGTACTCGTCAGTAAACCAAAGATTATTGGTGAGGTTGTTACGTTGCGGCGTATAGAGTTTTTTGGATGAGGTTTTACCGCCCAGTGTAAAGCCAGCCGATTGTTTAAGGAAGGTTAATGTCAACGCGTCATTTGCTTTCCACGCTATGTAGGCATCTGTTAGTCGATTATACGAGTCACCCAATTCATTGTTTAAGTTGATGTCAGCTTCAAGTCCTGAGGTAATACTGCCCCACTGACCTTTAAAGCCAAACCTAAAGCGTCGCCAAAGCACATCTTGGTAATCACCTTGGTCGGCATCAAACCAGGCGGAGTCGAGTTGTAATCTGCCAGATAGGTTTAAGTAGTCGCCTTGCTCATTTTTATACAGCTTTGCATAGTCCCATACGCTGTTGCTTTCTTCTTGCGCGTTCGCGTGCAATGTTGTTAAACCGCCTAAAATACTTGTTAGTAACACTAATCTGATATTCCGCATTGCCAGTCTCCCTAGGATGCCTGACTAAATGTTATGCAATTGTTAATCAAACGCCAACAAAAATTTGGCGTTTTTCTATTGAAATCACGCTTTTTTGCCCTTACTTAGTTTTTAACGCGGAATTTTATGACTTTAGAGGTCATTTTTAGGGGGCTACAACTTGTTACAAACCCTAATAACGACGCTATCTGTAGGCCTGTGGTGAATAAATGCGCGAATCGCTTATTTTTTAGTTAAATAAAGTACCACTTTTTATTTAGTGGTGTTATAATCTCGCGCCCGCTCTATTTGGGTGGGATTTTTAAAGGCAGTGACGGGTCAAATTTCTGGCCTTGAATTTATTAACAGCGGAGCACAAAAAATGATCCAAATGCAAACACAGCTAGACGTTGCTGATAACAGTGGCGCTCGACGCGTGCAATGTATTAAGGTCCTTGGTGGCTCGCACCGTCGCTATGCACGCATAGGTGACATCATTAAAGTTGCAGTGAAAGAAGCAATTCCTCGCGGCAAAGTTAAAAAAGGTGATGTACTGAATGCGGTAGTGGTGCGCACTAAAAAGGGCGTTCGTCGCCAGGATGGCTCAGCCATTCGCTTTGACGGCAACGCGGCAGTAATGCTTAATGCAAGCTTACAGCCAATTGGTACTCGTATTTTCGGGCCAGTGACACGTGAACTACGTACTGAAAAGTTCATGAAAATCGTGTCATTAGCACCAGAAGTACTATAAGGAGTCACGATAATGGCATCTAAGATTCGTCGTGATGATGAAGTAATCGTACTTGCAGGCAAAGACAAGGGCAAAACTGGTAAAGTTACTAAAGTTCTTGTTGAAGAAGGCAAAGTATATGTGGAAGGCGTAAACTTAATCAAGAAACACCAAAAACCTGTACCTCAGTTACAGCAAGCTGGTGGCATCGTTGAGAAAGAAGCACCTATCCAAGTTTCAAACGTTGCGATCGTAAACCCTGCTACTGGCAAGGCCGATCGTGTTGGTTTTAGAGTTGAAGACGGCAAAAAAGTACGTTTCTTCAAGTCTAATAACGAATTAGTTTAATTAATATTGGAGTAAACGATGGCGAAACTGCATGATTTTTACAAAGATACAGTTGTAGCTGAACTTCAGAAGAAGTTTGAGTACAAAAGTGTCATGCAAGTCCCTCGGATTGAAAAGATCACCCTTAACATGGGCGTTGGTGAAGCTATTACTGATAAAAAAGTATTAGAAGCTGCGACAAATGATCTTACTGCAATCTCTGGTCAGAAGCCTATGATCACTAAAGCTCGCAAGTCAGTTGCAGGCTTTAAGATTCGTGAAGGCTACCCTATTGGCGCAAAAGTAACTCTACGCGGCGAAAGAATGTGGGAATTTTTAGAGCGTCTTATCTCTATTTCAGTTCCTCGTATTCGCGATTTTCGTGGTTTAAACCCGAAGTCGTTCGATGGTCGTGGTAATTACAGTATGGGCGTTCGTGAGCAAATCATCTTCCCAGAAATCGATTATGATAAAATCGATAAGATTCGTGGTATGGATATTACTATCACTACTACAGCAGAATCTAACGAAGAAGGTCACGCTCTGCTTTCTGCCTTTAACTTCCCGTTCAAGAAATAAGGTGTAGAGTTATGGCTAAATCGTCAATGAAAGCTCGTGAAGCTAAACGTACAAAACTAGTAGCACAATACGCTGAAAAGCGTGCTGCTTTAAAAGCAATCATCTCTGACGTCAATTCTTCTGAAGAAGAGCGTTGGGATGCGGTTTTAAAACTTCAAACTTTACCTCGTGATTCGAGCTCTTCACGTCAACGTAATCGTTGTAACGTGACTGGTCGTCCACATGGTTACTTACGCAAGTTCGGCTTAAGCCGTATCAAATTGCGTGAAGCTATGATGCGCGGTGAAGTTCCTGGTCTTAAGAAAGCTAGTTGGTAATTCACGGGAGTAAATGGTTATGATGACTGATCCTATCGCGGACATGTTTACACGCATCCGCAACGGTCAATCTGCAGCGAAAACTGCAGTAACAATGCCATCTTCTAAGCTTAAAGTTGCAATTGCTAACTTGCTTAAAGAAGAAGGTTATATTTCAGACTACGCAGTAGAAACAGGTACTAAGCCTGAGCTAACTGTTGAATTGAAATATTTTGAAGGTAAAGAAGTAATTGAATCAATCAAACGTGTTTCACGTCCTGGTCTTCGCGTATACAAGGGTGCTACTGAGCTTCCTAAAGTATTAGCGGGTATGGGTATTGCGATTGTTTCTACTTCTAAAGGTTTGATGACTGATCGCGCCGCTCGCTCTGCGGGTCTTGGTGGCGAAATCATCGGTTTCGTAGCGTAAGGAGCAAATTATGTCTCGTGTTGCAAAAGCACCTGTCACAGTTCCTGCTGGCGTTACCGTAACGTTATCAGGTCAAGACATTACAGTTAAAGGTCCAGTAGGCGAACTTTCTCACACGGTTCACGGTTTAGTTGCTGTTTCTCAAGAAGAAAACACAATTACAACTAACGTAGCTGAAGAAAGCAAAGCTGCATGGGCTCAAGCCGGTACTGCTCGCGCACTTATCAACAACATGGTTGAAGGTGTAAGCAAAGGCTTTGAAAAGAAATTAGTTTTAAACGGTGTTGGTTACCGTGCACAAGCTCAAGGTAAAGTGTTAAACCTTAACTTAGGTTTCTCTCACCCTATCGCGCACGACATTCCAGCTGGAATCACTGTTGAAACTCCTAGCCAAACTGAAGTTACACTGAAAGGTGCTGACAAGCAGTTGGTTGGTCAAGTAGCAGCGAACATTCGCGCATACCGTAAGCCAGAGCCTTATAAAGGTAAAGGTATTCGTTATGCAGACGAACATGTACGCCGTAAAGAAGCTAAGAAGAAGTAGGGTAATACGATGGATAAGAAAACATCTCGTTTACGCCGTGCAAAACGTGCACGCGCTAAAATCAGCGAGTTGGGTGCGAATCGTTTAGTCATTCACCGTACTCCTCGCCATATTTACGCTCAATTGATCGCGCCAACTGGTTCTGAAGTAATCGCATCAGCGTCTACTTTAGACAAAGAAGTTAGTGCTCAAGTTGAGAAAACAGGTAACATCGAAGCAGCTGCAGCCGTAGGTAAAGCAATTGCTGAGCGTGCTAAAGCAAAAGGCGTTGAGTCTGTTGCATTTGACCGCTCTGGTTTCCGTTACCACGGTCGCGTAAAAGCGTTAGCTGAAGCAGCTCGTGAAGCTGGCCTTCAGTTCTAGGAGTTGATGATGGCTAATGTAGAAAACACACAACAAAGTGAATTAGCTGAAAAGTTAATCGCCGTTAACCGTGTATCTAAAGTGGTTAAAGGTGGTCGTATTTTCAGCTTTACGGCACTAACAGTAGTTGGTGACGGAAACGGCCGTGTTGGTTTTGGTTACGGTAAGGCACGTGAAGTTCCTGCTGCTATCCAAAAAGCAATGGAAAAAGCACGCCGCAACTTAGTAACTGTTGACTTGAAGGGAACTACTCTTCAACACCCTGTTAAGGGCCGTCACTCAGGTTCTAAGGTATACATGCAACCTGCTTCTGAAGGTACAGGTATCATCGCCGGTGGTGCGATGCGTGCAGTACTAGAGGTTGCTGGCGTACAGAACGTATTGTCTAAGGCATACGGTTCTACTAACCCAATCAACGTTGTACGTGCAACTGTTTCAGCACTAGCGAACATGAAGTCGCCAGAAGCTGTAGCAGCTAAGCGTGGTAAAAGCGTTGCTGACATCTTGGGGTAATTGAACATGGCTAAAACAGTTAAAGTAACTCAAGTAAAAAGCTCTATCGGTCGTTTACCGAAGCACAGAGCTACATTGAAAGGTCTTGGTTTACGCAAAATCAACCACACAGTTGAACTAGAAGATACTCCTTCAGTTCGTGGTATGATTAACCAAGTCTATTACATGGTTAAGGTGGAGGACTAATCGATGCGTTTAAATACATTATCTCCTGCACCAGGTGCTAAATCAGCGAAGAAACGCGTAGGTCGTGGTATCGGTTCTGGTTTAGGTAAAACAGGTGGTCGCGGTCACAAAGGTCAGAAGTCTCGTTCTGGCGGTGGCGTTCGTCCAGGTTTCGAAGGCGGTCAAATGCCATTGAAACAGCGTTTACCTAAGTTCGGCTTTACATCACGTAAGTCGTTAGTACGCGCTGAAGTACGCTTACATGAATTAAACAACGTTGAAGCAGACGTTATCGATATTCATGCTTTAAAAGACGCTAACATCGTAGGTCGTAACATTGAAACAGTAAAGATCATGCTTTCTGGCGAGATCAACAAAGCTATCACTGTTCGCGGCATTGCGGTAACTAAAGGTGCACGTGCAGCCATCGAAGCTGCAGGCGGAAAAATCGAGGAATAATACGGATTATGGCTACACCAGGACTGGATAATAAAGGCGCAGGCGGATTGTCTGAGCTAAAACAAAGATTATGGTTTGTATTCGGGGCACTACTTGTGTTTCGTTTAGGATCTTTCGTGCCAATCCCTGGTATTGACGCCGCTGTATTAGCTCAGTTGTTTGAACAACAAAAGGACACCATCATTGGCATGTTTAACATGTTCTCTGGTGGTGCTCTTGAGCGAGCCTCTGTATTGGCACTTGGTATTATGCCGTACATTTCAGCTTCTATTATCATGCAAATTAGTACTCACGTAGTACCAAGTTTGCAAGAGCTTAAAAAAGAAGGTGAAGCTGGACGTCGTAAAATCAGTCAATACACCCGCTACGGCACTTTAATATTGGCAACATTGCAATCAATTGCGATTGCGAAAAGTCTACCGGGTATGATGCCAGGTCTAGTGTTAAACGCTGGCTTTGGTTTCTACTTTGCAGCTGTTGTTTCTTTGGTTACTGGTACCATGTTCTTAATGTGGTTAGGTGAGCAAATTACAGAGCGCGGCATTGGTAATGGTATTTCTATCCTTATCTTTGCAGGTATTGTTGCTGGTATGCCATCAGCTGTTGGTCAAACAGCTGAGATGGCGCGTCAAGGTGAATTGCACTTATTAGTATTGTTGCTAATTGGCGTTATCGTATTTGCGGTAACTTTCTTCGTAGTGTTTGTTGAGCGTGGTCAACGTCGTATCGTTGTTAACTATGCAAAACGTCAGCAAGGCCGTAAGGTATTTGCTGCACAAAGCACACACTTACCGTTGAAAGTGAACATGGCGGGTGTTATCCCACCAATCTTCGCCTCAAGTATTATCTTGTTCCCAGCGACCTTAGCAGGTTGGTTTGGTCAAGGTGAAGGCGCAGTAGCTGACATGTTACAGAATTTGTCTGCGGCAATTTCTCCAGGTCAGCCGTTATACGTAATGTTGCTTGCGGCAGCGATCATATTCTTCTGTTTCTTCTACACGGCGTTAGTATTTAACCCGCGTGAAACAGCAGATAATTTGAAGAAGTCAGGTGCTTTCATTCCAGGTATTCGCCCAGGTGAGCAGACTTCTCGTTACATTGATAAAGTAATGACACGCCTTACATTAGCAGGTGCGTTGTACATTACCTTTATTTGTTTGGTTCCTGAGTTTATGATGATTGCTTGGGATGTTCAGTTTTACTTCGGCGGTACGTCGATACTGATCATCGTTGTTGTTATCATGGACTTTATGGCACAAGTACAAACTCATTTGATGTCTCATCAATATGACAGCGTACTTAAGAAAGCTAATCTTAAAGGCCACGGCCGCTAAGATTTAACGGAGTAGAAAATGAAAGTTCGTGCATCCGTAAAAAAGATTTGTCGTAACTGTAAGATCGTTAAACGTGCAGGTGTTGTTCGCGTAATTTGTAGCAGCGACCCTAAGCACAAGCAACGTCAAGGTTAATGGTTAACATTAACTTACACAGCTAAATCTTTTAGAAGTGGTATTATGCAGATTTTTCTGTATAATGCCGCATCGCATTGCAAAAAAAGTAGGCAGGTTGAGTATCCTAACGGGCTTTTCAACCTGTAGTTTTTAATTTTTATATAGGAGATGTGTTAGTGGCCCGTATCGCTGGCATTAACATCCCTGATCGTAAGCATGCAGTAATTGCCCTTACTGCGATTTACGGTATCGGTGCAACACGCGCAAAAGCTATTTGTGCAAGCACAGGTATCGCAGAATCAACTAAGATCAGCGAATTAGACGAAGCTCAAATCGATTTGCTTCGTGCAGAAGTGGATAAGTACACTGTTGAAGGTGACTTACGCCGTGAAGTTTCAATGAACATCAAGCGTCTGATGGACCTTGGCTGTTTTCGTGGTATTCGCCATCGTCGCAGTCTACCTCTACGTGGTCAACGCACTAAAACAAATGCGCGCACCCGTAAAGGTCCTCGTAAGCCTATTAAGAAGTAAGCGAGGAGATAAGACATGGCTAAAACACCAGTTCGTTCACGTAAACGTGTAAAAAAACAAGTTGCTGATGGCATGGCTCATATCCATGCTTCTTTCAACAACACAATCGTAACTCTTACAGACCGTCAAGGTAATGCATTATCTTGGGCGACTGCAGGTGGTTCAGGTTTCCGTGGTTCACGTAAATCTACACCTTTTGCTGCTCAGGTAGCTGCAGAGCGCGCAGGTAAAGCTGCACAAGAGTTTGGCTTGAAGAATATTGAAGTATTCGTTAAAGGTCCGGGTCCAGGTCGTGAATCTGCAATCCGTGCTTTAAATGCTGCTGGTTATAAAATCACCAACATTACTGACGTTACTCCTATTCCTCATAATGGTTGTCGTCCTCCTAAGAAACGTCGCGTTTAATTAGGATAGTTGGAGAAAGAAAATGGCAAGATATTTAGGTCCTAAGCTAAAGCTTAGCCGCCGCGAAGGAACAGACTTGTTCCTAAAAAGCGGTGTTAGAGCAATTGACACTAAATGTAAAATCGAAACTATTCCTGGTCAGCACGGCGCTCGTCGCGGTCGTTTATCTGACTATGGTTTACAGCTTCGTGAAAAGCAAAAAGTACGTCGTATCTACGGTGTATTAGAAAAGCAATTCCGTAACTACTACAAGGAAGCTGCTCGTCTTAAAGGCAACACAGGTGAAAACTTGTTACAGCTTTTAGAAAAGCGTCTTGATAACGTTGTTTATCGTATGGGTTTTGCTAGCACTCGTGCAGAAGCACGTCAGCTAGTTAGCCACAAAGCTATCGTAGTAAACGGTCAAGTTGTTAATATTCCATCTTTCACTGTTAAAGCAGAAGATGTGGTTTCAATCCGTGAAAAAGCAAAATCTCAAGCGCGTATCGTTGCTGCTTTAGAACTTGCTGATCAACGTGAGAAGCCAGTCTGGGTTGAAGTAGATAATAAGAAAATGGAAGGCGTGTTCAAGCGTATTCCAGATCGTTCTGATTTATCTGCGGAAATTAACGAACAGTTGATTGTCGAACTTTACTCTAAGTAAAGTTGAACTTTAAAGAGAGGACATAATGCAGGGTTCTGTAACCGAATTTCTAAGACCACGTTTGGTAGAAGTGGAAACTATCAGCACTACGCGTTCTAAAGTTATTTTAGAACCATTAGAGCGTGGTTTTGGTCACACTTTAGGTAACGCTTTACGTCGTATTTTACTTTCGTCTATGCCAGGTTGTGCAGTAACGGAAGTTGAAATTGATGGCGTATTACACGAGTACAGCAGTAAAGAAGGTGTACAAGAAGACATCATCGAAATTCTGTTGAACTTAAAAGGGCTTGCGGTAGGTATTGAAGGCAAAACAGAAGCCGTTCTTACCTTAACTAAGTCTGGCGAAGGCCCTGTAACGGCAGCTGATATTCAGCATGACGGCGATGTAACTATCGCTAATCCAGAGCACGTTATCTGTCATTTAACAGGTGACGGTTCAATTGACATGCGTATTAAAGTTGAAATGGGACGTGGTTACGTTCCAGCATCAGCTCGTCGTAATGCCGAAGAAGAAGATCGAGCTATCGGTCGTTTATTAGTAGATGCGTCTTTTAGTCCTGTAGAGCGTATAGCCTACGATGTTGATTCAGCTCGTGTTGAACAACGTACGGACTTAGATAAATTAATCATCGATATGGAAACTAACGGTACGTTAGATCCTGAAGAAGCGATTCGTCGTGCTTCAACTATTCTAGCTGAACAGTTAGATGCGTTTGTTGAATTACGCGATATCTCAGAGCCGGAGCAAAAAGAAGAGAAACCTCTATTTGATCCGATTCTACTTCGTCCAGTTGATGATTTAGAATTAACAGTACGTTCAGCTAACTGCTTAAAAGCAGAAGCAATCCAATATATTGGTGACCTTGTGCAACGTGCTGAGGTAGAGCTTCTTAAAACACCTAACTTAGGTAAGAAGTCACTTACTGAAATTAAAGACGTATTAGCTTCTCGTGGTTTATCTCTAGGTATGCGCCTAGAAAACTGGCCACCAGAGAGCCTAGCTGATAACGATTAATTCGGTCAACGTAAATTATTAGTTAAGATAAGGATTAACTTATGCGCCATCGTAAAAGCGGTCGCCAGTTAAACCGTAATAGCAGTCATCGTCAAGCGATGTTCCGCAATATGGCAAGCTCTTTAGTTAAGCACGGTGTTATTAAAACTACAGTTGCTAAAGCTAAAGAATTACGTCGCGTTGTTGAGCCATTAATTACATTGGCTAAAGAAGACAGCGTAGCAAACCGTCGTTTAGCGTTTGCACGTACTCGCGATCAAGAAGTAGTAGGTATTTTATTCAACGAACTTGGTTCTCGTTACCAAGATCGCCCAGGTGGTTACACACGTATTCTTAAGTGTGGTTACCGTACTGGTGATAAAGCACCTATGGCTTTCATTGAGTTAGTAGATCGCCCAGTTGCAGAAGAAGCTGCTCAGGTTGAAGAAACTAGCGCAGAAGCATAATTCAGTTTTGAGTTATCAAAAAACGGAGCACTTAGTGCTCCGTTTTTTTATGGGTAAACGTTAATCGCTTGACCAGACTCACTATTAAACGTATAAAAATAGGTCCGCTATTTTATTGTCCATAGCGATTGGCAGAAACAACAATAAGGTTAAAAAATGTCAGCTCGAAATCCTATCATTGCAGTTACCGGTTCTTCAGGCGCTGGAACATCAACCACGACGGAATCGTTTGAGCACATTTTTCGTTCCTTAAATATCAAACCTGCCATGGTGGAAGGCGATAGTTTTCATCGATTTTCTCGTCAAGAGATGGGTGTAGAACGACGTAAGGCTGAAGAAGAGCAGCGCACCATAAGTTACTTTGGCGAGCAGGCAAACGACTTTGATTCACTAGAAAGCCTTTTTAAAGACTACTCAGAGCGCGGAGTGGGTAAAGTGCGCCGCTATCTGCATACCTTTGACGAGGCGGTACCATATAACCAAATGCCAGGCACGTTTACGCCATGGGAAGATATGGGACAGGGTACAGACTTGTTATTTTATGAAGGTCTTCACGGTGGTGTAGTTACCGAAAAAAATGATGTAGCTAAACATGTCGACCTACTGATAGGCATGGTTCCTATTGTTAACTTAGAGTGGATACAAAAGATTCACCGAGATATCAATCAGCGTGGACATAGCAGGGAAGCCGTAACCGCTTCTATTGTTCGAAGTATGGAAGATTATATTTCTTACATTACACCTCAATTTTCAAAAACACATATTAATTTTCAGCGTGTACCAACAGTAGATACCTCTAATCCATTTAGTGCCAAAGCAATACCAACGCTAGATGAAAGCTTTGTTGTTATTCGATTTAGAGAATCAAGCAATGTCGACTTTCCTTATTACCTAAGAATGATTCAAGGTTCATTCATGTCGAGAGTTAACACCTTAGTGGTACCTGGTGGGAAAATGGGCTTGGCAATGGAGCTTATTTTAAAGCCATTGATACAAGATCTAATGACGAAAAAGGCGGAAGCTAATAGTCAGCTCGATTGGATGAGTGATTTGTAACACCACCTAAATGGGCTAATATAAACGAGCCCAATGCTAGCTTTATATCAAGAAAGCTATACTTTACTGATAAAATATAGCTTCTTAAATTTAGCTATTTACGATTTCATAGCTGTGGGTAATATTAACCGCTTTATTGAGCATTAGGGCAACAGAGCAATATTTGTCAGCAGATAAATTCACGGCGCGTTCAACATGCTTTTCAGCAACATCGGTACCGGTGATCACAAACGTTAAGTGAATATCACTAAACAAACGCGGTACAGTGTCGACACGCTTACCTTCTAGGTGCACTTCACAGCCTGTAACCTGTTGACGTGCTTTTTGCAAAATACTGACAACATCGACAGAGGAACAACCACCTAGAGAAAGTAAAACATTCTCTAGTGGGCTCGGCGCCGTCTTACCGCCATTGGCATCTAAAATTAAAGAGTGGCCGCTTTCAGAAATACCCATAAAGGTCTCTTCACCTACCCATTTTACCGTTGCTTTCATGTGTTTAATCTCTTAATTAAAGTGCCGCAAATATAAAACGAAACTTACCCTTGTACAACTATTGTTTATTGCGCGTTTGTACTTTCAAAAATTTTGTCGGCAGACGCCGCAACAAAGCCGGTATAAAGCTTACCATCTGGCATGGGATAGCGTTTGGCAAATTCGTAGAAACAACTTGGAATTTCCATTTCAACATCGCTAAATGAAACTAATGCTTTGTCAGCAAGTGTCGATGATTGTTCTAACTTAACGGTCTCATCGCCTTTCACTTCACCACCTGAACTATTAAGCTTGAAACCAGCATCTTTTAGCGCTTGATTAACTGCGTGTATATCATCAAAATTTTCTAGATGATTAATGCTCACGGTAAAATGATTGGCTCTATAGCCCCATGCTGCCATCCACGCTGCATATTCACTCTCTGCCAATAACGTTTGGTAATCTTGATAGCTAACCTGCCAATGAGTGCCTGAATACAAAAAGTCTTCTCGAGATGCTACATCAGCAGGCATTTGATCTACTAAGCGGTGAATAATGCTTTGCACCTCTGGCGAAAACTCTTCAACTAACAATTCACTGATGAAGACCTTAGGCATAGTGTCATTAGGGTGTTCATAATGTTTTGCGACGAGTTTCTTTTGTTCGAAGTGATAGTCGCCACAAGCCTTGTAACCCAATTTGGTTAAATGTTGAGCGAGTTTATCTAGTCCTATCGAAGGTAAATTGAAGGTCCTGTACGCAACATGATCATTGATTACATCGCCACCAGAACCAAGCAATTGATGAATTTTTTTAGCAGACGGCGTGACCGTAAGATAGTCTTGCCAAATTTTATCGAATAGCGCTTGAACTTGTTGTGTCATTTTTCATTCCTTATCATTAGGGTGAAACGTGTCAGTACGCGCGTGCAAATAAATCAGGGCGAATACTGACATTCGCCCTGTTATTAAATTTGGTCGATACTTTTAAAGAATCCTGGTTTACTGGCTGCTGTCGCAGGTAGGGTTAAGTATAAATGCATCGACTTATATGCCTATATGGTTAAACCTGGGCTTAACTGTGCAGGCAATTGTACTTTGTCGGCTTCTACTGATGCTACCGGGTAAGCACAGTAGTCAGCGGCGTAGTAAGCACTTGCTCTATGGTTGCCGCTCGCGCCAATACCACCAAATGGGGCCGCACTGCTAGCACCAGTAATTGGCTTGTTCCAGTTTACAATACCCGCTCTAATTCTTGCGAAAAAGTGTTGGTAATCAGCTTCGTTGTCTCCTAGGAAACCCGCAGACAAACCAAAGCTCGTATTATTCGCTTCATTAATCGCTTGGTCGAAATCATTGTAACGATAGATTTTTAACAATGGTCCGAAGTGCTCTTCATCAGCCATACTAGCTAATGAAGTTACATCGACAATACCTGGCGAAACAAAACCAGTGCCTGCTTCAAGGTGTTTTAATTCAACTAGTGAAGTAGCTCCTTGCGATAGTAACGACTGATAAGCGTCAACTAAACCCAGCGCCGCTTTTTCAGATATCATTGAACCGATGAAAGGTTGCTCTTCATCATCATAAAAACCAATTTTAATCTGTTTAGTGACTTCCACTAATTTATTGATAATACGATCACCCTGTTCGCCAGCTTCGATAAACAGGCGACGAGCACAAGTACAACGTTGCCCTGTGGTGACAAAGGCTGATTGCACAATATCATGCACTACAGCATCAACATCGGCGACGTTTTTAACAATCAACGGGTTATTACCGCCCATTTCTAATGCCAAAATTTTACCCGGCTGACCGCCAAATTGTTGATGTAATAGGTGCCCAGTATTTGAGCTACCTGTGAAAAACAAACCATCAATTTGAGGGTGTGATGCTAGTGCTTTTCCTGTCTCTACTTCACCTTGTACTAGGTTTATAACACCGTCTGGTAAACCTGCCGCTTGCCATAGCTTCATTGTTTCTTCAGCTGTTTTTGGCGTTAATTCGCTTGGTTTAAACACAACCGTATTACCAGCAATTAGCGCAGGGACAATGTGACCATTAGGAAGGTGGCCAGGGAAGTTGTATGGACCAAATACCGCAACCACGCCATGTGGTTTGTGGCGGATAAAAGCTTTAGCGCCAGGCATGTCGTTTTCTACGGTACCTGTACGTTCATCATAAGCACGCAGCGAAATAGCAATCTTGCCGATCATAGCGCCAACTTCGGTACGGGTTTCCCATAGTGGCTTGCCGGTTTCTTGTGCAATTGTGGTTGCTAACGCTTCTTTTGCATCGGTAAGCTTTTCAGCAAAACGCTTTACCAGTTCAATACGTGATGACAAAGACGTTTGGCCCCATGATTCAAACGCAGTACGAGCGCTTAAGATAGCATCATTAACTTGCGCTTCTGTGGCACTTAAACCACGCCATATTTCTTCATTTTTTGCTGGATTCAGTGAAAACACTTCATGGCCTTGGCCAGCTAACCATTGACCGTTTATAAATTGGATGTTCGATGACATTATTTATCTCCGAATAGATACTAGGCGCTTACTATGCGCACCCAGTCATCTTTTTCAACGCCGAGTGCATCGGCAACTTGCTGACTGATAACAACTTGGTTTGCGGTTTCTCGATGAAGCAGCGGCGCTGCTGTCGCCCTAAAATCTTTGACTTTAGTATTACAAATAAGAAACTGCTGACTCTGCTCGTCAACTTCATCAATGATTACTTGGCAGGCATCACTTTGCTTAACAGTGCGAATATCGTCTAGTTTTGCTTCTACCGTAGGACCAGCATCGAAAATATCGACATAGCCGCCACGCGAAAAACCTTCACCTTGCAGTAATTTAAGTGCTGGTACCGTATTTTTGTGCACTTTATTTATCACTGCTTGCGCAGCGTCACTTAATAAATTGACATAAATAGGGTATTTCGGCATTAATTCAGCGATGAACTGCTTTTTGCCAATGCCAGTAAGATAATCTGCAGTTGGAAAGTCTATTGAGAAAAAGTGGTCTTGTAACCAATCCCAAAACGGAGAGCGTCCTTGATCATCCGAAACACCGCGCATTTCTGCAATAACTCTATCTGCAAAACGTTTTTGGTGTTGAGCCATAAATAAAAATCTAAAACGAGACAATAGTCTGCCGTTATTATTTTTTCGATGGCTTTTATTTAAAAATAGCGTGCAGATTTCAGTCACGCCCGTGTAGTCATTACACAGGGTTAAGGTATCTACAGATTTGTATATGTTGAGCTCTCGTGAGCTGTGAACTACTTTACCAAGGTGGTAGTGATAAAAGGCATCGGTTAATCCGACAGAGGCTTCAATGCCACTAGTACCAACCACTTTGTTGGTTTTAGTGTCTTCCATCACAAACAGATAGCTTTCTGTCCCAGGCTTGGTGACGTTTTTGGCAAATGATGCTTCGGACGCGGCTATACGGTTTCTAAGTAACTCTTCATTAACCGGCAGGGAAGTAAAGCCGTGGCCAGATTCCACGGCAATATTTTCCAAATCTGAATAATCGTTTGCTCTAATTGGGCGAATGATAATCATGATGTTGGCTTTTTAATTTATCCAGCAGTAACTGCAGCTACAGCTTTTTCAAATCGAGCCATACCTTCATCAATCAACTCATCTTCGATCACCAAAGAAGGCGCGAAACGAATAACATTTGCACCCGCTACCAGCGTCATAAGACCTTGCTCCATAGCAGCAACTAAAAAGTCTTTAGCTCTACCTTGGTACTTTTCATTTAACACAGCACCAATTAATAAACCTTTACCACGTACTTCACTAAATACGTTGTACTTTTCGTTTATCGCATTTAATGCTGCAAAATATCGTGCCGATTTATTAGTAACGCCAGTTAAAACGCTTGCGTCATTGACCGTATCAAAAGCTGCTTCTGCTACTGCACAGGCAAGAGGGTTACCGCCATAAGTACTACCATGTGTGCCAATTTTTAAATGCTTAGCAATCTCAGTTGTTGTTAGCATAGCACCGATAGGGAAACCGCCACCCAACGCCTTAGCCGTTGTTAGAATGTCAGGTGATACGCCAAGGTCCATGTAGGCGTATAAGTGACCTAAACGTCCTACACCTGTCTGTACCTCATCAAACACAAGCAATGCATTGTGCTTGTCACATAGCGCACGTACACCTTGTACAAATTCGCTTATTGGCTCAATAATACCGCCTTCACCTTGCAATGGTTCCATCACAATCGCACAGGTATTATCAGAAATAAGCGCTTCTACGCTTTCAAGATTGTTGTATTCGGCATGCACAACATCAGCAGGCTTTGGACCAAAACCGTCAGAGTATGCTGGCTGACCACCAACAGTAACAGTGAAAAATGTACGACCGTGGAAGCCTTGTTTAAACGCAATAATTTGCGATTTGTGCTCTCCAAAGTTGTCGATTGCCCAACGACGCGCAAGCTTTAATGCTGCTTCATTTGATTCTGCGCCTGAATTGGCAAAATACACTTTTTCTGCAAAGGTGTTGTCGACTAACTTTTTAGCAAGACGAAGTGCAGGTTCATTGGTCATGACATTAGATAGATGCCACAGTTTTTCACCTTGCGTTTTTAACGCATCAACTAATGCAGGGTGACAATGACCTAAACAATTTACGGCAATACCGCCAGCGAAATCGATGAATTCTCGATCTTGCTGATCCCAAACGCGTGAACCTTGACCTCGCACTGGAATGACTGCTGAAGGTGAGTAATTAGGTACCATTACCTCGTCAAAAAGTGCTCTATTCACGGACATAGAATCTGCCATTATTTGCTCCCACTTGTTTAATAATTAACTATTAGAACTCGCCATTATTACAGAAAAAAGCATGCATGTCTTGCCAACACCTTTCGATGAAAGGCACGGTTCTACTGCGATTGCGTAAAATATTCACTTAGTTTGCATAACTATATATTGCACCAAAATAGGTCATTAAAACGGCGCTATAGGGGGTATGTAAATATTTGTAATTTTCCTAACTATTGGCGAAACATAAATAATCAAAAATATTTTTATAAAAATTTTCGATAAATTCACTTTTTTATGAATAATAGCGCAAAATTTAAGCGGATATTCAGTTTGTTATAGATATTTTTTGAAAAAATTTGAAAGCAATTGATGTCCTTGCGCGGTAAGCACAGACTCGGGGTGAAATTGCACGCCAACAATAGGCAGTGACTTATGTTCTATTGCCATAATTTCTTGTTCGCCCAACTCATTATGATGCCAAGCTGTTACATTGAGCGAGTCTGGCAATGAACTGGGCTCGATAACAAGCGAATGATAACGAGTGACGGTTAATGGGTTTGTTAAACCCTCAAATGCGCCTTCGCCCGTGTGAGTAATTTCTGATGTTTTACCATGCATAACTTTGTGCGCTTTTATAATGTTAGCACCAAAAAACTGGGCAATAGTTTGATGGCCTAAACACACGCCTAATATGGGTAAACGTTGAGCAAAATGTTCAAGTACTGTGAGCGATATGCCTGCTGCATCTGGATTGCATGGGCCTGGCGATATAACAATAGCTTGCGGCGACAATTGCTCTATTTGTTCGATGGTAATGTCGTCATTTCGATAAACAATAACCTCCTGCCCTAACTCCTTAAAATAGCGGACAAGGTTAAACGTAAACGAATCATAGTTGTCGATCATTAAAATCAATGCAGGGCGCCCTAATGGTTTATATCGTTGGCAAAAATAGGGCGCTATTCTAACGCAAAGTTGTGCAATGTTTAACGATTGTCGCTAAATATAAATCCAAGCAATATTGCGAAAGTGCAAACTATGGTAGCCAATGCAGGCGAACTAATCGCTTGAACAAGCGAATCGCTAATGACGGGTGATGGAGCGCTGGGTATTGAAAAACTAAATACCTGTGTAAGGTTTGAAAACCATTGCCCAAGCGGCAAAGTGAGCGCAAATATCGCTGCAAACAAGACAACAATACTAGCGATTATGCGATTCTTAGCACGCTGATAAGACTTGATACGCTGCATCGTTTGCACAGTAAAGCCATTATCCTCAATTTCAGGCAGTGGTTGTTGTAAAAGGGAATCTAAATTGTCCATGTTAAGCCACTCCTCTGTTGTTTTGCGTTGATGGATTTAATAACTGCGTTAGTATCTCTTTGCCTCTGCGAACGTGCGATTTTACGGTACCGACAGGCAAATCAAGCATAGCAGAGATTTCTTCTTGGTTGTAACCAAAGTTAAATTGTAATGTTATACAGGCGCGTTGCACGGCACTTAATTGAGCAACCGCCCATTCCAAGTCTCGTTTTTCAGTCATTTGACTGACATTGTCACTTGCCTCTTCATTGCCTGACAGTTCGTCAACCGGCTTTTGCTTTCTTAATAATTGCAAAAACTCGAAATAAGCTATGCGAAACAACCATCCTTGGAACTTTCCTTTGCCTTGGAACATGGAAAGCTTTTGATAAACCTGAATAAACGTATTTTGTGCGACATCATCTGCCAATGAAAAATCATTGCTACAAAGCCTGCGACAATACTGTCTCAAGCTTTGTTGGTAGTGCGTAATAAGTTGAGCAAACGCATTTTCACATTGTGTTGCTAATACTTTTGCAATCAACTCATTTTCATTGGACAGAGGTTGCACCATAAATTATGACTGCGTTGGTTTAAACTTATGAATAAGTAAGAATGCTATACCTAAACATAGTGGAAACACGCCAATACTGACAATATCTAAGTCTCCGCCTGGTGTAATCCAACCAAATAAAAAGAAGGCAATAGCGATGCTGACAAAAATAATGCCTCTTGTTAAATCCTTAGTGCCTGTATCTTTCTTAACTGTTGCTAAGCTATCAAGTAACTCAGGAGACAATTGTTGGCCACTTTCTATTAATTTGTGGATAGTCTCATGTTGCATCTGTTTGCTTTGACTACTGTGCTTTAGAATTAAGTAAACGGTAAAGCATACGGCAATAAAAAAGCCGCTTGGTATAATGATATCTGGTCCCATTATTATTCTCCTTTAATGTCTTTATCTCTATAGATGCGGCAAGTTTGCAAAAAGATGCAACTAGTTTAAAAAAGTTTGATAAATCTCCGCATCGAGCCAGCGCTCAAATTTATAGGCAATTTGTTTCAGCGTGCCGCAATAGCTAAAGCCACATATCTTGTGAAGTTTCTTGCTGGCGAGATTGTCACTATCGATAACCGCGACCATGGTGTGAAAGCCTTGTTCACCGGCTTTTTGTTTTAGTGCTTTAAGTAGCATTCTGCCTAGCCCTTTTCCTTGTTCATTAGGGTCAACATATATTGCACATTCACAACTTTTTGCATTGGCTGGGTAGGGGCGAAAATAACCATAGCTAGCAAAGGCAAGTAATTCGCCCTGTTCATTCTCAATCCCCAGAATAGGTAATTGGTTCGTTTGCTTATCCTCAAACCATTTTTCAATGTCTGCTTTTGATCGCTGTTTATATTCATATAAGGCGGTGGTATGCACAATTGCATGGTTAAAAAGTGCACTAATTTTTTCTTGGTGCTGAGCGAAATTGCAGTTTATGATGGTAGCCATAAAATCATTAAGGTTTTCAATATAATGGCAATATCTTGGCGCAGAGCGAACAAAGACTCAAATATTTTGATGGCTTTTCGCGTTCTGTTCATCGCTTTTTTGTCTATTTCGTATTCGGTAGCCGTTGCACAAGAACAGCAATGGCAAACGCCGGCGCCTGTTATTCAACAAAACTTTGATTGGTTAAAGACAAGTTCCGGGGAATGGCTTAAAGGTGACATTGTAGCCATGTATGACGAAGAGCTTGAATTTGACAGCGATGAATTTGGCTTGGTCACCGTTGATTGGGAAGATGTCGCTGAATTATATAGTAAAGAAGAGCAAAGTATTCGTTTGTCTCGCGGCAGAATTGTTGTTGGTCGACTAACTTACAAAGCGGGCAATATCTCCATCAGTACGGCGAGTGGTGTAAAGCAATATAGCAATCGAGAGTTAGTCTCTGTCGCATCCTCTAAATCGAATAGGTGGGATCTATGGGACGGCAAAATAAGCCTTGGCGCTGATTTGAAAAAAGGCAACTCGATTCAGAGCGATTTAACCATAGATATTGAGTTTAAACGACGCACATCTAGTAGTCGCTTCGAGACAACTTATGTATCAAGCTACAGTGAAACCGAAGATGCAAAAACAGGCAATACTTTTGTTACCACCGAAAACATTAGGCTGAATAGTTTTATTGATTTGTTTGTCAGTCAGAAGCTGTTTTTACGAATTGCCGAATTTGAATACTTTAGAGATGAGTTTCAAAATATCGATTATCGTATTACCGGCGGTGTCGCTGTTGGTTATCAAGTGGTCGACACCTCCAAAGTTGACCTAGAATTTACTGCGGGTCCGAGTTATCAGGAAACAAAATATATCGAGGTTGATAGTGGCGAAGAAATAGAAGATTCCGGCGTTATGACATTAGGAAGTAATTTTGATTGGGAAATCACTAGTAACATTGATTATTTCTTTGACTACCAATTGCAACTTGTGTCTGAACAAGCAGGTAACCAATTGCACCATATAGAAACTGGATTCGAATTCGAAGTAGTGAATGACTTTGATATCAACTTTACTTTTTACATGGATAGAACGGACAAGCCGAGAACAGACTCAGACGGTTTTACACCTGAAAAGGATGACTTTAGATATGTCGTCAGTATTGGCTATGAATTTTAGCGAATGTAAGTAGTAACAAAAAAAGCGGCTGTTGCCGCTTTTTTTATTCTATATCAAGTGGGTCGGGTGACAGAATAATGCCCGTATTGTCCACATAAATATGATCTTCAGGTAAGAAGGTTACGCCACCAAAATTAATAGCAACGTCAACTTCGCCAATGTCGTCGTCAGATGCACCTACTGGAATAGGGACTAATCCTTGAATGCCTATTTCAACGTCTTCTAACGCATCTACATCACGCACACTGCCATAGCAAACAATACCTTCCCAACCATTTTTGGCTGCGGCCTCCGCAATATAAACATCAATCAGAGCGCGGCGTGTTGAACCGCCACCATCGATCACCAAGACTTTACCGCTACCGTCATTTTCAACGACCTGCTGAATAAGTCCATTGTTTTCAAAACATTTTATGGTGACAACTTGCCCTCCAAAAGAGCTTCTACCACCATAATTGCTAAATATCGGATCTACAACGTCAATTAAATCTGCATATAAGTTACATAATTCAGAGGTGTTATATTCCATAGCACAGCCTTACGGGTTTGTTCTTTGCTAATCAGTATATAACGAAGCGAAGAGGGAACAAATGAATTTTTTGAAATAGCTACAAGGATTTAAAATTGATCAATGCTTCTCTGGAAACACCGTGCTGTTGAATATCGGATAAATATTTTTGCCATAGCACTTGCTGTCGTTGGCTTAACGAGAATAATTGGTCGGCGGTAATTATTGTCGCATGTTGGTCGTCAAAGATAATGCGAAATCCATGGATTGCTACCGATTCAATCGCCAAAATAGCGACCGTTTTTTTATGGCCTATTGGGGTGTTTTTTTCTTTATCGGAGGGGGTCATCACGCGCAAGAACTCAGCACTCAATGAACATGCAGGCTGACCATCAAACTTGATGGTCAAACTGTTTGTCGCTGTGCAAAGTTCAAACGCGTTAATGTGCATACTAAAGAATAAACCTACTTAAATCTTCATCTTTAACGATTTCAGTAAAGACGCCATCTACATATGCTTTATCGATAGTGATCTGTTCACCACTTCGATCATTGGCGTTGTAAGACAATTCTTCCATCAATCGTTCCATCATTGTATGCAAGCGGCGAGCACCAATGTTTTCTGTGCTCTCATTTACTTGCCAAGCAGCGGCGGCTATTGCTTGGATGCCATCTGGTGTGAATGAAACGTCAACACCTTCTGTTTTCATTAAAGCCGAGTACTGTTCAGTAAGTGAAGCATGTGGCTCAGTTAAAATGCGCACAAAATCTTCTGTAGTTAACGCACTAAGCTCAACTCGAATCGGTAAACGCCCTTGTAGCTCTGGAATCAAATCAGATGGTTTCGCCATCTGGAAAGCACCTGAAGCAACAAATAAAATATGGTCTGTCTTTACCATGCCGTGTTTTGTGCTTACTGTAGAACCTTCAACTAACGGCAGTAAGTCACGTTGCACGCCTTCACGCGATACATCTGGACCAGAGGTATCTCCACGCTTACAAATCTTGTCGATTTCATCAACAAATACAATGCCGTTTTGTTCAACCGCATCTAGCGCTTTTTGTTTAATATCGTCTTGGTTAACGATTTTAGCGGCTTCTTCTTCCGCTAAGGCCTTCATCGCGTCTTTAATTTTCAACTTACGCTTTTTAGTTTTGTCTTGAGACAAATTTTGAAACATTGAAGACAGCTGCGACGTCATATCTTCCATACCCGGAGGAGCCATAATTTCGACGCCCATTTGTGGTACTTGCAGATCGAGCTCTACTTCTTTGTCGTCTAATTTACCTTCACGTAATTTTTTACGAAAAACTTGGCGAGTCGAGGCGTTATCGCTCTCTTGCTCATTGCCCCAATTGTCGCGAGGATTCGGTAACAAAATATCGAGAATGCGTTCTTCAGCAGCTTCTTCTGCTTTAAACTTTACTCGCTCCATTTCCTGTTCTTTGGTCATCTTTACTGCAATATCAGCGAGA
Organism: Thalassotalea agarivorans; assembly: GCF_030295955.1. Classification (NCBI taxonomy): domain Bacteria; kingdom Pseudomonadati; phylum Pseudomonadota; class Gammaproteobacteria; order Alteromonadales; family Colwelliaceae; genus Thalassotalea; species Thalassotalea agarivorans. The sequence continues at coordinate 376,468 of NZ_AP027363.1, forward strand.
TCTCTGATAATGGTTTCAACTTCCTTGCCGACATAACCTACTTCTGTAAACTTGGTCGCTTCTACTTTAATAAAAGGTGCATTAGCAAGCTTAGCTAATCTGCGTGCGATTTCGGTTTTACCTACACCGGTTGGACCGATCATTAAAATATTTTTGGGCGTAACTTCAGCGCGCAGCTCGTCATTAAGCTGCATGCGGCGCCAGCGATTTCGCAATGCGATGGCCACAGCGCGTTTTGCTGATTGTTGACCAACAATATGGCTGTCTAATTCGGAAACAATTTCTCGGGGAGTCATGTTAGACATGTAAATTCCTTAACTTTTACTGCGTTAAAGTTCATCTATAGTGTGGCTATGATTGGTGAATACGCAAATATCACCTGCAATCGTAAGTGATTTCTCTACGATATCTTTAGCCGACAATTCTGTGTTTTCTAGCAGGGCAATCGCCGCAGATTGTGCGAAGTTACCGCCACTACCAATGGCGATCAGGTCATGCTCTGGTTGCACCACATCACCGTTACCAGTGATAATTAACGATGTTTCTTCATCGGCAACAGCAAGCAGCGCTTCTAAACGTCTCAATGCTCTGTCACTGCGCCAATCTTTTGCTAACTCTACTGCGGCTTTCGTTAAATGCCCTTGGTGCATTTCGAGTTTGCTTTCAAATCGTTCAAATAAAGTGAATGCATCGGCAGTGCCACCGGCAAAACCAGCGAGCACCTTGTCGTTATACAAACGACGTACTTTCTTGGCATTACCTTTCATTACTGTATTTCCAAGTGAAACTTGGCCGTCACCACCTATGGCGACTTTACCATTGCGCCTTACTGAGACTATTGTTGTCATCGCAAGTCCTCTATTTATTAACTCTATGATTATTGATAAAAGGTGAGGGTGAACTCAGAATTTTCAAGGGAATGGGTGAATTATTTAAATGGCGACGAAAAAAAAGCTGCCATTGGCAGCTTTCTAAAGATTCAAAGTGTGCAATTACACAAGACTTTTGCGACTCGCTAGTCCTAATAAACCAAGTGCAAATATAGCGAGCGTACTTGGCTCTGGCACACTTGCATCAGGGCGAGGTGCACTTGCCGGAAGCGGGATATAGCTAGTTTGCAACGTACTTACACCAAAACAACAACGCTCGGCAAAAAACAAATCTACTGTGACGATTTCGTCGCTAGGTAATTGGTACGCAACATTGAACACATCATTGTGCCCCCAATTGACGCGCCACCATAAATCAGTTGCTTGATCGGGACTATCGCTGCCAAACATTAGGGATGCTGCATGACTTACGTGAACTTCTGCACCAAAACCCGCATCTAAACCTAAATCGAGATTAAGAATGCCACCGAACCCCGCATCGACATCAAACGATACATGAGTAATGGTTGCATAATCACAATTATATCGACCTTTATATCCACAGTTAGCCTGATCCCAAGCTGATGTGTAATTGGTTAAATCTGAAATTGGGGCTAGCGCACGCAGTATAGCGCCACTTTCAAAAAGAGACTTTAAATCTAGGTCAATGTCATCTTCTGGTGCTCTATTGTCGGTGTGGACAAGGCCTGAGATATCCACAGAACGGTCTTCGACAGTCATCGAAATGATACCAGCATTAGCCGCTGGCATTAATATCACTAACAAACAAGCTATTATTTTTCTTAAATGTAGCTTACACATAGTTTCTTCCTTTTTGTCACTTCTACTTCTACTTCTACGTCTACATCACAACTCAAAACTTTCATTTGCAATTTACATGCCTTTGCTGCAAGTTGTTGTTTTATATTGATTTAAATATTCTTGTAGGAATGTAAAGTCGCTAGTTGTAAAAAAATCCGACACTTTTAAAATTAATTTAAACCTTTTATTGTTTAGCGGTAACTAACTAAATATCGAATGGAAATAAAGGCAACATTTTGGAAGACAGTAGCGTTATAGACGCACAGAGTAAATTCAGATTAGCGCAAGAAGATGAACTAATCGCATTGACTAAAAATGGTGATACTAAAGCTTTTAATCAGCTTTATATGACTCATCATGCCCGAATTTACGCGCTCTGTTTACGAATGTTAGCCGATGCGCATAGTGCGGAAGATGTCTGCCAAGAAGTGTTTGTGCAGGTGTGGCAGAAAATTATCAACTTTCGAGGAGAAAGTAAGTTTTCAACATGGCTACACAGTGTCGCGACAAACGTTGTTTTAGGGCACATGAGAAAGCAAAAAAATTGGCTACAAAAAGTCTTCAGCATTGAAGAAAAGCCGGTTGAGCAAGCAATCGAAATGCTACCTGAGATACATGGTTTAGATAAAAAAATAGTGAGGTTGCCAGAAAGAGCTCGAGTTGTTTTTGTATTGTTCGCTGTAGAAGGTTATCGCCATGAAGAAATTGCCCAGATGATGGGCATGGCAGTAGGGTCTAGTAAAGCGCAATATCACCGAGCACGGCAATTGTTGAAAGAGTGGGTAAATGATGAATAACAGTATTGATGATAAGACATTGCAACAGCAAGTAGAGTCGTTACCTGAATCATATCGCCCGAATCGCGATCTATGGCCAGGCATTGAAAAGGCTATTTATCAACGCCAAAACTTGCCACAGCAAGAACAGCCGAAGCAATACGCTAAAGCGCCTTTGGCTTGGGCTGCTTCTATTGTAGTTGCTGTCATGGTGACATGGCTTGGCGTACAAAATCCACAAACGGACGGCACGGGTATTGTACAGGTAATGCAAGATAGTTTTGCACAAGAAAAGCAGTTGATGCTGACAAGTTTTGGCAATCCAGAAATTACGGCGCTTCCTGATGATATGCTGGTACAACTAAGTCAGCTGGCAAGTGCTAGGGCCTCTATAGTTTCAGCTTTGGAGTCAGATCCACAAAATAAAGATTTGATGAATCTGCTGCGCTTTACCCAGCAACAAGAATTAGACCTTTTGCAAAAGTTGTATGCAACCAAATGGCAAAGTATTTAGTGAGTTGAGGATGTTATGAAAAAGAACTTACCTTTAATAGGATTACTGATAGCTGCATCATTTAATGTGATGGCGGGCGAGAAAGTAGATAAAACGTTGCCAATCAATGATGCATCGGAAATAGATATCAATAATTTACGAGGCATTGTAAAAATTATTGGAAGCGATAGAAACGATGTCCGTGTTGTTGGCGAGTTAGATGACAAAGCGCAAGCGCTTGAATTCGAACAAGTAGGCTCTCGCATCAATGTAAAAGTTAAAATGCCGAAGAGCTCGAGCAAAGGGTGGGGTAGTCATCAGGAAACAGAGCTGACCGTATACGTGCCAAGCTCTGTGCGCACCAATTTCAACGGTGTTAGCAGTGACGTAGAGGCAGATAATTTACTCGCAGGCTCTAATCTTCGCTCGATAAGCGGTAGCATAATCGCAAATAACTTGGGTCAATATATCGAGTTGAGTTCAGTCAGCGGCGATATTAAGGCAACAACATTTGATGGAAAAGTTAGTTTATCTAGTGTCAGCGGTAATATTTACGGCAGTGATATTGCAGGAAGATTGAATGCTCGCACCGTAAGTGGCGACATCGAATTGTCTAGCATTGCGAATGAGGTGTTTTTTAAAACAGTATCGGGTGATATCGACGCGCAATTGGAAAACATCGATGAAATTGACCTAGGTACAGTGAGTGGAGATATTGAAACTCAGCTAACACTCAATGATGATGCAGCGATGAAAATGTCGAGTGTTAGCGGCGACTTCGATTTATATTTTTCAGGTAAAGTTAACGCGTCGTTTAATCTGTCTAGTAATGCAGGCGGTAGCTACGTTAATAAGTTAAGCAAAGACAAACCTGTAAAAGCAAAATATGGACCGAGTTCTAGTTTAGTTTTCGACTTAGGTAACGCCAGCGCAACTGTGCGAGGAACAACCGTCAGCGGTACCTTCACCCTCAAGCAAAAATAATCGCTTATTTTGGACGCCACAGTGGTCATGTGGCGTCTTTTTATGTAATCTACCTGTCTACATTTTTTTTCATAAATAGTTAAGAATTTAGGGTAGATCCCACATGGCTGATATAAAACCAGTGCAGTTCTCTGGTAAAGATAAAAAAGTCGAAGAATTAAAAGTGCCGCCGCATTCCCTCGAAGCAGAACAGTCTGTTATCGGCGGTTTGTTGTTGGACAATGAAGCATGGGATCGGGTTGCTGAACGTGTAGTAGCGCAAGACTTTTATACACGCGCTCATCGTATAATGTTTGAAACAATTGGCGCCCTAATTGAATTGGGCGATCCTGTCGACCTTGTTACCCTGACCCAGTCGTTAGAAAATGATAAAAAGATTGATGATGTAGGCGGTTTTGTCTACGTTGCCGAGCTAGTAAAAAACACACCATCTGCTGCAAATATAACAGCCTATGCAGAGATCGTACGCGAACGCGCTGTGACCAGAGAAATGATCTCTGTTGCCAATGAAATCGCTGAAGCAGGTTACGATGCGCAAGGTCGCAATAGTGCCGATCTTCTCGATTTAGCAGAAACAAAAGTCTTTCAAATTGCTGAAAAACGAGCCAATAAATCAGAAGGTCCTGAAAATATTCATACCGTTTTAGAGAAAACGGTCGATAGAATTGAAAAGCTATATCAGCAGCCACATGACGGTGTTACTGGTGTTAGTACTGGCTTTTCCGATTTAGATAAAATGACGGCGGGTTTGCAGCCCTCTGATTTAATCATTGTCGCGGCACGTCCATCGATGGGTAAAACCACATTTGCGATGAACTTAGCTGAAAATGCCGCCATGACAGAAGATAAACCAGCCCTTATTTTCAGTCTAGAGATGCCGTCAGAACAAATCATGATGAGGATGCTGGCGTCACTAGGTCGCATTGACCAAACTAAAATTCGTACCGGTCAATTAGGTGATGAAGATTGGGCTAGGCTTTCGTCAACTATGGGGCTTTTGATCGAAAAAGGTAAAATGTTTATCGATGATGCTGCAGGTCTAACCCCAACTGAAGTGCGCTCAAGAGCAAGACGTATTGCACGAGACCATGGCGGACTTAGTTTGATTATGGTGGATTATCTTCAGTTAATGCGAGCCCCTCAATTTTCAGATAATCGTACCTTAGAAATTGCAGAAATTTCGCGCTCATTAAAAGCATTAGCGAAAGAATTAGAAGTGCCTGTTGTGGCGCTTTCACAGCTAAACCGTAGCTTGGAGCAACGAGCTGATAAACGTCCGGTCAACTCAGATCTTCGTGAATCTGGTTCAATCGAGCAAGATGCCGATTTGATCATGTTTATCTATCGCGATGAAGTCTATCATGACGATTCTGAATTTAAAGGCATGGCTGAAATCATCATCGGTAAACAACGTAACGGCCCTATTGGCCGTGTCCCGTTAACCTTCCAAGGCCAATTTTCTCGATTCGATAACTACGCTGGTACACATGTACTTGAAGAAGATTAGTGGAATCACCCTTGGCTAACATAGTAACAGCGACTGTAACAATAGATGCTAGTGCGTTGGCGCATAATATTGCGCAAGTAAAGCAATGTGCGCCGCACAGCAAGATTGTTACTGTGCTTAAAGCTAATGGTTACGGCCATGGCATTGAGCGCATTGCTAAAATGCTTCCTGAGCAAGCCGATATGATTGGCGTGGCCAGAGCATGTGAAGCAATTCAACTGCGTGAGGCGGGTATTAAACAACCCATTTTGTTGATGGAAGGCTTTTTCACAGAGCAAGATTTAGCACACGTTGTTACCTATGACTTGCATACGGCGATATCGACGCCTGAACAACTGGAAATGCTGTTGTCAGCTAATCTATCTCAAGCAATCAACGTCTGGCTTAAAGTCGATACAGGTATGCATCGACTCGGCATAGATGCCACAAATTTTGATGCCGCTTTTACACAGCTTCAACAATCCAATAATGTAGCCGACGATATCGTGGTGATGACGCATTTCGCAAGTGCTGATATTGCCAGTGGAGCGTCAGCTCAGGCGCAGTTGCAACAATTTGAGCATTTAGTTGAAGGTAAGCAAACGGCATTATCTTTAGCCAATTCAGCCGCTGTGGTCGCTTGGCCACAGGCTCATCAGGATTGGGTTCGTCCTGGTGTGATGCTATATGGTGTTAACCCAATGACAACGGAAAAATCACTATCGCCAACCCTCAGACCGGTCATGACATTGCAAGCAAGTCTGATTTCAAAACGTTTGATATCAGCAGGCGAAACTGTTGGTTATGGCGATACTTGGACAGCAAAGCAAGATACCTATATCGGCGTTGTCGCGGTAGGCTATGGCGATGGGTATCCTAGACACGCTGAATCTGGCACACCAGTCCTAATTAATGATCGAATTGTTCCACTAGTTGGGCGCGTTTCAATGGATATGATCACCATAGACCTTGGCCCAGATAGCAGTGACAATGTTGGTGATATTGTTACCTTGTGGGGCAATGGCTTGCCCATTGAAGATGTGGCTGAATGTGCGTCTACAATAGCCTATGAGTTATTGTGTAATATTGCGAGTCGAGTGAAAGTAATCGAACGCTAGTTCTGACACTTTTTACAGAGGCCGTGAGCTTCAACGATTTGATGTGAGATTTTAAAACCGCTTGCATCGGCCATCGAACGTATCGCTAAATCTAAATTCTCTGATTGAATCTCTTCTATATAGCTGCAGTTGTCACAGATCAGTAGTTGTACTGGGTGGCTACAATCACCAAAATGATGACACAGCACAAATGCGTTTAGCGATTCAATTTTGTGAACAAAGCCTTGTTGGCTGAGAAAATCAAGTGCTCTATAGATAGTTGCTGGCTTAGCACCGCTGTCGATGGTCTTTAATTGTTCCAATAAATCATAGGCACCAATAGCACCTTCTTGCTTGGATAGTAACTTAAATACTTGTTCACGCGTTGGTGTTAGACGTGCACCGCGTTTTTCGCATACAGCTTTTGCTTTTTCTAATAGGGCAACTTCAGACATAAAGTTCAACACTCAATACTTTGACATGAGTTTATCATACTTGTTTGAAACTACTACCTTTGTTTGACAGTGTTCGTTGACATATGAAAAAACATATATATACTTTTCCATATATATTGATTTGGCTAGCCACATGTTAGATATCCTTACCTTTTATAAAGTCATGTCGGATGATACTCGACTGAAGATTGTTTTGTTAATCACGCAGCATCAGCAGCTGTGCGTTTGTGATCTCACCGCTGCTTTGTCGCTAAGTCAGCCCAAAGTTTCAAGGCACTTGGCTCAGTTGCGTGATTCGCAATTATTGATCGGCGAGCGTGAGGGCAAGTGGGTACATTATCGCCTTAACCCTACTTTACCAGCTTGGATCAAAACCATTATTGAGCAAAGCTTAACCCATAATGAATCATACTTAGCGCAATGTCAGCTGCCTCAGCCAGTGCGCAGTGCATGTTAATTGGAAAACTTATGAAAATTTTATATATCTGTACCCATAATCGTTGTAGAAGCATTCTCTCTGAAGCTGTCACAAATCATATTGCAGGAAGTCGCATAGTAGCAAAAAGTGCGGGAAGTCAGCCTGCCGGTGAAGTGCACCCTTTGTCATTAAAATACCTCGACAAAGCAGGCTTTCCTATTGATGGATTGCAGAGTCAATCATGGGACGACTTTGAAGATTTTGCTCCTGATCTTGTCGTTACATTATGCGACTCCGCTGCTGGTGAAGCCTGTCCGGTATGGTTTGGCAATGCGATAAAACTTCATTGGGGCTTAGAAGACCCGTCTAAACTAGAAGGGAGTGAAGAAGCGTTAGAGCAAGCATTTAATAACACCATTGAACAGATTAGCGAGCGAGTACGTGCATTGATGTCTTTGACATCAGAACAAATGGAAGTAGAGAACTTAGCGCAAGCAATCGCTTCACTCGATATAAAATAAAGAGATAAACATGGGAATTTTTGAACGTTATTTATCGGTATGGGTTGCCCTTTGCATCGTTGCAGGTGTTGCACTTGGTGTATTGCTGCCAGATGTATTCGCATTAGTAGCCAGTTGGGAAGTAGCTAACGTAAACCTGGCTGTCGCCATTTTAATTTGGTTGATGATTTATCCAATGATGATTCAAGTGGATTTTTCTGCAATTAAAGATGTGGGTAAAAAACCAAAGGGGTTGATGTTAACCATCATCATTAACTGGTGTGTTAAGCCTTTCACGATGGCTGCATTAGGTTGGCTATTTTTCGAATACTTGTTCGCACCATGGGTTGATCCGCAATCGGCAAGTGAATACATCGCAGGTATGATCCTATTGGGTGTGGCCCCTTGTACAGCCATGGTGTTTGTGTGGAGTCAGCTGACTAAAGGTGATGCGAATTACACCTTAGTGCAGGTATCGGTGAATGACGTCATTATGATATTTGCGTTTGCACCTATTTCTGCTTTTTTGTTGGGTGTAAGCGATATTGAAGTGCCGTGGGAAACATTGCTTATCTCTGTTGTTCTTTACGTATTGTTGCCACTTATTGCAGGCGCACTAACTCGAAAAGCGCTAGATAAGAAAAATGACCATACCCAGTTGGATGCCTTTGTAGGCAAGTTAAAACCTTGGTCAATTATCGGATTACTCGCCACCGTTGTGTTGCTGTTTGGCTTTCAAGCGGAAACCATATTGGACAAACCACAAGTGATTGTCTTGATCGCGATTCCACTGCTGATCCAAACGTACGGCATTTTTGCGATTACCTATTACATCGCAAAGAAAATAAAGTTACCCCACAACATTGCCGCACCAGCTTGTATGATTGGTACATCAAACTTCTTTGAATTAGCTGTAGCAGTGGCAATATCATTGTTTGGCTTACACTCAGGTGCTGCACTCGCAACCGTTGTTGGTGTGCTTGTCGAAGTGCCGGTTATGTTATCGCTTGTTTGGTTTGCCAATAGAACTAGACATTGGTTTGCTTAGGGCTCGATAGGGAGATACATTTTAAAGCAAGCACCTGGCAATAAATCGCTGTTGCTTGCTTTAAGTTGCCCTTGATGCCACATAATAATTTTGTTGGTTATGGCAAGTCCAAGGCCATAACCCGGTTGTTTTTCATCGGCGCGAGAGTAGGGGAGGAATAGGTCATCTAAGTTCGTCGAATTAACCCCTTTGCCATCGTCATCTACCTGAAAAACGAGACTATTGTTTTCTGTGTATAACTGAATATGGATAGCATGCGTGGCATATTTTAATGCGTTATCTATTAAGTTTTTGATAGCACGCGAAATCGCTCGTTCGTCTACTTTTGTATCTGCTGCGTGAGAAAAATCAACCGAAACACCTTTACCCGCAAATTGCCCTAATCGTGCAATATGGTATTCAATAATGGGTTTTAGAGATTGCTGTTTAAAATCTAATAGTGGTGTTTCATGTTCTTGCTTAGAAAAGCTAAGATATTCGCTCACTAAAGATTCTATTTCGTTAATATCTTCTTTGACCCAACCTTTTATTTTTTCCTGATTGTGCTCGTTAAGCGACGCAAGATTGAATTTTAATCGCGACAGGCTAGTGCGTAATTCATGAGATAAGGTATCGGATAATTCTTTTTTCAGTGCTGACAAGCGTGCGATCCGGTAAATCATCCAGCTTACGGCGTCGTAAACCGGTTGAAAATAGGTACTTTGCTTGAGCTTAAATTGGCTTATATCTTTGTGTTTAGTAAAGCTTCTGGCAGCATTTTTAAGCTGAGACATATCTTTGAATAATGGCAGTAAGCCAAGCAATAAGGCTAAGCTCACAAGAATATAAAATACAGTAACAACCCAAAAATCATGATTTTTGGCAACATTGACAGGGCCTAATTCGATAAAATAACCCGGCTCAATTGAGGCATAAAAATAGGCACCATTTGCGCTACTTACCTGTAATATTTCTCCTTTTAACATTGCATCTAAAGAGGTGCTGGGGAGCGCAATTTCGTCACTTGCTATTAAGGAGATACCGCTAAATGGCAAAGGTGAATGAATACAATCGTTAACTTCGCAATAATCGTCCACCTGTTGTAGAACAAATTCGCTATCTAGTAGCGGCGTGGTGTTGTTTTGCAACCATTTACTATAGCCAAAGTCGGCCAATACAATGGCTCCGACAAAACAGATGATAAATATCGCGTAGTATTTTAAAAAGGAGCGTAGCATGTTAGTCAGTGCATGCCAGCATGTAGCCTTGTCCCCATTGCGTACTAATACGACAATTAATGTTGGGTACAGCTTCTAGTTTTTTTCTTAGTCGGCTAACGCGTCCGTCAACAGTGCGATCTAAACCGTCGTATTCTCTGCCGACGGTATTAATAAAGAGAAATTCACGACTGACTTGTGTGCCTTGGTGGCTCGCTAACAACCACAGCAAATCAAATTCATAACGAGATAAAGCAACATCGTCTTGTTCTACCTTAACGATACGAACTTGGTTATTGATTGATAAATTGCCCACCGCGATTTCGTTGTTTGACTGTTGGCGTCTATTGCGTTTTAAACAGGCGTTAATACGAGCCAATAGTATTGCTGGCTCTACTGGTTTCGCTAGATAGTCATCAGCACCCAATTCAAAACCTTTAAGTTGGTCTTCCATATTGCTTAGCGCCGTTAAAAATATAAACGGCCCATCAAAGGTGTGCCTGACGCGCTTCGCTATTTTAAAACCGTCGGTACCTGGGAGCATCACATCGCATATAATCAGGTCAATGCTGTTGCTTTCTATTAATAGATCGAGATTCTCGCCACTAATAAAGTGTTTAACATGAAAACCTTGTTCGGTTAAAAAATTAGCGACAGATCTGGCTAGTCGATGATCGTCTTCTATCAATAAGATGCGATTCTTCATGCTAGTCATTAAAAGACACTCCACAGGTGGCGCCTTGATTGTCGTACTTCCTTACCTAGGATTCTAACGTCGATGGTACGCTCATCTAAAGCAATATGATCTGCTGTTTTTAATCGAAATGCACTGGTTGCGTCGATATCGATGGCAAGGTCGATTTTGACCTCTTTGGTTTTTTTCGCGCAATGCAGGGCTTGTTCTAGCTTTTGTTGATGCAAACAGGTATCAATTTCGCGATCGAGACGCCAATGAAAGGTAAAATATTGGGTGCAACTTTGTCCTTCTTCAACCACGCATATACTTGGTTTAATGGTAAACAATTCAACTTTCACTTGGTCACTAGCGTTTGTTGTTGGTAATAAGCTACCAAACAGCAAGAGTGAAAAGTGTGAAAGATATTTACCCATACTAGCCTCTAATAAATGTACTTAACGCCAGTAAAATAAGCCAACGTGTTATCATCTTGCACCATTGGACTGTCGGTTATTTGCGATGATAAATGTTCATACTTTAGCGCTGATACAAGATACCAGGTTTCGGCTAACGGGTAACTTAATGTGATACTAGCGTTTACATTAGTGCCTGCTGCTGCTTGATATAGATTAGCTGCTACTATGGTGTGCTCAACGCTGTAATAGTAGTTGTTTAACTTATCGCTTTTGTAAACGGCGCCAATTTCAACTTCACCCAACAAGTTGTATAACGAAAAACCGTATTGTGCACGCAAGTTAACTTCGTATCCATGATGCACGTTGGAAATGTCATGCGCGATAGATGCTAGCCAGTCAATGGTCCCATAGCGTCTCACTTCTAATCCGGCAAGATAGGATAAAGAGCGATGGATTGGTTTTTGAGGAATTGAAACAATATCGCCGTCAGGTCCAAACGGGGCTACTAAGGCCGAACCCGACATGGCCGCAATTGCTCTCCTACCGTTACCAGGAAAGTAAATACCATCAATGTTTTGTTGCCCAATGACTTCAACAACCCAATTGGGCTTTTCTATCAGCGCATAGGAAAGGTTTAAGTTTTCCAACGAAAATTTTTCGCCGTAATAACGAATATCAGGCAAGATATAGAGAGGAATGTCTTCTTCATAATGCAACGGATTGGCAAATGCCCCCACGCCCAGTGATGCGCCAAACATCCATTCACCTACATTAACAATACGGTCTTTTTCTACAGGCGCGCTTGCATGTGCTTGGCTAAACGCAAGCATTATTGCAATTAAGAAGACTGTACAACGATTTTGGGAGAACACCTGTTTGCCCTGAAAACCTCAAACTTGGACACAGAATAGCCAACTCTTTAACGCAAAACAATCGACCCAATTGGGTAAAAAGCTTTTTATGTTTGAAATGCTTTAAAATGTTAAGTGTTTGTTTTTAAATATTTTTAATGGGTTTTTAAGTGGTTTTTTTTATTGTAATTTGTACAAATTTGCACAATTTCGCGAAATTGTTACAACATTGCTAATTCAAAACAAAACATCTTCTTCCCGCTCCTTTATTTTTCTATGTAATACAAATTGTTGCTGTCATTAGCTGACACATCGTTTATTTATGAAAAACACATTTGTGTACAGCATTTGTACAAATTCCGACAATATCTCGCTTAGCCCTGTGGTTATCTGTATAGCGCTAATTTAGCAAATAAAAATGATTATAAAATTCCATAGGGAGTGTAAAAGATGAAGTTGAAGTCTTTAACAATCGCAACCTTGTCAGCAATATACGCAGCAGGCGCAGCCGCTTCTGCAAATGCGATGGACAACGAAGGTGGCTGGAAAAATATCCAGATTACACCTGAACAGTTGTCGCAGCGACAAGAGAATGTGCGAAACAAAAGAGGTCAGTATGAGCACTTAAGCCCACGTTCAAGATTTGGTGCAACCAATCGTATAATGCAACGTAAAAGTGCTGAAGATAAATTTAAGTTAGAACCTGATGTTGTTGGTGAACATGTATACATCATTCAACTTAAGGACCAACCAGTAGCCACCTATCAAGGTGGTATCAAAGGTTTACCAGCCACCGCTATTTCCGGACCACAAAGTTGGAATGGGGCGACGACTAGAGCGGCTAAACCATCTAAATTGTTTTCGCAGCATGCAACAGTTAATGCCAATGTTGATGCCTATCGTCATCACTTAGTCAATCAACAAAATGCGTTTGCAAGCGAAGCACAGTCGATGGGTGTACCACTAAACATTGGTCAGCACTTTACTGTGACATTGAACGCTATCACCGCGACATTAACGCAAGAACAAGCGCAACAACTTGCTCGTTCAAACAATGTTGTTAGCATTCAACGCTCAATACTTCACAAACTTGATAGTGACGTAGGTCCACAAGCCATTGCTGCAGACAGTATATGGTCTGGTGAGGGCTCGCATGACGGCATGCCTTATAAAGGTGAAGGTCAAATTGTAGGTGTTATCGACACTGGTATAAACACCGATCATGTTTCATTTGCTGATATTGGCGACGATGGATATGACCACACTAACCCACTAGGTTCAGGTAACTACCTTGGTGAGTGTCAACTTGAAGAGTTTCAAGAGCGCTGTAATGACAAACTTATAGGTGTTTATACGTGGGACAAGATTACAGAAATGTACTCAAGTATTTATTACCAACCAGGTTATCCAGAGAATCCACCACAATGGGAATGGGACTTTGTACAAGTTCGTCCTAACTTTGGTGAAGATTACAACGGCCATGGTTCTCATACAGCTGGTACCGCTGCAGGTAACGTTGTAATGGAGGCGCCATTGCAGTTGCCAAGTTATGATTTTGATCCAGAAGTTGTTGGTAACTCTGGCGACGGTCGTGACACGGGCTTAACGCGTAAGGTATCTGGTGTTGCACCACATGCTAACGTTGTAATGTACCAAGCGTGTTACGGTGGTGACGGTGGTGCAAGCCCATATTGGGGTTGTCCAACGGAAGCAACTTTAGCCTCAATTGAGCAAGCTGTACTTGATGGCGTTGACGTTATCAACTATTCAATTAGTGGTTGGGGTTTCCCGTGGGATGATGTCATTGAGCAAGCATTCTATTCAGCGTTTGCTGCAGGTATTAACGTAGCTGCCTCAGCAGGTAACGGTGGTTTTGGTTCACCAGCTAACCATAACTCACCTTGGTTGTTATCAGTAGCAGCAACGCATCATGGCAGAACGTTCAATGTCGATCCAAACATGGTTTCTGGGTTTGCCGGTGGTGACACGCAACCAATGGACATTGAAGGTGCGGGTATTTCAGAAGAATTCACAGGCTACGTTGTATCAGGTGAAGCTTTTGGTGATCGCACGTGTGATACAGGCTTTGCTGAAAATACGTTTACTGCTGACCAAATCGTTATGTGTGAACGCTCGGATCAAGCACGTGTCGATAAAGTTGAGAACGCGAAGGCTGCTGGTGCAGGCGCTGTAATCATTTACAACCGTGATAGCTGGGGAACCTATGGGTCTCTTGTACAGGACAAGTTCTCGTTACCTTCTGTTCACATCAGTAGAAACGATGGCGAGACCTTACTAAATTGGTTAAGCACTGGCACGGGCCATATGGCAACAATTGAGGGTTCAGAGGCTTATGCTGCAATGGATGAGTCGATGGCAAATCGTATTGCTGCGTTTACCTCAGCTGCCGAAAACCCAACATTTGATGGTACGTTAACGCCAAGTATTGCCGCTCCTGGAGTAGATGTAATTGCCGCTTGGGCTGATGACTTGCCGTTTAGTGCTGCACCTAATGCGATGGATTGGTCAGCAATTAGTGGTACTTCAATGTCTTCTCCACATATTGCTGGTGCTATGGCGTTAGTGCGTCAAGCTCATCCGGATTGGTCAGTTGCACAAGTGCAATCAGCGCTACAAATGACAGCTATCAATAACCTTGATGATGGCAGTGGTGACGACCCATTCTTTAGAGGTGGTTCAGGTTTAGCCAATGTTGCTGCAGCAATAAACACAGGTTTATTGATGGACGAAACAGCTGAAAATATGGCGATGGCTAACCCACAAAACGGTGGTAACCCAACGACATTAAACTTACCAGCATTAGTTGATACAGCATGTCAAACGCGCTGTAGCTGGATTCGTACGGTTACTGCGACAAAAGATGGTACTTGGTCTGTAACAGCTGGTCCAAATCACGATCCTGTTTCGATTAACATTGAAGCACACCCAGCACAGTTCTCACTAAAAGCGGGCGACAGCCAAGCGGTTATCGTGACAGCTGAAATCTTAGATGCGAGCGCTCGTACAAGTAATACGGAAGATCCGTATTTGTTTGGTGACGTGATGTTAACAGCCGAAGAAGCGGATATTCCAGACGTACATTGGCCAGTTAAGATGCGCTTTAGCCGCAATGAGCTGCCAAATTTACTTCGCATAGAAGCACATGCGAACAAAGGTAAATATACGCTACGTAATGTGCCTGCTGAAAAAGTAAAAGACTTTTCTGCACAAGCATTCGTTGCAAAATCGCCAGAAATCAACGTGATTGCTTTAGAGCAAGATGATGACTACACGTCACCGTTTTGGGATGAAGACATGAATGGTACGCAAACTTTCTGGATTGATGTTCCTATGGGCGCGAAACGTGTATATGCAGAAACGCTAGCACGTGTTGCGACAACGGCGGAGACTCAGTGGCTTGCTGGTGACGCTGACATTTTAGTTGGTATTGACGCCAACAATGATGGTGAAATCAACTTCCAAGATGAAACCATTTGTTGGTCATACTCTGAAGCTGAAAAAGATTTCTGTAGTGTCAATGACCCAGCGCCAGGCAAATACTGGATTGTTTATCACGCGTATAAAGGTTCATTCGATCCAGGTGTAATAGACACTTATAAATTTGCTCATGGTTATGTGTCAGACGATATTGCAACAGATATTGTTGTTTCAACGCCAACAAGTGTAGATGCTTCAACGCAATCTGTTGATGTAGAAATCGAGTGGAACATTGATGACTTGATGCACGGCGACGCGTTATTCACTGCAATTCAGCTTGGTACATCTGATATGGATGCAGGTAACTTAGGTCTTATTCCCGTCAATATTTACCGTGGCGATGACAATGTTTCTATGAAAATGTCGCAGTCGCAAGTAAAACCAGGTGATACAGTTCAAGTTGAAATGACCGTATTAGCGAACATGTCGGGTGCTGATCGCAATGTTGATCTAACTACAACGTTACCAAATGGATTAACGCTTGTTGAAGATTCAGTGCGTATCGACAACCACAAGTATGCAGACAACACAGTAACTGTAGACGGTCAAATGCTAACGATTGCTGCCATGCAACACGATACGTCTGCATTAAATCGTTATTACAACATCACTACTAATGCTGATGATGAAATGTGTCGCATGCCTTGGAGCGCTGATGGCGGATATTTAGATTTATTCTCTGAATACGGCTTCCAACCGTCTTTCGGTGGTACATGGGAGCAAAGCGTACGTTTTGATTTCCGTGATTTCTTCCAAGCAGAAGAAACATCGTTTGCACTGTATGAAAACCGCGATGAAGTTTATGGGTCAGTCAATATTAGCCCACAAGGCTATTTGCAATTTGATGAAATGCCTAAGTTCTTCTCGGATCACTACCCATTAACTCCTGAAACGATCTACTTTGGTGGTAACCCAGATACTATGGTTGCGCCATTCTTTAGAGGTGGAGCGTTCGACGGTGCCTTAGGTACACCATATCATTTAGCACCTTTCTGGGATCCATCAGCTGAATCAACGGGTATTACTGTTGCTTATAACGATGAGCCTAAAGCGATTCTAGTTGAGTGGGATAACGCAACGACTGAAACTTATGTTTGGACGCCAGAAGGTGGTGAAACAACCTCATGGGGTGATAGCTATGACTTCCAAGCTTATGTATCGTTAGGCTACAACTATGGCGATAATCAACATGAAATCGTTATGGCGTATGACAACATCACTTTTGTTGACGAAATGAATATGCCAATTCAACCATGGTTCATGGGTCCACATGATGCAAGTATTGGTTTATATGGTTTCCATGGTCCGCGCGCGCCATTTGCGCCGGTATATGGTGCTCTAGCTGATTCATTCCATTTTGGTGATGTACGTGACGTATTATCAGACGGCTTAGTGGTTTGTTATGACTACGTTGGTCCAGAATCAAGTAAGTTTGTTGTCAGCTTTGACGTATTCGTTACAAACGAAGCTACAGGTAATGACTTGATGATCATGACCGAAGCTAAAGTTGCTGGTTTAGATAACAATACCATTATGTCTAAACTTGCTTCGCCAAGTAACATTACGTTGGTTGCTATCGATGACCAAATGGTTGAAGAAAATGAAACGCTTGCGGGTATCGAAGTGATGTATCACGACACTGACCACGTATCTAATGTAATCACTGTAAGTGGTGACAATGTGACAGCGACAGTAAATGGTCATGAGAGTGGTTCTACATTTGACTTAACGCCAGATGAAAACTTCTATGGCGACACTGAAATTACAGTGACTGTAGCTGATGCTAACTTCCCGAATGATGCTCAAAAAGTAACGTTTACCTTATCTGTAATGAGTGATGGTATTGAGTATGGTTGTACCGATAGTGGCGCAACTAACTACGATGCTAATGCAAACACAGATGATGGAAGCTGCCAATATCCAGCACCGGCGCCGACGCCAGAGGTTGAAGAACCTCAGTCTAACTCGTCTGGTACCATGTATTGGATTTTCTTGACGCTACTTTGTTTACTTCAAAGAAGAAGACGCTAGTACTCCCTAGTGACACGTAAAAAGGGCTCTTTGTAGAGCCCTTTTTTTATGTCTTATGAATTGCGCAAAGCTTGCTAGAATTTGGTAGATCGCTTAAAATTCGCCCCCCGTTTTTCAGAGGAAGCCACATGACGATTTCACATAAACTCTCCATAGCACCCATGCTAGATTGGACATATAGATTATAATAGTTGATGTAAAACAGTGGTTTATGTTTTTACCCTTTGTTGGTAGGGTACAAAAGGGTACTATTTTGCTAAGGAAAAGGAGGCACAACCTTATGCCTCCTCAGTAGTCCCTTAAATACTAAAAATCTTGTAGTTTGTTCCACTCAATTCTCGCAGTATTACATCGTCCCTCGATATAGTTAGCTAAATCGTTAATACTTACGAGATAAGGAGCCTTCTGACTATCGTTAAGCTTAACGGTTGGAAAGGGCAATTCGCAGCTCTTTGCTCTCCGTTTCGCAACATTAATACTCAAGCCAAGAACTGATTGAGCAAGTTCCTCAAGTGGTATCATCATTCGAGAACCGAACTCAGCCATTAACAAATATAAGATTGTTGAAGTACCATTTTGATTAGCCATTAGACCATCCTTCTTTTGTTAAAGTGGCACGTTTACCCAATGGTCTGCGGTTGTTAAAAATCAACTCGCCATATCCTTATCGAATCCTTTCACTAATAACAATCAAACTTAATCTTAACAGTAACTTACGTTGTTGTTAACTTAGCTTTTTTAAATGGCTCTCTTGTGGTTATTTAAAATGGGTTCAGATATTATGTTCCCAAAGATATAAAGAATTTTCATAAATATGGATATAACTGCACTTGTAGAAAAGTTTGAAAAAGGGAAGCAAGAATATTTATCTCCTTCCTATAACGAAACACAGCTTCGTACAGATTTCTTAGACCCTCTTTTTTCTTTATTAGGATGGGATATTACTAATGCCAACGGAAACCCAACGAATGAACGGGAGGTTTTAGTTGAAGAAGGTTTAAAAGCTAAAAAGGGCGCAAATACAAAAAAGCCAGATTATACGTTTCGTTTATTTTCTGAACGGAAGTTTTTTTTAGAGGCTAAAAAGCCTGCTGTAGATATTAGCTCAGACTCCTCTCCTGCCAAACAAGTAAGAAGGTATGGATTTACAGGTAAACTTAAAATTTCTGTCTTATCAAACTTCGAATACTTAGCCATTTATGATTGTTCTTCTCAAGTCAACGAAGAAGAGCTTGTTAATCACTCAAGAATTAAGCTTTATCACTATACTGAGTACGCTGAAAAATTTGACGAGCTGAATTCACTGCTTGGACGAGCAAATGTATATAACGGTAAGTTTGATGAAGAATGGAGTCACATTGAGGATAAAATCAGTAGGTTTAGTATTGATACCCTATTTCTCAATCAAATTAATGAATGGCGAGTTAATTTAGGCAAGAAATTTGTTGAAATTAAGCCTAATATTTCAGACCTAGAATTAAATGACCTAACGCAGTTATACATCAATAGTATTGTTTTTCTGAGGGTCTGTGAGGATAGGGACTTAGAAGAATACGAGACGCTATTCTCATTTGCCGAGAAAGAAGATTATGCATCTTTGATAAATAAGCTAAAAGAAGCTGATAAAAAATACAATTCAGGACTATTTTCACTAAATCATATAGATGAATTTATTAGTGATAAGAACTCCTATATTTGGACTATTATTAATCAGCTTTATTACCCTGAAAGTACATACTCATTTTCTGTTTTTTCTTCTGATATTCTTGGAAATATTTATGAAATTTTCTTGGGTGAAAAAATTGTCAGCTCAGAAGGACAATTAAAATTAGTACCTAAAGAAGAGAATGAAGATAGGGACATAGTAACAACGCCTACTCACATTATTAAAGATATTCTTAGAAAAACTGTTGTAGACTATTGTAGAAACAAATCAGATACCGAAATCCTATCTTCGAAATTTGCGGATATCGCTTGCGGATCAGGAGCTTTTCTTTTAGAGCTTTTCCAGACACTCCAAGACATACTAATTGATTATTATATTAATAATGATCAATCTCAGTTGCAGAAGATTACTCATAATACATTTAAACTTAAATACGGAATAAAACAGCAATTATTAACTTCATGTATCTTTGGTGTAGATAAAGATTTAAACGCTACTAAAGCTGCTGAATTTGGATTATTACTTAAGCTATTGGAAGGGGAAGATAACGAAACTATTTCTATTCCAGCATTACCAAAGTTAAGTAATAATATTTTCTTTGGTAATAGCTTAGTTGAAAGCTCTGATGTTAAGAACTCTGCGGATTTTGAGGTAATTAACCCTTTCGATTTTGGTTCATTGACTTTTGATGTTGTAGTTGGAAACCCTCCTTATTTAGCAACTGAAAATATTAAGCAAGTAACTCCAAAAGAGCTTGTAATTTATAATAAAAAATATAACTCCGCATATAAGCAGTTTGATAAATATTTCGTTTTTGTAGAGCGAGCAATAGGTTTGTTAAATGATGGTGGGTACTTTGGATATATTCTGCCTTCAAAATTTATGAAAGTTGGTGCAGGTAAAAATTTAAGAGCATTTCTTTCCAAAAACAAACTCGTATCTGAAATAGTATCTTTTGGTGCTAATCAGGTATTCAAAAACAAAACTACTTATACATGTCTGTTATTTGTGAGAAAACAAGAAAACGAAAATTTTCATTTCGTTGAAGTTTCTAATTTGGATGATTGGAAAGTTAGATCAGATGAAGAGGATCAGGTAGACACTGTAGATAATGATTCTTTGACATCTGATACTTGGATTTTAGAGAAAAACACTCAAAAATTGTTAGATATATTTGAGCAAAAAACCGTGCCACTCCTAGATATTTTGGGAAACAAAACTATTGAAAATGGCATACAAACAAGTGCTAATTCTGTTTATATCCATAAAGCACTGAGTGAAGATGAAAATTTCATTTATTTTGAATACGATGGAAATAATTACAATGTAGAAAAGGAATTAACTAGACCTTATTTTAGAACGGGACGAGGTGACGAAACTTTATATACTTATAGAGATGTTCAGCCAAATACGTTTGTTATTTATCCATATCGTAAAGTTGATAATCGTGTTGTTTTAGTCGAATACGATGACCTTAAACGCAATTTTCCAAATTTATTCGATTTTTTACAAGTTATCCGTAATAAGCTTGATAATGATACTAGGAGTATTAAACCAGATCCTATATCGCCTAACGAATGGTATAGGTATGGTAGAAGTCAAGGCTTGGAAAACTGTGATGTGCCAATAAAAATAGCAGTGGGTGTGCTTTCAAACGGATTTAAATATTCGATAGATAGAAAAAGAACCTTTCTTTCATCGGGTGGTACGGCAGGCTATTGCCTCATAAATGTTCCACCTGAATCATCATATTCTATCTATTATATACAAGCTCTATTGTCTTCAAAATACCTTGAGTGGTTTGCATCGATTTATGGCGAAGTATTTAGAGGCGGTTTTGTAGCAAGGGGGACAAAGGTACTTAAGAGGATGCCAATTATCCCAATTGACTTTCAAAATGAAACACAAAAACTTCTGCATGATAGCATCGCCTCAAACCAAGAAAATTTAAATCATCTATTTCAACAAATAGAAGATAATAAAGACAACGAGCGAATAGGAACTCCGTTAAAAAGGCAGTTTGATATTATTCATCTGGAGCTAGAAAAGCAGCTAGTTAAACTGTTTGATCTTGGAGAATTTGATCAGTTAGTTCCAACTATTTCGCAAATTTACAATAAAGATACAGATTAAAGAAAAATATGGAAAATTTACAGTCACAGATTGAAACTGCAAGAATGCAGGTACATACAGATTCATATCCAATGTCAATTGGCGAATTAGTAAACCTTTATGATGATGATGAGTTAGATATTCACCCTGAATTTCAAAGGGTATTTAGATGGACAGAAGATCAGAAAAGCAAGTTAATTGAATCAATCTTATTGGGGATTCCATTACCATCTATTTTCGTAGCTCAACGCAAAGATGGTATTTGGGATGTTGTGGACGGACTTCAACGCATATCAACTATTTTGTCTTTCCTTGGTAAGTTGAAAAACGAAACGGGCGAGGTTTTGCCTCCTTTAGAATTAAGTGCAACTAAATATTTACCCGCACTAGCAGGGAAAGTGTGGGAATCAGAAGATAAAAGCAAAGAGATTGATATTGAGATTAAACGAGTTTTCAAACGGGAAAAGCTCGATATAAAGATTATCAAGAAAGAAAGTGAAGGTGATACAAAATACGAATTGTTTCAGCGGTTGAATACGGGCGGAACAAAATTATCAGATCAGGAAGTACGAAACTGTATGCTACTGATGCTAAATTCAAAGGCGTATCACTGGCTAAAAGAATTAGCTAATTCTGATAATTTTAGCATCACCACACCAATATCCGAAAAGCAGATAGAGGAATGCTATGGTCAAGAATTGTGCTTACGATTTTTCGCATTGAGACATACTAATGTAGATGCTCGAAGGTCACATTCTGATGTTCGCCCTTATTTAGACTCAGAAGTTTCTAGGTTATTTTCAGAAGACAGTGATTTTGATTACGAAAGTGAAAAATTGATATTTGAAGAGAGTTTCTCAATATTGAGTGAAGTTTTGGGCGATAACGCATTTAGGAAATTTAATACCGAAAAAGGCAAATATGAGGGTGCTATTTCGGTACTTGTTTTTGAAGCGTTGGCCTCAGCACTATCAGTGGCCGTAGAGAAAAAAGAAAAAACACGGGGCGAGCTACTCGAATTAGTTAAGGCCTCTTCAATAGCGTTGCCTGTGCATCCCAAATTTATTGATACATTAGATAGAAGAGTGCGTCCTATGGACAGGATGGTTATTATGAAGGAGCTAGGCATGGAGTTGCTTGGTGAAGATTAGAAGTGCATCGGAACTGGAAGATTTACTTGATAAAGATTTAGCTTGGAGAAAGCGGGAATTTACCACCATTAAATTTCTCATCGCAGATGCAAGAAATCACGAAAAAATAGTATTGATCAGAGCTGGTGTAGCATTGATGTACTCACATTGGGAAGGACATGTAAAAAAAGCTTCTCAAGGATATTTAGCGTATCTAAATTCTCAAGCACATAATTATTGTGATATGAAAGATAACTTTACTCAGCTTAGTTTGGGTGAGAAATTCTCACAAGGCTTTTCCATCCGCCGCTATGAATCTCAAGAAAAAATATTCAAATATTTGACAGGTGAATTAAAAGAAGCTTTTAAGTTAGATGAAAAGGCGGCAATCGATACTGAATCAAACCTAAAGTATCCAGTTTTATTGAATATAATGAATCAACTTGGGTTAGATGTTAGTCAGTTTGAACTAAGGGAAAATTTTATCAACAACACATTATTAGAGAATAGAAACAAAATTGCTCATGGTGAGAGGTTGAATGACCAAGTAATCCAAGGGGCGTATAACTCCTTAGAGAAAGAGCTATTAGATTTGATCGTTTTATATCAGAACTTGATAAGAAATGCTGTTACAGAAAAAAGCTATTTGAAAGTAAATAGCTATGAAAATGTAACAGCATCATAAATCAGGTGAACTGCACTAATGTGAATAAGTCTCAACTTGATCTGTCAGATTCAATTAATAGAACTCAATCAAATCTGACGGTGGCACATGTGCCAATAGAAGCCATTCATTTTAATGCCTGTTTATGAAAGTTGATCATAAAAAAGGCACCTTTGCGGTGCCTTTAAGTAATAGTATTTAAGTTAGTGATTTCCAAAACACAATTTTGTCATCGCCTTTATCATAATACTCAGGGATAACTGCGACTTGTATATAGCCGCACTTGGGATAGAATTCACGAGTTAACTTATATTCTGGAAGACCTGACGTTTCAACCAGTAAAACTCGAACGTTTTTACTATAGAGAGTAAACTCAACATATTGCATAAGTTGTTTACCTATACCAATACCTTGATGCGTTTTAAGTACCGCAATCAAAAGTAGATTCCAAGTTCCTTCTGTCATCTTTTCAGGCGAGCAATAGGCACATCCCACAACTTGCTTTTCAGAATCTTCAGTTACAAACCACTTTTCTTCTGATTCTTGAGCGAAAAATGCTTGAGTCATTTCATCTATAAATTCAGATGGGAACATTTGGTTATCGTCAATAATTAGCTTTACTGCTGGCAAATCAGACGGGATCATTTCACGTATATATGTATTTGTTTTCAATTGTATTTACTCATATTTTGATAATAGAAAGCCGCTCAAAAACATCACTGTTTTCGAGGGAATAAGTTCTAGCAATCGAATGTTGCTAGGCTTGAATTACAATCGTGTTCAAAAAATTACCAGATAAAATTAAATTAGGGTGCCCTAAGGCAGGCATATGATAGCATTTTTATGCGTTTAAACAACAAGAGGACTAGTAAAAAAATATCGCATCGAGGTTTATTAGGTAGATATGTTATAGAATTTAGTAATCTTCACCAGTTTCATTTTAATGTTCGTTTTTCGCTCATAGCTGTCTGTCAGATGAGATATGAACCTATTCAGCAACATTGTAAGATCAGATATGAGCTACTACAACTAATGGTCTTTTCTTTGTCGCCTATGTTTTAATTTTTCCCAAATTAACACTAAAAGATCAGACTCTTCCTGAGTAAATCCAAGTGCTCCAAAAATTAACCTTCCTTGAGCTTGGAGCACTTCTCTAATATTTCCATTTCTAATTTGCTGGTCGATATTTCTAATATCAAATTCAATATTTTCTGGTAATGGTATATATAACTTTTCAATTTCTGAGGGGACGAGTTCGAGAACACCGCCACCATAATATCTCCCTTCTAATTCAGCAAAAATTGCTGTTAGAGGGTTTAAAAAACTACAAGCTAAAAGCGATGGTTCAGTACCCAAAGATGTGATTCTATAAGCTGTATCTGTTGTATATGCTTCGATTTCGTTAAATATTAACCTAGGGGTATCGTGTGATCGTTTCAACATTCCCAAGCTTCTACTATATACGGAAGGTACTTTATACCACGGCTTTCGAATTCGGCATTTATATCTTTCGTGAAGCCCTTCTGACTCACCTAGTTTTATATATTCTTGAACATTTGAAGGTAATGTATCAAATTCGTCCTCTATGTATAAAAAGTTGGTTGGAAGCTTATTTTCTTCATTAGAAGTATGTTGTTGCTGATCGTAGACAATCCCTTTGCAATGTTGGCTTTTTCCAAACATAGGGTGAGCGTAGTCATGCAAACCATATTGATCGACAATTGAGTGTTCAACTAAAAAAAACTTATTTGCTCCAGTAACTATTCCAACGTCAACATCAGCAACTTCCGTGAACTTATATACATTAGGGTGGCTTTTTATTTTATTTATTAAATCAAGTTCACTTTTGTCCAATAAGGCTTTAGTCCATTTACCTGAAACTGTTTCTCCATTGATTCCTGACGTTTCATCAAAAATTGTTTCAGGATCTGTTTTTAGAAATTCAAACCCCTTTACGTGCTTAATACCAACACCTTGTGAGACTTCGTTAATATCATTTTTCTTTTGTGCGAATAAAATTACAGCACCCTGAAGAGTATCTTTAAACCAAATTTCTTGAGGATCAATAATTACTAATTTGGAGCATTGTTCACCTAAGAATGTTCGTAAGGATTGAGCATGCATTACGTGAATAATCTCTGAAGGTATTACCATGCCGAATCTTCCACCTGCTTCAAGTAGTTTTATAGAAGCTAAAATAAACGGAACCCAAGCATTTGTATGTTTAGTAAATTTAAGATTTAATTGTTTAAAAATTAATTCAGCTTGTTCTTGAAAGTCTTTTTCTAGGAATTGGTATCTAATAAAAGGGGGGTTTCCAAGTATCCCTGAAAACGTAGTGTTATTTTCCCTAATAGCACTATTCGCCCAAGTTAAAAAATCACCTTCATGGACATCATAGTTTTCAAAACCATATTTTGAACATTTTTTTAATGATTTTTTGGCTTCTGTATCAAAAAGCTCAAATGCTTTAATGTTGATATCTTTTCTTTCAGTATTAACTGAGATTGAATCAATGAATGTTCCATCACCGCAACTAGGTTCTAAAATTGAGTTTGTTTTAGAAGTAATAACCCACTTTGTAACATAATCAGCCAAGTTTTGAGGAGTGTAGTAGCCACCTCTTAATTTCTGAGTTGTCTGATCTGCCTTAAATTTCATTGTCTTGTTGCTCTAATGATTTTAATAATTCTTTCTTCTGGTTTTTGATATGTTTTTCAGCGCAATCGATAAACCAGTCTTTTAAGGTTTTTTGTTCAAGTGCCAGCATGGAATAGAGTGATTTTTTAAGGTTAGGGTCAACTTCAAGTACAATTCTTCCTGATTCACCTTTAGCCATTTATAATTCCCATTTAAATAGTAGTTCTATTTACTCTATGTTACATATGTACTTAATGTGATACAAGTTACTTATGTGATTTATATAACTTATGTAATATAAGTTATATATGCCTCATGTGAAGGTTAGGTTTTCGTTGGGGTAATTTTTAAAAAGCATCTAATGACTTTAGCCTGAATTAATCCGAATTACGGACTAAACACAAATATGCGGAGTAAAAAGCAGTCCAATAATCGGAGTTAATTGCTTTTGACCTTCATTGTTATTGCTAAATTTATCCACCCTGTAGCAAACTTTTAAAATCTTCATAATTATTAAGGTCACTACGTGATTCAGTTCTATAAAACTCAGCCAGTTCATAGTTAATTTCATTCATTACTTCTTTGTAATCTTTCGCATAATATTCTATTTGCTCTTCTGCTAATTTCTCTGTAACCAAATAGAACTTATGTCCCTCAAGTTGCCTCCAAGCACTGAAAGAATCATGTCGTTTTTTCTTCCATGTATCTCTGAAATAATTGGTCATTGCTAGTTTATAAGCACCAAGTATCTGACCTTTCGCTTCAGCCACTATTAGCATTCTCATCACTTCTATTTCATCAAATGTTTTTCTCATTTTTCACCTGTATTGTTAATTAGTTAGTTAGATTGGATTTCTTTTAGTTCTTAGTATCGGTATTCATCATTTTTCATGTCTTCTTCAGTGATTTTTTTAAAACAATCAAGACAAATAAAATCGTAAAAACTGTGATACAGAATTACATCAAGTTTTTCTTTTGATTTTCCACAGTTGCCACAATCACAAAATGTATTCTCAAATTTAGTAATTAAGCTGTCGTGAAATGTACGTTTAACTTCAACTTCATTCCCATCAATTGTCTCAACTAATAACATCCCCCCTACAATATGTTCATTGTAAAAATCTATTAATTTATTCATTTTCAACCTCTTCTCTTTTTTAATGTTTAGTTGATTGTGATATCAAGAACGCTCAAGGCAGTTATCAAACCAGCGGATATGAGTGAAAATAAAGCTACTGGTTTTATAATTTTCCACATACCTAAGGGCTGTTCTACTCCACCTTCTTCGGACGGGGTTTTAATGTCAGCTAACTTTTGCTTTAAGTCTTTGATTGTGAGTTTGTTGTCATTAAGCTGATTGATATATGAAATAGCCTCATCTTTATCTTGATTAATTTTATAAATCTGAGAAATTGGATATAGGCCTGACGGTTTACTAGGCTCAATCTCGATGTTTGAAAAATTGATAGATTCTAGAAATTTGGCAACTGATAAGCTTTCCCAAAGAAATGTTCTTTTCTTATCTGAGGTCTTTAGATAGTGATTTAGCCAAGCTGTGAAGCTTGTAAAATTAGATTGCTTGTAGATTTTGTTTCGCTGAATCAGTAAAAGCTTTTTACCGAATTGAATTGATATCTTATCTAAACCTTTTTCCATTGAAAGAAGTTCAGCTTCGATTGTTGAGAGTGAAATAGTAGTTTCTGTCATTTTTATAAGTCCTCTTAATTTTGGGGTAATAAGAGGCCTATAACATGAGATTAATCTAATGCCTCCTGTAAACCGAATTTTAAAAATACGTTGATGTATTTCATTTTTTTGTCCAAAAGTTGAACGTTAATTAAAGGTATTTTCATACCAAATTAGTTTAAAGGTCATGCACCTCATTCCACTCTATTCGTGCAGTTGAGCAGCGGCTTTCAATATATTCTGCTAAGTCATTAATACTTACTAAATATGGAGCTTTTTGACTACCATTTAACTTAACAACTGGAAATGGCAACTCATACTTCTTAGCTTTTCTTTTGGCTGAATTTTTACTTAGTCCTAGTACAGGTTGTGCCAACTCCTCTAGAGGTATTAATTGTCTAACCCCAAATTCAGCCATTAATAAGCACATTACAATAGAACTGCTTGGATTCGTCATTATCATTCGCAGCCCTCCTAGTGATCATTCGCTTGATTCAATGAAATACCGTGCATGAAACGCAGTAGTATATTTTTCATGATAAAGTGAAATATTAACCAATAATTGTATAAATTCTTTTCAGGTGCTGATTTTTCTTTTTGTACAAATAGTATTTTCAGAGCGTCCGCAAAACCTAAAACCATGCATGAAACTTCGAATAATTCATCAGCTTGCTCTCTATCTATTTTCTTTGTTTCTAAAATATTACTTAAAGTGACTTTGGTATCTACAGAAATAAAATAAAAGCCTAAATCAACTTTATTCTCATAATATGAATATAGATTTTCAATTATTCCAATCAATTTATCAGGGACATCAATTTTTATAATTGAAGGGGGGGAATTTGTCTGTATTGTCATAGTAACTCTCCTAATTTAGGTTATAGGAGGCTTATGACATGAGATTAATCTAATGCCTCCCGTAAACCATGATTTAAAAATACGTTGTTGTATTTCATTTTTTTGTCCAATAGTTGAACGTTAATTAAAGGTATTTGCATACCAAACTAGTTTAAAGCTAGAAAGTCCCTTTCCAGTATTCCAACTAATAAAAGCTGGCAGTGCCCTTCTACATTTTTAAAAACTATCTATGTGATAGCAAAATTAAGTCCTTTTACGGTTCTCCAACTAATCTAAGTTGGCAGTTTCCTTTTTCATCTTTCAAAGCTATCTGTGTGATAGTGAGTTAAGTCCTTTTACGGTTTTCCAACTAAACTAAGTTGGCAGTTTCCTTTTTCATCTTTCAAAGCTATCTATGTGATAGTGTGTTAAGTCCATTTATATTTTTCAAAGCTATCTATGTGATAGCAAGTTAGCCAAATTTATCTACCTGTCAGTTTTGAGTAGAAGCCCTCGACTTGCTGCATATTATGTCAAAAAACAGAGTGCAAGTCAATGGTGTTTCATAGTTTTAATTCAAAGTCAACCACTTTTTAATGTTTTTAAATCATTGTAACTTATTGAAATTATTGAATTATTTATGGTGTTTTTCTTGACATACTGAATTTAATTAAAATTAAAATAATTTTAAAAGTAAGGAAAAAGAATATAATAATAAAAAATATTGTTTATATTTTGAGCTTGTATATGGTGGTATTTGACTACGAAATTCAAATTTAGGGAGGTTATAAAAAGCTAAGGGCTGATATGGTTTTTATAAAATATGATTTGATTTAAGCTTTAAAAAACTCTTCAATATTAACGTTTAAGCTATTTGCGATTACACGTAATTGAGCAGCAGAGATCCTGTTTTTATTTTTCTCGAATAATGATATTTGTTGATTCGACACTTCGATAAAGTCTGCAACCTTTTGTAATGAAAGACCTTTTTCAGCTCTGATTCTAGCTAAGTTCTTACTTATTAAAGCGTTAATTTGGTCTTCTTTTTCAGACATTTATCAATAATTTCTTAATTCAACATATTGATAAATTTTAAGTAACTTGCTAATTTATAGCTCCAAGTCACACTTGGAGTTATTCCAATTTCAAATCTGTGACTTTTTTAATATGTTTTATTCCAAGTAATACTTGGAAGATTTAAGCTGTGGTAGCGAGGTGCTATATGAAATTATTAAAGGTTACAGGGTTAGTTAGTTTTGGTTTATTGAGTCTTTCTGCTTGTGGAGAAAGCACTAAAACGAAAGATGAACTTAGCAAACTTTCTATTGATGAATACGCTGTCAATGTTTGCCAAGCATTTGTTGATGGCAACATCGATCAATTAAGACTGATGTACGATGCAAAACTATTTGAAAGAGTAGAGAAAAAGATCACTCCTGATCTGAAATGGTATGTAAAACGTCAGGAAAAATTAGGCGAATGCGTAATCACCAAAAGCAAAAAATATAGCCGACTTGAAGGCCACCCTCAAAAATATGGTATTGAAATTAATGGAGTCAAAATTTTAATCCAAGAAGCTGACAACGGTCATTTTACAGTAACTAAATTAGGGTAACTGATTGTGAATTTAGTCAAATCATCATTCACCATTTTACTAGCCACTGTTCTCGCTGCTTGTGGTTCACCTGAAGATAGGGCAAATGACGTAATCGCAGATTTCTGTGACGCATATCGAGATAATGATCATGAAGCCCTAAAGGAACTAACCACTTCAAGAGAATTCAGTAACTTTAATTTAAGTTCTGCCGAAGAGCGTGAAAAAGCAGAGTGTGGTGAGCAAGTCAAAAAAATCAGTGATAAAAAGTTCATTTTTATTCTGAAAGAGTCAGGATTTGCTGCTCCTGTTAAAGTTGAAGAAGTGAATGGTGTCTTCCAAGTTACTGGCTTTAACATGTAATTTTAAAAGGAATTTATAATGAAAATAGTCAACAAAATATTAGCCAGTGTGTTTGCTCTGGCTATTAGTACACAAGCGTCCGCTGGCATAATCACACTTGATACTGAAACCAATGAAGATTACCTCAATATTTTGAACGAAGGTACGCTTACCACGTACTCTTTTGAAAACTATGGAGACATGGTTATTGGCTTCAATGACAATCACGTACTTTTCGATTTTCAAGGTGAAAAAACTAACTTCGCAGTCATTCAATTCGACCCTTTGTTGGTCGATTTTAATGATGTAACCAGCTTTGCTTATGGGGAAAATTTAGGTTACTTTTTTGATAGCCACATGAATGTAATGGTTGCTCAAAGTGCTGTGGAAAATGATTCTAATTTTAAATTGATGTTAGAGTTTAACGACACTTTTCAAATTGACGCTATTTCAATTGATGAATCTGGTGGTGACTCACAGAGCGGTATAATGTACAACGATTTCAGTCAAAATGTGCGCTTTGGCAACGTAGGAATTGAATACTCTGAATATGTATCCAATGCTGTCGATGTGCCAGAACCGTCATCTCTTGCAATATTTGGTCTAAGTATACTTGGATTAGTTTCAAGAAGATTCGGTAAAAATAATCAATATATTTAAATTAATCTCAGATTTGATATTAATCTAATGCTGAGTTTTTTTGATTTACAATAAGGGGGGATTTTCCCCCTTTAATCAAACCTTGGTTTAACAGCTTATTGTCTTTGCAAGTTAAATATTTACAAAATCGTCAGCTGAAATCTTCAAACGGGTCATAGTCTGTGTCGTCATGGCCTTTTAAATGATCATCATCAAGATCTTTGTAAATACTTTTTATTAACTTGTATTCTTCAGGATCTCTTTCTTTTAAATGTAAAAGCCAAATATTCTGTAAATATCTATCAACGTCAACAATTTCATTTTGTTCTTGCTTATAATCAGTAACTATCCAAAGCATATTCCAATTTCTATTTTGGTTTGGTAAATACCCGGCTACAAATCCTTCTTTTTTTAATTGTTCTAGTGCTTTTTTAAGCCTCTTTCTACCTTCTTTTTTTACCTCACCGACCTTTTTAGAGCCTGCACTCTTATCAGGTATGGGGTAATTTATGATTTGAAGCAGTTGGCTTAAATAAAACTGAACAAACTGTTGTTTTGTTAAGAACTTCATTAACGCTTTAGCGTTCTCTGAGAGCTTCTTAGACGTTAAGCGGCTAATGTCGATAAATGTACTATCTAAATGTTTTAGATAGGGTAAATCTTCATAGAATAATTGTAGAGTTTCACCTATTTTCACTATGATTCTTTTTGGGTTGCTCTTATTTTTATAATAGAATTCGGCATCGGCTAAAATTGGAGAAAACTTAGTCATCTTTTTGCCTTTAATTTTGCTTTGCAAAACAACAGAGCAAGATATTAATCGTTTTAAACTATCCTTGATAACCTGATATCTTTCTTCGTTTTTGGGTTTATGTTTTAAATACTCCTCAAACAACTTGTCTATTTCTTCTAACTCAATAACCACTTTATCGATATTTGAATTTTCTTTTAATCGTTCATTGAGCCAAAATCGAATAATAATAGCTAACAAGGGATAATCAAATCGATGCGATAATCTGCTTTCTTGAACTTCAATTCTATATGAATCATTTTCATATACTACAGATTCGCCACTAGAAATCTTTTGATTTACTTCCTTCTTTTCAAGAGGAATAAATAGTGGAAGTCTATTAAATATATTAATTATTGGAATTGCATTATTTGAAGCAATTTCACCAATTATATTGTCCTTTACAGTAGAAATGTTTTTCTCCAAATGTCGTTTTAGCAACACCAAAATATTAGTTTAGCTACACTTTTATTTCTATTTAAAGCTATGAAAAATATTGATAAATTTGAATCAATGACATGCTGCCAGTATATCTTATAGTGTATGTTCATTAGGTTTTCTGAATTGATAAGATACTTTAACTCGAAAACGTTACTTAGATCATTAACATATTAAAACTGAAAAACAACAACTTAGTATTTTACATTTAAATGTTATAGGTGTTTAAGAAATGTTTTAATAGCCAGTAATATTTTGTATTAAAGTTGAATATAGAGTTGCTGTGATGCATGTCTTCGACATGTGACTTAGTTAATCTATGAAACTATAATTTTATGAGCAGAGTACAGGTTTTTAATTCCTGTACCTTTTATTATTTCTAGCCACAAGTTTGAGCATGGCACTTACTGATAGAATTTTTCTAAGGATTTGGATGATCGAGTAACACCGTATTATTCGTGCCAACTATAAAAAAATCCGCATCACTTTTATTGATAATTTTATTTTTAATATCATCAATTTTTAACTTTAAATCTGGATATCTCTGCAAATTACATCCTGTAGTTTGTGTCATGAATTCCAGCACGTTTGGTTTGTTACTATGTTTACTAATAGCGTTTAATACTCCCTCTTCAACGTCATCGTCACTTGTAATAACTTGCTCGATGAATGTATCAACTGACATGATAAATCGATGCTCTAACGTATCTTTGTTATAAATATGAACTGAGTTATCTCGAATGAACTTGAAAGGATAAACATCATCAACTCTATGTCTAATCATGTTTCCATTATCAAAAACAATGCCCATCGCAAAAGGCCTATCTTTTAAATGGAATAAAACATACAACAACATGCACATTTCTACTATTGAAACAAAGGATGTTCTATCAACAAGTTGAAATTGCCATTCGAGGTAATCATCATCATTTATCACGGAACATTGGCTACATTGCTTAAGATGCTGAAACACGATGTTCATCAATTGATCCAAGGTCATGTTTTTTAGGTCTAATTTTTTGAGAAATGGAAACTCCAAAATTAACATTCGTACTAATTTGATAATGTCGTTTCGTCTATCTTGTAGTCGAATTGCCGTAATTTCTTCAAAATGATCTATAAAGTTTTGAGCAAATAATCGATCTAATGGTAAGTCGTTCATGATTAAATAATTTTGTTCTATATTTTATTTTTACCATATCTCAAAATTATAAAAACCAAAGTATGGGTTAATAGCTAATTAACTAATAAATAATGAATTATTTTTTATTATTGGCTGCCGCTATTCTTATTTGTGGGTTTTTGCTTTTTTCTTCTCCTACGTTTTCGTGTTTTCACTTTATTCGAAATTTTTAATGGCTCGGCTAAATCGTGATTATTTTCAACTATTTTGGCTGTATCTATAATGATTGATACTTCGCTATTTTTAACATTTTCGAGACTGTTAATATCATTTGAAATTTCTACAGCTAAATCAGCGACTAGCAGTTTTTGGTTGGCATGAATTGCATTTAGCCACTCTTTAAATTTACTTTTTACCCTTTCAAATATGGCTTTAAATTCCGATGCGTATTTAAAATATTTTGGACGAATTTCGACAGGCTTTTTGTCAGTAAAATATTCATCTTCTGGCTTGAAAACAGATGTATTTGGCTGATACTTCATGTGATCTTCATTAACCAGTTTTTTCATCGCATAATTAAAACTTTGTTTGATATTAAAAGTTGCGCCTGTTTGAGTGATGGGTTTGATCACTTCGTTATTCATGATGTTACTAACGAGGATGTGGAGATGATTCTTTTTATCTGCACTGGCAGATTCATCATGCAAGACAACATGGCAATGCTTAAAAAATTCTTCCTCTGAAATATTTTTTAATACTGGCTGTTTTTTCGTTGTTTTTTTAAGGTTGGCAATTGAGTATTTTTCGTTTTGTTTATCTATCTTATGATTAAGATGTAACAGCAGTTCTTTCAGGACATACTTTGACAAAATCGTCCATTGCCTATCGGTCAATTGCGTAATATCTCTTGGAATAGACAGAATGAAAGAAGTAGCTTCATTCTTGACTCTATAAGCCCCTTTGAGCTTATTTTCTTTCCTGAATTCAGCACGTTTATCATTAGCATTAATTATCGATTTTGCACCGTCCTTAAGAACAACAATTCTTGTTGCATCATGTGACTTTGCATTTTGATTCGATAAGTAACTTATGTGTCCATAACTTGTTCTAATTTGAGATGTTTTAACTAACCAATTTTTCAACATACTTTAAACTTAACATTAGAAATTAAATTTAAATCAATAAAATAAGTCTGTTGGCAGTTTCTCCATTAGCTATTGAAAAATTTGTAGTTTTGCCTTTTTAAATAGCTCTGTTACATCTTAATTTTGCTGTTATGGGTTAATAAGTAATAGATTAATGGAAAATGCATTTTCATTCGAATCAGAGAGACGTTACAGCTTAAGCAGATAAATGATTTCTTTTTTTTGAATAGATAAGTCTATAAGCAAGATAGGGGGGGAATACATCTGTCACGATTTGCAACGGTAAAAAAGTAGGCCGATACACCGTTCCAAATTTTCTCATATGTCTTCTGATCCCCCCTAATTTCTTGGCATGGGGATAAATCCCCCTACAACCCCAAAATCAAACAAGTTGATTTTCAAAAGAGAGAAAAAATAGAGAAGTTTTAAACTTCACTATTCTTTTGGGATTGATACTTTTCAAATTCAGATTTAGCAAAATTTTTGACTTCCATCGTTGAATAAATGTCATAGAGAATATTAAGATTTTTGTGACCTGTAATTTTAGCTACAGTCCTAATATCATAACCTTGCTCTGCGAGTCTTGATGCACCTTCTCGTCTCAAGTCGTGATATCGAAGATCTTCAATACCTAAAGATGATCTAACTCGTTGCCAACCTGCACTAATACTGCGTGGATTATATGGAAAAATTAAGTTTGGGTTATCAGGATCTATTCGCTCTTTCTGTTTCAATATAATAGGGTAAGCTTCACCAAGTAGTGGTACTTCCCAATCGTTGTTCTCTTTTCTACGAGGATCTTTTCTATCTCTAACTATGATGGTTTTATTTTCATGGTCTAAATCAGACCATCTTAATTTTGTTAATTCTCCCACTCGCATTGCTGATAAAATCGAAAATTGTAAGATATCATTGAACGGTATTTTTGATGAACGGTTCATCTCTCGTTTTGCTAAACCTTCTTCTAAAAGCCTTAATTCTTCCCGTGTTGGTCTTCGGTTCCGCTTTCCTGAACGGCCTATTAGCTTCAAAGAAACTAATTCAGGAATAGCCTCTTCATGATAAGACAAATTTGTATTGACCTTAAAAACTTGCTTTGCTCTTTTTATGACTGAATGTAAATAAGTCACATCGTGATAAACGGTCTGTGGGGATGGTTTTGTTTCATCTTCTAATCTGAATTGGCAGTGGTTGATCAAATCATTTGCCGTTAGCTGGCTAACTATTTTTTGTGATATATCATAGTTTAATAGAGCTTCTAAAACGTAACGTTTAGTTCTTCCAAGATCTTTTGAAGTAAGCGGATTTTTAAGATATTCATTAATCAATTCACCTACTGTAGTTTCTTTAAGTTTCTCTGATGCTTCAGGCGAAAAATAAGTACCATTCTTAATGTCGTCTTGTTTACTCAACAACACTTTTTCAGTTTTTTTCGCCCATGCTTGTGCGGCTTCTCTAGTTTTTAGGGTCTTTTCATCTTTATCTATAATTTTGCCAAACTTAGTAATTCTCACTCTTGCTCTATAAGAGTAACCATTTTTCAATTTACGCTTTTCAATGTTAATTGTTGCCATATTCAACAGATCCTTTTTTCTAGTATAATCCTGCCTACATTCGTTTTATTACGGTCATGCACAATATATGTTTTGTACCCTATTGATGTACCCTAGGGTACAAAACAATAAGGGAATAGTACAAAATGTACAGAAATAGTACAAAATAATTGTATGGTTTTATTGGTGATTATGGCTGCAAGCCCTTATTAAGGAAGGGATTATGAGAAAGAAAATAGATCATAGATTTTGTGTTGCTCCGATGCTGGATTGGACAGATCGTCATTGTCGTTACTTTTACCGTGCAATGAGTAAGCACACTGTACTTTACACGGAAATGGTGACAACTGGTGCAATTCTGTATGGAAAATGGGACTACCTGGCGTATAACCAAGAAGAGCATCCAGTGGTATTGCAACTTGGCGGTAGCGATGTAAAAGCAATGACAGAGTGCGCTAAGATTGCACAAGACCGAGGCTATGATGAAATTAACATTAATGTTGGTTGCCCGTCTGATCGCGTGCAAAATGGTAGATTTGGTGCCTGCTTAATGGCAGAGCCAGAACTCGTCGCT
This sequence comes from Thalassotalea agarivorans, assembly GCF_030295955.1. NCBI lineage: Bacteria > Pseudomonadati > Pseudomonadota > Gammaproteobacteria > Alteromonadales > Colwelliaceae > Thalassotalea > Thalassotalea agarivorans. The sequence goes on from NZ_AP027363.1 coordinate 413,017, forward strand.
GACTGTGTAGCTAGTATGCAAGCGCAAGTTGATATTCCTATAACGGTTAAATCACGTATTGGTATTGACGATCAGGACAGTTATGAATTTCTGCATACTTTTATCGATACTGTCGCCAAGGCTGATTGTAAGCACTTTATCATTCATGCTCGCAAAGCATGGCTAAGTGGTTTAAGCCCAAAACAAAACAGAGAAATACCACCGCTTGATTACTCGCGGGTATATCAAATTAAACAAGAATTTTCAGATCGTTTGATTTCTATCAATGGCGGGATCACCAGTTTCGAGCAAACGCTTGAGCATCTAAATCATGTCGATGGTGTCATGATTGGCCGTGAGGTTTACTACAACCCATATATTTTAGCGAGTGCGGATCAAACTATATACGGTGCAGATACCCCGATCATTACCCGAGAAGCACTAATAGATCATATGTGTGAATACATTGACCAAGTTGTCGCATCAGAGCAAGGTAGGGCATGGCATGTGATCCGCCATATGATTTCGATGTGCAATGGTTTACCTGGTGCCAAGAAATTCAGACGCTACCTAAGCGAACAATGCCAAGTTGAAAATAGCAGCCAAGTATTACGTGACGCGTTTAAACTCGTTGGTTAATCAAATTGGTTAAAAATTGGTCTATTTTGCCAATGTAGGGTGTTTCAGCCGCCGTCGGCTTTTCTATCAAAACCATTTCTTAAAATTAAATTATTATAAATTTCAATGATTTATGATTTTTTTACTATTCTGGCACAACCTTTGTAAGTGTTATTGCAACTTAATAAGTAATCGAATGAGTTAAATCACACGATTATGGCAACCGCTTTTACTTGTAATTACGCAATGGAAGCACCGAAGGAGAGTAACGATGAAAGCATTAAAAATAACTGTAGTAGCAGTTGCGATGTTCACATCAGTTACTTCGTTAGCCAATCAAGCTGTACAGGTTAAACAAGTAACTGATCAAATGGTGAGCAAGCAACAAGCCACTTTTAATCAAACATTAAACGATCAATTACTGTTGGATATTCAAAAAGCTGGTATCGCACTAAAATACGAAATGGCGACTAAAGAGGCGCAAAAAACGTTATTAGTTAAAGCGACCAGTGACAAAAATAAGAAAGATAACACGGTAAATAAATAACGGGTTTATGACAATGTTAAGTACTATTTCACTACTTACTATGATGATTCTGCCAAGCATTTGCTTACTAATCACATCGATAGTAGTCAGAGTTTTAGAGATACATTCCGAGTAGCGGTAGGTTTAACTGCAATAGCAGTTAGGTGAATGCTTGTTTGAGACAAGTTTCACCGCCTCACCAGCACTTGGGTCTTTTGCTAAAGTTAGCGTAAAGTATATGAAAAGACTCAAGGCAACTACCTTACATGTTCCAATCACCGATCATCTCAGCGAAACAACTTCTCGATAACGTTTCAAACACTTTAGTTAAAGTACTCGATGCGAGCATTCCGCCAATAGGCATCAATAAACAGCCGCAATATGCTTGGCCGCAGCAGGTGATACCTGGCGCGCTTAAATGTGACATCAATCAAGCCTTTTCCGATCACAACGCAACAACCGCCCATGCGATGTTATCTCCAGCCGCATTCCAGCAACAGGCACGCCAGTTAGGTATTAATCAAAATGACACGCTAGTGGTTTACGATAATTTGGGTCTGTTTAGTGCCGCTAGAGTTTGGTACATGTTTAAAAGTATGGGGCATAAACACGTCGTGGTCCTTGATGGCGGCATTGACGCCTGGGTAGCGGCCGGCGGCAAATTGGCTAAAGCACAATCAAACTCAAATTCGATTGGAAATTTTGTCTCCCAACCTGTTGCTGGCGCTTTTGCTGATAAACATGATGTATTGGCGGCTATAAAACATAACTCTCATTGTATTGTTGATGCTCGTTCACCGCAGCGCTTTTTAGGATTGGTTGAAGAACCTAGGGCGGGCGTTCGCAGTGGACATATTCCCACATCAATCAATCTATTCTTTAATGATTTGCTTCAAGATGGATATTTATTATCTCAGCCAGCATTAGACGCCTTGTTTGCGCAAGCTAAGGCCTGCGAGCAAAAAGTCATCTACAGCTGTGGTTCTGGTGTGACCGCATGTATTTTAGCTTTGGCTGGAGAAACCATAGGAATTTCTGACTATACCGTTTACGACGGTTCATGGTCAGAATGGGGGGCAGATCACACCTTACCAATTGCCTAAACTATTGATTGGTCAAAATGACCAACTAGATAATATTTTGACCACTTGTTCGTTCTTCTTTCATACCAAATAACTCTATCAAATTTTTCGTTGTCTAAATTTTTATAATTAAAACAGTATCTTAATTATTTTTTAAAAGTTGGCACGCCACTTGTAATAGTAAGTGTGTAATTAACTAATTTAACAAATAACACAGATAGTGACATTCAAAGGAAAAATCATGAAAACGGTAAAAATGAGTGTTGTATTAACAGGGTTTTTAGCAGGTATGTTGTCGTTTACAACCTTAGCAAGCAACGAAAAGTTAACCACAGATATTGAACATGCATTAGCAAACCAAAATGCAGCAGTAAAAGCGAACATTAGCAATCAGTTCAAACGTTCAGTATCAGAGCAATTGTCTCAACTAGCGATTGAGAACGAAGTGCTACTACAAAGTGTTGCATTGGATTCGTTAAACAAAAACGAAAACGATGACACAAACAAAACAGAAATTATTGCATCGGCAAAGTAATAGGAGTCAATCATGGGAATTTTTTCACGCTTTACAGATATTGTTAACGCCAATTTAAATAGCTTATTAGACAAGGCTGAACATCCTGAGAAAATGATCCGCATGATCATCCAGGAGATGGAAGAAACCTTAGTTGAAGTACGTGCCACCGCAGCCAAACAAATCGCTGAGAAAAAACATGTACAACGTCAGTTACGTCAATTAGCAACATCGGTTTCAAATTGGCAAGACAAAGCCGAACTGGCTATTGCAAAAGGTCGCGAAGATCTAGCTCGCTCTGCACTGACGCAAAAGTTAAAAGCACAAGAAGAGCATGATGAATTGCAAAATGTGCTAACTGAAATAGACAAGATGCTGGATGCTATCCAAGAAGATAGCAGCAAGTTACAAGCTAAGCTAACGGAAGCTAAGCGTCGTCAAGAAGCATTATTAATGCGTCAACAATCGGCAGAAGTTCGTTTGAAAGCGCGTGAAAAGGCTGTTGTTTACAACATCGACGAAGCAATTGGTAAGTTTGAGCGTTATCAGCAAAAAATTGACCGCATCGAGGCAGAAGTAGAGGCGTTTGATGTAACAGCAGAAAACGACTTGGAAAGCCAGTTTAAAGCGCTAGAGCAAGACGAAAAACTTGCCGAAGAATTAGCTGCTTTAAAAGCGAAGACCGCTAATAAAAAGGCAAATGCTAAGGAATAGCAATGATTAACGTGCCATGGATAGCAGTATGTACATTATGTTTAGCGCCAGCATTCTTGTTTTTATTGCTGGGCTTAACCTTCGCAACATTTAGTTCTCCAAAGCGGAGATAAGGGTTAAAAATGAAATATCAAAGAGACTATGGTTTAGAAAGAACTTTGTCTAAAGATAACCTAAACAAAAAATTATCAGGAGTATGTGCCGGTATCGCTAGATACTACGACTTAGCGCCCCTTTTTGTGCGAGTGCTAGCGATATTGGCATTACTAATGTTCCCAATGGCTACAGGTGTTGCATACATAGTAGCTGCAGCATTAATGCCTAATAGCAAACACTATTAGGCCATTTTGGAGAGCAATATGACCTTTTTAAAATCCTTATGCTTAGCGATTTTAGCGACCGTTGTGCTAACCGTATTTTTGGGCTTAGGATTATTGGAAATGTTTGACATTGATGTTGTCGTCGATTCACAAATCTTGGAGCCTTTGGCCGCGATAGGCCTTTCAGCATTAGTGGCAGTGTTTTTGGTACTAGTCGCTTTTGCTATTGTGTTGACCGTATTCGGTTCATTGATATTCGCAGCAGTAGTTGCTGTTGGTGCTATAGCGATGGCGCTAGTTGGCGTGTTTTGGCCAATACTTGTTGCTGCATTTATTATATGGCTGCTGTTTAGAGATAAAAAACAGCCACAGCGATATCACCAGTATCAACGTTAACGTTTAAAAAATTGGGCTAAGATGGCTTGGCAATCATCGCTTGCAAGCAGTGCTTTAAACCATTTAGCCTCTTCATCCATCGCTTCAGCGATATGTTTTGGCCTACTGCGCAAAAGCTCGCGGCTTGCCATAACAGCTTGATGAGGTAACTTGGCAATTGCAGTGGCACATTCAAGCGCCTTTGATAGTACTTCTGATTCATCAATTTGGTAGTTAATGATACCCAACGCTAATGCGTCAGCAGTTGAAAAGGTATTGCCTAAAACCAGAAGCTCAAAGGCTTTGTTGTAGCCTAAACGTTCACGTAAAAGCATGCTAGAGCCTGCTTCTGGTGCTAGCCCTAACTGCGCAAAAGGTAATTTAAATTTGGCATTGGGGGCAGCAAATACCATATCGCAATGCAATAGCATAGTTGTGCCGATACCAACAGCGGCACCAGCAACTGCAGCGACTAACGGCTTGTTAAATTGCGCCAGAGTATGAATGAAAGAAAAAGCGACTAGGTCTTCGTCTTGCGCCATAAAATCTGCGAGATCATTTCCCGCACAAAAACATTGCTCGTTACCTTGAATTAACACACAATGGATATCCGGCGATTGACTAGCATGGTCAAACGCGTTACAAAGTTGTTGATACATATCATTATTTAGCGCATTTTTCTTATCGAAGCGGGCTAAAGTAATGATCAAAACATGTTGTCGTTGTTCGGTTAAAATTAAGTTACTCATCTAGGCTAACTTGGTTACAATGCCATATACTGACAATAACGTTTCCGATATAGGATGTATAGCGAACATGAAAAAAATACTATTTACTCTCATCACAGTTACTACAACATTGTTCAGTGGCTTTCTCATGGCGGACGAAAGTGAAGATCAGGGGCAAGTGTCAGTAAAAAATCCTTATGTTCGTGAGTCTATTCCTGGTACACAAATTACCAGCGCATACATGCAAATAACCAACACTACTGACAAAGATTATCAGTTGGTTGGCGCAACGGCTAACATTAGCCCGCGTATTGAAATTCATGAGCACTATCAAGAAAATGATGTGATGAAGATGCGCCAAGTGCTCGCTTTACCATTGCCGGCAAACGGCGAGATTACGATGAAGCAAGGCGGTTTTCACTTAATGATATTTGATATCGTTAAGCCAGTTAAGCAAGGACAGAAGATCTTACTTACCTTACATTTTACCGATCACGATGACATCACCATAGAAGTCCCTGTGCAAGGCATTAAAAAGCAGCACAAAAGTGGACATCATCACCACTAATTAGAGCAATTCATTATGACCTTTAAACTTTCTCCTAAATTCTTCGCGTGGCTATTTACGGGATTATTCGTACTTGGTTATTTGATTGGTGTTTATTGGAGCTTTGAGCCCGATATGATTGATATCAGAGCTGAAGTTACCAAGGATGCATCCGCTGAAAATGTGGCCCCTGTAATAGGATATACCACAACGACGACACTGATCAGAGTGTCCGAAACGCTGCTAGATAAGCCGGGTGGATATCTTGCCAATGATGCTATGCCGCCATCTGTGTTTTTAGACAATATTCCAGCGTGGGAGTTTGGCGTATTAGAGATGGTGCGTGACTTATCGCTTATCATGCGACAAGGCTTTAGCCGCAGCCAATCTCAGTCGGTAGAGAATGAACACCTTAAAAAAGCACATCCGAAATTCAATATTGACCATAAAAAGTGGGTGTTGCCGAGTGCTGAAGGCGAATATAGAGACGCTATTCACGAATTGTACTTATATCGCCAAGCACTAACTGACGTAAATACCCAAGGTGCGCAATTTTATGCACGTGCAGATAATTTAGTCGATTGGTTAAACGAAGTGCAAAAGCGCTTGGGTAGCTATTCGCAGCGCTTGAGTGCCAGTGTTGGTAGAGAGCAACTAAATACAGATTTAGCCGGTGATAGTGCCGCACAGCAATCGACTTTCGCCGATTCATCCATGGTGTTAAAAACCAGTTGGTGGCAGATTGATGATGTATTTTATGAGGCGCGCGGTGCAAGCTGGGCATTGCTTCATTTTTTAAAAGCAATTGAAATAGATTTTAACGACGTACTAGAAAAGAAAAATGCTAAGGTGTCGTTACAACAAATCATACGTGAACTGGAAGCAAGTCAACAAACGGTGTGGAGTCCGATGATTTTAAACGGGGATGGCTTTGGCGTGTTGGCTAATCATTCATTAGTAATGGCTAACTACATTTCTCGCGCTAATGCCGCGCTAATTGATATAAGTGAATTACTTAACAAGGGGTAAAATAATAAGATGAAAAAATCAGCATTAGCCGTAGCACTATCTATGTGTGTTGCAGTATCAGCACAAGCAGACGTTATTGGTCTGTATATAGGTGGCAATGTTTGGCAAAATCAAGGTTCAGGATCGTTTGGCGATACTGGCGTGGTATCTACACTGAGTTCTAGCGGTGCAGAATTTGATTTCGAAAAAGAAAACAACGCGTCATATTTTGTTGCGTTTGAGCATCCAATTCCAATTATTCCTAACATCAAAATCGCTTCTTCTACCCTAGATACAACGGGTATGGGTATGGTTACTGGCGAGTTTGATTTCGGTGGTATCGAGTTTCCAGTGGGGACCAATGTAGATTCAGTGTTCAATACCAGCTTTATTGATTACACCCTTTACTATGAAGTGTTTTCTAACGACCTTATTGCTTTTGACTTTGGTGTAACAGGTCGTGATATTAGCGGTGACATAACTGTTTCTGAAGCAACTGCGGGTACCGGTGAGCTTGAGTATGAAGGTATCATTCCAATGGCTTATGTTGCTGCTAAAGTAGGGATCCCTGCAACAAGCTTCAACGTCTTTGCCGAAGTAAACTATGTTGGTTGGGCAGATGATGCTATTACTGACTACCAAGTAGGTATTGGTTACGAATTATTAGATAACTTAGCTGTCGATTTAGATATTACTGTTGGTTATCGTTCAGTGACTTTAGAGCTTGATGATGTTGATGGTCTATATAGTGACCTAACATTTGATGGTGCCTATGCTGGCGCAGTAGTACATTTCTAGTACGCTGCAACGCACTAATTCAATCAAGGCCCAGCAATATATTGCTGGGCCTTTTTTATTTCTATGCTTTCAATATCAATAACTAACGCACCTGATTTTTACTATCAACGATTTTAAATTCTTTTTTAGCATAAAAAATCGTTTTTTATTCTTTTTCATATTGACCTAACCGCACTATCCTTTGCACATTGATAGTAATAGGCATAGAAACGCTATGACGGGTAGTCAACAAAATATGAATGCAGCTGCACTGGACGCGAGCCAGTTGTCTCAGTTGCAACAACTTACGGCGGGTTACTCGCCGTTACAACTTGCATGGGCAAGTGGTTATTTAGCGGCAAAAAGTGAAGGTGGCGATATTAGTATTGCGCCTCAAGGCCCAAGTGCATCTGTCACGGTGTTGTATTCATCGCAAACCGGTAACGCTAAAGGCGTTGCTACGCAGTTTGCCAAACAAGCAGAAGAAGCTGGTCTTCCAGTAAGCTTGAAGAACATCGCCGATGTCAAAGCGAAAGCGCTTAAGAACGAAACACATCTAATCATTGTCACCAGTACCAATGGTGAGGGTGAGCCGCCTGATGATGCATTAGCCTTCCATGAATTTTTACTAGGTAAAAAAGCACCGAAATTAGACAACTTAAATTTCGGTGTTTTAGCCTTAGGTGATACCAGCTACGAGTTTTTCTGCCAGACAGGTAAAGATTTTGATGAACGCTTAGCTGCGCTTGGCGCAAGCCGCATATTAGATCGTGTTGATTGCGATCTAGATTATGATGAACCTGCCGCACAATGGACATCAGAAGCTATAGCATTACTGAAAGAGCAAGTAAGCACTGCCACTGCTGCAGCGCCTGTAGCAGCTAGTTCAGCTGTTGCTGCAAGCCAATTCGACAAGCAAAACCCGTATGAAGCAGAACTGTTAGTGAGTCAAAAAATTACTGGTAGAGACTCAAATAAAGATGTTCGTCATGTTGAGATTGATTTAGCAGAGTCTGGTTTAAGCTATCAAGTTGGTGATGCGCTAGGCGTTTATTTCGAAAACGATAGCGAGCTTGTTAACGAGCTTGTTGATGCACTTTCATTTAGCGGTGACGAAGTCGTAACGGTAAAGGGTAATGAATTATCGTTATCACAAGCGTTAACAACTGAACTGGAAATTACTCAAACTGCTCCAGCGTTTGTGGATTTTTGGGCACAGGCAAGTGCTAGTGAAGCCTTGTTGGCACTTGCAGAAGACAAAAATGCGCTACGCGAATTTGCTGGCCGCCATCAATTGGTGGATGTGGTTAAACAAGGTAGTGCAGATATCGACGCACAAACCTTCGTTGATACCCTACGCAAAATAACGCCGCGTTTATATTCAATTGCTTCTAGCCAAACGGAAGTGGAAGAAGAAGTACATTTAACCGTTGGTTTAGTGGCGTATGAACAAGACGGTAAACAACGTTTTGGTGGCGCCTCAGGATTTTTATCTAACCGATTGGAAGAAGGTGGCAAAGTAAAAGTATTTGTTGAACACAATGATAACTTCCGCTTACCACAAGACAGTAATACTCCGGTGATCATGATCGGCCCAGGTACAGGTGTAGCACCTTTTAGAGCGTTTATGCAGGAACGTGAAGCAACTGATGCAACCGGCGACAACTGGATGTTTTTTGGAGACCAAACTTTTACCCAAGATTTCCTATACCAAGTTGAATGGCAAAACTATTTAAAGTCGGGCTTGCTGACTAAATTGGATGTTGCATTTTCACGTGATCAAGCTGAAAAAGTGTATGTACAACATCGAATTAAAGAGCAAGCACAAGAGGTGTTCCAATGGTTGGAACGCGGTGCCCATCTGTATATTTGTGGTGACGCTGATCGTATGGCAAAAGATGTTCACAATGCACTTGTGGAAGTGGTTGCTGAGCAGGGCGGTCTATCTTTAGACGACGCCGAAGAGTATTTGAAAGAATTAAGACTGAACAAACGTTATCAGAAGGATGTTTATTAATGAGTGATTCAAGCACAGGTCCATTAATCGTGGAAGGTAAGCTTGCTGATAACGAGCGCCTAAAAGATCAAAGTAACTATTTACGCGGTACCATTGAAGCAGATCTTCAAGATCGTATTACCGGCGGTTTTACCGCTGACAATTTTCAATTGATTCGCTTCCATGGCATGTATCAGCAAGACGATCGCGATATTCGCGCCGAGCGTCAAAAGCAAAAATTAGAACCATTGCATAATGTTATGTTGCGCGCGCGTATGCCGGGCGGAATCATTACACCGACACAATGGTTAGCTATCGATAAATTCGCGACTGACCACACCATGTATGGCAGCATTCGCTTAACAACGCGCCAAACGTTTCAATTTCACGGTGTACTTAAACCTAACATTAAGTTGATGCACCAAACATTAAACAGTATTGGTATTGATTCGATCGCAACAGCAGGTGACGTCAACCGAAACGTGTTGTGTACATCAAATCCAGTTGAATCAGCGTTGCATCAAGAAGCATATCAATGGGCGATTAAAATTAGTGAGCACTTACTCCCTAAGACGAAAGCCTATGCCGAAATTTGGTTAGATGGTGAAAAAGTTGAAACAACGGAAGAACCTATTTTAGGTAAAACTTACTTGCCACGTAAGTTTAAAACGACGGTTGTTGTGCCACCTCAAAACGATGTGGATTGTCATGCCAACGATTTAAACTTCATTGCTATTGCAGAAGACGGTGAGCTTGTTGGTTTTAACGTGCTTGTTGGCGGTGGCCTCGCAATGACGCATGGCGACACCTCAACGTATCCACGTAAAGCGGATGACCTTGGCTTTATTCCATTGGATAAAACACTTGATGTTGCAGCTGCTGTTGTTACAACGCAACGAGACTGGGGTAATCGTGTCAATCGTAAAAATGCTAAAACCAAGTACACCTTAGATCGTGTAGGTACAGACACGTTCAAAGCGGAAGTTGAAAAGCGTGCCGGTGTTACCTTTGCAGAAAGCCGCCCATTTGAATTCACAGGTCGTGGTGATAGATTTGGTTGGGTAGAAGGTATCGATGGTAAACACCATTTAACCTTGTTCATTGAAAATGGACGTTTGTTAGACTTCCCAGGCAAACCATTAAAAACGGGTGTTGCTGAAATCGCCAAAATACACCAAGGCGACTTCAGAATGACAGCAAACCAAAACCTGATTATTGCCGGTGTACCCGAAGCCGATAAAGCTCAAATTGAGCAGCTTGCCATTGAATTTGGTTTATTGGACGGTAAAACCAGCGAGCAGCGCAAAAACTCTATGGCGTGTGTTGCGTTCCCTACCTGCCCATTAGCCATGGCAGAAGCAGAGCGCTACTTACCGGGACTAGTGACAGACGTTGAAGGCTTATTGGCCAAACACAACGTGGCAGATGAGCATATTATTTTACGTGTAACAGGCTGTCCAAACGGTTGTGGCCGTGCGATGTTGGCTGAAGTTGGACTCGTGGGTAAAGGCCCTGGCAAGTACAATATGTATTTAGGCGGTAACCATGAAGGTACCCGCATACCGAAGCTGTACAAAGAAAACATCAACGAACAAGAGATCATTGACGTACTTGACGCATTAATCGCTGATTGGAGCGCTTCTCGTCAAGCAGGTGAAGGTATTGGGGATTTTGCCATCCGCACCAAAATTGTTGCTGAAGTTAAAGTCAGTAAAAGGGATTTTCATGACTAAAAACTCCGCGCATAGTCGTTTTCCTGAATCCTTGCCCGAGCCGTGGCTCGCGCAACGAAACGAAGTCTTAGAAAAGCAATCGCCGATTGAGCGTATTGAGTGGGCAATGCAAAACTTGCCTAGTCAATTTGTATTGTCTTCAAGCTTTGGTATTCAGTCTGCGGTAATGTTGCATATGATGACGCAAGTTGATCCCGATATTCCGGTTATTTTAACCGATACCGGGCATTTGTTTCCTGAAACCTATCAGTTTATTGAACAGTTAACTGAACGCTTAAAGCTGAATTTGCATGTATACAGTGCCGTTGAAAGTACGGCATGGCAAATGGCTAAATATGGTGAGCAGTGGAACCAAGGTGAAGATGGGCTTAAGGCTTATAACCAGCGAAATAAAGTTGAGCCGCTAGAGCGAGGATTGGACGAGTTAAATGCCGGTACTTGGTTCTCTGGTATTCGTCGTCAGCAATCTAGTCACCGTAAAACCTTGCATGTGGTTGATATACTTCGTGGCCGTTTCAAGGTGCACCCGATTATCGACTGGCACAATAAAGACGTACATCAGTACTTAACTAAACATGACCTACCTTATCACCCTTTATGGGAAGAAGGTTATGTATCGGTAGGTGACGTGCACAGCACCAAACCACTGACCCTAGGTATGAGTGAAGAAGACACTCGCTTTGATGGCAATGGCCGCGAATGTGGTCTGCATATTGATGGTGACGGTATTTAATAAAAAGGCGCTTGTAGCGCCTTTTTTAATTCACTTCAGCTCGCGTTAAGCGAGTAATATTGTCCTGACTTGGCTGCATAGGCACTAAGGTAGACAACAGTAACGAACACACAGCAAATCCAGCGCCAACAAAAAACACCAAACTATTATCATAGACCCAAACCAACCCTAGTAATGCTGGAATGAAAACGGCTGCGATATGGTTTATCGTAAAGCTAACACCAGCACTTGCTGCGATATCTTTTGGATCCGCTATTTTTTGGAAGTAGGTTTTGATAGCAATCGCCAACGCAAACAGCAAATGGTCAATCACATACAGTACTGCTGCCCAAGTACCACTTTCCACTAAACCATAGCTAACGAATAAGATTGCTAAACCAATATATTCAAATATTAACGTTCTGCGCTCACCAATGATGCCAATTAACTTGCCAATTTTGGCTGCAAACAACCAGTTAAAAACATAGTTTATTAAAAATAGTGCGCTGACTTCGGCAACACTATAACCAAATTTCTCGACCATCAAAAAGCCTGCAAATACCACAAAAATTTGTCTTCGGGCGCCGCTAAAAAAGGTCAACGAATAAAACAACCAATATCGTTTGCGAAGAATTATTTTCTTATGTTGCTCTTCTTTTTGTTCAAAGCGAGGAAAGCTTGCAGCTAAAATGATGGTAGCTAATAAGCCAATAGCGCCGAACAGTAGGTAAGTATTTTGATAGTCCCATTGGAAATACTCCATGAGTAACCAAATGCTAGAAAAGGCGAGTAAAGAGGCGATAGATTTTGCCGACAATGCGCGCCCTAAGAAGTGAGCGGTGTCTTCTTTTTTAATCCATTGTAGTGTCAACGATTGATTAACGGTTTCAAAATAATGAAAGCCGGCAGACATAATAATGGTGGTGATGTATAAGCCAAGCGCAGTTGGGTAGAAACCTGTGATCATGACACCAAAGCAGGTGACACCTAAAGAAAGCAGTGCAAGGCGTTGCTCTTTAATAAACAATAAAAGATAAATCACCGTAAACGCTAGAAAACCAGGAATTTCACGAAGGCTTTGTAGTATGCCAATTTCCTTGCCGGTGAATGCGGCACGTTCAACCACAAAATTGTTTAACAGTACCATCCAAACGGAAAACACGAGTGGCATTATAAACGCCATGGCGAGTAACATATTTTCTGGCGTACGAGCGAAACGAAACGGCATAGGAAGATTCTTTATATTGTAGTTGAGCACCAGTATATCGTGCTTGATGCTTGTTTAACATGGGGTTTTAGTAATTTATCTGATCGCCCACTAATTAGGGTTTGGGCATTTTTATTTACAAAAATTCAACACTCAAACAATTATTTTAAACAGGTGTTTAAAAAATTTGCTTTCGCTTTGAAGAAAAGGCATAGTTACTGCCACTTTTTCGACTTAAGTCGACTATTATTATAACGACATTAACGATTATAGTGATCACAGTCGTTCCACAAATATCGCAACAGGTGAGGAGAGCAGGCATGTTATTTGAAGGCAAAAGCCTATCTGCCCAGTTACTAGATAACGGCATCGTCGAAATGAAATTCGACGCGCAAGGTTCTGTAAACAAATTCGATCAAGCAACGTTTGCAGAATTTTCACAAGTGATTGAAGTCATCAATCAATGTGAACAAGCCAAAGGTGTATTAGTAACATCAGGCAAATCAGCATTTATCGTTGGTGCTGATATCACAGAATTCTTAGATACCTTTAAAAAGCCAGAAGACGAATTAATTCCATGGATCAAAAATGCTACAGACATTTTTGATGCGTTTGAAGATTTAGATATGCCAACTATCGCTGCCGTAAATGGTTTCGCGTTAGGTGGCGGTTGCGAAATGACACTAGCGTGTGATTATCGTGTAGCAGATACAACAGCTAGCATAGGCTTACCTGAAGTTAAATTAGGTTTAATGCCAGGTTTTGGTGGTACGGTGCGCTTGCCACGCCTTATTGGTGCCGACAATGCCGTTGAGTGGATGTCTACAGGCAAACCAAACAAGCCAGAAAAAGCAATGGCAGTTGGTGTGGTAGATGCTGTAGTCGCGCCAGAGCAACTTAAAGATGCTGCGATACAAATGCTCACCCAAGCGATTGAAGGTAAGTTAGATTGGCGTGCTAAACGTCAGCCAAAACTTGAGCCATTAAAGCTGAGCCAAATTGAATCGGTTATGACATTCACCACATGCAAAGGCATGATTGCTGCCAAAGCTGGTAAACATTATCCAGCGCCAATGGTGATGGTGAGCACGATTGAAGCTGCAGCGCTTAAAGACAGAGCGGGCGCTATGGCACTTGAAAATGCTGGTTTTGCTAAGCTTGCTAAAACAGATGCTGCAACTGCTCAAATTGGTTTGTTCATGTCTGATCAAGTGATTAAAGGCAAGGCGAAGAAAGCGGCGAAGTCAGCACAAAAACAAGTAAACAAAGCTGCTGTGTTAGGTGCGGGCATTATGGGCGGCGGTATCGCTTACCAATCTGCATACAAAGGCACGCCTATTGTCATGAAAGACATTAATGACGACGCGCTAGATTTAGGTTTAACTACTGCAGCGGGCATTTTAACTAAGCTAGTTGAACGTGGTCGTTTGAACGCGAAGAAGATGGCTGGCGTGTTGAACAACATTACACCTAGCCTAAGCTACGACAGCATGAAAGATACTGACATTGTAGTAGAGGCGGTTGTTGAAAACCCTAAAGTGAAGGGCATAGTGCTCGCGGAAGTCGAAGGACAAGTAGCAGAAGACACCATTATTACCTCTAATACGTCTACGATTTCTATCGATCTTCTGGCTGAAAGTGTATCTCGTAAAGATAAATTCTGTGGTATGCATTTCTTCAACCCAGTCCACAAAATGCCATTAGTAGAAGTTATTCGTGGCAAAGACACATCAGACGAAACGGTTGCGACGGTAGTTGCTTACGCGGCGAAAATGGGTAAATCACCTATCGTGGTAAATGACTGTCCGGGTTTTTACGTGAATCGCGTATTATTCCCTTACTTTGCTGGTTTCAGTCAGTTGGTGCTCGAAGGCGCAGATTTCACTGCCGTTGATAAAGTGATGGAAAAACAATTTGGTTGGCCAATGGGTCCAGCTTATTTGCTTGACGTTGTCGGTATTGATACGGCGGATCATTGTACAGGCGTTATGTCAGCTGGTTTCCCAACCCGTATGGCAAAAATAGACAACGACCCTGTCACTAAGCTCTATGGTGATGAGCGCTATGGTCAGAAAAATGGCAAAGGTTTTTACGACTATGGTAAAGACAAACGTGGTAAGCCAACAAAAGTAGCGAGCGAACAGGCTTATGCGCTTATTGGTGGTGAACAAAAAGAATTCTCTGCAGATGAAATTATTGCACGCCTTATGATTCCAATGGTGAATGAAGTTGTTCGCTGTTTAGAAGAAGGTGTTGTAGCGAGTGCTGCTGAAGCGGACATGGGTCTGATATATGGTTTAGGCTTCCCGCCGTTTAGAGGTGGTCCAATTCGTTATCTTGAAACATTAGGTCTCGATAACTTTATTGCGATGGCTGATAAGTATGCTCACTTAGGTGAGATTTATCAGGTGACTGATGGCATGCGTGAAATGGCAGCGTCAGGTCAATCGTACTTTTCAACAGATGTAAAAAAAGCATAGGCCTAAGGAGATAATCATGAAAGAAGTAGTAATTGTCGATTGCGTACGCACGCCGATGGGACGCTCTAAAGCTGGTGTTTTTAGAAATGTTCGTGCTGAGCAACTTTCTGCTCATCTAATGACGGCTTTGCTTGAGCGTAATCCAAATCTAGACCCTAACGAGATAGAAGATATTATCTGGGGTAACGTAAAGCAAACCAAAGAACAAGGTTTTAACATCGCTCGTAATGCGCAGTTGTTAACCGATATTCCAAAACATGTAGGTGCGGTAACAGTAAACCGTTTATGTGGTTCATCAATGCAGGCGCTTCATGACGCAGCTACAAGCATCATGGCTGATCAAGGCGATGTATTTTTAATTGGCGGTGTGGAGCACATGGGTCACGTACCTATGATGTACGATGTTGATTTTGATCCAGCACTTAGCAAATATATTGCTCGAGCATCAGGTTCTATGGGCTTAACAGCCGAGCTTTTAGGTAAGCAACATCAAATCAGCCGTGAAATGCAAGACGCTTTTGGTGCTCGTTCGCATCAAAAAGCACACGAAGCTACATTAGCAGGCCGTTGGAAGAATGAAATTGTACCGGCGCTTGGTCATGATGCTAATGGTATTCTTACCATGGTAGAGAGCGATGAAGTTATTCGCCCAGAAACTACGATTGATACGCTGTCTGGTTTACGTCCAGTGTTTGATCCTGCTAACGGTACAGTGACAGCAGGTACATCATCTGCGCTTTCAGATGGTGCGTCAGCTATGTTGGTGATGTCAGCTGACAAGGCAAAAGCACTTGGTTTAACTCCTCGCGTTAGAATTCGTGGTATGGGTGTTGCCGGTTGCGATCCAGCAACCATGGGTTTTGGTCCAGTACCTTCAACTAAAAAAGCATTGAAACGCGCTGGCTTGTCGCTTGAAGATATCGAATTGTTCGAATTCAACGAAGCCTTTGCTGCACAAGCGTTAAGCTGTGTAAGAGCGCTAGGTTTAGAAGACAAAATGGACGATCGCATTAACTTAAACGGTGGTGCAATTGCATTAGGTCACCCGCTAGGTTGCTCAGGTGCACGTATATCAACAACCCTGATTAATCTGATGGAAGGACAAGACGTTAACCTTGGTTTAGCGACCATGTGTATCGGATTAGGTCAAGGTATAGCGACAGTGTTCGAGCGCGTATAAAGTTGCGCTTAGCTAAAGAACCATAAATAATAAGGCCAGTATCTACTGGCCTTTTTTATGGTTAAAAAGCAGTTATCAAGGAAATTACTATGCAGATGCCTAACTACGAAGAATACAACAGGGAAGAAATCGAACAAACGTTAAAGTATATCGATAAGGATAGTTATCCTGAGCGGGCAGAGAAGCTAGCAGAAGAGTTACAAAAGCGTATAGAGCAAGAAGCGCTGGAGGAAGCAGAAGCAACGCGTATACAACAAGAGCAAGCGCAGATGGCTCCAAGCCATCAAGTTAAATCGAAAAAAGGGATATGGTTATTGCTCGTATTATTGGTTGTGATTGTTGCTGGTATTTTCGTGATGATGAGTCAACCGGCACCAACAGAATCACCAAGTGCACCTGACACTGAAACGCAGCAACCAACACAAGATTAACTGCCTTTCGCTAATTTTTTCCTTTGCGCGGTAAAGAGGTTTACTGCGCGTTCATGGAATATGCTTGAACAAGGTGCTACTTTGCCAATTATCGCCACAACCAAATTTGGCAATGGTTTACATTATTGCTTTTAAGTTTGTGCTTATCTTTTTCAGCTAAACGCTTACGCTCGTAAGGACCTAAGTAAACTTTAAACCACTTGCCGTTGCTGCCGTTTGATTCACTTACCATAGCTTCTAATCCAACAAACGCGATTTGAGCGCGCAATCGCTCGGCGTCACTTTGTCGCTTAAAAGAGCCACATTGCATTTTATACGGGCCTTTTTCTGGTACTTCATATTCACCGGCTTCAACTTCTTTGTTCTTCAAATCGTCGACATAAGACCACTCTTCTTTGGGTGGTTCTGGTAACTCAACACCATTTTTAGTCTCAACAGTAGCGACCGTTTCTACTGGTTTTTCTTCGGGTTTACTCACTGTTTTCGTAGGCTCTATTTTTGCTAATTGCATCAAGCCATAGACAAAGGCAGGAATAATAACAAGCATGGCAACCGTAGCGATTTTGGCTTTTAGCGGCATAGCAGGGCTCGCTTTTTTCTTAGTTTGCTTGCGCTGATAAGGGTTGTTCTTTTTATTAGGCTTGCGAGAGCGAGAAACGTAATCTTGATGCGCCATGAGGAAATACCGAAATCTAAACGTGAAAAATATGCTTTATTGTTATATTGCCATTGTAACTAGGGTCGAATTTTAAAATCAATACATCGACCATAAATATCATTATGCAATAAGAAATCGCTACTGTTTACCAAGTTAAATCTATCGGGTCTACATCGAGTGTCCATCGCACCCTGCTAGTTAAACTATGTTGCTGTGCCACCTGCAACAAAGACGATAATGCTCGGTGCAATGTATTTCGCTGTTTGGCCTGAATTAATAGATGGAATCGATATTTACCTGCTTTCTTTTCTGCGGGCGCAGGCATGGGACCGGCTACCTGACAAGAAGCTATGGGTGTATCTGCTAAAGCGGTTAAAAATTGTTTTGGTAAAGTGTCATTGTTAGCCTCCGCGCGAAACAAGGCTTGGAAGCTCGCAGGCGGTAAGCCAGCAAGTTTTCTATCTGTTAGTGCTTGCCGGGCAAAATGGCCGTAGCCATTTAATACCAGATCTTGTAGCAATGGATGCTGTGGATACTGACTTTGAATTAACACATGTCCAGGTTTACTTGCTCGCCCTGCACGACCAGATACTTGCGTAACAAGCTGCGCCATATGCTCGCCCGCGCGAAAATCATAGCTAAACAATGCACCATCTATGTCCAACACTACCACCAAGGTTACATTGGCAAAATGATGCCCTTTAGCTAACATCTGAGTACCAACTAAAATGTGATGCTTGCCCTGGTGTATGTCATTAAAAAGGGTTTGCATGCTACCTTTTTTGCGCGTGCTGTCTCTATCTATTCTGACAATACTGGCTTGTTCAAACTTTTGATTAAGTAACTCTTCTAACTGCTCAGTGCCTTGACCCAAAGGGTGGATGTGCGTTGACCCACATTCGGGACATTGCACAGGCACTCTTTTTTGACTGCCACAGTGATGACAAATTAAACGTGCTGGATGCTGATGCAAGGTATAAGGTTTATTGCAACGTTTGCAGTCTGCTAGCCAAAAACATTCTTGGCAATTGATCGCTGGGGCATAGCCACGACGATTCAAAAACACCATGACTTGCTCTTGTTTGTTTAAGGTCGCCGCAATTGCGTCGAGTACAGGTTTTGATAGCCCTTGCTCCAATCTGTGCGTACTGGCGTCAATAATGTCGATCTTAGCGACACTGGCGTTGCCGGCGCGTTTGGTTAATGTTAAGTGAGTAAATTTTCCTAATTGCGCGTTGGCGATTGATTCCAAGGCGGGGGTTGCACTACCTAATACGATGGGAATATTGAGTCCTCGCGCTCGCAGTACGGCAAGGTCACGCGCTTGATAGCGAAAGGTGTCTTGTTGTTTAAATGAATTGTCATGCTCTTCATCAACAATAATTAAACCCAGCGATTTGAAGCTCGAAAACAAGGCTGAACGCGTGCCTATAAGTAAAGCTGCATGCCCTGTTTTAGCCATTTGCCACGCTTCATATCGCTCTTTATCATTTAAGCCAGAATGGTGGATAGCGATTGGGACGTTAAATCGTTGTTCAAAACGAGATAATGTTTGTGGCGTTAAACCAATCTCTGGTACTAAGACTAACACTTGCTGATTGCGTTTTAATGTTTCTTCAATCGCTTGCAAGTACACTTCAGTTTTACCGCTACCCGTAATACCTTCAAGTAAAAAGCTTTGAAACGAATCAGCCGCATGATTAATCGCTGAAACGGCTAGTGCCTGTTCGGTGTTTAGCTGATGTTTTGCTTCTTCATTAATACAATTTTGTTGCCAGTGAAAAGGAGAAATTTGCTGCGCTTTGCTCAATATTAGCTGTTTTTCTTCAAGTCCGTTGAGTTGCGCTTTGGTGTATCCAAGGGTTCTTAGTTCTGCCCATGTAAGGCCAGGCTTTTGCGCGATAGCTTGAAACAACGCTTTTTGTTTTTTAGCGCTTTTTAGCGCAGTTTCAACGACGTCAGGGTTAACATCTTGGCAGTGCCAAACCATCACAGGTTCGGGCTTTGGTTTGTCTATTTGGCGCAATACAGCGGGCAAGGCAATATTAAGCACTTCGCCTATCGGGTGATGATAATAGTTGGCCGCTTGCGCTAAAAACGCCATATGCTGAGGTGAAAAAGTCGCCTCTGCTGACAATACGCTAATAACGGGCTTTACCTTTTCGGCATCATAGGCACAAGATTCAGCGACGGATAGAACAAAACCAATGAGTTGTCGGCTGGTAAATTGCACTAAAACTCGTGCACCAATATCCGGCGCATCTTTAAGAGACGCAACTGACAATTTGTAGGTGTAACTTTGTCGCATGGGCACTGGCAGTGCCACTTCGAGAAACAGATCCGTCATGTGGTTATTCTTGTTTTATCGATAAAGCTATTTTGACCAACTAGTAAAAGAGGTACAAGAAAAAAGATAGAAAGATGCAAGATTGAAAGAAATAAAGAGCCGCGGGCTGCATGCTGCGGGTTGCGTGAAAACCACTCCACGTCCCTTGTCCCCAGCAGCATCGCTGCGCGTCCCTCGTCCCGAATAGCTAGAAACTAAAAAAACTCTTGCGCAAAACACGTTGTTCATATATTATTCGCGCCCAATTAATTTTGTAACATTCGTATGGTGCTTAGCGGTAAAGACTGACTAAGTGGCGATGCGGCCTAATATAGAGGTTTCCCATGAAAGACGGTATTCATCCTAACTACGTAGACATCAAGGCAACATGTTCTTGTGGTAACGTTATTAACACACGCTCAACACTTGGCAAAGACATCCACTTAGATGTTTGTTCTGAGTGTCACCCATTCTACACTGGTAAGCAAAAAGCTGCTGAGACTGGTGGTCGTGTTGATAAGTTCAACAAACGTTTTGCTGTTCTTGGTAAAAAATAAGCCAGAATTCCAAATAAAAAAAGCGCCTTTAGGCGCTTTTTTTATATCCATGGACGGATGGTATCCTTGAGTTGTCTGGAACATTCTCAAGGGCATGCCCAGGGAAGGGCGGTATTAATATACCCAAATCATCAAGTACCTTTGTGTTCAGTAAACTTTCTATTTATTCATTGTCCGGAACATTCCAAACACAAACGCTACCCTAGAAGCACGAAGCACGAAGCACGAAGCACGAAGCACGAAGCACGAAGCACGAAGCACGAAGCACGAAGCACGAAAATATCCTTTTCGTTTTGGCTAAATGCTTGTTGTTTACGAAAAGATACGAAACGACAACAGATAATCGTAAATATCGCTTGAGTATCAACCTTGACTCAGTATAATAGCGGGCTCACTTCTAGAGTATCTCTTAACTTTCCCAAAAAAACTAAGAAATCACTCGACAAGTGTAACTTGAAAACGGCGTATTGAGGCTACATATAGTCAATACGTCGAAGAATTAGGGGTATAGTTCCAATTGGTAGAACAGCGGTCTCCAAAACCGACGGTTGGGAGTTCGAATCTCTCTACCCCTGCCAAATTCCAGCGAAAGCTGACAATAAGTGACAATGATGTTACTTATTTAAAATGAAAGTAGTTTACAGGTAGAAATATGAACGCAAGTACAGAAAACCAAACAGGTGGTTCTCTAGACACAGTAAAATGGTTACTCGTGTTAATCATTTTAGCTGGTGCCGTTGTTGGCAATTACATGTTTGGTGAAGAATCAGTATTAGTGCGCGCTATCGCAGTTGTAGCGGCTGTTATCGTTGCTGGTTTAATTGCTATGACCACTGAAAAAGGTAAAGCAGGCGTTGCTTTTGCTAAAGAATCACGTACAGAAGTTCGCAAAGTAGTTTGGCCAACGCGTCAAGAAGCAATTCAAACGACTGGTATCGTTTTAGTTGCTACAGTAATCATGGCTCTTATTTTATGGGGTCTAGACTCAGTGCTATTCTGGGTTGTTGGTTTCATCACTGGCTTACAGGTGTAATTAAAGATGACTGAAGAAAATAAACCAAAGTTAAGATGGTATGTTGTACAGGCTTTTTCTGGCTATGAAGCGCGTGTACAAAAAACATTGCTTGAGCATATCGAAATTCACGGTTTACAAGATAAATTCGGTCAGATCTTAGTACCTACTGAAGAAGTAGTTGAGATGCGTGCTGGCCAAAAACGCAAGAGCGCGCGTAAATTCTTCCCAGGCTATGTTCTAGTTGAAATGGCGATGGACGAAGAAGCATGGCACTTAGTTAAAAGTGTACCACGTGTATTAGGTTTTATTGGTGGTACAAGTGATCGCCCAATGCCAATTACACAGAAAGAAGCTGACCGTATTCTTCAACGCCTTGAAGATTCTACGGACAAGCCAAAGCCAAAAACAATGTTCGAAGTGGGCGAAGTGGTTCGCGTTATCGATGGTCCATTTGCAGACTTCAATGGTGTGGTTGAAGAGCTTGATTATGAAAAATCACGCATTAAGGTATCAGTCCTTATCTTTGGTCGTTCAACACCAGTAGATTTAGAATTCTCACAAGTTGAGAAAAGCTAATTCAATACTTAATTGAATAAAAAAGCCCGCAATAGCGCAATGCTGATCTATTAAGAATGTGATCAGTTGACCGATCCAAATGATCGTGCAAAATCCGTAGTCAGTTTTCTGATTACGGATTTTTTTATGCCTGCCTTCACCCAGTTTCACGATTTTATCGAAGAATCCCCAGTAGATATTGCCAAGTTAACCACCTTTTGTGAGCACATTCCTGACGATTGGGTTTATCAAGCGACAGGGTTGTCAGCCAAAGCTACAATCCGAAGACGGCGTTTGCCCAGTGATATGGTGCTTTGGTTGGTAGTTGGTATGGCATTTTTTAGAAACGAACCGATTGCTGAAGTAGCAAGGCGTATGAACATATGTGCTGAAGGCTTAGCTGATGAAAAACTTTTAGCTAAAAGTGCATTAACCGAAGCGAGAAAACGTCTTGGCTCTGAATCGATGGCATGGCTATTTAGGCAATGCAGCAACCAATGGGGATTAGAGCGTTACCCAGGTGACACTTGGCACGGCCTTCAGGTTTTTGCTGTTGATGGGGCTTTATTTCGCACAAATGATACGCCTGAATTACGTGAGCATTTCGGCTCTGGAAATACGAGCACAAATCGGCAAACGCCATTTCCTATGTTAAGGCTCGTGACGCTAATGAATGTTCGCTCTCATGTGATTGTTGATGGCGATATAAGCCCTTATCGAAAAGGTGAAATTCCTCTCGCAAAGGGGTTCATGGATAAGTTGCCAGATAACTCAGTTACCCTACTAGACAAAGGTTTCTATAGCGCAGAGCTACTTCTGGGTATAAACAAACTGGGAGACAACAGTCATTGGCTTATTCCCGCAAGAAAAGGTTTAAAGTACACGCTGCTCGACAAGCAAGAAAGTAATGACCAATTGGTCGAGATGAAGGTCTCCCCTCAGGCAAGAAAGAAGAATCCTGACTTACCGGAAACTTGGAAAGTTAGGGCTGTAACGTATGAAGTTGCTGGCAAAGTAAAAACGGTATTCACATCATTACCTCGTGATAAATACAACGCTCAAGATGTTGCCGAGTTATACCATGAGCGTTGGGAAATTGAGCTAGGTTACCGAGACATCAAATCATCAATGCAACACAATGCGATCACCCTTAGAAGCAAAACAGTTGATCTTGT
Source organism: Thalassotalea agarivorans (assembly GCF_030295955.1). NCBI lineage: Bacteria > Pseudomonadati > Pseudomonadota > Gammaproteobacteria > Alteromonadales > Colwelliaceae > Thalassotalea > Thalassotalea agarivorans. The sequence goes on from NZ_AP027363.1 coordinate 436,230, forward strand.
ATATCAAGAGTTATGGGGACTTGTGCTGGGTTACAACCTTGTTCGAAGAGAAGCTAGTCAAGCGGCCGTTTCTCATCAAAGAGCTCCTAACGAAATTAGTTTCAAATATGCTTGCCAGTTCATCGCCAGTCAATTGAAAGTGATGGCAAAAGCGCTATCACCTGGTAATACACCAAAACGATTAGCTCAGCTTCGAGGTGACTTGACCATGCTCTTCAAAGAAAACCGCCCTAGGCCATCAAGACCTAGGGCGGTAAAGATATCAAAGACCCGTTATCCAATTAATCGCAATGCTGCTCCACTAAAGTGAACAGCATTGCGCAATAGCGGGCTTTTTTATTGATATAAGATTACACCCTTTAGCTACATGCAGCTTATAGCACGCAGCATACAGCTTCTAATTATATGCACCACTTGAATAGGTTAATTCATAACTGTGGCTATAAATTTCTAGAATATTGCCAAACGGGTCTTCCATATAAATCATGCGATAGGGTTTTTCACCAGGGTAATAGTATCTGGGTTCCTTCATTCGTTTTTTACCGCCAGCGGCAACGATTTTTTCAGCCAAACCTTCTACATCTGGGTCTTGTACGCAAAAATGAAATACGCCGGTTTTCCAATATTCGAAGTTATCTTCAGGGTTTTCCTGATTATGAAATTGAAAAAGCTCTACACCAATACGATCGCCTGTCGACATATGGGCAATTTTGAATCGTTTCCAACCACTGCCAAATACGTCTGTACACATGACGCCTATTGGGGAGTCATCTTCGACAATTTCGGTTGGAGTCATGATCAAGTACCAGCCTAAAACTTCGGTATAGAATTTAACGGCTGCTTCTACATCGGGAACTGAAATGCCAATATGTGAAAAGGTTCTTGGGTATACAGAATTGCTCATTATTGCCTCTATGTTTTGTTTGCTTAACAGCAGTATAGGCACTATTTGGAAAGTTGCTTCACGGCTTTGCGATTGTATTTAAGAACTAAGAACTAAGAACTAAGAACTAAGAGCTAGGAGCTAAGAACTAAGTGCTGCGCGCTTCGAGCTACGTGCAGTGTGTTGATATGAATTCCATGCCCCATGCCCCATTAGCGAAGCGAACATGCCCTTTTCTCGCATGAGATCCCGTATCAAGGTACGGGATGACGGAATCTTATACGCCTTTTGCCCCTCAAAACGACTATTTCCAAAAAATGCTTGATATTCAGACGTTGATTAATTTATAATCCACCGCCGCTTTTTATTGGGTGCTTATTTTAGCATCAAATTGGCGGCGTATTTTTAACCGGGGAGCTGTATTGTTTCAGCGTTATCACCCATATAAAAGGTATTAAACAATGGCTAAAAAAGTCCAAGCTTTAATCAAGCTTCAAGTTGCTGCTGGTGCAGCTAACCCGTCACCACCAGTTGGTCCAGCTCTTGGTCAACACGGTGTGAACATCATGGAATTCTGTAAAGCGTTCAACGCAAAAACAGATTCTCTAGAGAAAGGTGCTCCAGTACCTGTAATCATCACAGTTTATAACGACCGTTCTTTCACGTTCGAAACTAAAACTCCACCTGCGTCTTTCCTTCTTAAGAAAGCTGCTGGTATCAAGAGTGGTTCTGGTCGTCCAAACACTGAGAAGGTTGGTACTGTTACACGTGCACAACTTGAAGAAATCGTTAAGACTAAAGAACCAGACTTAACGGCAGCAGATATGGATGCTGCAGTACGTACAATCGCGGGCAGCGCTCGTTCAATGGGTTTAGTGGTAGAGGGTTAATCAATGGCTAAATTATCAAAACGCGCTCGTCTTATCCGTGAAAAAGTAGACGTATTAAAAGAATACGATATCGAAGAAGCAATCGCACTTCTTAAAGAGTTTGCTACTGCAAACTTCCGTGAGAGTGTAGACGTTGCGATCAACTTAGGTATCGACGCTCGTAAATCAGACCAAAACGTTCGTGGTGCAACTGTACTACCTAACGGTACTGGCCGTGAAGTTCGCGTTGCTGTATTCACTCAAGGTGAAAACGCAGACAAAGCGAAAGAAGCTGGTGCAGACATCGTTGGTATGGACGACTTAGCTGAGCAAGTTAAGAAAGGTGAAATGGACTTTGACGTAGTAATCGCTACTCCAGATGCTATGCGTGTAGTTGGTCAATTAGGTCAAATCTTAGGTCCACGTGGCCTTATGCCTAACCCGAAAGTTGGCACAGTAACTCCAGACGTAGTAACTGCTGTTAACAACGCTAAAGCGGGTCAAATTCGTTACCGTAACGATAAGAACGGTATCATCCATACTACTATCGGTAAGGCTGATTTCGAAGAAGCACAATTAAAAGAAAACCTTGAAGCATTATTAGACGCGCTTAAGAAAGCTAAGCCGGCTCAAGCTAAAGGTCAGTACATCAAGAAAGTATCAGTATCTACAACAATGGGTGCTGGTGTTGCTGTAAACCAAGCGAGCTTGGCGTACTAATTCTTTTTTAAGACGCTTTACAGGGGCGAAATTCTAAACTATAATTTTGCCCCTTAAATTTTGGTAGGAGCTGCAAGTTTTACTTGTTCAGCGCCCGTCAAAGACCGTAGGAGCCGAGACTTTTAGGAGTTAACGCTTAATAAAACAATCCTACGTAGATGGTGATTACCCAGATATTTCCTAAATACTGGTTTCGCCGTTCAGTTCCAAGGGTGACCTTGGGAAATGTTAATACCGGATTTATCCGGTGAACCAGGAGTTAAAGCCAATGGCTATCAATCTTGATGACAAAAAAGCAATTGTTGCTGAAGTTCAAGAAGCTGCTGCTGGCGCTCAATCAGCTGTAATCGCAGACTCTCGCGGTGTTACAGTAGATGCAATTACTGCTTTACGTGCTACAGCACGTGAAAACGGTGTGTGGATGAAAGTTGTTCGTAACACATTAGCACGTCGCGCAGTTCAAGGTACTGACTTTGAATGTCTAACTGACAACTTAGTAGGTCCTTCATTAATTGCATTCTCAACTGACCACCCAGGTGCTGCTGCACGTATTTTTAACGATTTCGCGAAAGAAAATGACGCGTTTGAATTAAAAGCAGCTGCATACGAAGGTGAAGTTGTAGACGTATCGGTACTTGCTAAGTTACCAACATACGACGAAGCAATCGCACGTTTGATGAGCGCTATGAAAGAAGCATCTGCAGGCAAGCTTGTTCGCACTATTGCTGCAGTTCGCGATCAGAAAGAGCAAGAAGCTGCTTAATATTAGCAAGCAAGCTTTTTGGTTTAATAGTTATTTACACAGCCTATAGGCTGTATTTGAAACAGGAAATTGAAAATGTCTATTTCTAAAGACGATATCCTAAACGCTATTGCTGACATGTCAGTAATGGAAGTTGTAGAATTAGTAGAAGCAATGGAAGAGAAGTTCGGCGTATCTGCTGCAGCTGCTGTTGCTGTTGCTGGTGGTGCTGATGCAGGCGCTGGTGCTGCTGAACAAACTGAGTTCGACGTAATCTTAACTGGTTTCGGCGACAAGAAAGTTGGTGTTATCAAAGCAGTACGTGGTGCAACTGGTCTTGGCCTTAAAGAAGCTAAAGAGCTTGTTGAAGGTGCACCTAAAGCTCTTAAAGAAGGCGTTGACAAAGCAGAAGCTGAAGCTCTTAAAGAAGAGCTTGAAGCAGCTGGCGCTACAGTTGAGCTTAAGTAATCTGTTAATCTACAGATTCGCCTGAAAAGGCAATGGCTGGTGATTTAAACGTCACCGGCCTTTTTGCGCTAAAGAAAGTTGTTTTTTTAGCGCAAAGCCTTAACTATTAAGGTGTTGGTAAGAAAACTTGAATTTTATTCAACTAACTTACTGATAAAAAATAGTAAATCTGTTTGGTATTTGTACTAAAACAGTGCATTATTTGATGTTTAGACGTAAACGTCATTGCAAGAAAACTTGTCTTGATAAGACATTTTGGCCATAACCATCAAGCTGAGGAACCCCATGGTTTACTCTTATTCAGAGAAGAAACGAATCAGAAAAGACTTCGGTAAAAGCACACAGGTAATGGATTATCCATTCCTTTTGTCTATTCAACTCGAATCTTTCCGCAAGTTTATTGATATCGATGCGACTGGTGAAATCGGTTTAGAAGCCGCATTCCGCTCGATTTTCCCTATCAAAGCCTATTCAGGCAATTCAGAGTTACAATATGTAAGCTACCGTTTAGGTGAGCCATTATTTGATGTTAAAGAATGTCAAATCCGTGGTGTTACATACTCTGCGCCATTACGCGTTAAGTTGCGTTTGGTTGTTTATGATAAAGACGCACCAGCAGGTACAGTTAAAGATATCAAAGAACAAGAAGTGTACATGGGTGAAATTCCCCTGATGACAGACAACGGTACGTTTGTTATCAATGGTACAGAGCGTGTTATTGTTTCACAATTGCACCGTTCTCCTGGCGTATTTTTTGACCACGATAAAGGTAAGACACACTCTTCAGGTAAGGTGCTTTATAATGCACGTGTTATTCCTTACCGTGGTTCTTGGTTAGACTTTGAGTTTGACCCTAAAGATAACTTATTTGTACGTATCGACCGTCGTCGTAAACTTCCCGCGTCAATTATCCTGCGCGCGTTAGATTTCTCGACAGAAGAGATCTTAGCTACTTTCTACGACACAACTGATTTCACTATAAAAGGTGACAAGCTAATTATGGAGCTTGTGCCTGAGCGTTTACGTGGTGAAACAGCGACGTTTGATATTAAAATGCCTAATGGTGATGTATTAGTTGAGCAAGGTCGTCGTATTACTGCTCGTCATATCCGCACCTTAAGTAAAGAGAAAGTTACTGAATTAGAAGTACCAGCAGAATACATTGTTGGTAAAGCACTTTCTAAAGCATATGTTGACGAATCAACAGGTGAAGTAATTGCAGAAGCAAATGCTGAACTTACGCTAGAAATGTTGGCTGAACTTTCTCAAGCAGGTCATAAAGTAATTTCTACTTTATATATGAACGAATTTGATGTTGGTTCATATATGTCAGATACATTACGTATCGACTCTACAACTAACCGTTTAGAAGCGTTAGTTGAAATCTACCGCATGATGCGTCCTGGTGAGCCACCAACAAAAGATGCAGCAGAAGCATTATTTGCTAACTTGTTCTTCTCACTAGAACGTTATGACTTATCTAACGTTGGTCGTATGAAGTTCAACCGTCGTGTTGGCCGTAAAGAGTCAACGGGCGAAGGCGTATTGTCTAACGACGATATCCTTGCGGTAATGAAAACATTAATTGCGATTCGCGATGGTAAAGGTGAAGTGGACGATATCGATCACTTAGGTAACCGTCGTATTCGTAGCGTTGGTGAAATGGCTGAAAACCAATTCCGTGTAGGTCTTGTGCGTGTAGAACGTGCGGTACGTGAGCGCTTAAGCTTAGGTGACCTAGACGCAGTAATGCCACAAGACTTAATTAACGCTAAGCCTATCTCGGCTGCGGTTAAAGAGTTCTTTGGTTCTTCTCAGCTTTCACAATTTATGGATCAAAACAACCCGCTTTCAGAAGTTACGCATAAGCGTCGTATTTCTGCATTAGGCCCGGGTGGTTTAACACGTGAACGTGCAGGCTTCGAAGTACGTGACGTACACGCAACTCACTATGGTCGTGTTTGTCCAATCGAAACGCCAGAAGGTCCAAACATCGGTTTGATCAACTCATTATCATGTTACGCTCGTACAAACGACTACGGTTTCTTAGAAACGCCGTATCGTAAAATTGTAGATGGTGTTGTAACAGACGAAGTTGAATATTTATCAGCGATTGAAGAGGGCGGTTATGTAATCGCTCAGGCTAACGTTGATATTGACGCAAAAGGTAAGATTTCAAACGAATTAGTACCTTGTCGTCACAAAGGTGAAACAACATTGATGTCTGCTGAAGCAGTTCAGTACATGGATGTTTCTCCACAACAAATCGTATCTGTAGCTGCATCACTTATCCCATTCCTAGAGCACGATGATGCCAACCGTGCATTGATGGGTTCAAACATGCAACGTCAAGCGGTTCCTACGTTAAAAGTAGACAAGCCACTTGTTGGTACTGGCATGGAGAAAATCGTAGCGGTTGACTCTGGTGTTACTGCAGTTGCTAAGCGCGGTGGTGTTATCGATTACGTTGATGCATCTCGTATTGTTGTTAAAGTAAATGAAGATGAAATGGTTGCTGGTGAAGCAGGTATTGATATCTACAACTTAACTAAATACACGCGTTCTAACCAAAACACATGTATTAACCAACGTCCTACTGTAAACGTTGGTGAGCCAGTTGTACGCGGTGACGTTTTAGCTGACGGCCCTTCAACTGACTTAGGTGAATTGGCACTTGGTCAAAACATGCGTATCGCATTCATGCCTTGGAATGGTTACAACTTCGAGGATTCGATGTTGGTTTCTGAGCGTGTAGCGCAAGAAGACCGTTTCACAACAATTCACATTCAAGAATTAAGCTGTGTAGCTCGTGATACCAAGCTAGGTGCAGAAGAAATCACTTCTGATATTCCTAACGTTGGTGAATCTGCGCTTTCAAAACTTGATGAATCAGGTGTTGTATACATCGGTGCTGAAGTTAAGGGCGGCGACATCTTAGTAGGTAAAGTAACGCCTAAAGGTGAAACGCAATTAACACCAGAAGAAAAGCTTTTACGTGCAATCTTCGGTGAAAAAGCGGCAGACGTTAAAGACAGCTCACTACGTGTACCTAACTCAGTGTCAGGTACTATCATCGACGTTCAAATCTTCACACGCGATGGCGTTGAAAAAGATAAGCGTGCATTAGAAATTGAAGAAATGCAGCTTAGCGAAGTGAAGAAAGACTTAGGTGATGAGTTCAGCATTTTAGAAGACGGCATTTATGCACGTACTAAGAAGTTACTTCTTGCATCAGGCATGAAAGAGTCAGATATCTCTGCATTGCCACGTGAGAAGTGGTTAGTTCAAAACTTGTCTGACGAAGGTCAGCAGTCTGAACTAGAGCAAATCGCTGAGCAGTTAGACAATATCAAAGCTGACTTCGATAAGAAGTTTGAAGCTAAGCGTCGTAAAATCACTCAAGGTGATGATTTATCACCAGGCGTACTTAAGATTGTTAAGGTTTACCTTGCAGTTAAACGTCGCATTCAACCGGGTGATAAAATGGCCGGTCGTCACGGTAACAAGGGTGTTATCTCTAATGTTGTACCTGTGGAAGACATGCCTTACGACGAGAACGGTGTACCAGTAGACATCGTACTTAACCCACTAGGTGTACCATCGCGTATGAACATCGGTCAGATCCTTGAAACTCACTTGGGTATGGCTGCACGCGGTATTGGTGAGAAAATCAATCGTATGATGCAAGAACAACGCGAAATTGCAAAACTTCGTGAGTTCTTGAAAGACGTATACGACCTAGGTAACTCTCGCCAAGACGTAGATATTGCCAACTTTACGGACGATGAAATTGTTCGTTTAGCTAACAACCTACGTGCTGGTTTACCTATCGCGACACCTGTATTTGACGGTGCTAGCGAAAAAGAAATCAAAGAGCTATTCAAGTTAGCGGACATGCCTGAGAGCGGTCAATTTACGTTAACTGATGGCCGTACTGGTCGTACATTTGAACGTCCAGTAACTGTTGGCTACATGTACATGTTGAAACTAAATCACTTAGTTGACGACAAGATGCATGCTCGTTCAACAGGTTCGTACAGCCTTGTTACGCAACAACCACTTGGTGGTAAAGCGCAATTTGGTGGTCAGCGTTTCGGTGAGATGGAAGTATGGGCACTTGAAGCATACGGTGCTGCTTACACGCTACAAGAAATGCTTACTGTTAAGTCAGATGACGTTAACGGTCGTACTAAGATGTACAAGAACCTTGTTGATGGCGACCATCGTATGGAGCCAGGTATTCCTGAGTCATTCAACGTATTACTTAAAGAGATTCGTTCTTTAGGTATTAACATTGAGTTAGACGAAGAGTAATACAAACGAGAATAGCTGACGTTCAATTAGAGTCAGTACACGAGAGGGGAAATTTTCCCCTCTTACTAAGGTTAAAACTCCGACAGGAGACAGAGTGTGAAAGATTTACTTAAGTTTCTTAAGCAACAAAATCAAACCGAAGAATTCGATGGTATTCGCATCGGATTAGCATCACCGGACATGATTCGTTCGTGGTCTTATGGTGAAGTAAAGAAACCTGAGACAATTAACTACCGTACTTTCAAGCCAGAGCGCGACGGTTTATTCTGTGCGCGTATTTTCGGCCCAGTAAAAGACTATGAGTGTCTTTGTGGTAAGTACAAACGCCTTAAGCATCGCGGTGTAATCTGTGAGAAGTGTGGCGTAGAAGTTACATTAACTAAAGTACGTCGTGACCGTATGGGTCACATCGAATTAGCAAGCCCAGTAGCACATATCTGGTTCTTAAAATCGTTACCATCTCGTATCGGTTTATTACTAGACATGACATTACGTGATATTGAGCGCGTACTTTACTTTGAATCATACGTGGTAACTGAACCAGGTATGACAACGCTTGAGCGTGGCCAAATTTTAACAGAAGAAGAGTACTTAGACTCTTTGGAAGAGCACGGTGACGAATTCGACGCGAAAATGGGTGCAGAAGCGGTATTAGCCCTTCTTCAACACATTGAGCTAGACGAAGAAATCGCGCAAATGCGTGAAGAGTTACCAGAAATTGGCAGCGAAACTAAGCGTAAGAAAATTACTAAGCGCCTTAAGCTTATGGAAGCTTTTGCGCAGTCTGGTAACAAGCCAGAGTGGATGATTATGTCGGTTCTTCCGATCCTTCCACCTGATTTACGTCCACTAGTTCCACTAGACGGTGGCCGTTTTGCTACGTCTGACTTAAACGATTTATATCGTCGTGTTATCAACCGTAACAACCGTTTGAAGCGTTTATTAGACCTAGTTGCACCAGACATTATCGTACGTAACGAAAAACGTATGTTACAAGAATCTGTAGACGCGTTATTAGATAACGGTCGTCGTGGTCGTGCGATCACAGGTTCTAACAAGCGTCCACTTAAGTCGCTTGCAGACATGATCAAAGGTAAGCAAGGTCGTTTCCGTCAAAACCTTCTTGGTAAGCGTGTTGACTACTCAGGCCGTTCTGTAATTACTGTTGGTCCAACGTTACGTCTACACCAGTGTGGTCTTCCTAAGAAGATGGCACTTGAGCTATTCAAGCCGTTTATCTACGGTAAATTGGAAGCTCGTGGTCTAGCTACAACGATCAAAGCAGCGAAAAAATTAGTAGAGCGTGAAGGCGCAGAAGTATGGGATGTGCTAGACGAAGTTATTCGTGAGCATCCAGTACTATTAAACCGTGCACCAACACTTCACCGTTTGGGTATCCAAGCGTTTGAACCAGTACTTATCGAAGGTAAAGCTATTCACCTACACCCATTAGTGTGTGCGGCGTATAACGCTGACTTCGATGGTGACCAAATGGCGGTTCACGTTCCATTGACATTAGAAGCACAGCTAGAAGCTCGTACGCTAATGATGTCGACTAACAACGTACTTTCTCCAGCGAATGGTGATCCAATCATCGTTCCTTCACAAGACGTTGTATTAGGTCTTTATTACTTAACACGTTCACGTGTAAACGGCGTTGGTGAAGGCATGGTATTTGCCAGCACTAAAGAAGCTGAAAAAGCGTACCGAACTGGTGCTGCTGAGCTACACGCACGCGTTAAAATTCGTATCACAGAGCACACTCGTAATGACGAAGGTGAACTAGTAGCACACACTACCTTGCGTGATACAACAGTTGGTCGTGCAATCTTATGGCAAGTATGTCCGAAAGGCATTCCATTTGAATTAATTGACCAACCACTTGGTAAGAAGCCAATTTCTAAGCTGATCAACCATGCGTACCGTAACTTAGGTCTTAAAGATACTGTTATCTTTGCTGACCACATTATGTACACAGGTTTCCACTACGCGATGGTAGCGGGTGCGTCAGTTGGTATCGACGATATGGTTATTCCTGATGAGAAATACACTATTATCGAAGGTGCAGAAGAAGAAGTTGCAGAAATCCAAGCGCAGTTTGACCAAGGTCTTGTAACTGCGGGTGAGAAATACAATAAAGTTATCGATATTTGGTCATCAGCTAACGAACGTGTTTCAAAAGCGATGATGGATAACTTATCTAAAGAGCACATCGAAAACCGTGACGGTGAGATGGAAGAGCAAGACTCATTCAACTCTATCTTCATGATGGCCGACTCAGGTGCTCGTGGTAGTGCTGCTCAGATTCGTCAGCTAGCAGGTATGCGTGGTCTAATGGCTAAGCCGGATGGCTCAATCATTGAAACGCCAATTACCGCTAACTTCCGTGAAGGTCTGAACGTACTACAATACTTCATCTCAACTCACGGTGCGCGTAAAGGTCTTGCCGATACAGCACTTAAAACAGCGAACTCTGGTTACCTAACGCGTCGTCTAGTAGACGTTGCACAAGATTTGGTAGTAACTGAGCACGATTGTGGTACTGAAGAAGGTATCATGATGACACCACTTATCGAAGGTGGTGACGTTGTTGAACCATTACGTGAGCGTGTACTTGGTCGTGTAGTATGTGAAGACGTACTTATCCCGGGTTCAGAAGATGTATTAATTGCACGTAACACATTAATTGACGAGAAACTTTGTGACGTACTTGAAGAGCATTCAGTCGATCAAGTTAAAGTTCGTTCAATTATTACCTGTGAAACAGACTTTGGTATTTGTGCACACTGTTACGGTCGTGACTTAGCACGTGGTCACCTAATTAACCAAGGTGAAGCGGTAGGTGTTGTAGCTGCTCAATCAATCGGTGAGCCGGGTACACAGCTTACGATGCGTACGTTCCATATCGGTGGTGCGGCATCTCGTGCGTCAGCAGAAAACAGTGTTCAAGTGAAGAACACAGGTACTTTGAAATTGCAAAGTGCTAAGACTGTTGAAAACACAGACGGTAAAACAGTTATTGTTTCTCGTTCATCAGAGCTAACAGTTATTGATGAGCTAGGTCGTGAAAAAGAGCGCTATAAAGTACCTTACGGTGCTGTGCTTGATAAAGGCGACGGCGCTGCTATTGAAGCAGGCGAAACAGTGGCTAACTGGGATCCGCATACGCATCCAATCATTACTGAGGTTGCTGGTAAGATCAAATTCGTTGACCTTGACGAAGGCATTACAATGACGCGTCAAACTGATGAATTAACTGGTTTATCAAGCATCGTTGTTACCGATCCAAACCAACGCTCAAGCGCTGGTAAAGAAATGCGTCCAATGGTTAAGCTAGTTGACGCTAAAGGTAACGATGTAATGATCGCAGGTACTGAAATTCCAGCACAATACTTCTTACCAGGTAACGCAATCGTTAACCTAGAAGATGGTGCAGAAGTTGGTATCGGTGATGCATTAGCACGTATTCCTCAAGAATCTTCTAAAACACGTGATATTACCGGTGGTCTACCGCGTGTTGCTGACTTATTTGAAGCGCGTAAGCCAAAAGAGCCAGCTATACTTGCAGAGAAGACAGGTATCATTGGATTCGGTAAAGAGACTAAAGGTAAACGTCGTCTTCTAATTACTCAGCCTAGCGGTGAAGTATATGAAGAGATGATTCCTAAGTGGCGTCAACTTAACGTGTTCGAAGGTGAACAAGTTGAGAAAGGTGAAGTTATCGCCGACGGTCCAGAGTCTCCACATGACATTTTACGCTTACGTGGTATTGCACCAGTTGCAAACTACATCGTAAACGAAGTACAAGACGTATATCGTTTACAAGGTGTAAAAATTAATGATAAACACATTGAAGTTATCGTGCGTCAAATGATCCGCAAGTGTGAGATCTTAGACGGTGGTGATAGTGAATTCTTGAAAGGCGAACAAGTTGAAGTGGCGCGCGTTAAAATCGCAAACCGTGAACTTGAAGCGGCAGGCAAGCAACCAGCTGAATATGACATCCAAATGATGGGTATCACTAAAGCTTCACTTGCTACTGAGTCATTTATCTCAGCTGCATCGTTCCAAGAAACAACTCGTGTTCTAACAGAAGCTGCAGTAAGTGGTAAGAAAGACAGCTTACGTGGTCTGAAAGAAAACGTTATTGTTGGTCGCTTGATCCCAGCAGGTACAGGTTATGCTTATCATCAAGACCGCGCTCGCAAACGCGCTGCGTCAATTGAAGAAGAAGCAACAGTATCAGCTGACGAAGCAGCGATTGCACTTTCTGAAGCATTAAGTGCAGATGCTCAAGACGATACACAAGCACCAGAGAGTGGCGAATAAGCAATTCTTTGTAAAAATGTGCTAACAAGCGGCCTGTCAGGCTTGACAGGTTAAAGCTTGACCATTAAAATGCCGCGTCCATTATATTCTAGTAATATTATGGACGCGGTTTTTCACGTTTATGAAAGTGTAATTTTTACTGGTGATTCGGTAACTATTACCAATGTTTTAACTTAATCAGGAGCTATAATGGCAACTATTAACCAATTGGTACGTAAACCACGTACCAGAAAGGTTGCGAAAAGCAATGTTCCAGCATTGGAAGCTTGCCCGCAACGCCGTGGTGTATGTACTCGTGTATATACTACTACGCCTAAAAAACCTAACTCAGCACTACGTAAGGTTGCTCGTGTTCGTTTAACTAACGGTTACGAAGTTACTTCTTACATCGGTGGTGAAGGTCACAACTTACAAGAGCATAGCGTTATCTTAATCCGTGGTGGTCGTGTTAAAGACTTACCTGGTGTTCGCTATCACACTGTTCGTGGCGCACTTGACTGTTCAGGTGTTAACGATCGTAGACAAGGCCGTTCTAAGTACGGTGCTAAGCGCCCTAAATCTTAACGGTTTCCGTGAAGTAAGGCCAAATTTAAACTATTAACAATTTTGGGAAATCCCTGAATTAAACGGAGAATTCAAGATGCCAAGAAGACGCGTCGTAGGACAACGTAAAATATTACCGGATCCTAAGTTCCATAGTGAACTATTAGCAAAATTCATCAACATTCTTATGGTTGATGGCAAAAAAGCTGTTGCAGAAAAAATCGTATACGGTGCACTAGACATTTTAGCTGAGAAATCAGACAAAGAGCACTTAGACCTTTTCGAAGCTGCGTTAGAAAATATTCGCCCAGCAGTAGAGGTTAAGTCTCGTCGTGTAGGTGGTTCTACTTACCAAGTTCCAGTTGAAGTTCGTCCAGTTCGTCGTAATGCACTAGCCATGCGTTGGTTAGTTGAAGCAGCTCGTAAACGTGGTGAAAAATCAATGGCTCAGCGCCTAGCTAACGAAATGTTAGATGCGTCTGACAACAAAGGTACTGCGGTTAAGAAACGTGAAGACGTTCACCGTATGGCTGAAGCGAACAAAGCGTTCGCACATTACCGTTGGTAATATAATGAGCGGCGTGGTTACTAGATGTCATCATCTGGTAACTACGCTTTTCTATAATCTGAGGAAATTCTCCTTAGAAAGAGGATAAGATTGTGGCTCGTACAACCCCTATAGAGCGCTACCGTAATATTGGTATTTGTGCTCACGTAGATGCAGGTAAAACGACAACAACAGAACGTATTCTATTCTACACTGGTTTATCTCATAAAATCGGTGAAGTACATGATGGCGCAGCTACCATGGACTGGATGGAACAAGAACAAGAGCGTGGTATTACAATTACCTCTGCTGCTACGACTTGTTTCTGGAAAGGAATGGATGCGCAGTTCGACGATCATCGTATCAACATCATCGACACTCCAGGTCACGTTGACTTTACTATCGAAGTAGAACGCTCTTTGCGTGTACTTGATGGTGCTGTGCTTGTGCTGTGTGCTTCTTCAGGTGTTCAACCGCAAACTGAAACGGTTTGGCGCCAAATGGAAAAGTACTCTGTACCTCGTATGGTTTTCGTTAACAAAATGGACCGCATGGGTGCAAACTTCCTCAGCGTTATCGACCAAATGAAAGATCGTTTGGGCGCAAATGCAGTGCCAATTCAATTACCGATTGGTGCGGAAGAGAATTTCACAGGTGTTGTTGATCTTATCAAAATGAAAGCAATCAACTGGAATGAATCTGATCAAGGTATGACATTTTCCTATGAAGATATTCCTGCTGATATGCAAGATCTCGCCGAAGAATGGCATGAAAACCTTGTTTCAGAAGCTGCAGAATCTTCTGATGAGTTAATGGAAAAGTACCTTGAAGAAGGTGAATTAACTGAAGCAGAAATTAAAGCAGGTCTTCGCCAACGTACACTAGATAACGAAGTAGTACTTTGTTCATGTGGTAGTGCGTTTAAAAACAAAGGTGTTCAAGCTGTATTGGATTCAGTGATTGAATTTATGCCTTCGCCAACAGAAGTTCAGGCGATTAGAGGGATAAACGAAGACGAAACTGAAGGTGTCCGTGAAGCAGACGACAATGCGCCGTTCGCTGCATTAGCCTTTAAGATCGCAACTGACCCATTCGTAGGCACTTTAACGTTCTTCCGTGTTTATTCTGGTGTAGTTAACTCTGGTGACAGTGTTTACAACCCAGTAAAAGGTAAGAAAGAGCGTTTTGGTCGTATTGTGCAAATGCACTCTAATGACCGTCAAGAAATTAAAGAAGTTCGCGCAGGCGATATTGCTGCCGCTATCGGCTTAAAAGAAGTTACCACTGGTGACACACTTTGTGATGCAAACAAGGTTATTACACTTGAGCGCATGGAATTCCCAGAGCCGGTTATATCAGTAGCAGTAGAACCACGCACTAAAGCTGACCAAGAAAAAATGGGTATTGCTTTAGGTAAGCTAGCGGCCGAAGATCCTTCTTTCCGTGTTGAAACGGATGAAGAGTCGGGGCAAACGATTATCTCAGGTATGGGTGAACTACACCTTGATATTATCGTTGACCGCATGAAGCGTGAATTTAAAGTGGAATGTAACGTGGGTAAACCTCAAGTTTCATACCGCGAAACTATTCGTTCAACTGTTGAAGTTGAAGGCAAATTTGTTCGTCAATCAGGTGGACGTGGACAATTTGGTCATGTTTGGCTTAAATTAGAACCACAACCAGAAGGCGAAGGTTTTGAATTTGTTAACGAAATCGTTGGTGGTGCTGTTCCAAAAGAATACATCCCGGCTGTTGAGAAAGGTTGTAAAGAGCAAATGGAATCTGGTGCTTTAGCTGGATATCCAATGCTAGATGTCAAAGTGACACTTTACGACGGCTCTTACCATGATGTTGACTCAAACGAAATGGCGTTTAAAGTAGCAGCATCTATGGGCTTTAAAAAGGGTGCGCTTGAAGCAAATCCTGTCCTGCTTGAACCTGTTATGCAGGTTGAAGTAACAACGCCTGAAGAAAACATGGGTGACGTTGTCGGTGATTTAAACCGTCGTCGCGGTGTAATCGAAGGTATGGACGAAGGCCCGTCTGGCTTAAAACTGGTAAATGCAGTTGTGCCACTGGCGGAAATGTTTGGTTACGCTACAGATTTACGTAGCGCAACTCAGGGTCGTGCATCATACTCTATGGAGTTTAAGCAATACGCTGAAACCCCTAAAGCAGTTGCCGATACTATTATTGAATCTCGTAAGGCTTAATAAAAGCCTGGCTCGGTTTAGGCTGGGCTTTTAAATTAAACTTTAAGGTACATGTAAAATGGCTAAAGAAAAATTTGAACGTTCGAAACCGCACGTTAACGTTGGTACTATCGGCCACGTTGACCACGGTAAAACAACTTTAACAGCTGCTATCTCTGCAGTATTAACAAAAACTCACGGTGGTGAAGTTCGTGATTTCGCACAAATCGATAACGCTCCAGAAGAGCGTGAGCGTGGTATCACAATCAACACATCTCACATTGAGTATGACACAGCAACTCGTCACTACGCACACGTAGATTGCCCGGGTCACGCGGATTACATCAAAAACATGATCACTGGTGCTGCTCAAATGGACGGCGCGATCTTAGTTGTAGCTGCAACAGACGGTCCAATGCCACAAACACGTGAGCACATCCTTCTTTCACGTCAGGTTGGTGTACCTTACATCATCGTATTCATGAACAAATGTGACATGGTAGACGACGAAGAGTTACTTGAATTAGTAGAAATGGAAGTTCGTGAACTTCTTAACGAATACGAATTCCCAGGTGACGACCTTCCAATCATCCAAGGTTCAGCACTAGGCGCACTTAACGGTGAAGCACAGTGGGAAGAGAAAGTACTTGAGCTTGCAGAGCAACTTGATACTTACATTCCAGAGCCAGAGCGTGCGATTGACGGTGCATTCATCATGCCAATCGAAGACGTATTCTCAATCTCAGGTCGTGGTACAGTAGTAACAGGTCGTGTAGAGCGCGGTATCATCAAAGTTGGTGACGAAGTAGAAATCGTTGGTATCAAAGAGACACAAAAGACAACTTGTACTGGTGTTGAGATGTTCCGTAAGCTTCTAGACGAAGGTCGTGCAGGTGAGAACTGTGGTATTCTTTTACGTGGTACTAAGCGTGAAGAAGTAGAGCGTGGTCAAGTACTAGCTGAGCCAGGTTCAATCACTCCACACACGAAGTTCGAATCAGAAGTATACGTACTTTCAAAAGATGAAGGTGGTCGTCACACGCCATTCTTCAAAGGTTACCGTCCACAGTTCTACTTCCGTACAACTGACATCACTGGTGCTGTAGAGCTTCCAGAAGGTGTAGAAATGGTAATGCCAGGCGACAACTTGAAGTTTGTTGTTGAGCTAATCAACCCAGTAGCGATGGACGAAGGTTTACGCTTCGCTATTCGTGAAGGTGGCCGTACAGTTGGTGCTGGTGTTGTATCTAAGATTATCGACTAATCTTAGCTAACACAGCTACCACTTAAAAAAGAGCGCTTAGGCGCTCTTTTTTGTTTTAAGGCCACCAAGCGGAGAATCCGTGATGACGATTTAGTTCTAAATTAGTCCCAATGGCCTAATTTACTAAATCGCCACATGCCTCTGGCTTGGGGATAAATCATTGTATGATTTACATGAGTCGTACAGTAGGTGCATTCGTTGGCCGAAAGTGTTCCCGACACGTATCGGCATTTCCTCCTTCCATGGGGATAAATCATTGTATGATTTACATGAGTCGTACATAAAAAGGAACGAGGGACACGCAGCACAGCTGCTGGGGACAAGGAAGGAGATGATTAAGCGCTTCGCTATAGGAGCATGGTGCATGGAGCAGGTTGTTTTACTTAAAGCATTCAGCTTTAAAGCCTATGGCCAATAATTTCTTCCGTCATCCCGTGATGTTTTAACACGGGATCTCCATGGGGTACATTGTGCGTTTAACAAGTACTTCAAAGTTTAAAGGAGATCCTGTTTTTCAACAGGATGACGAATGCTATTGGTGCCAGGCACCAACCTAGTATTTTCTATGATTTACTAGCGCCGTACGTAAAATAGGGACGACGGACACGCAGCACAGCTGCTGGGGACAAGGAACGTGGTTACTTATTCTCGTGAATATGCAGTTACCACCGTCATCCCGTGATGTTTTAACACGGGATCTCCATGGGATTCATTGCGCGTTTAATAAATGATGCTAAGTTTAATTGAGATCCTGTTTTTCAACAGGATGACGAATGCTATTGGTGCCAGGCACCATGTCTTTTTCAGCTTCTTTTCTTTACCTAACCGAGTTAAATTTTTAGTTCTTAGTTCTTAGTTCTTAGTTCTTAGTTCTTAGCCCTTAGGTTTGTGTTGTTCTCTAACTTTACGTCGATACCAAACCACATCCCAATCACCTAAATAGTCTTTATGCAAATATTGCTTGTGGAAGGTCATGCCAAGCTTTTTCATTACACCTATTGAGGCGCCATTATCTTCATCTGCAATTGCAGAGACATATTCAACTTCCGGTGACGCTGATACGACGTCGATAATGGCTAAAGCCGCTTCAGAAGCGTAGCCCTTACCCCAATGGTGTTGAAAGAAACGCCAACCCAATTCTAGGTCGTTAAATAGTGGTTTATCCAAGAAGAAATGCATAGGGCGCACTAACACCCAGCCCAAGTATTCACCTGTTTCAGTTAGGCTAATATGCCAAAGTCCCCATCCCTTTTCTGGATTGCGATACTTCTCCATACGTGGCACGAAAACCTCTTCAATTTGCTGCATAGAGTTTTTCTTACCACCATTAATAAACTTCATCACTTCTTCGTTTTGATCTATATCGTAAAGCGCTTGCTTATCTGATGCGTCCATTAATCTGTAAGTTAGGCGTTCGCTGTTTGGAATATGCATAGAAGTAGGTTCTTAGTTTTTATAAGTATGCAGTATCTTAAATGGGGTATGTGTTGTGAGTAAATACTTATGTTGATTTTGGCACAAGTGCGCTTCGCTGCAGGTACAAATGAATTGATGCATTAACACGGGATTTCAAACAACTTTCCACAAAAACTTACTTTTAAGTTCATCAGTTGGAACCATACATTCTTGAGTTCTTCCAAAAATACTGTATCTATTTCGTGCGAATGAACGATAGAAATAATCTCTAATAGGGCGAGGCAATATTTTGAATATTCGAAAAAGGTACCAGTAGCCGTTTAAATCTTTAGTAATTTCTAATGCTGCGTTGCTTCTGAAAAAACACTGGTTTTTTTTGACGAGTAAAAAAGTGTCAAAGCCCACCTTATCTGCGCCATACTCACTAATTAAATTTTGTGCAAAAGGGCTTTGCATCGGCGCAAACAAAAATTTGTTTGAATGATCTCTTTTAATGATGAAGTTAACAGCTGCATTACAGAAATTACAAACGCCATCAAAAACAATAATGTGTTGATTATTCATTTTTCTCCTGACTAATTACAATCATTAAGCGAAAACAACATATGGCTTAACAATTAGATAACCTTCGATGGTAAATCAGTTACCTACCCAAATCAAAACAAGACTTTTTTGTTCATCAAAGAATGGCGAAACTTTTGGCAGGCGTTTTAGGGTCTGAACACATAGAGGAATTAGCCAACACAATGAGCTGTGCAACATAACCGTTCCCCCATTGAGGGTTGCCGATAGCGTTTTTTAATGATCATGTATAAGTTCTTCATGGATGAAGAACAAGGTGAAATAGGACAGGGATGTGCTATTGAGACGGTACATCGACATCATTGAAAAATGATAGCGGGGTTGTCAAACCGAGTTGGGGCGTGGGGGTATGCCCTAGGGGTGTCACGCTACACCCCTGGGCTATTGCTCCTTTAGGAGTAATAAAACTTTTAAAGCTAACAAATAGCTCGCAGCTTACTACTAATAAGATAAAAGAATTTTTTATCTTTTTCCCTTTTCCTTTATACTGACAGTATCAAACCTTTTAACGGCATTTGGATGACTGTTAACGACCCTCATCAAAAGCGCGAAGCGCAAAAATATCAAAAACCTATCGCCAGTCGAGAATATATCCTCGAACTTATTCAACAAGCTTATGCGCCGCCTACGTTCAGCGCTCTTTACAAAAGGCTTGGCTACTCAGATGAAGCAGACAAAGTCGCCTTGAAACGCCGCCTTAGAGCGATGGAGCAAGATGGTCAGTTAGTCTTTAATAAGTTTAAGCAATACGCCATACCCAAAGAAAATAGTGTATTAACAGGTACTATTATTGGTCATCGCGATGGTTATGGTTTTTTTACGCCGGATGGTGGCGGAAAAGATTTATTTGTCTCCTCTCATGAAATGCAAAAAGTATTTCATGGCGACGTAGTAGAGGCGATAAAAATGGACCGTACTGATCGTAAAGGCCGTCAGGAAGTCCGTATTCTAGATGTTATTGAAGGCCGAAAAACGCCCATTGTTGGACGTTTTTATGTGGAACACAATGTCGCGTTTGTGGTGCCAGATGATGCCAAAATCAGTCAAGATATTGTGATTGATCCGAAAGCAAAAATGGGTGCACGCCATGGGCAAGTGGTTGTGGTTAATGTGGTACAACGCCCAAGTAAACGCAACAATGCTGTTGGTGAAGTGGTGGAAATTCTAGGTGAGCATATGGCACCGGGAATGGAAATTGAAATTGCGCTGCGAGAGCATGATTTGCCGCATAAATTTTCAGCAGAGATTGAGCAAGAGCTAGCACTTATAGCGGATGAAGTTACCGATGAAGCAAAATTGCCACGCAAGGATTTGCGAGACTTACCTTTAGTCACCATTGATGGCGAAGATGCGCGTGACTTTGATGATGCCGTTTACTGCCAAGTAGAGCCTGATGGTGGTTGGCGCCTTTGGGTCGCAATTGCCGATGTTAGCTATTATGTAAGACCTGGCATGGCCCTAGATGATGAAGCAATAGCGCGAGGTAACTCGGTTTACTTCCCAAGCCAAGTCATTCCTATGTTGCCAGAAAAGTTATCTAACGGACTATGTTCACTAAATCCTGACGTTGATCGTTTGTGTATGGTCTGTGAAATGACCGTGAGCGCCGCAGGTGAACTATCAGGTTTTGAATTTTACCCTGCGGTAATGCGTTCAAAAGCTCGTTTTACTTATACAAAAGTGGCCGCTATTTTAGAAGGCGACCCTGAATTATGCGAACAGTACAATGACTTTATTGGCGATTTAACTCATCTCCACCAATTATATACTGCGTTGAATTATGCTCGTGGGCAACGTGGTGCTATCGCCTTTGAAACGGAAGAAAGTCAGTTTCTATTTAATAGTGACCGAAAAATAGAGTCGATTGTGCCACTGGTTAGAAATGACGCGCACAAGATGATTGAAGAATGCATGATTTTGGCAAATGTCTCGACAGCACGTTTTGTTGAAGAACATGAATTTCCAGGTTTATTTCGCGTCCACGACAAGCCGAGTGAAGAAAAGTATAACAACTTTGTGAGCTATATCAGCGAGCTTGGCTTAACCATAGATAGGGAGCAAGAACCGACACCGGCAAACTTTAGCAAAATTCTTGATTTAGTTGATGGGCGACCTGATCAAGAACTTATCCAAACCATGCTATTGCGCAGTATGAAGCAAGCCGTTTATCAATCGGAAAACCTAGGTCACTTTGGTTTAGCCTTACCGCAATACAGCCATTTTACCTCACCTATTCGTCGTTATCCTGATCTTGTTATTCACCGTGTGATCAAAGCTATTTTGCAGCAACAACAGCACAATGATGCCAACATTGGTTATTACAGTTATGACGAACAAGCAATTTCTGAACTGGGTGAACATTGTTCAATGACTGAGCGCAGAGCAGACGATGCAACTCGCGATGTGTCGGATTGGCTCAAATGTGAGTATATGCAAGACCATGTTGGCGATGTTTTTTCTGGGGTGATCTCTACGGTAACTAACTTTGGTGTTTTTGTAAGGTTAAGTGACTTACACATTGAAGGCCTTATTCACATTAACTCTCTTGGTCGCGATTATTATCATTATGATGATGTGCGAATGACATTAACTGGCGAAAAAACGAAAACACGTTATCATGTCGGCGATTTGTTAGAGGTGCAAGTGGCTGCGGTCAATCTTGACGAAAAGAAAATTGATTTAACGCTATTTGGCAAACAAGAAGAGCCGGAAAAAGCGAATAAATATCGTCCGCCTAAAAAACCAAAAAAACAGGCGGCGACAACAGAGCGCAAGTCGGGAAAATCAACTACGAGTAAGAAAGCTAAATCTAAAGCAGGACGACGCCAGACTAAAAAATCTCGCCCAGGTAAAAATGCTCGTAATAAAACGAAAAGCCGAATATAACAGCAGGAATAGATAACGCTATGGCAAAAAGTGAAGAAATCGTTTTTGGTATTCATGCCATTACTGAATTAATTAAACGTTCACCAGAACGTTTTAAAGAACTTTGGTTATTAAAAGGCCGTGAAGACGATAGAGTCATGCCGATTATTAATTTAGCGCGAAAGTACAAAATTCCTGTACAAGTAGTACCGCGTAAAGTTTTAGATGACAAATCTAAAGGAGAACAACATCAAGGTGTTGTTGCTAAGGTAGCACCAGGCAAAACCTATACTGAGGCCGATCTCGATAGTATTTATCTCGATGCAGAAAAAGCGGGACGTGATCCTTTCTTCTTGATTCTTGACGGGTTAACAGACCCGCACAATTTAGGGGCTTGCTTGCGCAACGCAGATGCCGCCGGCGTTGATGCGATAGTGGTACCTAAAGATAACGCCGCACGCTTAACAGCAACTGTGCGCAAAGTAGCGGTAGGGGCCGCTGAAACGGTTCCTTTAGTGCAAGTCACTAATTTATCGAGAGCGATGAAACAATTACAACAAATGGGTTTGTGGATTGTGGGTACCGCTGGCGAAACTGATGTGTCTTTATATGATGTCAAATTAACGGGCCCCATGGCACTTGTCATGGGTGCAGAAGGCAAAGGCATGCGTCGCTTGACGCGAGAGCATTGTGATCAGTTGGTGAAATTACCTATGGCGGGTGCCGTTAGTAGTTTGAATGTATCGGTTGCAACCGGTATTTGTCTCTATGAAATTGTCAGGCAACGTAAGCAGGCTTAACAGCCTAATCATAACCTTTCCTGGCACTGTTTCAACCCTTTAGCAGATTGTTTTAATTGGCAAATACCTGTATGTTATAGCCCTCCTATTTCTCATTAATTAGTGATGTAGGCGTCCACACATTAAGCTACGTAGTGTCTTTTATGCAAAACAAGCGCTTGCAAAATACCTGTGGAAAGATGAAACGAAAAACTGATTTATGGCAACACAGTAGGAAAATTGTCGTTACTGGCAAAGGATGTGTTGGCACACAACATAAAAATATAAAAGTAAGGGAAGTTTAATGAAGAAACTCGTTGGTCTGCTCGTTGTTTTAGCAGCGATTGTTTTAGTAGCGCCAAAGTTTGTTGGCGATGTAGTAAAAGAAAAGTATTTAGATATTGCTGAAAAGGTAAGTGAATCTGGCGATATCACAGCGACGACGCAATTTACTGATGAAGGTTGGTTCGGCGCGACGGTAATTACCGATTATAAAATCAACCTGCCAATTGAAGCTGAAACGTTTGAAATCATTATTACTTCTACAGAAGAGCTGTCTTACGGTCCTGTTATTTTTAAAGATGGTGTTAAATTCGCATTAAGCTATTCAGACATCGTTTTGAGTTTCTCTTTTGGTGAAGAATTGCCTATTGAAGCACAGGATATTTTAGACAGCTTTAATGAAAAAGTAGCGATTAAAAATAGCATCACTTATGGCTTAGACGTGCTATCAACGTTTGATATGGGGCAAGTAGAAACTGACCTAGATGGTGACACATTCGTACTTAAGCCATTGCATGGTGAATTCGTTGTTGAAGACAACAAACGTTTGTATGGCTTCATGCAGTGGGACGGTATGACAATCGGAAACCCTGACATGAGCGCTGAAATTGGCAAGATCATTTTTGATGTAGACCAGACTGCGCTTGAAGGAAACGTATACAGCAGCACTGCATTGTACGAAGGTGGTGGCTCTGTATTAATAGAAAACTTTGACATGACGTCAGCTCTACAACCACAGGCAAATGTCAAAATGAAAGACTTTTTGATAAAAGCTTATGGTACTGTAGAAAACAATTTAATGGCAGTTGAAGTGCTTTACAACGTCAAAGAAATTGTCGCTGCAGGTCAAGTTATCTCTGATGCTAACATCGACATTTTAATCGAAAACCTTGATGTTAAAGTGCTACAAGAGCTAATGGATGAAACTTCATACAGCGCTATAGCGGTAACAGAAGAAGAAGCTGCTGCTCAGGTGGAAAGAATTGGCGCAATCAGCGAGAAGCTACTTGCATCGAACCCAACTTTAAATCTTCGTGATATGAGTTTTCAAATGCCAGCAGGTGGCGCACAAGCCAATATGACTGGTCATATTGATGCTTCTATGTTTGATTTGAGCCAAGTAGAGCATATAGATAAAGCTATGGTTGCTAATGGTAACGTAGCTGTAGACGAAAGCTTGTTAGCAACATACGGCATAATGCCAATGGCAGATATGTATATTCAGCAAGGCTTTGCTGAAAAAGCAGATGGCCAAGTAAAGACAACAATTAGTGTTGCAAATGGCGAGCTCAAAATTAATGGTATCGTGATGCCACTTGGTCAAGAGCAACAATAAAATACTTGGCTGCGGGCTGCGGGCTGCGGGCTGCGGGCTGCGGGCTACGGGCTTAGTAAGTTTTACCAATTAGTTAGATTGTAAAAAGCGACATTTATGTGTCGCTTTTTTTATGCAAGCGATTAATTTTTTAAGTATTTTATTGCGTCATTCCTTGCGTTAAAACGGGATTTTAAACAGCCTGTTTTAAGCCAAGCGATTAACGTTTAGTTATTCAGCAAGTAGAATAAACGTCAATATAATCTAGATTCCTTTAAAACTTTACGGTATCCCACCATAAAAGCTTGCTTTACAAGGTCATTTTATCTACAATACGCCGCCTTAATTCAGCCGCAAGTTATTTTGTTCCTTGCCTCAATACTGGTGGTGGCTGAGCCAGATAAGAGGCTACAACCGTAAGGAGCTCGTAATGCGTCATTACGAAATCGTTTTTATGGTTCACCCTGATCAGAGTGAACAAGTTCCAGGTATGATTACACGTTATACCGACATGATCACTGCTGCTGAAGGCAAGATCCACCGTCTAGAAGACTGGGGTCGTCGTCAGTTAGCATACCCAATCAATAAGCTTCACAAAGCTCACTACGTTTTATTAAACGTTGAAGCTCCTCAAGCTGTTATTGATGAATTAGAAACTTCTTTCCGTTTCAACGACGTTGTGATTCGTAACATGATCATGCGCACGAAAGGCGCGGTAACTGAAGCATCACCTATGGCTGCTGCTAAAGAAGACCGTCGCGAAGTTAAGAAAGAGGTTACTGAAGCGCCAGCTGCTAAAGAAGCACCTGCTACTGAAGAAGTAGCTGCTGAAGAAGCTGCAAGCGAAGAATAAGTAATCTGTGACATCAAACAGTCTTACTTTGGTAGGCATGGTCGTTAAAGCGGCAAAATTGCATACCAGCCCGGCGGGGATTCATCATTGTCAGTTTTCCGTTGAACATCGTTCAACACAAGTGGAAGCTAACTTGAATCGCCAAGCATTTTTAAGAATGCAGGTCGTGGCAACAGGAGATTGGTCACAACACTTAACACGTGAGTTAATTGAGGGCAGAGAAGTTAAGATTCAAGGTTTTTTAAACCGACATGAATCGCGAAATGGTAACCCTATTTTGGTACTTCACGCTCAACATATTGAAATGATTAATTAGGTAGCTGTTAGTTTTAGCGGTTACATTAAAGGAGAAATCCATGTCTCGTTTTTTTAGACGTCGTAAGTTCTGTCGTTTTTCGGCAGAGGGCGTAGAAGCAATCGATTATAAAGACGTTGCTACGCTTAAAAATTATATCACTGAAAGTGGTAAAATCGTTCCTAGCCGTATCACTGGTACAAGTGCTAAATACCAACGTCAACTTGGTCGTGCGATCAAGCGTGCTCGTTACTTAGCATTATTACCGTATACTGATTTACACAAGTAACCTATAGGGGATTTGAAAATGGAAGTAATTCTTCTTGATAAAATCGCCAAGTTAGGCGGCCTTGGTGACAAGGTAACTGTTAAATCTGGTTACGCTCGTAACTATCTTTTACCACAAGGCAAAGCTGTTTTTGCTTCAAAAGCTAACGTTGAGCACTTCGAAGCTCGCCGTGCTGAATTAGAAGCTAAATTAGCTGACGCTTTATCAGCTGCAGAAGCTCGTGCTGCTAAATTAGCAGAACTTGCTGAAGTAACTATCGCTTCAAACGCTGGTGATGAAGGTAAATTATTTGGTTCAATCGGTACTCGTGACATTGCTGATGCAATCACTGCTGCGGGTGTTGAAGTAGCTAAATCAGAAGTACGTTTGCCAAACGGTACTATCCGTGAAGTTGGTGAATTCGATATCGCAATTCACTTACACACAGATGTTGATACAAACATCAAAGTAAACGTTGTTGCTGAAGACTAATTTTTAATTATGTTTTCAAATAAAAAGGCTGGGTAATCCCAGCCTTTTTTGTTTCTAGTTTACTAACTGTTTCACTAGTTACATGTGCCTATTTCATAGTAACCGTCGCTAGTTTCTGCAAGCGTAGTGGTAACAAAAGTATTGTAAAGTCCCATATTTTCATTTGAACCTACGCTATAAACATAGCCCAGTGATGTTGTCGCTCTACCGGCTACCACGTGAGAGTAGTTGCTTGCGGTAGTTTCTTGACAGCTGAAGTCGCCATTTGGCGTTGAATCACATGCATCGCCAAGGCCATCACTATCAGCATCAGCCTGACTAGCATTTGCTATTGCCGGGCAATTGTCTAGTGCATCCTCTATGCCGTCATTATCACTATCTAGTGGCTCACCATTAGGTGTTGAATCACAAACGTCGCCTAAGCCGTCGTTGTCAGTATCTACTTGATTCGCATTGGCAATTGCCGGGCAATTATCAAGCGCATCTTCAATACCGTCATTGTCGCTATCAGTGATTTGAGTCTCACCATCTGGCGTCGCATCACACACATTACCAATACCATCGCTATCGTTATCCGCTTGATCGGCATTGGCGTTGTTTGGACAGTTGTCACTGTCATCTGCTATGCCATCATTGTCTGAATCTACAGGCGTTGGCGGTGTTGTTACCGTACATGCTTGTGCAGGCCCTGCGCAGCTCGGCTCGCCATCAGCTACCCAATTACATTGTCCTGAGCCTGCGTCATACTCACGCATAGTAAAATCACTGGTGCCAAATGCAAGGTAGCAAGCAGAATAACCTACACCCCAGGTGATGTGTCCTTCATTGATATGTAAATTGTAGTCTCCGGTGACACCAGCATCGATATCAAAGGTGATTGTCTCACTGCTTGATAGTTGCTGTGTATCGGTTGCTGTCACGGTTGCTTGGTTAAGGCCACCAGGCAAGTTACATCCTTCCGCCATAAACGTAGTGCCTGTTACAGAGGCGCTAACAACATTATTTGCAAAAGCGACATTCACAGTATTTAAATCCTGGTTTACGTCCACTACCGTGCCTGTAACCGTTGCACATTGACCAGATACAGCAGCACTTAACGCAGATAACTGAGGTGGTTGATTAGCCGGTGGCGCGCCAATGCGCTGGGTTAACGTAATATCGTCACTTGCCTTTGACTCATTATCTATGGCTGAAACGGTTACGCTGTATAGCGCATCTGGCAAAGCAGCCGAGGTGTAGCTAAATTGGTTGCTCGCATTTGTGGTAGCAGAGCCAGTATCAACAACAACAGCAGGCGTTACATCAACTTGCGTTACTGTGATATTAACTTGTGCAACACTTCCCTCACTATCGACAGCATTACCAGAAATAGTAATAGCTGAAGACGATACGCTTGTGGCTAAATTCGACAATTCAGGGGCTTGATTTCGGCTTACACGTTTGTTGTGCTGAGCAAAATATTCACCTAAGTAAGTTGCAAAGTTAATGCTATTGCCAGCAACATAAGAGCCAGATGCACCGGCGCCGCCCGACCATGAATGGTCTAAGCCGTCAAAAAATAGCATAGATACACGATTGTCTTGCCATAGAGACTCGGACGCTGTTCTTGTTGCGTCATCAGATACAGTGGTTGAGCCTGGCAACTGATTGACGCCATAAACATTAGCGAAACCATCGGCATTTTGTTGGTTATAGCACGTATTTACCGTTGTATCGGCTGTACCATGTCCAATCACCGCGATTTGTGTATCTAAATGGGAAGCATAACTACCCGCGTAGCTTTCACAGCGATTTTTAAAGGTCGTTTGCGTAACCGTTTCACAAGTAGATATTGCACCACTTGAACTGGTACCAATACTTGGTCCTGCACTAGGCGCAACACCCGCGAAGATGTCTGGCGCGGCACAAGCGGTTTGCATGGCAAATGCTGCACCAGAGGAAAGGCCAGCAATGTATACCTGATCTGGGTCTATATTACGGTTGCTATCGGAAGACATCGCATTCGCTAAATTAACTAGATTTCTGTAATCGCCAGAGTTTCTGTTAATTGCACCTTGCCAATAAGACCAACAAGAAAAGCCTGCCTTATTGACGGCGTCGGGTACGGCGATGACCATACCGTGAGCTTCTGCTGCATCTTCTAAATTGGCGTTTAGATAGGCATCGATTGATTGAGTACATCCGTGTAAAACAATTAGTAAGGCTTGTCCATCGCCTATGGTTGATTGAGTGTCTGGAGTATAAATATGCACATTGTTGAAACCGCCTAAACTGACATTTTGCTGCCAATCACCGGCGTTCGCTGTTGCAGTCATTCCCCATGCTAAGCCCGATAGAGCTATTGCTTTCTTAACTGTTTTCCACTTCATTTTATTTAATTATCCTCGTGGTTTAGATGGCATTGGCGACGTTGCTTAGGGAAGAAGTGTACTGATAATGCCGACAACTAAAAAACGAGAGCGAAAAAAATGATCTTGAATTCAACAGTAATAGACTACTTCACGTTAAACGCGTTGGCTTAACATCCCTTATGCCTTCCCTGAGGGTAATAGATATAACAGATCTCTCTATGGTACTTTGGTGGTACTACTCTGAGGTAGTACATTGGTGGATACTAGGAAAAGTTAGGTTTATCAGGAAGTTGAATTGGCGCTTTGGTAATAATTCCTCGTTCGAGCATACCGCCTAATCCCTGTAGCCCACCAGTATGTATGAGCATGATTTTGTGCCCAGCAGGAAAATAATCCTGCTCTACAAGCTGTTTTAGCGCTAGTAGCATTTTGCCGGAATACACAGGTTCAAAGGGGATATTTAATGTGGCCGCAAAATGGCACATTTGCTGATAGGCTTGCGCAGAAAACTTTGCATAGCCACCCAGATGAAAGTCATGCATTAAGCGCCAATTATCGTACTGCTTGCCTGCTAGCTTCTCAATATCGCCTTGCAAATAGTTGCCACCTTTTAATACACAAATACCAATAAGTTTATGTTGATTCTCATCCGCTTTTACTAGGCCCGCCAACGTACCGCCACTTCCGACAGGAACAATTAATGTGTCAAAGCTTTGTTGGTGCCTCAACTCACTTATCACATCGCCAACACCATCTAGCGCTAATGTGTTTGAACCACCTTCTGGTACAACCATGTAATCGGGGTATTGTTCACTCAGCTTTTTTAGGTAGGCATCATTGTGTCTAAGGCGGTAAGTTGCGCGATCAACAAATTGCAATTGCATCTGCCAATGCCTAGCCCAGCTTAGGGTATAGTTGCTTTGATAAGCTTGTTCACCTCGAATAATTCCAATGCTGGGAATATTGTGCTGGTGACAAGCAAAAGCAAGCGCGTGGATATGGTTTGAATAACTACCGCCAAAGGACAAGATCCCCTTGTTGTTTTTTCTGGCAAGGTGCAGATTTTGTTTAATTTTTCGCCACTTATTACCCGAGATTATAGGGTCAATGAGGTCGTCTCGTTTAATAAATACTTGCAGCTTTTTTTCGCTAAAAAGCTGATGTTTCAGGGTTTGTATTGGAGATGCTGGTTTCATATCAGTGTACGAAGAAATTCCTAAATGCTAATAAGATGTTAAATTCCTTGCCAATATCTTTCAAACAAGCATAATGAGCTAAGTAGGGATAAAATAATATTAACGCTAAATGAGCTTCATTACACGGTTAAAGCAAAGGTTTTCAGGTAAAGCCGCTAAACAAAGTATTGGACTTGCGTTTCAACGTGCAGGTGTAGGTGTATGTTATATTCCCTCACTTGTGGTAACGCAAGCACAAGCAGAACAACAAGCATCAGCAGTTGCCGAAAAAGCCGCTGAGGAAGCTTTAGACACGCCTGAAAATACTTCAGAAGAAATCGACACTAATTTTGCCACCAAAGATACTGTAGATTCTTTGGCTGTTGCGCTGGCAAAACAAAGCCAAGCAGAAAGAGCACAAATTGAGGAATCACCGGATCCAACACCTGCTGCAAACCCACTAAAATCGAATGGCCTTTTCCTAAACCTAGAGGGTACGCCAGGGGATAAAAGTGAAGCTATCGCTAATATTGCAACGTCTGATCTAACCGGTGACTGTTTTGTTGTATTGCCATCCGATCAAGTAAAAATCGTTCAAATCGACAAACCTATGGTGCCTGAAGCTGATTTAGCGCAGGCGCTAAAATGGCAAGTAAAAGATTATGTTACAGTGGGCGCAGAAGACTTAGTGTTAGATTATTTCGATTCACCGGTGCTACTTAACGGCGTTGAGAAGGTCAACGTTGTTTGTGCCAGCAAGCGTCAGATTCTGCCGATACTTGAAGGCATTCACGGCAGCAATATATCGATTAAGAAAATCATTTGCGAAGAATTTGCTTTTGCGCAGTTAGTGCCTGTGCAGGAAGAAGCAGTGCTGCTACTTTGTCAGCAGCCAGATGAAGAACTGCTAATCATTATTGTTAAAAATGGTCAAATATGGTTTAACCGTCATCTGCGTGGATTTGCACAAGTGGGTAATTTTGAAGACCAAGAACTTAGTGACAGCGCAGAAAAGCTAAGTTTGGAATTACAACGCGCTTCTGACTTCTTTGAAAGACAGCTCAAGCAAGCGGCCGTAACGGAAGTGCAAGTATTGGTGCCAATTGAAAAAGAAGCCTATCTTGCAAGAAAGCTGGCGGAAAACAGTAATGTGCCTGTTACTTTATTTAAGATGCCAGAAGGTTATGAAGATCAACGAGGCTATGCCGCCTCAATCGGCGCGACAGTGGTACAAGAGGAGGTAAAAAATGGCTAAGTACACCATTAACTTACTTTCAGAAGAGCTATTACCAAAACAACCACCGTTGACCCTCAATCGCGTAATCGCAAGCTGGGTAGTTTTACTTGTTATCATGCTTGTGTGGGGCTCTTCTATTTCAAGCAAAGAAACGTCACTTGGCCAACAAGCAAGCATGATCAAAGATGAAACAGATGATTTAGTAAGGCGCGAAACTGTACTAAAAGCACAGCTTGCGGCGTTAAAGCCTGATCCTGATTTAGTCGCGCAATTAGAAAATATTCGATTGCTGATGCGCAATAAGAAAGCTTTACATGCGCAGCTTACCGACCCTAATCGGACACAATCCCAAGGCTTTTCGGGCGCAATGACTGAATTGGCTCAAAATTACAGTAAAGATATTTCTTTGCAGAATATACACATTAGTAATCAAGATATGAGTTTTAGTGGTGTTGCTCGTATGCCTGCAGCGGTGCCAGCATGGCTTGCTGGATTTGAAGAATCGCCATTCTTAACCGGACAAACCTTCAATAACTTCCAAATTACAGAAGATGATGAAAAAAACATTGGCTTTATAGTGAGCTCTGAGTTGGCTAAAGGAGCAGGTAAGTCATGAAAGAGCAATGGTTAACCTATAACAACAAGTTCTTGGAACTATCGCCTAGAGAACAAATTCTGATTTTGTGCTCTGGATTGTTTGTTGTGTTCTTCTTAGTCTTCAACACTATGATATCGCCGTCGATGGACGCAATCGATGAACATGAGTCTCAGATTTCTTCGTTGACAACCAAGAAGTCGCAAACTGTTAAGTCAATTGCTGTGCTCAGTGAAGGCATCAAGAAAGATCCTAATGAAGCAATCCGCACGCAAATTGAGCAGTACAAATCTCAACTTACCGATGTAGATAAAGATCTATTGTCTTTAACTAATGAACTGATCGGCCCCGTCCAAATGCGTCAAGCTTTGGTCAATATGTTGAAACAAACCAATGGTGTGAAACTTACCAAGTTTGAACAGTTGCCAACGCAAGTGCTGGTGTCACCATCGAAAGAGAAAGTGACCGAGGACGGCGAAGAAGTTACTGTAAAATCGGATTTGTACTTATACAAACACAGTATTCGAATTACGCTGTCGGGTCGTTACTTTGAAATTCGCAACTATATAAAGTCATTAGAAAAGATGGAATGGAAGTTCTTTTGGCAGGCATTTGATTACAAGGTAACAGAATACCCTACAGGCGAACTTATTATTGAAATGTATAGTTTGAGCACGAAGAAGGAGTTTATCGGTGTATAAAAAATTACTCCTTTTAACCATGTTGCTTATAGCGCCTAATGCGCTAGCAGCAGAAGTAGATCCCACCAGGCCGCTTAGCTATCGAGCGCCGGTGAAGTCAGTTTCAGAGCCCGTGTTTTATTTGCAATCTATTGTATTAAGCAAGGAACATGGTCACACAGCCATTATCAACGACACTCTGGTTGCAGAAGGTCAATCGATTAGTGGTTATAAAGTCGTGAGTATTAGCAATAATTCAGTATTGTTAAGCTCTGGTGAAAAGCGTAAATCTTTGTCGCTTTTTTCAGGCTCGGTAAAAAAACAAAGTGGAAAAGATAACTAGTATGATTAAACATCCTTTAAAACTTTCGTTAGTCACTATGCTGCTTATTGCAGGTTGTACTACAACGCCAGATAAGCCAACCGAAGTGAATGAAGCGCTTGACAAAGCTTATGCGGAAAACGTTAGGCAGAATATAAAGCCGTTAACTTATGTACCCAATGCTGTGCAAAACGAGTTGATGCAGCAAAACATTCAAACCGCTAAAAACCAAATGCTAGCGGAGAAACGATTTGATGTGGCTGCTCGCGGTGTACTTGCGCAAGATTTCTTCTCAGCGCTAGTTAAAGGCACAAAATACAATATTGTGATGCACCCAGACGTTAAAGGGCGCATTACCATAGACTTGCGTGACGTAACACTGATTGAAGCGTTAAAAGTCATCGAAGATATGTATGGTTATGGCATTGAAAAATCTGATCGCGTTGTACAAGTTTTTCCAGCCGATGTGCGCACAGAAACAATTCCGCTAAATTACCTGTTTTTAAAACGTTTTGGTTTATCAACCACTACAGTTAATTCTGGTGGTGTTTCTGAAAATGATCCAAACAGCGGTGGCAATAACAGCGGCAACAACGGTAATTACAACAACAATAACAATAATAACTACGGCAACAACAACAGTAGTAATGGCGGCAACAATCAAAACAATCCAAGTGGTACCAACATTTATACCGAGAATGAATCGGATTTCTGGAAAGAGTTGAAAGAAACTCTAACCGAAATTATGGGTAATGAAGAAGGCCGTTCAGTAATAGTATCTCCTCAAGCAGGTTTGGTGACGGTGCGTGGATTGCCTCAGGAAATTAGAGCGGTTAAGAAGTTTATTTCTGATACCCAAGAGCAATTGCGCCGACAAGTGATTATTGAAGCGAAGATTATGGAAGTTACGCTTAATGATGATTATCAACAAGGTATTAACTGGAGCAATGTTATAGCGTCAGCGGGCGATACTGACTTTACTTTCGATACTACAGGCAACATTGTAAATAACGTTATTTCTACCGCGATAGGCGGTACAACAAGCTTCGGTGTGTCAAACCCTGATTTCACTGCGGTAATTGATTTGTTGCAAACTCAAGGTAACGTACAAGTCTTGTCTAGCCCTCGTATTACCGCGTCAAATAACCAAAAAGCGGTAATTAAAGTAGGTGAAGATGAGTACTTCGTTACAGAAGTCTCTAGTACCACCACAACGGGTACGGCGACAACTACAACGCCTGAAATTGAGTTAACTCCGTTTTTCTCAGGTATTGCACTAGACGTAACGCCACAGATTGACCACAACGGAGAAGTGATTCTTCATGTGCACCCTTCAGTCACGGTGACAGATGAGCAAACTAAAACAATTAAGATTGCGGAAGATGAGTATGTATTGCCACTAGCGCAAAGTAACGTGCGTGAGTCTGATACCATCATCAAAGCGAAGTCTGGTGAAATCGTCGTGATTGGCGGCTTAATTGAAACCAAGAAAACCGATATAGAATCGAAAACGCCACTGCTTGGCGATATTCCATTTCTTGGTGAACTCTTCAAGAGTAAAGCCGAGTCTATTCAGAAGAAAGAACTTGTTATCCTATTGAAACCAATCGTAGTCGGTCAGGACACATGGCAGCATCAGATTAAAGATGCCCGTGAAATGCTGAAAAAATGGTTCCCTGAAGATGATGACTCAGACGATGAAGAAGGCGAATAAGGTAAAGGTTTGAAAGGCTAAGCAACATGTATTTATACCACTTTGGTTTAAAAGAACTGCCTTTTACACTTACCCCAAATACAAATTTTTATTTGGGGTTAGCGCCTCACAATGAAGCGCTCGCAGTACTGCTAACGGCCTTGCAAACTGGAGAAGGGTTTATCAAGGTTGTCGGCGAAGTCGGTACGGGGAAAACTTTAATATGCCGTAAGCTGTTGAATGAAATACCAGATCATTTTAAAACAGCTTATATTCCGAATCCGTATTTGTCTCCTGATGAGTTAAGACGTGCGGTTGCTACTGAATTGGGCGTTGAAGGTGCAGAAGATTTATCAGCACAACTGCTTACTCAAAAAATACAGCAAAAACTGTTGGAGTTGCATGCGCTAGGTCATAGCGTAGTGTTGATTTTAGATGAAACACAAGCGTTACCTGACGAGAGTCTTGAAGCATTGCGCTTATTCACTAACTTAGAAACAGAAACAAGAAAGTTGTTGCAGGTGGTGATGTTTGCACAACCCGAATTAGATGAAAAGTTAGCGGAAACCAAGTTTAGGCAGTTAAAACAGCGTATCACGTTTTCATATAAACTCCGCCCAATGACTGAAGCGGAAGTAGAACAATATATAAATCATCGCATGGAATGCGCTGGTTACAAGGGACAACCCGTGTTTACCTCAAGTCTTTGTAGGCGAATTACAAAAATTACTAAAGGGGTACCAAGGTTAGTCAATATTTTATGCCATAAGATGCTCATTTTGAGTTTTGGTAAAGGGCGACATAAGGTCAGCCATCAAGATTTTGTCGCCGCAGTAAAAGACACTGAAGGCGTGCAAAATATCGGTTTGTTTAATCGATATTTGTTCTCAAGCATAGCGCTAGCTAGTTTGGCAGCAGCAGTTTATTTAATTTGGAGAGTTCCAGTTTGAGCGTAATTAATCAAATGTTAAATGACCTAGACGAACAAAAGTCTGGTCAAGGTTCGTCGTCTAATGGCGACGCTACGCAAAAAGGTCGTGCTAACAAACCTGCGTTTTTTCTCACGATATTGCTCGCCTTAGTGATTGTTGCAGCGAGTTACTATATTTGGACGCTAAATAACAAGATTGAAGCGTTAACAGAACAAACGCAAAAAACTGAGGTTGCCCATAAGCATCAGGTGAAGCAGCTTGAACAAGAAATTGCCTCGCTTAAACAGCAACTAGCGCAATTGCAAGCAGACAACCAAAAGTTGCAACTTGAAAACCAAATGTTGAAAGATCAACTTGCTACTCAACCCAAGGCTGAAGAAAAACCAGTAGAAGTTGCGCAGCAGCCAGTCGCTCCAGTAAGTAAGCCAAAACCAAAAGCGAAACCAAAGAAAAAAGTAACGTCATCACTGGCTAAGAAAGAAGAGCCAAAAATTGCGGTGACGATTCACAAGTTAACGCCAGAAGAATTAGCACAACGTAAACTCATTAGTGCAGAGCAAGCGCTCGACAAAAACGACATGCAATCGGCAGAAAAATACCTGGCGGAAGCGCTTGTACTGACGCCGGATAACAAAGAAGCACGCATGAAATTGGCAACATTGTATTTCGCGCGTGGTGCTAATAGCGCTGCTCACAGCACCTTAGCGCAAGGCATCGCGATTGACTTTACAGACAAAGACTACCGCATGTTGAAGGCGCGCGTGTATATGAAACAAGGCAACTTTGAGGCCGCTTATGACACGCTTGCTCCACTAGAAGACATCACAAAACAAGATTATCAAGTGTTACTGGCTAATGTTGCACAAGGTATAAGCAAATACGACAAAGCCGCATTAGCATTTCAACGCTTAATAAGCATGCAACCAGAAGCAGGTCGCTGGTACTTAGGCTTGGCTACAGCACAGGATCAAATGGGGCAATTTGAAGCAGCAGTAAAGTCGTACAAACAAGCGCTTGATATGGGCAATTTAGCTAAGCCTTCCGCTGACTTTGTTAAACAACGTCTTGTAGCGCTTGGAGAGTAGTTTATGGTCGCACCAAAACTAAAAATGCGACTAGGTGATTTGCTCGTACACGAGCATATCATCTCAGATGAACAGTTGATGCAGGCGCTGAATAGCCAAAAATCAACAGGCAGAAAGCTGGGTGACACCCTAATAGAGCTTGGTCATATTCAAGAGCGTCAGTTATTGGAATTCTTGGCGCAGCAACTTGATGTGCCGTTTATTGATATTAGTCAAAAGCGTATTCCTGCTGAAGTAGCCACAGTGCTAGCGGAGGTGCAAGCACGCAGACTCAGAGCAATTGTGCTAGAAGATAGAGGTGATTCTGTCTTACTTGGTATGAGCGATCCCGCTGATTTAAATGCCTTTGACCAATTAGAACAGTTAATTGCGCCGAAACGCATCGAATTGGCAGTAGTAATGGAATCGCAACTGTTTGATGCCTTTGACACCATCTATCGACGTACCGCTGACATTGAATCTTTTGCAAGTCAGCTAGAGGAAGAGTACGAACAATCATCTGATTTTGAATTGTCGACGAGCCTGATTGAAGAAGGTGGTGATGCGACAGTTGCTAAACTATTGCAGTCTGTATTCGAAGATGCCGTACAAATGCGTGCATCCGATATCCATATTGAGCCGGATGAAAATCAACTACGCATTCGTCAACGTATCGATGGCGTATTACAAGAAAATATTCTGAAAGAAAGCAAAATTGCTGCTGCCTTAGTACTTCGTTTGAAACTGATGGCTGGACTAGATATCGCTGAGAAACGATTACCACAAGATGGCCGTTTTAATCTCAGTATTAAAGGACACGAAATTGACGTTCGTATGTCTACCATGCCAGTTCAACATGGTGAATCAGTGGTTATGCGTTTGCTTGACCAATCGGCAGGTTTATTGTCATTAGACGAAACCGGTATGCCAAAACACTTAATCGAACGTGTACGCAGACAAATTACACGCCCTCACGGCATGGTGTTGGTAACAGGACCTACCGGTAGCGGTAAAACAACCACGCTTTATGCAGCGCTGAGTGAACTAAACCAAGCAAGTAAAAAGATTATTACGGTAGAAGATCCGGTTGAATACCGTATTCCGCGCATTAATCAGGTGCAGGTTAATAACAAAATTGATTTAGACTTTTCAGCGGTACTAAGAACAACGTTGCGTCAAGATCCCGATATCATCATGGTAGGTGAGATGCGTGATCAGGAAACGGTTGAAATCGGTATGCGTGGCGCATTAACTGGTCACTTAGTACTATCTACTTTGCATACCAACGACGCTATCACTAGTGCATTACGTTTAATGGATATGGGCGCAGCCGGTTTCCTTGTGGCCAGTTCTTTACGTGCTATTATCGCGCAGCGACTCGTTCGTAAAGTATGTGAAAAGTGCGGCGAAGATCACACGCCTGATCCTCAAGAGATGTTATGGTTGACCAACCTAGCAGGCGATGATGCTAAAAACCAAACCTATAAAAAAGGTAAGGGCTGTCAAACTTGTCACTATACTGGCTACAAAGGTCGTATCGGTGTATTTGAATTACTAGAGCTTAATGAAGCGATGATGTCAGCACTGAAAAAAGAAGACACAGACGCCTTTACGCAAGCGGCGAAGGCAAATAAATCCTTTGTACCACTATCTAAAAGTGCATATGATTTTGCGGCGGCTGGCGTTACTAGTGTTGCTGAAGTACTTCGAATCGTCGAATCTGTCGAGCTTGCGGAGTAACATCGATGCCGGTATTTAACTACAAAGGACGCACAGTAAAAGGAGAATCTGTTGAAGGGCTGTTAGAAGCCAAAGATGCAGAAGCTGTCGCCGCGCAGTTAATGAGGCAAAATGTAACGCCGGTTTCGATAGAAGCATCGTTAAAAACTGAAAAATCAAAAGGCTTGCTTAGTAAAGACCTGAAGAACTTACTAGGCATGAATACGGTCTCTGTTGAAGAGCTTATCTTATTCTGTCGCCAAATGTACGCACTAACAAAATCTGGTGTACCGATATTGCGCGCTATTCGAGGGATGAGTGAGTCTAGTTCATCAGAAGTGCTCAAAGAGGCGTTGGATGATATTGCCGGGCAATTGGAAGGCGGTTATGCGCTGTCTGCAGCCTTGAATTCGTATCCCAATATCTTTTCACCGCTTTTTGTATCGTTGATTCATGTTGGTGAAAACACCGGTCAACTTGATAGTGCATTCTTAAAGTTATCGACTTACTTTGTTCGTGAACACGAAACTAAAAAGCGTATTAAGCAAGCAATGCGCTACCCATTATTGGTTATCGGTTTTATTGGCGTTGCATTAGTTATTTTGAATATTTTTGTTATTCCAAAGTTTATGCAGCTGTTTTCCACTTTGGGTGCCGACCTACCGCTACCAACCAAGTTTTTGATCGCAAGTTCAAGTTTATTTGTTAACTATTGGCCCCACATGCTGGTCACCATATTGGTGATTTACTTTGCAATACGGCATTACTTAAAAACCGAAAAGGGCCGATATAGTTGGGATCAGAAGAAAATCAAAATGCCCATTATCGGTTCAATTGTAGAACGATCTATCTTGGCAAGGTTTTCACATAGTTTTGCCATTGTATTGCGGGCAGGTGTGCCGATGACATCTGGTTTAAGCCTTGTTGCAGATGCAGTAGATAACACTTATATGAAGGCCAAAATAGTGGGTATGCGTGCTGCAATCGAAGGTGGTGAAAGCTTATTACGCGTCGCTATTTCAAGTACCTTGTTTACACCCCTAGTTTTGCAAATGATTTCTGTGGGTGAAGAGACTGGTCGCGTAGATGAATTGCTCGAAGAAGTGGGTGAATACTATGAACGTGAAGTTGATTACGACTTGTCGACATTAACTGCGAAAATAGAACCTATTTTAATTGTGGTTGTAGCGGCAATGGTATTGGTACTAGCGCTCGGTGTATTCCTACCAATGTGGGATATGGCGTCTGCGTTCCAAGGGAAAAAATAGCCATGAACTCCCCCCTACAGCAAGACGTAGAAAGAAGGGAGCGCAGTTTAATAGAAAACATGTTTGTCGGCCTGTTTGTATTTTTTATGATGGCTGTTTTCATCATGTTTTTCTTTATGCATGATGAAGGCATTGAAGATAAAGGCCTAGCGTCATTAGCAAAATCGTTCACCGTGCACGTGAACAATGTGAAAGCGCAATGGTTGATAGATAGCAAAACTGATGTAGTGTTTTATCAGCTTTATGATATGAACACAGACAGCAAAGAAACACGTAAGGTGCGTGTTAATAAAAAAGGTTGGCCAGACAACCAAGAACAACACTTTGCTTGTCGAATTATTTGGATGGAATTAATGGCGCAGCCGTTGGAAGTGTTGAATAAACAAATTTCAGCAATTGAGGTTGTGAAAAAAGATTTTGGAGAGGGTCGATTATGCCAGTTTGGTATTGATTCTCGTGTATATTTTGAATATAACTCAGCAAATGGTGTCGTCAGCGATATAAAACAGTATGAAGAGTCGTAAATATATTGTTTTAAATTGTTTTCACCGTTAAATTTGTTGTAATGTAACTTAAGCACTTACTGGTAGTATGTAGAAATGTTTGGAGAAAGTATGAAAAAACAATCAGGTTTCACACTTATAGAGTTAGTGGTTGTTTTAATTGTTATTGGCTTATTAGCGGTTACGGCAATACCGAAATTTATCGATTTTACCGATCAAGCTAAGCAAGCAAATATCGAAGGTATGGCTGGTGGCTTTGCTACGGGCATTTCGCTCGTGCGCGCGCAATGGGAAGTTGAAGGTCGACCTCAAAATACTTCTGGCCAAAATGCGGTAAATTATGAAGGCACATTGATGATCCTTACCACAGAAAGTAGCGATGGTTCTGTTCGTCCAGGCTACGCTGTAGGGTTAAGTGATGGTGAAAACTTAGATGGTGCATTTGATGTAACAAACTGCGTAGAAGTTTGGACCAATTTATTACAAAACCCGCCATTGGTGGCTGGGGATATTGCTGAACTAAATAGCTCAGACAGATTTAAGTATTTAGTAAGCCAATCTGGTGGTGGTTCTGGTGCATTGTGTCACTACCACTTGAAAGAAACACTAAATAAAGATGCGAACAACAACTATGTAGCTCCTTCGAACCTAACGGGAGAGGGAAATAGCTTTACATATCAACCGGCTAATAGCGCAGTTGTTGTTTATATAAACAATTAAACCATATTTGTTAATTAAAGGTTTACAGTCAAAATTCGTTAATGTACTGTAAATTAAAAGTTTTAACTGGGGATAATTAAATGAAAAACTTTTCAAACCAAAAAGGTTTCACGCTAATTGAATTAGTAGTGGTAATTGTAATTCTAGGTATTTTAGCGGTAACCGCGGCGCCTCGTTTTATCAATCTTCAGGATGATGCTAGAACAGCAACTTTAGAAGGTGTTGAAGCTGCTATGTCAAGTGCAGCAGCTTTAGTATATTCAAAAGCGTTGATAGATGGTACTGAAACAGTTGATACTGGTGAAAGCGTCCAATGGGGTCCTAATGTAGCGCAGGTTACAACTATTACTTATGGATACCCAACCGCGGATGACGATGGAATCTTGGCAGTTTTGGATTTAGATGCGACTGAATTCGAAAGCGCAGAAACAGCTGCTGACTCAGGCATCTTTGTTGTTTGGCCTGTTGGGCAATACACTGCTATCGGTGACATCACTCCAGCAAGCAGTGGTTGTATTACTGTTTACGATGTTTCGGGTTTTACAGGTGCAGGCGACCAACCAGTCATCACTACAAACCCTTGTCCATCGACACCATAGTAAAAGACAATCATTCAAAAAGAGAGCTTAGGCTCTCTTTTTTTTTACCTCTACTTTATACAAAGACGCTGTATAAAAGCGTTATAAATCCGCCACTTTGTTTACTTGATATAGTTATTAATATATTGTTAATACACAGATAGTTAATCGAGTACAACAATGACTTTAAATGGTTTGAAACAAGGCTTTACCTTAATTGAGCTTGTCGTTGTTATCGTTATTTTAGGTATTTTGGCGGTAACGGCAGCGCCTTACTTTATCAATTTACAAGATGATGCACGTACTGCGGATTTAGAAGGCATTAAAGCAGCCTTTGTCACAGAAGCTGAGTTGGTTTATGCCAAAGCACTTATAGACGGTAAAGAATCAAATTTATCAGATTCGGTAGAATACACTGCAGACACAAGCAAAACCGCTGCTATCAAATATGGCTATCCAACTGCCGCAGAGATGATAAACCTACTTGGTATTGATGCGAGTGAAGGAGCGACATCTACCGATACCGACTTTAAGTATAAAGTAACGCCAGGCACAGGTGGTGGAGGCGACACCTTGATCATTTATTTTGCTAGTAGCGGCAAAGTATACGATGATATCAAATACTATACAGAATCATGCATTGTCTTTTATACCGAGCCAATAGACGCGAACCCAAGCGATCCCATTTTTACTGTCGAAGAATGCCCTTAAATGATGACAGCCAATTGCCAACTATATAAAAGCAAACAGTCAGGCTTTACTTTGGTGGAGCTGATAGTTGTCATAATTATTATTGCTTTATTAGCGGTAACTGCATTGCCTAAGTTTGTTAACTTACAAACAGATGCGCGAGATGCATCCCTTGCTGGCGTGAAAAGCGCACTGGAGTCACAAGCCTCGCTTATCTATGGCAGAGCCGTAGTTAAAGGTGTTGAGATAGACGATAAAACAGCTGGCTCATTTGTTGAAGCAGAAAGCTCGGCGGATCCAGTCTTTACTCATTTTGGTTACCCGGTTGGCAACTACGATGAAGGTGTGGGTCGCGCAATGAATATTCGCTCGTCAGAAACACCTAATGCTGACCGCACAGAATTTGGTCATATTACTGATGAAGAATCAGGCATTACTTACACTTTGTTTTTCTTCACTAAACGATTTAAATCAGACGCAGACATCGCGCTGACGTTAACCAGCGAATGCATTGTTGTGTATGAAGAACCCGAAAATGTCGGTGAATTGCCCGATATTTATGTAAACCCTTGCACCTAGAGGTCCGTATGAATAGTCGTGGATTTACATTAGTAGAATTGATTGTTGTTATTGTCATTGTTGGCATTATAGCATTATTTGCGCTGCCTAAGTTTTTTAACCTATCTACCGATGCGAAAACTGAAATCGTCAGAGAAATGGCAGTAGCAATGAAAGAGTCTGCTGACTTGGTTTACGATAAAGCGGTCATTAAGGGCATAGAAAATGAACCGCCGGCCTCTACTAATCCACCAACAGTTGATGTCGGGACTGGCGGCAGTTATGGTGTGCGATTGGCTTATGGTTATCCAAGTTCTCAACCAGGCTATGCCCACAACTGGGCATTATTGTTAGATTTTGATCGTCAGGATTGGGATGTTAAATTACTAGGTAAGCCTCAAGGTGTTGGAACGATTATCTTTTATGACAAAGGGCTTAAACTCGATTTTGATAAATTTACGGGAATTTCAGGTCAAGCACCGACATCAGATATGCAGTGTTTAGCCTTTTACATTGCACCGAATAAAAAAGGCGGGCTACCTGCCACAGGTTATATTCCCTGCCTATAATTAAATAGGGCGCAGTAGTAGATGGAATATGGGTATGAATAAAGCGTTTTTACACAGCAAAGGTTTTACATTAATTGAACTTGTCGTCATCATTTTGTTGTTGACGATACTGTCGGTGACGGTGTTACCTCGCTTTCAAACGACTGATGCCTATGAGGCATATACTTATCGCTCCCAGCTGATTTCTGCACTTAGACTGACACAACAACGTGCTATGCAACAAACCAACCCTAATGCTGTTGGCGCAGGGCAGAGCTTTTGTCATCAAATTATCATTGAAAATAAGCGCTACGGTATTCCAAATCGGCTCGATTGTTCGGTGACCAGTTTTCCTACGGGTTGGGAGCCAGATGAAACGGGCTTAATCGTCGACCCCTCTCACGATATAACGATTTCAATTTCTGGCTCAGCTAATCCGTCCAACGTGGCGTTTGACAGTTGGGGCCGACCTGCAGCTACAAGTGATTGTGCCGGTGGCTGTCTAATTGATATCACCTCGGCGGTTGATGCCGTACAAATAGCTATTGAGCCAGAAGGGTATATTCATGGTTTATAAAACGCTTTCAAAAGGGTTTACGTTAATAGAAATCATCATAGGTATTGTGGTGTTGTCTATTGCATTTGCTATTGTTGGTACTTTGATAGGGCCCACAGATCGCCAAAGTGCTGATCATATATTGCAAGTGAAAGCGGCAGAGCTTGCGCAAAGTATCTTACATGACGTTAGCAATCGCGCTTTTGACCATAACTCTGATATGGCAGGCGGCAGGTTACGCTGTGGCGAGCCAACCATGTTGGCGTGTACAACAGAAGCAAATTTTGGTCCAGAAGCAGGCGAAACAGGCCGCGATTTATTTAACGACGTTGATGATTTTCATGGGTTTAATCAACGGGTCAATGCCACCGGAGACGCCATTGATGACAGCTACGATAGTTTCGTCGTGCTCGTGAATGTCACTTATGCAGGCACTGAAATGGGCTTAGATAACGAAGATGCAAAAAAAATCCTTGTGTCAGTAACTACATCGCTGGGCACAGAAATGTTGTTTACCACCTATAAGACGAATTACTAATGACGAGCAAGAAGACACTTAAACTACTATCTAAACAACAAGGCTTTACCTTGATAGAGCTTGTGTCTGTTATTGTATTGCTTGGCATTATGGCGGTAGGTTTTACAAGCTTTATTGGCCTAACAACACAATCTTATGTCAACGCCACCGTACGCGATGAGCTTATCGCAAGTGCAAGGTTTTCTGTCGAGCGCATTAATCGCGAACTCAGGCATGCAGTGCCAAACAGTATGCGCGTTACAGAAGCGTTTGATGGTTCAATTAAGTGTTTAGAGTTTATTCCAATCAAAGCATCAACATCATACGTTGATATTCCAGTAGCCCCAGAGACTGCTGAAAGTGAATTTCCGGTTATTCCTTTCATTAATCAGCAAGGCAATGATTATTTGTGTAGTAATTGTGGCGACTTCGTTACCGTCTATCCATCGAGTACTGCAGCGGTTTATACCAACCTGTCGTCTTCAGTTTCTTCAGGCCGCAGTTTTCCTATTACAGACATTGCTGATGATGCAACCACAAGCGATCAATGGACAGTGACGCTGGCAAATGGCAGTGGCGTATTGTTCGAAGAAGAGTCTCCAACAAGACGATTATATGTGTTTGATTCACCTGTTAGCTTTTGTATGAGTGATGCACAAGGATTGGTTAGATACTCAAATTATCCTATTTCTGTGAATCAGCCTTTGCCGCCCAATAATGCTAATCAAAGTTTAATGGCACAGAATTTTGAACCACTGATCACCTATAGACCTTTTGAAGTGATTCAACCAACGCAACAACGAAATGCGTTAGTGCAAATTGAG
The DNA here is from genome assembly GCF_030295955.1 of Thalassotalea agarivorans. Classification (NCBI taxonomy): domain Bacteria; kingdom Pseudomonadati; phylum Pseudomonadota; class Gammaproteobacteria; order Alteromonadales; family Colwelliaceae; genus Thalassotalea; species Thalassotalea agarivorans. The sequence continues at coordinate 480,778 of NZ_AP027363.1, forward strand.
TTACGTTTTTCGCAAAACAATGAGCAAATTGTATTTGAAAATGAAGTGCACGTGATGAATACGCCGTAATAGAAACGCAAGGAGCGAGGAACTGGCGCGTAATGAGAGAATAATGATGCAAGTGATACAGACAAAGACATTTATGAAAAAACAACGAGGTAACGCCTTAGCTATTGCCTTGTTTTTGATCCTTGTACTTCTGCTGTTAGGTAGCGCGTTGGTGCAAATGTTGTCTTCATCTAGCGAAGCTATCGCACAAGAGGTACTTGGTACTAGAGCCTTGGCTGCAGCAACCGCTGGCGCAAACGGTGAGCTTGCTCAAATCTTTCCTTTAGATGGTAAAACGGGCGCGGGTTGTCGTGCCAACTTTACTTATAATTTTGCAGGGGTAGACGGATTAAACCAGTGCAGAGTATTTACCTCGTGCGCGAACTATGCAAATAATGATGGAATAGCCTACTATCGTATAGAGAGTATTGGTGAATGTGGTATTGGCATTTCGGCGGATGAAGACAACGCCGTGGTCAGTAGCCGCACAATTAAAATAGAAGCTAGGAGTTTGTAGTGTTAATTCGTGGTTTAGCTTTCAGTCTATTTTTGTTTTCGGTCAATGTGCTTGCTGCTGAGCAAGTGCCGCCAACGTGTGATCCTATTTTTCCTGGCCCAGACGCTATTTTAGAAGATGGTGAATTTACCCCTCGTTCCCCGAAACCTAACCCACCCAACGACGGTGATGTATTTAGATTGCGCACCGTGCAAGGTGGTCAGGAGTATGTCTATAACGAATGGGATGATAGCGAAGACTATAACCTGACAGTCAGTGGCAGCGGCACAGCAACTATTTATATTAAAGAAGAAACTGTCATCAAAGAAAATCCACGATTAAATGCAGGTGGTGATCCCAGTCAGCTATTAATCATCTTTTTGAAAGACGCAAAAATTGAAGAAAAAGGCGTTATCAATGCATATATATATGCATACGAAGACTTTATTTTGGAAGAAGATAACGATTTTTCGGGTGGTCTTTCAGTCGAAGGTGATTTAGATTTAAAAGAAAATGTAGATGACACCTATGTGCCGCCAGACAATATTGATAGTGGCTTTTGCCAAGGTGCGCCAACCGATGACTTTTACTATTTTGTAGAAACTGATGGCGATGGTTCAACCTGTGCATTAGAAACAGTTACTATTAAAGCATGTACTGATGCATCGTGTTCTCAGCTTTCTAGCGAAACCGTTACCTTAGATTTTGTTGTCGGCGGTGAAACTAAAGTCATTGATTTAGCGGTAACTGGTGAACGCACGTTCCAATTTGCGCACCTCAATACAGGCAGTGCAGCAATAACAGTAGCCAATTCAAGCAAAACAGAAACTTCTAGTGTTGAATGTACACCGGGTACAAGTTGCCAAATAGATTACCTATCAGATGGCTGCGCTGACTCGTGTTTTGCTTATTTTCCAGATTCTGTACAAGGCCATCAAGACGATTCTGAAATTGAATTTAAAGATAATGGTCTGTTATACGACGACTTTGATCACTTAGTGACGTTTCCAAAGTTAAAAGACAACGATTCAAACTTGGGAAGAACCTGTAATACCGCTCCGTGTGAAATTACCGGTACTAAAGCAGTTGAAATGCCGCTTGGCAATTTCAAGGATTCTACAGGCAACACTAAAATAGACATCAGTGGCGGTGGCTCTGACATTACTATCGGGCCTGGTGGTGACTACACTGAAACTGAATACGGTGATTTTAAAGTAAAAGATGGTGCGACCGCTGAGTTTTTTGCTTCTGGTAGTAGTTATCATTTTAAGAAGAGTGAAATCAAAAATGCTACCGTTACTTTTGCCGAAGGCAGCTATTGGTTTGAAGAGCTAAAAATTAAAGAAAATGCGGTTATCATTACTAAAGGTAAAGTAAGCATATTCTTTAAAAAGCATTCGGATATAGAGAGTGGCTCTAAGGTGAATGTCAATGGCAATTCAGAAGACTTAGCATTGATAGCCTACGATGATTTGCACTTTAAAGAAAATACCCAAACCCATGCGTTTTTATACATGCATGGTGACAAGGACATAACCTTAAATAACAATGCGATGTTTAGAGGTAGTGCTTCCGCCCGTAAAAAACTGAAAATAGAAGATACCGCACACTTTTTCTTTGAAGGTGGTGAACCTTATATCGAAGATATTTGTGGTCAGCCAGTAGCGCCAACACCATCAAATGAAGTTGCGTTTTATTCGTTTGAAGAAACAGACTTTTCTTCGGGCATTGCCGATAGAACCGGGAATGGTTTTACTGGTAGCAACAACAATGGTGTCTCTATTCCTGATGGTCGATATTGCCGCGGCTTTTCTTCACCAAATCAGAATAGAAACAACAATACAGATTATACCTTTAACTCTAATGTTGATATCACTAATGATGTCGGCAATAAAGGTACGATAAGTTTTTGGTATGCGAGTCGCTATAACTGGAATAGAAGGCAAGATACTGGTGGTAATGGCGGTTTAAGAACCTTATTTGATGCCACAGAAAGTAGTAGCTCAGGCGCGGGAGACAAATATTTCACGCTTAAAATTTTGAACAATGGTCGTTTGCGCTTCAACTTTGAAGACTCTGCCGATAGAGACTTTGTGGTGACTGAACCTGGGGGACAAGCTAGACAAGCACAAACTTGGTATTACATCACAACCACGTGGGACTTTGAGAACAATTTATTTGAAATCTATGTCGATGGTAATCGTCGTATTCAAAGTTCACAAAATACTAATGGAATTCTAGCGGGATTAGGCGATATTGTGTTTGGAGACAACTCATCACCTTATGCAACTTGGTCAAATACCTCTAGCTTACCGGCACGAAATTCTGCTGGCGGTCGTTTTGATGAAGTACGTATTTACGACAAAGTGCTAACCGAAACAGAAATTCGAGAAGACATGGCAAAGAGCGACTGCGCCACCATAGTCGATCATTTTGAAATAGACCATGATGGCTCAGGTTTAACTTGTGAAGCCGAACCTATCCTTATTAGAGCTTGCGCAGACTCTTCGTGTACTGCACTCGTGAGCGATGCTTATGACGTGCAGCTCAGCGTTAACGGTGTACCAAATAAAACAGTTACGGTTACAGGTGGTACAGCGACTACCTTCGTTAATACCAGCCCCGGCGCGGCGACTTTAAGCCTAGATCAAAACTATAGCTGTAATAATCTTTCAAACGGGGGAACTGATTGTGACGTAGTGTTTGCTGATTCAGGCTTTAGGTTTGGCACCATAGATAGTGGCAACTTTGGCGGCATCCCGACGCAGTTAAGTGGCAAGCCGTCCAATACCGGCTACAAAGCTGCTGATTTATATATTCAAGCAATACAAAAAGACCCAGATACTGGTGCTTGTGCAGGCCTTGTCGCGCCAAGTGCGACGATTGAAGTATCTGCAACGTGTTCAACACCAGGAGGCGCCTGTGCTGGCCAGGCTGTGCAATTTGTGCCTAATGGTATCGGTGCGGGTATTTCGCTGCCGACAGCGCCAACGAGTTATCAAAGCACTAATATGTTGTTTAATGCTGAAAGCGGTACAGCGGGTTCATTTGTTATGAATTACCCTGATGCTGGTCTTGTAACTCTAAATGCGCGAATGGAAATACCATTAGATGACGGCACGCCCTCGGGCGAATATATTGTTGGTAGCAGTAATCCTATTTTCGTCAGGCCGCTCGGCTTTTATGTTAACGCGCAGGGTAACCCTGAAGCGAAAAGTGCAAGTGATGGTAAATTTGTCACTGCGGGAGAGCAATTCCCATTAACAATTGCCGCCGTGCAATGGCAAGCAGGCGATGACACCGACAACGACGGTTCACCGGACACACAAAATACGACGGTCAATGGTGTTAATTGGTTTACAACCGCAAATCTTGCAGACAATGGTGTTACCCCGTCGTTTAATACTTCGGCTATTCAACATCAAATGGCGCTGTTTATGCCAAGTGGTGGTAGAAACGGTACATTTACAGCACCAACAGCATATGCGTTTAGCAATGGCGTAAGTGCTCAAAACCATGTCTATGAAGAAGTAGGTATTATTGGTGGGCGCTTCTCCGCTTATCAATATTTAGGGATTAGTGGTGAGAACATTAATGGTTACATACCGCATTTAGGGCGCTTTGTGCCTCATCACTTTGATCAGTCGGTAGAAAAACAAGGTAATCTGCTTGGTCAATGTGGCCCTACAACTACCCCTGGGACAAGAGATTGGGTATACACCGGCCAGGGGCTTGAAGGCGCTGTAACGACAGGTGCCATTACCTATGACAGTGAACTGCCGACTTATCGTATTGAAGCTAAAAGTTTAAGTGGTAATGTTACCGAAAATTATATTGGTGACTTCATGAAACTTGATGACAGTAGTGTTACTGTGCTTTCGCCGAATAACGATGTTTATCAGGTAGGTAAAGATGGCGTCACCTTAACGCCGCTTGATGGGGTAATTGAGCAAGGCACTATTGAAGCATCCACCACTGAAAAAGGGGTGGTATTCTATACCTTTAGTGTCAATGACAGCTTTATGTATACCAGAGAAGCGAATACTGAAATTCAGCCGTATGATGCAACTATTCCGTTAGCGGTAGAAACTATTGAAGACGACGATAACGTTCGTGAGGCAGCAACAGAAACCGCGATGCCTACTGGTGTTAAGATAAGGTTTGGTCGTGCTGTTTTAGCGAATAGCTATGGTCCGGAAACAGAAGACCTACCACAACACTATTGGGTTGAGTATGTCGATGACACAGGCGCTTTTGCACCTAATCGACCTGATGATTGTTCAGGCTTCGACAGTACCAATATGTCTATGGCTAAAATTGATTTAGATCCGTCATTAACAGATGTTTACCCAGCCGATGGCATGGTTATTAACGCTGAAACGTTTGATATGATATTAGAGCCTACAGGGGCTGGTAACATGGGAAGAATCGAGGTCATTTATGACGCCTCTCCATGGTTACAATACAATTGGGAAACGGGAACAACGGATTACAGCGAAGACCCAACCGCGGTTGCAACTTTCGGTATATTTAGAGGAAACGATCGCATTATCCAATGGCAAGAGGTTAACGCCAACTAATCCCATCTCATCTTAAAAAGTGGCTCGTTGCAATCCGTGTTGCAACGAGCTTTTTAATTTTTGAGCACATATATTTTGTCAAAACGTGTTTTGCTTCAGATATCACGCTATTTTAATTTTTGCAGGGCTCTAATGCGAAAATATTCGTACATAGGTGTTTTTTGGTGCAATTTTTTTACAAAAAGTATTAACAACCCCTTGTTGTTAGGGTTTAGCATTGATAAAGTTGCACTATACGCCAATAGGGCTATTTAACCTTTAGAAATTTACTTTTCTGTGTTAATTCGCTGGCTCAAGGCAAGACAGAACAATTCAAAAATAACGCCAAAGAATAAACAGGACACCCCTACAGTATGTTTAAGAAATTACGCGGAATGTTCTCTAACGATTTATCCATCGATTTAGGGACCGCAAACACACTTATTTATGTAAAAGATCAAGGTATTGTTCTTAATGAACCTTCTGTGGTGGCAATTCGCCAAGAAAGAGAAGGTGGCCAGAAAAGTGTAGCGGCTGTAGGTACAGCGGCTAAACAAATGTTAGGCCGTACGCCAGGCAATATCGAAGCGATTCGCCCAATGAAAGACGGTGTTATTGCAAACTTTTTTGTAACAGAAAAAATGCTTCAGTACTTCATAAAGCAAGCGCACAACAATAATTTTTTCCGTCCAAGCCCTCGCGTTTTGGTTTGTGTACCTTGTGGTGCGACTCAAGTTGAGAAAAGAGCCATCGAAGATTCTGCGCTAGGAGCAGGAGCACGTGAGGTATTTCTTATCGAAGAACCTATGGCTGCAGCAATCGGTGCCGGTTTACCCGTGTCAGAAGCAACAGGCTCTATGGTTGTTGACATCGGTGGTGGTACAACTGAAGTTGGTATCATATCGCTAAATGGTGTTGTTTATTCTTCATCTGTGCGTATTGGTGGTGACAAATTTGACGAAGCCATCATCAACTATGTTCGCCGTAATTTTGGTAGCTTAATTGGTGAAGCAACGGCTGAAAAAATTAAGCATGAAATCGGTTCAGCATACCCGGGTGAAGAGCTAGTTGAAATTGAAGTTCGCGGTCGTAACCTAGCCGAAGGTGTACCACGTAGTTTCACGTTAAATAGCAATGAAATCCTAGAAGCATTACAAGAGCCGTTAACCGGTATCGTAAGTGCTATCATGGTTGCGCTTGAACAATCGCCACCAGAGCTTGCCTCAGATATATCAGAAAGAGGTATGGTGTTAACAGGTGGTGGTGCTTTGCTAAAAGATTTGGACCGCTTACTAATGGAAGAAACAGGCATTCCTGTGGTCATAGCTGATGAGCCACTAACATGTGTAGCTCGTGGCGGTGGTAAAGCGCTCGAAATGATCGCCGACCACGGCGGAGACCTCTTCTCTTACGTATAATTAAAAGGGAGCTTGCTCCCTTTTTTCATTACTGTGGTATAGACACGCGATGAATCCAATTTTTAAAAATGGCTTATCTATTCAGCAAAGATTGCTTATTTTCATAGTGATCTCTGTTGGCCTGATTTTCATGGATCATCAAATGAAAGCATTTGAAAGTGTGCGTGGCGCCATGCAATCGGTAGTAAGCCCTTTGCAGTATCTTGCCACAACACCAAAAAGAGCGATGACATGGGCGGCAGAAAATGTTGTGACGCGACGTCAGCTAATGCAAGACAACGAAGCGTACAAACTTGAACTCCTCTCTGTTCACGAATCTTTAATGCAATTGGAAATTTTGCGCCAAGAAAACGACCGCTTACGTAATCTACTGGCGTCGCCGTTGCGACCCGAAATTCGTAAAATGGTCGCTGAAGTGCTTTCTGTTGATAGCGATCCCTACACGCATCACGTGGTGATAAATCGTGGCACGGATGATGGTGTCTATGAAGGTCAACCGGTACTTGATGAAACGGGTATTGTTGGTCAAATATTGCATGTTGGTGCAACAAGCTCACGCGTTATTTTAATTACCGATGTTAATCACGCTGTTCCTGTTCGAATTAAGCGAAATGGTATTAGACTTGTCGCCACGGGTACGGGAAAAATTGACCAACTCATTCATAATTTTGTTCCTCATTCAACGGATATAAAAAGCGGCGATATATTGGTTACATCTGGCCTTGGTGGTAAGTATCCTGAAGGTTATCCTGTCGCTGAAGTAACCACAGTGGTGCAAGATGATCGAGCATTCGCCAAAGTGTTAAGTCGCCCAGTGGCGAGCATCGACCGCTTGCGTTATGTGTTGTTGCTTTGGTCTCAGCCAGCTCAACCAAAAAGTATTAAGCCTGATGCGGAGGTCAAATAGCTGATGTTCGCTCATAATGGTTTTATCGTTGTTTTAACCCTATTTATTGCGTTGCTTGCTGCGATTATGCCAATGCCGCTGGGGATTGATTCATTTCGCCCAGATTGGGTGCTAGTCGTCTTATTGTATTGGGCAATGGCGATTCCAGTGCGAGTAAGCGTTGGCACCGCTTGGGTGATGGGATTACTGCTTGATATTCTGCTGGGAAGCCTACTTGGCGTTCACGCCATCGCATTGATGGTACCTGTGTTTATTGCAGCGGTTAATTGCCAAAAAATTCGCAACTTTTCTGTATGGCAACAAGCTTTAGTGGTGGGTGTGTTATCGGCACTGCAACATTTGCTCGTGTTCTGGCTTCAATTTGTATTTTTAGATGTCGTCTTTTTACCTGCTTATCTTTATCCTGTTGTAACAACAGTGATTATTTGGCCTTGGGCGTTCTTATTGTTAAGAAACATTCGCCGTAAGTTTCAAATCAAGTAGGCTTTATGACTTCTCTTGTATTAGCGTCTCAATCACCTCGTCGAGGCCAATTGCTGAGCCAATTAGGTTACAGCTTTACCGTATGCCCTGCGGATATTGATGAAACAGTACTACCAGAAGAAACTCCTCACGCTTATGTAGAGCGGTTAGCAAGACAAAAAGCCTTGTCGGTAGCAGAACAATTTCAAGCGTCTGATGTTATTATTGGTTCGGATACGACCGTTGTACAAAGTGGCAACATTTTAGGGAAACCAAGTGACGAAAATGATTGTCTAACTATGTTGCGATCTCTGTCGAACAATACCCATCAAGTATTAACGGCGATTGCGGTTGTAAGCAATCAAACAGTGGCGTCAGAAGTGGTTGCTACTAACGTGTCGTTTCGTCATTTAAGTGATGAAGAAATTCGCATCTATTGGCAAACAGGTGAACCACAGGATAAAGCAGGTGCTTATGGCATTCAGGGTATTGGTGGGCAGTTTGTCAGTAACATTCACGGTAGCTATTCGGCAGTAGTAGGGCTACCTTTATATGAAACGGCTAATTTATTGAAGTTAGCAGGTATTCGCTCCACTTTTGGACTATAGAGGTAATATGAGCGCTGAATTACTAATCAATGTTACGCCGAGTGAAACACGAGTAGCGTTAATCGAGAATGGCTCTTTGCAAGAAGTGCATATCGAGCGTGAAGCAAAACGCGGCATTGTTGGTAATATTTATCTGGGCAAAGTCATTCGAGTATTGCCTGGGATGCAAGCCGCCTTTGTTGATGTCGGCCTTGAAAAAGCAGCTTTTTTACATGCGTCTGACATAAATTCAAACTTAATTCTCAATGAAAAAGCCGATAAACCATTAGTACAAGTACCTGATATTCGCACCTTAGTGCACGAAGGTCAGCACATCATGGTGCAAGTAGTAAAAGACCCGTTAGGTACTAAAGGGGCTCGTTTAACCACTGAAATAACGGTTGCATCGCGCTACTTAGTGCTTATGCCTAAAGCAAACCATGCGGGAATCTCTCAGCGAATAGAAGAGGAAGTTGAACGCGAGCGTCTGAAACAAATCGTGACGCCATTTTGTGATGAAAACCAAGGGTTTATTGTTCGTACTGCGGCGGAAGGTGCAGGTAAAGAAGAATTAGAACATGATGCGGAATTTTTGGCGCGCGTATGGAAAAAGGTATTAGAGCGAAAGGCGCGTAAGCAAACCAAGTATCCGATTTATCAAGATTTAAGCTTGGCATTTCGTATAATTCGAGACTTCGTTGGTGTGCAGCTAGAGCGCATTCGAGTCGATTCAAAGCTAACCTTTGATCAGTTGATTGAGTTTACCGAAGAATTTGTTCCTGAGCTGACAAAAGTGATGGAGTATTACCCAGGTGAGAGACCGATATTTGACCTTTTCAGTGTTGAAAGTGAAATTCAGCGCGCCTTGCATCGTAAAATTGAATTGAAGTCTGGTGGCTATTTGATTATCGATCAAACAGAAGCAATGACCACCATCGATATTAATACAGGCGCATTTGTTGGTCATCGTAACCTCGAAGAAACCATTTTTAATACCAATATTGAAGCAACTCAGGCTATAGCAAGACAGTTACGATTGAGAAACTTAGGTGGGATCATCATCATCGATTTTATCGATATGTCTAGTGAAGAACATCAAAAGCGAGTGTTACATAGTTTAGATGCGGCCATGGCAAGGGATAAGGTTAAGTACAGTATTAGCGGTTTTTCTTCGCTCGGTTTAGTTGAAATGACCCGCAAGCGCACACGCGAAAGCCTAGAGCACGTGCTTTGTGGTGAATGTGATGTATGTAGTGGCAGAGGCAATTTAAAAACCGTAGAAACGGTCTGTTTTGAAATACTGCGTGAAATTGTGCGAGTTAATCGCGCCTATGACGCAGACAAATTTATTGTATACGCCTCGTCTTCGGTAAGTGAGTCTTTACTTAATGATGAATATCATAACCTGGCGGAGCTCGAAGTGTTTGTTGGCAAGCAGATAAAGATCCAAACTGAGTCTATGTACAATCAAGAACAATTTGACGTGGTGATGGCGTAATGAGTGTTTCTGCAGTAATCAATCGTTGGTTGAATCGGCTATTTAAATTAATAGCCGTAATGCTGGTGTTTGTAGCGGTTGTGATTAGTGCACTTAGACTTTATTTACCATATGCCCACACCCACAAAGATTTGCTGCAAGACTATATTAATGAAGAGTACCAAGCCAATATTGTCATCGACCATTTAGCGCTTGGCTGGGGAGCTCTAGGGCCGACATTGGTGGCAGAAAATGTCCAGTTTTTGGGCCTCGATGATGCTGAGTTAAAGGTCGATCGCGTTAATATTGAAGTGCATATCTGGCGCAGTTTGCTCAACCAAAGCTTAATCACAAAAGATCTCACATTCGATGGCATTGTTGCCAAAGTAGATAGAAACTTATACGCCTCTGACAGAGAACAAGCAGAAGACGCTGATACCTTAGACAATATCATTAACCTCTTTCTTACTCAGGTAGATCGCTTTTCGCTACGTAACAGCCAAGTGGAAGTGACCGACGAAGATGATATTCACCACTATCAAATCGAGCATTTAAACTGGCATAACCAAGGTAGCCGTCACAGAGCTAGCGGTAGTGTACGAATTAAAGGCGTAACACAAAACCATTTGAAACTATTGATTGATGTCACAGGCGACACTCGTGCTGAACTAGCAGGCCAAGCCTACATTGAAGCCAATCAACTTGATGTTGCTCCTTGGATTAAAACAGCCTTTAGCGTCAATGATTTTAATGTTACTTCAAGTATTGATTTAGGTGCTTGGCTGACCATTGTGAATGGGCGCTCAGGCGAATTGCTTGTTGCCTTGAAAGAAACTGAACTTAATTGGCAGGAAGGCCAAAGCCAGCATCAAATCGCACTAGGTTATTCATTTGTTCATCTAACTGATATCAATGAAGTAGAAACGCCAATACAGTTATCAACTTCTGATTTGGTGTTTTCATACAACGATGCACCATACAACCCTATGCATCTGCAAGCGATGTTTAACCAAGAAGACTTTAATCTTTACCTATCGCAATTAGATATCGGGCTATGGCGTAAAATCGTGCCAATGCTTAATCTATCAGACAAGCTTAAGCAGCAAATCAATCAAATGTCACCTGAAGGGCGAGTGGCTGAAGCTTATGTGAAGTATTTGTCGGGCCACTTAAGTGTTGCTGCAGAACTAGATCAAGTGAACGTAGATTTTTATCAGGGTATTCCGGGGATAGATAACCTGTCTTTGTCACTCATATATGATGATGAAACTTTTTACGCAGATATCAAAGCGGTTGATGGCTTTTTGGATTTTGATAAGCACTTTATTTTGCCAATGCCATACAACAGTATTGAAGCGACAGCACAAGGATTATTTAAGGGTGACACGTTTGAAATTGCGGTAACCGACCTTGTGTATGACTCGCCTGAAATACAACTGGTTGGTGACGTAAGGATAGATATTCCTGACAATGAACCTGTCGCCATGTCTTTATTAGCAACCGCAACAGAAGCCGATACCATCAATGCCAATCATTTTTACCCACATTTATTGATGGGCAAGAACTTAGTGGATTACTTAAATGGCGCTATTTTGTCTGGTGAATTGACGCAAGCTGTGGTGCTTTTTAATGGGCCATTTACTCGTTTTCCGTATACCAAGGACAATGCCCATACCGGCGTTTTCATGGTCGATGCAGAACTTGAAAACTCGACCTTTAGATTCCAAAAAGACTGGCCTGCAATCGATCAATTCCATGGCAATTTAAACTTTACCAATAATGGTATGTTAATTACTGGCCGAAGTGGTTCTTTGAAAGGCTTAAATGTAGAGGGTGTTGAAGCAGCTATCGCTGACTTTGGCGAGGGCATTTTAACCGTTAAAACGGATATACAGCCTAGTAACCCAATGTATGTTACGGATTTGATGAATGAAAGCCCGCTTAAAGATTCTGTTGGCGCGACGCTAGAACAAGTTGTGATAACACAGCCGATTCGGGGTGATTTGTATTTGTACATCCCTCTGGATGACGGCTCTCAAACAGTGGCTTCGGGCAACATATTTTTTAACGACAATAATTTACACCTTCAAACGCCGGAAATGCATTTTAAGAAAGTTAACGGAAAACTTAACTTTAACAATGATGTAATTACTGTTGAAGACCTGGATTTGCATTGGAAAGATATGCCGATGGCAATGAAGATTGCTTCTGCAGATAAAGTGTCTCATTACCAAACCGACATCGCTTTGTCTGGTCAATGGCAAACAGACCATTGGCGTCAGCATTTATCGACCGGAATGCATGATTATTTGACCGGAGACTTTTCGTGGCAAGGACAGCTACAACTGAATATGCGCAACAATGGCGATTTTGATTATAAATTTAATGCCAATAGCGATTTAGTTGGCTTTGCAAGCACTGCACCAGCACCGTTATCAAAAACAGCAGAAGCTGATACCGCTTTAGTGGTTAAAGTAGACGGGAATAGGCGCGATTCTGTTGTCGATATTGAACTCGGAAATGCCGCAAAGTTTTATGGTGTATTAGGTCACGAGCAAGTGCAGTTTACGCAAGCGCATTTGATGGTCGGTAATGAACAGATGTTGCTACCACTTAATGGCTTCCATATCAGTGCACATGTAGATACAGCAGAATTTGAACAGTGGAATCCGTTTTTAAAAGAACTGCTCGATGCCGCAGCACCGGCAGAATACTACGAAACGCAAAGTGCCAATCATATTTTTCCTGTACCTGAACGCATTCAAGGCACGGTTGAAAAGCTGACATTGGCGGGTGCGCAAATTGATCAGATGTCGTTCAACTTGCTTGACCAGTCAAACCATTGGTTGTTGCAACTTAATGCGAAACAAACGCGCGCTAAAGTAAAGTTTTATAACGATTGGCTGGAACAAGGCGTCGATATAAATGCAGATTACATTCACTTCGTATCACAACGTCAAGAAGTAGAACAAAACGAAGAAACTGAGATTGTTGCGCCAGACACTACAGCTAGCCCAATAGATGAGCTGCACAATAAGGAAGTTTTTGCCAATATGCCACCGATTAAAGTCAATTGTGCCAGCTGTAAATTTGGGCGTGCCGACTTTGGCTACTTAGTGTTTGATATCCGCAGAAAAGATGATCAAACCTTAGCGCTCGATAATTTAGTGGCAACGCGCGGAAACAATCGTTTGTCGCTTAACGGTAATTGGCAGTTTGATGGTGAAAAATCAACGACTAGCCTTGAAGGTAACCTGCAAATAAAAGACTTAGAGCAAGAGTTAGCATTGTTCGACTATCAATCACTTGTTAAAGAAAGTGGATTAAACACCACCTTTGATGCAAGTTGGCCGGGCGCACCATATGATTATAGTACCGGAAGATTGGCGGCTAAAATTAATGTTAAATTGGACGATGGTTACTTGGACGAAGTCAGTGACAAAGGCGCTCGAATATTTAGCGTTCTAAGCTTGCAGTCTTTGGTTAGAAAACTCAGTTTAGATTTTAGAGATATGTTCAGTGATGGTATGTTCTATACCAAAATTGAAGGCGACTTTACTGTAAACAAAGGTGTGTTGTATACCGATAATTCAATGCTATATGGGCCAGCCGGTGACTTGTCGATTAAAGGAAATACAAACTTAACCAGCGCTATTTTAGACTATCGTTTGTCTTACAAACCTAACCTTACTTCGAGTTTACCTGTGCTAGCATGGATAGCGACATTAAACCCAGTAACCTTCTTAGCAGGTATTGCTATCGACGAAGTGATCACGTCGCAAGTGGTTTCAGAGCTTACGTTTGAGTTAACGGGTAATGTTACAGACCCACAAATAAAAGAAGTTGATCGTAAAACACAGGACATCACTGTGGGCCGTTCTACACCACCTCAAGTGGTGGAAAACAGTATAGAAGAACAACAGGATGAAACCCAAAATGACGGTGAGCAAGAACCTCAACTCGACCAATTCGACAATTAGATTGTCGGCTGTTCAGCTGACTAGTGTTCCCGACATAGATCAAAATCTTGTTGCCATTGAGGCCACTTTGTCGCAATTGCCAACAGCACAGCAGCACCTTGTCGTGCTACCAGAGTGTTGTTTATTTTTTGGTGGCAAAGACAATGAACAGCTCGCTGTTGCTAAACAATATCAAATTGAGATGACGAAAGCGCTTGCCAAACTTGCTCAGCAATTTAAGGTCTATCTTGTCGCGGGTTCCATACCGGTGTTATCGCAAGAGCCTGAAAAATTTACCAACACTAGCTATATTTTCTCACCAGAAGGCGAAGTGCTTTCGCAGTACGATAAGATTCATTTGTTTGACGTTGAAGTAGCGGATAGCAGTCGTCATTATTTAGAATCAACCTACACATTAGCAGGAGATCGCGTTGTTACAACGCAGCTGCCATTTGCCACAATAGGCCAAACTATCTGTTACGATTTGCGTTTTCCTAGCTTGTTTCAAATGTTAGCTAATATGGGCGCTGATGTTATTACTGTGCCAGCAGCGTTTACCAAATTAACGGGTCAAGCCCACTGGTTGCCTCTACTGCAAGCTAGAGCAATCGAAAATCAAGTATATATTGTTGCAGCGGCTCAGTACGGTACCCATAAAAATGGTCGAGAAACTTGGGGGCAAAGTGTTATCATTGACCCTTGGGGTGAAATACTTGCAACTTGCGCACCAACAGAAACGGCAATAAGCGTCGAAATTACGCTGGAAAAACTAGCAAATATTCGTCAAAAAATGCCTGTGCATTCACACAACCAATTTAAGACAGAGCTTAAAAATTAATGAATTTAGTTGAACAGTCATTGCTAGGTGAGAGCCAATTATCTCGCGACAATTTAAATCAAACATTAGCGTCAATTCTGACGCATCAAATTGATTACGCAGATTTGTACTTCCAATCGTCACGCCACGAGAGCTGGGTATTGGAAGACGGCATTGTTAAAGAAGGCTCGTATAATATTGAGCGAGGTGTTGGGGTGCGCGCTATCTCTGGCGAGAAAACTGGCTTTTCCTATTCAGATGACATAAACCCTGCGTCACTGATGCAAGCGGCCGATGCCGCTAGAGCTATCGCAGGCAAAGGACAACAGACCGAGGTCTCACCATTTAGCATGGTTGACGCTAACGCAGTGTATAGTGGAGCTGATCCTCTTGCTAGTTTGAGCCAACAAGCAAAAATTGATTTACTACATGAAGTCGAAGCACATGCACGAAGTGTCGATAGCCGTGTATCGCAAGTTATTGTGAGCTTATCAGGTGTATACGAGCATATGTTAGTAGCAGCCACTGATGGCACCTTTGCTACTGATATACGCCCACTTGTGCGTTTAAACTGCTCTGTTTTAGTTGAACATAACGGCAAACGAGAGCGCGGCACTGGTGGTGGCGGTGGCCGCACAGACTATGCCTATTTTTTCGAACTGGATGGCTCACTACCTCGCTATAAAAATTATGCAGCAGAAGCCGTTAGACAGGCTCTTGTTAACTTGGAAGCTATAGAAGCACCTGCGGGCACCTTACCCGTTGTATTAGGCAATGGTTGGCCAGCGGTACTATTGCATGAAGCTGTTGGACATGGATTAGAAGGTGACTTTAACCGTAAAGGGTCTTCGGCTTTTTCTGGCCGTGTCGGCGAACAAGTTGCATCAGAGTTATGCACTATTGTTGATGACGGTACCCTTGCCAATCGCCGCGGCTCTATTAGCGTTGACGATGAAGGGGTACCTGGCCAATACAATGTGTTGATCGAAAATGGTATTTTGAAAGGGTATATGCAGGATAAACATAATGCTGGCTTGATGGGTGTAAAGCCTACCGGGAATGGCCGCAGAGAATCATATGCTCATCTTCCTATGCCTCGCATGACCAATACTTATATGTTGCCAGGAGAGCACAACCCGAAGGATATTATCTCGTCCGTTAAAAAAGGTATTTATGCGCCTCATTTTGCCGGCGGACAGGTCGATATCACGTCAGGAAAGTTTGTTTTTACCTCTTCTGAAGCCTACTTGATAGAGAACGGCGAAATAACACAACCCATTAAAGGCGCAACGTTAATCGGCAGTGGACCTGAGGCGATGCAAAAGGTGTCTATGGTAGGTAATGATTTATCTCTAGACCTTGGTGTTGGTGTTTGTGGTAAAGACGGGCAAAGCATTCCTGTTGGTGTTGGTCAGCCAACATTAAAGGTAGATGAAATGACGGTAGGTGGCACAAACTAGCTTGTAACCCATAACAATAATAATAAGTATCTATGCCATTAATTATTAGTAAACATGCTATTTATTTGTTTCTATTAATTGCCATCTTTGTTGCGATTAAACACAATAATAAGAGTGATCACGCCCATTTACCTGCTGAAATTCGGCTAGATTTGGACGTGATTGCTATTGATACCTCGCTACGCAATCGCGATTATGACTTGGCATTTTCACTGATAGAACAAGCATTACGCGCGCAGCCACAAGACAATTTAAACGACGTAAGAACAGTCTGGTTGCTCAAGCATCAGGCGGATATATATAAGCGTCGCTATCATTTTCATCTTGCAATTAAATCGCTTGAATCAGTACAAAAAATTTCTCCAAGCAACACCATCGCGCTAAGAATTAGAGATTTACAAAGTTTAATCGATCGCAATCAATCAGAACGTCATAAACGCACAACCTACATTGCAGGTAAAGACGCTGGGCTGTCAAAAACACTAACGGGCACCGTAAACTTAGCTTACGTATATATTAATGATGGTTTAAATCCGCAATGGACAGGCAAGCGGCGTTTAATGAATCAGTCTTACGTGGAAAGGATTGTTGCCTTTTATCAAAGAGAAGCAAAAAAATACAATCAAACACCGCCAACGATTAATGTGCGATATTTTTACATTAGTAGCCCAAAGGGGATTGCCAATAAACTGCTAAGAAAAAATACGACGTTACCTTATTTACTCGAACTACTTGTCAAACAGTCTGCATTTTCATCTGCACAAGCCTTTGTTGACGAGATACGTGGTGACGATGAAAGCAACGAAGTAGCACTTGTGTTCCATTCAAATTTTGAAGGTCGTTCTCACGCATATAGGTGCAGTAATAAATACAGCTACTGCCCAACTGAGTATGCCATGTTGACGGAAAATATATCCCGTAAAAAATATGGTTGGGTGATCGAACAAGTGCAAGCACACGAGATCTTGCATGTATTTGGCGCGGATGACTTGTATCACATCAGCAAAGCGAAAAACTTTGCCGTTACCGACATTATGAATTATTACAGTAGCGACATAAATTACGCTACGATTGATCCTATTACAGCTTGGGCGATAGGTTGGCGAGGCCTTCCTATCGTACCGTTTAACGTGGAGAATTAGTATGGAAGTGTCTACTTTAGAACATAGCATTAGCTTGATGTTAGTTAATTTGAGTTATGCCGTGTTGAGTTTGTTTATCGGGGTAATAGCGCTTGTCATAATCGACAAGTTTATATTTAAAGATGTAGATTTCATGCAAGAAATCAAAAAAGGTAATTTGGCGGTCGCGATATTCCAATCGGTTATTTTGCTCTTTATTGGTATAGTGGTTTCTTCTGCTATGGCTTAAGGTCTATAGTAAGAGAGAAAGTTTTGTGCAACGCAGCGTTTTAGTATTAGCTACAACGCTTCTAGTGATTGCCGGATATTTTAAGGAGCAGCGATGAAAACTGTTTTTACACTATCAGCTATTTTTCTTGTATTAGGTCTTGCCCTAATAGCCTTACTACCTGTTTTAGGGGCGGTTACTTTAGAACAAGCGATGGGCATTGGCATAAAATTCACCATGACTGTTTTCATACTTGCTATTGCAGCGGCGCTTATTGCCTTGCTGACGAAAGAGCGAACTAACACAGAATCATAATTTCTCAGGCGTTAACAGGTCCTATACTTTTATGAAAACAATAATGCTGACCTGTTTGGCTCTTCTCGCTTTTGCTGCAAACTCTGTTTTTTGCCGATTAGCGCTCGCTGAAGGCGAAATTGATGCAGCAAGTTTTACTGTGATCAGGTTAGTATCAGGTGCCTTTGTATTAGCACTCATATTAGCCGCTAGTAAATCAAGCAAAAGCCGTTCAAAAGGCAGTTGGCTCGCCGCCATATCATTGTTTGCCTACGCAGCAGCGTTTACTTATGCTTACCTATCTTTAGATACCGCCACCGGCGCAGTCATTTTGTTTGCCACCGTACAAATCACCATGATTGTAATCAGCGTGATACAAGGGGTGCGACCGTCGATAAGTCAGTGGCTAGGTATTTCGATCGCCTTGATTGGTTTTGTTTATTTGATGCTACCGGGAGTTTCCGTGCCATCATATCTAGGCTTTAGTTTGATGGCATTGTCAGGAGTTTCGTGGGCGCTTTATACCGTGTTAGGTAAAGGTAGCAAACATCCATTAAGCGATACGTGTTTTAATTTTGTACGCACATTACCAATTGCCTGCTTACTGTTGATAGTTGCTTTAAACAATGGTTACGTGTCCTTATCAGGCGTGATGTACGCTATTGCTTCAGGCGCTTTGGCATCAGGTGTAGGTTATACCATTTGGTATATTGCCATCAAAGGGTTGTCGTCGATTCAAGCTGCCGTCGTTCAGTTGCTTGTACCGGTATTGGCGGGTGCTGGCGGCATCATGTTTGCTGATGAACAGTTAACCTATCGATTAGCTATTTCATCAGCATTGATACTGTTCGGCATTTTACTGGTTACCCTTGGCGCTAACATAAAGCGCCAAAGCGGACAGGGCCAGGTAGAAAGCGCTAGCTGATGTGCTCTTTTAAGTAAGCAAGTAGCGCTTTACACTGTTTGCCAGGTTTTTCAGCCTTCATTTCTTTACCGGCCATACGTACTAGCTGACGTAATTTTTGACGCTCCAGTCCATCATGCTCCGATAGCGTTTGTTCTAATAAGCTATTGTCACTAATTAACTGATCGCGTAGTTGCTCCAATTTACTTTGTTGTGCGCTTGCTTGCTGGTGTTTGTTCCCCATAAAATCAAGCGTCGCTTGAATCTCTTCGGTGCCGGTTTCTTGCAACAGTTTCGCGACAAAGCGAACGTGACGTCGAAGTGCCTCTGGTTTGTTGATAATTTTATCAGCCAAAACCATAGCGTCTTTCAATTCGTCATCTAGGGGAAGTTTACTACGCTGCGACTTCGGCAACTTAATAATCTTGTATGCGAAGTCTTGTAGCTGATGCATTTCTTTTTTTACATCAGTCTTACTTTTATATTCTTCATCGAATTCATCGTATTCGTGTTCAGAGTCGTGCATAATACTTGGTCTTAATTCAATAATTAGCGCAAGTATACATCATCTGCTTAAAACACAGAAAGATGAAATAAGGAAAGTATGTCTGAAAAACAGGCCATTGAGCAGCAAATATCGCAAGTTAAGCAACGAGTAGAGGCATCGATTGCACTGGCAAAGACCCTTGGGGCGGACGGTGCTGAAGTGTCAATGAGTCGTCAACAGGGCCTTAACGTAACTACACGATTGGGCGAGGTTGAAACTGTTGAATTTACTAACGATGGTGCTCTTGGCATTACTGTATACAAAGGGGGCCGTAAAGGTAGTGCTTCAACAGCAGATTTGTCTGAGCAAGCCTTACAGCAGGCTGTGCAAGCCGCGGTAAATATTGCGGACTTTACCTCTGTCGATGAATTTTCCGGTTTGGCAGATAAAGAATTACTTGCATTTGATGCGCCGGATTTAGATCTTTATCATCCGCAAACAATCAATACTGAAGAAGCCATTTCTATGGCGTCAGAATGTGAACAACATGCATTGTCATTTAATGACAAAATAACAAATTCTGATGGCGCAACATTCGCTTCTTTTGAAGGTTTCAAAGTGTATGGGAATACTCATGGGTTGCTTGTTGCCTCACCGAGTACACGTCATAGTTTAAGTTGTGTGGTTTTGGCGAGCGATGGTCAGGATATGCAACGAGACTATGCGTACTCTGTCAACCGTGACTTTAGCTTGCTAGATCCGGCAAAAGCGATTGGTGAGAAAGCTGCAAGAGAGACAATCTCTCGCTTAAACAGCCAAAAACTAAGTACTAGAAAAGTACCCGTAATGTTTCGAGCTGACATCGCCAATACACTTTGGGGACATTTTATCGCGGCGATTAGTGGTGGAAACTTGTATCGTAAATCGTCGTTTTTACTTGATGCCTTAGGTCAAGAGATTTTCCCTGATTTCATTACTATTGAAGAAAGGCCACATTTAAAGCGTGCTCTCGCTTCTAGCGCCTTTGATAGTGAAGGTGTCGCGACAATCGATAGAAACATAGTCACCAATGGCCAATTGGATACTTATCTGTTAACCAGCTACTCTGCACGCAAGTTAGGTCGTACAACAACCGGACATGCTGGTGGCATCCACAACTGGCTTGTGCAGCCTAACGGCGGCGACTTTGAACAGATGCTGGCGCAACTTGGTACAGGTTTACTAGTCACTGAATTGATGGGGCAGGGTGTTAACGTCGTAAATGGCGATTACTCTCGTGGCGCTGCTGGTTTTTGGGTTGAAAACGGCGAAATTAAGTATCCCGTATCGGAAATCACTATTGCAGGCAACTTGAAAGAGATGTTTGCCAATATCGTTGCTGTGGGCAGTGACATTGATATGCACGGCAGCATTCGCACGGGCTCTATTTTAGTAGAGCAAATGCAAATAGCCGGCAGTTAATTTTTTTAACATTTGGGGTCAGAACATGTTCTGACCCCAAATGTTTTGAGCAAATAAAAAGGAGCCAAATGGCTCCTTTTTTTGTCTATAGCTTCCTAGTAAAAATCTACCCATAAATAAGTAAGAGCCAGAATTTTATAGGGATGAGGGCCAAATATAATATTTGTAATGCAAATAGGAGTTAATTAGCCGTATACAAAAAATGGGGTCAGAACATGTTCTGACCCCAAATGTTTTAGGCAAAAAAAAGGGGCCAAATGGCCCCCTTTTTTTTGTTTGCGATTAGTTCGCTTTTGTTACTGCTAGTGTCAGGTTCAGTGGATCTGGACCTGTAACAGTAAAGACGTAATCACCTGCTTCTTCGATCGTCATCGTGAAGTTGGTTTGAGAGTCTTGTACTAAAGCTTCTTCAACATCGACAACCACTTCAGCATCTTCTGCAGAGGTTGCACCTAAGTTGAATGTTGACCAGTCGCCTGATGCTACTTTGAACTCATAGCTTTGAGCGTCTAATGCAATCGTTACACTGTATTGGCTCGCACCATGGTAAGTTAGTGCATCAACTTCACCCCAACCATTCATACCGCCGCGGATAAATACAGTTGTTGCGCCAAACATTTCAGCGTTGTAAACCGTTAAGATAGGCTCTTCAATGTTTGAAGCGTCTAAAATAAAGGTGTACTCACCGTCATCGAAGTTCATGTAGAAGTTGTCATTAGAACCTGCAACCACTAGTTGCTCTTCACCAGGCAAGACTTCTTTATCGTCTGCTGGTGCACCTAAGTTTACAGTAGACCAATCAGCAGAGGCTAACTTGAAGTTTTTCTCACCAGCTTCAATCGTTGTTGTTACACTGAAACGACCTTCACCTAAGTAAGTCATTGCATCTGATTCACCCCAACCATTCATATCGCCGCGCAGTAGCACAGTGTTACCGAAGAATGGATTTTCGTTGCGGACATTCAGCACAGGACTTTCTGTATTTGATGCGTCTAACGAGAAAATGTACGTCGCGTCAGCTGCAATCGTAATGCTTAAGTTGTCGTTACTACCAGGTAATAGCGTAAAGTCTTCACCTTCAACAACCATATTGTCGGCTGCAGATGGTGCACCTAAGTTAATGGTAGACCAATCTTCAGAAGCAACTTTAAAGCTATATGAACCAGCAGAAAGCGTTAATGCAACTTCATAGATGCCTGAACCTTTATAAGTCATCTGATCTACGTCTGCCCAACCGTTCATTTCGCCTTTAACAAATGGGAAAGTATCACCGTAAGGCACTACGTCTGGCGCACCAGAAGTTGCAGTGGCTAGTAAACCTGTACCTTGAGCTTCGCCTTGTGGCAACACAAAGACAGCTGTTGTAAACGCAGGAACGGTAAATGTACCTTCGCCTTCACCGTCAGTGAAACTTGCGCTTGCTACGCTACTGTCAACTGAGGCTTGTTGCACAGGATGTAGACTAAAGCCTGCTGCTGTAGCAACAGTGTGGCTTAATTCATTCGCACTACCATTCACAACAACCACGATTGCATCAACAGTAGGGTCTAAGTCTTCAAGGCCCGTACCATCATCAATACTCATCACAATTAGACCTTGCGTTTGACGTTTGCCAATGTTGTGGAAACCAACACGGTCAATGACGTCTTGCGCTGTCGCTAAACGGAAAAGCTTACTTGTAGTTCTGATTTGTAAGAACTCGTTGAATACATTGCTTGCAAACTCGATCTCGTTGAATCCAGCCTGTGCAGAAGGGTTAGAAAGTGTCGCCACTAACGTATCTTCGTCAATCTTTTCACCACTAAATGGCGCAGTTTCTGGACGCTCTAACGGTAAGCCGATATTGAAGTTGTTGCTTTGATACGTGAAATCTACTTTGTTGAACCAATCACCTGCATCGTAAGTATTGCGATCTAATGACTTAGAACGCAGCATGTCACCACCTAATTGGAAAAATGGTACACCTTGCGAAAGTAAAATGATTGATTGCGACAAGTTTTGGATACGTACACGGTTCTCTAACGAAATGTCGTAAGGTAGTTTAAGTTGTAGCTGATCCCATAACGTTTCGTTGTCATGCTTAGAAATGTAGTTCACTACATCAGCAGGGTCTTTTGCGTACATGCTTTGGTTGTATGCACTACCTAACGTAGGTGTGCCTTTAAAGCTTGTTAGTACGTAATCTGCTAAAGAGCCAGCTAAACCAAACTTAATGATGTCTTGTTTAATAAATGGACCATCTTCAAAGTCGATGCCCGAGAACAATTCACCTGTTCTAATGCCGTCACGAAGGCGGTCATTAAACGTCGATATTTCAGTACCAGCCATGTTGAATTGGTCAGCATGTTCAAATCCACGATTCGCACGACCCCAACCTTCACCATAGAAGTAGTTGTCTGCATCTACCGCCTGAACTGCATCACGCGCTGCCAACATTTGTTCTTTTGAACCATGGCTCATGATATCAAAGCGGAAACCATCAAACTTGTATTGCTCTGTCCAAAGTACTAAAGAGTCCACCATGAACTTGTCCATCATGCGATGTTCAAGTGCTGTATCGTTACAACAGGTATCTTGAATCACGGCACCAGAAACAACGTCACGACTGTGGTAATAACCAGGAACAACTTTATCAAATACTGAATTATCCCAAAGGCCTGCAGAGTTTGTGTGGTTGTACACAACGTCTAATACAACGCGTAAACCAACTTCATGCAATGCTTGCACCATGGCTCGCATTTCTACAATTCTTGCAACACCATCCGCGTCACTTGCATAGCTACCATCAGGTACATTGAAGTGTTTAGGATCATAACCCCAGTTGAAGCTATCATAGCCGCGCAATGCATCTACTAATTTAGCCGCATCGTCTGTGTAAGTAGAGTAACCTTCAAGTACAGAAAGAATTGTCGCGTTGTCATCTTCTACACCACAAACTGGTGCATCCGCTTTAACCGCACATAGATCTGCTACAGTATCGTGTAAATCTACTTTATCTTCATCACTTTCGTTGACAGAGGCTAGATCGTTAGCTGGTAACATATGGAAATGCGTTAAACCACTATCTGCAAGCTTTTGTAAATGCTGTACAGGCGCGCTATCCATTTCTGTAAACGCTAAATATTTACCACGATTTGCTTCGCTTGTGCTCTCATCTAATACACTGAAGTCACGAATATGACCTTCATAAATAACAGCGTCTTCTGGTGCACTACCTGCTGGAACAGTATGGTCTACCCATCCGTCTGGTTGTAAGTCTGCGTCGCTTAAATTAACGAACTGAGAATACATACCGTTAGTCGACAAACTGACTGAATAAGGGTCAGTAACCGTCACCGTTTCAATTTGTGCATTTTGTGGATGGAACAATACAATTTCATACTGATAGAACATACGGTCCATGCTGACATCTGCCGCATAAGACCAAATACCCGTGTCGCTACTTTCAGTCATTGCATGACTTGCAACTTCAGCTTTACTCGCATCGAATACTTTTAATGTAACGCTTTGCGCTGTTGGTGCCCAAAGAGCTACATCAATCATATTGTTGTTATAGCTAACGCCTAGTGTGGCTTCGTCAGCATCGGCTTCACCCGCTGTGTATAGTGCGTCTAATACTAGGTCAGCTTGTACCGCACTTGCTGCGATAGTTTCGCCATCAGCGTTTGCACCAACTACAACGAGTTGAGATTTTAATAGTGATTTAGCTTGCTCAGCAGACACATCAAGTTGGTAAGCCGGCCAATCGCTAACTTTCGGTGCAGCTGCTTTTTGTTCATCGGTCAATTCAGCTGGAACAAGAGCAATCTTACTGCCATTGAAGACATCATTTTCGTCTGCTTCAATGCCCGCTGTCATAGAGTGATGTAGTGCAACATCAGTTACTGTGTCAGCAAGTGGATTATCGATAAACCAAACGAATGTATTTGCGTCAATCCAGTGAGCAGCAGCATCTTTTACTGATACTGGTTGCTTGCCTAAGCTTACCACTGGGTATTCAAATACTGATGGCACGCCATCAAAAGTAAAGTTCATACGCGCATAATCAGGATCGTCTTGTTGTAGAGGCATTTGGAAATCACCACTACCTAACGCTTTACCTGCATCGTCTGTACCAATATGGATAATAAAGTTACCACACTCGCCATAACCGTCTTTCAGGTTAAGGATCCAGTAAGCACCATAAGTTGGATCAACACCGTCATGTACGTGGCCATTTGCCCAATCAGTAGTGTCGTGTGGCGCAGCATATGCGTCACAAAAATCACTGTTCCAGGTGTGCAGGCGATAGCCTTCATAAGAAGGATCGTCACTTTCGTTTGTAGCGCCTAGTGCCGCACGATTGTAGTAAACTACCGCTTCGTTTTCCGCTGGAAAATAAATTGGCAATGGTGCATTAGGATCAACACCAACTACACAGTTTTCATTTAATGCATCCGGGACTGTCGGCGCAGGACATTGGATAGGTTCTGGTTCGACACATGTTGTGCCTGTTGCGTCAGGTACCATAGGTACATCACAGGTCAGCAATACTTCACCCGCATCTAAATCACTTTCGCCGCCACAAGCAGTTAAGAAAAGTGAAAATAGTGCGACAAAAAGCATTCTTGCTAAATAAGTTGTCGTTTTCATTATTTTTTCCTTATTTTTATTACTTAAGTGCACTCATTCTTAGAACGAGTACGTCGCACCGAAGTAAAATTGGCGACCAAAGAATTGGGTTGTACCTGAAAATTCAGGTGTACCAAAGTAACTTTGGGTAGGTTCATCAGTTAAGTTATTCACCTGGAACAATAAACCAAGGTTGTCTGTTACGTTGTAAGACGCTTGGTAATCAACGATTAGTTCATCGTCAAAACGCAGACGTTGTTCATCGATGCCCCATTGTCTAGAAACAAAGCTGTCGCGGTAGCGGAAACTCAAACGCGTTTCAAAATCGCTATATTCATAAAACAGTGTCGCGGTTGCTAAGTTTTCAGAAAGACCTTCTAGAGGCTGATCTATAGTTGTACCTAACAAATCAGTTTCAAAGGCTACGTTACTTTGTGTGTATGAATAACTTACATAGATACCAAGGCCAGACCATAAATCAGGTAAGAAGGTAAACACTTGCGTTAGTGCAACTTCAGCACCTGTAATGTGGCCGCCATTTTCATTATTGAACGCCGTATAATAAGTACCTACAGGGTCAACTTCTGTTTCTACACCAGTAGTTTCATTAACGATTTTCTCCGGCACGTAAAATCCTGCCGCTTCAAAGTCGTAATTAAATAAGGTTTGATCCTGTAAAAATGATTCTACGTCTTTGTGGAATACAGCAAATACAAAGGCACCTTCTGTTTCAACAAAGTACTGCTCATAAGACAAATCATATTGATTTGCATAGAACGGACGAATAAATGGGTTATTGTTACTATTACCCGTTACTTCACCTTCGTCAGAAATCTGAATACTACGGTTAGACGCTAAACGGTTAATGTCAGGGCGTGACATGACTTTACCCGCTGCAAATCTAATTTGTGAGTTGTCAGTGATATGGAAGTTTAAGTTAAGAGACGGTAGGTAGTCTGTGTACTCAATACCTTCAACAGTATATTTGAAATTAGAATTTACTAATCCAACTTCATCCATAATGTTTTGAGCGCCAGCTTCAACTAATCCGCCTACATTCTCGTATGCAGTTGAAGATTGTTTTGTTTTTACCGCACGAACACCGATGTTACCAGTAATCGGTAAATCGAATAGTTCCATGTCTAGGTTAGCCATGATGTAAGCAGAAGCAACTTCTTCATAAACTTCACCACTTTGCAAAACTGACCAAGATGTCGAGTCGTCGATTTCGCCGTCTCTGTTTGCACCCCATGTTTGCACTGGCTGAGGAATATCATTACCAAACCAGGCATTAAGTGCTTTGTCTAAGTCAATCGCTAAGTAACTTGGGAAATAAGAAAACTCACCTTCCCAATCGACTACTTGTACCATGTCATCAGTTAGCTTGAGCGGTGGCTCTGAGCTAGAAAAGTTATTGTCTGCACCATATTGGTAGACAGAGCGGTCATTGCTGTACTCACGATCTGAGTAACGCATACCAAAAGCAACAGAAGATACGAATTCGTTATCTAATTCATATTCTAAATCTAAGCGAACAGCGCTTAATCTATCTGAATTTTCAAACGGGTAGATACCATACTTACTGACCATCACGCGATTGATATCAGTAAATGCATCAGCTTGACTAAAACCAATGTCAGGTAGGTCTGAACCATTTAATAAGTATGAAATAGAGACATTTGGATCAAGTACAGGTACATCTGCATTTGCATCTTCAGCGACTAAAGCCCAAAGTAAGCCGTTTCTAAAGTCACTTTCTGCAGAAGAATAGGTAAAATCTAAATTCGCATTTAAACGATCTGTTATTTGCCAATCTAAATTCAAGCCGTAGCTTTCAACGCTATCAAAATCTTGGTTGTCATCGTTGACGATTTCTACGCGAGTGTTGTTACCGGTACTCTTACGATTAATGGTACCGCCGATCATTGAATTACCAAGAATGGTAGGGTTAGCTATCGCGGCAGTTTCACCATCAAACTTAACACGGAAGCCACGAGCAAAAGATTCTGAATCAAATTTAGATACAAAGGCATCGGCACGCACAGTAAAGGTATCGTTTGGCTGCCACTCTAGTGCACCTACGTAACCATTGCGTGTTTCAACACCACCTAAATGTTGTAGTTCGAAACCTTCACTAATGTATTCTTCATTTGGCGCGTCAGCTGGACCATTAGTGTCATCTGGAAGCATGTCGACATCTGCTTGCGCGTTATAGGCAAAGCCGATGAATTGTGTTGCAACACTTGGTTGATACAAACGTGCGTAACCAACAGATACACCTAATGTATCTTCAAAGAATTTTCCTTGGTAAGAAAAGCTTAAACGATGGCCAAACTCTTCCGCATCAGCAACCTCACTTGCACGGTCGTTGTACATGCCACGCGCATTTAGATTAAAGGTGTGTTGCTTATCATTGTTAAGCGCACTTGCCGTTGTTAATTCAACAGTACCGGCTACGCCACCTTCGATAAGTGATGCTTTGGTTGATTTGTAAACGGCTGCTTGTGAAATAAGCTCAGAAGGGTATTGGTCGAATTCGATTGAACGGCTACCTGAAGTAGATACCTGCTCACGGCCATTCAAGGTTGATGATACAAAGCCACCACCTAAACCACGAATATTGATTTCTGCTGCTTGACCACCGGTTCTTACTGCCGCAACACCCGGTAAACGGGTAAGTGCGTCAGCCATAGACACATCTGGCAGACCACCAAGGTCATCTGCAGAAATTTGTTCTGAAACCGTGTCAGCAAAACGTTTTTGATTAAGTGACTTGATTAACGAGCTTTTAAAACCCGTGACTTCAATGACTTCTACTTCGTCATTAG
Source organism: Thalassotalea agarivorans (assembly GCF_030295955.1). Classification (NCBI taxonomy): domain Bacteria; kingdom Pseudomonadati; phylum Pseudomonadota; class Gammaproteobacteria; order Alteromonadales; family Colwelliaceae; genus Thalassotalea; species Thalassotalea agarivorans. Next base: position 508,903 of record NZ_AP027363.1, read on the forward strand.
CTGAATCACGGCTTTCTACTACGCTATCCTCATTGCTCGATGCTGGTGGCGTTTGTTCTTCTTGTGCAAAACTTGCAGTTGAGCACATCAAACAGCCGCTAGCGACTAAAGCGAGCGTAACTTTGTTTAACGAAAACATAAAGTTATCCCCAGATTTCTCGTGAAAGAAATTCTTATTATTAAAATGCTTTGTTGTTGTTTTTGTTGCTGGCTTAGATTGCCGCAATCACTACTATAAAAATTGCATACTTGTTCAACCATTGTTTGCATACGTATTCATTAATTGTGCAAAACCGTGATTTCGATGAATAAATCGAAGTAAGAGAAGAGAAAAAGCGCATGGTAATTATTCTAATCTAGTAACTTAAGCCCGTTGCAGCGGTGCTTAAACGATAGCTGTTTCAAAAAATACAACACTCGAAAGAACAGATATTTATGCAGGTTTATGCAAGTTATGAATACGTATGCATATATTTGGGGTCAGAACATGTTCTGACCCCAAATGGTAGAAATTTTACTAATTGGTGGTGATGAATGGCGGAGTTTAGGCATAAAAAAAGCACCTTTTAGGTGCTTTTTCATAGGGTTAAGTATGCTAGTCGCAACAACTTTCTTCGCTATTGCTATCACAACAGCTTTTCTTGCTATGCACGTGACCATGTTCCAACTCTTCTTTTGTTGCATCACGGACTTCGAGAATTTCAACGTCAAATTGCAGGTCGATACCGGCTAGAGGGTGGTTACCGTCAACGGTAATAGAGTCTTCTGAAACATCAACAACGATTACGGTTTGCTCACCTTCTTCAGTTGTTGCTCTTAATTGCGTGCCAACTTGTAGATCGTCAATGTCAGCAAACATTTCCTTCGGTACTGTTTGAACAAAACCATCGTGGCGCTCACCGTATGCTTCGTCTGCCTTAACTGCAACTTCAAAGGTATCGCCTGTTTGTTTGTCAACTAAAGCATTTTCTAGCCCTGGAATTAAAAAGCCAATGCCGTGAATAATTGACAATGGCTGATGATCGTAAGAGCTATCGATCAAGGTGCCTTCGCTGTCGGATACTGAGTAGTGCATTACGACGACTTTGTTTGGTGCTATTTTCATAAAATAATTGTCCTAATCTTCAAGGGAATAAGGTAAAGGATTAACTTCAACCGCGGCGTCTTTATCCTTTTCAAGACCGAGCACCGTTTGCTCATTGGTATCGTTAGCTAATACTGCTTGTATGTAAACATCGCCGTTGTCCGCTTGGTAAAGGTTAATGATATCACCAGCGCCACGCCAATTTTCGCCTACTTTTTTGATCAGTTTGTCGTCTATATCAACCAGTTGATCACTCTGTGTCGCCAAGGTATACATGGCTTTTTTGTTTCTACCTAAGTACTTCATGCGAGCGACTGTTTCTTGCCCTAGGTAACAGCCTTTCGTAAAGCTAATACCACCAATGGCTTGTACATTAAGCATTTGAGGCACGTATTTACTAATTGCGGGTTCGCTCATTACAGGCACGCCATCTAATATTTCGAGCATGTGCCAAACACTTTGACCATACAACGGAATGTCTGCATTTTCGAATAATTTTTGTAACTTATCTTTTCTACCAACGAGCACAAATCTTGGTATTGCGCCTTTGACGTAAACAATATTGAAATCGTCAAAGGTAATATTTTGATTTTGTGGGTTAGGTATATCGCCAAAAGCGGCCGTTAACCAATTGGCGGCATGCTCACCTGCAAGTGCAAAAATACCTAGCTCTTGCTCCAAGGTAATGTCAGTTTTTGCAAAAACACCAAATTTCTGTAGCTCTTTAAGTGACGCCCCGGCGACCGCAGAAGGCATTAATAACAAGTGTTTGTCTTTGTAATTGAACAATCTGAATAGACTAAACATTTTGCCTTTGGCATCACAATGGGCGCCAAAACTCACGCCATTTTCGGCCATGGCATCTACATCGCAGGTCACTTGGCCCTGCAGATATTTAGTTTTTTCTTCACCACTTAAGGTAATCGCATTTGTGCCAGATAAAGCGATTGCGAATACCTGCGGTAAGTCAGGTAACGACGGATTTTTTTGAGATAGCGTCATAGTCTCTGGATAAGCAATTTGTATCACTTAACTTTATATGGTCAATGATCAAAAAAACAAGTACAAAAGCATTAAAAATATCTAGCGCTTCTTGCTACAATAATCAGCACTATTTAGTTAAGGAGTCGTTAGCATGTCGCTAGCAAATAACAAGGCGAGGCTGCGCTGGGCATGTCGCCGCGGTATGTTGGAACTTGATGTACTTTTTATGCCATTTGTCGATGAGGCATATGATGATTTAAGTGAGGCCGATAAACTGACCTTTGAGCGATTGTTATCCTGCCAAGATCCTGAACTTTTTGCCTGGTTTATGGGACATGAGCAATGTGAGGATGCTGAACTTAATGCAATGGTTCAGTTTATCTTAGGTCGTGTCAAAGCATAATCTAGCGTTTGCCAACCCGTTAAAAGCTGTGTTGTATGCGCAGCTTCCTTTTGTTGGCTTTGCGCTGCTACTGTTTGCCTTTTTCTCGAGGGATGGTTTGATGATTACGGTGGCAACATTAAGTGCATTGCTGACTTCGTTGCTACTTAGCCTCTATTTGTATCAACACAGGTTATCCAATGTTTATGTCGATTTCACGATACCTTTGATAAGAGTGGAGGGTGTTGATTACACCTTGTCCACACGCTCTAAGCAAAGTTTTTTAGGTTTACATCTTATTTTAAATAACAATGAAAATGGTCGTACTCGTCGATATTTCGTCGCCAACAGCAGTAATAAGGGCCAACCCTACCGCACTTTAGCGCGCTTTATCGAGTTTACCAAAGAACAAGTAAATTAGCTGTTAGCGCTGTACTTTTCTGGTTTTAATACTGTGGGTGATGTTGTTTCGAGCATGTTTGGATAATCCAAGGTGTAGTGTAAGCCTCGGCTTTCTTTACGTTGCATCGCACATCGAATAATAAGCTCAGCTACTTGTACTAGATTTCTTAGTTCCAATAAATTATTACTGACTCTGAAATTACGATAATACTCATCGATTTCTTTTTGTAGCAATTCAACGCGGTTCATCGCCCTTTGCAATCTATTGTTGGTTCTCACGATGCCAACGTAATCCCACATAAATAGTCGCAACTCATGCCAATTGTGCTGAATAACCACTTCTTCGTCTGAATTAGTTACACGCGATTCATCCCACGCAGGCAACTTTAAATAACGATGCTTGCTATCTAAGGTTTGCTCTATTTCTAGGGCCGCAGCGCGAGCAAACACTAAGCATTCGAGTAATGAATTACTCGCCATGCGGTTAGCGCCATGGAGCCCGGTATAAGCGACTTCACCAATTGCGTATAGGTTTTTAGTGTCTGTTTGACTGTTCTTATCAACCATAACACCACCGCAGGTATAATGGGCTGCGGGTACGACCGGCATTGGGTTTTTGGTAATATCGATACCCAACTGTCGTGTTTTTTCATAAATGGTTGGAAAATGACTTTTAATAAATGCCGGCTCTTTATGACTAATATCTAGGTACATGCAATCTGCACCAAGTCGTTTCATTTCAAAGTCAATTGCACGAGCCACAATATCACGTGGCGCTAGTTCAGCACGCTCATCAAAATCGGGCATAAAGCGGCTACCATTAGGGCGGCGTAGAATAGCGCCTTCTCCTCGAAGCGCTTCCGTTAATAAAAACGTGCCGGCTTCAGGGTGATATAAACAAGTAGGGTGAAATTGATTAAACTCCATGTTGGCAACGCGACAACCAGCCCGCCAAGCCATCGCAATACCATCACCGCTTGCAACATCAGGATTTGACGTGTACTGGTAAACTTTACTCGCGCCGCCCGTTGCCAGCACAGTTTTTTGCGCATAAATACTTTCAACTTTTTCGGTATTGCGGTTCCATATGTAGGCGCCGATACAAGGTTTATCGCCGTCTGTTGCACGAATAAGGTCAACTGCATTGTAGCGCTCGAAAATACGAATGCGGCTATGACGCTTTACGCGCTCTACTAAGGTCGTTTGAATTTCTTGCCCAGTTGCATCAGCTGCGTGCAATATGCGCCTATGGCTATGGCCGCCTTCTCGAGTTAAATGGTATTTGTCGTTGCCGTTCTCGTCTTTTTCTTTATCAAAATCGACGCCTTGACCAATGAGCCAATTGAGGCACTCTTTAGCATTTTCAGCTGTATAGCGCACTGCGTCTTCTTCACAAAGTCCGGCACCTGCTATTAATGTGTCTTGTACATGAGAATCAACGGTGTCGTTTTCGTCAAATACCGCTGCGATACCGCCTTGCGCATAATAGGTTGAACCAGCATTAATACGACTTTTACTTAAAATAACGACGTCGGCATGCTGAGCTAAGTGCAAAGCCAAACTAAGTCCGGCGGCGCCACTACCAATAATCAGCACGTCGCAATTATGTTGAAGATTCATAAACGGGTTATTTTCATGTACTCTATGGATATTTCTGGTATCAATTCTATCCTTAATTACTGACACGATACAGCTTTATTGGTGGGCGAAAGCTTTTTTTTAAATTTTTAACACCACGATGCGAACTTTTTTCGGTTAGCAAAGTCCTACTTATGCGCAATAAATTTAACAGCGCAAAATGTTTGCGATAGAGCCGGTTTTGGTTAATTGACGATACCATGTAGTTTGTAAGGAGATAAGGCTCGAATGAGCGAACAAAACATCGACCAACAGTTGGTTGAGCGAGTACAGCAGGGCGACAAAGCTGCCTTTAATTTATTGGTAACCAAGTATCAAAGCAAAGTTGCTAATTTAGTGTCTCGTTATGTTAAGAATCAAGCCGATGTGGCAGATATAGTGCAGGAAGCCTTTATAAAAGCCTATCGAGCGTTGGCTAATTTTAGGGGCGAAAGCGCTTTCTATACTTGGCTATATCGCATTGCTGTGAATACAGCAAAGAATCACTTAGTTGCTAGTGGTCGGAAACCTCCAGGAAGCGACATAGAGATTGAAGATGCGGAAATTTATGATAGCGGAGAAGCATTAAGAGAAAATGCCTCTCCAGAGCAATTGATGTTAACGCAAGAGATTAAACAGGTGGTTTTTAACACCATTGAGCAACTGCCTGAGGATCTGCGAACCGCAATTAATTTGCGAGAACTTGAAGGACTAAGCTACGAAGAGATTGCCACCATCATGGAATGTCCAGTTGGGACGGTAAGATCGCGTATATTTAGAGCGCGTGAAGCAATAGATAAAAAACTGAAACCATTACTTCAGCGCTAATTTTAAGGTGTATTATGACTGATAATAATTTGCAGACCCTATCTGCTGCCATTGATAACGAAGCTGACAAGCGTGTTATCAAACAAATTGCTAAAGACGAGGATATGTCTCAGGCATGGAGTAGATACCATCTGATTGGAGATGTGATGCGTGACGAAGTTCCCGCCTCGTTTGACCCATCCATTGCCGATGCAATAGCACAGCAAATCGATCAGGAACCAACGGTATTAGCACCAAAACCTCGCTCACAAGTGGTTGAGACGATAAAAGCTAATGTGGTGAAGTTTGTCAAACCTGCAGGTCAAATGGCAATTGCAGCATCGGCTGCTGCGATGATGGTGATTACGGTGCAAAATACAGGTCAGCAAGATCCTGTTACGCCAAGTCCTGTGGTTCAAACTAATGGAGCGTTAGGTTTTGCCGCGCCAGTGAGTTTGAATACAGTATCACCAACAAGAACAACAACACAGCAAGAGTTAATTCAACATCAGCGTCGTTTCCACGCATTGTTAGCTGATCACCAGCAACAAACTAAGTTGTACAATCCTCAAGCTGAAAAAGTTAACAAAACGTCGCAAGAAGACAATAATCAATGATAAAAAGATTTTTCATGTGTTTGCTGGTCATTTCACTACCAGCTACCGCAACGGAAGCACCTAAAAGTGCGGAACAATTGCTTTCTCAACTAGCAAACACATTAAAAAATACTAACTTCACTACGTCATTTGTAGTTGTTAAAAACAATCACGCTGATCCGTACCATTGGTTTCATGGAGTAGGCGAAAACGGCGACCAATTATCCATTGTATCTTTGCTTAATGGCCCAAGGCGCGATATTTTAAGACGCGGCGATACCGTAAGTTACGTTGAGCCAGAATTTGCTCCATATTCGATCGAGGCCAAGCACATCAGTAGCCCGATTCCGAGTATATTGTCAGGCGATATTTTAAGCTTAAATGATAGCTATAACTTTGTTTTAGTAGGTAAAAATCGAGTGTTGGGTAGACCTGCACAGTTGATTCGACTGGTTTCAAAAGACCCGCACAAATATGGCCACTGGTTGTGGCTAGATCAGCAAACATCCTTTCCTTTAAAAATAGCCATTGCCAATAAGAAGGGGCAATTGTTAGAACAAATTCAATTTACGCACTTGGACGTATCTTCGAATCTTTCTGAGCAGTTACTACAATTGTCACAAGCCGAACTACCACCAGTGGTAGAGTCTCCAGCTGAAAACGACAATGTGCAGCTAAAATGGCGCCTAAGCTGGTTACCGGTGGGCTTTGAATCTATTGCCACCAACCGCCATCGAATGTCGATGACCAAGCAACCTGTTGAGTATCGTTTGTTTAGCGATGGCCTTGTCGACTTTTCTGTCTATGTTGGCCCGTCTAATGACAGTGCGAGGGAACAATCGTATGTGTTAGATGGTGCTACTGTGGTATTGAATCAGGTAGTCAACGGTATAGAAGTGAGTCTAGTGGGCAAAGTGCCGGTAGAAACGGCTAAAGCCATAGTGGCTGGCGTTGTTGTCGACTAAACTTAAGCTATCGTCATTCAACTTTTAATTACACTGAACTATGAGTGAAACTTTTGTCGAAGAAGTCGCAACTGTTGTGTCTGTACAAGGTAAACAGGTCACAGTCACTAGCGAAGTTAAATCTACATGTAGTAGCTGCCAACACAACGAAAGTTGTGGCAGCGGTATAGTGGCTAAAGCGATTCCTCACAAGCAATTATCTGCTACCATCGACAGCAATTTGTCGCTTGAATTAGGCGATAAAGTGGTTATCGCGATACCGGCAACATGCCTGTTGCAAAGTGCATGGGTAACTTATTTTTTCCCACTCATAGGGATTATGCTGTTCGGCGTTATGGCACAAAGTGCGCTAGAAAAAGGCGTTTTTGAACAAGAGATAGTTGCCATTGTATTGTCAATATTTGGCGGATACTTAGGCTTTGTACTTGCCAAAATATGGCACGCAAAAAGCGCAACATCACAAATCCTCACACCAAAAATTCTCAGAAAAGTACCAGAAAACATAATCGTGACAAAAATTGATTAGGTTGAAACACGGTAATGCTAGCTCAATTGCTTGAAATTCGATAAAATCCGCCCATTATTTTCGTTGTTTCTTTAATGTAAGTTTTCTTTTATGAAAAATATTCGCAATTTCTCGATCATTGCCCATATAGACCACGGTAAATCTACCTTGTCGGATCGACTCATCCAATTTTGTGGCGGCTTAAGCGATCGCGAAATGGAAGCGCAAGTTTTAGACAATATGGATCTAGAGCGCGAGCGTGGTATTACCATTAAGGCACAAAGTGTGACCTTAGACTACAAAGCTAAAGACGGCGAAACATATCAGTTAAACTTTATCGATACACCGGGTCACGTAGATTTTTCATATGAGGTTTCTCGCTCTTTGGCTTCGTGCGAAGGCGCATTGCTTGTCGTTGATGCTGGCCAAGGCGTAGAGGCACAAACCGTAGCGAACTGTTACACCGCGATTGAAATGGACTTGGAAGTTCTACCTATTCTAAACAAGATTGATTTGCCGCAGGCTGATCCTGATCGCGTCAGTGAAGAAATTGAAGATATCATTGGTATCGATGCAACGGGCGCAGTTGCGTGTTCTGCGAAAACAGGCATTGGTATTGAAGATGTACTTGAAACAATCGTAGAAAATATTCCGGCACCAGAAGGTGATCCAGACGCTAACTTACAAGCGCTAATCATTGACTCGTGGTTTGATAACTATCAAGGGGTTGTATCACTTGTTCGTGTGATGAATGGTGAAGTTAAAGCGGGCGATAAGATGGTTGTTATGTCGACAGGACAAACGCACATCATTGATAAAGTCGGTATATTTACGCCAAAACAGACAGAAACCGGTATTTTGAGAACCGGTGAGGTTGGTTTTGTTATCGCAGGTATCAAAGAAATTCATGGTGCTCCGGTAGGTGATACATTAACCATTGCTAAGAAAGAAGCGGCCGCGCCATTACCGGGCTTTAAGAAAGTTCAACCGCAAGTCTATGCAGGTATTTTCCCAATTTCTTCAGACGACTATGAGAACTTCCGTGACGCGCTAAATAAACTTAGCTTGAATGATGCGTCATTATTCTTTGAACCTGAAAATTCTTCTGCACTTGGATTCGGTTTCCGTGTTGGCTTCTTAGGAATGCTGCACATGGAGATTATTCAAGAGCGTTTAGCACGTGAATATGACCTTGATTTAATTACCACAGCACCAACGGTAAATTATGAAGTTGTTACTACTGCAAATGATGTGTTATCGATTGATAATCCAACGGATTTACCGCCTGTAAATGAAATTGCCGAGATTCGCGAACCTATCGTCGAAGCAAATATTTTAGTTCCTCAGGAACATTTAGGTAATGTTATTACTCTATGTATAGAGAAGCGTGGCGTACAAAAAGATTTGGTGTACCACGGTAATCAAGTGGCACTGAAGTACGAACTACCGATGGCGGAAGTGGTAATGGACTTCTTTGATAAGTTGAAATCGACTAGTCGTGGTTATGCTTCGTTGGATTATAGCTTTGTACGCTTCGAACCTTCAGATATGGTACGAGTAGATGTGATGATTAATGGCGACCGCGTTGATGCGCTTGCGATGATTACGCATAGAAGTAACTCAGTGCCGCGCGGCCGTGATTTGGTTGATAAGTTAAGAGAACTAATTCACCGTCAAATGTTTGATATTGCAATACAAGCGGCAATTGGCAACAGCATTATTGCTCGTTCTACGGTTAAACAACTGCGTAAGAACGTAACAGCGAAATGTTACGGTGGTGACGTTAGTCGTAAGAAGAAACTATTGCAGAAGCAAAAAGAAGGTAAAAAACGTATGAAGCAACTAGGTAATGTTGAAGTACCTCAAGAAGCGTTTTTAGCCGTGCTTAAATTGGAGAAATAGCAATAAAATGGCGGTTTATTTTTCAATATTTTTAGTGGTAACCAGTATTGTAACCGGTATTGTTTGGTTAGCAGACAAGTTCTATTGGGCACCACAAAGGCAATTAAAGCTTGAAGCAGCACAGGCACAGTGTGCAACGGATTTGTCAGATGAAGTAACGGAGAAAATTGTTACGCCTAATGCATTTGTTGATAATGCCGTTCAGATATTTCCGATCATTGCGTTAATCACCGTACTGCGTTCATTCTTGTATGAACCATTTCAAATCCCTTCGGGCTCAATGATGCCAACGCTACTTGATGGCGACTTTATCTTGGTGAACAAGTACAACTATGGTTTAAAAGATCCTATAGCACGTAATAAATTTGTCGATATCGGACTACCTGAGCGTGGTGATATTGTTGTGTTTAAGTTTCCTGAAGAGCCAAACGTTGACTATATTAAAAGAGTGTTAGGTGAGCCTGGCGACAAATTAGTGTACCGCAACAAGTCGTTTTGGGTTAAGCCAGCGTGTGATAGTACACAAACATCGTGCCCTGGCTATGAGCAACTAACGCAAGACTATGTCGGCGTTAGTGAATATGACGATGGTAGTGGACAATTGCGCGAATATACCGTCAATTGGGGCGATAAAACGACAAGCTTGTTAATCGACCATTCTCAGCTTCAACGTGTCGATGGTAATTTTGAATATGCTGTACCTGCAGGCCACTATTTAATGGTGGGTGACAACCGTGATAATAGTTATGACGGTCGCTTTTGGGGCTATGTGCCAGAGCAACTAATTGTTGGAGAAGCAGTGGCTATTTGGATGAGCTTTGAATTTGAGCGAACAGAAGATAGTTGGCTTCCAACGTGGATACCGACAGGTATTCGCTTTGATCGAATAGGCGGAATCGAATAATTGAATAAGTCACAACACGATTTATCAACATTATACAAAAAGCTTGGCTACGAGTTTCGTAACCAAGCTTTATTGATTCAGGCACTGACACATCGCAGCGCCAAAGGTAATCATAACGAGCGCTTGGAATTTTTGGGTGATTCTATTCTAGGATTTGCAATCGCTAAACAACTGTATGCGCAGTTCCCTAAAGTTGCTGAAGGTGACTTAACTCGCATGCGTTCGACATTAGTGCGTGGTGTAACGCTCGCTGAATTAGGCAAAGCATGGGGGCTAGGTGAGTATCTTATTCTAGGGCCTGGCGAATTAAAAAGTGGTGGTCGCAGGCGTGAATCAACCCTTGAAGATGCAGTAGAAGCTATTGTTGGCGCCATTTTTTTGGACAGTGACAGTATCGAAACCACAACTGAAATCGTGTTAACTTGGTTTGAACAACGACTTGCCAATATAAAGCCAGGACAAAGCCAAAAAGATCCAAAGACACAACTTCAGGAATACCTACAAGGTCGAAAAATCGCGTTGCCATGCTATGAAGTAATCAAGGTGACGGGACAAGCTCACAACCAAGAGTTTACGATCAAAGGGACGACCGAAGTGCTTGACGAAGAAGTCATTACCAAAGGGTCTAGCCGCAGAAAAGCTGAACAGGCGGCTGCAAAGATTATTTTAGAGCGTATTACCCATGACAAATAACACAACACGCTGTGGCCTAATTGCCATAGTGGGCAGACCTAATGTCGGCAAATCAACCTTGTTAAATGCTTTGCTTGGGCAAAAGGTGAGTATTACCTCACGTAAGCCACAAACCACTCGTCATCGTATTTTAGGCATATTAACCGAAGAGTCCAATCAAGCGATTTTAGTTGATACTCCAGGCTTACATACGGAAGAAAAACGCGCTATCAATCGCCTTATGAATCGCGCAGCATCAAGCTCGATAGCAGAAGTTGAACTGATAGTGTTTCTTGTTGAAGGTACACATTGGACACAAGACGATGAACTGGTGCTACAAAAAGTTAAGCAAAGCGGCGCTCCTTGTATTTTGGTGGTCAATAAAGTCGATAATGTTGAAGACAAAGAAGCCTTGTTGCCTCATCTACAAAAACTAGGAGAGATGCATAGCTTTGAAACTATAGTGCCGGTATCAGCTCTTAAAGGTGATAACGTCGACACCATAAAACAGATGTGCTTTGACGCTTTGCCTGAAGGCGATTTTTGGTTTCCAGAAGACTACATTACTGATCGCTCTAGCCGTTTTATGGCCTCTGAAATCATGCGTGAAAAACTCATGCGTTTTACCGGTGACGAATTACCTTACTCTACCACCGTAGAAATTGAGCAGTTTAAACAAGATGAATATGGCACTTTGCATATAAACGCACTTGTTTTAGTTGAACGCAATAGTCAAAAGCGAATGATCATTGGTAACAAAGGTGAAAAGCTAAAAACAATAGGTCAAGAAGCACGTCGTGACATGCAAAATCTGTTTGGTCAGAAAGTCTTTTTAGAAACTTGGGTTAAAGTAAAATCTGGATGGGCAGACGATGAAAGAGCGCTGCGCAGCCTAGGTTATGGCGACGACTATTCAGGTTAATGACGATGGCGGTGTTAGCTCCTCAACTTGCTTATGTGCTTCATAGCCGCCCTTATAAAGAGAATCAGTACCTATTAACCTTGCTCACTGCCAATGACGGCAAAGTAGGTGCCGTTATTTCTATAGGTACCAGCAAAACTTCAGCGTACAAAAAAGCCTTAATTCAACCTTTCACGCAAATAAACGTTACCTTGAAAGGAGGCCATGGTCTGCAACGTGTTACACACATTGAAGGCCAAGTATCATCAAAGCTACTGCGTGGTAACTTTTTGTATAGCGGCTTTTATATCAACGAACTACTAACAAAATTGATGCCAGAGTTCGTGCCTTGTGAGTTATTGTTTGAGCGTTATGTAACAGCCATCGAAAACCTAGACCAACAAGCACCATTAGAACCTAACTTACGACAGTTCGAATTGCTGCTATTTGCCGAACTAGGGCAAGGATTAGATTTTACCTTTGCCTTATCGAACCCTGAGCTAAATTATTCCTTTGACCTAGAAAAAGGCTTTCGAGCCAGTGAATCAGGTAAGGAACACCTAATTATTCCAGGATATATACTTGCCGAAATAGCGCAGCAAACGGTATTATCTGCGCAGGCATTAAATGCGTTAAAAAACATTAATCGAACGGTTATCAATGACTTGTTACATGGTAAGCCATTAAACAGTCGTAAATTATTTTCCCAAGCGAGAAGTTAGGCATGAATGATATTTTACTAGGTGTAAATGTTGATCATATTGCAACATTACGACAAGCCAGAGGCGTCAATTACCCTGATCCAGCACATGCAGCTGCGGTAGCTGAACATGCTGGCGCCGATGGTATCACGATCCATTTAAGAGAAGACAGACGTCATATCCAAGACCGCGATGTTTACGTTATGAAGGAAACGTTGCAAACGCGCATGAATTTGGAAATGGCGGTTACCGAAGAAATGTTAAATATAGCGTTAGAGGTAGAACCTGTTTTCGTTTGTTTAGTGCCAGAAAAGCGTGAAGAATTAACGACAGAAGGTGGCTTAGATGTTGCCGGACAACTTGATAAAATTACCGATGCCGTAGCGCGCCTTTCACAAAAACATATCCAAACAAGTTTATTTATTGACGCTGATCCTGCTCAAATCGATGCGGCAGTTGCTTCGGGCGCGCCCTACATCGAGATTCATACCGGGCATTATGCCGACGCAGAAAGCGAAGAAGAGCAGCTAAAAGAATTAGCGCGTATCGAAAAGGGTATTAAATATGCCCATCAAAAAGGGCTGAAAGTGAACGCGGGTCACGGATTAACCTACCATAATGTTAAACCGATCGCTGCCATCCCAGAGCTTATAGAGCTCAACATTGGCCACGCCATTATTGCACGCGCTGCCATTGATGGATTAGAGAAAGCCGTCAGAGATATGAAACGTTTAATGCTAGAGGCGAGGGCTTAACTTGTCTGTTGTTGGCATTGGCGTAGACATAGTCGACGTTGATCGCATTAGAGCTATGTCTAATGCGGTTAAAACAAAATTGGCAAAACGCGTATTAGTTGAAAGCGAGCTTGTGCGATATGAGCAACACAAATTTCCCGACGCGTTTTTGGCTAAACGCTGGGCTGCAAAAGAGGCCGCAGCTAAAGCGTTAGGTACAGGGATTGCAAAAAATGTGTCGTTCCAGCACTTTGAAATTCTTGCCAATGACAATAATCAGCCAATACTAACTATGTCGGGCGAAGCTAAGGCTGTGATGCAAAGTAAAGGCGGGGAACAGTGCTTCTTATCGCTTTCTGACGAGGAAAAATACGCCATAGCTTACGTTGTATTGAGCAAGTAACCTCTATTCAATCGCCCTAAATATTGCCTGTTTTTTAATCTCTACTATACTTTGTTTACAGAGTTGCTCAGTGGCAGATGTTATGGCTGAAGATAACAATCCATTTATAGACCGCAGAACCAGTTCCCCTGATTCGGATTACTGGTGGAGTCGCTTGTCTCTCGCTCAAAAGTTTTCTGCCAGTAACCTGGGTAAATTTGGTTATGAACTCGCCTTTATTAGAAACATGCAACAATCTAGTCAGGCAGTATTACTGTGTGCTGGTGGCATAGCCGTGGTGACAGACGAAGGCGAAATAGACACTTCGCCAAACATTCAATTACGCTGATAAGAAAAGCTAGGCAGACTGATATAGGTACTGCTTTGCGTCTTGTTCAACGCGTTCCATTTGTTCAAATATCTCGAAAAATTCAGGCTCTAAGTCGGTAATGTTAGTGTTGCGTTTTAGCTCTGTTTCGATTTGATAAGCAATTTTTGCTAGTAGCGGCACGCCGGTGTAACAGCATGCACCATTAAGTTTATGAATAATCGCTTTTGCACTTTCCGCGTCTTTTGCCTCTAATGCTTGTTCAAGGCGCTGTTTGGTGTTGGGTAGCGACTTGATAAGCCCTTCGAGCATTTCTTGCGCCAGATCCGTTTTGTTTCCAACTTGCTTCAATGCTAGTTGCCAATCGACAGCTGACGATGATGGCGATTCAGTAACTTCACCATCGATAATCGTTCCTTCGCTAATGGCAAGCGATTTAAAATCTATATTATCCAGATCACAATGCTCATATATGGTATGTCGTAAGGTAGATTCATCAATCGGTTTGGTCATGTAATCAGCAAAACCTTTTTGCATTAATTTTTCACGTTCACCTGATAAAGCATGGGCTGTTACGGCCACAATAGGTGTTTCATCGTTAAAGGTTTCGGTTTTAATTTTGTGAAGCGCAGTGATACCGTCCATCTCTGGCATTTGAATATCCATATAAATGAGGGCAAACCTTTCTTGCTTGCATAACGATAAAGCCTCAATTCCATTGTTAGCGGTAGCCACTTCAAGCACTTGTTCTGACAAGAGGGCATGGATTAATTTAAGGTTTGCTTCGTTATCGTCTACGGCAAGGACTTTTATGGGGACTTTTTGTTTCGTTAAGCCTTCACTTTGCTGACTATCTAGATTAGGTGCAAAAGCTTTGGCCAGTTTCGGCGCAAAAATTGGTTTGCTTAGGCAGCTTTTTGCGCCTGCGGCAATTAGCACTTCTTGGATATTCGGCGAGTTACTATTGATACCCACATGTATACTTGCAATTTGTTGTTTAACAGAAGCAATTAACTCTTTAAGCTCGTTGAGCTTGGTTGGTGTAACTGCATGACTAATCAGCGCGTAATCAAAGGACTCTTGTTGGTTCAATGCCTCAGTAAATCCTTCAATATTGGCCACGGGAGTTACTTGCATTTTCCATTGCGTCAGTAATTCGCTAGTTGCAATACGAGTATGGGTTAATGGTTCTAAATACAAGACCGTTGCGCCAGCTAAGGTTGGTATATCGAGACTATGGTCGGATACAATACTATTGATTTCACACTGACAAGAGAAGGTAAAGGTAGAACCGCGGCCTTGTTCACTGATAAAGCTGATGTCACCTTTCATTTCTTGTGCTAAACGTTGAGATATTACAAGGCCAAGACCAGTACCACCATAAATACGGGTAATACTTTTATCTGCCTGATTAAATGCCTCAAATATTTTGTTTTGCTGTTCAGTTGTCATGCCAATACCGGTATCGGCAACAGCAAAACTTAATAGAATATTATTGTCGTCAGTTTGAGTTGCTTCCACGTCGATAGTGACATTACCTTCTGAGGTAAACTTGATTGCATTCCCCGCTAAGTTGGTAAGTACTTGCTTAATACGCATCGCGTCGCCAATTAAGTTGTCTGATATTTGAGGAGCGATTCGTAGAGAAATCTCAATGTTCTTTTTATGCGCACTACTAGCAAGTAAAGTGACCGCATCTTCAATGGCATCACGTAAATTAAACGGGATGTGCTCTATCGTCATTTTGCCCGCATCAAGTTTAGAGAAATCTAAAATATCATTGATGATGGTAAGCAAATTATTTGCTGAACGTTCAATAGTTTGTAGATAATCTCGTTGCGTTTCTGTCAGTGGCGTTTTTAACACTTGGCGGGTAAAGCCGATTACACCATTGAGCGGCGTTCTTAACTCATGTGACATGTTGGCAAGGAATTCTGACTTTACGCGATTCGCCTCTTGCGCCTTGCGCTTGGCAATACCTAATTCAACGTTTTGAATTTCAAACTGCTCGAGACTTTCTCGCAGGTCAATTGTTGCTTGTTCAATGCTCCGCGTCATCTCATCTCGGTAGTTACCAAGTGACTGCGCCATAGCGTTGATACCACTTTTGAGGAAATTTAACTCGCCAATTAGCTGGCCAGAAATTCGACTCTCTAGCTTGCCTTCTCTGATTCTGTCTACAGCTTGTACCATAGACGAAACAGGCCGTGTCACTTGTTGAATTAACCTTAATGAGAAAAAGCCACTGATGATGGTGCCGATAATCACAATAGCTATGGCAACGAATAACTCATTTTGCTGGAGAAACCATACTTGTTTTTTGTCAAAGGCGATGGCGACATAGCCAATGATTTGATTGTCTTGCGCTGCGTCTCTGTCGGCGCCAACCTTGATGATAGGGGAACGAATGATAATACCACTATCTTTTTCCTCGGCTTGAGTAAACGTAGGTATTTGACGGTTATTTACCACCCTGAGTGAAGACACAGAACCGTGATAGATACTGGTCGCAAGTAACTGGTTGTCTCGAGAGAAGATAGCGATACTTGAAATAATGTCGGAATGGTTGCGGTGGATAAAGTCTATTTTTGTACGCAACTGTTCTCTGTTTTTATCCTCCACCGCTCTAACGGCAGTAATGGCAATTGGCTCTATAATACTTTTACCGTGTGAGGTAAGCATTTCATTGAGCTCTATATGTCGGTTGTATGCAAAGAACGCAGTAATGCCGGCACCAATGAGTATGGTCGGCAAAATGGTCAATAAAATCACCCAATCTTTTAGGCTTAGCTTATTCATTGCGTTTCTTGTTATCCCGTTATTCGGCTAATCATGGCATAAACCAAGTTAAAATTATAGTTTAATAGGCGATTTTAATCAGCCGCAAAAACCCGTTACAAAGTTGTTTTAATTTGAGTTTAATGCTTAAAAGGCGGGAACTAGATGTGGTACTCTAGTGTCTTTAATTTTACCCCCTTTATGTAAGCGAAAAGATCATGGTAGCTGTACGTAAGTCTCATCAAATGACACAAGCAAATTTTGCTCAATGGTTAGAGACTTTGGAAATTAACCAATCAAAAAGTGATGCATTGCAATCTACCTGGCATGCATTAAAGCCATTGTTTGAGCAAGAACCACAGTGCCAACTAAAAGCACTGGAAATGGTTGAAATTCTGGCTGCCTTGAATCTAGATAAAGAATCGTTAATAGCGGCAATGTTGTCGCCTTTAGTTGAATATCAATTGATCTCGCGAGATCAAGTGGTAGAAGACTATCCAAAAAGTATTCATACACTTGTTGCCAGCGTTATCCAAATGGATGCGATTAAGTCGTTGCAACAAGGTTCTAATAGCCAAGTCGCGGTTAATCAGATAGACAACATTCGTAAAATGTTGCTTGCCATGGTGGAAGATGTTCGCGCCGTGGTTATCAAACTGGCAGAACGTTTGTGTCACCTGCGCATGGTTAAAGATAGCGATGAAGAAACGCGTGTGCTTGCCGCAAAAGAAACGACAAACATTTATGCACCACTGGCTAATCGATTAGGTATTGGTCAACTTAAATGGGAGCTTGAAGATATTGCGTTTCGCTATCTGCATCCAGATACCTATAAAACAATCGCCAAATTGCTAGATGAAAAACGTTTAGACAGAGAACGCTATATGACCGACTTTGTCGCTAATTTACAGCAGCAATTGGACGATACTGGCGTAACAGGGGAAGTCTATGGTCGTCCCAAGCATATCTATAGTATCTGGAAGAAAATGCAGAAGAAATCGCTCGATTTTGATCAGCTATACGATGTTCGTGCGGTGCGTGTTATCGTTGATAAACTGCAAGATTGCTACAGCGCATTAGGAATCGTACATACCAGTTGGAACCACCTGCCTAATGAATTTGACGATTATGTGGCGACACCAAAAGCGAACGGATACCAATCTATTCATACTGTGGTGCTAGGTCCTGAAGGTAAATCTGTTGAAGTACAAATTCGAACAGATCAAATGCATCAAGATGCGGAGCTCGGTGTCGCTGCCCATTGGCGTTACAAAGAGGGCATGGCTTCAGGAAAAAGCAGTTCAGGTTTTGATGAAAAAATTAACTGGTTGCGCAAAATCCTGCAATGGCAGGAAGACGTGAGTGAAAGCGGTGAACTTATCGATGAACTGCGCAGCCAAGTATTTGAAGATAGGATATATGTATTCACCCCAAGTGGCGATGTGATTGATTTACCACAAGGGGCGACGCCGTTAGATTTTGCCTATTATATCCACTCAAATGTTGGGCATTGCTGTATCGGAGCAAAGGTTTTTGGTCGCATTGTGCCATTTACGCACAAGCTAGAAACAGGTGACCAAGTGGAAGTGCTAACGAGTAAAACACCAAACCCGAGCAGAGACTGGTTAAACCCAAATCTAAACTACATACATACGGCTCGTGCTCGAGCAAAAGTGCAGCATTTCTTCAAGTTGCTAGATCGAGACAAACATATTGCATTAGGCAAAGAGCAACTAGAGCAAGAATTATCCCGCTTGGACTTGTCCGGTAGTGATTTAACGCCCGCGATTGGACGTTTTAATGTGAAAACACTTGATGACCTGTATGCGGCTATTGGTTCGGGCAATGCTAGGCTTCAGCAAGTCGCAAATTTCTTGTTGCAACTCAAAGAAAAGTCGCAGCCAAAACAAGATATCGATCCAAGCGATCTTGTGCGTCAACAAAGTGCGCAACGCTTAAAGTCAGATGCAAATGGTGTCACAGTGTCTGGTGTCGGTAATTTGATGACTCATATGGCTAAATGTTGCCAACCCGTGCCAGGTGATGCGATTCAAGGCTTTATAACTCAAGGCAGAGGTATCTCTGTGCATCGTGCGGATTGCGATCAATTGGCTAACTCGCTTAAGCAACAACCAGAACGTAGCGTTGATGTTCAATGGGGCTTGCAAGAACGTCAAAACTATCAGGCGCGCATCCAAATGCTAGGCACTGATAGACAGGGTTTGCTAAGAGATATATCTACTATCATCGCCAATGAACGAGTCAGTATTGTAGGTATTGAAAGTAGCACCAATCCACAAAATCAAAGTATGAAAATGATTATTAATGTCGAAGTGTCCAATAGTGAAGCATTGGACAGACTGCGTTCAAAGCTCATGCAACTAGATGATGTTGCAGAGGTAAAAAGGCTATAGCTATGTTAAATGCACCCGCTTCTATAGAAAAATTAACGTGGATAATGTCGAAGTTGCGAGATCCTGTGAACGGTTGTCCATGGGATATCAAGCAAAGTTTTGACACCATTGTGCCTCATACCATCGAAGAAGCCTATGAAGTGGCAGAAGCTATAGCGGAAAAAGATTTTGAAGAGCTTGAAAAAGAGTTGGGCGATTTACTCTTTCAAGTGATTTTCTATGCACAATTGGGCAAGGAAGATGAACGTTTTGATTTTGATTCCATTGTAGCTACTGTGTGTGAAAAGCTGATTAGACGACATCCTCATGTATTTGCCAATGAGCAGTTGCAAACCGATCAAGAAATAAAAGCCAATTGGGAAAATGAAAAAGCAAAGGAGCGCGCCCAAAAAGCAGGGTCTGAAGATATCAGTGTGTTAGCAGATATTCCAAAGGCGTTACCCGCGCTGTCACAAGCGGCAAAAATACAAAAACGTTGTGCTAATGTTGGTTTTGATTGGGACAACATCAATGATGTATTGGCAAAAGTGAAAGAAGAAGTACAAGAAGTTGAAGAAGAATTAGATACGCCCGGCGATGCTTTAAATGAAGAGCTTGGCGACTTACTTTTTGCGGTTGTTAACCTGTGCCGCCATGCAAAACAAGACCCTGAATATCTATTAAAACAAGCCAATCGAAAGTTTACTAGTCGATTTAAAACCGTCGAGCAATTGGCGCAAGATAAACAACAATCGCTTGACGCGATGTCTTTGCAACAACTCGATCAATTGTGGGATATTGCAAAAAAAACTAATAGCTGAACACTATGCACCTAATGGTGCAGTAGCTATTGCTAGTGGCTCGTCTTTATTGTTTAACAACAACGCCAGACTTCATTACAAAGTTTACTTGCATTACAGCGTCAATTTGCTCAAGTGGATTAGCTGATACAGCAATGATATCTGCCTTTAAACCCTCTTGAATTTGACCCCTGTCATCAACGCCTAGCAATTCTGCGCCATTAATGGTTGCCGCTTGTATCGCGTTAAGTGGAGTCATACCTCTATCAACAAGCGCGACGATTTCGGCGGCATTTTTACCATGAGGTATGATGGGGGAGTCACTACCGACGGCAATTTTTACATCAGCGTCAATTGCTTGCTTTAATCGTTGCTTGGCAAGTGGCAGTACATATTCTGCTTTGCGTTTCATGGTAGGATCCATTTTACTGAGTAAAGGCTGAATGTACTCAATAAGTCCAGTGGTAGGCACTAAATAAACGCCTCTGTCGATCATCAATTCAATGGCACGTTTATCTATTAAAGAGCCGTGTTCAATTGAATCTACACCAGCTCGTATAGCCGCAATGATGCCTTCAGTGCCATGAGCATGTGCGCCAACTTTTATATGATGCCTATGCGCTTCCTCAACTGCGGCACGCATTTCCTCGTCGCTTAGTTGTTGCGCGCCAACCGATTTTTCAAGTGAAAGAACGCCAGCAGTAGCATGTATTTTGATGACTTTTGCGCCGTGTTTAATCTGATATCGTACCGCTTCCACAACATCGTCAGGACTATTTACAACACCATGCTTTGCGCCTACCTCAATTAATCCCTCGCTATATGCCATGGTAATATCACCGTGGCCACCATTTATTGTCACCATGTGACCTGCAGCAAAAATATCTGGCGTGTTTACCCAACCTTCTTCTTTAGCTTCCTCCAAGGCAACGTTAATGAGTTCTTGTGTAATATGTCCTTGTCCCATGTTGCGCACGGTAGTAAAGCCCGCATTAAGCGTGAGCTCGGCATTGCGCAGTGCTCTAAGGGCACCCTTAGACGCGTTTTCTTTGGTAAAAATAGTGTCCCAGGTGCCGTCGAAGTCTAAATCTAGGTGGGTATGCATATCCATAAACCCAGGCAAAAGAATTTGATCATTTAGGTCAATGACGGTTGCTTCACTTGGCATCGGGGTTGGATTAATCGCTTTGATCTTGCCTTGTTCGATTTGGATAACCGCTGGCGAAACGACTTTGCCAGTGACCACGTCAAGGTATCCTTTTGCCTTTATTATCGTACTTTGCTGTTCAGCATTGCTAGGCAGGGCGATAATTGTGAGTACACAAATTAGTGTAACAACATAAGATTTAAACATGATCATGGTCTCTTTATCCTGATGGTGTTACTGTTTAGCGTATCAGAATTTGCGTTAAGTGCGATAAAATAACCGCCTTAAAATAATAAGTAGAGATTCATCGGTAGGACAACGTGGTAAAGAAGTACGCATTCATCGGCATGGAAAGCCAAGGAATTTTTCTAAAGGGGAGCATCCCCGCACAACAAGCCCTAAATTTAACTGAAGAGCCGCTCCCTTTTCGTTATACAGATACAAGCAAAGCACGGGTCAATTGTGCCCTGTTGGTTGTTCAAATAGATGCACTTAAGACCTGGAATATTCCGTTGCTGAAATGGAGCTACCCAGAAGCAGTTTGGCTATTAGAACTCGATTATGGATATCTAGCTGTGGCTGCCCAAACTCCCTTAAAAATGGTGCCGGCGCTTAGCTTTATGGACAAATACAACACAAGTATCGGTCAAATTGAGATAGCAAATCATGACATCAATGCAGAAACGTCAGTACACACTAATAAAGCGAGATTTTCTGTGGTTAGTCATTCCCCTCAACCATCAGAAGCCAAGCTGATATCAACGCTTTGGACGCGCAGCAGTCGAGGAAAGTATTATCGAATTCCTTGGGGTGACAATACCCCGCAGTCCACTTTTTTAGTCGACGTAGCGGTGAAAGAAAGTGCATTGGCTGAGCAAGTGTTTGGTTGCCAAGTCATGTGGCACAAACAAGGGATTGCTTTTGAAAACAGGGTACATGAATGTGCTCCTGCATACAAAGATCATCCAATGAATGGAGTGGGGCAATAAAAAAGCCAGTTAGAGACTAACTGGCTTTCATCGGCTTAACGCCTTCGATACTGAACAAACTTAAATTAAGCTTCTTCTGGCAACTCTGCATTGTGATAGATGTTTTGAACGTCTTCACAGTCCTCAAGCATCATTAAGAATTTTTCAAAGTTTGCTAAGTCTTCTTCACCTGAAATCTGCGTGTAGACTTGAGGAACCCAAGTAATTTCTTCAACATCGATAGCAACGTCTGGCATGTTATCCGCTAACGCTGTTTTAATCTTGAAAAACTCGGTATGCGGTGCATATACGGTAATAATGCCTTCTTCTAGTTCGACATCAGTCACGTCAATATCTTCCATCATCAAGGTTTCTAGCACAGCTTCATCATCGTCACCTTTAAATGAAAATACCGCTTGATGATCAAACATGTGAGAAACGGTGCCGGTAGAACCGATTTTTGAATTTGTTTTGGTAAAACATTGACGCACATCTTTGATGGTACGGTTACCGTTATCTGTTAAACAGTCGATAATCACCATAGTGTTGCCTGGACCGTAGCCTTCGTAGCGAGCTTCTGCATAGTCTTCGCCACCGGTTCCTTTTGCTTTTTCAATCGCTTTTTCAATCACGTGCGCTGGCACTTGATCTTTCTTTGCTTTGTCTATCGTTCTGCGCAATGACAAGTTGCCGTCAGGGTCTACACCACCGTTCTTTGCAATAACGTAAATCTCTTTACCGTATTTTGAATACAGTTTAGTTTTATGCGCAGCTGTTTTCGCCATAGACAGCTTTCTGTTTTGGAACGCTCTTCCCATCTTAATAGACCCTAAAAAAATAAAACGTCCTGATTTTATCAGGCTTATTGTGCTTTTTTCCAGCTTTGAAGGCGTTAAATCGAATGAAATTTGTTACAAGTATCGCAAAGAGGGGCGCAACGTGAAGAATGTAGCATTAACGGAGCAAAAAAATTGGCCTTTCTAACAAAGCGAGCACTCAGTTGAAAGGCCATTGCAGAAACACGTGTTACTGCGATTATTTAGCTTTTGCCATGTTTAGTCATCGGCAACAAGCGTTGAGTCTTGCTCAACTGTTGCTTGAATGACTGACAAGTTGTGTTTTGTTACGTCATTTTCTTGAATATGCATTGCATCAGTTAAATCATCAATAGCAGCGACTCTATCGTTGTTTAAGTAATGCAAAATAGCTCTATTACTGTAGGTAACGGCTTTAACATATTGATCTTTTCTACTACGACCACCGGTCGCTTCTGATAAGCTTACTGCTTGATCGCAGTGAGATTTTGCTTGCTCGAATTGATTGAGCTTGATGTTGGCAACGCAATTAGCCGTTGCGATAGCGATTTCATTGCTTTCGCTTGCATTGGATACTTCTTCGAGTCCTTTTTCATAGTTACCCGCCACTATTTTTTTAGTGCCTGGGTTATCTGAAAAAACAGCAACCTTTAAATTGTCTGAATTTGCGCTAGCAGTATACGAACATAAGGCGAATACTAGGGCTATCGATTTACTAAGTGTAGATGTACGGTTCATCTTTCGTCTCCTTTTAGTGTATGAACTATGTACACTTTAGAAGTGACGCCTAAAACTGACAAACGATAAAAAAACACTTACGAGGTGAAAAAAATTCACCTCGCTATCATTCGAGAATTATTGCTGAAATTCTTGTTTTACCCATTCAGCAAATGTCTGCAATTCTGGCGCTGATTCAATGTTTTTATGCTGAATCAAAAAGTAGCGATCTCGAGTAATGAGTTCTTCTTGAAATAGTTTGACTAACATTTCTTCTTTGAACCACGTTTTACTGATGGGCAAGGGCACAAGCGCAATCCCCATACCTTGTTGAGCCGCTTTGGCAACAGAATACATACTATCGAATTGAATGATTTGTTTCGGATCAAAATTAGGGATATCTAACTGATCGGCCCATTTATGCCATGACCAAGGTCTCGCTTGATGCAAAATGAGGGGGACTTGGCTAAGCGCGTCATAACCTTTTGCGGCCCACTTTTTGTAAATACTTTTGTTACACGCAGGCACATATCTGATT
Organism: Thalassotalea agarivorans; assembly: GCF_030295955.1. NCBI lineage: Bacteria > Pseudomonadati > Pseudomonadota > Gammaproteobacteria > Alteromonadales > Colwelliaceae > Thalassotalea > Thalassotalea agarivorans. The sequence continues at coordinate 532,925 of NZ_AP027363.1, forward strand.
GGAAACAATTCATGCACTATGCTTGCATTTGGCTTACCGCTGGCAAGTACAATAGACAAGTAGGCATTTTTTACTGCCTGATTTCCTGACTTAACCGTTTCTAGTTGCAAATTGATGCTTGGATTTAGCTCTGCCCACTCACTGAGTTTGGGGACAAAAAGTTCGTTAGCAAAAAATTCTGGTAGGCTAACCGTAATCGTCTTATTGACCTCGCTTTGAGTAAATTCAGCGATGGTATTTTCTAAATTTTCAACAATAGGTTGTACCGCATGATAAAACTTATCGCCTGCTGCGGTAAGCTCTATAGCACGGGTGTTCCTTTTAAATAAGCTAAAGCCCAGTTGTTCTTCAAGTTGCTTTATTTGATGACTGACCGCAGAAGGCGTGAGGAAAAGTTGTGATGCGGCATGTTTAAAACTTAAACATTTAGCGGCTATACAGAAAGAGCGAAGTCCGCGAATAGGAGTTTGAATTGGCATAATAGTGTCTTATAAAATAATCCGAATAAGAGAAAGCAAGTCACGTGCCATTTATCTCATAACGTTTTTACTGGGCTAGGGTAGCAAGTCATAGTAACGCGCGCACCAATATGGTGCAGGCAAGAAAAACGGTGCCTTATTCAGGCACCTAATCAACAGTATGAGAAAGCAATGAAACCTCAAGGTTTCAGAGCGTCTATCACCTTATAGTTTAATTAAACTACCGACAAATGATTGATTTTCACCTGACATGTGAAAAATTCTCACGCGTTTTAGAACAACGGGCTCGTGTTTTGCGGGGTTGGGGTGGGTTAAATGGCTAGTGCAAAAAAAAAAGAGGCCTTCATTAGAAGGCCTTTACTAAAAACAGTATGAAAGCAAAGAAATCGGGGAGATTTCAAGCATGAATAAAGCATAAAAAGTTTAGAGCTTTTGTACAAACGAAAGGAATTCATGCAATAGGTGAATTCCTTTCATTTATCTTAATCTAAATAGAAAAGTGTCTGTTTTCTTTACACTTCTAGATACTACTATTTGTAATTTTTTATTATGCTATTGATTTATATATATAATTAACTAAAGGTGCGATTATTGCATAGCATTACCTTTGGGGGTATTCCTCTTTTGACTTGTCGTCAAACTGTTTTTAATAAAAGAAAAACAAGAAGGTAGTATTATGAAGTTTAAGTTCTTGAGCATCGCTTTATTATTGTTTGTTAGTAATGTTAGCAACGCAGGATTAATCACACTCGATTTTGAAGGGGCGGGCAACTTTGCCAGTATCGACCAATTTTATAATGGTGGTACTGATAGTCTAGGTAATGCCGGTGATAACCTCGGTGTCAACTTTTCACCTAACGCGCTTTCTTTGATAGACTTTGACGCAGGTGGTTCTGGGAATTTTAGTAATAATCCCTCAGGAGATACCATCCTGTTCTTTACCCAAGTACCTTCATATTTGAATTATGAGGCTGGCTTTACTACAGGCATGTCATTTTATTATGCGGCAGCGTCTGATGTGGTGATTAGCGTTTTTGATGGCCTTAATGGTTCAGGAAATCTATTAGCGAGCATTTCTTTTGGGGCCAACAATAATGGCTTTAATTGTGACATTGATGAAGGCTATTTCTGTCAGTGGGATCTTGTAGGGTTGCGATTTGACGGGCTTGCAAAGTCGGTAGACTTTAGCGGCGGATTAAATCAAGCGGGTTTTGATGACGTGACGCTTGGCGCGTTGGAACTTGTTTCTATAAGAGTACCAGAACCGTCTACTTTGATGATTTTATTGCTTACCATGGTAGGACTGGTTTCTCAGCGAATAGTAAAAGTTAAGTAAGATAATGCAAAAGAAAGAAGCTCGACAATGTCGGGCTTTTTTTTGCCTGTTTGTAATCGAAGACGAGGGAAAATAGCACATTCATTTAAGCCCCAACCGAAGTTGAGGCTTGAATGAATGGTGCCGACTCGATTCTGGCGTCCTGCTTCACTGGTTTGAGTTAAAGCTAGTATTGTACTTGGTGCTTTTGTTAACTTACCACTAAAAGGAGAGTTATTTCATGCGTACTTTTTTGTTTGTCTACCAATAGTATAGAGCCTAAGGGGTTCAATAAAATGAACTTTATTTATCTTCTGGTTTATCAGGTTTAAAAAATCCGCAACTAGTGAGCATAGTAAATGTTGTATATGTGCACTTAACACTTCCATTTGGGAGGGTAGAGCAGGTTTTCAATCGTCTAGGGACCTCACAGAATTTAATAGGATCTATGTTGGTATTTGCATCTGCGCCAGTGAATGGGTCATTAAATGATCCTGAACCACCTGCTGGTGGTAATTGGTCTTCTGGTACTTCTTCACTCTCTTCTTCTAAGAATTTGCGTAAACAGTTAGAGATACCTACTCCGGCTAAATCTACGTCAGAACCAAACAACTCTGAATACTTTAAACCGTCAATCTTAGTAAACGTTTTATTTAAAGTAAGACTAAACACTGCTACATTGTTACTAGTAACGTCTCCCGCTATGTTCACATCAAATGCTAAGCGATTATTAAAGTCAGTCCCACGAGTAACTATTTGGTTTGCTTGAAAATATTGGAAGTTTACCGATACTGCAGCACCATTTGTTGCTAAATTTAATCCGCCTCCGGTAGGTAGTGGCTCTTGAGTGAATTCAACCGCTGTACTTCCGTTTATCGCAGCAGTTATTCGAGCAGCTAATTCCGATCTTATGGCTCTTTTTTCGTTTAAGCCTCGAAAATACTGTGTGGGGTGGTTCTTACATTCATTTCCAGCACTAGTACCATTTTCTGGACTAAAGCTAGTTATGGTAAAATTTGGTTCGGGAAACATTTCAGACTCGTCTATACTAGCATTGCTAATTGCAGCCTGCATTTCTTCGTTAAAGTCAAAATACATATTCATTAAACTTGTTTGATCGGTTGTTAAAGGGAACCGAAACAAGTTCACTACTGGACGGTTTTGAGAGTCTATCGTAGTTGTTACGACAAATTTATAAACATATCTGGTGTTAGTAACTGGAATTAATATATCTTGTCTCACTGCTTCACAAAATGAAGCTGTGGAGCCATTCCTATATATATCACAGTCGTTAACTGGAGCATTTTCTATAGCAATAGTTTCTGCTTCGGTAAGGGTACAATCTTTACAAGCAAAAGCTATATTTGGCTTTTGAGTTGATTCATCACCTCCTCCTATAGCATGGAGCTGTGCTGATATTGCAGCAAACGTTAGTAAACTTAATAGTGTTAGTTTTCTCATTTTTAATCCTTTAAATTTTTAAATCCATAAAAACAAAGTTTGTCCAATTTTTTATGCAACATCCTTGCTTTCTTGAACTTATGTTTATTTTATATTAAGTAGTTGTTTGTGTAATTTTTAAACAACTGATTTAAAAGTTAATTCATAGTAATCTCTAATGCAATACTGTAAAAAAAAAACAGTTACTTAGGTCTGAAATGTAAAATTTGTTAAGTTACGTGTGAGTCAATAGTGATGTTATCTACACCTCGTTGTTATAAGTGCTAACCAAATACCCAGAGAGGATTATCAGCCAGAAACACTGATCTAAAATTTTTGCATATCTAAACCATTTTATAAAAGACAGCCGACAGCCGGACTAATATTTCAGGAAAATATTAGAGCACACTTGTGTGGCCCAACCGGTAAATTATAGGGAAGTAATTTATATTCGAAGACGAGGATAAATGGCACATACAAAAAAGCCCCAACCGAAGTTGAGGCATGAATGAATGGTGCCGACTCGATTCTGGCGTCCTGCTTCATTCTACCTCCTACATCCCTGTAGTCGTGCCGGAGCAGACTCTGTTGTCACTACCATTTATTTTGCACATACAAAAAAGCCCCGCGATTGCGAGGCTTTGATGATAAATGGTGCCGACTGCCGGAGTCGAACTGGCGACCTACTGATTACAAGTCAGTTGCTCTACCAACTGAGCTAAGTCGGCACACTAAACTGTGTGCGATAAACAATGTTTACCTTGGCACCAAGTTACCGTTTACTATATTAGTTAACCATAACTTTATTAAGAAGTGGTGCCCAGAGGCGGAATCGAACCACCGACACGGGGATTTTCAATCCCCTGCTCTACCGACTGAGCTATCTGGGCGATTTAAAGTTTCTCAACTATAGTTGTCTCGTTTGGGTGTGTCCCTTGAAGACGGGCGCTATTAAACTGTTTTTCTGGCTCAGCGTCAACACTTTTTTTCAAAAAAAATATCGTTTGATGAAAAAAAAACCGTTCTGTTCAAATTATCTATAGTTTAGCAACAAGCGTTACCCAACTGTAACTCAATTTGAATAAAATCTAAGCTATTTAGTTTCAGGCACATAGCCTTCAATTTCAGGCTCTTTTCCTTCAAAAAGAAATTCCACCATGGCTTTCTCTAAAAAAGCACGGTCGTCAGGGTTCATCATGTTCATTTTCTTTTCGTTGATCAGCATAGTTTGCTTCTTTTGCCAAAGCGTCCACGCTTCTTGGCTGATATTATCGAAGATACGTTTGCCTACATCACCTGGATAAAGTTGAAAACCTAACCCCGGCGCTTCTTTGTTTAAGTGCTGGCAAAATACTGTTCTGCTCATGATGTTTCCTGTTGTTGAATCTGTTGGATCAATTTTACACTACTGGCTGCTAAGCCAACATTGTTAGGTTGCGCTAGATCATACCACCTTTGCTCGAAACTTTCGTTAATTTGATGTTCCTTTGTATGTTCAACATCCACTAAGATGGCTGTTATGTCTAAATGGAAATGGCTAAACGTGTGCCTAAAACCCTCTAAGCTACGAGTCGCTTTTAATGAAAGCCCTAATTGCTTCATGGCACTTTTTACGTTGTCACTTGCTGTGAGCTCCTCAAAGCCCCACAAACCGCCCCATATGCCAGTAGGCGGACGCTTTTTCATAAGAATATGATTATTGTGTCTCGGTATGACATAGGTAACCGATTTAACCGGGATTTCTTTCTTAGGTTTTTTTTGAGGGTAGTTCGACTGATTGTCTGTTTGATAGGCTAAACATATGTCTTGCACAGGGCATTGCTCGCATAACGGCTTAGTTCGTGTACATATAGTCGCGCCTATATCCATCATTGCTTGATTATAGTGCTGCACACCTTTTACAGGTGTTAGCTGCTCGGCAACAGGCCAAAGTGCCTTTTCATACTTAGCCTGACCATTATAGCCAGAAATTAAAAAAGCTCTGGATAGCACTCGTTTAACATTGCCGTCTAAAATGGCGTGATGTTGCTTTAATGAAAGACTTAATATTGCACCTGCGGTAGAACGACCAATGCCTGGCAGGGCGATTACTTGCTCGATATCTGTTGGAAACTGCCCGTCAAAATCGGCGGCGATGATTTGAGCGGCTTTGTGTAGATTTCTCGCTCGTGCATAGTAGCCCAAACCTGTCCAATGGTGTAATACGTAGTCTTCCGTTGCATTTGCAAGCGCAGATATCGTTGGAAAGCTCTCCATGAACTTTTCATAGTATGGAATCACTGTTTTTACTTGTGTTTGTTGCAACATGATTTCAGATATCCAAACGCGATAAGGCGTTTTATCTTGTTGCCATGGCAAATGTTTTCGCCCTTTAGCCTGAAACCAATCTAATATTTGTTGTTGAAAAAGTGTTTCGGTCTTTTTAGAAAGTGATGTGTTCATGGATTTACTGCATTGTAATTGTGGCTTAAGTGTATCAAAAAACTTTGTTGTGAATAGACTAATGCCAGTATTTAATAATCAATTTTAATAGGCATTAGAGCGCTTAACAGCGTTAAGGGAAAAATGAGATCTAATTTGCTACAGTAGACATATTGTATTTAGACGCAACTATGCGCATAATACGCCGCTTTTTTAACCCAAATATATCGATCAAATAGAGACAGGCATGAGCGAAAGAACCCACAAATCTTTGGAACAGGCTAAACAAGAAGGTAAGTACATTCGTACTGTCCGCAGCTTTGTAAAACGCGAAGGCCGCCTTACTAAAGGACAAGCCGTTGCGCTTGAGAGTCATTGGCACGAAATGGGTCTAACCCATGAGCAAGGCTTAGTCGACTTCACTCAGGTCTTTGGTAATGATAATCCCGTTGTACTTGAAATAGGCTTTGGCATGGGTAAATCCTTGGTAGAAATGGCAAAGCAGGCACCCGAGCTAAATTTTGTCGGTATAGAAGTTCATCGTCCAGGTGTTGGCGCATGTATTGCTTTTGCAAAAGAGCAGGGCGTTGAAAACCTGCGCGTTTATGAACACGATGCAATTGAAATTTTGGCCGATTGTATTGCTGATGACTGTTTGCAAACCGTGCAATTATTTTTCCCCGATCCCTGGCACAAAAAGAAACATCACAAACGTAGGATCGTTCAACCAAGTTTTATTGAAGCAATTCGCAAAAAATTAAAACCTGGTGGGGTATTTCATATGGCAACGGATTGGGAAAACTATGCCGAGTGTATGGTTGAAGATATGCAGCAAGCCCCAGGGTTTGTTAATTTATCTGAAACTAATGATTATGTGCCTCGTCCCGACAATCGACCGCTAACTAAATTTGAACAGCGTGGCCAACGATTAGGGCACGGTGTATGGGATATACAGTACCAAAAACAATAAGTAAAAAAGCCGCTAACGTTAGCGGCTTTTTTGTACCTAGAACCCTTGTGCTACATTTCTGCGCGTTTTCTAATAAAGGTTAAGAACTCATCATTTGGCAGTGGCTTCGCCCAAAGGTAACCTTGACCTTGGTCACACTGCAAACCAGCAAGTAGGTTTTTCGTGGTTTCGTGCTCAACACCCTCGGCAATTGTTTTCAGGTTCAAGCTAGAAGCCATTTGGATAATAGCCGTTACAATTGCTTGGTCTTGTGGATCTTGTTGAATCTTCTGAATGAATGATTGGTCAATTTTAAGCGTACCAACTTCAAGTTTCTTCAAGTAACCAAGGTTAGAATAACCTGTACCAAAATCATCGATTGAAATTTTTACGCCCATATTAGTCAAATACTTAAGTGTGTTGTTTAACTCTTGCGTATCATCAACTAACAACGACTCAGTAATCTCAAGCTCCAATTGGTTTGCTTCCAAGCCGTGAATCTCTAATGCTTTTTGTACAACAGATTGAATATCAGAACGTCTAAATTGTTTCGGTGATATATTTACCGCAACCGTTAAGTCAAACCCTTGAAGCTGCCAGTTTTTACAGTCACAAACCGCTCTATCTAGCGCCCAACGACCAATATCAATAATTAGTCCTGAGCTTTCAGCGTGAGGAATAAACAAGTTAGGAGGAATTAGTCCTTTTTCAGGATGAATCCAACGGATTAGCGCTTCAGCACCAATGACCGTACTTGTTGTTAAATCAATTTGTGGTTGGTAATACAATACGAATTCGTCATTTTTAAGTGCCTTACGAAGGTCACTTACAATTTGCATATGTTCTTGCACATTGCTGTTCATATGACGGTCAAAGAAATGGAAACAGTTTTTACCCATATCTTTTGCATGATACATAGCTGTATCAGCATGCTTCATAATTGTATTAAAGTCATAACCATCTTGCGGCGCAATCGCGATACCGATTGAACATGAAGTAACTAAGTCTCTGTCACCGACGCGAATAGGCTTTATAACCGCTTGTCTTACACGCTCTGCTAATTCAGACATGTATTGTTCATTGTTGTTAAAGTCAGCAATGATTAGAAACTCATCGCCACCTAAACGACAAACAGTATCTGAATTACGGACAACATCTTGTAAACGATTTGCCAATTCAATAAGCAAAGTATCGCCCACTTGATGACCCATAGCATCATTCACCGACTTAAAACCATCGAGATCAATAAACATAACGCACATAGATTGCTTATTGCGATCTAGGTAGGTCATGCTTTGTTCGAAACGGGTTTTGGCAAGGATGCGATTAGGTAGGCCGGTGAGTGCGTCGTGATGCATCAATTTTTCAATTTCTGCTTTCGACTCTTTTACGCGAAGATACTCTCTCGAGAGTTGTCGTAATACTTTTCTAAAGTCTGCAGAAAGGCTCCAAACAGAAAAGCTGATTAACGCGATAATTAAGCTGACTAAGAGGGCAGCATTTTTATCGGCAACATTGACCTGATTTACGTAGATGCCGGTTTCATTTACGTAACCATTTGCGAAAACGACAATGATAATAAATGTAAATAAACCAACGAAGAGTCTGCCACTACCTATCATAGCAGCAAGGATTAACACACTGGGGTAGGCCAGCATAATTTCGTCACGTAGGCCTTGGAAACTCCACATAAAGAATGTCAGCAAAACCGTGACGGTGGACAAAAGAATCGTGGAGGCGAACTTCAAGTGGCCTTTTTTAGCAACGAAATAACATGAGGTTAAAAGTAACATCGCTACGAACAATGCGATGGCTTGCTCCCATGCTCCAATGGCAATTCGTTGTACTGCAATAACGCCAAGCGTGATTTCCACGGCCCAAAACACCTGGAAAATTCGCTCAATCTTGAATTTTAATTCCGATAAGATCTCATTTGAAGGCGAGTCTGTTGAATTATTCATTATTTACCCTACTACTAACTTCAAACTATCAAGGTATCACATAACTATGACACGATATTTTCGACATTGGTAGTAAAAAATTCGTATCAAAGCGGAGGTTGATTAATTTTTAAGTTATAAGTGATTGTAAGTAAATAATATTATGCAAGCGCTTTAGAGGGTTTAGAGGTGTTTAGCTGTTGATTAAGATACTGCTTTTGAATGAAATACAGATGCTGACAAAAGCGCCATTTTCCGGCTTTTTGAAGACTTTCTTGATTTAAGATCTCGTAATGCAACGCAAGTTGTAACACTCTCACACTATAGGCAGACCAGTACATTTTCGTTGCCTCTAAATGTGCATCGGTTTGTTGCTCTGGTGGTAAAGAGGATAGGTGTTTTTCTACAGCAAGTGGCGCTATTTCATTATTTAACCAGTCTTTAAATGCATTGAATCGACGTGCTCTAACAAGCTGATAAATCATAAAAATGACGACTAACAATGCCATACTGGCAACAACTTCCAACATAAACAGCTCGCTATTTATTAAATGGTAAAAAATAGGTTAAAAAGTAGTTAACTTTAATTCGCTATCAGGTAGACTGAAGACATATTCTTCACTCGCGCTTTCAGGGAATCTTATGAAGCATCTTATCAGTTTAGTGTTGGCAATGTCATTGTGCGCTTGCGCCACGGCAAATGATTCAATTAAGCAATTGTTTAAGTCCGTTAATCCAAGTGTTGTTGAATTGCATGTCAAAGCTTTGTCATCTCCGCAACCAGGAGAGGTTAAATTCCATGCGGCTACGGCGAGTTCGCTCGGTTCGGGAGCGCTGGTAACAAGTTCTGGTCGCATACTTACGGCCTCTCACGTAGTTGATAGGGCAACAAGTATCGAGGTGATTTACAGCGACGGTACAAAATCTCGTGGTCATGTTGTTTGGGTCGATCCAATCGTTGATCTGGCTATGATTCACGCGGAAAACGTGCCTGAAGGTATATCTCCGTTACCGCTGGCAAAATCTGACAGTTACAGCATTGGCGAGCAAGTCGTCGTCATCGGCGCACCTTTGGGCGTTAGTCATAGTCTGTCAGTGGGTTACTTAAGCGGTATTCGTGATGGTCAGGAAATTCCAGGTACCAATATAAAGCCACGCTTATTACAAACCGACGCTGCGATTAATAAAGGGAACAGTGGCGGCCCAATGTTTAACCTTAAAGGTGAAATCATCGGTATAGTGTCTTATATCTTGTCGCAAAGTGGTGGTAGCGAAGGGCTAGGTTTCGTGGTTTCCGTGGATACCGTACACGATGTAATTAATAGTGACCCGATGACATTTTTGGGCTTTATTCCTACCTTATTAAACCCAGAGCTTTCTCAAGCAATCAATAATCATGCAGGTTATGGCATTCTCATACAGCAAGTTATTCCAAATACGCTTGCAGATGTCCTTGGCTTCAAAGGCGGCACCATTAGTGTGTTGATCGGTAGAACCCCCATTTTATTAGGTGGCGATATTCTGCTTACCATTAACGGTATAGAGCTCAAAGACTTGGAATCAGTAATTAAGGCGAAGCAAGCTTTTGTTAGTACGCCAATCGGTCAAGAAATTACTTTCACCTACTTAAGAAACGGTGAAGTAGAAGAGCTAGTTTGGGTCAAAGACTAAGCTAACACACGTAAATAAAATGTAAAAAAGCACCATATGATTGGTGCTTTTTTGATCGTTTAACTGCTCCGATCTCTCCCGATTTTACAATTGTTTTACAAACATTTGCTGTGGTAATAGCTAGAATGCACGCCATCTACGACTAAATATGTGAATTTGCTTGATTAATTAATTTGTAAATATTTAATCAATGGCTTTAAACGCTCGTTTAAATTTAATAGAGTAAATGAGGCTAAAAATTCAAGTTTATGAAAAAAAATATACGCCTATTAAAAGATTAAATGGGGTTTTTTATAAATCCGTCAGTGTTTTTTAATATTAAATAAGTATTAATTTCTATCGGTCAATATAGTGGTTTCATGAGCAACTAAAATATAACAGCTCATGATTTCTAAAGAAGTCCTATTTGGGGGAGCGTATGTCTCAATACATGCATCAGAATAAAAAATTTAACATCAAGAAAAGCTTGATTACAAAAGCAGTAGTTTCTGCTCTAACACTATCAAGTTTTGCGGCTACAGCTGAAGAAGAGCAATCTACAGAAGCAACCGCAGCAGAATTAGATATTATTACTGTAACCGCGCAAAAGCGTGTTCAAAATGTCATGGAAGTACCAATTACAGTAGGAGCTGTCAGCGCCGATACAATAGAAGAAACTGGATCAATTACGTTAAGTGACATTGATAAGTTTATTCCAGGCTTTGAATTCGACGACGGAAATATGACGCAAGCAGGTATTACAATGCGTGGTATTTCAAGTCCAAACATTAGTGTTGGTGGCGATCCGTCATCTGCGTCATTCTATGATGATATATATATGCCTCGTGCTGCTCAAAACGTTATCTTTTCAGATATGGGACGCGTTGAGGTGCTAAAAGGACCTCAGGGTACGCTTTTCGGTCGAAATGCGGCGATGGGTGTGGTCAACATGGTACCAAACTCACCTACAGAAGATTTTGAAGGTTTTGTAAAGGGTACCTTTGGTACAGATGAGCTGCAACGATACGAAGGTATGGTAAACGTGCCATTGACGGATAGCTTTTACATGAGAGCTAATGCCCTTTGGAACATGCAAGGTGGTATCGTAGACAACGTTGCAGATCCTGCTTGGAACGACGAAGTTGATACATGGGATCTTGGCGAGAGAGATCACAAAGCAGGTCGTTTATCTTTCCTATGGGAAATGAGCTCTGCAACTGACTTCCAATTAAGTTATGACTTTGATGACCTGGCACAAGCTCCGCCTATGGCAATAGGTCTGAGTGAGTATGCATACAATGGCGGCCAAGACATCTTTGGTGACAAAGCTGCTAATGATGTTCGCAATGGTATTGAGTCGCGTGACATGCACGCAGTTACGTTCAAAATGAATCATGCATTCAGTGATGAATGGTCCATGAAGTACGTTGCAAGTTACCGAGCTTGGGAAACTGAAGCTAAGCAAGATGAAGACGGCACAGCAGATGCACGTCGCTATTTAGATACTAACAATATTGAAGATTCAAATATTTTCTACACTGAACTACAAGTAAACTATGTATCAGATCGCATCAATGCGGTAACAGGTTTCTCTTACTCGAAAGAAGATGTGAGCCAAACAACTGAACTAAATGTAACAAGCGATACCATTGCAACATTAGTAACAGGCGAGCTTAACAGTGCGATTGATGGCGTTGTACAAGCAGGTGTTGCAGGTCAACTTGGTTTAGATATCAACACAGCGACACAAGAACAACTTGATGCTGCAGCGTCTGCAGCATTTGGTCCTGACGTGACTTTCCAATCTGCCGTTGCAGCAATTAAAGATATCCAAGGTATCGAAGAAATGGAGCATATGTGGAACCCAGACGAATGGTCTGGCACTATCAATGCTCTTGACGCAGCAGCGCCAGAACTAGGTCTTGTAAACAGCTTATTAGGTTTGTTTGACCAACTTGGTATTCCACATGGTGGCGCTATTACACCTGAACTAGTCGCGGCAACAGGTAACTTGACTTACGACGCGATCTCAACGCAAGTGCCTGCGCTTGTAGGTTCTCCAAACTACTACATGCCAGAAGTATTTGGCCCAGGTTTTGGTGGTCTTTGGTACCAAGAAACCGTAAGCAATACGGGTGATTTTACTAACTGGGGTGTGTTTGCAGACGTAGACTTTGCAATTACAGACAAGTGGAATGTTATCGGTGGTATTCGTTATTCTAACGACAACAAGAAGTTTACTTGGGATATCCCATTAAACTCTTTCGCAACGGTACCAGTAAATAGCTTAATCGCTGCTCAAGGCTTACCGCCAATTCCAATTGAAAACCTTTTATTACCAGAGCAGTACTTTGCACTTAAACCATTTGGCGGTGTAATGGCTGCAGAAGATAGCTGGGACAAAATCACAGGTCGTTTAGTAACAAGCTATAAGCTTAATGACGATGAAATGATTTTTGCATCGTATTCAACTGGTTATAAGTCAGGTGGTTATGATTCACTTGATCCGCAGTTGGATGCTAATGGTGTGCCACAAGCATTCGATCCTGAAGATACAGCTAACTTTGAACTAGGTTATAAAGCGGTTCTTTGGGAGCAAGTTGTCGCGAATATCAGTGGTTATTACTTACAATTAAGCAACCAACAAGTATCAGTTAGCTCAAAAGAGCCGGGTGATACGGCTGCCGTACCGCGTATTATTAGTATTGACCGAGACCTAACAGGTTTTGAGTTTGATTTACGTTGGATGGCAACTGATAGCTTAACCCTTGGTGTGATTACAGAAATCCGTTCAACGGATTCGCATTTCCCAGAATACTACAACAGTACTGGCGATTTAATCGAAGCACAAACTACATCAAGTAATGCAGCGCTTAACTACACGTTAACGTTAGACTTCATGCCTGACTTTGGTGTTGGAACAACAAATTTCCATATGGATTATGTATTCCAAGAAAACACCAATGCATCTAACCCTGGTTTAGAAGATTATTTACTAGCGATTCCAGAGTACTTTGTTGACCGTCAAGATCTAAACATGCGTCTTTCTTGGGCGAATGATGATGACAACATTGAAATCGGTCTATGGGGTAAAAACCTACTAGATAAAGATTACTTAACAGGCGGTGGCGGTTTAGCTGCGTCAGAGTTAGGTACCCCTGTAGGTCGCATAAACCGAGGCTTAGAAGCTGGTATTGATCTTAAATACTCATTCTAGTTACGTTGTACATACAAAAAACCCGGCTATTTGCCGGGTTTTTTTATGCCTTTTCTTGCTTTTTAATCTGGTCGGTTTAACATGAGCGCTTTGTTTTCAATTGCTTAACGCCCAATTTTTATGATTGATTTTACCCTGTTTTTAAATCAGATCTCTTTTGCGCAAGTGCTACTATGTGGCCTGTTGTTGCTTCCCTATTGGCGTCAAAAAACATCAATTGCGTTGTTTGCTTTACTTATGTTTTGTGGAGCAGGCTACTTAGTTGATGACGTATACCCTTCGTCTAATTCTGCGGTAACCATTTTAGCGTTTCTAGCTGGCAATGCTTTACCTGGTGTATTTTGGTTAGCAGCGCTTAGTGTATTCGGTGAACAAACACAGCTTAAACTAAAGCATTATTTGTTTGCATCGTTAACACTTGTGGTGCCTACCATGGTGCGTGTTATTGAGTTTATCTTTGGCGTAAAAGTCGCTGATGACGAAACGCTGTATGGCGTAACAAAATATGGCATGTTGTTGTTTGAATTGTTGTTAGTTACCCATGCATTAGTAACGGCAGCCATTTTTTGGCGAGACGATTTAGTCGAAGAACGACGTTTAATCCGTGGTAGTGTAATTACCTTGTCGGCATTCTACATTTTACTGGTTATCGTATTTGAGCAATTGTTAAAGGTAGATTGGCCAATTTTAGGTTTAGTAAAAGCGTTAGCTTTGTTTGCATTGATGCTAACCATTACCTTGCTGCTGTTTAAGCTCAAAGAATCTAGCCTGTTTGAAACAGTTTCATTGGAAGACAAGACGAAAACTAATGTAGAAAAAACGCCGTCAAAGGAATTAGTTCGCATTGTCCATTCAATGGAAGAAGAAAAGCTGTACCGTCAAGAAGGTATCACTATCTCTTCATTGTCTAAGCACTTAGCTATCCACGAATACAAACTCAGAAATTTGATCAACGGTGAAATGAATTACCGAAATTTCAATGACTTCTTGAATCATTACCGCATTGTTGAGATAACAGAAAATCTGGCCGACCCTAAATTGGCTAGCACGCCGGTATTAACGCTTGCATTGGAAGCCGGATTTCGAAGTTTAAGTTCATTTAACAAAGCATTTAAAGCAAAACATGGCATGACGCCAACTGAATACAGAAAGAATCTTCCTTAATATTCAATAAGTTAAGGCTGACGTATTATTGCGTCAGCTATTTTCTAGATTACGTAAGCTTTATTTACACTATCCTTTTAGAATGCTAATACGTGTTGAGCTATAGTTTTCAATAAATGAAGCTAGCTCTAAACAACAAATTCTAAAAGGTGCGTAAGCTATGAACATTTCAAAAAATATTCTAATTACTATTAGCTTAGTAACGCTTTTTACCGTACTCGACTCGAAAGCGAATGAAGAGGCGAAAGCACTTTATCAACAATGTGTTGCTTGTCATGGTGAGAATGGCCAAGGTGTTGAAGCGTTAAAATCTCCACAAATTGCCGGGCAAGAAGACTGGTATATTGAGAGGCAACTATTAGCCTTTGCTAACGGTCATCGAGGCGCTGATGCAAAAGACAGCTATGGCGCTCAAATGGTCGCTATTGCTAAGACATTAACAAAAGAACAAGTAAAAACTTTGTCAGCTTACGTTGTTTCAATGCCGGCTACAGATATTGTTGAGTCGTTAGAGGGCGATCTGAAAAAGGGCTATAGCGCATATCAAGCAAAATGCGGTGTTTGCCACGGAGCAGCAGCCGAAGGCAACAAAGTACTAAATGCGCCACGCCTAAACAATTTGACTAATGAATATTTAGTGCGCCAAATGCAAAACTTTTCAACCGGTGTGCGCGGTGTTCATAAAGATGACAAATATGGTCGCCAAATGGCGATGATGTCTAGGACGGTTTCTGAACAAGAAACAAAAGATATTCTTGCATTTATAGGCAGCCAAAAGTAATGCGTAGTTTTTTGGCTGTATTAGTGACCCTAGCATTTTCATTGCCTTCGCAGGCAAATGAAGTTGATGCTGGAAAGGCATTTTCTTTAAATAGTCAATGCCCGGCGAGCTTTTCGCTAGAAAACGGTGTTTGTCGCTTAGTTAGCCAATATCAATTCTATGATTCAGTACAAGGGCGCGGTGTCGGTGGCACGCAAACGTCATTGCCGCCATACAGAGACGGATTTTCACCAAAGCAAATCGATTTAGGTCGAATCTTGTTTTTTGACCCACTGCTATCAAAAGACGGTTCAATTTCTTGTGCTAGCTGCCACCAACCAGACAAAGGTTTTAGTGACGATTTAGATCGCAGTATTGGTGTGACTGGCGAAAAAGTTGCACGTAGCGCTCCAACGCTTTGGAACGTGGCTTTTTTAGATAAATTCTTTTGGGATGCACGCAGCAATACGCTAGAAGAACAGGCGATGGGGCCATTGTTTGACCCCAAAGAAATGGGCAATACGCCAGAAAAATTGCTTCACGACTTAAATAGCAATGCTGTTTATAAATCATTATTTGCCGAAGCGTTTGAGCACGGCGGTGACATAGAACTAAACCAAATCTATAAGGCGTTAACGGCGTTTCAATCAAGTTTGATCTCACTAAATAGCCGTTATGACCAATATGCACATGGTTATCATCAAGCACTAACAAGCCAAGAAATCAAAGGCATGAACGTTTTTCGTTCTTTTGTTGCACGCTGTGCTGAATGTCATCAACCACCGCTATTTACGAACAACCAAGTAGCTGTGATTGGAGCGCCAGAGCCAGAAGGTCAACCGTTTGATATCGGCGCAGAAAAAACCTTTAACCATTTTAAAATGAAAGGTGGTTTTAAAGTACCGACATTACGAAACATCGTGAAAACTCCACCTTATATGCATTCAGGTCGTTATGACAATCTAAGAGAAGCCGTCGCTTTCTATAATGATGGCCGAGGTAATGCAGTGCCAGAAGATATGACACTTTACATCCATTGGCATATCACTTCACCAGAACTGACGGAAGATGAAGTAGATGCAATAGTTGCATTTCTTGGTGCGCTAACAGATGAAAGTTTAACCCCACGAATCCCTGATACATTGCCGTCTGGTTTACCACCAGTCGATAGCAATTATCAGCAGTTAACAAACACTAATAACAATAATCTAAAGCTCAATAATGGGCATTAAGTAGCTAGAATAAGCGGAGAATATTATGAGTTCAGGAAAGGTAATCACAGCTGTACTAATTGTCGCGGCATTTGCCGGCGGCATGTACTTCGGTGGTGGCAGTCAATCACCTGTTATCACTAGTAGTGCAGGTGGCGCAAGCTACGGCGGCGGCTATGATCAAACCTCAGATGCTGATGCGAATGTAGAAAGTAGTACCGTTGTAAAACGCAAAGATACAGGCACGGTTATCGTCGTGAATGATGGCGAGTCTATCATGGCTGCTGTACAAAAAGCTGTACCAGGTGACACCATTCAGGTTATGCCGGGTAAGTACCATGAAACAGTGTATATCGACAAAGATGACATTAAATTAGTTGGTGTTATCCAAGAAGGTAAGCGCGCTACATTAGACGGTGAGAAAAAGTTGAATGATGCCATTTTGTATTCGGGCAACAACTTTATCGTAGAAAACATGCAAATTACCAACTACAAAGGTAATGCAATCATGGGCCAAGCGGGTAACAACTTTGAAATTCGCGGCAACGTAATTGTTGATACAGGTGTTTACGGTATTTTCCCGCAATTGGGTAAAAATGGTATCGTTGAAGGTAACATTATTTCAGGCATCGAAGACGCTGCAATTTATGTTGGTATGAGTGACAACATTCATGTTGCTCACAACGAGGTATTTGATAGCGTTGCTGGTATCGAAATTGAAAATACGCGCCATGCGATTGTTGAAAATAACTATGTTCACAACAATACCGGCGGTATCTTAGCGTTTATCACTCCGGGTCTGCCAATCAAAACAACCTACGATGTTATTATCCGTAATAACTTTGTTGTTGATAACAACACTAAGAACTTTGGTGCGCCAGGTTCAACGGTAGGTGGTATCCCAGCAGGTACAGGTATTTTGATCATGGCGGCTGACGACGTTGTTGTTGAAGGTAACATCATTACCAATAACAAAACGGCGGGTATCATTATTACAGACCATCACAATGCGCCTAACACGACGATTGACCCAGAGTCAGATCCAGCACCAGATCGCGTGATGATTCTAGACAACTTAATGATGAACAATGGTTACGATACTATTGACGAAGTTAAAGCCTTGATGCTGACTGAATTTAAAACAAACGACAATGCAGATATCGTGCGTGTTGGTAAGAGTGAAGGTAGTTGTATCATCAACCGTCATCGCTATGTACATGTAGGTGTAAAAGGCTGGAAAGAGTGTGAATTTACTAATACGAAAAACGTAGATACATACTTACTTGACGAGCCTGTGCCACCACGTGTTATCGACCCTTCAGAGCGCGGTAAAGTTGTTTACTTAGGTATTTGTGCAGGTTGTCACACATACACAGGTCGCATGATTGGTCCTCCAGTGCAAATCATTCAAGCGCTTTATATGGATAATCCTCAAGGCCTAGCTGACTTTATTGCAGCGCCTACCAAAAAACGTGACGATTACCCAGAAATGCCTCCGCAAAACTATCTCGATCCAGAGACGCGTTTAGCAGTGGCTGAATACATGCTGTCTCGTAAAAACTAAATTGTTTTTATGTTAGAAAAAAGCTTCAATGGCAACATTGGAGCTTTTTTTTTGCCAAAGATTGAGCTTAATATCAATAAAGGTATACTGTATGCAATGTTATGGTTAGAGAGAAATCATGAAAACTATTGCTGCAGACGCGATTAATCGCGCCCTTTCTTTTCCTATGTTAGTTGATGCGTTAGATCGCGCGTTTGCTAGTAATATTACCGTACCTCCCAGGCTTCACTATGACATAGAGAATCCTACAGCGAGTCGTGAAACAACCTTGTTAATGATGCCCGCTTGGCAAGCAGGCGATGTCGCTGGTATTAAACTGGTTACAGTTGCGCCAGATAATGCAGAAAAAGGTCTAGCGTCTATTTTAGGCACGTATATTCTTTTGGACGTCGATACCGGACGAATGAAAGCGATGATGGATGCTCCGTCGTTAACCGCGAAACGCACTGCCGCTGCTTCTGCGTTAGCGTCTCGTTATTTATCTAGCAGTGACAGTAGTACGTTACTCATGGTAGGTACTGGCACGCTATCGCCAGAGCTTATTCGTGCTCATGTAAGCGTAAGACCAATAAAGCGAGTATTAATATGGGGGCGAAGTGAAGAAAAGACTCAAGCGGTAATCAGTCAACTATCTGATTTACCTTTATCTTTTGAGATTGCGCCATCACTTGAAAAGGCGGTTACTGAGGCAGATATCATTTCAGTTGCTACGTTAAGCCAAACCCCATTAATTAAAGGTGCTTGGTTAAGTCCCGGTCAACATCTAGATATGGTTGGTGCATATCGTCCAGATATGAGAGAAATGGACGACGACTGTTTACTTCGAGGCCGTATCTTTGTCGATAACGTGCCAGGTGCAACTAAGGAAACGGGTGATATTGTTATTCCATTAGCGCAAGGTGTGATCAGCGAAACAGATATTGAAGCAGATCTATTTGACCTTGCACAACAAAAATATATCGTCGACAGAAAGCCAGCTGATATTACGGTATTTAAATCGGTTGGTCATGCGTTAGAAGATTTAGCAGCGGCTAAATTGGTGGCGTTGCAAGAAGGGATTGAATAGCGAACTGCATTTTGCCGCGCTAATTGCGCCATTAGTGCGGCTTTTCTTGTATCAGGTTATAAAGCTAAGTCTATAACCATTTCTTTAAGTTCGTCTTTTGAAATACTGTTGTCATGATTTTTGTCAAATTGATGAAAGATACTCTCACAGCGACGAATACCTTTTTCTTGTAACAACACATCGATTAACTCAACAAATTCACTGCGGTTAATCACACCATCTTGATCCCGATCAAAGACTTCAAATAGCTCATCAACCCATTGGTTTAGATCCACTTTAACTTCCTTCGTCAATTATTTTGTTAACGTCACTTTAACGTTTATCACCTGAAATTTAAAGGCGTAAAAGGCGGATAGCGGTTTATTTTCTGCAACATTTTATTGCATTAGTGAAATTCAAGGAGTTGATTGTTATAAAAATGTACAATATACTCGGGTTACATATATTGTATACAATATATGTTTATAACAAAAAATAACTAGGGAATTCACAATGTCCACAAAAATTAAAACGGGATTTACGCCTAAAAAAGCGTTAACGGCGATAGCGGTTAGTGCTGCGTTAACAATTGCTGCACCAGCGGCAATTGCTGCCGACGCATTTAATGGTGTTGTAAAAGGTGTCATTGTTGACGGTCAAAATGAAGCGACAGCAGGCGCGACAATCACGTTGACACATAAAAGTAAAAACATCACGCGTACTATCACAACAAATGAGAAAGGTGAGTACACGTTACGTAAGTTACCAGTTGGTGAATACAAAGTAACCATCGCTAAACCAGGTTATGACACAGTAGAAGAAGGTTCGCTGCAAGTGACACTAGGTAGTTCTATTGTATTTAATGGCCAGTTAATTGCTGAAGGCAGCGACGTAGAGCGTATTTCGGTTATTGGTTCTCAAATAGCGCGTGTTGATATGGAGTCTTCTACAGGCGGCATCGTGGTAACAGCTGCTGACTTAGATCGTTTACCGGTAGAGTCAGGCTTTGATGCAATAGCATTGCTTGCGCCAGGTGTAAATTCTAACTCTACATTCGGCACAGCCAGTATTGGTGGTGGCTCTTCTGCAGAAAATGCGTATTACTTAAACGGTATAAATATTACCTATATTAAAACGGGTATTGGTTCAATAAACCTGCCATGGGAAGCGGTTGCACAAACTGAAGTCATGACCGGTGGTATCGCGCCAGAATTTGGCGGTGCTTTAGGCGGCATTGTTAACGCGGTCTCTAAATCTGGTTCAAATGAATTTGAATTTGGAGCATATGGTCGTATTGACCCTGAGGCAACGCGTTCTCACCATGATAATTTATTAACCAATGAAGGCGAGTATTTCAGTAACAGTGAACAAGATGAAAATACCTTTACACGTCTTTCTATCTGGGCAAGCGGCGCAATCATTGAAGACAAACTGTTCTTCTATGCTATGTATGCACCGCAAAAAAATAAATATGATGCTGCTGGCAGATACACCATTGATATTGGTGAAAACGTTTCTGATCGCTATTTAGGTACGTTAGATTGGTACATTACCGACAATCACTCAATTACAGCGACGGCTATTGGTTTTACTAATAAAGGCGAAGGTAAAACCTACGACAACGACTGGGAAACACAACAGGTTGGTGACGAGCTAAGTGAATTCAAATCTCGCACAGGTGGCGATATCTTTGGTTTAACTTATTCTGGGGTATTAACAGATGATATCTCTATTGAAGTCGTTGCCGGTCGAACAACGGACAAGACCTATAATTCCGTCACAAGTTCGGATCCATTGGTATGGTCACAGATCTTAGGTAATGGCTGGGAAAAAATATCCCAAGAAACAGCATCGTCAATTACCGAAAGTGAATTTATCCGTGATCAACTGCGTGCAGACTTAAGTTGGATGATTGGTGATCACGATTTAAAAATCGGTTTTGATTACACCAATATCCAGGTTGATTATCAAAACAAACCCAACGGTGTAGGCGACAGAGCGGGTTGGTGGGATGTATGGAATGGCTACGATGGCAGCCCAACAGGCAACAGCGATCCATTTATTCGCCAGCGAATTCGTACTGACTTTACAGACTCAGAAGTTAACTCTCTAGCATTCTATGTTCAAGATACTTGGACCGTTACCGATCAATTGGTTCTTAACCTAGGTTTACGTTACTCGAACGTATACAACACAGTGTCTGATGGCCGCAAATATGTTGACGTAAAAGGACAAATCGCACCGCGCGTTCAGGCTATTTATGATTTAACGGGCGACGGTACATCGAAAGTTTACGCGACTTACGGCCGCTATTTTCAGCCAGTTTCTGCCAATATGAACATCACGCAAGGTGGTGCTCGCCGTGATGTTAGACGTTACTATGAATTGGGGCAACTTGATGCTACCGGTCAAGTCGTTCTAGACGCAGATGGCGCGCCGAATACAGGAGCCTTCATTACTGAAGATGTTGTGCAAGAAGGTATCAGTGAGCCAAGCTTAATTGCTAGCCAAGACATGGAATCTATGTACTCAGATGAATTTACCATTGGCTATCAAGCTGAATTTTTAGATGGTGAACTGGTTTATGGTATTCGTGGTATCTACCGTGACTTGAAACGCTCTATCGAAGATACAGATTACGCGCCAGTGATCAGAAAATACTTTGATGAAAATGGTATGACAGGTGCACCAAGCTACGCATACATACTAAACAATCCAGGTTCTGATCTAGATATTTCTTACGACTTTGATGGTGATGGCACCGTTGAACGAGTGTTTATACCAGCAGACTATATTCAACTGCCGCCGCCTGAGCGTAAATATGGTGCTATTGAAAATACGCTAGCAGGTAACGTCGGAGATACCTTCTACTACAGCGCTTCGTATACATGGTCGCATAGCTGGGGTAACACGGAAGGCTTAGTTCGAACAGATAATGGTCAAGCAGATCCAGGTTGGACAACGTCGTACGACTATGCTGAATTGATGGACAACTCAAATGGTAATCTACCAAATGACCGTCGCCATTCAATTAAGTTTAATGGTTCATACTACTTCACAGAAGCATTCAGTGTAGGTTTTAACGCACGCATTACCTCTGGTGCACCAATCAGTAAATTCGCTCGCCACCCTTATGGCGTAGACAGCTGTGCAGCTGGTTCTCCTTGGGAAGAATGTAATGGTGCTTACTATGATCACGTTTCATTTTATGATGCCTCAGGTAACCCAGCACCACGTGGCTATTTTGGCACCACAGATTGGATCAAAGATCTTGATTTAAGTGCGATGTATGAAACAGACCTAGCTGGCGGCAATTTAATGCTGAAAGCGACGGTATACAACGTGTTTAACTTTGACACGCAAACAACAGTTCAAAACACCCATGCACGTGACGGCGCAAACGGCATTGAAGTTAACCCTAATTGGGGTATGACAACAGGTCGCTTAGGCGCTAGATATGTTAGTTTTGAAGCACGCTATAGTTTCTAACTATTCTCTGATGTAGTTTGAAGAGCATGTAAAACGAAGGTAAAAGGCCACCTTACTCCCGGGTGGCCTTTTTTTTTATTGTTAAATTAACTATGTGCTGGTTCAATAAATACCGCTTTGTCATCCCACCGCAACAGGGTCATATGACCACCCCATACACAGCCAGTATCTAATGCATGTAAGTTAGAAGTATTGGTTTTCCCCATTAATGCTGCCCAATGCCCAATGACCCATGATGTGTCTTTAAGCTCAGGTTGCATCGTATACCAGGGCTTAATGTTAGTTGGTGCCGATTGTGGGGAGGTTTTACAATTAAACTCAAGCCTGCCATCTAAATAACAATAGCGCATGCGAGTAAATGCATTGATGGTATAGCGAAATTTGTCTAACTTTGATGTGGCTTGATGCCAATCATCTGGTTTCTCGCCATACATGTCAGCAAGCCATTGCTGAACATTTGAGCTGGCTAATTTCTTTTCTGCTTTTCTTGCTGCTTTGACGGCTTGTTCAACAGACCACTGCGGCGATAAGCCGGCATGTGAAACATAAGCTTGCTGATCTCCAATCTGCCTTAGCAGAGGTTGCTCTGCGAGCCAGTTAGCATAACTGTCGACATGTTTGCTTGCGATAAGCTTGTCGAGTAAATCTGAGGTTTTGGCTTTTTTGATGCCTGCACATATCGCAAGGAAATGAAGATCATGATTCCCCAATACCATACGCACGTTATCTTTGATGCTATAGAGAAATTTGAGGGTCTTTTTAGAATCTGGTCCGCGAGCTATCACATCACCCACTGGCCACAGTGTGTCTTTGTCTAATGAAAAGTCAACTTGCTTAAGTAGCGCCTTAAGTTCGCTATCACATCCCTGAATATCGCCAACAAGGTATATCGCCATATGCTTAGTTTAATATGTTAGGTACAGCCAGCCTGAAGACGGGTATATCTACTTTCAGCATTTCGCCTGCTTCTGTTTTCATTTCGTAGAAGCCTTGCATCGTGCCAAGTGGCGTTTTTAAAATACAACCACTGGTGTAAGTAAACGGTTTTGAAATGGTTAAGTGAGGTTGTTCGCCAACTACACCTTCGCCTTGAACGGTACTTGTTTTACCATCGGCATCAGTAATTAACCAACTTCTATTGATCAGCTGCACAACATCATCGCGATGGCTTTTGATGGTAATAGTGTAGCTATAGACGTAATGATTGTCTTCAACAACGCTTTGCCCAGCGATAAAGTCACTGACAACACTGACTTCGATACCATGGCTTTGTTGACTACTTAGATTATTCACCGTCGATATCCTTCTTACTATCCAAAAAATTAGCTAAATCAACGTATTGTTTAATCGTTACGTTTTCAGGGCGCAAGGTTGGATCAACACCACATTCAATGATTTCCTCTGCAGTTAATAGCTTTTTAAAACTATTGCGTAAGGTTTTGCGACGCTGATTAAATGCAGATAAACACACTTGATTCAACGTAGCTAAGTTTTTAGCAGGGTAAGGGATTTCTCCGTGTGGTATCAATCGTACAATCGCCGAATCTACTTTCGGTGGTGGCGTAAATGCCTCTGGACCAATTTCCATAACTGGTATCACTTTACATTGATACTGCGTCATGATCGAAAGTCGACCATAAGCTTTGCTATTAGGTCCGGCGGCCATGCGCTCTACAACTTCTTTTTGCAACATAAAGTGCATATCTTGCACTTTGTCTTTAAAACTAAGCAAATGAAAAATCAGCGGTGTTGAGATGTTATACGGCAAATTACCAAAAATGCGTAATGGCATTTCATCGGCTAGTGAAGCAAAATCGAATTTAAGCGCGTCGATCTCGTGAATAGTCAAATGAGGCGCTAAAAACGGGTGATGGCGCAAACGATGGGCTAAATCTCTATCTAACTCTACAACGGAAATGTTGCCGGCGCGCTCTACAACTGGTTCGGTCAAAGCACCTAAACCTGGACCAATTTCTACTAGGTTTTCGCCAGGCTCTGGGTTAATCGCGTCCACGATTTGGCTAATAATAGCGTCATTATGCAGGAAGTTTTGACCAAAACGCTTTTTTGCTTGATGGCCTAAATGAGTTTTTTTATTCATTCGTCTCTCTAAGACTGGTTATTCGCAAGTTCTATCGCGGTCGAGATAGCTTCGACAAAACTCCCTGTATCTGCTTCTCCAGTACCGGCCAGTTCAATAGCCGTGCCATGATCTACAGATGTTCTAATAAAAGGTAACCCCAAAGTGATATTCACAGAGTTGCCAAACCCTTTATATTTTAGCACGGGTAAACCTTGATCATGGTACATGGTTAAAATAGCATCTGCTTGTTGCAAATATTTTTCTTGGAATATGGTATCTGCCGGTAAAGGGCCGACGATATCTATGCCTTCATTGCGCAAGATATCAAACGCAGGTTCCATCACTTCGATTTCTTCTCGTCCTAAATGGCCACCTTCACCTGCATGAGGATTGATACCACAAGCAAAAATACGAGGCTGCTCGATACCAAATTTTTGTTTAAGGTCGTCATGAAGAATCCGACTTACTTTGAGCAAACGTTCTTCAGTAATAGCGCGAGAAACATAGGCAAGAGGAATATGTGTGGTCACAAGCGCTACGCGCAATCCTTCGGTGGCAAGCATCATCACGACATCACTTAGGTTTGCCTGCAACGCAAAAAACTCAGTGTGACCACTAAAGGCAATACCTGCTTGATTAATTAGACCTTTATGTACAGGACCTGTAACAACTGCGTCAAATTCACCAGACATATTCTTTTCACTAGCCACGCGCAGTGTTTCAACAACATAGTTACCATTATTCGGATTTAATTCACCGGCAACAACATCATCGTCTAATGGAATATCTAGCACTGTTATTTGGCCAGCTTGCTGTGGCGCAGGTGCTGCAGCTGCATCGTATTCTTCGATGGTAATATCTATATTCAGCAGCTTGGCGCGTTCTGCCATCATCGTTTTTGACGCAACAATGATGAGCTGTTCACTCCAACTTTGTTGTGCGATAGCAAGGGCTAAATCGGGCCCTATGCCAGCCGGTTCACCTGGCGTTATAGCAATTTTTTTTGTCATAACGGGTTAATTATTCTTCCACATCATAAATTTCAATATAAGCTTCATCACGCGTTTCTTTTAACCAGCGTGCGCTTTCAATACCAAACTTACGATTGAAAATCATTTGATAAGCGCGGTTAGTATTCATTTGCGTGGTAGCATCTATGTTGCGGCGGCCTGTAAGCTCTGCAATATGCCAACCAAATGAAGAACGAAACGGTTGTGATACTTCTCCAATTTGCAATTTTGCTAGGGCTTCAGAAAATGCTGGATCATAGTTGCTCGGCTCTGCCCAACCTAGCTCACCACCTTTAACGCCTGTCGGGCCTTCAGAGTGTTCTTTTGCCATTTCACCAAAGGTTGCTTCACCTGATACGATTTTTTCGCGTATATCGATCAACGTTTGTTCTGCTTTGGCTTCGCTGAGAATAATCGAAGGTTTAATTAAAATATGGCGAGAATCTACTTCTTCAATTTCCGTGATTTGACGACCCCGGATGTCTAAGATTTTGATAATGCTATAACCCAAACCTGTACGGATTGGTCCAATAATTTCACCTTTGTCTTTACCTTCTATTACTTCTGAAAACAAAGACGGAAGTTCAGTGATTGCCTTCCAGCCCATATCACCACCGTTTAGGGCATTAGCGTCACTTGATGCTGTGATTGCTATTTTTGCGAAATCACTACCTTTGTTAAGTAGCTCAATTGTCTTGTCAGCACGCACTTTGGCATTGTTCATATCTTCTTGCGTCGCTTTTGCTGGGAACTCAATCAAAATATGACCTAAACGATATTCTTCACTATTGGCGCTTTGCTCTTTCATCGCCTCAATCAAGTTATCTACTTCTTGTGGGCTAATATAAATGCGACGTCTTACACTTGCGCGGCGAACCTCACCGGCAATAAGCTCGGTGCGCACACTTTCTCGGTAAGTTTCGTAATTTGCGCCGCTGTCGTTGATTGATACTTGCATTTGCTCAAGTGTCATACCTGATTCTCTTGCCATGTTAGTCAAGGTTTCATCAAGCTGTGCATCACTCACTTTAACACCCATACGCTCGCCTAATTGAGTCATTAGACTATCGTTAATGAGTTTATCAACAACCTGTGTTCTAAGAACACGATCAGAAGGCAATGCTTGGTTGTCTTTTTGGGCTTGTAGTTTAATGTTGTTGACTAGATCTTGTACTTCAGATTCTAGTACTACGCCTGAATTTACTATAGCGGCAACACGATCAATTTCTTCTAATTTCGCTTGTGCTAGAGACAATAGCGACACATATAGGGTGGTCGCTAGGGTAATAAGCTTTAGTGACTTTTTCATAATAAATACTGCTGTTAATTGTTGAGGAAGTATGGGCGCTTGTAGCCAAAAATACTTTCATCAAACATTTCGGTAATATCTTGAGCTTTAATGTCAAACTGTATCATGAATCCGGTGTCAAATTCACCGGCATTTTGATCTACAGTTGTATTATCATCAAATTTAGCAATGATATGACGATGATAAGCAACACGAACAGACCAACAACAGCTGTCATATTGCAAACCCGCATATCCTTCAATACTGCGTTTAAGCTGCAAATCGCGCGTATATCGCCCGACAAACGTCCAATCTTTCGTGATTGGGAAGCTGGTCAATAATGACGCTTGCTCCAGTACGTTTAGTGAGACATTGCGAGCATAGCGATGGTTCAATTGAATTATACTATTTTTGTTGAATCGATAGTCGACACTAAACTGACTTTTATTGGTTTCACCAAGTGCCGTGTCATATTGGATATCGCTTGAAAATTGCCAGTTTTCTCCAAGTCGCAAAAATAAATCACTAGCGATGGCAGATTCACTAACAGAAATCGGTTGGTTGCTGGTTGGGTCAACAAAAATATCATCAAGATAAACGATTTGACCTAAGCTTAAGTGGAACAGTTCTTGGTTACTTTGATCGAGAATTCGACTGGTAACACCCCAAGAAACCTGATTTGCTTCTGCTATTCTGTCTAAACCACTGTATCGAGTATCTCTAAATAGACCATTATAATCATCTTGTAATTGCGTAGTATCGTACAAGCCAATCGTACTTTGGTCTTCATAAGGAATGTATAAATACTGTACTTGCGGTTCTAATGTTTGCGTATAACCATCGCCAATCAATGCCGTGCTTCGGTCAAAATTGACACCACTGTGTAGCCTTATTTTAGGCAGTGTTCTTGACACTGAAGACTCTAATTCTGGCAGCAAATCAATGTTAGTCTGGCGATAATTGGTTTGTAGTACTTTAAATTCTGAGTTTAAAAACCAAGCAGGGGTCACGTAAGGAAAGTTAAAGCCTGCTTCAATATGCACTCGCTCTGCTTCCGGCAGATTTAAGTTATTAGTGACAAATTGACTGGCTTCAGTGAACAATTCAAAGGTGCCAGGCATAAACCCTAACTCTTGATAAAAGTTAAAATCAATCTGCGGCAGTAACTTGTAGTTCGGCTCGTAGTTACCTAGAACTTGGAAATCTTGTGCGCGAATACCCATCGACCAGTTATCAGAAAAATAAGCTAACTCACCAATTTGATACATGTACGGATCATTGTCGCTATATTGTTTACTGCCGATATCAACAAGGTAGTTGTCGTCACTAATGGTGGTTACGTCGACGTATGCGCGATAATTTTCGCCAAAGTTACCGGTATGTTGCCATCGGGCAAGGTAACGAGGGTCGTCATTTAAATACTTTTTGTCTTCATTCAAATATTCTAGGTCGACTTGTCCAACATGTTGTTCGAGTAGATATCTAAACTCTGTAATTAACCTAAGACCTCGTTTGGACATGTAATGCGGCGTAATGGTGGCGTCCATATTAGGTGCGATATTCCAGTAAAATGGCGCCTCAACTTCAATACCAGACAACGACGACGATTTAAACTTAGGGTAAAGTAGGCCGGTTTGACGATCGTCTGTTATCGGAAATGAGTAATAGGGCAAGTACATGACTGGCACGCCCATTAAATTGAATTTAGCGTGATATGCTTTACCAAAGGTTTCGTCGGACGAAAGCTGGATTTCCGATGCTTTTAATTCCCATACCGGCGTTTCACCATAACAGGTGGTAAATGAAGATTCATTTAAATTTAGCGTACCGCTTTGCGTGACGATAATTTGGTCGGCACCACCATGCCCTGCAATACCCGTTAACTGATAATTTGTGCCAAGCAGCTCTGTTTCTTCGCCGCCATTGCGCGCTGCGAGTTGCTCAGCAAAAATATTTATGCCTTGATTTTGGTAATGAATGTTGCCGGTCGCGATAACTTCAGACTTGTCACGATCTATGGTCACTGCGTCCGCTTTGATGGTTTGATCTTTGGTATATAAATAAACGCCACCAGTGAATTCGCCAATCTTGCCAGATTGCATATTTTGGTTTTGCGCTTTGATACGATAAGACTTGCCACTTGGCAAGGTTTCGCCTTCTGCCAAATTAGGATATTGCGGCACAGGGCAAAACTTTACTATCGATTCAGAGTCGATAACTTCTTCGCCGAAAACGCTGTAGGGAAGCGACATAGAGGTAAATAGCACCAGCGTTTTTATTGTTTTGGACATTAATAACTCAATGTAAATTGGTTTCTGTTGTAACCCAACGGATTCTACCGCAACTATGGTATATTAATTTGAATTTGGGCATATTTTGAGTATTTTATATCAAACTGCGCAAATAATTAACTGTTTAGCGCAGTTTAAACAGATAAAATACAACACCTTGAGTGGTTAAAAAGTGTAAATAATCATCTACGCTCAGCTAATCACTTGAAATTTGAGAATGTAAGCCGCATTTACCCCTCATTCGCGGCAAAACAAATGCTACATGGGAATTAAATGCAAATTGCAGGAAAAGTATTAGGTTTCTTTTTTGGGTTATTGATCAGTAAAGGTAATATTTTTGTTGGTTTTATTGGCGCATGGATTGGTCATCGTTTTGACAAAGGACTTGGCCTCGACTTTAACAACCTTTACAGCGAACAAGAAAAAGTTAGACAACAAATATTCTTTTATACTGCATTCGCTACCATGGGGTATATCGCCAAAGCTAATGGACGCGTCAGTGAACGTGAAATAGCGTTTGCGAGTGCGTACATGGATAGGCTTCACTTAAATGCCGATCAACGACGTGAAGCCCAGGACGCCTTTCGCGAGGGAAAAATGCCGGGATTTCCACTACGTGAAAAGCTCGCAGAGCTTAAGCGAACTGTCGGAAACAGACATGATTTACTGCTGCTGTTTATGGAAATTCAAATTCAAGTGGCCTTTGCAGATGGCGACCTTGATACTAGTGAACGTCAAGCATTGCATAGTATCGCTGGGCAACTTGGATTTTCGTCTCATGAACTAGATCGTCTGCTTGAAATGATTATTGCAGGCGCTAAGTTTCACCAGCAAGGGGGTGCTAAAGGCGCGCAAGCGAGCTCACCCAACCAAATCGAAAACGCTTATAAGCTACTCGGTGTAACGCGTGGCAGTGACGAAAAATCAATTAAACGTGCCTATCGGAAATTGATGTCGCAACATCATCCAGACAAGCTGATAGCCAAAGGGCTACCGGAAGAAATGATCGAAGTTGCGAAGCAAAAAACACAAGATATTCAAGCTGCTTACGAATTAGTTAGCGCTGATCTAAAACGGTAAATCTGCCTCAAACGTCAACCATTCATTGGATGTGGGTTGATACAAGCACAAGCTTTTAGCATGCAATTGTAGTCTGTCGGAAAGTTGTTTTGCTTGTGGACAGGCGTAAAGCCGGTCACCAATAATCACGTGTCCGAGCTCGAGCATATGTACTCGCAGTTGGTGTGAGCGGCCGGTAATAGGTTTGAGCTTTACTAAGGTTGTTGGCGACGTCAAATGCGTTTCTTTTGTTAACACCTGATACTGCGTTTTGGCCTTTTTACCACGTTCATGGTCTACCATTTGCTTCGGCCTATTGGGCCAATCGCATATTAATGGCAAATCAACCTCGCCTTGTTCATTGTTAAGGTGACCAAAAACGCGCGCAATGTAGTACTTTTCTGTAATACGCTTTTCAAACTGCCGGCTAATAGCGACATGTGCCGCTTTGTTAAGTGCCATTACAATAATGCCAGAGGTTGCCATATCAAGCCGATGAACAATAGTCGCGCTAGGCAATACGCGCTTTACTCTGTTTTCTAAACAATCTTGGTGCTCAGGTAACCTTCCTGGCACCGAAAGCAGGCCTGAAGGCTTGTTTAGCACCACCATATCTTGATCGCGATAGATGATATCGAGATACGGGGATTGTGGTGGTTGATAAACAAAATCTGGATTTGCTGGCACAATGCTACTCAGTGACGACAATCAATCGAATGGCTTCAAAGTTTAACTGACTTTTAGCTATATAGTGAACCAATGACGCTTGTTTTTGTTCTATAAAATCAATTTCTTCTTGTCTTACACTAGGATTGATTTCCGCTAAGGCTTTTAATCGCGATACTTCCTGAGACAATGCTTCTTCCATTGCCTGTTGAGCCGTTGCTTTTATCTCACCTGTCATTGCTTCAGCATGTGCCTCAGCTTTGGTCACTAATGGTATAACCGCGGCTTTTAACGCTTTAACTAACTGCAACGCTACTTGTTTTTTGACTGGTGTCAGCTGCTTATCAAGTACCGATTCAGGTACCTTATCTGCTAAATTATTGCCGCTTTTATCCACCAACACGCGAATAGGTGTTGTTGGTAAATATCTGCCAAGTTGCAATGCAGCAGGCGCTGTTGCCCCTAAGGTAAATATACATTCGATAAAAAAGGTGCCCGCTGGAAGCGCTGGGTTTTTAAGTAGACCTATTGAGGCATTTCCTACGTCATCACTTAACACGAGATCCATTGCGCCTGTGACCATTGGGTGGTCCCAAGTTAGCAATTGATAGTCTTCACATGCTAGTGCAGTGTCTCGGCTAAAGGTGACTGTAGTGCCATCTTCAGGCAAACAAGGAAACTGTGCCGACAACATATGTTCTGTTGGTTGCAGCGCGATGGCATTGTCAGATTTGTCATCTTGACCAACACCAAAGACATCAAATACTTGGAACATGAAAGTTGGCAGGGCAGTATCGTTGTCTATCGTAGCTATTTCTTCAACCAATGCTTGTGCTTTGCCTCGGCCAGAAGAATTTAATTCCAACAGTTTATCTCTGCCTGATTCAAGATCTTTTTTAATGGTTAAATGATACTGATGGCATTGCTCAATAAAGCTTTGAGCGGCTTGACCATCAAAATCTTGGTTGACGACTAATTCCGTAAACTGTTTATGATACTTTTCATAAACGGTCCTGCCAGTGATACATGTATGCTCAAACGCTTGCAACGATTGTTGGTACCAATTAAATAAAAGCGCCTGACTGCTGTGTTCAAAGTAAGGCACATGGATATTGATGGTTTGCTTTTGCCCGATACGATCTAAACGGCCAATACGTTGTTCCAACAAATCAGGGTTTGTAGGTAAGTCAAACAGCACCATGTGATGCGCAAACTGGAAATTTCGTCCTTCACTACCTATTTCAGAGCACAGCAATACTTGGGCACTGTCTTCTTCTTGCGCAAAATAAGCCGCTGCTTTGTCACGTTCAAAAATACTTAAACCTTCATGAAAAACAGCACTTCTAATACCTTCTTTAACGCGCAATGCTTCTTCTAATGCGATTGCGGTTTGTGCGTGCGCGCAGATAACTAGCAGCTTTTCTTTATCTAATTGCTGCAGTAACTCGATGAGATAGTTAACGCGCGGGTCTATTTTGGTCCAGTCTGCATTGGCACTTTCAAGATCGTACAGGCTCTCAGGCGTATGTAGCAATCCAAAACGTTTGCTTGCAACAAATTCGTCCTGTGCTTTGTCTGCAAACAAGTTATTGATCGACTCTTGATACTGTTCTGGCATCGCTAATGAGGTTGCATGTAAAAGGCGTTTTGGAAAGCCTTTGATGGTGTTTCTGCTGTTACGAAACAGTATACGGCCGGTACCATGCCTATCTAACAATTGATCTAAAATTTTGTTTTGTGCATCGAGTTGCGTTGCTTCATCAGCTATTAATGAGGCTGCGTAAAGCTCACAGTCCTTAGCTGATAACAAGTTGGTTAATAAGTTTGATTGCGCTTCATTTAGCGATTGTCGAGCCAACACCGCATTGGCAACTGCCGCAACTTCAGCGTAATGGCTCTCTTCTTCTACAAAGGTTGGGTAGTCATAAAAACGATCAGGGTCAAGTAACTTAAGTCGAGCAAAGTGACCTTGGTGACCTAACTGATCTGGTGTAGCTGTAAGCAATAAAACCCCAGGAATTGTCTGCGCTAATTGCTCAATACACAAATATTCGATGCTTGCCGCTTCTGGTTGCCAAGCAAGATGATGCGCCTCATCAACCACCATTAAATCCCACTGTTCGGCAATAATGGATTCATACCACTGGGCGTTGTTAGCGATGAAGTCTAAATTAACCAGTACGAGTTGTTCTTCGCTGAATGGATTTTCTTGATCGCTCTCTTGGCAACGAGACTCATCAAAAATACTAAATGCAAGATTGAATCTACGCAGCATTTCAACGAGCCATTGGTGCGTTAACGAGTCTGGTACTATGACCAAAACACGTTGGGCTCGGCCAGTGACAAGTTGTTGATGAATGATCAAACCCGCTTCAATGGTTTTACCTAAGCCAACCTCATCTGCAAGCAAAACGCGAGGCGCAAATCGGCTACCAACTTCGTCGGCGATATAGAGTTGATGCGGTATTAAACTAACACGCCCACCGGATAATCCTGTTAGGTGAGATTTTTGCTGCTGATATTGGTGTGCAAGGCTAGCTTTGCGCAGGCGAAACCAATCGAGTCGATCGACTTGACCATTAAGCAATCTATCTTGTGGCTTGTTAAATTTAATGAAGTGATCAATCATCACTTCTTTTAAAGCAACGTGTTCTTGTGTATCGACACGCTTTCCTTCATAGGTAAAGACACCGTTACTTTCGATGACTTGCTCCACACGTAACAACCAACCTTCATGGCTCGGTACAAGATCATCTTTTGCGAAAACAACGCGGGTTAATGGTGCTTCTTTAATGGCATACTGTCGCATGTCGCCAGTGGCTGTGAATACAATAGAAACAAAACGGCCTTCTACCGCCGTAACAGTACCTAATCCTTGATCAGATTCGCTGTCACTTATCCACCTTTGCCCGACTTGAAACGCCATTAATATACTCCGCATCTAAAAAAAGCGCGCTATGATACTCCTTATTATAGTTAAGCTCAATCGACATGGAGATTTAGTTTTCTTTGGCGCTTGTAGTCGCTATCTAAGCGCATGAAATCGACACTTATTGTGATAGTAACCTGTATTTTTTTACACATTAAATTCATTCCTTTAACCCAATTAAAAATGCATAAAATCAGGCGCTTAAAAAATCATCTTTGATGTAGTTTTTGTCACTACAAGATAAATTAAAAAAAGTCACTTGCTAGTTCTGTCGCATAATGTCAAAGTGGAGGTGAGAGAAAAATAATAATGATCATCAAAGGAGAATTATTTGTTCACTCAGTTTTAATTCGCGCAGGTACCTCTAGCCTGCAACCGCCGGTTACTGTACCTGTTAAGTAATGACTTCTTAAGGAGTGCGTCTATGGCGGAAGAAAAAATCACCTATATATTAGACACCAATATATTACTGCACGAACCCTTCGCATTTTTATCATTCAAAGAACACGACGTCGTCGTACCCATGACAGTTCTCGAAGAACTGGATTCAATAAAAGATCGCAAAAAAGATGTCAGTCGCGACGCGAGAGTAGCGATACGCGCATTAGAAGATACCCTACAAGATGCCACACCAGAGGAGGTTTTAGCTGGCGTTAAGTTGCCTGAAAATTCGTCAGAGCAAGCCACCGGGCATTTATCAATATTTAATGACTATACCTTGGATAGTACCGCATCGACATTAACCTTTAATGAAAATGATAATCGCATTATTGCGTGTGCGCTCCATATTCAAGAACAAAAACAACCACATAAAGTAGTGTTGGTAACCAAAGATATTAACATGCGTCTGAAAGCGAAAGGGGCGGGACTCGCGCATGTTGAAGATTACAGAACTGACCAACTGATTGATGACATTCAGTTTTTAACGAAAGGGTATTATCGCTTTGAAGGTGAATTTTGGCAGCAAGTGAAAGATTGCGAAAGTGAAACTGAGGGTCGAAATACAACACATTATGTCAGTCGTGATATCTTGCCACAAACCTATATCAATGAGTATTTGGTCGATCAAACTAATGAATTTGCTGGCAAAGTGGTGAATTATGACGACGAAAAATTAGCGGTATTAGATTTAGGTTATGAACGCCTTATGGGCAAAAATGCTTGGGGTATTCATCCCAAGAATATCTATCAAGGCATGGCATTAGATGCGCTACTTGACCCTAGTATTGATCTAGTCATTTTAACCGGTCCGGCGGGCTGCGGTAAAACCCTACTGGCTTTGGCTTCTGCCTTAGAGCAAGTGGTTGAAAGGGGACTATACGATAAGGTGATTGTCACACGCTCTACGCCAGAAATAGCTGAATCAATAGGCTTTTTACCAGGCACGGAAGAAGAAAAGATGGCGCCTTGGTTAGCCGCAATCACTGATTCACTGGAAGTGTTGCATAAACAGGATGAAAACATGAGTTCAAGCATGAACTACATCATGGAGAAGGCGAATATTCAGTTTAAATCGGTCAACTTTATGCGAGGGCGAAGTATTCAAAATGCTTTTGTATTGCTAGATGAGTGCCAGAATTTAACCGCATCACAGCTTAAAACCATTATTACGCGCTGTGGTGAAGGCACTAAATTGGTGGTCTCGGGTAACCTTGCGCAAATAGATAGTAACTACCTTACTGCGCTGACTTCAGGATTAACTTATATCGTTGAACGCTTTAAAGATTTTCCTGGTAGTAGTACCATCAACTTAAATGGTGTTGTCCGAAGTAACCTTGCTTCTTTCGCAGAAGAAAACTTGTAAGCCTTGTGCTTATGCAAAAAGGTCCGGCAACAGCCGGACTTTTTTATTCATAGAACAATATTATGGTCGATTATTCAGGGTTTAAGAAAGAGGCGTTCTCCCGATATAGGGCGTCTATTTTTTTGTGGTTTTGCTTTATTGCCATTATCGCGGTATCTGTTTCGGTATATGGTTATTATAGAGAGCTAGACAATATTAATGAGCAAGCGTTGGTACAGCTCGATATTGAAGCGCAAGAGCTTAATGAAGATTTTGCCTCTGCAGTCAGTGCGTTGCGTGGATTGCAAACCTATGCCAAGTACAATTTAAGTCACCCGCAGATAGTTGCCCCACAATTTCCAGATCTGATTCAAAACGGCGAAGATTACTACATAGATGTCCCTAAAATGTCGCAAACTAAACCGGGCGTGCGATTTATCGGCAATATTACCGGCAGTGGACAAATTGATGCCCTTGATCAAGCCACTAAGAGCGAAATATCGACGGTTGCTAGTCTCGCGCCTACCTTGCTGGCGGTTAATGAAACGCTACCCATCGTCACTTGGTTCTACTATTTTTCACCGCGCAGATTCGTTGGGCTCTATCCTTGGCTGGATCATGAAAGTTGGAAGTACCAAGATCATTTGTTAAACGATCCAACGATAGTAAATGCACAAGCTTTGCCGGAAGAGGTTTATTGGTCGCCCCCTTATGTTGATGCTGGTGGCACTGGGCTCAATGTTTCACTCGCTATTAAGGTGCCATACGGTGAGCATAAACCAGGCGTGTTTTTGTTTGATCTTTCACTGGATAAAGTGCAACAAAACTTACCTAAAATTCAATATGCTCAACAGACAATCCTTTTGATTGATAGGCGTGGCCAAGTGGTTGCTTTTAATAGTGAAAAATCACCACAAGGATTATTGCGTTCAGTGTTCGATTGGCAACAAGTAGTGCCTACGGTGTTGAAGCGAAGTCAACAGCAGGTTATCGACTTGCAGCAACCCCAACTTAAAGAAAAGAATTACCGTATAAGCAAAAGTGTACTCGATGCCAATGGTTTTATGTTGTTGAAAATAGACTATTTGCCAGCGTTTAAACGACCCGTTTTCAATCGCTACGTATTTCAGTTTTTATTATTATTTGCAGCGCTTTCAATTTTCTTTTTATTGAGTATGAGCTTAACGCGCAGAACATTTATCAAGCCAACGCGTGATTTTATTGGTCATATCGAGAACTGTGCACAAGGTGATTTTGGCAAGATAAAAGCCCCCAAGGGCTGGCGACACTGGTTTACTGTCGTAGAAGATATCTTTAGCCAGAACAAAAGTTTAATGCATCAACTGCAAGATCAAAATGCGCAATTAGATAATCTTGTTGACGACAAAATAGCGGAACTCAAAGTTGCTAAAGAGCAAGCCGAAGTAGCCAACATGGCGAAAAGTCAGTTCCTAGCAAAAATGAGTCATGAGATACGCACGCCAATTAATGCGACCCAAGGGATGATGTCGCTGTTGGAAAAAACGGATCTAAATGCAGCGCAACGTCATTATCTGCATCATGCGATGACAGCGTCGGGGTCGTTGTTACATCTGATAGATGAATTGCTCGATTTTACCAAGATGGAAGCAGGTAAAATGACGCTTCAGGCAGCCCCTTGTGTTGTTGATGAACTCATTGACAAGACGCTCAAGTTTACGATGCAGGAAGCGAAGGAAAAGGGGTTAGATGTACAGGTTGAGATAGACAAGGATATCCCGATAGAAGTTAATACCGACGGCGACCGTTTAGTGCAAGTGATGAGTAATCTTATTCACAATGCAGTAAAGTTTACAGCACAAGGGTATGTTCGACTGTCTTTAACCACTCTTTCAAAGAATGCTGACAATACGCATATTCGATTTGAGGTAAAAGATACTGGTATCGGTATCGATGCCAAACACCAGGCACATTTGTTTGATGTCTTTAGGCAGGCAGATGAGTCCATGACGCGAAAATATGGCGGTTCTGGTTTAGGGCTCGCTATCTGCAAACAAATTGTTAATGCCTTTGGTGGTGAATTAACTATAGAAAGTGCGCTAGGTGAGGGCACCTCATTTCTATTTGATATTACCTTAAGGCACGCCGCTGATCGCAATATTCAATTACCTAAAAATGTCGTTTTCTATGACTACGGCTTTAATTGCGGTGAAAGTTTCGTTGCACTTATTGAAGCGACAGGATGGCAGTATCGCGGCGCAGAAATTGCCGATATCGTTTGTATGCCTGCATTTGAACAACTTACCGTAGTGTTGCTTGATGAAACCGCATTTATCCAGCTATCACTTGAAGAGCAGCAAGCATTTTGTAAACAGTTTATCGACGTGCCTGTGGTACTTGCTCTTTATCAGCCAAGGTTACACTTGCTCACCAGTGAGTTTATTCAAGTATTAGATGAAAGTGGCTTGGATTATATTATGCTTGATGCACCAATGTATCGCGGTAGCATATTATCGGTCGCACAAAAACTTCAGTCTGTCGTCGCTCAAGTCGAGCAAACAACCAGCGAACAGGTTGTTGATGTATCTGCAGAACCTCTTTCAGGGCTATCTGTTCTTTTAGTCGAAGATAACATTGTTAATCAAATGGTGGCGAAAGAACTACTTAATCATATGGGCGCACAAGTAACTATTGCAGAACATGGCGCGCGCGCAGTTGACGTACTTAAACAGCAAAGTTTTGACGTAGTGTTAATGGATATTCAAATGCCTGAAATGGATGGGCTCACTGCGTCAAGAATCATTAGAAAAGAACTGTCGTTGACGCAACTGCCGATAATAGCGATGACAGCCCATGTCAGCGACGAAGATAAAAATCAAAGTCTAGCCGCTGGAATGAACTATCACATATCGAAACCGATAGATGCTGAACAGTTGAAGTCGGTTATTTTAAGTTTGTTGGCACATCAATGAGTTAACTAGTTAGCTATGGTTTTAGAGAAAAGAAAGCGACCATTGGTCGCTTTTTTTTTTGCTTTATCAAGCGCGACAAACTTTACTTTATAAACGGATATCAGGTATATTCAAACAAGCGTTTTAATTGATTGTTTAGATTTGGAGCAAAGTGATGGCAGAGTATCGCGTTCCGTTAAAAGATATGAACTATGTGCTATTCGATGTGTTAGGCGTTGATAGCATGTGGCAGGGCAGCGAAGCATTGGCTGAAGCTGTTGATAAAGATACAGCACAAGCAATATTAGAAGAGTGTGCTAAGTTAGCTGAAAATGAAGTTGCACCAATCTCCCGAGAAGCAGATGAAATCGGTGTTACCTATGATCAAGGTAAAGTCACGACA
The DNA here is from genome assembly GCF_030295955.1 of Thalassotalea agarivorans. Classification (NCBI taxonomy): domain Bacteria; kingdom Pseudomonadati; phylum Pseudomonadota; class Gammaproteobacteria; order Alteromonadales; family Colwelliaceae; genus Thalassotalea; species Thalassotalea agarivorans. The sequence continues at coordinate 572,011 of NZ_AP027363.1, forward strand.
GCGCCAGGGTTTAAAGAGGCATTTCAAGCGTATACAGAAGGCGGTTGGTCAGCCCTAGGTGGCGACCCTGAATATGGCGGTATGGGTATGCCCAAAGTCATTACTGCCTTGCATGAAGAAATGTTCTGCGCTGCGGATATCTCATTTTCACTTTATCCGGGCTTAACGGCAGGAGCGGCGTTATCGATTGCAAAACACGGCAGTGACGCGTTAAAAGAAAAATACTTACCCAATATGTACGCAGGTACATGGACGGGTTCAATGTGTTTAACCGAAGCACACGCCGGTAGTGACCTAGGCATGATCCGTACGAAGGCGGTCCCTCAAGAAGATGGCAGCTATTTAGTAACGGGTAATAAAATATTTATCACGGCAGGTGAACATGATATGTCAGAAAATATCATTCACCTTGTACTTGCAAAACTACCCGACGCTCCAGCAGGTTCTCGTGGTATTTCTTTGTTTTTGGTGCCTAAAATTCATGTAAATGATGATGGTTCACTAGGCGAAGCAAACCAGGTTTCATGTGGTGCGATAGAGCATAAAATGGGGATCCATGCATCAGCGACGTGTGTCATGAACTTTGATGGTGCTAAAGGCTATCTTGTTGGTGAAATTAACAAGGGCCTAGCGTGCATGTTCACCATGATGAACTTCGAACGTATTGGTGTGGGTATCCAAGGTATCGGTGCGGCAGAGCGTTCATACCAGAACGCGTTAGAGTACGCTAAAGATCGTATTCAAGGGCGTTCTTTAAGCGGCGTGAAATCACCAGACGCAGCCGCAGACTCTATCATGGTGCATGGCGACGTGCGACGCATGCTACTTAATATGAAAGCATTTAACGAAGGTTCGCGCGCTTTATCGACATATATCTCATTGCAGCTTGATTATGCCACGTTTGCATCAGGCGCTGAGAGAGAAAAAGGTGATGCCCTAGCGGCATTGATGACACCGCTAGCTAAAGCGTTTTTCACTGATGTTGGTTTCGAATCTACGGTAGCTGGCCAACAAGTATTTGGTGGCCACGGCTTTATTCGAGAATGGGGACAAGAACAATTGGTACGTGATTGTCGTATTGCGCAAATCTATGAAGGCACCAACGGTATCCAAGCCATGGACTTATTGGCACGAAAAGTCGCCGGCTCTAAAGGGGCATTAATGGACTTGTGGTTAAAAGATGCCAATGCCTATGTTGATAGTGTTAGTGATCCATCACTAACCGAGTTTGTTGCAGATTTACGTCAAGCGCTAACAGACTTAGATACAGTGACTAAGAACTTGTTGCTAAGAGCTGCAGACAACGCTGAGGAGTTAGGCAGTGCAGCGAATGATTATCTGCATTTATTTGGCTACACCGCTATGGCATTTATTTGGTTAAAAATGGCAGAAGTGTCAACAACGAATATGGAACAAGATCCAGCGTTTCATCAATCGAAGTTAAAAACGGCGCGCTATTTCTTCCAGAAGTTATTGCCAAGAAGGCACGCACTTATTGCGACAATTGATGCAGGCGCAGAAACATTGTTTGATATTGAAGACGATATGTTTTAAAACTAAGGCGAGCAAAATGCTCGCCTTTTTTACAACTGATACGAGGAAGTAACGATGTTAACCCTAATTGGATCAGGACCGTCTCCTTATGTAAGACGTATTCGTATTCTGCTAGGTCAATTCGATTATAAGTTTGTCAATCTAGACATTTATGGTGACCAACAAGACATTGAAGTATTGAAGCAAAACAACCCGGCCAATAAAATACCTGTACTCAAAGATGAAGATCTTACGTTGTACGATTCTCGCGTTATTTATCGTTATTTAGGTGAAAAGTTTGCCATAGCGCCGCTGAGTTGGCCGCAGGAGAATTTACTAACGTTAGTTGACGCTACTATCGATTCTCTTATCGTGTTGATATATGGTAAGCGTTCTGGTTATGACGTTGAGTCAGATGTGATGATATTCCAACGCCAACAAGAAAGGCTACCGCAACTTTTTGCTGCATTAGATAAAGCCTGCGCTGAAGGTAAATTTGACAATTGGGACTATCCTGCAATTTGCCTGTATACCTTGCTTGACTGGTCGTTGTTTAGAGAGCTCTACAAATGGCAAACATTTGAGCATTTACAAAAGTTTTATCAATCGAGCCTATCAGAAGCGTTTGTATCCGATACAGACCCTCGCCTATAGACCATTCTCTGGCGCGTTTGTATTTGTATATAAACGCGCACGTGGTTACAAATTAACCGCAAAATATAACACTCCTTAACAGATGTAAAATCTATTAACTTTTACAATTGCCTTACACTTTTTGGTTGTGAGGTTTTTATGATTCAAGAACAGAACACGCGTCAAGCAGTTAACGCTGTTCATTCAGTTTTGCTTATCGAGCACGACCGTATGATCGCTTCGTTGCTAAAGTCTTCTTTAGAAAAAGCAGGCTATATCGTTTATCAAACGCAGCAAGGAGAGCAAGCAAAGCTTGCCATGATGAAACATCAGCCTGATTTGGTGGTTATGTCAATGAACTTATCAGACATGAGCACGTTAGAGCTATGTGCATCATTAAGAAGCTTTTTCCATGGCCCAATTATGGTGCTGAGCGACGACAAGTCGGAAGCTGAGCATATCGCTGCTTTTGAAGCAGGTGCAGACGATTACTTGGTAAAACCAGTATCGCCAGCAATTATCAAAGCGCACTTGGAAGCATTGGCTAAACGCTATAATGCACAGAATCAAAATCAATCTAACTACAAGGTTGAAGTTGGTGATATCGTGCTTTATCCGCTAGCACATGAATGTAAAGTGAATGGCAATAGCATTCGATTAAGTGATTTTGAATTTAAGTTATTGCTGCTTTTAACCAGCAATGTGGGTAAGGTGTTAACACGAGACCGTATCTATAGCTTATTGCTAGGTCGCGAGTACAATGGTTTAGAACGTACCATAGATGTGCGTATCTCTAAGCTGCGTGACAAGTTATCAAGCGAAGGGATGCGTGAAACTCAAATTGAAACAGTTTGGGGTAAAGGTTACATCCTTAACGAACGCAAAGCTGCTTAAGCAGAAAATGTTTAAAAAAGGCGCCAATAGGCGCCTTTTTTATTGCACCTTGCGCGATTTTTGCTCATATTAAATACAGTTAACTTATCGCTACAAGAGTGAAAGAGGGTATATGCCAGAGCAAGCTAAGGTGCTGTTAATCGTTGATGACGAACCTAGTAACATCGATATTGTGAAGCAGTTGATGCCAGCTCAATATAAGTTAAAAGCTGCAAAGTCAGGTATGTTAGCTGAAAAAATATGCGCTAAAGCGATGCCTGATGTCATCTTAATGGACGTGCAAATGCCCGAGCAGTCTGGCATTGAAACCGTAGCACACATTCGCGCGCTACCAGATGGCGATAAAACGACTATAATCTATGCAACAGGTAGTCCGCTGCCTGAAGGGACACCACCCGAGCAAGGAGTACTGCTCAAGCCTATAGAAAAAGAACAATTTTTAGCATTAATTGAGGCGTGAGGAAGATACATTGAGTGAACTACAAACCATTCTTGTTGTAGACGATAATCCAGATAATATTGACGTTCTTACCGGTATATTGAGGCCTTATTATAAGGTTAAAGCGGCAATCAATGGCAAATTAGCATTAAAAATAGCCTCATCAAAAGCCAAACCAGATTTAATTCTACTTGATATCATGATGCCCGAAATCGATGGTTATCAGGTATGTAAGGAACTAAAAGCCAACCCTGTAACACGCCATATTCCGGTAATATTTGTCACCGCAAAAACTGAAATTGAAGATGAAAAACAAGGCTTTGAATTAGGGGCTGTCGATTACATCACAAAACCGGTTAGCATGCCGATTGTGTTAGCTCGTATCAAAACACATTTAGCTTTGTACGATCAGCAAAGAGCCTTAGAAGACCAAGTTAAAGAGCGCACAGAACAAATTGAACATACGCGCGCTGAAATTATTAAACGACTTGGCCGAGCGGCAGAATACAAAGACAATGAAACCGGCATGCACGTTATTCGCATGTCTTACTATTCAAAGTTCTTGGCGCAAAAAATTGGCTGTGATGATAGTTGGACAGAATTATTGTTTAACGCCGCCCCGATGCACGATATAGGCAAAATAGGTATACCCGATGCGGTATTACTTAAGCCCGGGAAGTTAAACGATGAAGAATGGGTGATCATGCAAAAGCATGTCCAGTATGGCGCCGATATTTTAGGAACTGACGATTCAGAATTACTGTCACTAGCGCGAGAGGTAGCTTTGTATCATCATGAAAAATGGAATGGTAAAGGTTATCCGCATGGCTTGAGCGGCGAGGATATTCCATTAAGTGCCAGGATAGTTGCTTTGGCAGATGTATTTGATGCTTTAACGTCGGTGCGGCCTTATAAAGAAGCTTGGCCGATTGAAAAAGTAGAAGCGCTTTTTAAAGAAGAAGCTGGGCAGCACTTTGATCCTGCACTAGTGCCAGAGTTTTTAGCATGTATGCCGCAAATCAAAGAGATAATGTCGAAATATTCGGATGACAAAGAAGCAGAAACATTTGGCTTAACTGAGTAGCTGCATTAGCCAAGGAGTAAGGTTGCTGTCCCTAAAAATGCAAAGATACCGACAACGTCTGTACAAGCCATTAATATAACGCCCCCTGCCAGTGCAGGGTCAATTTTCATTTTCTTTAAGAACAGCGGTACGGCTACGCCTGCAATCGCGGCACACATCATATTAACCATCATGGCAAAGCCTATAACAGCGCCTAGCATAATATCTTGACGCCACAAGGTCACGATACCAGCTATTAGCGTCGCCCAAATAACCCCGTTTAATATGCCAACAGAAAGCTCTTTAGTAAAAAGTGCCTTGGCGTTTGAGTCACCTATATGTCCAAGCGCTATACCACGCACAACAAGCGTAAAGGTTTGATTGCCAGCAATACCACCCATACTTGGTACTAAGGTATTTAGTACCGCAAGGATCGCCAATTGCCCAAGAATATCTTCAAACATACTTGATACGGATACAGCAAACAGTGCGGTACATAAATTGACTAAAAGCCAGACCGAACGTTGCTTTGTACTTTTAACTACAGGGGCAAAGGTATCAGCTTCGTCGTCAAGACCAGCCATACTCATCATCGAGTGCTCAGCATCTTCTCGAATAATATCGATAACATCATCAACGGTAATACGACCAAGTAAATGCCCTTGTTCGTCGATGACAGGCGCAGATAACCAGTCATAACGTTCAAACAACTGTGCGACATCGGTATCCGGCATGTCAGCCGCTATTGCTTCAATGTCTGAATCTATTAAGGTTGATACCACTACATCGGGTTTGGTTGTAACTATGGTGGCGAGTGTTACTGCACCAATGAAGCGATCGTGTCTATCAACCACGTAAAAAGAATCGGTTGACTCTGGTAGTTCACCTTTTAGTCTCAAATAACGCAATACCACATCAACCGTCACATCTGGACGAATGGTGATGGTATCGGTATTCATGATACCGCCAGCGGTTTCCTCAGCATAAGACAGCGCCGCTTCAACTCTGCCTCTATCTTGAGAGTCCATAGAACTCAACACTTCTTGATAAACTGAATCTGGCAGGGTTCTGAGGACTTCGGCTAAGTCATCGACGTCCATGCCTTCTGTGACTTCCGCGAGTTCCTCAGGTGCAATACTTTTTAGAATACCCTTACGAACTTCTTCACTTAGTTCTTCTAGTACTTCACCTTGGTCATCGGCGTCGACAAGTTGCCATAAGATCATACGGCTTTTTGCTGGGGAGGATTCTAGTAGTAGGGCAAGGTCGTATGCGGGCATGCTTTGCAAAAGTTTACGCACGTAGACAAACATACCGCTGCCTAACGCCTCGTTTACTTGCTGCAATCGCTGCTGACTGTATTCTTGCTCTGAAATTTCCGGCATATCCCTACCTTGCGTTCACCGGGTTAAGACCTGCTGCCTACTAGGCATACGTTAAATCAACATTGTTGCACTTAGATGACAGCAACGAGCACTGAATTAACGCTTATTATTGTTTGCAAGTTTATCTTAACTCACTGGTATTTTCAGCTTTTTTCTTATGCTGTTAGGGATTTCAAGGTGGGTTTTATAGGTGCGGATAAAAAGTTCTGATAGCAGGGAGAGTGGCAAAAAACGTGAAAAAACACGAACGTCTAAGATAACGAGTTGAAAGGTTATTCTTCTTCGTCGAAATTGTCGCTGAACAACTGGCATACCGCGGCAAGGGCTTGCGCCGCATCTTTACCTTCGGTTTCAACCGTGACTTGCTTACCTTGGCTACCCGCTAACAACATAATGCCCATAATTGAACTCGCGTCTGCCGTGCTACCGGCGAGTGTTACTGCAACCTTAGATTCAAATTGTTGGCATAATTGCGCTAATTTAGTGGCGGCGCGAGCGTGTAAACCAAGCTTATTGGTTATAATCACATCGCGTGAAAGTTTCGACATAGCTAAGTACTTTTTACATCAATATCGCGATGACGTGTTTGAATGTCATCATATTCTTTAGACAGCGCTTCAGCGAGTTTTTCTGCACAATATACACTGCGATGTTTACCGCCTGTGCAACCTATCGCAATTGTTAAGTAGCTGCGATTGTTTCGCTCCAAGTGAGGTAGCCAGGTACTCATAAACCCCTGGATTTGCCAAATAAACTTAGTCACGATCGGCTCAGCGACCAGAAAATCTTGCACTTGTTTGTCTAACCCTGTGTAGGCACGCAGCTCTTTCTCCCAAAACGGGTTGGGTAAAAAGCGTGCATCAAACACAAAGTCAGCATCTTGCGGCATACCGTGCTTAAAGCCAAACGATTGAAACACAATCACCATATTGCCGGACTTTTTCCCGAGTATCCGTTCGCGAACGGTATCAGCGAGTTGATGGGGCGTAAGCTGACTGGTGTTAATGAAATGATTAGCACGTGATGAAATTGGTTCGAGTAAACTTTTCTCCGCTTGTATTGCTTGATCAAGCGCCATGTTCTCGCGAATCAGTGGGTGCAAACGCCTAGTTTCACTAAAGCGTTTGGTTAAATCACTGTCGTCAGCATCTAAGAAAATGATTTGCAGCTCGACCGTCTCAGGTAAGTAATCTAGTACATCTGATACGTCATTAGGATCGGCCGGTAAGTTTCGAACATCAATACTGACTGCTACGTGCTCATAGTCATTGATAACAGAGTGCGTAAGCGCCGGCAGTAAATTGACAGGGATGTTATCTACGCAGTAATAACCCAAATCTTCTAGAACACGCAGAGCTACTGATTTACCTGAGCCTGAACGTCCACTAACAATCAGTAATTTCATCATTTATCAGTCGTCGCTAATAGTTCGTACAATGCTTCGCTAGAATCGCATTGGCGAATGAGTTTGCAAAATTGTTTATCAGAAAACATTTTTGCAATGTCTTGCAAGGTTGATAAATGTTGATTACATGCATCTTCAGGCACAAACAAAGCGATGAATATATCAACGGGACGATTATCAATTGCATCAAAATCAACCCCACTTTCAGAGGTTAACAACACAGCTGTTGGCTGGTTACCACAGGGCAGTTTGCCATGAGGTATGGCAATACCATTGCCGATGCCCGTGCTACTTGTTTTTTCACGCTCGATGAGACACATCAATAATTCATGTTGGCTCAAACCATGAATTTGTTGTGCCGCTTTTTCACATATCTCATCTAAAATGCGCTTTTTACTTGTGCCTGTAGCATTACACACTATCGCATCTGGCGATAACAGCTGTTGTAGTTTCATAAGGTTAATGTTGTTTTAGTTTGCCTTTGTATTTTAATACTTGGCGGTCAAGTTTATCTACTAGTGTGTCGATAGATTTATACATATCTTCACTATCAGATTTTGCATGCACTTCAGTACCATTAAGGTGCAACGTAGCTTCTGCAATTTGATTTAATTTTTCGACAGTTAAAACAACATATACGTTGTTAATATGTTCGAAATGACGAGCTAATTTTTCAAATTTTTCGTCAACATAGTCTCGCATTGAATCCGTAACTTCTACGTGGTGACCTGATAGATTAATTTGCATAAACCTTTCCTCATGTTGATTTACTTGCTTACAGTAAACTTTTTCGTTGATTAGAAGGTGGGATAGACAAAGACTCTCGGTATTTGGCTATCGTTCTGCGTGCTACGTTAATGCCTTGCTCCGCAAGCACTTCCGCCATTTTACTGTCGCTCAGAGGTTTTGCTGGATTTTCTGCAGCAACGAGTTTTTTTATCAGTGCGCGTATCGCGGTTGATGAACACTCACCACCGTTTTCGGTACTGACATGGCTTGAAAAGAAATATTTGAGTTCAAAAATGCCGCGAGGTGTATGCATGTATTTCTGCGTGGTGACACGAGAAATGGTTGATTCATGCATATCGACCGCCTCTGCAATGTCGTTTAACACCATCGGGCGCATTGCTTCAGGACCATGCTCAAAAAAACCTTGCTGGCGCTGAACAATACAGTTAGACACTTTTAGCAGCGTATCGTTTCGGCTTTCTAAACTTTTAATAAACCATTTGGCTTCTTGCAAATGGGAACGGATAAATTGACTATCGTCTGTTGATTTCACCGATTTAGACATCGCAGCATAGTGCTGGTTAATTGACAGCTTAGGTGCTGTGTCAGGATTAAGTTCTACCACCCAACGACCATTTTTCTTAGTGACGGATACGTCCGGGATAACGTATTGCTCTTCTTCATTGATCACTGTTTCGCCAGGGCGAGGATCTAAGGTTTGAATCAGTCGCATCACTTCTCGAAGTTGATCTTCTTTCAATCGAGATTTGCGCATCAGTTGACGATAATCTTTGGCACCGAGTAGATCGATGTAATCGGTAATCACCATTTTACTCTCGTCAAGCCATGGGGTGTCATTGTCAAACTGGTTTAATTGAATCAACAAACATTCAGCTAATGAGCGGGCACCAACGCCGACAGGATCAAACATATTGATGCGTTTTAACACCGCTTCTACTTCATCTAACTCAACTTCTTCAAGCCCGACACTCTCGAGAATATCGTCTGTACTAATGGTGAGATAACCGGCGTCATCTATGGCGTCGATAATAGCGGTAGCAATGATACGGTCAGTGTCAGTAAATGGTGTTAGCTCCATTTGCCAAAACAAATGATCTTGTATCGAGTCAGAGGTGGCACCTTGGTAACTGTAGTCATCGTTGTTTGGCGCTAAACCGGTATTTGAGGTACCAGCACTAAAGCTTTCATCCCAAGTGCTATCGACAGATAGCTCCTGGGGTATATCATTAGCTTTCATTGCATCGGTTGTAGAAATTTCATCTGCAGTTAGCGCCGCGTCTTCACTGCCATCACCGGTAGCTTGCTGTGTTTGCTCACTATACGCACTCTCAAGATTATCCATCGCCTCATCGTTTTGCGAGGCCGAATTTTCGTCCATTTCAAGTAATGGGTTGGTATCTAACGCTTCTTGGATTTCCTGTTGCAAATCCATGGTCGACAATTGCAACAATTTGATCGCCTGCTGAAGCTGCGGCGTCATCGTTAAATGTTGACCAATTTTTAGTTGAAGCGAAGGGCGCATAGGGTGAATTTGTTCCTTTTACTGCTTACTGTTAACTATAGCTTGAATTGCTCGCCAAGGTATACATCTCGAACCTGCTGATTAGCCAAAATTTGATCTGCATTACCTTCTGCAATTAATTCTCCGCGACTCACTATGTAAGCGTGTTCACAAACATCTAGAGTTTCACGTACGTTATGGTCAGTAATGAGTATACCGATACCACGATTTTTCAAGTGAACAATGATGTTTTTGATATCACCAACCGAAATTGGATCGACACCTGCAAAAGGTTCGTCTAGCAAGATAAATTGAGGGTTAGCCGCAAGCGCACGTGCTATTTCTACTCGGCGACGTTCACCGCCAGACAGCGCCATACCTAAATTTTCGATAATATGGCCTATATTAAATTCTTCTACCAACTGATCTAGCGTTTGTTCACGCTCAACATCAGTTAAATCTTTGCGCGTTTGTAAAATCGCCATGATATTGTCGCGTACACTTAGCTTTCTAAAAATAGAAGCTTCTTGTGGTAGGTAGCCAATACCTGTCCTTGCGCGCTCGTGCATAGGTAGCAAGGTTAAATCTTTGTCATCTAAGGTGATGCTACCTTCATCGTTTGGTACTAAACCAACAATCATGTAAAACGACGTAGTTTTGCCTGCACCATTGGGGCCTAAAAGCCCTACAATTTGGCCTTGGCTTACTTTTAAACCAACATTCTTAACGACTTTTCGGCCTTTATAAGATTTTGCTAGACCTGTTGCTGTAAGTGTTGCAGCCATATTAATTCTTCTTTGGTAGCTCTTTAATTGTGGTAACTGTTTCGTTGTCACCTAGGCTTTTAGCTGTTTGCTTTTGGGTCAGCGTGTTGTAGGTGATAAAGTCTGCTTTAACCTCGATTGCATTGTCACTAAGTTGCGCATTACCGGTAATAGTGACAAGGTTTTTCGCAGGTTCATAAACTATCTTTTCGGCTTCCATTTCAACAAAATTATCTTCTAAGGTTTTTTCAAATCTTGCTGGTTTACCCTGCGCAGTATATACCTGATCACCTGTTTCAATATTTTGTTGCGCTTGCACTGTGTCAGCTGTAATTAACAATGTGCCTTGAACAATGCGCACATTATCTTGATAAATTACGATACGCTTTTTTAAATCACCTGATTGCTCATTAGACGTAATCTTCACCGGTTCAAAGGGCGCTTCGCTTGCTTCTTCTTCGGCTAGAACAAGATTAGTGTTGAGCAGCAAGGCTGCGAGTATCATGTGTAATTGTTTGGTCATGCTGTTGTAATGTCCAAATTTTAGTATTTAAGTTAACCGTTAATCCTGAGCCATAAACGGTAAAACCATCACCCTCGATAACTATCGCTTTGTCTGATGTTGCGATACTGGTCGTTAAATCGAGTTCTATATATTCACCTGTAATAGCTTGTAGCATACTTGATTTATCTTCCGTTGATAATCGCACATTGTTATTAAGTATAACGCGCGTGTTTTCTTCAAGTTGACCTGCTGCTGCACTCATCTTCCAAGGTAAGCCAGCATTGGCTGAAAACAACGTATAGTTTGGTTGTTCAAAGTTAGTCACATCACTTGTTGAAAAGTGTTCCATTCTGTCCGCATGTACAGTGTAAGTCAGTTCTCCACTTTCATCATACACATCGGTTTGTAGATTCTTTGCTATAAAGTCAGGGCTTTCTTCGATAATTGTCTGGTTTTGTTCTTGCCCATCTTTAAAATGCCATTCAAAAATAGCATAGATCAACGCAGCTGTTGCTAGCGCAGTAAGTGTTAAGCCGTAAAGCCGATTCATACGCTAGCGCCACGTGCGGCAGCCAAAGTGCCTTGCAGTTGCATAATGGTGTCGCATACTTCGCGCACACAACCAGAGCCACCGTTAATAGACGTGATATAGTCTGCGCCAGCCTTTACTAGCGGATGAGCATCGCCTACGGCTACGCCCAATCCAACGTGTTCTATACACACTAAATCAGGCATATCATCACCTATATAAGCAACTTGCTCAGGCGCTACTTGGTATTTTTCTAAAATTGATGTCAGGGCTGGAAGTTTATCTTCGGTTCCTTGAACAATGTCGGTAATGTTTAATGACGTCATGCGCGTTTGCACGATATTTGAGGTTCTACCTGTGATTACCGCCACTGGCACGCCGCTTGCGATTAATGCTTTAACGCCAAAGCCATCTTTTGTGTTAAAGGTTTTGAGTTCTTCGCCATCATTGCCCATGTAGATCTTACCGTCAGAAAATACGCCATCAATATCGCAAACAAGTAATTTAATTTTGGCAAACTTTTCCGCCAATTGCTCAGATATATCTGTATATAGCGTTTGCATTAAAGTACTCCTGAAGTCAGTAAATCGTGCATATTCATTGCACCAACGGGTTTATGATGATCATCAACAATGATAAGGCCATTAATTTTTCTGTCTTCCATTACCTTTAAAGCCTCTGCCGCTAACATGTTCTCATTAGCGGTAATCGGTGAACGTGTCATCACCGCATCTATCTTGTCTTCTTTGATATTGATATTGCTTTCTAAGATTCTACGCAAATCGCCATCGGTAAACAGTCCGACCAGTGTATTGTTGTCATCAACAATAGCCGTCATCCCTAGGCCTTTTTGTGACATCTCTAGTAAGGCGTCTTTAACTGTGGCGGTATGAGAGACGATTGGTAGACGTTCGCCTTTGTGCATAACATCGCTTAATTGTAATAATAAGCGTTTGCCTAAACTACCACCAGGATGAGATAAGGCGAAGTCATCTGAGGTAAAACCTCTCGCATTAAGCAACGCTACGGCTAGAGCATCGCCCATTACTAGGGTTGCAGTGGTGCTAGAGGTTGGCGCAAGGCCTAATGGGCATGCTTCTTTTTCAACCGCGATGCAGATATGAGTGTCGCTATATTTTGCCAGGGTAGAGCTTGGGTTGCCTGACATGGCGATCAGAGTGGCACCTATGCGTTTAATTACGGGAATTATGGTAAGCACTTCAGCTGTTTCGCCAGAGTTTGAAATAGCCAATACGACATCTTCGTCGGTAATCATACCTAGGTCGCCATGTGACGCCTCACCAGGATGAACAAAAAACGCGGGTGTGCCAGTACTTGCCAATGTAGCTGCTATTTTACCGCCGATATGACCAGATTTTCCCATGCCAATTACAACGACACGGCCTTTACAGTCGTAGAGGTACTGACAGGCTTGTACAAAGTCTTGGTTAACGTATTTAACGAGGCCTTGGATAGCTGCTTGTTCTATCTCTATGACATCTAAGGCTAATTTCTTGAAATCTTTTTCCATCGTGGTGCCTAATTTCTGCCTTTTCTAAGCATGACTTTGAAACAAAATGACTTGATATGCAATAAAAGTTAGTAATAAAACTGCGCCTTTTAAGCGCGTAATTCTAAATCGTCCGAACGTGCGACTAAAACAAAGGAAAAACAGGAGACCGGTTACACCTAGCATGTAAGGCGCATCACGCACCGCTGCTTTAGGGTCGATATCACCGGGTGCAAATAAACCGGCAAGCGAAAGCACAGCTAAAATATTAAAAATATTAGAACCAATAATGTTACCTATAGCTAAATCGTCTTCCTTTCTAATAATACTCATTACGCTGGCAGCGAGCTCAGGTAAACTTGTCCCAATAGCGATAATGGTTAATCCAATTACTAGGTCACTTATGCCAAATTGCTTCGCGATAAAGACGCTAGACTCCACCAAAAAATGTGCGCTTGCCGGCAGAATTATCATACCCACAACAAGCCATAACAATGCGCTTGAATTAGTCACGTTATCAGGGACTTCATTTTGTGCGTCGATGAGTAAAGGGTCATCTACCTGTCTCCCTTTTGCTCTGTGCAAGGTTATAAGTAGCAAGGCAATGATGTAAACGAAAAAGCCAACAAACAATACTATGCCTTCCGTACGTGAGAAGTGTGCGTCTGACACCATCCAGTAAGCAAGTAGAGTTATTGCAAAAGTGAGAGGGATTTCTTTTTTAACGGTTTCAGAAGACACAGCGAGCGGCGCCATAAGTGCGGTAATACCAAGCACTAGGCCAATGTTGGTGATATTTGAACCAATCGCATTACCAATACCTGTGTCTGCATTCCCTTGTAAACCAGCCGTTGCGGCAACCATCATTTCCGGAGCTGACGATCCCATTGCAACAATGGTTAATCCAATGATCATCGGTGATATGCCAAAATTTCTTGCAACAGCAGAGGCGCCAAAGACAAATTTATCAGCACTCCATACAAGCGCGGCAAGAGATACAATTAATATGAGAACCTGAATTAACACGGTAAGCAACCCGAATAATTATTATGTAAATGCTATTCCTTAAATTGTCGCCCTTAGTTGAAGAAAAAAAAAGAAAAAATTGAAAATTTCCTCATTTCCTTCATCAGTTGACGGAAAAAAGCACAATTAAAAAAGAATATGAACTTATTAACCTTGAAATACTCCATTAATAACCACACTTAGTGCTAAAACAACTTAGTGCAAATGAATTACTATAAGTTTTTGCTCTGCAGTGCATTTCGCTTTGTGCTAGGTTAGAATCATCTCAACACAGACTTGCTAGGTCGTCATAAGGAATTGAACAAAAAGTATTACCTATGTCAGATACCTTAATCGATATTCAAAATATGACATTTAAACGCGGTTCACGCGTGATATATGACAATGTCAATATGACCATTCCCAAAGGAAAAGTAACCGCTATTATGGGACCAAGCGGGATTGGTAAAACTACATTGCTGCGCCTTATCGGTGGGCAATTAAAACCTGATCAAGGCAAAATCTTTATCGATGGTCATAATATCCCGAGTTTAAGTCGCAGCGATCTTTATACGGTACGCAAGCGTATCAGTATGCTGTTTCAAAGCGGGGCATTGTTTACCGACATGAGCGTGTTCGACAATGTTGCGTTCCCATTGCGTGAACACACCCAATTAAGTGAAACCTTAATTGAAAAGATGGTGTTAATGAAGTTAGAAGCCGTAGGACTTAGAGGTGCAAAGAACCTCAAACCTGCAGAGCTTTCAGGCGGTATGGCAAGACGAGCAGCCCTTGCCCGAGCGATTGCATTAGATCCTGAGCTCATTTTGTATGATGAACCATTTGCGGGACAGGACCCTATATCTATGGGGGTTATTGTGCGTTTAATCAGACAGCTTAGTGATTCGCTCGGCTTAACGTCAGTGGTTGTATCGCATGATGTGCAAGAAGTTATGAGTATTGCTGACTATATCTACATTATTGCTGAGCGAAAAATAATTGGTCAGGGTACACCAGAAGAAATAAGACAAAACGCGTCACCTTTGGTGAGGCAATTCGTGCAAGGAGAGGCTGATGGACCTGTACCATTTCACTTTCCTGCCCAAGATTACAAAGATGAACTGTTGTAGGTGAATAAGTGATAAAAAGTATTTCCACTCTTGGAGCAAACACGGTTTCATTGATAGCAGGCTTGGGACGCGCATGTATGATGTTGGTTTCATCTTTGCTCCATGTACCCAACGTCCGAAAAGGTACGCCATTGCTGATAAAACAGCTTTATCATGTGGGTGTTCTATCATTAATTATTATTTTAGTATCTGGCTTATTCATCGGCATGGTGCTGGCGCTCCAAGGCTATACCACGTTGGTGGATTTTGGCGCTGAATCGAGTTTAGGTCCGCTTGTCGCGCTGAGTTTGCTACGAGAGCTTGGTCCGGTTGTAGCAGCACTGCTTTTCGCTGGGCGAGCGGGCTCTGCCTTAACCGCGGAAATCGGGTTGATGAAAGCGACTGAGCAGCTATCTAGTATGGAAATGATGGCTGTTGATCCGTTGCGACGTATTATCGCACCAAGATTTTGGGCAGGATTTATTTCCATGCCATTGCTCGCTGCAATCTTTTCGGCTGTGGGTATTTTAGGTGCGCACTTGGTGGGTGTTGAGTGGCTTGGCGTTGACCAAGGGACGTTTTGGTCTGCAATGCAAGCGAAAGTTGAATTAAGAGAAGACATATTAAACGGTGTTATTAAGAGTTTAGTGTTCGCGTTTGTGGTGACTTGGATAGCGGTATTTAAAGGTTATGACTGTGAGCCAACATCGGAAGGGATAAGTCGCGCAACAACAGCAACCGTTGTTCAGTCGTCTTTGTTGGTATTAGGTTTAGATTTCGTATTGACTGCATTGATGTTTACCAACTAATGATGCGTGCAGTTAAAATTTTGAGAGAGTGGTGAAGACATGGTGTCTAAGAAAATTGAATTAACAGTAGGCTTTTTTGTTGCGTTAGGGATAGCAGCCCTACTGATGTTAGCGCTGAAGGTTGCTGATAGCGGAATGTCCGGTAATGGTGAAACCTATAAGTTGTACGCCAAGTTTGACAATATTGGTGGCTTAAAAGTGCGCTCACCGATTAAAGTCGGCGGTGTTGTTGTTGGGCGTGTTGGTGATATAACCCTTGATAAAGAAGACTATGTGCCGGTTGTAACGCTTGAAATCTACACCCAATATACAGATTTTAGTGACAGTACGTCAGTTTCTATCCTTACTGCCGGTCTACTGGGTGAGCAGTACCTCGGCATAGCGCCAGGTTTCATTGACGAAGAAAGTGAAATGTTAGAAGCGGGCGATTATATTGAAGACACTAAATCGGCGCTGGTATTAGAAGAACTTATTGGTCAATTTTTATTTAATCAGAATCAATCGGAATAGTTATTATGAAGCGTTTTTTTCAAGCCTTTTTTGTTGTTCTTTCCTGTTTAGCTACCCCTGTATACGCAGTAGACGGTATTGATGAAACAAACCCTTACTTGTTAGTGCAACAAGTTGCAGACAAAACGTTTACCCGTTTAAAACAGCAACAAAATGCCATCCGCGCCAATCCTAATCTGTTAAAAGATGTTGTGCGCGAAGAGTTAATGCCTTACATCAACTACAAGTATGCAGCGGGACGTATCTTAGGTCCTCAATATAAAAAGCAAAGCAAGGAAGATATTCGCGCTTTTATTCCAGCGTTTAGAGACTACCTTATTACCTCTTATGCTCAGGTGTTCACACTGTATAACAATCAAACGGTAGACTTCGAATCGGAGAAACCTATTAAAGGGCGTATTGTGCAAGTTAAAACGGTGATTAACGATCCTGCACGCGGCAAGATAGACATCATTTTTAAAGCACGTCTAGAAAAGAAAACACAAACGTGGAAAGCTTATGACATGATCGCAGAAGGCGTGAGCTTATTAGACGCGAAACAGAAAGAATTAAACAGCATTATCCGTCAAAAAGGGCTAGCGCACGTGACTGAAATGTTAAAGGAAAAAGCCGCACAAGATATCGTCTTTAAAGAGCAATAACATGCAAGTTAATATCGATAAACATCTAGCCTTGCTTAGTGGTGAATTAACACGAGAAACTGTGCCACATATCAAACAAGGTGATTTTGACAAATTGCTTGCACAAGATAATGCCACCATAGATTTTGCCAATGTGTCTCGCACCGATACCGCGGGGCTGGCTTGGATATTTCTGCAGATGTCTGTTGCAAATAGGCTAGGTGGTAAATTGGTACTAACTCATTTATCAAATGATGTGTTAAAGTTAGCAAAATTAAGTGGTGTTGAAGCACTACTGCATTCCAAATAACGAAGACTTTAGTAGGTAGACTGTGGAAGTTTCTGAAATAGAACAATTACTTAATGACGCTTTAGCGTTAGATGAACTACATGTGAAGTTTGACGGTTCACAATGTGTTGTGATCGCGGTGTCAGATGAAATTGCAGCATTAAGTCGTGTAAAACGTCAACAAGCTGTATATGCGCCATTAACCGAAGCGATTAATGCGGGCACAATTCATGCTGTTACCATAAAGGTTTTTTCTACGTCAGATTGGCAACGTGAAAAAATGTTTAACTTACCTTTATAATCCCTCCTGAATAATTAGATAAAAAGATAGATAACATTGGACGCTTTTAAAATTAATGGTGGAAATCCACTAAAAGGTGAAGTCACCATTTCAGGTGCAAAAAATGCAGCGCTACCGATCCTTTTCTCGGCGCTATTGTCACAAACACCCATTCGTATTAGCAACGTACCGCGTTTGCGAGATATCGAAACAACCAATAAACTGATAGCGCAGTTCGGTGCAGACGTACATTGGGCAGATGACAATGATGTTGTTATTGATGCGAGTAACATAGAACATTGCTTAGCGCCTTACGACTTAGTTAAAACCATGCGTGCCTCTATTTTAGTATTAGGTCCATTGTTAGCGCGCTTTGGTCATGCAGAGGTCTCGTTACCTGGTGGTTGCGCGATAGGTGCACGTCCTGTTGATCTGCATATTCAAGGTTTAAAAGCCATGGGTGCAACTATTGAAGTAGACAATGGTTACATCAAAGCAACCAATGAAGGCCGCTTGAAAGGTGCGAACATTTTCATGGATGTTGTTAGTGTTGGTGCTACCGAAAACTTGATGATGGCTGCTGCTCTGGCTGACGGCGTAACAGTGATTGAAAATGCGGCACGAGAGCCTGAAATTGTTGATTTGGCTAATTGTTTAAATGGTATGGGCGCAAAAGTAGAGGGCGCCGGTACAGATACGCTAACCATTACTGGTGTTGAAGCGCTTAACGGTGAGCATCACAGTGTTATGCCTGATCGCATTGAAACTGGCACCTACTTGGTGGCTGCTGCGGTCACTCAAGGTGATATTAAGTGTTTAAAAGCAGATCCGCATGCCCTTGATGCGGTCATAGCAAAGTTACAAGAAGCGGGCGCTCAAGTGGACTTTGGTGATGACTGGATCAGTTTGAAGATGGAAGGTCGACCTAAAGCTGTTAACATCAGAACAGCGCCACATCCAGCGTTCCCTACTGATATGCAAGCACAGTTTGTTGCACTTAATGTGGTTGCAGAAGGTACAGCTAAAACCACTGAAACCATCTTCGAAAACCGATTCATGCACGTGCCTGAACTGCAACGTATGGGTGCGAACATCAGTTTGGAAGGTAATACCGCTATCTCAACAGGCGTAGATCAATTGACCGGCGCTCAGGTAATGGCGACCGATTTACGAGCATCTGCCAGTCTTGTTATCGCTGGATTGGTGGCAACGACCGAAACACAAGTGGATAGGATTTATCACATTGATAGAGGCTATCAAAAAATTGAAGACAAGCTGCAAGGGCTTGGCGCAGATATTGTGCGAATTTCAGTATAAAAAAAGGAGCCTAGGCTCCTTTTTTTATGTCGATAAAAGCGCGGTTTTTAGGAACAAGGAGCGTGACGAAATGGACCGCGTTGCTTAAGGGAACAAGGAACGTGGAGTTCTTTCAACTCACTGCACGTAGCCAATAGCGCTAGCAATTTTAAGGCAAGTGCTCGCTGGCTAGATAATCGGTTGATTGCATCTCTTGCAGGCGCGATAAACAGCGCTTAAATTCAAAGGCTAAACCTCCGTGGCTGTAAAGCTCTTCCATAGCCACTTCCGCGGAAATTATCAGCTTTACTTTACGCTCATAAAATTCATCCACTAGCGCGATAAAACGACGCGCCGTGTCGTCGCAATCAACGTTCATCTGTTTTACGTTGGCAAGTAATACAGTATGGTAAAGCTTACTTAATACCATGTAGTCACTTTGGCTACGCGCACTTTCACACAATACCGAAAAATCAAAATGGACAATGCCTTCCGCTTCACGTTCAGTCCTGAGCGGGCGATGATTCACTTCAATAATTTTACCTGAGCTGCCTTGGTCAATGGCCAACTGGTTAAAATAAGTGGTCATGTTTAACTGGGCTTGGTTGTCCAGCGGGTGATGATAAATTTCTGCTTGTTCTAACGTACGCAAGCGATAATCGATACCGCTATCAACATTAACAACTTCACAATGCTCATTAATCAATTCAATGGCAGGTAAAAATCTCGCACGTTGTAAGCCGTTTCGATAGAGCTCATCGGGAACAATGTTAGATGTAGCAACAAGCACGACTTTATGCTTAAACAGTTCCTCAAATAGAGTACCTAAGAGCATTGCGTCAGTAATGTCAGATACAAAGAATTCATCAAAACAGATAATAGACGTTTCTTCGGCGAAACGTTTTGCGATAATTTTTAGCGGATCTGATTGCCCAGATAAGCTTTTTAGTTCTTCATGAACACGGTGCATGAAGCGGTGAAAGTGCACACGCATTTTATTGTTAAATGGCAGGCTTTCGTAGAAGGTGTCAACCAGGTAGGTTTTTCCGCGACCTACACCTCCCCAAAAGTATAACCCTTTAATTTGCGCCTGCGGTGCCGGCGTGACAATACGTTTCCAACGATTAAGCACTTTCTTAAAGCCGCTGACTGGCAAAGGCTTGTGTTGCAAGTCTTGATACAGTCGTTGTAAGTGACGAACTGCATTTTCTTGCGCTTGGTCATAGTGAAAGTCGTCGCGCTTTAAATCTTGTTGGTATTTTTCCAACGGAGAAAGTTTAATCATTTGGTTATAAAATCGATCTAATTACTTGAAAAAATCCAAATAAGGAACATATTGTAAGTTAAGGTCTAATGACCTTTTTAGCCATTTCGGGTTATAGTAGCACTATTGATACGAATTTCTTGTATCAATGACTACAGGCATATTTTCACTAATTTTCTCATTTATTACAACGAAGGAAGGCTTATGGATGTTGTTATAGGTTTAATTGTTTTTGCTTTAGGTGCAGTCGCCGGCTTTTTCGCAAATCATTTTCTATCAGATGCGAGCCGTGAAAAGCAAAAATATGCTGAAAAAGCTTATAAAAGTGAAGCTGCGTTAGCGAAGTATAAGCAAGACGTTGCCGAGCATTTAGAAAGCTCTGCAAAATTGCTTGAGCAAATGAATGAAACCTGCCAAGTGGCAATGAAACAAATGTCACAAAGTACTCAATTGCTTAAGCAAGCTACACCAAAAGACGCTGCTTCTATGCCGTTTTTCTCTGAAGAAACGCAAGAGCAATTAGCTAAGACAGTTGCGTTGCGTCATGACCGCTCTAAGAAAGACGAAGAGCAAGTAACACAGGCTCCACTAGATTATTCGGGTGAAGCGAGTGGCTTATTCAATGATAAGTCACAAGTTGTTACAAATAGTGAAAACTAATTCTCTGAACTTCTCGTATTGCCTTTGGTCAATGATATCGTACATGCATTAAAACGCATGCGTGATAGATAAAGGCCAAAGGTTAGAGCCTTTTATTCAGCAATAATTGATTAGGAGTCTTATTCAATATGAAGAAAATCGCTGTTTTCGTTAGTGCCGCCTTATTAACAAGTACTGCTTCGTTAGCACCTCTTCCAGCAAGCGCATCTCTACCGACCGAAATTTTTAATCAATCTATGCCAAGCTTGGCTCCGATGTTGGAAAAGACGACGCCTGCCGTTGTTAGTATCGCTGTTCGCGGTACCCAAGAAGTACAGTCGAGAGTGCCAGAAATTTTTCGCTTTTTTGGTCAGCAAGAGCAAGGACCAAGAGAGCGCCCATTTCAGGGTTTAGGCTCTGGCGTCATCATTGATGCAAAAGAAGGGTATATTGTTACTAACGCTCACGTAGTTGATCAGGCCGACGAGATTCAGGTGACCTTAAAAGATGGCCGCCAATTTGACGCTAAAAAAATTGGGCAAGACAAAGACAGTGATATTGCCTTGCTTCAAATCGATGCGAACGAGTTAACAGCTATTAAAGTAGCTGATTCAGACGCATTACGTGTTGGTGACTTCACTGTTGCTATTGGTAATCCGTTTGGTTTAGGTCAAACCGTTACCTCAGGTATTGTCAGTGCTTTAGGTCGCTCAGGGTTGAATATCGAAAACTATGAGAATTTCATTCAGACCGACGCTGCAATAAACAGTGGTAACTCTGGTGGTGCGTTAGTTAACTTGCGCGGTGAACTTATTGGTATCAATACCGCAATTCTGGCGCCAAGCGGCGGTAATGTCGGCATTGGTTTTGCTATTCCTAGTAACATGATGAATAACCTTGTTAGCCAACTTATCGAGTATGGTGAGGTTAATCGCGGCCGTTTAGGTGTTTCAGGTTACAGTGTAAATAGTGACGTAGCCAAAGCGATGGAACTAGATACTAACCAAGGTGGATTCATACAGGAAGTAGAACAAGGTAGTGCTGCCGAAGATGCTGGTATTCAAGCGGGCGACGTTATCATTAAAGTCAATGGTAAATCGGTCAAAACCTTTGAAGAAATCCGCGGAAAAATCGGCTCATTAGGTGCAGGTAAAAAAGTACAGCTAACCGTTGTTCGCGACGGCGACGAAAAATCATTTACCGTGACATTAAAGAAAGCGCAGGGCGATGATATCGCTGCAGAGCGCATTCACCCAATTTTCCAGGGCGTTGAACTAGAAAATCAAAGTTCGGGTATCTTGGTGAAAGAAATCGCACAAAATAGTCCTGCTAGGCGCGCTGGCTTACAAGTTGGTGATGTCATTCGTGGCGTTAACCGAACTGAAACTGATAATATTGCGCAGTTGAAATCATTTTTTGAAGACAACGATGGCATGGCGGTATTAAATGTTAATCGGGACGGTCGAAATTTATTTGTTCGCATCCAATAGGATTGTTTTAAAAGGCCCATTTAACGGCAATGCTGATCTATTAAGAATGTGATCAGTTGACCGATCCAAATGATCGTGCAAAATCCGTAGTCAGTTTTCTGATTACGGATTTTTTTATGCCTGCCTTCACCCAGTTTCACGATTTTATCGAAGAATCCCCAGTAGATATTGCCAAGTTAACCACCTTTTGTGAGCACATTCCTGACGATTGGGTTTATCAAGCGACAGGGTTGTCAGCCAAAGCTACAATCCGAAGACGGCGTTTGCCCAGTGATATGGTGCTTTGGTTGGTAGTTGGTATGGCATTTTTTAGAAACGAACCGATTGCTGAAGTAGCAAGGCGTATGAACATATGTGCTGAAGGCTTAGCTGATGAAAAACTTTTAGCTAAAAGTGCATTAACCGAAGCGAGAAAACGTCTTGGCTCTGAATCGATGGCATGGCTATTTAGGCAATGCAGCAACCAATGGGGATTAGAGCGTTACCCAGGTGACACTTGGCACGGCCTTCAGGTTTTTGCTGTTGATGGGGCTTTATTTCGCACAAATGATACGCCTGAATTACGTGAGCATTTCGGCTCTGGAAATACGAGCACAAATCGGCAAACGCCATTTCCTATGTTAAGGCTCGTGACGCTAATGAATGTTCGCTCTCATGTGATTGTTGATGGCGATATAAGCCCTTATCGAAAAGGTGAAATTCCTCTCGCAAAGGGGTTCATGGATAAGTTGCCAGATAACTCAGTTACCCTACTAGACAAAGGTTTCTATAGCGCAGAGCTACTTCTGGGTATAAACAAACTGGGAGACAACAGTCATTGGCTTATTCCCGCAAGAAAAGGTTTAAAGTACACGCTGCTCGACAAGCAAGAAAGTAATGACCAATTGGTCGAGATGAAGGTCTCCCCTCAGGCAAGAAAGAAGAATCCTGACTTACCGGAAACTTGGAAAGTTAGGGCTGTAACGTATGAAGTTGCTGGCAAAGTAAAAACGGTATTCACATCATTACCTCGTGATAAATACAACGCTCAAGATGTTGCCGAGTTATACCATGAGCGTTGGGAAATTGAGCTAGGTTACCGAGACATCAAATCATCAATGCAACACAATGCGATCACCCTTAGAAGCAAAACAGTTGATCTTGTATATCAAGAGTTATGGGGACTTGTGCTGGGTTACAACCTTGTTCGAAGAGAAGCTAGTCAAGCGGCCGTTTCTCATCAAAGAGCTCCTAACGAAATTAGTTTCAAATATGCTTGCCAGTTCATCGCCAGTCAATTGAAAGTGATGGCAAAAGCGCTATCACCTGGTAATACACCAAAACGATTAGCTCAGCTTCGAGGTGACTTGACCATGCTCTTCAAAGAAAACCGCCCTAGGCCATCAAGACCTAGGGCGGTAAAGATATCAAAGACCCGTTATCCAATTAATCGCAATGCTGCTCCACTAAAGTGAACAGCATTGCCATTTAACGGGCCTTTTTTTATGATAGACTTAAACAAATTTTAATTGTCAGTACATTCTTTTGAAAGCCTTAGATATTATAAAATATGTATTTAAATCAGCAAGCTATGGCGTTTTTATTGCGGTGTTGCTGTTGTTGTTCTTTCCTAAGTTGGCCGGTAATGTCGACGTATTCAGCGCTTTAACGAAAGCCGATGGAAATGGTCAACCTTTATCCTATGCCAAAGGGGTAAGTGTTGCGAGCCCGGCGGTCGTTAATATCTACTCCAAAGACTTTCAATCGTCGTCAGCATTTACCACCAGAGCACGCAATGTACAGCGCCTAGGTTCTGGCGTGATCATGGATCAAGCAGGGTTTATCTTAACTAACTTTCATGTTGTTCAAGGGGCAGATCAAATTGTTGTTGTTTTGCAAACTGGACAGCAATTTCCTGCAGAATTGATTGGTTACGATTATTTAACGGATCTCGCTGTATTGAAAGTTGCTGCTACTAACTTACCGGTCATACCACAAAATCTCGCATTGCAATCGAGAGTAGGGGATGTTGTGCTTGCAATTGGCAACCCACTCGATTTGGGTCAAACCGTGACCCAAGGTGTTATAAGTGCGACAGGTCGTAATGGGTTAAGTAGTAATTATTCAGAGTTTTTGCAAATGGATGCGGCGATCAATGAAGGTAATTCGGGCGGTGCATTAATTAATACCAATGGCGAACTTGTTGGTATTAACTCGTCTAAATTTAAGCAAAATAACCGTTTAAATCCGGTACAAGGTATCTTTTTTGCCATTCCTTATGAACTTGCATATAAAGTGATGACACAAATCATCGAAAAAGGGCGCGTCGTGCGCGGCTGGTTGGGCGTAGCTTCGGATTTTTATGAAC
The DNA here is from genome assembly GCF_030295955.1 of Thalassotalea agarivorans. Classification (NCBI taxonomy): domain Bacteria; kingdom Pseudomonadati; phylum Pseudomonadota; class Gammaproteobacteria; order Alteromonadales; family Colwelliaceae; genus Thalassotalea; species Thalassotalea agarivorans. The sequence continues at coordinate 596,580 of NZ_AP027363.1, forward strand.
CTAACTACAAAGGGTTTATCGTGCAAGATGTTACGCCAAATAGCCCAGCGTCAAAAGCGGGTATTAGAGTGAATGATTTGATTTTTTCTATCGACGGTAAACCGATAGATAGCATTCCACAAGCGCTCGACATTGTCGCGGAAACAGCGCCTGGTACACGCATAGATATTGGTTTGTATCGAGGCGATAGGAAAATTTCAGTACCAGTAATTATTCAAGAACGATTCTAAACGAAAAAGCGAGCCAACGGCTCGCTTTTTTATTCCGGCTCAACAAAGAACTTATTGTGCTGTAAAAATTCTGATTCCAGTTGATCAAGCATTTCTTCGGTTAATTCAACTTTGTCGTTTACTGGCTGAGAAATTTTATGATTCTCTTCCGCCCAATCACCTAAATCAATCAGCTTACATCGTTCGCTACAAAAAGGTCTAAAACTGTTTTCAGGTAACCATTTCACTTGCTTTTCGCAGGTTGGGCAATTTACTTTTAACGTCATTTAATTCGTCAATGTGTGCTTATTTGATGAAGCAAATTATAAAGCTTTCGAAAAATTGCGCAATTTTAACAGACGCGAAAGGTCGATATTCATAAGTAATGCCTACTGTATAGTTAACTGTACAATAGAGTAATTACTCTGTAATAAAATTAAGAATAAATACTCTAATCTTGCTTTAAATGGTGATTTTACCCCGTTATAATGCGCGCGATTTTACTAAATATGTAATTTAATTTCATAAATAATGACTACCGCGACAAACGACACCTTTAACAGTTCACCTTCACCGAAGCAAAATCACTCGCCACTAGAGGACTTTTTTGCATATTTTTGTGGTGGATTATTAGTAGCCTTAGGTATTTTACTTTTCAATAAGGTTGGCATTATTACTGGTGGCGTAGCAGGCCTTGCTTTGATCACCACTAAAGTAATACCGGTTAGCTTCGGTTTAGCGTTTTTCTTTATTAATTTACCTTTCTTTATTCTAGCGTGGATGCGCATGGGTAAACGATTTACGCTCAATAGTTTATTTTCTGTTACCTTAGTATCTGTCTTTTCTGACTATCTATATTTGTTTGTGGAAGTATCAGATATTACGCCTTTGTTTGCTGCCATTATGGGTGGTTTCTTGATTGGTATGGGCATGCTTGCCTTCTTTCGCCATCGCTCAAGCATAGGTGGCTTGGGGATATTAGCTATTTATGTTCAAGACGTTTTTAAGTTGCCTGCAGGTAGATTCTTAATGATTGTCGATGCCGCTATTTTGGTACTTGCTTTTACGGTTATGACACCTCACCTAGTACTACTATCAATACTTGGCGCTGCATTTCTTAATGTAATGATAATGCTTAACCATAAACCGGGTCGTTATCAGATCACATAAAAAAGTATTAGTGCTGCGAGCGACGAGCTTTGGGCAGCGTGATGAAGAAATCCACGTCCTTTGTTCCCTGTACTTTAAGTAAAGCGACTCTTTGACGGAGGAGATCCCGTGTAACGACATCACGGGATGACGGTGGAAGAAATTTGTAATTAGCTACGTGCTTCGAGCTACGTGCTGTGAGTATAACCCTCATTTCTAGATAAAAAAAAACGGGCTTTCGCCCGTTTTTTGTTAACTACATCTCTGCTATCTGAGCCTTTTGCTCTTCGAGTTTAGCGAGCGCTGTTTGCGCTTCGTTCAGCTTGTCTTTTTCCTTATTGATAACAGCTTCCGGTGCTTTGCTAACAAAGTTTTCGTTGTTTAGCTTACCTTCGACGCGTTGTACATCTTTGGCTAGCTTTTCGATTGCTTTGTTAAGGCGCGCGAGTTCGGCTTCTTTATCAATTAAACCTGCCATTGGGATAAGCAATGACATATCACCAATAACGGCAGTGGCCGATGCTGGGCCTTGCTCACCTTCTGCTAACACATCGACACTGTCGAGTTTGGCAAGAGACATTAAGAATGGTTTGTTTTGCTCAAGCTTACGAGCATCGTCAGCACTGACATTTTTCAGTAATACTGGCAATGGCTTACTTGGTGCTATATCCATTTCGCCGCGAATATTTCGAATTGCGACGATGAATTGCTTAACCCACTCTAAGTCTTCGATTGCCTGCGCATCTAGTTTATCCTGCTCAAATTGCGGGAAAGTTTGTAGCATAATGCTGTCGCCCTTCGCTGCAAACGAGGTTAGCGGGTAAACCTGTTGCCAAATTGTTTCAGTAATATAAGGCGTAATCGGATGCATTAATCGCAACAAGCCCTCAAGCACATTCACTAATGTATGGCGTGTACCACGTTGCTCTGCTTCATTGCCTTTGAACAACACCGGCTTAGTTAATTCTAAATACCAGTCACAGAACTGATTCCAAGTGAATTCGTAAAGTGCTTGTGAAGCTAAATCGAATCTAAACGAAGCAAAGGCTTCGTGCACCGTTTTTACCGTTTGTTGGAACTGACCGATAATCCAACGATCAGCAAGAGAAAGCGTCATCTCGCCGCCATCTTTACCGCAATCTTGTCCCTCAGTATTCATCAGTACATAACGTGATGCGTTCCAAAGTTTGTTACAGAAATTGCGGTAACCGTCTAAACGTTTCATATCCCAGTTGATATCACGACCGGTAGAGGCAAGTGCCGTTAAGGTGAAGCGCAATGCGTCTGTTCCGTGGGCTTCAATTCCGTCTGGAAACTGTTTACGAGTCGCTTTTTCGATTTTCTTAGCTAGCTGTGGCTGCATCATGTTGCCGGTACGCTTTTCTAGTAAATCGTCTAACGAAATACCATCGATCATATCAAGCGGATCAATAACATTACCTTTTGACTTCGACATTTTTTGGCCGTCATCATCACGGATAAGACCAGTCACATAGACTTTCTTGAAAGGTACTTGCGCTGTGCCATCTTCGTCCTTTATAAAATGCATCGTCATCATGATCATGCGGGCAACCCAGAAGAATATGATGTCAAAACCGGTTACTAGTACATCAGTAGGGTGGAACATCTTTAATTCTGGTGTTTCTTCTGGCCAACCTAGGGTAGAAAAGGTCCATAAAGCGGAAGAAAACCAAGTATCAAGTACGTCATCGTCTTGAGACAGGTTAACTGAAGCATCTAAACCGTGTTTTTCACGCACTTCTTCTTCGCTGCGACCAACATAAACCTTGCCTGAATCATCATACCAAGCTGGAATACGGTGACCCCACCAAAGTTGACGTGAAATACACCAGTCTTGGATATCACGCATCCAAGCAAAATACATGTTTTCGTATTGCTTAGGAACAAACTCGATATCACCATTTTCAACGGCTTTAATTGCAGGCTCTGCAAGCGGTGCTACACGCACATACCATTGGTCAGTTAGAAGCGGTTCAATAATAACACCACTACGATCGCCATATGGTGCAACTAGGTCGTGGTCTTTAATGCTTTCTAACAAGCCAAGCTCGTCGAACTTAGCAACAATGGCCTTACGGGCGTCGAAACGATCTAATCCTGCAAACTCGGCAGGTAATGCAACGTCAAAGTCATCAGAAGGTTCACCATTGGTGTTGTACACTTCTGCTTCGCTTAGTACGGCGGCATCTTTATCGAAAATGTTGATCATGGCTAAGCCACAACGCTTACCCACTTCGTTATCATTGAAATCGTGTGCTGGTGTAATTTTTACACAACCAGTGCCCTTTTCCATGTCAGCATGTTCGTCGCCAACAATAGGAATTAGACGATTAACAAGTGGCAGTAACACGTGTTGGCCAATAAGGTCTTTGTAACGCGGATCTTCCGGGTTTACCGCAACGCCGGTATCACCCAACATGGTTTCAGGGCGAGTTGTTGCAACCACAAGGTAATCTTTACCCTCGGCAGTTTTTGCACCGTTAGCTAGTGGATAGCGTAAGTGCCACATGTTGCCTTTTTTGTCTTTGTTTTCAACTTCAAGATCGGAAATTGCTGTGTGCAGTTTTGGATCCCAGTTCACTAGACGTTTACCGCGGTAAATAAGGTCGTCTTGATATAAACGAACGAAGACTTCTTGAACAGCTTCCGACAAACCGTCATCCATAGTGAAGCGTTCACGTTGCCAATCAATAGAGTTACCTAGACGGCGCATTTGTTGGCTAATTGTGCCACCCGATTGCGCCTTCCATTCCCAAATTTTGTCGATAAACGCGTCGCGACCGTAGTCGTGTCTAGTTTTGTTTTCCTCGGCACCAATTTTGCGCTCTACCACCATTTGTGTGGCAATACCAGCGTGGTCAGTACCTGACTGCCATAGCGTATTTTTGCCTTGCATACGTTGATAACGAATCAAGGTATCCATAATGGTTTGCTGGAAGGCATGGCCCATATGCAGGCTGCCAGTCACGTTTGGTGGTGGAATAGCGATACAATAACCGTCGCCTTCACCTGTAGGGCTAAAGTAGCCTTTCTCTTCCCAGCTTTGGTAGAGCTGTTGTTCTATATCAGAAGGATTAAATGTTTTTTCCATCAGATTGTCCGAAAATATTAATGCATTACTACAATATTGACTTTAATGCGCTACAAGGCTTGTGCTGTCGTTACGTTTACGCCATGTTGACGTAAAAATTTGAAGCGTTCTCTTGCGTCTTGTTTGGCCTGCGTTGGCGCAGGCACGAAGTCAATTATCTGCTCAAAATGTGCAGCAAAGTTTGGAACCGTGCTAGACAAATTGATTAAAACTTGGCGCGAATTACTGGGCGCTTGCCAGCTAATTTCAACCCATGCGCCGGTATCTGGGCCTTCACCAGGTAAATTGTGTGGCACAAAACTATCAGCGTCGAACGACCATAGCAGTTCATCTACTTGTTCGGCCGTTGCGCGATCGTCTGTGTAAACAAATGCTCGTTTATTGGCGCGATAACACGCGAGTGCTTGCAAGCAAGCTTGCTGCAAAGTGTCCTCTGCTTGCGTGTTATCGGGCAACAAATAAAACGTTGCATTTATTTGCGATGCATCCACCAATTATTCGCCTTGTTCTTGTCCACTGCGATTCAATAAAAATTGCGTCAACATGTTCACAGGGCGACCAGTAGAGCCTTTGTTTTTGCCACCACTGTTCCAAGCTGTACCCGCTACGTCTAGGTGAGCCCAGTGGTACTTCTTGGTGAATTTAGACAAGAATGCTGCGGCTGTAATTGTTCCTGCAGGACGGCCACCTAAGTTAGTAAAATCCGCAAACGGACTTTCTAATTGCTCGTGATATTCATCCCACAGTGGCAGGCGCCACGCTCGGTCACCACTTTGATCTGACGCATTTAACAATTCATGCGCTAGCGGGTTATGTGTACTTAATAGGCCTGTGGCATGCTTACCTAAGGCAATCACACAAGCGCCGGTAAGTGTTGCAACGTCGATGACACACTCTGGTTCATAACGCTCGACATAAGTGAGCGCGTCACATAGCACTAAACGACCTTCAGCATCGGTGTTTAGTACTTCCACTGTTTGGCCTGACATTGTCGTTAAAATGTCGCCTGGGCGATATGCGTTGCCACCTGGCATATTTTCGCAACCAGCAAGTATACCGATAACGTTAATTGGCAGGTTTAATTCTGCAAGCGCATGCATTGCACCAAGTACACCTGCAGCGCCACCCATGTCAAACTTCATCTCGTCCATGCCTTCGCCTGGCTTCAATGAAATACCACCCGTATCAAAGGTCAGGCCTTTACCAACGAGCACGATAGGTGCGGAATCGTCATCGATACCTTTGTATTTGATAATACTCATAATCGATTCATTTTCACTGCCGCGGCCAACAGCTAAGTATGATCCCATACCTAGTGCTTCCATTTCTTTTTCACCGATAATTTCAGTGGTTACGTTGGCATACTCGTCTGCCAGAATATTCGCTTGTTCTGCCAAGTAAGCAGGGTTACAAATATTTGGTGGCAAATTAGCGACATTCTTACAGGTCGTTGTGCCTTCTGAAATAGCTAGTCCATGGTTGATCGCACGTTCGCCTATAGCTAATTCGCGACGAGTTGGCACGTTGAATACGATTTTACGAAGAGGACGACGAGGCTCAGCTTTGCGCGTTTTTAAAGAATCGAAGCTGTATAGGCAATCTTGTGTTGCTTCTACAGCTTGGCGCACTTTCCAATATGTGTCGCGTCCTTTAACATGAAGTTCAGATAAAAAGCAGACAGCTTCCATAGAACCCGTTTCGTTCAACGTATTAATCGTTTTACTAATGATTTGTTTGTATTGACGCTCATCTAGTTCACGTTCTTTACCACAACCAACAAGTAAGACACGCTCACTCAAAATATTAGGAACTTGATGTAGTAAAAGCATTTGCCCAGGCTTACCTTCTAGGTCGCCACGGCGAAGCAAGTTACTGATATAGCCTTCACTAATTTCATCTAGTTGTTCGGCGATACCAGAAAGTCGACGTGGTTCAAATACACCTACGACGATACATGCACTGCGTTGCTTTTCAGGGCTTCCGCTTTTTACACTGAACTCCATACGTTCTCCTTAGTACTTATAATCATGAATCGGCTGATATAAGCGAGTAAATTTATTATTTTGTGGCTTTCAATTATGTTGCTTATTGCAAGCCATCACTTTGTTCAAAAGTGCTATATTATAGCTTCTGTACGCTAAATGATCTAATTTAGCTATACATTAATTTGTTATAAAAACACCAAGTTTACTCAAAATATAACTAATTAGCACAATAAATCTAAGTTATTCAGCAGATTTTTTAATCAGAAAAGCGTTTTTTTTAATTATTTTTCAATTTCTTTACCTGGCTTTTCGCTTGGTGATTGAAAAGCCCGCCTTTCTAAGCCAAAATAATATGTAGCAATCGGCAATGCCGCCTACTGTTATTGATAAAACAAAGCAGTTATTAAAAAAAGGCTGATCAAACCCAGTGATCATATTTAGATATTTACTAAAGGACGTTGCAAAAACGCAGTTTGCTGTGTTTTTTGTACTGATGACGATCTTTATCAGCCAAAAATTCGTCTCGATATTGGGCGACGCTTCTGAAGGTGGTATACCTGGCCATATGGTGATGATCTTCATCGGTCTAAAAACACCTGATCTTGCCGGCATGATGCTTCCTCTCAGTTTATTTTTGGGTATTTTGCTTGCCTACGGCCGTATTTATGCCGAAAGTGAAATGACCGTACTACATGCCTGTGGTGTTAGTGAATGGTATGTTGTGCGTATCACCCTAATTCTCGCTTTTATTACCGCAATGTTAACCGGCTTATTCACCTTGTACTTGGGCCCAATGGCATCCGAATACGAATATCAGGTTAAGGAAAAGTTGGCCGCAGATTCTGGCTTAAGCACATTAGTCGCAGGGCGATTCCAGCGAACTGGAAATGAAGACGCTGTTGTCTTTATTCACGACAAGGACCGCAATAGTAATGAATTACAAAAAGTATTCGTTGCACAGCTGCCAAAAAAAGAAGATGACAATACCAGTATTATTCAATCGAGTTTAGTGTATGCAACCGCGGGTAAAGTGATCGAATCAGAAGGTGGTTCGCAAGAGCTTATTTTGGGTAAAGGTAAGCGTTATCAACAAGATGAGAACAATAGTGAATTCTCTGTGGTGTCGTTTGATGAATACCATATTCAAATACAAGACCAAAAAGTAGAACAACGACGCCGTAAAGTCAGCGCCGTATCAACTATCGATCTGTTTACAGAGGAAGGGCCTGAATATAAAGCGGCAATCCATTGGCGACTAGCCTTTCCTATAGCCTGTTTAATTCTAACTTTTGTCGCTGTGCCACTTAGCGTGGTGAATCCAAGGCAAGGTAAATTTGCCAAGCTTGTGCCAGCATTGCTGCTGTTTTTAACGTATTTCCTCATTTTAACATCGCTTCGTTCTGGCCTGGAAAGTGGCGTAATTCCAAACACCATTGGCATGTGGCCGGTCCATGCAGTTGCTGGGTTGCTCGGTATCTCCTTGCTAATGCGTGAACGCACCAGCGGCCGCCGTTTAAAAGCAAAAGTTAAGCGTAAGCGGGGGGCTCAATAGTGCGTATTTTAGATATGTATATTGGCCGCGTGTTAGCGTCGACAACGTTTATTACATTGTGCGTTTTTGTCAGTGTGTCAGGCATTATTAAATTTGTTGAGCAAATGCGAGCGGTAGGGCGAGGCAACTACGATCTTGCCCATGCAGCGCTTTATGTGTTTTATGCTATTCCACGTGATATTGAAATATTTTTTCCAATGGCGGCACTTATTGGTGGCTTAATTGGCATTGGCATGTTGGCCAGCAATAGCGAACTGGTTGTTATGCAAGCAGCGGGACTATCGCGATTAGCCATCATTAAATCTGTGATGAAAACCGCCATCATTCTTATCTTATGCTCGATGGCAATCGGCGAATGGTTAGCACCTAAGGGTGAAGCTGCAGCTCGAGAAATTCGCGCGCAAGCGATATCTGGCGGCAGTTTGATTTCCTCTTCATCGGGTATTTGGGCGAAAGACGGAGATTATTTTGTTCATATTGGCGAAGTGCTTGATAAAGGCGCATTAAAAGATGTTCAAATTTATAAGTTCGACCAAAACCTGCAACTGACCAGTTGGCTGCATGCTGAAGATGCCAATTACATTGGTAAAAGCTGGCAACTAACAGAAGTCACCGACACCTATTTATCGGACACACAAGTAGAAACAAAGCAGTATCAAGACTATGTGTGGACATCCACGTTAACGCCTGACAAATTGGGTGTGGTAACCGTAAAACCAGAAGCCTTGTCGGTACAAGGTCTGTTCGATTACTTAGATTATCTTGAAGCCAATGGCCAAGATACCAGTCGATACATGTTGGCGTTCTGGCGCAAGGTTATTCAACCATTAACGGTTGCTGTCATGTTACTTGTTGCCTTGTCGTTCATCTTTGGTCCTTTGCGCTCGGTGTCAATGGGCGCAAGAATTATGATGGGCGTGTTCACCGGTATATTGTTTTATATCGCCAACCAAGTGATGGGTTCAATGGCGCTTGTTTACAACTTACCCCCCTTGCTCGGTGCGTTGCTCCCTAGTGCAATCTTTGTCGCTGTCGCGGTTTATTTGATGCGGCGGAAAGTGGGTTAAAAAGGTAATAGGGGCACGCAGCGAAGCTGCAGGGTACGAGGAGCAAGAAAAACGTCGTCATCCCGTGACGTTGTTACACGGGATCTTCAAGAAAAAGGTATAAGGAACGAGTAAAACCTTGTTCTACCCGCAGCACGCAGCTCAAAGCACGAGGCAAATAATTGGTACCACTAATTATAAGCGCCCTCTATTGGCTTCCAGTGAAAGCACAACAACTTCAGTGTCTGTTAATCTATCTTGCAAACTTAGCTTGTTTTTACGATCGAAAATCACCAGCAAATTACCGAGTCCTAATAAGGTTGGCAACAAGCGTTTGAATCCTGTTTTTTTGCTGATCAAGCTACCGTCTTGATTTTGCAGTTTTAAACGCCAAGCTCGCATGCCTAATGTCTGGCCACTGCGTGCCCAAAAGAATACAAAAAACAAGGCGACCCACGCGATGTTCCAGCCATAAACAAGGGTGTTGTAAACAATTGAGGAACGCTGTAGGTCGATGGCGTGTTCAAAGCCTTGATTCGGAATCACTTGGTAGGCAAACAAGGCGCCAAAAATACCAAAGCTAATTCCACCAGCAACCATATACACGGCTACAGCAAGTAGAAAGTCATACACCCAAGCACCAAATCTACGCATAAAACCGGCGCGAGGAAATTCTCCAGAAGTAGGGGAAACAGACAAGGTTCATTCTCATTGATAAGCAATGCAGCGATTTTATCATTAGCAGACAGATCTGTTAATAGTTCGATTGCCGCACAAAAAATCGCCGGTTAATCGAGACGATGCAATAAAACGGTTGCTATGCGTAATTGATCTCGTATAATGCCATTCTCTTTAGGAGCAATCCTAAAAGTCATGTGTTGCCGGAGTGGTGGAATTGGTAGACACGACGGATTCAAAATCCGTTGCCTTTGCGGGCGTGACGGTTCAAGTCCGTCCTCCGGTACCATTAACCCTTATAATTTAAGGGTTTCAGGGGTCTTTTTTGTTGTACCCAACATAAAACCCAACAAAAAGAAAAAGTCTAATTTAACTCCCATTTTTTCCTTTACAAATACCTAAATAGAGTTTCTTAAACTACTACATTAGTCATACATTCGTGTTTTCCAATTTTTTACTTAACCTTTTGTTATTGCTGACATTTATTAGAGCATCAAAAGTTTTTGGTACTCATACATTGCAGTTTACAATTGCCACTTAAAACCGAGGTGATTATAGTAGTCGAAACGGTGAAGAAAGGAATCTAGACGTAACTTATGCAAAGAGACGCGAAATACTTTGGTAAATGTGATCATTGTTGTGGTTGGTTGGATTTTATATACGACATACCGCAAGAGAGAAATGACTTTTGCCGCTGCCCATACAGTATCAAAACCGTAACTGTTCGTAGAAATGTGCCAGAAGAGAACTTCTTAAGTCTTCCTGACTATATGAAGCCTGTAAAGCCTTACCCGTGGCTTATTCGTTATTCAGTGAAGGTCGCAATACTTTGTTTGCTGATATGGTTGTTTGTGTAGCATGAAAGCAGTACACCCTTTAGCAGACTTATTGAACCAGTCACAAAAACTATATCAAGATATAGATAAAATCTTTGATGTAGGACCCTATGACCTAAACCGAAGAACAATTGCCAGCAAGTTGATAGCGCAGGTAGCAGTCGAACATTGGTCTAGCCTGATGCTCCTAATTGAAAAAGAAAACTATACAACGGCTATAGGTGTGTTTCGCTTGCAACTAGAATCAGTTGTTAGAGCTACCTGGCTGTTGTACGCCGCTTCAGACTCACACATTAGGAAATTGACTGATGGTAAGGCCCTAGTTCACTAAACAGTTCTTAGCTTTATAATATATAAAACTAAGAGGTGTAATAATGAGCCGTCAGCGCTATACAGAAGAATTTAAAATCCAAGCAGTCAAACAAGTAACAGAGCAAGGTCACTCGATGACTTCCGTTGCTGAGCGATTGGGAGTCAGCTACAAGTCCATTCATGATTGGGTAAAAAGATATTCCAAGCCCGCCAAGCAGCGTCAAGTAGATGATGCCCAATCTGATGAAATACGTCGCTTAAAAGCCGAATTAAAGCGGGTTACAATGGAACGTGACATCTTAAAGGAGGCCGCCGTGTACTTTGCAGGGGAGTCAAAGAAAAGTACACGTTCGTGAAATCTCGACTCAAGCAATATCCTGTCGAGTTAATGTGTCAGGTTCTTAACATCAACCGCAGTGGTTTTTATGCCTGGCAGAAAAAGCCATTGAGTAATCGTGCAATCGAAGACCAAAGGCTGTTGGGCAAGATTAAACAATTCTGGCTCGAAAGTGGCTGTACCTATGGTTATCGCAATATCACGATTGACTTGAAAAATGATGGTGAGATATGCGGTAAAAATCGCATCCATCGGATAATGCGAACCAATAAAATTAAAGCTATCAGAGGTTACAAACGCCACCGAGGCTTTGGAAATAATAAACAACATCCCGCAGCGCCTAACACTTTAAATAGGGAGTTCAAGGTGAATAAGCCCGATCAAACGTGGGTGACAGATTTCACATATATCCGCACTTACGAGGGGTGGCTATATCTCACGGTTGTGATTGACTTATTTTCTCGAAAAGTCGTTGGCTGGACGATGAAAAGCAGCCCCAAATCTGACCTAGTAATCGATGCTTTACTGATGGCCGTATGGCGTCGAAGACCACAAAGTAAGGTGCTGGTTCACTCTGATCAGGGAGTCCAATATACCTCCTCTGATTGGCGTAGCTTCTTAAAAGAGCACAACTTGGAAGCTAGCATGAGTCGGAAAGGTAATTGCCATGATAACGCCGTGGCGGAGAGCTTTTTCTCATTGCTCAAGAAGGACAGAGTTAAACGTAAGATCTATAAAACCCGTGACGAAGCAAGGGCTGAGATATTTGACTACATTGAATGTTTCTACAATTCAAAAAGAAATCATGGTACAAATGGTGGTGTTTCTCCAAACGAATTTGAGAAACGTTATTTTAAGGAGCTAGAAACTGTCTAGAATTCTGGGGCCTTACCACTTCAAACGTAACAATATAAGAAAAAATACGATTTCGGCGAAGTAATAATTCGGCGAAGTAATAAAATGTTGAGAAAAACAATCAAAGGCACTATAAACCAAAGCATTTTTTTGTTGATTTGTTTATTTTTGTTCAATGCCTACGTTTTCATCGAAATTTTTTATCTTAAAAGAGTTTCTATGGGCTCAGGGGTCACTTATTATTCTGAAAGCCCTATGGCATTCTATTTCGGTTCATTTTTAGAACTGAGTATGATTTTGATAATTGATTTCTTAAGTATTCAGACGATGCGAGTAGTGTTTAAGTACCACTTTAGGCGAAGATCGAAGAAAAATTAATGCAAAGAAGCCTCGCAATAGCGGCAATGCTGTTCACTTTAGTGGAGCAGCATTGCGATTAATTGGATAACGGGTCTTTGATATCTTTACCGCCCTAGGTCTTGATGGCCTAGGGCGGTTTTCTTTGAAGAGCATGGTCAAGTCACCTCGAAGCTGAGCTAATCGTTTTGGTGTATTACCAGGTGATAGCGCTTTTGCCATCACTTTCAATTGACTGGCGATGAACTGGCAAGCATATTTGAAACTAATTTCGTTAGGAGCTCTTTGATGAGAAACGGCCGCTTGACTAGCTTCTCTTCGAACAAGGTTGTAACCCAGCACAAGTCCCCATAACTCTTGATATACAAGATCAACTGTTTTGCTTCTAAGGGTGATCGCATTGTGTTGCATTGATGATTTGATGTCTCGGTAACCTAGCTCAATTTCCCAACGCTCATGGTATAACTCGGCAACATCTTGAGCGTTGTATTTATCACGAGGTAATGATGTGAATACCGTTTTTACTTTGCCAGCAACTTCATACGTTACAGCCCTAACTTTCCAAGTTTCCGGTAAGTCAGGATTCTTCTTTCTTGCCTGAGGGGAGACCTTCATCTCGACCAATTGGTCATTACTTTCTTGCTTGTCGAGCAGCGTGTACTTTAAACCTTTTCTTGCGGGAATAAGCCAATGACTGTTGTCTCCCAGTTTGTTTATACCCAGAAGTAGCTCTGCGCTATAGAAACCTTTGTCTAGTAGGGTAACTGAGTTATCTGGCAACTTATCCATGAACCCCTTTGCGAGAGGAATTTCACCTTTTCGATAAGGGCTTATATCGCCATCAACAATCACATGAGAGCGAACATTCATTAGCGTCACGAGCCTTAACATAGGAAATGGCGTTTGCCGATTTGTGCTCGTATTTCCAGAGCCGAAATGCTCACGTAATTCAGGCGTATCATTTGTGCGAAATAAAGCCCCATCAACAGCAAAAACCTGAAGGCCGTGCCAAGTGTCACCTGGGTAACGCTCTAATCCCCATTGGTTGCTGCATTGCCTAAATAGCCATGCCATCGATTCAGAGCCAAGACGTTTTCTCGCTTCGGTTAATGCACTTTTAGCTAAAAGTTTTTCATCAGCTAAGCCTTCAGCACATATGTTCATACGCCTTGCTACTTCAGCAATCGGTTCGTTTCTAAAAAATGCCATACCAACTACCAACCAAAGCACCATATCACTGGGCAAACGCCGTCTTCGGATTGTAGCTTTGGCTGACAACCCTGTCGCTTGATAAACCCAATCGTCAGGAATGTGCTCACAAAAGGTGGTTAACTTGGCAATATCTACTGGGGATTCTTCGATAAAATCGTGAAACTGGGTGAAGGCAGGCATAAAAAAATCCGTAATCAGAAAACTGACTACGGATTTTGCACGATCATTTGGATCGGTCAACTGATCACATTCTTAATAGATCAGCATTGCGCAATAGCGGGGCTTTTTAATGTGTGCAATGGTCCAAGGTTATTGGAAGGGTGGTCCTGTTAAATTGGAACTGCGGTCCTGTTGATTTGGATTGCTGGCCGTTTTGGGTGGAATATACAGTTAGAATCAAATAAGCCCCAGCGGGCGCTGAGGCTTATTGAAAAAGAGTGCTTAGCAAGACGAGGTTTCGATCATGACCTGATCGTCGGCCCCTTGTGCGTATCTTACATAGCAATTTAATGATTCAGGTTTATCGTTGTAATAAAGATAAAAACCTAAATCGGTAACACCTGGTGCTAAGTCAAATGTCTCTGGCATATCAAATAGTGCATTGACTTGTTCTTCCAGCCGAAAAACATCAAATGCCGGCTCAATGTCATTGATAATGCCAATGTCTACACCATTAATCTCAACGTAACCCTCTGTGCGAATTGGTCCTAAATCACCATCAGGCACAGGTTTTACATTGTTTCTATTTAGCGCTTTTGCGGCAAACAAATCGAGACCACTCTCGATTGCACCTTTCGCGCCGTTTAACACAGCAATCTTTGCGTCTTTGTTTATATCAACAAACTTCGGGGCAGCGACTACTGATAAAATACCAAGAAGTACAATAACTATCACAAGCTCAATTAGCGTAAAGCCTTGCACTTTTGTGTTGACTGCTTTCATGTTGTTTATCTCTGATAAAACTGGCTACTATTTAGCCGGCGCGCATTTTGCGCTTAATCAAAACTAAAGCAATCTATTTTTTGTAAAAGGTATAGAAGAAGGTGTAATGTTTTGTACGTGATCCCGTTAATACTATTGGACGGCACAGCTAATAAGCAAAAAAAAGCCAGTCACTTCACAGTGACTGGCTTTTTAAAATGGACTGTATTTTCAGACTAGTGCGCTAGTTCTAAAATACCCCAAACTTCTAAGTTATTGACTGGCAATACAACGTCGCCATCGGCGTTAGTTGAAAGCGTCAATGGAGTACTTGTACCGTCAGGTAAGTGCAAGGTTGCACCTGTAACTACCTCTGGGAAGTAGCTTTGTGGAATCGCAACCTCTACATTGTTTAATGTAGGTGTAACGCCACCAGCAAACGGACGGTTAACCAAGTGCACAACATAAGGTGCAGCAGCATCTGTTTCATGGATACGTGAAACTGCTGAAACAGTCTCATTTGATTCCGTGCCGTTAATGCTAACGGTTATTTCGATCCCTGATACAGTGCCACGTTGGCCAATATGTCTTACTTTATCGCCTTGTTGGTCTAGCAACGCTTGTTGCTCGGCGGTTAAGTACTGCTGGTCACCATCGAAGAAGATATGGTCAAACTTGTCAAAATCTTCAGGACGCGGAACAACAGGGTAACCTTCATCACCAAACACGAGTAAGTCGAAGTTAATATTACCTTCTGTTAGTAGCTTAGTACTTGATTGGATTTGGTTACCACCATCAATAAACCCTGCTTTCATTGAAGAGTACATTGCATGTACTAGACCTACTTTAGAATACGAGGTGTAATCATCTAGCAAATCAGCTTGTGCTCTTACAAACAAGTAGATATCGCGGTAATTGTCTGCACCTGGCGACCAAGTCCATACTTCACCACCTACCCAAACGTTAGCAGGAATAGAGAATAGGCCACCATATGCATACGCTTGTGCTACCCAGCCTCGGCCGAAACGCGGTGCATCTTGTAAGCGAAGTTCGTCGAATTCCCATGGATAAGGGAAGTAAACTAGTGTTTTATCGACTGCTTGAGCACCTTTTAAGTGAACCAAGATGTTAGTCGGCAATTCTGAAATCGTTGTTCTTGCACCTAGGTTTAATTCACCTGATAAGAACGTAAGATTTTCATTGAACACGTAACCTCGAGATTCAAACAAATGGGTACTTGCACCAATTTCAATATCTGGCTGTTGCTGGCGAATGTAATCTAACACCTCAGCAAATTTCTGATTCCATACATCACGGTTAAAGTAGATGTAATCTTCTTGCAGTGGAATATTACCAGACAGTGTATCACCCGCATTTGACCAAGAGGTGTGAGTTACACCTTGTGCTCTTAAGAAGTCACCATAGTCAAAGCTATTGATATCGTTGATACCTAATGCCGCTAGTTCTCCAGTGCTGTATTTTTTGCTCAACCATACACGGAAGTTTTCCATTGCATAAGGCGAGAAGTCACCACCAAAATCACGCATATCAGTTGAACGCGTCGAGTTTGTTTGGGTGTCAAACATTAGCTTATCTGGATTTGCTTTTAGGATCTGGTCTACTTGAGATTTCATAAATGGAACAAACGCTGGGCTGTGATTACTCAGCCAGTTGTTGTTATAACCATCATGACTTAAATAGCCCATAAACGTCATTCTGACATTTCTATCGTCCAGCGTACGAACATAATGAGGTTGCGGGTTTGTGGTATATTCAGTGAACCAACCATAGCCCCAGTCAAACTCACCACGTGCCGTATACTCATAACCTTCAGCTTGGAAAGCATATACAGCATCTACAGCCCAATCCATGATGACAGTATCGTCATAAAAATCATGCTCAGGCGGGTGTCCCCAGAATGCACCGGTTGCACCAAAGTTATCATAACCTTCAAGTTCTCTGTTTTGAGGGTAGGTATACCAAACATCCGACTTAAGTACTTTCTTGTTTGCAGGTATTTCTACCGGCTTCTTAAGGTAAGTAACGTCTGTTTGTGGACCTTGGATTTCAGCAACAAAGTGATCGTCTGGATTGTAAATTGGCGAAGGAATTGCGGTTACATCACCTAGGCGAGTAAAACGCACTCTATCACCACTCCACTGCCAATCAGAGCCGCCAATAGCTTCAACTCGAACAACCTTTTCACCTGCTTGTTCAACAACAAAAGTGCCGCCGTAAAGTAGGTTTTCAGATGATACGTCCCAACTGCCGGTGCCGCCAAAGTAGCCCCAGGCAACTGGCCAGCCATCAACATCAACACGTGCGCCATAGCTGCCATCATTTGCTGCAGAAATGGTGATGTAAGCGCTATATGTGCCAGGCTCTTCGAATGTCACCATATAGTCACCATAGTCACCATTGGTCACCCAGTTGACTCCTGTAGCTGTTGGGCTAAAGCCTTCAACGCTATCACCACCAACGCGACCGTTAGTGCTTGTGAAAACGAAGCTTTCTAGCTCTACGATAATGTCCCCTTCTTGTTCTAAGTCTGGGTTACCAGTTTCTTCACCTACTGAGGTAAAAATGCTTTCACTCAAAGTAGAAGGATGAACAAAGTTAGTACCACCGTCGACATCGATACCAAAACCAATACCGTCAACTGCGCCGCTGCCGCCATCAGCATTACCGATACGCAATTCAATTTCATGGGTACCTGGTGTTAGGTTTAAGTCAGTTGTTTGTGATGAAGCTTCCCAACTATCATTTGAAAGTACTAGCACACCATCAATGTATAAGCGGACGCTGTCGTCAATGTGTTCATAAAATGAAATATGACCGTCAGCATCGTAGATAAAGCCGGTATAAACTTCGGTGGTATTGCCTTTAATGCTGTCTTCTGTTTGTAACAGATCGGTAGTGCGTTCCCAGTTAGGGTTAGTATCAGAAACATTCATCGCGCCAGCTAGTTCGCCGTACAACAAACCTGGTTGAGGTGTACCAGGGTCCGTTCCGCCACCTTCTTGTGAAGAAGAACAACCTGTCGCATTTGCTGTTTCGCCACTTGGCGTATTAGCACATTGGTCGATATCGTCAGTTACACCGTCATTGTCTGAATCTAGTTGTGATAATGCACAACCTTGACTGTCAACGGTTAAGCCAGTTGCAGTGTTTGGACACATATCCAAGGTATCTGCTACACCGTCATTGTCTGAATCAGCTGGCGGAGTAACAACAATACAACCTGTACCGTCAACCACGCTACCTGCTGGTGTTGATGGACATTGGTCGATGTCATCAGATACACCGTCATTATCAGCGTCAAGTTGCGAATCTGCACAACCTTGACCATTTACTGGCGCTCCTGCTGGTGTATTTGGACACATATCTAAGCTGTCTTCTACACCGTCATTATCTGCGTCAACAACTGCAACAATTTCACAGCCATTAGCGTCAACTTGTGCACCTGCTGGTGTGTTTGGACATTGGTCAATGCTATTGTCTACGCCATCATTGTCAGTGTCGTTATCGACGATAATTTCACAGCCATTGGCATCGACTTGGGCACCTGCAGGTGTATTTGGACACGTATCAACGCTGTCTAGAACGCCATCATTGTCTGCATCACCATCAGTGGAACCGCCATCAAGCGGCGTGAAAGTTAAAGCGTCACCAAACCACATCCAGCTGAATTCGTTAATTTGGCTACCACTTTGCACTCTGATGGTATGTGCACCAGCAGAGATGTAGGTAGAGTCGGTTAACTCAAAATCTTGGAAAACAGCTTGGTTGCCAGTATCTACTGGAACTTCGTTGATTTGGACGTTATCAACAAACAAGATTGCTGTTGCATGGCTAGTTTGGCCAGATGCTAACATTTCGATGCGATAATTACCTGATACTGGGAAGTTGATGTTGTAGTCAACCCAGTCGGTTGTTTGGTTACTATCAACGACAGTATGTTTATCTTCAGGATAACCACGCTCACCGATGATCATACCTTGCGCTCTAGGGTCATCACTTCCCGTAGCGTTGAATGCTTCCATTTCGATAGTAAATGGTGTGCCTGGTTGTCCAGTGTTTCCGTCGTCAGGATTGTCAGGGTTGTCAGGGTTGTCAGGATTGTCAGGGTTGTCAGGGTTTTCTGGCGTTTCCAGTGTTAATGAAAAGGCATCTAAATTCCACTGCCAATCGTGCGTACCAGCACCAGTGATCTTAATGCGGTTAGTGCCTTGTGCTAATGAAATATTGTTAGTGGCAGCCAACGCTTGGAAGTTGTCCCAATGTCCTAGCGGAACATTTGTTGAGCCAGCGGATTGCCAATTTCCGTCGACAAGCACTGAAATTTCTATGGCGCTTCCGCTCGCTATTGACGTACCAATTAGGTATTCAATGGAATACTCACCAGCGGTTGAAACGCTAACATCGTATTCTGCAAAATCTCCACGGTTTACAAAATTTATAGCTTGAACTCCATTTACGCTGTAAATGTTTATCGGTTGAGGGTTACCGTCTTGGTAGGTACCACCGATAGTCGAGTAGCCTTCAGCTTCGACATTTGTTGTCTCTGCAAAAGCTGTCGACGCTACGCCAATCCACAATGAAGTGGACAGCATAGCGCTGACTATTTTTTTACTTGAAGTAATCATGCTTTCATTTTCCCTATAGTCGGGGTTATTAGTATTATTATCTGTTGCCGACTTCTACATGTGCTGAGTTCTATATACACATGCATTGCAACAACTATTTACAATCGGTTTAGTTAACAAAAATATGATAACTGTTAACAATTAACCAAATGAAGTTTAAATAGTAGTCAATCGCAACCGATTTAAATAATAAAAAATTGCTCCATAATGTTATAAATTTGACATTGCTGGTGAGTTATACGAATAAGTTAGTATGTATTAATTACGGAAGGTACTGACTGTACTGGTTTGTTGAAATAAGCAGGGCGGTTTATTTTATTTTCAATTACGGACCGAGTATGCCTTAAAATTGAGAAAACAGAGATTACGTTGACGTTAAGGAGTCAACATAAAGCTATGTTGGTAAAAACTAAGGAAACTGGCTTAAGTAACGGGCAACGTTTAGATGTGTTCAGGCAAATCAACGGGCAGCGCTGTGGTATGTTTAACTTGATCAAGCACAAATAGGGTTTGTGCGTCTTTAATGTCTGGGAAGCTACGTAGCGTTTTTAGAATAAATTGCGACAATTCCTTGTTGCTTCGTGCTACTACCTTCATTAAATGATCATATTGCCCCGATAAAGAATAGCATTCTAGGATAAGCGGATGTGCTTGCACTGCGTTTTTAAAGCCATCAAATTCAGCTTCATTGTTTTGATTTATACTCACTTGTACGAAGGCTACAACACCAAAGCCGGCTTTTTCGGCGTCTAACATTGCGCTATACCCCATAATAATACCTTGCTCTTCTAAGTGCTTTGTTTTGCGTAAGCACGTCGACTCCGACATATGAGTTTGTTTTGCCAATTCAACAATAGACAGGCGTCCTGATTGTTGCAACGCAGTAAGTAAATTTTTGTCCTGTTTTGAAAGCATGGAGGTATCCGTCAATCTATGGCTATTTTTTGAAGAATAGCACCATAAATAACGACTTTGAAGTAAGAATTGACGACATCTTTCATCAGATTTGACATAGGATCTAATAAACCATTCGTTAAAGTGAATACAGACAATGACAAACAAAACGCAATATCATGTTGGCGAGCTCAGTGATAGCCAACCAAGTACTACGCAATACAATCCTTCTGCTTTTTCAAAAGCGAAACATCCAGAACCTTATCGTTTTGAGGTAAATTTAAGCGCGGAAGCAAGCACTAAACAGAAAAAAACAGGGGTAGTGTCAGTTAATATTCC
This sequence comes from Thalassotalea agarivorans, assembly GCF_030295955.1. Taxonomy (NCBI): domain Bacteria; kingdom Pseudomonadati; phylum Pseudomonadota; class Gammaproteobacteria; order Alteromonadales; family Colwelliaceae; genus Thalassotalea; species Thalassotalea agarivorans. Next base: position 617,020 of record NZ_AP027363.1, read on the forward strand.
AGGGTTTAGCCCAGTAAAGCTTTACTGCGATGAACAGCCACCTGTTGGCGATGATACGGCGCCGCCGCCACTCGCGTTCTTCTCTGCTGGTATTGGCTTTTGCCTGATGACTCACCTAACCGATATCTTAACTGCCCGTAAAATTCAGGTGGACAGTCTTAAGTTAGAACAACGTATTGTATTTAGAACAAACCTAGGTCACATGAGAGAACACGGTTACATGACTGATGGCGGCTGCGATGTTGTAGAAACGCATGTCATTATCGATAGTCCAGAATCACAAGAACGCATTAAAGATCTATTGGATGAAGCAGAGAATGGCTGTATGGCGCATTTTGCACTGCGAAATCCTATCCCGTGGTCAACTAGGCTTGTGTATAACGGTGAAGAAGTTATTAGTCGCCAAGGCTAGAAATAATACTCGACACCAAAGCCTGCGTACTTTTGCTTGATGGCGGCTAGTGCAGGATCATAGTCGGTAGCAAGGTCACTTTGTTCTATCGAAAAACCACTATAAAACGCATAAAGTTTGGCACGCTCATTCAACGTATAATCAAACCCCAATGATAGACCGGCATTTGTACCTTCTTGGTCAAATGTCGCGCTTTGGTATTGCGCACGTACAACAAAAGCCTCGTGCACGTATCTCAGTGATGCATTAAAGCCATCCATTTTTTGTTGTGTCGTAATATTTTTTTGTGTGTGGTAGATACCGCCAAGAATAAAACCGCCACCAACGTCGACTTGGCCTGTCGCTCTGGCTACGTCATAACGGCCTAGAGAACCATTTACCCTCGCCATTAAACTGGTTACGCCTACATCAGCAGATAGGGCAAGGTACACAGGACCATTTTCAAAACGTGAATCACCGTAGACCAAGGCGTAAGATGATTGAGTCTCTTCTTTTTGTCCTAATGCATTTTGCTCGGGGGCAATATAGGTTATCCAGACACGAAAATTAGCCACTGACGAGGACTTGTAGGTAATTGAGTTCGATGGACGATTTTCACCCACAAATAAGCCTACGATATCGCCCTCTAAATCGTTGAAAATATCTGTGCGGCCCACCGACTGTTTTAACGCGCTATCGTTTCTGCCTAAATAGAGTTCGCCAAACCAACCATGAAAGCCGACATAAATATTGCGATGCTCAAACACATTGTCTTCGTCACCATCCATATCGACCTCAAATTCCGCTCGATAGAACACGTCGATATCCTCTGCAATGGCAAGTCTACCTTTAAAGCCAATACGAGAGGCATTACTTTTAAGCTCGGTAAAACTTCCTTCACCATCGTCGGAGGATTGAAGCGATATATTTGCTTTACCGTAAATTGTCACTGTATCTAGTTCTGAATCTGCTTGCGCCGAGGACAGATAGCCCAATAACAGGCCACTAGCAAGAGCGACCTTAGTGAGGCTTTTTGTCATTTGATTGTCAGCAACACGGTTGTTCATACGTTGGTAAAAATGTAGTCATTGTTATAGAAAGTATTGTTAATCATAGAGAAAAATTAACGAGAAGCACAATTTGTCTTTATTTTTTAAACACAACTAGTTGCAATAAGTAAGCATGATTTAACGCTATAAAACAAAAAGCTCAACCAGAGGCTGAGCTTTTTAACGATTAACAACACTCCGTTTTAGTGGCTTTAGTTGGCGGGCAACAGGCTGCCTTTACTTTCGGTTTTTCAACAACTTGTGCCTGCTCTACTTTGGCCTTGGTTTCCTTGGCCGCAGCTTCACAGCGTTCGCTGTAGCGGTCTACTAGCATCTCTTTACGATCGCGAGTAAGCAAGGTGAACTTCATTAGTTCTTCCATTACATCAACGATGCGCTCGCGAAAAGCAGAGGCTTTCATCGACCCATCGTCGTTAAACTCTTGCCAAGCCTTCGCCACAGACGATTGGTTAGGGATAGTTAGCATGCGCATCCAGCGACCTAGGATTCGCATATTATTTACCGCATTAAAACTTTGCGAACCACCGCTTACCTGCATTACAGCAAGTGTTTTTCCTTGAGTTGGTCGAACAGCACCTTCACTTAGTGGGATCCAATCTATTTGATTTTTCATTACGCCAGACATATTGCCGTGGATTTCTGGTGAAGACCAAACTTGCGCTTCAGACCACTTAACGAGTTCTCGCAGTGCTTGCACTTTCTCATGTTCAACAGAAATGCCATTGTCAAACAAAGGTAAACCTTTTGGATCAAAAAACTTCACGTCGGCACCGAAGTAGGTCAGTATGCGGCCTGCTTCTTCTGCGGCGAATCGGCTCATCGATTTTTCTCTCAGTGAACCATATAAAATCAGCACGCGCGGTTTGTGAGTGCTTTGTGTAACATTCTCGTCACTAAAATTAAAGGTTTGGTTTTGTAAGTAGTTCATATAGTTTCCAGTCTTTGAACGTTTTGTCTATTAGACGAACGGCAATGTGAAAAGACGATTTAATCATTGGAAACTTCTATATTGGTGCGATTCTTAATTTATCAATGCTAATTATCTGCAAGTTGTCGCCCTTTGTTTCTGGAAAATAATAGTTTTCGTGCGTAAATTGTAATAAGGGTTTTAATGCGTAGAGACAAATATGGCGCTGTTGCATTTTTGCAAGTTTTTATCGATACATGTTGTTGGACTGTTTTCGCTCGTTGCCATTTTGATGGGCGGCCAATTTATCAGCTGGGGCCTGCTTGCAGTTGTGCTGTTTTATGTCTTGGGTGATATGTTGTTTGGTGAAGACACATCAACGGCTGAAGTAAAATTTCCCAACCTTTATACGCTACAATTGTGGTTAGCTCTGCCCATACTAAGTTTATTGGTGTTCTCTTTTATTTGGAGCGTAAGTGCCGGAGATGCCCTTGGGTTTGGACAATGGCTCGGCGTACAGTTCAATTATGATTTTATAACAGCAAAAATAAATACGGATACAGCACACCATGTTTCAGGCTTGGTGCTTACCGGATTAATGATAGGACTACTTGGCACCATTACCGCACACGAACTTGTTCATAGAACCTGGGATAAGTTTTCTACGATAGTGGGCCGATGGCTTTTGGCCTTTAGCTTTGATAGCAATTTTTCTATTGAGCATATCTATGGTCACCACAGATACGTAGCCACTGAAAACGATCCGGCGACGGCACCGAGAGGTCGCAACGTTTACGCCCACATCATAATTTCTACGATAAAAGGCAACGTTAGTGCTTGGCGAATAGAAGCAAAACGATTAATGGGTAAAAAAATAGCTGTATTTTCCTATCAAAATCGCGCTATTCGCGGCTATTTGATGAGTGTTGTTTTGCTTGTGATAGCTTATTTTATCGGGGGTATTGTTGCTCTGCTGTACTTCGTCGCCTGTGCCCTATGGGCAAAAGCACTATTAGAGATAGTGAATTATATGGAGCATTACGGCCTGATTCGAGCACCTAAAAATAGGGTACAACCCTACCATTCTTGGAACACCAACAGACGATTAAGCTCTTGGACAACGTTTAATTTAACGCGTCACTCTCATCATCATGCACAAGGTCGTGTGCCTTATCATGATTTGCAACCTTATCATGATGCTCCGATGATGCCTGCGGGCTATCTAACTACAATTATTATCGCTATGGTGCCCCCATTATGGCACCGAATCATGACGCCAAAGGTACTTGAATGGGATAACAGCTTTGCCAATGAAGCCGAAAAAATAATGGCGGAACAAGCTAATGTTACCTGTGGTTTGAAAGGCTTTACTAACGCCGATAGCAACTAAAAAATAGAGCCGCTATGTTTTCTCGTTTTCAACATAAATCACTACCATTAACTGAATTTGTCGCCCTGATGGCGCTAGTAATGTCTCTAGTGGCCTTGTCTATTGATGCGGTGTTGCCTGCTCTCGCTCTGATGGGGCAAGACTTAGGCGCCACAGATTTAAGCCAAACGCAAAAAATCATTACCTACTTGTTTGTTGGGTTAGCGCTAGGGCAGTTGTTGTTTGGGCCGCTTTCAGATTACATCGGTCGCAGGCCAGCAATGATAGCGGGCTTCATTATATTTTTTATTGGCAGCCTGATGGCACTATTTGCGCTAGATTTTGACACCTTGGTGTGGAGCCGGTTTATTCAAGGCATTGGCGTAGCAGCGCCACGCGTATTATCGATGGCAATCATTAGAGATCAACATAATGGCAGGGCGATGGCCAGAGTCATGTCATTTATTATGATGTTTTTTATTCTCGTGCCTATGCTGGCGCCGATGTTTGGACAATTAGTGCTAGTCTTTTTTGGCTGGCATGCAATCTATCTTGCAATTGCACTGATCGGGCTGGTTTCGCTTCTCTGGTTCTTATTAAGGCAGGCTGAAACCCTTGATAAAGAAAATAGACAAACCTTTTCCATAGTTGGCTATTGGCAAATGGCAAAGCAAGTGTTTACTAACAAAAAAGCCATGGGATACACACTAGCCGCAGGTATTATGTCGGGCCCGTTTGTCTTTTACCTCAGTTCAGCGCAACAGTTGTTTCAACTAGAGTATCAGCTAGGTGACTATTTTGTAATTTACTTTGCTGTACTCGCATTTTCTATCGGTATTGCATCGTTTGTAAATGGTAAATTGGTGATGCAAGTTGGTATGCGGCCAATGGTTAACAGGGCTCTAATAGTAACGCTTGTGGTGTCTGTTTTATTTGCTGCGCTTAGTACCTTTTATCAGGGCTTACCTGCGCTTTGGAAAACGTCCATTTATTTGCTTCTAGTGTTTTTCTGTCTAGGTATTTTATTTGGCAATATGAACGCATTAGCTATGGAGCCATTGGGCAAGGTAGCTGGATTTGGCGCGGCGATCGTTGGCTTTGTATCAACCATGTTGTCGGCGCTATTAGCGCAATACATTGGTACTTTTTTTCAATCTGGCGTGATGCCATTAGTGGTGAGTTTTTGCATCGCCTCATCTGTATCATTGGTGGTCATTTGGCTCATCAATTTTTATGAGGCGATAGACAGTTAGTATTACCTGTGGTTAGCCCAAGGGTCAGCGGGTAATGGTTTTTCTGAGCGACGACTGTTGCTTCTTCCACGCTTGTTGCCGCGATCTCTTTGCTGTGCTTTACGCATGCGTTTTTCGCGTAACCGTTCGGCATCTTCTAAGCTTAATTCTTTTGGTTCGCCCGCTTTTTGATCCATAGGAATAATGCGATCTCGTGGTGGCAACTCAAATTGTTCGTCACTTGCGCGCGGTAAACTCTTAAATTGGTATAGATAAAAGCTTTCGACTTTATGACGCGCCCAATCTGTTTTTTTAAGAAACTTGGTGCTGGCTTTAACGCTCGGATTATTTTTAAAGCAATTTAAATTCAAATAAGCCGACAAAATATCGAAACCGTAATGTTCCACCAGTTCGGTGACGATTTTTTCCAATGATTGGCCATGCAAAGGGTTATTCTGATATTGCTCTGTACTGTGCGTCATCTTAGTGTGTGTTCAAAGGGGCTATAGCGTTATTATAGCCTTTTACGTCTAAGATAAGAAACACGATTATTGCAACAGCAAATAGATACCAAAGATGATCAGCGCTGCGCCTACCGTATATGAAAATGCCTTGGCGTTGGGGAAAGTTTTCTCAAGAATAACAAGTAGCGTCAGCGCGATGATAAGCGAAATATTCATTACGCCACCAACAAACAATAGCGCCATTAAAAACCAACAACATAAAACACAGTAGCTACCGTGTTTAAATCCAACGCTTAGTGCGCTTAATTTATTGTTATTCCATCCCTTCATCACGACACTCATCGGCGATCTGCAAAGCTGCAAACAGCGCTGTTTTAAGGGAGAAAACTGATAAAACCCTGCAACAATTACAATGCCTGCGCTAAACACTTGGCTGGCACTATCCATCATTGGAGTGAGTAAAGTAAAGTGATGTAATCCCCATTGTAAAAAAGTGACAAGTACAGAGTATAAACACCAAGCGAGCAGATAGCCCGCGGCAAAAACTGAGATAGGTACGTTGCGATGGTGAGCCTGCGTTTGCCGTTGATTAAATTTTTGTACAAGCAATAACACCGGTAGCGCCGAAGGTAGCATCATGCCAGCCATCATCACAGCCCACATGACATACAACATGACAATATCGTGCGCTTGCCATTGTGAAACTGGCTCCATGTTCATAGTCATGCCAAATAGCATATAGTGCCAACACAGATAAATGGTCAGTAATATAAAAGTAAGGCCGAAGGTTCGGCGCAACATTGATTCCATATTGTTATTCTTAGAAAGTCTTTATTGTTCAGTTTACTGTGCTACGCGGTAGGCCAATTGACAACAGCATTGGCGGCAAAGGTATCTGAAAAGGCAAAATTAAGCGCACCACGATTTATGTGCATATGGTCGGTTTTCCCTATTTTACCATCGTTCCACATAAAGCCGCCACTAGGGAAGGTAATATGCACATGGTTTTCCTCGCCAGTCACCGGGTTAAGGTGAGGGGTTTGCTGCGCGGAAACGACACCTTCTATATTGACCGAAGAGCGATAATCGTCTTCATTGACGTCAATGTCGGCCATAATTGGCCCTTCAAATGCACTGAATAACGTCGCTATTGCAGCTACCGGCATCCCGCCTGCTTGGCCAGACATTATTGTGGCTAGTGCTGTTACTTGTTCTGGAGATGCTTGGTTATCGATAAATAAAACACCGGTGCCGTTGCCATCATGCATAGCGCCAGGCCACGAGGCTGCAAACACCATCTTTATACCGGTTAAATTAAGAGTCTGGTAGTGGCCTTCAATCACTTGTAAGCCTAGTATCGCTTCACAGCCACCATTTTCGCTTGTTGGGTGACCACCGAATTGACATCCGCATCCGTGACTACAACTACAATTTTCTATTTGGTGCATTTTTAATGCCCACTCGAGTTGCTCTGACATATTGTCTCTCCTTTTTATCTTTAAAAAGTATAGTAAAGGTTCGGCAAATCAGCACGTTTGTGTAACACTTAGGCTAATTAGCAATATTCACGAAAGGGCGCAATGTGACAGACTTTGATTTGTTGATTCAATTACATATTAGACAATTAAGACAAGGGCCTGGTGGGCAGGATGAAACTTTACTTGCTGCCCGTCTTGCTGGTGTAAATGCTGAACAACGACTAACCATTGCTGATATTGGTTGTGGCACAGGTGCAGCAGCGCTTACATTGGCAGAGCATTTTAACTGCGATCTAACCGCCATAGATTTTCTGCCGGCATTTATTGAAGAACTAAAGGTAAGGGCAGAGCAAAGAGGCGTGGCAAATAAAATTACCGCTCAAACCGGTGATATGGCTAATTTGCCATTTGAAGAGCAACAATTTGACGTGTTGTGGTCAGAAGGTGCGATATACAATATTGGTTTTAAGCAAGGGATAAAAGCTTGGCGAAAGTTCTTAAAACCTGGTGGCAAGATCGTATTGTCAGAATTAACGTGGTTAACACAGAACCGCCCTTATGAATTGACCAATCACTGGCAAAAAGAATACCCCGAAGTGGCAACTGCAGGAGAGAAAATCGCTCAGCTTGAAAGAAATGGCTACAAATTATTGGGTTATTTTCCGTTGCCAGAATATTGCTGGGTCGACAATTATTTTCAACCTTTGGTAGAACGCTTTGACTCATTTAAAGCGCAGTTTCCAGAAAAATCGTCAGAGGTTGATGCGCTTATTGAAGAGCAACAACAAGAAATCTCCATGTACCAAAAATATAAAGCTTACTGGAGCTATGGCGTTTATGTTGCCGAGAAAATCGCGTCTTAGCTTATGGCATAAAGCGAATATCTTTAATGGTAAGCGCAAAATCCCCCGGCTTTTTGTCAGCTAACATAAAGCCTACGCCTATCACTTGTTGCCAAGCAATAGGATCCAGCTCTGTAAGCAAGCGTCCACGGTATGTCGCGATAAATGCGTCCATGGGCAACATGATAGTTTGGTATTCCTCTGTCGTGGTGAACATGTGTCGGTATGAGACTTGCCCCGAATAAAGGCGAGAATACAAACGCAGTTGGTAGTCTCTACCGTCACCTTTAACAGTAATAGCGACTTTGGAAGCGGCTTTGTTTATTGGTTTTATAGCGGCTCGAATACTGGCAAATCCGCCATAGTTTTCTAACGATAGATTGCCACGAAAGATAGCTTCGTTATTTTCTTCAACAAAACTAGCAGACGAGCGTCCGCCCATCACGGTGTCGTTGACAATTTGCCAACGCAATTGATGTTGGTTGGAAAAATCTGTTACCAGCATATCGCCTGCGGCTGGCGTTATCAGTAAAGTGGCTATGGGTATAATCATCTTCATATCTCGTTGCTGCTGGTTTTAGTTATACGCTGCCATTGCATGTTTGAATCACTTTTTTGTCGACTTTTTTGTCTTTTCTGGTCAATAGGGTGATTGAAGCTGATCAAAAGTGGGCGAGTGGACGTAAAATCGCTACAATATGCTCGCCTTGGCGAATTCACTATTAAATAGAAGTACAATGAAGTTAACAATAACAAACAAAATTCAACATGTGTCGCTGACGTTACTCAGCGCTACCGTGCTCAATCAAGCCCTGTTCACATCTACTTCTGCAACCGCGCAGGAGTCTGCCGATAACAACGAAATAGAAAAAATTATCGTTACCGGTACACGTCAGGAGCAAGCGTTAAAAACCAGCGTATTTAGCGGTGATGAAATCAATGCTCAAACCCTTGAGATGATTGCGCACACGCATGTGCAAGAAAGTTTATTGCGAATTCCTGGCGCTAATTTTGCCCGTGGCAATGGCCAAGAATATTTACCGGCGCTGCGTTCTCCCGTACTAACAGGAGCTGGTGCATGCGGTAGCATTTTGTCTGCCGAAAATGGTGTACCGCTGCGCGCTTCAGGCTTTTGTAATATCAATGAATTGTTTGACGCAAATACCGAAATGGCGCAAGCAATAGAAGTGATTAGAGGCCCAAGCACGGTAGTTTTTGGTTCCAACGCGATGCATGGCATCGTTAATGTGATCACGCCCGATGTTGCACAAAACGATGGATATCTAACCTTAGATGCCGGTCCAAATAACTATGCTAGAGGCAAACTTTCACAGTCATATAGCCAAGGTAATCATGGATTTAGAGGTGATTTTTCATACACGAATGATGGCGGCTATCGCGATAGTGCAGGCTTTAACCAACAAAAAGCTACATTAACGCATGAGCTTGATTTCGAACAAGGAAACGCTAAAACCTGGTTTAGCTATAGCCATCTTGATCAAGACACTGCTGGCTATTTAGTGGGTGAAGACGCATACAAAGATGAATCACTGAGAAAAACGAATCCTAACCCAGATGCTTATCGAAACAGCACAGCGATGCGCCTCGCTTCACGCTGGCAGTTAAATGCTGGAGACACAATATGGCAGATTACGCCATATCTAAGACATACTCGAATGGACTTTCAAATGCATTTTTTACCGGGAACACCGGTAGAAGAAAATGGTCAGGATAGCCTTGGTCTGCAAAGTGCAATGTTTACCGAGCTTAGCGCCGATGTGCAATTTACTGCAGGATTAGATGTTGAGTTTACCGATGGTTTCTTAAAGCAAACACAAGCTGAGCCAACGCAAGGTAGTGACTTTTTACAAGCCACTATTCCGCAGGGTAAACAATATGATTATCAAGTAAACGCGTTTGTTGTAGACCCATTTGCGCGAATCGACTGGCAATTAAATTCGCAATTGTTAATAAGCGCTGGTGCTCGTTTTAGCTATACCTTGTATCAATACGATAATCTTATGCTTTCAGGAAGAACAGATGAGTTTGGTAACCCATGTGGTTTTGGCGGCTGTCGCTATAGTCGACCAGAAGATAGCGATGATAACTTTTTTACTGTCTCACCAAAACTGGGTGCTGTATATGAACTAAGTGATACCACACAAGTATTTGCCAACGTATCGCATGGCTTTAGAGCGCCCCAGGCAACCGAACTTTATCGTTTGCAGCGCGATCAACAAGTAGCAGAGCTAGATCCAGAAGAAATTGTTGGCAGTGAACTTGGTTTAAGGCAGCAACATCAAAACTTTTCGTGGGATTTAACGGCGTTTTGTATGAAAAAGTCGAATGTCATTTTTAGGGATTCGGATTTCTTTAATGTCGATAATGGCAAAACGAACCATCAAGGTCTTGAGCTTGGTGCTGATTACCGCTTTCTTGAAGATTGGCAATTGTCACTAAGCGCCAGTTATGCAGATCATACCTACGATCAAGACAGAGTGCTCAATGGCGTGAATATTAATGGCAACCAAGTAGATTCTGCGCCTAAACACTTTGGTAGTATGCAGTTGAGCTGGCAGCCAATAAATTCATTGTTTGCCGAGTTAGAGTGGGTGCACCAAGGTGACTATTTTACCGACCCGGAAAATTTACATAGCTATGAAGGCCATAACGTTTTTAACTTTAGAGGCACATATGATATAAACGCACATTTTCAACTAGCATTAAGGCTGCTTAATATCACTGATGAACTCTATGCTGAGCGCGCTGATTTTAGTGGTTTTTCAGGTGACCGGTATTTTCCAGGTGAACCAAGACGTGTCTATGTTGGATTGACTGCGCGTTGGTAATAAATCTAAGTATTTTAGTAAAAAACATCTAAACTAATAATAAATCTAATAAAATTTGAGAATCTATGTTTAAAGGTTTGGTCGCAATATTAATGACAATTGTGTGCTTGAGTGCACAAGCAACTGAGCAAAAATCGTCAGAGCAATTAAGCGCTGAAGATGAGGCAGTATTGTGCAATTGTGACCAAGGACAAGAGTTGCCAAAAACAGAGCAATTTGCCACGGTAAAACAAAAGAAAATTGGTGAACCCTTGCTGGACGAGGACGGCAACCCCGTTAAGTGGGACAGACCCTTACCTTTTTTCGCACAAAACGTGTTAGATCTTGGATTTGACCTACCAAAACCATTTGGTATTGCCATAGTGCCCAACACGGTTTCTCAAGATTTATTACTCACTGATTTATTTGTTGGTATCAACGGCAGTGAAAAGATTCCGATCGATTTTGTGCAGTTTGGTACAGCAAGGGCAGAGAATGCCAATTTGCAGCTTAAAGCCGATGTCTGGGTGTTTCCTTTTTTGAATCTCTATGCCACCTATGGCGTAATGGAAGGTTCTGCAGACGCACCTATTCAGATCAAAGGCAATGACCTACTCGAATTTTTGGGTATCAACTGTGACGGTTTGTTCGCGCCAAACGCATGTGTACGCACCTTCGCCGGTATTGCTAAACCTGAGTATACAGGCTCAAACTACTCTATAGGTTTTAACTTGGCGATGGGGTGGGATCGTTTCTTTGTCACCTTGCCAGTTACCTACGTAGTGACAGACCTTAATATACTCCAAGATGATGTAACGGCCATCAATGTGTCTCCGCGTATTGGTATTTCAACTGATGCCGCTCACTGGGGGACGCTATCGACTTTTGTCGGTATTACTTATTTGCATGCCGAGCTCGACGTTGCAGGTTCGCTTGCTTTAGATACTTCTGATATTCCTGGGCTAGATGATGTGACAAACCTAGACTTTGTTATTAACCAAGAGAACAAAGATAAAATTAACTTTTTGATTGGTTTTAACTGGGATGTTACCAAGCACTGGTCGTTTCATGCTGAAGCTGGCATTGGTGGCAGCAGAGAAAATTTTATCGCCTCAACAACCTATCGCTTTTAACACTTTTATTTTGATTTAATTTTTATCGTATTGTTGTGTTAATGATCAAATGTAAATAAATAGTAAAATAATTTGAGTTGTAACTTATTGATAATGTTGCAGACTTTTATATTAAATAAATTTATTAAACTAAATGATACTAATTCTTATTTACATCTGCATGTTCATTTACTACACTAGCCACATAAAAATACAGTTCAATAACAATCGGTTTCAAAATGACGTTCAAAAAGACTCTTATTAGCAGTGCAATTATCGCTTCTACTGCTTTGTTATCAGCATGTGGTTCAAGCTCTTCAGATCCAGAAACAACGCCTCCTCCAAGTAATTCTGCACCGACAGATATTACCCTTAGTTCAAACACTGTAGCCGAGAATGCTATGGCAGCAACTATCGGTACTTTATCGGCAACAGATAGCGATGCAGGCGATACCTTCACGTTTACTACCGCTGATGAACGTTTCGTCATTTCAGGTGATGAATTAGCACTGGCTGAATCTGTAGTTTTTGACTTTGAAGTTGACCAATCAGTTGACGTAACAGTTCAAGTAGAAGATAGCGCGGGCAATACTTTCTCTAAAGCACTTACTATCGAAATTACCGATGAATTAGATTTCTATGGTTTTGCTAGTAAGTTTGTTGACGGTGAATCTAGTGTTTCATATAGCGGCCAAATCGCTCGTCATGCATTAATTGCAGAACTAAACCACTTTATTGGTGAACAGTTACAGTCAGAAATTGACGCAGGTAATATCGCAAGTCGCCAAGACGTATTAGATCGCCTTGACCGTTTGTTCCGCACAACTGAAGAGCAATGGGACAACTTCCCAATTACCTTCACAACAGGTACAAAACAAACATTCTTTACTGACATCGCAAGCTATAAGAGCTTAGTGGGTAAAATTGCTGGTAACGATGCAACAGGTCAGCACAAAGACTGGACAGTTGCAGGTACTATGACAGGTTGGGATTCAGATACTACACCAGAAGGCTTAGTTGACATTCTATTCGGTCAATTGGCTGACAATGCTGAACAATATATTTTAGGTAACCAACGTTTAGACGCAGATGGTGCAATTATTACCAAGCTTTACCTGAACGCTGATGGCACAGACCTTAAACAACTTATTCAAAAATTCTTGTTAGGTGCAGTTGCATACTCGCAAGCAATGGATGACTACTTTGGTGACGAAACTGAAGGCAAAGGCTTAACTACAGACAACGTATCTGCGGTAGATGGCAAATCTTACAGCAATTTAGAGCATCAGTTTGACGAAGGTTACGGTTACTTTGGTGCGGCGCGTAACTACTTGTCATATAACGACAATGAACTAGCGGGCAAGGTTGAAAGTGAAGAAGACGGCCGAGCTGATTGGAACGGTAAGCATGACACAGACGGTGATGGTGTAATCGATTTACTATCAGAGTATAACTGGGGTAATTCAACCAATGCTGCCAAACGTGACCGTGGCACTGTAGGTAATACAAACCCTACAAACTACACACAAGATATTATGGAAGCATTACTCGCTGGCCGTAGCTTAATTAATGAAAACGCAGGAATGGCGTTATCAGCTGAGCAAATGGAAGAGCTTGTAGGTTATCGTGATGCGGTATCAAAAGGTTGGGAACGCGCTATTGCTACAACAGTTGTTCATTATATCAATGACACAATTGCTGACTTAGAGAACCTTGGTACTGACGATTTCAATTTAGAAGATACAGCTAAACATTTCTCTGAAATGAAAGGTTTTGCGCTTGGATTGCAATTTAACCCTTATTCTGAAATTTCAGATGCGGATTTCGATGAGATTCATCGTTTAATGGATGTATCTCCAGACCTAGATACGACAACTGTCGCGACATATATCGAAGACCTTAAAACGGCTCGTACCATGATTGCAACGTCGCTTAGTCTCGATGAAGAAAATGTACTTAATTGGTAATGTGTTAAACAAACCAATAAAGGATTAACTAAAAGCTTGGATGGCAACATCCGAGCTTTCTTCGTTTTTTAACGTAGGTGTTTTGTGAATAAAAGAACCAATAAATTATCTCTAGTAGCGCTAGCTTGCAGTTTGTCTTTAACTGCCTGTAATCAAGAGACTACTAGTACGCTTGGCCCAGATTATGGCAACAATAACGACACAGATACTGACTTCGATCAGATCGCGCTTGTGTCCAACTTAACTGACAATGTGATTACTCCGACGTTTGATGAGTTTTTACTTCAAGCTCAAGCTCAAACGGTTGCAGTTGACGCTTATTGTGCAGCAGAGAAAAGTTTTGCAGCGGGTAGTGGCGATCAAGCAAGCGTAGATTCGGCAAAATCTGCGGCGCAGCAAGCTTGGCGCGACAGCATGAATGTGTGGCAGCAAGCTGAGATGATGCAACTTGGTCCTTTGCTAGAGCAAGATGGGCTGGTTCGTAACAACATCTATTCTTGGCCAATCGTAAATACCTGTTCAATAGACTATGACGTTGTTTATTTTCAAGAAGGTACGGTCAACGGCCAACCTTATAACATTGCAACGCGCACGCCTTCTAGAAAAAGTATGGTGGCGATTGAATACTTGCTGTTTAACAATAATTTAGCTCACAGCTGTGATGCGGGTTCTCCGCCTGACTGGAATAGTTGGACTGATAGTGAGCGCGTCATTGCACGTTGTGAATTTGCCACAGAAGTTGCCCAAGACGTTGCAAATAATGCGCAAACATTAGTCGATGCTTGGAATGCTGAAGACGGCTACGCACAAGCGTTGAAACAAGCAGGTACTGAAGCAAGTAGCATTGAGTCGGCGCATGACGCGGTTAACCGTATCAGTGATGCTATGTTCTATTTAGACAGTAAAACTAAAGATGGAAAGCTAGCGACACCATTGGGCTTGTTTAGTAACGAATGTGGCGGTATCGCGTGCCCTGAAGCTGTTGAAGCGCCTTTCAGCATGCATTCTTATGACAATATCCAAAACAACCTAATTGCCTTTGAACGTTTACTTACAGGTGATGGAGGTATTGGATTTACTGATTATTTGGTAGATGTTGGCGACCAGGACACGGCGGACACAATGACAGCCGATGTAGCGACAGCGATTGCCAATGTTTCTGCGAGTGAAAATTCAATGCAGCAAGACTTAATTAATGACGAAGTAGGTGTGCAGCAAAAACATGCCGAAGTAAAAGCAGTAACTGACAAACTTAAGGTAGATTTTATTAATAGCTTAGCACTAGAACTACCGAGCACGTCAGCAGGAGATAACGACTAATGATGTTTAGAAAATCAGCAATCACGTTAGCGTTACTTTCTACTGTCTCTATGCCTCTAAGTGTTACAGCTGAAGAGAATGTAAATGACGATGCTTCAAACACCGCAAATGAGGCCTTAGTTGAGCGTCTGCAAATCATTGGTCACGGCGATAGACTGCGCACAGAAGCGGGTTCAGCAACGTTAATTGGAGAAGTTGAATTAGAAAAATTTAAGTTCGATGATATCAACCGCATTCTTTACAGTGTGCCTGGTGTGAACATCCGTGAAGAAGATGGTTTTGGCTTAAGGCCTAACATTGGTTTTCGTGGTGCAACCCCAGAGCGAAGTAAGAAAATCACGATTATGGAAGATGGCGTTCTAATTGGTCCTGCGCCATATTCAGCGCCAGCCGCTTACTATTTTCCAATGACCAACAAAATGACTTCCATTGAGGTATTTAAAGGTCCAGCGGCAACTAAATATGGTCCTAATACCGTTGCTGGCGCGTTGAATATGACGACAAGACAAGTACCGGAAGATAGCGAAGGTCAAATAGAAGTTGCTGCAGGTAACTTTGGTTTTGGTAAAGTGCAAGCGCATTACGGTAACACCATTGGCCGTTTTGGGTTTGTGATCGATGCTGTTCATTTGCAATCGATAGGTTTTAAAGAGCTTGATGGCGGCGGCGATACCGGCTTTGACAAAAATGATGTGATGGCTAAGTTTAGCTATGATTTAAGCTCTGATTCTTTGAATCAGCTTGTTTCTGTAAAACTTGGTTATAGTAGTGAAACTTCCGATGAAACCTATTTAGGATTAACTGACGATGATTTTGGTGCTAGCCCAAACAGACGTTATGTGGCTAGCCAAAAAGATCTAATGGATTGGGATCATCAACAAGTGCAGTTTACCCATTTTATTGGTAATGACACCTTTGATGTAACCACACATGTTTATCGCAATGACTTTTCTCGTTCTTGGTTCAAGTTAAATGGCTTTAAGGGTGGATTGGTAAATGCGGATGTACAAGAGGTACTAGCCAATCCGTACGACGATGCTAATTTCCCTTTTTATCAAGTGTTGACGGGCCAAAGAGATAGTGTTGAAGAGTATGAAAAAATCATCCTTGGTGACAACTATCGCGAGTATTACTCGCAAGGTATTCAGTCGGAATTCCATTATGCCCTTAACCTATTTGGCTTCGATCATAAGTTAAACGGTGGCGTGCGTTTTCATCAAGATCAAATACAACGCTTTCATACCGAAGACGCATTTATTATGCAGTCTGCACAGTTAATATCCGACGGCAGTGATACAGTTGCAACCACCACTAACTTAGAAGAATCGGATGCTATTTCTGTCTTTCTTCAAGATACATTAACGTTTGATAAATTGGCGCTGACCTTTGGTGTTCGTGGCGAATTTATTGATAGTTATTATCAAAACAAAAAGCCAGGACAAGAAGGCGATTGGCTTAAGAAAAGTACTCAAATTTGGCTGCCAAGCGTAAGCGGTTTTTATACCATCACGGATAGTTTTGGTTTACTGTTTGGTGTGCATGAAGGCTTTATTCCTACAAGTCCACAGGAAAGTCCTGAAATAGACGTAGAAAATAGTATTAGCTACGAGTTTGGTACACGTTTTAACAATGGTCACACGCAATTTGAAGCTGTAGCGTTTTTTAATGATTATGAAAACTTGAAAGAAAGCTGTTCGTTTTCCGCGGCATCAAGTTGTGGTGATAGCTTAGATCAAGAGTTTAATGGTGGCGAAGTTGACGTTTATGGTTTGGAGCTTTCAACATCGCATAGCTTCAACGTAACTGATTCTATCGAATTGCCGTTGAGTTTGGTTTACACCTACAGTCATGGCGAGTTTAAATCAGATTTTTCTTCTGACTTCCCTATGTGGGGAGATATTACCGCTGGTGACGAACTGCCTTACTTGCCAGAACATCAGGCGAGCTTAACTATTGGTTTGGTTGGCGATGTATGGGAATTCAACGTAATAAGTCGCTATGTTGGTGACATGTTAGAAGCCTCGGGTGAAAACGTGACATTATCTGGTGTAAGTACCAACTCACTTGTTACTGTTGATTTGGCCGCGAGTTATGATCTTGATACTTTGGGCAAGGTTTACATTAAAGTAGACAATGTGACCGACAACCAAGAAATAACCAGCCGACGCCCTTACGGAGCAAGACCTAGCAAACCACAGATGGTACAAGTAGGTTATCAGTATTCCTTTTAGTGAAACTGCGCCTAATTATGAGATACTATTAAGGCGCTTTATAGCGCCTTTTTTATTGGCTTGGCAATGTTTACAGACTTAATGTTGAAATGATAGATTTTTTACACACTAACTTCGCTGACTTGATCAGTTACTTAGATGACGCAAACAAGCGCCTTTATTGGGGCTATTTGGTTTCGGCAATAGTGCTGGCGGTAGGTGTGTATTGGGCGACTCATTCATCACGCAGTATTAAACAGTGTTTTGCCTTTATTTTCCCAAAACGTATATATTTGTCGGCTTCAGCCCGCTTAGATTATCTGCTATTTGTAGTAAATAAATTAGTGCGCGCAGCGCTGTTTCCATTGATTTTGATCACCATGGCTCCTATCGCGCTTCATGTGTCCGGAGTCATTGAATATGTATTTGGCGCACCTGAATTCATCCAAGCAAGTCCCGCAACCATCATGGTGGTATTCACATTGTTGCTCTTTTTGGCGGATGATTTTTCTCGTTTCTTTTTACATTATTTAATGCACAAAGTGCCACTACTTTGGGAATTCCATAAAGTACATCACTCAGCTGAAGTACTTACGCCCTTTACTGTATATCGCTCGCATCCATTAGAGAACTTTTTGTATGCTACGCGGATGGCATTAGCTCAAGGCTTTGTTGTTGGTGTCTGCTATTACTTATTTGGTCCAACGCTTAAAATGATTGATATCGTTGGCGCTAATGTCTTTATTTTCGCATTTAATATTTTAGGGTCGAACTTACGCCATAGTCACATATGGCTCAGTTTTGGCAACAAAGTGGAAGGTTGGTTGATAAGTCCGGCGCAACATCAAATACATCATAGCGATAACCCTAAGCATTTCGATACTAATTTAGGCACGGCTTTAGCTATTTGGGATCGGTTATTTGGTACGCTGATTAAAGCGTCAGACGTAAATAATATTCGGTTTGGTATGGGCAAGCATTCTGCAGACCATAGTTCATTATGGAAAATGTATACTCAACCAATTATGGCTAGTGGAAAACTGATCAAACGTAAACTATCTGTTAGCACTGAAGCAAAATCGAAAGCCGAATAATCAGTTTGCCAGCCGTGGTAATTATGCTTATTAAGCGCTAGAAATTTGCTGATATAATTCGTCTTTAAGCACAGCGCGATCATGTTTTAACTGGTGCATAGCTTCATCGTCAATGGGCGCACTGTTTAACTCTAGCTCTCTAATTTCTTTATCTAGCGCATTGTATTGCTTGTTTTTGTCCGCAAACACCACATCACTTTCATTAAGTGCATTAATCTTATCTTTTAACTCTGGAAAGTCGTTAATTAACGAGTGTACTTCACCTAACATGTCGGCTCCTATTGGGATTGTTTAACTTAAGCTTAGTCTATTTTCTTAAATAGAAAGCGTTAATTTTTATTCCCCAATAAAGATGCGACGACAAGACTGATTTGCGCGCTTAAATAAGCGAGGTGCTTGATATTAGTACACCATTTATATCAGCGTATAGCCAATCACCCTGACTAATGGTAATACCTAAGAATTTAGCAGGTTGGCCGAGCTCACCTAATCCTCGTTTATCTGTTTTTCGTGGCATACAACCAAGGGCCATAATACCTAGAGATAGATTTTCCAAAATTTCTACGTCACGCACGCAACCATTAATGACAACGCCGGCCCAACCATTTTTTATGGCTGCGAGGGCAAGGTTGTCACCTAGAAATGCAAATTGCTTGCTACCATGTGCTTGCACAACTAACACTTTTCCTTCCCCTGGCGACTTTAGCAATTGTGCTACTAATGAATTGTCGTTTGGACATTCAACCGTAACCACCTGACCACAAAAAGGTTTATTACAGCCAAAATGGATTAGACCAGCTTCGGCTACTTGCACTGTTTGCTGAAAAGCATCATATAAATCGGGTGTCGAAAACGTCATGTTGTAATTCACATTATTGATGGGTTATGGGATGTTTCATCATTCACCAAGACGCAAACAAGGTGTTAATTCATTTTATTGATAGTCGATATGTCAAGCTCACTAATTTGGTTTACCTTGCAGGGTCTTTTGCGATAGAATGCGCGCGAGTTAACCAGACAATCGCTGCTTGCTTCTAGCAAGGGGAGGAAAGTCCGGGCTCCAAAGAGCAGGGTGCCAGATAACGTCTGGGCGGCGTAAGCCGACGACAAGTGCAGCAGAGAGAAGACCGCCTAAGCACGCAAGTGCCGGTAAGGGTGAAAGGGTGCGGTAAGAGCGCACCGGGCCACTGGTAACAGCTGGCAGCAGGGTAAACTCCACCCGGAGCAAGACCAAATAGGAACTCGTACGGCGTGGCTCGCGTTGAGTTCGGGTAGGTTGCTTGAGCCTTAGAGCGATTTAAGGCCTAGACGAATGATTGTCCACGACAGAACCCGGCTTACCGGTTAACTCCCTCTTTCCTAAATATCTGGGGTCAGAACATGTTCTGACCCCAGATGTCATTATATTTTCATCAATACGTTAGCTAATATGAATAGTCGCAATGTTTTAACACGCGTTGAAAGCCGCCGTCCTGCCACAATCATCGTATGCGAATGATTGCGCTTATTCCAAGAACAGAACCCGGCTTATCGGTTAACTCCCTCTTTCCAAAATATCTGGGGTCAGAACATGTTCTGACCCCAGATGTCATTATATTTTCATCAATACGCCGACTAGCATAAATAGCCGCGTTGTTTTGAACGGCGCTTGTAGCCTTTGTCCTGTCTCAATCATCGTATGCGAATGATTGTACTTTATACAAAAAACAGAACCCGGCTTACCGGTTAACTCCCTCTTTCCAAAATATTTGGGGTCAGAACATGTTCTGACCCCAAATATTTTGGACGTGCCAATAAAGGTGAGTTGACGTAGGTTATAAGTACTGATTTATATCCACGTCATCAATTTGTTCAGGTTTGAGGTATTTTTCCGCGTACTCTTTGTAAACGCCGCTGGTTAAGAACAGCTTAAACACATCGCCGTCGACATGATCGTCTTTGACCATAAACGATAGGATTTTTATTGATTCACTAATCGTTTTTGCCTTCTTGTATGGGCGGTCGCTCGCCGTTAGTGCTTCATAGATATCCGCGAGCACAAGCAGCCTTTCTGGCGTTGATAAGTCTTCTGCGGTGAGCTTTCTAGGATAGCCTGTCCCTTTTAGGGTTTCATGGTGTGTTGTTGCGTATTTAGGCACACGAGACAGCTCTTTTGGAAATGGCAGGCCTTCGAGCATTTTAATAGTGCTGATCATATGCTCGTTGATTTTAAACCTATCTTCGGTCGTTAATGTGCCTCTGGAAATGCTTAGGTTGTAGATTTCACCCAGATTATAAAGATGCTCTGGAATATCCATTTTAATCCCTAGCTTAGGATCAAGTTCCATAGGCGCTTGGCGCTCGATAATATGTTGCGGTTTGTTCGCTAACAATTTCTCTTCAGCAGGGAGATTAGTTTTTAGGTTTGGAAGATTTAATTCTTCGACTGGTGATAAACCCAAAGTATCGTCAAAGTGGCGCGTCCAAGTTTGTTCTGCTAGCGCTTCAATACGTTTGATTGCTTCTTCTTCCAAGAATTCACCACCAACATTGGTGTTTGCGATAAAGGCGAAGTCTTCTTGTAGCTGAACAAAGCGTTGCTCAAGCGATGCTTTAAGCTCGTCAGCTTTACTTGGATCTGCCTGCAACGCTTTGAGGTAATCTATTTCTGCATCTCTTCGCAGCACCTCAAATCGCATACGTACTTCATGAATACGGTTATAAATTGTTTCAAGCTTAGAGCCTTTATCAACAATGTGCTCAGGAATCGTTAATTTGCCGCAGTCATGCAGCCACGCTGCCGTATAGAATTCGCGATATTCATCTTCATTGGCAAATTTAAATTCTGCAAATGGCGCATCGTCGGACTTCTCTGCCGCACTTGCTAGCATTAATCCAAGTTCTGGCACGCGGCGACAATGGCCGGCAGTATAGGGTGATTTAGCATCGATTGCTTGTGCGACTTGTTGGATGATGCCATCCATCAGCTCCTTCAGTTCTTTTTCATATTGCTGAATAGAACCTGACATCCCATAGAGGGAATGCGCCAATTTATCTAATTCTAAAATACTAGTATCGACGACATTTACATCGTCATACTGTCTGTTTTTAATCTTATCTGTTTCTAACTCGAGCTTTTTAACCGGATTTACGATCGGGCGAGCAAGTAACCAAGAAATAGGCAGCGTAAACAATACACATAAAATGGTGACGCCCATCGATACCGTGACTTTTTTAATAATAGGTGCAAACACTTTCTCTGCAGGCACTATGATAGAAAAGAAGGTTTCTCCCGCTTCATCAATTGGTTCGATATAAACAAAGGTAGGGACATGATCGACCATGATGGTTTCAAGTTGATTATTGGTGCCGCCGGCTTCAGCGATATCGACCAAGAACTCATAAGGGACGACACCTGTTTTGAGTCCTTTCGAATCTTCATCATTTAAACTAAACCATTTATTGGCAAGAAACCTGCGCTGCCTATCGTCAATATGAGCAATCGCTTTATCGAGGATTTGTAAGAGCATGGCGTCTTCGTTTTCCTTAACGCTCATATACAAATTCGTTGAAACATCGAGTGGTTTCATATCGATACTACTGTGAAACTGTATATTTTTAACAAAATATTTTTCAACGTTATGCTCTAATACAACACCGACATCGATAGCGGCATCTACGTCGCCGTTTTCGACAGCTTCAATTACCGCATAAAGAGTGTCGTATTCATACAAATCCATGGTTGGGAAGTGATGTGTTAACGCTGGAATGATTGACCAACCATTTAATATAGCGACCCGCTTATTGGAAAGACTGTTGATTGACGTGTAAGTTTCTTCTTGCGGTTGGGTAATTATTGAAAAAGGGACATCAAGATAGCTTTTAGAGTAGTCACCATGATCCATTCCGCTACTTTGAAAAATCGACGTCAAAATATCTATTTTGTCATTTTGATATTGCCTGATGAGTTGCTTCCACGTGAATCCATTGACGAATTCAAACTGAATACCTGTCATTGCCCCGATTAGCTTAATAACATCAACGCTATAACCCTGTGGTACGCCCGAAATAGTATAATCAATCGGTGCCCAATCTAGCTCATTCGCAACTTGAACTTGCGGCAAAGAGCGAATGTAAGACTGTTCTTCCGCCGTTAGCGACATTGGGTTCACAGTAGGCAATCGAGTACTGTGATTGAACACTTGGTTGGAGGCATTGATATTACCGTTCTTTTGATAAACATAGATTTCTGATTCAAGCCGAGTCGAGTCAGATAAGTCCTGCTCTTGCAAATATGAAGCTAAGGTAAAAAGTGCAACATCGATGCCCAATACTGCGTCGTGATCTTTGAGCTTAATTGCGTAGCTTTGACCAGGTGATTGCAGATGTTCGAATAAGTAAGGGTCTGTTTGATAAACCGAATCCGTCGTTGCATTGGTAAACCACACTCTGCTTTGCGGATAAAATTCTGACTGCATTTCGCGTGTGGTTCGAACGTTAAATGACTCATCTACATAGGTAAATGTTTTGGTACGGTCCTCACCTTCACCGCGTACATCAACGATTACCCATCGATCTTTTGTCGAGGCGTTGTACTGCTTTCTAATACTTGGCGACGCGTTGAGGTTAACTAGTTGATGAAAAACGCCGTTTTGTTCAGACAAATGCAAACTGTAAAAAACATTTTGTACGTTTAGAATCTCAGCAAACACTTGGTCAATGTCTTTACTAATATCGTCATTGTCCAGAATTGGGGCATGTGCAGCCAATACCTTTAATGTATGAGCGCTGCGTTGCTCGAGATTAGTAAGAAAATTACTCGTATTTTGTGCGGTTAAATTAAATAGTGTTTGTGTTTGTTCGCTGGTAATCACACGAGAAAAGTAATATTGCGCCCCGATGGCTATTGCTGCGGTAATCGTGGTAGCAATAATAACGATGGTTACAACAGTAAATTTAATTGAAAACAAACGGTTGATGCGTCGCATGTTGATCCTAGAATGATTTTTATTGTTTGATTTTAGTATAAAAAACAATCTAACTGTAAACAAATGGTTAATTCAATTTTAGCGGCTTGTAATTAGACAAAAACGCTTTGAAATAATTTGTTGCGATTTGCTCGCTCGATTGTCACGACAAGTCACTGTATTACTGGTATATTTTATTGTGGGGGCATAACTCGCCCAGCAAATACAGCTATAGCTTCAATTTGTTGGGTCAAGGAAATAACAAGGAGAGCGAATGGATTTTTCTGATCCGGTAACAATATGGGTGACACTAGGCATTGTGCTAATGCTTGCTGAAATTGTGTTACCTGGCGGTATTGTTTTCTTCATTGGGCTAAGCGCACTGCTTACGGGTGGTGCATGGTTTGTTGGATTAGTGGACACCTGGGTATATTCTCTGGTGACATTTTTTATACTTACCATGGTGCTCATTTTAGCCTTTAGAAATGTGTCTCAGTCTTTATTTGGTGGTGACCAGCATATTGGTAATACGGATGAAGATCTTGATATTTATGGTAAAACGGCTACCGTCATAGAACCAATAGGCCCGGGCAAACAACCGGGTAGAATCGACTTTCAAGGCACACAGTGGCCAGCATTAAGTGATGGCAGTGAAATTCCTGCTGGCGCTAATGTCAAAATTATTTGTCACGAAAACATCTCGCTGTTAGTCGAATTAAAACAATAACAAGGAGGAAGCATGGTTGCTTTAACAATAGCCATTCTGGTTATTCTGTTTATTATTTATCAATTATTACTAGTGGTGC
Source organism: Thalassotalea agarivorans (assembly GCF_030295955.1). Classification (NCBI taxonomy): domain Bacteria; kingdom Pseudomonadati; phylum Pseudomonadota; class Gammaproteobacteria; order Alteromonadales; family Colwelliaceae; genus Thalassotalea; species Thalassotalea agarivorans. Next base: position 641,056 of record NZ_AP027363.1, read on the forward strand.
CAATGCGAGAAGTCGCAGTGGTAGAACGCTTAGGAAAATTTCGAGCGGTGTTACAACCGGGTTTTCATTTTTTAATTCCTTTTATCGATCGTGTGGCATACGCGCATGATACTAGAGAGCAAGTATTAGACGTGCCGCCACAAAGCTGTATTTCTAAAGACAATATTCAAATCGAAGTTGATGGCCTCGTTTATATTAAAGTGATGGATGGCCACAAAGCGAGTTACGGTATTGAAGACTACAGAATTGCAGCCGTTAACCTTGCTCAAACAACGATGAGAAGTGAAATAGGTAAACTTAATCTAGGCCAAACCTTTTCAGAACGAGAGCAACTTAACGAAGCGATTGTACGTGAAATCGATTTAGCTTCGAACCCTTGGGGGATTAAAGTGCTGCGTTATGAGATTAAAAACCTAACGCCGTCACAGCATGTTGTTAATACCCTAGAAAAACAAATGGAAGCAGAGCGCAGCAAGCGTGCTGAAATTACTTTAGCAACCGCTGAAAAAGAAGCGCGTATTAATTTGTCGGAAGGTGACAGACAAGAAGCTATCAACCTGTCAGAAGGCGAGAAACAAAAGCGTATTAATGAAGCAAAAGGTAAAGCGGAAGAAATATCGATTGTTGCTAATGCTAAGGCGCAAGGTATGTCTCGTATTACGCAAGCGGTTAATACTTCGGGCGGTATCGATGCGATGAATATGCAATTGATGGAACAATTTATCAAAGAAATGGGCAAAATTTTGGAAAGCTCAGAAGTGTCTGTTGTACCCACGGATTTAGCTAAACTAGAAGGCTTTTTCACTGGCGTCGAACAAGTGACACAATCTGTAAAAGGAGGTAAGTAATGCCAGCACCATCTGAATTATTTGTACTTGGCGTATGGGGCCTTATATTTCTTGTTTTCATCATTAAACTGTTTGCTTCCATTCGTTTGGTTCCGACAAAATCTGCTTATATTGTTGAGCGTTTAGGAAAGTATTACACGACACTGGATGCTGGTTTTCATGCCTTGATTCCTTTTATCGATAAAGTGGCCTATATCCATGACCTAAAAGAAGAGTCTATCGATGTGCCGCCGCAAGAGTGTTTCTCGCGTGATGAAGTAAACGTTACGGTGGATGGGGTTATATACATTTCCGTGATCGATCCAGTTAAAGCAAGCTATGGCATTGTCGACTACCGCTTTGCAGCAATGCAATTGGCGCAAACAACAACGCGCTCTGTCATCGGTACGCTAGATTTAGACAGAACCTTTGAAGAACGTGATCTCATAAGCGCTAAAGTTGTTGAAGTGCTTGATGCAGCAGGGGAGTCTTGGGGTATTCGTGTTCATCGATATGAAATCAAGAATTTAACACCGCCTTACACGGTAAAAAATGCGATGGAAATGCAAGTGAACGCTGAACGTGAACGTCGCGCTGTATTGGCTAAAAGTGAAGGTGACAAGCAAGCGAAGATTAACCGCAGTGAAGGTGTCAAAATGGAAGTTATTAATTTGTCTGAAGGTGAAATGCAAAAGCAAATTAATGAAGCAGAAGGTAAAGCGGAAGAAATCCTTACTATTGCGAACGCGACGGCGGAATCAATTGAAAAGCTTGCGTCGGTTATTAAGGAACCTGGTGGTGAAAACGCACTGCGTATGCAACTTGGTGAGCAGTACCTGCGTAATTTGCAGGGCCTAGACAAAGACAGCACACGTATCGTTCTGCCAAGCAATATGACCGATTTCCATCAATGGATGCGAAATATTGGCTTGGATGCTAAATAACTGGTTGCAAGGAAAGAAAACTTTCAGTAGCATCTCCAAAAAAAACATCCCCTCGCAAAAATACCTTTTCTGCGAGGGGATATCGAGAAATCGTTTTACAACTTAGGCGTTTATTACGCCTTTTTTAATGCGCCTTTATTCGTAAGAGCGCTCTAGCCATTGAATTTGAAGCTTAAGATCTTCAATTTCTTTATGTGCATTTGCAAGTTGCTCTGCAAGTGCATTTTCCGGCTGTTGTGATTTTTGCTGTGTATTCACAGACTGCGTTGGTGTATTGATTTCCATAACCTTACCTGTAAAATAACTGAAAGTCGTTATGTATTATTACAAAATAACTTTCATTTAGCTACGCCTTGCCTGCAAAAAACTCAGATAAATTTGTTAAAAAAATGCTAACGCATTGATTTTTATCATATTAAAAATTCTTGTTAATTTTGAAAGAAAAATACAGTTTTGCTAGGTTTCTATGGTGTTTCTAGCCACATACCTATTGTTTGGGTAACACTTTCAATTCTTCAGCCACCCAGGCTACTTTTACCTTTGATTACACATTAACCGCTTCAATGGGGTTGTGAAAAATAAAACAGACTTATCCAACTGCGGGGTTAAACCTGTTTTTAACAATAATTATTACAGATGATTTTGAATGGTATATTGTATATCATGAGGTGTAAGGGATATTCATTGGGAAAAACAGTGTTTAAAAAAGGGCTCATTATATTTTTGTTAGTGCTGCTACCGTTACTAGCGTTTAGCGAGGAAACGACACAGCATTCGCTGGGTGTTGCGCGTTATGGCGATCCACAATTTTTTCAGTCATTCGATGCGTATGGTAATCAGCAGTTTAATCCTTTTATCGACCTTGGCGCTTGGCATGGTTACTTGTTTCCAAAAGATAGCGAAAACTATGGAACATTTACCGGCCCTTACATCATTGCACAGGAATATGGTGTATTTATAGCAACAGCGCTAGAGCGACTAACGCTAACAAATTTAGCTAACAACGTTTCCTATAATTTCAGAGAAGCTACAGCCACATTTTCGCTTAACGACGGTGTGATGAAACAGCATTATCAATTTAATCAATTTGCCGTTCAATTGTCGCTGGTATTTAAAGATGAACGCAGCGCTCTTGTTGAAACTAAATTGATTAACACGTCGGATGCAGCGCTTGAACTTAAATTGCAGTGGCGAGGAAAACTAAACGACGATTTTTCACTGTCAAAACCTCTGTCTATCTCTCACCCCTCTTGGCAAGCAAAATTTAAAGCATTGCAGCAAGGCGTTGTGGTTGAATTTGGTGCGCTATCAGATAAGTGGAATATGCTGTTTGAGCAGGGCGCTCAATTTAAAATTACACGCAGTATCTCGGCTGAAACAACTATTTATGACAATGGGTATGTAGCCAGTATACGCCAGCATATTGCAGCTCATTCATCTGCAGTTATCATTACTTCTCATCAATACTTATTGAACCCATCTGAAAAACAGCGATTTGCGAAAGAAAATATTAGCCTCAATAGCACGCTATTTAATCAAGCATCAAAGCAGGCAAAGCATCGATGGCAGCACTATGCAAAGCAATTACCACAACCAAAAAACCAAACAGTTGCTCACCTTCAATCTAAGGCAATTACTACCTTAATTAACAATTGGCGCTCTCCAGCAGGAGCAATAAAACACGGTGGCGTGTCACCATCATACACGGCGCGTTGGTTTAATGGTTTTTGGGCTTGGGATAGTTGGAAGCATGCAGCTGCAATCGCGCAGTTTGATGTGCAGTTAGCGCAAGATTCAATTCAGAGTATGTTTGACTACCAAATATTAAGTAGTGATCCGTTGCGACCACAAGATGCAGGTATGGTTGTTGATGCCATTTTTTACAACAAAGATAGCGCTAGGCAGGGCCATGGTGGTAATTGGAATGAACGCAATACTAAACCGCCTCTTGCTACATGGGCGGTCTGGCATGTTTATCAGGTATCTAGAGACAAACAGTTTTTGGTTGAGATGCTGCCAAAATTAGAAGCATACCATCAATGGTGGTATCGCAATCGCGATCACAATCAAAATGGTTTAATCGAATACGGTGCAACTAAACATCGTTTTCACAACAATGACAAAGAAGCACTAATTTTTGTTGTTGAATTAAACGAAAGCGCTAACGATGAGCAAAAAGCGAAAACAAAAGAAAAGTGTCAGCAGAAGGCTGAAGGCAAATACCAGTGTCACGGAATAGAGCAATATCATCAGTTTAAAGAGCAAACCTTTGTTCAATCTATCGATATCCCAGCACAACATGGCGCCGGTTGGGAGTCGGGCATGGACAATGCAGCTCGATTTGGATTTATTTCGGCTCAACAGTTAGCTGCATACGCCGATGCTCACTACCAAGGTAATCTGGTTCGTGCTCGGCAAGACTGGTCTGTTGATTTTTTTGAAAATCGAAATCAGCAAGGCGACTTACTCGGCTATTCTATTAATCAAGAATCAGTTGAGCTCAATAGCTATCTTGCGCAAGAGAAGCAGTTGCTAGCAAAAATCGCGATACTGTTGGGACAAGAGCAAAAGGCATTGAATTACTCTAAACAGGCAAACGCCCTAGCAATACGAATTAATGCATGTTTTTATGATGAGGCTTCAGGTTTCTACTACGATTTACAAATTGATTCTAATCGACAAAAGGGCTGCGAGGGCAAGTTACTTGTGCATCGAGGTCGAGGACCTGAAGGTTGGAGTCCTCTTTTCGCCAATATTGCAGACAAAGAAAAAGCTAAACGGGTTATTGAGGTAATGCTTAACCCCAGTGAATTTTATGGCTTTGTTCCTTTTGCTACTGCTAGCCTGAGCAACCCTGCATACCATCCAGATATATATTGGCGGGGTCGGGTTTGGCTAGATCAATTTTATTTCGCGTTAGTAGCGCTGACTAACTATGGCTTTCATGAAGCTGCAAGTAACAGCTTTCAAAGGTTGCTAGCTAATGCACAAGGCTTAACCGACAGTCAGCCGATAAGAGAAAATTATCATCCTGAATCAGGAGTTATGCAGGGGGCGACAAATTTTAGTTGGAGTGCAGCACATTTATTGCTTACATTAAAGCTACTTGAACATTAGCATGATCTTAGTACTTGGTCGTTGGCGTATAAGTCAAACGTAGTAAATTACGCCTTGAAAACTAGGCTTGTGTTGTAACAGAGAAAATCAAAAAGTAGTGGTTATGGATATTAAAAATAAACGTATTTGGGTGACAGGGGCATCATCAGGTATTGGTGAAGCTGTAGCAAAAGAGTTAGCAGCGCAAGGAGCTAACTTAATTCTATCGGCAAGAAATGAAGCGCAGTTAGAAGCATTGCGTGCTTCATTACCTAACGCCGAAAGCCATATCGTTGTTGCCATTGACTTGAGTAAATCTGAAGACATTGCTGATATTGTTGCACCCGTGTTAAAAGACATTGGTCGTCTTGATGTACTTGTTAATAACGGTGGTATTTCTCAGCGAGGTTTAGCGCGAGATACCCTATTGGACGTTCAACGTCAGGTGATGGAAGTAAACTATTTTGGCACAGTAGCAATGACGCAAGCCGTATTGCCATCAATGTTAGAAAACGGCGGTGGTATGATCGTCACTGTCTCGTCAGTGGCTGGCAAAGTAGGTGGACAAAGCATGTCAGGATACAGCGCATCTAAGCATGCTATTTTAGGCTATATGAATTGTTTGCGCGCAGAAGAAGCGCTTAATGGTATTAAAGTGCTTAATATCTGTCCGGGGTTTGTACAAACCAATATTAGTGTCAATGCTATGCTCGCTGATGGCCAGCAGTATGGGAAAGTAGCGGGTTCTATTGCTAACGGTATTGATGTGCAAACTTGTGCGGTTAAGATGGTGAATGCCATCCGTCAGGAGAAAGATGAGGTCGTTATAGGAAAAGGCATCAGTTATTGGGCACCAACAATCTACCGTTTCTTCCCGGGGCTATTTAGACGACTTAGTTCTAGTAAGAATTTTAGAGAATAATCAAATGCCGCAATCGCGGCATTTTTTATTATTCAAAATTTGTTAAACTAGCGTCATCCAAACGCTTTCATAAAAAAATAATGAGCGAATCATTTTTGTACACAACATCATATCAACTGGATAAACCTTATTTTATTGAGTGTTTCGAAGAGTCAGCCGAAAAACCATTAAATGCGAAATCATTTACGAAAAGCTATGGTTTTTTAGCCGTCGCGTTCGCAGTGTTTGCGATGGCCGAAGTATCCGATTACTTGGCTTGGTTTTTTGTTGGTTTGGCTGCAGTAGAAGCGCTAAGTATTTATTATCAAAAGGCCTGGTGGGTAACCCGCCAAATGTGGTCTCGAGCAAGCCATGAAACAGTTTCAATTCAAATTGACGATACTGGTATTCAAAGCCAGACACGTCATTTAACGTCAACTATTGAGTGGCAACATATCACCGCAGTTGCTGAAAGTGACAGAGGGTTTGTGTTTAGCATAGAAAAAGGACGTTCATACTTGTCTAAAAGCTGTTTGACTGAAGAAGCTATCGCCTTTATTAAAGCCCAGATTAATGTCGACTAAAACTATTTTAAAAGACCCTCGCTTTTTATCTGCTTTTGTTTGTTGCTGGGCTATTCTGCTGTGGTTATCTCCGTTCACATGGACGGGTATTCTTTCCTACGCGCATTACAGTGGCCTGGGCGTATTGGGTGCTATTTTTGCAAACTCTACCGGCGCAGGTGGCGGAGTAATTTTTATCCCAGCCTTTAACCAGTTAAATTTTACAGAAGCACAGGCAATCGCAACTAGTTTTGGTATTCAATGCTTTGGTATGACTGCCGGTGGATTAACCTGGTGGTTGCACTACAAAAAAGAAAAAACATCGTTAAGGCTGTGGACTGGTTTTAAACGTATTATTGCCATAACGAGCGTGGCAAGTATTGTTGGGCTGTGGGCGGTCTACGCAAATGGTGTCGGTTCACCCGCTAGTTTGCACCAAAGTTTTAGCTGGTTCTCACTGATATTAGGTGCCTTTATTATCTTTAGTGTACTGATGCTAAAACCCGCTAGAGAACGCAGCCAAATTAACCAATTTGATTATCTGATGCTAGTAGTACTCGGGTTGATCGGGGGCGCATTAACGGCTTGGCTTTCGGTGGGTGTTGGTGAATTGCTCGCAATCTATCTGATATTGCGCCGCTTTGACGTTACTATGGCCGTTGCGGCTGCGGTTATTGTCTCCGTGTTTACAGTGTGGTCGGCTATCTGGCAACATACCTTAGTGGATTTTCAAGTCTATTGGCAGGTGGTGCTTTTTGCAGGTCCTGGTGCTGTGTTAGGTGGTATTTTTGCTAAAACATTAGTTAACTATTTATCAGCCACGCGTTTAAAGTTATTTTTTGCGTTTTGGCTGTTGGTTATCGGCGTAGTTGGCATTTAAACTTATTTAAATGAGAATTATTCTCAAAAACCTTGACAATATGTCGGTGCTTAATTAGGCTTGCCAACGTATAAAAACAAATTAATATTTGGACCTTAAATGCTTAAAAAACTATTGATTGCAGCGCTATTAATGCCTGCGCTGTTTGCGCAAGCAGCAGAAGAAGTAAACGTATATTCTTATCGTCAAGCCTACCTTGTTGAGCCATTGTTTGCTGAATTTACTAAACAAACTGGTATTAAAGTGAATGTCGTTTTTGCCAAGAAAGGTATGGCGGAAAGGCTAGAGCGTGAAGGTAAGCATAGTCCAGCAGATGTGCTTCTAACAACAGACATTAGCCGTTTAATTGAGCTACATGAAAAAGGCTTGTTGCAAGTCAACGAAGACGCAACAATTACGGCAGCTATTCCTGCGCAATACCGTTCAAATGACAACACATGGTTCGCGTTAACAACACGTGCTCGTAATATTTACTCTGCTAAAAAATTAGGCGACTTAACGCTTAATTATGAAGATCTAGCCGATCCTAAATGGGCAGGTCGTATTTGTACTCGCAGTGGTAAGCACCCTTATAATGTTGCGCTAGTATCTTCTATGATTGCGGCTCATGGCGAAGCAGACACGTTAACCTGGTTGAAAAAAGTTAAAGCAAATTTAGCGCGTAAGCCTCAAGGCAACGATCGTGGTCAGGTTCAGGCTATTTCACAAAACTTATGTGATTTATCGTTGGGCAATAGCTACTACTTTGGCAAAATGCTTAATGATGACAAACAAAAAGTATGGGCTGATGCCGTTAACATTAACTTCCCTAACCAAGAAAATCGTGGCACCCACGTGAATATTTCAGGTATGGGTATGGCTAAGTTCTCGCCTAACGCAGACAATGCAAAAGCGCTAATGACTTTCTTAGTATCAGAGCAAGCACAGCAAATGTATGCAGAAACAAATATGGAATACCCAGTGCGTATGGGCGTGAAAGTCTCTGATCTAGTTGCTTCTTGGGGTGATTTTAAAGCGGATACATTACCGCTTGAAACCATCGCTAAACATCGTAAAACAGCACTTAAACTATTAGACCAGGCTAAATTCGATCTGTGAAATTAGATTCAACTCGCTATAACATAGCCGTTTGGTTAATTGCACTGGCGCTTTTTGCGCCAGTGTTAGTTATGGTGGTTGAAGGTCTCTTTTCTTCGTCCGCACTATTGCCACATTTGTGGGATACAGTGCTACCAACCTACATAAAAAATACCCTGTTACTTGCTGTCTTGGTGGTGTTTTTCGCATTGCTCTTTGGCATTCCATCAGCATTGCTTATAAGTTTTACCAATATCAAAGGTAAAGGCATTCTGCGCTGGTTGCTGATGTTGCCGCTAGCAATGCCCGCTTATTTAATTGCCTATTTGTATACCGATTTATTCGATTACGCCGGCCCTGTTCAGCGCTATCTTCGCGCCTTTTTCGATTGGCAGTCTCCTGCTGATTATTACTTTTTCGATATTAGAACCATCACTGGTGCAAGTATAATGTTGGCACTCGTGTTGTACCCCTATATTTATCTTTTGGCTCGCACAGCCTTTGATAACCAAGATCAAAACCAGCTCAACGCGGCCAGAAACTTAGGGCTTAATGCAAAACAAGCCTTGTTAAAAGTTGCTGTACCTTTAGCTAGGCCTGCAATAGCTGTAGGGGTAACACTTGTTGCAATGGAAACACTTGCCGATTTTGCAACCGTGCAATATTTTGCAGTTAATACACTGACTACGGCAATTTATGATACTTGGCTTGGCTATGGCGACCTTGCTTCAGCAAATCTCATGGCTAGTGTTTTAATGATGTTAATTTTGACTGTGGTGGTATTGGAGCATAGAGCGCGAGCGCAGCAACGTCATCAATCCAATCGGGTGGCAAAGCAGTCGGCGCCAATTCAGCTCAGTTTAAAAGGCCAAATCTTTGCTAATCTATTTTGCTGGTTACTTGTTGGCGCAGGGTTTCTTTTACCTTTTGTCATGCTAATTGATATGAGTATTTCATACATTGAATATGCGCGATTTGAAACCATTAAGCAGGCGGCAATCAATAGCTTCCAATTGGCAGTCTACACAGCAACCGTTGCCGTTTTACTAGCGATCTTATTTGCCATCTACAAGCGTTTTAGCACCAGCAATGGCGCAAGGTTTCCGCTTCAGATTTCAAGCTTTGGCTACGCAATACCGGGTACAGTGTTAGCTATGGCGCTATTATCGACGCTTGGTCCAGCCGATAATTATCTTAATTACGCCATCGCCGCGCTAGGTTTTGAGGAGCCAGGGCTGTTACTATCAGGTACTATGTTTGCATTAGTTTTTGCGCTTGTGGTTAGGTTTGCTGCAATAGCAAACGGCGCTCTAGAAAGTGGCATGGCTAAAATTCCACAAACATTAGATTTAGCGCCGTCGAGTTTAGGCGTATCGTTTAAATGCGCGGTTACACAAATACATTTACCCTTGTTAAAGCCGTCTATATTAGTTGCATGGCTTATGGTATTTGTAGAAGCTATGAAAGAGTTACCCGCAGTACTTGTATTGAGGCCTTTTAATTTTGATACGTTAAGCACCTACATATATCAATTGATCAGTGATGAGCAATTGGAGCAAGGTGCTATAGGTGCAGTATTTATTGTTGTCGTTGGGTTAATCCCGGTCATTTGGTTAAATAAAGAAAAGCAGTGATGAGTGATATTCTTGTAATTAATGAATTAACAGTTGAGTTACAGCAACAAACGATCATTGCTGACTTGTCTATGTCATTGCAGCAAGGGCAGATACTAGGCCTTGTCGGTCCAAGTGGATGCGGCAAAACAACACTACTTAATGCCATTGCAGGGTTTGTTGACCAGCAAAAGGGCGAGATTGTGCTTGATACCCATATTCGTATTAGCCAAAAAACACCTGTGCCGGCAGAAAAACGTCATGTTGGTATGATATTTCAGGACTATGCGCTGTTTCCTCACTTAACGGTGGAAAAGAACATCGCCTTTGGTATTCAAACCTTGCCGGCACAACAACAAGCTGATCGTATCGCCCGTTTGGTCGAATTGCTTTCACTTGTTGGCCAGGAGAAAAAATATCCTCACCAATTATCGGGTGGACAACAACAGAGAGTAGCTATAGCTCGTGCGTTGGCGACGCAACCTAAATTATTGCTGTTAGATGAACCGTTTTCGAACATCGATGCAAGATTGCGCAGTGAACTGATGGTTGAGATGAGGGCGTTGCTGAAAAAATTAAATATTAGCGCAATATTTGTCACCCACAACAAAGATGAAGTGTTCACCTTTGCAGACCAAATGGCAGTTATGGACAATGGTCAAATATTACAAATGGGTCCGCCAGCACAGTTAAGCAAACATCCAAACTCTTGGCTTGTGGCAGACTTTTTGCAATTGGGCAGTTGGTTACCTATTGATGTAAAAGGCAATGTTGCTGATTCAGTGTTAGGCCAATTACCTATTGACGAAAAAGACCAATTAAACGGCAAATATTCCTTATTATTAAAGCCTCAAGATGTTATGATCAGCGCCGATTCGCAAGCGAATATTGTGATCAAACATATTGGCGTAACAGAATATGGTTTCCACTATATTGCCGACAGTTTAGACCAAAACAACTCGCTCGCTTTCAAGCAATTAAGTTTTTACAGTGAAACGCAGTATCAATTGCATCAACAATTAACCGCGCAGGTAGCACTTCATAAGTTTGTCGTCTTTGCTTCATCTTAAAAGTTGTTTGAGTTGGGTTAAAACTGCTCAAAAGTTCACCGAATATACACCTCTAGTTGCTAAACTACTAAAAAATATCGTCATTTTGGGGAAAGTGATCCACTTTGCCCCACGGTTTAGCTCTTTTCTTGCTAAGCCTTGAAAATTCTGCGCTAGCGCATGATCAAATTTTACATTCTTTGCTTGACATCACTTGGTTTTGGTCACTAAACTACATAAATGTGGGAAAAAGTGGGAAATAGTGGATCAAGAGACTGATCCCGACAAAGATAAGTAGGATTATGTTTAGAGGCACCAGTGCGATCACGCTCGACAGCAAGAACCGTATCACGATACCAACCAAGTATCGTGAAGAGCTTGTTGCCGATTGCCAAGGCAAAATGGTGTGTACTGTTGATATTCAACATCCCTGTCTTCTACTTTATCCGCTCCCAGAATGGGAAGAAATAGAATTAAAACTCACCAAGTTGTCTAGCATGAATCCGCAAGAACGTTTGTTACAACAAGTGTTACTTGGCAACGCATCTGACGTTGAAATGGATAAAAGCGGCCGTCTTTTAATTAATGGTCCGCTTAGAAATCACGCCAGTTTAGAAAAAAACATCATGCTAGTTGGTCAATTAAAAAAATTCGAAATTTGGAGTGAGTCGGCTTGGCAGGAGCAGATGCAAAGTGGCATCAATAAGATCCAGTCAGGCGAGATTGAATTAACAGAGCGTTTACTTGACTTGTCACTGTAACGATAAAAAATGTCAGCGGAAAATTTACATATTTCAGTATTGCTGCAACCAGCAATCGACAACCTAGCCATTGATCCAGATGGCACCTACATCGACTGTACTTTCGGTCGAGGAGGCCACTCCGGCCTAATTTTAAACCACTTATCTGAAAACGGGCGTTTAATCGCCATCGACCGTGATCCCACAGCAATTGAAGCCGCTAAAAAATATGCTGACGATAGCCGCTTTTTAATTGAACACCACGGTTTTTCAGAGCTTGCCAATATTGCTGTGAAGCACGAGATTACAGGCAAGGTAGACGGTATTTTATTTGACTTAGGCGTCTCGTCCCCACAACTTGACGTCGCAGAGCGTGGCTTTAGTTTCATGAACGATGGTCCGCTTGATATGAGAATGGATACCTCTAAAGGGCAAACCGCAGCGCAGTGGCTTGCTCATGCTGATGTTGAAGACATTAGTTGGGTACTAAAAACCTTTGGCGAGGAAAAACTTGCATGGCGAATCGCCAATGCAATTGTTGACGCTAGAGAAGAAACACCCATTGAAAGAACGGGCCAATTGGCAGCAATCGTAAAAACGGCCGCGCCTCAGCCAAAACTCAAAAAGCATCCTGCGACACGCACATTCCAAGCGATTCGTATGTATGTAAATAGCGAGTTAGAGCAGATTGAGAAAGCGCTTGATGCCAGTTTGTCGGTGCTTAAGCCCGGTGGCCGACTTGTTGTTATTAGCTTTCATTCATTGGAAGACAGGCTAGTTAAACAGTTTATGAAGAAACATTCTCAAGGTAAACAAGTGCCAAGAGGATTGCCAATAAGTGAAGAGGAATTACAGAAAGGAAAAAAATTGGCATTGGTAGGTAAAAAACAAAAGCCTAGCAAGCAAGAAGTAGATGAAAATATAAGATCGCGTAGTTCGGTATTGAGGGTCGCAGAGCGACTAGCTGATTAATATGGCTGATAACAAGAGCGTTCTGGTTTTAGACATTTGGCAAGATATTAAGCGTCATATGTTTAGCTACTTGTTAATGCTACTTGTTGTGATTTCAGCGTTTGCGGTGATTTATTTCACGCACATGAATCGCCAAACAACGAGTGACTTAGAAAATTTGTTAACCGAGCGAGATGAATTAGATATCGAGTGGCGTAATTTGCTACTGGAGCAAAATAGTTTAGCGGAACATAGCGAAATAGAAAAAAAAGCACAACGTGAATTGAGGATGCAGCGCCCAGAATCGGGTTCTGAAATAATATTAAAAATTAAATGAGCAAGGCAGTGAATAGTAAGAAAACAACACAAAAACCAAACACCGTAGCATGGCGTTTTTACGTCGTGATTGGTGCTATTGTGCTTGTTTATTTTGCGCTTACTGCACGTGCTGCTTACATTCAGATTATTGAACCTGACATGCTGAAAAAGCAAGGTGATCGTCGTTCAATGCGGGTTGCTAGTTCCAAAGTACAACGTGGTTCAATTGTTGACCGTCATGGCGACGAACTTGCCGTAAGCGTGCCTGTTGAAACGGTATGGGCAGATCCTAAAGTTGTCATGGATAAAAATGCCTTGGCAATGGTTGAGCATTGGCAAGCTCTAGCTGATGTATTGCATCAAGATGTGAATAAATTAACGCAACGCATTGTTCGCAATCCGGCAAAACGATTTGTATATATTGAACGCCAAGTTTCCCCTGCCATGGCTGATTACATTCAAGCCCTTAAGATTCCAGGTATTTATCTGCGTAAGGAATCTAAACGTTTTTATCCTGCTGGCGAAATTAGTGCCCACGTTGTTGGCTTTACCAATGTCGATGACAAAGGTATTGAAGGCGTCGAAAAAGTGTTTGATGAAACACTTACCGGTACAGATGGACGCAAGCGTTTTAGAAAAGATGCGAAAGGCCGCAAAATAGAAATTATTTCCGTGGAAGAGTCAACGCCACCACAAGATGTTGCTTTGACTATCGACCAGCGCATTCAAGCATTGGCATATAAGGAACTGAAAGGAGCGGTTAAAGCATTTAAAGCAAGCTCAGGCTCGGTGATTGTAGCTGATGTACATACAGGTGAGATTCTGGCGTTGGCCAATGCGCCATCATTTAACCCGAATAATAGAGCGAATACTGCAACGCATCGTTTTAGAAACCGCGCGATTACAGATACCTTTGAACCGGGCTCAACAATGAAGCCTTTGTCTGTATTGAGCGCTTTAGAGTTTGGTAGCGCAGAACTAGACACCGTGGTAAACACTAGCCCGGGTTGGATGAGACTAGGTGGACGCCGTGTTAGCGATCCTATTAATCGCGGAAAGCTTACTTTACCTGAAATCTTAGCCACGTCATCAAATATGGGCACGACAAAACTTGCGTTATCGATGCCTAAAGAATTTTTACTAGACCGATTCTTCGATGCTGGCTTTGCAGAAGATACAGGTACTGGCTTAGCAGGTGAACATACCGGCGTTATGCATGATCGCCCGCGTTGGTCAAAATTTGAATTAGCGACATTATCCTTCGGTTACGGCTTAGCGATTACGCCAATGCAATTAGCAAGATTTTACGCAACCCTAGCAAATGGCGGTATTAAACGTCCATTTTCTATCGTAAAACAAGAGCATGTGCCAGAGGGCGAACAAATTTTTACGCCAGAGCTAACTTCTGAGTTAGTTACCATGCTTGAAGGCGTTGTAACTAATGGCGGTGCACCTAAAGCTAAAGTTGATGGTTACAGAGTCGGTGGTAAAACCGGTACCATCAAAAAAGCAGTTGCTGGTGGCTATGGTAATGACTATGTCGGTTTATTTGCAGGGGTAGCACCAATAAGTAACCCTCGCTTGGTGGTCGTTGTTGTAATTAACGAACCAGGTGGTGACCTATATCACGGTAGTGATGTATCAGCGCCCGTTTTCTCGCGCGTGATGAAAGGCTCGCTGCGTTTACTAAATATTGCACCTGATCAAGTATCACCAAAACAACTTGCTAAGTCAGTAGATAAGGAGGATGACAATGCCTAACGCCTTATCTCGACTTCTTAGCGCCGCAAACATTGCTTTCGACAAACAGATTGAAAGCAGACAGTTAGTTAATGACAGCCGCGAAATCAAAACGGGTGACGTATTTTGTGCGGTAATAGGTAGTGCGTCCAACGGTAATTTGTTTATCTCTGCAGCCATTGAAAAAGGCTGTAGCGTAGTGTTATCGCAATGTCAGCAGCAAGAGCAACATGGCAATGTGCGCGAAGAGCAGGGCGTGCCAGTTATCAGTATGTATCAGCTCGACCAATCCCTAGCCGATTTGGCGCTATGGTACTACGATAATCCGCAGAAAAAATTGAACATTTTTGGCGTAACTGGGACTAATGGTAAAACAAGTGTTAGCCAGCTTATCGCTCAGCTATTAGAACAACTTGGAAAAAAAGCCGCTGTTATCGGTACAACAGGCGCTGGCCGTTTGAACGCGCTCACACCAATTGCCAACACCACACCAGGTCCGACTGAGTTAGCTCAGTTATTTGCTCAATTCGTTGAACAAGGTATCACTGATGTTGCCATGGAAGTATCTTCCCATGCCCTAGAGCAAAAAAGAGTCGACGCTAGCTTATTCGATATCGCTGTGTTTACCAATTTAAGCCGAGATCACCTTGATTATCATGGCACAATGGAAAACTATGCGGCTGAAAAATTTAAAGTGTTTTCAGGCCAACAAAAACAAGTGGCAATACTCAACGCAGATGATGCTCAAGCAAAACAATGGTTACCAGTAATGACACAACCCGTGTGTCTGTTTAGCTGCAAGCAAGATGTTAGCGACAATCGCTATTTTGTTTACGCCAAAGAAGTGTCACTAACTCGTCAAGGTATGTCTTTATCGATTGTTACGCATAAAGGTCCATTAACAATAAGTGCCCAGCTAATAGGTGCATTTAATGTGGAAAATCTATTGGCGGCCATTGCAGTGGCAGTGATGCAAGAATATAGGCTTACGGATATAGAACAAGCGGTGGCTGCAATAACCCCTATCACCGGTCGAATGGAAACATTTTCTGCACCGGGAGAGACGACGGCCGTAGTTGATTACGCTCACACGCCAGATGCACTAGAAAATGCATTGTCTGCATGTCGTCAACATTGTGCAGGCAGTTTGTGGGTTGTCTTTGGTTGTGGCGGCGATCGAGACAAAGGTAAGCGCCCACTTATGGGGCAGGTTGCTGAAAAAGGGGCGGATAATATCGTTGTCACCAATGATAATCCGCGTACCGAAACACCAGAAAATATTGCCAGCGACATTTTGGCAGGTATTGAAAACAAGCAAAGAGTTCAAGTATTGCTGGATCGCCAGCGTGCGGTGTTGTCAACGCTGCAACAAGCTAAATCAGACGACATGGTTTTGCTTGCAGGTAAAGGCCACGAAGATTATGTCATCGTTGGCGAAGACACTATTTATTATAACGAAAGAGAAGTTGTTTCAAATTTCTTCTCAACTAAAAAAGAGGGCATGCAATGATTTCATTATCTTTATCAGAAATTGCAACTGCCGTGTCTGGAGAGTTAATCGGGAAAGACATCACCATAGAATCGGTAACAACCGACAGTCGTGCGCTAACACACGGTGATGTCTTCCTCGCCCTTAAGGGGGCGAACTTTGATGGTCACCGTTTTGTAGAGCAAGTATTGGCACAAGGTGCTAGTGCGGTGATTGTTAGTACTAAACAAAAGACGGATACTCCGCAAATTGTCGTCAATGATACGCACAAAGCATTGGGTTTATTGGGTGCTTATGTAAAACAGCAAGTCGCGCCAAAAACCGTTGCAATTACTGGCAGTAGCGGAAAAACAACCGTTAAAGAAATGGTTGCCGCTATTTTGTCGCGCCTTGGCAATGTGTTAGCAACGGCAGGCAACTTTAATAATGATATTGGTGTGCCTTTAACCTTACTGCGTTTAGAAAAACAACATGAATTCGCTGTGATGGAATTAGGTGCAAATCATATCGGTGAAATTTCCTATACATCAGGATTAGTAAAACCAGATATTTCGGTTATCAACAACATTGCCGCCGCTCATCTCGAAGGCTTCGGCGATTTATGCGGCGTTGCGCGCGCAAAAGGCGAAATATACGAAGGGCTAAAGCCAGGCGGTATAGCACTATACAACAAAGATTGTAAGTATGCACATAAGTGGCAGTGGCGTTTAACAGATAAAACCGTGAAGACTTTTTCATGTCTAAACAAGGCAGATGTTTACAGCGAAAATGTGTCGCTTAATGCCATTGGCTGCCCAGCGTTTACGTTGAATGCAAATGGCGAGACTATCGATATTACGTTGCCAATTCCTGGCCGACACAATGTGTGTAACGCGGTAGCCGCGGCGACTATAGCTTTGGAATTTGGTGCAACCCTTGAAGATATTCAACAAGGACTAGAGCAGATGGCGCCGGTTAAAGGACGCTTGAATCTACACAAGTTATCAGATGATTTCACCGTGATAGATGATACCTACAATGCCAATGTTGAATCGAACAAAGCAGCAGCCGAACTGCTCGCAAGTTATAGCGGGAAACGCGTATTAATTTTAGGTGATATGGCTGAACTAGGCAGTGAAGCTCGCAATTATCATCATGAGGTTGGCGCTCACGCAAAAGGTCTTGGTATTGATAATTTGCTAACGCTTGGCGTACTTAGCCAAAACACATCGATGGCATTCAATGGCGATGGCTACCACTTTACTGAAAGAGAAATGTTAATCGAACAACTAAAACAACTTGTGGTTGATGAAAAACAACCTGTAACCATTCTTGTTAAAGGGTCACGCAGTTCGCATATGGAAAATGTAGTGAAGGACATTTTGGCTTGGCATAAAAACACAAGCGTTGAGGAGCAAGTCTAATGTTATTGTGGCTAGCGGATTATCTAACGCAGTTTTATACAGGCTTCAACGTTTTTTCATATTTAACGTTTAGAGCTATTGTCAGTACGTTAACTGCTTTAGGCATTTCCATTTATTTTGGCCCTAAGCTAATTCGTAAGTTACAACTACTGAGTTTCGGTCAAACGGTACGTGATGATGGCCCTCAAAGCCATTTGTCTAAGCAAGGCACGCCGACTATGGGCGGCATCTTAATCCTTGGCGCTATTGTTACAAGTGTTTTGCTTTGGGCTGACTTAAGCAACGTATATGTTTGGGTAGTGCTATTTGTTATCTCCTCTTTTGGCATCTTGGGATTTGTAGACGACTATCGCAAAGTTGTGCGAAAGGACCCTAAAGGGCTAATTGCACGTTGGAAATATTTTTGGCAAACAGTGTTAGGCCTTGGTACTGCATTCTTCTTGTATTGGTTCTCACAATCTCCGCAAGAAACTGCCCTGTTATTGCCTTTTATCAAAGACGTCATGCCGCAACTTGGCTTGCTTTATATTTTGCTTACCTATTTCGTGATTGTTGGTACCAGCAATGCCGTCAATTTAACTGATGGTTTAGATGGTTTAGCTATCGTTCCTACCGTAATGGTAGCCGGTGCATTTGCCATTTTTGCTTACATGACAGGCAATATTAATTTCTCTGCTTACTTACATATTCCTTATATTCCGCTGACAAGTGAATTGGTGGTGGTATGTACGGCAATTGTTGGCGCAGGGCTAGGTTTTTTATGGTTTAACACGTATCCAGCACAAGTATTTATGGGCGATGTTGGTTCATTAGCACTTGGTGCTGCTTTAGGTGTTATTGCCGTGCTTGTTCGCCAAGAACTGGTGCTGTTTATTATGGGTGGTGTCTTTGTTATCGAAACATTGTCGGTCATTTTGCAAGTGGGCTCTTACAAGCTAAGAGGCCAACGCATATTCAGAATGGCACCGATTCATCACCACTATGAATTAAAAGGTTGGCCAGAGCCACGCGTCATCGTGCGCTTTTGGATTATTTCTTTAATGTTAGTGCTAATCGGTTTAGCAACGTTGAAACTTAGGTAACTAATGGATTTTTTGACGCAACTTAACAATAGCAACGTACTCGTACTCGGTGCAGGTGTCACCGGGATGTCGTGTGCGCGCTTTTTAGCGTCAAAAGATATCGCTTTTTCACTTAATGACAGCCGTGATGCTGTTTTAGATGCTGCAATGTTCAGCAAAGAATTTCCACATGCAACGCTGAGCTTAGGCAAGTGGGATACAAAATTAATTGCAGCAGCAGATATTATCATCATTAGCCCTGGTATTGATTTAGCAACGCCAGCACTTGCCGCTAAACGCGATGATTGCGAAGTAATTGGCGATGTAGAAATTTATTGTCGATTGAAAGACACGCCAATACTGGCAGTTACGGGATCAAATGGTAAATCTACGGTTGTAAGTTTGCTTGCCCATATCGGCGAACAGCTTGGCAAGCAGGTTGCTTTAGGTGGCAACATTGGTGTGCCTGTGTTGGATAATATCGCGCTTGACTTAGATTGTTTGATTTTAGAGCTTTCTAGTTTTCAGCTGGAATCTATGCACTCGATGCAAGCTGTTGCAGCAACGGTGTTAAATGTGAGCGACGATCACCTTGATCGACACAAAACACTTGAAAATTATCAGGCCATTAAACAACGCATATACAGCCAAGCATCCTGCGCTATTGTCAATCGTCAGGATAATCGCACCTTTACCTCGCATAATCATCAAATTAGTTTTGGTGATGATAAACCTGGACATAACCAATTTGGTTTGTACCAAGGTGCGCTCTATTTTGGTGAGCAAAAGTTAGTGGATATAGCGTCACTAACTATCGCAGGTAAACATAATGCGATAAATGCGCTAGCTGCATTAGCCTTGGGTTATGAATTAGGCTGGCCACTAGAAGATATGGCAGCAGCATTAAGCAGTTTCGAAGGTCTAGCACATCGCTGTCAAAAGGTCAGCGATAAAGCAGGGATTACTTGGATTAATGACTCTAAGGCAACCAACGTTGGTGCAACAGAGGCTGCGATCGAGGGTTTGGCGGCAATAAAGCCGGCAGGAAGCAACATCGTTTTAATTGCTGGTGGCGAAGGTAAAGGGGCTAACTTTTCGCCACTGGCACCCTTATTTGAGCAAGCATTGTCTGTGCTGATTACTCTAGGTAAAGACGGTCCGATGCTTGCGCAATTAAAGAAAGGGGCAATTGAAGTAGAAGACATGGAGCAAGCCGTTGAATGTGCGTACAAGCACGCGAAGGCGGGCGACATTGTAATTTTGTCTCCAGCATGTGCCAGTTTAGACATGTATAAAAACTACATGGTACGTGGCGAAGTATTTAAACAAGCTGTGGATGAACTTACGTTGGAGGAGGCTCTCGTATGACGACATTAACGCCTTCTTTTAATGTGTTTAAGCAGCTTAAGCTGCCGATGTGGATTGCGCCAAAGACTCAAGATGCTGTGACCTTTGATCGCACATACATAGTCATTGCAGTGTTGATGTATATGATCGGCTTAGTAATGGTCGCTAGCTCGTCTATGCCGGTAGCGGAAAAGTTGTTTAACAACCCATTCCACTTTGTGATCAGGCATGTCATTTATATTGGTTTGAGTGTAATCATTGCGGCTGTATTTTTAACTATGCCGATGCATAAATGGAAAGAATACAGTGGTAACTTTTTACTTGCCGCTATTGCGCTGTTAGTGCTGGTGTTGCTTGTTGGACGCACCGTTAATGGCTCTACACGTTGGTTGGTGTTAGGTCCTATTACTGTGCAAGCGGCAGAGCCGGCAAAACTGTTTTTCTTCTGTTATCTCGCGTCATATTTGGTGCGCAGAAGAACGGAAGTTATGGAGCATGTTAAAGGCTTTTATAAACCGCTAATCGTGTTTGGTGTACTGGCCTTTTTATTATTGAATCAGCCAGATTTAGGTACTGTTGTCGTCATGTTTGTTACGACCATTGGTTTATTGTTCCTTGCAGGGGCAAAACTATGGCAATTTCTTGCAGTCTCCGCTGTAGGGATATCAGCTATTGTCGCGCTTGCTGTATTTACACCGTATCGCTGGCGTCGTATTACCAGCTTTTTGGATCCATGGGCAGATCCTTTTGGCAGTGGCTATCAGTTAACCCAATCACTGATGGCATATGGTCGTGGAGAAGTCTTTGGTCAGGGGCTAGGCAATAGTATTCAAAAACTAGAATATTTACCCGAAGCTCACACTGATTTTGTTATGGCAATACTGGCAGAGGAATTTGGTTTTATCGGTATCAGTATTGTGCTGTTTTTAAGCATGATTTTAGTGCTAAAAGCACTACTGTTAGGGCGCGAAGCGCTAAACAGAGAAAAATACTTTGAAGGGTTTTTCGCATACGGTATTGGCATTTGGATGAGTTTCCAAACAGCGGTTAATATCGGTGCTAGCGCAGGTATAGTGCCAACAAAAGGGTTAACTATGCCGCTAATTAGCTATGGCGGTAGTTCAATGATCATTATGACTATTGCTGTGGTTGTTTTAATTAGAATTGATCACGAATTAAGGTTGCAAAGTCTTCAAGCAACCAAGAAAGGGGGGCAAACATGACGCAAGTTGTAGGTGAAAGTCAGAAACGCCCAACTGTATTGGTAATGGCAGGCGGTACCGGAGGACATATTTTCCCGGGGATCGCGGTCGCAGATTATATGAAGGCACAAGGATGGCATGTTCATTGGTTAGGTACGGCAAAGCGTATGGAAGCCGATATTGTGCCGGCTCATGGTTATGATATTTCGTTTATAAATATCGCGGGTCTGCGCAATAAAAATTGGCGCACGTGGTTAAAAACACCATTTAAGTTATTGCAGTCGCTGATGCAATCGATCCGCGTTATTCGCAAAGTGAATCCAGACGTAGTGTTGGGAATGGGTGGCTATGCAAGCGCACCTGGTGGTTTTGCAGCATGGCTAATGAGCAAGCCACTGGTATTGCATGAACAAAATGCGGTAGCAGGTTTAAGTAATCGTTTTTTAAGTTATCTGGCAACAAATATTTTTAGTGCCTTTCCAGGTGCATTTGCAGCGAAGCGCGCTGAAGTAGTGGGTAATCCACTTCGCCAAGATATCTTATCTTTGGAACAAGTAATTCCTGAGCAACCAGCGACAACGAAGAAAGTGTTAGTGGTCGGCGGTAGTTTGGGGGCGCAAGTGTTAAACGAAACTGTGCCACAAGCGATTGCTCAAATTAAATTACAAAACATTACTGTGTGGCATCAAACAGGTAAAGGAAATCACCACGAAGTGGACAACAGTTATCACCAATACGGTGTTAATAAAGACAAAGTCAAAGTGAGTGAGTTTATTGATGATATGGCTGACGCATATCAGTGGGCAGATGTCGTTATTTGTCGAGCGGGTGCTTTAACGGTTTCCGAACTAGCCATGGCGGCAAAACCGGCAATTTTTGTTCCTTTGCCACACGCTGTTGATGATCATCAAACGAAGAACGCCATGTATTTAGTCGAGCGCGGTGCGGCAAAGTTATTACCGCAAAAAGAGTTAAACGGGACGACACTTGCACAAATGCTAAATAGCTTATTTGTGTCGGACACTGTAGTGCAAAAAATGTCAAAAGCGGCGCATGATGCAGCGCATGCCGATGCAACTAAAAAAGTAGCTCAACGTTGTATGGAGTTAGGTAGCAAATGAGTACAGTAATTGGACAAATGAAAATTCCAGAAATGCGTCGAGTAAAGCGCATTCACTTTGTTGGTATCGGTGGTGCTGGCATGGGTGGTATTGCTGAGGTATTGCTCAATGAAGGCTATCAAATCAGTGGTTCAGATATTGCCGAAAATCAGGTAGTAAGACGCTTACGAGATTTAGGTGCACAGATAGCTATAGGCCACCAGGCAAAGAATATTGATGGCGCCAGCGTTATTGTGGTGTCTACAGCGATCGACAACACTAACCCTGAAATCAATGCCGCATCAGAGCAACGCATACCGGTTGTTCGTCGCGCCGAAATGCTAGCCGAATTAATGCGTTTTAGACATGGCATTGCTATTGCGGGTACACACGGTAAAACAACCACAACAAGTTTGATTTCAAGTGTATTTGCAGAAGCAGGGCTTGATCCGACGTTTGTTATCGGTGGCCTATTAAATAGTGCTGGAACAAACGCTCGACTGGGTTCAAGCAGATATTTAATAGCAGAAGCCGACGAAAGTGACGCGTCATTCTTGCACTTACAACCTATGGTAGCGGTTATAACCAATATTGACGCTGACCATATGGAAACCTATCAAGGCGATTTTGAAAAACTTAAAGATACTTATATCGAGTTTTTACACAACTTACCTTTTTATGGTTTAGCGGTTGTCTGTATTGATAATCCCGTGGTACGAGAAATTTTGCCTCGCATTAGTCGTCAAGTAGTGACGTATGGTTTTTCTGAAGATGCTGACGTGCAAGCAACGAACTATCAGCAACAAGGTGGTGTTAGTTACTTCACGGTAGAGCGAGCAGGCGAGATGCCACTAGAACTTAGTGTTAATTTGCCAGGGCAGCACAACGTACTTAATGCACTTGCTGCAATCGCAGTAGCAACAGATGAACATATTGCAGATAAATCTATTGCTGCTGCATTGGAAAAATTTGCAGGTATAGGTCGCCGTTTTGAACAGCTGGCAGACTTAAAGACGAAAAACGGCAACATGGTGTTGGTCGATGACTATGGACACCATCCGAGTGAAGTGAAAGCGACGATTAAAGCAATGCGCAATGGTTGGCCAGAAAAACGTTTGGTGATGGTTTTTCAACCGCATCGTTATTCGCGCACACGCGATTTATATGACGATTTTGTTGATGTGCTATCGGATGTTGATTGTCTTCTGTTGCTTGATGTTTATGCAGCGGGAGAAGCGCCAATAGCGGGCGCTGAAAGTAAAAACTTAGCTGGCAGTATCCGTCAACGCGGACAAATAGACCCTATTTATGTTGGCGACATTACTAAGTTAGCAGAGCTTTTAGCAGCGCAACTACAAGATGGTGACATGGTGATTACCCAAGGCGCAGGCAACATAGGTGCAATTGCTCGTGACCTAGTGAATCAAGATATATTGCAGGAGGGCGCTAATGTTTAGTCCTCAGGGAACGTCTGTTGCTGTTTTATATGGCGGAAACTCAGCTGAGCGAGAGGTGTCTTTACGTTCAGGAGATGCCATTGCACGTGGTTTAGAGCAAGCTGGTTTTCAGGTTCGTTTGATTGATACCAAAGAAGCAGATGTCTTTAGTCTGTCTTCATTAGCTTTGGATTGTGTGTTTATAGCCTTGCACGGTCGCGGCGGTGAAGATGGCAGCGTTCAAGGTGCGCTTGAATATATTGGATTGCCGTATACGGGATCTGATGTGCTTGGTTCAGCATTGTCTATGGATAAGAACCGCACCAAGCAATTATGGCAAGGCATTGGCTTGCCAACAGCAGATTTTCGCGTAGTAGAAAAGCAGAGTTACAACGCGGCAGATGCGGCAAAAATTATTACCGCATTTGGCAAGGTAATGGTAAAGCCGGCTCACGAAGGTTCAAGCATTGGAATGGCTAAAGCGTCAAGTGCGGTGGAATTGCATGCTGCGCTTAGTGAAGCATTTAAACACGACGTCAGCGTTTTAGTAGAACAATGGATTGATGGACCAGAGTATACGGTTGCAATCTTAGGTGATAAGGCGTTACCGCCAATTAAAATGGAAACGCCAAATGAGTTTTATGACTATCAGGCAAAGTACCAGTCTACAACAACACAATATCACTGCCCATGTGGTTTGAGTGATGCAGACGAAGAAGAGCTAAAGCAGCTTGCCCTTAAAGCGTTTAAGTCGACAGGCGCTAAAGTCTGGGGTCGTGTAGATGTTATGCGTGACGCTAATGGTCAATGGCAATTACTTGAGGTTAATACGGTGCCAGGAATGACGGAAACGTCGCTTGTGCCAAAAGCTGCAAACGTTGAAGGTTTATCGTTTGTAGAACTTGTTACCGAAGTTGTTCGTTTGAGTATGGAGAAATAAACCATGGCGCGAGCAAGACGAAAAAGTACCAAAACTAAAACACCATTGCATTGGAGTTTTTGGCTAGGTGTCAGCTTTTTTGTCTTGGTTATCATCGGTGTGCTATTTGCAAGTTACAGTATTACCGAAAAGATGGTTGAAGAAGAGTCTATGCCGGTCAGTATCGTAAAAGTTAGTGGCGAAATGCCCTATACGATCAAAGCGGATATAGATGGGGCGATAGCGCAAGTAAACTTGGGTAATTTTTTTCAAGTTGACGTTGATGAGATTCAGCGACAAGTGATGAATTTACCATGGGTGTACTCAGTATCAGTACGTAAACAATGGCCTAACCAAGTCAATATTTACGTGGTAGATCAAACACCTGTTGCCCGTTGGAATGGAGACTTTTTTCTTAATGCAAAAGGTCATGTGTTCCAAGCAAGTGCAGATAGAGTCGCACACTTCTTGCCCTCATTTTACGGGCCAGAGGGAAGTGAATTAGATAGTTTAGCTAGGTTTCAAGATTTCAATCGACTACTTGATTACAGAAACCTCGCCATCGAAGAGTTAGTGTTGTCTGAGCGTTACTCATGGCAAATCACATTGGATGACGGTGTAAGGCTGAATTTAGGACGAGAAGAAGGGATAGAGCGGATACAGCGCTTTATGGATGTATACCAACAATTAAAAGTAAATGCGGCCGAAGGCAAGCAAATCGATTATGTAGATTTGCGCTACGACACCGGTGTAGCAGTTGGTTGGAAAGAACAAGAAAAACAAGAAAGAGTTTAACGTTAATGGCAAAAGGTAACGAAAGAAATTTAGTTGTTGGATTGGATATCGGTACATCCAAAATATCTGTTGCTGTCGGTGAAATAACCCATGACAACCAGTTAAGTATTGTTGGCGTAGGTAATCAACCTTCACGCGGTATGGATAAGGGTGGGGTGAGTGACCTTAACCTAGTTATTCAATCTATTCAGCGCGCTATTAACGAAGCTGAACTAATGGCTGATTGTCATATCGACTCGGTGTATTTAGGTATTTCAGGCAAGCATATTAGCTGTCAGAACGAAAACGGCATGGTACCAATCAACGATCAAGAAGTTATTCAAGAAGACGTTGATAATGTGATTCACACCGCGCGCAGTGTACCTATCTCTGCTGAGCGAAGAATGCTACATGTGTTGCCACAAGAATTTAGTATCGACAGCCAAGAAGGTATAAAAAGTCCTATTGGCATGTCTGGGGTGCGAATGGAAGCGAAGGTTCATATCGTTACCTGTGCTAATGATATGGCGAAAAACTTAGTTAAGTGTGTTGAGCGCTGTGATGTAAAAGCAGATCAACTGATTTTCTCTGCACTTGCTTCAAGCTATGCGGTACTGACAGATGACGAAAAAGAGTTAGGTATCTGCGTGGTAGATATTGGTGCTGGCACCATGGATATTTCAGTATTTACCGGCGGTGCGCTGCGCCATACTGCTGTAATTCCTGTGGCGGGAAACCAAGTGACAAGTGATATAGCCAAAATATTCCGCACGCCTCTTAGCCATGCAGAAGATATCAAGGTGAAGTATGCCTGTGCATTGCGCCAAATGGTGAGCATGGAAGAAAACATTGAAGTACCGAGTGTCGGCGGTAGGCCAGCACGTTCAATGTCTCGCCATACACTGGCTGAAGTGGTTGAGCCTCGCTATCACGAGCTATTTGAGCTTGTGCAAGAAGAGTTGCGAGAAGCAGGTTTAGAAGAACAGATTGCTGCAGGTTATGTATTGACCGGTGGTACAGCGAAAATGGAAGGTGTCGTTGAATTTGCAGAAGAAGTCTTCCAAATGCCAGTTCGCGTGGCAAACCCAACAGGGTTAGTTGGTTTAAAAGAATATGTGAATGATCCAACGTACGCGACAGTAGTTGGCTTATTGCGTTACGGCATGCAAGCCACAGACGCTGACGAAAATGATAAGAAACTGGGCGAAGGAGTGAGTGTAAAAGGTCTTTGGGACAAACTCAGCGCTTGGTTTAAAGGTGAATTTTAACAATTAATAACAAATTTTTTTGGTGGAAACAAAAAATCGGAGAGTACTATGTTTGAATTAATGGAAGATCATAACGAAGAAGCGGTAATAAAAGTTATCGGGGTCGGTGGTGGCGGCGGAAACGCCGTCGAGCACATGGTGTGTCAGACAATCGAAGGTGTTGAGTTTATCACGGCTAACACTGATTCACAGGCGCTACGCAACTCGTCTGCAAATGTTACTTTGCAAATGGGTGGTGAAGTTACAAAAGGGTTAGGTGCAGGAGCTAACCCAGAAATTGGCCGTCGCAGTGCGGAAGAAGATCGTGAAACGATCAAGCAAACCTTGATGGGTGCCGACATGGTGTTTATCGCTGCTGGTATGGGTGGTGGTACCGGTACTGGTGCTGCTCCTGTTGTGGCAGAAGTAGCCAAAGAAATGGGTATTTTGACAGTTGCTGTTGTAACTAAACCATTCCCATTCGAAGGTAAGAAGCGTATGAGCTACGCAGAGCAAGGTATTGAATTTTTAGCGAAGAATGTTGACTCATTGATCACCATTCCTAACGAAAAATTATTAAAAGTACTAGGCTCAGGTACAAGCTTACTTGATTCGTTTAAGGCGGCAAACAATGTATTGCTTGGTGCTGTTCAAGGTATTGCGGAACTTATTACGCGCCCTGGTTTGATCAATGTTGACTTTGCCGACGTAAAAACGGTGATGTCAGAAATGGGCACAGCAATGATGGGCTCAGGTGTAGCAAGCGGTGAAGACCGTGCGCAAGAAGCGGCAGATGCTGCGATTTCAAGCCCACTGTTAGAAGACGTAGATTTATCAGGTGCACGTGGAATATTAGTTAATATTACAGCGGGTATGGATTTAAGTATCGATGAATTTGAAACAGTAGGTAACGCAGCGCGCGCTATCGCTTCAGATAATGCGACTGTAGTTGTTGGTGCGGTAATTGACCCTGAAATGACAGAAGAGCTACGCGTAACAGTTGTTGCGACAGGTATTGGTGCTGAGCGTAAGCCAGATATCACTATCGTTGCACCACCTAAAGTTGAGCCAGTAACGCCACCTCAGCAAGTCGTTGGTGGTGACTTTGTAGCGACTTCTGGTGGCGGTCAACCTGATACAGCGACAATGGCAGATGCCAATGCGCAAAGTAATGTTAATCAGGACCCAGCGCTAGATAACTATTTGGATATTCCAGCTTTTTTACGAAAGCAAGCTGACTAATTATTGGTCGAATAAACAAAGGTAAAAGCTGTATTTTTGATTTAATTAGCATTTGCTGATATAATTCGTCGCCGCTGTTTGAAGTGGTCAGACAAGTATTGAAGCGTAAATGCTTGAGACAAAAGGCTTATTATGATGTATCAACGTACTATAAAAGACAAAGTATCGGCCATTGGTGTTGGCTTACATAAAGGTGAAAAGGTGCAGTTAACTCTCCTTCCTGCGCCTGCAAACACTGGTATTATCTTTCGTCGTGTAGACCTCGATCCGGCTGTAGATATTCCTGCAATGCCAGAAATCGTTGGTGAAACTACGTTATGTACGAATTTGATCAACGAGCAAGGCGTTCAAGTTTCCACCGTCGAACACTTGCTATCAGCATTAGCCGGCCTGGGCATAGACAATATTATTGTAGAAGTCGATGCACCAGAAATTCCAATCATGGATGGTAGTGCTTTACCTTTCGTTTATCTTATTCAATCTGTAGGTATTGAGACGTCTAATGTGGCGAAACGCTTCATTCGTATCAAAAAGCCTATTCGTGTTGAAGAAGATGACAAGTGGGCAGAATTGGTGCCGTATGAAGGATTTAAAGTTAATTTCACCATTGACTTTAATCATCCTGTGATTTCAAATACGGTGCAAACCATGTCTATGGACCTAACGAGTTCGTCTTTCATTAAAGAAATCAGCCGTGCGCGTACGTTTGGCTTTATGAAAGATATCGAATTCTTACGCTCGCATAACCTTGCACTTGGTGGCAGTTTAGAAAACGCTATCGTGTTGGACGACTTCAAGATGCTTAATTCTGAAGAACTTCGTTACGACGACGAATTCGTTAAGCATAAGATCCTTGATGCGATTGGTGATTTGTACATGTGTGGCTCAAGCATTGTTGGCCAACTAAATGCGTACAAGTCAGGTCATGGTTTAAATAACGTGTTATTACGTGAAGTCTTTAAACAAACTGACGCTTGGGAATGGGTGACGTATGAAGATGCTGAACAAGCACCGATTCGATACGTAGGCGTGACAGCGACAGCTTAAGATAACTAATTTAGAGAAAGCCGGCTTATGCCGGCTTTTTTATTTGCCTTGCTTTTTGTTAGCAAGGGCTGCCAGTTTTTCTAGTTTTTGTTGCAATGATGGCGGCGCAGATTTCGCCACTTCACGGATTTGCTCTCCCGCTTCCTTCGAGATAAACTGTGTCTTTTCAGCCGTTTGCGCTACACTAGAGGCAGGCGAATGATTAAAGTTAGGCGCTACTTTTATATCGATATTGGTAAATGTGCCTGCGGTTTTTTCAGTTAGCGCATGCTTGATGTTGTTTTTTTCAAATTGAAACCGCTGTGACCAAACTGCTGATTTTACTTCAATTATTAGCGTTTTGTCATGAAAGTTACCAATACGCCATGCGTCTAACGGAATGTCAGGGCAAAGGCTGGCAACAATAGAAGAAACTGACTTCAAATAGTTGGTTTTTTTTGCAATTTGTGCCAAAGTGCCCTGCGATGAAGATAAAAGGCTCGACATATCGACAGGTTGTTTTTGTTTCGGAGCCATATAGTCAATTTAAATGAATACGATTTTATGAGTTTAACACTAGTATACAGAGGAAAAAATGTTAGATACTTAATGAAGCTAAATAAGTTTCATTGGGCTTCTGCTTTGCTGACATTTGCATTGGTCAGTGGCGGTTTATTTTATCTATTTTTTTCGTCTAATGATGTGCCGTTGCAACCAAACGGATATGCGCTTGTAGAAACAAATAATAATATAGAAGAGTTAGAAGTCGCTAATCAGCAGATCGTTGCATTAACGATGAAAATTGCGGATTTGCAAAGCCAAGTTCTGCGTTTAAACGCTTTGGGCGACAGATTAGCCGAAGAAGCAAATATTCCAGAAAAAGAATTTAACTTTGAAGAGCAAGTGCCAGCGGGTGGTCCATTATCACAGCAAACCGTTGC
Organism: Thalassotalea agarivorans; assembly: GCF_030295955.1. Lineage (NCBI taxonomy): Bacteria > Pseudomonadati > Pseudomonadota > Gammaproteobacteria > Alteromonadales > Colwelliaceae > Thalassotalea > Thalassotalea agarivorans. The sequence goes on from NZ_AP027363.1 coordinate 670,942, forward strand.
CACAAAAAGCCTGACCGAACTGATGCATGAGATATCATCATTGCAACGAGAGTTAGGTTATGAAGAAAAACAGTTGAAGCTACTTGAATCTTTAACCTTGGGTCACCATATAGAAAATAGCAGCTATTTATCTGGTCGCCCGATTGCTAAAGGTTGGTTGTCGTCATACTTTGGAATGCGCAAAGACCCTTTCTCAGGCAGGCCAGCAATGCATAAAGGTGTTGATTTTGCGGGTAAAGAAGGAACGCATGTTATCGCTACAGGTGCCGGTGTAGTCACTTGGTCTGGTGAGCGATACGGTTATGGTCAGTTAATCGAGATTGATCATGGTAAAGGATACAAAACCCGCTATGGTCACAATAAGTCTTTACTTGTTAACGTAGGAGACGTTGTTAACAAAGGAGACACCATTGCATTAATGGGCAGCACAGGTCGTTCTACCGGCCCACATGTACACTACGAGATTTTACGAAATAATAAACAAATTAATCCCGTAAAGTACGTGTATCGTAAAGCTAAATAACATAAGATAGCGTGCAATTAAATTTTCGAATGATCGGCAGGCGCCGATCTTTTATTTTGCCTGTGGCAAATTAGATAAATTGGTTTAACAAGATGTTTGTAAAGTTAGTAACTAAAATGTTTGGTAGTCGAAATGACCGACTACTCAAAAAAATGCGCAAAGAAGTCGATCAAATTAATGCGCTTGAGCCAGTCATTGAAGCCCTTTCTGATAGTGAAGTTAAAGCCAAAACACAAGAGTTTCGAGAGCGTATCGAAGCTGGTGACACCTTAGAGCAAATATTACCTGAAGCATTTGCTGTTGTACGCGAAGCAAGTAAGCGCGTATTTGGTATGCGCCACTTTGACGTGCAAATGATCGGCGGCATGGTGTTAAACCAAGGCAAAATTGCAGAGATGCGTACAGGTGAAGGTAAAACCCTTACGGCAACATTACCAGCTTACTTAAACGCGCTTACTGGCAAAGGTGTTCACATTGTTACCGTGAATGACTACCTAGCGAAACGTGATGCTGACTGGTCACGTCCATTGTTTGAATTCTTAGGCTTAAGCGTTGGTTGTAACATTCCAGGTTTAGCGCCAGCTGACAAGAAAGCTGCTTATGAGGCAGATATCACGTACGGTACAAATAACGAGTTTGGTTTCGACTACTTAAGAGACAACATGTGCTTTTCGCCGCAAGAACGAGTGCAAAAGCCATTGCATTTCGCTGTTGTGGATGAGGTTGACTCAATTTTAATTGACGAAGCACGTACACCATTAATCATTTCTGGTGCTGCAGAAGATAGTTCGGAGCTTTACCGCGCGATTAACACCATTGTTCCTTCACTTGAGCAACAAGAGAAAGAAGATGAAGAAGGTGTTGAAAGTACGGGTGACTACACCATCGACGAGAAAGCAAAGCAAGTTTACTTAACTGAGCGTGGTCAAGTTCGTGTTGAAGAAATTCTAACAGAAAAAGGCTTATTGCAAGATGGCGATTCGCTTTTTGCTGCAGGTGCAATTAGCTTATTGCATCATGTCATGGCTGCACTTCGTGCACACAAATTATTCCAGAAAGACGTCGACTACATTGTTAAAGACGGTGAGATCGTTATTGTTGACGAACACACTGGCCGTACAATGGAAGGCCGTCGTTGGTCTGAAGGTTTACACCAAGCTGTTGAAGCGAAGGAAGGCGTAAACATTCAAAATGAAAACCAAACGTTAGCGTCTATCACTTTCCAGAACTTTTTCCGTATTTACGAAAAGCTTGCTGGGATGACTGGTACTGCAGATACCGAAGCATTCGAATTTAACCATATCTATGGTTTAGAAACAGTGGTTATCCCAACGAACCAACCAATGGTACGTGATGACCAAGCGGATTTAATTTATTTGTCTGCCGAAGAAAAGTTCGAAGCGATTCTAGAAGACATTAAAGATTGTGTAGAACGCGGTCAGCCGGTGCTAGTGGGTACTATTAGCATCGAAACGTCTGAGTTTCTTTCTTCATTTTTAAAGAAAGCCAAAATCAAACATAAAGTACTTAACGCAAAATTCCATGAACAGGAAGCAGAAATTGTTGCTGACGCAGGTAAGATTGGCGCGGTAACGATTGCGACCAATATGGCCGGTCGTGGTACTGATATTGTATTGGGTGGTAATTTAGATTCAGCGATAGCGAACCTTAAAAACCCATCAGATACACAAATAGAAAAAGTAAAAGCTGACTGGCAAGCCGAGCACGATAAAGTGCTTGAGTTAGGCGGTCTTCGCATTATCTCTACCGAGCGTCATGAATCTCGTCGTATCGATAACCAGTTACGTGGTCGTGCAGGCCGTCAAGGTGACCCAGGTTCGAGCCGTTTCTATCTTTCGATGGAAGATGGCTTAATGCGTATTTTCGCGTCAGAGCGTATTGCCAATATGATGCGTAAATTAGGTATGGAGCGCGGCGAAGCTATAGAGCATCCATGGGTTACGCGTTCAATTGAAAACGCTCAACGTAAAGTTGAGGGACGTAACTTTGATATTCGTAAACAGTTACTAGAATTCGATGATGTTGCTAATGATCAACGTAAAGTTATTTATGAGCAACGTAATGAATTGATGGACGAGTCTGACATTAAAGATGTAGTAGAAAACATCCGTACAGATGTGTTGTCGCAAGTGTTCGCGCAGTATATTCCGCCGCAATCATTAGAAGAAATGTGGGATGTACCAGGGCTAGAAGAGCGTTTAAAAGGTGATTTCACATTAGACCTACCGTTACAGCAGTGGCTTAAAGAAGACAGCAAACTTCACGAAGAAACATTGCACGACAAAATCCTTGAAACGGCTGAGCAAGAATACAAAGAAAAAGAAAATGCGGTTGGTGAAGAAGTGTTACGTCATTTCGAAAAAGCCGTTATGCTGCAAAGCTTAGATTCGCATTGGAAAGAGCACTTAGCGGCAATGGATCATCTTCGTCAAGGTATTCACTTACGTGGCTACGCTCAGAAAAACCCTAAGCAAGAATACAAGCGTGAATCTTTTGCATTGTTTGAAGAAATGCTTGAGAACATGAAGTTTGACGTGGTTGGCATTTTAAGCAAAGTACGTATTCAAGCTGAATCAGATGTTGAAGCCGTTGAAGAACAGCACAAAAAAGCAGATGAAGCGCCAAAATCATTTACTCATGAAAGTGCAAGTAACCCAACACAGCCGGAGCAAACTGTTCCACGTGTAGGACGCAATGAACCTTGCCCATGTGGTAGTGGTAAGAAATACAAGCAGTGCCATGGCAAGCTAAGCTAGTCTGATTTTTCAAACTAACATTAAATACCAGTCTATGACTGGTATTTTTTTATGAGGAACACAATGAAACAAGTACATGTTGCAGTAGGCGTAATTTTTCAAAATGATGCGTTTTACCTAACTAAGCGAGCTGACAATGTTCACCAGGGCGGTAAATGGGAGTTTCCAGGCGGCAAAGTTGAAACTGGAGAAACGGTTGCGCAGGCACTGCAAAGAGAATTACAAGAAGAAGTTGCCATTGATGTCCTTGCCTGTCAGCCACTGCTTATCATTGAACATGATTACGGTGATAAACAGGTTAAATTAGAAGTCTTTATCGTTGATCAGTTCCAAGGTGAACCAACCGCTCAAGAAGGACAACAAGAACAATGGTTTAGTTTAGAAGAATTGAGCGAAATAGACTTGCCTGCAGCGAACACAGCTATTGTTGAAAAGCTTAACCAACACTTTGCTAGTTAAATTTTGCAAAAAGGGCGTTAAGTGCTTATTTTTAACTAAACGTGTTAGCGAGTGAATGCTAAAAATGAACATAGAAAAAGAAATACCGTTATTAGAAGAGATTTTTGCTTCTTGGCAATCTGTCATTGGTGACGAATATATGGGGTACAGAAATCACGTATATCGTATGATTCATTTTTGTTTCGCTTTACATGAATGCGATGCAGAAACGCACGAAAAAATAATCATTGCAGCTGCTTTTCACGACATAGGTATTTGGATTGAAGACACCGTCGACTATATTCCGCCATCATTGCCGCCGGCTAAGGCCTATCTTGAAGAGCGCGGACTTATGGATTGGTGGCCAGAAATAGAGTTGATGATTACAGAGCACCATAAAATTCGTCAGTACAAAGGTGAATTCCCGTTGGTTGAAGTATTTCGAAAAGGCGACCTCGTCGATTTTTCTTTAGGTGCGGTCAAATTTGGCATTCCTAAAACCTACATTCAAGAAGTAAAAACCGTTTTCGACAATGAAGACTTCCATAAAAATTTAATGAAACGCGCCGGCCGCTGGTTCTTAAAACATCCATTAAATCCTGCTCCTATGATGAAATGGTAATTTTTTTATAACATTTGGGGTCAGAACATGTTCTGACCCCAAAGTGAAAAGTCATATTTATTAGCTAGTTACCATTTCCAGTTTTAACCAATTTTCATGATTTCAGCGTTTTACGTTGGTCTATGAATATGCCCGTTTGTATATAGTTCTTGTAACATTTGCGTGCATTTTTCTCGTAAAGTATCTCTCAGTAGACGCACTGCTGGTGTGATTAACTGTTTAGAAGGGCAGATAAGCCAGAGCTCGGTGCTTGGCGGAGAATATGCTGGCATGATGTTAATTACACGATTCGCGATCAAATCAGGATACATATCTAATGCAGATTTTGTTGCGACGCCTTTGCCAGAGACACACCATTTACGAACTAAGTCGCCATCATTACCGGCTCGATTGCCCTGCATTTTCACAATGTATTTGTCACCATCAACTATAAACTCCCAGGCGTTGTAGATTTTATCCCGCAGTTGATAAAACAACCCATTGTGATGCGCCAAATCATCGGGATGCTTGGGGGCTTCGTGGTGCTGCAAATACTCTGGTGATGCGCATAAAATTCTAGGTACATCACATATTTTGAATCCATACATTGACGCGTCGGAGGGCGAGCCATAGCGCAGTGCAATATCAACAGGATCTCTATAAAAGTCGATATTGCTGTCACTTAAATGCACTTTCATTGCAACATTGTTGTGTTGGTCTATAAATTCGTCTAACCAAGGTAAGACAATGTTCCGTCCTAAGTCGGAAGAAATTCCTAGTCTTATTTCACCTTCGACAATACCTTGTTCATTTTTAAGGTTTTGTGCCGCTTGCGCTAGTGTTGCAAGAGCGCGCTCACATTCAGGTAAATAATGCTCTCCTTCAACAGATATTTTTAGCTGTCGTGTGGTACGTATGAACAATTCTGCGCCTAAGCTTTGTTCCACTCGCTTAACTGCCGCACTTGCCGTGGCTGTGCGTAAATCTAATGCAGTAGCGGCTTTGGTAATGCTCTTAAATTCAGCTACTTTTAACACTATCTTTAGATCTTCAGTATTCATATATTCAAAAATTATTTGATAATCATTCAATTATTATGCTGTTTAATGCTTGGTAATCAAGTTTTACACTCTTGCTGTCTCTCGATATAGGAATTAAACAAATGAAAGCAATCGGATACAAAAAGTCATTACCCATCACAGACGATCAATCTTTAGTTGATATTGAATTAGCGAAGCCAACGGCCGAAGGGCATGACCTGCTGGTTAAGATTAATGCCATTGCCGTAAATCCAGTTGATTGGAAAGTTCGACAATGGATGGCTCCAGAGAATGACGAATATAAAGTGCTTGGCTGGGATGCGGTAGGAGAGGTGGTTGCGGTTGGCGACAAGGTAAGTCACTTCAACATTGGCGACGAAGTGTATTATGCCGGCGACCTAACTCGGCAAGGAGCAAATGCTGAGTTTCAGCTTGTGGATGAACGTATTGTGGGTAAAAAACCAAGTAGCTTGTCTTCAGCAGAGGCCGCTGCCTTACCGTTAACGGCAATCACTGCATGGGAATTATTGTTCGAGCATTTACAGATAAAGCAGCAAAGTTCGGAAGATAAATCTAGTGACGAAGTTTTACTTGTTGTTGGTGCTGCTGGGGGCGTAGGTTCAATCCTAGTTCAACTTGCTAGTCAGCTAACAAACGCCACTATTATTGGTACGGCAAGTAGACAAAGCTCTAGTGATTGGGTGACAGCATTAGGTGCTGACTATGTCGTAGACCATAGTAAACCCTTGTCTCCTCAAATAGAGGCGCTGAATATTGGTCAGGTAACTCATGTAGCAAGCTTGAATGCGACAGATGCTTACTTTGATGCTTATATAGACTTACTGAAACCTTTTGGAAAAATAGCGTTGATAGATGATCCGAAAGTTATCGATATTTCGAAGATAAAGATGAAAGCATTGTCTTTTCATTGGGAGTTCATGTTTGCTCGTTCTATGTTCAGCAGCGACATGCAAGCGCAGGGTGATTTACTAAATGCATTATCTGACCTTATTGACGAAGGAAAAATTAAAACGACATTAAGTAAAAACTTGGGACGCATTAATGCGGAAAATTTAAAAGCGGCTCACGCTGAACTTGAAGCAGGCAAAGCAATAGGAAAAATTGTATTAGAAGGCTTCTAATCATTTTTTAATATTTGGGGTCAGAACATGTTCTGACCCCAAATATAATAAATAATAATTTCAATAGGTTATGATTTTTAGTTTGCGTTGTTTATTCGCGTTTTCGCCGCTTTATACAGTTTTTAGATGTAATTAATTGATGAGAAGTTGTCGTTTTTTGCATATTTTTTAATTTGATTAAAATTTCTACGTGATCTTTTGCTTAACTTCCTTTATAATCCTGCGCTCCCAACGTTACACATGCCTATTTTTAGGCGCTAGACTCGATACTCGAAGGGGTAACAGCGTAGTCTATTAAACCGGTAGCCTTGGCTACTATGTTTTGTAACTTTTAAATATCGGGTTTTTATTAATGAAAACTTTTACAGCAAAACCAGAAAGCGTAGAACGCGATTGGTTTGTCGTTGATGCTGATGGTAAAACATTAGGTCGTATTGCGACAGAAATTGCACGCCGTTTACGCGGTAAGCACAAGCCAGAATACACACCTCACGTTGACACAGGCGATTACATCGTTGTTATCAATGCAGAGAAAGTACGTGTTACTGGTAACAAAGCGAAGGGTAAAATCTATTACTCGCATACTGAGTTCCCAGGTGGTTTGAAGCAAATTAGCTTTGAAAAGCTAATTGAAAAAGCGCCAGAACGTGCAATTGAATTCGCAGTTAAAGGTATGTTACCAAAAGGTCCTCTAGGCCGTGCAATGTACCGTAAACTTAAAGTGTATGCTGGCCCTGAGCACAAGCATGCAGCACAACAACCACAACTTTTGGAGCTTTAACCAATGGCTGATAATCAATATTACGGTACTGGTCGTCGCAAGAGCTCTGTGGCTCGTGTGTTCATGAAGGCAGGTAAAGGTACCATCACTATCAACAAACGTGACATTTCTGAGTACTTCTCACGTGAAACGGCTCGTATGGTTGTTCGTCAACCACTTGAGTTAGTTGAGCTATTAGAAAAGTTTGACTTCAACATCACTGTAGTTGGTGGTGGTATGTCAGGTCAAGCTGGTGCTATCCGTCACGGTATCACTCGTGCATTAATGCAATATGACGAAGCATTACGTGGTGACCTACGTAAAGCTGGTTACGTTACTCGTGACGCTCGTCGTGTTGAACGTAAGAAAGTTGGTTTACACAAAGCGCGTAAACGTCCACAATTCTCGAAACGTTAATCATTGCACTGCAGCGATTACAGAAAAACCGGCATTTATTGCCGGTTTTTTTTTGCCCTAAAGCTTCGTTGTTAAAACATTTGCCATTCTTGCCTTTTTTTTCGTCATAAAGCCTTACAAATTTGTGTTAATCCTTGTAAAAAATGGGGTATTTCTTTATGATCGTAACAATTTTTTATAGTCGCCCGTTTTAGGTAAAAAATTTGTTGGAATTGGTTGGAATTTCATCAAAACCTAATCAAGAGGCTAATTTTTTGGAGAGTCTGAATGAGCAATGCGCCCGTTGATAACGGCCGTCGACGCTTCCTTACTGTTGCTACTTCTGTAGTAGGCGGTGTAGGTGTTGCCGGTGTTGCTGTACCTTTCATCGGTTCGTGGAATCCATCTGCTCGTGCTAAAGCTGCTGGTGCTCCAGCAGAAGTAGCCGTTGGCAAGATCGAACCTGGTCAATTAGTTCGCGCCGAATGGCGTGGTAAGCCTGTGTATGTAGTACGTCGTACTGAAAAAACGATTGCAGATCTTGGAAATCACAATGATCAATTACGTGATCCAAATTCTGAAGAAGCACAGCAGCCAGAATATGCGGCAAATGAATACCGCTCCATCAAGCCTGAATTTATGGTGGCACTAGGTGTATGTACTCACTTAGGTTGTGCGCCAACTTACCATAAAGGTGATTTTGAACAGCACGTAACAGGTGTTACCGACGGTTTCTTCTGTCCTTGTCATGGTTCAAAATTCGATATGGCAGGTCGAGTATTCTCAGGTGTTCCTGCGCCACTTAACTTAGTGGTTCCAGAACATTCTTTCCCTAATGACGACACCTTGTTAGTAGGTGTAGCACCAGGAGAAGCGTAATGTTTGCAAGTTTCATGGCTTGGATCGACAAGCGTTTACCTGTGACGGATGCAATGAACAAGCATGTTCTTCAGTATCCGGCGCCAAAAAACTTTAACTTTTGGTACTTCTTTGGCTCGTTAGCCATGTTAGTACTAGTGAACCAAATCGTAACGGGTATTTGGTTAACAATGAATTATGAACCATCGGGCGACGGTGCATTCGCATCGGTTGAATACATCATGCGTGATGTAGACTACGGTTGGTTACTTCGTTATATGCACTCGACAGGCGCGTCTGCGTTCTTCGTTGTTGTATACCTTCACATGTTCCGTGGCCTAATGTACGGTTCATACCAGAAACCACGCGAGCTGTTGTGGATCTTCGGTATGTTGATCTTCTTAGTGCTTATGGCAGAAGCGTTCATGGGTTATCTATTACCATGGGGTAACATGTCATACTGGGGGGCTCAGGTAATTATCTCCCTCTTTGGTGCTATTCCAATTGTTGGTGAAGACTTAGCTACTTGGATCAAAGGTGACTACGTAATTTCAGGTGCAACGCTTAACCGTTTCTTTGCACTTCACGTTATTGCACTTCCGTTAGTACTAGTTGTACTTGTTTTCCTTCATATTCTTGCACTTCATGAAGTTGGTTCAAACAACCCAGAAGGTATTGATATCAAGAAGAAGAAAGGTTCGGTGCCTGAAGAAGAGCACAGCAAGTTTGAATTCCACGAGAATTACAAGAATAAGTATGACATCGTTGATGCAATCCCGTTCCACCCTTACTACACGGTTAAAGATATTATGGGTGTTGCCGGATTCTTAATCTTGTTCTGTTGGGTCATGTTCTTCTATCCAGAAGGTGGTGGTTATTTCCTAGAAAAACCAAACTTTACACCAGCTAACGGCCTTAAAACGCCTGAGCATATTGCACCGGTTTGGTACTTTGGTCCGTTCTATACCATCTTACGTGTAATCCCTGATAAATTATTAGGTATGATTGCGATGTTCGCTGCGATAGGTATGTTGTTCGCACTACCTTGGTTTGACCGTGGTACGGTTAAATCTATTCGCTATCGTAGCAAGTGGCACCTAATTAACTTAATTCAGTTTGCTATTTGTTTCATCATTCTAGGTATTTTAGGTACGCTACCAGCAACAGACCTAGCGAACTTAATTGGTACGATTGCAACACTAGGTTATTTTGGTTTCTTCGTTGCACTATGGTTCTACAGTAAGAATGAAGACACTAAGCCGGTACCAGAGAGGATCACAAAATAATGAAAAAGTTACTTTTAGCCGTATTAGCTTGTGTTCCTTTGGTTGCTCTAGCAGCAGGCCCAAGTGCACCAACAGATAAAGCTAACAATGACCTAGCTGATAAAGACTCGCTAAAGCGTGGCTTTGAAGCATATATGAACTATTGTTTAGGTTGTCACTCCCTACAATACCAACGTTACAATCGTACGTTTGAAGATTTAGGTATTGACGAGGAAGAAGGCAAAGCTAAATTCATGTACACAGGCTCTAAAGTGGGTGACCATATCAAAAACGCTATGCCAGCAGCAGACGGGGCAAAGTGGTTTGGTTCAACACCGCCTGACTTAACGCTTGAAGCGCGTTTTAGAGGTACAGATTGGATTTATACGTATTTACGTACATTCTATGTTGATGAGTCGCGTCCATTTGGCGTAAACAACGTTATCTTCAAAGATGTTGGTATGCCACACGTATTGCAAAGTTTGCAAGGTGTGCAAGTACTAACTGATGAAGCGAAAGCGATGTTAGCATTGCCTCAAGAAGAGCAGCGTCCATTAACAAGTGCTGACCTAATTATTGTTCAAGAAGGAAGCATGTCGCCAGAAGACTACGATTTAATGGCACGTGATATTGCTAACTTCTTAGAATATACAGGTGAACCAGGTAAGCTAGCGCGTGAGCGTTTAGGTTATTGGGTAATTGGATTCTTAGTGATTCTCTTTATTCTTTCTTACTTACTGAAGAAAGAATATTGGAGAGATATTCACTAATCTCAAAATAATAGCGAGCTAAGCTCGCTATCAGCCAAACGAATACTTTGTGAAAGCATGGCGTTCGTTTGGTTTTGTCGTTTATTAAATGAACTAAATACTGGAGGCATTATGGCCGTTGCTGCAAACAAGCGCTCTGTCATGAACTTATATTCACATGCTGACGACATGTACTCTCACCAAACTCGTATCGTACTTGCTGAAAAAGGCGTAGGCGTTGATGTGCATTTGGTGGATATGGCTAATTTGCCCGAAGATTTACTCGATTTGAATCCGTATGGCACAGTGCCAACGTTGATCGATCGTGAGCTTGCGCTTTACGAAGCGAAAATTATTGTTGAATACTTAGACGAACGCTTTCCGCATCCGCCATTAATGCCAGTTTACCCTGTGTCTCGTGGTCGCAGTCGTTTAATGATGCACCGAATCGAACAGGACTGGTATAGCCTAGCTAAAGTCATTTTAGCCGGTGATGCAGCGAAAGCAGAAAGTGCACGACAAGAGCTTAAAGAAAGTTTATTAAGCATCGCACCAATTTTAAATGAAACACCATACTTCATGAGTGAAGAGTTTAGTTTGGTTGACTGTTACTTAGCACCATTATTATGGCGTTTACCTGTGATGGGTATTGAATTGGAAGGCCAAGGTTCTAAAGAACTTAAGTCATATATGCTGCGTTTGTTTGAACGTGAGTCATTCCAAGCGTCTCTTACTGAAGCTGAGCGTGAATTAAGAGTAGGCTCTCAGGTTTAGGCTATGTCTACAGTGATGACCTCTAATAAGCCCTATCTCGTTAGGGCTTTTTACGATTGGATTTCAGACAATGAATTAACGCCGTATATTGCAGTAGATATTCATTGTCGTGGTGTACGTGTACCCATTGAATATGCCAATGATGGTCAAATTGTACTTAATATTTCTGCAGGCGCGGTTGGTCACATTGCGTTGGGTGAATTTGCTATTGAATTTAGTGCGCGTTTTGGCGGTAAATTAGAGCACCTTACCGTACCTTATGGTGCTATCGGTGCAATTTACGCTAAGGAAAATGGAGCAGGCACAGCTTTGCCCATTGAAGACGACTATGCAGATGAAGAAATCACGGAAGCTAAACCATCGTTATCTGAAGTGTCGAGCGACACCAATGATGATGATCCGGAGCCAACACCACCTAAGCCAAAAGGTGGAAGGCCGAGTCTTAAAGTAGTGAAATAAAAAAAGCCCGCATTAGCGGGCTTTTTTTATTTCCTATAGCTATTGCATTTCGCTTACGGTAATTAGTAAGCTATTGTAATAAATGGACTTTAACTATTTCTGTATTAAGGATGATGATGAACAAAATTCACACTCTGTTGGTAATTGTAACTAGCGTAATCAGCACACTTTTTGTAGTTTATCTCTTTGAAGAAAAGCCCCAAAAACAATCGTATCAGCCAGATAACCAAGAAACTGCAACGGTGTTAACAGCCCAAGAAACAAAGCAATCAGCTGAAAAAACTTCCGTAAAACAAATTGTTTTGGATGACGTCGTAGTGCAAGATACTCCGCTGAGCCAAACAGAAACATCTGCTAGCTATGTCAACGCTGGTAGTTTAAACAATCGGTATGTAGCGAAGCAGATCAGGAAAGAGGGATTTAGCGAGATTGTTGATAGCTTACGGTTAGAACAAACAACTGAAGAAGTGGAAAAGGAACATCAAATTCTAAAAGCGCTTTTAGAGGATAATACGTTTGCTCCATATCCTCACCAATACAGTTGTGGTCAGGGTGTATGTGCTATTGCACTTACTCAAATTTCTTCAAATGATATTGAACAAATCTTTGACAAGATTAAAACAAGCCTTCCATTTAAAGCCGCTACCTATTATCAATATGAAAACAATGATGGTAGCTTTGATATACGTATAATGGCTGGCGCTAGTGATAAGGTCGCTTCGATTCAGCTATAATTGTGGATAGTTAAGCTGTAATAGGGTGGCAAATATGCCGCTCTAAGGTACTACTTAAACCTCATCGACAAATCAGTTGCTTTGACATGTTTAGTTAGCGCGCCTACAGAGATAAAATCTACCCCCGTTTTTGCATAGTTTGCAAGCGTATCTAATGTCATGTTTCCAGACACTTCAAGCTTGGTTTCAGGGTTGATTGTTGCCCTCAACTCTACAGCTTGCTCAATCATATCAGTGGTAAAATTGTCTAGCATGATAATGTCTGCTTTAACCGAAAGGGCGGTCTTAAGCTCTTCTAACGATTCTACTTCTACTTCTACTTTTTTATCCGGCTCATTGGCTTTAGCGGTATTAACAGCATTTTCTATAGAGCCACAAGCTAGGATATGATTTTCTTTGATCAAATAGGCGTCAAAGACACCAATGCGGTGATTAACGCCACCACCACACGCGACTGCATATTTTTGTGCGCTTCTAAGGCCAGGTATTGTTTTGCGTGTATCAAGTAATTTAGTTGTTGTACCGGCTAACTTCTCTACATACTGGCTTACTACAGTTGCGGTTCCTGACATACTTTGTAAAAAGTTAAGTGCAGTACGTTCACCCGTTAATAACAACCTCGCATTGCCCGAAAGCTCGAATAACGTCGTATTCTCTTTTACATGCTCACCATCGTTAACAAACCAAGTGATCTGTGTCGTATGCCCGCTGGCTTTGTCGAGTTGTTTAAATACCTCATTTACCCATGCAACTCCTGAGATAATGCATTCTTCTCGGCAAATAACAGTAGCAACCGCTGTATTCTCAGCAGGTATTAGGGCAGCGGTAACGTCAAGGTTTGCGTCTAGTGCCTGAGTTGCAGAAAGACCTAGGTCTTCCCTGAGTGCCCAAGCGACTGTGTATTCAATATCTTGTTGTAAAGCGGGTGAGTGCATTAACGAATTTCTCTTAGGATGAGTTGATTACCTTGCTGGGTGAATTCTACTCTTTTTAATACGCTCATGCCTAATAGTATTTCGTCTTGTTTCATACCTGGGTTGACGCTTGCTCTGACATCATGCCATTTAAGATCGCCTAAGGTGACGCTTTCAAGCGAGGTTAGCATAATTTGAACGCTACCATTGGCGGTTTGCGCAATGCCTTGACCAAGGTCAGGCAAATACATGTCTCGTGCAATATGTGCAGGGATAGATACATTTGTAGCACCAGTGTCGAGCAAAAAGGTAACGGGCTTTCCGTTTATAGTGCCGCCGCTGACATAATGTCCCTGTTTATTACGCGTCAGTACAACTTCTACGCCGCCGCTTGCGCCTACATACGATTCAGGGGATTGATTAGGATTTGCTTGGTCGTCAAGTAACCCTTGAAACAGATAAATAAAAAAGACGAACGCAAGTATCCATGCGCCCCAAACGAAGAACTGGCCGAAGCCATCATTAGATTGATTTTCCATAAACAACATCTCACCTTTTTTCTGATTGTACAACAGCAACCTAATAAAGCGCACTAAATATCGCCTTAATCTAGCGATCCTGTGCAAACATTGATATAAGTAAATCTTTTAAAAATAACAATACGTTGCTATGGATATTTCTGATGGTTGGCTGACAAATATTACGGTTTGCCCATCTCAACACTATGATAAGCGGCCAGCGTGCCCAATTTCATTACTCGTCATTCATAATATTTCATTACCACCGAAGCAATTTGGTGGATCATACATTGAACAGTTTTTTACGGGAGCATTAAACCCGTTAGAGCATCCTTATTTTGCTGAAATTTCATCAATGCGAGTATCTGCACACTGCTTGATTAAGCGCACCGGCGAGATTGTACAGTTTGTAAGTTTTAATGACAGAGCGTGGCATGCAGGAGTTTCAAACTATCAAGGCAGAGAAAAATGTAATGATTTTTCCATTGGTATAGAACTAGAGGGAGCTGATGATATTCCTTATGAACAGGCGCAATATCAATCGCTATCCCAAATTACACAATTGTTAATTCAACACTACGATATAAAAGATAATATTGTTGGGCATCAAGATATCGCTCCGGGGAGGAAGACCGACCCAGGAGAAGCATTTGACTGGTCTTATTACTATTCATTATTGAAATAATCGGTGCTTACATCTACAAATTTAGCGACCCTGTTGATATGCTAACCCTATAACCGTACTGGATAAAAATTAAATGAGCCTGATCAGTCTGTTAATTGCTATCGCTGCCGAACGTCATCTTTCTCAAAGGTGGCACTTTTCTTCGTTTTACCGCTTGTATTTACGCACCATCAATAAGCTGGGATTTTCTTCGCCGTGGGCAAATCAGTCGGCGCTAGCTTTGTTTATTCTTGCGCCTGTAGCCTTGCTTGCGCTGGCGTTATACGTGCTCGACAATACTGTGTTGGACCTGTTGCTGTCTACACTGGTACTCATTGTATGTTTTGGCTGTTTCACTACGCGCGAAAGTTATAAACAATATTTATTGTCTGCTTTTCGCGGTGACTTGACCGCAGCCGAGCTACACCATCAAGAACTTCAAAAAAATAAAAACGAAGAAGAAACCTCATTTGGTCATTTGCTTGTTTGGTTGAACTACCGCTACTACTTAGCAATTATGATCTTTTATGTCGTCTTTGGTGCAGCAGGCGCATTGTTTTATCGTTTGCTAGTGACCGTCAGTGAAGGGCAAACCACAGCTCAATATGAAGACAATCAAGACGCACCAACTTGGGCAAAACGCTGGCTGTTTTATGTGGACTGGTTACCAGCACGCATGGTTGCTTTTAGTTATATGTTGGTTGGTCATTTCTCGAAGGCATTAACAGAGTTTTTAGAAGGCTTCTTTGCATTTACCCGTCAGCCAAAAACTATTTTGGTGAATGTCGCTGAAAAGGCCGAAGACTTTATGTTAGATCCAGAAGACTGCACCGCTGAGCCATGTATCTTAGTGAAGTTGGCTAAACGAGCCGTATTGCTGTGGTTGACGATAGTCGCTGTGTTAATTTTAAGTGGTTTATTAGCTTAAAAGGTTCCACCATATTTTAATGAGGCGTACATTAAAACGTTGTCTTTTGCTGAGTCATAAGAGGGTGAATAGGCATTCATTGACCAGGTTAACTGGTGGTTAAAAATAGGCACTATAACGCCTGTACTGAGTGCCCATTGCTGGTGTTGTATCGTTACATTCGACACATACGGCAATTCACCTTCTATGGTAATATCATTAAAGCGATAGCCAACTTGCCCCTGCAAGTATAATTGCCAATTTAAATGAGGTAATGCTTGCCAGTTCTCGCCTTGACCAAAACGTGTTGATAATTGTCCAAAAGACGCGCCAATTGAGTGCCCATACCTGAGTCTAAATCCGACATTAGCTTCACTGCGAAAATTACCTACTGATACTTGCGAAAAAACACTCTGATCCCAATTGTCTGTGCCAAATAATCGTGCTTCATACTCAAAGGCTGCATCTAAAGTAAATTGGCTTTTGATTTGATACTGCCAGCCCTTTGGTTGGCTTGAACCTGTCAATGCATGCACAAGGCTTTGAACGGATTTAGCCAAAGACTCTTCGCCTACTTTACCTATCGCTAACCAGGTCTTAAGGCTAGTCTGTTGATTATGTCTGTGAAAAAAACTATCTAATTTTAGGTGTCCAGCATAGGGGCGTTGATTGGGTTGCGGCGCTTCTATTGCAATATCTTCTGGCGTCCAAATTTGTTGAGAAACATTGAAACCCCACTGTATCTGCTCGTCATCAAGTGTCGGTGAAAGCCATTGATGTAGCGTTAGCAGGGGTAGGTCTTTTGGTAGGGTTAACGCGTCATCTTGATAGCCCCAGCTATAGCTAAAGCCATTAGTGTAATTACCATCAACACCAATGATAATGTCGTTCTCCCAACGTACTTGCCAAAAATCAGCTATTGCTGAGCTAGAGAAACAACTAAGTGCTGCAAAAGTGAGCCAAGTTTTATCCATGCTGGGCTCTTCTTTTCGTATCTTGAGAAAAAAGATCGGCAAGCGTTTGCTGCCACAGCGTTTGACTATTCGCGGCCTTAAAATAACCAAAATGACCTATTTTATTAAGCTGATGTTTACTCGGTTCAATTAGATGGAACGTTTTGCTGGCCCCTTGGTAAAATTGATGAAGTTGTTTCACATTTTTTTCTGATATCAGCTCGTCATCACTGAAATATAATACATCGATAGGGTGTGATAGCTTTTGATATAACGATGTTGTCTCGTCATTGCCATCTAGCAGATAGTCTGCTCGCATACACCACCTGCGCCACTGCCATATGACATTCCTTGGTAAGTCACCAACGATATTAAATCGCTTACCGGGAAAATAACCTGCGAACAAGGTAAACATCGGCTGTATAGCAAACCAAAACCACAACATTTTGGGTCGAACCTTTAACGCTTGGTGTCGCCAATAGCCCGTGCCCGCGGCGATAGTGATAAGCTTTTTGACATGATGATTGTTGGGGATTAGTCCAAACACTTGTCCACCTAAGCTATGACCTATCCAAGTCATGTCTTTTTCACCGAAAACTTGAACGCAAAAATCGATAACCGCTTGGCAATCCTTTGTCGCCCAATCCGTTATGTTTAACTTATTGTGCTTAAGAGAACCTGCGCTTGATTTGTACATACCTCTGTAATCAAAGGTGACCACCGCACAATTTAAGCTCTCGCATAGCCACTGAGCTAATGCTTTGTAGGTACTTTGAGACGCACCCATCGCCGACGCTATAACAACAACGCTTGATATGTTGTCTTTGGGCGCGAATACGCGCGCGATCAGCTTTTCGTCTTTATTCGCGTCTTTTACGTATTCGATGATATTTTTTTCTGTAATAACTGTCATAATATGCAATTAAACGACTTTGGGTTTGGTCAATATTGTCTCATTTGTTATTAGGCTGCGCTGAGTCGCCTATCCTAATTACTATGACATTTATCCAACCCACATTGAAGAGAAAAGATACAGCGGAATTAAGCATGCAAAAAATTACACTTGGTCAGTCTACACTGCAATCATCACGGTTTGTATATGGTTGTATGCGACTAGTCGGCGAAAACACCAGTAGTGACAGAGAGAAAGGCAAACGAGCGATTGCCGCTGCCTTAGATGCAGGATACAACCACTTTGATCATGCCGATATATATGGAGGTGGTGAATGCGAAAGCCTTTTTGGTGAAGTATTAAAGTCGCAGCCATCGATGCGTGACAATATTATTCTCACCTCTAAAGCAGGTATTCGTCGAGACAATGATACGTTTGCTGGCGCGCCAAAGCGTTATGATTTTGACAAGGATTACATCGTTTCATCGGTAGAAGCTTCTCTGAAGCGCTTAAATACCGAACAATTAGATTTGTTTTTGTTGCATCGCCCGGACTTTTTGATGGATGCTGACGAAGTTGCTGAGGCATTTAGCAGCTTACGTGATGCTGGCAAGGTTAAACATTTTGGTGTCAGTAATTTTAGCGTGTCACAGTTTAAATTGCTGGAAAGCCGTTTAGACTCACCGCTAATAACCAACCAGATTGAAATCAACATTCATAATATCGATAGTTTTAATAATGGTATGTTGGACATGTGCCAGCAGAACAAGATAACGCCTATGGCTTGGTGTCCTTTAGCTGCGGTTGCTTATTCTCCTTGGGGCAATACCTTTACACCAGAAGATGAAATGCGCGTTGAAACAGAATACGCATTGCAAGCCGAAAAGTATCAATGTGAAGCTTGGCACATTGCCATGGCTTGGTTGTTAAAACACCCGGCTAATATATGCCCAATTGTCGGTTCAACTAACGAGCAAAGAATTGCATCTGCGGCGCGTGCTTTGGAACTAGAGTACAGCAAGGAAGATTGGTATCGCTTACTAGAAGCTCGAAACGGTGTAGCAGTTCCTTAATTGAGTAAACACCTGTACCAAACTATTTAGCTTTATTTCAATGGTCGGATAAGTAAGGAATTCGCTTAGTTATTTCAATTAAACAAGGTATACTTGCCGACCTTGTTATTTTCAGAGAAGTACACGTGTTAGCTGCAATTCGATTAGTTATTCTGGCCGTTGCAATTGTTATTGTTTCAATTGTTGCTGTCCTATACTGTTTGATCAGACCATTTCACCGCAACAATGTTTTTGTTGCAGCACATATGATGGGGTCTTTAGCTCGCATTGTAGGTGTTAAAATTGAAGTTCGCGTGCCGGATGAAATCCGTCGAGGTGGTCCATTCGTTTTTATCGCAAACCACCAAAACAGCTATGATATTTTTACAGTCGCTAACTCGGTATTGCCGGGTACCGTGAGTATTGGTAAGAAAAGTTTAAAATGGATACCATTCTTCGGCCAGATGTACTGGTTGTCGGGTAACATATTGATAGACCGTAAAAATACCGATAAAGCAATGGGTACAATTACTACTGCAGCTAAAAAGATCAGAGAAAACAAACTGTCTGTATGGCTTTTCCCGGAAGGCACGCGCAGTTATGGTCGAGGTCTACTCCCTTTTAAAACGGGTGCCTTTAGAACGGCGATTCAAGCAGGGGTACCAATAGTCCCTGTATGTATTGGCAACCTAAGTCATATCAAACTTAATCGCTGGAATAATGGCCGCGCAATCATTGAGTATATGCAACCAATTGACATTGCCGAGATGAACAAAGGTGAGATTAGAAAATTCACAGACGAGACAAGGCAGTTGATGCTTGATAAAATCTGCGAATTGAGTGAAGAGGCTGGTCACCCAATGAAAGACCAGCAACTATTAAAGAGATAACTAATGGAACATCCAGAGTTTGCTGAGTTAGCTGAATATACGCAATCGCTTGTCAATGAATTGCTTGAAGATGGCTCAAATGAGGAAAAAGACCACACTATTGAACACCATTTTTCTTCGCCTAATTTTGATACGTTAGAGAAAGCGGCCATTGTTGCTTTCAAACAAGGCTTTGACGTAGAAGAGCCTGAAGAAGCTGAATTAGAGAATGGCGCCAAAATTTTTGCATTTGACATCATAACCGAGCAACCTCTTGATGAAGAGCTGTTGCTTGATGAAGTTAAAAAAATGCTGGAACTAGCCTCACAAACCGGCGTCGACTATGACGGCTGGGGAACTTACTTCGAAGAATAATTAGCTATTAGGCGCATTGTTTTGTTTAATAGTGCGCCTTAGCATGCCAAGTACTTCGCCTTTCATTTTGTCATTTGCTGGAACAACCAGCGTTAACCAATAATCATCACCCTTACCAACAACTTTGTATACGGTATAGTCTGAATCTGAGGTTTCCATAAACTCAAGTGCGACGATGTCATCTAAATATAAACTATACACATCCTCTTCATCGTAAAGAATAATACTATCTTGAGTGATGATGTTGCCGCCTTCTAAATTCGACAAAACGCCATGTGCGTTGAAATACTTTATTTGATCGCCAAGGTTGATTACCTGCTCATCTAACAACGATTTATACTGAGAATCCGAAACCTCAGCGCCTTTCTTTATAGACTGATCTACTAAGTAATTTGATTGTTCAAGGAAGGTGATGGCAGCACTTAATGTCAGCAATAAAAAGGTCGGAATAGCGGCAATTAAACCCCAGCGTTTTTGAGGTTTGTAACTGGCATCTAATTGGCGTTTATTGTTGTGATAGTATTTGGCACCTCTAGCCCCTTGAATAAGAAAATGGATAATTATTAGGGTTACAATGATGCCTTTTAGTTGTCCAGTATCTAAAAAAACAATTATTTTACCGACAATGACATAGATAAGAAGTGCAACGAAGCCTAAGAAGGATTTCTTATAAACGGCAAGAGTAAGTAATCCTAATAGAACAATATCGACTAAATACCATGTATCCTGGAAGCTTGCGAGGGCATCTGAAGGCGCAGATATAACGCCAATGAAAAACATAAAACAGCTAAGGATAAAGAGGGTAAGAGCGGCATATAAGCCTTTCTTTATGTCTTCGAGTGCGGTATTTTCGTCCATGATGTACTACTTCTTATCTATACAACTAGTATTAGGCTATCAATAAAAAAGGTGAATAGCTATAGGCTATTGTTGATCATCGATATCAAATGCAGGTAAAGATACTTTTCGATAAATTGCCCAAAGGCGCAAACTAAACGCTAGCACAATGGTGATAATTGTCGCTATTTCAACACTTACTTCTAGGCTTCTTAGGCCGACAAACAACCCACCGGCAAAAATTGCGATGGTGGCATATATTTCTTGTCGTAATATGAGCGGAATAACGTTGCACAGCACATCTCGTATCATGCCGCCAGCGACGCCTGTAATTGTCCCCATAACAATTGCTACTGCTGGCGGTGCACCTAATAGTAGCGCTTTTTGCGCGCCAATAACGGCAAACAGTGCCAGTCCTAAGGCATCTGAAACCAGTAAAAATCGTTTTGGGATAAGCCTAGGTTGGCGAATAATAACAATCACACACAGCGCGGTTGCTAAAATAACGAGTAAATAAATCGGTGATTGTACCCAAAAAACAGGTGTATCTAGTATGACATCCCTTATCGTGCCGCCTCCAACCGCGGTAACCGCAGCTAATACGACAACACCAAAAGGATCAAGCTTATATCTGCCTGCCATTAATGCGCCAGACAACGCAAATACGGCTGTACCGAAAAGATCTAACCAATAAATAAATGAGGAAAAATATATCACTCGTTACCTTGCTTTAATGTAATAAACTCGTCGTTGGACGTTTTTGTTTGTTCCATTCAAGCATGTCGCCGGAAAGATGTCTAACATCAGTAAAGCCAGCATCTTGCAAGGCCTTTTCAGCTATTGCAGCACGGCGGCCAGAGCGGCAGTAAACAATAACAGGTAAGTCTTTGTATTCCGATATTTCGTTTATGCGATTGGGCAGGGTTTCATAATCGATATTGATTGCCTTTGGAATATGTTGCTCTGCATATTCCTGTTCAGATCTGACATCTAACAGCAAGATGTGTTGCTGTTGCAAATCAAGTAACTCTTGTTGCGAAACTACAGGTGTTTGCGCCAATACCAAGGTGCTTACAAAAAGCGAAAAAATTACTAAAAATCTTGTCATATTATTATAAACACCTTTATCTGTTTGATTAGTTTAGTGTAGTCGATGCCAATTGATTTAACATGTTGATCACTAATTGTGAACTATTTACTGACGCTGTCTCTAGGTATGCTTCAAAAGAGGTTGGCGATTCTTTACCAGCAATATCAGACATTGAGCGAATCACTACAAACGGCACATTGAATTGGTGACATGTATGTGCAATGGCTGCCCCTTCCATTTCTACAGCAGCCATAGTAGGGAAGTTTTTGCGAGCTTTTGCAATATCCTCATCGGCTGTCATAAAGGTGTCGCCAGTGGTAATAAGACCAACTAAGGTATTGATATCATTGAGCTCTGCGATGCCAGCTTTCGCCGCATCAACAAGCTTTGAATGAGGAATATAAGCGGGAGGATTGCCGGGTAACTGTCCTATTTCATAGCCAAAGGCAGTCACATTAACATCGTGGTATCTAACTTCACTACTAACGACAATATCACCTACTTTGAGGCTTGGATCGAAGCCACCGGCAGAGCCAGTATTGACGACATAATCAGGTGAATACTTGTCTATCAGTAGGGCGGTTGCAAGCGCTGCCGCTACTTTGCCGATACCTGATTGTACGAGCACAACCTCGCTACCATCAATTTCACCTTGATAAAAAGTAAAACCAGCGTGAGTGGTTGTTTGAACGTTAGACAGTTTAGATTTTAAAATGGCGACTTCTGGCTCCATCGCGCCAATAATTCCAGCTTTCATGTAATGCTCTGAATAGGGGTAAATATGAAGCGTATTATATATCTATCGAGAAGCAAGGACAAAGGAGAGAAAAGTTAATAATAGCTTCATAGCTCGAGCAACGAGTCAGCGTATTACTCTACATTTCTACAGATCAACAACCGCTGTCGACAATACCGGTTTTGGGCGCACTGCCATCTTCCGCATTGAAATAATAAACGTAACATCTATCTCTTAAACGGTAACCTTGAGGCCAAATAGCAACGACACCGCGTATACGGCTTGGGTTTACATCACTGGGCAATCCTGGGGCGTTTCTGCGGTTACCAGCGCCACAAAAGCGATCTTCTTCACAGACACTGTTAGCACGATCTTGGCGAAACTCCTCTCCCAGATCGATGGCATATCGCCACGCGCGATTCCAATGGCCTGCTATATAACCGCCGCGCACACGCACATTATTGCCATTAAGCCTCAAGTTACCGGTCGTGAGATTACTTATTAATGCTTTTTTGGCAACGAGTGCAGAAGTACTTTTTACTGAAGTTAACATGTTGCGCAACACAATGTCATTTGCATCATCTTTAATATTGATGAATTTAGGTAGTGCTACACTCGCCAGCAGACCAATAATGACAACCGCCACCAATAATTCTATTGTGGTAAAAGCTCTGATATTTTTCACGATTAACAACCTTCGTTTACAGACCCAATAAGCGGTGCGCTGCCGTCGCCGGCATTGAAGTAATAGGAATAACAGCGGTCACTGAGGCGGGTACCTTTTGCCCATATCAAAACGAGCCCTCGTTGACCACCCGTGCTGAAAGGAAGCCCAGGTGCATTACGTTGATTACCCACGCCACATAATTCATTAATGGTGCATTCTTGATTTGTTCGAGTAAAAGAAATTTCTTGTCCAACATTAAGCGCATAACGCCAAGCATTGTTCCAATGCCCAGCAATGTAGCCACCTTCGACATCAATATCCTCATCGCCAATTTCGATTTCACCATCGACAATATTAGCGATTAACGCTTTTTTGGCGACTAAAGCTGACGTGCCTTTAAGTGCGGCAACCACCTGCTTGTTAACAGCATCGCGAGCGTCATCTTGAATATTTATGAATTTAGGTAAGGCAACTACCGCCAATACACCTAATACGACAATGACGACGATTAGCTCTATTAACGTGAATCCTTTTGTGGGGGCATTTTGATACTTCATTCAACGATCTTAACAACTGAATTAAGGCTAGTGTATCAAGCTAGGGTTAAAAATAAAGCAATTATGTTAACAGTTTGTAATAAAAAAGCCGGCAAATGCCGGCTTATTCATTGATATATCTATTATTTTTTCTTTTTAACAGCTTTTGCATTTGGTAGGTCAGTAATTGAACCTTCAAATACTTCAGCGGCTAATCCAATTGACTCGTTCAATGTTGGATGAGCATGGATAGTTAATGCGATATCTTCGGCATCAGCTCCCATTTCAACCGCTAAGCCAATCTCACCAAGCATTTCACCGGCATTGATACCAACAATTGCGCCACCTAAAGTGCGGCCAGTATCTTTGTCGAATATAAGCTTAGTTTTACCTTCCATACGTGCAGAAGCAATTGCACGTCCTGATGCAGCCCAAGGGAAGTTAGCTACTTCATAGTTTAAGCCTTGCTCTTTCGCTTCGCGCTCAGTAACACCTACCCATGCAATCTCTGGATCTGTGTATGCAATTGAAGGAATAGCGCGCGGGTCAAAGATATGTTTCTTGCCAGAAATAACTTCTGCAGCAACATGAGCTTCATGTACTGCTTTGTGCGCTAACATAGGTTGTCCTACAACATCACCAATAGCAAAAATGTGTGGTACGTTTGTACGCATTTCATTTGATACATTGATGAATCCACGCTCATCAACGTTTACGCCTGCTTTGTCAGCATCGATTAATAAACCGTTCGGCTTACGACCAACAGCTACAAGGATTTTGTCATAACGGACAGGTTCTGCTGGTGCGTTTTTACCTTCAAAAGAAACGTATAAACCGTCTTTCTTAGCGTCTACAGCAACAACTTTAGTTGATAACATGATCTCTTTGAAACGAGGCTTGTTGTGCTTAGTGTAAATTTTTACAACGTCAGCATCTGCAGCTGGAACTAACTGATCTGCAAATTCTACAACAGACACGTTGGCACCTAATGAGCTATAAACTGTACCCATTTCTAAACCGATGATACCACCGCCTAGTACAAGCATTTCACCCGGTACATCTTTTAATTCAAGCGCGCCAGTTGAGTCTATAATGCGATCGTCTTCTGGAATGAATGGTAGGTTAACAACAGAAGAGCCTGCAGCGATAATTGCATTGTCGAAATTAACGGTTGTTGCACCATCAGCACCTTCTACAGCGATAGTATTTGGACCAGTAAATTTACCGTAACCGTTTACTACAGTTACTTTACGTTGTTTCGCCATACCAGCGACGCCGCCAGTTAGCTTACCTACAACACTGTCTTTCCACTCGCGAATTTTATCGATATCAATTTGTGGTTCACCAAAAGATACACCGTGTGATGCCATATCTTTTGCATCATCAAGTACCTTAGCAACGTGCAAAAGTGCTTTTGAAGGAATACAACCAACATTTAGACACACGCCACCTAAGTTTGAGTACTTTTCAATTAGTACAACGTCTAACCCTAAATCTGCTGCGCGATATGCAGCTGAGTATCCGCCAGGGCCAGAGCCTAGGACTACCACTTGAGTTTTAATATCGTTACTCATGCTAACCTCATTATATGTGTTTACTTTCTAAACACTAAAAATATGTGTTGTTTGTTTATAGGCCGGCAATTCTACTGAAAGACGGCCTAAAGCGCTATATTTTAATCAATAAATGTCGGTAAAAATGAAAGCTTTTAGCTAATACATCTTTTACCGACGATATTATTACAATACTAATTTACGAATATCAGTCATTACACCCGACAAATGGACAGCGAATCTTGCCGCAACGGCGCCGTCGATAACGCGGTGATCGTAAGAAAGCGACAGTGGCAACATTAACCTTGGTACAAAGTCTTTGCCATTCCACTTTGGTTTCATCTCTGATTTAGACACACCAAGTATTGCTACGTCTGGGGCATTAACGATTGGCGTAAATGCAGTGCCGCCGATACCACCTAAACTAGAAATAGTGAAACAACTACCTTGCATATCAGCTGCTTTTAGCTTGCCTTCACGCGCTTTCGCACTAATTTCTAGCAACTCTTTTGACAGCTCATAAATACCTTTCTTGTCAACATCACGAACGACAGGCACTACCAAACCATTTGGTGTGTCAACAGCTACACCAATGTGATAGTACTTTTTCATCACTAAGTGTTCGCCGTCTTCACTTAAGCTAGAGTTAAATACTGGGTATTCTTGTAAGGCATTGGCAACCGCTTTCATAATGAAAACGAGCGGTGTAATTTTGAAACCAAGCTTTTTCTTCTCACAAACAACATTTTGTTCTTTGCGGAACGCCTCAACTTCGGTGATATCCGCTTCTTCAAATTGCGTAACATGTGGAATCGTTACCCAGTTGCGGTGCAGGTTTGGACCTGAAATCTTTTGAATACGTGTTAACGCTACTTCTTCAACTTCACCAAACTTGCTGAAATCTACTTTTGGTTGGGCGATAACTTGCAAGCCACCTTCACCAGCGCTGACATTGCTACCAGCATTTGCTTTAGGGCGAGATAATTCATACTTAACGTATGATTGCACGTCTTCTTTGCTAATACGGCCTTTTCTACCCGTACCTTTTACCTTGCCTAAATCAACCCCAAATTCGCGCGCAAGGCGACGAATCGATGGCGACGCATAAATTGCGCCTGTTGATTTGATTTCACCTGCCGCAGGGTGGTGTGGCACAGGTGCTGCTTTTTTAGCTGCTTGCGCAGGCGCTTCTGCAGCTGGCGCAGGAGCAGGAGCCGGTGCTGGAGCTGCTTGAGCCGGTTGAGCAGAAGCAGCTGCTGAAGTTTCTAGTTTAATAACAAGTGTGCCTTCTGACACTTTGTCACCAACTTTAATAAAGACTTCTTTAACTGTACCTGACTCTGGACACGGCACGTCCATGGTTGCTTTGTCAGTTTCAAGGGTAATTAAACCATCTTCAGCTTCAACGCTATCACCTGCTGCAACAAGTACATCGATAACATCAACATTTTCGTCGCCACCAATGTCTGGCACAGCCACTTCAATTATTGCTGATGCTGCAGGTGCTGCAGCTGGCGCAGGTGCAGGTGTTTCTGCAGGCGCAGCCGCTGGTTGCTGTGGAGCAGATTCAGCAGCGCTTGTATTGCCGCCTGAAGTTTCTAGTTTGATAACAAGCGTGCCTTCTGACACTTTGTCACCAACTTTGATAAAGACTTCTTTAACTGTACCTGACTCTGGGCATGGCACATCCATGGTCGCTTTGTCAGTTTCAAGGGTAATTAAACCATCTTCTGCATCAACGGTATCACCAACAGCCACTAGCACATCGATAACATCGACATCTTCATCACCGCCAATGTCTGGCACAGCAACATCGATAATCGACGTTGCAGAAGACGCTTGAGGGGGTTGTTCTGCAGGAGCTGCTGCTGGCGCAGGTGCTTCAACAGGTGTTTCAGCAGGCGCTTCTTCAGCCGCCGCTTCAGTGGCAGCACCAGCACCTGTTTTCATTTCAGCAATAACATCGCCTTCAGAAATTTTATCACCTACATTCACTGAAAGTGCAGTTAGTTCTCCAGCGAATGGTGCTGGAATATCCATAGACGCTTTATCAGATTCAACCGTAACAATGGCATCTTCAGCTTCTAAATTGTCACCGATAGCAGCGCAAATCTCGATAACTTCAACTTCTTCGCCACCTACATCAGGGACTAGAACTTTTTGAATATCAGACATGTTTTATCCTCTTCTAATGCCTAGTTACGCGTAAAGCGGGTTGATTTTTTCTGCATCGATA
This sequence comes from Thalassotalea agarivorans, assembly GCF_030295955.1. Taxonomy (NCBI): domain Bacteria; kingdom Pseudomonadati; phylum Pseudomonadota; class Gammaproteobacteria; order Alteromonadales; family Colwelliaceae; genus Thalassotalea; species Thalassotalea agarivorans. Next base: position 698,257 of record NZ_AP027363.1, read on the forward strand.
TCGAACTTCTTAATTGCTTCAGCTACAACTTTCTTATCAATGTCGCCTCGGTTAGCAAGTTCAAATAATGCGGCCACTACTACGTAGTTTTGATCAACCTCGAAGTGACGGCGCAAGTTTGCACGGCTATCACTGCGTCCAAAGCCATCTGTTCCAAGTACACGGTAGTCTGTATCAATATATGCACGCACTTGATCGGCATAGTTCTTAATGTAATCTGTCGCAGCAATAGCAGGACCAGCATCTGGCGTGATAACACCTGAGATGTATGGCTGCTTTTGTTCTGCTTCTGGATGCAACATGTTCCAACGCGTAGCTTCTTGACCATCACGAGCAAGCTCATTGAAAGAAGTAACCGAGTAAACGTCAGAAGATACGTTGTAATCTTCAGCAAGAATCTTAGCGGCTTCTCTCACTTGTTCTAAGATAGTGCCACTACCCATCAACTGTACATTTGCAACCGCTTTTTTGGGTTTAACAGTATCTAGTTTGTAAATACCTTTAATGATTTGATCGGCAACATCTTTACCTTCAGGCATTGCTGGATGCTGATAGTTTTCATTCATTAGCGTGAGGTAGTAGAACACATTTTTGTTTTCTTCATACATAACGCGCAAACCTTCTTGCACGATGACAGCTACTTCATAACCATATGTTGGATCGTAAGTTACACAGTTAGGAATAAGGCCTGCTTGAACATGTGAATGACCATCTTGATGCTGCAGACCTTCACCATTAAGTGTTGTTCTACCAGCAGTAGCACCTAATAAGAATCCTTTCGCTTGAGAATCACCAGCTGCCCATGCTAAATCGCCAACGCGTTGGAAACCAAACATAGAGTAATAGATGTAAAATGGAATAGTCGTCACATTACTCGTTGAATATGACGTACCAGAGGCAATCCAGGATGCCATTGCACCTAGTTCATTAATACCTTCTTGTAATACTTGACCTTTCTTGTCTTCACGGTAGTAGGCAACTTGGTCAGCATCTTGAGGTACATATTTTTGACCTTCATTGGCGTAAATACCTACTTGACGGAACAAGCCTTCCATACCAAATGTACGAGCTTCGTCAGGAATAATCGGTACAATACGTTTGCCAATTTTCTTGTCTTTTAATAACGCATTTAACACACGAACAAATGTCATTGTTGACGAAATTTGTCTGTCGCCACTGCCTTTTGTAATAGCATCGAATGCTTTTAATGAAGGAACTTCGAGTTGCTCATCAGCTTGTTGGCGACGAGCAGGCAATGAACCACCTAATGCTTCACGTCTTGCCTTCATATATTGTAATTCAGGGCTGTCTTCTGGGAAACGATAGTAAGGTAAATCTTCCAATTGCTCATCGCTTACTGGAATATTGAAACGGTCGCGAACGTATTTAACAGATTCTAAATCCATTTTCTTAACGTTGTGAGCAATGTTCAAACCTTCACCGGCTGAACCAAGACCAAAGCCTTTAACTGTTTTAGCAAGTATAACGGTTGGGCGACCTTTAGTTTTCATCGCTTTGTCGTAAGCTGCGTAAACTTTAACTGGATCATGACCACCACGGTTTAAACGCCAAATGTCTTCGTCAGACATATTGGCAACCATTGCCGCCGTTTCAGGGTACTTGTTAAAGAAGTTTTCGCGCGTATATTTACCGCCTTTTGCTTTACAGTTTTGGTATTCACCATCAACCGTTTCATTCATTAACTGTAAAAGCTTGCCTGACGTATCTCGTGCAAGTAATGGATCCCAGTAGCTACCCCAAATAACTTTGGTCACTTCCCAGCCAGCACCTCTAAATGTACCTTCCAATTCTTGGATAATCTTACCGTTACCACGAACAGGACCATCTAAACGTTGCAGGTTACAGTTGATGATGAAAGTTAAGTTGTCCAAGCTTTCACGAGATGCTAAACCTAATGCACCTAGTGCTTCTGGCTCGTCTGTTTCACCGTCACCAAGGAAACAGTATACGCGTTGATCAGAACAATCTTTGATGCCACGGTCAGTAAGATATTTCAAGAAACGTGCTGTATAGATTGCTTGTAGAGGACCTAAACCCATTGAAACAGTCGGGAATTGCCAAAAGTCTTGCATTAAGTGAGGGTGCGGATATGAAGATAGACCGTCACCATCAACTTCTTGGCGGAACTTGTCCATTTGAGATTCAGTAAGGCGACCTTCTAAGAATGCACGGCTATAGATGCCCGGTGAAATATGACCTTGTGCAAAGATAAAGTCACCGCCACTTGTTTCTGTTGGTGCTTTAAAGAAGTGGTTAAAACCAACATCATAAAGCATTGCAGAAGAAGCGAAACTACCAATATGGCCACCTAGTTCTAAGTCTTTCTTTGATGCTCTAAGTACAAGCATCATTGCATTCCAACGGATAGCAGCACGGATGCGCGCTTCGATTGTTAAATCGCCAGGCATGTTTGGTTCTTGCCCCGGTGGAATTGTATTTACATAAGCGGTGGTTGCATCGAACGGTAAATGAGTACCGCGACGTCTTGCTTGATCGATGAGTTTTTCAAGAATGAAATGAGCACGCTCTGGGCCTTCATTTTCTAATACTGAATCTAAAGATTCGAGCCATTCCTGTGTTTCTAGTGCATCGATATCGATGTTATTTTGCTCAGACATAATAGGTAGTGTCCTCGATAGTTTTTATTAAATTTTTCAAAACTGCTTTTAAGGATAGTTAAACTCTGAAAAATATCCTTAAATCAGCTAAATATTTGTACGCTAGAAGCTTTTACGTTGAATACGGCGAATAGAGCGCTCTAATCGGCTCTTTTCTTCGTTCGACTTTAATAAGGCTTCTTCAATAAATGTTAAATGACGATGACTTGCTCCCCAGGCCTTCTGGGGCTCTTTTGACAAGATCGCATTCAACAATCGTTCTCTGTAGTCGGTCATGCGACTAAACACTTCTGGGTGCTTCGACAACATGGCCAAATTCTTTGCAATGTTTTCTACAAGCAGCGGTGCTATGCTGCGCGCAACCTGCAAAATAACCGCGTTATGGGACGCAGCGCAGATAGCGAGATGGAATCCTAAGATTGCTTCTGCCTCTTTTTGCACATCTTGCTCTAGCTGTGCCGTACCAATAGCATCATGCTTAACTTGAATCTCTTGGTAATCGGCAGCCGTGCCACGCATCGCAGCGTAGTATGCCGACATACCTTCTACACCATGTCGAAACTCCAACAAATCAAACTGGGATTCACCATGATGCGCCATTAATTCAAATAAAGGATCTGATAAACCAGTTAATATGGTGTCTTTAACAAACGTACCACCACCTTGTTTACGTACCACTAATCCTTTTGCTTCCAACTTTTGAATTGCCTCTCGCAATGAAGGTCGTGACACTTCAAATTGTTTTGCAAGCTCTCGCTCTGCCGGCAGTTTTTCACCTGCTTTTAAACTACCTTCGATTATCATTGCTTCTAGCTCAGCTAGAATAACGTCAGATAATTTTGCTTGTTTTACGGGCTTTTTAAGCTGGCTCATGGCTGTACGTTCTTATTTATGGCTTAATTTTACTATTTTTATAATTGGTAAAATGGTAAGACCATTAATCAATTGTGCATACTAAATTAGCAAAATATGCCTTAAAAGTAAAACAAAACTAGTTGAATATTCGATCAATAGCAAAACATTTTTGTTGTTTTTAAACTGGTAGAACCACTAATAAACACAATGGTAAGACCAATATTGAGAGAAAGAATCACGCAATTTATGTAATTGAAAAGATGAGGAAGCACAGTGGGCCTGGTTAGCAATTTTACCCACTGTGCTAGATAGAGTTGTACGGAAAAGCAAATGCTAGAACCGTTGCAACTCTAGCCTGATAATCGAATTAGAGGCTCAATAACTACAGAGCGTAGTCCAAAGAACAACTCAAGCGCGTGTTAGATGCCAATAATGTGCCAAGAAGTTTAACTAGTTGAAATTAAAAGATTAAAAACTAGCGCCGTGAAGCTACTGTAAAATACTTAGACAGTCTTTGTCAGAACCATGACATAAATTAAGCCGTCATGAATAAAAAGTGCCAATTGAACGTTTATTCAATTGGCACTATATAGAACACGTGTTTAGCTATATTTATTAGCTAGTCAGGATAAGCTGACTCTAATGCTTGATAGACTTGCTGTTGAAAATCTTGTGCTGAAGTATCTAAAGTTGCTACAGCGTCGGCAAGGACTTCATTATCTTCTTTACCATGCCAAATTTTAATGTAGCTGCCATCCTTGTAGCCGTGATCTTGACGGAAAAAGTTTAGTGTATTTTTGCCAACGTATTGTCTAAATAACTCATCTAAATCCATATTCATTAGTTGCATACAATTTGCAAACGATGCGCCATCAAATGCCTTATTTGTTACTGCGTTTGATGCTAAAGTTTCTAGCGCTATTTTGAAATCACTTTCTTTATTTGCAGTTTCAAGTTCAATAGCTAACGAGGTTGCAATGCTATCTACGCTTTCACCTGTCATTAAGCGCAGGCTTAAACCAAAATGAAATATATCAACCAATTCAAGTTGAACTTGCGGTACGTCACATTCTTGATGTTTCCACCACTTCCAACCATGGTGATCTAACATTTCGGCACACTCGACCCAAATGGCACGATACCATTCATAACCATTTTCTCGCCATGTGTCGCTTACTCTCGTGTTCATAGCATCCTGCATGGAGAGCATTTGACGGATTTGACTTACAGCGTTAGACATTGACTTTGCTTCTCATAATATAAAAAAATCTATGTCGATAGTTTGCCTTGTTATGGCACGACAAACAACCCGACAAAGATACATTAACGCTTTATTTTTGCATTGCTAACTGTGCATTTGTTTTTAGCCCCAACTTTTTAAAAACAGTTGCTGCTGGGCAAAATCCTGAAAAAGAAAATTGAAACATGTTTAAACCAATAAATGCAGTAAAGTATGCAAAATTAGGGTGAACCCAAGTCGTTAATGCTAATGAGATGAGTACCATAATGCCGGCGAAACGGAACACCGCATTTTCTACAGATAAAGTATTCATTTTGAACCTCCTAATAATTAAATCGTGCTCTTAACCATACATTTGAGTTGTCTTCGTGTTGGCCAAAGAAAGTATGTAATTGTTTGCCTTGAAAAACATTTGCCCCTGCAGACAGGGACACGTTATCGTCATAGCGGTAGGTGACTGATGGTTTAAAGTAAGCATCTTTATCGCTTGGCGAATAGAAGACAAATAAATTAAGGGTCAGCTTTTGTTGCATTGCTGAATAACGCAGTCGAGTTGTCAGCATATGACGGTATTCATCTACGGCTTCAGCAACATTTGGATGGCTTGCAATATAGTTGTCATAATCATGGGTAAATTCGACGTAATATTGCAATCCAAGCGTTAAATTTTTAACAGCTTCAAACTCATAACCAGTTAGGAAGCGGGACTGGCTATTGGCAATGGAAGGATTACTTCCATTGCTATCTTCGACACTGTTATAGAAGGAGTATTCGACATTAAATATGCCACCACCTAGCGGTGATAGTGCACTTGCGCCCCAACTATTCATTTCAGGAAAGTAGGGAATACCTTGCTCATTTACACCAAGGGGTGATGTCCAAAACCCTTTGTAACCATAGAGCGCAACTTCAACGCCACTAATAGATGTAGCAAGTCTTGCACTAAATTGTGGGTCATCCGTTTGATCTACAATAAATGCATCACCTGGCGCTATGTTAGTGCCGTCAGCTGGCGAGTAGAATGCAAATCGCTCGCCATTTAAATATAAATCAGGTGCTAGTTTGTAGGTATATGCAAAGTCTAGTGTAAACGATTTATAGTAGCTTGTTAGGCGCAAGCTATCGGAAGGCGCCTTCAAATATTCGTCGTCACGACCTGCAAAAAAAGACTGCCAATCTTTGGGAAACAAGTCATTTAAAAATAGGTAGTCACCTGTTCCCCAAGTAAGTACTTGACGTCCAAGCTTTACATCAAGCGCTGAAAAAGGACTCGCAGCGAAACTTAACTCGCGCGTTTGCCATAAAGTATCCTCGAGCACGTTGTCGTAAAGTAAATCGCCTTTCGCCGTTAATTCGAAACTATCCCCGCTATAGTTTAGATCCAAGCGCGCTCTCAGTTCACTAAGTGATGATTGCGAAGCCACTATATTGTCGTGGATAAATAGCCCTTGTCCAGCCTCGAGAAAGCCAGAATAAGACCAAGGTGACTGGACCTCATCTTCCCATTGGTCATCACCCCAGTCGTCTTCCCACTTTTCATCCTCACTAAATGCCGTAAAGCTAATTAGCATGGCTAATGCAATTGCGCTTAATTTTCTGATAGTCACGTTCAAAAATCTCCGCGTATATGAAGCTGTTAGTTCAACCACTTTTTAGGAGGGTTTCTTAAGCTTCTTTCAGTGAAAACACTTTCTGGCAAGCCTACGTCATACTTTACATTTCTAAATTGCATTTCTGTGTAACTGTTGTCATTTAAATTGGTTATCTTTGAATGCAACACAGTAGCATGCCCTTGGACTTCTTTTGTTCTAAGCACATCCATTTTGCGTATTGCTTTACCTTGCTCGTTATAATAGGTCACGTGCATAGGGATAAATGTTTGTTTGTTGATGTGTGCGAGGTAATAAGCAAATTCAACCGACTTAGGATCTTTTGGTTTAGCTTCAACCACATAATGTGAATCTGTTGTTTCTTTTAATACAAAGTTATCTTCATTTGGGTTACGACCAGATACATCTTCATAGTAAAAGTGTGCACCAACAAAAGAAGTACGCTTGTCACCAGCAGAAATCCGTTTAACAAGATCTAAAGCGGGTAAATATAACCACCTATCATCGTCACCAACCGTATTTTTTCGTACACGAAATACGGTGCCTTTGACATCTGTAGGACGAGAGAAGAAAACTAACATGTCCTGATTACCCAAATCCTCTACATCTTTTCTCAGAATGGTGAATTGACGCATTTGCTTATTGCCGTTAGCGTCAACGATGATCATACGGGCTTGAGCACTGCCGTCGTCAGCGGCATAGTAAGAGACTAAATTAGACTGTTTTATGATTTCATTCACGTCACTTAGATCAGAAGCTTGAGCACTGAATATAGTGGCGGTCATTAAACCAAAAGTTGCTAGTGTTTTAATAAAAGTATTCATTTTCTACTCCTATAGTGTATTTGATATGTCAGCACGTTTTTTACCTTGTGTTACTACCAATAGTGCTGGCAGCAACACGAGAGTTACCAATGCCGACAACGCCATAATGCTTGCTAAGAAAAAGCCGACTGTGATGTAGGGTACCAATGGCGAAAGTAAAAGAGGGGTAAAGCCTATTGCAATAACAATGGCATTGCGGGAAATAGCTTTACTTGGTTCTTCAAACATTAAAATTAAAGCTTGAGTTAAGCTTCCCGTTTCTCTTTCTAGCTCTCTAGCGCGTTGTAAAAAGTGGATAGCGAAATCTACAGATAGACCAAGCGTTAGCGCAGAAAGTACCGCAATTGGCATGTCATATGCTTTGCCAAACCAGCCAATAAGGCCGTAAATCATAGTGATAGTAAAGGTTAAAGGCATCATCGCTAATAGACCGTACTTAAGCGATCTAAATAGCAGTACCATCATGATAAATACAATCACGAACGACGATAGTAAGCTTTCCATCATGCCGCTCACCATAGCATCTTGCCAGACGATATTAAGGTAAGATTTACCTGCCCAATCATATTCAATAGCCATAGGAGCCGGATTGTTAGCTATGTAACCTTCTACCCAGGCTACGACTTTTGTTGTGTGCTGATTATCACCACTGGTCATTTGAAGCCATAACAAAGATTGCTGATAATCAGTGGTAACAAAGTGCCATAAGTCTTGTGGTCTGTGTGAAGACTGATACTGCAATAAAGTTTGCGCAACTGCATCACTGCTATTGGGGATCACAAAGTCTTTTTGCTCGCCACTATTAAGTTCGCGGTTAACCGTTTTCACAATGTCGCTTAAGCCGTTTGCCTTGCCAATAAGGCCTGTTGCGACTAATTCATTTTGAAGTTGTCCCATCCAATTAAGCATCGCAGGATTTAAGAAGAGTTTGTTTTTACTCATTTCAGCTTCTACTAAATCGTATAATGCCGTTACTTGATCTGCTTGTTCGTCTTCAACTTCAAACGCTAAATCATCGATAGCCACTAATAGGCTCTGACTAAACTGCTTGTTATCCGCTTCAAATTGATTTTGGATAGCCGTTGTATCAACACCATGTTCATTTAGCGCTATTAAAGCTTGATTGAAAGCAGCGAAAGTCTGCTTATTGTCAGCAGGAGGTGCTTGCAGAACTAGCCAGGCATCGTACGTACCGGCAAAGTGCTCGTTAAGCACGCTGTCAGCAACACGAATCTCATGATTTGATTTGAACCAATTCACCGGATTATCGTTTATCTCGATTTTAGTAATACCTTGGATACTTACCGCAAGTAGCGTTAGAAAAACTAAAATAATCGCGACAACCTTGCTGCGAGCAAACTTACCGAGTTTTTCTAGGGCATTAGACAGTAGGCCTTTTTGTTCCATTCTAGTTACCGCTTCCTGCAATTTCGCTAAGTTTGCAGGGCTCAAACGAGAAATGTACGCTGGTAGGTAAGTAATTGTAATGAAAAAAGCTAATAAAATACCGGTACCAATAAATGCACCAAAGACTTTTACTGGTGGAATTGGCGTGAGCAACAGTGAGTAAAACCCGATAGCGGAAGTAATTGAAGTAAAGAGCATTGGGGTGTACAAATGTTTCATCACTTGTGTGACGACAGTTTTGGGATCGTCATCTTTTTTATAGTTATCGGCAAATTCAGACAACACATGCACCGAGTCTACTACCGCTATAGGCATTAAAAATATAGCGATCATTGAAGACATAATATGCACAGTAAAACCCATGCCAATAAGACTACCCATAATAATAAGAACGGTTGCCATGGCGACAACCATAGGCGCAATGATTAGTGGGATATTTCTAAAGAAGTACCAAAGTAAGAAAAAAATTGCGGCGCCAGCCATCGGAGCGGCGACCCCCATTTGTATAAACATTTCAACGCCAAACTGGTCTTCAGCTACCGGTAAACCAGTTATATGAAAGTCTAAATCGGAATTAATCGAAGCCGTAATAGCACGTACTTGTTCAGCAATTTGATAACTTAAATCTTTCGACTCGATAGGCACATATATAGCGATTGCTAAATCGTCACCTGATACTAACGTATTGTCTAGCATAGGCAGGCGCTTTACGAAGCCTTGAATTTCATTACTTGCAGCTTGCGACGTTGGTGCCTCTTTCATCAAGTATTCAAAACGAATACCGCCTCCTTCTTCCTGGCGTATGTTGTCTACTGCGCTAAGCGAAAGTAAATCATCCACAATAACACCATCAAGTTTTTCTATTTCAGCTGATAACGTATGCAATGTTTGTAAGTGCGCAGGAGTGAATATACTTGAATTACTTACCGCACCGACAACAATCATATCGCGCATAGCAAACGTGTTTTTAGTTTCGTTATGGAAAACTCGTGCAGGCGCGTTTTCGCTCAACATGTTCTCTGGATCGGTATCTATATTTAAATTAGGAATCATCGCTACAGCGGTGATGACGGCAATAAGTAAAATGCTATAAACAACTTTTGGTTTGGTCATAACAAATTGAAGAAGGCGGCTATACATGAAATTTTCCTATCCCGTATGCTAATTTTTACATTAGCATTTTCTAATATAAGTTGAATATTAGCACTTTCTAATATAAAATCAAGTCTTGACTTAAAGAGGGTATCAATATGCCAAAGCAATCCAACATAGATATAGCGCAAATGCGGGAGAATGCGACTAATGCAGCTGCCTTACTAAAGGCACTGAGTAATGAAAATAGATTATTGATCCTGTGTTACCTGGGCGAACAAGAGATGTCGGTGAGTCAGTTAAATACAGAAATAGATTTAAGTCAGTCTAGTTTGTCACAACATCTTGCAAGACTGAGACAAGATGGTCTGGTAAAAACTAGGCGAGAATCACAAACGATATATTATTCTATCGCTGATTCAAATGTAGTATCAGTAATAACGCATTTACAGCAGACATTTTGCCCATAAAAAAAGCCAGTTATACATTAACTGGCTTTTTTGTTTGCACGTGGCGGCGTAGGGTAGGTGCCGATTATTAGGTGTGCTCTATCACCAAACAGCCTGCTGAGTAACCTGCGCCAAACGAGCAAATAATGGCTTTGTCACCCCTCACCATATCATCATGGTGTTTATGGAAAGCAACGATAGAACCTGCTGAGGCGGTATTTGCATACTCATCTAAAATTGTTGGTGCTTCATGTGCCTCAGGATCACGCCCGAAAATTTTGCGAGCAACGAAGTTGTTCATATTAATGTTAGCTTGATGCAAAAACACACGCTTTAAGTCTGCAGACGTTAAATTGTTTGCCGCCATTTGGTCGTCAATGAGCTTATAGACCATGGGCAATACTTCTTTAAATACCTTGCGGCCTTGCTGAACAAAATACTTATCGTCGGAAAATTGCGAATCAGGGTCGCATTGGTTGGCAATACCAAAGTTACTTCTAATGTTGTTAGAAAAGGTCGTCATAGGTTGCTGCGACAATATTCTGAAACAGTGTTTACCTTTTGCATCTTCCTCACGTTCTATGACAACAGCTGTGGCGACATCACCGAAAATAAAGTGACTATCTCGATCTTTGTAGTTTAACTGCGCCATGATAAATTCAGGGTTCACTACCAGCACTTTGTTTGCCGTACCGGCGTGAATTGCGCCCATAGCGTTCATAATACCGAAAGTAGCTGAAGAACAAGCGACGAGAGAGTCATAAGCCCAACCATTACAACCTAAAGCTTGTTGTATTTCGATGGCAATTGCCGGATATGCTCGTTCAGTATATGAACAAGCGACAATCACAAGATCGATATCCTCTGCCGCAACATTGGCATTTTCGAGCGCTTGTTTGGCGGCTGCAACCCCCATTTCTGCTTGGTAAGAAATCTCGTCATTTCCACGCTGTGGAATAATTGGGTGCATAATGTTGGTATCAAGTACGCCTTCTTTAAACATAATATGGCGATTTTTAATGCCTGACGCTTTTTCGATGAATTCGCTTGAGGAATGTTTCAGTGCTTCAATGTCGCCGGCTGCAATAGCGTCTTGATTGGTTGCATTGAATTCGTCTACAAACTTGTTAAAGGAGGCAACAAGTTCGTCATTGGATATTTTGTTTGGTGGCGTAAATAAGCCACTTCCACTAATTACTATAGCCATCTAAATTTTTTCTTTTACGCATATAATGAAGTTAAGTATACCGAAATTCGATAAAAAAGCCGATAAAAAGCAGGAATTAAGCCGGTATCAATCTGTAACCTTTGGATTCGTTATAGCTTGATAAAAAAATCATGAGTCATCTGTTTGCTAGTTAGCCAAACAGTTTTTTTCTAACGCGTTTCCTGTATTCACTGGGCGTTTGATCTAGTTGTCTTTTGAATAAGCGGGTAAGGTAACTTTGATCTTGATAACCTACTTCCAAGGCAATTTCCTGAATAGATAGATTAGTAGAGCTGAGCAAGTCTTTAGCAAGCTCTATACGAAGCTGCTGCCAATGAGAGAGCAAAGAATTGCCTGTTGCTTGTTTGAATCTGCGGGACAAAGTTCGAGCGCTGACATTAAATTGAGAAGCCAGTGATTCGATATCTTCGGGGGATGACATATTTTGCTGCATCCAAAATTGAATTTGCGCAATCAATTCATCTGGGTGCCGATCTCCTACCCCTTCAAGATAGCGTTGTTCTTCGTATGGTTTCCTGATCTCGTGAGAAAAATTAAGCTCTACTTGGCGTGCTGCCTTATCGCCATAGATTTGCGCGATTAAGTGCACGATGATATCACCTAATGCATTTAAGCTCGCTGCACAATATATGCGTTGGGATTGCGTGATAAAAAAATCAGGTTTTAAGTCGACCAATGGATAACTGCGTTTAAACTGTTCGACATAATGCCAATGAGTAGTCGCAGCTCTGCCATCGAGTAATCCCGTTTCAGCAATAAAACACACGCCAGTGCCGCCGCCAATGAGTGTTGCCCCTTGTTGCCAACTTTGTTCAAGCCAATGAATCAGTTTAGGGTGCTGCTTAATAAGCGGCCTGGGATTTCGCCATAGGCTTGGTATGAAAATAAAATCAGCCTTTTCACTATGCTCGAAGGTTGTTTCAGGCACTAATCTAATCAGCGCTCTGGTAGATACCGGTGCATCGTTTTCTGCCAGCATTTGCACATTTAATCTTTTAGCGTTTTTATCTGTACGCCTTGCTATCGCTTCTCCTGCGCGCAGCATTTCTACCGGTAAACTTGCGCTTGTGGCTAGCATGTCATCATACAGCACCAATGCGACGTTAATCGTATCTTCGACCATTTTGTGCACTTTTGTCCTTTTTGTCTTAATTTTTGTCTTTTTTGGCTGATAAAGTCAAGATCTCAGCCGTTAGTATTTAGCTGTCTCATCATTCTTTTAGGATTTTTATGAAAGCGTTACCTCTTATTGTTGGCATGGGTGGTATTAATGCCGCCGGTCGCACCTCGTTTAACCAGGCTTTCCGCCGCATTGTTATCGATAAATTAACTGATACGGCAAGACAAGAAACCTTTGTAGGGCTGGCCTGTTTAATGAATTTAGTTAGCTTCGATGGTGAACAATACGTTGATGCGGAGGGTAAGGCATATCAAGCGGATGAAATTGAAGCGGCCTTTAAACAAGATATTTTAGAAGGCACATTAATCCGTCGTATAGAAAAAACACATTTTGATGTTGACGCGACACATTGGCAACGATCAATGGCTTTATCACCAAAAGATGGTGCAATTACTTTTAACGTAAAAGCCAAAGAATTACCGCAGCCAACGCCAAGTAGCTGGGTTGTGAATGACATTGGTGATGGCATGGTTTCTGTTGAGATAACAGAGTCATTGCTTATCAAACACGACAGTTACATGGACAATCCGATCAAAGCCGCAGGGCAATTACCTAGCGGTTTAGATATATCAACAATGTACAACAGTCGTTACCAACCAAGAGGTTTACAAGCGACAATTTTTGCCGCCACAGATGCAATCCGTTCTACAGGTATTGATTGGGACGTTATTGTTGATCAGGTATCACCCGACCATATCGGTGTCTATTCTTCGTCAGTTGCCGGCCAAATGCAGTCAGAAGGTTTTGGTGGTTTAATTAAAAATCGTATGAAGGGCGATCGCGTAACGACCAAAAATTTGGCACTTGGTCTAAACACCATGCCGACAGATTTTATTAATGCCTACGTAACCGGTAATGTCGGTACTACGTTTACGTCTTCTGGAGCGTGCGCTACCTTCCTATACAACCTCAAAGCTGCTGTACAAGATATTCAAGCAGGTCGCGTTCGCGTTGCAATTGCAGGTAGTAGTGAATGTGCTATTACGCAAGAGGTTATCGAAGGCTTTTGCAATATGAGTGCCTTAGCGAATGAAGAGAATCTGAAAAAGCTTGATGGTGCGACAGAAGCAAACTGGCGTAAAACAAGTCGCCCATTTGGTAAAAACTGTGGATTCACTATTGGCGAAGGTGCGCAGTATGTTGTGCTTATGGACGATGCCTTAGCTGTTGAACTAGGTGCACATATTCATGGTGCTATTCCAGACGTGTTTGTTAACGCTGATGGTGTTAAGAAATCAATTACCGCACCGGGACCTGGTAACTACATTACTATGGCTAAATCGGTAGCACTGTCAAAAGCTATGTTAGGTGAAGAATCGATCCAGCAGCGAAGCTTTGTCATGGCCCATGGTTCGAGTACACCGGCAAACCGCGTAACGGAATCACATATATTTCACTTAGTGGCTGAATCATTCGGTATCGAAAATTGGCCCGTAGTAGCGCCAAAAGCATTTGTTGGCCATACCATAGGACCAGCAAGTGGCGATCAGGTAGCGCTTGCAGCTGGCGTGTTTGAAGAAAACATTATGCCAGGCGTTACTACAATCGATGAGGTTGCTTCTGACGTATATGATCAACACCTCAACATTGCATTGGATCATTGGCAGTGTCCTGATATGGATGTTGCGTTTATCAATTCAAAAGGTTTTGGCGGCAATAATGCAACTGCGCCGATGCTATCGGGTAAAGTTGTCTCTCAAATGCTGGCGAAACGTTATAGTGAGCAGGCGTTGTCTGATTATGCAGTTAAATTAGAAAAAACACAGGCGCAGCGCATGGCCTATAAATCAGCAGCTGATAATGCACAATTTGATTTAATTTATCGTTTTGGTAAAGGCATGATTGATGAAGCCGGCATTCAATTAGATCAAAAACAGCTAACGATTCCTGAATTTAAGCATGCAATTGAACTACCTCAGGACAACCCTTACGGCGATATGATGTAGTTGTTATACGCAAGATGACAAAAAGGAAATGGCGTAATGTTAATTTACGCCATTTTTTATTTAGGTTCATATAAATCTATGTTTATTATTGGAAAATTGTTTATAAATTAGGTTTAATAGGTTTTGTTAGTACGAAAAATAACCACCTTTGTGGTGTTAGTTGTACTTGATATGTCTGTATTACTCACATAAGAAAAGGAATAACAATGAGTCAAGAAGCACAAGATGAATTAGTCAATCAAATCTATAACCATGCAGCCGTCCTGATGAAAAATGGCAAATCACGAGATGATATTGTTCATTCATTGGTTGAGCAGGGAGTCGATACTGAATCTGCCAATTTTGTTGTGTCAGATTTAGAAAAAGTGCGCAAGCAACAAAAGTTCGAAGCTAGTAAGAAAAATATTGGTATAGGTGCTTTATGGTGCTTAGGTGGGCTTGCTGTGACTGGAGCGACATATAGCGCAGCTAGTGGCGGTGGTACATACGTTGTGGCCTATGGTGCAGTCGTCATTGGCGCCGTACAATTTTTGATTGGCCTTGTGCAATATTCCGCGAATAAACCTAATTAGTAACAGGTACGAGGAACTTGATATCTTTTATCACGTAGCTCGAACCCCTTGCCCTGTAGCAAACAATCCTTAGTACTTAGTTTCTTTATAAAAAAAGCCCGCAGTGATTAACTAGCGGGCTTTTTCATGAATTAGTGTTAAAACTAACTTAGTAAATAATCGAGGACACCGATTGCTGCTTTTCGACCTTGATCTATGGCTGTGACTACCAGATCAGAGCCTAACACCATATCGCCGCCGGCGAAGATGTTTTTGTTGCTTGTTTGCAACGCAAACTCACTATTATCCACTGCAACAACGCGCCCTTTAGCATCAATTTCTACACCTGCGTCAACCATCCACTGTGGAGGACTCGGTTGGAAACCAAAGGCGATAACAACGGCATCTGCTTCCATAACAAACTCGCTACCTTCAATCGCTTCCGGGCTTCTTCGACCATTTGCATCAGGTTGACCAAGTTGTGTTTTAACAAATTTAACGCCAATCGCATTGCCATTATCATCAACGGCAATATCAAGTGGTTGAATGTTAAATTCAAAATTAACACCTTCTTCTTTAGCGTTTTGTACTTCTCTTGGCGAACCAGGCATGTTGGCTTCGTCACGTCGATAGGCACAAGTCACGCTAGTGGCGCCCTGTCTAATTGAAGAACGCACACAGTCCATCGCTGTATCGCCGCCACCTAGCACAACCACTTTCTTGCCTGAGAAATTAACGTATGGCTTAGCGCCTTCGGTAACGCCCATGATGTGTTGTGTGTTGGCAATTAAAAAGTCTAGTGCGTTATATACGCCAGGCGCTGATTCATGTTCAAATCCACCCGTCATATCTTTGTATGTGCCTAATGCTAGGAAGACAGCATCATATTCATTACTGATTTCTTCAAAGCTAATATCGCTGCCAACATTGGTGTTAAGCACAAATTCAATACCCATGCCTTCAAAAATTTCGCGACGCTTTTTGATCACTTCTTTTTCAAGTTTGAACGAAGGGATACCAAAGGTTAACAGGCCGCCAATTTCGCTATGTCTGTCGTAAACAACACAGTCAACACCGTTTCGTGTTAATACGTCCGCACAAGCAAGCCCCGCTGGACCAGCGCCGATAATGGCTACACGTTTACCGACCTTAACGACGTTAGAAAGATCTGGTTTCCAACCCATCGCCATGGCGGTATCAGTAATGTATTTTTCAATATTACCTATGGTAACCGCACCAAACTCATCGTTTAGCGTACAAGCGGATTCACATAATCTGTCCTGCGGACAAACCCTGCCGCACATTTCTGGCAAAGAGTTTGTTTCGTGACAAAGATCTGCCGCTTCCATAATTTTGTCTTGCGTTACCAGCTCTAACCATTGCGGAATGTAATTGTGTACTGGACATTTCCATTCACAATAAGGGTTACCGCAATCTAAGCAGCGATCAGCCTGACCTTGGCTTTGCTCGCTGCTCATTGGTTCATATATTTCGACGAAATCAATTTTACGTGTATCGATTGGCTTCTTTGGCGGATCGATACGTTTTACGTCTAAAAATTGATAAACATTGTTACTCATATCTGTTTCTTCCTCATTCCGCGTTATTGTGCTTGAACGCGAAGTTCTGCAGATGAACGAACTTGGTGACCTAATAATGCATTAACGTCAGCCGCCTTCGGTTTTACTAATTTAAAGTGAGGCGCGAATGCGTCGAAATTCGCTAAAATTTCTTGTGCACGTAAACTGCCTGTTTCTTCAAAATGTTGATTAATAATGCCGCGTAAATGTTCTTGGTGAATCGCTACATCTGCGACAGGCATCATCTCGATTGATTCATTGTTTAGTCGAATCTCTAAGTCGTCTTGTTCGTCTAGTACGTATGCGAAACCGCCTGTCATACCAGCACCAAAATTCACACCAACTTGACCTAATACGGTAACAATACCGCCTGTCATGTATTCACAAGCATGGTCGCCCGTGCCCTCAATTACGGCATGCACACCCGAGTTACGAACTGCAAATCGTTCACCAGCACGGCCGCAACCAAACAGCTTACCGCCAGTTGCACCGTATAAACAAGTATTACCCATAATCATCGTTTCGTGACTTAGATAATCAACACCTTTTGGTGGCTTGATGGTTAACTTACCACCAGTCATCCCTTTACCGACATAGTCATTGGCATCGCCAGTAAGTGTCATCTCTAGACCACCTGCATTCCATACACCAAAACTTTGTCCGGCCGTGCCTTTTAAGAACACTTTAATTGGGTTAGACGCCATACCTTGGTTGCCATGATGACGAGCAATTTCACCCGACAACGTAGCACCAACACTACGATCAGTATTGCGGATATTAAAGCGATACTCACCACCGGTAGAGTGGCTAACTGCTTCAGAAGCCGCTTTGACCAACTGTTGATTCAACTTGCCTTCGTCAAACGGAGTATTAATCTCTGTTTGATGCAATGCGGTATTCTCGCCTGCTACTACTGGTGCAATAATTGGCGATAAATCTAATTTTTGCTGCTTAGCGCTTATCCCTTGCAGAGGCTTCAACAAGTCTGTTCTACCAATAATGTCAGTTAAGCTAGCGACGCCTAGCTGCGCTAGAATCTCACGTACATCTTGAGCAACAAACTTAAAGTAATTCATCGCTTGCTCTGGTAAGCCTTTAAAATGATTCTCACGCAACACGTCATCTTGCGTAGCAACACCAGTTGCACAGTTGTTTAGATGACATATTCTTAAGAACTTACAGCCTAAGGTCACCATTGGCGCGGTACCAAAACCAAAACTTTCAGCGCCAAGAATGGCTGCTTTAACAATATCTAAGCCCGTTTTTAAACCACCATCTACTTGCAAACGCACCTTGTGGCGTAAGCCATTTTCTACCAATGATTGGTGAGCTTCAGCTAGGCCCAGTTCCCAAGGTAGACCGGCATATTTTACTGACGTTAGTGGGCTAGCACCGGTACCGCCATCGTAGCCAGAAATGGTAATAAAATCAGCGTATGCTTTAGCAACACCAGACGCTATAGTGCCAACACCTGGGCCTGACACAAGCTTAACGGAAATAACCGCTGTTGGATTAATCTGTTTTAAATCGAAAATAAGCTGAGCTAAATCTTCAATTGAGTAGATATCATGATGCGGCGGTGGCGAGATTAAGGTAACACCCGGCACTGAAAAACGCAGTTTTGCGATAAGTGGCGTTACTTTATCACCTGGCAATTGGCCACCTTCACCCGGTTTTGCACCTTGCGCTACTTTAATTTGTAAAACATCTGCATTAACTAGGTAATGTGCGGTAACACCAAAACGGCCCGAGGCAATTTGCTTGATGCGCGAATTTTTCACCGTACCGTAGCGTTTTTCGTCTTCACCACCTTCACCAGAATTTGAATAACCGCCGAGTCTATTCATAGCAATCGCCAGCGCTTCGTGAGCCTCAGGCGATAGGGCACCAATTGACATAGCAGCACTATCAAAACGCTTATAAAGTTCTGTTTCTGGTTCTACTTTTTCGATGGCAATTGCTTCGCCATTGCCTTCAAGCTTTAATAAATCACGAATTGTCGCGATCGGGCGGTTGTTAACTTCGTCACGGTAGGCAATATAATCGTCATATTTTCCGCTTTGTACTGCTGTTTGTAGATACTTAACAACATTCGGGTTGTAGGCATGGTATTCACCACCATGAACGTACTTTAATAGTCCGCCATGTGCCATCTTTTGATGTGGCAACCAAGCTTTGCGAGCAAGGTTAATATTGTCTTGTTCGATATCTTCAAAATTCGCACCTTGAATACGACTTGGCAGATCAGGGAAACACATCGCCATGATATCTTGATGCAAACCAACCACTTCAAATAAGCCCGAACAACGGTAGCTAGCGATGGTTGAAATACCCATTTTAGAAAGTATTTTTAGTAAACCTTTGTTAATACCATTTCGGTAGTTAACAACAGCTTCACGCGCTGACAGATTAATCTGTCCTTGTTCAACTAACTGCTCTACAGTTTCTAATGCTAAGTATGGGTATACAGCGGTTGCACCTAAGCCAAGCAATACTGCAAACTGATGAGAATCCCTAACAGACGCAGTTTCAACAATAATGTTTGAATCACAGCGCAACTGCTCGTCAACTAAACGTTTTTGAATAGCGCCAACAGCCATTGCCGCAGGAATAGGTAATAAGCCTTGCTGTAAATTTCGATCTGAAAGCACCAATACTACGGTGTTTTGATTACGAACAAGATCTTCTGCTTCGTCACATAAACGTGAAATTGCTTGTTGTAACCCTTCGTCAGGATCGTAATTGAGCGTTAACGTATCGCTTCGATAATGCTCAGGATCGAGATCACGCAATTGCTTAAGGTCGGTATACATTAGTACTGGTGTATCAAATAAAATACGGTCAGCTAAACCGGTCGCCTCATTAAACACGTTGTGCTCTCGACCAATACATGTGCCCAACGACATAACATAGCGTTCACGTAACGGGTCAATTGGTGGGTTAGTGACTTGCGCAAATTGCTGGCGGAAATAATCGTATAAACTACGTGGTTGGCTTGAAAGCACCGCAAATGGTGTGTCATCACCCATAGAGCCTGTTGCTTCTTGACCGTTTTCCGCAAGTACCTTAACCACTTGCTGAATTTCTTCATACGAATAGTTAAACAACTTGTGGTATTGCGACATCTCAATATCGCTAAATGCACGCTTACCAATTAATTCGGCATCTAAATCACTAAAAGGTACAAGACGGCGAATATTGCTGTCTAACCATTGGCGATAAGGGTGACGCGATTTAAGGTCATTATCGATATCATTTGAATGAAATACTTTGCCAGTATAGGTATCTATAGCAAGCATTTCACCAGGACCTACACGTCCTTTTGAAATAACTTCATCTTCGCCGTATTCCCAAATACCAACTTCTGACGCTAGCGTGATAAAACCATCACGTGTAATGACATAACGCGCTGGACGCAAACCGTTACGGTCTAGGTTACAGGCAACGTGACGACCATTGGTCATTACGATACCGGCTGGTCCATCCCAAGGCTCCATATGCATAGAGTTAAATTCGTAGAACGCTCTTAAGTCGTCATCCATCAGAGGGCTGTTTTCCCATGCCGGTGGCATCAACAAACGCATTGCACGGAATAAATCCATACCGCCCGCTAAAAATAGCTCAAGCATATTGTCCAATGACGACGAATCTGAACCGGATTCATTGACAAATGGTGCACCGTTTGACAAATCAGGAATTAGCGGCGACTGAAAACGGTAAGTACGAGCTCGTGCCCATTGACGGTTACCTTTAATGGTATTGATTTCACCATTATGTGCTAAGTATCTAAATGGTTGCGCTAAATGCCACTGCGGAGATGTGTTTGTTGAAAAGCGCTGATGGAAAACACAGATTGCACTTTTCATACGAATATCAGCTAGGTCGAGATAGAAGTTTGGCAAATCTACTGGCATAACAAGCCCTTTGTAGATAGTGACTAAACAAGACAAGCTAGCAATATAGAATTTCTCATCGTTAATACGCTTTTCTGCACGACGACGTGCCATATATAAACGTCGTTCTAGGTCACGATTACGCCAACCTGGTGGTGCATTAACGAAAACTTGAGCGATATGCGGCACATTACTTTTTGCAATGTCGCCAAGCATGGATTCGTCCGTTGGCACATCGCGCCAACCAACAACAGTAAGAGTTTCATTGGTAAGCTCTTCTTCTAAAAGAGCTTTGGTTGCAGCCGCAACTTCTGGATCGCGGTTAAGAAAAATCATCCCGACGGCATACTTTCTACCAAGTTGCCATTGGTTTTCTTCGGCAATCGCTCGGAAAAAGGTGTCAGGTTTTTGCATCAATAGTCCGCAACCGTCACCGGTTTTACCGTCGGAGTTTATTCCGCCACGGTGTTGCATGCGGTCAAGGGCAGCAATAGCTGTTTTGATAAGCTTGTGACTTACTTCACCTTCTTGGTGAGCAATAAGGCCGAATCCACAATTA
Source organism: Thalassotalea agarivorans (assembly GCF_030295955.1). NCBI lineage: Bacteria > Pseudomonadati > Pseudomonadota > Gammaproteobacteria > Alteromonadales > Colwelliaceae > Thalassotalea > Thalassotalea agarivorans. The sequence continues at coordinate 719,310 of NZ_AP027363.1, forward strand.
TCTTTTTGCACGCTATGGTCATAAAGCTGCATGTTGTTTCTCCTAACTTTGTTCGAACAACTTATTAGCAGGTTGTTACAGGCTGATGACGTTATAATTTGTTTGTGTTCAGCCTAGCTGAGAATAAAATTATGCAATTAATGCATAATTACCCTGCTTTTTTGGAAAAGTGAACCATCTAGACTAAACATTTATACAACAAACGTCAATAAAAATAGAGTATTTGCTCGTAGTTTTATTTCAATTTTTGTAGTTTTTTATAATATCTTGATTTTGTTGGGTTTTATAGCTGTGTAGTTGTTTTTTCGGCCGTCTAGGCCATAAAGAATAACCAATCTGCTATAAGATATAGCAGAGTTGTAGGGCAAAATCGCGTCAGTTCAAACCTTTCAAATGTAATTTTATTACAGAAATAATAGGGGTTAAGTGGTTTTAATGTAAGTGAATGACATTCAAAAAAAGTGAATAAAAAAGCCGGCATTTAGCCGGCTTTTAAACAAGGTATTGTGTCTTATTACGGGGTATAACCGTCAGCAACGCCCTTTGTAGTAATGCTCACGGCATCATGGGCATGCAAGGATTCGTAATGGTTAATACGAACCCAAAAATCTTCAACTGACTTCTGTTGATTCAAACTATGCTGAATTTTTCTAGCGGCATCTTCACAGAACATTAAGTTTTGTCCGTTGAGACGCGCGAACTCTTGCTCATCTTCACGTTTTACTGCCGCTTGCACAGGAGTTTGTAAAGTATTTTCCAGTAAGTCGATTAGTTGTACGATTGGAAAATGCGCTAAGTCGCTTGGTAACTTAACCTTTACTTGCGCCACAGAGCGTTGGCTATGCGGGGTTGCATTAATACCATCGGTCGTGCCTAACCAGGCTAATACATCGTCTTTACTTATCTGTTCATCACTAAATTGTTCTGTAAAAGCATTTTGAATTAATTGACGTGCCAAAGCAGCTGAACACGGGCAAGTTGACGAGTAAGTGACGTCAATAGCAAGTTCAACACTCAAATTACCTTGCATAATCTGACCAACGACAGTGATAGGATAGGCTTTCCATCCTTCTTTACCGCTGATAAGTGATTTACGGCGTAAATGGTAATCAAAGGTAATAGCTACCTTAGCGCTGTCGCTCAAGTCACTGTGGCTCGAAATAAACGCATTTAATACATGTTGAAGCGCTGCTGGGCACAGGATTTGTTCACCAGACATTTCATCAAGTGCCAAGTACAAGCGAGACATATGAATCCCTTTTGCTTGTGGCGGCAATAGATTAACAAAAGCGTCTATAGAGGTGGTAACTACTTGAGGTTGTTGGCCTTCACTGCTCACTTGCAGTGGCATTTCGATATTGCTCATTCCGACCCAGTCTAATGTACCTTCTGATAAGGCTTGGCTATGGTTGGCAATATCTGGCATGGATGATGACATTTAATCTCCGCAATTTTAGCTATTTAAGAGTATCGGTATACTCGGTAGTCGGGTGTTGCAACCGACTCCATTTACTTTCTAGTACCAAGCAAAATACTTGATAAAAACAGTCGGCTATTTTGACTTGTTTCTACGTTAAAAGCAACGAAATAGCTCACTTAGATTGTAATAAAATTAATCACTTCGCACTATTTTATAGCCTTTTAGGGCTGCTCAAATACACTACCGATTAGAAGATTAACGCCATATAAATTTAAAATTCTTGCACAAGAATATGAATAAGCTGATTGATCTCGGTTGCTTTTCGTAGTTTATTTAACGAATATGGGGAAGAGGATAAAACGGTCTCTTGGAGTTGTTAGGGAATATTATGGAAAAACTTCACTTAGATGAAGCCCTACTAGAGGGTTACTTAAGTCGTTTGGGTAAGGATACAGTCGTGAAAATGCTTGATTTGTACCTAAATCAAGTAGAGCAGTATTTATCGGATATCACCAAAGCCGCTACTTCAAGTGATAATTCAGACTGGACAAATGCTTGTCATAAGATGAAAGGGGCAGCGGGTAGTGTAGGGCTGTTGAAAGTTTATCAGTTGTCAGCCGATTGCGAGAAAAGCGCGTTATCTGCAACGCAAAAAGCGCAACTGGTTGAAAAAATGGCGGAAGAAAACAATCAAGCCATCGCTTTTTTCAAACAATGGCTTGAGTCGGTATAAACTACTCTGCGTCTAACGAACCAATAAAACGATAGCCTTCACCGTGAATTGTGTTGATAAATTCAGGGGCACCATCAATTGATTCAAAATGCTTACGTAAACGGCGAATAGTTACGTCTACTGTACGATCGTTTTCACGAAGGTCACGGCCTGTCATTTCTTTAATCAGTTGCTGACGAGTAACGATTTGACCAGCGTTGTTTATTAACAATCTTAACGCACGGTACTCGCCTCTTGGAATCGCAAAAATGTTGCCTTCAGGCGATGTCATTTGGCGAGAGTTTCCATCTAAAACCCAGCCATCGAAACTAATGATAGCTGCTTCTGATTCTGTTTTAGTTTGGTTGATACGATTAAGAATATTGCGCGCACGAATGGTTAACTCACGAGGGTTAAATGGTTTCGTAAGGTAATCATCAGCGCCAATTTCAAGACCTAAAATTTTGTCGATATCGCTGTCGCGACCAGTCAAAAAGATAAGACCTGCATTATTACTAGCAGTTAACTCACGCGCAAGTAACAATCCATTTTTACCAGGTAAGTTAATATCCATGATGACCAATTGAATATTATTATTTTGTAATTGTTGGTCCATCTGCTCGCCATTGGCGGCTTCTAACACATTGTAACCTTCTGCTTCGAACAGATTCTTAAGGTTAAAGCGTGTTACATCTTCATCTTCAACAATTAAAATATTAATTTTTTGCATGTTTAACTCGTTTACTACTGCCTAACGGGTGTCAAAAATAAGTTAATAGAGCAAGGATTTATGTTAAAAAAATATTGCCCTAAAAAAGTTAGTGGGCTATCAAAACATAATTTCGAATAGACTGCAAATAGCAGAACAATCAACTGCCTACGAGCAGTTTTTCGCTAAGAATATGAAATGTTAGCGTTTTTCGAAAAAGTTTCGTAGCAAGTGGTGTTAGTATAATAAAAATATTTTTAACTAACTGTTATAAACTTGTATATAGATACGTCATTTTTATCTATTTGTACAAAAATAGATACTAAAACCTTGTGCTTGATCAAGAATGTCGACGTCACCAAAATGTTGCTTGAGTATGGGCGGATATTTTAAAAAGCTATTGGCGACAATTGTCATCGTTCCTTGCTTATTTAGACATTTTTTAGCGCCATGCAAGAATTGCTCAGTTGCCTGATAATGAGTTTTTATGCCCTGATGAAAAGGAGGGTTTGATACAATATGCTCATATCGCTCTTTGACATTACCTAAACTATTGGAGGCGAAACATCGACCTAGTACACCATTATTAGTCATTGTTTTTTCTGCGCTTGCAAGAGCTAATGCGCTAACATCGAGAAGTTCTACTTGTGTCGCTGGATATTTTAAAGCGATGTAACTTGCAATAACGCCCGCACCACAACCGAAATCCAATGTTTTACCAGCCATTTTCACAGGTAAGTTTTCAAGTAACAATGCGGTGCCTTTGTCCAAGTTCTGTTGACTAAACACCCCTGGCAGAGCCGATACTACAAGTGACACATCATTTAATGTAATACGGTATTGTTCAAACCATTCGTTGATATCAAAGCTTGGCAATTGCGGCTGAAATTTGCCATAGAACATCATGCAGTGTCTAGCCGCGTCTATTTTATTGCACATCGATAGCAACGCATTTGTTAGCTTAGGGGCTGAGGCTACGCCACCTTTTTTCTCACCCACTATGATAATTTCCGCTTCTTCTTCAATGTAGTTGGCTAAAGAAGACAATGTATAAGTAAATTCGCGTTTACTTTTTGGAAAGGCGATAACGATTAAATCGTGTTTTACATCAGCATTGCCTGTATACGCGGCGGCGAAACTTGCATGGCTAATCTTGTTTTGCTTTTGATAGCTTTGATACAAATCGAAGCGTGTCGAATGGCAATGAATACTTGCTTCTGGAAAGTGCTCATTAAATGCAGAGAAGAACCCATCACACTCGATATCAATAAAGAGAGGCGTTTTACTTTCTAAGTAATCAATATTTCGCAACAGGACTTGATTAGTATTTGCAATGCTCATAGGTGCGTCATTGTGTTCGTTTCGGCTATTTTACCTTGTTCTTTCTTGCTCTGACCATATTTTTTTATAAAGGATGAATTATGCCATCGGCTTGGCTACAATGCCCTTTTAATTGCTTGTTTTTTAGGGAAATGGTGTGAGCTTTAGCAAAGAAGTGATTCACATGGGGGAGCTTGCCAGTGGTGCGGCGCTTACCGTGCCTGTTTATAGAATAAAGGGAAATGGTACTGGCCCTAATGTCTACATACAGGCGAATATGCATGGCGCAGAGGTGCAAGGAAATGCTGTTATTTTTCAGTTGCTTGAGCTCCTTAGGGACACACAACTAAAGGGTGATATAACACTCGTTCCTTATGCAAACCCAGTAGGTTGTAACCATAAAAATGGCGAGTACACGCTTGGCAGGTTTGATCCCATTACTGGCGTTAATTGGAATCGTATGTACCATTTTGACGATTCTTATATCGAACAGTTTGCGCAACAAAACCATGCAACTGATGTTGAAAAAATTAAACACCAATTTCAACAACGTATGTTACAGGCAATTGAGCAAAAGTTAGAGCACAATCAGTTTGGCTTAACTACGGGTCAACGCATTGCCTATCAATTGCAATATATGGCGCATCAAGCAGACATTGTATTAGATCTCCACACAGGTCCCATTTCAAGTAAGCACCTTTATTGCCCTGAATATGCGGTTGAAAGTGCAAAATATTTTGATATTCCACATACCATTTTGATTCCCAATAGTTTTGCCGGCGCCATGGATGAAGCAACTTTTTGTCCTTGGTGGACGCTAACTGATGCCTTTGCAGCACAGGGTAGGGCGGTTAACTTTGAAAAGGAAAGTTTTACTGTTGAACTAGGTTCTCAAGAACTGATCGATTTAGAAGTGGCTAAAGAAGATGCAAAAAGCATTCTTAGCTACTTACGCTATAAATCAGTACTGACTGATGAGCAGTATCAGCCAAGCAACATGACACGTTATGCCTGTTGGTTAAAAGACTACAAAGCGTTTTATTCGCCAATGGGTGGCATGGTGGATTATTTAGCTGAGTTTGGCCAACCTTTGCCACCTGGCGAACCGTTAGCAAGAATTCTTAGAATGGATAATTATGGCGATGGCGATCCGTTGCACTATTTGACGTTAGACAAAACAGTGATCCCTATTTTACATTTCGCATCAGCTAGTGTTAACCAAGGAACTGAATTGTATAAGGTATTTACTGAGTACTTCGAATTACAATAATTTGACCTGACAGTCGTATAATTTGTTGTCGCTCAGCGCTAATGTTTATATAGTGCTATATACCTAGTCTTAAGGGCATCAAATCGTTTGAGACAAATTAAGCGGTTAACCTTAGTATTTATCATCTGCATTTTTCAGGGCTGCTCTGAACCTGAGGATGTTGCGCGCGAGCAGTCGCCGTCTGAGCAAGCACCTACACAAGACCTGATCGATTTAATCACACGAGAAACAGCGCTAAAAGCACAAGCCGACCATTTTATTCCAGTAGAGCATTATCAACTGGACAATGGGATGAAGGTTGTTTTGTCCAAGGATCCAAGAGCGTCTGTGGCATCGTTGTCATTCTATTATGGCGTGGGTTATCGCAATGAATCCATTGCCCAAACAGGTGTTTCTTCTTTGGTTCAATCCATAATGATGGATGCAAAGCTCGGCGATGAACAGGTGACGATTGCTGCGTTAGCTCAACAATTAGGTGCAAAAGTCAATGCGTCTGTGCGTGAAGATTTTAGCGCTTACTATGCACAAATGCCGGGTTACAAGATTGAGCCTTTCATTTGGGCACACGCGAAACAACTTAGTCATCTCTATAGCCAAGACTATAACTTGCTGACTCAGAAACTCGCGCTAAAAAAGCAACGTCAATATCATCAGATGAATCCTTTATATGGCTTTCCTTGGCACTATTTAAAAATGCTCGCATATAGAGATGCGGAATCCAAGCGTAGTCTGTTTACGACACCTCAAGAAAAACTTGATAAGCCCTTGATAAACAAGTTTGTGTCAGAGCGCTATCAAATGAACAACGTAACTTTAGTTGTTACCGGTAACTTTGATCCAATTTGGGTAAAATCTTTAGTAAAAAGCTATTTCACTGATTTTAAGCGCGAAAAGTCTCTAGAAGAACTAGTAGAAACGCTAATTTCGCCAACGGTTGCATCTCAAACGAAAACGCTTCCCAGTATACCCAAAAACGCCTATGCCGTTGCATTTCATATGCCCCAAAAAGACAGTAAAGACTATTTAGCGATGTGGGTAGTGAGTCAATGGCTGCTTAGTAAAGAAGGCGACCTTGCAAAAGTGTTTATTGATAAATATCAGATCACCAATCAAATAGAGGGCGGTATTAATTTTCTTAGTGGTTTTCACTTTTTCAATCGAGATCCCGCTTTGCTCACATTTAGCTTTATTGCGGAGAAAGCAGTCTCTTCAGCGCAAGTAACCTCCTATTTTGATGAAGCATTGTCGCCTTTAATGCAGGGCGCTCTAACAAGTGACCTTTTGCGAGAAATGAAAGTTGCATGGCGAGTTGCCTACTATAAAAGGTTGGAGCAAGATGGAGGCTTGTATCGAGGTGAATTGTTGGCGAGTCTACTTGCCATGGGTAAAGAGCCTAGAGTCATCAATGATATTGAAAGTCAGGTCAATGCACTAAACAGCGCCGATATCGCAAATGCGATGCGTCAATATGTTGCAAACAATAAGAGAATCTCTTTAACCGTAACGCAGCAAAGTGATAATGGTGGCGAAAATGAAAACTAGTTTGCTCGTACTCACTTTCCTCATCCAAATCTGTATTTCATGTTTTGCTAATACAAAAGAGCAAGCGCCACTGGGGTTAAAGCCGCAAGATTTTAGATTACCTCCGATTCGCTCTTTAACATTAGCAAATGGATTAAAAGTGAGTTTTATTCAGTGGGGGCGAACACCGCTGGCAAAAGTGGCGCTAGTGTCAAATACTGGGCAGGCTTTCTGGCAACAAAACCCTGCAGTGCCGCTTGTTGCCTATTACTTAATGGCAAACCATAGTTTAAGCAAAATTGATAAACAAAAGTTAGCAAATTATGGCGGACAACTATCGTTTCAGGTAGGTATTGAACAAAGCGCTATTACTATTGAAGTGGTTACAGAGTATTCGGCTGAAACTGTACGTTTGCTGGCGAAATCTATGCTAAGCAGTCAGTTTTCTCAAGCCCATCTTACTGAGGCGAAAGACGCGCTAGCAAAGCAGTTGCTTTCAAAAAATGCGATTAATGCTGAGCGATTACAAAAAATTGCCTTTCAAAATGTGTTTCTGAATCATCCTTTACAACTCGCTATGTTGACCAAAGAGAGTATTCGAAACGTTAATTTGGCCCAGGTACAAAACTTTATTTCACAAGCTATAGAGCCTAACAGCAGTCATTTGTATGTTGCCGGGGTGCTTGAGCAGGATGAAATTGCCGGTTCCATTCAATCGGCATTTGGACGATGGAAGTTTGGTCAATCAACTAAGTTACCAGAGCTGAACCTAGCCAAAAAACCTAATATATCGATTTATAAAGACGACACCATGAACAACGTTATTGTATCGGTAGCGCTAGCCGCTCCTCCTCTAAGTAGCGAAGGTGCAATAACATTGTCCATTTTAAAGCAGTGGGTAGATCAACATTTACGCCAACAGCTTAGCGATGTTGCTTTGGTAGATGATTTTCATAGTCAATTGTACTTCACCACGATGCAAACTGTCTGGGTAATGAGTGTTAAGACGCACCCAGAGCAGGGAGCAGGAGCCCTTTCTCGTATAGTGAAAGGGCTGGCTTTTATCAGAGAAACAACACCCTCTCCTAGCACACTAACTCGTGCTCATGCGAATGCAAGCAGTGCTTTTTTGTTCAAACTCCAAGATAGAGAAGATGTTATACGCGCGATATCATTGATGCACTTGCACCAATTGCCGGTGAAATTTCTTGCTCAATACGTTTATCGCATGTCGCAAGTTAAAGGCAAATCGGTGAAAGCTTTAAGCCAGTTAATACTGGCAGATCAAAAACTCCATGTTATTGTTATTGGTAACACGCAAGTTGTAATTCCCGCATTAAAACAATTACCTGAGCTTAAGCAATATTGGTAAATTTTGTTGGAAACTGTTTCCAATTGTTATACTATCACGTCATGAAAAAGCGTGGCCTTTATTGTTCAATTAAAAAACAACAAGCATTAAGTTTATTTTTGCTTGTCGCTACGCTATTGCTTTTCATTTCGCATAGCAGTCACGCTGAGCCTTTCGAGCAATCACAAGTTCCACATCATTGTTATGTGTGTAAGCAAATTTTAGACGATAAGCACGTTAATCTGAACGTTGCCCCTGTTGCCGCGCTTATACAGTATGACAACTTTGTTACACTATCTCAGTCTGTTGATGTTGGCGTTGATTATTTATACGCCCCTGTGCGTGCGCCTCCTCACTCTCTTTAATTCTTTCACAATAATCCAATTATTAAGTTTCATGCAGTGCCACGATGATGGCGAACTGTTGTTATATATTTTTAAAAGAGTAGAAAATGAAAAAGTCTAAATTAGCGAATGCTATTTCCGCTATTGTAACTGTGGCTGCTACTGCTGCTGCACTTCCTGCATTTGCGGAAAATATTTCAGGTGTTGTTAAGAATTCACAAGGCGAAGCAATTGCGAATGCTCGCGTATCTGTACATGCGGGGAAACACTCCACCGTTACAAATGAACAAGGTGAATTCAGCTTAGAAGGCATCAAAGCGGAGGAAATTGAACTTCATGTAGAAGCGAGCAATTATGTGCACGTTAACCAGAGCTTCAATTTATCCAACGGTGATGTATCGGGCGTTTCGCTAACTATGTCTCCAACAGTAATGGAAATTGTTGATGTTTATTCAACACCATTGCACGCCTCTTCAATAGAATCTGCGCAACCAATCAACGTTTTGGCTGGTGAAGAATTACGCGCGAAACAGGCATCTACACTTGGTGAAACACTTAAGTATGAAGTGGGTGTTCACTCTACTTACTATGGTCCGGTATCTAGTAGTCCAGTGATTCGTGGCCTAGAAGGCGGTCGTGTGGTTATAGCACAAAATGGTTTAGATGTAGGTGATGCGTCTCGTGTTGGCCCAGACCACGTGGTAACAACAGAATCATTAACAGCGACACAAATCGAAGTATTACGCGGACCTGCAACATTATTTTACGGTAGCGGTGCTATTGGCGGTGTTGTTAATATAGTAGATCACCGTGTACCAAGCAGCAGCGACACTGAATTTGAATGGCAGCTTGGCCATAATACTGTCGCTGAAGAAAATCATGCTGCAATCAACTTACAAACAGGCACTGAAAAATTTGCATTCCATGTAGACGCTTTCTGGCGTGATGCTGACGACTATAAAATTGCTGGTCCTGCAGAGCTTGAAGAAGACCATGAAGAGCATGAAGCACATGAAGGTGAAGAGCACGATCATGAAGAGCATGGTGAAGAAGGTACATTAGAAAATAGCTCAAGTAACAGCCATGGCTATACTGTGGGTGCAAGCTATCTGTTGGACAACGGTTTCTTCGGCATGTCATACGGCCGTTTAGAAAAAGAATACGGTATTCCAGGTCATAGTCACGGTCACGAAGAAGAGGTACATGCAGACGAACATGCAGGCGAAGAAGCGGAAGCACATGAAGAGCACGAAGAAGAAGGTGTAAGTGCGAAGATGGTACAAGACCGAATTCAATTTATCAGTGAATTAGGTTTTGATGGCAATTTCATTAATGGATTAAACCTTAAAGCTGCCTACACTGACTACCAACATCAAGAAATTGAAGAAGGTATGGTTGGTACTAGCTTTAAAAACAAAAGCTCCGAGTTCCGCGCAGATATCTTCCACAGCCCTATCTGGGGTTTTGATGGTGTTTGGTCTATTCACGCAAAACACAGTGACTTTGAAGCGCTAGGTGAAGAAGCATTTACACCGCCGTCAGAAACAACAGCTATTGCGTTAGCATGGATTGAAGAAAAGCATTTTGGTGACGTATTGTTGCAATTAGGCGCTCGTGTAGAGCATGTTGAAATCGATGCAATGCCGTTTGAATTAGAGCACGAAGAGCATGAAGGTGAGCATGCTGGTGAAGAACCAGATGCGCATGAAGAGCATGATCATGACGAAGACTTTGCACACCAGGACTATACGCCGGTAAGTTTATCTGCTGGTATTGTTTGGGATTACACGCAAGGCTATAACATTGGTCTTTCAACTTCATATTCTCAGCGCGCTCCCTCGGCGAGTGAGTTATTCTCAGCAGGCCCACATATCGGTACTAATAGCTATGAAATCGGTGCCTTGTATGAAGTGCATGAAGAAGGTGAAGAAATTCACATTGAGCCTCATCATGGCAATATAGAATTAGAATCATCGGCTAATATCGACTTAACTTGGCGCAAGTTTGAGGGTGATTTCGGTTTTGTTATCAGTGCTTACTATAGCCAAGTAAATGACTTCTTCTACCAAGAAAATACAGGTTTGTATTTCGAAGAGCATGGTCACGACCATGGTGGTACTGAACCAGAGCTCGTTGCTGAAGAAGAGCATCACGGTGAGGAAGGGCATGAAGACGGCTTACCAATTTACCAATGGGTACAAAGAGACGTAGAGCTTTATGGTTTAGAAGCTGAAGTTAAATATCGTTTGACTGATAATCTAACCTCTAGCTTATTTGGTGATTATACGGTTGGTAAATTAAAAACAGGTGAATACTTGCCGCGTATCTCACCAATGCGCATTGGTGGCCAACTAACATACACTGCAGAGTCTTTTGATGCAGAACTTGGTTTTAATCATTACTTTGAGCAAGACAAAGTTGCTGTTGATGAAACAACAACAGATGCATACACATTAGTAGATGCACGCTTTAACTACCATCTAGGTGCGTTTGACCAAGATATCGTTTTATACGTAAAAGCTGAAAACTTGTTAGATGAAAATGCACGTGTGCATACCTCATTTATTAAGAATGTTGCGCCATTGCCAGGCCGTAACTTCGGTTTAGGTATTCGCGGTAGCTTCTAAAACAGTTTAAGAAAGCTATTTGAAAGCCAGCGCAAGCTGGCTTTTTTGTGCCCGCTTTCCGAGGTTTTTGGCTGATATCATGTTGATATTTCTAGATTAATTTTATGAATTAATGACTAAAGTATAAAGAGTGTTGATTGTGAACTGTTAACAATATAAGCTAAGGTTAAAGAATAATCACCAAGTGCTTTTATGTCATATCAACAAATTACAACAAACAAAAAAATTATTGCCACCTTGTTGGTTTTGCTATCCATTAGTGGTTGCGAAAACGCTGGAACACAAACGCCTAAACAAAGCGAGCCTAGTGTTTCTCAAACTCAAGATGTATTTGAAAATGAAGTTGTTCTAACGCAACTAGTTAATACGCAAAGTGCCGATTACTTGGAATGGGTTGCCAGCAATACCAGCCATTTTAGCCATGATGATAAGTCGTTTACCATCGGATTTCTCGCTAACGAAAACATCTCTAAAATGACAATAAAACCCAATAAGCCTTGGGATTTAACCGCATATTCCCCTTACAACCTAGCTTTTGATATCGTTAATGAATCAACAGAATCAGTTCATCTTTATTTATCACTAGAAAACAAAGACGGTGACATTCAAAGTCGCTCAATCAGCTTACCGCGTGAGTTTTCAGGTACTGTTTACTTTCCTTTAACTGGCAAAGAAGCCGAAACAGAAACAGGTTTTTGGGGAGATATGCCACCTTGGAATACACAAGATCAGCTGATGATTTGGCGCTCGTGGCGCGCTGCACAAGTCGATTTATCACAAATATATGCACTTAACTTTTTTACCATTGGTTTACTTGATGATAAACAGGTAAAAATTAGTGATATTCGTCTGCGCGAAAATCCAGCGAGTGACCCGCAGTGGATGAAAAATGTATTAGATCAATACGGTCAAAATGCTCGCGTTCATACGCCATTGCATATCAGCGATGATGAAACCTTGTTGCAAAATACAAAGCAAGAGTTAGCCGCTCTCGATTCTGCGCCCGCAGATGAAACGCGTTCTATCTATGGCGGCTACAAAAATGGTCCTAAGCTTGAGGCGACCGGGTATTTCAGAACGCAAAAAATCGAGGGTAAATGGTGGATGGTTGACCCTGAGGGATATATCTTCTTTTCTCATGGTCCCGCTAACGTACGCATGGCAAATTTATCCACACTGACAGGTGTCGATTTCAAAGATGATTCTGTAAGACATCGCAGCGCAGATGAGCTAACGCCAGAAGATTCTATGGGTGTTGTCACTGTGTCAGAAAAGGTGCGTGAATCTCGCTATATCGCATCAACACTAAGGCATGATTTGTTTTCATGGTTGCCAGAATATGACGCGCCTTTGGCAAAACATTACAGTTACAGACGATCTACTCACAAAGGAGCGATGCCTCACGGTGAAACCTACAACTTTTATCGCGCCAACTTAGAAAGAAAGTATGGCGAAAGTTTTATGGACAAGTGGTACGACGTAACACTGCAAAGAATGAAAAACTGGGGCTTTACCTCATTTGGTAATTGGGTTGATCCAAACTTTTATGACAGAAAGCAGGTACCTTACTTCGCTAATGGATGGATTATTGGTGACTTTAAAACATTGTCTGGAAAAGTGAATCATTGGGGGCTAATGCCAGACGCATACGATCCTGTATTTGCTGAGCGAGCCAAAGCAACGATAGAGGCTATAGCAAAGGATATAAAAAATTCACCTTGGTGTGCCGGTATCTTTATCGATAATGAAAAAAGTTGGGGAGAGCGTGAAGGCAGTGTTGAAGCACGCTATGGCGTTATTCTAGATGCCTTGTCAAAAAATGCACAAAACAGCCCAGCTAAACAAGCATTTACAGGCTATTTAAAAGCAAAGTATTCATCTATTGATGCGCTAAATCTTGCTTGGCAAACGGATATAGAAAATTGGCAAACGTTTGAAAACGGCGTTGAATTTGAAAGCTACACACAGGCGCATGTCGATGACTTGTCTATGTTGCTAACACGCTTGGGCGAACAATACTTTACCGTTGTTCACGATACGCTAGCAGATATTTTACCTAATCATTTATACATGGGCGCACGCATGGCTAACTGGGGTATGCCGGATGAAATCATCAAAGCATCTGTTACCTACTCTGACGTATTAAGTTTCAATATTTATGAAGATGGCATGCAAGATCACTACTGGCAATTTCTAGAGCAGGTAGACCTACCGGTTGTTATTGGTGAGTTTCACATTGGCACGGCAACAGATTCTGGCATGTTCAACCCAGGTATCGTGCATGCAAGTGACCAAGCAGATCGTGCTAGAAAATACAAAGCGTACATGCAAAGTGTATTGTCTAAGCCATACATGGTGGGCGCTCATTGGTTCCAGTATGTTGATGAACCTATTACGGGTCGTGCATTTGACGGTGAAAACGCCAACATCGGTTTTGTAAATGTTACTGATACGCCTTACCCAGAAATGATACAAGCGGTGAAAGAAGTAACATCAACCATGTACCAAAACAGACTCGAAAAATAAGGCTATATACGACAAGGGCAGGCTATGAAAATTACCAACATCAAAAGTTATCCCGTGTGGTTAGGTTTTCGCAATATTTGCTTAGTGAAAGTCGAAACAAGCGAAGGTATCTATGGGTGGGGGGAATCTGGTCTTTCTGGTCGAGAAAAAGCAGTTGTTGGCGCAATAGAGCACTTTAAACAATTTCTAATTGGGCAAAGTGCTTTGAACATTGGCAAGCTTTGGCAAGAGATGTATCGAAGCCAATATTTTGAGGGCGGGCGAGTACTCGCCGCCGCTATCTCTGCAATTGATATTGCCTTACATGATGTCTTAGGGAAAAAACTCAAAGTGCCTGTATATCAGCTGCTTGGTGGCAAACAACGCGATGCTATTCCTTTGTTCGCAACAGCAACTTCACCCTATGATGCCCGCTTATTAGATGAGGTTGCAAAGCTTGCTGATGACGGCTGGCAGGTAATCAGAACCACAACGGGAGTGCATGGAACGCCTGACAAGGCTACGCAATTTTGCTCGAGGCAATCACTTGCTGAGGTGGCAAAGTTAATGACACAAATTAGAGCTGATATCGGCGAACAAGTGGTACTTGGTATTGATTATCATCACCGGTTATCGGTGCCTGAAACGGCTTCGTTTTGTCAAAAAATGCCCCAAGGTACTTTGGACTTTATTGAGGAGCCTATTCGCGCAGAATCGCCAGAAAGTTATCAAACATTGCGTCAAATGATAGATGTACCGTTCGCCATAGGAGAGGAATTTACCAGTAAGTGGGATTTTGCACCTTTTATCAACCAAGGCTTGGCTGATTTTGCTCGTATCGACATCTGTAATGCCGGCGGATTTACCGAAGCAATGAAAATTGCAGCTTTATGTGAAAGCAAGTACATCGACATGATGCCACATAACCCGCTTAGTCCCTTATGCACGGCTGCTTCTGCACACTTCTGCGCCGCAATTAATAATGTTGCTTGGTTAGAATGGTTGCCCTACAAACAAGCACAGGACGCGTTTGATAGTGTGTTTGAACATACCTTACAGCATTCCAATAACGCCCTAGTTATTTCAGATTGTCACGGCCTTGGCATTGACATCAATGAAAATAAACTAAGCAAATTATCTTTTAATTATTGGGAGCCTCCTAGGCTTATTAAACCTGATGGTAGCTACCAAAATTGGTAAAAGCGATGAGTAAAAAATTAACACCAAGAATGGGCAAGTTTAAGGTCCTAGCATTGATATTTGTTAGCGTTGTTATCAATTATATGGATCGCACAAATATTTCAGTTGCAGCCAGCGCAATGTCGGCGGATTTAGCGTTGACACCTATTGAAATGGGTTTGATATTTTCTGCGTTCGCTTGGACCTATTCCATCATGCAGATTCCAGGCGGAATGATAGTTGATGTTGTAAAGGTGCGAATCCTATACCCCTTTATTCTTATTGCTTGGTCCCTAGCGACTCTGGTTCAGGGTTTAGTAAGTTCTTTGTCGGCTCTAATTGGCTGCCGAATGGCAATAGGTTTGTTTGAAGCACCTTCTTACCCTGCCAATAATAAGATAGTTACGCAGTGGTTTGATACGCAAGAACGCGCTGGCGCTATTGCTGTATACACGTCGGGGCAATTTATCGGTTTGGCTTTTTTGATGCCTGTATTAGCGTTAATCCAATCGTATTTTGGTTGGCGAGGATTGTTTATAGTATCGGGGCTTATTGGCATTGTATGGGCGGCTATTTGGTACATGTTTTATCAAGAACCAAGCGAACAGACACAGCCCAAAAGTATTAAGGAGAATGTAAGCGCAGAGCAGGCGAGCTTAACAGAAGACCACTGGATGAAGCTCAAATTTGCATTCACTCAACGCAAGCTTTGGGGGATTTACATCGGGCAGTTTTGTTTAGGTGGCACGATGATTTTCTTTCTTACCTGGTTTCCCACCTATTTAACTGAATACAAGGGAATTGGAGAGCTGAAAACAGGATTTTACGCTTCCATTCCGTTTTTAGCAGCATTCTTTGGTGTATTGCTCTCAGGTTTTTTGTCTGATTGGCTCGTGCGCAAAGGTTATTCAAATGAAATTGCCCGTAAAACACCAATAATCGTAGGTCTACTGCTATCAGGCACGATTATTTGTGCCAATTTCGTTGACAGTAATGCCGCTGTGATTTTCTTTTTGTCACTAAGTTTTTTCGGTAATGGACTAGCGTCTATTAACTGGGTCTTTGTTTCACTTATTGCACCCAAAAACATGGTTGGCTTAGTTGGCGGTTGTTTTAATTTTATTGGCGGTTTGGCCGCTGTAATCGTACCCCTTTTAATCGGTGTTTTGTCTCAAGATGGTGATTTTAGATTTGCGCTAGCAATGATAGCGTCCCTCGCTTTAGTTGGGCTTTGTTCATACATATTCTTAGTGGGAAAAGTTGAACAAATCCAAGCACCCGATTTTACCTTGGAAAGAAAAACGGCCTCTTTTGGCAACTAGTAAATTCAGCGATCGATGTTGAGTAAAGGAAAAGTTATGAAACATATAAGTGCAGCAAAGGCATCAGGTATTATATTTTCACTGGTTACCACTCTTTTTGTGTCTGGATGCGAAAATGGTCACCAAAAAAGAGATGCAATAGCGCAAAATAGTAACGTTATTTTTGATTTTGAAAGTGAGCATTCACTTGCTTCTGTGCAATTGGAGCATGCAGCTAAATCGCTTATGACCAACCAAGATGGCAAAGGTTTATCAATTCAATTTGATAGTAAGGCCCATCATCAATCATCGGTATCTTTTCAAGCGGATAGTGCTTGGAATTGGACTCAATACAAAGACTTTGGTGTTGCGCTCGATATATCCAACCCTAATAAGTCATCAGCGTTCGTCTACATATCAGTTACCGATATTCATGGTGCATCCCATAACCGCAGCGCTGTTATACCGGCGCAGTCACAAGACACTTATCTAATCGAGTTGGCAGGCAAAGATTTACAAGTAGAAAGTGGCATAAGAAGTAACCCACCGAGTTGGCCCAATAAGTATCAGTCGATTATCTGGCGCTACGGCAATAAAAATATTGATTTGGCAAATGTTGCGGCAATAACGTTTAAAGTGATTGGCGTTAACGAAGATAAAACCTTGGTATTTGACAACATTACGCTGGTTGAAGCTGAAAACATTGATACTAATTACTTAACCGGTCTAGTGGATAAGTATGGTCAAAATGCGAAACGAGATTTTGAAAATAAAATTAGCTCGGATCAAGAATTGTTGGCCATTTCACAAAAAGAACAGGCGTTGCTAACCAATAAAAATTTCGCTGATCGCGGAAAGTACAATGGTTGGAAAGATGGTCCAAAACTTAATGCAACAGGTTTTTATCGAGTAGAAAAGTACCAAGGAAAGTGGTCGTTGGTAGACCCAGAGGGGTACCTCTTTTTTTCGAATGGCTTAGCTAATGTGCGAATGGCAAATACTTCAACAATCACTGGTTTTGATTTTGACCAGAACTATATTGTTCAACGTGAGCCAGGGGACTTAACGCCAGAAGATTCAATCGGATTGAATAGAGCGCCCAAAAAGGCTTGGCCCACTCGTTACAAAAGTTCACCACTTAGAGCGGATATGTTCAATTGGTTACCCAACTATGAAGATCCTATGGGGCAACATTATGGCTATCGTCGAGAAGTACATTCTGGTGCGGTGGAGCGAGGTGAAACATATAGCTTTTATCAAGCCAATTTAGCCCGAAAATACCAAACAGATGATGTTGATTTGGCACAACAAAAGTGGCGTGAAACTACCGTTAAACGCATGCAATCATGGGGGTTTACCTCATTTGGTAACTGGATTGACCCAAGCTATTATCAGATGGAAAACTACCCTTATTTCGCCAATGGCTGGATTATAGGTGATTTTAAAACGGTTAGCAGTGGCAACGACTACTGGGCGCCACTCCCTGATCCTTTTGACTCAGAATTTGAGCAACGAGCACGCGTAACAGTAAAACAAATCGCTAAAGAGGTGAATAACAGCCCATGGTGTATTGGTGTTTTTATTGATAATGAAAAAAGTTGGGGACAAATGGGATCAATTAGATCGCAATATGCGATACCGCTTAACGCGCTTACACTTGACGCCAATAGCAGCCCAACTAAAGCGCATTTCACTGCCTTACTTAAACAAAAGTACGTTGATATAAGTAAGCTCAACAAAGCTTGGGATAGTCAAATTGCCGATTGGGACGCTTTAGATAAAGGGATAAGCATTGAACAGATTAATGAAGCAATGGTTAGCGACTTGTCTACGATGTTGTATGAGTTTGGCTTACAGTATTTTCAAGTTGTCGACCGTGCCATGCAAACGTATATGCCGAATCACCTCTATATGGGGGTTAGATTCGCTGATTGGGGTATGACGCCTGAACTAAGGCAAGCAGCCGCAGAGGTTGCTGATGTGGTAAGTTACAACTACTACAAGGAAGTCATCAATGACGATTTTTGGCAGTTCCTGGAAGCTTTAGATAAACCTAGCATAATAGGAGAGTTTCATAATGGAGCTGTTGATTCCGGTTTGTTAAATCCAGGTTTGGTGCATGCTAGCGATCAACAGGACCGTGGCAAAAAATATGCAGAGTATGTTAACAGCGCCATTGATAATCCGTATTTGGTCGGTACGCATTGGTTCCAATACATTGACTCGCCATTAACAGGTAGAGCATTAGATGGTGAAAATTACAATGTAGGCTTTGTCTCTGTTACCGATATTCCTTATCAGCCGCTAGTAGACGCAGCCAAAGATGTAAACAAAAACATTTATAGCAGAAGGTACACTAATGAATAGGTTGAGTTTAGTTCTCTTTGGTTTTTTACTTGCGCCATTTGCAGCGCTGGCGAACCTAGAGAGTGATGAAAACTCGAAAGCTATATATGAAATACATGATCAATCTGTATTAGAAATACTCGATACTACAGCTAATTATGATGTGATCGCGTCAGGATTTGCATGGGCAGAAGGACCGCTTTGGGTAGCAAAGGGTAATTATTTACTGTTTTCTGATATACCGAATAACAAAGTTTATAAGTTCTCACCCGAACATGGCTTAAGTGAATATTTATCTAACAGCGGCTATTCAAATGGACTGTTGTTAGATAATCAAGGCAGATTAACATTGCTTCAATCGCGCAGCCGCGTGGTTGCACAAATGAATAGCGACATCGATACGCCAAAAGATGAATTTAATGTTGTAGCAAAGTCTTTTCAGGGCAAGCGTTTTAACAGCCCTAATGATGGTGCTTTGCACAAAAATGGCAGCATTTACTTTACTGATCCTCCATATGGTTTGCCAAAACAGTTGGACGATCCGAGCAAAGAATTGAGTTTCCAAGGTGTCTACCGCTTGTTACCAAATGGCGAAATCACCTTACTCGATAGTTCATTAACGTTTCCAAATGGGATTGCTTTGTCTACTAAACAAAATGCGCTGTTTGTCGCAGTGTCAGATAAAAATCAGCCTATTTGGTACAGATATGAACTTGACCAACAAGGTGATGTTACCGCAAAGCGCGTACTCTATCGGCCAAGTCAAAATGACGGTGAAATAGGTTCGCCAGATGGATTGAAAGTGCATAGTACCGGTATTGTATTTGCAACAGGTCCCGGCGGAATCTGGGTGCTGAGCGAACAAGGGAAGCTTCTAGCGCGAATAAAACTGCCAGGTTTTAATGCCAATTTAGCATTCAATGAAAACGAATCAATGTTGTACATCACAGCTGATAACGAATTAAGGCAGCTCAAACTTAATCAGCCAAAATAACTTAGCAACACATCGCTATTTTTTAATTGTTTTAACGCGCTTTCATTTTTTTACCGATGCAATAGTAAACTATATTTCGTTAACCACTTGTTGATTGTTAACAATTAATAGTTTACTGTTTGTTAAG
The DNA here is from genome assembly GCF_030295955.1 of Thalassotalea agarivorans. NCBI lineage: Bacteria > Pseudomonadati > Pseudomonadota > Gammaproteobacteria > Alteromonadales > Colwelliaceae > Thalassotalea > Thalassotalea agarivorans. Next base: position 739,036 of record NZ_AP027363.1, read on the forward strand.
GTTTGTGCAATAAAAATACAATGTCACGTTTATTCACAAACTTTACAACAAGGATTTAACAACAACTTTTTGCGTACTAGCATGGGGATAAAATGAAAAATACAAATTTCAAGCTCAACTCCGTGTTACTTGCAATGTTGGTTGCAACTCAAGCAACGGCACAAGATGAAAGTGCAGCTGAGTCAAACGACGTTGAAGTCATTCAAGTAACAGGGATCGCAAGTTCATTAACAAAATCAGCAGCGCTGAAACGTGACGGCACGGGTGTTGTCGATGCGATATCGGCAGAAGACATCGGTAAGTTTCCAGATACAAACCTTGCTGAATCTTTACAACGTATTACCGGTGTATCGATTGACCGTGTCAACAACGAAGGTAACCAAGTTACTGTTCGTGGTTTTGGGCCAAGCTTCAACTTAGTAACGTTGAACGGCCGTCAAATGCCTAACTCTTCAGCACTTGCTTCAGCTGGTATTTCTCGTAGCTTCAACTTTAACGAAGTGGGAAGTGAGTCTGTATCTGCTGTTGAAGTATTTAAAACGGGTCGCGCAGATATCAATTCAGGTGGTATTGGTGCAACAATAAACATCAATACATTGAAGCCGTTTGATTTCGATGGTTTTACCGCATTAGCGAGTGTTAAAGGCGTTGTTGACACTAGCGTGGAAACGGGCAGTAGCGTTACACCAGAAATTTCTGGCATGGTGAGCGACACGTTTTTAGACGATACGTTCGGCGTATTGTTGTCATTATCACACGCTGTGCGCGACAGTCATACTGACAGAATTGGTACCTCAGGTAACTGGAGTACAGGTTATCCAGGTCAGGTAGCAATTGATAAATCAGCAATCGATACTTCACTAAACCCAGATCAAAATACTTGGGGTGTACCAACCGTTGATCTCGATTCACAAAACACTGAGCGTACCCGTCAAAATGCACAACTTGTGCTTCAATGGGCGCCTACTGACAGCTTAGTTGCGTCAGTTGACTACACGTTGTCTCGTTTAGACATAAACAGCAGCATGAATCGTACAAGTTTTTGGTTCGATAATATTGAAACGGGCACAGCAGACGTTAACGGAACGATTATCAATCCTGCTCGCCAAAATGATGAATTAAATTTCTGGGCGTGGGAATATGCCTATGAAACTGAAAATGATTCAATTGGCTTAAACCTCGAGTGGCAAGCTACTGATTCATTGAGTTTTACATTCGATGTACATAACTCCACTTCTCATGCTAACCCTGGTGCATTACCTGCGGAAAGCATCGCAAACTTGAAAAACCCATTTGGTGCAGCTGCGCCAGTGCATATCGCGGCAGATTTTTCAGGTAACATCCCATCGGTATCTTATGATGATTCAGCTTTACCAGGCGGTGCATTTGATTTAGCTAATATTGAAGGTGATTTGTATCAAGAGCGTGGTTACGAAATCAAAAATACCATCCAACAAGTACAGTTAGGTGGTACGTGGGAACTAGAAAACGATTTTGGTCTGCAAGCTGTGCACTTTGGTGTATCTAATACCAATTATGATGTAGACACTAAAAATATCTATGGCGCTAACTTTGGTTTAGGTAATGGTGCTATGGATATCAGCGAACTAGACTTGTCCTTTTCTCCAGGCGCCATCGGTTTTGAACAGCGCTCTAGTTATAGTGCAGACCAATTCTTAGCATTGGTTCGTGAACAAGGCTTGTTAAATGAGAAGGGCATTTCCACTAACGGTATTGAAGAAGCAACAACTGCCGCTTATGTTTCTGTAGATTTTGAAACAGAATTGGCAAGCATGATCTTCAAAGCTAATTTAGGTGTTCGTTATGAATCAACCGACGTTACGTCTTACTCAATTGAAAACCCAGTAGTTGGGTTCAACTGGATTACGCCGCTTGAAATGTCGAAGATTCGCGCCGCTGATTCACAGTCTAGTGAGTTAGAAGGGGATTATACAAATACGCTTCCTAGCATGAACCTAAGTTTGGAAATTACCGACGACTTGGTCACTAGATTGTCATACAGCACGACAATTTCGCGCAGTAATATTGATGCAATGTTCCCTGCTACGTCACTTAACAATCACTTTTCCGGTGGTCCGTTTAGAGCGTCGCAAGGTAACCCTAGCTTACTACCATTTGAATCAGACAACCTAGATTTGTCACTTGAGTACTATTATGGTGAAGGCAGCTATGTATCTGCGGGTTATTACCGTAAGGAAGTGGATAACTTTATTGGGATTGGTGAAGAAGACCGCACAATTAGTGGTCCAGATGGTGTGCTTACAGACCCTAGCGTAAACCCACGTGGCACATGTCCTGACGGCTCTGTCGCTAATCCAAACCCAGATTGTGTGTCTCAGCCAGGCGATCCAGCGATTGTTTGGGAAGTTACTACACCAATCAACCAAGACAGTACAACAGTTGATGGTTGGGAGCTAAATGTTCAGCACATGTTTGGTGACTCAGGTTTCGGTGGTATTGCAAATTACACCATTGCTAATACTGATGATGAGTACAATCCATACAGCTTAACCAATGATTTTGCCGTTACAGGTTTAAGTGATTCCGCAAACTTAGTCGCGTTTTATGAGAAAGACGCGATCTCTGTTCGTATTGCTTATAACTGGCGTGATGACTTCTTACTATCAGGCGGTGTGTCACCAGTATTTACTGAAGCATATTCACAGATAGATATGTCTGCTAGTTATGATATTAACGATGCCTTATCTGTGTTTGTCGATGGTATTAATATCACTAATGAAAGCACCAGACGTCATGGCCGCTTTGCAAATCAAATTGTTGATTTCGAAGAATATGGCGCACGTTATAGTGTAGGTGTTAGAGCAAAATTCTAATTCATCATTGCAAAGTACGTGGGAGCTAGGAAACTAGCTCCCATATTTTTTAGCGTATTTAGTGGAAGGCTTCATGACAAATATTTCACACATTGTCATCGTTGGTGGTGGTTCTGCCGGCTGGCTGAGTGCAGGTATTATTGCCGCTAAACTCAAGCAATCTGTAGCATCAGGCTTTACAGTAACGCTGATTGAATCCAATACAATTGCTTCAGTGGGGGTTGGAGAAGGCACCTGGCCAACCATGCGAAGTACACTAAAAAATATGGGAATAAGCGAAACGGAATTTATCAAACAGTGCGATGTTTCTTTTAAACAAGGCGCAAAATTTGCTCGTTGGAGAACAGGTAAACAAGACGACTATTACTATCATCCGTTGGTGCTACCTCAGGGGTTTGAACAACTAGATTTGGTGCCCCATTGGCAAGCAAGTGACTCGCCATTGTCTTTTTCTGAAATGGTGTGCCCACAAGAAAGTCTTTGTGAACAGGGGCTAGCGCCTAAACTCATTACAACACCAGAATATAGAGCTGTAGCAAATTATGCGTATCACATGGACGCAGGTAAATTTGCCACTTTTTTACAACAACATTGCGTTGAAAATTTAGATGTTCATCATATTGTTGATGACGTTGTCGGTGTTAACAAAACAGATAGCGGTGATATTTCTTCTTTGGCTACGGCTAAACACGGACAAATAAAGGGTGATTTATTCATTGATTGCACCGGTTTTAAAGCTTTGCTTATCGGCGAGCATTTGAATGTGCCGTTTGTTTCGTGCAACGAAACGCTTTTTGTTGATCAAGCTTTGGCTATCCAAGTGCCTTATCAGCAGGAAAATAGTGCGATAGCTTCTCATACTATCTCTACGGCACAATCAGCTGGCTGGATTTGGGATATAGGTTTGCCTACTCGTCGCGGCGTAGGTCATGTTTATTCAAGCCGACATGTCGGTGAAGATCATGCGTATCAACAGTTGATGCAGTACCTGTCAGGGCAGGTGGATAAGCCTGAGTCACTTGATGTTAAGAAGATTCCTATTGAAGCGGGTCACCGCGCACAATTTTGGAAGAACAACTGTGTTGCGATTGGCCTTTCTGCGGGCTTTTTGGAGCCACTTGAAGCCTCAGCTTTATTGTTAATCGAAATCTCAGCGCAAATGGTAGTAGATCAATTGCCTACCAATAGGCAAGTCATGGACATTGTTGCCAAACGGTACAATGAAACTTTTACCTATCGTTGGGCTAGGATTATTGATTTCTTGAAGTTACATTATTGTTTAAGTGAGCGCACAGATAACCCTTTCTGGATAGAACATAGGGATCCTTCTACCATGTCAGAACGCTTACAAGAGCAACTCATGCTTTGGAAGCACCAATTTCCTTCTGATGCTGATTTTGAATCGGCACTAGAGATCTTCCCAGCAGCAAGTTATCAATATGTTTTATATGGCATGGGCTTTCGTACGCATCAGAATCCGCTTGGGCGCTCGCAGCAAAGTATTGATCGCGCACAAATGGCGTTTAAGAAAAATATTGCGGAAACACAGCAGATGTCTAACGTATTGCAGAGCAATCGTGATTTACTAGAAAAAATTTATAAATATGGTTTACAAACCATATAGCAAGCATAGGAGTATTCAATGACCAGCTTTGTACCTTTAGATAAAAATGTACACGCTAAAACACGTGTCCTTACTGGTCGCGGTGAACAATTTGGCGAAAACAAACATTTGGTACCTATCATTGCAGATGAAGTAAACAACCTAGCGCTAGAGTATCCCATTTGTTTTATCAAAAATAACGCGACTGGCCAATTTGGTTTACAAGTAATGTTGGGTTTTGAACCCGAGGAGAACCTGTTTCTTGAAGGGGAAAACTGGCAGGCAACTTATATTCCACTGCATTTGTTGCGACAACCCTTTATGGTGGCAGTAAACGCTGAAGAGGGCACATTGCCTTCTGCAGACAATACCGTGATCACCATTAATATGGAAAGTACCAGAGTTCAGCAAGAACAAGGGGAAGCACTATTTGATGAGCAGGGCAATGCGTCGCCATTTTTAGACAACATTAATCACATGCTGTCAAACCTAGTCAATGGTATGGTGCGCACAGATAAGTTCATTGAAACCTTGTTAGCTCACCAACTTATTGAAGAAGTTCATGTCAATGTAACGTTTGAGGGTGAACAGCCTAAGCGCTTTGAAGGAATCTATACTGTAAGCGAGAAAACCCTTACTGAGCTAGATGCAAAAACATTGCAGCAATTGAACAGTAAAGGGTACTTGCAAGCATGTTATGTCATTTTAGCGTCAATGGGCAATATGCAAAAATTGATCGCTAAAAAACGTCAGCGTACAGCTAATTCGTTAACTCGCTAACAAGTTCACCAAACCATACAGCAAAAGCAAAACTTCGTTCTTGCTTTTGCTCTTTTCTGCGCGCCTTAGCATGTAGTTCCATACAGCGTTTAAATATGGCATCAGAACCATCTTTTAAGGGTTCGCTGTTTTCACCATAAGCGGTTTTGTTGCAATGTTCTACATCGTCGCTGTGGTGAGCAGTAGAGGAGCAACCAAAAATTGCACTAACAAAGATGATAGACGTTATATATCGTTTTATTGTCATTGTATTCCTTTACGTTTTGGGGAGCTTAGTCTTTCTCTTGTTTTTCGCCAAGGGTCAGCTTACTTTCGGTGCCTTTTATTAGTCTTACAATATTGTCTTTGTGACGAAAAATAATTAAACCAGCTAGCATCAATACGGGATAGACATATTCGGGTTTAAGCAAGTACGTATACAAGGGGGCTAACGATACAGTCACGATTGCCGCTAAGCTAGAATATCGGGTACTTTTTGCGACTAAAAACCAGGTAATGATTAGTAAAAAGGCAAGATCCCAACCGATAGATAACAGCGCGCCAAAAGCAGTTGCTACCGCCTTTCCTCCTTGAAAGTGGAAAAACAACGGGTACATGTGCCCCATGCAAGCGGCTATGGCAACAAAGCCTAATTGAATTGGTTCTAACCCAAGTAAAAAGCCGCCATAAACGGGAATCGTCCCTTTTAATATATCGAAAAACAATACTGCAGCTGCCGTGGCTTTATTGCTAATTCGCAATACGTTTGTAGCGCCAGGGTTATTTGAGCCTTCAGTGCGAGGATCTGGTAAGTTGAGCATGCGACAGATCAAAATTGCGCTCGATATCGACCCTACGATATAAGCAGCAGCAATGATTAATATTGTCAGCATCAACAACATGTAACAGAGTTCCTCTTCAAGATTGCACAATATAGCGTCAATAGTGCCACTTAGACACTAGTTTTTCCACCGTAGCGCAGGTAAACTTTGGCACTATTACAAAATAAGGGGCATAGTCTACGTTGTTTTCAACAAAAAGTGCTCCGATGATCGCCACGACGAGGTGTGTATGGACAAAGTGTTTATACAAGGCTTAAGCATTCAAACAACTATCGGCTTTTATGCTTGGGAAAAAGAGATCAAACAAACACTTATTATTGATTTGGAAATGGGCTGGAATACACAATTAGCTGCTGAAAATGATGAGTTAAATAAGACCTTAGATTACGCAGATATTTCAGAAACGATCGCTACATTTGCCAATAATAATCCGGTTGATTTATTGGAAACTTTAGCAGAGCGCCTGGCAAATTACTTGATGGCAGAGTATCAAATCCCTTGGCTTAAATTACGTATTGCTAAACCTACCGCGGTTCATAACGCGCATGCTGTAGGCGTTGAAATCGAGCGTGGTAAAACCTTCTAATGGCAATAATTTATATCTCGCTCGGCACTAATATTGACCGTGACCATTATCTCGAACAGGGGTTATTGGGTTTAGAGCAAGCGTTTGGCCAACTAACGCTGTCATCCTTGTTTGAAAGTGCTTCTGTCGGTTTTAATGGTAGTGATTTTTACAACATGGTGATTGCCGCAGAAACCGAGTTACCGATAGCGCAAGTGGTGACCACATTAAAAGACATCGAACGAGCAAATGGCAGAAAACCGAGCGCTAAAAAGTTTAGTTCACGCACATTGGATCTCGATTTGTTGTTGTATGACGACGTTGTTACAGAGCAGCCCATTCAATTGCCACGCGCAGAAATTACTGAAAATGCCTTTGTATTGTGGCCACTGCAAGAATTAGCAGGCGCTTTACTGCACCCCGAGCTTAACATTAGTTACGATGAGTTATGGCGTAACTATGACAAATCAAGCCAACAACTAAGGATAGTGCCATTTAATTGGCAAAGATAATTATGTCGACTTTAGAAGCCATTTTACTCGCGATAATTCAAGGACTCACAGAGTTTCTGCCAATATCTTCATCTGCGCATTTAATATTGCCTTCGCAATTGTTAGGTTGGCAGGATCAAGGGTTAGGTTTTGACGTAGCGGTGCATGTGGGCACCTTATTGGCAGTCATGCTTTATTTTCGAAAAGAGGTTGGCACTATGTTTGTTGCTTGGCTTGAAACGTTTAAGTCAAGACAAGTATCAAGCTTTGATGGCAGGCTAGCTTGGTGGATTCTGTTTGCGTCGATACCAGCAGGTTTGTTTGGATATTTTGGTAATGATTTTATCGAAACACATTTTCGCTCTGCGCTTGTTATTGCTGCAACAACCATCGTATTTGGTGCATTGTTAGGCTTTGCTGATATTAAAGCGAAGCAAAATGTTGATGTTGAGAAACTTGGTTTTAAAGGAGCGATGATTATCGGCTTTGCTCAGGCTATTGCGCTTATTCCAGGTACCTCTCGTTCAGGCATCACTATGACTGCAGGCCTTATGTTAGGACTTTCTCGCGACAATGCCGCCCGTTTTTCCTTTTTGCTATCAATTCCCGTTATTGCGATGGCCGGTGGGTATTTAACGTTAAAAATGCTAACGGGAGAACATCATATCGACTACAGTGTATTAGGTTTAGGAAGCTTGATTGCATTTATTAGTGCATATGCCTGTATTCACTGGTTTTTAATCATAGTTAATAAATTGGGCATGATGCCATTTGTTATATATCGCTTGCTGTTGGGCGCGGTATTACTGTGGTTTGTATTTTCATAGGAAAGCTTTATGACGGCGTTAACGCTAGAAAATTTTCAACAAGTAGTGCTTGAAGACTCGAAAGAAAAACTGATTCTGATTGCTTTTTGGGCGCAGCAAGTACCAGAAAGTATTGAACTAAGAGACAAACTTTCAAGCGCGGTCGCAGGTGTTAGTGAACATTTAACTTTCGCTACCGTTGATTGCGAACAACAGCAACAAATAGCGATGCAATTTGGCTTACAAGCGCTGCCTACTATTGTGTTAATTAAAGATGGGCAACCGCTTGATGCATTAGCAGGACCGCAGCCAGATGAGGCTGTTTCTGCCTTTTTGCAAAAGCATTTACCTAAACCTGAAGATGGATTGTTGCAAAAAGCAAAACAATCTATGGAAGAGGGTAACGTCAATGAAGCATTTACGCTAGCACAGCAGGCGTTTGCTATTGATGACACACGTGCTGATATAAAATTTGTTTTGATTGATGCTTATATCCAAACTGGCAAGCTTGTCGAAGCTAAAGCGCTGTTAGAGACCGTTACAATGGTTGACCAAGACGGTACCTACAAAGCGTTACTATCCAAACTAGAACTTGCTGAAGAGGCGTCGCAATCGCCTGAAATATTAGCTTTAGAGCAAGCCAGTGCGGAAAATCCGGATGATGTGGCAATAAAGCGACAACTAGCGACTCAATATAGTCAACATAATCGCCAAGAAGAGGCGTTGGCTATATTGCTTGCATTAGTGCAAAAGGATGGTCAAGATAACGAGAGTAAACGCTTACTTTTAGATGTGTTAAAGGCATTGCCGGATGGCGACCCTTTAGCTGCAAAATATCGACGTAAACTCTACGCACTTATGTATTAATGGTACCTTGATGAAGACTAAACTACTCAACCTTACTTTTTTGTCTACCTTTATTGTGGCTTGTTCAAGTGGCCCGCAACAGATAGAGGAAGATGTTGTTCAATCACAGAGCAGTGAAGATCTAGCAAGTATTATTGAAGATCATTGGCAGCACCAACTAGATACAAACCCTAGTTTGGCCGCCAGTTTTGGCGATGAAGATGCTGCATCCGAGCTGCCGGATTTGTCTCCTGACTTTTTAGAAGAAAAGTTTGACGATGAGCAAGCGTTACTTGAACGCGTTAAAGCGCTCGATACAGCGACGTTAACGAGTGAAGAGAAAATCAATGCGCAAATACTGACGTATCAATTACAAAATAGCGTTGATAATTACACCTATCTAACCCACCAAATGCCTTTAACGGCGGAAAGTGGCTTTCATGCCAGTATTGCATACATAGCACGTAAACCGCGTAAATCGATAGAGGATTATGAAGATTACTTGGCTCAGTTAGATGCATTGCCAGAGTATTTCGACCAGCAAATGTTTTGGATGCGACAAGGACTTGCGATAGGTAATACGCAACCGCAGGTCGTATTAAATGGTTTTGAAGATTCTATCAGCGCATTCATTGTTAATGTTGAAGATAGTGTTTATTACCAACCGTTTAAGAATATACCTGACAGTATTTCGCCTCAGCAAAAGCATGTATTAGTGCAACAAGGCAAACAAGCGGTTAAACGCAATGTGTTACCTAGTTACCGTGCGTTTTATACCTTTATGACCGAAGAGTACATGCCGGGCGCTCGCAAAACTATTGCCGCTAGCGAGTTACCTAATGGCGCATCGTTTTATCAAAATCGTGTAAATTACTTCACAACGTTAGATATTTCTGCCGATGAAGTACATGAGATTGGGGTAAGCGAAGTCGCTCGTATTCGTGAAGAAATGGCGAAAATCATTGAGCAAGTTGGCTTTGACGGAAGCTTTGAAGAATTCCTAACGTTTTTAAGAACGGACGAAAGGTTCTATCCAAAAACAGCTGAAGAGTTGTTAAAGGAAGCTGCTTACATATCTAAAAAAGCGGATGCCATGTTACCTAAGTATTTTGGCAAGTTACCACGTACACCATACGGTATTAAGCCTGTGCCTGCGGAAATAGCGCCGAAATATACGACCGGCAGATATGCTGGCGCAAGTTCAGATACTGAAGCCGGTTATTATTGGGTTAATACTTACGCATTAGACAAGCGTCCGTTATATGAAATGGAGGCGTTGACATTGCATGAAGCGGTGCCGGGGCACCATCTACAGATTTCATTAAATCGTGAGTTAACTTCGTTGCCTAACTTTAGACGTTACAGCTACATATCTGCCTTTGGTGAAGGTTGGGGCTTATACGCAGAATTCTTGGGTAAAGAAGCCGGTTTTTATAAAGACCCATATAGCGACTTTGGCCGTTTAACGTATGAAATGTGGCGAGCAGCGCGATTAGTTGTAGACACTGGCATGCACTCGAAAGGGTGGACACGTCAACAGGCGCTTGATTTTATGGCGGGTAATACAGCGTTGTCTATGCACAATGTAACCACTGAAATCGATCGCTATATCTCTTGGCCTGGACAAGCGTTGTCTTACAAAATTGGTGAACTTACTATTCGCCGTTTAAGGACTAAAGCTGAAACCGAACTGGGTGATAAATTTGATATCAGAGCGTTTCATGACGCGGTATTAGTAAACGGTTCTGTGCCCTTATCCGTGCTCGAACAGCAAATCGATACCTTTATCGAACAAAACAAATAACAAAAAGCCCGCGTCAGCGGGTTTTTTATTATTAAAGTGTTCAAAAACTTCTAGACGTCTAAACGTCTGTTTGTTAGTATTGCTAACGTTAAAAGTAAAAGAGTAATTCATCATGGCAAAAGCAACATTGGCTGGTGGCTGTTTCTGGTGCATAGAGGCGGCGTTTAATAGTGTAAAAGGCGTTAATAGTGCAGTTTCTGGTTATATGGGCGGACACGTTGAAAATCCGACATATCAGGCTGTATGTGCTGGAACAACGGGTCATGCAGAAGTTGTCGTACTTGACTATGATGAAAATGAACTGAGTTACCGCGAGATCCTAGAAATTTTCTTTTCATTGCATAATCCAACCCAGCTTAACCGTCAGGGTAATGATGTTGGCACACAATATAGAAGCGCTATCTTTTTTCATGACCAAGCACAGCAACAAGCTGCAAAAGAAATTATCACTGAAATTGAACAAGAAAAAATTTGGCCTGATCCAGTGGTGACTGAAGTAACAGAAGCAACTACGTTTTATAGCGGCGAAGCTTATCATCAAGAGTACTTCAACAATAACCCTGAAAATCAATACTGCCAAATGGTGGTTTCTCCAAAACTTGCCAAGTTTAAACAAACCTTCGCAAACAAACTTAAATAACCTTTTAAATATTTGGGGTCAGATCATGTTCTGACCCCAAATCTCCTATTTTTAGATAAACTCGTTCGTAACAGAGCCTTGCTGAACCTCGCTAAAGCTCTATGCTCTGCGGCAATTAAAGTACAAAGCGACTTCCTAATTTATACAAACTATCGCTAGCTTTTAATGCTGGGGTCAGAACATGTTCTGACCCCAAATGTTATTAGGTGTCGTAGGCGATGTGTTGGTGGATACGCACTATGACTTCGTCTGCTTTTGGATCTAGGTCTAACTTTTCACAAAATAGATTAAGGGCAGCACGGATCTGATTAACAAAGCTGCCGTAGCCATATTTACTCTCGTTATCACTGGTCGCTACAAACACTAGCTGAAAGTTTTCTACTAACTCTTTAGGGTTCCATTTGCTGATTAATCCGCAGGAGCCTTTATTTGGGTTGTATCCGAGCATTTGCAGTTCGCCCATATTTGCTGATATTTCATGAAGCGACCAACGAACAATAGGTACCAGGCCATTGGCTATTAGTGCACCATTGTTGAGATTGTATTTCTTAGCTGATTCACTAAATTTATCGGTCAAAAATGTGTATAGCGGGTTAAAAGGGTCGCTAGATTGTTTATCTACTTGTACTGTGTTTATCACTGACGGGGACAGTTCGAAATTAACTACAACGTAAGTTAACGAAGTTACCTCTGCTGGAAGCACAGTTCCTTGTGAACCGTAGCGAATAGCTATAGGCCGAAGTTTGTGTGCGATAGATTCACTCTGATACTTTTCTTTTGCAAACAAATCGAAGGTTAGATGTTGGTGGTCTCTGAATCGAATTTGCTTTGCTGGTAAGGCGATTTTATTAGCAAAAGTATTTAAAAATGTGGCGATCTTTTGGTGAAACTTGGCGGCATTTAGTCGCAAATCTTCACCTGATGCAAGAAACAATAAGGTAATTTTTTTAGCTTGTTTATCAGGGTCGCAAAAAGCCTTTGAAACACTGTGCTGCATCGGATTGTAGTAAAACAATATTTGTTGATTAGTCTGCCATTGGTGCATTTCATTGCTAAAACGCACCCGAGCAAGTTTATCATTTGCGATCAGCAGTCCATTGGTTATGGACATCTCTTTTGCTAGGGAGAAGAAAATCTCACAGAGATTATGGTACACATAATAATAAGGAGAAGCTTTGCTTGCGCTGTTGTAACTGTCAACTTGAGCTATGGGCTTGTTCAAATCAGCCAATAGTTGTGGCGATAATGGAAACTCCGCTAACAAATATTGGTTATCGCGCGCATTCTCTGGTACATAAGTTTTATGCGCGGCACTGCGCTTTCGAATAATAGACATAGGTTAAACTTTCCCTTGTTTGAAATTGGCGCCAGTGTAAAAATTGATTGTGACAGTATTGTGTATCTCGATTTTCTTCATCAAAAGTTCACAATTCATAGACAGGAACCTATTCATGATTGACGATAAAGCGGCGCTTGTAGCAGCGATTAACCAAACTATGCCGTTTGGCAAATATGCCGGTAGAAAGTTACTGACCTTACCTGAACCCTACTTAGTGTGGTTTCACAGTAATGGTTTTCCACCAGGTAAATTGGGTGAACAACTAGCGCTAATTTATGAAGTAAAATTAAATGGCTTAGAGGGAATGCTTAGGCCGCTGTTAAAATAATCTTTTAAACCTTTTTTTTATGGAAATTGAGCTGTTTATTAACATCAGGTATATGACATTCTCGTTAAAGTTTTGTTTCCATTAGAAAAGCTCTTAATCAAAGACTTGGATCTTCATGCCACTGTAAAATACCCCTAGTTTTATTAGGTTATTTGTACAATTTTCGCCTTGAATACTCGCTTTAATTCCACTTTACTTAATGAGTTGATAGCAACTTTTTTGGCTGGTTTTTGCTAATAACAATTGTCTATAAATATTAATATTATCAATAAGATATACGGAGTTGGCTAATGAGAAGACAAAAACGAGATCGTTTAGAACGCGCACATCACAATGGGTATCAAGCTGGACTCATGGGGCGCTCAAAGGAAATGTGCCCTTATAACAATGCAAACGCGAAATCTGAATGGCTCGGGGGCTGGCGAGAGGCCATGACGGACCGAAGTATGGGGTTGTTTAAGTAATTACATTGGGAGGCAAATAGCCTCCCTTTTTATTGGTTGCAAATAGGGCAACTTTCTTGCTTACCAATGGTAAATTGTTGCCACTGCATATCCATTCCATCAAATGCAAATAGGGTGTTATATTTTACCGGTAATCCGGTGATTAGTTTGATTGTATGTAGTGCCTGCATACCGGCGATGATCGATAAAACTGGGCCGACTATCCCTACCGTTTGGCAATTTACAATCGGTGCTTTTTGGCTGCTAGGAAAAAGACATTCATAGCAAGCGTTGTCTTGCTCGTTACTATTAACCACCATGTGTTGCCCATCAAACCCTGTCGCCGCGCCAACGATTAGTGGTACTTTATGGCTAACGCACAATCTGTTAAGTAGATAACGAGTTTCAATATTGTCTGTGCAATCAATGACAACATCTACCTGTGGAATATAATACTCTGCCAGTTCCTCATCCAACATTTCATCCACTACTTCAATATCAACTGCACTATTTTGGTTTTGCATGAATTGTTGCAGTGTTTCAGCTTTATTAGCGCCGACATCTTGTTCGGTAAAAAGTACTTGTCGTTGCAAGTTGGTATAATCTATATCGTCACCATCCACTAAAACAAGCTTACCAAGGCCAGCACTTCCTAGGTAGGCAACCATTGGGTTACCTAGGCCGCCCATACCAACAATAAGTACGCTTGCTTGTTGTAACTTTAGCTGACCTTGTTCGCCTATTTTGCTTACCATCATCTGGCGCGAATATCTTAATTGTTCTTGTTGGCTAAGCACGGTGCTCCTTACTATATTGCATAGGTTTTAATTGCGCTTGCTTTACATTGAATCCAAACATTTTGATTATATTCAAGCTCTAGTTGTTGATAAGAGTATGGTGTAATTTTTACGTAAAATGTTTGTTCTGCCAGCATTAACGTGACACATACATAGTTTTGATGATGAACTAGATCTTTGATAGTCGCAGGCACTTGGTTGACGATTGATGTGGCGTCGTTCTTGATCAAGTTAATACTTAAATCTTCGGCATAAATCATACATCGAATCGTATCATTTTGAACAATACCTTCAGGCAGGAGTGCGCTATAGATAGGTGTGCCATCAGGCAGCGCTAACTCACTGATCCCTTGTTCATTCATATGATTTTTGACTGTCGCCGAAAAGCTACTCAATAGTGTATGTTGGTCGCGCAAACGATGGATTGCTTCATGTATAGGACCATCTAGCACTGCGTTACCTTGCTCAATCACAACTAAATTATCAGCGATAGCTTGAATTTCGCTGAGCTGGTGGCTAACAAACAATATGATGATGTTTTGCTCGTTAGCGATTTTTTTTACTAAAGCGAGTAGAGCGCGTTTGTTGTTCTCATCAAGTGCAGAGAAGGGTTCGTCTAGCAGTAATATACTAGGCTCTGTAGCAAGGGCACGAGCCAGCGCTACACGCTGTTTTTCACCACCTGACAGTTTGGCAATAGGTTTATTTAAAAGCGCAGTGCATCCCGTTGCATCTATCCAATATTGCAAAGGCTTTTTGGCAGTTTGTTTGATGCCATAACCATAGCTGATATTTTGCTTAACCGATAAATGAGGAAACAACCTTGGTTGCTGAAATACATAGCCAACTTGACGTCTTTCAGGGGGGAGATGCACGATTGATTGTTGATTTAACATCAGTTCACTTTGCAAAAGTGTTTCAAATCCCGCTATTGCGTTTAAAAGTGTAGACTTTCCCGCCCCAGATTCTCCCCAAATTCCGGTGATTCCCGGTTGAAACGAATAGCGTACTGAAAGTTTAAAGGCGCGTTTTTCAACGCTTAAATTGACATCAAGCATCACGAGTCTCCGGTAGCAATGAAGACTGCTTTCTACTTAACCAATAGATTAACGAGAGAAACAAAACACTTCCAACGATAAGTGCTCCTGCCAAATAGTGGGCCTGTTGATAATCAAAGGCTTCAACATGATCGAAGAGCGCTATCGACAAAACTCTCGTTTCTCCAGGAATGTTACCACCTATCATTAGCACTACCCCAAACTCGCCAAGAGTATGCGCAAAAGCCAAGCAAGCGGCGGATACAATACTATGCTTGGTCAATGGGAGCACAATAGAATAAAACCGTTTAAAAGGGCCTGCTCCTAGGCTTGCTGCAGTTTGCGTATATTCATCACCTAATTGTTCAAAGGCGCGTTGTATCGGCTGCACCATAAACGGTAATGAATAGAAAATAGAGCCAATAACAATGGCCGAAAAACTAAACGCCAATTGTTGTCCGGTTGCTTGTTGCCACAGCTGGCCGGGCAATTTATCTGGGGCAAATGCGACTAACAAATAGAATCCTAATACGGTCGGCGGTAGCACTAGGGGGAGGGCAATAAACGCTTCAAGCACCACTTTGCTTTTGTGTTTTAAATTTGCCAACCACCACGCCAAAGGTATACCGATGCACAACAGGATAATGGTGCTAATAAACGCCATTTTTAGTGTTGTGGTAAGTGCAAGGATATCGGCACTCATGACTTACCTCCCTGCGCTTTGTCGTAGCCATGCTTTTCGATCACATTTTGAACTTCACTACTTAACAAATACGTGACAAACGCTTTTGCTATTGCTTGGTCTTTTGTGTTGCTAAGGATACAAACAGATTGAACAATGCGGTTGTAGCTAGCGATATCAACGCGGTGTACTTGAGCGCTCCCAACGACAAAACTTTCGCTTACTAGCGCAGCCTCTACATTGCCGGTGAGAAACTGACTGTGCGCTTGTGCAACATTGTTTGCTGTAACTAATTGAGGCTGTATTTTTTGCCACACTTTGCTGTGTTGAAGGGCTTCTTTAGCCGCAATGCCATAGGGTGCTGTCTTAGGGTTAGCAATAGCTATTTTACCCTTAACTTTATCTAGGTCTTCTATCGATGTGACCTTAGGGTTGTTACTGAACAATACGAGCTTGCCATAGGCATAGGTATTAACATAATGCGCTAGCCCTTGTTGTGATAGCTTTGCAGGGCGCAAGCTATCAGCACTGACAAAAACATCAAACGGTGCGCCAAAAGTGGCTTGTTGAAACAATACGCCCGACGCTGCTGAAATAACATCAACGTTTACCTCGTATTTTTCTTCAAATGCAGGGACTATTGCTTTTAGTGTGGGGGCAAAGTTAGTTGCAACGGCAACACGTAGCTGCTGTGAATGGGCAAAATCAGCTATTAATAAATAGCTACAAAGCAAGATAAAATTTAGTCCACGTCGTAGCAACGTTTTACTCCCAATTACTCGCTTTTTGATGATCTGAAGCCTTGGCGTCTAACCATTTTTCGCCCTGTTCAGTCGTTTCTTTTTTCCAAAAAGGGGCTTTGACCTTGAGAAAGTCCATAATAAATTCAGCACTGGCAAAGGCATCTGTTCTGTGTCGACTTGTGACGCCGACGAACACAATATTGTCGCCCAAAGACAAATGACCCACGCGATGGATAACGCGAACTTTCGATATTTGCCACTTGCTTCTTGCTTGCTTGATGATGTCGGTAAGCATTTTTTCTGTCATTTCAGGGTAATGTTCAAGAAATAAGCCTGTGACATTTTGCTGATTATTTTGCGCGCGCACACGACCGGTAAAGGTTACAGTAGCGCCATCGTCGACGTTATCCTGTTCAAGCTTGGCGATTTCATCTGCAACGCTAAAATCATTGTGCTGGATTGCTATTTCCATAGTTAGCCGCCCGTCACAGGAGGGAAGAAGGCAACCTCATCACCTTGTTTAATCGCACATTGCTCGTTAACCATTTGATGGTTTACAGATGCTAGTAACGCATTGTTGAGCAATGCTTCTTTCCAATGGGGGTTTACATCAACAAGGTGGGCTTTTAACGCAGCGATATCAGAAATATCAGTTTTGTCTATTGTTAAGCTAGAACAATCTAATTGTTCTTTTAAGGCTGCAAAAAATCGAATCGTGACCATCATGCTCTCCTTGTTAACGCTGCCAATCACCGCTTTTGCCGCCAGACTTATTTAATACTTTAATTCCCTCGATTGTCATCGACTTGTCGACGGCTTTACACATATCAAAAAGCGTTAGGCATGCAACGGATACCGCAGTAAGAGCCTCCATCTCTACACCCGTTTGTCCGGCTAATTTGCATGTTGCGAGCACACGGACTTTTTGCTGTGCTGTATCCAGTTCAAACTCGATCGTTACTTTCGTCAGCATCAGTGGATGACATAATGGAATTAAATCACTGCATTTTTTAGCCGCTTGTATGCCGGCAATACGGGCAACCGAAATAACATCGCCTTTCTTGTGCTCACCTTGGGCAATCATTGCCAAGGTAGCACTTTCCATATGGACGAAACCTTCTGCTGTTGCAATGCGCTGTGTTACCGCCTTCTCGGTAACATCCACCATATTGGCTTCGCCTTTTTCATTAAGATGGGTAAAAGACTGCGTCATCGCTAACCTCGGCTTTGGCAAAGCGTTGTTGTTTTCAAGTGAGGCACGAAGTTACATGGGCGATGGCTGGCATTTAGTTGCTCTTCAATGATTTTATCCCATGCTGTTTTACAAGCGTTGGTGGAGCCTGGTACACAGAAGATCACTGTATTATTTGCCATACCTGCAAAAGCGCGAGATTGCACCGTTGATGTGCCTATCTCGTTATAGCTAATTGCGCGAAACAGTTCCCCAAATCCTTCTATATTTTTGTCAAACAACACTTGAATTGCCTCTGGAGTGTTATCGCGAGCGGTGAATCCTGTGCCGCCGGTTGACACGATTGCATCAATATTTTCATCTGCTATCCAAGCTGATACAACGGCACGCAATTGATATACATCGTCTTTTACGATGCGCTTTTCCGCCAATTGATGGCCAGCTGCTGCCAATCTTTCTACTAGAGCTTGTCCTGACGTGTCGTTAGATTCATCACGTGTATCGGACACAGTTAATACGGCGATATTGAGTGGCATGAATGCCACATTAGATTTAACTGACATATGATTCCTTGCTATTTTGCGCTTGCAAATGCAGCGCTTTTTGCCAGTGCTCTGGCGTATTAGTATTAATAAAAGCCTGATGATGTTTAACCGATAATTGCTTGCTAGGTATTGCAGCTAACAACGATTTGATAGACGGCCCTTTACCTGAAAATTGACTGAACGCTTGGTTAAAGAATTGCTCACTAAAAGCGTTAATCGGCATATACAAAGGGAATTCATATTGTTGAAAATGAACGGCTTGTTGAGTGAGTTGCCCGGTATTTATTAGCTGCTCAAGTAACTTTGGTTGCATCAACGGCATGTCTATGGGCAATACAAGGATAGCGCTTGGGCGATAGGCTTTGATGACGCTATGGATGCCCCCGAGTGGTCCTGCATTTTCAATAATATCTGGACATTGATAGTCCTTGCCACTTACAACAATGTTCTGCACATTTGCTTGGCTTAAAAGCTGTTTGGTATGGGTAAGCATCGAATTACCTGCAAAGGATAACTGTGCTTTATCAGTGCCCATTCTGCTTGATTTGCCACCCGCAAGTATGACGCCGAGTACATTAGAACGCTCAATATTTACCATCATTACCCACCTAACATCGCCAGGTGTTTAGTGGCACCGGTTAACTTATCGTGCAGAAAATGTGTGGCTTTTTTATCGGTCATTAAAGCGGCGATTGCTTCTGTTAGTGGTTGAGTATCATCAGATTGCAGATATTGCCTTAAATCGAGCCCTTGCTCTGCAAACAAGCATAAGTGCAACTTACCCAATGCACTTATTCTTAGTCTGTTACAGCTGGCGCAGAAATCCTTGCTGTAAGGCATAATTAGGCCTATCTTTCCTTGAAAATCACTATGGAAAAACTCTTGAGCAGGTCCAGCGGTTTTACTACGAATTTCAGGCAACCAACCATCGCTTAATAACGATTGTTTGATTTGTTCTCCGCCAACATGTTGCTCTTCGAAAAATCTCACGTTATCGCCTGTTTGCATTAATTCAATTAATCGCAATGTCACCGGGGTGTGTTTTAGCCACTGCAGATATTGATTCATTGCACCCGAGGTAAAGTGGCGCATTAATACCGCGTTAACTTTTACTTTGAGTTTTGGATATTGCTGCGCCATCGCCAAACCTTCGAGAATAGTCGCTAGTTTGTCATGGCCGGTTATACGATGGAATTGTTTGGGATCTAAGCTGTCGATGCTTACGTTAAGTGCATCAAGTCCTGCATCTACCCAGCTAGGCAGCATTTGCGGTAATTTGTATCCATTGGTGGTTATAGCAACTTGTTTGATACCTGGCACGGCCTTGCACGCGGCAATAATTTCCGGTAGGTCTTTACGTAATGAGGGTTCACCACCTGTGATACGAATTTTTTCCGTACCTAGCTTGGCGAATGCGCGCACAACGCGGATGATTTCTTCAAGCGACAAAAAGTCACGATCGTTGTCACATTGATAGCCATCGGGCAAGCAATAGTTACAACGAAAGTTGCATACGTCGGTTATTGATAGGCGTAGATAATAAAACCTACGGCCAAAATTATCTGTTAGCATGTCACCTTTCCAAATGTCGGGAGGCTAGTTTGTTTCCTTACTAACCCTGGTGGCTCTGGCCACGGTGAGATTTGCATAGCTAAGCCTTAGCAAAAACCACTCGGCGAATAATTTCAGTATAACGAATATTTCATTAAGGTATAGTATAAATTCCTAATTTCTGTTTATTATCAAAGCAAAGCAGAAGTAAAACAGTATCTACATCAATTTTTGAGCGACTAGAGGAAGGTTATGTCGATTTGCGATACAGAAAATGGACTCATGTCTTTTGAGCAAGCGGTCAACTACTTAATTGACGCTATGCCCACGCCGTCTGAAACCCAGCAAATAGCAATAGAAGATGCACTAGGGCGGGTATTGGCAAAGGACGTGGTAAGTTCGATGAATGTGCCTAGTGCCGATAATTCGGCGATGGATGGTTACGCTTTCGCCTTTGACGCAATGCTCGACAACAGCCAAACATTGACGCTAGTTGGACAATCATTTGCAGGCGCTCCCTTTAATGGTTCTGTCGCGTCAGGTGAGTGTGTTCGCATCATGACCGGCGCAGTTGTGCCAGATGGGTGCGATACTGTGCAAATGCAAGAAAATGCTCAAGTAGTTTCTGAACAACTGGTTACCATAGAAAAACCTAAATACATGGGTGCCAATGTAAGAAATAAAGGAGAGGATATCTCACAAGGGCAAGTGATTTTTGCAGCGGGGCGTAAATTATCTAGTGCTGATATAGGCGTTTTGGTGTCGCTCGGTTTTGCGCACATCGATGTGTTTAAACAGCTTACTGTTGCGCTTGTAGCGACTGGCGATGAACTTAAAAGACCCGGTGAATCGCTAAAATCTGGCGACATCTACGAAACTAACAGCTATGTAGTTACAAGTATGCTTAAAAAGTTAGGTGTTAATATCCTTAATTTTGGTATTGTCGCAGATGATTTGGCGGCGATAACCAGCGCCTTCAATAGTGCTAATGAGCAAGCTGATATTGTCATTAGTAGTGGTGGAGTATCCGTAGGCGAAGCCGATTATACAAAACAGGTATTAGCTGAATTGGGCTCGGTAGATTTTTGGAAAGTTGCCATTAAACCCGGAAAACCATTCGCGTTTGGACAATTAAGCGACAGTATCTTTTTTGGCTTACCAGGTAACCCTGTTTCAGCAACTGTGACTTTTTATCAACTTGTTGTGCCTGCATTAACGCAAATGCAAGGGGCTAAATGGTCTCCAAGAAAACAAATGCGTGCCACCTTAACAGCCAATATCAGAAAACGTCCTGGACGCAAGGACTTTCAGCGTGGCATTTATACCACCAATGAAAATGGCGAAGTGTCTGTATCTACCACAGGCGCACAAGGCTCTGGCATGTTGACAAGTATGTCTGTCGCCAATTGTTTTATCGTATTGCCTGCTGAGCAAGGGAGTTTGTTTGAGGGAGAGCAGGTTCTGATTGAACCCTTTGATGCCTTGCTAACCTAATAAAAGACATACTCATTGCCCTAGTAGTTTGTGCAGCAAGATGATTGCACGTTTAAGCTGCGATGGCTTAAAGAAGTATAAGTTTATGTCGTCCCCATCGCGGTTTGTAGCTGTAAAAAAATAGTCTACACTAGTGCCGTATTGTTAATTTTGATCAAGGAATTCATATGTTTAAAAAATGGATATATGCAATGTTGCTCTTTTGTACATTGCCAGCCATTGCGCAAGACGCGTTGCAATATCAAAAACCATCAAAAGAAATTTTAGACCTAGTTGATGTCACCATGGCGCCAGCGACGTTTGTCGATGATGCACAAGAAAACATGGTGTTGTTATTTAGAAGTAACTACAAATCTATCGATGAATTGTCGAAAGAAGAAATGCGTCTAGCGGGGCTCAGGATTGACCCTAAAACTAATATAGGAAGCCGCGTCACTTATTACAATGATCTAAAAATACAACGTGTTGGCAGCGATAAGGCGATTACCGTAAAAGGCATGCCTGAAAAACCGCGTTTATCAAATTTTAGCTGGTCTCCTAATCAGCTTTACTTAGCGTTTACTCATACGACATCTACTCAGGTCGAATTATGGGTGTTAGATATTAAAGCTGTATCGGCAACTCGTTTAACTGACAAAGCCGTGAACGCAAATATGGGGGATGCAATCAATTGGCAAGCAGATAGTAAATCCTTGCTTGTGAAAATGTTGCCGGACGATAGAAAGCCTCTAATTGATTCAAGTAATGCCGTGCCAACAGGGCCAACAATTTCTGTCAGCGATGGCAAAAAGGCACAAAACCGCACGTATCAAGACCTGTTGAAAGACAAGAATGATGAATTTAACTTTGAACAACTTGCACGTTCCGCGCTGTATACAGTGTCTTTAGATAAAAACGTTGCTCCTTGGTTGCCTGCCGGTATGTATGGAAACGTGAGTGTTTCTCCTGCTGGTGACTATGTTATGGTGCAACAATTTCAGCGTCCATTTTCTTACTTAGTACCGTATCGTAGATTTCCTCACAAGATCGACGTGTACACAAATAAGGTTAAGCACGCGTTTACCGCAGCTGATGTACCTTTGATAGAAGATCTGCCGCAGGGCTTTATGGCAGTTAGGACTGGTCCGCGTCGCATTCAATGGCGCAGCGATAAACCAAATACGTTAGTTTATGCAGAGGCATTAGATGGCGGTGATCCTGAAAAGGAAGCGAACTATCGTGATCATGTGATGCAAATTGCGGCCCCATTCAAAGCTAAACCCAAACTTCTGTTAAAAACACATGGCCGAATTTACAGCTTTATTTGGAAAGACGATAGCACCGCAATTGCCATGGATTATTGGTGGAATACGCGAAATACCAAAACCTATTTGTTTAGTCCGAACCAGGCAGAAGCAGCGAAAATCATTTCAGATAGAAATTATCAAGATAGGTACAACGATCCTGGTAGTTTTGTTACCACTAAAAATGAATATTTCCGTGATGTCTTAGCTACTGACAACGGCAATGCATTTATGCTTGGCGATGGATTTACCGCTAAAGGGCAATTTCCATTTCTAGATAAAATGGATCTGCAATCATTAGAGAAAACTCGTGTATATCAGTCGACTTATACTGATAAATACGAAGCAATTAATGATTTTAACCTGAAAAATAACAGGCTATTAGTGCGTATTGAATCAAAAAGTGAGTACCCTAATTACTACTTTAGAAACTTAGAAAATAATGAACTAAAAGCGCTTACGTCGTTTACTAATCCATTTGTCAGTCTACAAAATGTTAAGAAGGAAGTTATCACCTACAAACGAGAAGACGGCTTAGACTTAACGGGTACCGTGTATCTACCGGTGGATTATAAGAAAGGTAAAAAGTATCCGATGATCTTATGGGCTTACCCAGAGGAGTTTAAGGATAAATCGAGTGCAGGCCAAAATACGCAAAACCCTAATCGTTTTATCTTCCCTTGGTACGGTTCGCCAATTTATTGGGTAACCAAGGGATACGTTGTGCTCGATGACGCGTCTTTTCCAATTGTTGGTGAAGGGGACGAAGAGCCAAATGATACTTTTAGAAAGCAACTGATCTCTAATGCAAAGGCGGCAATAGATGCGCTAGACCAACGTAATTTGATTGATAGAGAGCGTGTTGCCGTAGGTGGCCATAGTTATGGTGCCTTTATGGTGGCAAATCTGCTATCTCACTCTGATTTGTTTGCAGCGGGAATTGCGCGTTCGGGAGCATACAATCGTACGTTAACGCCGTTTGGTTTTCAGTCTGAAGAAAGGCATTATTGGGACGCCCCCGAAGTATATTACAACATGTCGCCGTTTATGCATGCCGATAAAATGAAAACACCTTTATTGTTAATTCATGGTGAAGCTGACAACAATTCAGGGACATATCCTATGCAAAGCGAACGATACTTTAATGCCTTGAAAGGTTTAGGTGCAATTACAAGGCTTGTAATGTTGCCTAAGGAAAGTCATGGCTATAGAGCAAAAGAAAGCGTATTGCATACACTCTGGGAACAAGATCAGTGGTTAGAAAAATACGTAAAAAATAAAGGGAAGTAGCATTGTTTAAGCAATAAAAAAGGAGCGCATCGCGCTCCTTTTTCAATATTTGAATTGACTATTCTTCGAAGGTAACGTTGATTTTAGTTACTTTCGCAACATCAATAATTTCAACTGTACCTTTAACTGCGTCGTTTAACTTCGCTGCAGTGCGGTCTGCACCATGCAGTGATGCAAAGTCTGCGATATCAGTACCATTACACATTACTTTAAGAGCAACTGTACTTTCTTTTAAACGATAATCTTCCAGCGTATTTTTAAGACGAATTGTGCTATTGCTTTTCGCCGCTTTACAGGTATCAATCAACGCTGTTTCCATATGTCTGTCCATTGCATTCGCATTTGATACTAATGCTGCGAATCCACCTAGTGATGCTAATGTTAATACAACTACTTTTCTTACTTTATTCATGACGTTCTCCGTTGGTTTTTAGGTCAAGCACAGTTATATAGTTGCCGTAAACAAGGAAAAAAGCTGTAAAAGTTATCGTGTTGAATGTTACGAAAACAAACGTATTTTACCTGCAACTCATCGCTAAGTTATTGATTTATATAGGCTGAGAAAAGTGTAAATTTGTCGCACTTTCATAAACTTTTACATCCGTTGTAAGTTTTGAAACATTTATTCATACATTGGTCATCTAAGACACACTTTTGTCATAAATAGTTTTTGCATTTTTAGTCAATGTACTGATAAACTACTGGTGTTTTATACAGCTTTTAATAAGGGTGACCTATGGCAGTAGAAAGTCGGTTTGTAGTTGTACGACAAGGTGAAGAGGTAAAAACATTTATGGACAAGAAGTCGGCAGATGAATATGACAAGATGTTAGACATGGCTGATAACTTAGCTGAAATGTTCGAAGCGTCTACACTTTCAATGGATGAACAACTTACAGAAGAGCTAAGTATTTATTTAGCAAAACATCGCGAGCAAGTGCTTATTGCATTGCAAGCAAAAAAACCTAAAGTGGCAAAACCTAAAAAGCCAGCATTAGTGGAAGAAAATCCTGCGGAAGTCGCGTAATTGCAATTCCCATTTCAAGTCATAAGAAGCGCTCGCCGTCAAACACTCGCAATACAAGTAAAACAAGGTGAAGTGATTGTAAGAGCGCCCGTTTATATAAGCGACGACTACATCAATCAACTTGTCGAGCGCAAACATAAATGGATTCAAAGTAAGCTTGTTTGCCAACAGCAAAAACTTGATGATCGCTTTAGTTATCAACAAGATGATAGTTTGTATTGGTTAGGACAAAAACATCGTTTTTCCGTTGAACTTGGCAGTAAAAATACGGTGCAGGTAAGTGATAAGGGCATTATCGTTGTACTTAAACCTATTGCAAACGAAAGTCAGACAAACCAAACAGTGCGTATAAAACGCGTGCTATTAAAGTGGTTAACTACAAATGCAAAGCGGGTGCTTGTGCAAAGAGTAGCCGAACTATCAGCGCTAACTGGGCTCGCGTATAACGACGTTAATGTTCGTCAATACAAAGCAAGGTGGGGCAGTTGTAACAGCCAAAAACGTATATCGTTGAATGTATTTTTAATGATGGCGCCGCCTTGGGTTGTCGATTACGTTATCATCCATGAACTGTGTCACACCCGGCATATGAACCATTCTAAAGCCTACTGGCAATTAGTGCAGCATCATTTCCCTTTGTACCGAAGTGCTAAGGCATGGCTTAATCATCGCGGCCAGCATTGCACCTTACCTTAACGTTAACTGTGTTATAACTAACTATGCATGTTTTATAACTTTTTATTTAAAGTTTTTTGTTGACTATAACTGCATTGTATAGCATTTTAATCTCATGAACGTACTAAGCCTCAACACAATTACCATTATTATTACTACCATTATTATTCGATGGTGGTCATAGGCTAGTACGCGTAAAAAGAACAAGTAAATAGCCCGTGACCCACAAAGGTTACGGGCTTTTTCTTTTTTAGAGGAAGGAAAACATGCGGGTATTAAAGTTTGGCGGTTCATCACTAGCAGATGCAAATCGATTCATGCAGGTTGCAGACATCGTGCTCGATAAGGGCAAGCATAGTGATATCGCTGTTGTTTTATCGGCGCCACAAGGCGTTACTAATCATCTTGTAGCTATGGTTGAAAATTTCGCTAACAAGGAGCAGACCGGTCAGGATTTGAACCACTTTAAATTAGCGATCACCACCATTATTGATGATTTAGCCGCTTCAATACCTAACTATGACAAACACCATGCTGAGCAAACATTAGCGCAGTGGGAAAAACAGTTATCGCAATACTTAGAAGGAGCAGCTCTGCTTACCTTTTGCCCAGCGCATATCAAAGCTATGGTGATTTCAATGGGCGAGCGCATGAGTATCGCTATACTCGCTTCTTTACTAGCGGTGCATGACGTGTCGGCTAATATTATTGAGCCAGAAAAATTCTTACGTACAAACGACGATTCGCTTAACGCGGTTGCAGACCTAGTGTTATGTAAAGATATCTTTAGTCAAAAATATAGTGACTTGTCGGGTATTTCACTAATGCCAGGCTTTATTGGCGTAGATGAACATAAACGAGTTACCACGCTGGGAAGAAATGGTTCGGATTATTCAGCGGCGGTATTGGCTGTGTGCGCGCAAGCAAAATGCTGTGAGATATGGACCGATGTTGACGGCGTATTTAATGCTGACCCTCGCATGATCAAAGATGCTAAGCTGCTTGAGTACTTGTCTTATCAAGAAGCAATGGAATTGTCCTACTTCGGTGCAAGTGTATTGCATCCCAAAACGATTGGCCCGATAGCTCAATATCATATTCCGTGCTTGATAAAAAATACTCATAATCCATCAGCGCCAGGTACTCGCATTGCCAACGATTTAGACGATAAAAAATGTGTTAAAGCCATTTCTAACCTTAACAACATCACCATGGTCAACGTGTCTGGGCCAGGTATGAAAGGCATGGTAGGTATGGCCAGTCGCGTGTTTGCAACCATGAGCAGAGAAAACATTTCGCTGGTGTTGATTAGCCAATCTAGTAGTGAATACTGTATCAGTTTCTGCATACATACGGCTGACGCACGCAGAGCGCAGCAAAGCTTAAATGAAGAATTTGAGTTGGAATTGTTAAACGGATTGCTAGAACCGGTAAAATTGGAAAGTAACTTGTCTATTGTATCGCTAATTGGCGATGGTATGCAGCAACAGCGTGGCGTAGCAGCGAAATTTTTTGGCTCTCTTGCGCAAGCACGTGTCAATGTTGTGGCAATAGCGCAAGATTCCTCTGAGCGCAGTATTTCGGTTGTTGTAGAACAGCGCAAATGCACTGATGCGATGAAAGTAAGTCATCAAAATTTCTTTTCGCATAAACCAACAATAGATGTGTTTTTGGTTGGTTGTGGTGTTGTTGGCGGCGCGCTTATTGAGCAGATGTCTCGCCAGCAAAAGAGCCTGAAAGAGCAAAACATTGACATGAAAGTGTATGGCATTGCCAATAGTAAAGGCATGGCATTCGACACCGAAGGTGTCGATTTAAGTAACTGGAAAGCAACACTGGATGGCGAAAAAGTAGCTGTCAATGTTGATAATTTAAAAGCCTTTGCACGTGAAAATCACTTGATTAACCCTGTACTGGTTGATCTAACGTCTAATGAAGATATCGCTATGTCTTACGCTGATTTTCTCGCTGAAGGCTTCCACGTAGTTACACCAAATAAGAAAGCCAATACTGCATCGATGGATTATTACCATCAAATGCGCAGCGCCGCTCAAGACACAAGGCGCAGACTATTATATGAAACGACAGTAGGTGCTGGCCTGCCGGTTATCGATACTTTGCAAAGCCTTATTAAAGCGGGTGATGAGTTAACTCAGTTTGAAGGTATTCTGTCAGGTTCATTGTCTTATATCTTCGGCAAACTAGAAGAAGGCATGACACTTTCTGAGGCGACAGAAATTGCGAAATCTAATGGTTTTACTGAACCAGACCCAAGGGATGACCTAAGCGGCATGGATGTGGCGCGTAAGCTGCTAATAATGGCAAGAGAAGCTGGTTTGCCGTTGGAGTTGTCGGATATTGCAGTGGAATCCGTATTACCTGAAAATTTTGACGCAAGTGGCGATATCGATACCTTTATGGCCAATATCAAACAACTAGATACGTCGTTTGCCGACACTGTCGCATCTGCTGCATCAGAAGGCAAAGTGTTACGCTACATTGGCGAAATCAAAGATGGAAAATGTAAAGTATCGATTCAAGCCGTAGACAATGCTCACCCACTTTATAGTATTAAAGATGGTGAAAATGCGCTGGCGATTCATTCTAGATACTATCAGCCTTTACCATTTGTTCTGCGTGGGTATGGCGCAGGTGCTGATGTAACGGCAGCTGGTGTATTTGGCGACTTACTGCGCACATTAGCCTGGGAGCAGCAACACTAATGAAAGTTTCTGTATTTGCACCAGCATCTATTGGTAATGTCAGTGTTGGCTTTGATGTGTTGGGCTTAGCGGTCACGCCTGTTGATGGCACGTTATTAGGTGACGTTGTAACCGTTGAAGAGAGTCAGATTGATACATTAGATGTCGTCGGTGAGTTTGCTGATAAGTTGCCCAAAGAAAAAGAACAAAATATCGTTTGGCATTGTTTATTATTGTTTAATGCTGCGCTTAAAGCGCAAGCGGTTGAAGTGAAAACTGTCGCGTTAAGTTTAGACAAAAAAATGCCTGTTGGCAGTGGTTTAGGCTCCAGTGCTTGCTCCGTTGTGGCGGCCTTAGTTGCTTTAAATGAATTTTATCAAAAACCATTGTCTAGCGAACATCTACTGAAGCTGATGGGAGAAATGGAAGCAAACATCAGTGGTAGCTTACATTACGACAACGTAGCACCGTGTTTCCTCGGTGGTTTGCAACTTATGGTGCCTGATGAGCAAGTCATTACACGCGATATACCATTGTTTAGTGATTGCTATTATGTAATGGCTTACCCAGGTATAACCGTGAACACAAAAGCTGCGCGCGAAATTTTGCCATCGCAATATAGTCGTGAACAGCTGATTGCATTTGGTCAAAACTTGGCAACATTTATTGATGCCAGCTATCGACAAGATAAAGCAATGGCATTTGCAATGATTAAAGATGTGGTTGCAGAGCCTTATAGAAAATCACTACTTCCTGGTTTTGAACAGGCTAAACAAGCCGTTAGTAAGCTAGGTAGCTTGGCTGCAGGGATTTCAGGGTCTGGGCCAACCATGTTTAGTGTGTATGAAACATTAGAGCAGGCAGAAACTGCCGCGACATGGCTAAAACAAAACTATTTACAATCAGATCAAGGTTTTGTTCATGTCTGTAAAGCCGACGAAGTTGGCGCAAGAATAATAGATTAAATTTTTAGAAGGAATAACACAGGTGCAATTTTATAATTTAAAAGAACCTGATGAGGTGGTCAGTTTTTCTCAAGCGGTCAAGCAAGGTTTAGGTAAAAATCAAGGGTTGTTTTTCCCTGCTTCTATACCGGCATTTGACAATGTTGACGAATTATTGTCATTACCGCTCGTTGAGCGTAGTGTGCAAATATTAAAGCCTTTTGTGGCGTCATGTTTAACCGAAGAACAACTAAAGCAAATTGTGACGAAAGCTTTCAATTTCCCAGCACAGCTTCAACCCATTTCGGAAAATCAATCGATATTAGAATTGTTTCATGGCCCAACATTAGCATTTAAAGATTTTGGCGCTCGATTTATGGCGCAGTGTTTACAAGTATTTAGTAAAGATCAAAAAATCACTATATTAACGGCTACGTCTGGTGATACAGGTGCTGCTGTTGCCCATGCTTTTCATGGCTTAGATAACATTGATGTCGTGATCTTGTATCCAAAAGGCAAGATTAGCTTGTTGCAGGAAAAAATGTTTACCACCCTAGGCGGCAATATAAAAACAGTTGCTGTTGAAGGCAGTTTTGACGATTGCCAAGCAATGGTTAAACAAGCATTTGACGATAAAGCATTTGCTAAGCAAGTGGGTTTAAACTCTGCTAATTCAATTAATATAAGTCGTTTATTGGCGCAAATCTGTTACTACTTTGAGGCGTTAGCGCAATTGTCTCGTCAAAAGAGCAAACTAGGCGATGTCGTGTTTTCTGTGCCAAGTGGTAATTTTGGTAATCTAACCGCGGGGCTTTTCGCAAAAGCTATGGGGCTGCCGATTAAACGTTTTGTTGCAGCGACAAATGCTAACGACACGGTGCCACGCTATTTGCAAACGGGGGAGTGGTCACCAAACGAAACTGTAGCGACAATTTCCAATGCAATGGATGTGAGTAATCCCAACAATTGGCCACGTGTCGAACACATGATCAAATCGGGTATTGTCGATGAATGTGTATCTTCTGTTTCCATCGACGAAGAGCAAACACAAACAGGCGTTATTCAACTCAATAAGTTGGGATACATCAGTGAACCTCATGCAGCTGTTGCCTATAAAGCACTAAAATACAGTAGTGAAGAGGGAGAACATGGTATTTTCCTTGGTACGGCGCATCCTGCTAAGTTTAAAGATGTGGTGGAAAGTATCTTAGGACAACCGATAGGGCTGCCTAAAGAGCTAGCCGATTGCGCAGGAGAGACTATTTTGTCAGTCGATCTACCTGCAGATTTTGATCAGCTAAAAACATACATTCTTGCTTAGCTGAGCGACAAGTATGAAAAAGCCTGCAGATAGCGGGCTTTTTTTATATCATATAGGCAGTATTCATTAGCCCTAAATAATCATGTTGTCTTCTTTTTTTCCAACCAACGATTGGCAATCCTTTTTTACTGAGCAGCATCAAAAAGACTACTTCAAGAATCTTGAAAAGACGCTAGCCAATAAAACAGCTAAAGCCACCGTCTATCCACTAAGCAAAGATATATTTTCAGCGTTTAATCACACATCACGTGCCGATACTAAGGTAGTTATTTTAGGGCAAGATCCTTACCACGGAGAGAATCAAGCGCACGGCTTAGCGTTTTCAGTTCAAGAAGGGGTTAAAGTGCCGCCCTCGTTGAAGAATATTTATAAAGCACTAGAGCAAGACGATGTGGCATTCACTACCCCTTCACATGGCTATTTAGTTGATTGGGCAAAGCAAGGAGTAATGCTGTTAAATGCGGTATTAACGGTGGAACAAGGTAACGCCAACGCCCATGCGGGAATAGGGTGGGAAACGTTTACTGATGCGGTGATTGCGGAAATTAATCAACAATCGACCCCATGTGTATTTATGTTGTGGGGCGGTCCGGCTCAGAAAAAAGGTGAGCAAATAGATAGTCAAAAACATCTGGTTCTAACAGCGCCGCATCCTTCACCCTTATCTGCGTATCGCGGATTCTTCGATTGCCACCATTTCTCCTTGGCGAATAACTGGCTTAAAGCGCAAAACAGAGAGCCAATTAACTGGCAATTATCTGAAAAACAATCATCGCTATTTTAAAAAAAGGCAAAACTTAGAATAGGGTTTTGCAATGGATAAATATTAAACACCTTACAGGGTGTAAATATTAATATTTTTCCATTAATGAAATGATATTGCTAAATATCAATGTTTATTGGTTTTCAATTGCTCATCAGAAGGGTTTTGAACTAAAATTCATTCAAAGCGAGGGTTTGGATTTTAGTTATGCCATTATCATTAGAACATCATTTCACACCATTTAGAGAAAACACCATTGGTGAGCAATTGTCACATGACATTGCGGGCAAAACGCAGCAAGTTGTTTATGCCGATTGGACGGCAAGCGGCCGACTCTATCAACCGATTGAAGATTACTTGAGCCAAGTCCTTGGTCCCTATGTCGCTAACACACATACTGAAACCAACCTTACTGGTACCACAATGACCAACGCTTATCACGAAGCGCAAATGGTCATAAAACAACATGTAAACGCCTGTGAAAATGATGTGCTCATTACTGATGGTGCGGGCATGACAGCGGTTATTAATAAGTTTCAACGTATACTAGGTATTCGCATTCCAGAGCGGATGCAGTCGCAAGTACATTTTGATGATATTGATAAGCCAGTGGTCTTTATCACACACATGGAACACCATTCCAATCAAACGTCTTGGAACGAATGTGATGTAACGTTAGAAATCGTTAATCCCGATGAAAATGGATTGCCGTCATTGCAACATCTCGAAGCACTGTTGCAACAATACCAAGATCGAAAGATGAAAATAGGCTCTTTTACAGCCTGCTCAAACGTGACAGGAATTAAAACGCCTTATCATGAAATGGCGGCCATGATGCACAAGCATAACGGTTTATGTTTTGTCGATTTTGCGTGCTCTGCACCTTATGTTGATATCGATATGCACCCAGCAGATTCTGCTAGGTCTCTAGATGCCATTTATTTTTCCCCACACAAATTTTTAGGCGGTCCAGGCAGTAGTGGCGTACTGCTTTTCAACAAAAGTTTATATAAAAACAAAGTCCCAGATCATCCAGGTGGCGGCACAGTAACATGGACCAACCCGTGGGGTAAGCACAGCTTTTACGACAATATTGAAGCGCGTGAAGATGGCGGTACACCTGGCTTTTTACAATGTATTCGCACGGCTTTGGCGATTAAGGTTAAAGATGCGATGGGCGTAGATAACATCCTTGCAAGGGAGTCTGACATTATCGACTATGTTATGTCAGCGCTTGATAAGAATGATCGCGTTGTCATGCTAGAAGAAAACATTAAAAACCGCCTAGCCATAGTGTCATTTTATGTCCCAGGTGTGCATCATAATTTGGTCGTACGCCTGTTAAATGACAAGTTTGGTGTTCAAACACGTGGCGGTTGTTCATGTGCAGGTACCTATGGCCATATTCTACTGAATGTTGATCAAGACCATTCAAATAGAATTACAGAGCAAATTGATTCGGGTGATTTTGCTGAAAAGCCAGGTTGGATTCGTGCCTCATTTCACCCAACCATGACAAATAAAGAAATCGCCTATGTGGTCGATGCGATTAACCAAGTCACTGCAAATATTGAACAATGGGGCAAAGGCTATAAGTTCAATCCTGCGACAGGTGACTTTGAAAACCACAACATTGCTATCGAGTACCCAACATTATCCGACTTCGACGCTTTATCTGGCAACCCGCCTAAAAAAGGCAAACTGTTCAAACTATTCGGTTAACCAAAACATTTGGGGTCAGAACATGTTCTGACCCCAAATATAATCTATACAATTCTGAATCAATAGAATAAAGCACCTATAAGCTGCGGCCTAAGGCTTGTTTCTAGAAAAATTAAAGGTGATTTTCTTATTCGATAAGTGAGTTAGAACAGCTGGGGTCAGAACATGTTCTGACCCCAAATATTAGAAATAAATAATCATTTCCGCGGCTTCGCAGTGACAATCAAATCCGCACAAGATGCATTCGTATCCAGCTAGTGCGTCTTCTCGCCATTTATCTGGGTGTGATTTAACATGTTTACCGCCGCAGCGCTCAAAGTAAGCAACAGCGCTATTGTTCGGACTTTGTTTCCACAAATGCGCAACACCAGCTTGCGCTCCTTGTAGTTTTAGTTGATCAATTGAGGCATTAAGCAAAGATTTGCCCAAGCCATATCCGCGATAAGATGAATCAACGGTCGCACATTTAAAATAGGCGACATGTTGCGGCTCTACTTGCCATAGGTCCGGTGTATTCCAGTTATCGATATGCCATTGCTCATTTGCGTAGGTTATTCGAAATCCAACCAGCTTATCCTGATCGTACGCTACAAAATTGGCATTGATATCATTCTTAATTCCTTTAGTGTACCAACTAGCTAAATTTTCTTTGGTTAAGTAGCCATCGCCATGGACAAAGTTCCCAAGCGCGATAACGCGTTCAAAATCTTCTGGCTCCATTTGACGATATTCAATGGTCTTTTGCATGTTGTGATTACCTAACTGAAAAACACGATGGATAATACCAATTGCGATTAAAATTTAATAGAATGAGTCTACACTTTCTTTAATTAGAACTCGCTTTGTACGACCCCTTAACCACATCAAAACTAGCCAATAAGCAACCGCTCGCCGATAGCTATTGGGCATCTACAGTGCCTTCAGCGCAGCTACGCACCAAACCATTAGCAACAGATATCTCAACCGACGTATTAATTATTGGCGCCGGTTATACCGGTATGTCATGTGCGCTGCATTTGGCAGAACAACATCATATTGAAGCGACTGTGATAGACGCTAATAGTGTTGCGTGGGGGTGCAGCAGTCGTAACGCTGGTTTTGTGCTTCATTCATCGGGGCGAAAAAGCTTCTCGCAAATGCAGCAGCAATGGGGCGAAGACACCATGCGTGCGGTGCACGCTGAAATGCTTGAAGGCGTAGAACGTTTAAATCAACTTATAGCGCGCGGCATCGACTGCGAGCAACAATCACCAGGCTATTTAAAGCTTGCTCATAGGCCGCGTTACTTTGAGCAGTTGAAAGCGCAGGCTGAACTTCAAAAAAAGATGTTCAATGTTGATGTAGACATTCTTTCGCGAGATCAGTTGCACCAGCAGTACGCAGCCGATCAAAATGCTTATGGGGCAATCAGGTTTGCTAAGGGCTATGGTTTAAACCCAATTAAACTCGCGCTTGGTTACAAAGACCTATTAAGCCAAGTAAATGTCTCTATCTATAGCGACACACCTGCGCTTTCAATTGAGAAACAAAACCACGGCCATATAGTACATACGCCACAGGGCAATATTCGCGCCAAAAAAATAGTATTGGCAAGTAATGGTTATACGCCAAAAGGCTTGCACCCTGTGCTTAACAACAAAACGCTACCTGTGTTATCTCAAGTGATAGTCACGCGGCCACTAACAGACCAAGAGCTGTCGCTTTGTCAATTGCAAACTAACCAAGTGATCATGGATACGAGGGCTTTAAAATATTACTACCGAAAGCTACCAGACAAGCGGATTCTGTTTGGCGGTCGCGGCGCTATCACAGGAAAAAGCGCAGAAGATCCTTACTATGCAGAGCGTTTATTAGCGGTATTAAAATCAAGTTATCCTTCGCTAAAACATGTTAGCGTAGATTATGCGTGGGCAGGGTGGATTTCAGTCGCATTAGATGAAATTCCGCATGTTTACCAAAATGCGGAAAACAATGTATTTTACGCCACCGGATACTGCGGTAGCGGTGTGAGCTTTACCTGCCAAGCAGGCAAACGCTTAGCGGATAAAGTCGCAGGAAGTGCGGTGCCTAATATTCCTTTATACCAAACCCCTTTACCCCATTTTCCACTCCCCGCATTTCGCCGCGTTGGGCAATGGGCCTATTTTCAATATGGGCGATTTAAAGACGCGTATTTTTAGCTATTTCAGACCATAAAATGATTGACTAATGCGACTAACAAATTAACCTATAGCCGAAGCCCGAAGCCCGAAGCCCGAAGCCCGAAGCCCGAAGCCCGAAGCCCGAAGCCCGAAGCCCGAAGCCCGAAGCCCGAAGCCCGAAGCCCGAAGCCCGAAGCCCGAAGCCCGAAGCCCGAAGCCCAGAAGAGAATTAATATGACCATACTGTCGATGATTGTTGCCCACGCTGATAATCGTATTATTGGTAAAGACAACGATATGCCATGGCATTTACCCGCCGATTTGGCCTATTTTAAGAAAACAACGTTAGGTAAGCCTGTGGTAATGGGACGTAAGACATATGAGTCGATAGGTCGCCCTTTACCAGGTCGCCAAAACATTGTGATCACGCGCGATCCTAATTACGCGGTTGATGGTGTTACCGTGGTTAATTCAATCGATCAAGCGTTGCAACAGGCCGGTGATGTAGAAGAGATTATGGTGATAGGTGGTGGTGCAATTTACGCACATTGCTTACCGAGCGCAGATAAACTTTATGTTACCCATATAGAAGCGACTATTGAAGGGGATACACAATTTCCAGCCTATGATACAGCGCAGCAATGGCAGTTGATTGAAGAAACACCGTTTACTGCTGACGAAAAGAATGCTTACAATTTAAGATTTTGTGTTTATCAGCGCAGTTAGTATGGCGCGCACAAACTTTACAAAAGCCCGAGATAAAATCGGGCTTTTTTAATTGTAAAAAAAATGTAGCGATATAAGATGGTTGCTCCCACATCAAAAGGACGAAATAAATGAAAATAAAAGGGGCGATTATCTTTTCAATCGCGAGCATTTTTTCTCATCTCAGTCATGCACAGCAATCTCCAGTCGAAGCGTGCCACATTGAGGGTATCAAGGCTAAAGTCCAATGTGGCAGCCTTACGGTTCCGCAAGACTACGCACAAAAAGATGGTGAGACACTCGAAATAAATTTTGCGGTGTTACCGGCGATCGACAATAGTCAATATAACGAGCCATTAATGTTTCTAGCAGGTGGTCCAGGGCAAGCCGCTGCTGAATTATCACCAATGATTAATCGTGTTTTTTATGATATCCGTAAAACGCGCGATATTATCTTAGTGGATCAACGTGGCACAGGTAGGTCTTCACCGCTAGCTTGTTTAGAAAATATCGAACTTGACCCTTATATCCTCATTCCTGAAAATCTAACGACCACTGAAATTCAACAATGTCTTGATGCCCTGCCGTCTGATTTAAGTCATTACACCTCGGAAAATGCTATTCGAGATTTTGACGCAGTACGCGCCGCATTAGGCCATGAAAAAGTGCACATTTATGGTGGCTCTTATGGCACCCGCGCCGCATTGGTTTATATGAGGCTATTTCCCGAGTCACTGCAAACGGTAACGCTCGACAGTGTAGGGCCTGTTGAAGTACCTATTGGTTTATTTGGTCAAAGTGCATCACGTTCATTTGATTTGCTACTTAAACACTGTAAAGAAGATGCCGCCTGTAATAACGCTTTTCCTAACCTAAGGGGCGACTTTGATGCCGTTGTTGCAGCACTTAAAGAAAGCCCGATTGAAGTGACGATTCCGCATCCAACACTG
Source organism: Thalassotalea agarivorans (assembly GCF_030295955.1). Classification (NCBI taxonomy): domain Bacteria; kingdom Pseudomonadati; phylum Pseudomonadota; class Gammaproteobacteria; order Alteromonadales; family Colwelliaceae; genus Thalassotalea; species Thalassotalea agarivorans. The sequence goes on from NZ_AP027363.1 coordinate 775,921, forward strand.
GGCACACCTACGCGTTTTGTGATCAGTAAATCTCGCTTAATTAGTACGGTGAGACTGCAACTATATTCAACTCGTGGCAGATATATGGTGCCGCTAATTATTAGCCAAGCAGCACAGGGCAATTACTTGCCTTTAGCAGGCCTTGTTGCTCAGTCGGCTGAAGGGTTAGGCATGTATGTCGGTTTAACCTTTAACATAGTGTGCAGTGAAGATTTGCCTAGAGTCACAGAGCAAATGAAGACAACTGATGCTGATAACACCTTTGGTCAAGATGATAGCCACTCCGCGTTTAACGTTGCTTGTTCAGTTTGGCCGAAATATCAGGTGGATGAGGCATTTTATGAACCAGTCACTGCAAACATTCCAACGCTTATTTTATCTGGAAATTTAGACCCAGTAACACCTCCGTCTAATGGCGATTTTCCAGCAAAGACTTTGCCAAACAATAAACATATCGTGCTTGAACATGCATCTCATACGGTTGCAATGAGCACTTGTGCGTCAGATTTAGTCGCCCAGTTTGTTAAAGAGCAAGATCCTAAAGCACTTGATGAAAGTTGTTTAGCGCTCATCGAAAAACCTAGCTTCATGACTAGCTTAAACAGTGATTTATAAGGAATAAAAATGATCGAAGTAAACAATTTACACAAATCGTTTAAATCATTGAAAGCTCTCGATGGTTTGTCGTTTACCGCAAAAGACGGTGAAATCACGGGCCTTTTAGGCCCAAATGGCGCAGGTAAAACAACGTGTTTGCGCACTATTTATGGATTGTTAAAGGCCGACCAAGGCATTACCACCGTGGACGGTATTGATGTCGCCAAGCAGCCGTTAGACGTGCGCAAGCGTTTGGGAATTTTTCCTGATAAATTCGGCTTATTTGAACGCTTAACTGCATATGAACAGATTGATTATTTTGCCAGTATTCAAGGCTTATCTGGTAAAACAAAAAAAGAAGCGATTGAGCGCGTGATTGCTGATTTAGAAATGGAAGAACTTGCGCACAGAAAAACACAAGGCTTCTCACAAGGGCAGCGCATGAAGGTAACATTAGCACAGGCGCTTGTGCACAAACCGCAAAATTTTGTGTTAGATGAACCAACGCGAGGCCTCGATGTGATGAGTACGCGCGTATTAAGAAACTACCTTTCTAAGTTTAAAGAACATGGCCATTGCATTTTGTTTTCCTCTCATGTGATGCAAGAAGTTGCAGCATTGTGTGATCGCGTGATCATCGTTGCCAACGGCAAACTTGCGGCGCAAGGAACACCGGAAGAATTGTGTAAACTTGCTGGCGAAACACATTTAGAAGAAGCGTTTGTGAAAATTATTGGTTCAGATGAGGGGATAGCAGCATGATGCAATTTAACGCGTTACTGTTTAAAGAGCTAAAAGAAGCCTTTCGAGACAAAAGAGCACTTGCTGCGGCCTTGATGCTGGCGTTAATGGCGCCTGTGATGATTTTTGCCATCTCAAAAATGGCGATAAAGGAAGCTGTTGAAAAGCCTGATATCTTTATTAATGTTACGGGCGCCGAGTATGCACCAAAGCTGATTGAAGCAATGGCGAAAGAAAATATTTTGTTGCTTAGTGATGTGCCACAAGATAAACAAACTTTGTGGCAAGAACGTGATGTAAGATTAACGATTCCTGAGTCTTTTGCTGAAGATATGGTCGCAGGTAAACAAATTAAAATGACTTTATCTGCTGACTATAGCGACAATGCATTGCGCTCGCCTCTGCGCCGAATAAAAAATACCATTAATGGCTATTCTCGCAATATAGGTTATCGTCGCATGATGGTGCGCGGTATTGACGTGAAGTTGATGCAACCAATCAATTTGATTGAGTTTGATGAAGCGGTGCCAAGTTCCAATGCGATGTTTATCTCAATGTTGTTAGGCATCTATTTGCTTATGGCTGCTTTCATGTCGGGCCTGAGTGTCGCTATTGACTCAAGTGCCGGAGAAAGAGAGCGCAATGTGTTAGAGGTGATTTTATGTCAACCAGTGAAAACTCTAAACATCGTATTGGCCAAACTAAGCTGTGCCAGTTTAATTGCGGTCATCGGTGTAGTACTTACGTTGGTGCTCACTAGTGTTGCGGTGAGTTTTATCGACTTAACCACCATTGGCGCAACCTTTACACTTGACGGTTATACCATTGCTGTATTGGTCGCTTTGTTGTTGCCAATTTGTTTGTTTGCTAGCGCCTTACAGTTATTTTTTGCATTTCAAGCAAAAAGCTTTAAAGAAGCGCAATCAACAGTCTCTATGATCATTATTCTACCGGCCCTAATACCGGCTGCCTTAACCTTTATTCAAGACAAGCCAAAATGGTTGGAATGGGCACCAATATCGGGACAATATTTATTGATGGAAGATCTGTTTAAGGCTGTACCGATTAATATGGAAATGCTCTTTTTTACAGGGGTTGTTACCCTAGTTATGACGGTGGTACTCGTACAAACGATGGCGAAAAAGCTCACCTCAGAAAAAACAGTTTTGGCATTGAGTTAATCTACAAAGCAATGTTTTAAATAAAGGCGGACAATCCGCCTTTATTTTTGTTTACGCGCCTATAAATTGAATTAAATTTCATATTTGTTTTATTTTATTGTTTATAATTCTATCTTGTTGGATTTTTACTGTCTTTTGTGCGAAACTGCTTGAGTGAGTCGTGTATTTTCCTAGTCGGTTTATGTAAAAATAAGCTAAGGGATAACACAATTGTCGTATACAAATAGCGCCTATTGAGGCAAAATAGCGCGCAGAAATTTTATTCGATTTACACTACCTAAATTTAAAGTCTAAAGCCTGTCTTTAGCCACCAATTTTGAGGAATTACCATGTTGAAACGCGATATGAATATTGCTGATTACGATGCTGAACTTTTTGCAGCAATGGAAAAAGAAGTTGCCCGCCAAGAAGCGCACGTAGAGCTTATTGCGTCTGAAAACTATTGTAGCCCACGCGTGCTAGAAGCGCAGGGTTCACAGTTAACAAACAAATATGCTGAAGGTTACCCTGGAAAGCGTTATTACGGCGGTTGTGAGTATGTAGATGTTGCAGAGCAACTTGCAATTGAACGCGCGAAAGAATTGTTCGGCGCTGAATATGCAAACGTACAACCACATGCTGGTTCACAAGCTAATGCCGCAGTTTTTCAAGCATTAGTTACACCAGGTGCAAAAGTACTTGGTATGAGCTTAGCGCACGGTGGTCACTTAACGCATGGTTCACATGTTAACTTTTCAGGTAAATTGTACGAAGCAATTCAATATGGTCTTCACCCTGAAACAGGTGAAATCGACTACGACGAAGTAGAGCGTTTAGCACAAGAGCACAAGCCAGAAATGATTATCGGTGGCTTTTCAGCCTACTCTGGTATCGTTGACTGGGCACGTATGCGTAAAATCGCAGACAGTGTTGGTGCGTACTTCATGGTTGATATGGCTCACGTTGCCGGTCTTATTGCTGCTGGCTTGTATCCAAATCCAGTACCACACGCTCATGTTGTTACAACAACAACACACAAAACACTAGCTGGCCCTCGTGGTGGTTTGATTGTGTCTGCATGTGGTGATGAGGACATCTACAAGAAATTAAATTCAGCTGTATTCCCAGGTGGTCAAGGCGGCCCATTGATGCACGTTATTGCAGCAAAAGCTGTTGCGTTTAAAGAAGCATTGGCACCAGAGTTTAAAACTTACCAGCAAAACGTTTTAGACAATGCAAAAGCGATGGTTGCTGTACTGCAAGAGCGTGGTTATAAAGTCGTATCTAACGGTACTGACAATCACTTACTATTGCTAGACCTTATCGACAAAGATATTACAGGTAAAGATGCAGACGCTGCACTAGGTAGAGCGCACATTACTGTAAACAAAAACTCGGTACCTAACGATCCTCGTTCTCCTTTTGTAACGTCTGGTCTGCGTTTAGGTACACCAGCGATCACTCGCCGTGGTTTTGGTCTTGAAGAAACTAAAGCATTAACCGGTTGGATTTGTGACATTTTAGATGACATCGAAAATGAAGCTGTTATCGAAGAAGTAAAAGCGAAAGTGACAGAACTTTGTTCTCGCTTCCCTGTTTACGCATAAGATAAAGATATTTATCAAATTTTAGTTTAAAATGGCCGCAAATTAGCGGCCATTTTTCTATCTGGATTATCTATGTATTGTCCTTTTTGCACAGCAAACGACACTAAAGTTATCGACTCTCGATTAGTCTCTGACGGGCATCAAGTGCGTCGTCGCCGAGAATGCAATGAATGCCATGAAAGATTCACCACCTTTGAATCTGCTGAATTAGTGATGCCGCGCATCATCAAAAGAGATGGTTCTCGTGAACCCTTCAATGAAGAAAAAATGCGTTCTGGCTTGCTTCGTGCGTTAGAAAAGCGTCCCGTCAGCTTAGAAGAAACCGAATTAGCGGTGAACAAGGTACAGTCTCAATTGCGAGCCACGGGTGAGCGGGAAGTATCTAGCGAAATGTTGGGTAACTTGATTATGGAGCAACTTAAAGCATTGGATAAGGTTGCCTACATTCGATTTGCCTCAGTGTATCGCTCTTTTGAAGATATCAAAGAGTTTGGCGAAGAAATCGCAAAATTAGGTGAATAATCGTGCGTGAATATAGCTCACAAGACTACCATTATATGACGCGAGCAATTGCCCTAGCTAAGCGAGGTCTTTATACCACGTCGCCTAATCCCAGAGTGGGCTGTGTCATCGTGAATAATGGCGAAGTTGTGGGTGAAGGTTATCACCGCAAAGCAGGAGAAGGTCACGCCGAAGTTAATGCGCTTGCACAGGCTAAAGCACTTGCAAAAGGTGCAACTGTGTATGTCACGCTTGAACCTTGCAGCCATTATGGGCGCACTCCACCCTGTGCCAAAGCATTGATTGATGCGCAGGTATCTAAAGTAATATGTGCCATGGTTGATCCAAACCCAACCGTTGCAGGTAATGGTATTGCGATGTTAAAAACCGCGGGCATAGCCTGCAGCGCAGGGTTATTAGGCGATGAAGCGAAAGCGCTTAACCCTGGCTTTATTACTTTGATGGAGCAAAAACGCCCGTACGTTCGCTGCAAGTTAGCGGCGAGTCTTGATGGTAAAACCGCCATGGCTTCTGGTGAAAGTCAGTGGATTACATCAGAAAATAGTCGCCAAGATGTTCAGCGATTACGTGCTCAAAGTTGCGCGATTATTACAGGTGCAGATTCGGTTATCACCGATAATGCGCGAATGTCCGTAAGAAAGGAGCAATTAGCCGATAACGACTATCCTTTGCCTGAGATTCGCCAGCCAATTCGTATCGTCATTGATTCTCAGCAAAGGCTTACGCCTGATTTGGCAATATTTAGTGACAAAGCACCAGTCTTGGTTTTCACCAAAGGGCCGGTAAATAAGGTACAATGGCCTGATTTTGTCGAGCACATAGAATGCCCGACGGTAGAGAGCCAAAGTGGGCACAAAATTGATTTGGCTTTTGTTCTCGATACGCTCGCAGCTAGAGGGTTGAATGACATATTGATAGAAGCGGGCGCAACACTCTGTGGCGCTTTTATCGAGCGGCACTTAGTCGATGAATTAGTGCTATATCAAGCACCTATGTTATTGGGTAATGAAGCAAAAAGTTTGGTTAATATGCCGAGTGTGACTACACTTGCGCAAGCAAGCAAACTTACCTTTAAAGATGTTAGGCAAGTTGGCAACGATTTACGTTTAACCCTTTCAATAGAAAAGTAGAAGTATGTTTACAGGAATAATTGAGTCTGTTGGTGAAGTTACCCAAATCAGCCCACAAGCTGATGGCGCTCGCGTTACCATCGCTGTTAATCAATTGGATATGTCCGATGTAAAACTCGGTGACTCAATCGCGAGCAACGGCGTGTGTTTAACCGTGGTTGCGTTTGACAAAAAGAGCTTTAGCGCAGATATATCGGCAGAAACACTATCCCGTACTAACTGGCAACATTACAACATTGGCCAGCGAATTAATTTAGAAAAAGCCATGTTACCAACCACCCGTTTTGGTGGGCATATGGTGTCGGGGCATGTTGATACGGTTGCTAAAATTCAAGCGATTGAACATACGGGCAACAGCAGTCAATACTGGATTGAGATGGGCGCAGACATTGCACCTTTTATCGCTGAAAAAGGCAGTGTCACTATCGATGGTGTTAGTTTAACAGTCAACAGCGTAGAATCTGCACAATTTAGACTGACTATCGTGCCACATACTGCAGCTGAAACCATCATTAGTCATTACAAGACGGGCGACACCGTCAATTTAGAGATCGATGTGATTGCTCGCTACACACATCGTCTTTTGCAATTTGCTGGCAAAGATATGCCACAACAACACAATAGTATTACTGAAGCAACGCTAGCGAAAGCGGGCTTCATTCGTTAATTTGAGGTAACTATGCAATTAAATACGCCACAAGAACTCATTGAAGACATTGCCGCAGGCAAGATGGTCATCTTAATGGATGATGAAGATCGTGAAAATGAAGGCGATTTTATTATGGCGGCAGAGTTGGTTACGCCTGAGGCAATCAACTTTATGGCGACACATGGGCGCGGACTTATTTGTATGCCTATGACGATAGACCGTTGTAAGCAACTTGATTTGCCTTTGATGGTAGATAAGAATGACGCCCAATTTACCACTAACTTTACGGTTTCAATAGAGGCGGCCGAAGGCGTTACTACGGGCATTTCAGCAGCAGATAGAGCAACAACTGTGTTAGCTGCGGTGGCAAAAAACGCTAACAAACACTCGGTTGTACAGCCAGGTCATATTTTTCCATTAATGGCGAAAGACGGTGGTGTGTTAAACCGTGCAGGGCATACAGAAGCGGGTGTTGATTTAGCGAGATTAGCAGGGCTTGAACCTGCCGCAGTTATTGTCGAAATTCTTAATGAAGATGGCACCATGGCGCGACGTCCAGACTTGGAAGTTATCGCGAAAAAGCATGGCATCAAAATGGGTACAATCGCGGATTTGATCGAACACCGTAATGCTACAGAAACAACAATTGAGCGAATTTCTCAGTGTAAGCTACCAACCGCTTATGGTGATTTTGATTTAACGGTATTTAAGGACACTATCGATGGTATGGCGCACTTTGCTTTAACCAAAGGTGAAGTAAATCCAGAGACTCCGGTCCTCGTGCGTGTGCACTTAGAAAACACATTTAGAGATCTGCTGCATAGTCACCGTGAAAGCGTTAATAAATGGCCAATTTCTGATGCACTTCAGCGCATTGGTGAAGAGGGCGGAGTACTTGTGCTATTGGGTAAACATGAGTCGCCGCTTGAGTTAATCGCGCAAGTAGAGAAATACGCTAAGCTTGACGCAGGTGAAACAGTAAAAGAAGTTAAGCGCCATGTTGGCTCGCGCAACGTAGGTGTTGGTTCACAAATTCTTTCGAATTTGGGCGTTGGTAAAATGCGCTTGCTAAGCTCACAAACTAAATATCATTCGTTGTCTGGATTTGGCCTTGAAGTTGTCGAATACATAAACGAATAAAAAAAGGCGCCAACGGCGCCTTTTTTGTTTTCAATTTGATAAGCATCAAATCGTTATCCAATAAAGGCCTTAATCTTGGCCAATATTCCTTTACCATCCGTACCAAGTTCGTGATGAATTTCAGCTTGCGTACCGTGTTTGATAAATTCATCAGGTAAGCCAATGTGAAGCAAAGCGCCATCATATTTTTGGCTCGCTAAGAATTCACCCACGGCTGAACCCGCGCCACCAGCAATAGCATTGTCTTCCACTGTTACTATGGTGTTGTACTGTGTAGCAAAGGTCGCTAACAATGCTTCGTCCAGCGGCTTAACAAATCGCATATCAACCAAGGTTGCATCTAGTGCATCTGCTGCCTCGCTAGCGGCAGAAAGCATAGTGCCAAAGCTAAGTATGGCGACGTCTTTACCTGTTCTAATAACGTTGGCTTTACCCACTTCAATAGTTTCGTTGATTGCTGGTAAATCTATACCTTCACCGTTGCCTCTTGGGTATCGCACTGCTGCCGGCTGATTTAACCTATGGCCAGTGGTCAACATTAGCTGACATTCGCGTTCATTAGCGGGTGTCATGATAACCAGGTTTGGAATACAGCGCATATAACTTAAATCAAACGCACCTTGGTGTGTTGGTCCATCAGCACCAACAATGCCGGCGCGGTCGATTGCAAACAATACCGGTAGATTTTGAATAGCAATATCATGGATAAGCTGATCATAACCTCGTTGCAAGAAACTTGAGTAGATAGCGACAACGGTATTGTGTCCACCGATCGCTAAGCCAGCTGCGAAGGTGACAGCATGCTGCTCAGCAATGGCAACGTCAAAATATTTATCTGGAAAGCGCTTGCTAAACTCCACCATACCAGAGCCTTCACGCATCGCAGGCGTAATAGCCGCTAATTGTTCATCTTGTTCAGCGGTTTTACATAACCAGTCGCCAAATACGGCTGAATAGGTCGGTACACTAGGTGCTGATTTAGGCAGGGTAGTTTCGCTTGGATCAAATTTTGGTACCGCATGGTACTTGATTGGATCTTGCTCTGCTTGTTCGTACCCTTTTCCTTTTTTAGTCACCACATGCAGTATTTGCGGACCTTTAAGGTTACGCATATTGCGGATAGTGTCGACTAAACCATTGACGTCGTGACCGTCGATTGGGCCGATATAATTAAAACCTAGCTCTTCAAAAAAGGTGCTAGGTACAACCATACCTTTTAAGTGCTCTTCGGCACGAGACGCAAATTCTTTGATTGGCGGAATCGTTTTAAGAATGGCCTTACTGCCTTCTCTAAAACCGTGAAACAAGCTACCAGAAAGCATCTTGGCAAAGTGATTGTTTAGTGCACCGACATTTTCTGAAATCGACATTTCATTGTCGTTGAGAACAACCAACATATCTTTTTTAATATCACCAGCATGATTTAGCGCTTCAAATGCCATACCTGCTGTCATTGCACCATCGCCAATAACAGCAACCACTTTACGATCTTTCGCTTCTTTTTCGGCTGCCACAGCTAAACCTAAAGCAGCTGATATTGAAGTACTTGAGTGACCAACGCTAAGCACGTCGTATTCACTTTCTTCACGCCAAGGGAACGGGTGTAAGCCTTCTTTTTGACGGATAGTATGTAATTGATCTCTGCGGCCCGTTAAAATTTTGTGCGGGTAGGCTTGATGGCCAACATCCCATATTAGTTGGTCAAATGGTGTGTTATACACATAGTGCAAGGCTACTGTTAGTTCAATAGTCCCTAGGCCAGATGCAAAATGGCCACTACTTTTACTGACAGAATCAAGTAGATACTGGCGCAGCTCATTACTTGCTTGCTCCAACTTGTCTTGCGACAACGCGCGCAAATCATCTGGGCTGTCAATATTGGCAATCAGCGGGTAATCCGCAAGATTAATTGTCATATAAACCTTAATAAATTCTCTTGTTTAGCTCACACGTTTGACGATAAACGTGGCAAAGTCTGCTAAATTTTGCGTATTGTAAGGCAAACTGTCTAATGCTTGAAGTGCTTCACTGTATAACTGGTCAGCTTTTTCTTTTGATTTTTGTAAACCAAGTAATGCAGGATAGGTACTTTTGTTTGCAGCAACGTCGGATCCAGCAGGTTTTCCTAATTCTTCATCGGTAGATGTAACATCGATTATATCGTCTTGCACTTGGTAAGCTAGTCCAATTAAATGGGCAAAGCGTTCGCAAGTATTGTATGCGCTCGCTTCAACTTTAGTACATTTTAAAGCCATTAACATGGAAGCCTTAAGCAACGCTCCTGTTTTTAACGCATGGATATGTTCTAACTGCTCTAACGATATACGGCTATTGGTTGCGCTAAGATCCATCGCTTGACCACCACACATACCTTGATAGCCAGAAGCTTTTGCTAGCATACTGATTAACTGAACTTGTTCGGCGCTTGTAACGGCTTTAAATGGATGGTTAGCCAGTAAGTCAAAGGCCAGAGTTTGCAGTGCATCACCTGCTAGAATTGCGGTGGCTTCATCAAAAGCAATGTGACAGGTAGGTTTGCCTCGGCGTAAATCATCATCATCCATCGCCGGTAAGTCGTCATGGATAAGTGAATAGGCGTGTATGCACTCTATTGCCGCTGCAATCGCGTCGATATCTTCTAAGTTTGCGCCAAAAACTTCACCCGTTGTATACGCTAAAAATGGACGCATACGCTTTCCGCCAATGAGCAAGGCATATTCCATAGCTTCGAGTAGCTTTTTGTCGGTAATAGCTAGGTTGCTAATCGCCTGTTGTAGAAATTGGTTGCTTCTTTGTTGATAGGTCGCAAGATTAGCGAGTGTCTTCACTATTGATCGTCCTGCGTTAACTCAAAATCTTGTAAAGGTGCGTCTTGATGCTTGTCCATCAGCACTTTTATCTTTTGTTCGGCTTGCTGCAACGTTTGTTGGGTTGTTTTGCTTAGCGCCAGTCCTTGCTCAAAAAGTGCCATCGCCTGCTCAAGCGGCAGGTCGCCTTTTTCTAGTTGTTGCACTATGTTTTCTAAGGAAGATAATGCCGTTTCAAACGACATATTTTCATCTTTTTTAGTTGTCATTTTGGTTATTTGTCCGCTGATCGTGTCGCGATGATCGGTTAAGTTGTTATTGAGTGTTACTAATGGGGCAACAATTTACCACATTTTAACCGCATTAGTGTATAATCCGCGCGAATTTAATACAGAGTAGAGACCCAATGAAGTTTATTGTTAAATTGCAGGCAGAAATTACGATTAAAAGTCGTCCGGTTCGTAAACGTTTTACTAAGATATTGGAATCCAATATCAAGAACGTTTTGCGCCGCGTAGACCCGCAAGTTAAAACAGCAATGCATTGGGATTCAATCGAAGTAAATACGGCAGACGAATCGGCAGAGAATCGTACTAAATTAATTGAAACACTCAAGTGCATTCCAGGTATTCCACAGTTTATTGAAGTTAAGCAGTCTACTTTTACAGACCTCGACGATGTGTTTAAACAAACGTTAGCGGTACACGCAAAAACAATTGAAAATAAGAGTTTTTGTGTACGTATAAAACGTAGTGGCGATCATGATTTTAACTCTATCAAAGCTGAGCAATATGTTGGTGGCGGGCTAAATCAATCGGTTGAAAGTGCGCGTGTTAAATTGAAAAATCCAGACGTGACGATTCGCTTGGAAATCAAAAAAGACAAACTATTCATCATCACCGAGCTACATAAAGGCTTAGGTGGTTTTCCTATTGCAACACAAGAAGATGTGTTGTCACTAATGTCTGGTGGTTTTGATTCAGGTGTGTCTAGCTATCAAATGATTCGCAAGGGTGCTCGCACTCACTTTTGTTTCTTTAATTTGGGTGGCAGCGCGCATGAAGTGGGCGTAAAAGAAGTAAGCTACTATCTTTGGGATAAGTTTGGCGCGTCACATCGAGTGAAGTTTTATGCTGTTGACTTTGAACCTGTCGTTGCCGAGATTTTAGAGAAAGTTGAAAATGGCCAAATGGGCGTTGTGCTTAAACGCATGATGTTTAGAGCAGCTAGTAAGATTGCTGAAAAAGCTGGCATTCAGTCATTAGTAACAGGTGAAAGTCTAGGTCAGGTATCTAGCCAAACGTTAACTAACTTAAACGTGATTGATCGCGTTACTGAAACTTTAGTGTTACGTCCACTTACCGCGTATGACAAACAAGAAATCATTGATATTGCGCGCGATATTGGCACGGAAGATTTTGCTAAAACTATTCCTGAATACTGCGGCGTGATTTCTAAAAAGCCGACAGTTAAGGCGATATTGTCTAAAGTTGAGTCAGAAGAAGATAACTTTGATTTTGGCATTTTAGACAAGGTTGTTGAAGATGTACGCATCTTTGATATTCGCGATATTGGACAAGAATCTGAAAAAGAAGTCGCCGCTGTAGATACAGTTGAAAGCTTTACCGCAGATGATGTTGTGCTAGACATTCGTAGCCCAGAAGAGGAAGACGAAAATCCGCTCGACTTAGAAGGTGTTGAAGTTAAGCATATTCCATTTTACAAGTTAGCGACTCAGTTCGGCGATCTTGCGCAAGACAAAAATTATTTACTTTATTGCGACCGTGGCGTAATGAGCAAACTTCAGGCCTTATATTTGCACGATAGTGGTTTTAAAAATGTGAAGGTCTATCGTCCGTAGTGAGGTATTAAAGAAGCTACGGGCTTCGAGCTAAGTGAAAAAGATACTCTGATCTTTGAGATCCCGCATCAGCGTGCGGGATGACGATTTTTACAAGTGCGGGATGACGTTTTACTCGTTCCTTTTTCTATGAAGTGAAGCAATCATATAAGGAACGAAACCCCGTGAATTCACATCACGGGATGAGGCTTTTTACTATGGATGAAAGTTAAGCGTTTTCTTTTGCTTTTACTTGCGCAACAAGTGATTCGTTTAGTTTGACGCTCACTTTCTTACCTTTTGCTAGCGCAACGATAGCACCGTTTATTTCGTCTATTTCGCTTTTTCTACCGGCTAACAAATCTGCGCGCATAGATGAGGTATTGCTTGCTGTCGCATTTGCCGTGGCGATAGCTTGTGCTTCTAACATGCTCGCATCAAGTGCAATACCTTGTGTTTTCGCAACAGCAACAACTTCGGCAATTATTGTCGAAATATCTTCTTTGTATTGTTCGTCACAAAGCGCACCATTGTCGACATCATGTATCGCCGTTAGTGGATTGATAACGCAATTTATCGCAAGTTTAGACCACTGTTGTGTTTTTATATCATCGTGCCAAGTAACTGTGGGCAACGCCTGATTTAACACGCTGGTGATCAGTTTTTCATGTGCAACGCTGCCGGTATCTTTTAACCAACCCAGCATTGAACGACCTTCACCCGTATGTTCTATATGATGCGTGGTATGCTTTTTACAGCCATGCGTGGTGAGTAACAACATCGAAGGGATGTTGTCATAGGTCGGTGGGTAATATACCTCTTCGTCCAACAAACCATTGTGGGTATAGATAACCACGCAGTTTTTGTTGATATAACGATGCAGTTGCAACATGGCATCATTTACTTGATAACTTTTAACCGCAACGATAACAATATTGGCATTGCGAAAATCTTTAGGCACACAGTCTTTTAGTATGTAACGACTGTTACTGCCACTGGTTTCAGTGAGCTGTAAGATGGGATCTAAACTAAAGCCTTCAGTTGACGCTTTTAAGGTAATTTGATGATTTAAACGGGATAACTTGCCATACCATAGCAGGCCCATTGCTCCCTGCCCGACAACAACGATATTCACAGCTTTCTCCTTTTCGGTGATAACAAAGCAAAAAGAAAAATATAACTACAAATGCCAAATATATTGGCAATAACATCGCGCACCTCTCCGTTTCTAAAGCCTAAATAATATTGACTAAGCTCGGTAAGTGCTGCGTAACATATTAAACAAATAACTAACGTAGTGAGCGGAATACGGGTGAAGTAGTGGCACACGGCAGTAAGTACAAGAAAACCAACAAAGTGGCCAACGGTATCAAGTGCTTTAAATGTTTCTGCTGGTACGTCTAATGCCCAAGCAAAAACTATGAGCGCGATAACCAGTAAGATATTGCCTTTAAGAAGTAAACTTTGATTTTGTTTTTTCGCCGCAAACATTCGTATTCGTGCGTTAATTATTGTATTTTAGTGCGCAGTTTATCATTAAAAAGAAAAATGTTTAGCCCTTGTGCGAAATTTTTCTTATTTACATAAAAATTAGTAAGAGAGTTAACTATGCCATCGTTTGATATTGTTTCAGAAACCGATATGGAAGAAGTGCGCAATGCAACAGAAAACGCGACACGCGATTTAGCAACGCGTTGGGATTTCAAAAACGTTGAAGCAAACTTTGAATGGAATAAGCCGAATGTAAAAATTTCGTCAGAAAGCGATTATCAATTGACGCAATTAGTAGACATCTTAAGAAACAACTTAACGCGCCGTAAAGTCGACCCACAAGCGATGGATGTTGGCGAGCCGCAAGCATCAGGTAAAAATTGGTGGGTAAGTGTTGCGTTTAAAGAAGGCATTGAGCAACCGGTTGCGAAAAAAATCGTCAAGCTAATTAAAGATTCAAAGTTAAAAGTGCAAGCGGCTATCCAAGGTGATAGTGTGCGTGTCACGGGTAAAAAACGCGATGATTTGCAAGCCGTGATGCAATTGGTGCGAGAAGCTGAGCTAGGGCAAAGCTTTCAATTTAATAATTTCAGAGACTAGCGTCTTACATAGGCTGTAATCCCTTTTTTACAGAATTAGTAGCACTTGCTGTGCAAAGCGGGTGTTTTTATAAAACAGCATCAGTTAGATTATGGGCTAATTGATAATAATAAGATGAATAATTATGGGTGTATCCAGAGGCGGTTTTAGCTCTCGCATGGGCTTTATATTGGCAGCAGCGGGCAGTGCTGTTGGTTTAGGTAATATTTGGGGGTTTCCTACGCAAACTGCTAGTAACGGTGGTGCAGCGTTTGTACTTGTCTACCTCGTGCTAGCATTCTGTTTGGCTTATCCGGCATTTATGGCTGAACTTTTAATTGGTCGCTATGGCCAAGCGAACGCGGTAACCTCGTTGCAAAAGATGTCGCGCAACCTGTGGCAAAAGCGATTTGCCTTCTTAGTTGGTTTTGGTGGCATCGTATGTGCGGCACTTATTCTGAGCTTTTACGGCATTATTGCTGGTTGGATGATGTCATATGCGATAGAGCCATTAGCTAAAATGCTATCACTTGACGGGCTTGCACAGTGGGTGGTTACACAAGGCACATTAAGAAACTTGTTGTTTACCGCCGTATTCATGTTTTTAACTATCTTCATTATTAGCCGCGGCGTAGAGCAGGGCATTGAAAAGTGGTCAAAGCGCTTAATGCCAATGCTCATCGTGTTGTTGGTATCGCTTATTGTCTACGTCACCACCTTAGAAGGTGCAGACCAAGGTTTGAAAGCCTATTTGCAACCTGATTTTAGCCGTGTATTTGATGCTGATTTGCTAATTAGTGCATTAGGGCAAGCGTTCTTTAGCTTGTCACTAGGCACCAGTGTCATGATCATATACGGTTCATACATAGCCAAAAAAGAGAACTTGGTTACGCTTGGCGCACAAGTGACTGTGATTGATGTGTCCATCGCCTTCTTGGCGGGTTTACTCATTATCCCTGCGATGTATGTTGCACAGGCTCAAGGTGTTGCTATTTTTGCTGAAGATGGCTCATTGATTTCTGGTTCAGGTCTCGTCTTTACCGTGCTACCTGCTCTATTCCAAGGCATGGAAAGTGTTGGTTTAGTTGTTGCTTTTGCATTTTTCGTACTCATGTCGATTGCCGCTTTAACGTCAAGTATTTCAATGCTTGAAGGCCCTGTGAGCTATGCGGTGGAACGTCACAATGTTGAACGTAAAAAAGCGACTATTGCTGCCGGTATCATTATCTTTATTATTAGCGTCGCAATCGTGCTTAATATTGAATTCTTACTCGATTTTATCGCCATACTCGCAACCCAATATGGTCAGCCTATTATTGCGATGCTTTGCTGCGTTTTCGTTGGCTGGATATGGCATCGAAGTGAAGTCTTAAAAGAAATTCAACAAGGCAATGACGCGGTTGAACATTCGCTATTTTGGAAAATATGGCCTTGGTACACTAAGTTTGTTTGCCCTGTCGCAATTGCGGCCGTGTTTATACACTCAATTTTGTAATGATAAAAGCCGACGAAATGTCGGCTTTTTTTTGCAAAAATTTCTATGCTTTAGTGCCGCCAATTTTTGGCCAGTTGATCTGCCAGGGCATTGATATAGTCTTGAGTGTTGATTGAGTGACATCAGATGTAAAGAATTGTCCTTGGTTGGGAGGAATAACAAAGCTTTGCAACTCACCTTTCCAATCAAACTGCAATGCATAAGCATGTAAATAGCCTCGATCTGCTGTGGCGCCACCATATCTCTCGTCCCCTAATATAGTTACCGACAAACTATTTAACGCTACGCGCAGTTGATGCGTTTTTCCTGAATGCGGTTTAAGCAAGTACAAGCGCATGCTATTACCTATGCCGTAAGAAAAGAACTGTGTTATCGCCGGATTATGTTGCGTTCTCATTAATTTCCAACTGCCACGGCGTGCTTTTTCCATGTCACCTTTAACCAATCCTTGTTTCTTTTTAGGTTTCCCTTTAGCGATAGCAAGGTAAAACTTTTGAATAAGATGTTTTTCAAACATTTGTTGAAAGTTTTGTGCACTTTCTTTGTTCTTAGCTATCAAGACAAGTCCCGACGTCATTTTATCCAAGCGGTGAACCGGAAATAATGTATTGTCGTTTAACGCTTTTTGCACTTGATTAAATAGGCCATTACCTAATGAGGATTCATCGTGAAAATTAACATCTGGATACTTGTTAATCACGATAAAATCTGGATGTTCGGCAATTAAATCAAAATAGTGCATAGGCGCGCTTGAAAAAGAAAAAATCAGAGCCACTATAACCATTTAACAAAGAAATATTAATAAAAACTTGCTAAGCTATTGAACTAATAAACCGGTTGTCTTTAGCCTAGTTGCAGATTTTGGAATCTATTTTGACACAGACAATAAAAGCGATTGCAAACGCATTCGAACAAGCAGACCAGCTTTCACTCTTTACGCAATTTGGACGAGGTATTGAAAGAGAAGGTCTTCGAATTCATCCCGACGCAAAATTATCTGAACATGGCCACTACGCAGGATTAGGTTCCGCCCTTACACATCCTGCAATAACAACAGATTATTCTGAAACCTTATTGGAATTTATTACGCCAGTAAGTTTTGCACCGACAACGGTTATTGAGCAATTACAAGATATTCAAAAGTATACCTTTAGCCAAATCGATGGCGAATTGCTGTGGCCAATGAGTATGCCTTGTTTTGTCGAAGACGCCGATACAATCGAACTGGCAAATTACGGCACTTCTAATATTGGTACGATGAAAACGGTTTATCGCAAGGGGTTAAAGAATCGTTATGGCAGCATGATGCAAGTCATAGCGGGTATTCATTTCAACTTTTCATTTCCAAAGGCGTTCTGGCAGCAATTGCAAATCATTAAGCAAGATACTCAAGACCTGCAAGCGTTTATTAATGAAGGTTATTTTGCCTTGCTGCGCAACTACAAGCGTTATGCTTGGCTACTGCCATACCTATATGGCAGCTCACCGGCAATTTGCCCCTCGTTTTTGCAAAACAAAGAGACAGATTTACCGTTTAAGAAGGATAAAACTGGCTTTTTGTATTTAGAACATGCAACGTCCTTGCGGATGAGCGATTTAGGATACACCAACTCAGAACAATCCTCTTTTAACATTGGCTATAACAGTCTAAATGATTACTTAGACGGGGTAAGTGATGCCATTACGCATGCCTCGGAAAAGTTTGCTGAAATAGGCGTAAAAGTTAATGGAGAGTACCAACAGCTTAATACCAATGTCTTGCAAATAGAAAATGAATTGTATGCGCCGATACGCCCTAAACAAGTCGCCAAGTCAGGGGAAAAACCATCGGAAGCACTCGCCAAGCGAGGTGTCGAGTATATCGAAGTCCGCGTATTGGATGTTAACCCATTTGTTTCTACAGGCATTAGTTTAGAGCAAGTATACTTTTTGGATGTGTTTCTTACCTTCTGCGCGTTAAAAGACAGTCCATTAATGACCAATGAGCAGCAAAAAGCTTATCGTGGTAATTTGGGGCAAGTTGTTGTGCGAGGTTTAGATCCAGCGTTAACGCTATATGATCAACAGCAGCGATCCATCAAAGATTGGGGCGAAGAAATTTTCGCTGGTTTATCTGAAGTGGCCACGCTCTTGGACAAAGCAGCCGGAGAGAGTCATTATGCCGATGCAGTCGAACGCGAATATCAAAAAGTGCTAGACCCGAACAAAACATTTGCTCGACGTTTCTTACACGACATTCAGTCAAAAAATCTGACGCTAACCGAACATTGTATGAACCTAGCTAAGCAATACAGAAAAAATGCAATGACGCGAGACTATAGCTATTGTAATGCACAGAACTTCGAAGACATGCGAGTCAAGTCGCTCGCAGATCAAGCAGCGATTGAAGCGGCAGACACCGTAGACTTTGATACCTTTCTAACAGATTACTTTTCTTAATACCGCCATCAAAGACAGCGTTTGCTGTCTTATTAATTGCATAGTTCAACTTCAATGGGCTATGCAAAAACGCTTTTCTTTGGGCAAAAAAAAAGCGCGTTTAAATAAACGCGCTACAAAACTATGAAAGCAGTCCAGGGAGGTAAAATTTGTGCTCTCACATCTTAAGAGTAGACCAAATTGAAAAAGTTCATAAATTTTTTTTCGCTATTTCATATAACCTCTTGTTAACAATAATATTAAATGTTGTTAAAAAAAGCATAAAAAAAGCGCATATAAACATATGCGCTAAAAAACATGAAACACTAAGGGAATGTTAACCAAACGACTCAATTATTTGAACATTTACAACGCTCCACCTTTATAGGGGGAAAACGGTCAAATAATTAAGCCGTTCAGTCGCTCTCGTATTAATAGAGTGTGCTAATTTGCTTTAGTTCAAACTTTTTTTAATTTTTTTAATATTTCTTCTTTATCGCGTTTCGTTTATCTTAGTAATCATCATATAAAAGTAAATTAACGAAAGATGTTTCAGTACAAGCAGCGCTTAATGTGCGCAAGTTTGCTGCTTCTCTTGGCAAGTTGTGCAACGCCACCACCAAAGAATCCAGAAAATTTGTGTGCAATTTTTGAAGAAAACAGGGATTGGTACTTTGCCGCTAAAGAAGCAAGGGAGCGTTGGGGGACGCCTATCCATGTGCCAATGGCAATGATGTATCAAGAAAGCTCGTTTAGGCATGATGCTGCGCCACCGCGCAAATATATTCTTGGTTTTATTCCTTGGGGACGAATTAGCAGTGCCTACGGTTATTCTCAAGCCAAAACGTTAACCTGGGAAGATTACATAAAGGCGACTGGAAATTCCGGCGCAGATCGTGACGACTTTGACGATGCCATCGATTTTATGGCGTGGTTTATCTATAAAACCCATAAAGTAAACAAGATATCAAAGTGGGATACCTACAATCAGTACTTGAACTACCATGAAGGTTGGGGTGGCTATAGAAACAAATCTTACATGAAGAAGCCGTGGTTAATTAAAGTATCACGTAAAGTCGATGACAGAGCACGCAGATATTCAAGTCAATTGAAAACCTGCGAGGAAGATTTAGATCATGGTTGGTTATGGCGATTGTTTTTTGGCTAAGGCCAACTCAAAACATTCACAAGTGTGACAATTACGAAATCAACGGTAGTTATAAAGCATAAACCTTACCAATTTTTTATAAAATTCGATAAAAAATTGTGATGCCTTAAAAATTAAGGGGATGCGAAATACCGCAAAAAAAAGTTAAAAAAAGTGTAAAAAAGTCATTGCAAATACGCAGGGCTTTTTTTTATTGACCTAGCTTGAGTTATCCACAGAATTTGTGGAATATGGAAAAGTTTTTAAAGGGTGTGGATAACTTTGTTGGTAAATTTGTAACATTGTACTAATGTACAAAAAATAGAGATGCGCTAAGATTGATCAGTAAAGCAAGATAAACCAAGCAAAAATCGCTTAGAATATGGCGCCTATTCATAGCCTCATAATTCACTAGAGGCTATGAATTCATTGGCTTAGCGTTCGTCTTCGTGTGTTTGAGCAACAAATTCAGGTAAAATACGAACTGTCTTTATCATATTGTCGCTAAGATCGACGATTTCGACGGGATATCCGCCAATTTTGGCGCTAAGTTTCGCCTGTGGAATATCTTCCAAATGTTCAATGATCAGGCCGCTAATTGTCTTAGGACCGTCAGTTGGTAGCTGCCAATCCATTTCTTTATTCACATCACGGATGTTAGCGCTTCCATCAATCAAAAAACTACCATCGGGCTGTGGTGTCACTTCTTCACTCGGAGTAGGCGTTTTCGTTGTGGTAAAGTCGCCAACAATTTCTTCCAAAATATCTTCTAGGGTTACAAGTCCTTGAATGTCTCCGTATTCATCTACTACCAAGCCTAATCGTTCTTTGGCACGCTGGAATTTAAGTAGTTGAACATTGAGCGGCGTTTTCTCTGGAATAAAATACAACTCACGAACAGCGCGCAGCAGTGTGGCTTTGGTGAATTGGTTTTTAGATAACATCTTTAATGCATCACGTACGTGAATATAGCCGACAACATCATCTATATTGTCTCGGTAAAGCAATACACGGGTATGACTAGCATGGGTGAGTTGTCGCTGGATCTTTTTCCATTCTTGGTTGATGTCGATACCAAATAGCTCGTTCCTAGGGATCATGATGTCTTCAACAGTCACGTTTTCTAGGTCAAGAATGCCTACTAACATGTTTTGATCGCGTTTAGGTAATAGGGCGCTTGATTCATTTACTACCGTTTTTAGCTCTTCTGAGCTCAAGCTATGGTTTTCCATATCTTGCTGGCTCACGCCAAGCAATTTGAGAATACCATTGGTGATGTAGTTAACTGCGACGACCAATGGGAAAAGTAGCTTCATCAATGGGCGCAGTATAAATGAACTTGGAAATGCTATTTTCTCTGGATTTATCGCGGCAAGAGTTTTAGGCGTCACCTCTGCAAAAATCAATATAACAAGAGTAAGCAGAAGACCTGCGTAGAATATACCAGCACCACCAATCAAGCGTTCTGCTATAACGCCCGCGATAAGTGAAGCAAATACATTAACAAGGTTATTACCAATTAGAATTAAGCCAATCAGTTGGTCTGGACGCTTAAGTAGCTTACCTACGCGTTTAGCGCCTTTGTGGCCATTGTTTTCTAAGTGACGCAATCGATATCGATTGAGAGACATAAGTCCGGTTTCTGAGCCGGAAAAGTATGCTGAAATTAATATTAAAATGCCAAGAATGGCACAAAGCATACCGGTGGAGATACTGTCCAATCAGGGGGTCCTATATTGCCCAAAAAAAAAGGTGTTAAGAATAAACTGTTATCTTAAACCAACAATTGTCGATGAAATTATCACCGAACAGCCTTTATACCTTAATTTTTAAGATAAGAGAAATTCTTTCACGAATCTGCTACCAAAATACGACAATGTGAGCAAAATTGTTGCGATTGTGGTTAAGGTAACGATTCTGTGGCCTCGCCAACCTTGTTTGAAGTGGCCCCATAAAATGACGCAGTACAAGCCCAGTGCCATTAGTGATAACACGGTTTTATGCGCATTTTCTTTACTAATAAAATTGTCGAGGAAAATGAAACCTGTTAGTTGGCTCAACAACAAGGTTAACGTGCCAACAGCAAGTATTAAAAATAGTTGTTGCTCAACCTGCATTAGAGGTGGCAAGTGGGTCACGGCAGCCAAGTTCTTTTGCTTCAATTTAAAGTTGATATAGGCCACTTGATAACAATACAAGGTAGCAATAACCAGAATGCAGTAAGCGATAAGCGCTAACGTAATATGCGTGACCAATACTAATTTGCCAGCAATTAAAGGCATATTTTCAATTGTCGGTATTAACAAGGATATCGTCAGCCAAATCGCAGAAAAACCATAGGCAACAGGCAGAATTAAGTTGATTTTGTAACGCAGCGCTAACCCACTTACAAAAAGTGCTATCACTAAACTCACAATTGAAACCACGTTAGGTAGGCTAAAATTGAGTGGTTGATTGTCAAAACTGCCCGAGACAAGTAGTACGTGTGCAATGATTGCAACCAGCGCAGAGGCTTGAACAAATAAAAGGTTAGGACCTTTGTGATGGAATAATCGTGACAATACCGCAAATGTTGCAATGGTATAGCCCAAAATAGCCACTAAGGTGAAAACTGTTGCAATGTGCACTTTGTTACTCCGATATACGCGCTATTTATTGTTAGTAAGAGCGCGCTAATTATTTGATAAACAAACGTCTT
Source organism: Thalassotalea agarivorans (assembly GCF_030295955.1). Taxonomy (NCBI): domain Bacteria; kingdom Pseudomonadati; phylum Pseudomonadota; class Gammaproteobacteria; order Alteromonadales; family Colwelliaceae; genus Thalassotalea; species Thalassotalea agarivorans. The sequence continues at coordinate 797,942 of NZ_AP027363.1, forward strand.
ATAGGTTTTACTGCCAGTATTATTATCACGAGCGCACATAAAATGCCAAACCATTGTGGTAATAATTCGTGGCTATGACTCATTTGATTGGCAATATTAATGTCAAAATAGCTAAGGCCTGCATCAAGTAATAACCCTAAAGCAATTGCACTGACGCTAATGCCTAGTAGATAGCGAGTTAATACCGGGGTGCCCATTTCAGATTTAATCACACCTAATGTTGATATATTGGTTGCCGGTCCAGCCATCATAAACACCAGTGCAGTGCCTGGAGAAATACCAGCCATAATAAAGCCAGCCGCTATCGGTGTAGACGCAGTAGCACAAATATACATAGGAATAGATATGGCAATCATTAGTAGCATCGCCGGTAGGCCACTGCCATAGCTAAGCAAAAAGCTCTCTGGTACGAAGGTGCGCACAATTGTCGCAAACAATAGACCTATCGCTAACCATTTGACGATGTCATCAATTAAGGTTGTTGATGCGTATTTAATACCACTGATGGTTTTGTCCATGCTAGTGGGCTGATGGCTATGTTCATGGCTACAGCAACTTGTTTCTTCTTTTTTCGGCGCTTCTTGTTGATGGCTTGCGCAGCAGCTTTTAACCTCTGCTTGATTACTTGTTGCTGTTTTTGTGGTGGTGTTAACCAATAGCCCGGTTGCTATCGCACTAATTATGGCAGCAATAGGGCGGTAAATTGCCATGACAGGCCCAAGCATCGCATACGACACAGAGACAGAATCAACGCCAGTTTCGGGTGTAGCAACTAAAAAAGAAGAGGTGGCCGGCGCAGAAGCGCCGCTGCGTTTAAGTTCTGTTGCAACAGGTATGACGCCGCATGAACATAATGGCAACGGAGCGCCTATAAATGCCGCCTTTACGATCGCTTTTTTTCCGCTACCAAGATGATGGCTAAGGATACGTGTTGGTACCCAAGCTTTCATAAGGCCTGCTATCAATAAGCCGAGCAACAACCAAGGGCTTGCTTCTGCGCTTAACTGGACTAAATTGGCGAAAAATTGATTAACGATTTGCATAAGTGTGAATACTGCATCTTGAAACTGGTTTAATTCTACCATATATCAGTCAAAAGCAAGTTATAAAGTGTAGCGCTTGTTACATTTTTACTTTCCAAGGGTGGCTCGCTATAATAGCCCCCAATTTTTTGCGCACTTTGCTATAGAGAATCTGATGTTTGAGAATCTTTCTGATCGTTTAACCAAATCGCTAAAAAACATTAGCGGTCGTGGTCGCCTTACCGAAGACAATATAAAAGATACGTTAAGAGAAGTACGTATGGCTTTATTGGAGGCCGACGTTGCTTTGCCGGTTATCCGTGAATTTATTGCTAAAGTAAAAGAAAGCGCATTGGGTACAGATGTATCGAAAAGCTTAACGCCAGGGCAAGTGTTTGTAAAAATTGTACAAACAGAACTTGAGAAAGCGATGGGTGAAGTTAATGAACAACTTGACCTAAAAGCAACGCCTCCTGCTGTGATATTAATGGCTGGTTTACAAGGTGCAGGTAAAACAACTTCTGTAGCAAAGCTATCTAAGTTCTTAAAAGAGCGCGAAAAGAAAAAAGTATTGGTGGTATCAGCTGACGTTTATCGCCCCGCTGCGATTAAACAGCTTGAAACACTTGCCAGCGAAGTAGGCGTAGACTTTTTCCCAAGTGCGGTCGAGCAAAAACCAATTGATATCGCCAATGCAGCGATTGCTCATGCAAAGAAAAACTTTTTTGACGTATTGATTCTAGATACCGCTGGTCGTCTCCATGTAGACGGCGAGATGATGGATGAAATCAAAGCATTACATGCGGCGGTTAATCCGGTTGAAACCCTATTCACTGTTGATGCAATGACAGGTCAAGATGCTGCCAATACGGCGAAAGCGTTTGACGAAGCGCTGCCATTAACGGGTGTTATTTTGACAAAAACCGATGGTGATGCACGTGGTGGTGCCGCGCTATCAATTCGTCACATAACGGGTAAGCCGATTAAATTTATGGGTGTTGGTGAGAAGACCGATGCTTTAGAACCATTCCATCCAGATCGTATAGCGTCTCGTATTTTGGGTATGGGTGACGTATTGTCACTGATAGAAGAAGTTGAGCAAAAAGTTGATAAGGCAAAAGCCGAAAAGCTAGCGAAGAAAGTTAAATCAGGAAAAGGCTTCGATCTTGAAGATTTTCGCGAACAGCTTGTTCAAATGAAAAGTATGGGCGGTATGATGGGCTTGATCGACAAATTACCTGGTATGGGGCAAATGTCTGAACAAGTTAAAAACCAAATGGACGACAAACTAACCGTTCGTATGGAAGCGATTATCAACTCAATGACACCGGCTGAGCGCGCGCGCCCTGACATTATTAAGGGCTCACGTAAACGTCGCATTGCAGCGGGTTCAGGTACTCAGATTCAAGATGTAAACAAGCTGTTGAAGCAGTTCACGCAAATGCAGAAAATGATGAAGAAGATGTCTGGCAAAGGTGGCATGCAGAAGATGATGCGTGGCATGAAAGGCATGATGCCTCCCGGTGGCGGCATGGGCGGATTCGGTGGCTTTGGCCGTCGTTAGTCAACATAAAGTTTATCGAGAAGCAGCCAACGGCTGCTTTTTTTGTGCCCTAGTTTTAACACGCTATACTCAAAGCACTTAATTCTGTTAAAGGTTTGCTTGTGATTGTTATTCATCATAACCCCGATTGTGGTACGTCGAGAAATGTATTAGCTATTATCAAGGCTGCTGGGTATACCCCTGTCGTTATTGAATATTTGAAAGTCGGTTGGACTAAGCCGCAATTACAGGCTTTGTTTGCGGCAGCCAATTTAACGCCGAAAACGGCATTACGAAAAACTAAGTCACCTGCACAAGAGCTCGGTTTGTTGCAAGAGTCGGTAAGCGAAGAAACCATTTTTAGCGCCATGCTTGAACATCCGGTGTTAGTCAATCGACCTATCGTTTGTACGGCAAAGGGAGTCAAACTATGTCGCCCGAGCGAAGCGGTATTAGACATTCTTGAACAGTGGCCGAAAGGACCCTTTGCGAAAGAAGACGGTGAGCAAATAATTGATGACAAAGGCGAGCGATGTTAAAGCGCCGAGGCGCTTTTTCTATCAAAGTTTAAACGCATTGAAATTTAACGATTTGCTAGATGGCGTAAATAGCCATGATATATACACTTTTAAACAGATATTTCACTTGCATTTTTACTGAAAATACGTACAATACGCGAGCTTTTCTGTCACCTGAGTGGCAGGAAGTGTCTGGATTTATATGTTTAACTTAATTAAATAGAGGACGGTATGGTTACCATTCGTTTAGCTCGTGGTGGCGCGAAGAAGCGTCCATTCTATCAGGTAGTAGTTGCAGACAGCCGTAATTCTCGCGATGGTCGTTTCATCGAGAAAGTAGGTTTCTTCAACCCAACTGCACAAGGTCAAGCGGAAAAATTACGTTTAGACCTAGAGCGTATCAACCACTGGGTTGGTCAAGGTGCAAATGTATCTGATCGTGTGGCTAAGTTAGTAAAAGACGCACAAGCTGCTGCTTAATTGACTTAGAGAGTTCAGGAGTATTTAAGTGAGTGAAGTATCTGAAAATGTCATCCTTGGCAAAGTAGGCGCAGTCTACGGTGTTAAAGGTTGGGTAAAGATTCATTCATTTACACAAGACCCTGAAGCCATTTTAGACTATTTCCCTTGGTCGCTAAAATTAGGGAAAAAAGAACAACGTGTTGAAGTAGAAGATTGGCGGAAACACAACAAAGGTTTAATCGTAAAGGTTAAAGGTTTTGAAGATAGAGATCAGGCGTCAGCGTTGGTTAATTCTGAAATCTTTATTTCTGGTGAGTCATTACCGGAGTTACCTGAAGGTGAGTTTTACTGGCGTGACCTTATTGGCATGACGGTGATTACAAACCAAGGTTATAACCTAGGTGTTGTCGACGATATTATGGAAACAGGCGCTAATGACGTCTTAGTTGTTAAAGCCAATGCGAAAGACGCTTTCGGTAAGAAAGAAAGACTAATTCCTTATGTAGAGGAAGAAGTTATTGAGTCGATTAGCATTGAAGATAAACAAATTTGTGTTGACTGGGACCCAGGTTTTTAACTCGTGACGGAAAACAAACCATTATGGATTGGGGTGATAAGCCTTTTTCCGCAAATGTTTGATGCCATCACAGAGTATGGGGTGACAAGCCGAGCAATACGTAATGGGCTTATTGAGTTTCATCGTTGGAACCCAAGAGATTTTACCCATGATAAACATCGTACAGTGGACGATAGGCCTTATGGCGGCGGACCTGGGATGTTAATGATGGTGCAACCCTTACGTGATGCGATTGCTGCTGCCAAACAAGCTGCTTTAGAAGCAGGGCGTGAAGCTAAAGTGATTTATTTGTCGCCACAAGGGCGGAAACTAAACCAGTCTGGTGTGCAAACATTAGCACAGCACGATACGCTAATATTTATCGCTGGGCGATATGAAGGTATCGACGAACGATTGATTATTTCGGAAGTAGATGAAGAATGGTCAGTTGGGGATTATGTGCTAAGTGGCGGAGAATTACCCGCCATGAATATGATTGATGCAGTGGCGCGTTTTGTGCCAGGTGTACTAGGACACAATCAATCGGCCGAACAGGATTCTTTTTCTGACGGTTTATTAGATTGTCCTCATTACACTAGACCTGAAGTGTTAGACGGTGAGTCTGTACCAAAGGTTCTGTTAAGCGGAAATCATGAGCAAATCAGACAATGGCGTCAGTATCAGTCCTTATTGAGGACATGGACCAGAAGACCAGAACTTTTAACTGACCTAGCTCTGACGGCTGAGCAGGAAAAAATGCTTGATTCAATCAAGCTTGAGTATCCAACAGACCGTGAATCCTAGGATAAGGTGATAAAATGAGTAACATTATTAAAGAGCTCGAATTAGAGCAAATGAAAAAAGATGTACCAGCATTCGCACCAGGCGACACTGTTGTTGTACAAGTAAAAGTTAAAGAAGGTGATAAGTCACGTCTTCAAGCATTTGAAGGTGTTGTTATCGCTGTTAAGAGCCGTGGCTTACATTCAGCTTTCACTGTTCGTAAAATCTCGAACGGTGTAGGTGTTGAGCGTGTATTCCAGACACATAGCCCATTAGTTGACTCAATTGAAGTCAAACGTCGCGGTGATGTTCGTCAAGCTAAACTTTACTACTTACGTGAGCGTACTGGTCGTGCTGCTCGTATTAAAGAGAAGCTTGCTAAGAAGTAATAATAGTTACTTACGCACTTTACGAAAAAGCCCTGCAATTGCAGGGCTTTTTTTTATACCTAAAACATTTGGGGTCAGAACATGTTCTGACCCCAAATGTTGCAATAATTTCCTCTACACCTGTCATTAAGTATCGCCAAATAAATAATAACCAACTGTTTTAATTGATTAAATTAATCTATAGGAGTTTTAGTTATAGAGGAAGAAGCAAAAAATTAGACGAAAGAACGTTAAGTAGAAATGCTGGGGTCAGAACATGTTCTGACCCCAAATAGGTTATTGGTTAAATGAAATGCGTTGGATCTTTTTGCCCGCTAGATAAACATTAACAAAACCTTCGCTACTGTCTTTGGCTCGAACAATAGCGAGCGCTTTACCCTTAGCTGTGGTTAACGTGTTGCTGTTGTAACTATCCATAGCGCTGGTATCACCATTATCTACACCAAGCAATTCAATATTCTCAGATGGCGAAAATAGAATTTGCTCTTCAGCATGAGACACTGCATGACCGTTTTCGTCGATTAACTGCAATTCAATGTGAGCAACGTCATTAAAACTCGGCTCCATAGCGTTTTTATCTACGCGGATATGAGCAGATACAGGCTTACTTGCACTATTAACCAAGTACTGTTTACCACATCCGACGGCTTTTAACTCTCCTTGAGTGTATGGCAATGCCCATTTGATGATACGGTCTGGATTGTCACTTAAGCGCTTAGAGCCCAAGCTATCGCCATTTAATAGCAAATCAACATTCTCACAATTGGTTAGGACTTCAACGATGACCATTTCACTCTCTTGATAGTTCCAATGTGAATTTACGTCTTGCCAAAACCATACACGTTGTTGCCATTTACCCGGCTCTTTTTCTTCTACAATTAAGCTGTTATCCGTTTGAACTGACTTGTATAACGACTTTTCTTCAGTTTGAGAGGTGATATAAAGCACAGGCTCTTCTTGCCATAGGCTTTTAAACATATAGTAAGACGGCTTTTTAAAACCAGCGGTATCAAGCATACCAGACGGGGTCGCTTTTCTTGGCCAGGCGTTGTGAGCTTCACCCAAGTAGTCTATCCCTGTCCACAAGAATGTACCTGAAATGAAATCGCGCTCTTCGATAGCTTTCCATTCATGCCACTGTACAACGTTTTCATTGCCCATAATTGGTTTGTCGGGGAACAATTCATGACCATAGTCATAAATAACGCGCCTATAGCTGTAGCCAATCACATCTAATGCATCCGTATAACCACTAATATGGCTTACAGAAGGAAGAATCAAATTAGCGGTAATTGGACGCGATGTGTCAATTTCCTTAACCCATTTAGATAGTTTTTTTGCGGTTTCAGCAAGTACATATTTACCTTCCTCACTCGTATGAAAGCGCTCATAAATTTCTTCAGGGCTTATGAATGGAGGGTTGTAAAAATAATTACCGGCAGCATTCATATCAAAGTAACCTGTTGCTGCCTTATAGCGTGGGTAGGTCCACTCTATTTCGTTGCCAATACTCCACATAAAAATTGATGGGTGGTTTCTATCGCGCAGCATAGAGTCTTTAAGGTCTCGCTCTGCCTCTTCTTGGAAGTGCTCAGCGTAACCACGGCTTATATCATCGCTGTGTCGTTCCCATTGATTAAGACGTTTATCCTTTGGGTTATCCCATTCATCAAAAATTTCAGCTTGAACGAGCAGACCTAGCTCATCACATAAATCGAGAAAATTGATTGATACTGGGTTGTGCGCTGTTCTAATTGCATTTACCCCTGCATCTTTCAGTGCCAATAATCTGCGACGCCAAACATCATCTGGAACTGCAGTTCCCACAAGTCCGGCATCATGATGTAAATTCACACCTTTAATTTTTAAATTGCGACCATTTAAGAAAAAACCTTTGTCTTTATCGAATAAGAAATCTCTAATACCAAACTTCGTCGTTGTGCTGTCAATTGGATTGCCATCGACAACTAATGTATTGGTTAAAACATACAGATTAGGTGAATCAATATCCCAGAGTTTTGGCTGTGTAACATCTAAAGTCTGCTCTATAACTGTTTTGGCGTTTGCTTTTAAACTAACCGTTTTTTCTTGCTGCGCGACAAGCTGCCCCGATTGATCTGTTATTGAAGAGCGCACAACGAGTGATTTGTCGCTATTATGTTCATTGTTTACGCTTACCTGCGCGTTGACCAGTGCTTTTTCTTTGGAAACCGACGGGGTTGTTACAAAGTTGCCCCAAATTGGGATATGGAGCTTGTCAGTTACTACAAGATTTACATCACGATAGATTCCAGAACCAGTATACCAGCGGCTGTCTATATAATTAGTGTGGTCAACTTTGACCGCGACGATATTCTCTTCACCTTCAGGGTTAAGGTGTTTGGTAAGGTCTACAAAAAATGGCGAGTAACCGTTGATGCGTTCACCAACTTTCGTGCCATTGATAAATACTTGGGCGTTTGCATACACACCATCAAAGTATAATTGCACTTTCTTGCCTGAGAGCTCTGAGCGTGAGGTGAAGGTTTTTCTATACCAGCCAAGTCCGCCAGGAAGGTAGGCTGTTGCCCCATTAAATTCTTGGCTGAAGGGTACTTTTATACTCCAGTCATGCGGAAGGTTAACTTGACGCCAATTGTCTTCCTTAATATCTGCAGCACTATAATTTACCGTATCGCTCTCTTCTATAAGGCGAAAGCTCCAACCTTTATTAAAGTTAATGCTGCGCTGCTGCGGCGCTTTATTTACAGTTACTTCTTTAGCAGAAGTGTTTTGCTCGCTGTTATTGCAACCCCACAACAATGTTAAGGTCAGCATAGCGGTGAGCCCAGTCATTCGTTTTATTATGTTAGTTCGCACGAAAACATCCCAGTAATTTTAATTCATTGTCAACGTTACAGGTTACGACACAAATCATCAATAGTTAATTGTTAACAATTTAGGCGGTAGGAGTAGATTTTCTAAACTTTTAATCACTTGCTTTAACATTTGGGGTCAGAACATGTTCTGACCCCAAATGTTAACTAACTAGGTTGGTTTAGTGCTTTTTCTAGGTTGTAAAAGTAAAGAAATTAATTCTTAACTATATGATTATATTTGAAATGTTGCGCTAGTGATGTAATTGGGCTTAGTAAAAGAGCTAAACATTAGACTTGTATAAATAGAAAATTATAAGCTGGGGTCAGAACATGTTCTGACCCCAAATTTAAGGGGGAGTTAGTTTTTGTATTTGTCGAACCAAGCGACGATATAGCCGATTTTTTGGATCAAGTTACTTGGTTTCGCAGCAATACCGTGTGACGCTTTTGGAATGCGCACCATAGCGGTATCTACTCGATTAAGCTTAAGAGCTTGGTAGTATTGCTCCGTTTCGCTCATTGGCGTACGGTAATCTACTTCACCAGTGAGTAACATCGTCGGTGTTTTAACATTGCCAACAAGAGAGAGTGGCGAGTGTTTCCATAAGTGCTCAACATGCTCCCAAGGTTTGCCAGGCATCCAATACTGGCTGAAGTATGTATAGCCATCTGCTGTCAGTGTGAAACTTAACCAGTTGATCACTGGCTTCGCAACAACGGCAGCCTTAAAACGGTCTGTTTTACCCACGATCCACGCGGTAAGTACTCCACCACCCGAACCACCAGTAACAAACAAATTGTCAGTATCAATATTACCTTTAGCAACAACCTGATCGACGATATCCATTAAATCATCGTAATCTTGCGATGGGTAATTGTGATGAATCAAATTGGCAAACTCTGCGCCATACGATGTTGAACCTCTAGGGTTTGCCCATACAACCGCGTAGCCTTTAGCAACCATCATTTGTACTTCGCTACTAAAGTTAGGGCCGTAGGCTGTGTGTGGGCCTCCATGAATCTCTAGTATCAGGGGTACTTTTTCGCCTTTTTTAACGTCTGGGTAAGCAACCCAAGCTTCGATTTCACGTTTATCGACACTTGATTTAGCGACAACTTTTTCCACTTTAGCGACATATTTATCCGCTAATAAGTCGGAGTTAAAATCAGTAAGTGTGCGCTGTTTACCACTTGTTAGTACCGCTAAGTCAGCCGGTTTCGCGCTGGTACCTAACGTATATGCAATGGCATTTTGACGAGAAACTGCAAAATCGCCTGACGTATAAGGTCGACCTAAAGATTGGCCGCCTAATGTAATGTTAGTTGGGCTAATTTTATTGCTTAGCGAAACATAACTGACGGTTTTCTGGCCATGATCATCATGTGAGAAATATAAGCCTTTACTATTGCTGTTCCACACAATTTTATTGATACCGCGATCTAACTGTTTAGCCAAAACCTTTTCATTTTTGCCATTGAGATCAGAAACAACAATGTAAGCATTCTGATGACTCATTTTAGTATCAACAAAGCTTAGTCTTGCCATCAGTTTACCGTTTGGACTAATAGTTGCGGCAAAGTCTGGTCCTTTGTTATTGGTGATTTTGGCTATATCTAAACTAGTTACATTGACCTTGTATATATCGGCTTCTAGTGGTTGATATTCATAGTCTTCATTTAAGTTTCCGCCAAAATAAAGGCTATCATTTTTTGCAGACCACGTAAGCGGGCCAGAAATACTACCTTGTTGAGCTGTTATTTGTTTGGCGCTACCACCGTTGGCAGGAACAACATAAATCTGATTGAAGCCAGCTGGCAAAAATCCAGCGCCGTCAGAGCGATAGTTTGTTGCATCGATAAACGTCGCATTACCAGCCCACTCAGCCCCTTTTGGTTTTTGAGGCATATCAGTAAACAGCACGGCAGGTTTTTCAGGAGTAAACATAATAAAGGCGATATGCTTACCGTCATTTGACCATGAAATCGCGCTTGGTGACTTCTGTAAATTGGTTACTCTCACCGTCTGCGCGGTATCCAAAAAGCGCACATACAACTGCGGCGCACCTTCTTGCGTGCTAATGTATGCGAGTCTGTCTCCTTGTGGGGATAGCTTTGGCATATATGCATTGTATGCCCCTGATACGAGTGGACGTTCGTTACTGCCGTCAATATCTACTTGCCATAAGTTGATACGAGGTGCGTCGGTCATTACATCGAAACTGCGACGCTCAAAAATGACCGTTTTTCCATTATTAGCAAATATCGGTGAGGAGACATACTCAAGCTCAAACAAATCTTGATACTGCAACGCCTTTTTGCCGCTATTGGCAATGGCGATATTGGTCATTAATAAGAGCGAAATCGCTGCCCAGATGAATAATTTCTTATACATATTTTTGTCCAAAGTACTTTAGTTATTAACAATTAACTTTATGTTATTTGGACTTAAATTCAAATGGTTGGGTAGGGCATTTGCGCTAGAATACAAAGATTGCGCGATACTCTTGTGAGACTGTCGCATCAAATAGTCGATATTCAGATAATGCGGAACGTGCGACCTGTTTGTCTTTGTTATCAACAGAGAGCATGCAAAAGTTGTTGCTGCAATGTAGTACGTGCACATCGATAGTGCTGATTTTAAAAGCAAGTTGATTACGCTCATCCTCGATATTTGCTGCCAGAGGCTTTTGCATCAACTCAGGTGATTGGTTGAATTGCTGATTTTGAAGTATTTGCTGTGCAAGCGCTGCATGGGTGCTGCCTTGCTGCGTAAACTTTTTGATCGCTAGTGCTAGTCTGTTTTTTTCTTCCAAAAGCAATTTGTCATTATTAGCAATAGCTTGCTCAGACTCTTGCTCGCTAGATTCGCGAGCCTTATTAATGAAATATGACGTCAACGCGATTACAACAACAATTAGTAGAATGTTTTTCATATTCCACTCCTTACAGTATTGCGTCTAGCGCCTCGCTTAATTTCTTAATACCAATCACTTCCATACCTTTGACGCTGTCTTTAGGCACATTGGTATAAGGCACTATCGCTTTCTTAAAACCATGTTTTGCCGCTTCGTTTATTCGTTCTTGTCCACTTGGTACAGGACGAATTTCACCTGATAAACCTACTTCACCAAATACAACTAAGTCTTGTGGTAATGCGCGATCACGAAAACTCGACACCAGCGCAAGTATTAACGCTAAATCAATACCGGTTTCGGCAACTTTTACACCGCCAACCACATTAACGAAGACATCTTGGTCGTTCATTTGCAGGCCACCATGACGATTAAGTATAGCAAGTAACATAGCAAGTCTATTTTGCTCAGCACCTACAACTACTCTTCGCGGGTTTCCTAACGCGCTGTGATCTACTAACGCTTGTATCTCTACAAGCAATGGCCTTGTCCCTTCCCACACAACCATAACCACAGAACCAGGTGTTTGTTCTTCGCCTCGTGTGAGGAATATTGCTGATGGGTTTTTAACTTCTTTTAACCCCGCTCCCGTCATGCCAAAAACACCCAGCTCATTTACCGCACCAAAACGGTTTTTGTTACCGCGCAGTGTACGAAAACGAGAATCTGTGCTCCCTTCAAGCATTATCGAACAATCGATGCAGTGCTCCAATACTTTAGGACCAGCAAGCGAACCGTCTTTAGTGACATGACCGACAATGATCATGGCAACGTGATGAAGTTTAGCGAATCGCGTTAAAAAGGCTGCTGTCTCTCTTACCTGCGATACACTGCCCGGAGCAGACTGAATATCAGACATATGCATAACTTGAATCGAGTCGATAACCATGATTTTAGGTTGTTCTCGCTCTGCAATATGACAAATATTCTCAACGCTAGTCTCACTTAGCATTTTTAGTTTGTCTGTTTTTAATCCTAAACGGTTGGCTCTCATGGCAACTTGTTGCAGTGATTCTTCACCAGTGACATACAGCGCAGACATGCTATCAGCGAGGGCACACATGGTTTGTAGAAGTAAGGTACTTTTACCCGCACCAGGCTCTCCACCAATGAGTATGGCACTACCCGGCACAATACCGCCGCCAAGCACTCGGTCAAATTCGCTAAAACCAGACGAAAAGCGGGGTAGATCAGTTAAATCAATTTCTTCAAGCGTTTGAACTTTGGCTTCTGTTAATCCGGCAAAACCTGAAAAATTACCACCTCGGCCTACTGGCGCTTTAGGTTGGCGAAATTCCGAAATAGTATTCCACGCTTTGCATTCGGTACATTGCCCTAACCAACGCGAATATTCCGCGCCACAGTCGGTGCACACAAATAAGGATTTAACTTTTGCCATGAGATATTTTGGTTTGAATGGTGTTTGCCAATCTTATATCAAAACGCCTCGTTTTGATAAGAAAATTAGCATAAAAAAGCCAGTCATTGACTGGCTTTAAATTAATAAAAATAAGATTAAAAGTCGTAGCTAACACTTACCACAAAACGCGTATCGTTTTGCTCTGGCACTAAGCCTGTATCGTCAGCTTTTGGATTATCTGTTCTATCTACGTAGTAGGTGAAATTCACGTCTAAGTCATTGACCACTGAAATCTCGATACCTGTTTCTAAGTGGTGCAAATAATTACCAGCTTCTTCACTTACTTTCTTAACGTTGTAATCAAAGAAGTAATCTACGTCAGAAACGATTTCCCAATCGAATGTTGTCGAAAAGGAAACAACGTAAGAATCTTCTTCGTCCTCTTCACCAGCAGCAACTACATCAAATTTGGTGATTTGATAACTTGGACCAAGCGCCATTTCAAGAGTAATGTCCGACGTGTCAACTAACGTATAACCCAACGCAATACCTAATGTGTTTCTTGAATGGATGTTTTGGAATTCATCTGAGAAGTACTCGTAATCCGCTGCTCTAAAGAACAAACGTTGACTAATAAATAAATCAAAGAAAGAATTTACACGGTCACTGTTGACTGTTGTTGTTTCTATACCTGTGGTGACATCAGTCGACTTACTGTGCGAACCTAAATAATTGGTTTGGAAACGAGAAGACGATGAACGTCGCTTAATTTCTGCTGTTGTAGTGATATCTTGTTGCTTGGTGTTACCGTCTTTAATATCTAAACCAAAGCTAATACTACCATCCCAAAGTCCCCATTCGTCATCTGCGGCAGAAGCGATAGAGATTAACATACTGGCATCAACGGCTTGCCCGCCGATTGTTATCTGCCCATCTTTGTATACTAAACGACCCTCTAAAATACGGTCATCGGTTAGGCGAATACTTTGGCTGTCTTTACTATAGAGCTCGGCAACATCACCCCAATCAATCGATAATAGTCCTAAGTTATCACTGTCAAACTCTAAACTATCATCATACAGGGCGACCAAATCACCTTTTAGCCATTCGTTTGACGTGAGCTTTAGCCAATCCCACTCATTATCTACAACAGGTGCAGGTGTTTGATTTTGTGCAAACACGGCGCCACTCAAAACCAGAGAGATAGCAACAAACGTTGCTACGAGAAATTTAGAGAATTTCAACATTGTTACCCCTTTAATGCATTAGCACGAGCGATACAACAATATTCGCCTATAGATGTTTTATATAACTTACGATAATTAATGTAAATTTACAAAAAATAGATATTAATATAACTAAATTTTTACAAATAATTTAACCAAGTATCAATGCGCAACATGATTGCTTGTAGCAGTTCAGGTATCGAGCCTAAGTCATTGGTATAAATAACGGTCGTACCATAGGCCCCAGCGGGTATATTACTTACTTGTTTTTGTAGCGCTTCAGGGATACTGGTTGAATCAAGTTTTAGATAAACAATAAAGGGGGAATGAGCAATAAAGTCGCTTGATAAGCTTTGGTCACTAGTTTGCAGCTTTCCGCCCTGAGTTTGCTGCACTATACCTAACACTTCTCCTTTGATCATCTTGAAGTGACTGCTGACGTGCAGTTGATTTCTAACCCTGCGCTTAATCCAACTGAAAGTAGTGCGTTGATGTATGGCATCAGAATGAGAGGTATTTTGTAGCACGATGAATGTGGTAAGAATCTATTTTCTCTTAATGTTGCTGCTAAGCGCGGCGCCTAGCATTGCTTCTAAAGACGTTATTGGCCCAGATACAAAGACAAGCGATGAATGGCATTATGTTATAGCTTTTCCAATGGTGTGGGCACCTTCAATCGACGGCTCGATTACCAGCGAACTAGAGCGGGTCGATTTGACTGTGCCGTTTGACGACATTTTAGAAAACCTCAACTGGGGCATTATTGGCGAGCTATATGCTCAAAAAGGCCCGTGGCTATACAGTTTGCGGCTTGACTTTATGCGGGTAAAAGGCGAGTCAGTGACAGAAGGGCTTACGGGCCCCATTACAGGGGGTATTATTTCGCCAGGGCATGTCTATGATATTAAACTCGATATGGCAGCCAATGATTTTTTAGCTGGTTATGAAGTGCTACCAGGTTTTCGAGTTTTTACCGGCGTACGTCAAATCTATGCAAAATTAGATGTAGACGTGTCTCCACGCAGTGATGATGGCTTGATTAACATAAGCAAAAACTTAAACATAGCGCACGACAATGATTTTGATTGGCTCGTAGGTATGACCTATAGACATTGGTTTAGCGACAATTGGGGCATGTCAGTGGGTTTTGATACTAAGATTGCTGGCGAAAGTGATCGTGATAACGGCTTTAATGTGACCGCTATGTATCGATTTGGCGAGCTTCATAACATCTGGATTGGTTACCGTTACCTACATATTGGTAATGATGTTAAAAAAGACGATATTGTTGAGCGGACGGACTTTAAACAGCAAGGCCCACAATTGGGGTGGGCCTTTACCTTTTAAAAGCTTACTTTAACCAATGAACTAGCAAGTCTAGCCCGTGAAAGTTAATACTTGCGTCGGCTTGTTGTTGCACAATGGGTTTTGCTTCAAAAGCAACACCAAACTGAGCAGCAGCCATCATTGTTAGATCGTTAGCACCATCACCCATGGCAACAGTTTGCGCATGCGCAATACCATGTTTATTGGCTAAAAAAGCAAGTGAATCGGCTTTTGCCTGCGCATCAACCACATCGCCTAGTACTTTACCCGTTAGTTTGCCATCAACAATCTCAAGTGTATTAGCAAAAGTTTGATCTAAGCCTAACTGCACTTTTAAGTGTTCAGAAAAATAGGTAAAGCCACCCGATGCAATGGCAATTATCCAACCATGCTGCTTTAACTCAGCGATAAGCTGTTCTAGCCCATCCATAAGAGGTAAGTGTTCACATACTTGCGATAGTATTGACTCTGGCGCATCGGCTAATGTCGCAACACGTTGATGTAGGCTTTGGGCAAAGTCTAGCTCACCTTGCATGGCAAGTTCAGTTACTTTAGCAACTTCTTCGCCAACGCCCGCAAGTGCTGCAATTTCGTCGATACATTCAATTTTTATCGTGGTTGAATCCATATCCATCACTAACACACCTGGTTGCGAAAGAGCAGGTACATTTTCCACAATTGCAGCTTCTAGCTGATGCTCTGCAATAATCGCGGTAAGCGTTTGGCGCGCAGTTTTAATATTGTCACAAGCAATCGCAAAGCGAATACTGGTTTTATCTAAAAGGGTATTAATAGCGTTGACTGCAAACAGCGTTATCGCGCACTGCTGTGCAATTTGGTTTAACTGTTGCCAACTTATAGAGGCAAAAACCACAAGCTCAATCGAACTTTCGGCATCTTCACTCGTAAATGGAAACGCAAAGGCATCTTCGTGTTTTAGCAATTGAGTAGCGCAGATAATACCTTGTGCAGAAAGCTCAAAGGGTAGAGGCGCTGTAATGGCATTTAACTGCAATGTTTGTTCAAGGGATTGAGTAGCGAAATCGTTAAAGCTTAACTGCGAACAAAGCACGGACACGGGGTTTCCTTTTAATAAACTATTTAATTCTTGGGTAATTCGCCTTATAGTGTAGCCAGCAAACGCTGCTATAAGTTGAGCATGAATTTTTCAGATAAGCCTTTATACCCTAAACAGTCGCCGATTTATAATAAAATAATGCAATTAGCTATTGCGATTGTGTTGGTTGTTGTCATTTTAGTAACCAGCCTAAATAGCTATCGCAACAACCAAGAGGCGATTACTGAGCATTTCTACGCCATGGGCCAAGCCTTTTTGGCGCAGTCGGCTAATGCCGTATCGCTTTTGAGCGATGGCAAAGACGCTAAAAAGCTCAAAGCCTATCTAGATATTACCGCGCAAAATGAGTTTGTTCGCAGTATTCATTTCTATAGCCATACCGGTGAATTAATGCATCAAAGTGGCGACGCTATTGATATTAAATCCTTATATGGTGTTGGCCCATATGGTGAAGCAGAGCAAGACAAATATGCGCCGTTTGTTATTGAAGTACCAGCAGGTAAAAATCAAGGATATATGCGAATTACGCTCGACAAAGAGCAAATTGAAGCATCGTTAAATGAAGCAAACGCCAAAACAGATCAAACGCAACGTATCTTATTACTGTTAGCTGGCATCGTTGGCTTTTTGCTGACGCGCGGCTCAAGTCGATTCTCTCGCCAAGGTTTTAGAGCCTCTTAATCGCCAAAAATCGCAGAATAATTATCTTCTAAATGCTTTGCCAATAATTCGGGCGACTCTGAGCGCAATTGACATAGCGTTTCAAATACACGTGGAATCATCAGCGGTGAGTTGGGCTCGCCTTGAAAACCATTTAGTGGCATAGCTGGCGCATCAGTCTCCAACACCATGGCATCTAAAGGCAATTTAGATACCGTATTGATGGTCTTTTTAGCTCGCTCATAAGTAATTGTGCCGCCAATTCCGAGTTTAAATCCCATATCCAAATAGGCTTTTGCCTGCTGATAACTGCCTGAAAAGGCGTGAACAATGCCTCCCTTTGATAGTTGGGCTTGTTTTAGCAGAGAGGTTACTTGTTGGTGGCTTTTGCGATGATGCACGATTACGGGCAAATCGTAAGATTTTGCTAACGCTAATTGATGGTTAAATGCCGTTATTTGGGCCGCCATATTATCGTGTTGCTCGGCAATGGTGCCGTCAATTCCACATTCGCCAATCGCGCTAAGGCTCGTATGGTTTTGTTCAACAATAGCGTCTAACTGTTGATAGGTATCGTCATTCACCCCCTTTAAAAACCAAGGGTGCATACCCAGTGCAATATCAATGTTAACCTGACTGCCCAGTTTTTTTACTTGCAGCACTTTTTGCCAGTTTTGCTGGCCAATGGCTGGCACTAAAATGCGCATCACATTCTGCTTTGCGCATTCCGTTAGCAATGTAGTGAGCTGCTCATAAAGTGGCTCAAAATCTAAATGACAGTGACTATCGGTAAATCTCATCAGCCTAACAATAGGGAAGCTTTGTGGTTATCTTACCTGCTTGCGTAAACTCTGCCAATACAGCAATAGACAAGCGATATACCATAAATCTTTGATCAGAAAGTGTCCGCCAGTGGTTAGTATGGTGTCACTAGAAAGGGCGCTAGGCCATGTAAATAGGAAAGTTTGCGTGGTTAAAAACACGCTAGCACTTAGCGCAATAGCTGGAACAACAAGCCTTGGCATCCAAATAGCGATGATAAGTAAGCTCGCTGCAATAAGATCAAACACACCAATTAGGTTTGAAGTGGTTTGTACGTCCCATACTTGATACATCCATGCCATAAGTGGCGATGTATTGATTAGCGGCTCGATACCTTGCGCTTCAAGTAAGGTGAATTTCATACCGCCAATCCAAGCAAATACTAATACGCAAGGGAAGGCTACTATCAATGCGCGTTGTTTCGCTGACCATGTTTTTGGTAAAAAGTAGAGACCAATTGCTAGCAAAGCGAAGTATTTAATCACACCTTGACCACCGCCAATGGCAGGAAATCCGCCTAGGCTATCTATCCACATCTTGCTGCTGAAAAGCGCGATCAATGGGACTGCAGAAATAGCGATTAGGCTGATGGCTGTAATTGGTACAAAATGTTGTTTTTTGATAGAAAAGGCGGCAACTAAACTTAGCGTAAGCAAGGTTAATACCGCGAAGGCATTGTATAGCTCGGCTGGCAATAAAGTATCAAGGTGGTAAAACGCAGTCACTACATTAATGTGATTGTGTGCGCCCATTAGCGCCATACTCAGTGCGAGTAAACCACAGGATAAAGTAATGAGAAGGAGCGCGAGTTTTTCAGTATTTTTCATAATAAACGTAGGTTGATAACTTTCTTTCGCCATCAGACCTAGCAAAATGAAGTTTGCTTTCATTTACTAACAAATTATTAGAATTGAGCTACAGTTAAAAAGCTAGCAGGAAGCTAGTGGGATATTAACTCAGAAAGGAAGCAATTTATGGACAATCATATCAAAGTCATTCAAACCCTTGCTAAAGGGGTAGACCCTACAACCGGTGAAGTCTTTCCACAAGATTCGCCATACAATAATCCTAATGTTATTCGCGCCTTGTTTTATGCATCGCAACAATTGGTGCAACCGCGAAACAGTAAACAAACGGTTGAGCAAAAACAGCAACAAAATGCCGCAAAAGGTTTACCTAAAAACGCAGGTGTACGTTGGACAGATAGCGACAGGCAACATGTTGCTGACGGCTTTCGAGCGGGACAAGACGTTGACCAACTAGCGCACTCGTTTCAGCGCACACCCAACGGTATAAAAGCTGAATTGATTCGTCAGAAACTGATGGTGTAAATACAAAAAAGCCAGTTGCTATGCAACTGGCTTTTACATTAAATGCTACGGGCTACGGGCTACGGGCTACGGGCTTTGTGCTTCGAGCCGCGCGTTGGTATGACTCCACGTTCCTTGTTCCCTTAAGCAACGCGACCCCTTAATTCAGACCCCATTAGCGAAGCGAACATGCGCCATTCAGAGATCCCGTATCACAGGTTTTCAGTTCCAGACAAAACCTAAGTACCTATATCCTTGTAGGCATGTACGGGATAACGCAGTTTTTTCTCGTACCTCGTCCCTAGCAGCATTGCTGCGAGTCCCTCGTACCTATATACTAGGTTCTACATTCGCTCCATAACGTCAATACCAAGAATATCTAGACCTTGCTTTAAGGTGCGAGATACGGCAGCACATAATGCTAAACGTGAACGCTTCACATGTTCTTCAATACCGTCTTTTAAGATTGGGCATGCTTCGTAAAAGCTCATGTATTGGCTCGCTAATTCATATAAATAGCTACATAGCAGGTTTGGTGTACAATCTGTTAGCATAGCGTCAATAGTGTCTTCAAGCTGCATAAGCTTCATGGCAAGCGCTTTTTCTTGCGGCGCTTCAATGCTAATGTCGCCTAAATCACTTGCTGATACGCCAGCTTTTGTAAAAATACTTTGGATACGCGAATACGCATATTGTAAGTAAGGCGCTGTATCACCTTCAAAGCTCAACATGGTTTTCCAATTAAAGATGTAGTCGCTGGTTCTGTTTTTAGACAAGTCTGCAAACTTAACCGCGCCGATACCCACTTTTTCAGCGATTTCAGTAAGTTTTTCTTCGCTGTAGTCAGGGTTCTTTTCTTTAATTAATGCTTTTGCACGCACAACAGCTTCTTCAAGTAATTCGGCTAACTTAATTGTACCACCGGTACGTGTTTTAAACGGTTTGCCATCGTCGCCCATCATCATGCCAAACGGACAGTGTTGGTATACGACATTGTCTGGCAAGAAACCTGCTTTGCGCGCAACAATCTCAACTTGTTGGAAGTGCAACGACTGGCGTGCGTCAGTAAAGATAACAATGCGATCTGCGTCAAGCTCACCACTTCTGTAGCGACATGCCGATAAATCGGTCGTTGCGTAGAGGTAGCCACCACCTGATTTTTGTACGATAAATACTGAAGGTTCGCCATTTTTATTCGCCATCTCTTGGATAAAGACAACTTTAGCGCCTTGGTCTTCTACTGCGATGTTTTTGGCCATTAGCTCATCGATAACTTTGGGTAAGTCGTCGTTATAAGCACTTTCACCGTATATGTCTTCGCGTTTTAAGGTAACGTTAAGCTTTTCGTATATTTCTTCACTGTGCTTAATTGAAATATCAATGAACTGCTGCCACAAGGTCATACATTGCTCATCGCCGCCTTGTAGTTTAACCACGTATTCACGTGCTCTATCAGCAAAGCCTTCCTCTTCGTCAAAGCGAACTTTTGCTTCACGATAGAAATGCTCTAAATCGGCAAGGGCGGTTTCTGCAACTTCGTTAGCTGCTAGCTTGTCACTTAGGTGTGCCAGCAACATACCAAACTGCGTACCCCAATCACCCATGTGATTTTGGCGAATCACTTTATCGCCTTTAAACTCGAGAGCGCGAACAACAGCGTCACCAATAATGGTTGAACGTAGGTGACCGACATGCATTTCTTTTGCTAGGTTTGGCGCAGAATAGTCAACAACAACCGTTTGTGCAGTTTCGCGTTGGCTCACACCTAAATGGGGGTCTTTGGCAGTGCTTGATAATTGCTCGCCAATCCATTGATTAGACAAGTGAATGTTTATAAAACCTGGGCCTGCTAATTCAATCTTTTCAGCGATACCATCAAGCTCTAAATGCCCTAGCACTTTTGTTGCTAGCTCACGAGGGTTGGTTTTTAACTTTTTCGCTGCGCCCATAACGCCGTTGGCTTGATAATCACCAAATTGTGGTTTGGTTGAAATACTGACCGCGGGGTTAGTATCTTCTGGTAAGCCAGCTGCTACCATTGCAGCTAATACTTTTTCACTTAACAGTTGTTTAATGTTCATTATTCAATTCACTTGTGTGAGCTAATCACTACTTCAAAAACTATATGTTTATTCAACGGCAAAGGCTAATGTTCGCGCGTTTTGTGGAATTCAATCTCTGGATATCTTTCCATTGCTAAATTTAAGTTCACCATGGTTGGCGCAACGTAAGTAAGGTTGTCACCACCGTCCAATGCTAGGTTGGCTTCGGCTTTACGCTTAAAGGTATCAAAGGCTTTTTCGTCATCACTTGATACCCAAAGTGCTGTTGCTACGCTAATTGGTTCATAAATAGCGTCAACGTTGTATTCTGTTTTTAAACGGTGAACAACAACTTCAAACTGCAACACACCAACGGCGCCAACGATTAAATCGTTAGAAGTTAACGGACGAAATACTTGTACCGCACCTTCTTCTGAAAGCTGAATTAAGCCTTTTTGCAGTTGCTTCGCTTTTAACGGATCTTTTAAACGGATACGACGGAACATTTCTGGCGCGAAATTAGGGATACCACTAAATTTCATCATTTCACCTGCGGTGAAGGTGTCGCCAATTTGAATACTACCGTGGTTATGTAAACCTATGATGTCACCTGCATAAGCCGTTTCCACATTTGAGCGGTCCCCGGCCATGAAGGTTACTGCGTCGGCAATTTTTACATCCTTGCCTAAACGCACTTGTTTCATTTTCATGCCTTTTTCATATTTGCCCGAGCAAATACGCATGAAAGCAATACGGTCGCGATGTTTAGGGTCCATGTTAGCTTGGATTTTAAACACGAAACCTGAGAATTTTTCTTCTTCGGCAGCAACGTCACGAACGTCAGTTTTACGTGGCTGTGGCGCTGGCGCCCACTCGGTAAGGCCATCTAACATATGATCTACACCAAAGTTACCTAATGCCGTACCAAAATACACCGGCGTTAATTCACCGGCTAAAAACTCTTCATGATTAAACTCATGCGATGCACCTTGAACAAGCTCAAGTTCTTCACGCAAGTCATCTGCGTGACTACCAATAGCTTCGTCTAACTCAGGGTTGTCTAACCCTTTTATCACGCGTTTTTCTTGAATGGTGTGACCTTGACCCGTTTGATACAAAATCGTCTCGTCAGTTAAAATGTTATATACACCTTTGAACAGTTTACCCATACCAATTGGCCAGGTAATCGGTGAACATTTTATCTTAAGGATGTCTTCTACTTCGTCCATGACTTCAATCGGGTCACGCACGTCACGGTCCATTTTGTTCATAAACGTAATAATGGGGGTATCGCGCAGGCGAGTTACTTCCATTAGTTTGATTGTTCTATCCTCAACACCTTTTGCGGTGTCGATTACCATCAAACAAGAATCTACCGCAGTTAATGTACGGTAGGTGTCTTCAGAAAAGTCTTCGTGACCTGGGGTGTCGAGCAAGTTAACTAGGCAATCGTCATACGGAAATTGCATAACCGAGGTGGTGATAGAAATACCACGATCTTTTTCCATTTCCATCCAGTCAGATTTTGCGTGCTGACCAGACTTTTTACCTTTAACTGTACCGGCCTTCTGCAACGCTTGACCGAACAACAAAACCTTTTCAGTGATCGTTGTTTTACCAGCATCTGGATGCGATATGATCGCAAACGTACGGCGCTTATTGACTTCTTGCTGTTGAACAGACATTGAGCTTCCTGAATAACAAAAACGGGTGAAAAATAAAAACGCGGTATTATAGCGAAAATATAGCGCTAAAACATGCCTTTTCATGTGGCAGGATAAAAATAATTGTAATTCATTTAACCCTTTTATGCGGCGCCGTTCGTGTTTAATATAAATTCATTAGATAAACGTTAATTTTTAAGGAGTTGTAATGACAAAAGGGTTAACTGTACTTTTACTGATCTTTAGTGTGTTTTCGCGCGCAGAGCAAATGCCAGACTTTCCATTTTTAACAGTGTCGGCGTCTGCTGAAAAGGCGGTAGCACCTGATTTGGTTCACGTGTCGTTTTCAATTGTTGCGGTTGAAAAAGATCCAGTAAAAGCGACAGATATTGTCTATGGCACAGGTAACGAGCTAATGGCCTTTTTCAAAGATTTAGGCATTAGCAAAGATGACATTGAAGCGCACAGTATTACAAAAAATGTGATCAGAAAGCGCAATAAAGATTATCAGCCGGTTCAAATTGAGGCTTATGAAGTTGAACAAGCGGTAAAAGTTACATTACGTAAACTAGATAACTTTCAATCGCTTAGCGATAAATTGTTAACGACCAAGCATATTGACGATGTTGATAATCGATTTGATGTGTCAAATCGCAGCGCAATAGAGCAGCAACTGGTGCGAGATGCTGGCAATCAAGCCAAGCAAAAAGCAAAAAATCTTGCTAGCGGTGTTGGCGTAAAACTAGGGAAAGTGTATGCAGTGAGCCAAGAGCGTGCATTTGGTTCTTATGCAAAGTTTAAGTTCGCCAATCAATCTTATGAGGCGATAGCAGTATCGGGCAAAAGAAGGCAAATTGACGGATTATTTATCCCAAAAGAAATTAAGCTATCGCAAAGTATCAATGTGATCTATCAAATCAAACCGTAAATGAGGTGATTGCGTAAAACGTCGGCCTTAAGCCTATTTTGGCCGACTATGCGCTGTTCATATACTTTGCGCTTGCTTGATTTAAGTTGGGCTGTTTAGATAGTTACAGTTATCTTTTTAGCTAGCGACATCGCCAGATTGTTGTCGTAATACGCCGCTTCATTAATAAAATGAGGGTAGGCTTCATAATCTCCTTGATACGCTATCTCGCCGCCGTCAAACAAGGTAAATATAGGGTCACCTTTAACCAGCGGTTTAAAATCATTGTCCTGCACTTGTTTGTGCACCATGCCGATGCGTTCACCTAAATCGTCCTGTGGCAGACTTAAAGTTTCTTCATACTTAAACGCTTCGTAACTGCTAGGCAAGTCTGGTAATTTACCTTTGTTGTATAGTTCAACAAAGTCGAGCAGGGTATGGGTCATAGTTTCCATCCAATCTAGCACGTCTTGACGGATAACAGACTGTGGCTGAGGCCCAATTTCTACAATAACGCCCTGTGGCGCAATAGACGAAAGAAAATAGTGTTCGTCCATAGACACTTGATCTTCAAACACGACCACAGCATGTGGCATTTTAGCAAGGACATATGCTCCCATTTTTTTATTAAAATCGTCTGATTTTAATAGGATCAGACTTGGGCCCATATTGCTGGTGGTATTGTGTAGGTCGATAATAAAGTCAGTACGCGAGTCACCTTTAGGACCAAGCTGTGCGTTGATTTCTTTTGCACGTGCTTGTTCAACATTAGACAACGTATCGTCGCTTAGTGATTGGTAAGTGAACTGACGATTTAGGTCGCAATCGACATAGCGCTTGTTTGCTTCAAAAGCCGCTGGGTTGGCAAATACCATTTCAACATTGAGTCCAGGGCGCTGCAATACAGATGGCGCTTTGTGCCATTTTTTCAGTAAGTAAATACCGCTGTATTCGTTGCCGTGAGTACCGCCAACTATGGCGATTTGCTTTATTGATTCCATGAATAGATGCGTCTGTTTGAAAGCGAAAGCAATATCTTAGTCTAGTTAAAGCCTTAAATTAAAGAAAAAACTGTACTTGCTTATGCTTTACATACGTTTTGCTAGAGCACGGGAATTAGCGCTTCTAATGTTTCCGCCCATTGGCCAGTGGTGGCCTTAATTGATATTAGCGCTTTTAAAAGCGCTATTTATCGAATACCGCGACCACTTGTCGACTGATAGCAATTAAGCGACCACTAGCATCCCAGATATCACTTTCCATATGGCAGTATCCATCAGCAGCTTGGCGAGGAGTTGAAGTGTAAGCTAACCAATCAGTAGGTTTGATTGGTGCGTGCGGGTGCAAAAATTCAATGTTCCAATTCATGGTACTTGCGGGAGCCGGCCAGCGTAGCGTTTGCAGCACAGTACAAGGGAAACCGTCGATAAGCGCAATCAAATGACCATCTTCAATTTTTTCAGGTGCTTTTTTAAAACGAATCCACCCTTTAGTGTCTGATGTTTTACTACCCGAAAACGGCATACCACCTTCAACCAAGTCTAGATCTAGGTGAGCAATAAACTTAGGCACGATACCCGGAATAGGAGGAATAAATTTACCTTTGGTCGGAGCCGGTAAATTATGTGGCTCTTTATTGTCTACAAGGATTTTAGACTCCCTGTCTAGCGCAAATACCGCTTGCGCCATAACGGCTGTCTTGCCGTCTTGTGTTAGCTTGGCCATCACTTGAGTAACATTTTTACCTTCGCGCAATACTTCAACTTCCAACGTTGATGGCTTTTCGACTAATAGTGGACCAATAAAATTTACATTAAGTGAACGCATATGTTTTGGTGACCTGAGTTTACTTTGCATCGCTACATACAATAATGAAGCAGACATACCACCATAGACTGTGCGTCCCTGAGACCATGCCTTGGGGATAGTAATAACACCCGAATCACTTTCTTGAACCGCCGCAACGGCTTGCTCAAACATTGCATCAATTTGCATTTTTTTATCCTTTTGTTAACTGGTACGAGCAGTTGTGAAGGTCAACTATATCAGGATTTAATTTAAATTTGTATGAAGTTTAGTATAGGAATTCACTGTTTTATTTAACCATTTGGTTGAGTATATGAAGATCTCAACTAATATTAAACCAAGTGGTTAAGTATTAAGGCTAATATGACTCATCCATTAGACAAGGTGTATCTAGCGCTTTCAGATGAAACGCGGCGCAATATTCTGACCCAGCTGTGCAAAGGTAGGTCGACAATTTCTGCGTTGGCCGCACCATACAATATGTCGCTTGCCGCGGTGTCAAAGCATGTAAAAAAACTAGAGCAGGCTGGTTTGGTTTATCGACAGGTTGAAGGCAGAACGCATTTTATTTACCTGCAAGCCGAAGCTTTAGCTGGCGCCTATGATTGGGTATCTGCATATCAGTGCTTTTGGCAACAACGTTTAGATTTATTAGCCAGTGAACTAACGCAAAAAGAGGACTAGATTATGTTTGAGCTAAAACAATCAATCACAATTGATGCACCTATCGAAAAAGTGTTTAACGCGTTTACTTCAGCCGAAGCATTAAAACAGTGGTTCGCACCGGGCGACGCATTTGTAGCAGAAGCTTCTTGCGATTTTGTCGTTGGCGGCCAGTATCGCATTGTTATGCGCGGCAAAGAAACGGGCGAAGACTATATCGTGGCTGGGCATTATCAAGTCATAGAGGAAAATTCACGTATCATTTTTACATGGAAATGGGACTTTAGCCCAAGAACGACACTGGTCGAATTTACCTTTGAAGCTGTTTCTTCAAATCAAACAACCTTGTTTTTGCATCATGCTGGTTTTGCTGAGTTGGAGTATCAACAAAAACATGGTGAAGGGTGGCAAGGTTGTTTAGAAAGCTTGGCAAATACATTATTAACCCAAAAAGCTTAATAGCTCGTCAAATCTCCTAAATCTCGTCTACAGTTAACTCATGAAAATGTAGTTTAATAACAACATTAGTGAAAAAATTAGTGCAAAAACTCAAGAAAATTTGCATTTTTGATGAAAAATAGATAAAAAATAACTACAAAAAGTGAATTTTTAGTTACTTTTGTGGTGTGTTAAATGTTCATTTTGTGCTTGTTTAAGTCTTATTTTTGAGAGATATCATGCTAGAAACAATTTCAAAGAATGTCCGCCTTTTGGGTGAAGAGCTAGGAAAAACAATAGCTAGAGACAAAGGTGGTGTTTGGTTAGAGAACATCGAAGCGGTACGCATGTTAGGGAAAGACGTGATAAGTGGCGACGAAGTCGCTGTAAGAAAATTACAACAAATCTTTGCTGATAGTTCAGAAGAAGAGCTGATGATATATGCGCGCGCTTTCAGCCAGTTTCTTAATTTAGCCAATATTGCAGAGCAGCAATTTACTACAAGTGAGATGGGACTAGAGCAACTAGATTTACCGCATCCTTTAACCACATTAAAAGAAAAATTTGTTGGTGTTGCTCCTGAAAAGATCAAAGCAGCAATCGAAAGCCTGCATATTGAGCTGGTACTAACTGCCCACCCAACGGAAGTTAATCGTAGAACGTTTATCCACAAATATCATCAATTGGCCGATGAGCTGGTTAACTGTGATGAGGAATTAACGCCGCGTACGCAGGAAATTGTTGAGCAAGCATGGCATACCAATGAAATTCGAAACCAGCGTCCAACACCTTTAGATGAATCTAAGTGGGGATTAGATGCGGTCGCTGACAGCTTGTGGTTTGCCATTCCTCAGGTTATGCGTGAGCTTGATGAACTTGTTGTTTCGCTTACAGGCGAGTCTATGGACGATGATGTTACGCCTATCACTGTAGCGAGCTGGATGGCAGGTGATAGGGACGGTAATCCATTTGTCACGGCAAAGCTTACTGAAAAAGCGATTATGCAGGCCCGCTTAAAGGCAGCTGAGCTTTATTTAGAAGATTTTAAAACCTTGTACCTAGAGCTTTCTATGCACAAGGCAAGTGCAGCGTTGCAGCAACAAGATGTGGCAGATATTGGTCCATATCGTCATATTTTAAAGCAGGTTATCGCCGAGCTGAAAAATACTATCAACCTACTTCAGGAAGGTGAAACAAAAGGGGCAATTGATCATTCGTCGCAATTATTAGCGCCGCTTGTTAGCTGTCGTGAAAGCCTATTAGAAGTTGGCCTGGATAGAGTGGCTAACTCGTTCTTGCTTGATGTTATTCGTAAAGTTAAGTGTTTTGGTATATCGCTAATCAAGCTAGATATTAGACAACACAGTGAGCGCCATGAAGGTGCCATTGCAGAAATTGTCAACGCAATAGATTGTGGCGATTATTTGGCATGGGATGAAGAAAAACGCGTTGCGTTCTTGCGTAGTGAATTAGCTAACAACAGACCTCTACTGCCAAGAGCTGATTGGTCGGCAGATACGCAAGAAGTTTTAGACACGTACTTCATGATGGCATCTCAGCCGGCTGAAGTGTTCGGTATTTATATTATTTCCATGGCGAGTAAAGTCAGCGATGTATTGGCTGTGAATCTACTAATGAAGGCAACTCATCTATCCTGGGAAATGCCTATCGCGCCACTGTTTGAAACGTTAGATGATTTAAATAATGCACCTGAGGTAATGCAAGCATTGCTTCAATTGCCAGATTATATTGAGCGCTGTAAGAGCAAACACTATGTGATGATTGGTTATAGCGATTCATCAAAAGATGCAGGTGTTTTAGCCGCTACGTGGGGGCAGTATCGTGCGCAAGAAGCGTTAGCTAAAGTATTTAAAGATGCTGATGTTGAACTTAAATTGTTCCATGGCCGTGGCGGTACAATTGGTCGTGGTGGCGGTCCAGCGCATGCTGCAATCGCATCGCAACCACCAGGTACTTTGGCTGGGGGGCTTAGGGTAACGGAACAAGGTGAAACCATTCGCTATAAATTTGGTTTGCCAAACCTTGCGGTGCGCAGTTTGCATTTGTATGCGAGTGCGATCTTAGAAAGTTTAGTAACACCACCGCCTGCGCCTAAAGATTCATGGCGTGAGCTGATGGATAGAATGGCTGACTATAGCTGTGATGTATATCGCAGTTATATTCGTGACAAACAAGACTTCGTGCGTTATTTCAGACAAGCAACACCTGAACAAGAGCTCGGCTCATTACCATTAGGCTCTCGTCCGAGTAAACGTGTACCTAATGGTGGTATTGATTCGTTGCGTGCAATCCCCTGGATTTTTGCTTGGAGTCAAAATAGACTTGTTGTGCCGAGTTGGCTTGGTTTAGGCCAATCTATCGAACATTTTTATCAGCAAGAAAGTGCGCTGATCAAGGAAATGTACAACCAATGGCCTTACTTCCGCTCTCGTATGTCGTTAACTGAAATGGTGTATTTGAAATCTGATACGCAAATTTCAAATTTGTATGACGAAACCTTGGTTGAGCCAGCATTGAAACCTATTGGAGACGGTTTGCGTGACCAAGTGGTAAAGGATGAAAAAACCTTGTTGGAAGTATTGGCGCAATCTCACACGTTAGAAAAAGATCCGTGGAATCTTACGTCGTTTGAATTAAGGCAGCCATACTTAATGCCGCTGCACTTGATGCAAATAGAGACATTAAAGCGTTTACGTGAAACAAACGAAGACAATTGTTGCCAAGAAGTATTGATGGTAACCATGGCAGGCATAGCCACTGGCCTTCGAAACACAGGTTAACAACCAAAATAAAAAGGAGCATAACAGCTCCTTTTTTTATAACTAAAATATTTGGGGTCAGAACATGTTCTGACCCCAAATATGTGGTTACGCTGAAATCACTGATGGCTCTATCGTGGTGTGGTCAATATGGTATTTATCTTTTAATAGATCTCTAATTTCAGTTTTTAACTGTTCAAAGTCAGCAGGCGTATGGGTAATATGTACTTCTAGGCAAATATCATGCTCGTCTAATTGCCATATGTGAATATGCTTGGCAGAAACAACATCAGTTAGGCTTTCGATATCTGCTTGTACTTGCCTTAAAGAAATGCCGTCCGGTACTGCTTGCATAATGATCAAAATACAGCGTTTTAGCAGCAAGAAGCCGTGGTAAATGACATAAATCGAAATAGCTAGCGTAGCTAGTACATCCACAAAGTACAGTTCAAAAAAGATAATTAACAAGCCCGCTGCAACCACAGCAAGTGAAGCCATTGCATCAGACAAATTATGAATAAAGGCTGCGCGAATATTCATGTTGTCTTTAGCGCCAGCACTGTAGGTGAGAAATGCCGTCGCTAAATCTATCACGAACGCGATACTTGCAATGATGAGTACGATCCAACCATTTATTGGGGTTGGATCAAAGTATTTAACACCGGCTTCATAAATCAGATACAAGCCAATTAGAATCAGTGTAGTGGAATTGATTAATGTGCCAACAATTTCTGCTCGCTTGTATCCATAGCTCATCAACGAGTCTTGTGGACGGCGGGAAATTTTTCGCGCAAATATCGCAACTAATATTGCTCCCGCATCGCTTAGGTTATGCAGTGCATCGGCTATTAGCGATAAACTGCCAGAGACTAAACCACCTATTACTTGGGCAATAGTTAGAAGGATATTAATAATGACCGCTAAGGTTAGCTTGCTATCACCGTGGTGATGATGATCGTGGTGGTGTCCCATAATGCTTTGATTTTATTATTGTAAGTCGTGATTACATTAGCACAGCAACCCTTTTGATAAAACAGAGAATTATATTTGGGGTCAGAACATGTTCTGACCCCAAATATTTTGGTTACAACAAAAAAAAGATTATTTTTTTGAACAAATTGCAATGTGAATAGTCAGTGTATTGTGAAATTAAGTAATATTTACAAGGATTTAAATTGAAGGTTGTATTAATTTTTTGTGCTTTTTCGTTGGTATCAACACAATTGACTGCAAAAGCAGACGAAAGAATCACTTTTGGTGTTGGTTTAGGGCATTCATATAGTGGTTTGGGGGCAAATCTTGGTTATCAAACAGAAGAAAGTTTTACCTATCTATCAGCGGGTTGCGTCGGCTACTCCACACTTAAAGGGTCTACTTGCGGTGCTGGAATAGGTTGGGTTACCACAGCACTTTCGCAAGGGGATAATCATCATGGTATCGGGGCATATGCTGGTGTTGTTGGTGTAGAGCAGGGGGTTTTTGATAATGAAGCAGTATATGGAGCTGCAATAACTTACCACTATTTTTTCAATACCATAGCTGAACCTGGTTTTAATCTAGGTTTTTCCGTGGCTGGTGGCACAGTAGAGTCAGAGTTTGAACTTGTGCCTTTGATCAGTTTCGGTTATCAATTTTAAATGCTGGGGTCAGAACATGTTCTGACCCCAAATATTTTGGATGAAAAAAAGCGAGTGGTTAACTCGCTTTTGAGGTTATTTTGCGTTGGCGCGGGCGGCTTCTTTAACTGCCTGTTTTTCCTTTCTGCGCTGTTCAATCACTTCTTGAACATCACCACCAATATGTGTGTCGCCGCGCTCTTTGGCAAGCTCTAATTGCTTTTGTCGTTCAGCAAAGCGTGCTTTTTGCTCGTCGCTCATTTTGTCATGGCACTTCGGACAACTTACCC
This sequence comes from Thalassotalea agarivorans, assembly GCF_030295955.1. Lineage (NCBI taxonomy): Bacteria > Pseudomonadati > Pseudomonadota > Gammaproteobacteria > Alteromonadales > Colwelliaceae > Thalassotalea > Thalassotalea agarivorans. The sequence continues at coordinate 828,973 of NZ_AP027363.1, forward strand.
CTTTAATGTAGGTATCTTGTTGTTTATCTTCTTCGGTTATCGGCATACGACAAGCAAAACATTGGTCGTAAATACCTTGCTCTAGACCATGTCCAACTGAAACGCGGCCGTCAAAGACAAAACAATCGCCTTCCCACATTGATTCCTCTTGCGGTACTTCTTCAAGGTATTTCAAAATGCCACCTTCTAAGTGATATACCTCTTCAAAACCTTGCTCTTTCATATACGCTGTAGATTTCTCACAGCGAATACCACCGGTACAAAACATTGCTACTTTTTTGTGCTTGTTTTTGTCTAGGTTTTTCGCCACATAGTCAGGAAATTCTCTGAACGTTGTGGTATTTGGATCAATGGCATTTTGGAAAGTGCCAATTTCAACTTCGTAGTCGTTTCGTGTATCGACAAGCACTACATCAGGGTCAGAAATAAGTGCGTTCCAATCTTGTGGTTTTACGTATGTACCAACAACATTAGTTGGGTCGATACCTTCAACGCCCATGGTAACTATTTCTTTCTTCAGTTTAACCTTGCTGCGCTGAAACGGATTTTCATTAGCGTAAGAGTTTTTGAAGACGATAGGGTTTAGACGTTCATCTCGGTGAAGATGTTCAAGTACCGCATCAATACCTGCTTGAGGGCCAGCGATAGTGCCATTAATGCCTTCATTTGCTAACAACAATGTACCTTTAACGTCATTGGCTAGCATGCAGTTTAAAAGTGGATCTTTAAGATCGGCGAAGTTTTCCAAACGCACAAACTTGTATAGTGCGCAGACAGTAATTTTACTCATTTTTTCTCCAGTGAGCTCTCCGTAGCGTAAATACGGTGCTATGGTTGAATTGCAAAGCGTGCCTTGCAACATTAACTAATTTCGGCGCGCATTTTACCAAATATTTTCAAACAATCAATTTATGACGAACAAGACAGCATAGAACAACCTGCTTTGTTCAATGCCCAATCCGGTCGCTTACTCGCATAATGCTCAAAATCAGGCTGCTCGTCATAAGGCTTTTTGAGTAGCGTTAATAAAGTATTTACTTCGCTAAAATCACCTTGTGTTGCCTTGTCGATTGCTTGTTGCGCCAAATAGTTTCTAAGTACATACTTAGGATTCGTTGCATTCATCAAGGTAATGCGTTGCTCAGGTGAAAGCTTGCTTTTATTTAGGCGTTCAATATAACTATTAAGCCATGCAACTAACGACAAGCATTGGTCGTCGTTAAGCGGTGCATAGCACGCAGGCTCGACAAGGTCTTTGGCAGAGCTAGCATCAAAGGGCGCTGTCGTGTTATCAACCTGAGTTAGCAAACGATAAAATATAGTCATATCAAGAGACAAGGCTTGCAGCGTATCTTCTAGGCTTAATAATAAGCTGTCATCACCTTCTACCAAAGTGTCTAGACCTATCTTACTCGCCATCATTTCAAGCCACTTTTGGTGGAATTGTTTAGCAAAATCATTAAGCGCATTTTCAAGCGGTTTAGATTCTTCTATGAGCGGATAAATTGCATTAGCTAATTGGAATAAGTTCCATTGAGCTATTTCGCCCTGGGAACCAAAACGATATCGCTTACCTTGCGCATCGGTTGTGTTCGGCGTCCAATGCAGATCAAAATTATCTATCCAGCCATAAGGTCCATAGTCTATGGTTTCACCGATGATCGACATATTGTCAGTATTCATTACGCCATGGACAAAACCAACGCGTAGCCAATGCACTATCATAGTTGAGGTGCGTTCGCACACTTCTTCAAACCAAGCAAGGTAGGTGTCTTTGTTGATGTCGTTGTCGCTAATTAAATGCGCAAAATCGCGACTAATACAATAGTCGACAAGTTGTTTTAACAGTGCTTTATCGCCTCGGCTAGCAGGCAATTGAAAACTGCCAAAGCGCATAAAAGAAGGGGATACACGGCAAACAATAGCCCCTGGTTCTAATTGATTATCGCCAGAGTAAAACATGTCTCGCATCACTTGCTCGCCCGTTAAACACAATGACAACGCACGTGTTGTGGGTATACCAAGATAATACATCGCTTCGCTACATAGAAATTCTCTCACCGATGAGCGCAACACAGCCAGCCCATCTGCACTGCGAGAATATGGTGTTAGTCCAGCGCCTTTTAATTGCAGCGTAAAATGGCCATTGTCAGTATTTACTTCGCCTAAGTTTATCGCACGCCCGTCGCCTAGCTGCCCAGCCCAATGGCCAAACTGATGTCCGCCATAGTTCATCGCATAAGGGGTTGAATCGGGATGCAATATATTACCAACGAGAAAGTCGGCTAATGCTTCGCCCTTTACATCAGACAAACCAAGTAAATCAGCGCAGTCGCTGCTCCATGCTATCAATGTTGGAGAAGATACTTTGGTTGGTTCGACATTAGAATACGCAGCAGCATTTACTTGACGCGGGTAAACCTCACTTTCTGTATCAGCGGGTAGTTGATCATGAAATTGATTGTCGAAGGTTAGATTGGGAAAAGTCACAGCGATACCTTTGCATTAGATTTACGCAATGTTAACACATTGCCACTTAAAAATAGGCAAAAAAAAGACCCGCCAAATGACAGGTCTCAAGGGGAAAACGTTACAGAGTCAATTGGATAACGTTTTAAGTTGCGAGCATATATCGGGGGGGTGGGCCCCGAAAAATAACTTTCCAAGAGAGAGATATCTAAAAAGTTAATAACTTCATTGTAATATCAGACAGGCAATTGAGTAGATTGATTCCGTAAAAGAATGTAACGAAGTGTAACTTCGCGCCTAAAACCTGTGCCTATCTGAATATTACACACACAATCTATACGCAAAAGAACGGATTATAGTTTAATCGCGTTGCTCACTCTTATGCTGGCGTTGTTGAGACTCACCGTTACATAGTGTGTTGCACCGTTTTGCCTATACATAACTTCCACCAACTCATCCTTTAGATAATTGAGACTAACCGAAGATACTAAATTTTGGTGGACAATGGTTTCGCGATTAAAACTGAGTATTTCTAACACACAGCTTTCATTCTTACATTGATAAACTGATTTTTTAGGTGCTTCAACATTAGCAGATACGTTAAATGTGCAAAGTGCTGTCAAAAAGCACAGAGGTAGTAGGGCTTTCATATATACGTCCTTGATAAAATGTGATTCCTGACTTTAGATTAAACAATATCCAGTTTTCTATCAACTATTAATAATATCAATATGTTAGCTGTCTGATAGAAGCCATGATTAGAACACTAGCGAACTCTCACAAAGGTATTTTTCACCATCGCATCAAGTAATCGCTCTGCTTTAACGTGTTTAAATTGCAGTGGTTGATCTAAATCACCAAACAAAGGAATACCACCACCTAATACTGTAGGGATGGTGGATATGATCATTTCATCGATTAGGTCTGCGGCAAGAAAAAATTGAATGGTTTTGCCGCCATCAATGTATAAGTGATTAAACCCTTTTTCGCGGAGCGTTCGGGTTATTTTTTGGGCACTGCCTTTGGTAAGAAAAACCTTGTCTTCGTATTTCTCGGGCACCGTTGTCATGGTATTACTAAGTACAAAAACGGGCTTGGTGTAGGGCCACGGGCCGTCAAAGCTGGCAACCAGATCAAAAGTGTTTCTGCCCATCACCAGCGCGTCAATGCGATCCATATGTTGGCTAAAACCAAGATCATCGTTATCGGGGTTAGGAATAGTGTGTAGCCAGTCAACGCCATTATTTTTATCCGCGATAAAGCCATCTAAGCTAGTTGCAATATATACGATGTTTGACATGTAACCTCCTAATTATTAATAAAAAATCCCGACAAGACTACTGTTGAAAGCATAGCCAATGAACGGTGATGTTGCACTTTTATTTCAAAAAAAAGGGTAAAATTTAATAAAAAAAATCGTGATATTTTTGTGATAAATACGTGAATCTAATGCAATAATTGCTCGCCATACTCTTGCTCGTTAACTAAAACCATAGAGGAAGAGCAATGAAAAAGACAACACTAATCGCGGGATTCGTAACGGCGGCACTAACAAGTACTGCAGGTGCAGCTGAACTTGATGTAACCATTAGCAACTTAACACAAGGTATTCATTTTACGCCTTTAGTTGTTGCAGCCCATGACGACAGCGGCAAAATGTTTGCCAGTGGCGAAATGGCTAGCCCTGAACTACAAGCTATTGCTGAAGGTGGTTCAATCGATGGCATGGTCACTTTGCTTGGCACAATTAACGCCGATGTTGCTGCAAACCCAGCAGGTGGCTTATTAGCACCAGGCGCATCAACAATGACATCTATGTCTACTGCAGATAGCAATATGTATTTGTCGATTGCGGCAATGATACTACCAACAAACGACGGATTTGTTGGCGTCAACAGTTGGAAAATCCCAACAGAACCAGGCACATATACATTCACTATGAATGCGTACGATGCCGGCACAGAAGTGAATGATGAAATCATTAATGGTGGCGGCGCCTCTGGTACGCCAGGCATTCCTGTAGCGCCAGGTGGTGACGGTGGCACCGGCGGTACTGGTGTTGCAACGACAGAAACTAACTCTTATGTCCATATCCATCGTGGTAATTTAGGTGACGACAATGCAACGGGCGGAAAAAGTGATTTAGATAGCTCTATTCACCGTTGGTTAAACCCAGTTGCCCGCGTAACTGTTGTTGTGAAATAGGAGGCGACATGAAAAAGTTAATCTATTCTGTGGTCGCGTTGACCAGTATCACATTGTTAAGTGGTTGCCCTGATGACGATGATGATGACGTAGTAACGCCAGCGCCAGTTGTTGCGCCTATTGTTACGAGTTATGAAGTGTCAGTAACCAACCTAACTAATGCACAACCTTTGTCGCCAATTGCGCTAGTACTGCATAGCGAAGGAAACTTGTGGCAAGTGGGAGAACCTGCATCGGAAGCCCTAGAACTACTTGCTGAAAGCGGAGACAACAGTGAAGTTTTAGCACTATCAGTTGCACAAGTGAATGCGTCAGGAAGCGGTGTGATTATGCCAGGTGGCAACGAGGTCATTATGCTTTCAGGTGAGGACGTATCAGCAGGGTATCTTTCAGTTGCGACTATGTTGGTAAATACAAACGACGCCTTTACCGGTTTGAACGCTATTGACGTATCAATGCTTGAAGTTGGTGAAAGTATTTCTATGGTTGCAGGTTCTTATGATTCAGGCACTGAAGGAAATATTGAAACGGCAGCGTCAATTCCAGGCCCTGCAGGTGGTGGTGAAGGCTTTAATGCAGAGCGTGATGACGTTGATTTTGTCGCTATGCATCAAGGCGTTGTGTCGGCAGATGATGGGTTGAGTACCTCTGCTTTAACAGAACAACACCGTTTTGATAATCCGACAATTAGCGTAACTATAACTAGGACAGAGTAAACCCTTGGCTGGCGTTGTTGCCCGGGGACTCTGGGCAACAACAATGGCTGATTCCGTACTCATTATTGAAGACGACAACGACATCGCAAACCTGATCGCTGTGCAACTTAAAGAACTGTCACTTCACTGTGAACACAGGTCAAGCGGCGAGGCAGGTTTAGCCAGAGCGTTAGAGAAAGACTTTGCTTTGGTCATTCTCGACGTCATGCTTCCGCAAATGTCAGGACTCGATGTTTGTCGTCAATTAAGAGACACAAAATCGGAGCAAGCTATCATGATGCTAACTTCACGAGATAGTGAAACAGACCGCGTACTTGGTTTAGAACTTGGCGCAGACGACTACATGACGAAACCGTTCAGTGTGCGAGAGTTTCAGGCGCGAGTGCGCAGCCAAATGCGCAAAGTAGCCATTGTACAAAAGCTCAAAAAACAAAAGCTTCTGGCCTCCTATGATGTGTCGAAAGCAATAGCCATTGGACATTTAATTATCGACCAAAACACGCACAGCGTATCCCTAGCAGAAAAACCCATCGATTTAACTTCTACCGAATTTTTGCTTTTAAGCCACTTAGCCGCTCATCCTGAACAAGTGTTCTCGCGCGAACAACTGTTAAGCGCAGTTTGGGGATATCATCATAGTGGCTATGAACATACGGTGAACTCTCATATCAATCGCTTGCGTAGCAAACTTGAACAAGATGCTGGCGATCCAAAGATAGTGCAAACCGTGTGGGGCGTTGGCTATAAATTTAATCCGGCAGGTGTTTGCCATTAGTTATGTCACTCTATCAACGTCTAGCAATCGCACTATGTTTAGTGTTTCTGTTAGTGGCATCAGTCTTTTATATAACCTTTATTTTTGTCGATAAAAACCTAAGAGACCAAGGCCAACAACAGTTACACTTATCGCTCGCTGCAAGCTTAGTACGCGATAACCCTGTGCTGCAAAACAGTCAATGGGACGCGATAGGTTTAAAGAATCTATTTCACACGCAAATGGTGCTTGGGCCAGCGTTTGAATTCTATCTACTTGATGCCGATGGCAATGTGGTCACTCACTCTTATGATGACTCTTTGATCATGCACTCTTCTGTGGATTTGTATCCGATCAAAGCGCTGACGCAAAATTTGCAGCCGCTACCGATATACGGCCGCGATCCTCGTAGTGACGAGCCTAAAATATTTTCAGCCGCGCCTATTTTTCATGGCTCGCAATTGTCCGGCTATGTTTATGTCATAGTGGCAGGGCAGCAATATCAAAAAGTGCTCGAGCACTTATCTTATAGTTCGCATACCACCATGTTAGCGACCTTGATAGTGATAGCTTTATTGCTTTTATTTGGCGTGATGCTGGCATTGTTTCGCTCAATTACTCGCCCAATCAAGCAATTGGCAAACAATATGCAACAACTGGCGATGGCCGATTTCGATATAGATAGCGTGCCTTTGATGCCATGGCGAAAAAATTCATCAAACGAAATAGATCAGTTAGGCCTGGTTTACAACGATATGGCTGAGCGCATTCATTCGCAAATAAGCCAATTGCAGCACAATGATCAGGAACGCAAAAATATGCTGTCGCAAATCTCGCATGATTTGCGCACGCCATTGGCGTCGATGCAAGGCTATGTCGAACTCATGCTATTAGACGAGGGCATGGAAAAGGATAAGCAGCAACGCTATTTAAAAACTGTTTATGGCAACACACAACAACTGAATCAACTGATACACCAAATTTTTGAACTGGCTTATTTAGAAGCAGGGCATGTGACGGTTAATGAAGAAGGCTTCAACCTAATCGAGCTACTTTACGATGTTAAAGCGAAGTTTGCGCCTTCGCTTGAAAACAAAAATATTCGTTTGAATATATCACCTGAGTCTGGGCAAATTGTGCTTACTAGTGATATTGCAAAGTTAGAGCGAGTATTAACCAACTTGATTGAAAATGCGATTCGACATAGCGATAGCGGCAGTGAAATATTATTAGCCGCCACAGCAGCATCAACGGTCTCAATCGTACTAACAGACTTTGGTACCGGTATTCCGCCACAGGACATTGACTATATTTTTGAGCCAAGGTATCGCGCAAGCAACGCGGTTGACTGCAAAGAAAAGCACTTTGGGTTGGGGCTTGCTATAACAAAACAGCTAGTGCAATTATTGGGTGGTCAACTCAGTGTGAGCAGTGAAATGGGTAAAGGGACTCAGTTTACCTTAGTATTTACTCGATAACCTTTTGCATAACAATGGCATCTTCAAACCCCACTTCCTTTGGGTAATAGCCAGTTCTTCTGCCGACTTCAACAAAGCCATTATTAATATACATCAATAGCGCTGCTGTATTGCTCGCACGGACTTCTAAAAACAACGTTTGTGCGCCCATTAGTTCAGCTTGCTGTTCAAATTGTTTCAGTAGAGACTTACCCAAACCTTTGCCTTGCGATGCAGGGGCAATGCAAATATCCATCAGTGTTGATTCACCCGCAATATACTCAGCAATGTAAAAGCCCACTGCGTGTTCTTCACGTTTTGCCAGTTCTCCAAAGTATCTCCCGCCGATGCATGAGAGCATAGTGTTTTCCGACCAAGGATGGCTATGGCATTGGTTTTCAATGGCCATAATTTCGTCAAGTTCAGCAGGGGTGATAGGGTGAAAGCTTAACATTACTGCGTTTGAATAAGCTGATGTTTGGTTATTATTTGCCACAAAGAGCGTTTTAATTGTGCTTGTTGGCTAAGCTGTTCAAGTGGCGGGGTAATCAGTGTACTTTGATCGAATGAAACCGCTTCGCTCGGCGTGAATTGCCAATTAAACATGCCGCAATGCAAGGTGTTATCAGCCAAGGTTACTTCACCAATGGATAGATTTAGCGCGGTTAGAATATCTTGAAACAAGGAGGATGTTTTTAGCAAGTCAAAGTCTATCGCCAAACTATCTGTTTGCGTTGCAGCAGCAGAATCTTTTGTTTGCCAAACAGTGGCACCTGACTCTTTTATAATCGCAAATTGTCGATGATTTAAGTGCATATCAGCAGACGAAATCGAAGTGTTGAAGTAGCTTAATAGTACTAGGAATCAAATAAAAGGAGAAGAAGAAAGTGGCAGGGGTAGAGAGATTCGAACTCCCAACCGTCGGTTTTGGAGACCGCTGTTCTACCAATTGGAACTATACCCCTGCAGCAGTGGAGGGCATTATACCCAAGCTCATCCAAAGGTAAAGAGAAATTCGACAAAAAATATCTGTTCGCCTATTAAATAGGCAAGTGGCGAGCCCGTTGGTGCGTAAAGTCCTGCCATAAGAGATAGTTAGATTTCGTAGAGCTCTAGCGGTAATCCATCGGGATCTTGAAAAAAGGTAAAGCGCTTGCCAGTGAATTCGTCTACGCGCACACCCTCAACGCTAATACCTTGTTGCTTGAGCATTGCAACAGCTTCATCCACACAAGCCACAGAAAACGCTAAATGCCGCAGACCTTGCGCTTCAGGTTGCGTTAACCTTGGCGGTGGATTAGTAAATGAAAACAGTTCCAATTGGCCACCATCAGGTAAGGCTAAATCTAATTTGTATGAGTTTCGAGCTTGCCGGTAATGTTCTGCCAATATGTTAAGTCCGAGTATTTCGGTATAGAAGTGCTTTGAACGCGGATAGTCAGCACAAATAATGGCGACGTGATGAATACGTTGAAGTTTAAGCATAAAAATAGACCGTAGAAAGCACGATAACGAGCAACACATAGCCCGTAAAAAGATATTTAGCACGTTGCTGTTTGCTAGATAATGCCTTTAGTTGTTGGTTGTTCGTTTGTTTAAGCAGACCATTTGCTTTTGCAGAGAAATACACGATAGGAAATTTTCCTGTGCCATTTCCAACAGCCTCTTGCCACAACTTTGGTTCTTCCGCTTTAAATGATTTTAGATATTGCAGCTGCGAAAAACAGAGAAAAAGCAGTAATAAAAACCAGATTGAAGCTATCACCGTGACTACCAACATAATGTATTCTCTCTATAAGAGTGACGTGCCCTTTTTAAAAGGGGTTTATAGGTGAATGTCTGTTTAAACATCCGTTTAAATTTGCGCACAAAAGCGTAAACCAATTGCATCAACGCTGCGTATAACAGTAAAAGTAACGAGATGAGAAGGCAAGATGCAATTAGATTTTTGGAAAAATTCTGGGCTGTTTTGGCATGGATTAACCTTTAATGTCATTTGGATTGTTTGTGTTGTTTTTCAAGTCCCGATTTTAGCAGCAGCGCTAGCACTAGCCTGGTTAGAATGCAGCTTTCCATCAAAGGTTAAGTGGCAACAATTAACGACAATCGCGCTTCTTGGTATTGTCGTTGATTTTCTGTTTACCTACCTAGGCTTTTTTGCTTTTTCAGCTGATACTTTGTCGCCGATTTGGCTCGCCTTTATATGGTTCTGTTTCGCCCGCTTTGCACTCGTCTTTGTCGACAAATTTAGTCTAAGCTTTATCAATATGGCATTACTTTCTGCAATAGCAGGGCCATCGAGTTATTTTGCTGCTTACAAAGCAGGTGCTATTGCAATCGACTGGCAACGCACGGAGTTCCTTGTATGTTACATCTTGTTTTGGGCTGGTGTTTTACCGCTTGTTAAGTATTTAAGGAGTAAATCCTAATGGTTCGAATATTCGCTATTGTTTTCGCTTTTGTCTTGCTGTTAAGTGCCTGTAGCCAATCGATAGAAGACTACGCCCAAAGCCAGCCGGTGTTTAAGTTAGAGACCTTCTTTAATGGCAAAGTAAAAGCGTACGGTACAGTACAAGATGCCAGTGGAGATTTTATCCGCCGCTTTACTGTAGACATCTATGGCAGTTGGGACGGCAATGAAGGTGTGCTAGATGAATACTTTTTTTATGACGATGGCGAAGAACAGTTTCGAAAATGGTTGCTGACAAAAGTGTCTGACAATCAATACCAAGGCAGAGCGGACGATATTATCGGCACAGCACAAGGGCAGCAGTCAGGCAGTGTGCTATTTTGGGAATACGAGATGAATTTGCCGGTAGACGATACCACCTACAAAGTGACGTTCGATGATAAAATGGTAATGATAGACAAAAACCATGTAATGAATGTTGCGCTGATCAAAAAGTTTGGTATTACGGTCGCGACTGTTACGATTTTTTTTGAGAAAGTAGATAACAGCCGCGTGTTGAATATGTAGGCTAGTTGCTTTCTTCTTCAGGCACTAAAGCTTTAAGTTCTGAGCTCATTGGCACTAACGGTTTAGCTAAGTCATTTTTCTGGGCGTTTGCTATCGTCTCTATACGTTCCTCTGTGCCAGGGTGACTGCTATAAATCAGCAAATGTTCATCGCTTTCATGTTGGCTTTGGATATAAGTGAAAAACTCTTCAGCGCCATAGGTATGGCCATACACTTTCCTTAACAAAGACAATGCAAATTCATCGGCTTCACGTTCCATATCTCTGCCAAAAGACAAGGTAGCAACGCCAGCGCTATGACCGATTAACGTTTCTTGACCAAATGAATTCTCACTGCCAAATATCAATGTAAACGCTAACTGTAAACTTGCGGCACTGGCAAATTGTTGAATAGGATGGCGATAATAAATGTGCCCCAACTCATGGGCAATCACCATAGACAAGGCATTTTCTGACGACACATTAGCAATCAAGGCGTCAGCTACAAAAATATTGCCGCCCAAGGTGGCAAACGCGTTGGCTTCTGCTTGATGAATCAAATAAGGGTGGATTTCCATACCTTCTGGCAGGTCTGCTTTGGCGACAAGTTTGTCCACTAATTGGCCAAGCGCTTGTTGCTTTGAAATCTCTATTTCTTGCGACTGTGCAATAAATTCTGGATCGAATGTTTCTACAACATCCACTTCCCACTGGAAGGGTATCGAGGTCGCAAACAATCTAGTAGCGATCGAAATAGCAAAAATGATCACAATTGCAATGAGTAAAACGCCAGCGACAAGTAGAGCAAACTCCTTTAGTGGGTGCTCACTACTGGCATTGACGTTTTCTTTAAATACGGGATTTTTACGCGGTAACATGTTGCTGCGTTTGCTTTGGAAAAAACGCCGTACCGTAGGCAAGTACCTCCACACTACCGATACCATTTTGTGCGTTACCGGAAATGCGACTGGTTTCAAATCTCACGTTGATAACACCTTTGGCATTAAGTGATTGCGCTTCTTGTTGCATGCGAATAAGTGCTTCTCTTCGGGCTCTATCGATTAGGCTTTCGTAGGTGCGTAAGCGTCCACCAAAAATAGATTTAAGGCCAGCGCTTATCATTTTGAAATAATCAACAGAAATCACCACGCTTCCTAAGACTAAGGTGTGTTCAAGCCCTTCAAACTCTCTAGGTGGAGTTTTATCAGCAAGCATAATAATGTTGCCAAGTTTACGCTCATTTAGGCTAATACGGGCATAATGATTGCGTTCCGCTAAGCGTCCAAATAGGAAACCGAGCAACAGCAAAGAAAGAAAGATGATCAGCTGGATAGGAAAACCTTCCATTAGGCTTCTCTTAATTGCACCGCGGTGCCATAGGCTAATATTTCTGAGGCGCCTGCGGTAATAGCCGACGTTGAAAAACGCACGTTGATGACACCATTTGCGCCAAGGGCTTCTGCTTGCGCTATCATACGGCTTATCGCTTCTTCACGAGACTCTTGCAAAAGCTCAGTGTAACCGCCAAGCTCGCCACCAAAAATATTTTTTAGCCCAGCCATAATGTCGCGGCCAGCATGTTTTGCACGTACTGTACTGCCTTGTACCAAACCTAAATGCTGTGTAACGACTTTGCCCGGAACTTGTTCAATGTTGCTTATGATCATGTATAAATCTTTATGTCATTGTTTTGCATCATTAAACCATACTGATTTTAGGAATCAAATAGGTTTTTGAAACGAAGTGTTTCAGGGTATGGGAATACATCTTCAAATACGCCACGCGCAATATTTTGTTGGCGTTGCTGCCAGCAACTCGCTTCAAGCAAGTCAGCGTGATACTTCATAAAGGCATTACGATATTTTGGGTTTGCTAGCGCAAAGGTTGCCAATTCTTCAGGAAACATATCGCCAGGTTCTACGGTGTACCAAGGTTCCGCGGCATAAATTTGCTCTTCTGTTATCGGCTGTGGTTTAACGCGAAAATTAACCTCATTCATATAGGTAATTTCATCGTAATCATAAAAAATAACGCGACCGTGTCGGGTGACACCAAAGTTTTTCAATAACATGTCACCAGGAAAAATATCGGCTGCAATCAGCTGTTTGATTGCCTTACCATAGCCGTACATCGCATTGTCAATTTCATCGTCAGACGCCTCGGCTAAATAGAGGTTTAATGGCGTCATGCGACGTTCAATATACAAATGCTGAATAATGATCAAGTCGTCTTCATAGCGAATAATCGAAGGGGCGACCTTGGTCAGTTCTTCCATCAATTCGTCAGAAAAACGGTTTTTAGGAAAGGCAACTTCTGAATATTCCATAGTATCTGCCATACGGCCTACACGGTCATGCAGTTTGACCAGTCGATATTTCCCTTTGACATCTTGCTTGGTCATTTTTTTACTAGGCGCAAATTTATCTTTAATGATTTTAAACACGTAAGGGTAGCTAGGTAAGGTAAATACTGACATCACCATGCCTTTAATCCCGGGTGCTAGTTCAAAATCATCGTCACTATTTGCTAAATGGTTAAGAAAGTCGCGATAAAACTGTGTTTTACCTTGCTTGTGAAAACCAATGGATGAATATAATTCAGCGTAGGTTTTATGTGGTATTAAACCGTGCAGAAAATTAACCAAGCTTTTTGGATGCGGGCAGTCTACAAAAAAGTAGGCGCGAGCGAAACCAAACACAACCGCCATTTCTTCTGAGTTGGTTAGCAGCGCATCAATTTCTATTTGATTTTGCTCGTTAATCACGAGCGACACGATAAAGGGCGTTTCACCTTTAGGAGAAAGCACTCTGCCAATAATATAAGCCCCTTTATTTCGGTAAAACACACTGTCTAGGATATCCAATATTAGGCGTTCTTCGTTGTAGCGTGTTTTCTCTGCTGTACTAGCGAACGCTGAAATCAACCGCTCGATGTCACGTTCTAAGTTGTGAAAAGATATGTTGAACTTAGGTTTATTTAAGATCTCTTGGATAACGCTTTTGAGCTCGCCATTTTTAGGCTGGTAGCGGGTATAAATGGGTGCACAGGCAAGATTTACACTGGCTTCACTCGATTCCACAAAAATATAAGTGTTTAAATAATATTTGCGTTCAAACAAGAAACAGAACACCGAATTATAAAAACTTTCTGCCAATTCGGGCTGGTCGTGTGCAAGCAAGAGCTTTTCATAATGCATTTTTACCGCTTGCCATAAATCTGGATCGAGTTGTTTAACAAAAAAATCTTGTTTAATCGTTTCTATCGCTTCTTTGACACGCAGATCATAAAAGTCGGTACGTGCTTTGGCAGCGTCTTGCACTTCTTGCCATTCTCGCTTTTCAAAGCGATCTTTTGCACTGGCGGTAATTTCGCTAAATAAAAAGATGTGGCGTTCAAAGCCATTAAGGATGGTTTTTGCAATTGCAAAAGCTAGATTCGTCATTAAAAAACCCCAACTGTTACTGCCTATCAATATACTGCACTGAGGCTATGAATCACCTGTTTTTTTTAGTTATGGCGCATATTTTTTAGATTAATGGTTATTTTTCGTTTAGTCGCTAAAACTCTGGTCGTTTCGTTAACTAAAGATAAACGTGAATATAAAGCGAATATAAAACCAAGGTAAGTCAAACTGTGTAAGCAATAAACAGCTAAACATCCACACATTAAATAGCGATCACGAAAGTAAATTTGTTAACACTTTTATCGGTTAAAAACACACCTTAAACTTGCCAAAACGCCCCGAAAACTCTAAACTTGCGCAGTTTTTTATTGCTATTTTTAACAGCCTGTATGCGCGTATCAGATTTTGCTTTTGAACTTCCTGAAGAACTCATCGCTCGCTATCCTAAAGCGGAGCGTACCCAAAGTCGTCTAATGACCTTAGATGGTGACTCTGGTCAACGTCAGGATCTTGCCTTTACCGATATCATCAATCAACTCAATGCAGGTGATTTATTGGTGTTCAACAATACCCGCGTTATACCGGCTCGTATGTTTGGCCAAAAAGAAAGTGGCGGCAAAATAGAAGTGTTAGTAGAGCGTATGCTAGACGATAAACGCGTGCTTGCACACGTGCGTTCAAGTAAAGCGCCAAAACCAGGTGCTAAATTAATTCTTGAAGGCACAGTTAACGCCACTATGGTGGCTAGACATGACGCGCTATTTGAAATTGCCTTTGATAGCGACAAAAACGTCTTAAATATATTGGAAGACATCGGCCATATGCCGTTGCCTCCTTATATTGATCGCCCAGACGAAGACAGCGACAAAGAGCGTTATCAAACGGTTTACAATGAAAAGCCAGGTGCTGTCGCAGCGCCAACCGCTGGCCTACATTTTGATGAAACCTTGTTGCAACAACTTAAAGACAAAGGTGTTGAACTGGCGTTTATTACACTGCATGTAGGCGCAGGAACTTTCCAGCCAGTGCGTGTCGACGAAATTGCCGACCACATAATGCATGCCGAGTATGTAGAAGTTCCGCAGGCGGTGGTCGATCAAATTAATCAAACGAAAGCGAGCGGTGGTCGCGTTGTTGCCGTAGGCACAACATCGGTGCGCTCGCTAGAAAGTGCAGCTAAGGTTAGCGCAGAGAAAGGCCAGCCTTTAACTGAATTTTACGGTGATACAGATATTTTTATAACGCCTGGCTTTGAGTTCAAAGTGGTTGATGCGTTAGTGACTAACTTTCACTTATCTGAATCTACCTTGTTGATGCTTGTAAGCGCATTTGCTGGCTATGACAATATCATGTCGGCTTATCAGCATGCTGTTACAGAAAAATATCGATTTTTCTCTTACGGCGACGCTATGTTGCTCAACAAAAAAACAAGCAAGTAAGCGGTTAATCAAACCATTAACTGCATTTTTGCCGCCGGCCTGTTTCGCTGGTGGGCTAAGGAAAACAGATGAAACAAAAAATGACATATGACCTGCTAGGTAAAGACGGAAAAGCGCGCCGTGGCCGCTTGACGTTTGAACGCGGTACGGTTGAAACACCTGCATTTATGCCAGTGGGTACCTACGGTACGGTAAAAGGTATGAAAGCAGAAGAAATCAAAGAAATTGGTGCCGAGATTATTCTAGGCAATACCTTTCACTTAATGCTTCGCCCGGGCACCGACATCATTGAACAACATGGTGACCTGCATGATTTCATCAATTGGGACAAGCCGATCTTAACCGATTCAGGCGGCTTCCAAGTGTTTAGCTTAGGTGCAATGCGCAAAATTACCGAAGAGGGCGTTAAGTTTAGTTCGCCGGTAAACGGTGAAAAAATCATGTTAACGCCAGAAAGGTCAATGGAAGTGCAGCGCAAATTAGGCTCTGACATTGTGATGATCTTTGACGAATGTACGCCATATCCAGCAACCCACAAAGAAGCAAAAGACTCAATGGAAATGTCACTCCGTTGGGCGCAGCGCAGTAAAGATGCACACGGCGACAATCCAAATGCCTTATTTGGTATTGTGCAAGGCGGCATGTATGAAGATTTACGCGAAACCTCAATCGAAGGCTTGAAATCAATTGAGTTTGACGGTTATGCCATTGGCGGTTTGTCGGTGGGTGAACCGAAAGAAGATATGATTCGCATATTAGATCACACACCAGACTTGATTCCTGAAAATAAGCCCCGATATCTAATGGGAGTAGGGAAGCCAGAAGACCTCGTTGAAGGTGTTCGCCGTGGTATCGACATGTTCGATTGCGTTATGCCAACGCGTAATGCACGTAACGGACATTTGTTTGTGACTGACGGCGTAGTAAAAATTCGTAATGCAAAAAACAAAACCGATACAGGACCTTTAGATCCAGAGTGTGATTGTTACACCTGTAAAAATTATTCTAAGGCCTATTTGCATCACTTAGACAAATGTAACGAAATTCTGGGTTCGCAGTTAAATACAATTCACAACCTTGCCTATTACCAAAGGTTGATGAAAGGATTGCGAGACGCAATTGAGCAAGGTAAATTAGACGACTTTGTTGCAGATTTTTATGCTCGTCGTGGTAAGGAAGTGCCACCACTAGCAGGTAGTGAAACAACAGATTAAATAATTAAAACAAGAGGATATTATGAGTTTATTTATTTCGACAGCCCATGCGGCAGCACAACCAGCACCACAAGGTGCAGGCTTTGACATGTTAATCATGTTAGCTGTATTTGGTTTAGTGTTTTATTTCATGATCTATCGCCCACAAGCAAAGCGTGTTAAAGAGCACAAAAACTTGATGACAGCCTTATCAAAAGGCGACGAAGTGCTTACGCAAGGCGGCCTTATTGGCAAAATTACTAAAGTGTCTGAAGACAAAGACTTTATGGTAATTGCCATTGCTGAAGGTACAGAAGTTGCTGTACAAAAAGCGGCTGTGTCTGCTGTTTTACCGAAAGGTACAATGAAGTCTCTTTAATCGAATATGCCCGCAAATTAGCGGGCATTTTTGTTTAGGGGAAACTTCACAACAATGATTAGCTAGGATGAACTTGTGTTAAACAAAAATCCATTATGGAAAACGCTAGTGGTGGTTTTCGTTGTCGCCATTGGTTTGTTATACGCCTCGCCTAACTTGTACGGAGAAGATCCTGCCGTACAAATTTCAGGGCTTAGAGGTGCTCAAGCGACGACACAAACACTAGACACTGTTAAGGCAGACTTAGAATCTGCAGACATTGCTTTTAGTAATATCGAATTAGACAACGGGCAAGTACTTGTACGTTTTACCAATACTGAAAATCAGTTAAAAGCGCGAGACGTGCTAGATGGTAACTTAGGTAAGCAATTTTCTGTTGCTTTAAATCTTACGCCTGCGACACCTGAATGGCTAGAAGCCTTGGGCGGTAGTCCAATGAAGCTTGGTCTTGACCTAAGTGGTGGTTTAAGTTTCACCATGGAAGTCAACATGAAAGAAGCGGTGAAAAAAGCGCAAGAAGGCATGATAGGTGACATACGCACAGAGCTACGTAGCGAAAAGATTCGTTACCGCACAGTTAAAGCTGCTGGTGATGATATTGAAATTCAATTTAGAAATGTTGAAGACATTGATAAAGCAGAAAACTATTTAAGCCGTCGTAATAATGATTTTGTTTACCGCGCCAATGAAGACAACCTGACTTTAAAAGTTAGCTTCACTGACCAAAAATTAAAAGAAATTCGTGAATACGCATTAGAGCAAAACATTACCATTATTCGTAACCGTGTTAACGAATTAGGTGTTGCAGAACCACTTGTTCAGCGCCAAGGTCAAAAGAACATCGTAATCGAATTACCTGGTGTTCAAGACAGTGCTCAAGCAAAAGAAATTTTGAATGCGACAGCAACAATCGAATTTCGCTTGGTTGATCAAAATGGCGATTTGTCAGCGGCATTAAATGGCCGTGTACCGCCAGGCTCACAATTACTTGAAGATGCCAATGGTCGTCCAAGTTTAATTAAAAAACGTATCATGCTAACTGGTGACCACATTGTAGATGCAGGTTCAGGCTTTGACGAAAACAGCCGTCCACAAGTTAACATTTCGCTAGATTCTGCTGGTGGTACGCGCATGTCTAACGCCACTAAATCGAACATTGGTAAGCCAATGGCGACAGTATTTATCGAATACAAGCCAACAGATCGCAAAGATGCTGAAGGCAATACCATCTTCGAAAAGCATGAAGAAATTATTTCGATTGCAACGATTCAATCGCGTTTAAACAAGTCGTTTAGAATTACAGGTTTGGATTCACCGGCTGAAGCACATAACCTTGCGTTGTTGCTACGTGCTGGTGCCTTAATCGCGCCTATTCAAATTGTTGAAGAACGCACCGTAGGTCCATCGCTAGGTGCTGAAAACGTTAAATCAGGTTTCCAAGCTATCTTGGTTGGCTTTGGTTTAGTGTTCTTGTTTATGGCGATTTACTATCGTGCCTTTGGTTTAGTTGCTAACTTAGCGCTAGGTGCAAACCTGGTATTAATTATCGGTATTATGTCGATGATTCCGGGCGCAACACTTACCTTGCCGGGTATGGCTGGTATCGTTTTGACCGTAGGTATGGCGGTTGATGCAAACGTGCTGATATTTGAGCGTATACGTGAAGAGATTCGTGCTGGTAAATCGGTGCAACAGTCTATTCATCAAGGTTACGACTCTGCGTTCTCAACCATTTTGGATGCCAACATTACCACGCTAATCGCAGCACTAATCTTGTTTGCGGTAGGTACGGGTCCAATCAAAGGTTTCGCCGTAACATTATCTATCGGTATTATTACGTCGATGTTTACTGCTATTTTACTAACCCGTGTTGTTGTTAACGGCGCTTGGGGCGGTAAGAAGCTAGACAAGTTATCGGTTTAAGGAAAGCTCATGTTTCAAATATTAAAACTAGACAGTACCGTTAGTTTCATGCGCTTTCGTAAAGGCGCAATGATATTCTCATTGGTGTTAATGCTAGCCGCTATAGCCTCGTTGGCAACCAACAAGCTTAATTTTGGTCTCGACTTTACCGGCGGTGTGTTGGTAGAAGTTGGCTTTGAACAATCAGCTGACCTGGCTCAAATTCGTCAAGTCATGACGGATAACGGCTATCCAGATGCGGTTGTTAAGTTATACGGTAGCTCAAAAGATGTGGTTATTCGTTTAGGTCAACGTGATGAAAAAGCAGAAACCTTAGGTAACGACATTGTTACTGCACTTCAAACAGGTACGGGCCAAGCAATCGAAATGCGCCGTATTGAATTTGTTGGTGCAAGTGTTGGTGACGAGCTCACCGAACAAGGTGGCCTTGCTGTTTTAACAGCGCTTATCTGTATCTTGGTTTATGTTGCGTTTCGTTTTGAATGGCGTTTCGCCCTAGGCTCTGTTGCCGCACTTTTCCACGATGTTGTATTGACGTTAGGTTTGTTCTCGCTACTTGGCTTGGAATTTGACCTTACCGTACTTGCAGCAATATTGGCGGTTATCGGTTATTCATTGAATGATACCATTGTTGTATCAGACCGTATTCGTGAGAACTTCAGAAAAGAGCGTATTGCAGACCCAGAAGAAATCATCAATATTTCTTTAACGCAAACGTTTAGCCGTACCATCATTACCTCAATTACAACTTTGCTTGTACTTGCGGCCTTGTTCACCTTAGGTGGTGAGCTTATCCACGGCTTTGCAACTGCGCTATTGTTTGGTGTATTTGTTGGTACATACTCTTCAATCTACGTGGCAAGTTCTGTTGCCCTTGGTCTAGGTATTTCTAAAGAAGACCTTATCCCTGAAGTGGTTGAAAAAGAAGGTGCAGACCACGAGCAATTATTGCCTTAACGCTTAATTGTCTAATCTGTAAAAAAGCCCCTAGCGTTAGGGGCTTTTTTTGTTTTTTTTCTGCATTAAATAAGCGATTAAACGTCTACCAAATTGGCGCTATTTAACACCAATGTATACACTCTAGACTATGAACAAACAAGGCGTGTAATTAATGCGTGTATTTTCAAAACAGCGACGTTTTTACTTGTTAAAGAAAAAGTTAAGTACTTATTTGGTTTATGCGTTGGGTGAAATTGTACTGATTGTTTTTGGTATTTTATTTGCGTTACAAATCGCTAATTGGAATCAAGACAAGAATGATCAGCAGAAAGTACAAGCGTGGCGCATAAAATTGACAGCCGAATTTGAACAAAACCAACTAGCGGTAGAGCAAGCCATCAAAGATTTAACTACTGTTACGGGCGAGTTATCCGCCTTCTTATCACTAATGGGACCCGAGCCAGAGATAGCAGAAGACAACAAAATCTATAACTACATCGCTGTTTATTTTTGGAACCCTAGCTATACTCCTCGCACAATAGTATTCGATCAATTTGTTGACTCTGGCGACATTGATTTACTCAATGATCTAGTGTTGAAAGATGCCTTATTGGAGTGGAAAACGGCAATCAGAAACAACCAAATGTTGGTAGAGTCTATCTCTAGTCACCAAGATACAATGGCGGAAGGCTGGCAAGATTTGTACCGCTGGAAAAGTTCTATTGCGATGACTGGCTGGATTAAGCATATGCCGGAAAGTCAATTTCCGTTTGACCAAAATGCTTTATTGTCTTCCCCTGCATTAGAAAATGCGGTATCAATGAAGTTGATATTGACTGAAATGCAACGCCTAAATGTTCAAACTGCAAAGCGACAACAAGCTAACATACTGTCGCTATTGATGGGCGGCTAGCAGGCAAATATCCGTAATCGAGTCGCCAAAATACAGCAGCAGAATTTAATTTTATTTACGTTTGTAAAAAGTTAGATTATTGTTTTAATTGCAGGTTAAAAAACAAGCTACAGTGAATATAAACGTTTTGTAAAGAGTTTACCTATGAAAAACAAAGGCTTTACCTTAATAGAACTTGTTGCAGTAATCGTCATTTTAGGGATTTTAGCGGTCACAGTATTACCTAAATTTGTCAATATACAAACTGACGCAAAAATAGCCGATCTAGAAGGTGTAAAAGCGGCCATGGAAAGTGTAGCAACGCTAGCATATTCAGAAGCGGTTATTCATGGTACGGAACATGCCGAAAGGACAATTGCCCCAATGATATGGATCCTAATAGAGACGGTTTTCCCTCGATCGAAACAAACCTAGGTTACTTAGAGCTGAAATACGGCTACCCAGAAGCAGAAGCTGAATTTGGTTTAGGTATATTAGACTTAATGAATCTGGGAAATAAGGACTTTGAGCAAGGAGATTTTGATGTTTGTTTTGGCAGTGGTAATAGTAATTGCCAAACGTCACAAAATAGCTCAAGTAGCCATGTTCGCGTTGGCTTTGGATTAAGGAATGATGATGGCTCTGCTACAGGCGCTAAATGTTACGTACGTTACATAGAGCCTGGAGGCACAAACAATGCTAGCAGCACTGAATATCAAATCATTGTTGAAACAGATGACTGCTAGCTGTTTTAGCTATTCCACAAGTTCTATTCGTATATTTTTCTCGGCATCTTTCATATACGCCATAATATCTTCTGTACTATTTGGTGCGTACAAGCGAATTAATATCGCCCAGTCAGGCTCAACGTCGATGTTATTGGCTTGTCCAGGCGTGTTGAAATAAAAGGTATAACTGCCATCGTCATTTGGCTGCGCTTGTCGATTATTTAACGCAAAATTATCGGTTACAATCCAACCTTTGCTGCCATAAGTGGTCACAGAGAAAAAGCCGCCTTTATCAAATTGCAGTGGCGGCACCGTCAAGGTGATTTTAGATGGTGCGCCTTGTTTGGCTTGACCGGTTGGCTGGATGGTATTTAGGTATGCCGCATCCTTTATTGGCAAGCCAAAAATGCCCACAGCCGAGGCGATAAGAAACTGTGTCGCTTCTACTTCATCCTTATTGCCAAAATAGTATTCTGGATAGATTGCTTCCGACATGCGAGCTTTTAGTCGAGTCCTTGTTTCGTCTAACGATGCTTTATCGAAACCTTTCGCTACATAAGGGTTTGCCGAATTTGCAGCTATTCTGATATTGTCTTGGTGTTGATGCGCTTCTACAAAACCTGCTTCATCAAGCGAGCGCACGCCTGTTCGCGTATTGAGAAAAAGGTGGTTACCTGTAGAAACGTCTTCTGTGGTGAAAGTGCGCTCCTCACCTGGGTAAATTACGTCAATGGTATATTGGTTTTCATCAATCACTTGAATAACAGAATAGACATCCCAACTAGGGTTCGATAGCGTTGCGCCTTGCGAAATATCGACCACGGCATGGCTGTACATCACATCTTGATTTTCTCGCACAACAAATTGATTGTCTTTGCTAGACATAGTTCTGGAGTGTCTAAAGGTATTCACTGCATAGTCTTTGCTGTGATCGGCAAAATAGCGATCAGTTTCGGCAAGGGTAAAGTTGGACTCATCGACATAAATGCCTTGTGTTTTTTCGGGCTTTTCAGCAGCTTGTTTAGGTGTTGGTTTTTCGCATGACACAATCAATAAACTGACGACAAAAAGGGTAATGAACAAGGTACTTGTTTTCAATGGTGAAACTCCTATTTGAGTGAATAAAACGTTGTCTACCTTATTGATATAGTTGATAACGTTGCCGATGTCACGCTAGACATAGTTGTTTAAGAATTTTCCATGTAGTTTGTTCTCCAACAAAAAACAAACACTTGTTTAATCTGTATAACTAATCTAAATTATTCAGTTAATAGTAAATATAGATTAAAAGGTGCTTATGAACTTACCGAATCTTCGCCATTTGCAGTACTTAGTGGCGCTGCATAAATACCAACACTTTAACAAAGCGGCGCAAGCAAGCTTTGTTAGTCAATCAACGTTAAGTAGTGCGATTGTCAAGCTTGAAGAGCAAATGGGCTGCCAGCTTATTGAGCGCGATCACAAATCGTTTATCTTTACCCCTCAGGGTGAGCGTGTCGTTGAGATGGCTAGGCAGCTCATTGTTAACGCAACCGAAATGATGGATTTTGCCGAGCAACAAGGCGACCCTTGTAAAGGCAGTATTCGCATTGGCTGTATTCCCACAATTGCACCTTATTTGCTCACTGACTTGGTATTTGAAAGCCAACAAAAGCTACCTGATCTCTCTTTATATCTAGATGAAGATACTACAGAAAATTTATTGCTTAAGCTGGCTAATGGCGATATCGATACCGCGATTTTAGCCCTGCCAGTTGAGACCGGCAGTTTTCAAACCAAGGTGCTAGGTAAAGACCATTTTTATATGGCGGGTGATAAGCACTTAATAGAGCGATTTAAACCTAGCCAAGATTATGAACAACTTCCTGAAGGTAGTGTCTTTTTGTTATCAGACGAGCACTGTATGACAGAGCATGCCTTGTCGGCTTGTAACGTTGAAGATAAAACGCGTATTCACCCATTCTCCGCCGCCAGTATATCGACGCTCGTGCAAATGACCGCGTTTCATCACGGTTTTACTTTCTTGCCAGAAATGGCGGTTAAAAAAGGTGTAGGCCAATTGGCGGATATTGCTATCGAGCCATTTAAAGGGGATAGGTATCGTGAAATCGGTATGTTATGGCGCTCTACAAGCCTAAGACGACAGGCGTTTAGCCAAATTGGCGAGATAGTGTCTAATCTTCTCGAAAAATAATGAAAAAATTTACAACTTTTTGAACATCCAACACGACTATCTATATAACGCAGCAAAAATAATGGAAATCAAGTGTTTGAACGCAGCGACGAAACTCTAGTAAAACAGGCATTGAAACAGAATAAATCTGCTTGGTTAGCCCTGGTTAAGCGCTACGAGAAGGCGATATACAACTATACGCTTCGTATGGTGAGTAACGAGCAAGATGCAATGGATTTAATGCAAGATGTGTTTATTGCCGTGTTTCGTAATTTAGCGAATTTTCGTGGCGACAGTGCGTTTAAAAGTTGGTTGTTCAAAATCGCCCATTACCGATGCATAGAGTTTTATCGTAAGAAGCGCCCAACACAATCGCTTGATGAAGCGCCCGAGCAAGAAGCAGAAGAACACCATGCTTGCCCAGAACATGCGGCGCAATTAGGGCAACAAGCGAAAGAATTGCATGTAGCAATGCAACAACTGCCGTTTAATCAAAAGGTGGTCGTAGAGTTAAAGTTTTTCCAGCATTGTACGTTCGATGATATTGCTTACCAACTGGGGATCTCAGTGAATACAGCAAAATCTCGATTGTATACGGCATTAGATAAGTTAAAAGGTTTATTGGAGGTTGAATATGTCTGATCAACATAAACAACACGACAAAGAAAAAGCATTTTTAGACTGGATGGAAGGTAAAAATGCAGGCGAAATAGAGCCTGATTTAACCGAAGATCCTATGTGGCAACAGCGTATGCAGACCGCAGAATACATAGCGCAACAAGCTGATATGTATCCTGAGCAATCGGTCCCGCAGTGGAATCGAGAAGCTACCTTTGACGCAGACAAACGCGCCTGGTGGCAATGGGGCGGCTTGCCTTTGCTCTCGCTCACTTGTTCAATCGCGGCGGTATTTTTGGTGCTGTTTAATGTGCAACTGCAGTTTAACGATAAAGGCATGTTACTCACTTTTGGCCCACAACAAGCCGAGGTGGATCAAAATCAGCTTAATGCTTTGCTAGATAGTCGAATGCGAGAATTTGCCGCGGAGCAACAGCTTTATTTGGCAACATTTACCAAAGATTTGAACAAAGAAACTAATGATCAAAATATGGCACTTGCTAACTATATCTTAACGACATCACGCCAAGAGCGAAAAGAAGATATGACAGAGTTTTTTGACTATTTGAATCAGCAAAATGAGGCAACACAGTTGTCGCAAAACAGACGTATCAACCAAATTGAACGTGCTTTGCAATACAAGCAAACCAATTATCAAGAATCAGGCATGAATACAATGCCAGAAGAAAGTGACGCAACGGTAGAGGAATAAGGTTATGAAGTTACTGAAATCAATTGTATTAACATCGGCAGCTATCACGTCATTTAGTGCGCTTTCACAAGACGCGAGTAAAGAAATGGCAGCAGTGCAAAAACAACTGCAAGTCATGACCAATATCATCAAGTCGTCAATTAATGGTGACAATAAGGGTTTTGGTCATGGTTCATCGATTGATGCAATGTACTTAAAAGGGCAAGGGGCGGTGTTTACGATTAACGCCAACAGTTATCGTATATTCAGCCACAATATGGAAATTATTACGCCGGTACCTCCCGTTGCACCAGTGGCACCAGGTGTAGATGAAGATGTGCGTATCGAGATTATTGAAGCGCAAGAAGAAGCGCGAGCGATGGCAATTGAAGCGTTAGAAAACGACAGAGAAATCGTATACGAGCTTCACGAACAGCAGCGTGATATAGCCAGAGATTTACGTGATGTAGAACGCGAAGTACGCGATATCGAGTTTAGACAACGCATGGCTGAAAAAGATGAAAAGAAAGAGCTCGATAAAGCAAAAGAACAGCTAGAAAAGCAGAAAAAAGCACTAAAAGAACGCATTATTATTGTAGAGCGTAAATCAAAAGACTTGTCGGCTAAACAGAAAAAGGCGCGTCAAGAGCAAGAGCAACGCCGTCAAAAACAAAATGATGAGCTAGCGAAAAACCTAACTGACACCTTGTGTTTATATGGCAACGGCTTACGCGCTTTAGGTAAAAATGAATACGTCACTTTTGTTATGAAAAACGCGGGCGAGCGAGCAGGGCGAGGTTATCAGGATCGTATATATGTCTACACCCATGCCAATGTAATGAAGTGTGCGACCGATCAAATTGATACAGCTAAGTTACTAGAAAGTGCAGTTACCTATCAGTTCTAGTCAGTTTGTCATTATTACTTACAACTAAGCGCCAATAGATTGGCGCTTTTTTTATGACAATAGGGTAGGCTGTTATTACTGCGAGCTTATAGTCAAAAGGACTTATGAATAAAACCAAACGATTCTATCTGCGATTGATCTTATTTATTAGCACTATTGTTTCCTTGTTTTTTGTGCCTTGGATATTAGTGTGGGCGTGGATTTTGCCACTGCCAAACACAATGCAAGCGCAGCTTGAACAAGGATTGTCGCATGGTTTTGATGGCATGATCGTCTATATCGACAAAGCCGATCAATCGCCTCAATATTTTGCAGCTGGCTGGCACGATAAAGACGCCAAGCTTCCAGCGCGTCCAGACGCGCTGTTTAAGATTGCTAGCATAGGTAAGCTTTACCATGCGTTGGCGGTAACTAAGCTGGCAAATAGCGGAAAGCTATCACTTGATGATAGTGTTGCCTATCATTTTCCCGAGCTTGCACCTCGCATTGCCAACGCTCAGGAAATTACCATTGAAATGCTAGTGAAGCATCGCAGTGGCTTGTTTAGTTTTACTAATACGCCAGACTATTGGAATAATCCTGTCGACAGCTTTGAACAAGCGATTGAGCTGGTTTTTGATAAGCCTGCCAACTTCTCACCCAACGATGACTATGAATATTCAAATACCAATTACTTGCTGTTATCAGAGCTAATTAAACGAATCAGTTTTATGGAAAAGTTTGAATATTTTCAGCAAGCTATTTTATCACCACTTGGACTGACACAAACCTATGAATCGATTGACGACATCGATATGGATTTACTGATGAGTGGCTATTATGTTGGCATAGAAGAAGATATGAAGTTTGTCCATTACGGCTCTATGGTAGCAACTGCAGAAGATGTAGGTCGCTTCGTTCGTGCATTAAACAATGGCGACGCATTTGCGCCAAACGAACAAGCACTTTATACCTCGTTATATCCAACAGAGCATTCAGGGTTAATACCAGGCTATCAAAGTTTTGCTCAGTATTATCCAGAAGACGATACGGTGATAGTGATGTTTACCAATACCACCGACTTTAGCGGCTACCACTGGAACTTAGCGCAAATTCTATTGAGTCGAATTGCAGATATCAGCGCGCAATAAATGGAACAAGGATTTGATGAATAAATTGATAACGTTAACGTTTAGCATACTTTTACTATGCACCAGTGTGTTTGCTATCGCGTTCGAGAAACGTGAAGCCTATGCGCCACAAGCCGTTAAAGTTATGTCGTTTAATATTCGTTACGACAGCGAGCGAGATAAAAACAATGCCTGGCCTTATCGTAAGTTACTTGCCTTTGAAACCATTAATAACTTTGCGCCAGATATTGTAGGCCTACAAGAAGTGCGTTTGCATCAGGCACACGATGTGAAACGAGCTTTGTCTAATTACGGTTATCATGGCGCAGGCCGAGATGATGGATTACAGCAAGGTGAGCAAGTGCCGATTTTGTATCTTAAACAACGATTTGAGTTGCTACAAAAAGGCCATTTTTGGTTGAGTGAACAGCCACTGCTTGCCGGTAGCAAAGGCTGGGATGCGGCGTATCCTCGCATGGTGAGTTGGGTACTACTTAAAGACAAACGTTTTAAAGACACTTCACCCTTGTTTGTTGTCAATGCGCATTACGATCACATTGGCGAAATTGCACGTAAACAAAGCTCTGCGCTGATAGTTAATCGAATAAAGGCGCTGAAAAACAATGCCCATGTTATTGTGTTAGGCGATTTCAACTCGCCACCTAACTCTGCCCCATACGATACGCTAATTACCCAGTTATCACTTTCCGACGCTCATGCAAGTGATCAACTAAACAATGTTGGCACTTACCATGGCTTTACGGGTAAAGCGCAGTCAAAACGCATCGACTGGCTTTTGTTTAGTGGCAGTTTTACTTTAATAAACGCAAACATAGTGCAAACAAATAAAAATGGGCAATATCCTTCAGACCATTTTCCAATTACTGCAACGTTAGCACCTACACGTAGCCATTAAAAAAGGCACCTAAGTGCCTTTATTTATCTGACGATTTCAACAGGTCCATGGTCATCACAATGGCCATTGTGCACGTGATGTAGCCGACCATTAACGATATAGTCTATATGATCGCCATGTGGCACCGCCTCATGACCACATCCTGGCCCATGTACATGTTCTCCGCAATTGAATTTTTCATTGCATTCATCAGGGTTATCTTTGCTCACATCCAACGAATGTTCATCATAGTGATCTTCATGTGGATGGTGCAGGTGCCCGTCATGCAAGTAATCAACATGATCGCCATGTTTAATAGCCGTATGACCACAATTAGGGCCATGAGTATGGTCTGGGTGAGTAGAAGTATTAGAACAAGCCATTATCGCCTCTTGTACAAGATGTTAATGAGTATTCTTAGTATAGGCATAGATTCTAATTTGTGCCTGAACAAAGCGATAAGGTTCAACAAACTGAGACATGCTCTAGTCATAGCGCTATTTATGCCTTATGGTAAGGCTAACAACATAGGAATGTGCAAATGAAAAAAATAATAATGTGTTGCTTGGTTGTCTTGAGTTTTGGGCAATCGCTGCAAGCAAAAGAATACCTAAGGTTTTATCTAGGTGGGCAATGAAGGGCGTATTGAACTTTAATGTGTGAAGTTTGTTCAATCTATAGGCTGTCTGATCAAAATAGCTAGCATTTTACATAGTCAACTATGTTGATGATTGATATTGCAGAGCAGGGAGTTTATAGGCCGAACCCAACGGGCAGCGTTTGTTTGATGTTTCTCCATTGTTGCCACCTATTTGTTTAGAAGACTAATCGTCATAGTCGCCGCCTCGTATAAACCTCAAACAATTCGCTGCAAAATCGCACATTAAGGTTCAACACGCCCTCCTATGGACGGTTATGGTGACGTAGCTGTATTACCAGAACATCTTAAATCGATACCTAATGTCATGATGTTTCATGGTAATGGCGTGTTTGATAATAAACCCAACGGCGGCAAAGGCATTTGGGCACCACTTAAGGCTGGCCATGGTGGCGGCTTTGCATCAGACGGAGTTAAGAATTATTACAGCAAACGTTTTGGCGCAGAATTAAGTTTCGCTTACGCCTTAACTAAGCAATTTCCAGACAAACATATCGCTATTATCAAGTATGCAGTGGGTGGTACCGGCTTGCATTTAAAAACAGGCTACGGCAACTGGTCACCTGATTTCAGAGAAGGTAATGGCCAAAATCAATATGACTTTGCACTCACTACATTTGCCAATGCGTTTGCCGCACAAGATATCGATGGCGATGGAGAAAAAGACACTTTGGTACCTGCGGGTATTATGTGGATGCAAGGAGAAGCGGACGCACATCAAAGTGAGGCGTCTGCAAAAGCATATGAATACAACCTAACACGTTTAATGAACTTACTGAGAGCGGCACTGCGAGATGATAGCGTAACTGTGGTTATTGCGAAAATTACCGATTCGCAGTTAGGTGAAGAAGATATTATGCCGTTTATTGATATTGTGCATCAGGCGCAAAAGCAATTTGTTAGTAAAGACATTTGTGCGGCCTATATGGAAGAAACCTCTACATACCCATACGAGGAAAAAGATCCTTGGCATTATTTGAGCCCGGGTTACATCAGCATGGGCGAAGATTTCGCGCGCCACTATATTAAGCTTGCTAAAACATGTGCGAAGTAAGTTAGCTGCGTAAAGATTAGATGTAAATAAGGCGTCTATTTAGACGCCTCTACAAATGTTTTAATATCGATTAAGTCTTGTTCGATCGCTTTAATCATCGATTTTTTTACCATAGCGCCCATCAAAAACATCAGTATTTTTGCGCCAAATGTTTGCGGCTCTCCCTTAAACGACATACTGAGTTCACAGCTACCATCTTGCTCTTCAATTGCCATGGTCGATATATAGACGCTGCCGTGACTTTCGGCTCTCGTGTGATAATAACTAGGCGCCTTCGCTTCTGTAATCCACATCGTCTCGGTTGCATCTTTACCAAACATTTCACGTGTTTCCTGCCACTTTAAGCCAACAACACCCTCTTCAGGACGTTCAAGTACCTCAATTGATTTTATGGCGGTAATCATTTGATCGCAGTTATCAATGTTGGTAATGGCTTGCCAAATAGTCTCTGCTGGCGCCGCTATTGTTTGTGAAACAGATACTTGCATAGGTTTATCCTTTTTTCTTTCAAGCATAGCAGATTTGTTTGCGCTGCAAGCTATAGCGGTGGGTAATATCTTTATTGTTCTATTTATGAAACAAAGTGTGTTCAATATACCTGTTTATCCCAATTTTAAAACTAAGCATACTAACGCCCATATAGATTAACTACGGACGACAACATGCTTAAAAACTCCAACAATGGCTACGGCCTGATCAGCATGCTGCTTCATTGGCTAAGTGCATTCACTGTTATTGCATTATTTGCACTGGGCCTATGGATGATTGAGCTAGATTACTACTCTAGTTGGTATAAAACTGCTCCCCATTGGCATAAAAGCATAGGTATTTTGTTGTGTGCGGCAACTGTAATACGTGTCATCTTTAAATGGTTGCAAGTCACGCCAAAAGCCTTGGGTAGTAAGATAGAAAATCGCGCGGCACATCTCGCACATTTTACGCTTTATGCATTGCTTATTGGGCTTTTTGTCAGTGGCTATTTAATTTCGACTGCAGATGGCAGAGCAATTGAGGTATTCAATTGGTTTAGCATTCCAGCCTCAGGAAAGCTGTTTGATAACCAAGAAGTTATTGCCGGAGACATTCACAAATATATTGCCTATGGCTTGATTGGCTTAGCCACATTGCACGCCTTGGCGGCCTTGAAACATCACTTTATTAACAAAGACAACACTCTGACTCGAATGATCACATTTAACAAATAAGGAAAAATTATGACAAGAAAACTATTAGCCGCTGCACTATTTACAGCAATGACACCATTAGCGTTTGCAGCAGATTACACTATTGATGACAAAGGCGCTCATGCCAGTATTAACTTTAAAGTAAAGCATTTAGGTTACTCTTGGTTAACAGGACGATTCAATACCTTTTCTGGAGATTTCAACTACGATGCTAACAATGTTGCGGCGTCGAAAATCAACGTGAATATTGACCCAGCCAGTGTTGACTCAAACCACGCTGAACGCGACAAGCACCTTAAAGGTAAAGACTTCCTTGATGTCTCAAGCTTTGACAGCGCAAGTTTTGTTAGTAAAAAAGTAGAGGACTTAGGTAATGGTAAGCTTAAAATTACCGGCGACTTTACTTTAAAAGGTATTACTAAAGAAGTTGTTATTGATGCCAACAAAATTGGCGAAGGACAAGACCCTTGGGGCGGCTATCGTGTTGGTTTTGAAGGTACCACTCAAATTGCTATGGCAGACTACAATATGATGGATTTAGGGCCAGCGTCAGCTCAGATAGAATTAGAGCTGCACGTAGAAGGTATCAAGAAATAAAAAAGGGCTTTTCAGCCCTTTTTTATTAACTCATATAATTTGCTTTCTTGCATTCACTCTGTTTTTTCACCTTAGGTTTTGCGACAGCGGGTTTCGCAAACATTTCCTTTTGGTCGAGTACAGAGTTTGATGAAAAGCTTGCCAAAAACTGCTGAAGCTTGTCATTAAATAGCGCTGCTTGTTCGTAAAAACTCATCGAGCGCTCTTCTTTCTCTGGCGTCACTGGCAACGGAGTGAAACGCTGGATTTCAGACACAGCAAGCAAATTAGCAAAGCTGTTTAGCTGCTTTAACTGTGGCTTAGCAATTAAATGCATTTCATACATCGCCATATAACGATGCGTGTTTAAATCAAAGCCTTGGCCTTGATTATTGGGACTATTTGCAAGCGACAAACAACTAAAGCATGCAACTAGCGCTATGGTAAAGCGGGTCATTATCATTTTAACTTTCATGCGATCTTCCTAATTGTTGCCTTTCCTTTTTAGTATTGGCTTTACGTTTATACTGCCCAAACATTAACAAACTGTTTACAAAATGTACTATAAGTAAGGAAATAAATAAATACCAATGCTTTAAGATAAATTGCTTGAAAAGTGCGATTAAAAGAAAAAGCCCTGCATCTGCAGGGCTTTTCATTATGCTGTGGCTAAGCTTGTTTTAAGCGCTAAGCGGTAGTGATGCAGCAGAGGTTCGGTGTAACCACTGGGTTGCTCTTTACCCTTAAATACTAAATCGCAAGCCGCTTTAAACGCGATATTGTTGTCAAAGTCATCTGCCATCGCGCGATACAGTGGGTCGTTAGCATTTTGCTGATCAACCACTTTTGCCATTTTCTTCATACTCGCCAGCACTTGTTGTTCGCTGCATACGTTGTGTGCCAGCCAATTACAAATATGTTGGCTCGATATTCTTAACGTTGCTCTATCTTCCATTAAGCCAACATTGTTTATATCTGGCACTTTCGAACAGCCAATACCTTGGTCTATCCATCGCACTACGTAGCCTAAGATTCCTTGAGCATTGTTATCTAGCTCTTGCTCAATTTCTTGTTGGCTCCATGTTGGATTAGCGGCCAAAGGAATCTGTAAAATGTCATCAACATCGGCGCTGCTGCGCTCGGCAATACTTTGCTGCAAGCTAAACACATTTTCTTGATGATAATGTAGTGCATGTAATACGGCTGCTGTTGGCGATGGCACCCAAGCGGTATTTGCACCTGATTTAACGTGACCAATTTTGGTGGCTATCATGTTTGCCATTTGATCGGGAATAGGCCACATACCTTTACCAATTTGTGCTTTACCACTTAAGCCACAAGCTAAACCTACATCTACATTGTTGTCTTCATAGGCGCCGATCCAGGTGGTGTTTTTGATATCTGCTTTACGCTCCATAGGGCCTGCAAGCATAGAGGTATGAATTTCATCTCCAGTACGGTCTAAAAAGCCTGTATTGATAAATACTACGCGTGTTTTAGCGGCGGCAATACATGCCTTTAAGTTAACACTAGTGCGACGCTCTTCATCCATTATGCCCATTTTAATTGTGTTAGCAGGTAGCTTTAATAGCTGCTCAACACGGTCAAACAGGGTATTTGCAAAGGCGACTTCTTCAGGGCCATGCATTTTTGGCTTAACAATATAAATACCGTTCGTTTTACTGTTGTTGATTGCGCCTTGGTTATTAAGGTCATGTGTGCTGATCAGCGATGTCATAATGGCATCGATAATACCTTCATATACTTCACTGCCATCGCTTAGCAATATCGCATTGTTTTGCATCAAATGCCCTACGTTGCGAATAAACATTAGGCTGCGACCTTTTAACGTCACCTCTTCTCCGTTTAAGCCAGAGATGGTTCTATCAGCATGCATATTACGGGTAAAGGTTTTACCATTTTTGCTAATGCTTTCTGTTAAGTTACCTTGAATTAGTCCTAACCAGTTTTTGTATGCTACAACTTTGTCTTCTGCATCAACCGCAGCAACGGAATCTTCGCAGTCCATAATGGTGGTTAGCGCGGCTTCTAAATGAATGTCGCTCATACCTGCTTGATCCAACTTTGCAATTGGACTGTCGGCGTCAAAACGCATTTCCACATGCAAGCCATTGTGAACAAGCATAATGCTTGTTGGCGCGTGTTTATCGCCTGTAAAACCTACTAATGCGTCTGGCTGAGCAAGGCGCACGTCTTCGCCATTTACTGATGCAACCAATGTATCTTGTTCAATACGATATGCGCTTGCATCTTTGTGTTGTCCAGTGGCTAATGGCAGTGTTTCATCTAAAAATGCTTTTGCATACTGAATCACTTTATCACCACGCACTGGGTTATATACTTTGCCTTTTTCTGCACCGTTTTCTTCACTGATCACATCTGTACCATATAAAGCATCGTATAAGCTGCCCCAACGCGCATTAACAGCGTTAAGGGCAAATCTTGCGTTCATAATTGGCACAACAAGTTGAGGGCCAGCCATGGTAGCGATTTCCGCATCAACACTGTCGGTGGTGATCGCAAAATCATCAGGTACAGGGGCTAGGTAGCCGATCTCTTTAAGAAACGCTTTGTAAGTTGAAAAATCAAAGTTGCCTTGATGCTGCACGTGCCATTGATCGATTTGCGCTTGCAGTTGTTCGCGCTTTGCAAGTAATTGAGCGTTTATCGGTTGAAGGTCACTAACGATATCGCTAACGCCTTGCCAGAAGTCGGCAGTATCTAATGATAATCCTGGTAATACTTCTTCAACGATAAAATCGTGTAAGGAGGTTGATACTTGTATGGCATCGAAGCGTTTGTATTGAGACATACCTTTTTTCCTTGTGATGAAAGCTAAACTGAAAACTTTTTTGCTTGGCTAGGTTTTTCGGCAATGTAGGCTTATTTTGAGTCGGATGCAATGACCTAAACCGCCTGATAAACCCATTTGCTTTTGACTAAGCGAACCTGTGTAATAGCCTATATTTGCCTTACCCCTTTAAATACAGGCGTTTATTACAGCCAAAAATGAAAATAGCATGATATTTATTCATGCTATTTTTAATTATTATTGTTGGTATAAATTCTGTGAATTTAAGTGAGGGTTGTTATCATAAATGGCACGATAAACGGACTCAATATCGCGGTAATACTGGCCGAAATAATCAGAGACAACGACCCATAGGCCCCATGTTCATAGCTATTTTGGCTGATCGTTGCTGTGCCCAATACATGACTGGCCGCGCCAATGGCAAGGCCTTGCGTTTTGGCGTCTTTAATTCCAATGTAATTTAACCAAGGGATACCGGCTAGGGCACCAACCAAACCGGCAATAATGATAGTAAACGCGGTAATTGACGGAATGCCGCCAAAGTCTTCAGTAAGCACAAGTGCAACGGGTGTGGTAATTGATTTAAGCGATAACGACACCGCTAGCGGTAATTGATTGATTACAAGCATGGTGATGACAAAGCTTGATACCAAAGCAACGACTACCCCAAGCGCCAAAATGGCGGTAATTGACTGCCATTGGTAACGAATGGTTTTAAGATGTTGATACAAAGGGAAGCCAAGTACAACAATGGCAGGCTCTAATAGCGCATGAATGGGCCAGGCAGCCTTGAAGTACTGTTCAAAACTCACGTTGGTTGCGAGCAAAATAGGAATGATAATGGCCAGAGAGAACAGCAGCGGGTTAACCAAGGGTGTACCGATTTTTCGCTGAACATTTACCATCAGCTGATATACAGAAAGCGTCAGCAATATCGCTAACACATAGGGCATTATACTACTCATCTCGCGCGCTTCTCTTTTGTAAAAAGTGAAACCCTATTGCCACCACATTGAGCAGCAAAAAGCTGGTAGCTACAACAATAGTGACGATAGCAACGCCGTGATTTTGAAACAAATCAAAGTGATTCATTATGCCGACACTTGCTGGCACAAAGCATAACCCCATATGTGAAATCGCCCACGCGACCGTTTTTTCAACGCGTTGAGAATTAACAAATTGAAGCTGCAAACCAAGCGTGAAAGCGAGCATGCCATATAGGCTAGGTGGCAAACCACCGAGGATATGATGAATGCCATATCCCAGCAGTAAACAAGCCAGCACCACGGTCAGTGTGTAAAGTCCATCTTTCATTACTAATCGCTTTCTGTTGCCGCTTCCATGATTAATTTTCTAAACCAAACGTGGCTTGCGTCGTGATGCAGCAAAGGACTCCAAATCATTTTCAGTTCTATCTCAGGTATATCAAACGGCGGTTTGATAATGGTATAGCTGTTGTCGTGCGCATGCAGCTGCGCCGCCTTTGACGGCAAAGTAGCGATAAGGCCGTCTTCATAAGCAAGTTGCATCGCGATAGGGTAGTTACGTGTAAAGACTTTTATGTCACGCTTTTTACCCAGCTTTGCCAGAGCTTCATCTACCCAACCTAGCTTTTGAATATCTTTAGGATCCATACCTACACCAACACCAAAGCCAGTTTTAGACACCCACACATGTTTGCTTTCTAGATAAGAGTTAAGGTTGAATTTGGCAACAACTGGGTTGTCGGCGCTAAGTAAACAGGCAAAGTCATCACGCCAGATTGTTTTTTGGTGAAAAGACTGCGGCAGTTCGTCAAAACGGTTAATTGCCATATCTATTTTGCCTGCTTCAACGTCGTGGAAAGTAACGTCACTTGGCGTCATCAAATCGATAGTTACGTTTGGCGCTATCTGATTGACCCTTCTAAGCAGGGGCGGTATCAGCGTAGAAGCCGCATAGTCACTTGCCATTACGCGAAAGACACGTTGGCTAGTCGCCTGATTGAATTCTTCTTCGCCCTGAAGCGCTTCCTCAAGTTCCAATAAGATTTTGCGAATTACCGGCGCTAATGAACGAGCACGTTCAGTTGGCGCCATACCGTCTGATGTGCGCACTAAAATGGGGTCATTGAACAATGTACGAAGACGCTTAAGGCCATTACTCATAGCAGGCTGAGTAATATTTAATTGGCTAGCGGCACGGGTCACATTCTTTTCTCTTAAAAGCACGTCTAAGTAAATCAAAAGATTCAAATCTATTTTGGATATATTCATTTTTCTAATTTATGTATTTTGGCTGTGAATGGTCGTAATAATAAATATAAATTTAGTAAATGCAAATAACTTTTTTAGACTGTTTGGCGTCGAGTATGAAAGTTTTCATTCATGTTTCAGCATGACAAAGCTTAAAAAATGAGAGAGGGACGCTATGTCTAACTACACAGATACAATTTCACAAGCAGCCAACACAATTAGTGCTAATGGCGACACATGGTCAACAATTAACCCAGAAAACGTAGCTAGAATGCGTTTGCAAAACCGTTTCCAAACAGGTTTAGAAATAGCCAAGTACAATGCAGCTATCATGCGTAATGACATGGAAGCTTACGACAAAGATCCCGCAAACTACACACAATCGCTAGGTTGCTGGCATGGATTCATTGGTCAACAAAAAATGATCTCTATCAAGAAACATTTTAATGAGACCAAAGGCAAATACTTATATCTTTCAGGTTGGATGATTGCAGCACTTCGCAGTGAGTTTGGTCCGCTTCCTGATCAGTCTATGCATGAAAAAACATCGGTACCGGCACTTATCGAAGAGCTTTACACTTTCTTGCGTCAAGCAGATGCTCGTGAATTAGGTGGTCTTTTCCGTCAGTTAGACGACGCACGTGAGCAAGGTGATGAAGTTAAAGCAAAGGCGATTCAAAACGAAATCGACAACTATCAAACACACATTGTGCCTATCATTGCTGATATCGATGCTGGTTTTGGTAATGCAGAAGCAACTTACTTGTTAGCGAAGAAAATGATTGAAGCAGGTGCATGTTGTATTCAACTTGAAAACCAAGTATCTGATGAAAAACAATGTGGTCACCAAGACGGTAAAGTTACTGTGCCGCATGCTGATTTCTTGGCGAAAATAAACGCTGTTCGCTATGCGTTTCTAGAGCTAGGTGTTGATGACGGCGTTATCGTAGCGCGCACGGATTCTTTGGGTGCTGGCTTAACTAAGCAAATTGCTGTAACTAACGAGCCTGGCGATTTAGGTGACCAATACAATGCGTTCCTAGATTGTGAAGAAATTTCTGCTGATCAACTTACAAACGGCGACGTTATTATCAACCGCGAAGGCAAGTTACTTCGTCCAAAACGTCTAGCAAGTAACTTGTTCCAGTTTAAGAAAGGTACGGGTGAAGCACGTTGTGTACTTGATTGTATTACTTCTCTTCAACACGGCGCAGACTTACTATGGATTGAAACTGAAAAACCGCATATCGGTCAGATAGGTGCGATGGTAAATGAAATTCGCAAAGTAGTGCCAAATGCTAAGTTAGTGTACAACAACTCACCATCATTCAACTGGACATTAAACTTCCGCCAACAAGCATACGATGCAATGGTAGAAGCAGGTGAAGACGTATCAAGTTACGAGCGTGAAAACTTAATGGATGCTAAATATGATGATTCTGAATTATCGGCTCGCGCTGACGAGAAGATCAGAACATTCCAAGCTGACGCTGCACGTGAAGCGGGTATCTTCCATCACTTGATTACTCTGCCAACATACCACACAGCGGCATTGTCGACAGACAACTTAGCGAAAGAGTACTTTGGTGACCAAGGCATGTTAGGTTACGTTCAAGGTGTTCAACGTAAAGAGATTCGCCAAGGCATTGCCTGTGTTAAGCATCAAAACATGGCAGGTTCTGACATGGGTGATGATCACAAAGAATACTTTGCTGGTGATGCTGCACTAAAAGCTGGCGGTAAAGACAATACTATGAATCAATTTGGTTAAAAGGTATTTACAAGCCAAACAAAAAGCCGCTAATTAGCGGCTTTTTTCTTGGTAGTTGTTTGAATAATTGCATCACGCAATTAAATTCAAATCTAGAAGTTATATAACAAAGACACTTGTGTTTGTGAGTCTAAGTTTTCTATGCCATCGGCAACTTCAGTATTGTAGTCAAACACCAAACTAAACTTCAGTTGTAAGCTTGATACCAAGGTACTCACAATGTCAGTTTGTGCTTTGAAAATGCTGTTCTCGCCTTTTTTAACCGCGATTTTGGCATTGACGACTTGTTGAAACTCTACATAGTCGCTTAGCTTTCTAATGTAGGTTGCTTGCGTTTGAACAATAAAGTTCTCAGCAGTATAGGCTTCTTCAACAACAACGCCGTTGTCGTCTACTACCGCTTTTACTTCATCTATTTTGTAACCCGGTCCAATATCTGCATATAGTGACGAGTTCTCGGTTTCATACCAATGACGACCCCAACAAATAGAAGCCGAAGATTGATGTTCGAAACCGTTGAATCTATCTTGTTCATACCAAACGTTACCATACACATAGTTTTTCTTTTCAGAATTTAGTGTGTAGTTAGTTTGAGAGTTAATGGTAAATTTCTGATCACTTGTAGTGAAACTTTCTACGCCAGTATCTTTGTCTGGAATAGTGCTTCGCTTAATCAGAAGATCCACGTCAAGCACGCTTAACCAACGATCCTTGTCATACTTAATATCAACACCTGAAAGTAAATCGGCACTATGTGTGTTACCTGATTTATATAAGAAACCAAGTTGTACGTTACCTGTAAATGCTGGTTTTTCTTCTTCTGGTGGTGGTGGTGGTGCATCTTCAGCGAACGCTGCGGCTGAAGACGCCGTTATCAACGCTAATAATACTGCCTTTAGCTTCATTCTAATCCTCTTTGTTCATATGTACTGACAATTGTGGAAATGGTATTTCTATGTCGTTTTCGTCTAATGCTATTTTAATGTTTTCTAGTAGTTCAAACCTTACTGGCCAATAGTCATCTGACTTAACCCAAGGGCGCACTACAAAGTTAACTGAGCTGTCTGCAAGTTCTGATACTGCTATCATAATCTCTTCATTCGGTAATACAAGAGGGTGCTTGGATGCAACGTCCATTAACACTTCTTTTGTTTTCTTTAGATCTGCGTCATAACCAACACCAATCACAAGGTCGATACGACGAATTGG
The DNA here is from genome assembly GCF_030295955.1 of Thalassotalea agarivorans. NCBI lineage: Bacteria > Pseudomonadati > Pseudomonadota > Gammaproteobacteria > Alteromonadales > Colwelliaceae > Thalassotalea > Thalassotalea agarivorans. The sequence goes on from NZ_AP027363.1 coordinate 868,337, forward strand.
CTTGGTTGAATAGTTGGTAATAGTGCCACTGGTAATGGCGCCATTAGGAATAATAACGGTTTTGTTGTCAGGCGTTCTGCACTTGGTTGAGAACACCAAAATTTCTTCAACAATGCCACTTACGCCAGCGACTTCAACAAAGTCTCCACTTTTGAACGGTTTGAATAAAATAATCAAAACGCCAGAGGCAAAATTTGATAGAGAACCTTGGAGTGCTAAACCAACAGCTAAACCGGCAGCACCAATAATGGCAACGAGTGACGAGGTGTTAAAGCCTAAGTGAGAGATAGCGGCAATCAGTGCTACTGTCACTAAAACGCCGTAGATAATACTTGAGACAAAGCTTGTTACCGCGGCATCAACGCTGCGGTGTGACATGACTTTTTCAACCGCCTTGGTAATTATTTTGGCGACAAATTTACCTACCACAAAGATAACGATTGCGATGACAAAATGAATCGCATAGTTGATCAGAAGTTCTTGATTGTTTTTCAACCAATTTAAAACCGCTTCCATAATGTTGCCTTTTTTGCTGAGAACGATAAAAGCGATTATAACGGAGAAATTAAAAAATTGTTAAGTAATTGTAACCGGTGATAAAAAAAAGGAGCCATTGGCTCCTTTTCTATCATAACTGCCGTTTACTTGATGAGTGCGTCAAGTTCACCAGTTAGGTATTTTTGATACATATTTTCTAACGAAATTGGTTTGATTTTGCTTGCTTGACCAGCCGCGTTAAAGGCTTCGTATCGCGCTCGGCAAATATCTGCCATTGCATCGACTGTCTTCGACAAGTATTTACGAGGGTCGAACTCCGCTTGATTTTCCGCCATAAAGCGACGGATAGCACCTGTTGAAGCAAGGCGTAAATCAGTATCGATGTTTACTTTACGAACACCATTTTTAATGCCTTCTTGAATTTGTTCTACCGGTACACCGTAAGTTTCAGGAATTGCACCACCAAATTCATTGATCACCGCTAACCAGTCTTGTGGTACTGACGATGAACCATGCATAACTAAATGCGTGTTAGGAATTCTTCTGTTAATTTCTTTAATGCGATCAATCGCTAAAATATCGCCTGTTGGTGGGCGAGTAAATTTGTATGCGCCGTGCGATGTACCACAGGCAATGGCTAAAGCATCTACTTGTGTTTTTTTAACAAAATCTGCTGCTTCTTCAGGATCTGTTAGCATTTGGTCATGCGTTAAAATAACGTCAGCGCCGATACCATCTTCTTCACCCGCTTCGCCTGTTTCTAAAGAACCTAAACAGCCAAGTTCACCTTCAACTGAAACACCACAAGCATGAGCCATTTCTACCGTGCGTCTAGTTACATCAACGTTGTACTCGTAGCTCGATGGTGTTTTACCATCTTCCATCAATGAACCATCCATCATCACAGATGAAAAGCCTAGTTGAATAGAGCGTTGGCATACCGCAGGTGAGGTACCGTGGTCTTGATGCATAGCAATCGGTAAATGAGGAAACTCTTCTACCGCAGCCAATATTAAATGCCTTAAAAAAGGTGCACCTGCGTATTTTCTCGCACCAGCAGATGCTTGCAAAATAACAGGACTGTCGGTGTCAGAAGCGGCAGTCATAATTGCACGTACTTGTTCGAGATTGTTTACATTGAATGCTGGAATGCCGTAGTCATTTTCTGCTGCATGATCCAACATTTGACGCATTGATACTAACGCCATTGAGATGCTCCTCTACTTTTTGAAAGTGGTATTGAAAGTTTTCAGAAATTTTACGGCGCGATCATAACAGCATGAAAAACTAAATGTTAGTTTTTATTGGCTATTTTGCACTATTTTTATTGCTTAATTGGTTGATTTATAAGGCTTGTAGTAAAGTTACAACAAATAAGCGGAATTTGGCTGAATTTGTTGGTTTATCGTGTAAGTTTTTAACGTGGTTTTTATGAAAATTTAGAGCAGATTCAAAAAAAGCGGCCTCGGCCGCTTTTTATAATCTTTATAAAGTAGACACTTTGTCGACTTTACTCAGCTGCACGTTGCTCGAGAATCGCAACCGCTGGTAGCTTTTTACCTTCAAGAAACTCTAGGAAAGCACCACCACCTGTTGAAATATAAGAGACCTTATCAGCAATGTTGTACTTGTCTACTGCTGCAAGTGTATCGCCGCCACCCGCTATAGAAAACGCGTTGCTGTTAGCGATTGCATGTGAAATCACTTCTGTACCTTTTGCAAATGCGTCCATTTCGAATACGCCAACTGGGCCATTCCAAACAATTGTGCCTGCATTAGCGATGATTTCTGCAACTTTGGCTGACGTTTGTGGGCCATAGTCGATAATGTCGTCGTCGCTAGTAACTTCTGAGAGTGCTTTAACTTGTGCGCTACTTTGATGATTCCATTGGTCAAACGGTTCTTGCGTTACGGTAACATCTTCAGCAAACACAACTTCCGTTTCGTTCCTTAAGCGTTGCGCTTCAGCAATGAGGTCCTTTTCATATAACGAGTTACCCACTTCATTGCCCGCAGAAGCAACAAAGGTATTTGAAATACCACCACCGACCACAAGCTGGTCAACGACTTTAGCTAATGAATCTAGCACCGTTAGTTTAGTTGAAACTTTTGAACCACCTACAATAGCCACTAAAGGACGAGCAGGATTGTCTAGGGCTTTGCCAAGTGCGTCGAGTTCACCTGACAACAATGGGCCAGCACATGCAACAGGAGCAAATTGTGCAACGCCGTATGTTGACGCTTGTGCTCTATGGGCTGTACCAAATGCGTCCATAACAAACACATCACAAAGTGCTGCAAGCTGTTTAGCTAACGCTTCGTCATTTTTCTTTTCGCCTTTGTTAAAACGAACATTTTCAAAAATAACGAGTTCACCACTATTAACTTCAACGCCGTCTAAATAATCAGTAACAAGGCGAACTGGATAGTTTAATGCCGCGGCTAGATAGTCAACCACAGGTTGCAAAGAATATTGTGCGTCATACTCGCCCTCAGTTGGGCGACCTAAATGCGACATTACCATCACTTTTGCACCCGCTTCTAAGGCTTGGGTAATAGTAGGTAAAGCAGCTTTTAATCGTGCATCTGACGTAATTGCGCCATCTTGAATCGGTACGTTAAGATCTTCACGGATCAAAACACGTTTTTCAGCTAATGCTAAATCAGTCATTTTGATGACAGACATTTTATTCTCCATTTTTACTTCGCGACATACATGGCGCGAGTGGTATCTAACATTCTATTGGCAAATCCCCATTCGTTGTCGCACCAAACTAGCAACTTTACGAGTCGCTTGTGGCTAACACGCGTTTGACTACCATCAACAATGGCAGAATGAGGGTCGTGGTTAAAATCTACGGATACAAGCGGCTCTTCAGTATAGGCTAAGATGCCATGAAGACCATTTAATTGAGCGGCTTGAATCGCTTCGTTGATATCATTGACGGTGACGTCTGAATTCACCGTGACACTTAAATCCATCGCAGTAACATTGATGGTGGGTACACGTACCGCTATTGCTTCAAAACGGCCAGCAAATTTCGGTAAGATTCGTTCAATGCCTGCGGCCAGTTTGGTATCAACGGGAATAATTGACTGACTCGCTGCTCTGGTTAAGCGCAGATCGCTAGTGTATGCGTCAATCACCTGTTGGTCATGCATCGACGAATGAATTGTGGTTATAGTGCCACTTTCTACGCCAAATTTTTCATCTATGGCTTTGATAACCGGTACGATACAGTTAGTTGTGCAACTACCATTTGACACAATTTTATCATTCGCTGTTAACAGCTGATGGTTAACACCATAGATAATGGTTTTATCAACCTGTGCATCTGCCGGCTGACTAAATAGCACCTTTTTCGCACCTTGTTGTATATGCGCTTTGGCTTGTTCGGCAGTATTTATAACACCTGTGCATTCCAACACAATATCGATATTCAGCGCTGCCCAATCAATATCGTTAATATCTTGATGGTGTAGTAGGGTGATTCTATGGTCGTCTATAAATAAGTCGTCATCTTGACAAAAGACGGCTTTTGAAAACTTTCCGTGAGTCGAGTCGTACTTGAGTAGATGCGCAATACCGCTTGCGTCAGCTACTTCATTAATCGCAACTAGCTCAAATTCATCACTGCGGTCACTTTCAAAAAGTGCGCGTGCGATGTTACGACCAATGCGACCAAACCCGTTGATTGCAATTTTTATTGCCATGTTCTCAAACGATTAGTGTAAAAGGGCGGGTAGGATAACACGCCCTTAACGTTTTCGCTAAGGGCGGTGTATAGATTAAAGGCTAGCTACGGTGTCAACAACGTTGTCCACTGTAAAACCAAAGTGTTCAAGTAACACGCCACCTGGTGCCGATTCACCAAAGGTCGTCATGCCTACGACTTTGCCTGCAAAACCAACATACTTGTACCAAAAATCAGTATGTGCCGCTTCAATGGCTACGCGTCGTGTTACCGCCGCAGGTAATACTGACTCTTTGTATGCTGCATCTTGCGCATCGAACACGTTAGTTGATGGCATTGAAACCACGCGAACATTGTCGCCAAGCTTTTCAGCCGCTGCCATAGCAAGAGATACTTCAGAGCCGGTCGCAATTAAGATAGTGTCAGGTTGACCAACGCTATCTTTAAGTACATAACCACCGCGAGCGATATCGCTAACTTGCTTAGCATCACGTGACATCGCCGGTAAGCCCTGACGAGAGAATACTAGCGCTGAAGGCGCTTTTTGATTTTCAATCGATAACTTCCATGCAACAGCAGATTCTGTCGCATCTGCCGGACGCCATGTTGTTAAGTTTGGCGTTGTTCTTAAGTTTGTTAATTGCTCAATCGGTTGATGGGTTGGTCCATCTTCACCTTGACCAATTGAATCGTGCGTATACACAAAGATGTTTTGAATACCCATTAGCGCTGACATGCGCACAGCATTACGGGCGTATTCCATAAACATTAAGAAGGTTGCACCGTAGTTGATAAAACCACCATGTAGCGAAATACCGTTCATTACACCACTCATACCAAACTCACGTACACCATAGAAAATATAGTTGCCGTCAGCTTCGTCTTGAATACCTCTTGAACCAGACCATAAGGTTAAGTTTGAACCCGCTAAGTCGGCACTACCACCAAGCAATTCTGGTAGATGTGGCGCAAAAGCTTCTATCGCATTTTGAGAAGCCTTACGAGATGCGATGTTTTCGCCTTTCTCTTGGCACTGAGCAATATAGTCATTCGCTAGTTTTTCAAAATCAGCTGGTAATTTACCTTCAATAACACGGCGTGAGAATTCAGCCGCTAGTTCAGGATGCGCTGCTTGGTAAGCAGCAAATTTTTCAGACCAAGATGATTGACTTGCTTCACCTTTGGCTTTTTGATCCCATTCACTGTATATGTCAGCAGGAATATCAAAAGGACCTTCTTGCCAGCCTAAGAATTCACGAGCTGCTGCGATTTCTTCTTCACCTAACGGCGCACCATGACAGTCGTGAGAACCCGATTTGTTTGGAGAACCAAAACCAATGATGGTTTTACAACAAATCATCGTTGGCTTGTCAGTAATAGACTGAGCTTCTTTAATTGCTGCAGCAATGGCCTCTGGATCGTGACCATCAACGCCGGCGATAACATGCCAACCATAAGAGGCAAAGCGACCTGGTACGTCTTCGGTAAACCAACCTTCAACTTCACCATCGATAGAAATACCGTTGTCATCCCAAAACGCAATCAGTTTACCAAGCTTCAATGTACCTGCTAATGAACACGCTTCATGTGAAATACCTTCCATTAAACAACCGTCGCCTAAGAAGCAGTATGTGTAATGGTCTACGATATTGTGGTTGTCGCGATTAAACTGTGCAGCAAGTGTTTTTTCAGCAATCGCCATACCTACGGCGTTAGAAATACCTGCGCCCAGCGGACCTGTAGTTGTTTCTACACCCGGCGTATAACCGTATTCTGGGTGACCAGGAGTTTTAGAATGTAGTTGACGGAAATTAGCCAACTCTTCAATAGGCAGGTCGTAACCTGTTAGATGCAACAATGAATAAATGAGCATTGAACCGTGACCGTTTGATAGAACAAATCTATCTCTGTCTGCCCATGCTGGGTCTTGTGGGTTATGTTTGAGGAAGTCGCGCCATAGTACTTCTGCGATGTCAGCCATCCCCATTGGGGCACCAGGGTGACCAGATTTTGCTTTTTGAACTGCGTCCATACTTAGTACGCGGATAGCATTGGCCAGTTGTTTACGCGTTGGCATAATTGCTCCAGTTATTTTTCATTGTTCTCAAAGGGTCGTTATTGTGACTCTTTTTCGTTCTATAAATCAAATGTTATTGGGTTATGTTTTATAACAATTGTTATCAATATGTATAGCAAATTGAATTTACTTGGTTTGACACAAAATGTTAGCGTTATCATATGGTATTTACTGCGCTATAACAAGATTGATTTATTAAAGACAAGAATCAAATATGATTGAGCAAGTATCTGTATCTACGAACTTTTTCATAATATATGTATTTCGGCACTTAGAGATAGATTCAGGCCAAAGGCAACAAAAATGAAATTTATTCATGCATACCCCAGTAAATAAGCTATACTGAGTACTTGAAAAGCAAATTTAATTGCGGTAACTTTGGTTAACCTTATTGGTACAAGAACAAAAATTACAAACCAAATTAAGCGGGAAAACACATGCACAAATCATCTAAGAAAGGCATCAAATTTACTACAGTGGTATTCGCTGTTGTGATTTTGGCGGTTTCAGCAATTTTAAGTAATCCATCGATTGCGGGTTAATTGCTAACGCACCCCTAAAAAACAAAGTTTACGTAAAAAAAGCCTCTGATTTAGAGGCTTTTTTTATTTCATATTAACTAATTTTTAACATTTGATGGCTAGTTTGAAACAGCCGCTTTTAGGATATTGAAAAAATAACTCACCGGAATGGCGGTTTCGCCACCTTTCGAAATAAACACTAATCCAGAAAACAAACTTTCTATCGACACAGCGAATGCTTCTACCGATAAATTTGCCCGTGATAGATTAACTTGTTGCTTAGCAATGCCTTGTTCAATGAGGTAAGCAATAACATCCCTTAATGCCGCTTGCTTTTTTTCCACCACATCTTGGCAAAGCGTTGTACCAGCGTGCAATAGATCCGAACGAATGATGTCATTGGGGATCTCTTCAAAGGCAGGTTGGCACCACGTAAGCAGCAGCTGCTCTAGTGTTAACCAAAAGTCATCGCATGGTTTTCTAAACTGTTTTGCTTGCGCAATACGGTTGTCCATATAGCGTGTCACTACGGCCTTAAAAAGCTGTTCTTTAGAGCCAAACTGCTTATGAATGGTGACGCGAGAAACACCGATATTACGGCTGATCAAAGCAATGTTGCTATGCGTATAACCATGTTGAAAGAACACGTCTTGGCTTGCGGATAGTATTTTTTCTGCGCTGTTTTGCAATGCGATTAACTATTAGTGGATGATTTCCTGTGAGAATAAGTGAATCGAAAATTAAAATCAATAACACCTTTACACTTTTAGTAAATGTGTTAACCTTTGCCGTGACTATTTGTAACTATAATAGAAGTAGTACGAACAAAATCAGTAATAAGTAAATGCTCGCAACGTTAGGCTTGTTATTGCTCAAAACTGTTCAGTTACCCTAGTCGTGATGTCGTTAATCTGTGTTCGCTGTTGGATTAGCTTATTTTGTTAGCGTTTTTTTATGGGATTTAACATGTTTCGCGTTTTCTTAATTTTAGCGCCGTTAATTGTGCTTGCCGGTTGTAAAGAGGAAGTCTCGCAAGTACAACAAACAACCAAAGCGGTGGTTGTGCAGACGGCTGAAGTTGGCGTTTATGCCGATGAGTCTGATTTTAATTTTCCAGCAGTTGTTTCAGCGGTCAATACCATCGACTTATCATTTGAAGTCACTGGCCGATTAAAGCAAGTCAATTTGCCGGAAGGCACGACTGTTAAGCAGGGGCAATTACTTGCTGCTATTGATGACGCGCCGTATTTACGTCGTGTAGAACAAGCAACAACACGACTGACCAAAGCTAAAAGAGATTTAAAGCGTATCGAAAGTCTATTCGATAAAGGCCTTGCATCACGTGCGCAACTCGACAATTCAACAACAGAGCGAGAGCTTGCTGAAATTGATTTAAAGCAATCTAAACAAGATCTCGCTTATACAAAACTTTACGCACCCTTTGACGCCCAAATAGCGCAGCGTATGGTAGACAATAAAAACTTTGTGCAGGCCGGACAAATTGTTGCCAAGCTGCAAGATGTATCAAAAATTTATTTTAAGATAAATGTGCCTGAACGACTCTTTACCGCCAACAGAGACGGTAAAATAAGCGCTGCTACAGCAACGATAATTAGCTCGCCTGACAAGCAATATGCTGTTGAGTATGTTGAACACTCCACACAACTTGAGCCTTATACGCAAACTTACCAAGCGGTATTTGCTATGGACCCGCCAAAAGATACAACACTAACGCCAGGTGCACGCGCTATGGTTAAAGTACATATCTCTAATTTATCTAACACGCTGGGCAAAGTGGTGCCACTTTCAGCACTTGTCGGTACACAAGAAGCGGGTTTTTATGTATGGCAATTTGTCGGCGACAACGAAGCATTAGTCAAAGTCCCAGTTACCGTGGTGAACATGTCGGGTAATTTTGTACTCGTGCAAAGTGCACTAAAAGACGGCGACAGTGTGGTGTCGGCTGGTGCCAGCAAAATGTATGAAGGTGTTATTGCGAAAGCGTATGTAATGGAGTAGCACGTGGATTTTGCTCGCTATAGTATAAAAACGCCAGTTAACATCTGGCTCATGGTCATTATTTGCCTTATCGGTGGATGGATTGGCTTACAAAATATTGGTCGTTTAGAAGATCCTGCTTTTACCATAAAACTGGCGCAGGTGATTACTCACCACCCTGGCGCAAGTGCTGCTAAGGTGGAAAAAGAAGTCACCGAACCGCTAGAAATTGCCTTGCAGCAAATGTCGCAGGTCTATCGACTCATTTCTAAATCAAAGCCGGGTTACTCTGAAATTACGGTTGAAATCAAGCATCACTACGACGGTAAAGATCTTCCTCAAATTTGGGATGAAATGCGTAAAAAACTGCGCGATGCAACCGCAACCTTACCAGCGGGGGCGTCTCAGCCCTACGTGTATGACGAATTTGGTGAAGTGTTTGGTCTTTATTACGCACTAACCGCACCCGATTTTACGCCAAGGCAGATGCGTGAAATTTCGCGCATTATTCGTCGTGAGCTTCTGACTACCGAAGGCGTAGCCAAAGTGCAAGTTAACGGAGTATTGGAAGAGCAGCTAGTTGCTTATATGGACCCATATCGCATCGCGGGCTTGGGCATTTCTTTTCCTGATGTTGTGCGATTATTGCAAGACAACTTAAGGCCATTTAACGGTGGTCGAATCAAGGTTGAAGACAAACAGATACGCCTTTTGGTTGAAGACGCCTCGAGCCAACTTGAAGAAATTAACAACCTTGCCATTGTCTTGCCTGGCAGCAATGCATCGGTGCGCGTCAAAGATTTAGCAGAGCTAAAAATAGAGCCCGTTGATATCCAAAGTAATTTGATTCGTTATCAAGGTAATCCTGCGATTACGTTGTCGGTGGCAGCGGTGAGTGATGTAAACATTGTTGCCGTGGGTAAACGCGTTAATGACAAGGTTGATGCGTTACTGCAATCTTTGCCTGCAGGTATCACCTTAGAGCCGATATACGATCAGGCGGCGGTTGTTGACGAGTCGGTTGCTGGTTTTATTAACAACTTGTTTTTGTCAGTTGTGGTTGTGGTCATTACGCTGTGTCTTTTCATGGGGTGGCGCTCTGGCATCGTTGTTGGTTCCATACTTCTTATCACGGTATTGGGCACTATATTGATCATGTGGCTATCCGATTTGCAGCTGCAGCGTATTTCACTAGGCGCCATGGTTATCGCCATGGGTATGCTGGTTGACAACGCTATCGTGGTGGCAGAAGGCATGATGATGCGAATGCAACAGGGCAGAAGTGCGATGGAGTCTGCTAGTTTCATCGTGAAACGAACACAATGGCCATTGCTTGGTGCCACGGTAATTGGTATTGCGGCTTTCTCAGGAATTGGCTTGTCAGATGACCAAACCGGTGAGTTCTTATTTTCACTGTTCGCGGTTGTATTAATTTCATTAATGCTCAGTTGGATACTAGCGGTATCGGTTACACCACTATTTGGTTCTTATTTTTATAAAGTGGGTGACAGTGAAGGCGCTGGCGAAGTGCATAAAGGTTTCTTGTATAGCGGTTATACCAAAAGCTTGCTGTTTGCCCTTAGAAATCGTTGGCTTACCATGTTGGCGTTGTTAGCACTTACTATTGGTGCCTACGCGAGTTTTGCTTACGTTAAACAAGGCTTCTTCCCACCGTCTAATGCGCCGCTATTTTTTGTTCATTATTGGGGGCCACAAGATAGAGATATTCGATCAACAGAGCAGCGCGTTATAGCCGCTGAGAAGGTGATAGCAGAATTTGAACAAGTGGATTCTATTTCAACTTTTATTGGTCGTGGCGCTGATAGATTTACCCTGACCTACAATCCCGAGTTGCCAAACGAAAGTTATGCGCTGTTTATTGTCCGTACCGCTGATGTTGAGCAAATTGATGCGTTAGCGCCTAAGGTTATGGCCGCGTTAAAACCGGTTGATCAAGATGCAAACTTTTATATGGAACGAATGCAGTTTGGCCCCGGTGGCGGCGCTAAATTGGTTGCACGCTTTTCAGGTCGAGATATCGAGGTATTAAGAGATTTAGGTGAACAAGCCAAAACAATCTATCGCGAGGATGGTTTGATCATCGATATTCGCGATGATTGGCGCGAAAAAGGTTTGGTACTTAATACCCATTTTGATGAATTTAATGCCGGTATCTCTGGCGTATCTCGCACAGATTTTACTGATGCTGTGCAGTTTGCAAGCACAGGGATGCCGCTCGGCCGATTGCGTGATGGTGACTATACTTATCCCATCGTAGCCAAGATGTCGGTTAATTCTAGTGACCCTGTGCAAAATATTCTAAACAGCCAAGTGTGGAGTTCGCAGCAGCGTAAATATATTCCCTTTAGACAGCTAACTACGGGCGTTGCACTAGAAAGCGAAGATGTGATTATTCATCGTAGAGATCGGGTTAGAACTATTTCTGTGATGGCAGATCCTGCTGTTTTTGAAACAGCTACTGAAGCGCGTGCACGGATACTTGAAAAGATAGAAAGTATTCCTTTACCCGACGGCTACAAATTAGAGTGGGGCGGCGAATATGAAAACTCTTCTGATGCGCAAAAAGCGCTAGGTAAGGGTTTACCTGCGGGCTTTCTTGTCATGCTGCTTTGTACCGTTGTGTTGTTTGGCCGTGTTAGACAGCCACTGATTGTTTGGTCTGTTGTTCCTATGGCTGTTGTTGGGGTTGTGGCCGGGCTACTTGGTACCGATATGCCATTTGGTTTTATGTCGTTACTTGGTTTCCTCAGTTTGTTTGGTATGTTAATTAAAAATGCGATTGTATTGCTTGAAGAAATTGACCTACAAATCGATGAAGGCAAAGAAAAGCAAAAAGCGATTGTTGAGGCAAGCGTTTCAAGGCTACGACCGGTCTCTTTGGCGGCAGTTACCACGATACTGGGGATGGCACCATTACTGGCTGATGCATTTTTCTCGTCAATGGCAATTACTATTATGGGCGGTTTAGCGTTTGCAACCGTATTAACGCTAATCGCAGTGCCGGTACTTTATAGTTTGATGTACCGAATTAAATTTAATAGGGCTTAATATGGCAACATCAACGGACTTTAATATGGACTTTAGCAAGCAGGTTGTCATTGATAGCAACTTGCTTGAATGGCAATCTAGCCCTGCATCAGGCGTTGAGCGAAAACTCCTAGCACGTGAACATGCAGAATCTGGACATGCTACTTCCATTGTCCGTTACATGCCCGGTGCTAGCTTTTCTCGCCACGAGCATCCGTTTGGAGAAGAAATTTTTGTACTAGACGGCGTCTTTTCCGATGAAACTGGCGACTATGGCGCAGGCACTTATATTAGAAATCCGCCGGGCACAGGTCATGCACCTTTTAGTGAGCATGGCTGTACTTTGTTTGTGAAACTTCATCAGTTCAATCCTCATGATACTCAAACGGTTAGAGTTGATACGCGCAATACGCCGTGGTTACCGGGTCAAGGTAACTTGCAGGTTATGCCTTTGCATGACTTTGAAACGGAACATACCGCATTAGTAAAGTGGCCAGTGGGCGAAGTATTTCAGCCACACCGTCATTTTGGTGGTGAAGAGATCTTGGTGTTATCCGGTTGCTTTAAAGATGAACACGGCAGTTATCCTGCAGGGTCTTGGATGAGAAGCCCGCACATGAGTCAGCATCATCCTTTTGTGGAAGAGGAAACTGTTATTTTGGTGAAAGTTGGCCATCTACCACTGACCATGTAAAAAAAAGGAGCCCAAGGCTCCTTTTTTAATTACGCTTGTTGTGATTCGGAAAATTTAATTTTCTCGAACATGGTTGCGATAACTTTGTTAATTTCTTCTTCGCGCTCTTGCGCCGAATCTAGCTGCTTAAGTTTTTTACTTAAGGTACTGCGCATTACTGACTGTTTAGTCTTACTGTCGATAAAATCGATAACTAAAGTCCCTTCAACATAATCATGCGTATGCACAGTTGATACTCCGGCATAACCAGGGCCATAGTATCGTCCATAATGACCGCTATAGGTGGTATCAACATCGATTTTGTCTTTGGTTACCAAAAAGTAAGCAATCATAATATCAGCCTTTTCAAGAGAGACTTTTTCAAGCCCTTGCGCTTGTGATTGCGTGTCGATGGCTGCATTAATTCGATTGCGGTCGATATCACTTAGCATACGATTTTTGTCATGACTGTCTGCCACAATGTGATAGCTGTCCACTTGGCTAAAATCATAACCAACTTGTTTGTCCACACTTGCGTTGTATGAGGAACAAGCTGACAAACATAGGGTAAGCAAAACAATGATTTGTTTGGTTAGTGTCATAATACACCTCTACATTTGTTGTTTGATTGAAAACGGCGATAGTGTATCGCTTGTATAATATTAATGATATTGATATAAAATCATACAAGATATGACTTTGGTACATATGGGTGAGTAATGGATCTTGAACAACAATTGTCGCGTGTCGATTTAAATCTGTTAGTGTCTCTTCAGGTTTTGCTGGCGGAGGAAAATGTTAGTCGAGCGGCTGACAGGTTGTTTTTGTCACAATCTGCAATGAGCAGAACCCTACAAAGGCTACGAGATTTGTTCGATGATCCACTGTTTGTTCGCCACGCCAAAGGCATAACGCCAACACCCAAAGCGCAGCAACTGGCTGAAAAGCTCAACGTCTTGCTACCTAATATTGCAGAAGTATTACATGCACAAGCGTTTGAACCACAACAGAGCGAAGCGGCCTTTAACATTGCGGTACCTGCGCTGTTAAGTGAGAGTATTTTGTTGCCATTAATAGAGCAGCTCGCCTCACAGGCGCCGCATATGTGCATCAATGAAATTCCAATTGATAATGCGCCATGGAAGCAATTAGCGGAAGGCAAACTCGATTTTGCTGTACATATCGATGTGCCCGATGACGACGATTTTGTGGCTACGCCAATTACCTCAATCGCGCCATTTATCTATGCTCATCAAAGTCACCCTTTGGCGGGGCAAGAAAAGGTGAGTTTAACAGATTGTTTAGCTTGGCCTTTTGTTGAAATGTTAGTCACTGGAAATCAAGGCGTTACCCAAAACCTTCCGTTGAAACAATTGTTTTCACAAACCAAACAACAGCCTAAAGTTATTGCGCGCAGTAAACAGCTCAACACACTACTGACCGCTGTAGCTAGCAGAAATGCACTCATTGTTGCGTCTAATTTATTGCAGTCTAAACATGTACCACTGCGACCTATTTATCAATTTGATTTACCACAAAAAGATCCTTTAACGCTGTATTTAGTCAGCCATAAACGCGTTAGTGGTAGTAGTGCCCATCAATGGTTGCAGCAGCAGATCATTAAACTGTAAATACTGGCGCTCCGAACAGGAGTCGAACCTGTGACCTACCGCTTAGGAGGCGGTCGCTCTATCCAGCTGAGCTACCGGAGCTAAGTTTGTTTGCAATTCAAGGTACAATTCTAGGTACATTTTCGCTAAACAATGTTCATGCATTTTTACTACGTAAAGTACGTAAACACAATTTTTTGAATGTTTTATAACTATTTTTTACTAGTCTAATCTATCTTTTATGTAGTTGATAAGTAAAGACTTATATGTTTTAGAGTTTTGACCTGTCACTTAATCTGAATTATAAATAGGGTTAATGGAACGTTTTAAAGGATTAAAAATGAAACAAACAGCCATATTTTTTCTCGCCTACTTTGTTTGTTCAGCTTCTACTTACGCCAAGTACCACTTTGCTTACGGTCTAGGCAGTACATTTATATTTATGCCTGAAATATCCTACTCTATCGATGAGAATTCAAATATATTCGCGCAATATCGATGGGGAATGACCAAGGGGTACGCAATTGGTTGGGAAAGAAAGTTTCATGACAATTTTTCTGCATCTCTTCTGTATGGAACGGTGGGGTCAGACGCTAAACCCTGCGAAGCGTCGGATTCTGGCATTCTAGTTGATACTGCAGTGTGCGCCGCAAATACATTTTTAACAAGAAACGCTGCAAATGGTTTTGGTACGAGCTTTAATTATTATTTTAGTGGCTATGACCATGGAGGGTTTATCTTAAAAGGTGAGCTTGGTTACGGTGAAAATACGGTGTTAAATGAATATGACGTTAAGACAGGTATTTACTTGTTTTATAAATTTTGATTAGTATCTTGAATTGATACGTTCAGACCAATCTCACGTTAAATTCAGTGCATGCTCCATAACAACTGCCTGGAGGCAAATAGCTAAAGGAGCATAAACTCAAGCAAAGCGAATTGCTCTATAACACAATGATTAGTTGAAGCGGCTAATACAATACGGGCGGATATCTAGCTCTGGCTGCTCGCCACTAACAATTTGTCCGATAAGCTTGCCGGTAATTGCCCCTAAAGTCAGTCCCAAATGTTGGTGACCTAAAGCAAAGTAAAGCTGCTTATGTTTTGTTGCTTTTCCGATAACAGGTAGTGAATCTGGCAGGGAAGGGCGACATCCCATCCAAAGCGCACTTTCATCGACACTGGCGGGTAGCAGGGGAGTCTCTTTTAGCACCGCTTTGGCGTGTTGATACAACATGGTTGCGCGTTGCCAATTGGCTGTCGCATGTTGGCCCGCAAATTCTACTGTACCTGCTAATCGTAAGCCCTGGCTCATTGGCGTCATAATGAATTTTCGCTCACCAGAGGCGATCGGGCGGCTAAGTTTTGCCTCTTGAAACAGTTCTAGATGGTACCCTCGTTCGGCTTCAAGTGGCAGTTTATAGCCGAGTTTATTCAATACGTTTTTACTGTCTATGCCTGTACTAACGACTACTTTATCAAAGGAACGGTTTCCTTGTGTTGTCCTCAGTTCGACTTTTTCTTGGTGTTCCTTTAGCGCAGTGACTTGCGCTTGCTCAAAGTGCACGCCAAGTGATTTAGCATACTGAAACAAAGACAACGACAGCTGATAAGGGTTGATAGTATGACCTACGTCAGTAAAAAATAGCGACTGAGTAATACTATCGGCAAGGTTTGGCTCTAGCGCTAACGTTTGTTCTTTTGTTAAGTGTTGTACTGCAATACCCGCATCTTGATATTTCTTAGCTTCTTTGGCAACCGTATCAAAAGGCGTGTCTTCATATACAACGAGTGAGCCATTGGCTGTTAAAAATTGTTTGGCATCTGCACGCGTAAGCAATGCATCATAAGCGGCAATAGCGCCTTCATTAAGTGCTTGCAGTGCTTTTGTATTTTTTTGTCGGTTGGGCTTTTTCATTTGCCAGCAAAAACGTAAAAACCAAGGTAATACCTTAAAGAAGTATGAAGGTTTAATTGCGATAGGGCCTAATGGGTCAACCAACATTTTGGGTAACTGAACCAACAAAGCAGGATCGGCGAGCGGGAATACTTGTTCCGTGGCAAAATGCCCAGCGTTTCCTTTTGAGCAGCCTTCGCCAACACCATCTTTGTCAATGAGTGTGACGTAAAATCCTTTTTCTTGCAGCGCTATTGCGCAGTTAATACCGATAATGCCTGCGCCAATAACAGCAATAGATTGGGGGGTGTCTGCCATGATTACCTCAACATAAATCCCTGTGGAAAAATATCATCTTGTGCCAACATAAAGGTATGCACACCGGTAACAAATGCTCGCCCACTGACACGTGGGATAACAGCGCTTTTACCATGAAAGTCTGTTGTTTGTTGTATGTTAACGGTCATCCGTCCATCGACAATACTTTCAATTTCTACCGCTTGGTTTTCTGGTAATTGCTCTTTTACGGCGAGCAAGGCTGCTCGGCCGCTAACGCCCGTGCCAGTCGGTGAGCGATCAACCTCACCATCGGCAAAAATACACACATGGCGAGAATGCGCGCTATGCTTTGTCGTTTTTGATGAGTAAAAAATAGTGCCATAGAAAAAACTTAAATCGTCTTCTACAGGATGTTGCAGTGGGTATTGCGCCATAACCGCATGTTTTATCGCTCGCCCAGCATCAATTAGTGCTTGTTGATTGTCCATAGCGCATGATAGCCCAAGTTTATCGGCGTCAACATACGCATAATAGGCGCCACCAAAAGCGATGTCGTATTCAACAGTGCCGAGCTCATTAACCTCTACCTGTTGGTTTAGTGCTTCTACAAATGACGGGACGTTATCAAAGCTTACCTGTAATTTGCCAGTTTCATCTTCACTTGCATAGGCGCGAATAAGACCTGCTGGTGAATCAATGCCTATGGCTTGCTGCGGTGCTGGCATTGCAATACTGCCTGACTCTATTGCAACTGACACAGCAGCGATAATGCCATGACCACACATTGAGCTGTACCCTTCATTGTGCATAAACAAAATACCGAAGTCTGCTTGCTCTGTGCAGGGCTCTGTTAGTAACGCGCCGTACATATCGGCGTGTCCTCTTGGCTCAAACATCAACAATTGTCTAAGGTGATCTAAATGGCTCAGTAGATACTGTCGTTTTTCTAGAATCGTGTCACCTTTAATGTCGGGGTAACCTGAGGTGATGATACGCAATGGCTCACCTTCGGTATGCGCGTCGATGGTACCTATTGAAAGGTAGTTTTTAAAGTTGTTGTTTTTCAATTGCATAGTGGTTTTCTAGACAAAAACTAAATTTGTACTTGAGTGTATCGTTAAATTGTATACAATATGCCAAAAGTTAAATGAAAATGCTAGCGCGTTTTACATAATATACAAACGAAAGCCAAACATTTGAAAGTATATTGGCAAGGTGTGCGTCCAGTAGTTACGCACAATACGACGATGATTTAATTATCAAGGTCACGCTTTCAACATAGATGGTAGATAGATTGATTAGCGAAGGTGTCTAGGATGTGCAACACCTCGCATTGAATTAAGCGAGTTTAACTTAGATGGGCTATCCCCTTGATACCTGGTCGCCACTGTTGCGGCCGGGTATTCTTTTCAAGGAAAGATAATAGGTATAGCAAAGTAGTGCTTTATATCATGCACCAGTTAATTTACATTCACTAAATTAACACTTTTACTAAAGTACAGTTAAACAAAAATAAGCAGGTAATTAATGATAAAAGGCACGTTCTTTTGTATCGACGCACACACATGCGGTAATCCAGTCAGGCTTGTCACCAGTGGTCACCCAAATTTAAAGGGCGCTACCATGAGTGAAAAACGCCAAGACTTTTTGGCTAACTATGACTGGATTCGTCGTGGCTTGATGTTCGAACCAAGAGGGCACGATATGATGTCGGGCTCTTTCTTGTATCCACCATGCAGCGAAAATGCCGATGCCTCAATATTATTTATTGAAACATCTGGCTGTTTACCTATGTGTGGTCATGGCACCATTGGCACAGTGACCGCCGCCTTAGAAGCGGGTTTGATCACGCCTAAAACACCTGGACAGTTAATACTTGATGTACCCGCGGGGCAAATTAAGGTTGAGTATCGCTTAAAAGGCGACAAGGTCGAAAGGGTAAAGATTTTTAATGTGCCTGCTTACTTAGCACACCGCGACGTAACCCTGGATATTCCCGGTTTAGGTACCCTTACCGTGGATGTTTCTTATGGCGGCAATTACTACTGTATTGTTGAGCCGCAAGAGCACTTTCCTGGCATAGACAAGTGGACAGCCAATGATATTTTGAAGTGGAGTCCAATTGTAAGAGAAGCAGCGAGCGCGGCGGTTTCTTGTATCCACCCTGAAGATCCTACCGTAAATGGCGTATCGCATGTCCTTTGGACAGGTAAAACTCAGTCTGACGGTTCGCACGCGGCTAACGCTGTGTTTTATGGCGACAAAGCTATTGATCGTTCGCCTTGTGGCACAGGAACGAGCGCACGTATGGCACAACTATATGCCAAAGGCCAGTTGTTGCCTGGTGAAGACTTTGTCCATGAAAGTTATATAGGTAGTCAATTTACCGGAAAAATTGAACAAGTCGTGACGCTAAATACAGCAGATGGCGACATAGAAGCTGTTAAGCCGAGTATTGAAGGCTGGGCTCATGTATTTGCAAAAAATTGCATCACTATCGATGACGATGACCCTTATGCCTTTGGGTTTATCGTAAAATAGAGGAAAAAAGAATGTCTTTAACCGGTCAAAATTTAATTGCTGGTCAGTACTCAGGCGACATTGAACAGGGCTTTACCGCGTTCAATGCCTTTACTGGAGAACCCATGTCGACAACATTTGCTGATGCGACAAGTAGCGAAGTTGAAACGGCAATTACTCGTGCTCATGAAGCATTTTGTAGCTATAGCCAACTTGATGCACCAATGCGTGCGCGCTTTTTAAGAACAATTGGCGAACAGATTCTTGCACTAGGCGATGAACTTGTTGAAATCGCAAGCACTGAAACGGGCTTGCCTCATATGCGAATCCAAGGCGAGCGTGGACGCACCGTTGGGCAATTAGGCTTGTTCGCAGATTTATTAGAGAGCGGCGAATACCAAGCGGTAATCGATCACGCTGATCCGGCAAGAGAACCTCTACCTAAACCAGATACGCGATTAGGTTATTTGCCGTTAGGAGTTGTTGGCGTTTTTGCTGCGAGTAATTTTCCATTGGCCTTTTCAACTGCAGGTGGCGATACCGCGTCTGCACTAGCTGCTGGCTGCCCAGTGGTTATGAAAGCACATGCCGCACATCCAGGTACCTCTGAGCTTGTCGCAAAAGCAATAACAACAGCGGCTCAGTTATGTGATATTGATGCTGGCGTGTTTTCACTCATTCAAGGTAAAAACTACGCAATTGCTTCTCAAATTGTTAAGCACCCGCTGATCAAAGCAGTTGGTTTTACTGGCTCAGAGCGTGTCGGCATGATTCTTCAACGCCAAATCTGGGAGCGCGAAGAGCCTATCCCGTTTTATGGTGAACTAGGCAGTGTTAACCCTCAGTTTTTAATGCCGAATAAGCTTGCAAGTGAAGGCAGCGAATTGGCACAAGGTTTAGTGGCGTCAATGATGATGGGGCAAGGTCAATTTTGTACCAGCCCAGGTATTTGGGTACTAGTTGCCGATGACAACTATGACGCATTTACATCTGTTGTTGCAGAAGAAATTAAAAAGCAACCTGCTGGCGTTATGTTAACGCCGCAGATGGCTGCTGGCTTTAAACAAAGTGTTGAAGCGCGCAAAGCAGTAGCAGGTGTTACTTTGTTAGCCGAAAGTGAAGCAGGAGAGGGACATCAAGTGCAGGCTTCTGTATTTGAAACCGACCTATCTACTTTTATCGCCAATGAAAGCCTGCAAGAAGAAGTATTTGGAACGTCGGCTTTGATCGTTAAGTGCAGCGATTTTAATGAAGTATTGCAGTTTTCAACGCTGATCAAAGGTAACCTGACGGCAAGTATTCACGCGCTAGATACAGACTTATCGCAAAGTAAAACGCTTGCGCTAAGCGTTGCGCATAAAGTAGGGCGTTTGATATACAACCAAATGCCAACAGGCGTTGAAGTGTGCGCATCGATGAATCATGGTGGGCCATTCCCAGCATCAACGGATTTAAGAACAACGTCTGTTGGCAGTGAAGCAATCAAGCGTTTCCAGCGCCCGATTTGTTATCAAAATATGCCAAATGAGTTATTACCTTCATTGTTACAAGGGTAAAATACACAACCGCCAATGCTAAAAAAGGCTATAACGAATAAGTTATAGCCTTTTTTGTATGCAAAATACTTTGAATTCTAAATTCTTTATTTATAATGGATTGAAACCTTAGGCTACAAGCGTGAATACGCGACGTTTACTATGATGAGCTTCGTATATTGTAAAATCGCATAATAAATACATAAGCGTAGCAAGGCAAAAAATAAACTAGGGAAACCGTATGAGTATCGAATACAAAACACGTACACAATTAGTGGTAGAAAGTTTACGTGAAAAAATCTTGAGTGGAGAAATCAAGGCGGGTCAACCGCTACGTCAAGCTGCACTCGCAGAAGAGTTAAATGTTAGTCGAATTCCAATTCGTGAAGCATTGCTGCAATTGGAAGCTGAAGGCCTAGTGGCATTTGAACCTCATAAAGGTGCAACCGCGACAGAACTTAACTTAGAGCAAGTGGATGAATTGTTTGATTTGCGCGCCATGCTTGAAGGTGAACTACTTCGGTTATCTATTCCTAACCTTTCAGACGACCAGCTTGACGAAGCAGCGTTATTGCTAACGCGCTTAGACAAAGCATTAGGCCAAGAAAACGCGGCTAATACCTGGAGTGAGTTAAACTCAGACTATCACAACTGTTTGTATTCTGCGGCTAACCGTCCACAAACACAGGACCTAGTTAATAGCTTAAACAAGAATGCCGACCGTTACATTCGCATGCATTTACTTTGGGCTGGCGGCATTTCAAAAGCTGAGTCTGAACACAACGAGCTATTAGCGCTTTGTAAGGCGCGTAAAGTCGAGCCTGCTGTTGCATTGTTAAAAGAACACATTCTTGGTTCACGAGACGAAATTAAAGCGTTTTTAGCGCAACGTGAACAAACGCAATAAACTGCTATTTTGCATATTAAGAACAGGCGCATAGCCTGTTCTTTTATTGACATTTTTTGACCGAATCTATAGTATTCCCGCCCTTAAATCGTCCTGTTAATTCAATCTGTACGTTCATATTGACTCAATGACATGCATTACCGCAAAAAAGGTAGTGTGTCGTTAAGCATGTGTTTGATGGCTGAGCAACAAGATGAAGAAATCGACTAAAACTTGAGTTTGTTCGATTTTCGCCAATTCTTTATATAAACAACGCTAACTAAATTCGGTATCGAAAAATGTTTGAACTAAAGGCCAGCCGTGTTGGTAATTTAAAAAATGACGTCCTATCAGGACTCACTGTTGCTCTAGCTCTTGTGCCAGAAGCTGTAGCATTTGCATTCGTTGCTGGTGTCGAACCTCTTGTCGGTTTATACGCAGCATTTATGGTGGGTCTTATCACCTCAGTTTTTGGTGGCCGTCCAGGTATGATTTCAGGTGCAACGGGTGCTATGGCGGTTGTCATGGTGTCGCTAGTAGCGCTGCATGGGGTTGAATATCTCTTTGCTACCGTGGTGCTCACCGGTATTCTGCAAATACTCGCCGGTATATTTGGGCTCGGTAAGTTTATTCGACTGGTACCTCACCCAGTAATGCTGGGCTTTGTAAACGGTTTAGCGATTGTTATCTTCCTTGCGCAACTTGGCCAATTTAAAGTGATGGACGACGGTGGCAACCTAGTGTGGATGCAAGGCAGTCAGCTATTTACTATGGCGGGATTAATTGCATTAACGATGGCAATCATCTTCTTCTTGCCTAAGTTAACACGTGCTGTACCTTCTTCGCTGGTAGCGATTGTTGTGGTTACCGTACTGGCAATCAGTATGGATTTAGATGCGCGCAACGTAGTGGATTATGTAAAAGATATGACAGGTAACCCAGAAGCAACTATTGCAGGTGGTTTGCCGACATTCTCAATTCCAGCTGTGCCGTTTAATCTTGAAACGCTTTACATTATTTTCCCATTCGCGCTTGTACTCGCCGCGATTGGTTTAATCGAATCATTATTAACCTTAACGCTAATCGACGAGCTAACCAATACACGTGGTCGTGGTAACAAAGAATGTGTTGCACAAGGTATGGCAAATACGGCGAGCGGATTCTTTGGCGCTATGGGTGGTTGTGCGATGATCGGACAATCAATGATTAATGTAAATTCTGGTGGCCGAGGCAGAGCGTCTGGTATTACAGCTGCACTAGCATTACTTGCCTTTATTCTATTCGCGTCACAATGGATCGAAATAATCCCATTAGCGGCGCTAGTTGGTGTTATGTTTATCGTTGTTATTGGTACCTTTGAATGGTCTAGTTTCCGCATTATGCGCAAAGTACCGAAAGCAGACGCATTCGTTATTGTGCTAGTGTCTGGTGTAACGGTTGCCACTGACCTAGCGGTAGCGGTTGTGGTTGGTGTTATTGTGTCAGCGCTAGTCTTTGCATGGGAGCATGCTAAGCACGTTATCGTTGAGCGCAGCAAAAATGATCAAGGTTCAACGGTTTATCAGGTTAATGGTCCATTGTTCTTTGGTAGTGTTACCCACTTTTTAGATCAGTTTGATATGGATAACGACAGTGACGATGTGATTGTTGATTTCAAAAACTCTCGCGTTGCTGATCACTCGGCGATTGAAGCCATTGATACATTAGCAGAGCGCTACACTGGCCGCGGCAAAACCCTGCACTTGGTGCACTTAAACCAAGAGTGTAAGCAGTTATTAGCGAAAGCGGGCGACCTAGTAGAAGTGAATGTGATAGAAGATCCAAACTATCATGTGGCAACAGACAAGCTTGCTTAATTAACTACATATAAACATTTCTTTAAAAAGGTGTGAAGCTTAAAGTTTCACACCTTTTTTAATGCGTGAAACAAGGCTGAACGCTTTATTTATTCGCGTGTTTAATATTATACTGGTGCCAATAATGTCCAACGATTGAACGCATGCAATTAGATTTTTTTGAAGTACCGAGCCCCTGTATCGGCATTTGTCAGTCAGATGACAAAGGCTATTGCAAAGGATGCATGCGTACCCGCGATGAACGCCAGTCATGGATAACGTTGGATAATGACGAAAAACAAAAGGTGATAAAACGTTGCGTGCAACGCAAGCGTAGAAAAGACGGCTTAGTTAAAACCAAAGCAGTTGAAGATGCGCCTGAAGTTAGCCAACCGTCATTGTTCGATCCCCCTGAAAAAAAATCGACACTCGATACCAATACAGACTTTGATTTTGACGATTTTGAACTGTAAATAGCAGTGTTGGGTGTTGACGAAAAAGTAGAATAATCAAACCAATTTATTGCAATGCTATGGAGAAGCCGTGCGCCTGTATAATGTTTTGTTTTGTGGCTTGTTGTTAAGCCAATCACTGTTTGTTGACGCCTCACAATCCTTTGCGCCTAGCTTGAGCAAACCGGCATTAGATCAGCAAATAAACACCATTTTAAAAGAATTTAATAGCCCAGGCATGAGCATTGGCGTAGTGCATCAAGGTCAGGTCATTCATCTCGAAGGTTATGGCGTGCTAGATATCGTGTCAAAGCGCCCAGTCACTGCATCTTCGCTGTTTAGGTTAGCCTCAACATCAAAAGCGTTTACTTCGATGAGCCTTGCTATGTTGGTGGATCAAGGCCTAATCAACTGGCACGACAAAGTGATTGACCATATTCCTGAGTTTCAACTCGCCGATCCTTGGGTTACTCGGCAGTTCCGTATCATTGACCTGCTAACCCATAATAGTGGTTTAATGTCTGGCGCAGGGGATGAAATGCTATGGCCAGAGCCAACTGGTTTTAGTCGTGAAGAGATTATTAGTAAATTAAAGTATTTGGAACCTAGCTATGGCTATCGCAGCCAGTTTGGGTATAGCAATGTGTTTTATATTGTCGCAGGGCAAGTGGTTGAAAAAGTCACGGGCGTAAACTGGGAGCAATATGTGCAGGACAATATACTCAAGCCACTTGATATGCGCTGTTTTGCTGGCGATATCGCACCAGAATTTCTGACCAATGTGGCAACTCCATATGGTGATGTCGACGGTAAATATTTCGCTATTCCAAGAAATGGTATTTTTGGTAAAACAACCGTTTCCGCTGCCGCAGGCGGCATGGTGTGCAGCGCCGAAGGCATGACCAAGTGGATCCAAGTGTTACTGAACAAAGGCAGAATTGACGATAAGCGTCGCCTTGTGAGCGAAAAGCAGTTTAATCAGTTAACACGCTCGCATACCATTTTATCTATTTCAGACGATCAGCAGGCTCTGGACAATACCCATTTTCGCACCTATGGCTTAGGCTGGCGCAAAGCTGATGTACAAGGCTTCGAGGTTATCTCACATACCGGCACATTGTCTGGTATGCAGGCTTATCTAGCCTTTGTACCCGAATTGGAATTAGGCGTTATTGTGCTGAACAATGGCTCGAACGGCAATGCCCGCAAAGCAACAATGCAGACCATATTGAAAGCGTTTATGCCGGCGCAGCAAGGGCAAGATTGGGTTAAGACTTATAAAGATATTCAGCAACGCGATTTAGCGCGTTATTTAGCTAATAGAAAACCACCCGTTGGCACGGGTGAAGTCACGCTTAGTTTATCTGATTATGCAGGGCAGTATCACGACAATATTATGGGTGATGTCTCGATTGTGTTGAAAGATGGCAAGCTTCATATCGACGTCAACAAAATGGTAAATATGAAGGGCACCTTAAAACCGTTGCAGCACAATACTTTTGTTACGCAGTGGCAAAACACCAATGCGGCTAGCAAAATGCTCGTGCGATTTACGTTAGGGGTTGATGGTAGTGTTAGTCAGTTTCAGTTTGCGCCGTTTACGTTAAAAAAGCGTAAGAATTATGCGTATAAGGATATGGTGTTTAAGAAGCAGGTATCTGATAGTGGGGTTGGGCAGTAGTATGAGTTTAAGTATTAAGGCTTTAATTTTTTTAATGACTGCAAATTTTAATATGCATGAGGGCAACTCGGTTATAAATGAGTTAATGATTGATGATATAAATTTTGTAATCCCAAGCACTTATAAGTTAAACGTAGCAGAGACAGCAACTAATAATAATGTTTTGTTTGTAAAAACTGCATTATTAGGAGTTGTAAGTGTCATAACGTCTCAAATAAAAATTAAACCTATAGATGAGTGTTCGATCTATTGCTCTACAAATACAATACCTAAAATTTTCAAACTCGAGGATGAAAGTACCTTTAATAGCTATCAATTTATTAAATGGAAAGTACTAAATAGTAGTAATATTGATAATAAAAATATCAAAGTAGGTGTAATAAGATTAAAAAAATTTGTGATAATTATCATAGATGACGAAGTAGTATGGGATGATTGGGTTTCCTTAGTTAAGAAAAGCAACTAGAAGTTAAAGCCTCTACCATTAACTAAGGCACCTAGCGTTTACTAAGACACCCCCTTCTACATTTTGTAATATTGATAGTAAGGAATTAAACTGCTATCTTGCTGTTTTAATTAGTAATTTAGTGTGGGTTTATGATTAGATTTTTGCAGTCTTATTGGACTTATACGAAATTCCCGCTAATAAGCTGTTATATTTCCAAGAGCCATTATGCTAAATCGAGCCGCAATAATAATTAAATACAAACAGCCTGCCGTTGATTGGATCAATGATGCTGACCCTTACGACACCCCCGGAATCTCAATAGAATCTGTTAATTCAGAGTCGCATGTTTACCTCATAGATCACGATGATGCTGAAGTACTAGATGATTGGATAAAACTGAACTACGAGGCTTTATTCTTTGACGAATTAATGGGGTGGTATACCGATGAATCTCTGTGGCCTAAAAAGCGAACATTAAGCCTTTTTAAAAAGTGGTTTCACATTGAATGTCATACGATTATTTTGGATACAGTAGGCACACCTATTGTGAGCGAGGAAATATAACAAGTGATGGAAAGGGATAAAACGAGCTTGTCATTTTTAGTTGCAAACGACGCAATAAAACTGCCAAACTGTTTTTCTCATTAATCAAGCGTTAGAAGCTCTCTCGAAAATTGGCGTTGTGACGCTATAGTGTTATAATGTTGTGGTGTTATAATTCCACACTGTTACTGAGAAATATTATGAGTAATCTATCTAAGCGTTCAACTGTTTATTTTGAACCTGCTATCCACCAAGCCTTAAAAATGCGTGCTGCATCTTCTGATGTATCTGTTTCTGAATTAATTGACGAAGCAGTACGACTACTGATGCGCGAAGATCAAGAAGATTTAGCTGCCATTTCAGAACGCTCAAAAGAGCCAGAGATCACTTATGAAGATTTCCTGAATGAGCTGAGAAATGATGGCAAAATATAAAATCACATTTAAAAAGTCCGTCCGCAAAGATTTTAAGCACATTCCTAAAAAAGATGTATCGAAAATACTGCATAAAATAGAGAGTCTAGCCGAAGACCCAAGATCCGAAGGATGTACCAAGTTATCTGGATCAGAAAACTATAGGGCTAGGCAAGGGTTATACAGAATCATCTATGAAATACGTGATGACGTTTTGATAGTTAATGTGGTCAAAGTTGCACACAGATCTACGGTGTATAAGAGCATCTAACAAGCGCATTAAAAAATAACTATGACACTCACCGTAACGTTGATTGGGGCGTTAATGGTCACAAGGTTGTCCGTCACTTCGGACTAAATTTCGAGAATTGAAATGAATAGTACTCAAAAGCAAGACGAACAAATCGCAGGCATGATCTTTTCTAAGATTTACCCGCTTTACGTGGCAAAAGTAGAAAAGAAAGGAAGAACTTCCGCAGAGTTGAACGAGGTTATTCGCTGGCTTTCTGGATATAGCGAATCTGAACTTCAAGCCCATATTACAGGTTCTAGTACGTTTAAAGAGTTCTTCTCTAGCGCTACAATTAATCCCAACTCGAAGCTAATAACTGGAAAAGTGTGTGGCTACAAGGTTGAGGATATTGAAAACCCTCTTACACAGCAGGCTAGGTGAATCGACCAGACTATTCTAGACGTTTTCTTGGTTCTTATGGACTGCCCATACTTCTCTAGACAAATTTAGCCTATTCTTTTTGCATAGGAGGAATAGTTATGAGCGGACAAAGATATACCCCAGAATTTAAAGAAGAAGCAGTTAAATTGATCACTAAACGTGGTTGTTCGGTAACCGATGTGTCAAATCGTTTAGGTGTGTCCCAGCACAGTATTTATAAATGGATTAAAGCGCAACAGCCTTCGCGTGTTCATAATGAAGGATTAGAGCTTATCGAAGCGAAAAAAGAAATCCTTAGGCTTAAAGGGCGGCTCAATAAAATAGAAGAAGAACGGGATATTTTAAAAAAGGCCGCAAGATACTTTGCAAGCCTGCACGAGTAAAGTATCGATTTATTCTAAAGCATCGCTATGAATTCAAGATTATGACAATGTGTCGTGTATTGAAAATCGCTAGAGCGGGCTATTATGCATGGTTGCATGCACCAGAATCCCAGAGAACGAAAGAAGATAAAAGATTGTTGCAACTTATTCGTTCTTCCTATGACGCAAGTTATGGTATTTATGGTTATCGACGCATCACGTTGGATTTAAGAGAACTAGGTGAATCTTGCAGTAAAAACCGAGTTCATCGGATTATGAAAGCCAATGATATTGCTGCTGTTAGAGGTTATAAACGCCATAAAAGTTACGGCTATGGCCGACCATCTATTGTCATGCCAAACCACTTAAATAGGGAATTTACAGTTGTTGCGCCTGACAAAGCCTGGGTTACGGACATCACTTATATCCGTACCTGGCAAGGTTGGCTCTATTTGGCGATTGTACTCGACTTGTATTCACGAAAAGTGGTCGGTTGGTCAATGAAACCAACATTGGCTAAAGATATTGTTCTAGACGCACTGTTAATGGCGATCTGGCGTCGTAGACCACCAGAATCTGTGATCATACACTCAGATCAAGGCTCACAGTACAGCAGTGGAGATTGGCAAAAATTTTGTCAACGGAATAATTTAATACCCAGCATGAGTCGCCGCGGCAATTGCTGGGATAATGCAGTAGCTGAATCATTTTTCAGCAGTTTAAAGAAGGAAAGAATTAAAAAAAGGATATACAAAACGCGGGAATTGGCCCGTGCGGATGTGTTTGATTATATCGAAATGTTCTACAATCGAATAAGGCGTCATACTCACCTTGGCGGTATGAGCCCAGAGGTGTTTGAGGCAGCCTCAAAATGAGGCTATTTATTGTCAAGAAAACTCTGGGCAGTCCATTAAAATAGGTATTATCATAATCAGCTGGAGACTGATTGTTTAAATATCCATGTTTTCTTTTACTGTTATAAAACATTTCGATGTAATCGAAAAAGTTTAACTAAGACACCCACCGTAACTGGAAAAATCCAAAAGCTAACCTAGGCTTAAGTTGAGCAAGTAAATTCCAAGGAGGGAATGATGCCAACACCAAGAAGCAAACAAATCTGTTTGCAAGCCACCCCGTATTATCATTGTGTTAGTCGTTGCGTAAGACGCGCATTTTTATGTGGTAAAGATAAAGTAACCAATACTTGTTATGAGCACAGACGAGAATGGATAGAGTGCCGTTTGTTGTTTCTAGCCAAAGTCTTTTGTATTGATATCTGTGCTTATGCGGTGATGAGTAATCATGTGCATGTGGTATTGCATATCGACCATGACAAAGTAAAAAGTCTAACCGATAGTGAGGTTATTAATCGCTGGCACAAGGTATGTAAAGGTACCTTGCTAACCCAGCAATTTGCTAAAGGCGATGATATTCATCAAAGCCTGCTGCCAACGCTAACATCCACTATAGAAATCTACAGACAACGTCCATTTGATATTAGCTGGTTTATGCGCCTATTAAATGAACCTATTGCAAGACAAGCCAATGCAGAAGATAACTGCACAGGAAGGTTTTGGGAAGGTCGCTTTACTAGCCAGGCGTTACTTGATGAAGCGGCACTAGCAGCTTGTATGGCCTATGTAGATTTAAACCCAGTTAGAGCTGGTATGGCTAAAACACCTGAGAAATCAGCGCACACCAGTATAAAACTTCGCGTTAAAGCCGCGATTAAAGGAGAACAACCTAAAGCACTCATGCCTTTTGTGGGTAATCCCAGAAAAGACATGCCAAATGGTCTGCCGTTTAAACTAGATGAATATATACAGCTCGTTGATTTAACCGGCAGAGTAATACGCGATGACAAAGCAGGACATATAGAAAACACCTTACCGACTATCATCAACAGGTTAAACATATCTACCGATAGCTGGCTTCGCCTCACCACGGAGTTTGAAAAACAATTTAAAGGCGCAGTTGGTCAACAAGCATCACTTGAGCAGTTTAGTGAACTTCAACAAAGACGACGACAGAATATAACCAGTAGCCAGCAACTCTTTGGCTAGCGACATAAAAGATAAACAAACAACCACCATAAAAACACCATTAGCCTGAGCTAAGGCATTGTTATAGTTAAAATAAGCCTATACACGTCAAATTCATCATGATGTAATTAAGAATCATCAAAATCACCTTAAAAGTTTCTAATTTTCTTGTGGAGCCAAACCAATATATGTGGCAATCTTTGAATCATTAAAACTATGGGTGGCTAAGTTAGTTTTTCTGCCTTGGTACTAAACCTATCCACGCAGAGAATGCACGACTCGTATCAAAATCTTTAGCATCACTGACGGTTGCAACGACAGCAGTGGCCGTGATTTCACCGACACCAGGAATCGACATTAAACGTTTAGCTGCATTCATTTGATTTGCAAGCTGATAAAGCTTTCTATCATGCTTAAGGATTTGTTGATTTAATCCTTTTATTTCTTGCCAAAGTTCATCAAGTAACTCTCTAGCAAGAAACGGTAAGTTATTCTCAGCATCTTCTAATATACCTGTAATCGCATGCTGCGCAGGGTATCGCCCTTTGGGCATCACGATACCAAATTCGGCGAGTAATCCGCGTAAACGGTTTATCAATGCTGTCCTATCTTTTATTGCCCCTTGGCGAATGCGGTGTAAACAAAGTACAGCTTGCTGCTCTTCACTTTTAATGGTGACAAAACGTGTTTTAGGACGAGTAACAGCTTCACATATTGCTTCGGCATCATTAGCATCGTTCTTCTCGTTTTGGCGATAAGGAATAACAAATTTAGATGCCATGATGCGTACATCATGCCCGAGCTTAGTAAATTCTCTTGCCCAATAATGTGCGCCAGAGCATGCTTCCATACCAATGATACAGGGATTTAGTTTTGCTATTTCGGCTAACAGTTTGTTTCGTTTGACTGTTTTGCGTAATTTACACTTGTCATGGGTATCAACACCATGGATACTGAATACCGATTTGGCTAAATCAATGCCAATTGCTTTAATTAGTGACATATGGACTCTCCTCTATTGAAGCTTTCTATCAACTTCACTATGGCACATTGATGCCGAGTGGGGAGTCCATATCATTCGTTAGGTGTAAACATGTCCTGTGACTGCACAGAGTATTCTGACATCGAATTTTTACGGAAAAAGATAAGCCAAAGAATAAAAGAGACGAAAACTCTAAAGAAGCGCCTTTCTCTTCTTTTAAAAAGCCCGGATGGGGAACATAGTCTTTTCCAATGCAACACATGTAAGCAGCTATGGCAAATGGCAAGGGCTTGGGTTAGTGGAAACGAACCATACCTATTTAGAGTTCCTGCGACTTCTGTACAAGATTGGTTGCAAGCACGTTATCAAGATCCAGATGAGCTGTTGGATTATGTGGTGTCTATCGAGGAATTTGATAGATTACCGAGCGGAAATAAACCTTGCAAAGTGGCAGGATGTGAGCGCGATGTAGTGAAAGGGCTATTTTTGTGTCACCGACATCATGTAGCAAGCCTGCAGAAAATTGGTAAGTGTCCAGAGTATCCCATTGGCAGAAATTTCGGCCCTTATGAGGTAAGTAAGTATGAGCTCTGAATCACACCTAACAAGGCAAGCTGCCGCTGCTGGCGGCTTTAGGTGTTCCTAAATTATGGTATCAATAATACTAGATTTGTTCGCTCCCAAAGCTAAAGCAATGATGAACGTTGAGCTAAATGGTAGTTTTGACTCTTTTATCGAATACTTAAGTAAGGAGCACAAAATCTTAAATCAAAGCGCTGATAGACGTAAATTTAGAGTTAAAGGTAGTTTCTTTTCAGATTTGAGAGCGACAAAGGTAATAGTTGGATCGAAAGCAAATCCAAAGCACTATGGAAAAGTAGGTTTTGATCTCGAAGTAATTTATCTAGACTCCAATCAAGTTCAATTATTGGCGGAGGAACGTGTGATTTTGGGGTACTTAGAATTGAAGGCTGTAGTTATCGCATTATCTAAGATGTTAGAAGATTTAACCTCTAGTTCTAATACAAAGGCCACCTAACACATATGAACCTTCCACCCGTCAATAGGCAATAAGGTTTTTTATTAGCTACCGCAAGGTAGCTAATTTGTTTAGCAATCAGCAAAATCTATTACTTCGCTCTGTCAGTTAACCGTTAAATCATTTACGGCAAACACATATTGAGGCTCTCTTAGTGTGATCTCATCACTGCCAACCTTGTCATTCCCTTCGTTAAGCTGGGGCACTAGACAGTTATCGGTTAACCTTAGTTGGCACTATTCAAGCGAATGATTCAGTGGCTAATAGCCCTGTTCAGTTAGTGTCAGGCTCAGCTAAGGTGTAAACGATTTTGCTCATTGTTTATTAGTGCGCACCAATAGGGTGTCTAATCAAGCCGACAAGGCTTATACAACGACAACACTTACCTGCAATGGGATGACAATTTCATACTTAATCGCAAATAATGCAAGGTTGTTCATGCTCATCCAGTTAGGTGTTCAGCTCACCCCATTGTGCGACTTAAACCGTTAAGAATCGTTCATCATCAAACACCGTTTTATGTTTCAGCATGTAGTAAACGCAGCGACCAATTTTATGAGCGAGTACTGATAAGGCTTTTGCTTTGCTCATGCGCTTTTGCAGTTTGTTCAAGTAGCGACGGGCTTTGTCATTTCCACGTAAATACAACACGGCTGCTTCACTGAATGCCCACTTTAAATGGCCGTTGCCTATTTTATTGCCTGACGTGCCGTAGGTTTTACCTGCCGATTCGGCTTTGCATTTGACTAAGCGGCAATAGGACGCAAAATTTTGTACAGATTCGAATCTGTCGATGTCGCCAATTTCATACAAAATTGTCATCGCGAGAATAATGCCTATACCTGGGATAGTTCTAAGTTGTGCGTAATAGTCTGGTCGATGCTGTTTGGCTTTTCGCTCAATAAAGTATTCAAGGTACTTTAGCTCTTTGGCGTAGCTATCGAGTATTGCTAAATCAAAATTCACATTACGTTGCACCACTTCATCGTCAAAGCGGTGACGAAAGGCTTCGCGCGCTGACGGATTTTTCATATGCAACTCTAGTGCTGGGTAGTTGTATTGGCTATTGGTATTAACGATATGCGCTTTAAGTTGTGCGCCATGCCTGACGAGCTTGGTTCTTCTGCGTAGTAAATCGCGCGTGGAGCGCATGGTTTGTGGGTAGGTATAGGCTAATGGGAAATTACCACCACGAAGTAAGCTGGCAATTTTATAGGAGTCTATTTTGTCATTTTTGGCTTTGCCGCCGTGAATGGCCTTCATATAAAGTGCATGACCGAGAACAAAATTAATGCCTTGTTGTTCGCACCAATCACTCACCCAGTACCAGCAATGCATGCATTCAACACCGATAACGATATTGCCAAAGTACGGTGAAAGCAGTTGATTTAATGCTGCTTGTTCAGCCTTAATTTTTTGGTGAACGACTTTTTCGCCGTCTCTATTCAAAATGCAGACATAAAGAATTCTGGCGTGTAAGTCGATTCCACAATAAAAATCGTGTAATTTAGTATAGAATTTCATTGAGCTTTCTCCTTTTGGTTTGGTCGCCTTGAAGTTTAGCCAATGGTTAAACTTCGGGGAGAAGGTTCAATAAGTATCAAGCCAATTAAAATTGGACAAAAAATAACTAAGACACCTAACGCAACTTGAAAAGTCAAAAAGCTAATTTAGGCTGAAGTTGAGCAAGAAAATTCCAAGGAGGGAATGATGCCAACGTCCCCTCCAATACTGCCACCCAAAAATCTAAATATTAAACTGCACATACAGTGTATTGTAATTACTGCCGCCTTTGATGCGTCCATATTGTGAGGATTGTTCAAAGATCGCTGATCTGTGGTGAATACTCCAACCCACCCAAACATCGTTTAGTGCATTAACGTTGAATAAATCACCTAAACTCACATCTAATGAAAAATCGAGATAGTTGATAAACTTACTTGGGCGATAACCTTTCTCTTCCATTTCCGTTAATTCGATATAGGTCATGTCTGACACATAAGAAAAGCCTTCGGCAACGCCAAAGCGCCACGCTGTTGGCCACGTAAAGGTGTAATAGGCTTTAATACCAACATCATATTCTTGGATATGTTGGTCAATTTGAACGGAGTTAGTATCTGATGGTAAGTCGCTGTTTTTCCAGTGCCAACCAATACCCGTTTGCAGATATATGTCGATTGGCAAACTAAACAGTTCGTCTGTTAGCGGGTAACCATAGAACAATGAAGTCATTTGGTTGTTATAAGGATCTTTTTCCCAATCAAAGCGAATGATATCACCAATATTTGATGGTGTGGCAAAGCCGTGAGCTATACGCAAATACCCTTTATTGCGCAGCTTTTCTTTACGTTGCTTGGTGATGTCGTTGAAAAACGCAAAGCCTAAATAAGCTTCGCCATGGACACTCTTGTCGACTAGCTGTTGGTCGTTAAAGCGCGCATCTTTGGCAGCACTATCTATTGAGGTAACAGCAAATGAACCAATCAAATAGAAGTTAGAGGCAACGTGATAGCGCGTTTCTATTTTGCCGGTAAACTCTACGCCACCGTCGATACGTTGCTGAGTAATGTCTTCTAATGCAAAGTATCGGCTGTTGAAATCTTCACTTTTAAAGCGTGCGCCAACACTGGGCATAAACTCCCAGCTGCCCGTTTGAAAATACCATTGGTTATTTACGTTGGCGTAAAGGTTGCCGTCTTTATCGGTGAGTAACTCGGCATCTAAATGGCTGTTGTAGCTAAATTTACGGCGCAGTTGCACACCGAAATCCCAACCATCACCATGGACTTGGTTCTGATAAGAGGCGGGAATATCGAAAAAGCGTAATCGCGAAAATAAGTTAACCTGCCAGTCTTGGTTTTCGTAAAGGTGATAACCACCTTCTATGCCTCTTAGGTAAAAGTCTTCACCTTGAAAAAATAGCATTGGGACGAAGCTTGTTACTTTATCTTCAGGTGTTGCAAACGGAATGCTCGCTTGTCTGACGGCAGCGCCTAATCCCCAGTTTTGTTCCGAAAACACTTTTTCGTCTTCAGCTAATGCTGAATGTGACAATAGGGCGCAGCTAATGCTTGCTAACACAACTCGCTTCATATTTTTATTCCATTTTCAGTTGGTTAGTTATAACTGTAGCGAGTTTTGGCTAAAATGTTAATCTTTGGTAAATGTTTATTGGTAGGGAAGTGCGTTTAGTTTGAACTGCCATGTTCGCCGCCAGTGCTAGCAAATTGGTTGCATTGTGCCATTTGTTTACCATCAGGGTAAAAACACACAGGCAAGGTACCGTTTTCTCTGCCACGCCAGCGCTGGCCAATGTACGAGATTTGGCCATTATCGTAATACCATTTCACCTCTCCGTGAATGGCACCTTTGTCTTTTTCAGCAAAGTACTTGATAGAACCATCGGCGCGGTAAATCTTTACATACGTGTCCGTTGATTCTATCTGTTGTTCATCTGAAGGTGGCGCTAATAGGGCAAAACTTAGCAGTAAAGCGTTAAACATAAAGCGCCATCATAAAGAAGTGACAAATTGCTGCGGCTAATACAAATAAATGCCAAAGTGCATGCATATACGGCACGCTTTTCATGGCATAGAAAATAACGCCAATCGCGTAGGTTAAACCACCTGCAACTAATAACACCAAGCCACCTGTAGGTAGCTGTTGATACAGCGGCTTAATAATCGCAAGCGCAGCAAACCCCATAATTAAGTAGGTCGCTAGCGATATCTTTTGATACTTACCGGCAAATTTTATTTTAAACACAATACCAATAATGGCGCAGCTCCAGATGATGGATAGCATGGTATAGCCAACAACTCCTGGCACTGTGATCAGCATCAGTGGTGTATACGATCCTGCGATCAACAAATAAATGGCGCAATGATCGATGCGTTTTAAAATAAATTTCGCTTTTTCGTTTAATACAGCATGGTAGAGCGTAGAAGCCATAAACAGAATGACTAACGAAGCGCCATAAATTGCGAAACTAGTAACATGCGTCGCTGTTTGATTATAGGCAGCATACGTAACAAGAAAGGTGAGTCCTATCACACTTAATATTGCGCCGAGTCCATGGCTAATCGCGTTTGCGAGCTCTTCGCCCAGCGAATATTGGGAAATAGCGTTAGTCATATATAGTTTTAGTGTACAAGTGTACGCTGAATTTTATCAGCATTGTTCGAATAATAGAAGTAGTAAACCAGATTTATTGCCGTTGGTCATGTGTTAATTTTGTATGTTTTTTGTACAGAAATGCTAATTTAAAGTTGCACTATTGACGAGGATCTATAGAATGGATCCTAATAACAATAAAAAAGAAGCGGTAATTCAAGGTATTATGGGTGAAGGTCGATATATACTAATCGTCGACGATGATCTGATCAGACGCGAACAACTTGAAATGGTGCTTGCCTTTTCCGGCGAACCATTCAAGGTGTGCACCCGTGATTTACTGCAAGAAAATGTCCGCTCCCTCAATGAAATCCTTTCGATCGTCCTCTGTGGCGAGATCACCGACGACTATCTAGATATTGTTAAACAAAACCCGGCATGCCCATTTATGCTATTTGACGTAGACGATGAATCGTTAATGGATCCTTGTCGCAACGTGGTAGGGCATTTATCGTCACCGTTAGAACAAAAGCAACTGGTTAATTATATTTACCGTTGTCATCAGTATCACAATAAACTGCCGAGCAAAAAGAGCCGTGGTTTAAAGTCACGTAAGCTATTTAAAACGTTAGTTGGGGTAAGCCAACCTATTCAACAAGTACGTTTTCTTATTGAGCAGGTTGCCAGTACAAAAGCTAACGTGTTGATATTAGGTGAATCTGGTACAGGTAAAGAAGTAGTCGCGCGAAGTATTCATGAACTTTCACCTCGGGCGAAGAAGCCATTTGTGCCAGTTAACTGTGGTGCGATCCCGTCGGATCTTTTAGAAAGTGAATTGTTTGGCCATGAAAAAGGTGCGTTTACCGGCGCTATCACAACGCGTAAAGGGCGTTTTGAATTAGCCGAAGGTGGTACCGTATTTTTGGATGAAATTGGCGATATGCCGCATCCAATGCAAGTTAAGTTACTTCGTATACTGCAAGAGCGCACGTTTGAACGGATTGGCAGTGATAAAAGTATAAAAGCGGATGTCCGCATTATTGCGGCAACTCATCAAAATTTAGAAGACATGCTGCAAAAGAAAACGTTTAGGGAAGATTTGTATTATCGCCTTAACGTATTTTCAATCAGCATGCCGCCGCTAAGAGAAAGACGAGAAGATATTCCGCTGTTAATTGAAGAATTAACCGAAAAATTCAAACAAGAGCATGGCGCTGGTGTAAGGTTTAATGACCAGGCTGTGTCGTCGTTACAACAAGATAACTGGCGCGGTAATGTACGTGAATTGGCAAATTTGATCGAACGCATGATCATCATGTATGGCAATCAAGTGATTAATGTTCACCAACTACCAGACACCTACCAGCACATTGGTGGCGAAGAATACATTCCTAAGTATCCGGATGCCATTGTAGAGCCCGAAGTGTTTAATGAAATACTTTCGCGCTTTGATTATCTTAAAGATGAAATTCCTCAGCAACGAGGTCCTGCGGTACAAATTGCAGACGTTGATGAGCTGCCTGAAGAAGGGCTCAACCTTAAATCCTACCTAGCCGATCTTGAAGTTTCTATGCTTACACAGGCATTAGAGCGCAATGATTGGGTTATCGCACGCGCCGCAGAAATGCTCGATATGGGTCGTACAACACTGATTGAAAAAATGAGAAAGTACGATTTGAAAAAAGAGTATAGAGAAAAAACTAGTTAAACTTTTTTCCACTTCCTTGTGCATTTTTTTGTTTTTATCCGGTCAAACAGGTAACATTGTCGCCATTATGCGTCATAGCACCCACCATCACGTGCTGTGAACACTGGCTTTACTCTGTTTTAATTCGTGGAATAACAAAAATTCAAGGGATGCATAGTGAGTTTGAGCATTTACAGACTAGTTGCTTTATTTCTTCTACTTTTATTATCAGGCTGTGCAACAGGCCCTGATGACGATCCAAAAGATCCGCTAGAACCATTAAACCGTCCACTTTGGACGTTTACTTATGATTATGCTGACAAGTATGTCGCGCGTCCTGTATCGCTGACATACGGCGAATACATGCCCATTTTTATGCGCACGGGCTTGTATAACATGGTGCAAAATTTAAATGAGCCTTCAACGTTTGTGAACCATTTATTGGTTTTAAACTTTGAAGAAGCTGCCAAAACATCGGGACGTTTTGTGCTTAACTCCACCATAGGTGTACTTGGCTTTTACGATCCTGCCGCCGATTTTGATTGGGCAAGAAACGAAAAAGAATTTGGTGAAGTGCTAGGTCGATACGGCGTACCAGACGGCCCATTTTTGGTAATACCAGGCTACAAAGCAACGTCGGTGCGTGAAGAGGTTGGCGATTTTATCGATGAATACTATTGGCCTTATACCTTGTTTGGTTTTTGGCCGAGTTTAGCGTTTTGGGGCATCAATGCGATGGAAAATCGTATCGCGTTGGTTGAACAAGAACCCCTGCTGGAAGATGCGTTTGACCAATATGAATTTGTTAAAAACGCGTATTTCCAGAACATGAAATACAAGGTGTGGGATGGTAACCCACCTGTTGAAGAATTACCTGAAGACGACGAAGATTTTGAAAACTTCCTAGATGAAATGGACGATTTTGAGTCGTATGACGATACAGAAGAACCAAGTAGCGAAACAAGCGATAACTAAACTTGTTTTGCTGTTGAACTGTATATAGATAAGTTTAAGCAATATTTAAGAGGCGTTTACGCGTGTACTTTTCTACAAATAACATGGAGGCATTGGCCTCATTTTCCCTACGCGAAAAACAACAAATCATCACGCTGGCTGGTGAAAAGCTGACCGCGCCGCAAAAGTTTGTCATCAATATACTTAAGCTTATTTTATTGATCCCACCATTTATGTATTTAGCCAACCTAGCGTGGGGGCCATTCTTAGTCGCCGTGGCAGGTGCTGCGTTGTTTTATGTTGTTGTGTTAAGGCCGATTTATCTCAGTTATTGCGTTGAGCATTTAGATGCGGCAATTAAGCAGTTTAAGCGCATGCAGCAAACGGAAGAAGACTAAAGCTAGCCCCTTAAAAGTAGTAACGCAAACTCGCGTAAGCACTTAGTGGGTATGCGCCAAATTCAGAGCGTGTCACGATTTGTTGCTGGTCTTGAATCAGCGCATCGCCATGGGTTAAGTAAACGCCAAAGTCTGAATATAAGTTGTCGCTCCAACTCGTTTCCATACTTAACGTAACAAACGTTGATTGATCGGATAGGTTGATAAAGGCGCTTGCAGCAAGCGTATTTAGCGCTGACAACTGCCTTGATAGCGACGGAATAATATAGTGCTCCCCAAACAAGAAAACGCCGCCTCTTAAATAGGGCGCTGTCTCTGCTAACTGGGTGTAGTCTTCGGCGTTGTTACTCCCTGCGCCATTGTAGTGGTATTCAGCCATTACTATCGTATATTCGTCCAAGGCATAGTCAAAACCTATTGAGCTTCTTAAGTAGTTGTCAGTAAACTCTGGGGCGGTATCTGTAATTGTATTCGGAAGCGGATCGCCATTTGCAATAAGGTAAGCGGCTTCAAACCAAAAGCCAAAGTCGCCAATTGCACGTTCAATACCACCACCAAGCAACAAAGCAGAATCTAATGCGATAGCGATAGCTTCTACATCGTTAACATCAAGTGTCATTTTAGTGCGAACGAAGGCGGCGATATTCTCTTTTTCGGCATCTTGACCAATAATTACGCCAGTATCTAAAGTGGAAAAGTCGCCAAGTGCAAACTGAGCTCTTACTGCATCTATACCAATACGGTATTCCTGATTTAAGGTTTGAATCGCAAAGGGCACAAAGATATCTGTCGGATTAATAAAGCGGGCGCTACCGAACGAGATCACCTGCCTGCCCAGGGTTAAATCTCCCCATGTATCTGAATATTGATAATTGAAGCGATCTAGATTTTGTAGTGTCACAAAATCGCCGTCTTCATCACCTATATATTGATCAAGATCTTTATATCGATAACGATTACTTGCCAACGCAAAGGTAGAGCCGAGCAATTCATTGCCGCTCAGTATATTTGCCTCGGTGAAATAAATTGGTTGAATTTCATAATGCACTTCAGCATTGTGATTTCCGCCCAGGTAGCTAAACATAACCCGTGCGGCGTTTTGTGATTGATTGCCAAGCGCAAAGTCGTCAGCGCCATAAATCTCGATATCTTGTTGATACAGCAAGTAGCTTTTTAAGTACCCGGTAACATCGAAATCGTCTGCCAAAACAGGCAATGGCAAGCATAACAGGGCTGTAAGACTAAGGCTTCGTAACATCTTCAACTACTTTGCCATCGACCAGGCGGATAATACGTTTGGCGCTATCCATAATTTTGGGGTCGTGGGTTGCAAAAACAAAGGTCATGTTGTTTTCTTCATTAAGGGTTTTCATTAAATGGATTAAGTCCATTCCCGTATGAGAATCGAGGTTAGCGGTGGGTTCGTCTGCCAAAATAATACTCGGTTTAGATACCATAGCGCGAGCAATAGCGACCCGTTGTTGTTGCCCGCCAGAAAGCTGAGCAGGCCTTCTATCGGCTTTTCCGGTTAAACCAACTTGTGCCAACATATCGTCTACACGCTGTTTGCGTTCTTTAGCACTTACCCCTTGAAGTAACATGATGTATTCCGCGTTTTCTTCGGCGCTAAGCACGGGAATTAAGTTGTATGCTTGGAAAATAAAGCCAATATGATCGCGTCTAAAATCAGATAACTCTGCGCCGGTCATTGAACTGATGTTTTTACCATCTAGCATCACTGCGCCGCTTGAGGGATTGTCTAGTCCACCAATCATCTGCAACAGGGTTGTTTTACCCGAGCCTGATGGGCCAATTATCGCCGTAAATTCACCTTCTTCTATGGTGATATTCACGTTTTGCATAGCCTGCACAAGCGTATCACCTTTACCAAAGTGTCTACATAAATCGATAGTTTCAATAACTTTGCTCATGTGTTTCCTTTTTAGGTTTTTCGCATTGCGATTGAAGGTTGTAATTTGGATGCGTGTATTGCCGGATACAAGCAAGCTACTATAGTGACGGTGAGAATGCCTAACGCCAGCTCAACAAATGTGAGATGCGACATAATGAGCTTTATTGGTTCATTTAAGGTCACGCCAGATATCTCCATCGACTCACCCAAGGTAATGCCATGAATACTACCCCAGTAGGATAAGGCATAACCCAGTATTAACCCAGCAGCAATGCTGAGCAGCCCAATGTAAAAGCCTTCTTTAATGATTTGCCAAAACAGTTGCGACTTACGCGTACCAATAGCCAACAAAATACCAAATTCATAGTGTCGCTCGTAAATAGACATAAACATGGTATTAATCAGCCCCAATGCAATCAAAATGTACATGATGATGGATACAATCAAGGTGGAGAATCCTGACATATCGACCATGCTACTGATTTGAGGAAACAGTGCTTTCCAACCTAAAAACTCAATGTCTTTGTCATCAAACTGATGCCAAAACGGATCGTCTTGTTGATCGACGATTGCCTTGTCATTTAGCTGCAGTGCTATTTCATGGACACCGTCGATATTC
The DNA here is from genome assembly GCF_030295955.1 of Thalassotalea agarivorans. Lineage (NCBI taxonomy): Bacteria > Pseudomonadati > Pseudomonadota > Gammaproteobacteria > Alteromonadales > Colwelliaceae > Thalassotalea > Thalassotalea agarivorans. The sequence continues at coordinate 909,727 of NZ_AP027363.1, forward strand.
ACTAGTTGCTTTGCTTTATCTATATTGATAAAAAGCAATCCGCTATCCATTAGCCTGTCGTTAAATGAAAAAACACCGCTTAATCGAAATAGCTCTTGCGACAATTCACCGCCATTGGCCTGTGAGATAGTGACAACGATTCTATCGCCTAGAGACACTTGCAGAATATCTGCTAGTTCCTTACCCATGATCAGCTCTTGCGGCTTGCCACTTAGATATTCACCTTCAACTATTGCCTGCGCAATTTTAGATACTTGTGCTTCTTTTTCGCCGTCAATGCCATAAACAGCGCCTGCTGATACATTTTCTGACGATGACACCATGCCAGAGGCAATGACGCGAGGCGAAACGTATTGTACTTTCGGCGATGCCGCTAAGGTGCTTTCTATACGTTCGACATCGGTCATATATTTGTCGACATCATTGTTCTTTCGATACTGCGCGTGATGCAGTTGCGCTTCACCTAAAAAGGTACTGGTGGTGATTGAAACCATAGATTTCATATAGCCTCGCACCATAGCATCGGTAAACATTAGCGCTGCTAGACAAGAGGCTATTAACAATATGGTGAGTATGGTTCGGCGAGTGTTTCGAAAAATGCTTCGCAATGCCAACTGAGAGAGTAGTGAATATCTAGCCATAAGCGCTCCTAAGTTGCCTGCATTGCTTCAACGGGCACAGTGCGCGCTGCTCTGATGGCTGGAATAAGGCTAACAAAGCACGTTGAACCAAGTACCACGAGCGTTGGCACGCCAATCACGAAAAGGCTGAATTCGCCAAGTAAGCTATCAAACAATACCCCACCCATATCGATTGGATCTGGCAAGGTAATACCATAGGTTTGCAAATAAAAGATAAGCCCAGCAGAAAAGATGAAGCCGATCAGGCAACTAAACAACGCCAATAAGAACGACTCAAGTAATATCAATCTAAACAGCGTCATTGGGCGTGTACCTATCGATTTAAGCACGCCAAATTCTCTCGTGCGCTCCATAGTACTCATCAATACAGTGTTTAACACGCCAATAGAAACCAGCAGCATAATGATGGCTTGGCTGGCATAGTTGCCTTGTTTATCCGCTTCCATACTTTTGTAAAACGATTCTTCAACTTCTTGCCATGGAGAAACGGTGAGTTGCTCTGGTAGTTGCAGATCACGTGCAAAGGCACGGGCATATTTTTGATGTGCCAGCAAAATAGCAATTTCATGTACTTGATTTGACGTCGATAGAAATTGGCTCATGGCCTCCATCGACAAATAAACATTGTTGCGTTCAAACGAATCTGACGTGCCAACAATAGCGTCAACAATAAAGATATCATTAGCGATAGAACCATCAATACCTTGTGAAATCAGTATTAACTCATCGCCCAAACCTAACCCTAAATTATGCGCTAAGGTAACACCTATCATAGCAGGGTAGTAGCCGTCTTGATTCGCGCCATAGGTTAGGTATTTCCCTTGTTTTACTTTGTGTTTTAACAAAGTTGTGTTTGCTTCAAGCTTTGGATCTATGCCAACCACTTGTGCTGGAAAGGTTTTGTTTTTTCCATAGGCGAGAGAAGGGCCATACAAACGCGGCGAGGCGCTAATTACATTGGGGTTTTGCTGCAGTGAGGAAAGAATGGTCTCTGGGTCGTCTATTGTTTTATAAAGCGAGGGACGTTTTAAATAGTTGCCCTTATGAATTTGAACATGACCGGTATGATCTTGAGTAAAAATATCGATCATATTGTTATAACTACCTTCAGATATAGACAACATCGAAGCAAGTAAAAAATAGCCACCGCTCATACTCAGCAAGGTGAGTATGCTGCGACGCTTGTTACGTAGAATATTTCGAAAAGCTAGCCTGACGATCATTTAAAATCTTTTCTTTAAGTTTCTCATGGTAAACGTTGATTCATCGATATCAACGTTAAACTTGGCATTACTATATTCAATCACGGTTTTGTGCCCCGTTTTATTAAGAGGCGTCATGGTCATTACCGCCGGAATTACTTTGCCGCCGAAATCAGTAACCTTTGAAAAGGTCATGGTGCGCACTTTTTCCCCTTTCTCATTGAAATAGTTTTGCTCGAGAGGCAATAAGTCTGAGCTCTGCACTATGATGGTAATTTTGGCCCACACAGTCACCGTTTGTTCTTTTGGTAGCAGTGATAAATGCAGTTGTTCTCCTTCTTCTTTTACTGTCACCGAATAGTCGTCTACAAGCGAGGAATCTTTAACTAAATCATCATTGGTAAAATCTGATCCCATCCATGAACCCATCATCATTGATGGAGGCACTTTGATTACTTTGTTGATCTTTGGAAAGTAATTCCACATTTCCGTGTCTTTCTTTAGGGTAGAAACGCCTCTGTCTTTTTTCGGGCTAAGCACGCGGAAAAAGGTTTCTTCCATGCCCTTTGTCCAGCTTTCCATTTCCATAGTGCGTTGCCAATTCGGGGTGACAATAGTCATTTTCATGGTAGCGATAGAAGAGTCTGAACGATAAAGCTCATCGATTTTCTTCAATATAGCGGTGCCATCTTCACTGGCAAAGGTGAAACAGGAAAAGCAACTGATTATTAGCAGGGGAAGCAATCTTTGCATGGCTATCTCGCTGATATTTATAAATTATTAGAAGAATCTTTATAGATAATGTAGCGCCTAACCTAGAGTTTATCCAATAATTTGTTGCTTAAACAAACCCGCCTCATTTTTGTCTGCTGCGTTATGCATACGTATGCATAAGCGGTGTTAACACACTGTAACAGTCATTGTCTGTGTACTGGATAAAATGTTGTTAATACAAAGATTTAAACCATCGATATCTTGTTGAATAGTTAACTGGAATATATCGGTTTTCACTTAAAAGGAATGTGTTATGAAAACATTAATAGCGCTAGCAGCAGTATTAACATTGTCGGCATGCTCAGCATTGCAACACAGTGAGCGACCTGAAACGCAAGTTGTTCCTGTGGGGAAGTACAACTTAAAACAAGGTGACTCACTAACCTATGTCAGATCAAGAATAGGGATGTACGACGACAATATCTGGTGCATTTACGATAAGAATGTCGATACACGCGTAAGCTTCAAGCAATATGACTTAGGCAGGTACTGCCCGAAAAAAATTATTGTTGAGAGCTAATCACTCATTAGCTTTATCTTAAGTAGGTGATAGTTGCCTAGTATTAACTGGCGCTATCACGACTTGTTCCATTAAGTCATTCTTAACAGCTCAATTAAACGCTCAAACCGCTGCTTCTAATTGCCCCCTTATAGATAAATACTTGCATCTTTAACACAGAGTAAATAGGATATGACTGTGTACTGTTTTTATATACAGTGATATGAGAAAGATTATTCATGTGGATATGGATTGTTTTTATGCTGCTGTCGAAATGCGAGACAATCCTGAATTAGCAGACAAACCAATAGCTGTGGGCGGTAATGGCCCCAGAAGCGTGCTGAGTACCTGTAATTATCTGGCGCGTTCATTTGGCGTGCGTAGCGCCATGCCAGCGATTAAAGCAAAACAACTATGCCCCGATCTGGTCATAGTGCCTGGTCGTATGGATGTGTATAAGCAAGAGTCACGCAAAATTCATCAAGTCTTCAGGCAATATACAGACATCATCGAACCACTTTCTTTAGACGAAGCCTTCTTAGATGTAACCGATGTCACATTTTGTGGTGGCAGTGCCACACTGATGGCGCAAGAAATACGAGAAAAAATATATCAAACCACCGGTTTAACTGCATCAGCGGGTATCGCCCCAAGTAAGTTCATCGCTAAAATTGCCAGCGATGAGAATAAACCTAACGGTCAATTTGTGGTAACCCCTAACGACGTTGAAGGATTTGTTGCAAACCTGTCTTTAAGAAAAATACCTGGCGTTGGTCCTAAAACCGCAGAAAAGTTAGGGCATTATGGTTTTGTTTCTTGTGCTGATGTAAGAAAGTCTTCCCCTAAGGTACTGCAAGACATTGTTGGCAAATTTGCACTAAGCCTATATCAAAAAAGTCATGGCATAGATGATCGACCGGTAAATACCGACCGTATAAGGAAGTCGATTGGAGTAGAAAGAACCTTAGCGCAGGATATAATCGCCCATAGTGACATGGTCGCTATGATTGATGACTTGTATGAAAAACTCTTGTTGCGCTGGCAACGGGCTGACAAACCGTCGATCAAGTCGATAGGGGTTAAAGTAAAGTTTAATGACTTCACCTTAACCAGTGCCGATCATCAAGCAGAAGCATTTGATGCAAAGGCATTTTTACCCTTGCTTGAAAAAGCAGTGGCAAGGGGCGAGCAAAAGAGCGTTCGCTTAATTGGCTTACATTTAGGGTTAAATACGCAAGAGGGGCAAGTCAATCAGTTAGCATTGCAGTTTGACGAATAATTCAACGCACCCTACTCTAGAAAGATGATAATAATAAGTGGAGAACAACATGCTTAAACGCATTTCGCAATTACTTGTCGCTGGTCTTTTACTGTCCAGTGCGGCTTCCGCTCAAGATATGAGTGAAGTCAAAATAGAAGCATCAAAAGTCGCTGGCAATGTTTATATGCTTAAGGGTAGGGGAGGCAACATTGGCGTGCTTTCAACCAACGAAGGCTTAGTGCTAGTCGATGATCAATTCCAAGCGCTAGCAGAAAAAATTGAAGCGGCCATGAAGCAAATTAATGACAAGCCACTGAAGTATGTCATTAATACTCACTTTCACGGCGACCATACGGGTTCAAATGCCTACTTTGCCGAAAAGGCGCCTATTTTTGCACATGAAAATGTGCGAGCTCGCTTAGCGGCAGATGAACGAGTCAGTGCCAAAGCGCTACCTGTAGTGACCTACGAAGGTGGCGTGACCATTTATTTAGATAACGAAGAAATTCAATTAACGCATTTGCCATCGGGACATACAGATGGTGATACCGTGGTGTACTTCAAAAAAGCGAATGTGTTGCACACAGGTGATTTGTTTTTTGAACTAGGCTTTCCTTTTATCGACATAAATCGTGGCGGTAACGTTAGAGGCTATCTTAAAAATGTAAAATACATGATAGACAACACACCTGATAATGTTGTGATTATTCCAGGCCACGGCAAAATAACCGATAAAGATGGCTTAAAAGCGTTCGCGCAAATGATCGAAGACTGTATTGTTCGCGTTGAAGCAGCGCTTAAAGCAGGTAAGAGCGAAGCCGACATTTTAGCGATGGGCGTAGAAGAAAAATACAAGAGCAAATCTTGGGCATTTATCAATGAAGAGCGTTGGTTAAAAACCTTAGTTGCTGGCTTGCAATAAAAGCCATTAGTTTCCGTTCTAATATCCAATAAAGAGCATTGTTATGCTCTTTATTTTTGCCAATTTTATAAGACAAAAGGATGTAACATGACATCGAAGACTTATGTACCACCTAAAGTTTGGACACATGACGCTGAAAGTGGCGGAAAGTTTGCCAATATTAATCGCCCGGTATCTGGCGCTACGCACGACAAAGCTCTGCCAAAGGGCGAGCATCCATTGCAATTGCATTCGCTAGCAACACCTAATGGCGTTAAAGTGACCATCATGTTGGAAGAACTGCTTGAAGCAGGCTTTGATGCAGAATATGACGCTTATACCATCAACATTGGTGAAGGTGAGCAATTTAGTAGTGGCTTTGTTGGCATTAACCCAAATTCAAAAATCCCTGCCTTGATCGATTACGGTCAAACACCTGCACTACCTGTGTTTGAATCGGGTGCGATTTTGTTATATCTCGCTGAAAAATATGGCGCCTTTGTACCGCAAGATGTTCAGCAACGAGCAAATTGCTATAGCTGGTTAATGTGGCAAATGGGCAGCGCACCCTTTTTAGGTGGCGGCTTTGGCCATTTTTATGCTTATGCACCCGAACCGTTTGAGTATCCAATCAATCGATACACCATGGAAGTTAAACGCCAATTGGATGTGCTGGATAAACATTTGGCAGAAAACACCTATATGGTTGCAGATGAATATACCGTTGCCGATATGGCGATATGGCCATGGTACGGTGCATTAGTGCTTGGGCGTTTGTATGATGCCGCAGAATTTTTAGATGTAGCGTCGTATAAAAACGTTATTGCATGGGCAGAGCGCATTGATGCAAGACCGGCTGTGCAACGCGGTAGAATTGTTAATCGCGCGTGGGGCGAACCCCATGAACAGTTGATTGAACGCCACAGCAAGGAAGACTTTGCAGCGTTTGAAAAGGCGCAGCAAAACAAGGCCTAGAAAAACAATGCCGCTGCGCCAATCTTGCTATGAATTAATCAGCGATTTGTGGCATGGGCAACACGATAAGCGTATTACTGTCGCCATGGTAGCTTACAATGAGCTGCCATTGCGGCAACAATTCAGTTTGACTAAAGCCAAACGGCAACGATTCTTTCACTAGCAAGGCTTGATTACTGTCGTATCGAGCAAAATGAAAACCATCGTCCGGATTGAATCGGTAGAAATAGTTATTACCATTGCCATCATATGCCACTTTTACCGTGATATCGTTTTCATTCGCGCTGAGGCGGCCACTTGTGCCAAACACCTGATCAAGATGAGCTAACCACTCTGCATTGGCGCCAGAAAAATAGAGCTGACTACCATCGCTATTAAAAGCAAACTCAAACAATCCTGCCAGTTGATCATCTTGATACGTTTGAGTTTTTCTAATCTTCAGCGGGAAGGTTGAATATTCATTGATGTTTATCGAGAATTTATGAAGCGTATTGGTGGCACTATTAAAGGCAACAAATGCCGGCTCATTAGGGACTTTTCTTAGCTGCGAAGTGACAAAAGGTTGTGTTGAAATGAACCCTAAAGCTTCCAATGCATCGTCAGCAAATTCTAACGCTCGAGACAATACATACTGCTTATCACCCCAAGTTAAAAACAAACTAGGGTCATATGATATTAAATTTTCCGGCAGCGTAAATTTGGTATAGCTTAGTGGTTCAAAAGTAAGCTTGAAATAGACTTGTTGCTCGCTAACATCGCCGCCTTCGTCGGTAATCGATTCAAGGGCGTTAATCAATGCAAACTCACCGTTGGGCGCTTCTACATAACTGATAATAGATAGTGGATTTTCCTCAAACGTCAATGACTTCACCACCTCAGTTGTGATCAGGTGATAACCTGACAGCACATTGTCGCCAAAGGTGTAAGCAATGGGCGCAAAAGGGTCAATAAGCAAGGGCGCATCAGCTTTAACATCGGCAATGAGTTGGGTTTCTACCGTTGAAGCTTGTTTTTCAAAGCTAACAGGAATGCTAAACGTTTCATCGTTTTCAGTATCTTGGATTACAACGCTACCGAAATGACTGCCTTCAGCTAATACGCTGTCGTCTACTTTTACTTGTATGGTGTTATTGGCAGGATCGGCAAATAGCTGCAACCAATTGTTCTCTGAGCTAACCGACCAATTGGGCATTTCGCCACTGTTGGTGTGAAGCGCAATGTTTTGCGCAATATGAGTTAAATTTCCTGAACTAAAAAAGCTGAGCTTTGCTGGCGAGAAAATGAGAGAATTTTCTTGATAGGCAAAAGTTATATCAATTGTCTTGGCTGTTTCCGTGCGCGCTTCGGTTAGTTCTAGCTGTATTTCTTTTAACCCTTCTGGCGGCAGATTATCTGTATTAAGATTTAAACTAATATCGGTAAAGCCTTCTTCTTCACTTTCTGTTTGTTCTATTGTTAGCCAGTCGACCGGAGAGGTTAACGTCCAGTCGGTATTGTCGCTGTAAACCGAAAAATCGATTTGCTCTGGTGGCTCTTCACCTTCAATGTGTTCGATGTAGGCTGAAGATAAAGTTGATTGTAATTGCCATATGTTTAACGTGACTTTGATGTCTTGCGAGATCAATTGGCCTTGCTCTGCATTGCCGGTACTTAGGCGCAGCGTGGTTTCGTATGTACCAGGGGCGATTTGGTCTTCATTAGCAAGGCTGACAGTTATGCGGGCGCTGGTATCTGTAACGCGGTCTGTATAGAACGATAGCCAGGCAACAGGTACACTGTCTGGCGCAAAACCTAGCACTAACCCTTCGCCTTCAAATTGGGCACGAATGCGTTGCTCTTCTTCAGAGCTGGTTAGCACCTCATGTTCAAAAACAATTTCGTCTACATCAACAATTAATGAATAAGGGTCGTTATCGTTATTATCGCTACAGCCCCACAAACACGCTACTAGTATGCTGGTGAGCCATAGTTGGTTTATCCTTTTCATATTACAAGCGAATTCCTTATTATTGTTATCATTATTTGTACGCTTTTTGAGCAGTTATATCAACTAGTATTACACGAATGAAACTTTCTATTGGTTTAATCGCTTTTTTTCCGCTTTCAATGGGTGATTTTTTAACAAATGTCAGTAAAATAAGGCGGACTTTTAACCACTATGTATAGCAATTGAATAAAAGTGTATTGCATCGTGCGATAGCCTTGCTGGCACGAAGAGAACATGGCGAAAAAGAATTATCGCGCAAACTCCAACAAAAAGGGTTTGAAGCAGATGATATTCGCGAAGTAATGACATTTTTATTAGACAACGATTATCAATCAGATATTCGTTATGCAGACAGCGTTTTTAGAAGCCGCATTAGCAAAGGCTATGGTTGGCTATACATTAAACAAGAGCTTGCTCAAAAAGGCATTGCAACGGCAATTGTTAGTGGATTAAATACAGAACAAATAGATTGGTATGATCAAGCGCAACTAGCGTATAATAAGCGTTTTGGGGATAGCCCCGTGCTTGATCAAAAAGACAAAGCCAAACGTGTTCGCTTTTTACAGGGGCGAGGTTTTGACTTTGATCAAATTATGGCAGTGATTAAATAAACATTAATTGGAAAATTTCATGATCAGAAGTAGTGCTGAAATTCGTCAGGCTTTTTTAGACTTCTTTGCTACAAAGCAACATCAACGTGTAGCCTCTAGCTCGCTTGTACCGGGTAATGACGCCACCTTGCTATTTACAAATGCGGGTATGGTGCAATTTAAAGATGCCTTTTTAGGTGCAGAAAAGCGTAGCTATACACGAGCAACCTCGTCGCAGCGTTGTGTGCGTGCAGGTGGTAAGCACAATGATCTTGAAAACGTAGGCTACACAGCCCGCCATCACACCTTTTTTGAAATGCTAGGTAATTTCAGTTTTGGTGACTATTTCAAAGAAGACGCCATTGCTTATGCGTGGGAATTCTTAACAGACGTACTTAAGTTGCCGAAAGATCGTTTACTTGTCACCGTTTATGAATCGGATGATGAAGCGTTCGACCTTTGGGCAAACAAAATGGGTGTGCCTGAAGATAAAATTATTCGTATTGGCGATAAGTCGCCGAGCAAAAAGTATGAGTCTGACAACTTTTGGTCAATGGGTGACACAGGACCTTGTGGTCCGTGTACTGAAATTTTTTATGACCATGGCGAAGGTATTTTTGGTGGTCCTCCAGGTTCTCCTGATGAAGACGGCGATCGTTTTATCGAAATTTGGAATTTGGTATTCATGCAATTTAACCGTCAAGCCGACGGCACCATGGATCCATTACCGAAACCAGCGGTAGATACCGGTATGGGGCTTGAGCGTATTGCTGCAATTATGCAAGACGTGCACAGCAACTACGAAATCGATATATTCCAAAACTTAATTGCAGATGCGGCGGCATTATTGGACTGTAATGACATTGAACACAAGTCATTGCGCGTTATTGCCGATCACATCCGTTCATGTAGTTTCTTAATTGCTGATGGTGTCATGCCGTCGAACGAAGGTCGAGGATATGTACTTAGACGTATCATCCGCCGTGCTGTTCGTCATGGACATAAGCTTGAAGCAAAATCACATTTCTTCCACAAGTTGGTGGCATCGCTTGCCAAGCAAATGGGTGAAGCCTATCCAGAATTGGTTCAACAACAAGCGGTTATCGAAAAGATTTTACGTGTTGAAGAAGAACAGTTTGGTCGTACGTTAGATCGCGGTATGGCATTGTTAGAAGATATTTTATCTAACATGGATAGCGATACTATTGCCGGTGATGACGTATTTAAACTATACGACACTTATGGCTTCCCAGCAGATTTAACGGCAGATATTGCCCGTGAAAGACAGTTAAAGATTGATCAAAACGGTTTTGATGTTGCCATGGGCTTGCAGCGTGAAAGAGCGCAACAAGCCAGTAACTTTGGCACTGATTACAATGAACAATTGAAATCTGATCATACAACCAACTTTAAAGGCTACACCAACGACAGCTATTCAGCGACTGTAGTGGAACTATTTAATAGTGAAGACAGCGTCAACGAATTGAAAGCGGGCGAAACAGGTATTGTTGTTCTTGATTCGACGCCATTTTATGCCGAGTCAGGTGGTCAAGTTGGTGACAGCGGTATGTTGACCTTCCCAGAAGGTCAATTTGAAGTACAAGATACCGTGAAGCTTGGTAATGCATTTGCACATAAAGGTATTGCACATGCAGACATTGGCTTAAACCGTCGCGTAAAAGCTGAAATTGACACAGCTCGCCGTGATGCGATTGTTAAAAACCATTCTGCAACTCACTTATTGCACGCTACCTTGCGTGAAGTATTGGGTGACCATGTTACGCAAAAAGGTTCATTAGTTGATGCCGATAAATTGCGTTTTGACTTTTCTCATTTTGAAGCGGTAACCGCGGATGAGTTACGCCTAATTGAACACAAAGTTAATGCTCTTATTCGTCATAACCAACAGCGTGAAACTGCGCTTATGCAGATTGACGAAGCGAAAGAAAAAGGCGCAATGGCTTTATTCGGTGAAAAGTATGACGATGAAGTGCGCGTAGTTACGCTTGGTGAAGCGTCAATTGAGCTTTGTGGTGGTGTTCACGTTGAACGCACAGGCGATATCGGTTTATTCAAGATCACCAGTGAATCAGGTATTGCAGCAGGTGTTCGTCGTATTGAAGCGGTAACAGCAGATGCCGCATTAGATTTTGTTGACGAGCAGGCTCACAAATTGGGTACTGTTGCTGCCTTAGTTAAATCTGATGTCCCTGGCGTGACGATTAAAGTTGAACAAATGCTAACTCGTGCAAAAGGCTTAGAAAAAGAAATTGCTGAATTAAAGCAGCAGTTAGCAGCCGCTGCTGGCGCTGACCTTGTTTCACAAGCACAAGACATTAATGGTGTTAAAGTGTTAGTGGCAAACCTAGATGGCGTTGAATCAAAAGCACTAAGAGGCATGGTTGACGATCTCAAAGTGAAGATTGGCTCAGGCATTATTTTGTTAGGTGTTGCTTCTGGTAGCAAAGTTAGCCTGATAGCAGGTGTTACAAAAGACCTAACTGGCCAAGTTAAAGCAGGTGAATTGGTTAATTTTGTCGCGCAGCAAGTTGGCGGTAAAGGTGGCGGTCGTCCTGACATGGCACAAGCCGGCGGTAGCGACGCAGCAGCCTTACCTGGCGCGCTTGATAGTGCCACAGCATTTATCAGCGAAAAGCTAGGTTAATGATTTATAAAGTATAATTTTAAAAGGGGGATTTTCCCCCTTTTTTATTTGTCCAAAAAACGTTCATCTGACCTCCTTGTAATAAAAGTGTCATAAAACTGTCTTATAATCGCCGGCAATTAAATTAAGCTTGTATATAGGTTGGTTCCGGTGACAATAAGTTCATCAACACTCAACGCCAGAAAAGTCAAAAATAGCCTCGCTAAATGGCTGATTTCACTTGGCGGAATTAGTGTTCTTTTTACATTAGTACTGATATTCCTATACCTTCTTTACGTGATTCAGCCTATTTTCGAATCGGCTAGCGTAGAAAAGTATGCGCAACATTCCATCGTTAACACTCAAAACGTTAAACATGTTGGTAGCGATGAATTGAAGGAAGTGTTGTTTACAGTGGACGATCAAGGTCTGCTTCAGTTTTACCGTATTGGTAACAAAACAGAAGAGTCTGTTGCGGCGATAAGCCCATTGTCGTCAGAACAACTTCCAATTAATGCGCCAATCGCAGATATTACCGATTTAGGCTACGGTCGATTTCTAATCATCGACAATGTGGGTCAGGTAAACCTAGTGCAAGTGAAATTCACTGCAAGTTACACCGACGACTCGCGCGAAATTAATCCTTCTATTTTTTATCCATTGGGCGAAGATCCTTTGCCGGTTGATGAAATGGAACAAGCGATTACAAAACTTGCCTTTGCGATGGATGATGAGCGTGCAACCTTTATTGCGGTAACTGAAGATAGCAGGCTAATCAAAACAACGCTTGTTGCTGAAGATGACTTTAGTTACGACAGCGAATTTGAAGCAGAGTATCAAGAAATTCCTTACCAAAAAGGTGAAATTGACGATTTAGCGATTGTGCCAGATATGTCGATTGCCTTTGTACGCAGTGGTCATGAAATCACGGTTTATGAAACCAACGACGAATATGATGTACCTGAGCGTTCGCATTTCATTTTAACAGCCGACGCACAAACCAATGTTACCTCAATGGCGTTACTGTCTGGTGGTAGCTCACTATTAGTAGGCGATAACACGGGTAAAGTTTCGCAGTGGTTTGAAATTTCGACTGAACGTGGCAGAGAATTCACATTAGTTAGACACTTTGATGCGTCTAATCAGCCGATTACTAAAATCGTGACTGAACCATATAGAAAGAGTTTTTATACCTTTAATCAGTCAGGTGATATGGGTGTGTTCTACACCACCAGTGAAGCAACACTATGGCAAGGTAAGCTATTTGAGCAGCAACCTGTTGCTGCCGTTGTGACACCACGCGCAGATGGCGTTATTACCGCAGAAGTTAATAATGGCAATACCACTATCACGATTACCTCGGTGCACAATGAGCATCCTGAAGTAACATGGAGCGGTTTGTGGCAACAAGTGTGGTATGAAGGTTACCCTGAACCAGATTATATTTGGCAGTCAACGTCGGGTTCTGACGACTTTGAAGCGAAGTTTTCACTTGTTCCTATTAGTTTTGGTACGTTAAAAGCAGCCGCTTATGCAATGTTGTTTGCGGTGCCTATCGCACTTGCAGCCGCAGTATATACTGCTTACTTCATGACACCAGCGCTACGTAAAAAAGTTAAACCTACCATCGAATTGATGGAAGCCTTACCTACGGTAATTCTTGGTTTCTTAGCAGGCCTTTGGTTAGCACCTATTATCGAGGACTATTTGCCAGCGATATTCATGATGCTGGTGATGTTGCCGATTACCATATTATTAACCGCTTACGGTTGGAATCGCTTGCCTAAAGAAATCAAATTCAAAGTGCCAGAAACAATGGCGCCACTTATTCTGATTCCTATGGTAATTTTGACCGTTTATCTTGCCTTTGCGCTTTCACCTGTAATGGAAGACGTGTTCTTCGGCGGCGATATTCGCCAATACATTACTAATGATCTTGGTATTAGTTTCGACCAACGTAATGCACTAGTAGTTGGTATCGCAATGGGCTTTGCTGTTATCCCTACCATATTCTCGATGGCAGAAGATGCAATCTTTGGTGTACCTAAACACTTAACAAGTGGTTCATTAGCACTAGGTGCAACGCCATGGCAGACATTGATTAAGGTCGTTATTCTAACCGCTAGTCCGGGTATTTTCTCTGCCGTAATGATGGGCTTAGGTCGCGCGGTTGGCGAAACAATGATCGTATTGATGGCAACGGGTAATACCCCAATTGTTGATTGGAGTATTTTCCAAGGTATGCGCACGCTTTCTGCAAACATTGCTGTAGAAATGCCAGAGTCTGAAGTCGGTAGTTCGCACTATCGTATTTTGTTCTTGGCAGCATTCGTTCTCTTTATTTTTACTTTTGTCTTTAACACGGTGGCTGAATTTGTTCGCCAACGTTTAAGAGAAAAGTACAGCTCGTTATAACAAGTAGGTTGTCTCATGAGTATGAAAACATGGTTTAAATCGGGCTCACCTTGGATCTGGATGTCTGCAGGTGGCGTAAGCTTGAGCTTAATTTCAGTAATAGGCTTGTTATGGCTAATCGCGGCAAATGGTTTATCGTATTTTTGGCCGTCAGATATTCATCAATTTGAATTGCAGGATAGCCAAGGTAATAAACAAACGGTAATAGGTGAAATCTATGACCGTGAGAAGATTCCACGTACGCAGCTAAGTGCACAGTTAAACTTGCCTGGCGACAGTGAAACCATAGAGCGCTTGCTTGTAAAAACAGGTAACCGTGAACTAGTTAGTTTAGATTTCAGATGGATTTTAGTGCCACAAATCGCAGCACAATCTACGCCTGAAGATATTGCGGTTATCGAACGTCGCACAAATGGTAATTTTTACGGCCGAATCAAGGCATTGTATTTAGATGGTGAAGAAGTAGGGCAAGAACGCTTAGACGAACTGCTTGACCGCGTTGACCAATTCCAAGCACAAATTTCTGATTTACAGAAAGTGGATATTGGTGCCATCAACTACAACCTAGAGCGTTTGCGTTTAAAACAACGTAAGTTGGAGCTAAACAACAAACTAACGCCTGCAGCGCAAGCGGAAATTGACACCGAAATTGCTTCGCTAAATGCTGAATATCAAACGTTAGAAGCTAACCTAAACAAGCTACGAGAAGAGGTTTCTCGCGACAAACTTGTTATGGTTGCGATGGGCGGCGAAGAAGTTACCATCGGCTTTGAGAAAATCTTAAATATCAGATTCCATAATGAATATGGCGTGTTCTCAAAGATTGGCGTGTTTATGTCACAAATTGGCGGCTTTATTTTTGACGACCCGCGTGAAGCAAATACGGAAGGTGGTGTATTCCCTGCTATCTTCGGCACCGTATTAATGGTGTTGTTGATGACGGTTATCGTGTCTCCATTTGGTGTAGTTGCAGCAATCTACTTGCATGAATATGCGGGTAACAATGCGGTGACCAAGCTTATTCGTATTGCCGTGATTAACTTAGCCGGTGTACCAAGTATTGTATATGGTGTGTTTGGTTTAGGTTTCTTCGTCTACATGGTGGGTGGCAGTCTCGATCAATTGTTCTACCCAGAAAATTTACCAAGCCCAACATTTGGTACGCCAGGTGTTATGTGGTCTGCGATTACGCTAGCAATATTGACCCTGCCAGTCGTTATTGTATCAACAGAAGAAGGTCTTTCTCGTATACCTTCAGCGATGCGTCACGGTAGTTTAGCGTTAGGCGCAACTAAGGCTGAAACCTTGTGGCGTATTATTTTACCTATTGCTAGCCCTGCTATTATGACAGGTATTATATTGGCAATAGCTCGCGCCGCGGGTGAGGTAGCACCTTTAATGTTAGTAGGTGTAGTAAAAATGGCGCCGAACTTACCATTAGATGGTAACTTCCCATTCTTGCACTTAGATAGAAAATTCATGCACTTAGGTTTCCACATATATGATGTTGGTTTCCAAAGTCCAAATGTTGAAGCAGCTAGACCGCTTGTATACGCAACGGCATTACTACTAGTGACCATTATTGTCGCTTTAAATATGACCGCTGTTTCAATCCGAAATAAATTACGCGAAAAATATCGCATGCTAGAACACTAGTATGTGCGCACTAAATTGAGAAATGATAGAGATTAATCATGATTAACGTAGCACCCGAAGTAAAAGTTAAGCAGGACGCGATATTAGATTTGAACAACTTACCACCAGAAAAAGTGGCGTTGCAAATCAATAACCTCAATTTGTTTTATGGTCAAAAACAAGCCCTACAAGACATTTCTATGTCTATTCCTAAAGGGCAAGTAACGGCATTTATCGGCCCAAGTGGTTGCGGTAAATCAACCTTGTTACGTTGTTTGAACCGTATGAACGATTTGGTTGATTCGTGTAAAATTGACGGAGAAATTAACTTAAACGGTGAGAATATCTATAATAAACAAGTAGATGTTGCTCAACTACGCAGAAACGTGGGTATGGTGTTTCAACGTCCTAACCCGTTTCCAAAAAGCATTTACGAAAATGTTGTATACGGACTGCGCATTGCAGGCGAAAACAATCGTCGCGTATTAGACGAAGCAGTTGAACGTTCTTTGAAAAATGCAGCCCTTTGGGATGAAGTAAAAGATCGATTACATGAAAGCGCGCTAGGCCTTTCAGGTGGTCAGCAACAAAGACTTGTTATTGCTCGCGCAATCGCAATTCAGCCAGAAGTGTTATTACTTGACGAACCAACCTCAGCGCTAGATCCAATTTCAACGCTAACGATTGAAGAGCTAATTAACGATCTTAAGAAACAGTTTACGGTTGTTATTGTTACGCACAACATGCAACAGGCAGCGCGTGTTTCTGACCAAACGGCGTTCATGTATATGGGTAGTCTAATTGAGTATTCAGACACCAATACGTTGTTTACAACGCCTAGCAAAAAGAAAACTGAAGATTACATTACTGGTCGTTACGGCTAAGCACTTACCAAACAGGAATTGATATGGACAACTTAAATATAGGACGCCACATATCGGGTCAATTTAATGAAGACCTTGAACGCGTTATCAATCATGTTATGCAAATGGGTGGTTTGGTACAAAAACAAGTCACAGACTCGTTGCAAGCCGTTAGTGAAGCGGATGAGGATTTAGCCAAGCAAGTATTGGCCAATGATTATCAAATTAACAATTTTGAAGTGTCAATTGATGATGAATGTACCCGTATTATCGCTAAACGCCAGCCTGCTGCCGGTGACTTAAGATTAATTCTTGCGATTATCAAAACGATTGCTGACTTAGAAAGAATTGGTGACGAAGCAGAGAAAATCGCTGAAGTAGCGACAGAAAGTTTTTCAAAATCGCAGCAAGACCTGCTAAACAGTTTAGAAAACTTGGGCAACCGTGTTGCAAGCTTTTTACAAGCAACGCTTGACTGTTTTACCCGTATGGATGCGGAAGCCGCGATTGAGGCTCATAAGATGGATAGCAAAATCGATAAGGAATATGAAGCACTAATGCGCCAGCTAATGACGTATATGATGGAAGATCCTCGCTCGATTCCTCAGGTTATGTCGGTTATTTGGTCAGCGCGCGCATTAGAGCGTATTGGTGATCGTTGTCAGAACATTTGTGAGTACATTATTTACTTTGTAAAAGGTAAAGTTGTGCGTCACACCAGCCCAGAAGACATGTAGATAAAGGCCTACAGCGCTTCAAAAGAATAACTTCGGATTATTTTAAAATTACTGTTACACTTGTGGTTACACATGTGTAACAGTTTAGCCTGTGTGTGGGATATTTTCGGTTGCTTATTATAGTAATTAAGGTAATATCCGCCGCGAATAAAAACGAGAGATTTAATCTCCTAGGAAATATTATGCCTAACAATAATATCCTTGGTGTATTTGCTAAATCACCAATAAAGCCGCTTGAACAACATATCGAAATTGTTGCTCAATGTGCCGGGAAACTTGTTCCATTTTTTGATGCATGTATTGCACAAGAGTGGGATAAAGCAGACAAGTTAAGAGTAGAGATCTCTACATTAGAGAAAGATGCTGACGCGATGAAGCGTAAACTTCGTTTGGAGTTGCCAGGTGGCTTGTTCATGCCATTTGATCGTGCCGACTTACTGTCACTACTTACCCAACAAGATAAAATTGCTAACAAAGCAAAAGATATTGCGGGCCGAGTAACAGGTCGTCAAATGGATCTACCACCAGCACTACTTACACACTTCTCAGACTACTTAAAGCGTTGTATCGACGCGATCGACAAAGCTGCAGAAGCTATCAACGAGTTAGGTGACTTACTAGAAACCGGTTTTAAAGGCCGTGAAGTTAAGCTTGTTGAAAAACTTATCAATGAATTGGATGCTATCGAAGACGATACTGACAGCATGCAAATTACAATTCGTAAAGAATTACTAGCGATCGAAAAGGACCTTCACCCAATTGATGCAATGTACTTGTATCAAGTAATCGAATGGGTTGGTGATCTCGCTGACTTAGCAGAGCGCGTAGGTTCGCGCCTAGAAATTTTACTCGCACGTAAATAGGGTCTTTCTCGATGGAAATTATTTTAGAACACGGCTCACTGCTGGTAATGATGGCAGCAGTGGTTGGCTTTTTAATGGCTTGGGGTATCGGTGCTAATGACGTAGCAAATGCTATGGGTACTTCAGTTGGTTCAAAAGCCTTAACAATTAAACAAGCGATTATTATCGCAATGATTTTTGAATTCGCGGGTGCATACCTTGCCGGTGGTGAGGTAACGTCAACAATTCGTAAAGGTATTATAGATGCCAGTTACTTTGTTGATACGCCAGAATTACTTGTCTTTGGTATGATTTCAGCCTTATTTGCTGCCGCAACTTGGTTAGTTGTAGCGTCAGCTCTAGGTTGGCCTGTATCTACTACTCACTCTATCGTTGGTGCAATCATTGGTTTTGCTGCCATTGGTGTAGGCGCTGATGCGGTTGCATGGGGCAAAGTAGGTGGCATCGTAGGTAGCTGGATTGTAACGCCGCTTATCTCAGGTATTATCGCCTTCCTTATCTTTAATAGTGCTCAAAAACTTATTTTTGATACAGAAGACCCAGTAGACAACGCTAAGCGTTATGTACCAATTTACATGTTCTTAGCAGGTTTTGTTTTATCACTTGTTACGATCAAAAAAGGCCTTAAGCATATTGGCTTAGACTTAGGTACAGTTGAAGGCTATTTATGGGCGATTGGTGTAGCTGCTATTGTTGCATTAATTGGTAAATACTTTATCTCTAAAATCAAATTCGATAACAAAGCACAGCGTCGTACACAGTTTGTAAACGTTGAAAAAGTCTTTGCTATCTTAATGGTTGTAACAGCATGTTGTATGGCATTCGCTCACGGTTCAAATGACGTGGCTAACGCTATCGGTCCATTGGCTGCGGTTGTAAGTATTGTTGGCAACGAAGGTGAAATCGTTAAGAAGGCTGCGCTAGAGTGGTGGATTTTGCCATTAGGTGGTGTCGGTATCGTGATGGGTCTGGCTGTGTTCGGACACCGCGTTATTGCGACAATCGGTAAAGGTATTACTCACCTTACGCCAAGCCGCGGTTTTGCGGCTGAGCTAGCGGCTGCATGTACTGTTGTTATTGCATCAGGTACAGGTTTACCTATTTCGACTACACAAACACTTGTTGGTGCGGTATTAGGTGTAGGTATGGCACGTGGTATTGCAGCTATTAACCTAGGTGTTGTAAGAAACATTGTTATCTCTTGGGTTATTACCTTGCCAGTTGGCGCAGGTCTATCAATCTTGTTCTTCGAGATTATGGTCAATGTGTTTTAATGACGCAGATTGAACAATAAAAAAAGCCGCTTACAGCGGCTTTTTTTATGTCTGTATTAAGTTGCTAAATTAAGAATGCTAACTTAAGGCGCTAGGTAACCTAAATTTTTTAAATGGTGTGGTTCAAACACATCAACAACCTTACCAACAACAATTAAGCTTGGTGGTTTAATCCCGGCAGCTTGCGCTAAACCTGGCAGTGTTGATAGCGTGCCGGTAACTACTTCCTGGTCTTTTCGTGTGCCGTGACGAATGATGGCAGCGGGCGTGTCTTTGTCGCGCCCTGCAGCAATAAGTTTCTCACTGGTCTGGTTTAAGGTTGTTACGCCCATATAAATAACGATAGTTTGTTCGTCGTTGGCTAATGCGTCCCATGGTAACACCAACTCACCACAGTCTTTAACATGGCCGGTTATCAGCGTGCAGCTTCTTGCCCTTTGGCGATGGGTGAGGGGAATGCCTGCATAGCTAGTACAGGCAGATGCGGCTGTTAACCCTGGAACGATGTGACAGGCGACGCCATTGTCTAGCAATACTTGTGCTTCTTCGCTGCCGCGCCCAAAAATGAGTGAGTCTCCGCCTTTTAAACGAACTACTTTTTTGTTTCGCTGCGCCTGCTCCACCAATATCTCATTTATGCCTGTTTGTGATACGCGGTGCTGCCCTTGCATTTTGCCGACATAAATACGCTCACAACCACTTGGCAGCAGCGCCATAATTTCATCGCTGACTAAACGATCGTAAACAACCACTTCAGCTTGTTGAATAAAGCGATACGCTTGAATGGTTAACAGCTCAGGATCGCCAGAGCCCGCACCTACTAGTGCAACCTCACCGGCTACAAAGGGTTGTTTATGGCTTTGAGAAGGAAAATTCATAAAAAGCACAACTTAAATAAAAAAAGAGTATATACAAGACTATGCTAAAGCACGATTGAATTTAATTAAATTATTATAGTTTTTTGCTATGAATAATTATTGTGACACCTGCAGACACCTTTATTTACCTAGGATTAAATTTTTTTACTATTTATTTCAATTATTTGGTCACAATTTATTGCAAATCAGTACAATTTTACTATGTTTCCTATTAACAAGGTTGTTAAAATATAAACAACTTGTTTCGAATGGCGATAAATCGCTCGAAAAAGTTTAGGACAAACTCAAATATAACTAGCTTAAATACATATTTAGTTGCCCGTTGTTAATCAAATGGAAAATAAGGACAAGATTATGTTGATTCTTACTCGTCGTGTCGGCGAAACGCTAATGATTGGTGATAATGTCACTGTAACCGTGTTAGGTGTTAAAGGTAACCAAGTTCGTATTGGTGTCAACGCGCCTAAAGAGGTTTCTGTGCATCGTGAAGAAATTTATATGCGCATCCAATCCGAAAAAGGTGATGGTGAGTCGTCGGGTAATGTATAACCTGATTTGAAGATGAAAAAAGTCGGCAAATATGCCGGCTTTTTTAGTTCTATTTAAGGCCGCTTACTGCATAATTAGCGTGAAAATCATACGTGTTGTTCGAATTCTCATCAAACAGTGAGAAAAGATAAAAAATCGTTTGACTTATTTCTAAGATCTATTAATATGCGCACCACATCGGTGAGGTGGCCGAGAGGCTGAAGGCGCTCCCCTGCTAAGGGAGTATACAGTTTGTAGCTGTATCGAGGGTTCGAATCCCTCCCTCACCGCCATTAGTTTCTAATGGAGCGAACATAATGTTCGCAAAATCTTTAAACAAGATTTAAAATAGTGTTTATTGCGGACGCGTAGCTCAGCTGGATAGAGTACCTGGCTACGAACCAGGCGGTCGCAGGTTCGACTCCTGCCGCGTCCGCCACTTTTCTCAAGTGGTTAAAAAAGAGAAATCCGGAAACTAGGATTTAAAAGACATGTTTACCGCGGACGCGTAGCTCAGCTGGATAGAGTACCTGGCTACGAACCAGGCGGTCGCAGGTTCGACTCCTGCCGCGTCCGCCACTTCATAAAAACCGACCTTAGGGTCGGTTTTTTGCTTTCTAAGCTTTTATTTTGTGCTAACCGTCAAATTTCTCGCTTATTGACGATGTCGGGCATACAATAAAAGCGTATCTATTTTCTTATAAGTGATTGTTTTATGTCGTTACCTCCATGCCCTAAATGCCAGTCTGAATATGTTTATCAAGATCAAAGTCAATTGATTTGTCCGGAATGTGGTCATCACCCATACACTTTTTTCACCAATCACTAACCATACACATTTGCAAAGTTGAGAATGACTACTAGTCTTATGTCTAAGACACACAGTCTCGATAGATTCTCTCATGACTATCTCATACGAGATAAAAACAACTGAAAATAAGCCATATACATACAAAACACCATTGATAGGTGTGGATGATAGTGGGGAACTATCGGTTGAGTATTCAAGACGAAATTCTACCCATATTAAAAAACTAACCCTGCTCAACTTAGTAGGCAGAGATGAAAGAGGGTCAATTATCTCTTATGAGCCACTAGAGCAAGTTAATAGATTCTTAATGGCGCACCATATTGATGGCGGTTTGCAAGAATCTGATCAATATAGCAAAGCCTTGGTTCATTTCTTCTCATTCTTGATAGAGTTACAACGATTATGGGATGACGAGTACGATGAAGATTTATATGATGAACTAGTAGATCTCCCCAGGCCTGCTTGGAACTCTTTCCCTATTCGTAAAAGCCAGCGTATAACGTATCAGTATCGCGAAGCCTTGAAAAACGCTGTTCTTAACGAGTCAAATCCAGAACGAAGAATCGCAAGAACAACAGCAACAGCTTATATGAATGCCGTTGTAAAGTTTTATTCTTTCCATATTAGAAACGGTTATCAATTCAATAACCCTCCTTTCGAACATGAAGTATTGACAATTTATTATCAGGCTGGCGGCTTCAGTATGAAGCCGTACATGTCTAAAGCGGTTCATACGACTGATTTACGCTTGAACTTTGGCAGATCTAAACGAAATGAAGGAGGAGCACTACCTTCAGCAAGAAGAGATTTAAAGCCATTGACTAACAAGGAGTGGAAGGAATTAAGTTCGACAGGTGTGAATTTAAGTAATGCAAATACAGTCTCACCATCATTCGTTGCGCCTAACTCTGTTGCAACAATTACTCTTGAAGTTACGGTTGTCGACTCAGAAAATGGTACTTCAACAGATACGGTTACTTACCATGTGCATGATAAAATATCCGTCACTGCTGGCTCGAATGTAACAATAGTTGAAGGTAGTAATGTCTCATTACTAGCTAGTACTCAAAATGCAGCTTCTACTGTTAATTACTCATGGTCAATACTTGATGATAATGGAACGGGGATTAGTACCTCTGACATTACTGACCCTTCAGCTCAATCACCAACGTTAAATATTGCTAATGTCAATGTTGCAGGGGATATTGCAATTAAAGTACAAGTTACTGCAAATGACGGTGCCAATAGCGCGAAAGCAATTTTACAAGTAACTATTCAAGATAGTCACTTACGAGTTGATTTGGGGGCAGATTACCCAATGCCTCCTTCCCAAGTTACATTTTTGCATGCGAATGTATCAGGTGGTAAACCACCATATAGCTTTAATTGGGTAGACAATACTACAGCTCCATTGAATAGCATAAGTATTGCAAACCCAAGCTTCACTTCACCTAGCTCTGCAAATACATTAGCTTATACAGTCTCTGTAACAGATTCGCTAGGAAACGTTGCAAAAGACACCATACATATCACAACAATGGTGCAACCATTAAAAATCGATGCAGGAGCAAATATTATTGCTCTTGAAGGCGGTAATGTTGACTTGTTTGCTCTAAACACAAATGGTTCTGTGAATGCATGGAGTTGGACACAAATAGCTGGGACAAATGTAACACTCACTAATGCCAATTCAAATGCGCCAAGCTTCATTGCTCCAAACGTTGCATTTCCGAGCATTGAAGAATTAATTTTTGAGGTTTCTGGTACCCCTGTAAGCGGTAAGACGGTTAAAGATCAAGTTAAAGTGTTAGTTAAATCATTACCAAATATCTCTGCGAGTGCAAATGATGTAATCGCAGCCCCTGGTGATACAGTCAAATTAACTGGTTCTGTTAATGATGTAGACAGCTCAAATCCTGGTACTGTTGACAATCTTAAGTGGGAACAGGTGTTATCAATTCAGAGCCCAAGTGTTGGCGCATTAAGTAATGCTAAAGTATCCGGTAATCAGCGTACTCTGACGACAACTTTCACTGCACCGAATGTGACTTATCGAACCGACTATAGTTTTGTTTTACTGCAACTGGTACGGGGAACATTGTACAAGCTCCTGTTGTCGTAACTGTGCTACCAACACCAACTGTGGTTATCCCAAGTCCTGTTGTTGAAGTTGATGGGGGGTCCACTTTGCAATTAAGCGCTTCAATTCAAAATGCTAGTAGTTATGTTTGGCGTCAAATATCTGGGCAAACTGTGTCACTATCAGGATCTGATACTGCAACCCCTACAGTATCTATTCCAATCGTTTCTATATGTGATGCGCAGTCTCTTCCCAACTCATGTATAGAATTAACATTTGAGGTATCTGCTACAAACAGTAGCGGTACAACATCAGCGACTGTGCTAGTGAGAGTGAAAAAGCCTCGGATCCAAATATTTAGTTCAACATCGGCAAGTCTCACGATGGAAGAGCAAGACACACGAACAATAAGTGTTGAATTTAGGCTACCTGATGGCTCTAAGGTTTTGCCAGCGGATGTTGATATTCAATGGTTTGCAGCGGGCTCCAAAACAAATAATATACAGTTGTCTGGAACTACATCTGAGACTGTAACAATTACAGCTGTTGGCGCCCTTGGAGTACACCCATTAGTTATAAGAGCAAGGCCTATAAACAATAATGAAGGTTTTACAAATGCGATTAAACAATTCAATATTGATGTGAAAAAAAGCAGCGTGCCGTCAATAACATCACAAAGTGTTTTTCAATCAGCTTTGACTAATAAAAACCTACAATTAACTACACTTCTAGATAAAAATAGTGGTGATAATGCTAGAGGTACACTTCAAGGGCCAGCTCTCACAGGTGGGGTACCACCATATACTTACAAATGGAGCTCACCAAACGGTGTATCGATATCAGACATAAGTTCAAAGAACCCTACATTCGAAATTACTCGGCCTAATAGTGACTGTACATTTGTTGACGGTACATTAACGTTTACAGCCTCAGACAGTGCAGGACAATCTGTTACTGGTCAATTGAGGTATAAATTAACTCGCCAAGCTGCGAATGTGGCTGTTGAACCTTCAAGCTGTCATCTGTGTAGAGGTCCTAAATTCATATGTGAACGTTCCTACATACCAAAAAAATGTGATAATGGTACACAACAGTATTGTGTTAACGATGTTGAGAACTTAATTGATGGTTCGCGTTATGTGACAAGACGTTGTGCCACTGCTGCCGAGGCTGAGGCGGCTATCTTAGGTGGGGGCAAACACCTGCTGGGTTTTCAGGGCCAAGTGCACCGTTAAAAGATACTCTCTGTTCGAATTATGATGTGCATGACCTGAAAGATAACCACTTTATTTGCTCATTTGTTTGTAAAGGGCCTAATTGCAATCTTGAAACTGTCCCAAGAACAATTTTAACTGAGAGTGACTTCCCATTGCCAGTTTCAGCATCAACTCAACCAGGAAGTTGTAATACACTCAAACGACAGTAGTGATATGGAAGTATATAGGTCGCTTCGGCGGGAAGCTAAGGCGACCTATAATCCTAATATTTTGTACTAAAATATCTGCTCTTACTACTATAGGTTGATGCTCATAATTTTTTGTAATGGCTCAAGTGGAGCACTCAAGACTCATTTAATAACTTCTTAAAATGGTATTATGTTAGATGTTCATTGGGAAGTTAGAGTTTAAAATTGTAGATAAATTTACGTAGGGTTTAAATAATGAATATGGCTTAACAATTAAATCTATATTATTCTAATCTCTATTATTCTAATCTCTATTAGAACTAATTATACATTCTTAATTATGCTAGTCCCCGTCACAAGAGAGATTCATTCTCGAATTTTAAATTACATAGTCTTTAATAAACCAAAAATCTATAGGAAAACCCAAGATAAAGAAGAATTTGGGCCGAAATACGAATCTATTGAAATTTCTGTTTCAAATGAAGACTCACATGAATTAAGTAGAATACTTTCTGACTGTCGTCTTCCTTTAAACTTGACTACTAAAAATATTCGCATAAGTAAATCTTATGAAAATGAAGCTTTTCTTGGAGGTATTTCAAACTTTATACAAAAAGGAGATAAATTAATTTTAGAGTCAACCGGTTGTATCACTCTAAGATTTTCATCAGATCCTGAACGTCTTCATCTCTCCGAATCAATAGATAAGAATCTAATTACGATTTATCCTGAGAATTCTTGGTATGATAATTTACACATGAATTTGGAGACCTTAGCAACACTTGCAATTCTGGTTTTTATATCAGTTGCTTCTAGCATTATTGGCTAGCTTTTAAATCAACCTAGTTTTAATGTTGAATAAAACATCATGATCACTTAGAGCTAGTCAAATATTAAGTGAGGCAAGTAACAAAATCATTTAATTTATAAACTGATTAGAATCAGAATAAGTTGAATATTAAATGCTAGAAAAATAAGAATGAGCTGGTATATTGCTCATTCTTACTTTGCACAAGGTTCAAAAAATGAATTTAGTGAAGCTATTCAGCTTCTAATTGAAGTTCGTTAGCGATTATTGTCGTGTTATTCAATGCGGATCCTTTTACCTCTACTAAATATCCAATATCCAAACCCGCTGCTACGGCAAGCGCAGCTTCTAGTTCAATGACAGACCAAAACTCAGACGCTGTAATTTCATTACTATTTCTATCTCTGAAGGTTTCCACATTAGTTGCGTCAATAGTTACACCAAGAACAGTAAAACCTGCTCTGTAACCAGGAGCGGTGGCTTCAGTAACTACACTTGTTGGATCTGTAAAACCTCGAATCGATGACTGTTCGGTCATAATGTTACGTTGGACGAGAGAAGCAATAATCTCACCGCCAGATTTCAATTTTCCTCTTATTTCTAGAGTGTCATTTACTTTGATATCAGCAAACGAAAATGTAGCATTTGCCTGAGATGTTGTATCAATAAATTGTGTAGTCACCGGGTCTGTGTTTACTATAATTTCAAACAATTTTAAAACACGATTACTAGTTGAAACCTCATTGACCTTACTTTTTATTACAATATCGATAGAAGGTTTAAATATAATGTTTGTTGCTTGAATTAAGCCGGCATTATTCATTTCACCTTCAACTTCTAATTTTGCTCCAATGCTTAGGTCCTCTTTTGCGCCGCCTGAAAAAAGAGTATTTTCATTGATTACAATTTGTTGCCTAAAAGGGCCAATAAATAGTTCAATTTGCTCAATCGAGATATTTTTTGTAAAACCTGTAACTTCATAATGATCTCCAAAACTTCCCTTGACGATATCGTCAGTATTTTTAATAGTTGTAGCTGTTAATGTAGGAATTTCCTCATTAAAGCTAGTTGCATCACCTTTAACTTCAACAGGTAAACCATCTCGCAATGTCGAATCTAAATTAATTGTGGCCTGCTGATAATTAATAAGCAGGTTGTTTATTTTGAATGTCGAGTTTACTTCATTAAGTTCTTGGATATGACCACTAAGCAAATAGAATTCAACATCATCAGATGTTTTACATGAAATACGTGTGGCAGTTATAACCCCCGTTGCGCTATAGCTTCCTGAAATAGTCAACGATGCAATATCTTGATTGTCAAGTGACGATGGGCAGCTATCATCTTTCAGGGTATTAAGATCAGTCAAAATAGATTGACCTAAAACTGTTATAGTCCCATATTCATTTATATTACTGATAGGCCCTTCCAAAATTGTCATGTACTCAACAGTTGTTGCAATTGCATTAGTATTATTGTCGTCTATTGAGCCTTTAATAATTACATATTCACCTGTTTTAAATTGTTCGATTGAAGACTGTTCACCATTTCGATAAAAAGAGGCGATAGTGGTGTTGTATTCAACCCCATTAACTAAGATTCCGTTTTCAAGGCCTGTAATTGCTCCAGCTGCTAGGGCGAAACCACTTCGCTCTATAATACTTGGCGGTGGTACCTCTTTTGCTAAGACATTAATGCTTACTGTATCGCTTGCACTTGCACTGCCATCGTTATCAACAACTACAAGCTCAAACGTCAGAGTCTGATCTTCATCCAGGCTGGGGGCTATAAATGTTGGTTTTGAAGGCTCTGTTGTGTTGAGAGAAACATCCGGCCCAGCTATTTGAGACCACTGAAAACTTGTGATTGTACCATCACTATCGCTAGATGCACTACCGTCAAGTGTTACAGTCTCAAGAGAGTTAACTGTCTGGTCGTCACCAGCACTTGAAACTGGCGCAACATTAGTTGGTGGACTTATTATTTCTGTACTGTTGCCATCACTGGATTCGCTTCCTCCACAGCCAGAAATGAAAAATAAAACCACAATATAGGTAATAACAAACCTTTTAGAGATTAAAGACATCAGAACCCCTTAAAATTAGCAAACAAGCACTTAAATACAATAATACAATATTTATTAGTTTAAGATAAGCAACTATGTAGTTTTTTTCAAACAAAAGAGGTCTAAATTAGAAATTTTTTAAGTAAAAAGAACAGTTAAAAGATCTCCATTGCTTTTATTAATACTCTTCCAGGGCACTACTGTTTGATGAAATGAATGTGCAAAGATATTGAAAATAGTTTCTATAACTTTATTTGTAAATGCATTTTTAAGGCAGTTTAGGATTTTGCTAACTTTATGTATTGATCATTAACTGACGCAATAATCTTTGGAGACCAATGTTCAGTTAATGTTTCTGCAAGATTAAAAATATTCATATATATTCCGAATTTCTGAGTTGATTTTACAAATTTTATTTCGAATTTTAATGTCATCACTAAAGCTGTAAATTTACGTAACAAGTCTACCTTGCTAGTATTCTTTTATTAACGTTGGTTTAGTTTTAACAGTTTTAACTGGGAGTTGTTTTGGACAGAATTGGAGCAATTGAGGTTTTTATTGCTGCATGCAAAGAGAAGAGCTTTACTAAAGTTGCTAGCAACTTGGATATATCATCTACTATGGTAAGTAAATATATAAACTTTCTTGAAAAAGAAGTTAATATAAAATTATTCAATAGATGCACGCGAGGTCTAAAACTTACCGAAGCAGGGGCGTTGTATTTGCGTAATGCTGAAAAACTATCTGCTCAGTATCAACAGTTAAAGAGTGAAATGGAGAATTTTTCAGGAGAGCCTCAAGGACGTATTAAAATAAATGCCCCAGTAACATATGGAACATATTGTTTAACGAAAATAATTAGTAAATTTATGGATAAAAATCCAAATATCGACATTGATTTAGAGCTTTCAGATTCATTGTCAGATGTATTTTTGGATGATTATGATGTTGTTTTTAGAATTGGTGCCTTAAAATACGCTTCTTATATTTCCAAGAAGGTTGATAAACAACAATTAATATTTAGCGCATCTCCCGAGTACCTAAAAAAAATTTGGTGTTCCAAAAAATATAAGCGAGCTTGAAGGACATCTTTTTTTGGGATTTAAAGTTTGGCAAACACATTCAAGGTTGAATAAAGAATTTCAAATAGATTCATTAAGAATTAACGATAGCAAATTTGTAAGTAATAGTGGGAACTGCCTAAGAGTTGCCGCTTGTGAAGGTAAAGCTATTTATAGATTTCATAGCCAACTATAAAAATAGAGATTAATAAATGGATTTTAACAAAAAGAATATATAACCTCAGGTATACCGATGAAGTAATGAACAAATTAAAAGATACGAAAATGTCACACAGACGCTCAGATTGAACAACTATAGTTTAAAAGGCTGAGCAACTTGCATATCTATATCTTTGTTATTACGATTCAGAAACTTGAATTATTAACTTTTCAGACTTTAATGTTTGGTGACTAACGAAAGTAATCCTGAATTTAATCATGCATTTGACAGAAATACCCCTTTTCGTTAGACATTTTTGCCACTTCTCGACTAAACAGATTCGATTGTTCTCAGCCTAACCGTGTTACCGTCGATTGTTCTTGAACTTGCTAAAACTCGGTGAGATTAACCGTTTAGGTAATTAAATTACATATAATCGACATAATATCTTTGCCTGAATGACGTAGTGCTCAGTTTAACTAGCATTTTCGCAGCCAATATCGCAACCGTACGTTAAAAACCTCGTCTCTCAAATAAGTCTTACATTCATAAACTGGTTTGCCAATTCTGTTTTGGAGTTCTAAATCACAGCACGAACACCATGAACTAGTGATGTGTATATACTGTTCACCACACTTACTGATTCATTCTAAACTAACGTTGCCTTTCTTAATCCAGGCTTCAAATTGGTGGCTAGAACTAAAGTGTTTTGCAGCATTAACAGTGGCGATAAGAAATGACAAATTTAGCACGGTGATAATTTAGTGATTTTATCTAAGAGTCTGTTTCTCTTGATAGTTTTACGAAAATTTCACTTGCGATGGTCACTACTAAATTGGATACTAACCACGTATTTAGCTAAATCGATGCCAACCACTTGAATAAATGGAACATGGACTCACCTCGTTTAGATTCAACACCGCTAGGGAACATTGTGGCTAAATGGTCAGTAAGTTCATATCATTCGTTATGTAAATAGAGGTAACTATGGAAATCGCTTCCGGTTTCACTGCTAAAGATTGGCATGCGCTTCAATTAGATCATTTGAAGAAAACTAATTGGGACGTTGCAATTGATGTTCTGAATAGACGAATAATGGAACGCTATATTGAATCAGTAGACATCCTGCTGGAACTAGAGCGTGATAAAGGCTTCAAAGAGCGTCGGTTTGGTTTTTCAGTTGTGTCTATAGATTGTATGTTAATAGAAACCCTCCAGGCGTTTATTGATGGTCGAAAAGAGACTAAGCCTCGCTTTGGGAAACAAGAATTCATTAATTATATGGCTAAAGGTGATGTTTTAGGGCGGTATTTTTCAGAAGAGTTGGCAGGTAGGTTCTATAAAGAGTATAGAAATGGTTTACTCCATCAAGCTGAAACTAAAAATAAAGCTTTGATATGGTCCGAATTTGAGGTGGTTAATCTATATCGAGATCAGATGATTATTAACAGAACTGAGTTACACCGTCTAATTAAACTGCAATTTGAAAAATACTTAGAGACTTTATCAGACACTTCACAGAAAAAATTAAGGCAGAACTTCATTAAGAAAATGAATCTTATTGCTAGGATATAATTTATGTAACTGGCGGCTAACGATAGATAAGCAACGGGTGGTATTTTCGCTAATCTGAATTAGTGCAGACAAGATCTGATATTTCGGTTTAATGCAGGCAGCGTTAATAGCTTTATTTAAAGCTAAAAATTCGCTTGAACAGTTAATAAATAGTAATATGTAAAAAATATTTTTTAGAAGTTGTTATTTATGTCATTTCCCCCTTGCCCAAGTTGTCAATCTGAGTACGTTTATCAAGATCAAAATAATTTAGTATGCTCAATGTGTGCTTTAGAATGGAACCCTGAAGAATTAGCAAATGAAGAAGCTATACATGTAAAGGATGCTAATGGAACTTTATTAGCCGATGGTGACAAAGTTACAGTGATTAAGGATTTAAAGATAAAAGGTAGTTCTCAAGTTATAAAGATTGGCACAAAAGCACTGGTGAGACGTGTTTTGGATAAGAAGGATCATGAACTTGATTGCAAAGTTGATGGGGTAGGTGAAATGATGGTAACGGCTAAATTTGTTAAGAAAGCATAGAGTGAAGCTATCTTCTCTGATTAATGCTAAGCGCTTACTTGTTTTCATCTTATTCTTTGAGACTTCGTTTCTAAAGTTGAGAATTAATAAGAAAATTCTCAACTTTTTATTACAAATATTTGAGAATTATTGATTTGCTCTTAAGTTATTGATATATAAATTTATTCTCACTTTTCACAGTTTTAGATGTGTAACGGTGAGCAAATAGTGGAACCCAGCCGAAGTCGCAGAAGAAGACCTAATATCGGTTAAAGACTCGAATGGTGCCTTGCTTGCTGAAGGCGACAAGGTCACGGTAATCAAAGACCTAAAGATCAAGGGCAGTTCGCAAGTGATTAAAATAGGTACCAAAGCTGTCATTCGTCGAGTGTACGACAAGAAAGACCATGAATTAGATTGTAAAGTCGATGGTGTTGGCGAAATGATGGTAACCGCTAAATTTGTCAAAAAAGCCAATTAACTGATAAGAGGAAAGCACATGAAAAATACAAACAGCTCAGCGATCATCTTTGGCGTATTTTTTGTCGTGGGGCTTTCCCTTTTTGCCACCTTGCTTGGCAAAGCGGCTATTGATTACAAACAGTTTGAACGAACGGTAACGGTAAAAGGCCTGTCGGAACGTGAATATCAAGCAGACATCGTCATTTGGCCGATACAATTTACAGCTGCTGGCAATGATTTGCAGGCGCTATACAACGCGGTTGATGAAAGCACGCAAAAAATTCAACGCTTTCTGGTTGATCAGGGAATAGCGTCCGAAGAAATTTCTTTCTCGACGCCATCAATCACAGATAAATCTGCTCAACAGTATGGTGGTAATGCCAGAGCTGAGTTTAGGTATACTGCGATTCAAACGGTGACGGTGTACTCAAAAAACATTGAGACAGCAAGAGATGTGATGGGCGCATTATCTGAACTAGGTAAGCAGGGCATTGTCTTTTCAGGCGACGGCTATCGTTCTCAAACGGAGTATTTGTTTACTCGCCTTAACGACGTTAAACCTGAGATGATAGAAGAGGCAACTCGCAAGGCGAGAGAGGTTGCTGATAAGTTTGCACAAGATTCTAATAGTCAGCTTGGTAAGATTAGGCAGGCATCGCAAGGGCAATTTAGTATTAGTGCTCGCGATAAGAATAATCCTCATATTAAGAAAATTCGTGTTGTTTCTACAGTTGAGTATTATTTGTCGGATTAATGGTAATTTGGCTAACTGCAATGGCTAGTTTGCCAAATCACTAAACAAAGGAATGTATTTTTCAATGCTTGGAATCACAAAGCTTTTTATTCTTTATATAGGTATGTCCTTTGTTGCCGCATTAGGTTGGTTAATTTTGAGCTACCCTAACATTCCAAACACACCTTCCGAATGGGCCCTCTATATTTATGTGTTTTGCGTGGATAAGAGCTACAAGTCTTGAATTGCACGACATTCTCTATTCTATAATTTGGTTTGCTGTAACGAGTTCTCTCTTATACTTACATATTGTTGAAATTAGTAAACGAAGCTTTAATAAATAGAGTTCTAAAAATAAAACAACCAAGCCACCCATTGTATCAATCGCACATTAATGCCGAGTGCAGAGCGCACATCATTCGTTAGTTATAAAGTTGAAAGTTTTATTATGAGTGATACTATAGTCTCACTCACCCAGTTAAGAGTTCGATTATGAAAGTTGAATTAGTTACTACCTTAAAGAGGCAAGCTACTAAAATATTAGCAGACCTCCATTCTTCTAAAGAACCGGTTTTAATTACTGAGCATGGCCAACCGTCTGCATATTTGGTAGATGTTGACGACTTTGAAATGATGCAAAAGCGTATGTCGATTTTAGAAGGAATAGCTAGGGGGGAACAGGCGATTAGAGATGAGCAAGTTGTTTCAAGTACGCGTGCCAAAGAGCAAATGAATAAATGGCTGAAGTAATTTGGACGCAACCCGCTCTAAATGACCTTAATGATATTGCTGAATACATTGCAGTGGCTAACTTGGTTGCTGCGAAAAAGCTAGTTCAAACCGTATTTAGCAAAATCGAAAGGCTAGAAGAACACCCCGACTCGGGCAAAGTTCCTTTGGAAATACCAACGCTTAATTATAGGGAGCTAGTAATCAAGCCATGTCGAGTTTTTTATAAAATTGACGGAAACAAGGTTTTTATATTGCATGTCATGCGTCAAGAACAAGATCTTAGACGTTTCTTGCTAATTTCGTAATCATATAGCTAATAGGTCGTTTAGAGGATGTATTTATCTTGGTTTACACTTCTTCATCGCAAAAATTAGCCAAGCCTGGTATGCCCATTAACAAGCGTAGGCGCTTTTTCGAATCAGATTTTCGACTATTTTCACTTTCTCTTATTCAATGCTTATTCATATTTGAGCAGATGAACTTTCTTGTTAGTTAACTCTTCCATCTTTCTTCTTTGAAGTTGCTAAATCGAGCTATACTTTTGTATACAAAATAATAAAATCGTTTGTTGCATAAGGTATTCATCGCTGTTTTTTCTGTATACAAAATGCTTTTATCGTATTTTGTATTGCATATTTATCTATTTTCGACGCAAATTGACCCATTTGGCGTATTGACAGCGATTTTTTTTTCTGAAACGGCAAGATTTTATTTGCATTTTACTAATTCGAGTGATTATTCTATTTTTTAGTTAAAAAACATACGAGATGTATTATGGAGAATTTAGCTGAGTCATTTATTGAAGCTGCTACACTAATGTTGCTTGGCATGGTGTTTGTTTTTGCGTTTTTAGGTTTGTTAGTTGTGTTTATCAACACAGTGATGGCAAAGCTTGCAAAAACGTTTCCAGATGCACCGACCCCGCAACGAGCGGTTAAGCCTGTACAAACTAAGATTTCTGATGGTGTTTCGCCGTCTATCGTTGCTGCAGTGTCTGCTGCTGTAAGTCAGTACAGAGCCAAGTATAAGAAATAAAGATAGGGGATATTTCATGTCTAAGCCATTAGGTATTACAGAAGTTGTATTACGAGACGGCCATCAATCACTTTTAGCAACACGCCTTCGTTTAGAAGACATGCTACCCATTGCCTCTAAGCTCGATGACATCGGCTTCTGGTCAATTGAATCATGGGGGGGGGCAACGTTCGACTCTTGTATTCGTTATTTAGGCGAAGATCCGTGGGAGCGTATTAGAGCGCTTAAAAAAGCGATGCCTAAAACAAAACAACAAATGTTGTTTAGAGGTCAAAATATCCTTGGCTATCGTCATTATGCTGACGACGTTGTCGAAAAATTTGTAGAGCGCGCGCATGTTAACGGCATCGATGTGTTCCGTATCTTCGATGCAATGAATGATACTAGAAACCTAGAAACAGCAATTAAAGCAGCGGTTAAAGTGGGTGCTCACGCGCAAGGCACATTAAGTTATACAGAAAGCCCAGTACATACACTTGATGGCTGGCTTGAAATGGCTAAAAAGCTTGAAGACATGGGTGCACATTCTCTGTGTATTAAAGACATGGCCGGTTTATTAAAACCATATGACGGCGCCGAGTTAATTTCACGTTTGAAAGAAACGGTAGCACTACCTATTTCATTACATTGCCATGCAACAACAGGTCTTAGTGTCGCAACTCACATGAAAGCGATTGACTCAGATGTTGATGTTATTGATACATCAATTTCTTCTATGAGTATGACTTACGGCCATTCACCAACAGAAACTATCGTGTCGATTGTTGAAGGTACTGAGCGAGACACTGGTTTAGATATGGCTAAATTAGCCGAAGTTGCTGCTTACTTCCGCGATGTTCGAGAAAAATACGCCAAATTTGAAGGCAGCCTTAAAGGTGTTGATGCGCGTATATTATTGGCGCAAGTACCGGGCGGTATGTTGACCAATATGGAAAACCAACTTCGCGAACAGGGCGCGGCAGATCGCTTAGATGAAGTACTACAAGAAATTCCAAGAGTCCGTGAAGACTTAGGTTATATTCCACTGGTAACACCTACATCGCAAATTGTGGGCACACAAGCGGTATTGAACGTATTAACGGGTGAGCGTTATAAATCTATCACCAAAGAAACGTCAGGCGTTTTAAAGGGTGAATATGGTGCAACTGCAGCTGACGTGAACAAAACCCTTCAGGATCGTGTTTTGGACGGTGCAGAAGCTATTACTTGTCGCCCTGCGGACTTACTGTCGCCAGAAATGGACAAACTTACTGGTGAACTTGAAGCGTTAGCTAAAGAGAAGTCTATTGAGTTAGCGGACGATGTGATTGACGATGTCCTTACGTATGCATTGTTCCCACAAATTGGTTTGAAGTTCTTAGAAAACCGAAACAACCCAGATGCATTTGAACCGGTACCGACCAAAGAAGTACCACAAGCAGCACCAGCTCAACAGCAATTAGTATCTCCATCAGCTACGGAAAGTTATTCTGTAAGTGTTGATGGCAAAGTATATGACGTAGTTGTTGCGCCTGGTGGTGAAATTAAAGAGATCCAAAAAGTAGCGGGTGATGATGCAATCAAACAGACTGCGTCGGTAGGTGCAGGCGAGAGCTTGAATGCGCCGCTGGCAGGTAACATCTTTAAAATCTTAGTAAATGAAGGTGATACTGTGGCAGAAGGTGATGTTGTGATCATCATGGAAGCAATGAAAATGGAAACGGAAATTCGCGCGACTGCTGCGGGTCAGGTATTAGGCTTGTTAGTTAGAGAAGGTGACGCCGTAGCCGTGGGCGACACTTTATTAAGCTTAGGGTAGTCGGTCGAAATGGAAGGTTTAATAACACTTTGGGACTCAACCGGTTTAGCCCATTTCGAGCTTGGCCAGATTATTATGATGTTAGTTGGCTTTGGCTTATTGTTTCTTGCTATCGGCAAAAACTTTGAGCCACTATTGCTATTGCCAATGGGCTTTGGTGCAATATTAACTAATATTCCCCTGGCCGGCTTTTCAGAAGTAGGCGGTCTACTGCACTATGTATACGATGTCGGTATAGACACAGGGATATTTCCACTGCTGATCTTTTTAGGCGTTGGTGCGATGACCGATTTCGGTGCATTAATTGCCAACCCTAAAATGTTGTTTTTAGGAGCAGCGGCGCAGTTTGGTATTTTCGCTACTTTGTTTGGTGCGATTGCATTAAATGCCATTCCTGGTTTTGAATTTACACTCCAAGACGCCTCTGCTATAGCAATTATCGGTGGCGCCGATGGCCCAACGGCTATTTTCCTAGCGTCACGCTTAGCGCCTGATCTGCTGGGTGCTATCGCGGTTGCAGCATATTCATACATGGCATTAGTACCAATCATTCAGCCACCAATTATGCGTGCCTTTACTAATAAAGAAGAACGCAAAATTGAAATGGCACAGTTACGCCATGTTACTAAGATTGAAAAAATTATCTTTCCGCTAGGCGTATTGATGATGACAATCTTCTTCTTACCAGCAGCTACGCCACTTGTGGGTATGTTCTGTTTAGGTAATTTGATGAAAGAAAGTGGTGTTGTAGATCGTTTAAGCTCAACAGCACAAAACGAACTGATTAACATCGTCACTATCTTCTTAGGATTGGGTGTAGGTTCAAAGCTGAGCGCAGACAAATTCTTAAACGTAGAAACCTTAGGTATTCTAGGCTTAGGTGCGGTAGCGTTCTCTATTGGTACAGCGTCTGGTGTATTGATGGCTAAGGTTATGAACAAGCTATCAAAAGAGAAGGTTAATCCGCTTATTGGCGCCGCGGGCGTATCTGCCGTACCAATGGCTGCAAGGGTAGCGAACAAAGTTGGTTTGGAAGCTAATCCTCATAACTTCCTATTGATGCATGCGATGGGGCCTAATGTTGCAGGTGTACTTGGTAGTGCAGTTGCTGCAGGTATATTGCTTGCGCTTGTAGGGCCATAACGAAGAGTTGCGAAGCGCTTTGAATTAGTGCTTCGTGCTGCGTGTTTCGAGCGGTGTGCGAAATGCGTTAAGGGAGGAGAACCTGTGTAAAGATATCACGGGATGACGGGGTTACTCGTCCCTCGTCCATTTAGCGCGTAGCACGCACCTTAAATACACGTCATCCTGAAATCTATTCAGGATCTCATCTTTATCTACGTCGTGCTATGTGCTTCAAGCCGTATGCTGTATGTTGAAAGGACTTCCCTAAAGTGAAGCGTATTTTCCGTTATGGATTGCGCTTAAATCGTTCCCAAACGTCGTCGTGTTTTTCGAAACAAAGTCTGTCATGCAACCTGCTTGCACGCCCTTGCCAAAATTCGATCATGTGCGGTTTAATGCGCCATCCTCCCCAAAATTCAGGGTAGGGTACCTCTTGTCCTTTAAACGCTTCCTCATATTCCTTTACACGTTGCGCTAGCTCTTCCTTGCTCGCCACTTTCTCACTTTGCTTAGACGCCCACGCACCTATTTTGCTGCCTCTATCGCGGCTATCAAAATACGCTTTTGACTGCTCAGCACTGACTTTCTCAACTACACCTTCAATACGCACTTGGCGCTGCAAAACGCCCCAGTGAAACAGTAATGCGATTTTCCCGTTGTGCGTCATATCTTGGCATTTTCTAGAGCCATAATTGGTATAAAAAACAAAACCTGATTGATCCCACTCTTTTAACAATACCATGCGTGTACTAGGTTGGCCTTGTTCAGATACGGTAGCAACTGACATGGCTTCTGGTAGCAAAATACCTGACTTTTTCGCATCCTCAAACCATTTACCAAACAATTCAAACGGATCGTCAATGTTATCTAACTCCGGCATTGGCATCGCAACACCTTGTCCAAAGGTAAATATAAGGCGTAGTTTTTCTAGAAAAGTCATGTGTTAAGGGTACCAGTGGTTTGTTGCCGATATGCTAGCATGACGTTGATTATTCTCAACTGTTTTTGCTAAAGCGCGTGTTTATGTTACGAGTGGGTTTTTCAGTAAGATCAAAAAGGGACGCTAAAAAGCGCCCCTAATACTTGTGGAATTAATCTAATTCCCAATCTTCTTCATCATCGAACATTGCCTTTAAACGCTTTTGTTCTAAGATTTCATCTAACCTTTTGCGAACTTGCTGATCATGCTCAGCTTGTTCCTTAGCGATTGGCTTTTCTGAATAACTAAAGTCATCGCTACCTCGCAAAATGTCACTTTCTTGATATGACATATTTAAGACCTCGACTAAATTAGTGAAAATTCACTGTTACATTGATTAAACTTTATACAATCAACATAGGAAAAGATGTGGCTATTTTCAAATGAATCTTTTGTTGATTCAGTACGATATCTGTAATAGTTTGTAAAAAAGTGTACAGAAGGCTGGTTAATCCCAGCCTTCAACCCCCTCCATATCAGGAAGTTGATGCGCGATGCCTTTGTGGCAATCTATGCATGTCTTCTCGCCGCTAGCCAAGTTGGTTGAATGCATGGCTGCTGCTCGAGGGCTCTGTTCGGTAAAATCCATATATTCAAAATCGTGACAATTTCTGCACTCTAATGAATCATTTGCGGACAGTCTTGCCCACTCATGTTCGGCTAATTCTCGACGCTTAGCTAAGAACTTTTCGCGGGTACTTATAGTGCCAAAAATCTTACCCCAAACCTCTTTAGAAGCTTGCATTTTACGTGCTATTTTATCTGTCCAATTGTGAGGAACATGGCAATCAGGACAAGTAGCACGAACGCCGGATCGGTTAGTAAAGTGAATCGTAGATTGAATTTCTTGGT
This sequence comes from Thalassotalea agarivorans, assembly GCF_030295955.1. Classification (NCBI taxonomy): domain Bacteria; kingdom Pseudomonadati; phylum Pseudomonadota; class Gammaproteobacteria; order Alteromonadales; family Colwelliaceae; genus Thalassotalea; species Thalassotalea agarivorans. The sequence continues at coordinate 948,579 of NZ_AP027363.1, forward strand.
AGACATTGTCTTCCATTTCGTGGCAACTAATACAGAATTCTTCTGTATTGGTTAATTCAAGCGCAGTATTAAAACCACCCCAGAATATGATGCCCGCTAGGAAGCCACCGATAACTAGGAAACCCAAACTATAATGCACGCTGGGCTTAGTTAGCGTTTGCCATCCTATGCGTATAATCTCGATAAGCTTTTTCATATCGAACCTCTATTTTTTGCTACTTTCTTGCTTTTGCTTAGACAGGGTATGCATGTCGACAAATTCGTTTTCAACTAAAGGTTTAACTTCGGTTTGAACGACGTGACATTGACTACAAAAATAACGTCTTGGGGACACTTCCGCCAAAAAGTTACCATCTCTGTCCATATAATGCGTAACACTTACCATAGGTGCCTGAGTCTGTTCAGTTTTTTGTCTACTGTGACAGGTCATACACTTATTCGTGTTAAGGTTCACCTCGTATCCTCGAATATCATGCGGTATCAATGGTGGTTGCATCGGATAATTTCGCGATTTTCTTATGTCGTCATTTGAAACCTTAGGAATTGCGCTTGGCTTCTTTTGGCTATCAATCGGCGTCGCATCTCTTAAGGTTGCAATGGAGTCATTGTCGGCGTAGGCAAGCCCTGCGATAGAAACAGTTACCGCAACGACAAGTAGCCCAATGGGTTTTGTAATGGCTTTGATTAACTTGTTCATGTCTGTCTCCTTATGCCTTCACTACTTTAACAGCACATTTTTTATAGTCTGTTTCTTTAGAAAGTGGATCGGTTGCATCTAACGTGACTTTATTCACCAAGCGACTGGCATCAAACCAAGGCATATACACCAAACCTTTAGGTGGTTTGTTACGCCCTCTGGTTTCTACACGTGTCTCAACTTCGCCTCGACGAGATTGCAGTTTAATTAAGTCGCCACGTCTTAAATTACGTTCTTTGGCGTCATCTGGATGCATATAAAGCACCGCATCCGGCATAGATTTGTATAACTCTGGAACACGTTGCGTCATAGAACCTGAATGCCAATGCTCTAATACACGCCCTGTGGATAGCCACAAGTCGTATTCTTTATCTGGCACTTCTGCTGCGGGCTCATATGGCAGAGCGAAAATTTTCGCCTTACCATCAGGGTTTCCATAGAAGTCCCAATCACTGCCTGGTTTGGCGTATGGATCGTACCCCTCTTTGAAGCGCCACAGCGTTTCTTTACCGTCAACTACCGGCCAACGAAGTCCGCGTGTTTGATGGTAGACATCATAAGGCGCCAAATCATGACCATGACCACGACCAAATACGGCATATTCTTCGAATAAGCCTTTATGCACGTAGTAACCAAAATGACGTGCATCATCATTTAGTTGATCATCAGCGATTTCAGACAGCGGGAATTTATCCACTTGACCGTTTTTGTATAAAACGTCGTATAAGGTTTTACCGCGATACTCAGGCTTTTTAGCAATCAGTTCTTCCGGCCATACATCTTCAACCGTAAAGCGTTTAGAAAATTCCATTAACTGCCATAAATCTGAATGTGCGCCTTCTGGTGGCTTAACCATTTGATGCCACGCTTGTGTGCGTCGCTCGGCGTTACCATAAGTACCTTCTTTTTCTACCCACATCGCTGTCGGTAGGATCAGATCTGCTGCTTGAGCAGTAACGGTTGGGTAGGGGTCAGATACCACAATGAAGTTGTCTGGGTTTCGATAACCAGGATATGCTTCTTGTGCGATGTTAGCGGCAGCTTGCATATTGTTATTACACTGCACCCAATAGAAATTGAGCTTACCGTCTTTCAACATTCGGTTTTGCAGTACGGCGTGATAACCAGGTTTCGGCGGGATTGTACCTTCTGGTAGTTTCCACACTTTCTCTGCTTTTGCGCGATGTTTTGGATTGGCAACAACCATATCCGCTGGTAAGCGGTGAGCGAAAGTGCCGACTTCGCGCGCAGTACCACATGCAGACGGCTGACCTGTCAGTGAAAATGGGCTATTTCCGGGAGTTGAAATTTTTCCGGTTAATAGGTGAATGTTGTAGCACAACTGATTAGCCCAAACACCACGAGTGTGTTGGTTAAAGCCCATGGTCCAAAACGAACAAACTTTTGTGTTCGGGTTAGCATAGACTTCCGCTAACGCCTGTAGCTGACTTTTAGGTACACCAGAAAGCTTGTGGGCATAGTCTAACGTGTAAGTACTAACAAATCGTTTATATTCTTTAAACGTGATTTCTTTATTGCCGCCAGCATTGGTCGCATTTTTAGCACGTTTTTCTAGTGGGTGTTCAGGACGAAGACCATAACCAATGTCATCATTGCCAATTCTGAACGTAGTATGTTTGTTTAAAAAATCGGTATTTACGTTACCTGTCTCAATAATGTGGTTGGCAATGTAATTGAGAATGGCTAAATCTGTTTGTGGCGTAAAGATCATCGAATTATCAGCAAGCTCAGAGCTGCGATGCGTGAATGTTGACAGTACGTGAACTTTCACATGGGGCGCACTTAAACGGCGGTCGGTAATACGCGTCCATAAGATAGGATGCATTTCCGCCATATTAGAACCCCACAGCACCATTGCATCTGTTTCTTCAATGTCATCGTAACAACCCATAGGCTCGTCAATACCAAAGGTACGCATGAACGCAACTACTGCCGATGCCATACAATGTCTTGCATTTGGATCGATGTTGTTCGATCTAAAGCCGGCTTTCATCAATTTCGACGCCGCGTAACCTTCATGAACTGTCCATTGACCAGAACCAAACATACCAACGTAAGTCGGACCTTTTTCTTTTAACGTGGTTTTAGCTTTGTCAGCCATGATGTCAAAAGCTTGTTCCCAGCTGATTGGAGCAAATTCACCATTTTTGTCATATTGCCCGTTGGACATGCGCAACATAGGCGTTGTTAGCCTGTCTTTGCCGTACATGATTTTGGACAGAAAGTATCCTTTAACACAGTTAAGCCCTTTATTTACCGGGGACTTAATATCGCCATGAGTAGCAACTACTTTGCCATCCATGACACCAACGTTAACGGAACAGCCTGTACCGCAAAAACGACAGGGTGCTTTGTCCCACTTAATTTTTGTTAACTCACTGCTTGTAATTAGATTGCTACTTGCCGCAGGCAGAGATACACCCGCAACCGCTGCCGCAGCAGCTACAGCATTAGCCTTCATAAACTCTCGGCGATTCATAGTCATGGCTTCACCTACAATTGTTGTTACTCTGTTAAAAATTCATGGTATACCGGGGCAATATTTAGCAAACCTCGGTGCTCGCGTATTAAATCTAGTCTGTTAGCAATATCTTTGTGATGTTCTGCTTCCAGGGTAAACACTATTTTTCCCATCTCACTGGTCGCGTGTATTTCAGCGCCAGGTGTTAATAAAATATGTTCTTGCACTAACACAAGTTGCTCAAGCATGGCATGAGCAACAAAACTTGCTATGTGATATTCAGTGTCTACAGCGGTTGTCATATTGCTTCTACCTCTACAACGGGAATTTGTTGGTTTACGGAAACGGCATCTTGCGGGCATGTGGACACACAGGCGCCACATTGAGTGCACAAAGATGTATCTAGTGTTGGTTGTGGAATGCTGGACGATGCAATGTCAAAGGTAATAGCGCGTGGCTCGCAAGCATCTTGGCAGCTTAGGCAAAAAATATCATTTTTCGCGAGGCACTTATCATTAATTTCAACAAGTGCTTGCCAAGGTTTGTCTGATTTGTCTGCTTTAAAAAGCGGTTGCGGGCATACGTCGATACATGCATTGCAGAAAGTGCATTCGTTTGAAGAAAAGTCAACTTTAGGGAAGCCATCGATATCTGGCTTGATAATCGATGTTTCGCAGGCGTCTACACACTTTCCGCATTGTTCACAATGCTCAAGAAAATGTTGTTCACTGATCACCCAAGGCAATCTTAAAGCATTATCAGCTTTAATTTTCCCTTTAAACAATCGGCGCCTAGAAAAGTTAACCGCTTGCGTCATGCTAGCTACCTGGTGGACCAAGAAGGATTTGGCTTATCCAAATGATAAAGCCATAGCTACCGACAATAGCTACAGAAGCCATTGGTGCTAGAAACACCATCAGGAATAAAATCATATTCCGTTCGCGTTTCTTTTCTTGGTCATTAGTTACATCATTCATACCGAGTCTCCTAATGATTACTTTATAACCAGAATTAACCTATGTTTGCACAAAAAACCACACGGGTTCAAGGGATTTGTTTAACATTTTTTTTACTTATTCTGGTAATTCATTGTTCTCTTATTTACAGTGTAGGATAAATTTATTTTATTGCTGTTTAATTAAGCATTTATCTATAGGTAATTTCCTTGATTCTCTATCCTTGGTTGTCTCAACTACACACTGATCTTGTGTCAAAACAGCAACGCCAATTAGTTGTAGTTGAAGGTGATAGTGACTGGTTAAAAGAAACACTATCGCGTTTAAAGAAAGATATTCTTGTTTCAGATCAATCTAATTGGTTATTTTATGCCGACGAATCCGACGATTCGGCGCAGGTTAATGGCAAGAATTTTCGCCAATATTTAGGGACTGAATATCAAGGTGTTATGTTCACATCTGAACAGTTTAATGCCGAAGCAATTGCTGCCCTTTCTGGCGTGCTGACCATAGGTGGCGTGGTTATTGTGCCCAAGCTAATCGAGCAAGATGGCCATAGCAGTTTGTTTATGGAGCGCTTTTATCAACTGGCGTTAGCACAAGAAGAAGTTATCGTGGTAACTCAGGGGCAAGCATTACCTAAACTTAGTTTAGAAGCGTTGCCTGAAATCGAAACAGCATCATTCGCTTATCACAGCATTACACAAGACCAGCAAGAAGCGGTTGAAGCAATAATGAAAGTTGCGACGGGTCGAAGACGCAGGCCGCTTGTATTGACTGCCGACCGTGGTCGCGGCAAGTCATCAGCATTAGCTCTCGCGTGCATGGCGTTGCAGTCGCAGCAAGATACGCCGCTAGAGGTGGTTATTACCGCGCCACATGTTAATGCGGTAAGTACTTTTTTTAAGTTGTTGTATAAACACTTAGATATAACGCCAAGTGAAAAAAGTAACCCCACGATAGAAGTGCCGGGGCTTCGCATTAGTTTCATGGCCGTCGATCAAATTCTGGCGCAGCGACCTACCGTTAATTTACTGCTAATTGATGAGGCTGCCGGTATACCGGTCTACTTACTTAAAAAACTCTTGAGCCACTATGCACGCGTTGTGTTTGCTTCGACCATTCATGGCTATGAAGGGGCAGGCCGCGGATTTACCGGAAAATTCTTTGGTTACCTGCGCGAGCAATATTCAGGTTGGCAACATTATTCGATGCACACGCCAATAAGATGGCGACACGAAGACGCGTTGGAACAATTTATTTATCGTGCGTTTTTACTTGATGCCGACATAAAGACTGTTGGTTATGATACAGAGCTACCAGCGGAGCTCCATTGTTTAAGCGTAGAAACACTTGTACGCAAAGAAGATATTTTAAAACAAGTATTTTCTATGTTAGTGATTGCGCATTATCAAACCTCACCAAGTGACTTGCAGCTGCTATTAGACAACCCGCAAGCAAAGCTTTTTGTTTACCGCCAAGGGGAACAAATTTTAGCGGTGGCTTTTGTGCTGATTGAAGGCAGTAATAATACAGTATCGCTAACCGCTATTAGCGAGGGTAAAAGGCGCGCTGCCAGTCAGTTTTTACCTCAGTCGTTGCTGACGCACCTAGGCCATAAAGAAGCCTTTGATTATCGCTATTGGCGCATTATGAGAATTGCTGTGCATCCTGATATTCAAAGTAAAGGGGTTGGTAGTGAGTTTGTCGACAAAATATGCCAGCAAGCAGAGCGCGAAGGCGTTGAGTTTGTTGGGTCGAGTTTTGGCGCTAATGCTAGTTTAGTTAACTTTTGGCATCAGTCTTCTTTTGCACTGGCTCGACTTGGCTTTACGCGAGATAAATCTAGCGGCGAGCACTCAGCGCTGATGCTAAAGCCGATGACGCTAGCCGCTGAACGTTTCTTTAAGCAAATTCATACTAATTTTTATAAACAGTTTTTGTATTTACTCACGCTTGAGTATGCTGATTTACAATGCAAGTTGGTGTGGCAAATATTGCATCGTATGCCGCTTGAGTATGTGCCGGCATTGACTAAATCTGACAGGCAGGCGGTTGAAGATTTTACTAGTAAACGCCGCCAATTAAGTCCTTGTTCTTATGGTTTGCGCCACTGGTTAATTCACCATTGCCAGCACGACTATCACAATGACATGGCACCTTTGATCGCTCGCTTACTGCAACGTAAAGCGATTGAAGATATTGCCACGGCATTTGACTTCACCGGACGTAAGGCAGTAATCACTGCATTTATCAACTATATTGAAGAGCAAGCTGAATAAGCTCGTTTTTAACACGTAAAGAAGACATTCATGACTAATCCTTTGTTGCAAGTTACCGATTTGTCGAAACACTACAAAGAGGTAAAGGCGGTCGACGAGATTTCCTTTTCTATTCAAGCAGGGCAATGCTTTGGTTTGCTTGGCCCCAATGGCGCAGGTAAAACCACAACTATTGAAATGTTGGAAGGCATTATTGCACCAACTAGTGGCAGTATTGTTTATAAAGGCAAACCTATTACTCGCGATATAGCCAATGAAATAGGTATTCAGTTTCAGCACACCGCACTGCAAGACTTTTTAACAGTAAAAGAAACGCTGCAGTTATTTGCGTCGTTTTACGAGCAAACGGTTTCGATAGAGTCGCTTATAGAAGTATGTGATTTAGCTGACTTTCTCGATCGTGACAACCGCCTGCTCTCCGGTGGTCAACGACAACGATTGTTACTTGCCATTGCTTTGATTAACGATCCTCAAATTGTGTTTTTAGATGAGCCTACTACCGGGCTAGATCCGCAAGCTAGGCGCAATTTTTGGACTTTAATAAAACGGATCAAGGCACAAGGTAAAACGGTGGTATTAACCACTCATTACATGGACGAAGCCGAGCAATTGTGTGATCACATTGTCATTGTTGATAAAGGTAAAATCATAGAATCTGGCAGTCCTCGGCAATTATTAAACCGCCACTTTGACAAAGTCTTTATGTACCTGCCAAGTGAACATATTGATCAAGCGCTTGCACAAGAGCATCAGTGGCAAGTGAATGGCGACAGTGTAGAAATTCAAACTCAAGATGTTGAAGAAACATTGTCGTTATTACTTAGCAAAGGCGCGTCACTAGAAGGTTTGCATGTAAAGTCTGCCAACTTAGACGATTTGTTTTTAAAATTAACTGGCCATTCGTTGAGGGAATAAGTGTTTAGTTTTAAGCGATTTTTAGCGGTTGTTAAGGCCCGAAATTTAGAATTCTTTAGAGATAGAAGTTCGCTCGGCTGGAATTTGATTTTCCCTGTACTTTTGCTGGCAGGTTTTTCGATTATTTTTTCTGGCGACGGTAAAAGTGTTTATAAAGTAGGCCTGCTTCCTCACACTGAGCAAAGCGCACTGCAAGAAACGCGCTTTATAGATTTTGTTGAATATCAGCAGATTGCTCAGGCCAAACTCAAACTAGAACAACATGCGATTGACCTAGTGGTTGATATCGACAATCAGCAATATTGGGTTAATGAAAATGCACCGAATAGCTATTTAGTAGAGCGCATTCTACTAGGCGTAAGTAGTGATTATCAGCGCAATGTCACGCAAGGAAAAGCGATACGTTATGTCGACTGGGTGCTACCGGGTATTCTAGGCATGAATATGATGTTTAGCTGCTTGTTTGGGGTTGGCTATGTCATTGTTAGGTATCGTAAAAATCATGTATTAAAACGGCTTAAGGCAACGCCGTTATCGGCCTTAGAATTTGTTAGTGCGCAGCTATTATCACGACTATTTATCGTTATGTTTATGTCGGTAGTGGTCTATGTTGGTTGTAATTTCTTTTTTGATTTCTACATGCTCGGCAGTTATTTCGACCTCTTTTTAATAGGCGTAATGGGCGCATTTAGTTTAATTGCCTTGGGATTATTAGTGGCCTGTCGCAGCAAAAGTGAAGAGCTTATTGGCGGATTACTCAACTTGACCTCTTGGCCGATGATGTTGCTCTCCGGCGTATGGTTTAGCTTAGAAGGTGCGCCAGGGGTTGTTAAAACTATCGCCGACTTTCTACCGTTAACGCATTTAGTTGCAGGTGCTAGGTTAATTATTACTGAAGGCGCAACCCTTGCTGATTTGTCTTATCACATCGGTGCTTTGGCAGTAATGACGTTAATATTTCTTGGCTTAGGTGCTTATTTCTTTAGTTGGAATACGGATAGATAATGAGCCGGCTGTTATACAAAATTATCGGGCTATTTTTTGTTGTTTTAGCCTGCTTAGGCGCTGTGTTTCCGCTATTACCTACAACACCATTTTTACTGGTGGCGGCCGCATGTTTTGCTAAGTCTTCGCCTTATCTGTACCAAAAGTTACTCGACAATCGGGTGTTTGGCCCGATGATTCGCGATTGGCAGGCACATCGTAGTATTGGAAAGCGTGCGAAAACTGTGGCGCTAATAACCATGGTCTTAGCTTATGCTTGGTCATTCTATTTGTTAGAGCCCTGGTATTTGCGCGCAATATTAACGGCTTTAATGCTTTGGCCGTTTATTTTTGTTGCGCGCTTGCCTTTAACAGAGCACCAGATAGTAGAGAAAAGGAATTAATACTAAGAATTAGTGCTACGTGCTAATTCATAGTGCTGCGTGCTGCGAGCTTCGGGCTGCGTATTGAAAAAACTACTCGTTCCACGTTTTTCGCACTTTAACAATCACGTCATCCTGAAATCTATTCAGGATCTCATCTCTTTTAGCGCTTGTTGACAGAGCTCCACGTTCCTTGTTCCCTGAAGCGAAGCTTTCCTTTAGAGAAGAGATCCCGTGTAAAGACATCACGGGATGACGGTTTTTTAACCCGTTCCTTGTCCCTGCATACTGCTGTTTCGCGTCCATGCTTTCGCAGTATGAGTAAATCCATTTACGTTTACACAGCCTTCAGCCTTCTAAGCCTGAAGCGCTTTACCTACTATCGCTGCTAGGTGCGCTGGTAAGGTTAGTGAAAGTGCAATCTCATGACCTTGCTCTGACATTTTACGCCAGGTTTTTTGCACAATATCGACTAACTTATCGTCATCGTATTTTGTGGCAAAGTCGTTGAAGTAATGCATCAAAAACACTAAGCACGCAACGTCTTCTAAAGTTTGACTGTCAGCATTAGATTTGAGCTTTTCCTTGCGCACTATGCTTGCCGTTTGCTGAATTTCATCGTCGTTATAACCGCTCTTTTCCATAAGCTCAACGACGATTTCTGCATGCATTACTGCTAATGCTTTGCGCCAAGCAAGGTAGCCTTTTTTGCCCAGTTCATATTCGTCCCTTGCGATTGCCCAACGTTTAACATGTTGCGCTCGAACGGCAATTTGTAAGTACTCGTTTGCGTTAGGCCAATAGGCATTAAGTACTTCGGTCATTTGATGACCATATAAAAGTGATTTTGGACGGGCTTCGCCATTAACCTCTAATGTATTTGGATCTTGTTCATTGATGGCGTCGATAGCCGTTAATGTTTGATTTAATTGTTCAGTCATAATGCTACACATGGTTTTTTTACGATATTTAAACAAAAAATGACAAAATGAGCTATTTTTCTTTAAGGGAAATGATTGAGCATAAACAGGGTTTTCAGTATAATACTTTCCCGTCTTGTTACTTGCTGGCGCATAGTAACGCAAATTTCTGATTCTCCTGATTTCTGGGCTATACATGACAACTAGATATATATTTGTTACGGGCGGCGTTGTTTCGTCTTTAGGTAAAGGTATTGCAGCAGCTTCTCTCGCCGCAATTCTTGAAGCACGTGGACTTAAAGTCACCATGCTTAAATTAGACCCTTACATTAACGTTGACCCGGGTACGATGAGCCCGATTCAACACGGTGAGGTTTTTGTTACCGAAGATGGCGCAGAGACAGACTTAGATTTAGGTCACTACGAGCGCTTTATCCGCACCAAAATGTCAAAGCGTAACAACTTTACAACCGGCAGAATTTATCAAGACATTCTTGCTAGAGAGCGTAAAGGTGAGTTCCTTGGTGCAACTATTCAAGTTATTCCGCATATCACCAATGATATTAAACGTCGTGTTATCGAAGGGGCTGAAGGCTCTGACGTTGCGATGGTTGAAATTGGTGGTACGGTAGGTGACATCGAGTCACAACCATTCTTAGAAGCTATTCGCCAGTTAGGTACAGAACTTGGTCGTGAACGAGCGATGTTTATGCACCTAACACTTGTTCCTTACCTAGCCGCATCAGGTGAAATTAAAACTAAACCAACGCAGCACTCTGTAAAAGAGTTGCGTTCAATTGGTATTTTCCCAGATATTCTTGTTTGCCGCAGCGAAGGCACAATTCCTGCCAATGAACGTGCAAAAATTGCATTGTTCTGTAATGTTGAAGAAAAAGCTGTTGTGTCGATGCGCGATGTAGACAGTATTTACAAGATTCCTGCGTTACTTAAATCTCAAGGTGCGGATGAATTAGTAGCACGTCGTTTTGGTTTAGACGTACCAGAAGCTGATTTATCTGAATGGGAACAAGTGCTTTATCAAGAAGCTAACCCTGTGGGTGAAGTAACCATTGGTATGGTGGGTAAATATATTGAATTACCAGATGCATACAAATCAGTTAACGAAGCGTTAAAGCATGCTGGTCTTAAGAATCAAGTAACGGTAAACATCCAATACGTTGACTCACAAGACGTTGAAACCAAAGGTGACGAAGTATTACAAGGCCTAGACGCAATACTAGTGCCAGGTGGCTTTGGTGAGCGAGGTGTTGAAGGTAAAATTAAAGCTGCACAGTATGCTCGTGAAAACAAAATTCCTTATTTAGGTATTTGTTTAGGTATGCAAGTAGCATTGATTGAATTTGCCCGTAACGTAGCTGGCATGAAAGACGCGCACAGTACCGAATTTAATGCTGATACTGAATATCCTGTTGTTGGTTTAATCAATGAATGGTTAGACGAAGAAGGTAAGGTAGAATACCGTAATGCCGATTCAGATCTAGGCGGAACAATGCGTTTAGGTTCACAATTGTGCCACCTTGTGAAAGGTACCAAGACGTGTGACGTATATGGTAGTGAAACAATTTATGAAAGACACCGTCACCGTTATGAGGTAAATAATAACTTCAGAGATCAATTAAGCGACGCTGGCTTAGTGTTTTCTGGATTGTCTACGGATAAGAATTTGGTTGAGGTGATTGAAATACCAGATCACCCATGGTTTATTGCAGGTCAGTTCCACCCAGAGTTTAACTCTACACCTAGGGATGGACACCCGCTATTTGAAAGCTTTGTTGGTGCTGCATTTGAGCACAGCAAAGAAGAAACTAAATAAAAAATCAAATAGAGCCGTAGTATGTCATGTACTGCGGCTTTTTTAATTTAACGTGATTTAGCAGCAAACGAACTGCTTATATTTGAGGAATAATAATGTCTAATATCGCTAAGGTAGTTGCTCGTGAAGTTATGGACTCACGTGGTAATCCAACTGTAGAAGCTGACGTTTATTTAGCGTCTGGTGCATGGGGTCGTGCATGTGCTCCATCTGGTGCATCAACAGGTTCTCGCGAAGCCCTAGAATTACGTGACGGTGATAAGTCTCGCTACTTAGGTAAGGGTGTATTAAAGGCTGTAGCCGCTGTTAACGAACAGATTGCACCAGCACTTATCGGCAAAGATGCACTAGCGCAAGCTGATGTAGACCAAGTAATGCTTGATCTAGACGGCACAGAAAACAAAGAAAACTTAGGTGCAAACGCAATTCTTGCGGTATCACTTGCAAATGCTAAAGCAGCTGCAATGGCTAAGAATGTTCAGTTGTTCGAACACATTGCTGACCTAAACGGCACGTCAGGCCAATATTCATTACCATTACCAATGATGAACATCTTAAATGGTGGTGAGCATGCTGATAACAACGTTGATATCCAAGAATTTATGGTACAACCGGTTGGTGCTAAAAGTTTTAAAGAAGCACTTCGTATGGGCGCTGAAATCTTTCATCAGTTGAAAAAAGAACTTTCTGCTAAAGGTTTAAACACAGCAGTTGGCGATGAAGGTGGCTTTGCTCCAAACCTTGCTTCAAATGAAGACGCATTAAAAGTAATTGAAGCAGCTGTTGCCGCTGCTGGTTACGAAATGAATAAAGACGTTACCTTAGCATTAGACTGTGCAGCATCAGAATTCTATAAAGATGGTGTGTATGATTTATCAGGCGAAGGTAAGCAGTTTGATTCAAAAGGTTTCGCTGAGTACTTAGCTGAGCTAAGCGCAAAATACCCAATTGTTTCTATCGAAGATGGTCTTGACGAGAGTGACTGGGATGGTTGGAAAGTCTTAACTGATATGATCGGTGAGAAAGTACAGCTTGTAGGTGACGATTTATTTGTAACGAATACAAAAATCTTAACGCGCGGTATTGAGCAAGGCATTGGTAACTCAATTTTGATCAAGTTCAACCAAATTGGTTCATTAACAGAAACACTTGCTGCTATCCGTATGGCACAAGACGCTGGCTTTACTGCTGTTATCTCACACCGTAGTGGTGAAACTGAAGATGCGACTATCGCAGATTTAGCGGTAGGTACTGCTGCAGGTCAGATCAAGACTGGTTCACTATGTCGTAGTGACCGTGTAGCTAAGTACAACCAATTGTTACGTATCGAAGAATTCTTAGGTGACAAAGCTGTATTTAATGGCCGTAGCGAAATTAAAGGTCAATAATTAAACGCTTATGTTGAATGCGAAAAGCCGGCAATTGCCGGCTTTTTTATTACCCTAATTTTGTTAGGCAAATGCTGTCGTGACGTAAGTAGATACATGTTTATCTAGATATTGTTGGTGAGATGCTATGTTTTCTATCTCGTCGGCATAAGTGCAGTAGAGCATGCCGATGTATGGCATGTGTAAGTAGTTAAACGTCGCGCGAAATATTTCCTCAAAACAGGTGTTGGGCTTGGACACCACGCCAGTTGCAATGACACCTGCAGACATGCCTTTAAGCTTTCGACCTAGCGGTTTATTGATCACCAATAAATCCGAAAGTCTGTCCATAAACACTTTCATTTGTGCACTTGGTGCATACCAATACACCGGACTTGCCAATATAATGGCATCGTAGTTTTCGATAATATTGGTGATTAAAGGCAAAAAATCATCATCTTGGTTGTTAAAGTTGTAGTCATAAGGTGCAATGTCATAATTTGATAGGTGAAACAAGGTACATTGTGCTGGATATTGTTCGATGAAATACTCCACCAAATTGGCTGTATTTCCATTGCGTCGACTTGTGCCTAAAACGATTGCTATCTTCATATTAGCTCCTTGATTATTGCTATTTATCACTAGGCTAATTCCTCAACTTAGGTTGAGGTCAATAGATAGTTTTGTTTCTTTTTTATTTTGGCCAGCGCCGCGGGAGAGTGAATAACTGGAAAAATTCCAATACTTTAAGTATGCTTGCCCTTTAAGCAGTTATTGAATGAATAGTATCCATTTATCCCTATGAGCCAAACCAGTTTGTGGCAAGGTCAGCAAAGTTTAAATCCTTATGCTGAGTTATGCAGTGCACTCTACGAAAGAGAAATCAGGCAATTAACCTTGCAGGAGCAGCTGTCTACACAAACGATTCAAGGGCGTCTAAAAAGCCTACCTTATTATGTTACTCGCTTAGCTAATATGATGGATAGGGCAGAAACACCACTAGATTTAGATAGCCAGAATGCAACCTGGCAAGCTAAACAAAGTGCCCATGTGCCGCTGTCTGGGCAAGATGACATTTGGGATTGGTATACCAAAGAAGGCTTGGAATTAGGCGCAATCATTCCTGTGTTGGAAGACAACAAGATAGTGCTTGATTCAATCGAACGTATCGATATCGAAGGTAAAGGAATTCGCACCAATGCTCATGGCTGGTTTAATGCGAATCAACTTGTTAGTGCTCGCGGAGCACGCCTATTAAAGCCCACTAAACGCGTGTTAATGTCTGCGTGTGCTGGCCACACCTGGACCAATAACCAAAAAGCGACACCAACGATTCCAACCTTACGTGAACTTTTACTTTCTTGTGTGATTAACTGGAAAAACTTCAGAAAACCCCTCAAATTATCGCAATAATTTTTTTCGCATATTTGGGGTCAGAACATGTTCTGACCCCAAATGGTTTTAATCTAAGGTTGTTGCCTTTGCATTTAAGCTAGGTCGGCATCTGTTATTTCATCTACAGAAACCCATTTATGGCGCTATCTCTCGCTATTTAGGCAATGACTCAAATTAGCTAGCAAGTGAAATCTTGCTAACTTCTTTAGTATCTATTTTGCGAATTTTTACACAATGGGGTCAGAACATGTTCTGACCCCAAATGTTTTGAGGGGTTAAAGGCTTTACACCGCTGATCAGCCTTTTATAATAGAGCCTATTCATCAGGGATTTATAAGCAATATATGCGTATTTTTACTGCTATCATGGCTGTGCTACTCATACTGTTCCAATACAGACTTTGGTTCGGTAAAAATAGTATTCCTGATTATCTCGATCTCCAAGAAGACGTTGCTAGGCAGCAACTTGCCAATGAAAAGCTCAAACAACGCAATAAAGTGTTGTATGCCGATATTGATGACCTCAAGGTGGGTATTGAAGCGGTTGAAGAGCGTGCAAGAAATGAATTGGGTATGATCAAAGAAGGCGAAACCTTTTTTCGCATCATTCCAAAAACACAAAGCGTTGAATCCTTAGATTATCCGCAACGAGAAGAACGTTAATGTCTACAAGTGCTAAACATAGCATTGCTGCAATAGTACCTGCCGCAGGCGTTGGCAAACGCATGCAAAGCGACACCCCAAAGCAGTACCTAACCATTGGGGGCAAATGTGTTATAGAGCATACTCTCGAAAAGTTACTGCAGGTTGCTGCAATCGAAAAAATAGTGGTTGTGCTAAGCAAACACGATGACGTTTTTGAAACCTTGGCTATTGCTAAGCATCCTCGTATCTCTACCGAAATTGGTGGCGCCGAGCGCGTTGATTCAGTGTATGCAGGGCTCACTTCTTTAAACGATGAATACCAATGGGCGTTGGTCCACGATGCTGCCAGGCCCTGCGTTGAGCCGGGTGATATAAAAGCGCTAATAGCTACATGCACAGAGTCGACTGAAGGTGGCTTACTCGCTTATCCAGCGAAAGATACGATAAAACGAGCAAATGCAGATGGAAATGTTGAAACTACGGTGTCTAGAGAATTGATTTGGCATGCTCTAACGCCGCAAATGTACAAAGTACATGATTTGGTTAAAGCAATTGATTTTAGCTTGGCTCAACAATTTACGATCACAGATGAATCTTCTGCAATAGAAGCGGTCAATAAACCTAGCCACTTAGTTGTTGGTTCAAGTTTGAATATTAAAATTACCAGCCCAGAAGACTTACATTTAGCAGAGATGATACTGCAACAACAGGTGAACACATGAGAATAGGTCACGGCTTTGACGTGCACAAATTTGGTGGTGAAGGCCCACTGGTAATTGGTGGTGTGGAAATCCCATACGAACAAGGCTTTATTGCACACTCTGATGGAGACGTTGCGATTCATGCACTTTGTGATGCAATTCTTGGCGCGCTTGCGCTAGCTGATATAGGCAATCACTTTCCTGATACCGACGATAGTTATGAAAATATATCAAGTCGCATATTACTGCGTCATGTTGTTGAGTTGATGCAAGGCAAGGGGTATAAGCTAGGGAACGCCGATATAACCATTTGTGCGCAAGCGCCTAAAATGGCGCCTCATTTACTTGCCATGCGGGAATGCTTAGCGCAAGACATGCAAGCAGATATCGAACAAGTGAATGTAAAAGCAACGACCACGGAAAAATTAGGTTTTGAAGGACGAAAAGAGGGTATTTCAGTTCATGCAGTAGTGCTGTTGGTCAATCATCAGCAGGAGTGTTGTTAATGAAAGATAGCTGGGCCTTTTTGCATGGCAAGCCGACAACTCAATGCCAAATGCGCAGCTCCATGGCCGATTTTCAAGTGGATGAATTATTGCCTTTCGAGCCTTGCGGCGAAGGCGAACACTACTTATTGCATATCGAAAAAACAGGTGCCAATACGGTTTTTGTGGCACGCCAGCTTGCAAAATTTTTCGACGTAAAAGAAAAGTTTGTTAGCTACGCCGGTTTAAAAGATAGATTTGCTGTTACGACCCAATGGTTTGGGGTGCATGTGCCCGGTAAACAAACGTATGATTTTGATGGGTTGCAAATCGAAGGCGTAAAGCTACTGCAAGCAAAGCGTCACAATAAAAAGCTAAAGACGGGTGCTTTGCTTGGCAATAAATTTACTCTAGTGCTTCGCAACGTGTCTGATGCAAACCTGCTTGCACAAAGGTGGGAAAAAATTTCGAAAACCGGCGTACCTAATTATTTTGGCGAACAGCGTTTTGGTATTGAAGGCAACAACATTGCACAAGCAAAAGCGATGTTTGATGGCAAACGCATT
Source organism: Thalassotalea agarivorans (assembly GCF_030295955.1). Taxonomy (NCBI): domain Bacteria; kingdom Pseudomonadati; phylum Pseudomonadota; class Gammaproteobacteria; order Alteromonadales; family Colwelliaceae; genus Thalassotalea; species Thalassotalea agarivorans. The sequence continues at coordinate 965,190 of NZ_AP027363.1, forward strand.
AAAGACAAAAAGAAACGCAGTATTTATTTATCAGCAGCGCGCTCTTTGATTTTTAATGATGTTGTGTCCAAGCGCATAGCGCAATCCCATTTTGAACAACCGATTCTCGGTGATGTGTTTATGCTATCGGGTACACAGTCGATATTTGCTGCCGAGAAAATTGACGATGACATCATCGATAGATTTAACCGTTACGACATAGATATAACCGCACCACTTTGGGGTAAAGGTGAATTAGCGAGTTTCGGTCAAGCCGCAGAAATAGAACAAATGGTTGCCGACGCGCATCAAGATTTTTGTGATGGATTAAAAAAATTTGGTTTAAAGCAAGAGCGCAGACGCATAAGATTAATGCCGGAGCAAACAAACATTGCAATTGCAGGTGACGATGTAACCCTAACGTTTTTTTTACCAGCAGGATGTTTTGCTACCACGATATTGCGAGAGTTAACGCAGTATGAAGATTTAACGCAGCGAGCACAGCACGATGGCTAACAAACAACTGAATATATTGCTAAGCAACGATGATGGCGTTAATGCGCTAGGCATAAAGGTGCTTTATCAGGCGTTATCTCAAATTGCTAATGTTACCGTTGTTGCCCCTGATCGCAACTGCAGCGGCGCCAGTAATTCTCTGACTTTGTTAAACCCGCTAAGGGCGGAAAAGTTAGACAACGGTTTTTATTCGGTTAATGGTACGCCAACTGATTCTGTTCATGTTGGTATTAGTCAAATTTGCCAAACGCCGCCTGACCTAGTTGTAGCGGGAATTAACCATGGCCCTAATTTAGGTGATGACACCTTGTATTCTGGCACTGTTGCCGCGGCAACAGAAGGCCGCCATATGGGGTTACCTGCGGTTGCAGTTTCGCTTGCGGGTAAAGATGAGCGTTTTTTTGAAACCGCCGCGGAAGTAGCGGTAAAAGTCATTAATAATTTGGCGAATCATCCGCTAGAAAAAGATCAAATATTAAATATCAATGTTCCTTGCTTGCCTATTGAAGCGCTTAAAGGCATTAAAGCAACAAGGCTTGGCAATCGCCACAAAGCTGAAGTCATGCAAAAAAGTACGGATCCATGGCAACGGGACATCTATTGGTATGGTAAGTTGGGCGATGAACACGATGGTGGCGAAGGCACTGACTTTCACGCAATTAAACATGGCTATGCTGCAATAACACCTTTAACGGTAGACATGACAGCACATAAAAGCCTGAACAATATGAAAAAATGGATAAGTGAACTTAAACTATGAATGTATCGAGCCGCATAAGTGGGAAGTCGAGTCGTAGCGGCGATATTTTAGCCCAAAAACTACATCAAGAAGGGATAAAAAACCCAACTGTGTTACAAGCGATAGCTAATTCACCTCGTCATATTTTTGTGCCTGAGATATTAGCGCATAAGGCGTATGACAATACGGCATTACCCATTGGCCAGGGACAAACGATTTCGCAACCATATATTGTCGCTAAAATGTCAGAACTATTGCTGCTTGACGGTAAGCCAGACAAGATTCTAGAAATCGGCACAGGCAGCGGTTACCAAACATCAATCCTAGCGCAGCTAACCAACAAAGTTTACTCAGTAGAGCGTATTAAAACACTCCAACTTCAAGCTAAGCGTAAGTTACAAACTATCGACCTGCACAATGTGCAAATGAAACATGGTGACGGTTGGCAAGGGTGGAAGAGTAAAGGCCCATTTCCTGCAATCATTGTAACTGCTGGCGCGACAAGTGTACCGCAAGCTCTATTAGAGCAGTTAAGAGACGGTGGTAGATTAATTATTCCTGTAGGTGATGGGCAGCAAATGTTGAAGCTTATTACTCGCCGCGGTGATGATTTTGATGTTCAACAAATTGAGGCAGTAAGATTTGTCCCCTTGATTCCAGGAGCCTTGTCGTGAAAATATTTTCGCCGTTATATGACTGGACGCTACGTTGGGCAAAACATAAATTTGCTCCGGCAATGTTAGGCTTTATTTCATTTATTGAATCGATCTTTTTCCCTATACCTACTGACGTAATGCTAGCGCCAATGGTATTGGCAGAACAGAAAAAAGCATGGCGGTATGCAGCTATTGCAACCGTTACCTCCGTATTGGGTGGCGCTGTAGGCTTTTGGTTAGGCTACTTTATGTTTGAGCCATGGATTCAACCGATTATTGCTGAAATTGGTTATCAAGATAAGCTCGACAAAGTAATGGCTTGGTTTAGCGAGTGGGGTTTATGGGTTGTCTTTATTGCCGGCTTTTCACCAGTACCTTATAAACTGTTTACTGTGTCAGCAGGCTTTTTACACATGGCCTTTTTACCCTTCTTTATTGCGTCGGCCATTAGCCGAGGTATGCGCTTTTACCTAGTTGCTGGTTTGATTAAGTGGGGTGGCCCAAACATGGAAGCTAAGTTAAGGCAGTGGATTGACGTGATTGGTTGGGCCGTTGTTGTACTTGTCATTATTCTGTACTTTGTTTTTAGATAGTGTCCGCGCCAATTGTATGATGAGTTCTACGTTTTACCGATTTGTTGTATCAATTTCTCTGCTAGCCATACTAGGTGCCTGTGCTCGTCATGAACCTGCGCCAGTGGTCGGTGGCTTTGCTGCTACGCCTTTGTCGCAACAGGTAAAAAATAGTATTACAGGTACTTACTATACGGTTAAAAAGGGGGAGACCCTGTACTCCATTGCATGGCGAGCAGATACCGACGTTAGAAGCTTAGCTAAGCTGAATAATATCTCAGCGCCGTACCATATTTACCCGGGTCAAAAAATATTCTTATCAGCTACTTCGCCCCAAGTCAGCAAAAATAAGGGGGTAACAAAAGCGCCTTCTCAAAATAATAAAACTGTCACAAAAAAATCACTTGCACAGAATTCTAAGCAGGCGTATGGTGGAGATGAGAATGCTCAAAAAACGAACGATAATCGAACATCATCTGACCGGTCATTTTCTCAGAAAATAGGGGAATGGCAGTGGCCAGCTAAAGGGAAAATTATAGGGACTTTTTCGAGCGCTCCTCAAGGCAACAAGGGAATTGATATTGCTGGCAGCATAGGAAATGACATATACGCCGCAGCAGATGGGCGAGTTGTATATGTGGGTGATGCGCTAAGAGGCTATGGTAAGCTCGTTATTATTAAACATAACGACGATTATTTAAGCGCTTACGCTCACAACGACAAGATACTTGTAAAAGAAAAACAGTCTGTCGATGCTGGTGATATCATTGCAAAAATGGGTGACACCGACGCGCAAAGAGTCATGCTTCACTTTGAAGTTCGCTTTCGCGGAAAATCGGTCAATCCTCTGAAGTATTTGCCAAGAAAATAACCCGAATAAACCCCACTAACAAATGCTTGGTGTGGTGTTTTTTTCGCTCTAAATAACAACAAAAACCATGGAGTTGACGTGAGGATTTAATTTTTAACCGCTTAGCTGAGAACGGGAGTGTTAGCATGAGCTTGGAAAAAGAATTAGAAGAAACAATCGTTGAAGGCACAACAACCAAGGCACCAAAAAAGTCCAGGAAGGTAGTGTCGAAACAGGACAGTGAAGTACCATCTAATTTTGACGCTACACAGTTGTACTTGAGTGAAATTGGATTTTCGCCGCTATTATCTGCGGAAGAGGAAGTATATTTTTCTCGCCTCGCCTTAAAAGGTGATGAAGCAGCGCGAAAACGAATGATCGAAAGTAATCTCAGGTTAGTTGTTAAGATCGCACGTCGTTATAACAATCGTGGTCTCCCCTTATTAGACTTAATCGAAGAAGGCAATTTAGGCTTGATTCGCGCGGTGGAAAAATTTGATCCAGAACGTGGGTTCCGTTTTTCAACCTATGCAACATGGTGGATTCGTCAAACGATTGAACGGGCCATAATGAATCAAACCCGTACGATTCGTCTTCCAATCCATGTGGTTAAAGAACTCAACATCTATTTACGTACAGCGAGAGAGCTTGTGCAAAAGCTTGATCATGAACCGACTGCAGAAGATATTTCTAAAGCGTTAGACGTACCGGTGGAAGACGTCAGCAAAATGTTGCGTTTAAATGAGCGTATTGCGTCAGTAGATACACCTTTTGCAGGGGATGGTGAAAAAGGTTTATTAGATATAATCCCTGACGAGAAAGCAGGCGGTCCAGAGAGTAAACTCCAATCGGACGATATCAAACATTCTATTGTCGATTGGTTAAATGAATTAAATCCAAAACAAAAAGAAGTACTAGCACGACGATTTGGCTTGTTAGGCTATGAAGCATCAACACTTGAAGATGTTGGTTCTGAAATAGGCTTAACGCGAGAAAGAGTACGTCAAATCCAAGTAGAAGCGCTAAAACGTTTACGCGATTTATTAAAACAGCAAAACTTGTCGATTGAATCTTTATTCCAAGAACATTAAGACAAGTAGCAAGAAAAGAAAAAGAGGCGAAAGCCTCTTTTTTTATACGTCTTTTTTCAGCAAATACAACCAATCAAGCGCTTGTCTTGGAGACAGATTGTCTACATCGAGTGCTTGCAATTTTTCTACCGCAGGATGGGTAAAGTCCATCAAAGGTAGTTGTTTGTCACTTTCCTTAGCGCTCGTCACTGTCGGTTGTTTATTTTGTTCCAGCTCCGCCAGTTTTTCTTTAGCGCGCAATATCGCACTGCGCGGTACACCTGCTAGTTGAGCAACTTGTAAACCAAAACTTTTGCTAGCAGGCCCTTCTGAAACGGCATGCATAAAGATAATTTCATCGTCATGTTCAACAGCGTCTAAATGCACGTTTTCCATGCCGTCGACTTGTTTCGCTAACATGGTTAACTCAAAATAATGGCTCGCAAACAAGGTAAAGGCTTTAATTTGTTGTGCCAGCATTTCTGCTGTTGCCCAGGCCAATGATAGGCCGTCGTAAGTACTTGTTCCGCGTCCTATTTCATCGAGTAAAACTAAACTCTTGGCGGTAGCATTATGTAGAATATTTGCTGTTTCTGTCATCTCAACCATGAAGGTTGAACGGCCGCTGGCAAGGTCATCGCTCGCGCCGATGCGGGTAAATATTCTGTCGACCATGCCTATAGTTGCGCTTTGCGCAGGAACATAACATCCAATATGTGCAAGCAATGTTATAAGCGCTGTTTGACGCATATATGTTGATTTACCGCCCATATTAGGGCCGGTAATAATAAGCATTTTTCTGTTGTCATTTAACACCACTGGGTTGGCAATAAACGGTGTTTGACTGACGTGTTCAACCACAGGGTGGCGGCCTTGATCGATATCGATACCTGGCTTGTCTGCAAGGGTTGGTTTGACATAATTAAGCGCAATTGCACGTTCGGCGAAAGTAGCTAAAACATCTATTTCGGCAAGCGCTTCTGCCAATGTTTGTAACTGTTCTAGATGTGGCAGAAACTGTTCAAAAAGTTGTTCGTATAGCTTTTTTTCTAGTGCTAGAAAGCGAGATTGTGCGGTAAGCACTTTTTCTTCATGCGATTTCAACTCTTCGGTAATATAACGCTCATTATTCTTGAGTGTTTGTCGCCTGATATAGTGGTCGGGCACTTGAGTGGCAGAAGCTTTGCTGACTTCAATAAAGAAGCCGTGCACTTTGTTATAGCCAACTTTAAGTGTGGCAATACCAGTTTGTTCTCGCTCTTTTAATTCTAAGTTCTCAAGATACTCCGTTGCACCTTGACTGAGCTGTCTAAGCTCGTCGAGTTCTTCATTGTAACCAGGGGCAAGCACTCCGCCATCACGAATCACAACAGGAGGGTTATCAACTATTGCCTCTTCCAACAAAGATTGCAGGGTTTCAATAGGTGACACTTGTTGTGCTAATGCTTTTAAATGACCTTGGCTGTCTTCTAACACGTTTGCTAATTGTGGCAACTGCTGTAGGCACTGACGTAATCTAGAAAAATCTCTAGGTCTTGCGCTACGCATGGCGATTCTAGAGACAATACGCTCGGCATCCCCGACATGTTTTAGTAGTAGCGCTATATCGCTATAACTTTCCTGGTCAATAATATGTGCTATTGCATCTTGTCTTCCCGACAATATTGTTAGGTCGCGCAGTGGAAAGTGAAGCCAACGTTTTAATAGGCGAGAGCCCATAGGCGATGCCGTTTGATCTAACACTGAAGCAAGGGTGTTTTCATATCCACCTTGCAGATTACTGGTTAGTTCCAGGTTTCGGCGTGTGGCGGCATCTAAAATGACCGCTCGGCTTTGTACTTCACATCTAATCGAACGAATATGAGGTAATGCTGTTCGTTGACTGTCTTTGACATATTGCATTAAACAGCCTGCTGCCATAAGTCCAGTTGCGTAGTCACTTACACCAAAGCCACTTAACTCTTTTGTACCAAATTGCTGATTTAACAGGCGGATACTGGTGTCTAGGTCAAACTCCCACTCAGGTCTTCTTCTACACCCTTTTTGGCTTTCAACAAGGGTAGGGTAAGCAAACTGCTCCGGATACAAAAGTTCTGCTGGAGATAGGCGTTGTAATTCCGCTTGCAGTTGTTCTTGTGTGTCTAACTCAGTGAGCATAAATCGGCCACTGGTTACATCTAAGTAGCTCAAACCGATTTTGTCTTCATGTGCATATACCGCAGCAATTAAGTTATCTTGCCTGTCGGTTAGCAATGCTTCATCACTTACGGTACCTGGCGTAACTATTTTGACAACTTTTCGTTCAACTGGACCTTTAGACGTTGCAGGATCGCCAACTTGTTCGCAAATTGCGACGGACTCACCTAGTTTAACCAACCGGGCTAAATAAGATTCGACAGCGTGATAGGGCACACCTGCCATTGGGATAGCATTGCCACCCGTTTTACCGCGCGCAGTTAACGATATATCAAGTAAGTCGGCAGCTCGTTTTGCGTCGTCAAAAAACAATTCATAAAAATCGCCCATGCGATAAAAAAGTAGAATATTGGGAAATTCCGCTTTAATGGTGAGGTACTGCCTCATCATTGGCGTATGTTGCGATAAATCTTGTGCGGTCATGGATAAACTGTACTGATTTTTAAGAACGTTATTGTTATAGCGGCTATTATGCCACAGCTATTTTTGTTTGGCGTTAAATTACAGTGTTTTCACCATTTTTACTGTATAAATCTTTCTTGATTAATTAATGAACGATTCTTTTGTTTTGTTTATTTCTTTTAATATCAATATCTTAATTGAATATTTGATAATAATTTTGAAAAACTCTTGATACTGTACAGTCATACAGTATACTGGTGTGCATTAGATGAATTACATGTTCCTTAATTGGGAGTTTTTAATGGATGCAAATAAAGAAAAAGCGTTAGCCGCAGCACTTGGTCAAATTGAACGTCAATTTGGTAAAGGTTCGATCATGAAGTTGGGTGAAAACCGCAGCATGAACGTTGAAACCATTTCTACAGGTTCAATTGGTTTAGATATTGCGCTTGGCGCTGGTGGTCTTCCAATGGGACGTGTTGTTGAAATTTATGGTCCTGAATCAAGTGGTAAAACAACCTTAACACTAGAGGTTATTGCCGAAGCACAACGTAACGGAAAAGTTTGTGCCTTTGTTGATGCTGAGCATGCTTTGGATCCAATTTATGCCGCTAAGCTTGGTGTAAACGTAGATGAGCTATTAGTATCGCAACCAGATACAGGCGAACAAGCGTTAGAGATATGCGACATGTTAACTCGCTCTGGTGCTATTGACGTTATCGTAGTCGACTCGGTAGCTGCGTTAACGCCAAAAGCTGAGATTGAAGGTGACATGGGGGATTCGCACGTTGGTTTGCAAGCACGTATGTTGTCGCAAGCTATGCGTAAACTTACGGGTAATCTGAAGCAGTCGAATACCATGATGATTTTCATCAACCAAATTCGTATGAAGATCGGTGTTATGTTTGGTAACCCTGAAACAACAACGGGTGGTAATGCACTGAAGTTCTATGCGTCAGTACGTTTAGATATTCGTAGAATTGGTGCAGTGAAGCAAGGCGACGAAATTGTTGGTAATGAAACGCGCGTTAAGGTAGTGAAAAACAAGATTGCACCACCATTTAAACAAGTTGAATTTCAAATTATGTATGGCGAAGGCATCAATAACTATGGTGAATTGATCGACCTAGGTGTACAAAACAAAATGGTTGAAAAAGCGGGTGCTTGGTACAGCTATAACGGCGACAAGATAGGTCAAGGTAAGGCTAATGCGGTTAACTTTTTGAAAGAGAACCCAGAAATTGCTAACGAAATCGACAGCCGTATTCGTGAAATTTACTTAAACAAAAACGTAGAGCAAGACGAAGAAGAAGCAGTAGCTGAATAAATCGTTAAGCTGGTTATACATTGAAACGCCGCTAATAATTAGCGGCGTTTTTTAATGCTTATTGCGCCAGGTATTTGGCGTGAAAGGCAACGTGTTCTTCAATAAAACTGGCGATAAAATAATAACTGTGATCATAGCCGGGTTGCATTCTTATGGTCACATCTAGCTGCTTCTCTTTAACAATGTCGGTAAGGCGTTCGGTTAACAGTTGTTCCTTGAGAAATTCGTCATCTAAACCTTGGTCAATTAAGCAGGGCAGTGTGTTATCACAAGCGCGCATAAGCTCACAGGTATCGTGCGCTTCCCAAATCCCACAATGGGCACCCAAGTAATGCGTGAATGCTTTTTGCCCCCAGGGACAGTTTATAGGGTTTACAATAGGACTAAACGCGGATATTGAAGTAAACATGTCTTTGTTTTTCAACGCTATTGTCAACGCGCCATGGCCACCCATTGAATGCCCACTAATCGCTTTTTTATTGGATACTGGCAGATGTTGCTCTACCAGTTGTGGTAATTCTTCGGTGACATAACTGTACATTTGGTAATGTGCTTGCCAAGGTGGCTGCGTTGCGTTGACATAAAAGCCTGCGCCTTGTCCAAGGTCGTAACTAGGGTCATTAGCGATATCTTCCCCTCGCGGGCTAGTATCGGGTGCTACAATGGCGATACCATGTTTTTCTGCGTATTGCTGTGCACCAGCTTTTTGCATAAAATTTTCATCCGTGCAAGTTAACCCTGATAGCCAGTAAAGTACCGGCACAGGTGTTGTTTTAGCTTTGCTCGGCAGGAACACCGCAAAAATCATATCGCATGCTAACGTCGATGAACGGTGCTTGAAACGAATATGTTCGCCACCAAATACCGTATTAGTTGAGAGTTTTTCTATAGTCACTCGTTTTCCTTATCGTAAAGTACAACAGAACGTATCGACTTACCTTCATGCATAAGATCAAATGCTTCATTAATGTTTTCTAGTGGCATGGTGTGAGTAATGAGTTCATCTATTTTTATTTTACCTTCCATGTACCAGTCTACAATTTTAGGTACATCAGTACGACCTCTAGCGCCACCAAATGCGGTGCCTTTCCATGACCGACCGGTAACAAGCTGGAAAGGGCGGGTTGATATCTCTTGGCCAGCACCAGCAACACCGATGATCCAAGATTCACCCCAACCTTTATGGCAACACTCTAACGCCTGTCTCATGGTGTTTACGTTGCCAATACATTCAAAACTATAATCTGCGCCACCGTCTGTAAGTTCGATAATCTTTGCTACGACATCATCGACGTCTTTTGGATTAATAAAATCTGTCATGCCAAATTCTGTCGCTAATGTTTTTTTACTGTCATTGAGGTCAACGCCGATGATTTTGTTCGCGCCAACCAGTTTAGCCCCCTGAATAACATTAAGCCCAATGCCGCCAAGACCAAACACAACAACATTGGAGCCTGGTTCTACTTTTGCGTCAAAAGCGACAGCACCGACGCCAGTAGTAACACCACAGCCGATATAGCAGACCTTATCGAACGGCGCATCTTTGCGAATTTTAGCGACGGCTATTTCAGGCAGTACGGTATGGTTAGCAAACGTAGAACAGCCCATATAGTGCAAGATAGGCTCGCCATCGATGGAAAAACGAGACGTGCCATCTGGCATCACACCCTGTCCTTGGGTTTCACGTATAGACTGGCAAAGGTTAGTCTTTGGGTGCAAACAAAACTTACATTCGCGACACTCGGGCGTATATAAAGGAATGACATGATCGCCGACAGCAACTGACGAAACACCTTCTCCAACCTCAATGACCACGCCTGCGCCTTCATGACCAAGTATCGCTGGAAAGGCACCCTCTGGATCGTCTCCCGATAGGGTAAAAGCATCTGTATGGCAAACCCCTGTCGCTTTAAGTTCTATTAATACTTCACCTGCTTGTGGTGGAGCGAGCTCTACCTCCATTATTCTTAAGGGTTCTCCTGCCTTAAAGGCTACTGCGGCTTTTGTTTTCATATGCAACTCTCGTTTATTTCACTTGTATAAAAATGTAGTTGTCTTTTTGTGGTTTCGAAAGAAAATATTTTGGACGTCTATACGTTTAGATGTTGACATATCTAGAAATCTAAGCGACATTTATAGCTAAGCTAGCACAAAACTATTTAAAAGATTTTTATGCCAATAAAAATACCTGACCAATTACCCGCATTGTCGGTACTTGATAAAGAGAATATCTTCGTGATGTCGGAGCATCGCGCGGTGAATCAGGATATTCGTCCAATGGAAGTGGCAATCTTGAATTTGATGCCCAATAAAATAGAAACGGAAGTTCAAATTCTCAGGGTATTAGCCAATACACCACTGCAAATAAATGTCGACTTAGTGCGGATTCACGCGAATGAATCTAAAAATACGCCTAAGCAACATTTAGATAATTTTTATCGTTTGTTTGACGACATAAAAGACAAGCAATATGACGGTTTGATAGTCACTGGAGCACCATTAGCACTAATGGACTACTCGCAAGTAAGCTATTGGGACAAGATTTGCGAGGTGTTTGATTGGGCGGAGAAAAATGTCACCTCTACCATGTATAGTTGTTGGGCAGCGCATGCCGCGTTGTATCATCATTACGGTTTAAAGCGCCACTTACGAGACACTAAGCTGTCGGGGGTGTTTACGCATAACACGTTAGATCCAACTGAGCAGCTAACACGTGGTTTTGATGAAACATTCAGTGTTCCTCATTCTCGCTATGGTTACATTGATAGATCAGATTATGAATCTGTGCCTGACTTGCGCATACTCGCAGAATCAGAGCAAGCAGGGGTGTATCTTGTCGCCAGTAAAAATAAGCAGCAGGTCTATTTAACCGGTCATCCGGAGTACGATCCGTTGACGCTACATGATGAGTATCATCGCGATTTAGCCGCAGATTTATCACCGCATATTCCTGAAAATTACTATCCAGATTCAAATGTTAGTAATAAACCCGTTACCAATTGGCGAAGTCATGGTAGTTTGCTGTTTACTAATTGGTTAAATTATTACGTTTACCAGATAACACCATATAAGTTAGACGCGGAAAATATCCAAGCGATCCATCCAGGAAAAAAGTAAATGACATTAGCAGTAGTAGAATCCCCCCTTTTTAGCACGATTAAACGTGCCTTGTCAGAGCGCATACTTATTTTGGATGGCGCTATGGGGACAATGATCCAAGGATATAAGTTCGAAGAAGAAGATTATCGTGGCGAGCGTTTTAAGGATTGGCATTGTGACGTAAAAGGAAATAACGACCTTTTGGTGCTGACCCAACCTGATGTTATCAAAGATATTCACAAAGAATATTTAGCTGCCGGCGCCGATATTATTGAGACCAATACCTTTAACGCTACAACCATTGCTATGGCCGACTATGACATGGAGTCGATTAGTGCCGAAATCAATTTGCAAGCAGCCAAGCTAGCGAGAGAAGCGGTCGATGAATTTAATGCAAAAACGCCAGATAAACCTCGATTTGTTGCCGGTGTACTTGGTCCAACAAACCGTACTTGCTCCATTTCGCCGGATGTTAATGACCCGGCCTTTCGAAACGTTAGCTTTAATGAGCTTAAAGACGCCTATATAGAATCAACCAAAGCGTTAATTGAAGGCGGTAGCGATATTATCTTAATCGAAACCATTTTTGACACGTTAAATGCAAAGGCCGCAATCTTCGCGATTGAAACGGTATTTGAAGAGCAGGGTGTGCGCTTACCTGTGATGATATCGGGCACAATTACAGATGCCTCTGGGCGTACATTGTCCGGTCAAACAACAGAAGCTTTTTACAATTCATTACGCCACGCTAAACCAATTTCTTTTGGTTTAAATTGTGCATTAGGGCCGGTTGAACTAAGACAGTATGTAGAAGAGTTGAGTCGTATCAGTGACGTGGCAGTGACGGCTCACCCAAATGCTGGTTTACCTAACGCCTTTGGTGAATATGACTTTACCGTTGAGGATATGAACGCCCATATTGAAGAGTGGGCAAACAGTGGCTTTTTAAATGTGATAGGTGGCTGCTGTGGTACCACACCAGATCATATACGTGGCATGGCTGAAACGGTTGCTTCTAAAGCGCCGAGAAAAATAGAGCCGCGTCCTATCGCTTGCAGGCTCTCTGGTTTAGAACCATTAACAATCGATGAACAAACCTTGTTTGTGAATGTTGGTGAACGAACCAATGTTACTGGCTCTGCGGTATTTAAGCGACTGATCACGGAAGAAAACTACGATCAAGCAATATCTGTTGCACTTCAGCAAGTAGAAAATGGTGCTCAAATTATTGATATCAACATGGATGAGGGCATGCTCGATTCTCAAGCATGTATGGTGAGATTCCTCAATTTGATTGCCGGTGAACCTGATATCGCTAAAGTGCCTATTATGATCGATAGCTCGAAATGGGACATTTTAGAAGCGGGTTTGCAATGTATCCAAGGTAAAGGTGTTGTTAACTCGATAAGCTTAAAAGAAGGCGAAGCAATTTTCCGCGAGCAAGCAGAGCTATTGCGCCGATATGGCGCGGCGGTTATCGTTATGGCGTTCGATGAAGTCGGACAGGCAGATACGCGAGAGCGTAAATTTGAAATCTGTCAGCGCGCTTATAACATTCTTGTTAACGAGATTGGCTTTCCTGCCGAAGATATCATCTTCGATCCAAATATCTTTGCCGTAGCAACAGGTATTGATGAGCATAATAACTACGCGGTAGATTTCATCGAAGCGACTGCAGGTATCAAACAACACCTGCCACATGCGATGGTTTCAGGTGGTGTGTCTAACGTGTCGTTTTCATTTAGAGGAAACAATCCAGTCCGCGAGGCGATACATGCCGTATTTTTATATCACGCTATTCGAAATGGCATGGATATGGGTATTGTTAACGCCGGTCAACTCGCTATATATTCCGACCTGCCAGCTAAGTTAAAAAAGGCGGTAGAAGATGTTGTGCTCAATAGCGATGACGGCGCAACAGAACGCTTGCTTGAAATAGCCGACGAGTATAGAGAGCAAGGCGCAACAAAAGACAATAAACAAGATCAAGCTTGGCGTGAGCTGCCTGTAGCTAAACGATTAGAACATGCTTTGGTTAAAGGTATTAACGAGTTTATCGTTGCAGACACGGAAGAAGCTCGCTTGTCCGTCGATAGGCCGCTAGAGGTTATCGAAGGGCCGTTAATGGACGGTATGAATACCGTTGGCGATTTGTTTGGCGCAGGCGAAATGTTTTTGCCACAGGTAGTTAAATCTGCTCGCGTAATGAAGCAAGCGGTTGCTTACTTGCAACCCTACATTGAGGCAGAAAAAACCGCGGCTAAATCTAATGGTAAGGTCTTACTCGCAACGGTAAAAGGCGACGTCCACGATATTGGTAAAAACATTGTTGGTGTTGTTCTGCAATGTAACAACTTCGAAATTATCGATTTAGGCGTAATGGTGCCTTGTGAAGAGATTTTAAAAGTCGCCAAAGCTGAGCAATGTGACATCATTGGCTTGTCTGGACTTATCACGCCGTCGTTAGATGAGATGGTCCATGTTGCCAAAGAAATGCAACGCCAAGATTTTGATTTACCCTTATTGATTGGTGGTGCGACAACTTCTAAGGCGCATACTGCGGTAAAAATTGAGCAGCAATATCAACACCCTGTTGTTTACGTTCCAAACGCGTCTCGCAGTGTATCAGTGGTTAACAGTTTGATGTCAGATGAACTTCGCCCGGCGTTTATGGAACGTTTGAATGATGAATATGAACGCACGCGCGCGCGACATTTTAATAAAGGGCCTCGTTCAGAACTTATTGATTTAGCAACAGCTCGAGCAAACGCTGCGCCAATTAGCTTCGATAATTACACACCGAAAAAGCCGAATAAATTAGGTGTCACTGTATTGGATGACATTGATTTAAATGTGGTTAGAAATTACATCGACTGGACACCATTTTTTATGACCTGGCAATTGTCAGGCAAGTATCCAAAGATTCTTGAACATGAACTTGTCGGAGAAGAAGCAACAAAACTGTTTAATGACGCCAACGCGATGATTGATGATGTTATTGCGCAAAATAAGTTAGCAGCAAAAGCGGTAATCGGTTTGTTCCCTGCCTATCGAGAAGGAGATGACATTCAAGTATTGGATGTTGCGGGTCAATCGCCGTTAATGAAATTGCAACAGCTAAGACAGCAAGGTAAGAAGAAAGTCGGACAGTTCAATCGCTGTTTGTCTGATTATGTTGCTGCCAAAGAAGACAATATCGACGACTATATTGGTGCCTTTGCAGTGTCTGCAGGTTTTGGTGCAGATGAACTAGTCGCAGCATTTGATGCCGAGCATGACACTTACAATAGTATTTTATGTAAAGCCGTTGCCGACAGACTAGCAGAAGCAACTGCTGAATACTTGCACGAGCAAGTGCGCAAACACTTCTGGGGATATGCACCTGATGAAGCGTTTGATAATGAAGCGCTGATTCGTGAGAGTTATCAGGGAATTCGACCTGCTCCTGGTTATCCAGCATGTCCAGAACATACCGAGAAAGGCTTGTTGTGGGAGCTGTTGGATGTTGAAAACAACATCGGCATGGAATTAACCTCAAGCTACGCTATGTGGCCAGGTGCCGCTGTCAGCGGTTGGTATTTTGCTCACCCTGATAGTAAGTATTTCGCGGTAGCGAAAATAGCAAAGGATCAAGTGGAAAGTTACGCTGCACGTAAAGGTTTTTCCGTTGAAGAAGCGGAAAAATGGCTAGCAAGTAACCTTGACTACGAACCTTAAGCTTTCACATCATATCTGGCATCGCCTACATGGATGTAGGCGTGTACACTTCTATTTTTTACATACTTTCTTAAACTCAGCATATAGCTTATCCAGTGTAAAAATTTATTTACATAGCACTATAATGTAAAAAATTATAAAAAAATGTTTTTTTATAAAAATAATGCTTGCATGAAAGGGGTATTACTTGTTAAAAAGTAGTCACTCTGGCGAGTAAATTTTTTATTAAACAGTTAAGTTTTAGGTAATGAAACAACTTAGTACACCTCATTTTCGATATTATCGCCACTACCCTCTTTATTGGTAAGTCTTACTTACTGATACCCTCTGCCTTTGCGCAATTTTTATAAAACACCTTTATTATTTTTACAATTTGATGGATTAGGCCATGACTACACAAGCAAGCGGTGCTTTGAATGATATTCACGTTAATGCTGAAGAAGTGCTTATCACCCCTGGACAATTAAGAGAAAAGTTACCCCTGTCGACACAAGGGCGAGCTTTCATTATCGATGCTCGCAATACGATCGCAGATATTATTCACAAACGAGACCCTCGCCTTTTGGTGATTAGTGGTCCTTGTTCTGTGCATGATGTCGAAGCGGCAAAGGCATACGCACTCAAGCTTAAAGAACTTCATGATCAGTATAAAGATACACTCTATATTGTAATGCGCGTCTACTTTGAAAAACCGCGCACAACCGTAGGCTGGAAGGGGCTTATCAACGACCCTAACATGGACGGCAGCTTCAATGTTGATGAAGGTTTATGGAAGGCAAGAGAGTTACTGTTGTTCCTAACGGAGCTTGGCTTACCACTTGCAACTGAGGCTCTCGACCCTATTAGTCCTCAATACTTGGCCGAGCTATTTAGCTGGTCGGCGATTGGCGCTCGTACCACAGAATCACAAACGCATAGAGAAATGGCTAGTGGCTTGTCGATGCCGGTCGGATTTAAAAATGGTACCAACGGCAGTTTGGATGTAGCGATTAATGCAATGAAGTCTGCAGCACATGCGCACAGATTTATGGGCATTAACCGTCAAGGACAAGTAGCCTTAATCAAAACCTCTGGCAACCCAGACGGTCACGTGATTTTGCGTGGTGGTAAACAACCTAATTACGATTCAGTAAACATTGCATTGTGTGAGCAAGAGCTTGCTCAAGCTAACTTGGAAGCGTCTATTGTCGTCGATTGCAGCCATGGTAATTCAAACAAGGACTATAAACGTCAGCCGCTGGTGGCTGATAATGTCTTCAATCAAATTGTCGAAGGGAATAAATCAATCATCGGTATTATGCTAGAAAGCCACCTAAACGAAGGGAATCAAAGTGCTGATCTGCCAAGAAATGAATTAGCCTTTGGCGTTTCGGTAACAGACGCTTGCATCGATTTTGAAACTACTTCAACATTAATTGCATCGGCAGCGGAAAAATTAAACACCGTGTTACCACAACGAATAGCAGATTAATGAAGGATTTCACTCAACAATTAAACAGCTTGCGCGCAGAAATAGACGAAATCGATAGCGCGCTAGTCGATTTGCTTGTAAAACGCAGAAAAGTCACCACGAAAGTGGGTGAATTAAAAACACAGGTAGGTATGCCTATTTTTGATGCGACAAGAGAAGCTGCATTAATTGAAAAACGTCGTTTTCAAGCGACCGAACATGGCTTGTCAGCAGATCTAATAGAAGATTTGCTGAGACGCATCATGCGTGACTCCTATGTCAGTCAAGACGAAAGTGGCTATCGCTGTGTTAATCCGAGTAGCAAAGATATTGTAGTAATTGGTGGTAAAGGGCAGCTTGGTCAAGTCTTTGTAGATTTGTTCACGCGCTCTGGTTATTCCGTCAAAATAATTGATAAGGACGACTGGGCAAATGCGTCAACAATATTTACTAATGCGTCGTTAGTCCTTGTTGCCGTGCCTATTCGCATAACTTGTCAGGTTATAGAAGAGCTAAAATCTCTGCCCAAATCATGTATTTTGGCTGATATCACCAGTATTAAACAAGAGCCTTTGGACGCTATGCTCAATGTCCATGACGGGCCAGTGTTAGGCTTGCACCCAATGTTTGGTCCCGATGTAACAGGCATGGTTAAACAAACGGTGATTGTTTGCCAAGGCAGGCAAACAGAGGCAGCCGCATGGTTTATTGAGCAGCTGGCTGTGTGGGGCGCTTCGATGTATCAAGTTGACGCGACAGCACATGATGAAGCGATGGCGATGGTTCAAGTGATGCGTCACTTCTCTACTATTGCATACGGCTATCATTTGATGCAGGAAAATGCTGACTTATCTCAGTTATTGGAGATGAGCTCTCCTATCTATCGTCTTGAATTAGTCATGGTAGGGCGTTTATTTGCACAAGACCCAGTGCTTTACGCCGATATTATCTTTTCAAATAAACAAAACCTTGTCATGATGAAGCGCTTCGGCGAACGATTCTTGTCATTGTTGTCTGATGTTGAAAAAGGCGACAAACAAGCCTTTGTATCAATGTTTGAACAGGTGGCGAATTGGTTTGGCGATTACGCACCGGCCTTTTTGGCGGAAAGCAAAGCAATGCTTCAAAAAGCAAATGAACTTAAAAAAGATTAAAGGGACTGAACATGTTGCGCAACGCGATAGTTATAATTTGTTTAGCAGTATTAACTGCGTGTGCTAGTACTTCTGGCAGTGATATCCACATTGGTGACATTAGCAAACGAACATTGATAGCGGACTACCCAAAGTTTTCTGCTACTTATGTTGATAAAAGGCTGACAGACAAGCAAACGGTGCAGCTTTTTTCGTGGCCAGAGGGTTTAAGAATTGACGTATTTTTTGGCACTTGGTGTCACGATAGTCAACGCGAAGTACCAAAATTTTTAAAAGCTATTGAAAAGCGTCCAATCGTTGCTTATCAATTAATTGGGCTAGATTACAATAAAACCGAACCTACAGGCAGGGCTGCAGCGGCTAACGTTAAGTTTACGCCTACCTTTGTTGTTTATGTTAATAATGAAGAAATTGGGCGTATTGTAGAGCGCACCAATAAAGGCTTTATTGAAGACATTACCGCGATGGTAAAACAGCATGAAAAAGAAAATAGTTAGTCTATTTGTTTTCTTGTTTGCGCCACTTGTATCAGCACAGCAACAGGCGCCAACCTTACAGCAGCAAATTCTTGCTGCTGATAATCAATTTTTTACGGCATTTAATCAGTGCGATATCGATACTATGGCAACGATGTTTTCGCAAAAGCTAGAGTTCTATCACGATCAAGGTGGTCTAAGCGACTACACGCAATCTATGCAAAATACTCGTGCATTGTGTGAAAGGAACTTGGGCTTGCAACGAACGCTACTGATAGACACGGTAGAAATCCATCCAATAACAAATTTTGGTGCCATTCAAACGGGCCAGCATCAATTTTGCCATGAGGTCGAAGGTAAGATGGATTGTGGCACCTTTAAATTTTTGCATGTATGGCATTTAAAAGGCGATACCTGGCAACTTCATCGTGTGGTAAGTTATGACCATTAAAAAAGCACTTATAGTGCTTTTTCTTCATCAATAAATATCGCCTCTATAGGCAGTTTAAACAACCTAGCGGCTTTAAACGCCAGAGGTAAACTTGGATCAAATTTACCTTTTTCAATCGCGTTAATCGTTTGCCTCGACACCTCTAACGCGTTAGCTAGATCTGCTTGCGTCCAGTCGCGCTCGGCACGTAATACTTTGAGGCGATTTTTCATGATAGTCTCGCTTTACCAATCAGCATAGATGTTAGGTAAGTGAGCGACATAATCATCACTAACACAGATATTTCAGCATCGCTTGCTATCACATTTGTGGTGTCTAACACTGAATAGGCTAAGCCTAATACTAAACCCGCTCCAAGGGTAATGGCCATTGCATCCATGTTTATTTTACGTTGCATTTCATCAAGGCTTTCTAAATGACGTTTGTTAGCAAGGATCATTGCAACGCCAAATCCAACATTAACCATAACCGCTAATAAAGTCAGGGCGACATGTTGCCAAATAAAAATAGGGCCAAAAGTTGCGATAGCTAAGGAAAAGACCCATGCAAATGTCCAAATAGCCAAAGACTTTATACGATTTACTTGGTTTGCTTTCCACTGGCTGTTTGATTCAATATTCATTTACACCTCCAAAAAGTAAAGTAAACTTTACCTTATGTTAGGTTTAAATTTTAAAAAGTCAAGTTTACTTTACTTGTAAGAGTGTAAAAAAAGCACCCAAGGGTGCTTTTAGTGCTACAGACCAAGCTTTTCCGTAATAGTTAGCGTTAATGCGCCAATTGCACCCCAAGTGGCACCAAAACGCAATGCGCCTTCAAAATTGTATCCATATACTAATAATTGCACCGCAAAAAACACCACTAGTAATGGAATAAACAAGCTTACAAATTGTTTGAGTAGTTTTATCGTATTCATTTGTTTTTCCTTTTTATTCAATACTCTAACCAAGTGTAGACAACATTTTAGAATCCACAAACTTCAGATAAAGTGATTTTATTCATTGATTTTACAATGCTTTTTCTTTTACCCTAGTGGCGTATATTTAATGCTTTGAGGAATTTATGAAAAGCTTTCGAATAATGTTTGGCTTCGTTGCGTTGCTTTCAATGTTTTCAGTCAACGCTAAGCAGCAAGAATTTAGACCTGTGGTCGATTTCTTTAATGCGTTAGCCAAAGTAGAAGGGTATTCGCTAGACACTGTCGTATCAGATGATTTCGTTTTATTAGAAAATGGAGAGTTATGGAATACGGCAAAGTTAAAAGAAGAGCTAGGTAAAAGTAAAATAAAGTCACGCCGTAACTTTTTTCACATCATTTCTACGGTAAAGAATGATGACATGGCGTTGGTTAATTATTGGAACAAGGCTATTGTTGAGCTAGAAGATCGCACAGTAACGCTTGTTTGGTTGGAAAGCGCTGTAGTGACCCATTCTGAGGGTGATTGGCATTTACGACAATTGCACTCAACGCGCATCTTGGAAAGTAAATTACCCAAAGATGTGACGTTAGAAGAAATGAAATAAAAAAAGGGCATAAGCCCTTTTTTTTCGTCTTTATTCTTCTCTAACTTTCACTAACACTTGTCGCAATGCTCTAAGAAAACTCTCTTCAACCGGTAAGCCGTTTGGTATTTCAGTTTTACTAATAGGCGCATTCTTTGCTGAAAGCGTCGTGGACAGGGCGCTACTACCTACTTTAGGCGCTGTGCCGCGCAGCGATACTCGCTTAATTGCTACTGTTGGTTGATATCCCGTCTGTTTGTTGTTTGCTAAATAGCTATCAATATTAGCAATCATTTGTTCAACGGTATCGTTGTTTCCGGTGTTGTCATAAACCGTATTAACCAATACAACTTCTTTCACAGTAATAACGTCTTCTTTCAAGCTGTCGACGTCAATTTTCATTTTAATATCATCAATACTCAATGCGACAGAGCCGTCATCATGACGAAACACGAGATGATATAAATTGGCTTTACCTTCAAATTCGTTGATATCAACGTTATCGATAGTAGCTGTTTTTCCCGTAGCTATCGGAGCTAACTCTGATATTCTTTTGGTTACATATGGGTTTAAAGAGCTACCCGCCAACCCCCAAAGTAGAAATGTACAAGCGAGTAATATTACCCCCGCTATTGCTGCCAATTTATTCATAAACCCTCTAATTACTCTGTCGCTATCGCACTACTTGGGACACTAGCGGGACTAATATGCTCTACAGGGTAACAGCCAAGGACTTTAATAAAGTTAGTGCTTTCCGTGAGCAAAGTTATCGCTTCTTGCATTGCAAGGTGTTTTACATTGGCTTCAACATCAATGTAGAACATTTCTTCCCAAGGACGACCTTGAATTGGTCTTGATTCTAGTTTGCACATATTAATGCCTTTTTCCTTTAGTACAAGTAGGCATTCAACTAATGCACCTGGTTTTTGACCTGTCGCAAAGATAAAGGTGGTTTTGGCCGGGATCTGCTGAGCAACCTCGACGGGCTTACGCGCAACTAATATAAAGCGGCTGTGGTTTTCATCTTGATTAGCAATCGATTTTTCAAGGGCATGCAATTGATAAAGCTTACCGCCTTCTTCGCTACCTATAACCGCAACATTTTCTTGCTGTAATTCGTACACTTTCGCCATAGCATCAGCGGTAGAGTCACAATACTCTATACGAATATTTGCCTGTTTATCCAAAAAGTTGCTGCACTGAGTAAACGGCTGGCCATGCGCGTAAATCGTATCTATTTTATCTAATGAGGTGTTCACAGCCGTTAATAAGCAATGCTCAATGGGTTGTGTAATTTCACCGACAATAGATAAGTTTGTGTGTTGCAGCAAGTCGTAGACTTCGTTGATACTACCAGAACTGGTGTTTTCTATCGGTAGCATGCCGTAATCTACGTGTCCGGCCTCAACTAATTGCATGATATCGGCAAAGTTTTGGCAACCTTGCTCGATAATTTCTTCTGCGCGTCTGGAAAAATAACGATGACTCGCTAAATAGCTATATGAACCTTTGTCACCTAGAAAGGCAACGCTAACGCGTGGCACTTGAATATTAGGGTTAGTGAGCGTTTGTAGATATGCCTGTTGGTTAAGCACAGAGTCTTCAATAATCGTTTGGAATACACTGGTGACATAGTGAGCATCAAGTCCCAATTCCTTTCCTTGTTTGATCAGTCGAATTAACAGCTCTTGTTCACGCTGCAGATCACGCACAGGCCTTACGTTTTCTACTTTACTTTTAGCCACTTCAAGCGTTAATGCACGTCGCTTTGCAAATAGCGTAAGTAACGACTGGTCTAATGCGGTTATTTCTTTGCGTATATCGTTTAAGTCGAGTTGATTGCTCACAATGTTTCCTTCTTCCATAATAAAAAACCTCCCGAGGGAGGTTTTTTGCTAAATTTCGCTCAGCACACACTCCCTCAGAAAGCTAAGGTAAAAAAGAGTGTAAAAATCGCTGAATTCATTTTTATCATAGTTTTAATTTACTGATGCCTTATTCAATGGTCAAGTGTTACTGAACAAAGCTTAAAGATTTAAAAGCACTAAGATATAAATAGCAAAACTACAGCCTATACCTACCGTCCATGAAAGCGAGCGCAGTGTGCTTTTGTTCGCTAAATATAGAAAGTTGTATGCTACGCGCGCCAGTACATGAATCACAGCCAACGTCACAATGGTTGGCGTTGCTAACTTAAACATGACTGCAAGCAAAACTGCAGGGGCAAAGACGATAAAGCTTTCAAACGCGTTATGATGTGCAGCAAGTGCTCTTGCGCCCATACCTTCTAGCTTCTTTTGTTGCTCTCTAGGAAACTTATTGTTGTAGCCTCCTAGTTTATTCATTTCAATAGCTACCGGTGCCTTTGCCAAAAATGGTAATAGTGCAGCGATGGTTAAACAAAGAATTAAAATAGTCATTTTATCGCCTTAATAACTCAGTAACGTTAATTTATAACGGGTTTCACCAGGCAAAAATGGTGATGCTTTACCTTCTTCCCAGTCACTGTGGCCAATACGATAATAAGGGCTCCAAGGGTGACCAGACTGGCTAGTTGGCATATGGAAAATACCATTTTCTTCATGCCCTGGTGCAACAATCATGCGTTGTGAGGCGCCGAAAGCTTTTCCTTGCACTCTTGGCATATAGCTGTCGCCAGCTAATTGCTTTTGAGGCATGTCTAAATAGCGACCAATAAATGGAATAGCGCTCGATAGTGGATGTTTGATATCCGAAGTGTTTTGCTGCCCCCATGTTGCCGCGCTTAATGGTTGTTCTTTGGTCATATCGCTTAGGGTTTTATCGAGTGTTTTTGCAAACATTGTTTGCCAGCTATCTTCCCCTAACCATAAAAAGTTTTCTGGCTGCGTATTTGCCATATGCCATAGCGGCACTTCAAGCTG
The DNA here is from genome assembly GCF_030295955.1 of Thalassotalea agarivorans. Taxonomy (NCBI): domain Bacteria; kingdom Pseudomonadati; phylum Pseudomonadota; class Gammaproteobacteria; order Alteromonadales; family Colwelliaceae; genus Thalassotalea; species Thalassotalea agarivorans. The sequence goes on from NZ_AP027363.1 coordinate 988,250, forward strand.
GTGACGAATTGCATGCAGATTGAAATGTTCATCCATGTTGGATAGGTTTTCATTTAACAAACCAAAGACGTTGCTACGTAAATTCATTCTAAAATTACGCACAATGCGGTAAGCAACTGAGTCAACACTTGCACGAAGTGCATTGTCTTGTTCAACGATTTGCGCCGCCTCAGCCCAATGAGGATGGCTGATCAGATTCTCTTTAGTAAAGACGTGCTCTAGCATAAAAGACTGCCAACGCAACAAGAATACGGCTCTGTCATCTAGTGCTACGTCTAACAAGTCTTGTTCTGAAAACTGTGCTTTGGCAAATAAGTCGTCTCTGATCTGTTGAGAACGAGCACCGAGTGCATATCCACCATTACCAATTTTTGCTAACTTCTCGCCGCCAACAACACGAGAGTTGCCAGTCCATAATCGACCGTGAACGGGGTTTTTAACGCGCGGATAATCTGCTTTTGCTAAATAACCTGTCCAACCATTTTCACCTGATGACCAGCTCGCAGGTAGTTCGCCAATCTCGCCTTTTTTAATTGGAATTGGCCCCATAATTGACCAGCCAATATTGCCTTGGCTATCCGCCACCATTAAGTTCTGAGCAGGGACACCAGCGCCAGCGCCAATTTCAAACGCATCATCAACTGTACTTGCCGTTTCTAATGCAATTAAGTCGAGATTAACGGCATTTATATCGTGAGCAACCCAGCGATATGCTAACCATTGACCTTTGTGGTTTTTTCCAATGACAGGACCCCAAATAGTTTCCTTCACATCAAATTCAACTGATGGTTTGCCGCTTACTGCCAACACTTGCTTACTGATAGTGAATGGGCGATAGCCTTCAGGCGTTAGGTATTGCATTTGTGCATCATTTACCTCTAAAACGATAATATCGCTCCAGTCGCCATAACTATTGGTGAAACCCCAAGCAATGCTGCCATTACTGCCAACGACAATGTTCGGTGTGCCCGGTAGGGTAGCGCCGGTAACCTTGACGGTTTTACCTTGCTCAATATATTCAAATGACGCGCGGAACCAAGTGTTTGGTACGCGAATACCTAAGTGCATGTCGTCTGCAACCATCGCGCTGGTGTATGGTGTTTTATCACCGGCAACCGCCCAGTTGTTTGAACCAACAAGTGCTTCGCTCAGGTAATCGTCCTCGTTGTCTATGCGTTTTTGCATGGCTGCATTACTGGCAGCAGGCCAAGGTGTCGAAGGCATTGGAAATGAAGGTAAAAGGGTTGCATCAACCGCTGCATCCCATTCACTGCCTTTTGGATTTAAAAAGTTAAACGCAGATTCTGAAAATACATCATGCATAAGCGCCAATGTGCGCTCGCGTCGGCCGTCGTGATACTGCAAATCCAAATACATACTAAAGACAGCTAAAATCGTATCTTCTTCTCGCCACTCCACTGGATCTTGTCTTAATGCCAAATACTCAAAAGGTACCGCGCCTAAAAACATTAACCCTTGGTTAACGCCACGTGTGTAGGCTTGTAAAATATCTTGTTGCGCTTGTGGAAGCTGATTCAAAATTTTGCGCGCACGCTCACGGAACCTGTGCTGTCTGATCTCTTGGTCTTTTTCTAGTGCTATTTCACCAAACAAGCTAGAAAGTTCACCTGCCGAATTTCGGCGTAGTAAATCCATTTGGAAGAAGCGCTCTTGCGCATGCACAAAGCCGGTGGCTAGGGCAACGTCAGCTCTTGTTTTACCTTTTATCGTAGCAATGCCTTGCTCATCTCGCTCTACAGTAACGCTATCTTCAAGGCCTAAAAGCGTTTGTTTTCCGGAGATTAATGGTAAAGATTGATCGAGTTGTGAATAAAGCCACGTGAAAGCCGTAGCGACGACTAATATTAGGATTAATACTGCGCCAATAAAAATATTTTTTAATCGCTTCATTTAGTTGTATCTAGCATATTGTTATAGTGTTGCTAGAGTACCTTAATTTGTTACGCATTACAGTATCATTGTAATAAATGTTGAATATGAAAATAGAATCGTAAACGGCGAGTATGGACACACTAAAAAACTATAAAGCGCACTTTCCCGTTTTTACTACTCAGCCATCTCTAACCTATTTAGATAGCGCAGCAACAACGCTCATTCCTGATGTTGTCGCTAAATCCCACTATCATGCACAATGTCATCTCCATGCTAACGTTGGTAAAGGCATGTATCCGCTGAGTGAGCAAGGTAATCAACAAATCACTTCGGTGAAAGAAAAAGTAAAACAGCTCATTCAAGCAGGCCATATTGACCAAATATTGTTTACTGAAAATGCGACTACAGCCATTCACCTTGTTGCTCAAGGAGCGATAAAACCTGCTATTAAACCGCACCACAACATCGTAGTAAGTATCTCAGAGCACCATGCTAACTTTTTACCGTGGCAGCAACTATCACAAGTGTTTGGTATTGAATTAAGAACGATAGACGTTAATGAACACGGAAGAATCTGCCAGCAGCAATTACGAGCAAAGACCGATGAGAATACGTTGCTTGTCGCGCTTTGCCATGTCAGCAATGTGCTCGGGCAAATGAATGATGTAGCTACACTGACTAAAATTGCCAAGCAATACAATGCCACCGTATTGATCGACGGGGCACAAGCCATTGCGCATACAGAGGTAGATGTGCAACAAATTGGTTGCGATTATTATGTGTTTTCAGGACATAAAATGTATGCTGGCGCAGGTGTTGGAGTGCTTTATTGTCGTGACCAAACAGGTGAGTCTTTAGCGCCTGTTGTTTTAGGTGGTGGCATTGTCAATGCGGTAGCGGTGGATCAAACTAAATACATACGAGGCATTAGCAAGCTTAGAGCTGGTTCGGCTAACCTTGCCGCAATAGTAGCGCTTGGCAGTGCGATTGATTGGCTCGCGAGTATTGGCAATACCTCAAGGACTGCACGTAGTGCTTTTATTCATGACTATTGCCTTAAACGTTTAGTCGCACTTAAGGCAGTAAATCTATTGGTGGCAGCCGAATATCAAGATAGATTGGGACTGATATCGTTTACCATAGCAGGAGTACACAGCCACGATACTGCTTCTTTAATGGCGCAGCAAAACATAGCTGTGCGCGCTGGTCATCATTGTGCGCAACCATTGCATAGTGCGCTTAACATAAAAGATTCTGTGAGAATATCTATCGGTTTATATAACAGCACCGAAGATATTGATCGCATGATTACCGTATTAGAAGAAGCAATCGCCTTACTAGGATTAGCGAATGATTAAAATAGATAAGGCGCAACTATCCGATGTCGACCTATATCAAAACGCCTTGATTGACTTGCATAAATCGCCGTATGGTTTTGATGTGGTAATTGACGAAAACGCTCGAGCGGAAGGCGAAAATCAAACCTGTGGCGATGAATTGGTGTTATCGCTCAATATACAGCAAGGAAATATTGCACAAGCTAGTTTTTCTGGCCATAGTTGCGCGATTTGCAGGGCATCTGCTGCGATTATGTGTCGTGCGATAGAGCATCAGAAAATTTCAGCTGTGGACTCGCTCTTGGTCAATATAGAGCAATTATTTGATGAGCAAGTAACACAATTAGAGATACCCGAAACGTTTGAACCGCTATTGTCAGTAACAAAGTTTCCGGTAAGAATTCAATGCGCAGTATTGCCTTGGCAAACCTTGGAATCAGCGCTTAAAGAGTATCAACATGAATAGTGAAAATTGGCTGCAATGGCAACAACGCTTTGACGAGGACAAAGCCTATGTGTTGGCGAGTATCGCAGCTACAGAGGGCGCAACTTATCAAAAAACTGGCGCAATGATGCTGATCGACGAACAGCTACAATGCGTTGGTTTACTTAGTGGTGGCTGTTTGGAAGGCGATATAGCGTTGCATGCAGAAAAAGTGTTTGGCGATAAACGTAAACGAGTGATCACCTATGATCTGCTTAACGATGCCGACTTATTGTGGGGGTTAGGCTTAGGTTGCGAAGGCAAACTGGATATTGTATTGCAATACTTAGCGCCGAGTAATGGACACCTAGGCATAGCGCAAATGTTGTCTGCAATCGAACAAGGCCAAAGTGGCTATTTTTGGCAAAATATTACTGACGATGGCACAAGCAATGGGCAGTTTGTCACTACGCTACCAGCCAACCTCGCCGCTGGCATGGTTACGCCAATTTATCCGCTGCAGCATATACTTATTTGTGGAGCTGGGCCAGACGTTAAACCTTTAGTGGAAATGATGATGGTAATGCAGTGGCGCGTTACTGTTGTTGATCACCGCAAAGCACAGTTAGCGTCTATGCCTCAAGGTGCGACGACGATACATCAGCGACCAGAATTACTCGAACGAAACACATTAAATTGCTACAGCGGTATTGTTGTGATGACGCATAATTTAGCACATGACCAAGCATATTTAGACGCAGCGATTGCAGCCAAAACAAGTTATATCGGCGTATTAGGGCCACGAGCTCGCAAAGAAAAACTGTTAAAAGAGCAACCTAAACATCTCCATAATTCTATTTATGGCCCAATAGGACTCGATTTAGGAGGCCGCGGCCCGCAAGCCATCGCTTTGTCGATTGTTAGCGAAATTCAACAGCATTTTGCTGGCGAGAAAAAGATAGAAAAACCTTGGGTTGTAGCCTAAATGCATATCCATTTGATTTTACTTGCAGCGGGTGCATCAAAACGTTTAGGGCAACCAAAACAGTTAATTGACATCGGCAATAAAGCGCTTATTGTGTATCAAATAGAAAAATTGATTGCCGCTAAACGCAATGTGCAAGCGCAAGTGAGTATAAGCTGTGTTTTGGGTGCAAATCACGAGCTATGTCAGCCGCATATAACTGACCTAGCTGTGGATGTCGTTATAAATCAGGCGTGGCAACAAGGCATGTCTACGTCTTTGCAGTGTGGCATAAAGCATGCTCCCAAGGCAGATGCCTATGGCATAGTATTAGTCGATCAATATGCGTTGAAGAGTGCTCAAATTGAGGCATTGATAAAGGCTTATGTAGAGCAGCCAGAGCATATTCATCTGGCCGCCAGTGGTGAACAGTTTTCACCGCCTGCCATATTTAGCAACAGTTTTATTAAACATTTTGCTAGCGCGACAGGTGATAAAGGTGCTAAACCTGTCTTATATCAATTAAAAGACCTATTAGCGTTACATCAAATGCCAGAAGCATTTATAGACCTAGATACGAAACAACAATTAAAACAATTAGAACAATTTAAGGCCAAAGAGGGTAGATCATGACCATTCTTAAAATTAATGGTAAGACACATAAGTTTAACCAAGATCCTAGCATGCCATTGCTGTGGGTGTTGCGCGATATTTTAAAGTTTAAAGGGACCAAATATGGTTGTGGCAAAGGCCTTTGTGGCGCATGCACGGTGCATATAAACGGCCAGCCAACGCGCTCTTGCGTCTTACCGGTATCGGCTGTTGAAGGGCAGGAGATTACCACAATAGAAGGTCTATCAGAAAACATTGATCATCCTGTACAGCAGGCTTGGCAAGAACTAAACGTACCACAATGCGGTTATTGCCAGTCAGGTCAAATGATGGCGGCAGCTGCATTGCTTGAAAGTAATAAAGCGCCCTCAGAGCAAGAGATTGAAATGGCGATGAGTGGCAACATTTGTCGTTGCGGCACGTACCCTCGCATCAAAGAGGCGATTAACCGAGCGGCTGAACTAGCCACTGAAGTGAAGTAGGAGATAACATGAAAACGATTGAAAATGTAAGTCGCCGAAGTTTTCTCAAACGCGTTGGTGCAAGTTCTAGTGCATTAGTACTTGGTGTTCAGTTGCCGAGCTTGGGCATGTTGCCTAAAGCGTTAGCTGCAACCAATAAATCAGTGTTTGCGCCCAATGTATATGTACAAGTAACTGAGGACAACAAGGTTCAGGTGATCTGTCACCGTAGTGAAATGGGGCAAGGCATAAGAACCAGTATCCCGATGATTGTTGCTGATGAAATTGAAGCCGAGTGGCAACAAATTGAAGTTATCCAAGGCCTAGGTGACGCTAAATACGGTAGTCAAAATACCGATGGCTCTAGAAGTATCCGTGACTTTTACCAACCACTTCGTGAAGCTGGTGCTTCAGCACGTATGATGCTTGAACAAGCAGCGGCTAAAGTATGGAAAGTCAGTCCAACAAAAGTTCAGGCAATGAACGGTAAAGTCTACCTGGCTAAAAGCAATAAATCGCTTTCATATGGCGAGCTTGTGCCAATTGCAATAAACCAAGAGATTCCTGAAAAATCAGCGTTGGTGTTGAAGAAAAAATCGCAATTTAAATTCATTGGGAAAAAAGATATTCCACTAGTTGATGGCAAAGATATCGCGGCAGGTACGACAGTATTTGGCTTTGATGTGGAATTGCCAAATATGCGCTACGCGGTAATCGCAAGGCCACCGGTGCTAGGTGCTTCGGTGAAATCGTTAAATGCAGAAAAAGCCAATGGTATTGCTGGCGTTGTTGATGTTATTCAATTGGATGCATTAGAAGAGCCTGCGGCATTTAAACCGCTAGGTGGTGTTGCAGTAATAGCAACTAATACCTGGGCGGCGATGAAAGGCCGAGAAGCGTTAGAGATCGAGTGGAGCGAAAGTGAGCACGATGTCTATAACTCGCCAGCTTATAAAGAAGCGTTGAAAGAGTCTTGTATTACGGCAAACAATGTTTTACGCAAAAAGGGTGACGTAGAAGCTGCGCTAAAAGCGGCTACAAAAAGTCATACAGCAGACTATTTTGTACCGAGTCTCATTCATGTACCGATGGAACCACCGGCAGCAACAGCGCATTTCCATGATGGCATTATGGATATTTGGGCATGTACTCAAACGCCTCAGTCTTCGCAAGGTACCGTAGCTGCAATTACTGGATTAAAACCAGAAAATGTAAATGTGAATGTTACTTTGCTTGGTGGTGGTTTTGGTCGTAAATCTAAACCTGATTTTGTTGTTGAGGCGGCAGTGCTGTCAAAACAATTAGAGGTGCCAGTAAAGGTATGTTGGACGCGCGAAGATGAAGTTAAAAATGGCTACTATCAAGCGGTCAGTTATCAGCGTATGTCTGCAGGTTTCAACAATGAAGATAAGGTTACCGCATGGCATCATCAAGTTACCCAGCCACCTATTAGTGCGACTTTTGCTAAAGGCTCAGATATTATCGGCGGCGAATCGAATTTAGGATTGATTGATACACCTTTTGATATCGCCAATATCCAAGCTTCAGTGGGTAAGATAAAAGCGCATACTCGTATTGGTTGGTTGCGCTCGGTTAATAATATTAACCATGCCTTTGCAGCAAGCAGTTTTGCTGATGAATTAGCGCATGAAGCGAAAGCGGATAGTAAAGATTTTCTGCTAAGTCTGATTGGTCAGGATAGAAAAATTGACCTGAGCAAAGAAAATGCAAGCTATGGTAACTATGGCGAAACCATAGAAGAGTACCCTATCGATACGGCGCGTCATAAGGCTTGTGTCGAGAAAGTGGCAGCAATGTCGAAGTGGGGACAAACATTACCAGCGGGACATGCCTTAGGTATTGCCGTGCATCGCAGTTTCTGTAGTTATGTTGCTTGTGTCGTTGAAGTTTCAACCAACAAAGCAGGGAAAGTTAGGCTAGAAAACATTTGGATGGCCGCCGATTGTGGCACCGTAGTTAACCCAGAGCGTGCCGTTTCGCAAATGGAGGGAGCTGCTATCTTTGGTATTTCACTCACCTATTTTGGTGAAATAACCGCAGAAAATGGTGCTATTGTCCAAGGTAACTTTGATGACTACCCGGTTGCGCGTATGTCAGATGTACCGCCTATTCATGTTGAAATTATTGAAAACGATCAACCCCCAGGTGGTGTTGGTGAACCTGGTGTGCCACCGATTGCGCCAGCGATTTGCAACGCAATCTTTAAAGCAACAGGTGAACGTTATCGTGAACTGCCGTTGAAAAAATACGGTATTATATAGCTTAAATTTAGGCTAAACGAATGGCGCTCCTTAACCTGAGCGCCTATTTAATTCACTTATTAGAACGAGAGAAAAGATGTCTTCGTTGCAAGAACAGTTACTTAAAGCAGGTTTAACGACTAAGCAGAAAGCACGCCAAGCTAATAGCGATAAGCGTAAGAAGCAGAAACAAAAGCGCAGTGGCGCTAACGTTGAACAGTCGATGCAAGAACAAGTTAAACAAGAGCTCGCTAAATCTAAAGCGGATAAACTTGCAAAAGATGCCGCATTAAATGCTGAAAAACAGCAACAATTAGCTAACAAGGAAGCGCATCAGCGAAAACTACAAATTCTTGAGCATCACAGTTTAAAAGATATTGATGGTGACAAAGAATACAACTACAACTTTGAAGGCAAAATTAAAAAGTTAGCGTTAGATGAACAAACCTATCAGGCACTAGTCAATGGCCGCCTTGCAGTATGCGGATTAGCTGGCGTCAGTTACGTTGTTACGGCTGAAACAGCAGCAAAATTGCAGACGCTAGATAACGATATTGTGTTGGTACAAAACGACAAGCAGGAAACGGCTGTCGATGAAGAAGATCCATATGCAGATTATCAAATACCTGATGATTTGATGTGGTAACAACAAAAATTATAACTATTTTCTGGGGTTTATAATGGAAAACAAAACCTTTCTAGCACTCTCTTTTATAGCTAGCCTAGCTTTTTCGCATGTTGCGTACGCAGATTCCATGTTTAGTGATGAAGTTACTCAACGAGTGAATAAGGATATGCAAAAGCGCCTAGGATGTTATTCGTTCAAACAATGTAAAGCATTAGCCGAAGACGGCAGTGTGCGCCACCAATCTTTTATGTCAGAAGTCTATCTGATGGGTGAAGCTTATGGCATAAAATCTGACGAAGGCATGAGCCGCAAGAAAGTCTTTTTTTGGATGAAAGTTGCAGCGGAAAATGGTGCATTGTCCGAGCAAAGTTCATTGGCAAGGGCCTACTTATATGGTTCCTATGAAAATGAGGTTGACCTCGAAAAGGCTACCTACTGGGCAAATAAAGTCATTGCGGCGGAAAGCAAGAGTGGCTATTTTGTTTTAGGTGAAGTCGCTAAGTTAGAAAAACGATACAAAGACGCAATGAAAAACTATCGGCTTGCCGATGGGGCGACCGAAGCGGAATATCAGATCGCAGAGCTATATTTTCATGGGCATGGTGTTGAAAGAGACATTGAAAAAGCGAAAGGACACTATAAAAACGCCAACCGATTGGGCGACTCGGAAGCTAGTTACAAACTTGGTATTATCGCTAGGTATCATGACAAAGATGATAAAAAGGCTTTGTATTATTTTGAATCGGCCACACATAGGGGGAGAATTGCACTAGGTATTGGCGAATATCACCCACAATCTAAAGAACAAATTGCTTTAATGCGTTTAGATAAATTAAAGCCCGGTGATAATTACGAATATGTCGCCGAACTGTTTTTGTCTGGAGCTCGAAACAAGTTACCCGTAAGCACCCGAATCTATGGACAATTGCTGTGGGGTGGTAAAGGTGTTGATAAAAACCAAGAAATGGCAGTTAAATTTTTCAACGTCGCGGCTTCTATGAAAGATGGTCGAGCAGCCTATTTGTTAAGTGATGCATATCGAAACGGACTTGTTGTAGAAAAAGATGAAAAGAAGGCGAATGAGTTTCTTCGTTATGCAGCCAGTTTGAAAGATATCGCTTCAGTATCGCTTCTAGGTCGCTATTACCTTGCTGGTCAAGGTGGCTTTGAACAAAATTACGACAAAGCTTTTGAAGCGCTTATGTATGCTGGCCACAAAGGAGACGCTGAAGCGCTTTATGCATTGGGTTTCATTTATGAGTATGGTGCAGGCCGAGATATAGATAAAGCCAGTGCCAAAAAATACTATAACTATGCTGCTCAAAGGGGCGACCAAAGAGCTAAAGCAAAGCTAGAAAAAATGTAGTATATATTGTTAAGAAAAACGCTAACTGTATCAGTTAGCGTTTTTTTCATGATCTGCACTGACACGCATCAAGCCATTTTTAAAGGTGTTTAGCCAGCTATTAAAAATAGACTTTACGTCACCATAATTAAACACAGCGGTGTTTAAGTGCCATTGACTTACGCGTTGTCCTCTATCAATTGCTTGCGCCAATACTTCACCAGATTGTGCATCTTTTAACTGAGCAATTAAAACTAAGGAACCTGACGTTTCAGTGTAAGTTCTGCCGAATTGCAAACTGGTTCTTCTGCTATCTTCTCGTGGCGCAGCTAAACGGATGTCAGTTATCACAACATCAATTTGCAAAGTATTACCATCGGCTTTATCAACAATTTCCCAAGGTTGATGTTCATCAAACACATCGCCTACTTTTTCTCTAAAGGCTTGCTCTAATTTTCGTAGGTCTTTGTCTCGTAAATCGTAGGTGGCATTTAACCCTTCTGATTTAACATCTACTCTAGGCGGTTTATAATCGGCCGGGTGCTCGTTATTCGCCGTGACTGTAGCAAAGTATAGTTTTGTGTATTTGCGCCAATTAACATCTGGTTTCACAAATGAAATAGCCAGTGCCGAATTTTCGACTTTTGCCAGTCCAAGCTCGTTTGTTTGTTCTGACAAAGTGGGATCTGGTGTTGCACAAGCGACTAAAAAACAGCTAGCGAGTGCGGCACATAACATATGTTTAGATTTCATTCTTTCCCCTCGGTTTCTTTGCATCATTATTATCAACTCGTTCTAAAAACATACTGATAGCGTTTTGATTGAATATCAACCAACAAAAAGATTACGTTGCAACACAGATTTGCGATTAATCTTCGATAAAATATACGTTAGAATAGCGCACTTGCTAGATTTAAGAGGTAATTATGGCAGTTATTCGATGGATTATTGGAAGAATTATTTTATTCTTTGATTTTATCTTTTCACCATCAAAACCAAAGCGTACCCTAGATGACCAAAAGGCATTGGATGATGCTACAGCGCATTTGAGTTTGTATCAGTTACCGGCATGTCCTTTTTGCGTAAAAGTTAGAAGGGAGATGAAACGTCAGGGGTTGAATATTGCACTGCGCAATATCAATCAAAATGAATCGTATAGAGAGGAATTGATTCGAGAAGGCGGCAAGCGAACTGTGCCGTGCCTTAAGATTGAAGCACAAGGTCAGGAGACAAAGTGGCTTTATGAATCAAGTGATATAGTGCAGTATCTTGCGCAATTTACACGTTAACTAAAAAGGGCAATAGTAATATTGCCCTTTTTATTTGAATGATATTTTGCAAATGAGTGGTCTTTTTACAAAACAACCGGATATGAGAGTGCCATGTTGATCAAACATAAGAAGTCTAGCCATTTAACTGAAAACGATGTGACAGACGAAGCAATATACCATCAGCGCCGAACTGTTATTAAGCAACTTGGCTTTCTTGGTATGGGTTCGCTGTTGGCATCAAAGGCAAGTGCTTTTGACCTGTTTCCGAGCATTGAAGATAAAGAGCGCTTTGTACAGCGACCTTTGGAATATACAAAAGACACGACCAACAAAGAAGATCTCACACCTGAAGCTAAGGTTACTAGCCACAATAATTTTTATGAATTTGGTGCGCAAAAACATCAACCGGCAGAATTGGCACAAGGTTTTAAAGTCGACCCATGGCAACTAACCATTACCGGTGAAGTCGACGCGCCGTTAACCTTAGGCTATGACGAACTGTATTCTAGTTTTTCATTAGAAGAGAGAATTTATCGACTGCGCTGCGTAGAAGCCTGGTCTATGGTGGTTCCTTGGCTTGGCTTCCCGTTGGCAAGTTTGATCGCAAAAGCTAAACCGAACAGTAAAGCCAAGTATGTAGTGTTTAAAACGCTTTATGATCCAAAGCAAATGCCAGGACAGCGCAATAGACGAATTGGTGGCGGTATAGACTATCCCTATGTTGAGGGATTAACCATTGCTGAAGCAATGAACCCACTGACGCTAATGAGCGTTGGTGTATACGGAAAAACACTTCCGCCTCAAAATGGTGCGCCTATCCGCTTAGTTGTGCCGTGGAAGTATGGATTTAAGAGTATTAAATCTGTCGTTAGTATCGAGCTCACTGAAAAGCAGCCAAAAACCACATGGAACATACTTGCGCCACATGAATATGGTTTTTATGCCAATGTAAACCCTAATGTTGACCACCCAAGATGGAGTCAGGCGAGAGAGCGCAGAATTACAGGCGGCGGTCTTTTTTCACAAAAACGTATCGATACGCAACTATTTAATGGCTATGGTGAAGAAGTAGCCGACTTGTACACGCAGCTTAACTTAAAGAAATACTATTAGGCATTTACGTAATGGGCGCACAATCCAAACATAAAATCTGGATGTTAAAGGCAGCTATCCATGTCATTTGCTTAGGCTGTATTGGTTGGCTTTATACCGCGGCTGCATTTGATAAGCTAGGTGCAGATCCCGTCGAGTATGTGATTCATTATACTGGCATGGGAGCACTACATTGCTTGTTGTTAACGCTATTGGTTACGCCGCTCGCAAAAGGGTTTAAACAAGCATGGCTGATGCAAACGCGGCGTCTGATTGGGCTCTATAGCTTTACTTTTGCCTGTTTGCACATTCTCAACTTTTACTTTTTCGAATTAGGACAAGAACTATCATTATTCCTCAGTGAATTAATCGAGCGACCGTACATTACCATGGGGCTTGGTGGCTTCATTATTCTGTTTTTGCTGGCGGTAACTTCGCCGAATATCATTAAAAGGCGTATGAAAAAACGCTGGCAGCACCTTCATAATTGGGTTTATTTGGCGGCTATCTTGATCGGTGTGCATTTTTATTGGTCGGTTAAGTCGGAAATTATAGAACCAACGATCTACTTACTTATCATTGTCGTATTACTGGCCTTTAGGCGTAAAAAATTATTGTCTTTTAAACGCACAAAAACATCACTTTAACGCGTTTCATCCTCGTTTCGATATTTATCACTTGAGACAGGCGGTGATAGCTTATAATGTAACTTAATAAATAAAGTAGTATCACAATAACAGTCACAGGAATTAACACATGCGTAAACTCTACCCGTCTCTGACGATGGCGGCGCTTACCGTTGCGCTCGCAGGTTGTATGCAAGGCGAGCAAGATGCAAAAGTCACTATCAATAAAAACCCATACCCCAGTACTTACCAGCCCCTACCTCAAACCACGGTGTTAATAAATAACGCTACCGTGTTAACAGGTACTGGCACAAAAATAGAAAATGGTAGTGTATTGATTAAAGATGGCGTTGTTGCCGCTGTAGGAGAAAACTTTACGGCAGAAGGTGCCACAGTTATTGATGCACAAGGCAAATGGGTAACTCCTGGCATTATCGATGTGCACTCGCATTTGGGCGTTTATCCAAGCCCGTCAGTTGAATCGCATGCAGACGGCAATGAAATGACCGCACCGAATACATCAGAAGTTTGGGCGGAACACAGTGTATGGCCCCAAGATCCAGGCTTTGAAGCAGCGCGCGCTGGTGGTATTACAACGCTACAAATTTTGCCAGGCTCTGCAAACTTGTTTGGTGGCCGAAGCGTAACCTTGCGCAATGTGCCTAGCCATACCATGCAAGGGATGAAATTCCCTGATGCACCATACGGCTTAAAAATGGCGTGTGGTGAAAACCCGAAACGTGTCTACGGCAGCCGAAAAATTTTACCATCGACTCGTATGGGTAACATGGCGGGATACCGCATGGCATGGTCCGAAGCAACTGAATATAAACGTGCTTGGGAAAAATACGACGCAGATTACGCAAAAGGTTTGAACCCAACGGCACCTGCTCGCGACATCGAATTAGATACCTTACGTGGTGTGCTAGATGGCGAAATCATTATTCACAACCATTGCTACAAAGCGGAAGAAATGGCGATGATGATTGACCTTAGTAAAGAGTTTAATTATCACGCGGGCACATTCCACCACGCAATTGAAGCCTATAAAATCGCTGATGACTTAGCCGAAAATGGTAATTGTGCTGCCATGTGGCCAGACTGGTGGGGCTTCAAAATGGAAGCGTACGACATGGTGCAAGAAAATGTTGCAATCGTCGACGCAAAACCAGGTTCATGTGCTGTTGTACATTCAGATTCAGCAAAAACGATTCAGCGTTTGAACCAAGAAGCAGGCAAAATTATGTATCGTGCCAATGAAAATGGTTTTGATATTACTGAAGAAGAAGCGATTGTTTGGATAACGTTAAACGCCGCAAAATCTCTTGGTATTGAAGATAAAACAGGTAGTTTGGAAGTGGGTAAAGCAGGGGATGTCGTACTGTGGAACCAAAACCCATTTAGTGTATACGCACAAGCAGAGCAAGTATTCGTAGATGGCGCTAAAGTGTACGATCGTTTTGATGAAACGTATCAAGCGAAAAGCGACTTTTTGTTGGGCCAGGAATAGTTGAGGAATATGATCATGAAAAACTTTAAAACATCTATCATTGCACTTGCTTTAGCTACTTCATTGCCAGCGGCTGCAGAAACTATTGCAATCACAAACGCGACACTGCACACAGTTACTGAACAGGGCGTTTTAGAAAATGCCACTATCGTGTTTGATCAAGACAAAATTATTGCCATCAATCCTGCGAAAGTTGAAGCTGAAACGATTATTGATGCGCAAGGTAAACCGGTAACACCTGGCCTTATTGGTTCAATGAATCAAATCGGTTTGGTTGAAGTCGGTGCTGTTTCACGAACGCGTGATGCAGGCGATAAAAAAGCTGATATTACCTTTGATGCAAGTTTAGCATTCAACCCTAAATCAACGGTTATTCCTTATACGCGCAAAGGTGGAATTACGACTAATGTTGTCACTCCATATGGCGGCGACGATATGTTTAAGGGGCAAACATTTATCGTAGAGCTTAACGGTGAATTCGATAGTGTTGTTGCAGCAAACCAAGATGTATTGGTTGGTTTAGGCTCATCTAGCAATGGTTCGCGCGCAATCAACATGCAAAAGCTAGATAAGAAATTAGCGGCGGCGAAAGAAGCATCGGCTAAAAAAGATGATGCAAAAATTAAAGACGCAGACAAGGTATTGCATGCGTTGTTAGCGAAGGAAAAAACGTTATTTGCTAACGTTGATCGCGCTAGCGACATTATGCAGCTGCTTGCCCTTAAAGAGCGATACGACATAAATCTAGTGCTAGTTGGCGCTGCTGATGCTGTGGTCGTTGCGCAAGATATAGCAAAAGCAAATGTACCTGTTGTTATGGATGCTATGCGAAACCTACCGAATAGTTTTGATGCGCTGCATACAGGTTTAGACAATGCTGCGACACTTACTGCAGCGGGTGTAAAAGTTGCCTTTATGGTGACAGGTGATACACACAATGCGTATCAACTAAGGTTTAACGCAGGTAACGCGGTTGCTAATGGTCTTACAAAGCAGCAAGCACTTGAAGCTGTAACGGTTAATCCGGCACAAATCTATGGTGTAAATGCGGGGCAATTAGCGCCAGGTAAACGCGCTGACATTGTTATGTGGAGCAACGACCCATTTGAGCTAAGCACTAAAGTTGAGCAAATGTGGATTGATGGCGACGAG
The DNA here is from genome assembly GCF_030295955.1 of Thalassotalea agarivorans. NCBI lineage: Bacteria > Pseudomonadati > Pseudomonadota > Gammaproteobacteria > Alteromonadales > Colwelliaceae > Thalassotalea > Thalassotalea agarivorans. Next base: position 1,003,826 of record NZ_AP027363.1, read on the forward strand.
GTTTCAACACAAAGCCGCCAAGATAAACTGCGTGACCGTTATATTGCCGAATCAGATATGCCAAGATCTTATACTAAGTAATTAATTCTTAGCGCATATAATCCTAAGAAAAAAGAGCGACTTGTGTCGCTCTTTTTTTTTGATTTGGTTAAGATGAAAACAAGATACCTTAGGCATATATCTCATTTTGGTAGCTGAGACATGAAAAATATAATGACAAAATCAGATGTTGGTGAAATCGTTCAAACCACATTAGCAGAGGGCTTTGAAGCATTAGTAGTTAAACATCAACATTGTAATGCCACGATAAGCCTCTACGGTGGGCAAATTCTACAATGGCACCCAAGTGAGCATAAGCCTGTGCTTTGGCTGAGCGACACAGCTATTTATCAGAAAAACAAAGGTATACGTGGCGGGATTCCTGTTTGTTGGCCTTGGTTCAGTGGCACGCTGCCTAATGCCGGCGCACATGGTTTTGCTCGCACAGCTACTTGGCAACTTAAAAGTGCTGACATAAACAGTGACTGTGTTGAAATCGTGCTGACTTTAGCGGGAAATAGTGAAAATCCGCATTGGCCGCATAGCTATTCTCTTACGCAAACTATCATTCTAGGCAAAGAGTTATCCCAGCGTATAGACTTCACTGTTGAAGATGAAACGTCACACGCAATGGTACCTTTAAGCAATGCGTTTCATACCTACTTTTCGGTGAGCCATACCGACAATGTCACGGTTCCTGTATTAGACAATCAGCGATATGACTGCAAAGTAACGTGGCAAGACGGATTGGTAAACCCGCTGAAAAATGTCACAGGTTTTATTGACCGCATATACTATCAGCAAACCGCCGCAACGATTGTTGACCACAAGTGGCAGCGTAAGATCACGGTTGAGCCACTAAATACCCAGCAGATGGTATTGTGGAACCCTGGTAAAGAAAAAGTGGGTGAATTTAACGATATACACCCTAATGGCGAGACTGAATATGTATGCCTAGAACCGGCTAATGCATTTCTATCTGAAATTGAAGTAAACAAACGCTATTCAATAGGGCAAACTATTCGCGTTACAGCGATCTAAAAAAACAATAATAAAAAAGGGACTTTATGAATTTTTTCGCGATTATATTTAGCGGTTTTGTACTGCTATCCAATCTTGCTTATGCAAATGACGCGCTCCAACAAGGTGACACACCACCAGACTATTTGGGGCGAGATAAAAACGGTGATGAGGTAAATATTAGTGCCTACAAGGGAAAGTTGGTTGTTGTCTCTTTTTGGGCATCTTGGTGCGGTCCATGCCGTAAAGAGTTTCCCTTTTTAGTTAACCTACAGAAATCTGCACCTGATAAAGTGCAAGTAGTACTAATTAATTACAAAGAAGATCGCAAAATATTTCGAAAGCTAAGCCAACAATTTGGTGACAAGCTGTTAATTACCCATGATAGACGAGGCTCTATTGGTAAAACATTTAATGTGCAAGGGCTACCGAATATGTTCGTCATTGACCAACAAGGGCTGTTGGCATACCACAATGTTGGCTATGGCGAATCTTCAATTGAGAAAATCGTTGGTCAATTAAATCAACTGATTGTTGAACATTCGAGGGCACAAGAAAGCGAGTAAGGCTATAAGGGCAAATGCTGTTGTAATATTTGCGCAGTAAAAGGGGTTTTTAAATAGAATCCGCGTGGCAGCGCAAAAAAAGGTTTACCTTGTTTGTCATATGCTTTCGTTTTCGCCTGACTATTGGCGGCTTTTGGTCTAAGTTGCATTACCTGACCATGTTTTCCGGTAATATTTTCAACCTCCCCTAAGGCAATCATGTCGGTTAGCTCTTGCCAGTCATCACGCAGTAATTTTTCTTGTTCTTCGTCCATTTGCCAAAGAAACGGCGGAAAAACAATGCGATCGGTAATTGCTAAACTTGGCTCGGCAAGTATCGGCACCCAAAGCACATGATTAAGTTTTTGCCTTACATGCGACGATTGCCATGTTTGTCCCGTCATGCCTGTCAGCGGAGCAACGCATACAAAGGTTGTTTCTAGTGGTTTGCCAAAACGGTTAATAGGGATTGTTTTAAGTTCGATCCCCAGTAAGGTAAAGTCTGGCTCTGGTTTTGAACTGGCATCGGCGCCTAATACATACTCAAGTAAAACACCCATCCAGCCTTTTTCTTTGAGCAAATCTTCTGGTGTACCAAAGCCAAATCTTTCGGCAAGTTCACCTATGGTATGGCCCGCGATAGCGTTTGCCCTTTCCATTAATTCACCTTGTGTTGCAGGTGGTGAAGGTTTCAACATGATAAGAACACATTTTTTAACGAATACAGCATATTATCTAGTTGCCGATTGATAGTTACAAGGGAAAGTTTTATTTGCCCGAAAAGACGGTTTGTGGAAGAATGATTTCATCAAATAATATTTTTCAGGAGTTCCTGTGATCGATGCCGATGGCTTTAGAGCCAATGTCGGTATAGTAATAATGAATAATCGGGGACAAGTATTTTGGGCAAGAAGGTTTGGACAACATTCCTGGCAGTATCCACAAGGTGGCGTAGATAAAGGCGAAACTGCCGAACAAACCATGTATCGAGAGCTTTATGAAGAAGTAGGATTAAAGCCTGAACATGTAAAAATAGTTGCGCAAACAAAGCATTGGCTGAAATACCGATTACCGAAACGATTAATTAGGCACGACAGTACGCCCGTTTGTATCGGGCAAAAACAAAAGTGGTTTCTTTTACGTTTAACTGCAAAAGAAGCTGCAATAAACCTTATCCATAGTGATCATCCCGAGTTTGATGATTGGCGTTGGGTGAGTTACTGGTATCCAGTAAGACAAGTGGTCTCGTTCAAACGCGATGTGTATCGCAAAGTAATGAAAGAGTTCGCACAATATGCCATGCCTTTTCACCGCCATGACAAACGTCATGACCGACGTAGGCGTCGTAACTAGTTGTTATTGCTATACTAAAATACAAACGGCTTCACACCATAGCGCCTTTTATAAGCGCTAAATTTTTGGTGCAGAGGCCGTTTGCTTGTTTCTCACGCAAGGTGAGTAAAAATAAGGGAGTCTATGTTAAATACATTGCGCAGGATTGTATTGGAATTTAGTCAAGACGCTGAGTTAAATTCTGCGTTGTCTCGACTTGTTTCCCAAGTAAAAAGCGCAATGACAACCGATTGTTGTTCAATCTATATTGCAGACTACCAAAAACAGCATTTTTTATTGGTCGCCTCTGATGGTCTAGCTAAAGAGTCAGTTGGCCGCACAAGTATTGGTTTTAATGAAGGCTTGGTTGGCCTTGTTGGCCAGCGAGAAGAGCCGCTTAATATTGCCAATGCCCAGCAACATCCACACTTTATTCACGCCCCAGAAGTAAAAGAAGATGATCTAAATGCCTTTTTAGGTACACCGATTATCCACCAGCGCAGAGTGCTTGGTATTCTCTCCATCCAGCAACAAAATGCACGTAATTTCACCGAAACAGAAGAAGCGTTTTTGGTGACCTTATCGGCGCAGCTCGCTACAGCTATAGCTAATGCTGAAGCACGCGGTGTGATAGATCAAAACCAAGAGCAGGGCATTAAGCATATACAAGCTATTCCCGGTGCACCAGGTATTGCATTAGGCTACACCCATGTGTGTTACCCAAGAGCAGACATTGGCAATGTGTCTTTGCGAAAGCAAGACGACGTGGTTGTTGAATTGCAGCGTTTTAGTGACGCAGTAAAGGCAACTAAAGCTGATTTTGTTGATATGGCGAGCAAACTCTCACATGTGATTAGTGACAACAGCCTCGATATTTTTGAGGTATACAAACAACTGCTTGATAGTGAACATTTTGTCGCTGAAGTGGCAGAGCACATTCAGCAAAACTGGTCGGCCGAAAGTGCTTTGAAGCAAGTTATTGATAAGTATACCGTCCAGTTTGAAGCGCTAGAAGATGCTTATCTGCGCGAGCGCGCAAGTGATATTAGAGACCTAGGTAATCGGTTACTGCTTAACTTACAACAACTAGGTAACGAGACTGAAAAGTTACCAGAACAGTTTATATTGATTGCGGAAGAGGTAACGGCTTCTCTAATTGCTGAATATCAGCACCATGGCTTATTGGCCATCGTTTCATTGTCGGGTTCTAACAATTCCCATGCAGCAATTCTTGCACGTGCCATAGGTTTGCCCGCGATAATGGGCTTAGAAAATGTGCCACTAAACGTGCTGCAAGATAAAAAGGCAATTGTTGATGGCTATTCAGGGGAGTTTTTTCTTGCGCCAAGCGACTCGTTGCAGCGTGAATACCAATTATTAATTGATGAAGAAACGCAATTAGCAGATAAGGTACGCCAAGTAAAAGATTTACCGGCAATTACCCGTGACGGTAAAGCCGTAGAGCTAATGTTAAACGCGGGATTATCAACCGGTTTTGAGCACTCCAAAAGTGCTGGCGCTGTTGGTGTAGGACTTTACAGAACCGAAATTCCATTTATGAATCGTAGCTGTTTTCCTTCTGAATTGGAGCAGACACAGTTGTACGAGCAAGTGCTCGATGCCTTTCCTAAAAAGCCAGTCACTATGCGTACATTGGATGTTGGCGGCGATAAGTCTTTACCCTATTTCCCAATTGAAGAAGACAACCCATTTCTTGGTTGGCGCGGCATCAGAATTACGCTAGATCATCCGGAAATCTTCTTGCTTCAAGTACGTGCAATGATGCGTGCTAACGCCCACCATCAAAACTTAGAAATCATGCTACCCATGATCAGCAATGTCGGTGAAGTGGATGAGGCTAACCGCCTGATTAATCAAGCGTATTATGAGTTAAGTAGTGAGCTTGGCTCTGTTAATGGCAAGCCATTAACTAAGCCGAAAGTAGGTATCATGATTGAAGTGCCTGCTGTCATTTTTCAAATGAAAGAGCTTGCCAGCCGGGTAGACTTTTTCTCTGTAGGTAGTAATGACCTAACCCAGTATTTACTGGCAGTCGATCGCAACAATGCGCGTGTGTCAGAGCTTTATGATGCCTACCATCCCGCGGTATTGAGGGCGCTCAATGCTATTGCACAAGAATCCAGTGAATTGTTGGTACCGCTAAGTTTATGTGGAGAGCTGGCGAGTGAACCAGCAGGTGCTATTCTTTTATTAGCAATGGGTTATGACAAACTTAGTATGAACCCGCACAACATTGCTAGAGTGAAGTGGATTATTCGCCATATCGAATACCAAAGAGCAAAAATAATATTATCGCACGTAATGACTTTTTCAACAGCCAAACAGGTACATACATACTTAAATGAACAGCTAGAGCAAATGGGGCTTGGTGGCTTCGTTCGCGCTGGTATGTAAGTATGGTCGAAATATTTCTGATCTGTCTTGCCATAGGAAGCTTGGTAGGCTTTCTTGCGGGGCTTTTGGGAATAGGCGGTGGGCTAATCATTGTGCCCGCGCTAATCAAAATATTACCTTTTGTTGTTACCGATAAAGAGCTGGTGATGCCAATGGCACTGGCGACTTCGCTGGCAACTATCGTGGTCACTACGGTATCGGCAGCCATTGCTCATCACATCAATAAAAATATTCCTTGGAAAGAGACAAAACAGTTGATGTTTTTTGTTGGCAGTGGCGCATTATTAGGTGCCTTTATTGCCGACGGATTATCATCTAAAACACTAGAATACTTCTTTGCCTCTAGTGTCTTTCTATTGTCGCTTTATATGTTCTTTTCACTGCGCGCAGCAACAGAGCGTGAAGTAACTTCTACCGCTGTTTATCAAACTATCGCCTTTTTTACTGGTATTGCGGCCAGCTTAATGGGGATCTCTGGCGGCGCGATTTTGATTCCAGCTCTTACCTTTTGTGGTATGTCGATTCGTTTAGCTATCGGGATTTCCACCGTATGTGGCATGATGGTGGCCTTGTTTGGTTCGTTTGGCTACATTATCTCTGGTTTAGGGCACCCGAATTTACCGGCTTGGAGCTTAGGCTATGTTTATTTGCCTGCGTTGCTAGGAATATCGATTTCGTCAACGTTATTCGCACCAAAAGGCGTGCGACTAGCAGCAAGGCTTCCGGTACGTCGATTGAAAAAAATATTCGCTAGTTTTCTGATGTTAGTTGCTATCGAAATTGTCTTAACGAGCAGTTAGAAACCTTTAGCTATTATTGACTAAAAAGTGCATAATCTAGAGAGTAATTTATACCCCTTTTTTCAGGATAAAAATAACAAATGGCTGCAGACTATCTTCAGTTTCCAGTAATAGATCCCGTCATCGTATCTTTAGGTCCAATCGCATTGCGATGGTATGGCCTGATGTATTTGATTGGGTTTGTTTTTGCATTAATACTGGCCAACAAACAAGCAGATAATAGCAAGGGTCTTTGGACTCGCGATCAAGTGAGCGACCTACTATTTTACGGCTTTTTAGGTGTCGTCCTAGGTGGCCGCGTTGGTTATGTGTTGTTCTATCAGTTTGAACTCTTTGTTGCTGACCCACTGTACCTATTCAAAATATGGGAAGGTGGCATGTCGTTTCATGGTGGACTGCTTGGCGTTATTACTGCTATCTACTTATTTGCCCGTAAAACCAATAAAGGCTTTTTAGCAGTCGGTGACTTTGTCGCGCCATTGGTTCCTATTGGGCTTGGCTTAGGACGCATAGGTAACTTCATTAACAGTGAGCTTTGGGGGCGTCAAACAGACGTGCCATGGGCTTTTGTATTTCCAACCGACCCACTGCAAGTGCCAAGACATCCGTCACAACTTTACGAATTTGCCTTAGAAGGCGTTGTCCTGTTTGCTATTTTGTATTGGCTGGCACGCAAACCTCGTCCATTAGGCTTACTTTCTGGTGTGTTTTTAATCGGTTATGGCGCGTTCAGAATGTTCGTAGAATTGTTCCGTGAACCTGATGCACATTTAGGGTTCTATTTTGAATTTATTTCGATGGGGCAGTTGCTTAGTTTACCTATGGTACTTGCCGGTATCTTGGTGATATACCTAGGCCACATTGTTGAGGAAAAACAAAAGATTTCAGCTAGGAATAAAAAGAAATGAGGCAATATCTAGACTTATGTAAACGCATCGTTGAGCAGGGTGAGTGGGTTGAAAACAAACGCACAGGTATTCGCTGTTTAACCGTGATCAATGCTGAACTTGAATACGATGTTGCGAATAATAAATTTCCGTTGATTACCACACGAAAAAGTTATTACAAGGCAGCAATAGCTGAGTTACTTGGCTATCTTCGTGGTTATGACAATGCGGCACAATTTAGGGCGATAGGCTGCAATACCTGGAACGCCAACGCCAACGATAATGAAGCATGGTTGAACAACCCTAATCGCAAGGGTGAAGATGATATGGGGCGCGTTTATGGCGTTCAAGGGCGTGCGTGGCAAAAGCCAGATGGCACGCCACTTGACCAACTTAAAAAAATCATCGACAACTTATCTAATGGAGTAGATGATCGTGGCGAAATCCTTAGTTTTTATAACCCTGGAGAATTTGAGTTAGGTTGTTTACGTCCTTGCATGCATACGCATACATAATATAAGACTGGATTTCTGCACAACTCAGCGGTTAATAAGGATTATAACCTTTGTTTAGCTTTGTGCATAATTATTTTTGCACAATCTGTAAATTATCAACACTTTTCCTTCTTTTAATTTAACGCACTAAAATATAAATGTTTTAATATTTGGTTATGTCCTGAAACAGTTTTGTACGTTAGATATTCTAATTTTCCCATATACAAGAAATATTTTAATAAATCATTATTCATTGGTATCTACAAGCCGATTTTCACACCAAAATCTTTACAAAATTATCCCTAAAATTTCTATGTTTTAGAGAACAAGCCTGTAAACATGGAATTAAGTTAATTTAGTATTGAAGTTAACTTCACTCTTTCTATTGAAACATCATTTTCTCCAGACTGAATAAGAATGTTGCCTAAAACTTGAGCTGTAAAATGTGAACACCCATCTTCACCATTAATAGACAGGTGATAACAAGAGCCTGACACCTGCTCCCAAACCCAATAATTCCGGCATTCTGATAATGTGGGAGGTTTATCGGAGCCGGAGCTAAGTCGCCAAGAGTCTCCATCTAAGTAGCCACCGCGCCAACTGCTGAAGATTTTATAAAATGTATCAGCAGGTGTTGAAAACTTTAAAATTACCCAGCCTTGTGGTTTTACGATCATGATTCAGCCTTAATTTAGTTTCTGATTAAGTTCGGCCAACTTAGCTTTGGCAGCTTGAGATATTAGGAAGGGTTCTATATCAGCAACTTTTAACGTTTCTTGACGATATTTTCCGACAATGCCCATCGACCATTTAGCCTTAGGTATATTAGTACCGCTTTGGCTCGAACTTGGCTCTTTATAACTTAACCCTTTAGCCTGTTTTCCTTCAGATTCATCTAAGTAATGACTCGACAGCATATTCTGGATTTGGCGATGAATATCTTCGACACTGTGGTGACCTACAGTAATTTCATGCTTCTCAGGTAAAACGTGCGTATTGTTCCTAGCTGCTTCAACAGATGTCAGCTCCTCCGCATCTGTAACTACTTCTTCATCCATTTTTACGATTTGGACTTTAGCTACGTCATCAGGAATGTCTTGAACCATTCTCCTTGCGTAGCTCACCAGCTTAGGTTCTGCTGGCATGAACATATATGCTTCTTGGTTAGGGGCATTTGTTTTTCTAAGAACACGGCCAAATATCTGGCGAAAGTACATTTCAGTTGTGATGTTTGTCAGGTTACAGCAAACCTGTAAACGAGGAATGTTTGTACCCTCACTGACCATACCTACACTAATAAGCCATTCATCACTGCTTTTTCTAAAGTCTTTTATTCTATCAGAAGGTCTTGCCTCATTCGTTGTTACAACTACAGCACCTTTGTTGTAGTTTTTTATCATCAGTAGCTTAATTGCTTCGGCGTGCTCTATTGAAGATGCCACAACCAAGCCCCCTGAATTACTGTTTATTTTTCTTAGCTCATTTAACTTAATAATAGCTCTAGAAAGCACTTGCTCATTTACGGTCTCATTCAAAACGATGTGGGAATATGATGTTGCCTTGGCCGTCAGTAACGTATTGAAGCTATTATATACTTTTTGTTTTTTAGTTCTGGTTACTACTATTTTATTGTTGTCTACGGCAATGACCTGAGGAACCCTACAAACGCCATCAGCTATTGCTTGTTTCAAACCGTAAACATAGTCACATTGAATCCTATTGTCTTCACAATAACTTGAAAGAGCTATTGGCAACGAGTCCGAGCGCCACGGTGTACCTGTTAACGCGATGCTGTAGGCTGCTTTCTCACGAATGATTTCGATGATCGGAGCGCCCCAAGCATTTGCATCATGAGTTGAAGATCCTGCACAGTGATGAATTTCATCAAAGATCACGAACACCCTAAAACGATCAAATAACTTCCAAGTGTCATTATCGAGTGTGCCAAGTTTTTGGTAGGTGAATGCATCACCTAAAGAGCCTACTTTGCCATTAAACTCAGTTTTAAACTGTGTGGTGAGTTCATCACTAAAATCTGATGATACGATTGACGACGGTGAAAAACATAACACTAAGTCTATTAAACCAAGTTCATACATTTTTCGAGCTAACGTTGCCGCCATAATAGTTTTACCAGCTCCAGGTGTTGCGAGCGCTAGGAAGTGTTTTTTAAAATCACTGGAATCTGTTGAACTGGTAAATTTTGAAATTGCTGAGTTAATACAATCAGACTGCCAACTTCTTAATTTCATTTATTTTTTCTCTTTTAACTTTTTTAAAATCTCTTCAGTTGCAGCTATTTTCCCTTTTAAAATATGCTTCTGCTCTTTTGTAGAATGGATAAATTCTTTGAACTCGTCAGATAATTCTGGGTGTTGCTGTTTTAAATTTAGAAACGAATCTAGTGCCCCCATACATTGCAAAAGATCAGCATTTAACATGCTCAAATCAGAGTAGAGCGACTTAATTGTCTCACTCAATTTTCTGTTAGGTTCTTTAACAGATTGCTTTATTTCTTCGGCTATTATTGCTGGATCAAAAACTTCTGTTTTTGTGAAGCGACTCTCTTTTCCATTACTTGCGGTCTTTTTAATTAACCAGCCCTGTTTTACTAATTTATGTAAGTCATCATAAATAAATTGCCTAACCTTTTGACTATCCAACTCTTCATCACACATCAAAGCAAGATAGGCTGTTCGAATTTCAGTGACTGAAAAGCGATTAATGTTTTTCATGCAAATAATTTGTTTTAATAAAGAGTCAATCTTCATGAGTTGTTTTTACTTTTAAAGTTATTTAATTTACCTCTAAGGTAAAATTTTTGACATTATAGGTTATGGGTTAAACGTCTGCAATATGAGACCATTTTTCTTTTATCTGTGGACTGAATAAATGAAGCCTATAGAAAAGTTAATTGGGCTAAACATTAAGTTAGAAAGGACTAAACGTTCTCTATCCCAAATAGAAGTTGCAAACACTTTAGGTGTTGAATCCAGTTATTTAAGTAGAATTGAAAGCGGTACAAAAGGGGTTTCACTGGAGAAAGTTTATGAAATTATTCATGTTTTAGGTTGTAGAGCTTGTGACATATTCCCTGAATCAAACGAAGTAGAAACACAATTTAATCGTACAGAACAATAATCTTCTCCAAACAATAGGGATAGAAGTATTAAGGGTATTGAAATGAAAAATATCCAGATCAATCAATAGAGAAAATAGCTAATACGGCAAATATAATCAGGCAAGCGCTGAGTATAGGAATTAAATGATTATGGATGAGGTTAAAGGAAAACTGTTAAAAGCTAATGAGGATGGCAACTTTTTTGAGTTCATCCAAGAAATTTATTATCAGGACAGAAAAGATAAAAAGCTTCTAGCTAGTGCATTGGCTGAATTGCATAATGATGGGGATTTGAACCTTGTAGGGTTATTTAAGAACTTTAATAACACACCTGAAAATCATGATTTCTTTTCTGTACGACGAATTTTCGAAGAAGTTCTACCTTATTTAAACTCTCCAGTACAAGACATCGCAGACTGCGTTAAACACCTTACACTAGAAGCAGGCCAAGATATGGCCGCATATATGCTTTTGGCTCCTTTTAAAGAGTTCTGTATAAAAGATGACGATAGAGCCAAAGCACTTCTTGATATCGCTTTAACCAATATTGATGAAGATTTTGATCATTTATCTACTGCGATTGAGGCAGGAGCCAGTAAAGATGAAGTTGCTTACGTTAATCAAGCTGTTGAACTCCTTGCTCACAAAAATGAATTAGTCATACAAAGAGCTATTTTTGCACTAGGAAGAATTAACTACCAAGACAAAACGCTTTTGGAGCCAGTAGCGGTGGCTATCAAAAAATCATCTGAATCTTCTCCAACTGATATTATTGTGGCTACATCAATGAGAGCGCTGTTTGCTGTTGTATCTCAGTCTGATGAGCTAGAGGGTTTATTCTTAGATTTTTTAGACAGTCATACAGATCAATGAGTGTGACCAATCCAACAAAGTTTATGACATGACGGCTTTTAAATTTTCTTTTTGGCCGATTATTTTAACAGGCTGTAGGCATTACAGGTTACCTGTACCGATGCATTTCATCATCGATATTTATAAGCAAAGAACAGCAGGTCAAACTGAACTAGAAGGTGATATTAATGAATGATCACAAAGTAGTGAGAACGTTTCCCTAGTTGGACAAGGGGGGGGCAATAAAACCCTGCTTTACTTGGTAAGACGTTACGTTTTAAAAGTAGTTTTCGATGTTGAGCAAGTGCCCAATGTTAAGCTTCATCGAGGTAAATTAACCGTTACTCTGAAAAAAGATTGTGATGATCGGGTGGTTAAAGTTAAGGCACTTTTAGACCGTTGGTATGCACGAAAAGCAGAAACTATTTTTTATGAAAGACTACAAGCTATGCTGCCTAAAGCATCATGGGTAACGGGCTTTCCGCGATTTCGAATAATGGCGATGACTAAATAATTGGGGAAGCTGCTCAACTAAGGGAAACTTGATGCTCAACCCTCATCTTGTTAAAGCCCCAAAAGAGTGTATAGATTACGTGATTCTGCACGAGCTTTGCCATATTACTGAGCACAATCATTGCGACAAATTCTGGCGCTTATTAACGCAAGTAATGCCTCACAGGAAAGAAGTGAAAGCAAAACTAGATGACATGGCGGAGTGTATTTGAATGAGTAAATATGTCTATTAGAGAAGTCTTCAAAGCTAATTTATAAGCTTTTCTATTTAGGGAAAAGGATAAACTAAATTCAAGCCGCCCAGTCAATAAACGAATTATTAGGTGTCTAAAGATTTCATAATGCCGCATTGCTCAACTGTATTGCCTTTGGAGCAAGCTTTTTCCATAATTTGAAGCTCACTCTTTAAAGCTTTCATTTCTTTGATGCGCTTATTGACTAATGCTAGTTGATTACTAATCAAGTTATTCACTGATGAGCAACTTTCTCCTGGCTTATTTTTAAGTTCAACTAGGGTTTTAACATCTGACAACGGAATATCGAGGCTTCGACAATGCTTTACGAACTCTAACTCTTTCAGAGCTTTTTCATCATATAGCCGAAAATTTCCTTCGCTACGGCTCGGCGGATTAAGTAGCCCTTCTTTTTCGTAATACCTAATTGTTTGTATTGAACAGCCAGATACCTTGGCTAGTTGACCTATTTTCATAGTAATTCAATTTTAGCTTGACCCTATAGCAACTATAGAGTCTATGATTTAACTATACAAGCTAATAGGAGTTTGAAATATGAGCGGTTGTGGTTGCGAAGTCGAATTAAAAAATACAGAACAAAAGCATGTGCTTTATTGGTTGCTTGGTATCAATGCCCTTATGTTTTTTGTAGAGATTACCGTCGGTTTATATGCAAATTCGACAGCATTGATAGCAGACTCAATGGATATGCTTGCTGATGCTATTGTCTATGGCATTGCTTTGTATGCCGTGAGCAGAACTCTAAAGCATAAAACCAATGCAGCCCTTATCAGTGGTTACTTTCAGCTAACGCTCGGATTACTGATAATCTTTGACATAGTAAGAAGAATAGTCGGAGAAGGTGAGCCTCACTCTTGGTTCATGATCGGCTATGGGTTTGTAGCATTAATAGCAAACGTCATCTGTTTAGTTTTAATAAGAAAGCATAACAATGGTGAAGTGCATATGCGTGCAAGTTGGATATTTTCAGCCAACGATGTGATTGCAAATATGGGCGTTATTGCTGCTGGTGTATTGGTGATGCTGCTTGATACTCGCTGGCCTGACATTGTGATTGGTAGTGTGATTGCAACCCTAATTCTAAGAGGGGCTTATCTAATTATTACGGATGCGAAGAAAGAGCTTAGCAAGGCAGAGTCAACAAGCGAAAACAATAGCTGTAGTGGAAGTAAATCCAAATCATGTTCTTAAAGGGAATTGATAATGAGTGCTAATTATTTAGAGAAAACACAAATATTGGATTTTGATAATCACACCATCCAATCACTAATAGCGGAGCGAGATTGGCAAGCTTTAGATGATTACAACAAGATAGGTGCTGCTTACTCTTTTGTTAAAGACGAAATTCAGTTCGGCTATAACCGCAGTGATGATATTTCAGCAAGTGAAGTTTTAGCTGATGGCTATGGTCAGTGTAATACCAAGGGTAACTTGTTGATGGCTCTGCTACGGGCGCTCGGTATTCAATGTCGGTTTCATGGGTTCACTATCGAACAACAGCTCCAAAAAGGTGCTATTCCCGCTTACGTGTTTTGGCTTGCGCCTAAATATATTATCCATAGCTGGGTTGAAGTCCTTTTTGATGGTGTATGGATCAACTTAGAAGGTTTTATCCTCGACCAGGATTATCTAAGCTCAGTTCAAGCTAAATTCAGTCAAGATAAAGGTAGTTTCTGTGGATATGGTATCGCAACCACTTGTTTGGAGAATCCTCAGACAGAATGGACGGGAAAAAACACATACATTCAAAAGGAAGGCATTCATGATGACTTTGGTTTATACAACTCGCCAGATGAATTTTACAGCGAGAAAGGCACCAATCTGTCAGGCGTAAAGCGCTGGTTATATCAGTCGGTGATTCGTCATCTTATAAACATGAATGTTAATCGCTTGAGAAAAGCTAGCAACCAAAGTAGAGGTAAAAATGCACAGCCACAATCATAGCCACCACCATGCACATGATAAAAATGAGCGCATTGGTTGGACATTTTTTCTAAATGTTACTTTTACCATCATTGAATTCATCGGCGGCTGGCTAACCAATAGTACGGCAATCATGGCTGACGCAGTTCATGATTTAGGTGACAGCATATCCATCGGTTTTGCTTGGTTGTTGAGCCACTTTTCAGATAAACAAGCATCTTCGACGTACAGCTACGGTTATAAGCGCTTGTCACTGTTTGGTGCCTTAATCAATAGCGTTGTTTTAATTGCTGGCTCTATCTTTATTTTGGTTGAGGCAATTCCTCGATTATCTAACCCAGAAATGCCAATGGTAGAGGGAATGCTAGGATTGGCGCTACTTGGGGTTACAGTAAATGGTTATGCCGTATATAAACTTAAGGCGGGAACCACATTAAACGAAAAGGTATTAACATGGCATCTATTAGAAGATGTCCTTGGCTGGGTTGCTGTCCTTATCGTATCAATTATCTTGATGTTTGTGGATTGGCCTGTTTTAGATCCATTACTATCTATCGCTTTTACGTTGTTTATTCTGTTTAACGTTCTAAAAAATTTAAAGGCTACGTTAGCATTATTTTTACAAGCGTCACCTGATAAAGAAACACAAGACAAGATAACTAAAGCCTTACTTTCTAAACCTGAAGTGAGAGAAGTGCATCACTTGCACTATTGGTCTTTAGATGGTGAAAGTCATGTGCTAACAGCGCACCTTGTTTTGAATGCGCCGTACGATGTACCTAAGTTACAATCACTCAAGCAAGTAATTTCTGAAGACTTACGCGGTTTTGATTTGTCGCATACCACCATTGAGTTTGAATTTCCCAATGAAGTTTGCAGAGATGAATAACATTTACACTTATTAACTGGCTTAGATTTGTACTCAGAAACTTGTTATATTACCTACGTCTAACGAAGAGAATAGAATATTGAACACCAACATTGCTTTAAAAATACTACTGATTATATCGATTGTTTTGCAATCGTTCGTCGCTGTATCCACAAGCATGGAAAATCATCAGTTAGACGTTGAACATCTACAAACTATTCATGACCACGAAACAGATCATTCTCCTCAGTTAGATAAAGATAACGAACATGATATTGAGGACTGCCACCATTGCGGACACTGTAGTGGCAATCATACCAGTTGGATTTTGGTAAAAGCGTTTACACCAAACCTGTCTTTAAATCATTCACATAACTTCAACAAAATAACTTTATTGCCTTTAGGGATTTCCACTAGGCTTTATCGACCACCTATCGCTTAACTTTTACTCCATACAGTGCGCTTTAGCGCAAACACAATTTGGTTTAATAAAAGTTAAGAGTCATTATGAATAATATTTTTCGAACTACTGGCGTAGCGTTAGTAGTCATTCTTGCTGTGTTTTCAATAAACACAGCATTGGCTAATGAAAGTCAAAATAACACACAACACGATGAACATTCGCATGAGCATGAGCATGACAAGCCTATCAAGAAAGCTACTGATGAGCATGAACATGCAGAGGGTGAAGAACATGAAATCGAGAGTATCGTTAAAGAAGAGAATCATGAAGAAGGGATTTCTTTAAGTACGGAAAAAATTGAATTAGCAGGCATTGAAGTTGATGCTGTTTTTCCAAAGAAATACTTAAATTCGGTCTACGCTCCCGGAGAAGTGAAAGCAAACGGTTATAAAAGCTATCTGGTATCACCTCGCACAGATTCAGTGGTGATTAATCGCCATGCGAGCTTAGGAGAGCATGTAAAGTCTGGACAAAAATTAGTTACTTTATTCAGCGAAACAATGGCTCAAACTCAAGCTGACTTTTTAATTGCCTCTTCTAATTGGAAGCGAGCTAAAAAGCTAGGAAGTAACAACATAAGCGAACGCACGCTTGTTGAAGCAGAAAACATCTATAAAGGCGTTTATGGCAAGTTGATTGCTTTTGGTTTAACAAAACAAGCAATTGATAAGATAGCCCAACAAGATAGCGCTACGTTTGGGCAGTACGTGCTGATAGCTGAGCGGGACGGTGTTGTGCTGCAAGATGACTTCATGCAAGGTCAGCGCATTGAAGCGGGTGAAACCATTATGTTACTCGCCGATGAAAACGACCTTTGGGTAGAAGCAAATGTTCCCCCTAACAAAGAGTTAAATTTAGCCTTAGGCAGTCCGGCCTTAATTGATTTAAATGGAATTAAATACCAAGCCAACGTCATTCAAGAAGCTCATACTATCGATTCCGTTACACGAACCCGAACAGTAAGACTGTCGGTCACTAATACTGGACATAAGCTTCATTCAGGTATGTTTGTGAAAGTCTATTTTCAGTTCCAATCGAACAGCGAAATCATTGCAGTACCAGAAGAAGCGTTGATTAGAAGCAGTGATGGTGATTGGACTGTGTTTATTGAAGACCACCCAAATGAATTTAAAGCAGTCGAAGTAACAAGAGGTCGATCTTTTGGTGAATACCGAGAAGTTTCCGGCCTTGAATCTGGAACAAAAGTCGTTACCCGCGGTGCTTTTTTTGTCGCCTCTGAGATAGCTAAGGGCGGCTTTGACCCGCACAATCATTAAGGAGGCCAGTCATGTTTAATCGAATTATTGATTGGTCTATTAACAATAGATTGCTCGTGCTGATCGCACTACTTGCATTGATAGCAAGTGCTGTTATCACCATACCTAAGTTGAATTTAGATGCGTTCCCAGACGTTACAAACGTGCAAGTTGCTGTTAATACCGAAGCGCCAGGTTTAGCCGCAGAAGAAGTAGAGCAACTTATCACATATCCAATTGAAGCTGTGATGTACGCATTACCAGATGTAGAACAAGTGCGCTCTATTTCAAAAACAGGTTTGTCGGGTGTCACTGTAGTCTTTAAAGAAGGCACGGATATATATTTTGCAAGACAATTGGTATTTGAACGCCTACAGGCTGCAAAGGAACTCATACCTGCTGGGCTTGGGACACCAGAGATGGGACCAAACACTTCCGGCTTAGGACAGGTGTTTCAATATTTGCTGATATCAGATGATACAAGCAAGTATGACTCAATGGCGCTGAGAAGCCTGAATGACTGGATCATTAAACTGCTAATAATGCCTGTAGACGGTGTTACAGATGTGCTGTCATTTGGTGGTAACGTTCGTCAATACCAAGTTAATGTCGATCCTTCAAAATTATTATCTTACGAGTTAACCCAAGAGGATGTGGTATCCGCGCTTGAAAATAACAACGCCAATGTCGGTGGCTGGTACATGAATCGAGGCCAAGAACAACTTGTTATTCGTGGTACTGGTTGGTTCGAAAGTGGTGAAAAAGGTATTGAAAATATTCAACAGGTGCCTGTTAAAACACTTAATGGTGTAGTTGTTACTGTTTCTGATGTCGCCAACGTAGAGCTTGGTGCCGAGATCAGACAAGGCGCTGTCACTATGACTCGCAAAATCGATAATGGCAATGTTGAGAACTTAGGTGAAGTGGTCTCTGGCATTGTATTAAAACGCATGGGGTCAAATACCAAAGCGACGATAGATGGTATAAATGCTAGAACAAAGCTTATCAATCAGGCATTACCAGAAGGTGTGCGATTTGAGCCTTTTTATGATCAAGCTGACTTAATTGAAAAAGCTGTTGCAACCGTGGTTGAAGCCCTTACTTTGGCTTTTATCTTTATCACTGTTGTACTTGCTCTATTTTTAATGAATTTAAGAGCTACATTTCTAGTGCTTATCTCAATACCAATTTCCATTGGTATTGCACTAATGGTGATGGCTTGGTTAGGTATTTCAGCCAACTTGATGTCGCTTGGCGGTATAGCGGTGGCTATTGGCATGTTAGTCGATGGCTCAGTTGTTATGGTTGAAAATATGTTTAAACACCTAAACAGACAACTAGAAAGCGAAAGTGCTGATGAAAGTATTGAAGCTAAACAAAAGTTAAAATTGGCAGGCAAAGAAGTTGCTCGCCCTATCTTTTTTGCAGCTTCAATAATTCTCGTTGTTTTTACGCCACTGTTTAGTTTCGAAGGTGTTGAAGCAAAGCTATTTCAGCCAATGGCTATCAGCATTATGTTAGCGGTTGTGTCAGCTATTGTAGTTGCTTTGTTCATTGTTCCTGCACTTGCCACTTTTATGTTTAAGCGAGGGGTGAAAGAAAGGGAAAGTTTGATTTTAAAACCTATCGATATTTTGTATCGAAAGTTATTGAAAATCGCATTAAAGCAAACCAAGTTTGTTGTTTTTGTGTCAATAGCTCTAGTCGCTTCAGCAGCGGCAATCATTCCACAAATTGGAACAGAGTTCGTGCCAGAGTTAGAAGAAGGAACCATTAACCTGAGGGTAACGTTAGCGCCTTCTTCAAGTTTGGAAACAGCGCTATCTGTTGCTCCAATACTAGAAGAAAAGTTGATGGCATTCCCTGAAGTGACTTACGCGCTAAGCCGCATTGGTCGAGCAGAAATTGGCGGCGATCCAGAGCCTGTGAACAACATAGAAATTTACATTGGTCTTAAGCCTGTTTCAGAATGGACAAGTGCCTCTAATCGTTATGAGCTGCAAGATCAAATGGAACGCTCATTAGAAGAGTTTCCGGGATTGTTACTAAATTTCTCTCAGCCTATTGCTACTCGTGTAGATGAGTTGTTATCAGGGGTTAAAGCACAACTTGCCATTAAATTATTTGGCTCTGATTTACAGGTGCTAGCAAATAAAGGGCGAGAAATTGAAGCTGCGATTAAGTCAATTGAGGGTGCAAAGGACGTTGCACTTGAGCAGATTGCAGGTGAAGCACAACTTGTTATCGCTCCTAATAGGCTTGAGCTTTCTCGATATGGTTTATCCGTTGGTGATGTCATGGAAGTGGTTCAAGACGGTATTGGTGGCGTTGAAGCTGGACAAATTATCAATGGTAACGAACGTTATGATATTTACGTGCGCCTAGATGAGGAATTTAGAGCGAATAGTGAAGCAATAGCCGATATTAGACTGCAATCTCCTACAGGGGCTTGGGTGCGAATTGGTGATGTAGCTTCTGTGTCTTTTGAATCAGGCCCTCCACAGGTTAGGCGAGATGATGTACAGCGTCGGGTGGTTATTCAAGCCAACGTTCAAGGCCGTGACATGGGGAGTGTGGTAGAAGATATTCAAGCAAAGATAACCTCTGATGTAGAATTGCCAGCAGGTTATTCAGTATCGATTGGTGGACAATTCGAAAGTCAGCAGCGAGCGCAACAGCGCCTTTCTATTGTCGTACCGTTGTCTTTGGCTTTGATAGCTTTGCTCCTTTATTTTGCATTTGGTTCAGTAGGACAAGCGATGCTGATCTTACTTAATGTTCCATTGGCTGTAATAGGTGGCGTATTTTCACTATATATTTCGGGTCAGTACCTATCCGTTCCTAGCTCGGTTGGCTTTATTACCTTGTTTGGCGTGGCGGTACTTAATGGTGTAGTTATGGTGGAGAGCATTAATCAACGAATCACAGATGGACTTGCGACAACAGAAGCAATATTTGATGGTGCGACTTCACGGTTGCGTCCCGTGCTTATGACAGCTATCACATCAGCGTTAGGTCTAATACCTATGTTAATGTCAAATGGAGTCGGCTCTGAAATTCAACGACCACTTGCTAGTGTAATTGTTGGAGGGTTAATTACAGCGACGTTACTCACGTTATTTGTTGTTCCGAGCTTGTATAAGTTCTTTTCAATTAAGAAAGTAAGGTTACTTTAATGTAATAAGTTAGCCTCACGTAATACTCAATGAGGCTAGTTGAATTCCATTTACTTAATCTTTTTAAGTGAATTTAGTAAAGCACCTTGAACACTATATGCTGCTTTTCTTTAATACAAGCAGCATATTTAGTTCATTTATTAAATTGCTACTGGCGCTTTAATTGGAGGATGTGGCTCGTAACCTTCTAGTTCAAAATCCTCTAATTTGTAGTCGTAAATTGATGCTGGCTTTCTTTTTAACTTCAATTTAGGTAGCGCTCTAGGGTCTCGTGAAAGCTGCTCTTTTACTTGGTCTATGTGATTTGAGTATATATGTGCGTCGCCTATGCTCATGATCAATTCGCCCACTTCTAAATCACATTGCTGAGCTAGCATGTGAACCCACAAAGCAGCTTGAGCAGTGTTAAATGGATTTCCTAAGAAAAGGTCATTTGAACGTATAGTGCACATGAGGTTAAGCTTGTTATCCATTACTTGAAATTGATACAACAAATGACAAGGTGGAAGTGCCATTTTACCTTGGCGAGCATTTTCTTGTGGGCTTAGTTTTTCATCTGGTAAATATTCAACATTCCAACCATGAAACAGAATTCTACGAGATGTAGGATTGTTTTTTAGAAGGTCTACAACGTAATCAATTTGATTGATAGTTTTACCGTCTTTGGTTTCCCAAGCCGTCCATTGTTTTCCATAGACAGGGCCTAGTTCTCCGTCTTCTAATGCCCACTCATCCCATATAGTAGCTTCTAAATCATTAATATTTGTGCTGCCAGACAAGAACCATAAAAGTTCATTTACAACAGACTTAAAGTGAACCTTCTTTGTGGTTAGTAAAGGGAATCCTTCATTTAGATCACACCGAAATTGACGGCCAAAGACCGATATGGTGCCCGTGCCAGTTCTGTCGTCTTTTTTTGTTCCATTTTCAAGTACGTCTCTCAATAAATCTTGATATTTTTTCATTCTTTACCAACCGTGTTCAATAAATCTCGTAATCTTTCATTTTCTTGTTGTTGAGCTTTTAACTGAGTTTTAGTGAGTTCAAGTTCTGCACTGTAAGAATCCCTTGCTTTTCGCATTAACAAGAATGCCTCTTGTTTTGACTCGTATAGCTCTTTATATTCTGTGCTTTTGCCAAACCAATAAAGGATCTCTTTATTGGCTTTAGTTAACTTTACAGATGAATCTTTTTCGTCTGATTTATGTTTCGATTTTTTTTCTTTTTCAATTAGTCTAGCTTTTTGTATCTCTTTTAATCGAGTAATAGGCCAGTCTCTTTCATAAAGCGTATTTCTATGTACGCTCGCTAATTGGGCAATATTTTTTACTGTTGCTTTTAGCTTATAATCTTCTGCTACGCTAATAAGCGCTTTATTTAAACGCTCTGTAATAGCATCATAATCTTCTTGATTTTTCTTATCAAAGGGTTGCATTTGATTATACCTCTTCACCTAGATGATTTAAAACTAAAGCTGCTTCCTTTGTCGCTTCTATCGCACTTTCATAGCCAGTCGCTTCTTGACCCATGTTTACGACTATCATGTTATCTCGATATATTTCTCTCCATTTTGGAGCGTGAGCCTTTGTTACAACAGCATTCGAACACCTAACAGGGTTACAACGAAGACCTCCTATGCAAGGAAGGGAGCTGTCAAAATCTTCCATCTTTCCGCCATAACACATTCCATTTCCAACATTGACTATTGCCATACCTTGGTCAGCCATAGCTTCAAATATTTGCTCTTTTGAATAGCCCTGTGCCATATAACCAGAAAATAACTGCGTCATTTTTTCTTTATGTGCAGCACCGTTTTCTCCTGCGTAGTTTGCGTCAGGATCATAGGAGATTTTAATGGATTCAATTTCGGCTTTTTTGCGTAGTCCTTTTCTAAATTCAGCTTTACCGCTGAGTCTGTCACCTATATCTCCGTAACCAAGAGTTGACTCAGAGAAGCCTTTGTTGGACGCATTGTTTAGCCCGTGTGTTACGACATTACAAAAGTGCTTTAGCTGGTGGCTGATAAATGGCAACCCTAAATCTGCTTTGAATAATTGATAAGCTAGAGTATTACGAAGGGTATAACCATGAAAGGGGATGTTAGTCTCTGTACTCGAATTAAATAAAACTCGTTTAAAAACTCGACTGCCACTCATTAACGCTTGAGGGTTTTTGTGTGGTTTAGTAGTAACTCCTCCAGACATCATAAACGGGTTATTTGTTATCTTATAAATTATTCGTATCGCATTAATAGCGTCTGCCACTATCGGAATGCAGACCCATTTGTCATCAAATAATGAACGCTCAAAACTACGTTGTTTTTTAACTTTAGATGTTATTAACGATATCCCAAACTCCTCAACTATCTTGGTATCAACTCGCAGATTCATCATCTCAGAGCGACGCATACCAGTGAGTTGATTAATTAAATATAGTGAAGATGATTTGATCAAATCTAAATAGCGATATAAATCAGACGCTAAAACATCACCACTATTTAGTTTGGAAAGTTTTTTGTTTAATTGGTTCAGCGATGGTGGGGTAACAATATTTGTTGTAGCTATTATGTGCTCAATATTATAACCAGCCCTTTTTAAACGATAAGCTGCATATTGAGAAATTATCTCATCATTGACGTTTAACAAAGGCTCACTAAAAAAAGGAGTGTACTTTGAGAATAATTTGATGCTCTGGCTATCTTTTACATTCACATTTAGCTTTTGCAGAAAGTCTAAAACAATATACGAGGACGCACTTACGCATGACTCAAAGACATCATCCGGCATAACCGCATTTGGGTTTTCTTTGTCTTCTTTATTTTCGCTATTTTTACGTACATTGAAACCAAATGATTTAAGCGAAATAGGAACATAGCCTTCTGGTAATACGCTTTCTCTAATCTTCTTAGAATTAAAAAGCTTTTGAAACCTATTGAAATTGTATGCTGTATGATCAGCGATACAAGCATTGCTAAACATTAGTTTATGGTGTGCTTTTTTCAAATCTCCTAGAGATTCAAATTGGTCAAATATAGCGACATCGCCATATTCATTTACCAACGACGAGAAACCTTCATTTAAAGCTTTTAGCCAGCCTTTAAAATAGACAACAAGGGTAATTGTTTTAAGTGGAGCTGAAGTTCGTTTGCTGCCTGATAGCTCTTTAGACGGAAGTACCTTAGCTAATAAAAACGCCACCTTGCCTTCAAATAAAATAAAAGGTGGAATGCATGGGTAGTTAGTAAAATCAATTTCAAAATCGGACTTTGTATGGTGAAAGTCTTGTTTAGCTTTACGCTCTTGATTAAAACTCCACTTTATATCTTTGAATAAAGAGCAATCAGAGACCTGATAATTTAACAGAGTTAAGGCTTGAATATCGGGTGATATTTTATCCTTATGTATATCTTCCCAGCGGTATTTGTATTTAAATTCGGAAAATATCTTATTGTAATCTTTAAACGTTTGCACAGCTTGTTCTAGTTTCATGCTGTTACTCCGTCAATTAATATTGAAGACTCTATATGCGTTGATAGCTTTTGCGCTTTATTTAACTCTTCTTGAGAAAACTCAGACTCGCTACCAAGTATTGTTTCTAAAATTGCTAGGTTTTCTTGAATTACATGACCATAAGGTGTCGATGCAATACGCTGATGTGACAAGCTTTGAATATAATCTCGTTGTAATGCAAAAAGTTGTGGTAGGTGAGAAGTTGTTATGATCACATTTTCACACAGTAAACACTGATTATACTTATTACATGCCCCTCCTTTGTATAGACTTGATTGCTTTATAAAATCAGGAGGGTTCATTATATTTTTGCAACCACCAAGAGGGGTTTTGAAAATAATTTCACCTTCGGCCTTTTCCACTTCACCTATGGTTGGATGCTCTTTTTCGACTAGCGCATTTGAATATATTTGTTTGAGCTTTTCTTCTATTTTTTCTCTCGCTATCTTATTAAAGTCACATGTATCCAAATACTTAAGAGTCGTTTGAATAGAAGAATGTCCTAAGATGAGTTGGATTTCTCGAATTGAAACACCAGCTTCTACCAATTCACTGACTAAAGAGGGGCGAAAGCGAGTAGTAGTAATTGAAATAATTTCTCCGTTTTCATCTACTAAGGTGTTGTCCCAGTTGCCGTCCAACAATCCTAAGCTTTCATTTGCTCTTTTAGATACTCGACCTCGCTCAGAGCCATCTAGTGATTGAATCGTGTTAGTAACAACACCAGGGTTATTCTGATAGATGAAGAGGTGATCGCTGTAGTTGCCAGCTTCTACCCGAATGGAAGCTGTTAACTTTTTCATATCGGAGAAGATTTTCGATACTTCTTTGCACTGAGATGTTGATAGCCATGTTAGCTCTGCCGTGAATAGATCAAGAAGCATTGTTTTTTCACCATCACTTCTCTCTTTAAAGTACCTTATACACGGTCTTCCTGTTGCAGGATGGGCTTCTACGAAACTATTGATTGATAATTTACAAGCAGACTCAGCGTTCAAACCTGTTACCTGTAGTAATTTTAAGTAATAGGGAATTATTTCTAATAATGAAGGTGGTCGAGAGACACCCCATTCGTCATACAAATTCGTTATTTCTGAGTATGCGTCGTTGTTAACTCTTCGGTAGTTCATCCATGCTTTCCAGAATAGGCTTCTAGGATCATCTTTTGACAACTCGTTGTAGTGATGCCTGTAAACAGGCACTGAGTCTATTACATTGTCAAAATACCACTTCAAATTCTCTAGAGTGCAGTCGTCAGCTACGACACTTTTCACCTGTTTTCCAAGCTTGGGAACACCGATGAAACTTTTGCCACTGACAGCTTTTTTATATTCTTTAAAGTGAAGGGATCGAACCTTATCTATGGCTTCATCAACTACGCTGGCAATAATTATTCTATGCACTTTGACGTATGGCTTGTACCTGTCCGTAGATCTTGTTGCCCCTGTGAAGCCTGATACTTTTATAAACGGTTTAGATTTATCTACGTCTTCTAAGTCATAATAACTATCCAGAATCCGTTGAAATGAATGGATATAACTATGAGCGGTGTTGGCACTAATTGACTTACCTGCAATTTTATCTTCTAACCAAGTCCTAAATTGACACGCTGAATATTCACCAAATATTTCTTCTAGATGAGCGTTACCAGATATGCCTAGCTCTTCATAATAGTTTATCAAAAGTGTTTGGGTACACTTGTATTGGCTGATGGTGTCCTTTTCCCTTGATGTTATTGCCGCTATGTGAAGTAACTCATCAGATAATGAGTTTGAAATTATCTCAGCATACGTTGAGCTATTTGAATCACGGTATTCGTCAAATCGATCACTTCTCTCTTGGGTGATTTTGATTCTTTCATAGTCAATTGACTGGACTCGCTCTTTAACCGTTTTATATGAGCTAGAATCGAATACACCATGTTTTTTCATGTAAGATAAAACTGTCGGTTGAAAAGTTTCTTTCCAGTATTTTTTGAGCTTGGAATGAATCTGATAAGCAGAGGTTAAGTCGAAGTCAATTATTTCCGGGAATAACCTCTTTAAAGCTCGTTTACTTACTTTATTTCCAACTCTAAGCTTTGGACTGGAAAGCAGTGAAGGGTTTAGTTCAAACTCGTGTAAAACTAGTTTTAGTTTGTTGATTAAATTTAACGTTAAGCCACGTATACCCTTAATCCAGATCTTTTGGGCTTTTAATTCTTGCTCTAGAGCGGATAATGCACCGACATTATTTTTTATTGCTATTTCACTAATATCTCCCCATTGACTCTGATTCGACTGATTGATCTGATTAACAACCCATCTATGCCTGATAATACAGTCGTCCTTTCCTTGCGTTTGACCGAACTCCACTCTCAATAAAGCTTGTTTATCTGCTTTTTTCAGGAATGATTTTACAAACTTTTTGATATCTTTTGCTGCGTCACCAAGCCCACGACGGTATTTGGATTCTTTTCTTATCTCAGTTAAAGTTTTGTATTGAGAGTTATCGTAAATGTCATTATTTTTGAGTAGTTCAAAAACCTGAGGTTCGAATTCTTCCTTAAAATACTTGTATGCGTGCGAATACTCCTTTGTCACTCTTGTCCCACCATTGGCTAACTCATTTATTAGCTTAATATTGAGGTTGTTTCTTACGACTAAATTGTTTGTTTTTAGCAAGTCCATATTCGACTTCATATCGATAAATAACACTCGATGACGGCGTATAATATCTTGTTCTAATAATGGAATATCTGGTTGTAGCCAGTTGTTGTTTTCAAGCGCCTGAACTAAAGGCGATAGGTGCTCTGTATATCGCCCTAAGGTCTGAAGTGATATTCCTGTTGCCTCAGATATATACTTGTGTAGAAACGGACTCTTCTTTGAACTAGAGGTTAGTGGGATTTCTAGAAGCTTCTTGTCATCCAATAAAGTTGAATTAACCCACTCTTTTAAAATCCGAAGGTTTTTAGGGATACTATTCATTATTTCTTATCCCTCAATTTTATTTTTAGCCTTGTTTCGTCATAGACTCTTTGCATTTGTTCAATGGTGGTTTTTACTTGATCGTTTTCTGGGTTCAATGCGTCTATTACATCGTGCGGCATGTCGGTATAACGTTCACTCGTGCTGATAAAAACGTGACCCAAAGTTTTTTTAACATTAACAAGCCTTTCCAAAAAATCATTGCCTAGATTTTCATCTTGTAACGTCATCAAGGCTGACCCATGCCTAAATTTATGTGGGTACAAGTGTTGAATTTGAGCTTTGTTTTTAATGGCCTTTTTGTTTAATCTTTGGATTAGCTTTTGTATAGCTGCTTTTTTAAAGACATTACCATCACTGTTTAAAAAGGCGGGGCATTCACCTTTATCGCTATATTTCATTTGGTACTTTTTATATAAAGGAGATGAATGGTAGAGTGCCAGACGTTCAAGAGTTGGGCGCGAAACCAATGTAATTCTCTCTTTAATTGAATTTTCTCGACCTTTTGAGCCTTGAACTTTTAAAGGAGCATAAGAAGGGTGAAAGGTTTCATCATCATTTCTTTTACCGACCTGGCTGCGAGTGAAAGCGATAGCCTCTTTGATATCTCCAAATGTCACGCGTTCAACTTCACTGACACGTAAACCTGAATCAAACATAAATTGGAGCATTGCTCTTTCCCGCTCATAAGGAGAAAACTGAATTAATGTAATCAAGTCGTTTACGGTAGCACCAACTACCGCCTTTTGATCTGGTTTAGAGCTAAGCCACTTTGACGGGAAAGGTGAACGTTTTATTAGTTTGGTAATTAACTCACCGTCACTTATAAAATGGTAAAATGCTTTTATTGCAGTTTCCCTGTTTCTGATAGTTCCCTTATCTAAATCTTTTTGCTTTAGAGAATTAATCCACTTGATTAATTTATGTTTTGTTACGTGCAACAGCTTTTCATCAAGTGTTAATTCTTTTAGATCTTCTTCTTGATCTAGAAAATCTAAAAAATAAGTCATGTTTCTAGCGTAAGTTTCTGCCGTGCTATAACTCAGGTTTTCTACTTCTGTAATTTTTGATAGCCAAAGTGAAGGATACTTAATAACTTTATGCTCGTTATTAAAAAACACACACCCTTGAACGTATTGACCAACACCTAAAGTAACTTCGTTAATTAAGCTTTCTTTTATTATCTTTGGTTTAGTAATGTAAAATTGCATAATCAGTATTAATTTATTTGTGCATTTTTTTGGTCTTAAATATTTTTGAATAGTTTATGTTTCTGTTGAATATAAAGCTATTAAATTTAGACTTTGTTATACTGTGTTGTGCATAAATTACTGTCTTCTATTATACATTTTCATTGTTGGGCGATACCCTGTATTTAACTTCTTACCAACGCAGTTGTGACGTACCACTAGGACTTAATTTCAATCAAATTCAATGTTTCGTATTGTTAGCATTAGTAGCCCAAATTACAGGGCATAAAGCAGGCAAGGCGTATCACAAGATCGTTAATGCGCACATCTATGAAAACCAACTAGAGCTAATGCGTGACGTGCAGCTTAAGCGCGAACCATTTGAGTCGCCAAGCTTGACTATTAATCCAGACATCAAAACATTGGAAGATATAGAAACTTGGGTCAGTACTGACGACTTTGAAGTACATGGTTATCAGTGCCACGAAGCCATCAAGTATCCTTTTGCTGTATAACGATACAAGTTTAAAAATTAACAAGATAAAAAAAGCGCCTTTAGGCGCTTTTTTTATCTTAGAGAACCGTCTCTAAGTTGCAGTAAATCAAGTTTTAACGCGAGTACCGCTTCTTTGGTAAAGACCGCTTGAGGCTTTTGTAATTTGTCATCTGGGTCATACATGATTAGGTATGCCGTCTCCACATCAGTACTAACAATTTTATAAGCCATATTTGGCGAAAGGGCATGTGCAACTCGGTAAAGGTACTTATCCAATAGCTCACCTTGCTTTTGGGCATAAGATTCCCAAAACAAATAGCTATCCACAACATACATGATGTACTTGAAGTCACCAGTAGATACGGTAAACCAGACCTCTTTTACGCCCGTTGCATTACCTTTGTAATACAGTACATCTTCACCCAATATCTGGCGAATTTGCGTATTGGTTTCTGTTAACACGTATGTTTGTGTGTTGTTATTGTATGCAGACAATTGAACTTGAGATAGAAACGGCTGGGCCGGCAGCATGGTAACGCCGCATCCAGTGAGCATGAAAATAAAAGAAATGCAGATTAAAAGTTTTTTCATACTGCTTGATAGCCAGTCAGGCTGAAACCCCGAAAATATTTATACGTTTATAATTTGTTAATTCAACAATTGTACGCATAATTTTTTGAGGTTTCATCAATCTACGAAAATAATCTGTTAAAAATTGTTATTGTGCCTAAAAATCAGTCGATATCGATGTGATTTGTCAACCAAATAGTCTGGTATGGGGCTAGTGTCCACTCATCGCCCATATGACTAACCTGTTGTTCACTAATCAGATCTACCCAATTATTGGTATCGATAAGGTTTAAATCAGACATCGCTAACGAAATCGGTTCGTTGGTCACATTTGCGACGCAAAAGATGCTTTGGGTACGATCGATGCTTTGTCGCCAAAAACCAAAGAGTTTAGTTCCTAATTGCAGCGTGAATTGTGTCGCATTGGGATGAAAGGCCGCTTGCTGCTTGCGAATATTGATCAAATGCAACATACGTTCTAACACTTGATGATGCTGGCTATGAGGTGTCGAAAGCTGCTCGTTTAACTTATTGTAATCCCATCTGTGACGGTTGATAGCGCGATTATGTTGGGTGTTTTTAAGCTTTTCGTAGTCGTTACTGGTGCCAAGCAAACTATGAATATACAATCCCGGAATCCCTTCTAATGCCAACATGATGGCATGTGCACTAATAAACCTGTCTTGGCCGTATTTGTCTGGCCCTGCTGTGGTGCCTTGCAAAGCATCATACAAGGTAATATTCATTTCATAAGGTTTGACTTGTCCATTGTCTGCATTTCGCCAGGAAATTTTCCCGCCAAAGCTCTGCATGGTGTTAACCAAAACATTTATTTCTTGTTCAGACAAAAGACCTTCTGCAGGTCTTAATCCTATGCCATCATGAGAGGCGATAAAATTAAAATATGCTGTGCCATTTTGTGCCGGCGGCATACTCATCATCCATGTTTTAAGGTAGGTGCAATCACCTGTGATAAGCGTATTTACTAACAAGGGTGGCAAAGAAAAGTTGTAAATACAGTGCGCTTCGTTGGCATTGCCAAAATACATAAGATTTTGACGGTTTGGAATGTTTGTTTCGGTAATGATAATGGCATCACTACACGCGTATTCAATTAATGTCCTCAGTAAACGCACGGTTTCATGGGTTTGAGGTAAATTGATGCAGCTAGTGCCGACGATTTTCCATAGAAAGGCGATGGCATCAAAGCGAAATATTTTTACGCCTTGATCTAGGTATAACCGAATAATACTGACAAAACTTTTTAGTACTTCAGGATTTCTAAAATCTAGGTCGACTTGATCATGACTAAAGGTACACCAGACATGCTTCGTCCCTTTTTGCGTGTTGGTTTCTCTCAGCAGCGGTGAAGTGCGCGGCCGTACAACATCGCTTAGGTCATCGCTAGGCTCAGCAGTAAAAAAGTAATCATGGCCAACACCTTCACCTGCAATAAAATTCTCAAACCATTTGCTGCGACTAGAGCAATGGTTAATCACCAGATCGGCCATTAGCTTATAGTCTGACGATATCGCCTGTATATCCTGCCAATCGCCTAGTGCTTCATTCACACTAGAATAGTCAATGACAGAAAAGCCATCATCGGAACTATAGGGAAAGAATGGCAATATATGAACACTGTTAATCGCCTGTTTAAAATAGCGATTAAGCATGGTGTGAAGGGTTTTTAGCGGTTTTTCATTGTCCTTGATAATACTATCGCCATAGCTTATCAGGATAACATCTTGTTCATTCCATTGGTTTTGGTGCGGGCTAGGGCAATGGTCTTTATCGCTAATATTCATAATCGCCAGTAGGTCATCAGCGAGTTGCTCCTGACTACATGGTAGCGATACATCTTGATATATGGCGTCGAGATGATGACATATCTTTTGCCTTACGTTTTGCAAGGAATAGCTCATGACCTAGCTCCTATGATTGCGCGAATTCTGCTCTGTCTTCTTCTACCGCTGTTTTTAGTGCTTCAAGCACATCTGGTTTAGCTGATATCACTCTGTTCCAACTTGGAATGAAAGGCGTTTCCATTGGGTATTCAAGGAAGTTTTTACCCGCTTTCATGATGTTTTGCGCAAACAATTCAACCGCTTTTTCTTCTTGGTGAATATCAAGTGTTAAACCATTCATAATAGCGTCGTTGTAGTAGGTTTCGACAAAGTCTAAAGCAATCCTAAAGTAGGTGGCTTTCAATGAACGGAAGGTTTCAGTTGAAAACGTATGGCCTTTGGTGGCTAGTTTTCTAAATAATGCCTTAGTTATATCAATAGACATTTTAGATAAACCACCTTGATCGTTGTGAAAGCTTAGATCTTGATGTTTATGATCGTAAGTTTGTGCAATATCCACCTGACACAATCTGTTGTTGGCATAGTTACGTTGCATTTCTGAAAGCACGCCAATTTCTAGTCCCCAATCACTTGGGATACGGATATCGTTTAGCACATCTCTGCGGAAGGAAAACTCGCCTGCCAGCGGATAACGAAAACTGTCCATATACTCTAGATAGTCGTTATGACCAAGCACACTTTTGAGTGCACGAAGTAAAGGTGTAATAAGCAAACGAGATACGCGGCCATTTATTTTTCCATCGGCAACACGCGCGTAAAACCCTTTACAAAACTCATAGTTAAACTGCGGGTTTGCAACCGGGTATATCAATCGAGCCAATAACTCTCTGTCGTAAGTAAGAATATCGCAATCATGAAGTGCAACAGATTCCGCTCTTCCACTAGCTAAAATGTAACCCATGCAATACCAAACATTGCGACCTTTACCTAGCTCTTTTGGTGCCAGTCCCATTGCCTGAAGCTCTTTGTCGAGTGCTTGTAAACGAGGACCGTCATTCCACAAAATGCGATGGTGCTGCGGTAGCTCACCAAAAAATTCTATGGCATGTTGATATTGGGCTTGGTCAGCTCTATCTAAACCAATAACAATTTCCGATAGGTAAGGCACATCTTTTAAATGGCTCACTATATTGGCTAGCGCAGGGCCTTCTAACTCTGAATAAAGCGACGGTAAAATCAGTGACATTGGCCGTTTTTTACTAAAGGTAACAAGCTCTTGCTCAAGGCACTCTAGCGGTCTGTTTGATAGGTTATGTAGGGTCGTAACGATACCGTTTTGATAAAAATCAGCCATGCTTGCGCTCCTTAGCGTTGTCAATGTTTGGAATTGCTAGATGAACCACTTCTGCCCAACCTGCGGGGCCAAAGTGGTTACTTATTAGTACATCTTCGGTGCGTGAAAGCGTTGGCTTTTTATGGACTGGAGATTTAATGATACCGGCAATATCTGACATATTGAGCATGTCTACATCGTTTTCTCCGTCTCCTGTTGCCAAGGTAAAAAACGTTTCACCCGGATATTGATTTTTATACTCTTGCGCAAGCTTGAGCATGGCGCGGCCCTTATTACAGCGACCACTAACATGAATGAATCTGCCACCAATAAGCACATTTGCGCCGCGTTTGTTAATGTCTTCAATAAACTGGTTAAGTTGTCCTTTTGTGCCTTGCCAAAATACCGGCTCTCCATATCCTCGTTGCGAGGCTAATGCAGCTTTTTCATGACTTAACTCTGTAAGCATCGCAATGTTTTCAACAGACATTTGCGAAAATTGAGTAAACAGTTCTGGGTAATCAGGTGTCAGTTGCGACACAATATCGCGCCAAACTTCAGCCTGTTCCACCAGTTCTATTACCCAGTAGTTACCAACCGTTTTCGCATCTTGCGGCTTATTTGGGAAATAGCCTTCAGGCATGTAAATGGCAGCGCCATTTTCGATAATAAAAGGGCCAGAAAGTGAGAGTTCCCCCATTAGTTCTTCCAGTTCAGGTGCGGTTTTGCTCGTTGTTGGAATCACTGGTATATGCCTTGATTTAAGCGCGGAAAGCGTACTTTTAGCCGCGTCAAAGCTATAACTAAAGTGATCGAGCAAAGTGCCGTCAAGATCAGTGAAGATTAATGGGGTTTCATTCATGCGTTACTCGCTTTGTAGTCTATCTGTGTAATATTTCTATCGCTGTCTAGTGCGTAAACAACATCGCTGATTGCCGGCACCGCCTCTAAGCTATGTGTGGTGATGCGCTCAAAAAAACTAATAAAGTTGCAGACCTCTTGCTCAGACATAACCGCTCGTCCAATGTGCAGGCCTTCAATTTCATATTGTTTGGCCAGCTTTTGCTCTTGCTCTAAACGCCATGCAAAAACTGCGTCAAAAGAAGGCGCTTTTAACATCATTAAATAGTCGATTTGTTTAAACAATGTTTGATATTGATTGAGTTGCTGATTTACAAACTGGCGGTGTTGACCATCTTTGTCTTGTTCTTCTTCAAGCGCATTAATAGGTGTCGACAACATTGCGCTCTCTTGTGGCGGTGAAGCTACGCACCAACCTTCTAAAATAATGATGTCGTAAGCCTGAGATACAATAGCCCAGCTTGGTTTTGGAAACGGATTGTCAGCGGATTTGTCAAAACGCGGAATTCTTGTTGGTTGTTGTTGTTTTAGTGCAGTAATTGTTTTTACCGCTAGATTCAGATCATGCGTGCCAGGCACACCTCTTGTTGTTAATAGCGGGTGCACCGAACGGGCAAGTTTAGCTCGCTGTAATTTGCTGTAGTAGAAATCATCGAGTGACACGGTTATTGCAGACAACTGATATTGCTCTGCAAGCATGGCAACTAAATATTGTGCTAGCGTCGATTTCCCACTGCCTTGGCAACCATTTATTCCAATAACAAGTGCTCCTTTTGCACCTTTTTGGTGCGATGCTATTTCCTTCAGTGCACGGCTAAAATGTTTATCAGCTTGCTTGATGTAATCTTCATCTAATTGATTTTTATATAAAAAATCTTTAATTGTTGGGGTTTTCATAATACTAAATTGACCCTTCTTATAATGCTTGTATTAAGTGTTCCAAGTTTCGTTCCAAGTTGTCGATTTAGTGACAAACTTAAGCGAAAAACTCAGGTATAATGCCGTTATCTGAACATGTATAGCAATCAAAAAATGCACGCTATTCAGCAACTGTATGAAAAAAGAAAAGCGCAAAGTACGCGCCCCTTTAATGCCAGGGGCAAGAAGGTTAATAGGTGCCAACTCTGCTTAGTCGCTAAGAAAAATTGTATCTGTGAATTTCGCAAAACCTTGCCAATAAATGCAGCATTTTTGCTATTGATGTACGATGACGAAGTGCTGAAACCGAGTAATACCGGTAAGTTGATTGCTGATGTTGTTGCAGACACCTATGGTTTTATATGGTCGCGCACAGAACCAGACAAAGCATTGCTGGCATTACTTGAAGACGAACGTTATCAACCAGTGGTTATTTTTCCACAGCAGTATGCCGTGGAAAACCAACCTATGTTGGCGCGCAGCGAACTGTCAGATGCTAAAATTCCTTTGTTCGTGTTGTTAGACGCAAGTTGGCGCGAGGCAAAAAAAATGTATCGTAAAAGCCCCTATCTGCATCAATTACCAATGATGTCTTTTGATTTTGGCGATGATTACCGCAAGCAATATCAATTGCGCAATTCGATAAACGATGCTCAGTTTTCTACCGCCGAAGTTGCCGCTTTTGCGCTAAATGATATTGGCCAGCAACAGGCCGCAACGCAATTAAAGCTGTGGTTAGAGGTTTTTAGTTTTTTCTATCAAAAGAGTGTGAAAAGAGAAAATAAAGGTGATGAGAATGCACTCGCTCATTATCTAGATTTCATTAAGCAGGGTAGCAATGACACTGATAAAAAGTAGCCGGTTAACGTTACGACCTTTAGTACTTTCTGATGCTCGCGATATTAAAGAGCTATTCAATCAACCAGACTGTTTGCAGTTTATCGGGGATAAACAGATTCATAGCATCGCAGATGCTAAACGTTATCTGTTAACGGGGCCTATACAGAGTTATCGAAATAATGGTTTTGGCTTGCTAGCAGTCACTTATCATGGCCAATTTATTGGCGTATGCGGGTTACTGTCGAGACAAGGGCACGCGACACCAGATTTAGGATATAGTTTTTTAACGCACTACCAAGGGCATGGTTTTGCAAAAGAAGCGGCTAAAGCAGTTTTGTCTTATCATCAAAAAGCCGTCGTGTTGGCTTATACAGATCCTGATAACTATGCGTCTATGGCGGTATTAAAGGCGGTTGGTTTTGAGTATACAAACACGCAAATAGTTAGTGATAGAGAAACCTCGATATTCCAGTATATTAAACGGTAACAATTTCGTTTCATTTTAGTTGTTGTCAGAAAAAATACGCGAAGTATAATGTCGAAAACTGGGGCGCCCAAAAGGCGGTTCAGTTTTTTTTTGCCTGAAATTCCCCACGGACTATTATTAATTTACATAGCATAGCGAAATCAGGAGCTATTTATGCGTATTGAACAAGATTTAAAATTAGGTTTTAAAGATGTTCTTTTTCGTCCCAAACGTTCGACCTTAAAAAGCCGATCTCAAGTTGACTTAAATCGAGAATTCACCTTTAAACACAGCGGTCGTAAGTGGAAAGGTGTTCCTATCATTGCAGCCAACATGGATTCAGTTGGTAGTTTTGAAATGGCTATTTCATTAGCTAAGTACGGCGCTATGGTTGCCGTACATAAGCACTACTCTGTTGAACAATGGGCTGACTTCGTTAGCGCGAACGACGCAAGTGTTTTAAACAACGTGATGGTTTCTGCTGGTACTTCAGACGCAGATTTTGACAAGTTAAAAGATATTTTAGCGCTGTCTGATGACTTAATGTTCATTTGTATTGATATCGCAAATGGTTACTCAGAGCACCTTGTAGAATACGTTCAAAGAGTACGTGAAGCGCACCCAAATATGGTTATCAGTGCGGGTAACGTAGTAACGGGTGATATGTGTGAAGAGCTTATCCTTGCTGGCGCGGATATCGTTAAAGTAGGTATTGGCCCAGGTTCGGTATGTACTACACGTGTTAAAACAGGTGTCGGTTACCCACAACTTTCAGCCATTATTGAATGTGGCGATGCAGCGCATGGCCTAGGCGGTATGATCATCGGTGACGGTGGTTGTGCATGTGCAGGTGATGTTGCTAAAGCATTCGGCGGCGGTGCTGACTTTGTAATGCTTGGCGGAATGCTAGCTGGCCACCAAGAAAGTGGTGGTGAAATCATCGAGAAAGATGGTGAAACATTTATGAAGTTTTATGGTATGTCATCTAAGAGCGCTATGGATAAGCATTCTGGTGGTGTTGCAAACTACCGTGCAGCTGAGGGTAAAACCGTATTGTTACCTTACAAAGGTTCTGTAGAAAACACCATTCAAGACATACAAGGTGGCGTTAGATCTACTTGTACTTATGTTGGTGCGGCTCGTTTAAAAGAGTTATCAAAGCGCACAACCTTTATTCGTGTGCAAGAACAAGAAAATAACGTTTACGGTAAAGAGTAAATACTGTTAATGCTATTTGAAAGCCCGCTTCTGCGGGCTTTTTTGTTTCTAAAGGGCGAACGATAAATACTTAATATCCAAATAATCATCTAGCCCGTATTTTGAACCTTCTCTGCCATACCCTGATTGTTTCATACCACCGAAGGGAGCTGCGGTATTTGATATTGCCGTGTCGTTAATGCCAACCATGCCAAATTGCAGTTTTTCTGCGACACGCCATATACGGCTGATATCTCGACTGTAAAAGTAAGCGGCAAGTCCATAAGGTGTATCATTGGCCATGGCAACAACCTGAGCTTCGTTATTAAACTGAATAATGGGCGAAACAGGAGCAAATAGTTCCTGCTGCGCAACAGCCATGGTGTTGTCTACTTCCGTCAATACGGTCGGTGGATAAAAACTCTCACCTAAAGGGGATAAATTGCCGCCACATGCTAACTTAGCACCTTGCGCAACCGCTTGCTGCACTAGATCATGGGTTTTACTAACCGCAGCAGCCGAAATCATTGGACCGACATTTGTTCCTGCGTCAATGCCTTTGCCTAATTTGAGCTCAGTTACTGCACTGACATATTTTTCCGTAAACGTGTCTGCGATATCTTGATGAACAAAGATACGATTAGTACAAATACAGGTTTGCCCTGCATTTCGATATTTTGAGGCTAAAGCTCCTTGCACAGCTTGCTCAATATCAGCATCTTCAAACACGATAAAAGGGGCATTGCCACCTAATTCCATAGACACTTTTTTTACCGTGCTAGCACATTGTTCAGTGAGGATTTTGCCTACCCGAGTAGAGCCGGTAAAAGTAAACTTTTTCACTAGAGCATCGCGAGTAAGCACTTTGCCTATGCTAGGTGCATCGTCACTCGCTAGTATATTAAAAACGCCCTTAGGAATACCTGCGCGATCGGCAAGCTCTGCCATTGCTAACGCCGACAATGGCGTTAACCCAGACGCTAACCCAACAAATGTACAGCCTGCAGCTAGTGCCGCTGCCGCTTTACGGGCAATCATTGCATTTGGAAAATTCCATGGCGTAATAGAAGCGACAACGCCAACGGGTTGTTTTATGACAACGACGCGCTTATGCCTATCCTGTGTCGGTATGGTATCGCCATAGACACGAATGGACTCCTGTGCAAACCATTGTATGAAGGAAGCACCATAGGCTATTTCGCCTTTTGCCTCTGAAAGCGGCTTTCCTTGTTCAAGCGTTAGTATTAGCGCCAAATCGTCTTGATGTTGCATCATCAGCTGATGCCATTTATGTAGTAAATCAGCGCGGTCATATGACGTTAAGCTAGACCAAGACGCAAAAGCATCGTCGGCCGCTTTTACCGCAGCTTTTGCGTCACTGTCTGTAGCATTTCCAACAGATACTAAGGTTTGGCCATCTGCAGGGTTGATAACATCAAATGTAGTGTTTGATGTTATCCATGCACCGTCTATGTAGGAGTCTGTTTTAAGTAGCCCACTGTCCTGCAATAGATTTTCCATTCTATTTCCTTTGTTACGACTTGATTTGTGCGTACCTACTTAATGCTTGCTCTCGAGACGTTTTTAGATCGACTAACGGGTGTGGGTAGGTATCACCTAAGGTTATTTGTGCTAATTGTAAAACATCCTCGGGTGCTTGCCACGGTTTATGGATATATTTTGGCGGTAGTTTCGCTAGTTCGGGACAATATCGGCTGACATACTCGCCCATCTTGTCAAACTTCTCGCCCTGTAAAACGGGATTAAATATGCGAAAGTAAGGCGCTGCATCGGCGCCAGAGCCTGCGACCCATTGCCAGCTTGCACAATTACTGGCTTGATCTGCATCAACTAAACAATCGTGAAACCATTGCAATCCATATCGCCAGTCAATTAACAAATTTTTAGTTAAGAATGAGGCAACAATCATACGTACTCGGTTATGCATGTAGCCTGTTTGCCAAAGTTCGCGCATACCTGCATCAACAATCGGAATGCCCGTTTTGCCTTGTTGCCATGCGGTCAAAAATTCGGGGTTATGCTGCCACTTAAAATGGTTGAACTTAGCGTTAAAGTTTTCGTTTAGCATATGCGGAAAGTGAAACAATAAATAATAACTAAATTCACGCCATCCAAGCTCTTTCAAATAGGTGGCAATATCTGCACTGCTACTTTCGGGCAACGGTGCTTGTTTCACGCTATACCAAATTTGGTTTGGTGATATTTCGCCAAAGTGCAGGTGAGGTGACAATTTAGACGTACCTGGCAGTGACGGAACATCTCTGTCTTTTTTATATTGATTTACGGCATCATCAAGGAAAAGAGCCAATTGTTGACTAGCACCTGCTTCACCTGGTTGCCAATGATGATAGAAGTCTTGGTCCCAATCTATGGTTGGCAACAGGCCAATATCATCTAGCTGAACTGATGTTACTGGCACATCACCAAACGTCATTTGCGGCGGCGCGGGCAAAGGAAAGGCAGGAGATTTAGGTAACGCGCCTTTCGTATAAAAAGGAGTGAAGACTTTATAAGGCGTATTGTCTTGTTTTGTAATTTGCCAAGGTTCCCACAAAAGAGAAGCATTGAAAGACTTAACCGCTACCTGTTGTTCGGATAATGTGGCCTTTACATCTATATCCGTTTCTATTTCCTCTGGTAAATAACGCCTATTCCAATACACGGCATTTGCTTTTGTTGACTCGATGAGCTGTGACAATATGTCTAAAGGCTTACCCACGAAGATAAGTAGTTTACCGCCAAATGACTGCTGTAATTGATTCAAGCTATGATGCAGCCACCATTTGCTAGCACCGCCAAGCTGTTGAAGTGACTTGGGTTCAAAAATATAGATAGGGATAATGTCGCCGCGTTCGCAGGCAGCTGTAAGCGCACGATTGTCGCGAAGGCGTAGGTCATTTCTTAGCCATACTATGGTTGTGTTATTGGTTGTGTTTTTCACCAATTTGTTCGTTACCACCAAGCGTCTCTTTTTGTGATAGTTTTATTTAGTCTAATACGTTGAGCAAAAAGTAAAAGTTTAGTTTTATCTGATGTTTAATGTTACGCTGATGTTAACAGCGAAGTGACTTGAGAAGACAAGGTAACAGATGAAGCTAACAAGATTGTGGTATGCAGTGGCAGCGTGTTTATCGCTTACAGTAAGCGCACAAGAAGAGGGCGATAAACCCGATAAAAATAGCACCGAACAGTCGTCACCTTGGTTGTTTACGCCACTAGTGACGTCCAATCCAAAGCTCAGTACAACCGCTGGTGCAATGCTTGGTTACATGCATACATTCGATCCTAAATCTGCCGCATCCATGTTTGGTTTGACCGGAAATTATTCAAGTACCAAGTCTTATACAGGCGTCGCTTTTGCCAATACCTTTTTCGATGAAGATAGGCAGCGTATTCTTAGCGCGTTTTTTACTGGCGAGATAAAAAATGATTACGACGATTTTCTAGGCAGCGGTATGCCGCTTAAAACAACCGATTCAGTATCGGCGTTTTATTTCAAGTGGGCCTATCGCGTATTTGATCAATGGTTTTTAGGCGGTCAATTCATCAGTACCAATTATTCTATCTATAGTGACGAGATTATTCCGGGCAATAGTCTCGATTTTACAAACTACAGTGTAGATGCGCGCAATGACACTATCCGTTTGGCCGGTTTTCGCTCAAATGGTTTAGGCTTAACGATAGAATACGATAGCCGAGATAGACCACGTTCGGCCACCCAGGGTCATTACTTTCAAGCGGACAATACCGCTTATCGGGAAAGTTTGGGAGGTGTAGAAAACTTCGATGTGTATCGCCTTAAATATAACTACTACTTGTCTCACGGCGAAAGTAGCGTATTGGCGATAAATATCAAAGGTAAGTATACCGATGATGCACCTGTAGCTGCCTGGGCAACAGTCCGTACCAAAGGCTATACCTCCGGCCAATATCTAGCCCCTTATTCAACGGCCATACAAATTGATGAACGCATTAATTTTACTGATAAATGGGGCATGGTCGCATATGCCTCGCTTACCTGTTTGCACGGCGACAATGATGAAGGCTCGCTGTCTTGTTCAGATAGCGACAATCTATACCCCTCTGCATCGGTTGGCGGTTTTTATGCGGTTAAACCAGAAGCTGGCGTGGTTATTCGAATGGAAATGGCGTTTGGTAAGGACGACAACAAAGGGTTTTACATGTCGCTAGGGCATCCTTTTTAGAGGTCGTTATGAGTTTAATTTCTCCAACCGGGCAGATTCAAGAGCCCAGCAACAAGAAACCTGCACCACCTTTTTGGCAATTAGCGTTTCGTCCCTTTTTTCTATCAGCCGCGGTATTTGCTGTGTTAAGCATCGCCCTATGGCTTGCAATGTACAATTCCGCCATTGACTGGCAACCCATCAATGGCATGTATTGGTGGCATATGCACGAAATGCTATTCGGTTTTGTGGTAGCTGTGGTTGT
The DNA here is from genome assembly GCF_030295955.1 of Thalassotalea agarivorans. Classification (NCBI taxonomy): domain Bacteria; kingdom Pseudomonadati; phylum Pseudomonadota; class Gammaproteobacteria; order Alteromonadales; family Colwelliaceae; genus Thalassotalea; species Thalassotalea agarivorans. Next base: position 1,044,408 of record NZ_AP027363.1, read on the forward strand.
CGGTTTTTTACTGACGGCAGCGCGCACTTGGACGCAACTAGATACTGTGTCAGGTATTCCCTTACTCTTGCTCTTTTTACTGTGGTTAGGCGCTCGGCTATTTATTTTGATACCTGTTATGCCAATGCTTCTAATCGCACTTCTCGATGTGTCATTTCTATTATTTTCGGCGTACTTTTTAGGCAAGCCTATCTTTACAATTAAACAATGGCGCAATGTTATGTTTGTGCCCATTTTATTGGCAATGGCAACATTAAATGGCTTGAGCTGGTATTACGCATTAACTGGTGTTGCCTTGCAGGGGTTGTGGTTGTTTCATGCAATGGTTCTGCTCGTTGCGGTGGTGATGTGCATCATGGGGGGGCGTGTTTTTCCCATGTTTACTGCAAATGGCACAAACACGCAGCGCGTGCCGGCGATTGCGTGGCTGGAGCATGCCTCTATTATTTCAGTGCTGTTTGCTGCCATTACAACGCTAATTGGTCATCCTAGTCTCGCCGAATTTTCAAGTTATAGCTTAATTGCAGCAGGCAGTATTAACTTTGTTAGGGCGGTGCGTTGGCGCATATGGGTGACGCTTAGAACGCCTTTAGTGTGGTCATTGCACGTGAGTTACTGGGCAGTATGTATTGGGCTTGTGATGTTAGGAATGGCACAACTTGGCATGGGTATTCAATCATTGGCGTTACATGCCATCACAATCGGCGGTATGGGGGGTATGATTTTATCGATGATTTCTCGCGTTTCCTTAGGGCATACGGGGAGAAAAATTGTTGCGCCAAGGCTGATGGTGTTTGCCTTTGTTTTTATCAACCTATCATTTTTAATGCGTGTATTTTTGCCAAGTTGGCTCGGTAATTACCAGCTTGCTGTCATCCTTTCTGGCGCTTGTTGGATAGTCGCGTTTAGTTTCTTTGTTGTGCGTTACACTAGCATTTTAACTAAAGCTCGTATTGATGGGTTACCGGGGTAGTTAAATTTGAGATTCAACCGGTAGTAGCGACATAAAGAAAATCGAAAGGCGATCCCACCAACTGCTGTAGGGTTCTTGATCAAATGTTTTTGAACTGCCGTCGCTATAGGTGCGCGTCCATAGTAAATCACCCTTTTCTAAGGTGACTTTAAAGGCGACATGTTTAATCTGGGCATTAAACTGCTGGGTTAAACGACTACCAAGCTGCTCATTGTCTACCACAACACCAATCTCGGTGTTTTCTATAACTGAGCGCGGATCTAAATTAAGCGAACCAATAAAGGTAAACTGGTCGTCAATAACAAAGTATTTTGCATGTAAGCTCGACTTCGACCCTTTTATGCCTTCACGATTTTTACCGCTTTTTTGCCGTTTAAAATCTAATCCTAGTGCCTTAGGATCAAGTTCATAGAGTTGCACGCCTGCTTCAATGAGCTCTTCGCGATAGCGAGCGTATCCCACATGTACAATTGGTACATCATTAGACATTAATGAATTAGTTAAAATACTGACTTTAACCCCTTTTTCTTGCAGCGATTGAAAGAATTCAACACCGCTTTTTCCGGGCACAAAATAGGGAGAAACCACTAGCAAATGATCTTTTGCATTAAGAAAGTAAGGCCCTAGCTTTGGCGCTAGATGAAAGGCTGTATTTTCTCTGTCTTCACTAATTTTATCAGGTAAATCATAGAGCACTTCTGTGTCGCCCCAGAAGTAATCTTCTCCTTGCTGATAACTAGCCGACAATAGTTTGCTTTGTTGCAGGCTTTCAATGTACTTATTATCTTTGTTCTCTTGGTAGAAGGTGTCGATATAAGTTTCTACGCTGGCAAGTTCTTCTTCACTGGTTTGATGTTTTATCAGTGTTTCTACAGGGTAGGCGAGCGGACTATTCCAATAAAGATCAAAAGCTGAAGACACCTCGCCCGTAGATGGCTGCGTTACCATCACATCGAGGTCACCAAATGCCAAGTTAGGGTTTGCTCCAAAGTATTCATCGCCAATGTTTCTGCCGCCTACAATGGCAAACTGATTGTCGGCGATAAATGCCTTATTGTGTGCTCGTCGAGTAACGCTGCCAAAACGGGTAATGTATTGGCCTGCTCGAGATTTACCGCGAATAAAGGGATTAAATATGCGGATTTCAATGTTGTCATGCGCGTTTAAAATAGCCAGCGTTTTATCTCGGCCAGCCATATCCATATCATCAAGTAAAATGCGTACACGTACGCCACGCTCTGCAGCACGCCAAAACTCAGCGGTGAGTAAGTTGCCAGTTAAATCACTGTGAAATAAATAATATTGAACATCCAATGAATGTTGTGCAAGTCTCGCTAATGCAGCTCTTGCGACAAACGCATCAATACCTTCTGCAAGCGGTAAGATCCCTGTGCTGCTTTGTGTTTGGTTATCTCTTTTACGGCCTTTCTCTGCGCGCTCTTCTAAAACAGAGGTTTGTGTAGGCGATATAGCATAGCTTTCAATTTGTTGATCATTGGATGGAAGTGATGCACACCCCGTTACCAATAATAAGAGGATGGAGGCTTGCAGTTTTTTGAGCAACGAAATCGTCGCGTTATTGATTACCATGAAAATTCAAGCACTCGAGTTAACATAATGAATTATATAGCTTTCCTCTTTTTTAACTCATTTGTAAGGGCATTATCAAGTATCACTGCCTCTTCTTTTATCATCTTCAGCCGAAACCTAGCGTGCATTATTAAACCATTAGCATGTTCTACATACTCTAGTAATATGGGGGACGTTAGCACGTTGGGTTTAACTCTTGTTCTTGCAACGTCATAGGCATTGAGTTCTTCACTAAATACTGGGCCCAGTTCCATTAATGCTAATCTGTTTCGATACAAAGCTTCTCTGCCGTTATCACGATAGCGATACTGTATTAAGGTGGCAGTGCGAGGGGCAGTAAAATCGTAAAAGTGCACCATTTGATTGCGTAAATCATCATTCTTTACTTTATCTAACCCCGATGCTTTCAATGCTTCATAGGCACCTTTGTTATAACTAAAGACATAGCCAATAAAGCTATCATCGAGCAGTTGAAGCAGTTCTTTTTCGTCAATATCTTCTTTTTTATACAAATGCTTAAGTAGGGTCTGGTTCGCGTTAAATGCTGGCTCTAATCGATTTCTGATACCTTCAAAATAGCTAATGTCATTACTCAGTGCGGCTTGAATTTGTACCAACATTTTTGTTTCAAATGCGGCAGATTGTTTGGCTTCTTTATAGTTGGAGACTTCAAGTGCAACAAAGATACCGAGTACCACCACAATGAAATCGAGAAACACGGCAAACCAATTTTGCGCTTTTACGTGTTCGGTTATTCTTCTTAAGAGCATGTTCTTGATTATAAAACGTGGCTGAATGTTAAAGATAACTATAGGAAACTATTACGTTTCTGCAATTAACGCGAAACGCTAATCGTATTCTATGCACACGCTTTCTGGCGGCGGTTACTTGCGCAGCGTTTAGAACAATACTTGACCTGGGCCCAATCCCGAGCCCACTTTTTTCGCCAAGTAAATGGCCGTAAGCAAACAACGCAGACTTTACTTTCCTTAGGCTTGTTCATGGCAATGCTATGCTATTGGCCAATCAGCGGCATCGATAGAATCAAGCGCTGCCTGTTCATATTGTCCCTGCCATTTATTGATAAAAGCGTTATCAGGATCAAATATGCGTGTTTGCTTAGCAATATCAAAATGCCTACCACCGCGCGGATCAACGCCAACGCCTGCGATATATTGCCAATTCCCCCAATTACTTGCGGTGTCGTAGTCAATCAGCATTTCTTGAAAGTAGGCGGCGCCATAACGCCAATCAATACCAAGTTCGTTAACAAGACAGCTGGCGACAATTTGCCTACCTCTATTGGACATAAAGCCTGTCGTGTTGAGCTGATGCATACAGGCATTGACCAGTGGATAGGGCGTGTTTCCTGCGCACCATTTTTTGAAGCGCTCTGGGAAATAACTAGTCAAGGGCCCTTTTTTTGATAAGCCTTTAAAACGAAATAACTGGCTTTTAATATTGATGGCAAGCCACTGGAAATATTCGCGCCACAGTAATTCAAAATATATCCAATAGGTAGATTCATTTTCACCATAACAGGCTTCATAGTTTTTCAACCGTTGATAGATATCAGATGCTGCGACATTGCCCATACTTAAATAGGGGCTAAACAGTGTTGAGCTATCTTTGCCTTGCAGGGCGTTGCGTGTTTCTTTATAGGTTGACGCTGATTTAGATTCAAAATAGCGGCAAATGTGCACGTTTGCGGCGGTTTCACCCCCTTGTAAGTCACAACTGCCGTTGTGCTCTAAAAGCTCCGCACCTTGGATATTAAATGGTTGGCTAATGTCGAATCCTCGCGAACTTGGAAAAAAGTTAAGCAAGCATTGTTGCCACAATGCGCTTGGTGTAATCGTTTCAATAGTATGAGGTAATGAAACGCTATCAATCGCAGATAATGGGCTCGCTATTGGGAAAATACGTGGCTCAATGGCCTGCTTTTCGATGATGCGTCTAAATTTGCTAAAGCTTGGTGGCGACGCAAAAGGCAGTGCTTGTGCCTGTTCAAGTTGCTCTGGTGAAAATAAGGTATAGCTATGTGACTGTTCAATTGTCGTGCTATTTAACAGATGGGCTACTTTCGCCACGGCTTCCTGCTCATACAAACCGATTTGATGAGCGACATAGAGTGAATCGATGTGCATAGCGTTGCAAAGCGAGGCGATAACTTGTTCAGCAGGTCCCTCTATTATATGCAATTGATGCCCTTGCAATGCCAAGTTTTGCTGTAAATCGATGAGTGATTCAATCAGTAGGCGCAGGCGGTGAATACCAAGATAGCGCTGATTAAAATTGCGTTTATCAATCCACCTAGGATCGAATACATACACAAAACTCGCTTGCTCGCATTGCTCTGCTAGTGTGTGAAGCAATGGATTGTGTTGCACGCGCAAATCGTTGGTAAACCAATACAAACCTTTGTGGGACATGAAAGCTCCTAATGAAAAGGTAATATTGTTCTTACGATCTAGTGCCTGAGCTAGTTCACTTTAAAGCTTATCTAGCAGTCACAATTGAAATAGGCAAAAAATGTGAATGCTCTTGCTCTTCAGCAATCTCTAATTTTTATTTACAAATCGATAAAACTATTCTAGTTGAAGTTTTGCTGGTTGTTTTTTAACCTCTCTTCGATTTTTTTAAACAACTTAAAGCCAATGAACAGTCTAAAACATTTGATTGCTTTTGCTCTCATGATAGCCTTTTTGTCCGCTTGCCAATCTACTCAAAGTGGTAAGTACAGGTTACACAAAAGTGCGAAGCCCTCTGAAAATCCGAGTGAACATTATGTGCAAGTGGAGCACACCCCTACTAAGGTACTCAATCTGGAAGGTTATGAGATAACATCAGAGGAAGTGGATTCTATAGTTGCTTGGCGCTGTAAAGATTTTTATGAAGGTGGCGACACAGTTTTTGAAATTGGTTTTATCAAAAATTTTGAAATGGATACTGTTGGATACATTTTGTTGAGTGGTGAAACAGTGGCCAGCGCAGCGATTTATCAAAGGCATGGGATAAAACATCGCTGGGATTGGGGAGATGATAAACTAAACTACGCAGTTGTTTTGTCCCACAATGGTAAGGGTTTTTATTACGATTTTTCTACTGCCGATGAAAAAGGAATGAAAAGCAGCGCTGATGAGATATTTAAATGTTCCCAAATCAGCTTATGATGGATATTGTAAAAAAGGCGCTAAATAGCGCCTTTTTATTTTGGATTTGGTGGAGCGGGGGACATCTGAATTGATACTTTAACCTTTTGTTAATTAGGGTTTTTATTTTTCGTAATATTTGGTGGTACTACCTTTGGTACTTCAACTTCAAAACGTTGATAAAAAAACTCGTGCCTTAGATGTACCTGCCTAAAAATTAAATTGTAACTAAATTGTACGTTTTGATTGTTCTAGTCATTTGGAGTAATTTGTAATCACAATAAGGTAATCATTTTTTCAGAATGGCATTAGAAGATCATATACTTTTTGGCAACTACAAGAATACCGGCGAGAGCAAACAAGTCGAAGATGTAGCTAACGGTGAAAAATGTGAATGCTACTGTTTTTCCTGCGGTATGCCGCTGAGCGCACAACAAGGTACTAAAAATGTTTGGCATTTTAAACATGCAACGTATAAACCTGAATATGGTGCGAAAAAGGAGTGTATGTATTCTTTTGATGTTTCAGTATTGGCAATGGCCAAACAAATCATTTTGGAAAGCGAGTACTTAAAAACTCCCAACCAAATAATGTATACCCCAAGCGGCAAAGAGACAGTAGTAGCAGACAGAGGAAAGTTGGTTTTCGATTCTGTTGAAGTAAATGCTAAGTATCATAATCGTAATGTCGATGCGCTTATTCAAAGCTATGGAAAGGAAATAGCCGTCATATTTAAATGTCGGCATCGCGATAATTTATTAGCTGATTCAATATTACAGAATGGTGGTAGTGCTGTGCTAACCATCTCTCTTGAAGACGCTCGATATTGGCTAGATAAAGGAAACAACAAGGGGTTTAAGGAAACTTTAAGAGAACACATAATCGATGATTACTGGGAAAAGGATTGGGCCATGCACCCTCGTAGGTTTAATTACGAACAAGAAAATGGAATTAAGTTAACTTACAAACCAACTACTAGTAATTCTGCTATAAAATTAGGAAGTAATAGCGATTTAAATCAGATGCCAAGGGCCTCGTTTTTTGCGTGTACATCATGCGAAATAGAGTGGCTAGGTAGGGCTTTTTGTAGTTGGTGTAAATCAAAGGAGTATGTGAAGCCAATACCTCATTTAGGGTTTACTAAATAGTTTTGTTGTATAAGTCTGAACTTGATTGGTCGGTTGTTAATAATAGGTCTAAATCACACAATAAAGTTAATCGCATATTTGTTAAAGAGCCTATGACCACTGTGTGCCATTAGCTACCCGTTAGCACTCGCGTTGAGCCTCTTGTATATCTTGGGCCGTGATATGATTGCCCCAAGGATTTGAATCAATGCCTTTAGTTTGTATATTTTTAACCGCCGCCTGATAGATAACTGAAGTATAACGATTAAAGATATTTGGAAATATTTGTCCTGGGCTAGCCTTCCTAGTTAAGAACTCATTGTCCTGGGTTACAAAGCACTTAACCATCTTCCCTTCGTGCTCAACCTTGAAAAGCGCTCCGGTTCCTTTGTTAAATTGTAAGTCTTGTATTTTGCTCATGTTCATAGAAATTTAGCAGTTTATTATGTAGACGGCTTAGTAATTCCCGTTTGGGGGAAATCTGTACTTTCATGTTGCATACGTAACTACCGTTCGTAAATTAATATAATAGATTCGATGTAATTTTAACTGTTTTCTTGAACATATGTATCAGCGTGATTTATAAAGTCTTCATTTCCCCATGAGGCCGTGTATTTTTGAGAGAAATCTTGGTAACAACTTACTGCTTTTTGTGTTTCAAGCTTAAACTCAGAAACATAACAAACTTGGAAGTCTAAACCAGCAAATAGGCGATAAGATTCCACATATTCCTGATAAAAAGAATTCATCCTTTCATATCCATGATGTATACCCTGATATCTTAAATAAGCCATCACTATCTTTTCATCTTTCTTGTTTGCGTTATAGACAGATAAATACAATGCATCACCTTCGTTTTTTCTGCCTATAAATGCGAGCGAATTTGCGTATTGAGCGCCAGAAACATAGAGTGTGGGATGCTGAATATGTTGTTCTTCATCAAAGTATTTCTCGAAGATTTTTATCGATTCTTCATATTGGTAAATTGCCTCTAAGACACCTGCTAACAATAAAGGCATGCCGTTATAGTTAATCTGCTCTGAATCTTCCATTTTTTCATATAAAAATATTGCATGATTTACGTCATTTTTTACTTCTATAACCGCTTTTTTTTCTAGATCTGTAAAATGCCCCATCTTTTGATCTAATTCATACAACCTAATTTGAGAGCCTATCTTGTTGGCTTTAATTGCCATTTCCCTCGGGTGCAATTTAGATTGTTTGCTAATGTATGAATAAGCGGCTTCTATTCCTTTTGTTGAATATGTTTTTTGGAATTTTTGAAGAATTTTCGCTATAGCTTGTTTGTCTAACTTTTCTGTATTTTTGTCACCGCACGCTAACAAGACAAAAGTCATTAAAATTATCAATGTTGTTTTTATTACTTGTGCCATTTGCACTTTCCCTATTATTGTCTTTGGTTCCATTCGGCGCCGTTAGGATAATGGTATCCAACAGGCTCAATAGTTGGTGCATTGCTTCTTTCACCATCCAATTTTTCAACGCAATATGCTACATCATATAATCTAAAAAAACTCAAAAATTATAGGGTTACTGATCCTCAAACCATCTGGTAGAAGCAGATACTTAAATCCAAAATTTCCTAACCTTGTATCTAAAATAGCTTATTTTAAAGAGTATCAACCTAAGGGTATTCTTTATCACACAACGAGCCGTCCAACATAACCAATTCCCCATTGAGGGTTGCCGATAGTGTTTTTTGATGATCACGCATAAGTTCTTCATGGACGAAGAACAAGGTGAAATAGGACAGGGATGTGCTATTGAGACGGTGCGTCGACATCATTAAAAAACAATAACGGGGTCGTCAAACCGAGTTGGGGCGTGGGGGTACGTCCTAGGGGGGGCACGCAACACCCCTGGACTATTACTCCTTTAGGAGTGATAAATACATTCTAAGCAAAGCAAAAGTAGATTCCGTGTCAGGCACGCAATGACGTTTATTGGTTCTTGCAGAGTAGAATTCTAGGGAATTAGGTGGCAACCCTTGCGTGTCAAGCAATACCCCTGAATTATTGCTCATTTAGGAGTAATACAATCTTTGAGTATGAGAAATATTCCAAACAAAAAAGGCGCTAAAAAGCGCCTTTTTATTTTGGATTTGGTGGAGCGGGGGGGAGTTGAACCCCCGTCCGAAAAACCTACATCCTCGGTCCTACATGCTTAGTCGCTCTATTGTTTAACCAGTCAGTCGCCGAGCGACAGGCTACTTTCTGGTGAGTCTGATACTGTTTCGCGGTTCATCCTCAGACAAGATTCCCTCGCTAACCTTTATAATATGACCATCAACACCGCAAGTCTAAAGGTAAAACTTTGCGGGGATGGCTAGCATTAAGCTGCTAGTGCGAACGTTTCGTCGTTTGCAACTATAAGTTTGCGGCTTTTTACCAGGCCAACCGCCCCTGGGCATGCACCTTGGGTTTCGTGAATCCCGTCGAATCCTGAATCCGCCCCAAAGTAGATCGCATTTTACTGCGCTTTAATTGTTAAGACAATGAAAGTTAAAGCAAGTTTACCTTACTTTATGTTTCATTATACGCGCTTTATCGATATTCCACTCTCTATCTTTAATATCAGCGCGTTTATCATGTGCCTTCTTACCTTTACCAAGATAAAACTCTAATTTTACCCAGCAGGCTTTCCAGTACATGGCAGTTGCTATCAGTGAATAGCCATCACGCTCAACCGCGCCCACTAAACGATCAAGTTCTCTGCGATTAAGTAGCAGTTTTCTTGAGCGCACAGGGTCGCATACTACATGAGAGGATGCAGCATTAAGCGGTAAAATTTCACTACCCACTAGGTAAGCTTCACCATCTTTAATGTGTACATAACAATCAGAGATATTCACTTTACCACTGCGAATACTTTTGATTTCCCACCCTTGAAGGCTCATACCAGCTTCAAATTTATCGGATAGGGCGTAGTTATGTCGCGCTTTTTTGTTCAGCGCTATGGTGTTGCTATTTGACTGTTTGGATTTTTTCTTTGCCATAACGGGCGTCATTATACGTATTGCTCGACGTATTTAAAGTACAATTCAAATTTTATCTTTGTTTCAGCTTTGATATTATTGCCAAGATTAAAACAATATAGCAGTGTTTGCGGGGTTAAATGCCAGTAGTCAATCGAAGTTCGCTTGTAATGCACAGCGCAGAACAGATGTTCCAGCTGATAAATGATATTGCAGCGTACCCTGAATTTGTGCCAGATTGCCACGATAGCAAGGTACTAGAAAGCAGTGATTCACAAATGACGGCATCTTTATTAGTTGCCAAAGGCGGTATTAAAAAGTGGTTTACGACCAAAAATACCTTAGTGTCGAATGAATCGGTTGAAATGTCCTTGGTTGATGGGCCGTTTAAAAAGTTAACCGGTAAATGGCATTTAACTAAATTGTCAGACGAGGCCTGTAAAATAAACTTAGAATTGCAGTACGAGTTTTCAAGCAAAGTATTTGATCTTGCCTTTGGGAAAGCATTTAACCATATGGCCAATAACATGGTGCAAGCCTTTATAGCGCGTGCGAAGGATAAATTTGGGGGAGCCAATGGCTGAGCAGATTCACATTGAAGTGGTATATGGTACGCCGACAAAACAAGAGTTACTGTCATTATCGGTAGCGCAAGGTAGCACGGTGGAACAAGCGATTGAAGAATCAGGAATTGTTGATTTGTTTCCTGAAATTGATTTAGCCACTAATAAAGTAGGCATTTGGAATCGCAATGCCAAGTTAAGCGACGAAGTGGCAGATTACGATCGCATTGAAATATATCGCCCGTTAATTGCTGACCCTAAAGAGGTACGCAAACGCAGAGCGGAAAAAGCCAAAGCGGAAGGACGCGCGGATAAAGTAACCGGTGGCAGAGTAAACCCGCTGAAAAAGTAATAAAAAAGCGACCTGATGGTCGCTTTTTTGATTGGAACTTGTTTAGTTCACCATAGGAGTGTAAAAACTCTCGGGTAACTCATAATCGCCTTCGGCTTTTACTACACGGTCATTCTCAAAATAAACCGTAAATTTGCGCGAAATATTCAGATCTGAACTTTTACCTGATTTAAAGCGATACACATAATGCCACACGTCTGATGAAAACGGGTCTTCAACCACAGGCGTGCCAAGAACAAATTTAACTTGCTCTTTGGTCATCTGGATTTGTAACTTGTCGATGTCTCTTTGCTCAACAAAGTTTCCTTGTGGGATATCTCTTTTATAAACCCAACTTGAACAACCACTTAACGCCAACACTAAGGCGAGGGAAATACTTCTAACCAACATGAAACTTTATAAATCCTAAAATTATTGAAGTGCGATAATAACCAAGCAGCCCGTGATATACAAAACAATTTTACAAAATCGTTCAAATTCGGCTGCTAGCTTGCTAAAAGCTCTTCGGCATTAGCTAGGCTACTGTCTGTAATTGTATCGCCAGCCAACAAACGAGCAATTTCTTCGACACGATTTTGCGCATTAAGTTCCCTTACCGACGTTTCTGTGTGTTCACCGTCGGTTAGTTTAGCGACAAACAGTTGCTGGTGGCCTTTACTCGCTACCTGAGGCAGGTGAGTCACGCATATCACTTGCGTATGCTCGCCTAGTTGTTTTAGTTTTTTACCCACCATAGCAGCGGTTGGGCCGCTGATACCGACATCTACTTCATCAAAAATTAATGTTGGTGTGGTTACACGGCTAGCCAAGATAACTTGCATTGCTAGGCTAATACGCGACATTTCACCACCTGAAGCAACTTTATTCATTGCTTCTAGCGGCTGGCCAGGGTTTAAACTAACGTCAAATGAAATGGCGTCGGTGCCATATGGAGATGATTTCTCGCTTTCTGCATCATTTACTGCAACACAAAATTGGCCATGTTCCATATTCAATTCTTGCAAACTTGCGGTGATCAGTTTGCTTAATGTTTCTGCATGCTTTTTGCGACTTTGAGATAGGTTGTCACTTGCCGATATATATTGAGCCTTGCAGTCTTCTATTTCTTGATGCAATTGATCGAGCCTAGATTCGTCAGTATTAATACCTTCTAACTCCTTTAACAGGCCTGCATGAAATTGTGGTAAATCCACCGGCGCGATGCCGTGTTTTCTGCCTAATTCGATCGCCAGCGAATAACGTTGCTCTATGGTGTTAAAGGCTTGTGGATCGAGTTCGATACGATCGTGATGATTTCTAAGCTCGTTACTTGCTTCTTCAACCTGAATGATGGCGTCGTTAAGCATAGTGGAAATTTCTGCAAATTTAGGATCCAAATCAGCATATTTCTGGATACCCTCAATGCTTTTATTTAAGCCATCTAGTACGTTAAATTGTTCACCATCAGTTAGCATGTATAAAGACTGCAAACATTCATGTAGCAAATCCTGGGCGCTACTTTGTTTCTTGAAGTCTTGTTCCAGCTGTTCGAATTCATTGGGTTGTAAGTCAAATTCGTTTAGCTCATTCACTTGATATTCCAACAACTGCAACTTGGCATCCCGCTGGCTTTTACTTTCTTGTAAACGCTCTAATTCACTTTGGAGGTGATGTAAATTACGATGGTAGTAAGCCACTTGATCTACCAAAGGATAGTGATTGGCATAGTCATCGAGGATGCGGCGTTGCTCGCTAGATTTGGTAATCAATTGATGATCGTGCTGGCCATGTATATTGATTAACCATTGGCCTAAGTCTTTTAGTTGCGCTAGCGGTACCTGGCTGCCATTTATGTAGGCCTTGGAGCGTCCCTCTGCTGAAATAACGCGGCGTAAAATACACTCGTCGTCCATTAATAGGTCGTGATTATCTAACCAGTCAATCGCAGCTTGGTTATGTTTAATATCAAAGGTTGCAGCAAGGTCTGCTTTTTTCTCACCTGGGCGCACGGCATTAGTTGTGGCTCTTTCCCCTAAACATAGACCCAACGCATCTATCGCAATAGATTTACCTGCACCTGTTTCCCCGGTAATACTTGTCATTCCTTTTTGCCAGTCAATATCTAACTGGCGCACAATGGCAAAGTTTTGAATATTTAACTGTAATAGCATAATTAACCTGATAATCACTGTATGAAATTACAGTTAATTTATACAGGTTTTATACAGTAATCAAGTGTAAAACAAAAAAAGAATGTGAAAAAAATCGAGGTTAGCTGCTAAGCCTTTTCCAATAAAGGCTTAGCGTATTAATACAGTTTATTACCCCAACTGAGTTTATTTCTAAGGACGTTGAAATAGTTGTGATCTAGTGGGTGAACCAAGCGCAAGGTATTTGGGCTTTTCTTAATAATGACCTGATCGCCAGGCATTACAGCTAGAATCACATGACCGTCACAGCTCACTTGCAAATTTTCATAGTTTTCATTAGCTAGCACCAATTTTATTTCACTGTCGCCGTCTACAACAATAGGGCGAGAAGTTAATGTATGTGGAAACATTGGCACAAGTGATAATGCGTTAAGTTTTGGTGTAAGAATGGGGCCACCAGCAGACATCGAATAAGCCGTTGAACCTGTTGGCGTTGATACAATTAATCCGTCAGAGCGCTGGCTAAACATAAAGCTGCCATCGATATACACTTCAAATTCGATCATATTGGCCACTTTACCGGCATGCAATACCGCTTCATTTACCGCGCTGTTGGCACTTTTTAGTTTGCCATGGCGGTACACTTCCGCTTCGATTAAAAAGCGTTGTTCACTGCGCGACTTGCCAGCAAGAATGTGCTCTAACGGTTCTGTAATATTATCTGGCGCTAAGTCGGTCAAAAAACCTAAATTGCCTCGGTTAACACCAATAACGCCTATGTCGTAATTCGACAATACGCGCGCTGCGCCTAGCATGTAGCCGTCACCACCGACAACAATGGCCAAATCGGCTTTTTCGCCAATTTCGTTGAGTGTGCATACTTCAATATTGTCTATCGCTAATGAACGAGCGACGGTTGCCTCGGTTACCACGTTATAGTCCTGCTGCGTCAAATACTGATGCAACATTTCAATACTGGCTTTTGCGCCTTCGTGTTGGGGCTTACCAATTAAGCCGATGGTGTTATATAGCCTGCTCATATGATTTAGCGACTTGTTATTACATTGCGCTCAGTGTCGTACTTATCACCTTGTTTGTAAAGTATAAGTTAGCGGTAATAGCCGCCGATACATAGTGCTTTTCGGCACATGAATCGACTAAATGTGTAACTAACGCGATTAATTGCTATTAATGTGTAAAATTATCCTAGCAACTACTTGAATCATCTTTTTCAATCCCCATAATATGCAACATATGAGTTTTTAGGGTGTAAAACCGCCTACGCTAGTTATTATACGCGGAGTTTTTCATGACAGCTGAGTCAAACGAATCAATCAACAAAGAAGTAGAAGATCAGAACCAAGAAGAGGTATCTGTTGAAGAAGTAGCAACAGATGAAGCCGTTGAAGGTGAGGTCATTTCTGCTGAACAAGAAAAAATCAATGAACTTGAGCTTAAATTAGCCGCGGCTGAAGCAAAAGTTGCTGACCAAAAAGATAGCGTGGTGCGAGCTAAGGCTGAAGTTGAAAACATCCGTCGCCGCAGTGCACAGGACGTAGAAAAGGCGCGCAAGTTTGCATTAGAAAAGTTTGTTAACGAACTGCTCCCAGTAGTTGATAACCTAGAGCGCGCAATTGAAAGCTTTGATCGTGAAGATGAAGCACAAAAGCCATTACTTGAAGGTGTTGAATTAACGCTACAAAGTTTTATGTCGGGTTTAGAAAAGTTCGATATTCAGGAAATTAACCCGAAAGACGAAGCGTTCAACCCAGAATTGCATCAAGCAATGTCGATGCAAGAAATCCCTGGCGTAGCAGCAAATACCGTTGTTGCGGTAATGCAAAAAGGTTACAGCTTAAATGGTCGTTTAGTGCGCCCAGCAATGGTGATGGTAGCTAAAGGCTAGTCGCGATTTAAACGATAAGCATTTGAAGAAGCTGGCATTTGCCAGCTTTTTTTATGTCCAACTATAAATAAAAAGCTAATTTACATTAAAACTGTTAAAAATTAGTTAATTTTATATACTCAACTAAGTGATGCGTTTCAAGGTAAGTCTGCATGTGGTTGAGAAAGAACTATAAAAACATTTTGGCCTTTTGTATTTTAAGCTTTGCAACAGTAGCAAAAGCGAATGAATTGTCACCAGAATTGTTAGAGTGGGCAATGCAAAATCAAACGGTTACCGTTGGTATCGACGATAATTTACCGCCGTTTGATTTTATCGACGATAGAGGCAGACCTAGCGGCGTCGGCAGGCTAGCACGTGATTCGTTAAACCAAGATTTACCATTTGAATTAAAAGTGACATCCGCTCGCTCCTTTCGTAAGGTATATAACGAAGTTAAAAGAGGCGAATTAGATGTTGTGTCTATGTGTGCAAAAACGCCTGAGCGAGAAGGCGAGGTATTATTTACACGTCCGCTTATCACATTAACTCCAGTGTTGGTGACACAAGAGGGAGGCGCTGGTATTTCTTCTCTTGACCAAGTCCAAAGCTTTCATCGCATTAGCGCAGTGAGTGGTTACAACACGACCGATTACGCAGAAAAAATTTCCAAAGGCACTGAAGTTATAGGCGTGGCAGATACTAAAGCCGGACTTCGCGCCGTCAGTGAAGGCAAAGTAGATGGCTTTGTCAGCTATTATTATACCGTTCACCAGTTGGCTGAAAGTCAGGGACTAAAGAACCTAAACTATATTCAATTAAAGAACTTCAAACCATTTACCGCTGGTTTTTGCGTAAACAAAGACAAACCGGAAATAGTCAAGATCCTGAACCACTTCATAAGGGAAAAAGGGCCAAATTTTGGCCCTGACATGCAAATTGAGTGGCAAGCAATGAAAGCCACGACCTCGATAGATGAAACAGAAAAAGATAATGCCATGGTGTGGTTTGTTGGCATTGCCGCATTAACGTTTGTTTATTTAGTTATTCGTGTTAGCCAGCAATATTCGCTCTCTATCGCAAGAAATTTTGATACCAATACTTTTAGAATTGTTTACTTTTTGGTAATCGCCCTGATGTTAGCCATTATTGGTTACTTAATGACCAATCACCTGAGTAATAAAGAAGAACAAATAAAAACAGAGTTGCTAGATACGTTTGAGTTAACACAAGACGTTGCGCTAAAAATGCTCGACTCGTGGTATACACCGCGTGAGGCCTATACAAAAGATATCGCCAATAGTGATCGCTTTAGAATGCTCGTTGAACAAAGGGCTAAATTTGCCAGTTCAACAGAAAGAATAGAAGAAATAAACGCGATAAACCAAGAAATAGATGCGCATTTTAGAAACAAAGCTTGGTTAAGAGTCGAAAATAGAACCTTTAACGTCATTAGTTTAGATGGGCATCATTATCACTCTAGTGCAGGTCTTAAGATTGGCCATGTCAGTGAAATTTATAAATACAGAAAAGCGCTTTTTGACCGCGTTGTAAAAGGTGAAACACTCTTTATCCCGCCGGTTTGGGCTGATGAGGACGTTGATGGTTTTATTGAAGACGGTGACAGAGATGCTGTTGTTTTTATTGCTACACCTGTTAGAGACATGTCGGGCAAAGTTATTGCGATTTTTGCCGTCCGTTTTGACGCTAGTAAGCGTTATGCCAGTTTGTTCAATGATGCAAGATTTGGCACCTCGTTTGAAAGCTACTTAATTGATCAAAATGGTTTTTTTGCTTCAGAAAGCCGATTTTTAAATAGGCTCAGAAAGCGTGGCATGGTGCCACCAACGGGCTCAACCATTCTCACCGTACAATTGCCTGATGTAGACAATAACCCGATAGCGCAAGCGGCGAGTTTTGGTAACAGTGGTCAGAGCTTGGAAGGATACATCGACTACCGAGGAAATCTTGTTATTGGCCAATGGGTTTGGTTTGCCAAGTACAATGTACTGCTTGTATCTGAGCAAGATTGGGACGACCTTGTTGCATCTTATCGCAACGTAAAAAATATATTTCTCATCAGTATCATTTTGCTGTTTAGTATCGTGTTTACGCTGTCAGTCTTTATGATCATCATTTCAAGGCGAGCAAATGAGATTAGCCAACGATCTAAAAAAGAGCTTGAAGAGCAAGTTCAGCAACGTACCAAAGATCTTGAAGCCGCCATTGAAACCAATGAGCTTGTTGTGCGTTCGATGTCAGAGGGTATTTTTGGGGTTGATATTGATGGGCAAATTGAGTTTTTTAACCACGCAGCTAGCACTATGCTTGGTTTTTCAGAAGACGAAGTCAAAGGTCAACATTGCTTTGATTTATTCCATCATACCGATAAGTTTGGCAAAAAAGTGACGGCTGAAACTAGCCGAATCATGACAGCGATTAGAGAGCAAAAACCCATTAAAATTCCAGAAACGATTTTCTGGACAAAAGCAGGTACCAATATACCGGTTGAGTTTAGCGTGAACCTTGTTGATGATAGAAAATCAACATTAGAAGCGGTAGTCACCTTCCAAGATATAACCAATCGCTTAGAAGAGCGAGAGCGTGTTGAAAAACTGATTGATACGGCGCCAGCGGCTATGCTTATCGTTAATAACAAACATCGCATTGAAATGTTTAACCAAGAAACAACTAAGTTACTCGGTTATTCAGATGAAGAGTTAAATGGTTTAGACGCAAGAAAGCTCATTCCGCCAGAAGTCGCTAAAGATTATGCTAACTACATCGACGATTTTTGGCAGAATCCGCGCCGAATTTCATCGGTAGAGGCGGGATTTGAAGCACGTGCAATCAAAAAATCGGGTGAAATAGTTGAGGTGGAAGATATTCACACACCAGTGACAATAGATAAAGAAGTAAAAGGTATTGTGCTGCTTCGCGATGTCACTATTGAAAACAAAGCTAAACAAACGCTGGTTAAAGCTAAAGAAATGGCAGATGAGGCTAGTAAAGCTAAATCCGATTTTCTGGCAAATATGAGGCATGAAATAAGAACACCAATGAATGCGATTATTGGTATGTCTGATCTTGCTATGCAGCATGTTAAAGATAATAAGGCGCGAAATTATATTGGCAAAGTCAATCGCGCTGCTGAATCGCTCCTTGGCATTATTAACGACATTCTTGATTTTTCAAAAATAGAGGCGGGTAAACTTACCTTAGAAGCCGTTGATTTCCATTTAGAAGACGTCTTAGCAGACTTTTCAAATTTAGTTGGGCTAAAAGCGCATGATAAAGGCTTAGAGCTGTTATTTGACGTTAAGCAAAATGTAACCCGCACGCTTGTAGGCGACCCGCTGAGATTAAATCAAATATTATTGAACCTAGGCTCGAACGCAACCAAGTTTACCGAAGAGGGTGAAATTGTTATTGCAGTGTCTCAAGTTGAACAAAAAGATAGCAAAGTTAAATTGCAGTTTGATGTGAAAGACTCTGGTATAGGTTTAACTGAGGAGCAACAGAGCAAGCTGTTCCGCTCGTTCCAACAAGCGGATACATCGACTACACGTAAATATGGTGGTACCGGGCTCGGCTTAACCATTTGTAAAAAGCTAACTGAGTTAATGGGTGGTGACATTTGGGTCACAAGTGAAGCCGGTCAGGGCAGTACGTTTTCGTTTACTGTTTGGTTAGAACATAGCGAAACACTATCAAGTGCGGCGGTTGCTAAGAAAAATCACGGACTGTTAAAAGACAAGCAAGTGTTAATCGCCGACGACAATCATATTGCGCTCGATGTACTTAAAGGAATCTTGGAAGGGTTCGGCTGTATTGTGACAACAACGTCTACTGGTGTGGAGGCTGTTAATACGGCTGAAAGCAGCATGCAGGTTTTTGATTTTGCGATTATCGATTGGAAAATGCCTGACATAGACGGCATAGAAGTTATACGGCAAATCAGCGGTTTGGAACCTAAAAAAGTGAATCATATGATGCTGATAACCGCATTAGGTAAAGATGAGGTTATTGATCAGGCTCAAGCGGAACAAGCAGAAAATATTGAAGCTTATTTAGCAAAACCTGTCACTTCTTCCGTGGTATTTGATCATATGCTTGATTTGCTGGGCGACAAGTATGCGCATACTACACGTCAACATATTCGCAGCGACGAGCTAAAAGATAACCAGGCATCACTTGCTGGTGCGAAGATTTTATTAGTAGAAGACAACGAGCTTAACCAAGAATTGGCAATGGAGTTACTAAAACAAGCTAATATTCATGTTGAACTGGCTGAAAACGGCCAGCAAGCGATTGATATGATATCGGCTAATGAATACGACGGCGTGTTAATGGATCTGCAAATGCCTATTATGGATGGCTACACCGCAACCAAGCAACTTAGAGCAAATGGCGTTACTTTGCCTATTATTGCGATGACCGCGAATGCCATGGCGGGTGATAAAGAAAAAGTATTAGCGGTTGGTATGAATGCACATATTGCAAAACCGATTAACGTTCGCGAAATGTTCTCTACCATGAGCACATGGATAAAAGTGAGTGGACTATCGCCATCTGAAAATACATTAAGTGAAACTTCAAACGACAGTGATGAGCCGGATAATTTTGATATGTTAGCGCATATCAATGCGGCAAAAGGGTTAGAAGTAAGTAATGGTAGCTCTAAACTGTATCGTAAATTGTTAGGTAAGTTTATCGATGGACAAACGCTATTCCATGAAGATTTCAGGGAAGCGTGGGCGCACGACAGAATGGAAGATGCAACCCGTATTGCACATACCCTAAAAGGCTCCGCGGGTAACATTGGGGCGACTGATTTACAGGCGCAAGCAACAAAATTGGAAAAAGCGTGTGCAGACAAAGCCTCGACAGAAGCGATAACAGCCTTGTTTGAACAAACCAAAGCGTCACTAAATGAAGTGCTTGACGATTTACAACGATTCTTTGATGCAAACCAAGTTGAAAAGGTAGCAACGAAAGCGACATTCGCGCTGGATGACGAGTTGTTAGCATCACTTGATAAATTGGCAGAGCTTATCGAAGAGTTTGAAACAGATGCCGTGGATTTAGTTGAAGAACTTATTCCGCAATTGTCAGGCAGTGGTTTAGAGAGTGAGTTTAAGAAAATCGCTCGTCATATTGAAAACTATGAATTTGATGAAGCACAACAAGTGTTTGATCAGTTTTTAGAAAAACTAAAGTCACGTTAGTACGTCAATAAAGTATGGTGATTAAAAAAAGTTTCAATTTTTTGAAACTTTTTTTGTTTTTAGTGTTGAAAACTCATTTCTCACCCCCATTAAAAGGTCAAGACGAATTTTTACCAAATATATTTTTATACGGAGATCCTCAAGATGGGCAAAATTATCGGTATTGACCTAGGGACTACTAACTCATGTGTTGCTGTTTTAGACGGTGACAATGTTCGTGTAATTGAAAACGCAGAAGGTGATCGTACTACACCTTCTATCATTGCATACACAGACGAAGGCGAAACATTAGTTGGTCAACCAGCTAAACGCCAAGCAGTTACAAACCCACAAAACACATTGTTTGCTATTAAGCGTTTAATCGGTCGTCGTTTCGAAGACAAAGAAGTACAACGCGATATTGACATTATGCCATTTGGTATTGCCAAAGCAGATAATGGCGATGCTTGGGTAGAAGCGAAAGGTGAAAAAATTGCACCACCACAAGTTTCTGCAGAAGTATTGAAGAAAATGAAGAAAACAGCAGAAGACTACTTAGGTGAAACAGTAACAGAAGCTGTTATCACAGTACCTGCTTACTTCAACGATTCACAACGTCAAGCGACAAAAGATGCTGGCCGTATCGCTGGCTTAGATGTTAAGCGTATTATTAACGAGCCGACAGCGGCTGCACTTGCTTACGGTATGGATAAGCAACAAGGCGATAAAGTTGTTGCTGTATACGACTTAGGTGGTGGTACGTTCGATATTTCAATCATCGAAATTGATGAAGTTGAAGGCGAGCACACGTTTGAAGTACTAGCGACTAATGGTGACACACACCTAGGTGGTGAAGATTTCGATAACCGCTTAATTAATTACTTAGTAGCCGAGTTCAAGAAAGACCAAGCGATTGACTTAACAAACGATCCACTGGCTATGCAACGTTTGAAAGAAGCGGCAGAAAAAGCGAAGTGTGAGCTTTCTTCAGCACAACAAACAGACGTTAACTTACCTTACATCACTGCTGATGCAACAGGTCCTAAGCACATGAACATCAAAGTTACACGTGCTAAGTTAGAGTCGCTTGTTGAAGATATGGTTAAAGCGACATTAGAGCCGCTTAAAACAGCATTAGCTGACGCTGACCTTTCAACATCAGACGTAACAGACGTTATTCTTGTTGGTGGTCAAACGCGTATGCCACTAGTACAAAAAACAGTAACAGATTTCTTTGGCAAAGAGCCTCGTAAAGATGTTAACCCTGACGAAGCCGTTGCATCAGGTGCAGCAGTTCAAGCGGGTGTACTAGCAGGTGATGTTACAGACGTATTACTACTAGACGTTACGCCTCTTTCTCTTGGTATTGAAACCATGGGTGGTGTGATGACTAAAGTTATCGACAAGAACACAACGATTCCTACTAAGCAATCGCAAACGTTCTCTACAGCTGAAGATAACCAAGCAGCGGTAACTGTGCATGTACTTCAAGGTGAGCGTAAGCAAGCACAAGCTAACAAATCACTTGGTCAGTTCAACTTAGAAGGTATCGACCCAGCGCCACGTGGTATGCCACAAATCGAAGTAACATTCGATATCGATGCTGACGGTATTTTACATGTGTCTGCTAAAGACAAGAACACAGGTAAAGAGCAGAAGATCACGATTAAAGCATCTTCTGGTTTATCGGACGATGAAGTAGAGCAAATGGTACGTGACGCAGAAGCGAATGCTGATGCAGATGCTAAGTTCGAAGAACTAGTAACAGCACGTAACCAAGCTGATGGTCTTGTACATGCTACTCGCAAGCAAGTTGAAGAAGCCGGTGATGAATTACCAGCAGAAGACAAAGACAAGATTGAAGCAGCATTAAAAGAGTTAGAAGAAGCGATTAAAGGCGATGACAAAGAAGCAATTGATGCTAAGTCACAAGCCGTTATCGAAGCTTCAGCTAAGTTAATGGAAATTGCTCAAGCAAAAGCTCAAGCACAACAAGCTGGCGCTGCAGGCGGCGAAGCACCACAAGGTGAACAAGGCCCAGCAGGCGATGACGTAGTTGACGCTGAGTTTGAAGAAGTTAAAGACGACAAGTAATAGCTGTCGTCTTTCATAAAACATAGTCAAAGCGTCGGTAACCGGCGCTTTGTTATGTTTTACTTAGAGGCTCTGGGCTGCGAGCTTCGAGCGGAAAGTACTAAGAGCTAGCGTAAAGTTGCTTGTACCTAGTTCCTCGTTCCTAGGAACGATAGTGACGAGTCCCTAGGAACCGTCATCCTGTAGGTGCCTACTAGGATGTAGGTACTTAGGTTTTGTCTGGAACTGAAAACCTGTGATACAGGATCTTAAAATCTATTTGTTTAGTCTTTTGACTAAAGAGCATAAACCAATAGATTTTCGAAAATTTGTAGTACGGATAAAGAATTAAGATTTATGTCTAAACGTGATTATTATGAATTATTAGGCGTTGCTAAAGATGCTGGCGAACGCGATATTAAAAAGGCCTATAAGCGCCTAGCGATGAAGTATCATCCGGATCGCACCAAAGGCGATGCCGAGAAAGAAGAAACGTTTAAGCAAATTAAAGAAGCATACGAAGTGCTTAAAGATGATCAAAAGCGTGCAGCTTATGATCAATACGGTCATGCTGCTTTTGAACAAGGTGGCATGGGCGGTGGCGGCGGCTTTGCTGGCGGCGCTGACTTTGGCGACATCTTTGGCGATGTCTTCGGTGATATTTTTGGTGGCGGTCGCCGAGGCGGTGGCTCACGCGCGCGTCGTGGTAGCGATTTGCGTTACAACTTAGAAATGACACTTGAAGAAGCTGTTAAAGGTAAATCAGTTGAAATACGTGTTCCTACCTACGTAGCCTGTGAACCATGTGATGGCAGTGGAGCTAAACCTGGCACAAGCGCTAAAACCTGTCCTACATGTCATGGCCACGGCCAAGTGCAAATGCGCCAAGGCTTGTTTGCGGTGCAGCAAACTTGTCCTACTTGTAACGGCCAAGGTAAGGTTATTGAAGAGAAGTGTACCTCTTGCTACGGACAAGGTCGCGTAGAGAAGACAAAAACACTTAACGCGAAGATTCCAGCAGGCGTCGATACAGGTGATAGAATTCGTTTAGCAGGCGAAGGTGAAGCCGGTGAACATGGTGCACCAGCAGGTGATTTGTATGTGCAAGTGCACGTAAAAGATCATCCTATTTTTGTTCGCGATGAAAATCACTTGTACTGTGAAGTGCCAATTAGCTATACCACAGCAGCATTGGGCGGTGAGATTGAAGTACCGACCTTAGCAGGCAAAGTTAAGCTTAAGATACCGAAAGAAACACAAACCGGTAAAATGTTTAGAATGCGTGGCAAAGGCGTTAAGTCAGTTCGCAGCTCACACACAGGTGACTTGATGTGTAAAGTGGTGGTGGAAACACCAGTGAATTTGTCAGCCAAGCAACGAGAAATTTTAGAGCAGCTTGAAGAAAGCATTGACGGTAAGAAGAATAGACCAAAAGAAAGCTCTTTCTTTGATGGCGTGAAAAAGTTTTTCGACGACCTAACTTCATAATAAAAAGCACCTTCGGGTGCTTTTTTTATTGCCGCTCAAAAACGCCGCTTGGCAATAAATAGCGCACGAAACATAAGTCACCTTTATCTCTTACTGTTGATTTCTTATACTGCTGTAAGGTATTTATTTCAGGAATTGGCTGTGCAACTAGAACAGATATGGTCGACCTACCGAGGCACGCTTAAAAATTTTCTACATGCAAAAGTCTCAGATCCAGACGAAGTAGAAGATCTTCTGCAAGATGTGCTGATTAAAGTACATACTAATCTAGACAAGATTAAGGATGACAGTTCTGTTAAATCTTGGCTTTTTACCACAACCAATCATGCCATTATTGATTTTTATCGTAGCAATGCCCGCAAACGCCAATTAACACAAGAAGACACTTGGTACGAAGAAGAAGCAGAAGAAGACATTAAGCAACAAATGGCACCTTGCGTTTTGTCCTTTATCGATGGCTTAGATGCTGATGATGCAGCCTTACTTAGAATGGTAGAAATAGAGAATAAGCCACAAAAGGCGCTCGCTGAATCGATGAACATAAGCTATTCCACGTTAAAATCTAGAGTTCAGTCAGCTCGCCGTAAGTTGAAAGGTCTGTTTGACCAGTGCTGCAGTTTTGAACTTGATAGCCAAGGCAACTTAATGGATGCAACGCGAAAAAATAATGCCTGCAGCAAATGCTAATCTACCGCCATACTGCATGACTTTTTAAAAAATTTTGTTTAATTTTCGTCTTTTTGCTACATGCATCGTCTTATAGGTAAATACGTTAATTGGTCCTGGTGACTAATCACGTTTAACCCTATTCGAGGATGTTGTCATGATTAAAGTTGTTAGTTTTAGAATCTGCCCATTTGTTCAACGTGTAACTGCGCTTTTAGAAGCGAAAAATGTGCCTTATGAAATAGAGTACATTTCATTAAGCGATAAACCACAATGGTTTTTAGATATTTCGCCTAATGGCCAAGTGCCTTTATTAGTGACTGAAAATGGTACAGCCTTGTTTGAATCAGACGCTATAGCAGAGTATTTAGATGATCAATATGCACCGATTGTTGCTGACGTATCTGCAGAACAAAAGGCGTTAGATCGTGCTTGGACCTACCAAGCGACTAAGCACTATTTGGTGCAATGTGGCACCATGAGCAGTAAAGACAAAGAGACTTTTGAAACACGTTTTGAAAAACTGTCAAAAGCCTTTGCTAAAGCTGAAAAATACCTCGCCGAAGCAAACCACAATGGCCCGTTTTGGCATGGCGATTATGTGTCAAATGTTGATATGGCTTGGTTTGTTCTTCTGCATAGAGCGCAT
Source organism: Thalassotalea agarivorans (assembly GCF_030295955.1). Lineage (NCBI taxonomy): Bacteria > Pseudomonadati > Pseudomonadota > Gammaproteobacteria > Alteromonadales > Colwelliaceae > Thalassotalea > Thalassotalea agarivorans. The sequence goes on from NZ_AP027363.1 coordinate 1,069,257, forward strand.
ATTGTTGAGCAACATTCAGGTTTGGACTTTTTCGCTCAGTTCCCGCGCGTTAAAGCATGGCAACAAGCGTTGATGGCAACACAATTACCTGAGTCTACTGTGTCTGATGATTTTGTAGAAAAGTTTTCAAATTTTTACTTATCTGAGAATACATACTTAGGAAGAAAGCTTGAACAAAGCTGTGCGCCAGCTGAAAAAAGCGCATGTAGTACATCAAGTTGTTGTGGATAGATGAAAAAGCGCCTTCGGGCGCTTTTTTAATGCGTGCTAAGAGCTACGTGCCACGCGCTCTTACTCCTTGCCCCATGCTCCTTGTACCCTTAAGCGAAGCGCACTTGCTCCTTGCCCCTAGGAACGAAGTAACGAATGGGCACTCTTTACAGTATTAAAGCTTTTAGCCAGTCCCTATTTTTACTCCGTAAAATTAGGGACGACGCCACTGCGGCTATGTTCAAAAATGAGGGAAGTTTCAACGGTTTGTACTTCATCACGGGAGGTAATTGCTTCAAACACGAATTTACGCAAGTGCTCACTATCTCGCACAGACATATGGATAAAGTAATCGTACATGCCGCCCATGTGATACAAGCTGACAATTTCGGGTAACAACAATAGATCATCGCGCAGCTTATCAACGATTTCTTCTGAGTAAGGTTGCAGTTTTATCGCAGCGATGGCTTCGATATTGCCGCCGATAGTTTTGAAATCGATATCGATAAAAGCACTTTTTATCACACCCGCTTGTTTCATACGTTTAACACGTTCTAAACAAGTAGATGGGGCAATACCTATTTTGCTTGCTAGCTCTTTGTTGGTGATATCAGCATCTCTAAACAAGATGGTTAATATGCGTAAATCTATGTCATCTAACTTTTTCATTAACGTACTTATCGAACAAATCCTAACTTAATACTACCTTACATTTTATACAGATTAACAGAGCGTTTATCATCTGTTTTTGAATTAATGTCGCTATAATTTATATTTTTCGAATAAAAACCATAAAAAATAACACTGGTTACAACTGATAACGTTTTTTTCTTTTGTGAATTAACTATAATCGGACATAATGAACCAATGTAAGTTATAAGACGTACGGTTTTTATACTTTTATCAATTAACAGGGAACTTAATCGCTTAACTATGACAACCAATAAAGTAGAGCAGTTTTTCAAAATGGAAGCGGCCAACGGCATTATTCTGATGCTGGCGGCTATTCTAGCACTTGTGTTAGCCAACTCACCGTGGTCAGCTTGGTATGACCTTCTTCTTGATGTGCCTGTCGTGGTCGCTGTCGGTGACTTAGACATATCAAAACCTTTGTTGCTTTGGATCAACGACGGTCTTATGGCATTATTTTTCTTCTTAGTTGGCCTAGAACTTAAACGAGAATTCCTAGAAGGCGATTTGTCTAAACCAGGACAAATTACCTTACCTGCCATTGGCGCTGTAGGCGGTATGCTAATTCCTGCTCTTTGTTATGCTTATATGAACTGGGACGATCCTGCAGCGCTTAATGGCTGGGCGATTCCTACTGCGACTGATATCGCGTTTGCGTTAGGTATTTTGTCGATTATCGGCTCGCGTGTACCCATTCAACTGAAAGTGTTTTTAACGTCGTTGGCTATTTTTGACGATTTAGGCGCGATTATTGTTATCGCGGTATTCTACACAGAGCAACTATCGTTCCTTTCATTAGCCATTGCTAGCTCAGTGCTTGTTGCCTTGGCTGTTGCCAACTTTGTGCTAGGTATTAAGCGCACCTCTGTGTATATAATCTTAGGTATGGTGCTGTGGGTGTCGGTACTTAAATCAGGTGTTCATGCAACCTTAGCGGGTGTGATTCTAGCGATGTTTATCCCCATAAAAGGGAAAGAAGGACAGCCTTCTCCATTGCGAGAGTTAGAGCATAACCTACATTCCACTGTTACCTTTATGGTATTGCCGGTATTTGCCTTTGCGAACGCAGGTGTGCCGTTAGCGGGATTAAGCTTAGAGGATATAACCTCGCCAGTGCCGCTTGGTATTATTGCCGGTCTAGTCATTGGTAAGCAGGTGGGTGTCTTTGGTTTTTGTTGGGTGGCTATCAAGCTTGGCTTGGCTAAAATGCCTAAGAACGTTAACTGGACGCTTCTCTATGGTGTGTCGTTATTAAGTGGTATAGGTTTCACCATGAGTTTGTTTATCGGTTCGTTGGCCTTTGAGGCAATACCTGATTCAAGTATCTATCAAGACAGATTGGGTATTATGGTCGGCTCCTTTATTGCCGGTATAATTGGTTACTTCGTGATTAAGCACGGTGTAAAAGATTTACCCGAAAACAAGTACGATTAACACACAAAACGGCGATGCATTCATCGCCGTTTTTCGTTAAAATGCGCTCACTTAATTTGTTCAAACCAGATTATTAATCGATTTTCAGCATGCAGCACAATATTAGCGATCTCATTGCACTCTTTGCCAATACGTTTGAAACACGCTATCAAACAATTTTGGTAAAAGGTGACGATGAGCCCATTTATCTCCCAGCAGACGAGCATCACCCGATGCATCGTATCGTGTTTGCACATGGTTATTTCGCTAGCGCCCTCCATGAAATTGCGCATTGGTGTATTGCTGGACCTGCTAGGCGATTACTGGAAGATTTTGGCTATTGGTATTGCCCTGATGGTCGCAGCGCGGTAGAGCAAAAAGCATTTGAGCAGGTTGAGGTAAAACCGCAAGCGCTTGAATGGGCATTTAGTGTAGCTTGTGGCAAGAGGTTTAACTTGTCAGCCGATAATTTATCGGGTGAAGCAACTGATGATAGCGAGTTTAGAGTAAGCGTTGAAAAACAAGTTCAGTATTATCTGCATCATGGTTTTAGCGAACGAGCAGAGCATTTTATCGCCGCCTTGTGTCAGTTTTATGGGCAGCCATATCCGCTGCGCGAGCAGCAATTTAATTTTCAAAAAGTGGATGTAGTGAGTGTTTAAGCTTGGATTAATAATCAACCCCATTGCAGGTATTGGCGGTAGTGTTGCGTTAAAAGGTAGTGACGGAGAGGGCACTGCTGAAAAAGCGTTAGCATTGGGCGCTGTGGCTAAATCTAATGATAGAGCTAAAACAGCATTATCACTGTTAGTGCCATATCAATCAGATATCGCCGTTTATACCGCTAACGGTGAGATGGGCGAGACAGCGGCGAAAAGTCTAGGATTTGATACAACAGTTTGTTATCAAACCGCCTCTTCACATACAACTGCAATAGATACCGAAAACGCGGTCAACGCCTTAATAGCGCAGGGTGTCGATGTGTTGTTATTTGCTGGCGGAGACGGTACTGCGCGAAACGTGTGTAATCAAGTAGGTGATAGCTTTCCCGTACTTGGTATTCCTGCTGGCTGTAAAATTCATTCTGGTGTCTATGCTATTACCCCAAAAGCGGCGGGACGTGTGGTTGAAATGATGGTTAATCATCAACTGGTAACTCTTGGTGAAGCAGACGTTATGGACATTGACGAGTCACTGTTTAGAGAAGGCGTGGTAAAAGCAAAACGTTACGGCGAAATGCAAGTGCCGATGGAACTTCGCTACGTCCAGGCAACAAAGTCGGGTGGCAAAGAATCAGATGAATTAGTGTTGCAAGACATCGCCGCTGATGTGATTGAACAAATGGATGATGAAGTATTCATTATTGGCTCAGGTTCCACTACAGCTTTTGTAATGGAAGACTTGGGCATTGACAATACGCTCTTGGGTGTCGATGTGTTACGGCAACAAACCTTGGTTGCAAACGATGTAACCGAGCCAGAGCTATGGAAAATTGTTAATCAACACCCCGGTAATATTAAATTGGTGATCACCTTGATAGGTGGTCAAGGCCACATTTTTGGACGTGGCAATCAACAGTTAAGCCCGCGTATTATTTCAGCCATTGGCAAAGACAATATTATTATTATCGCTACTAAGTCCAAGCTTAGCGCGCTCAATAATCGCCCCCTTATCGCCGACACCGGCGATGAAACACTAGATCAAACATTATCAGGCTTCATGCCAATAACGACTGGTTATAAAGACCAAGTGTTGTATCCCGTTGCAAGCCCTCAATAACGAGAAGTATTCATGAACTTACAAGATTTTTATCAATTTTTAGATGACGTAGTCGAGTCAAATGCCGACGCTGATGATTTATTTGCCTCAAGCTACATTCGAGGATTTGTTAGTTTACATGCGGCGGCCTTTGGCGACGAAAGTCAGCCATTGTCGCAAGCTTTGGCGAGTAAAGTGAGTGAAGAGTTAGTGAATGCCAAAAATGAATTAACGCCTCAAGACCAAGCTATTGTTGCCGCTTATTGGCAAACATTAACGCCAAAATTTTCGGCTTAATTTATTTTTACGGCGTATGTGCTGAAACTTAGAACAGAAAATAGTTGGCTTAGAATGCATTGGTGGTTAAAGTATAGCCATCTCTCGCGCCGCAAAGGCGCTTAAGACTCGCAGTAAGATGTATAGGTTGGATATAGTAGTGAACAAAGCGAAAGGCTTTACATTAATAGAACTCGTCGTTGTTATTGTAGTTGTAGGTATCTTGTCAGTAACGGCTTTGCCAAAATTTATTAATTTACAAGATGACGCTCATGCTGCCGTTGTGTCTGGCACGGGCGGGGCGTTTAAAGAAGCTATTTCATTAGCACATACAAAGTGGGTTGCAGGTGGTCATTCAGGACCAGTTGATAACTTAGATTTGTATGGAACAGGTTCTAATTTAATGGATATGAACCGATTCGGTTGGCCTGCTCAAAGCTGGTTTCCGTTTGAATCTGATCCCCAGTTAAACAATACCAATGATTGTATTTCGGTTTGGGGCGCAGTACTAGATAACAACTCGCCAACGGTTGCAACCAATGCGCAACAAGATTTTCAGGTCACTTATAGCAGCAACACCTGCACATACACTTATGTTGACCAGCCGGCATATTCAATATTCTATGACTCGGTCAATGGCGAAGTTGTGGTTGATACGGAGCTATAATCGGCTCCTAGTCGCAAGCAACATACGTTGAGCTGCACGCTTTGTCCTTTGTTCCTCGTTGCTCATAACATGCGTAGGGCTGCGAGCTTCGAGCTGCGAGTTAAAAGAGTGCTAAATCACCTGTTCCGCGTCCCTCGTTCCCAGGAGCGTTAGCGACGACTCCCCAGAATAGTGCGTAGAAATTAGTTGTTAGCACTTATTCTTAATAATATCCCTGATCACAAAACGATTGGGCGCAAGATTAAACAACATAGTATTATCGACAGGATAGGGAGCTGAACTAAGATCGGCAGCCAATATGTCTCCTAGTAGAGGCGCCGTACATAAGCCTCTAGCACCTAGCCCAGTTAATACATATAGGCCTTTTTTTACCGGCGCCGGGTCGTCATATTTCCAGTGTTTATCTTTGGCTAAATGAGGGTACACAGTTTTGTGTTGCTCTATATCAGGCATAGGCCCAACAATCGGCCAATGATCAGGTGTCATACAGCGAAGACGCGCTTTACTTTGAACTACATCTTTACTTGTCCATGGATTGAGATAACCCATGGCTTGATTAAGCATGTCTAGATTGTAACTATCGTCAGAGTCTTTTTGCTGTATTGAAAAATCATCTTTATCAAAAGTAGCGCCAATACAATGCTCGTTTTGATTCGCAGGTGTTAGATAACCTTTGTGGCAAATAACCGTACTCAGTTTATCAAGCGGCGCTTTGCTGATCATAGACGAAACTTGTCCTCTTACCGCATATACAGGCAGATGTTTTAGCTCATCAATATCACTTAACAAACCTTCAGCGCCAGTGGAAAGCACCAAGTGATTGACCAATAAGCTGCCTTTGTTGGTTTTTAATTGCCATTTAGTATGGTGTTTATCGTCTGCGAGCGGCGAAATTTGTTCAACGTTTACCTTGGTTTTGATTTTTACCTGACCAATCGCCTGCGCCGCTTTAAGCATTGCACTCACTAATTGTGCTGGCGCAATCCAGCCGGCTTTTGGGAAATACATGCCACCGTCATTCAAAGGGATATTGGCGCGCTCGCTGGCGGTTTTGGCATCGATTGCCTGTATTAATCGAGTTGACCAAGGCGATTTTTCTGCAAACTGCTGTTGCCGTTTACGCAAAGGCTCCTTAAAGGATAGCTCTAGTAGCCCACACCAATCATGGTCGAATTCATAGCCCTGTGCCAATAGCGTGTTATAACGACCCAATGCATGTTCAAACGCTTTTTCATAGAAAATGCTGATGTCATCTTTAACAAGATGAATGAGAGGGTATATAGCACCAATGGCATTGCTTGACGCACCTTGAGCAATACTTTCGTCTTTGCAATACAGGGTTACTTTAATGCCTGCTTTCGCTAGTGAATAGGCTGCACAAGCACTGGCGATTCCGCCACCAATAATGGCGACATGTTGCGGCTTTGTTGTTAACGGCCTTTGCATGTAACCCTTATGCTTGGGCATCTGAAACTTGCCGGCGAGCATTTCTTTTTTCTTGCCCTTTGCTACCTGTTTATAAATCCGAAAACCAGCTGTTGTTAAGCCGCGCTTTACTATACCGGCAACAGTAAACGTTGCTACTGTGGCTTGTTCGGCGGACAAGCGATGCATTTGCTGGAAAAGCGCAGGAGACCACATGTCAGGGTTCTTTGCTGGTGCGAAACCATCTAAGTACCAGGCATTGATCTTGTTTTCATAACGACGGTCCAAGCCAGACAAGCTTTGTGCAGCATCGCCGATTAATAAAGACAAGGTCACTTTGCCATCTAGAAATTTCAGTTTACAACTGTTGCTTGTTTGCTCGGGGTATTGTGACAACAAAAGCGATACTACAGCACTTAATTGCGGTAGTAGTAATAGAGATTGCTCAAGCGTTGCTTTGTCTAACGGGAATTTTTCTGTACTGATAAAATGCAGCGTAGGTAGCTCGGCTATGTCGTGTTCTTGAGCCAGCGACATAAAAAGTTGTAGCGTTAGCAGAAAATTTAATCCGGTGCCAAAACCGGTTTCGGCGATAGTAAAGTCACTATCGCTTTTAAGCAGGCGCTGCCTTATATCATTGCCATTAATGAATATGTCTTCGCTCTGACTACAGCCATCTTCTGTATCAAAATATATATCATCAAATTGGGTAGAGAATGGCGAACCATCTTGTTGAAAAATGATTGAATTAGAAGAAGTCACAATATTAATTTAAGCAATATTCGGTTAGACTGAGCCCAAATAATAACATGAACCTCGCTTATTTAGCCAAATTTAGCCTGCTGATCATGACCTTACAGTGATTGAGCGTACAAGTGTTCACTGGATAGACCAGTAAAAGGCGCAAATCGGTTAAAATACGCGAGATTTTTGACAATGCGAGTGAAAGAATGAAACGTGTCGTAATTACAGGATTAGGTGTTGTATCAAGTATTGGTAACAACGCTGATGAAGTAACGGCTGCGCTAAAAGCAGGCCGTTCAGGTATATCTCGTTCAGAAAGTTTTGAAGAAGTTGGCCTACGTAGCCAGGTTTGGGGTAAGCCAAACATCGATATTAAAGAGCATATTGACCGTAAAGCACTGCGCTTTATGGGTGAAGCAGCAGGTTATGCATACATTGCGATGCAACAGGCAATTGAAGATGCCAAATTAACTGATGAGCAAGTATCAAACTTCCGCACTGGTATCGTTGCCGGTTCTGGTGGTGCTTCATCTGACAATACAGTTTCTTCAAGCAAAACGTTACTTGATCGTGGCGTAAAGCGTGTTGGCCCTTATGCTGTACCAAAAACAATGTCGAGCACGTGTTCAGCGTGTTTAGCAACACCATTTAAAATTAAAGGTGTGAACTACTCGATCAGTTCAGCTTGTGCAACATCTGCGCATTGTATTGGCCATGCAATGGAGCTTATTCAATTAGGTAAGCAAGATATTGTCTTCGCCGGTGGTGGTGAAGAAGTACATTGGACGATGGCTGGTATGTTTGATGCAATGGGCGCGTTGTCGACTAAATACAACGAAACGCCTGAAAAAGCATCAAGAACTTATGATGCAGACCGCGATGGTTTTGTTATCTCTGGCGGTGGCGGTATGGTTGTCGTTGAAGAATTAGAGCATGCCTTAGCACGTGGCGCACACATCTATGCGGAACTTGTTGGTTACGGCGCAACATCTGACGGCTTTGACATGGTTGCACCAAGTGGTGAAGGTGCTGTTCGTTGTATGCAGCAAGCAATGCATGGCGTTGACGGCGACGTAGATTACTTAAACACGCATGGTACTTCTACGCCAGTGGGTGATGTTAAAGAATTAGGCGCTATCCAAGAAGTATTCGGTGGTAAGTCTCCAGCGATTAGCGCGACTAAAGCAATGACTGGTCACGCGTTAGGTGCTGCTGGTGTGCATGAAGCAATTTATTCACTATTGATGATGGAAAACAACTTTATTGCGCCGTCAATCAATGTGGAAACCCTTGATGAAAAAGCTGAAGGTTTGGATATTGTGACACAAACACGTGAACAATCGCTTGACCTTGTTATGTCAAATAGCTTTGGTTTTGGTGGCACCAACTCAACGTTAGTATTTAAAAAATACGCGTAGTAAACTAGCCCACCAGCAAAAAGTTTGAAATGCCAATCAGTTTGCTGATTGGCATTTTTTTTTGGCTGTAGATTAAACACCATTTTTGTGATGTTTTGCCTAAGGTATGTGATATCGAGGTGGGACTTTAATCTTTTGATACAAAGATAATATGATGAATATTTACTACGATGAAAACATGCCTTATGTTGCTGATTTTTTTGGCGGTATGGGTCAATTGTTTCCATTTGCGGGCAGAGAAGTAGATGCTGAGCAAATTTCAAACGCCGATGTTTTGTTGGTGCGTTCGATAACCCAGGTTAACCAGCAGTTGCTGGCGAGAAATCCGCGTATTCAATTTGTGGGTACCGCGACAATTGGCGTTGATCACATTGACCAGCCATACCTCGCATCAAAAAATATCGCCTTTAGCAGCGCACCAGGGTGTAATGCCATTTCTGTTGCAGAATATGTTATTAGTGCGTTGGTTATTTGCGGTGAAAAATATCAACGGGATATTAGTGAGCTAAGTGTTGGTATTGTAGGCGCAGGTAATACAGGCACACGCGTCAGTGAAAAACTAGCGGCTCTTGGTATTGAATACAAGTTATGTGACCCTCTTTTAGAGCGCTCTGGCGATGAGCGACAGTTTCACTCGCTTGAAGACGTGTTAGCTTGTGACGTGATATCACTCCATGTGCCTTTAACAAGAGAAGGCGAGCACGCCACTTATCATTTGTTGGATGCGAACAAACTGTCGCGATTAAAACCCGAGCAATGGCTGTTTACCGCGTGCCGCGGCGAAGTCATTGATAACAACGCTTTGCTCAGTATGAAACAACAGGGCCACGGTCTTACATTAGTGTTAGATGTATGGGAAGGTGAACCCAACGTACTACAGCCGTTAATTGAGTATACGGATATAGCGACCGCACACATTGCTGGTTATAGCTTAGAAGGAAAAGCTCGTGGTACTGAAATGCTTTATCAGGCATTATGTCAGCATCTAGAAATAGACCCTACTATTACACTAGATAAGGTATTACCAGCGGCAGAAGTCAGTGAATTTGAATTAACTTCAGACGCTGACTCGATAATGCGAAATAAATTAATAAAAATGGTCTATGACGTTCGTCGTGACGATGCTATATTTCGCTCTCAGCTTAATGAGATTGGCTTTGACAATATTCGCAAAACCTACCCAGTTCGCCGAGAGTTTTCATCGCTATCAATAAAAGCGGGTGAATATAATGCATCGCAGCAACTCATGGATTTAGGCTTTAAACTCAAGTAAACAGAAAGAAGAAGTAAAGAGAGAAAGAAGATGGCACAAAAATTTGACGTTTGTGTATTAGGCGCTACAGGACTTGTAGGCAAAACTATCATGGAAATATTGGAACAACGCGATTTTCCAATTAATAAACTTTATCCGTTAGCAAGTGCTCGCTCTGCTGGTGAAGTTATTGAGTTTAAAGGTGAAAGTATCGAAGTGTTAGACGCAGATCATTTTGATTGGAGCTTAGCACAAATCGGATTCTTTTCTGCCGGCGGTGCAACGTCTGCTAAATTTGCACCTTTAGCGGGTGAATCTGGTTGTATTGTAATCGATAACACATCAGAGTTTCGCTACGAAGAAGATATTCCATTGGTTGTGCCGGAAGTTAACCCACACGCATTAGCAGATTTTCGTAATCGTAACATTATTGCAAATCCAAACTGCTCAACTATTCAAATGCTTGTTGCCCTTAAGCCGATTCACGATGCGGTAGGTATTTCACGCATCAATGTGAGCACATACCAATCAGTATCAGGCGCTGGTAAAGAAGCAATGGATGAATTAGCGAAGCAATGTGCTGATTTGTTAAGTGGTAAGCCAGTAGAACCGAAAGCATTTTCTCGTCAAATTGCGTTCAATGTGATTCCTCAAATTGACGTATTCCAAGACAATGGTTACACCAAAGAAGAAATGAAAATGGTGTGGGAAACAAAGAAAATTTTTGGTGATGAAAATATCTTAGTTAATCCAACTGCTGTACGTGTACCGGTATTTTATGGTCACGCTGAAGCCATCCATATCGAAACGAATGCGCCAATTTCTGCCGAAGAAGTAAAAGACTTACTTGAACAAGCGCCAGGTGTTGTAGTTTGTCGTGATGACGAAGACTTCCCAACACAAATTGGCGACGCAAGTGGTAAAGATGAAACATTTGTTGGCCGTATTCGCGAAGATATCAGTCACAACCAAGGTATCAACTTGTGGGTTGTAGCAGATAATGTGCGCAAAGGTGCAGCTACGAACAGTGTGCAAATTGCCGAATTACTAGTGCAAGAATATCTAAACTACTAAAGATGTAACACGCAATTGAATGTTAAGAGCCCGCTAAGCTAAAGCGGGCTTTTTTATGCTTGTCACTTAATCATTAAATAGGGTAGTCTTTGTTATATAAGTTTAGGCCCCCGCCAATATAATAATTATCAGGAAAATAAGCATGGCTAAGTCATTTGTTGCCCAAAAAGCAGCGGCAATTTTAATGGGTGCAATCGCAGTAACATCCTTCACCTACATAGATGCTGCAACAGCAAGCGATTATGGATATTACAATAAAGCAGAGCGCAAGTTTGGTCCTATTAGTGCTAAAGATACGCTTTGGAATATATCTAACAAAGTAAGACCTGATAATGAGGTCACAATATACCAAGTAATGCAGGCGTTATTTGACGCAAACCCAAAGGCTTTTTCCGATGGTAATCGCAACCATTTGGTTGAAGGGGCTTATTTGAATATTCCGTCTAAAGCACAGATGTTAAAAGCTGAGCCAACGAATGCGCCTAGCACGTCGAAAAAAGCAACCACTAAGCCTAAACAACAAGGCCCAGTGATCAAGAAAACGTTAAAATCAAGCAACACCACCACAACCAAGGTGACTAACACTCCAGCGGCTAAAAAGTCAGTTAAGCTTCAGCCTATTAATGAGAAGCAATTAGCAGAGCTTAATGCGATCAAAGCTGAACTACAGCGTTCTATTGAAGATCTAGAAGCCGCGTTAGCTGAGAATGAGCAGCTTAAAGCTGATTTAGATAGCGTTAATCAGCGTATTGTTACTTTACAAAAAGCGGCTTCTGATGCGGATACAGCCTACAACCACCAGTTATCGGTTGTTGAAGAAAAAGAACAGCAATTAACTACAGCCAAACAACAAAACGCACAATTAACGCAGCAACTGACACAACAAAAAACTGCCGCGCAACGTGCACAAACGCCTGATTATATGATGTTAGGTGCATCTGCTGGCGGTGCGGCATTGTTAGTATTCCTCATCATGTTGCTATTTGGCCGTAAAAAAGGTGGAGAGCAAACAACACAACCTTCTCCGTCAGACGACAATGATAGTGGCGTAACATCGCTAGCTGATTTAGTAGCAGATGATGCTGAAGATAAAAAAGAACAAGAAACAGCAGAAACAGTCGATGCTGAAGAACAAACAGAGCAAGATGAAAAGGAAACGGCTACGCTAGAAAACGAATTAGTAGAAGCGCATGTTGAAGATGAGCCTACAGAGCGCTTTGAAGAAGAAACGGCGGTAGTTGAGTCTGACCTTGCAGAAGAAACAGAGGTTGCATCAGAAGAAAGCACTGAAACAGAAGAAAACACTGAATCAGAAGAAACTTTGACGCAAGAAGAGCAAAAAAATGAGCCAGTAGACTTATTAGCACCGGCAGAAGAGCTTGATGATGAAGCGATGGATAAGATCATCGATAGCGTGCTTGAAGATCAAAAAGCGCTTGAAGAAGATGTCGCTAATCAAGAAATCACTGATGCTGAAGATATCGATTCGGTGTTAAGAGATGTTGGCGTTGCAGGCCCTTACATTGAAGAAGCCGAAACAAAAGAAGAGATTACCGAATTATCGCAACTCGATGAAGTGTTAGATGAGATGCCGGAAGTGGCATTTGAAGAAGAAACTGCACCGATCATGCCACCTGAAAAAAGTGAGGTGGAAGAAGAGGTAGAAGTTATCCAAGACAGCGCCGCTGATTCAGCCAGTGAAGATGATACTTTGTCGTTAGAAGAGCAAACCGAGCAAGAAGAGACTGCTGACGGTTCTAATCTTAATCAAGTAATGAACACCATCGCACAAGAACAATTCGAAGAAGACATCGCGACTGAAGAAGACAAGCCGATGACTATCGATGATGTGATGAATCAGACCGCACAAGCGCATTTTGAAGAACAACAATATGAAGCAACAACAGAAGATGATGTTGATCCACTTAAAACGTTTGAACAAAGTTATTCCAGCAATGCAGTTGAACTCGATTTAGGCGTGATTCCACAAAACAGCTTTGAACAAGGCAGTGGTAGTGATTTACCCGAGTTTACTGAGGAATATTTAGCAAGCTTGCCAGAAGATGAAGAAATTGAAGACGGCGACGAATTCCTGCTTCAAGATAAAGAAGAGGGTGGTTCGGTCTTTGGCGATTTGCTGAAAGGGTCACCTAGCAAACGAGCTAGTGACGAAGCGCTTGCAATCGATGATATGGAAGCCTTGGAAGACGTCGATTTTGATGATTTATTGGCGGATATCGAGCAAAAAAATAAAGCACAGCAGCCTGCTCCTCAAAGTAAATTTCCTACAAAAATTGGGTTTGCAGACGAAGAAGAAGCAAGCGATACGGCTGGAGAAGAAACTGCAGAAGCTCAGCAAAAACCGGCAAGTGACCCGAGCGAACATATTGATGTAGATGATTTGCTTGAGGAAACATTAGATCCAATAAAAGACGAACCTTACAACCTAGAAAATATGGATGTTGGTTTAGAGGAGTTTCCTGAGTTTAAACAACAAGAAGCCGTTGACGTTGATTTAGTTGGTGACAGTGGCTTTGATGAAAAACTCGACTTAGCCCGTGTATACATTGATATGGACGACACAGAGGCTGCATTAGAGTTACTTAACGATGTGTTAGTCAATGGTAGTGATGACCAACAACAAATTGCACAAGCGCTGATTGACCAGCTGAAAAAGAAGTAAACGCGAAAAAGCCAGCATTACGCTGGCTTTTTTAATCCCGCTATAAAGTTGGCGAAAGGCAATAAATAGGCGATAATGCGCGTCCACAAAACGGAGGACAAAATGCGTTACGCGATTGGTGTTGAATACAATGGTGAAAATTACTTTGGCTGGCAAAGGCAAAGAGATGTTGTCAGTGTGCAACAGCGCCTTGAAGAAGCTTTGTCGCATATTGCTAATGAACCCATTGAAGTGGTTTGTGCGGGCCGCACAGACACAGGTGTCAATGCAACCAATCAAATAGTTCATTTTGACTGTAATAAGCCAAGAAAGCACGTTGCTTGGACGCAAGGGACAAATTCAAAGTTACCTAAAGATATCGCCGTTAAATGGGTCACTGAAGTGGACGAAAGCTTCCATGCTCGCTTTAGCGCCACCGCTCGTCGCTACCGATATATCATTTACAATGGTCCCCTTAGACCAGCGATCATGGCCAATGGTCTGAGCTTTTGTCATTATCCGCTTGACGAAACCTTAATGCATCAAGCCGCACAAGTTTTGGTCGGCGAAAATAATTTTGATTCGTTTCGAACGGTTCATTGTCAAGCCAATAGCCCTATTCGTACCGTTAAACATTGCAATGTAAGCCGCCAAGGTGACTTTGTGATTATAGATATAAAAGCCAATGCATTTTTACATCATATGGTGAGAAATATTGCTGGCAGTTTGATGAAAGTGGGTAAGAAAGAGCGCCCTATAGAGTGGATTGCGCAAGTACTTGCTGCGCAAGATCGCACCGTTGCAGGTATGACAGCACCATCAGGCGGACTATATTTTGTTGATGTAGACTACCCAGAGCAATACGCGTTGCCTACCTATTCACTTGGCCCACTGTTCATCCCTGAGTAACACTTTATTAAGCCACATTGTTTGTTTTGCTATTATTATAGCTAGCTAACCGTGTGATTTTAGGTTATTACTACTGACTAGACCGACCAGTTTTTGCTATAAATAGGTAGGGTATTTGTGGTTTAATGCGCGGTTAGAAACTAGCTACGAATATGTCGGTAACTAGTCAAGAATTTATATGGTGTTGGTAACGTGCCAGCAACATGAACACAGGCTTAAGGCAATAAAATAATATGAGTTGGATAGAAAAAATTCTCCCTCGTGCAAACTCAACTGAGAAGAAGAATATTCCAGAAGGTGTTTGGGCGCAGTGTCCCTCCTGTAACGCAATGCTCTATAAGGCAGAATTAGAGCGTCAAATGTCGGTTTGTCCGAAATGTGATCACCATATGCGTATTTCTGCTCGTCATCGCATTGACAGTTTCTTGGATGAGGGTAACCGCGAAGAGTTAGGCAGTGAGTTAGAGCCACAAGATATTCTCAAGTTTAAAGACTCTAAAAAATACAAAGACCGTATTTCTTCTGCGCAAAAAGTAACAGGCGAAAAAGACGCACTGGTTGTGATGAAAGGCGAACTTCACGGTATGCCTATCGTGGCAGCGGCCTTTGAATTTTCATTCTTAGGTGGATCAATGGCGTCAGTTGTAGGTGCAAGGTTTGTGCGCGCTGCAGAATACTGCTTGGAACATAATTTACCGCTAGTTTGTTTTTCAGCGAGTGGCGGTGCTCGTATGCAAGAAGCATTGTTATCATTAATGCAAATGGCTAAAACCAGCGCAGCATTAGCTAAAATGAGTGAAAAAGGTCTTCCTTATATCTCTGTGTTAACCGATCCAACGATGGGCGGTGTATCGGCAAGTTTAGCTATGCTAGGTGATGTAAACGTGGCTGAACCAAAAGCTTTGATTGGCTTTGCTGGTCCTCGCGTAATTGAGCAAACGGTACGTGAAAAATTACCTGAAGGCTTCCAACGCAGTGAGTTTTTGTTGGAAAAAGGTGCTATCGATTTAATTGTTGACCGCAGAAATATGCGTGATAAATTAGCGCAACTCATCGCTAAGTTTACGGGTGCAGAGTCACCCATCGCGTAATATATGACCGAAAAACATCAAAAAAGCCACTTAGTTAATCAATCATTAGCTCAGTGGCTTTCTTATTTAGAGCAGATCCATCCCACTGAAATTGACCTTGGTCTAGGTCGTATCACACAAGTTGCAGAGAAACTCGCGGTCGACTTGTCGTTCGCAAAAGTTATTACCGTAGCAGGTACTAATGGTAAAGGGACCACGTGCGCCTTTCTAGAGAACGCATTATTGGATATGAAGCAGCGCGTAGCTGTATATTCTTCACCGCATATTCACCACTTCAACGAACGTCTAAGGATTAATAAACAAGACGTTAGTGATACCCCTTTGATTAGTGCCTTTGAAGCGATAGAAACGGCGCGCGGCGATATATCGCTGACGTATTACGAATATACAACGCTAGCGGCGCTTTTGGTGCTGATGGATGAGAAGCCTGATGTTGTCATACTAGAAGTTGGCTTGGGTGGGCGACTCGATGCCACGAACTTAATTGATGCGGATATTGGCGTTATTACGTCGATAGATTTAGACCATCAAGCTTTTTTGGGCAATACGCGAGAACTGATTGGTGCTGAAAAAGCCGGTATTTTTAAAGCAAATAAAAAAGCGGTTGTTGGTGACCCCAATGCGCCGCAATCAGTGCTAACTAAATTGGATGAATTAGGCCTTATACACAATGTTCGGGGGAGTCAGTTTGATATCCTCGATGACGGCAATACGTGGCAATACCATGCACAAGGTTATGTCGTTAAAAACTTAACTCAACCTTGTATACCGCGTGACAATGTCGCAACGGCAATCACTGCATTGCGCGCATTAGCTTTTGAATTTTCCGAACAGCAGATTAATCAGTGGATTGATATAACCCGCGTGCCAGGAAGAACAGAGATATTTCACGGTCATTGCGATGTAATGTTGGATGTTGGGCACAACCCTCATGCCGTTAGATATCTGGCGGGTTACGTTAAAAGTAAAGGTTATGCAAAGATTCATGCGGTTGTTGGGATGCTTAAAGACAAAGAAATATCCGCCACTTTGTCAGAAATAGAGCAATATGTTGATCATTGGTATTTTTGCAGCTTAGATGTGCCACGGGGGGCTACAGCCAAAGAAATGCTGTCTCGATTTGCGCCTGCCAATCAGCATGTGAATTGCTTTGACAATGTCATTGAGGGTTATACAATGGCATTAGAAAGTGCGCAACAGCATGATTTAGTACTTATCTTTGGCTCATTTTTCACCGTTGCCGAAGTGCGTCATTTATTGCTAAACGAATAACAATAATAATTTTACAGGAGTAAGTTTTGTCTACACCTTTTCAAAATAGATTGGTCGGGACCATTATTGTAGCCGCAGTAGCAATTATTGTATTGCCTGATTTGCTTGACGGTGAAAAGAACCGAAATCAGGCTGACTTTGAAAATATTCCTCAGGCGCCTCAGTTTGAAAGTACACGTGAAATTAAAACATTTCCTGAAGAAAAACTCGATGCGTTGCCTCAAGAGCAAGTAGTTGATGAGGTAGCGGTTGAAGATCAAACTGAAGAAAATACACCTGCGAATGTTGTGCCGGAAGATGCTAACACCAAAATAGAGCCAGTAGCACAGCAACCAAAAACCAAGCAAACAAAGCCGGAGCAAACAACGACTTCCTTGCCTGAAAAAGCAGTGGCGCAGCAAGCATGGGTCATTCAACTTGGTAGCTTCCGTGATAAAAACAATGTAAATGCGCTTGTCAAAAAATTGCGAGCAAGTGGCTACACCACCTTTACTCGCCCTGTAAAAACCAAAACAGGCGAATTAACAAAAGTCTTTATTGGTCCAGAGCTTATTCAGAGTAAGTTGGAAAAGCAGTTACCTAAATTGGAAAAAGAATTTTCTTTAAAAGGGCGAATCGCGCGATTTTCTCCGACAAATAATTAGGCATATTGCTCTGCCTCTGGTAGAATGCGCGCGACTAATCGGTGAGAACACTAGTTTATGATTTGGATCGATTATGCCATTATCGCAATTATTGGCATATCAACATTAATTAGCCTGGTCAGAGGATTTGTCAAAGAAGCTGTTTCTTTGGTAGTTTGGATCAGTGCGTTTTTTGTCGCCAGTACATTTTATCCAAATCTCGCCTCACTGCTCACAAATATTTCTGACGAACTTGTCAGAAACGCCGCTGCAATCGCCATTCTATTTATCTCGACATTAATCGTCGGCGCACTCGCAAACTACGTCATTGGACAGCTCGTTACTAAAACAGGATTGTCAGGTACTGATAGAGTACTTGGTTTATGTTTTGGTGCGCTTCGTGGTGTACTTGTTGCTAGTGCCATCTTATTTTTTATGGACTCTTTCACCCCTGCATCGGATGCAGATTGGTGGCAAGATTCTCGATTAATTCCTGAGTTTAAATTAGTGATTGAGTGGTTTTTTGACTATTTAAAAGAAAGCTCTAGCTTTCTTAACTGATCTTTAAAGACGGAGTAAAACCAAATGTGTGGTATCGTAGGTATTGTAGGTAAATCACCTGTAGGGCAATCAATTTATGACGCCCTAACTGTATTGCAGCACAGAGGCCAAGATGCAGCAGGTATTGTTACCATTTCTGATAACACCTTTAGACTTCGCAAGGCTAATGGCCTAGTGAAAGATGTTTTTCATACTCGCCATATGCATAGACTACAAGGCGATATCGGTATTGGCCATATTCGCTATCCTACTGCAGGTAGTTCAAGCTCTTCAGAAGCTCAACCTTTTTATGTGAATTCACCGTTTGGTATTTCACTTGCTCACAATGGTAATTTAACAAATGCCGATGAGTTAAAAGATTGGTTATTCAAAACAGCGCGCCGTCACGTAAATACCACGTCTGACTCAGAATTACTGCTTAATATACTAGGTCACGAGCTACAAGAAGCTGGTGGTATTTCACTTACTCCGGATGAAATTTTTACCGCTGTTGCTAATGTTCACGAGCGCGTCAGAGGTGCATATGCGACAGTAGCATTGATTATCGGTCATGGTATGTTGGCATTTCGTGATCCAAACGGTATCCGCCCAATGGTTTTTGGTAAGCGTGAAACTGAAACAGGCACTGAATATATGGTTGCGTCTGAATCAGTAGCACTTGATGCCTGTGATTTTGAGTTTGTACGCGATGTAGCACCGGGTGAAGCGATTTATTTTTCGGAAGACGGACAATTACACAGCAAACAATGTGCTAAAGCACCAAATTACAGTCCTTGTATCTTTGAGTTTGTTTATTTTGCTCGCCCAGACTCAACCATCGACAAAATGTCTGTTTACGCGTCACGCGTAGAAATGGGCAGAAAGCTTGGTCAACGCATTGCGCAAGTATGGGATGATTTAGATATCGATGTTGTTATCCCTATCCCTGAAACATCTAACGATATTGCACTGCGTATAGCTCAGCAATTGGAAGTACCATACCGACAAGGTTTTGTTAAAAACCGTTATATTGGTCGTACATTTATCATGCCTGGCCAAGAAATGCGTAAGAAGTCTGTGCGACGCAAGCTAAATGCAATTGGTACAGAATTTAAAGACAAGAACGTTTTGCTAGTAGATGACTCTATTGTGCGTGGTACTACGTCAGAACAAATTATTGAAATGGCTCGTGCAGCAGGTGCAAAGAAAGTTTATTTTGCTTCTGCAGCGCCTGAAGTTCGCTTCCCTAATGTCTATGGTATTGATATGCCAAGTGCGAACGAGTTAATTGCTCATGGTCGTGAAGTGGAAGATATTTGTGAGCAAATTGGTGCTGACAAACTTATTTTCCAAACTAAAGATGATTTGATTAAAGCGGTTGGTATGCACAACCCAGAAATTACGCAATTTGAAACGTCAGTATTTGACGGCGAATATTTAACTAACGATATAGATCAAGGTTACCTAGAAAAGCTTGATGCTGCGCGTAATAACGAAGTGAAAGAGACGTCAGATAAAAACGCTGACTCTATCCTTGATTTGCATAATGAAGGTGCGAGCTAGGTTTTTCTCTATAGCAACAGCTATACGACACCCACAAAAAAAGCGCTTTCAAAGCGCTTTTTTTATTGCCTTAATAGTCTAGTGCACATATTCACCGACAAAGCCCATGCTGTAAAGCACAGCGGCTGTCGCTAACATGCCGACCAAAACAACAAGTCCAACGGTTACAACCGAACTCGCGTAGATAAAGCCTTTCTCGCTTGGTATGCGCATCATAATCGGCACACCCGAATATAGCAGGTACACTGAGTATGCGATTGCCAACATTAATGCTAATGTGACGAACCATAACACAGGATATAGCGTTGCTATACCAACCATTAACAGTGGTGTTGCTGTATAAGCAGCAAGCTCTAATGCTTGGCTCATATCTGGCGCAGCATCAAATGTTTCACCCATCCATTTGATTAAATAAGCTAACGCGAACACTCCCATCACAGAACCTGCGTACATTGTTACCGACATCATTAATGCACTTTGCTCTGTTAATTTTATCGGGTCTCCAGCGCCCACTGTCCACCCAATATGAGCAGCAGCAAAATAACTGCAGATAGCGGGAATTAATGCAACAACAAGTATGTGTACTAAGCTGTACATCATGCTCTCGTGGCGTTTTTCAATTGTTTCCCACTCTTGTCTTGGGTGAGCGTATAAACCCCAAATATGGTCTAAGATCATAACGTCTTCCTCATGCTGTCCCCGATTCATTACTTCTTTATACGTAATGACTTTAGTTATAGATTTTTAACAGGTCGTTTATTTTATTCTTATCCTGTTAACCTATTTATGAGGTCTGATCGAAAATTAGTCAAGAACTGATTGGTATTTATACAAAAATAAAATCAAATTGAATATTGTTATAACCAAAATAAATATAAATGATGTTTTTAAAGGGTGTTCTCTATTTTGTTTTTAGCAAGTGCGCGACTAAAAAGTATTTATTCCTTATACTGTTATCGTCAATATTAACAGTAGATTGCTATGCCAACTCAGCGAGAAAAACTATTAAAGAAACACACCAATTTAATTCAAACGGATAATGTAAAAGTGGTGTCTCATGTGCAACGTGAAGAGGATGATTGGTTTTTGAATACGGTTATGATCGAGGACGTTGATGTACCTTTTAAGTATAAACGTAAACAATTGTATCGATCTTTGAATGGTCAGCGAGTTAACTTAAGTTATTATCCAGACGAAGAGCAGGTCGCCGGTTTTTCAATTGAGGTGATGAAAGTCGTACGAATTAAGGTTGCATAAAAAACGCCAGTCTAAGTTCATGTATAGGTCATTTAGCTGATGACAGACAAATTGTATTCTAGCTTTAATCTTCAAATTCGTATTTATCAATTCAGTAATTAGATAGCGAGCCTCAAATTCAACACCAACTCACCTTTGAGTTTTACAGAAAATTTAGAAGTTGTTCACGTATACAGGCTTCATGGATGAAGCCAAGGCGAGGAGCACAAGGACGTGCTCTTGAGGCGTTACGTCGACAACAAATGACCAAAATTTTTTGAGTACAAAACTCCAGGTGACGCGGGGGTATGTCCTAGGGGTATCGCGCAATACCCCTGGACCTGCTGTCGGCAGCCCGACATGTTTTAATTAGATAATGCCTTAATAACGGGACAATACAAGCTTAACTGATCGGGTTAAGCTTGATTTCAGCTTGTTAGCATTCCAATAATACTACGCAGATAGGTCGAACCTATCTGCATTCATGACCTTAGCCCATGCGTTAACAAAATCATTAACGAAAGCTTGCTCATTTCCGGCGCTTGCATAGTACTCGGCTATGCCACGCAGCTGCGAATTTGCGCCAAAGACAAGATCTACTCGAGAAGCTGTCCATTTTTCTGCGCCGCTAGTCAGGTCCGTTCCAACAAAACTTGCAGCGCTGGCATCAACAGGTGCCCACTTAATATTCATATCAAGCACATTGGTAAAAAAGTCTGTGCTTAACACACCGGGTTGGCTAGTAAAGACACCTTGTTGCGAGCCACTATGGTTAGCATTCAACACACGCAACCCACCCACGAGCGCTGTCATCTCAGGCGCTGTTAAACCAAGCAACTGCGCTTTATCAATCAGCAGTTCTTCTGCAGGTGCATTAACGCCATTTTTTACAAAGTTTCTAAAGCCATCTGCGATAGGTTCTAGCACCGCAAAACCCTCTTCATCAGTTTGCTCTTGGCTGGCATCAACTCGACCTGAAGTAAATGGAACATCGACATTAAAGCCACCAGAAGATGCTGCTGACTCTATCGCTGCAGTTCCAGCTAGTACAACTAAGTCAGCTAAGCTCACCTCAATACCAGAGTTTTGTTGAATAGTTTTTAGTGTACTTATGACTTGTTCAATACGCTCAGGATCATTGGCTTGCCACTGGTTTTGCGGCGCAAGCTGAATCCGCGCTCCATTTGCTCCGCCACGATAATCTGAACCTCTATAGGTAGATGCGCTCGCCCATGCGGTAAAAATAGCGTCATTGGCAGTTATTTCACTGTCTAAAATGAGCTGTTTTAATGCCGCAATGTCTGCATCTGACAGTGGCTTTCCTGCATCTGGTAAAGGGTCTTGCCACAGCAAATCTTCAGAAGGTACTTCACTACCGACATAACGAGACTTAGGCCCCATATCTCTGTGAGTAAGTTTGAACCAAGCGCGCGCAAAGGCATCACCAAACTCGTCGGGGTTTTGATGAAAATGCTCTGAAACCTTGCGATAGGCAGGGTCTTCAATCATTGCCATATCTGCCGTTGTCATCATCAAACCAACTTTTTTGTTTGCATCTTCGGCATCAGGTGCGTGATCATCGTCTGATAAATCGACAGCCGCCCATTGATAAGCGCCCGCAGGGCTTTTAGTTAACCACCATCTATAGCCAAACAATACATTGAAATAATTGTTATCCCATTGCGTTGGGGTAGGGGTCCAAGCACCTTCTATGCCACTGGTGATGGTATCGCTTCCCTTGCCGCTGGCGTGAGTACTTAACCAACCTAGCCCCATTGCTTCCATTGGCGCTGCCTCAGGTTCAGGACCAACATGGGCCGCGTCGCCAGCGCCATGTGCTTTACCGAAGGTATGCCCACCTGCTGTTAGTGCAACAGTTTCGTAATCGTTCATACCCATGCGAGCAAAGGTATCGCGTATATCTTGTCCAGAGGCTACTGGATCAGGCGTTCCATCTGGCCCTTCTGGGTTAACATAAATCAGCCCCATTTCAACCGCAGCTAGCGGGTTTTCTAAATCTCGCTCTCCTGAGTAACGTTTACTTGTTAGCCACTCGGTTTCTGCGCCCCAATAAACGTCTTCTTGTGGCTCCCACACATCTTCACGACCACCACTAAAACCAAATGTTTTAAGACCCATAGATTCTATTGCAACATTGCCGGTTAAAATTAATAAATCAGCCCAAGATAAGTTGTCACCGTATTTTTGTTTGATAGGCCAAAGCAATCGTCTGGCTTTGTCTAAATTGCCATTATCTGGCCAACTGTTTAGCGGCGCAAAGCGCTGACTGCCGGTATTGGCGCCACCACGACCATCTGACGCTCTATACGTGCCTGCAGCATGCCATGCCATACGAATCATAAAGGGACCATAATGGCCATAATCTGCCGGCCACCATGATTTTGAATCTTTTAGTACATGCTCGATATCGGCTTTTACTTGTTTAATATCTAGTGAGGCAAATGCAGCAGCATAATCTGTTGTTACGTGCGCAGGTTTAGATTTTGTATCGTTCTGATGGAGAATTTTGATATTAAGTTGATTTGGCCACCAATCATTGTTGGTGGTGCCCGTTTTGGCTTTTGTGGTCACACTGCCATGCATAAAAGGGCACTTTCCGCCTGCGTTTTCTGTTGTCATAGGTTTTCCTCATTCGATAAGGTGTTGGCATTTGATAAGTTAGTTATAGACAACAAAGTGAGCATTTAAAAATGGGAATAGCCAATCACGCTAATCGAAAAACTCGATTAAACGAAAAAAGAAAAAGGCCGCAGTCAAACCTTAGTTTGCTACGGCCACTGATCTAGCAGAGTCAAAGGATTCTTTTACTTGCACAAAATTGTGTTAATCATTTTTAATCTCTGCAATTGCTAGGATTGCTGAGCAACAATACTTGTTGCAACTTGCTGGACAGATTAAAATAGGCGTGATTTTTACTAGCATATTTGCATCTCATATGTACGACGACTTACTTGCACCGATTAAATCTTTTCTGTTGTGTGAAACGCCTGAAAAATGGATAGAAAAAGCGAAACAGCCCGAGCAGCTTCAGCTGTTGCTAACTGACCATATGATATGTGAACTTAAGGCGGCACAAACTGCGATGTATTTGATTCGTAAGTATGCAGTAGATAAAGACAGTGGCGAGGCATTGCTTGCTTGGCTTGCCCCATATGAAGCGTTTATTTATCGTAAGCAGGGCAGTATCGAAGATCTAGCAAGCAAAAATAAACTGTCGAAACAGATACTGCCGAAATCGACATCAGCGTATGGTCAAGAGCTGATCGATAAAATGGTGTTGTTGATTAAAGAAGAATTACATCATTTCTATCAAGTGCTAGAAATTATGCATCAACGGGGCATTAGCTATGAAAGCATTACGCCAAGCAGATATGCTAAAGGAATGATTTCTAAGGTCACCAGCTATGAACCATACACACTTGTCGATAAGCTGATCATTGGTGCTTACATTGAAGCGCGCTCTTGTGAACGTTTTGCTAAATTAGCACCGCATCTAGACGACGAACTTAATAGCTTTTATGTTTCGTTATTGCGCAGCGAAGCTCGTCATTATCAAGATTACTTGTCATTAGCACAGCAAATATCGCCAGAGGATATTACGCCACGTGTAGAATTTTTCGGAAAATTAGAAGCCGAATTGATTAGTTCGCCAGACAGCGATTTTAAATTCCACTCAGGTTTACCTCAATAATCTGTCACTGTTTTCTTGATTTGTTTTACTTTTTCCTAAAAAGTGCTTAGCTTTTTAAGGTCAAAATTATTTTTATAAAAACGAATCAAGGATTTAACATGAAAAAATCTTTACTAGTTGCCGCCTTAGCAACCTCATTGCTAGTCGCTTGCCAGTCAGCAAATGACAGTAAACCTGCTGCTGTCGTAGATCAAGCTGAAATACAAGCAGAAACAAGCCGTTTAAATGCATGGTTCGACGTTAAATATGAAGAACAGCTGCAAAGTAGCCCATTGATGATGACATTTTTGGGCCGCAAAGATAAATACGATCAATTTAATGACTTTAGTTATCAGCAAGCAGACAAAGACTTGGCGTGGCGCAAAGCGTCGGTTGAGGAAATGGAAGCTTCGTTTGACTACGACAAGTTATCAGCCGATGGCAAGATTTCATATGATTTGTGGAAGTATACTTATCAACGTGACCTAGAAGCCTCAAAATATAGAAGCCATGAGTATGTGTTTACTCAGATGAATGGTACGCAAGCTTTTCTACCAAGCTTTATGATCAATTTCCACAAAGTAGATAGCAAAGAGGATATGGTTGCTTACAACGCTCGTTTATCTGGTATTGGAAAAGCAATTAATGACTTACTTGCTATTGCAAAAGATAACGCGGCAGGAGGTGTTCGTCCGCCTAAGTTTGCTTACGAAGGTGTTATAGAACAATCGCTAAATGTGATTACAGGCGCACCATTTGATAAGAGTAACACCGTATCTCCACTTCGTGCTGATGCAAAAGCTAAAGTGGATGCTTTAGTGAAAGCTGAAAAAATCACGCCTGAAGAAGCTAATACATTGCTTGAACAAAATAGAACCGCCTTACTAGAGAACATAGCACCTGCCTATGGTGAACTTGTCACTTGGTTCAAAGAAGATATTAAAAATACCGATGAAATTGCAACAGGTGTAGGTAAACAAAAAGGTGGTGTTGAATATTATAACTACCGTTTAAAAGCGAACACGACAACAGAATTAACCGCTGATCAAATTCATCAAATAGGTTTAGATGAAGTTGCCCGAATCAAAGCAGAAATGATCGCTATTAAAGATTCGGTAGGTTTTGAAGGTGACTTACAAGCCTTCTTTAAGTTTGTAAAAACAGACAAACAGTTCTTCTACCCAAATACAGATGAAGGCCGTCAGGCGTATATTACAGATACCGAAGCCTTTCTCGATGAGATTAACCAAAAGTTGCCAGACTACTTTGGCATTTTGCCGAAAGCGCCACTCGTGGTTAAGCGTGTAGAATCGTTTAGAGAGGTTGCCGGTGCACCTCAGCATTATTTTCCAGGAAGCCCAGACGGAACGCGCCCGGGTGTCTATTATGCTCATTTACTTGATATGAATGCGATGCCGAAAAATGAAATGGAGGGTGTCGCTTATCATGAAGGTAACCCAGGCCACCATATGCAGATTTCGATTGCACAGGAATTAACCTCTGTACCTAAGTTTAGAACGCAACTTGGCTTTACCGTTTATTCTGAAGGGTGGGGACTATATGCCGAGCTTTTAGCCAAAGAAATGGGTCAGTATAAAAACCCTTATTCGGATTTCGGTCGCTTAGTTAATGAAATGTGGCGTGCTGTTCGTTTAGTTGTAGATACTGGTCTGCACTCAAAAGGCTGGACGGAACAAGATGGTATCGATTACTTTACTGAAAACACACCTATTTCTGCTGGCGCAATTAAGCAAGAAGTGCGTCGTTATATTGTTTGGCCAGGCCAAGCAACAGCATACAAAATTGGTATGTTGAAAATATTAGAACTTCGAGCGAATGCAAAACAGGCGCTTGGCGACAAGTTTGATATTAAAGGCTTCCACGATGTTGTTTTAGGTGGTGGTGCGGTATCACTCGATGTATTAACATTGCGCGTTGACCAATGGGTTGAGTCGGTTAAAGCGGGTTAGGATAATACTTGGGCTACGGGCTACGGGCTACGGGCTACGGGCTACGGGCTACGGGCTACGGGCTACGGGCTACGGGCTACGGGCTACGGGCTACGAGCTGCAAGCTGTGGGCTAGGAGGCTTCAACTGAATAACTCGAAGCACATAGCTCGCCGCACCAAGCTAATTTGAAAGCAATAGTTAGGCATTTCAAAATAAAAAAAGAGTGACTCGTCACTCTTTTTTTATACTTGTATTTTAACTTTTTACTTTTACTAGCCTTTAAAAGGCTGGTTCAGCAATTCCATACTGTCAGGGGTTACTTTTAACCAAGCACCTTGATCGTACCAATCACCCAGTACAATGCGCTCCGCTGGCTGTCCATTTGCTTCAATTTTATGGCGATAAGGCCTATGGGTGTGACCATGAATCATGAGTTGGCAATGATATGCTTCGAGCGTTTCTATGACTTCGCTCGGTGTTACATCCATAATCTCTTGAGCTTTCATTGCCGTTGCAGCGGCACTTTTCTTGCGATAATTTTCAGCCATATTGCGACGCACGAATAAAGGTAACGCGCGCATGATGCCTTGCCACCACCAAGTGCGAGACTTTTTACGAAACTTTTGATACTCAACATCACGTGTACACAAGGTATCGCCATGCAATATCACCGCCTGCTGACCATACAGGTCGATTAATTCAACATCGTCGAGTAAGGTCATACCAGCCTGTTTACAATAGTCCTTGCCAATCGCAAAGTCGCGATTACCTTGAATAAAGTATATGGCTGTGCCGGTATCCGATAATGTTTTTAATGCTGTCGCTATCTTGCGATTAAATGCGGTATCGTTGTCGTCACCTATCCAGTACTCGAACAAGTCGCCTAGTATGTATAGTGTTTGCGCCTTCGTTGCTTCTGTCTGCAAAAACGCGAGAAAGCAGTCGGTGATGTCCGTTCTGCTCTCCACTAAGTGCAAATCAGCAATAAAGTAGGTAAGTGGCTGCTTTGACGTCATTAATTATGCTACAACCGTTGCAGATTCAATTACGATTTCTTCTTTAGGTACATCTTGGTGGAAACTGTAATTACCTGTTTCTACTAAGGTCATTTTGTCTACGATGTCCATACCTTCAACAACCTCACCAAATACACAGTAGCCCCAACCATGCATAGTTTCACTTTGGAAGTTTAGGAAATCATTATCAACTAGGTTAATAAAAAACTGCGCTGATGCAGAGTGAGGGTCTTGCGTACGTGCCATCGCTAATGTGCCACGCTTATTGGTTAAACCGTTATTCGCTTCATTTTTAATTGGCGCACGTGTTTGCTTTTCTACCATGCCTGATTCCATGCCACCGCCTTGCGCCATGAAGCCTTTAATAACGCGATGAAAAATAACGCCATTGTAGAAGCCTTCTTCTACATATTGTTGAAAGTTTTTAGCGGTTTCTGGCGCGTTGTCAAAGTCCAAGGCAATTTTAATTTCGCCCAAGTTTGTTTTTAATAAAATCATGAGAATACTCTTGTATCGTTGAATTAGCGCAATTGTATATCAACAGAGCGAGAGAATAAATCTAATGAAGTTGAAAGTGGTATAGGGTACAATTGCCGCGATTTTTTTAAACCGCCCAATGGCATAGATAAAACACAGGATTAAAAAAGGCTTATGCTTCAGATTTACAATACCTTAACCCGTCAAAAAGAGACTTTTAAACCACTAGTACCTGGCAAGGTCGGTTTATATGTTTGCGGTGTTACAGTGTATGACCTGTGTCACATTGGCCATGCTCGCACTTACATTGGTTTTGATAATATCGTTCGCTACATGCGATTTACAGGATTGGATGTTAACTACGTGCGTAATGTCACCGATGTGGAAGATAAAATCATTAATCGCGCAGCCGAAAATAACGAAGACTGGTTAGGTTTAGTAGATCGTAATATCGACGAAATGTATAAAGATTTCGATGCGCTTAATTTACTTCGCCCGGATATTGAACCGCGTGTAACCACACACATGCAAGAAATTATCGATATGATTGAACAACTTGTGGCAAAAGGTAATGCTTATGTGGCAACCAGTGGTGATGTATTGTTTGATGTTTCAAGCTTTGAACAGTACGGGCAATTAAGTGGTCAGAATCTAGAACAGTTACAAGCAGGTTCACGTGTTGAAGTGGACGAATCTAAACGTAACCCGCTAGATTTTGTGCTGTGGAAAATGGCCAAACCGGGTGAACCAAGTTGGTCTTCACCGTGGGGCGAAGGGCGCCCTGGTTGGCATATTGAATGTTCAGCAATGAATGCTAAAGAGCTTGGTGCCCATTTTGATATTCATGGCGGTGGTAGCGACTTGTCGTTCCCTCATCATGAAAATGAAATCGCGCAAAGCTGTTGCGCACTTGATACCCCTTATGTGAATTATTGGATTCACACAGGCATGGTACAAGTCGACCAAGAAAAGATGTCTAAATCGCTAGGTAACTTTTTTACCATACGTGAAGTCCTTGAAAAATATGACGCGGAAACGACTCGATTCTTTTTAACGTCGGGCCACTACAGAAGCCAATTAAACTATTCGACAGACAACTTAGACCAAGCGCGTGCAAGCGTAGAGCGTATCTATACGGCGCTGCGCGACGTGGACGTGCCTGCAGATTTTGTGTTGGACAAGACACATCCGGCAGCTGAGAAGTTTTGTCAGGCAATGGATGACGACTTCAATACACCAGAAGCACTAGCAGTGCTGTTTGAATTGGCAAAAGAGCTTAACGTAGCGAAGCAAAGCGATAATCAACAAGACGCTATTACCTTAGCTGGCACGTTGAAAACTTTAGGTGGTTTGCTAGGTATTTTACAGCAATCACCAGAAGCGTTTTTACAAGGTGGTGGTGATGAAGATGAAGTTGCCGTAATTGAAGCCTTAATAGCGCAACGCAATCAGGCACGAGCTGATAAAAATTGGGCGCTAGCCGACGAAGCACGGGATAAGTTAAAAGCGATGAATATTGTGTTAGAAGATAGTGCCGGTAAAACCACGTGGCGAAAAGCCTAATTCAACGAGATAATTAGAATTTCAACAACAAAAAAGGCGCTAAAAGCGCCTTTTTTATTTTTGTATACTGATACACATCGAGCCGTCATTTTTCTACTTCACGTCGCCCGAAGCACGCAGCTAAATAACATTTCTGCTATGCATTAAACTCTTCACATGCGATTAATGTGTTTTCAATAAGGCTAGCTACTGTCATCGGGCCAACACCACCAGGGACCGGCGTTATGAAGGCTGCTTTATCTTTAGCTACATCAAATTCGACGTCACCTACCAATTTGCCATTGTCTAAACGGTTGATACCAACATCAATCACAATAGCGCCTTGTTTAATCCAATCGCCTGGGATAAAACCTGGTTTGCCTACAGCAACAACGACTAGATCGGCATTGCGTACTTTAGTTTCTAAATCTTGAGTGAAGCGATGCGTTGTCGTCGTCGTACATCCAGCTAGCAGTAATTCGAGTGTCATTGGACGACCGACAATATTCGATGCGCCAATAACCAGTGCGTCTAAACCATGAGTTTTAACACCTGTTGACTCGATAAGAGTCATGATGCCCTTTGGTGTACATGGGCGCAGGCCAGGTTGTCTTAATGCGAGCTTGCCAACGTTTGCAGGATGAAATCCATCAACGTCTTTCTTTGGGTCAATGTGTTCAATCACTAAGTTAGCGTCTAAGCCCTCAGGTAAAGGTAGTTGCACCAAGATGCCGTCGATTTCGCTGTCATTATTAAGTTGAGTAATTAGGTCAAGCAATTCTGTTTCGCTTGTTTGTGCTGGCAGATCATATGATTTAGAAACAAAACCTACTTCTTCACACGCCTTACGCTTACTGCCCACGTAGACTTGTGATGCAGGATCTTGGCCTACAAGGATCACAGCTAAACCAGGCGCTCTTAAGCCTTTGTCTAAGCGCTGCTCAACGCGTTGTTTTACAGAAGTTCTAAGTTGTTTGGCAATATCCTTGCCGTCAATAAGTGTTGCAGACATGTCGGTTATCTAATTACTACAGGTTAGCGGTTATTTATGCGGCGCTATTTTCGCACAAATAGACTAAAAATGTATAGCTTATTTGTTGTCAATTGAGCAGCAATCGCATTGTATACATTATGCTTTTAAAGAGGGATTACTTTATCCGCCAAAACGAGCTGAATTAGGCTACTTTTAATGAGTGGATAGAAAAAGTTGCGTAATAAATTGGCTAATTGATTTAAAAGTGTTCGAACAGTGAATTTTTTACAAAAAATGTTTGACGAGTTCAAAGCAACTCGGTAATATCCGCACCCGTTGAAAGCGACATGCTTTTAACGCATATCAGTCGGTGATTAGCGCAGCTTGGTAGCGCACTTGGTTTGGGTCCAAGGGGTCGTAGGTTCAAATCCTACATCACCGACCACTTTCTCTTCGAGAGAGTGTGCATGATACGAAAACGTGTCTGTAGGTCATGCGCCCTTAGCTCAGCTGGATAGAGCAACGGCCTTCTAAGCCGTGGGTCGCAGGTTCAAATCCTGCAGGGCGTGCCATACAGTGGTGGCATTAGCTCAGTTGGTAGAGCCCCGGATTGTGATTCCGGTTGTCGTGGGTTCAAGTCCCATATGCCACCCCACTTTTCTTTATAGTCGGTGATTAGCGCAGCTTGGTAGCGCACTTGGTTTGGGTCCAAGGGGTCGCAGGTTCAAATCCTGCATCACCGACCACTTTCAAATTTCGTTCCTCAACGTCTTTTTCAACACTTATTTACTTTAAAGCTATCTGCTGTATGCTGCTTTAGTCGTTCTACAGAATTCTGTCGATATCGTTGAATTGAGAGGAAAAAACTATTTTAGAATTTACCCTTGGATTAGTAATTTACCTTGTTGTTTGTTCTTTTTTGGCGAAGTGTCATTCGATTTTACGTTCCAAAACAAAGGGAAAATTATTTCTAGAGTATTTATTGGCTGGTATATTTTTAATCACATATATTTCCTTTTCTATCTTGGGAATAGCGTGGTTAAACTCAATGACAAACACTTGGATAGCTAATTCAGATAATACATTCATATTTCTTATAATTGGTTCTATCTGTTGTGGATTAATACTTTTCTTGTTTGGACGAGAACTACCTCCTAGCAATTAACTACAAACATATAGCGATGTATGCTGAATATTGCTTAATATGAACGGTTACATACGCTTTAATTCCTCGCTATTTACCTGTATTTCCATGGGTTTTTATTTTACTTGATAAAAACCATAGATTTTTGTATTTGACGGTACTATAATTCCGCGTCACAAAATTTAATCTGAACATCTTTTATGTGGGTTTACCCGGCTCTTCGGCAGGTGTCATAAGGGCTTGAGCAAGCTTTAGTAGCGGCTCTATAAACAGATGGTTATTGAAAGCGTAAAATAAAACGCGAAATTTGAGGTATATACATGCAAGTTTCTGTAGAGACTACACAAGGTTTGGAGCGTCGTTTAACGATTACAGTTCCAGCTGACGCGGTAAATGTTGAAGTTAAAAACCGTCTTCGTCAATTAGCAAAGACACAACGTATCAATGGTTTCCGCCCGGGTAAAGTGCCACCATCAGTAATCGAAAAGCGTTACGGTAACGCAGTTCGTCAAGAAGTGTCTGGTGACTTAATGCAACGCAACTTCGTTGAAGCGATTATGCAAGAGAAGTTGAACCCAGCGGGTCGTCCACAGTTCGCTGAGAAGAGCGAAGCAGGTGCTGCAGAATTAACATTCGAAGCGACATTTGAAGTATACCCAGAAGTTGCGCTTAAAGACTTAGATAAAATCAAAGTTGAACAGCCTAACGTAGAAGTAACAGAAAAAGACATCGATGAGATGTTTGTTACGCTTCAAAAGCAACACGGTACTTGGAAAGAAAACAAGCGTAAGACTAAGAAAGGCGACAAGTTAACTATCGATTTCTTAGGTCGTGTTGACGGTGAAGAGTTTGAAGGCGGTAAAGCTGAAAACTTTGAATTAGAACTTGGTTCTGGTCGCATGATCCCTGGTTTTGAAAAAGAAATCACAGGCATGAAAGTAGGTGAAGAGAAAACAATCACTGTTACTTTCCCTGAAGACTACCACGCAGAAAACCTAAAAGGTAAAGACGCAGAGTTCGACATTAAAGTAAACAAGACTGAAGGTCCTGTATTACCAGACGTTGACGAAGATTTTGCTAAACTATTCGGTATCGAAGAAGGTGGTATTGAAGCACTTCGTGAAGAAGTAACTAACAACATGACACGTGAATTAACGAATGCTGTTAAAGCAAAAGTTAAAGAGCAAGTGATCAATGGTTTACTAGAAACTAACGATGTTGATTTACCTTCAGCATTAGTTGCACAAGAAGTTGACGTATTACGTCAACAGGCTTTACAACGTTTTGGCGGTCAAATGGACCCTAAAAACTTGCCAGAGCTTCCTGCAGAAATGTTCACTGAACAAGCAGAGCGTCGCGTTAAAATTGGCTTACTTCTAGGTGAAGTAATCAAAGTGAACGAGTTGAAAGTTGATGATGCGAAAGTTGAAGAGCTAATTGCTTCAGCAGCATCAGCATACGAAGACCCAACAGAAGTTATTGAGTACTACAACTCAAACCCTGAGCTTAAGCAACAAATGCAAAACGTTGCGTTAGAAGAGCAAGCGGTAGACTTCTTACTTGAAGGCGCAAAAGTGAAGTCTAAGAAGGCAAGCTTCAAAGACATCATGAACCCTGAAGGTAAATAATATCGGGTTGCGTCTACTCGATACCTTACATTAGGTATTGCGTAAATGAACAGATTTGAAACGGCAATGGTTAAAACAACCATTGCCGTTTTTTATTTTAGGGCGAAAAACAAAATCTAATGCGGATAGCTACTGCAGTGGTTCATATATTGTTCGAATGTTGTAAACCTTTATAGCTTTCGATTGACAATAGCTTTAGCAATAGATTAAATGGCTCTTATGGAAACATATGAGCCATTTTACATTTCGGCCAACAGACACTAGTTAAGGATACACCTTTTGATTACATCACAAAAAAACTTGGATATAACCAGCGTAACTGAAAGTGCACTTGTACCTATGGTTGTTGAGCAAACAGCTAAAGGCGAACGTTCGTACGATATATACTCACGCCTACTAAAAGAGCGTGTTATCTTTCTATGTGGTCAAGTCGAAGACCATATGGCCAACTTAATCGTTGCGCAGTTGTTGTTTTTGGAATCAGAAAACCCTGAAAAAGACATCTACCTTTACATTAATTCTCCTGGTGGTTCGGTAACAGCCGGTATGGCAATTTATGACACGATGAAATTTATTCGTCCAAATGTCAGTACTGTTTGTATCGGGCAAGCTGCGAGCATGGGTGCTTTCTTATTGTCAGGTGGAGAGAAAGGTAAGCGTTATTGTTTGCCTAATGCACGTGTGATGATTCATCAACCGTTAGGTGGCTTCCAAGGTCAAGCGTCAGACTTTGAAATTCATGCGAAAGAAATTCTGTCTATTAAAGAGAAGATGAATCGTTTAATGGCTGATCATACTGGCAAACCCTATGAACAGGTTGCTCAAGATACTGATCGTGACAACTTCCTTACTGCTGAAGACGCTGTTGAATATGGCTTAGTTGATGCCATTTTAGAACAAAGGAATGACGGTTAAGCGAATCTAACAAAGGGGTAACAGTTTACTATTGTTATCTTTGAGAATTGTGAAATACTTAACTATAGCTAGATTACAACAATTAGAGGTACCGTATGACCGATATTAAAAAAGGTGACGGTGAAAATGGCAAGTTACTTTACTGCTCTTTTTGCGGTAAAAGCCAACACGAAGTAAGAAAACTTATTGCAGGACCTTCAGTGTTCATTTGTGATGAGTGTGTTGACTTATGTAACGATATTATACGGGAAGAAATAAAAGAGATTTCTCCAAAGCAGGATTCTGATAGCCTGCCAACACCTATTGAAATTAGAGAAAACTTAGACGACTACGTAATCGGTCAAGATTATGCGAAGAAGGTGTTGTCTGTAGCGGTATATAATCACTACAAACGTCTAAGAAAAGGCGATTCTCACAATGGTGTCGAACTAGGTAAGAGTAATATTCTGCTTATTGGCCCTACAGGTAGTGGTAAAACATTACTAGCTGAAACGTTAGCACGTATGCTTGATGTGCCTTTTACTATGGCAGATGCTACTACGTTAACAGAAGCAGGTTATGTCGGTGAAGATGTTGAAAACATTATTCAAAAACTACTGCAAAAATGTGATTACGACGTTGAAAAAGCGCAGCGCGGTATTGTATACGTTGACGAAATCGACAAGATATCTCGTAAGTCTGACAACCCATCAATTACGCGTGATGTATCGGGTGAAGGTGTTCAGCAAGCCTTGTTGAAACTGATTGAAGGTACGGTTGCTTCAGTACCACCTCAAGGTGGACGCAAGCACCCGCAGCAAGAATTCTTGCAAGTTGATACGTCTAAAATACTATTTATTTGTGGCGGTGCATTTGCCGGCTTAGACAAAGTCATCGAACAGCGCGGTTTAACCGGTACTGGTATCGGTTTTGGTGCAGAAGTTCGCAGCAGCGACAGTGGTAAGTCACTCACTGAACGCTTCCAAGAGGTAGAACCGGAAGATTTGGTTAAGTATGGCCTTATTCCTGAATTTATTGGTCGTCTACCTGTGGTTGCAACCTTGGGCGAACTCGATGCTGATGCACTGATTCAAATACTTCAAGAACCTAAGAATGCGTTAACTAAGCAGTTTTCTGCGCTCTTCGATATGGAAGATGTTGAACTAGAGTTTAGAGAAGACGCGCTTGTTGCTATTGCCCAAAAAGCGATGGATAGAAAAACAGGTGCTCGTGGACTGCGTTCAATTGTTGAAGCTGTTCTACTAGACACTATGTATGAGCTTCCGTCGATGGAAAACGTAGCGAAAGTTGTTATCGACGAAACCGTAATCAAAGGTGAATCTAAGCCAATCGTGATTTACGAATCACCAAAAGATCAAGCCGCATCTGATGCATAATGCTAGATTTGGTTAAAGAATGAACAAAAAAGAGCCTAAAAGGCTCTTTTTTTTATTCTGATATTGAAAGCAAGACTGTTATCCCCATATACTTTTTTAACACCCATAAAATGTTGTGATCAAAGCATGCCATAAGCGCGTTTTGCTTACTATTACACATATCTGAGAGCGAATTGAATGTCTGAACAAGTATCTGGTATCACAGAAATTCCGGTTTTAGCCCTACGCGACGTTGTCGTTTATCCCCAAATGGTTATTCCATTGTTTGTTGGCCGAGAAAAGTCGATCAAGTGTTTAGATATAGCGATGGAAACCGATAAACAGGTTTTTCTTGTTGCCCAAAAAGATGCGTCAATTGACGATCCTGTTGCCAACGATTTATATGACATCGGTACTATCGCCACCGTATTACAAATGTTGAAGCTACCTGACGGTACTGTAAAGGTGCTAGTTGAAGGTAGCCGCCGCGCCACTATCGCAGAGTTTATCGAAACAGAAAATTACTTCACCGCATCGGTAGATTTCCTTGCTGCAGATAAAACCGGCATTGAAGACAATGAAGTACTTGTGCGAAGCGCGATTTCACAATTTGAAGGCTACGTTAAATTAAATAAAAAGATCCCACCAGAAGTGCTTACTTCGGTGTCGGGTATCGATGACCCAGAGCAACTTGCAGATACCATGGCAGCGCATATGCCACTTAAACTGCTTGATAAGCAAAAGGTGCTCGAAATAAACAATATCGCTGAGCGTTTAGAGTTTTTAATGGCGCTAATGGAAGGCGAAATTGATCTGCTTCAAGTTGAAAAGAAAATTCGTACCCGTGTTAAGAAGCAAATGGAAAAAAGCCAACGCGAGTACTACCTCAACGAGCAAATGAAAGCGATTCAAAAAGAATTAGGCGAAATGGATGATGTGCCTGATGAAGTTGAGCAAATTACGCAGAAAATTGAAGAGGCACAAATGCCAAAAGAAGCTAAGGAAAAAACCTTAGCTGAACTACAAAAACTTAAGATGATGTCGCCGATGTCAGCTGAAGCAACAGTTGTGCGCAGCTATATCGACTGGATGACCAGTGTACCTTGGAAAAAACGCAGCAAGTTGAAGAAAAACCTTAAGCTTGCCGAAGAGGTGCTAGAGAAAGATCACTATGGTCTAGAAGAAGTTAAAGAGCGCATATTGGAGTACTTGGCGGTACAACATCGCGTGAATAACCTAAAAGGACCTATTTTATGTTTAGTAGGACCACCGGGTGTTGGTAAAACGTCGCTAGGTCAGTCAATCGCTAAATCTACAGGGCGTAAGTATATTCGTATGGCGCTAGGTGGCGTGCGTGATGAAGCTGAAATTCGCGGCCATCGCCGCACTTACATCGGCTCATTACCAGGTAAATTGATTCAAAAACTGTCTAAAGTTGGTGTTAAGAATCCACTATTTTTACTTGATGAAATCGATAAGATGGCGTCCGATATGCGCGGCGATCCAGCTTCTGCGTTATTAGAGGTGCTAGATCCTGAGCAAAACTCAAGTTTCAATGACCATTACTTGGAAGTTGACTACGATTTGTCAGATGTCATGTTTGTCGCAACATCAAACAGTATGAATATTCCAGGTCCGTTGCTCGATCGTATGGAAGTTATTCGTCTTTCTGGTTATACCGAAGATGAGAAGCTTAATATCGCTAAGCGCCATTTGGTGACTAAGCAGATGGAACGTAATGGATTAAAAGCATCAGAAGTTGATCTAGATGATAGTGCAATTATCGGCATTATTCGTTACTACACGCGTGAAGCGGGTGTGCGTAATCTAGAACGTGAAATTTCGAAACTGTGCCGCAAAGCGGTTAAAGCCATTTTACTCGACAAGTCATTGAAAAAAGTTGTGATAAATGACGACAACCTAACCGATTTTCTAGGCGTTAAACGATTTGATTACGGCAAGGCTGATGATCAAAATCGTGTAGGACTAGTAACAGGCTTAGCTTGGACATCGGTTGGTGGAGAGTTGTTAACGATAGAAACAGCGTCAGTACCAGGAAAAGGTAAATTATCGTTTACCGGTTCGCTCGGTGACGTGATGCAAGAATCTATTCAAGCGGCAATGACAGTAGTGCGTAGCCGCACCGACAAGCTGCGCATTAATGAAGATTTTTATGAGAAGCGCGATATTCACGTGCACGTACCGGAAGGTGCTACGCCAAAAGATGGCCCAAGTGCTGGTATCGGCATGTGTACCGCACTCGTGTCGAGTTTGACCGGCAACCCGGTTAAAGCCGATGTAGCGATGACAGGTGAAATCACCCTGCGTGGCGAAGTATTAGCCATTGGTGGTTTAAAAGAGAAGCTATTGGCAGCGCATCGAGGCGGCATTAAAACGGTCGTTATTCCGAAAGACAATGAGAAAGATTTAGCTGAAATTCCTGACAATGTGAAGGCAGATCTTGCTATACACCCTGTTAAATGGATAGATGAAGTACTAGAAATTGCGCTTGAGCATCCGGTTGAGAAAATTAAAATCGAACAAAAAATGAACTAATTTTGTCTGGAAAAGCGATTTTTTTTAAAAAAAACTAAAAAAAATCGCAAAAAAGTGAAATTAGTGCTTTTCAAACGCGAAAACTATGGTAAGTTAAATACGCTGATATCCGCTAGAGGGCAATGAATACATAGCCTCTGTAGTATAGATAGTAGTTATCTGAGGTATCTTTTTAGGAAAACTTGGTGTTTGATGTTCGAAAGAAGCTAATGGTAGTTTCGCAGGACGCTTAACAAATGATAACACCGAATAATAACAAATGAAGGGGAAGACACTGTGAATAAGTCTCAATTAATCGAGAAAATCGCTGCGGGCGCAGACATTTCTAAAGCTGCAGCAGGTCGTGCATTAGATTCTTTTATTGATGCTGTGACTGATGAGTTAAAAAGTGGTGAGCAAGTTGCTCTAGTTGGTTTTGGTACATTCTCTGTACGTGACCGTGCTGCACGCACTGGCCGTAACCCTCAAACTGGTGCGACTATCGAAATCGCAGCAGCTAAAGTACCATCTTTCAAAGCTGGTAAAGCTTTAAAAGACGCTTGTAACTAATCACAGTTATATGATTTCTTTAAAAGGCCGCCGCAAGGTGGCCTTTTTGTTTCTGTCCCTTTAAAAATAATGTGTCTCACGGTTTATAAGAAAACCGATTGTGATTATTTTTTGGTTTAAAAAAACATACAATTTATTTGCAATCTCACCTTTTAGCTAGGCCTAGCATCTGCTAGAATCGCGCAAGGAAAATTGTCACAATTGTGCAGTAAGAGAATAAAATGTTAGAAAGTATTAGAGAAAACTCGCAAGGCGTAGTAGCTAAATCCATTTTAGGTTTAGTTATTTTAACGTTCGCGGTAGCGGGTGTAGGAAGTTATACCTCACAAGTAGACACATCAGTTGCAACCGTTAACGGTGTTAAAATCACGCAGTCAGAATTCGACCGTGCATTCCAAGCACAACGTAATCGTATGCAACAACAGTTTGGTGAAATGTTCGACACTTTGTCGTCAGACGCAA
Source organism: Thalassotalea agarivorans (assembly GCF_030295955.1). NCBI lineage: Bacteria > Pseudomonadati > Pseudomonadota > Gammaproteobacteria > Alteromonadales > Colwelliaceae > Thalassotalea > Thalassotalea agarivorans. The sequence goes on from NZ_AP027363.1 coordinate 1,108,339, forward strand.
ACTACATGGCAAACCTTCGTAACAACGTGTTAGACAACTTAATCAACGAAGCGCTTATTGATCAAAACAGCAATGACTTAGCTATTCGCGTGTCAGACGAAAAGCTAAAACAAGCGATTCGTGAAATGCCGGAGTTTCAAGTTGATGGCAGTTTTGACAACGACCGTTACTTAGCGCTAATTCAACAAGCAGGTTTTTTCCAATCATCAGATTTTCGTGATTATCTGCGTGTAGAAATGACGCGTCGTCAGTTAACGCAATCTCTTTTATCAACAGAGTTTGATTTACCTTATCGCCAAGAATTAACGTCAGCGTTGCAAAATCAAAAACGTAATATCCGTTATGCAGTAATTGATGCAGAGCAATTTAAGGCGCAAGTAGAAGTGACAGACGAAGAAGTGTCAGCATTCTACCAAGACAATCAAGATAGATTCCAAAATCAAGAACAAGTAAAAGTTGATTACGTTGTATTAAGCGTAAATGACTATGCTCAAGATGTTGTAGTAAGTGACGAAGAAATCTCTGCTTACTATGAAGAAAATATTGAAGCTTATTCGACACCTGAGCAACGCCGTGTATCACATATCCTGATCGAATCAGGTGAAGATGCTGATGCTGCAAAAGCTAAAGCTGAAGCAATCTTAGCTCGCATTCAAGCCGGTGAAGATTTTGCTGAACTAGCAAAAACTGAATCTGACGATATGTTCAGTGGTGAAAATGGCGGTGATTTAGAATACCTAGAAAAAGGTGTAATGGAAGAGTCATTTGAAGTGGCTGCTTTTGCACTAGAAAATGTTGGTGATGTAACTGAAGTTGTTGAAACATCGTTTGGTTTCCACATTGTCAAGCTAACTGAATTAACAGATGCGCAAGTAGAAGAGTTAGCGTCGGTGTCACCAGACATCAAAGAAATGCTAGCTAACGACAAAGCGCAAGGCATCTTTTTTGAGAAGCAACAAGAAGCAGCTCAGCTAGCGTTTGAAGTACCAGACAGCTTAGAAGATGCAGCAAATGCAGTTGGCGTTGAAGTACAAACATCAGAGTGGTTATCACGTTTTGGCAATGATGCGCCATTTGATAACGCGCAAATTATTGAAGTTGCGTTTGATGACGTATTAATCAATGACCAAGTAAACTCTGACGTTATTGAAGTCAGCGAAGAAGAAGTTGTTTTCGTTCGCGTTAATGAATATCAAGCGGCGACAGTTAAGCCACTTTCTGAAGTAAGTGAAGATATTAAAACACAGCTTATCGCAGAAAAAGCAACAACAGCGGCAGATGTACAAGCGGCAGCGCTACTTGCTTCATTTAAAGCGGGTGAAGACGTAAACGAGCAATTAACAGCATTAAACTCTTCGTTTGAATCTAAAGTTGATGTAGCGCGCTTTGGCGCTGATATCGATGGCGCAGTGCGCAGAGAAGCATTTACTTTGCCTCATCCAGCTGAAGGTGTTGTTTCTGCAAGCACAGTGACGATGTCTAACGGTAATATTGCGCTGGTAGAAGTAGAAGCGGTAACTGCTGGCGAAGCGAGTGTTAATCCAAACTTAGCTCAACAGCAGACACAAATGTTAGCGACTGCAGCTTATGCGGCATACGTTAAAGCGTTAAGAGTAGACGCTGATATTACACGCAAAGAAGTGATTGAATCGACTAACGTGCTGTAATCATAAAGACAAAACAAAAAAGCCAGCTTTAAGCTGGCTTTTTTTTATGCTGATTTTTTACCTTTAAACAAATTCACTTGCTGACTCATCAGCAGCTTTTTGGTGTATTTGTGTTGCGGGTTGGAAAATACGCTAAGTGTTGGACCCGATTCCACATTGATACCTTTTTGTAGCATTAGTACTCTGTCGCTGAAATGCTTCACTATACCGATGTTTTGCGAAATCAAAATATAGGCTAAATCCATTTGTTGTTGTAAATCGAGCAATAGATTTATCATTTGCGAGCGCAGAGAGGGGTCTAGTGACGCTAGCGCTTCATCAAGAATGATAACCTGTGGCTTCAATATAATGGCGCGAGCTAGCGCTATACGCTGCTTCTGGCCGCCCGAAAACATATGCGGATAAAAGTGCATATGCTCGGCAAGCAAGCCCACTTGCTGAAGGGTTTTGCGAATCAACTTCACTCTTTTAGACTCATCGAGTGTTGTATTGAGTTTAAGCGGCTCTTCTAAAGTGTGACGGATAGTTAAACTAGGATTTAGGGTGTTACCAGAATCTTGAAAGATCATTCTGATGTGCTGACATCGTTGTTTAAAATCGCCGTGATCTAACACTTGCCCATTAAGTTTTACTTGCCCAGTGGTAGGCGACAGGGCACCGACCAATATTTTCGCTAACGTTGATTTACCAGAGCCTGTTTCGCCAACAATGGCTAATGTTTCTTTCGCATTTAAGCGGAAAGAAATATCGTTTAACACGGTTTTGCTGCGCTTTTTTAACCAAACGCGGCTATCAAATGTTTTACTGATCTGTTCTACATCAAGTAAACAGGTCATGAGTAATTATCCTCGAGTGAAAAATGACAACTGACTAAATGGCCATGATAGTTTTTAATCTTAGGTGCCACTACGCATTCTCGCTGTGCTCTTGGGCATCGTGGCCCCAAGCGACAACCTATAGGCAGGTGCTGCAAAATAGGAATACTACCCGGTAACGTCATTAAACGTGATTTTGCAGGCAGATTTAAATTAGCGATAGGGCTACTTTCCAATAGGGCTTTGGTATAAGGATGCAGCGGGGTATGAAATATTTGCTCTGTCGTGCCTGCTTCTACAAATTGGCCGCAATACATCACGGTAATGTTATGAGTCCAGTTAGTGACATTTTCTAAATCATGGCTGATCAGCAATACCGCCATATTTTTTAACTGGTTTAAACTGGCAAGTAGGCGATAAATTTGCTCGCGGCTGGTCGTTTCCATTGCCGCAGTAGGCTCATCAGCAATGAGTAGTAATGGTCGTCTAGCGAGTGCGATAGCAATCATTACCCGTTGGCAGATGCCATTGTTTAATTGATGCGGAAAAGAGCGCATACATTCGCTGTGATTCTTTATGCCGACTTTATGCAATAGTTCAATTGCTGCTTGTTTTACTTGTTTACGTTTTTGCCAAAAGAAGCCTTTGAATTGTTTACTATCGATTGCTTCTTTTACTTGTTCACCAATGGTCGTGGTTGGATCCAAACTAGCGACAGCGTCTTGGAATATGATAGCGACATCTTGCGTTATGATTTCTTTTCGTTCTTTAAGGGATAGACTCAGGAGATCTTCACCGCGCCAATGAAATCTATCTGCAGTGACTTCCCACTTGTCGTCGATAACACACATGATAGCGAGCGCAAATAATGATTTTCCAGAGCCAGACTCCCCAACAAGGCCTCGAACTTCACCTTCTTTTAGGGTAATACTCACTTTGTCGACCGCGAGAATGTTGCCATTACTCGCTTTTAAACATATCGATAAATTTCTTATGTCGAGTAAATTCATTAGCTATCTCGTCTATGTTTTAACGAATGGCGTATTCCTTCGCCAAGCATATTGGTCGCGATAACGGCAAATAAAATGGCTAGGCCAGGTAAATAAACTGTCCATGGTGCAATATAGAATAAATCGAGACCATTGCGTAACATCGCGCCCCATTCTGGCAATGGAATAGGTGCACCCAAGCCAAGAAAGCCTAATGCTGCAATGTCTAAAATTGCTGCAGATTGTGCAAACGTTGCTTGTGTAATCAACTTTTCTACGATGTTTGGTAGTACATTGTGAATAAGAATATGTAACGAACTTGCTCCATCTAAGCGAGCAGCCATGACATAGTCTTTGGCAAATTCTTCTTTCAACAAGTTGCGTGTTACATGGACAAATTGCGGTATAAGTGCCATGACAATAGCCCATAGCGTGTTATTCAAACCTGGGCCCAATATTGCAACAATAATAATCGCGAGAAGTAGTGATGGTATTGACAGCACTACATCTAAAAAGTGATTGAGGAAACTTGATTTGATCCCTTTGGTAAGCGCTGAAAACGACCCAATAACAAAGCCAAGGACTAAAGCCACAATAACCACAACAAAGCTAAAACCGAAGGTATAAGTGGTGCCGTGCATTAATCGAGATAACATATCTCGACCTAAGTTATCCGTGCCTAACAAATAGGTTATGTCGCCTAATTCACTCCATGCTGGTGGCAGCAGTAATTTATCGAGATGGTTGGCAACCGACGAGAAAGGGGTGATAAATGGTGCGAAAAGCGCCATCGCGGTTAAAAATGCAAACGCTGATAAGCCCACTATCGCAATAGGCGTTTTTTTAAATACCAGCCAAAACTGAATAATAAGTGATGGCGTTTCTTCTTCTTGATATATCTTATCGCGCGCCATAACTACTTTCCCTTGCTAAAGGATTTAATGCAGCATAAAGCAAATCGATGACAATATGCACAAAAAATATAAAACTTGATAGTACCAATAATCCCGCTTGGATCGCGGTATAGTCTCGCTGGTAAATACTTTCGATTAACCATCGGCCAATACCAGGCCAATTAAAAATGACTTCAGCGACCATTGCAATCGTGATCAGATTTGCAAACTGCAGCCCAACATCGCGAATAACTTTAACCAGTGCATTTCTTATGGCGTGATTGATTAGGATTTGGCTATCGCTTAATCCCTTTGCTTTTATCGCTCTAATGTATGGGGTTTCTAGGACTTCTAGCATGGCGGTGCGCGCGAGCCTAATAAACACAGTGGCGGGTGCTAAGGCGACAACCAAACAGGGTAGGATCATATGCAAAGTCGCATCTTGAAAGGCTTGCCATTGATATGGACTATCTGACAGCAATATATCTATGATCAAAAATCCTGTTTTTTGTTCGATTTCATAGACCAAACTGATCTGACCCGACGATGGCAGCCACGCTAAATTGATAGAAAATATCAATATCGCCACAAGCGCTAACCAGAAAGCGGGAATGGAATAACCAAACATGGCAAACGCCAAAATACCGTTGTCGGTAGCTTTACGGTGGTTTAACGCTGCAACAAAGCCAAGCGGCACACCGATAAAAAATGCAACAAACAAGGCCGCAATACTTAATTCAATGGTTGCCGGTAGTAAAGATACAACGTCATCGAAGATAGGTTGGCCATTGGCCATGGAGACACCAAAATCGCCACTAAAAACTTGTTTCAAATAACTATAATACTGCACGAATAAATTGCTGTTAGCGCTGTATTGTTGTGTTAACTGTGCAGTTTGTTCAGGGGTTTGAGAAATCTGCCCCGACATATTGATCAGCGGATCGCCCGGAAAAAGAAAGTTTAGGCTAAACGATAAAACGGTCAGTAGCGCTATAGTAAACACAAACAAGTTGACGCGGCGAAGGGTAAAAATCAGCATTTACTCCGCCTCCTGAGTGGTTTGCTTGCGCGCATTAAAGAAGTCTAAGCCACCAATCGCCGTTAATATATCGCCTCGAACTTGGTCTGTACTTGCTTGAAAGCGTTTAGAGTGTGCTATTGGCAGTAATGGCAGTTTCTCACTAAGTAGCTGTTGGGCTTGGCGGTAATAATGTTTGCGTTGATTAATGTCATTGGTCTGCAATGCGCGTTCAAGTAACATATCGAATTCTTGGTTACACCAAAACGTTCTGTTGTTTCCGGTTTGCGCAGAAGCGCAGCTTAATAATGGTGAGAAAAAATTGTCTGGATCTGGGTGGTCTGCAAACCATCCTAGCAACACAGATTGATGTTCCCCTTGAGAGAGCCTGCGTAAAAAGGTGGTCCACTCATAGCTAACGATATTGACTGTAATATTAATCTTAGCCAAGTCTGCCTGAATCAATTTAGCCATTGTTAAAGCATCTGGGTTGTAGGCTCTTTGTACAGGCATGGCCCAAATATCCATGGTAAAACCTTGTTCATATCCTGCTTGCAATAGGTAGGTTTTCGCTTTTACAACTGAATACTCGGTGCCTTTAAGATCGTCACTACTTGCCCAAGAGTTTGGAGGTAAAATTCCTTTTGCCATTTCCGCCTGATTAAAATAGATGGTTTCGATAATAGCTTGTTTGTTAATAGCATGAGCTACAGCTTTTCTTACTAGCGTGTTATCAAAGGGTGGTTTTTGTGTATTAAAGCCAAGATACCCGACATTAAACGCCGTTTTTGATTCTAAGTTGAGGTTTTCGTTCTCGATGATTTTTTCGTGTGCGATCGGGTAAGCAATAACATCACATTCGCTCGACATTAGTTTGGTCAGTCTACTGGTATTGCTTGGCGTTACATCAATAACCAATTGCTGCAGATTTGGACTGCCGCGCCAATATTCTTGGTGCGCATAATAACGAACGAATGAACCTGAGCGGTAATCTTTAAATTTGTATGGGCCGCTGCCAATAGGTCTTGAATCAATTAGGTTAGTATTACCTTGCTTGTATAGCAACTCACCATATTCTTTAGACAAAATAACTGCAAAGTCAGTGGCTAGGTTAGCTAAAAACGCGCTGTCTGGTTTGCTTAAGTGAAAGCGCACCGTATAGTCATTAATCCTCTCAATTTTGTTGACGATATCGCTAAAGTTTACACTCTGAAAGAAAGGGTATTGCGCGCCTCCAACAAAGTGATAAGGGTGATTTTGATTAAGGATGCGTTGAAAGCTAAAAACTACATCGTCTGCTGACAGTTGACGTGTAGGGGTGAAGTAGTCGGTTTGATGAAACTGCACATCACGGCGCAAATAAAAGGTATACATCAATCCATCATCGGTTACATGCCAAGAGTTTGCTAGCGACGGCTTTAAACTATTGTCTTTGCTCTCAATGGTAATCAGTCTGTCGTAAAGCTGTTTTGCAACGATATCTATTGTCGTTCCAGAGGTCACCGTTTGCGGGTTAAACCCTTCAGGCGAACCTTCGGCACAATAAACTAAACTCTTCTCGGCAAGCATGGCACTGTCGCTTGTATCACAACCGACTAATGTTGTTACTGCTGCTAATGTAAATACAGCCGACCGAGCGATTTTAACTACGCAGTTATTCGTCATTTTGCTTAGAATCTAACAAGTTATACTTCTTCAAATAGCCTCTAAGTTGATGATAGGTCAACTCTAACGCTTCTGCCGTTTTCTTTTGATTAAATTGATTTGAAGCCAGTGCTGTTTCAATCATGTTAATTTCAAATTCTTGCGACTTATCTTTAAGTGAAAGAGGGAATTGCAAACTTTGTTCAACGGCAAGGGTTGGTTTCTCCGCTGAATCTTGTTCGACATTGCTACTCACGTTAGTGCTTTCTATCGGTGTTGATGCAACGCGATCTTGCGTTTTAATGCGACCTTGTGGTCTGTATGGAGACTCAAACGGATCTATGACTAATTCGTGCACCGGCAGGTGAGGGTTGTTACAACGGTAAACGCTGCGCTCAACCACGTTTTTAAGCTCTCGGATATTACCCGGCCAATGATACTCAAGCATGGTCTTCTTTGCTTTCTCGGTAAAGCCACTAAACAGCTCAAAATCGAGTTCCCTTGCCATATTAATAGCGAAGTGTTCTGCCAGAATGATGATATCTTCTAAACGTTCTCTTAGCGGTGGTAAGGTGATGACATCAAACGCCAACCTATCGAGTAAGTCAGCGCGAAACTCGCCATTGTCTGCTAATGTTGGCAAATCTTCATTCGTTGCCGCCACTAAGCGGGTGTCTGTTTTGATGGTACGAGAACCACCAACACGTTCAAATTCACCATATTCAACCACGCGCAATAGCTTTTCTTGAATTAAACCCGAGGTATTGGCGATTTCATCTAAAAACAAGGTTCCTTTATCTGCGCGTTCAAATCGTCCTTCATGTCGTTTGTTTGCGCCAGTAAACGCACCGCTTTCATATCCAAACAGTTCGCTTTCGAGCAGGTTTTCATTTAAGGCAGCACAGTTAAGCTTTAAATAGTTTTGATCCCATCGTTTCGACAGGTAGTGCAGGCGAGCTGCGACAAGCTCTTTACCTGTGCCTCGCTCGCCTATGATAAGCACGGGTTTACTCAATGGCGCTATCTGAGAAATTTGCTCAAGCACCTCTAGAAAACTGTTTGATTGGCCAATTAAATTATCTTGTTGGTTAAAGCGCGCCATGCCTTACCTATTTATTAGTAAATTTGACTAATAAATAGTGTATTTCATAAATAACAAAGAGAGAAGTTTTTTTGAAAATTAATTATAAAATATTTAAAAACAACAACTTAAATGGAGTGGCTAAAGTTGGCGCGAAAAGTGTATGTATGTTGGCATGACCTTAAATTGTTAAAAAGTAAAGGACGTTAATATGGGTATTTTTTCACGCTTTACAGATATTGTTAATTCTAACATCAACAGCCTACTTGATAAGGCTGAAGATCCAGAAAAAATGGTTCGTCTCATTATACAAGAGATGGAAGATACATTAGTAGAGGTTCGCTCTACATCAGCGAAAACGATTGCTGACAAAAAAGAGTTAACTCGCCAAGTGCGTCGTTTAGAAGAAGATGCGTTGCAATGGGAACAAAAAGCTGAGTTAGCACTTAGTAAAGAAAGGGATGATCTTGCGCGTTTAGCTTTAATTGAGAAGACAAAATGTTCGGACAATGCCGTAGTGGTTCGTGAAGAGCTTAATCAATTGGAAGACCATATTGTTAAGTTGCAAGATGAAATCACACAGCTGCAAGAAAAACTTGCTGATGCTAAGGCTCGTCAAAAAGCGATCATCATGCGAGAAAAAACAGCAAGCTCTCGCTTGAAAGTGAAGCAAAACATTAATAGCGATAAAGTGAATGAAGCATTGAGCAAGTTTGATCGCTATGAACGTAAGATCGATGACATCGAATCGCAAGTAGAAGCATATGATTTAGGGACTAAATCTTTGTCAGATGAGATTGCTGAATTAGAATCAGCTGATAAAATCGATGATGAACTTGCTGAATTAAAAGCTAAAATGGGTAAAAGCAAAGCGAAAAAATAATTTAGCTTAATCATTAATCGATAGAAGGGAATGCTTGTGGAAGACGTAATCTTGGCGCCGATTGTTATATTTTTACTTGTCGTAGCGCCAATATGGTTAATTTTGCATTACCGCAGTAAACGTCAAATTAGCCAGGGATTAAGTGAAGAAGAATATATTCAGCTATCTGATTTAGCAGAACGTGCCGATAAGATGGCTGAGCGCATTCAAACGCTAGAAGCAATTCTAGACGAAGAAGCGCCAGACTGGAGAAAACGAGTATGATGCACATAATAATGGTGCCAATTATCATTTTCTTGTTAATAGTTGCACCAATTTGGTTGATTCTACATTACAAAAGCCAACGCCAAATTAGCCAAGGCTTAAGTGAAGAAGAATATATGCAGATGTCTGAGCTTTCAGAACTTGCAGATAGAATGGCTGATAGAATTAAAACACTAGAAGCTATCCTAGATGAAGAAGCACCACAATGGAGAAAAGGTGTATGACACAGAAGCGTAAAGAACTATACAGAGACAAGGAAAACGGCAAAATCGCTGGCGTCTGCGCCGGTATAGCCGACTACTTTGGCTGGGAAACTTGGTTGATCCGTATCTTAGTTGTGTCATGTGTACTCTTTGGTATGGGCTTTCTGATCATTATGTATATTGCCGCTTGGTTTATTCTTGATAAAAAACCGGTGCAACATACCCGCTTTGTAAAAAGCAATGTAAAGGTTCAAACCTCAGCTCAGGATATAGAAGACCCAGTGGTAGAAGAGCATATTCGCGTAAAAGCGAGAATTTGGCAGTCAGGTGAACCACCGCGTCAGGCGTTTCATGACATCAAGCGTAAATTTTCGCATTTAGAAGGAAAGCTACAGGCAATGGAAACATATGTAACGTCACCAGAGTTTACTGTCTCACGAGAAATAAACAGGTTGTAGCTGAGTTTAAGGTCATGAAAAAAGGCGGCGATGAGCCGCTTTTTTTCTGCTTTAATTCCTCCAAATTTAAGCGTAATATCAAAAGGCTTATTCAGAATAATATGTTGATTTATGGCGATTATTAGTAAAACGAAGCTTAAAAAATTGAAACACTCTGCCAGTGATTTATTGCAAAAATCACTTGATCAGCATGTTACTTTAGCGGTGACAGGACTTAGTCGCAGCGGCAAGACCGCCTTTATAACCTCGTTGGTAAATCAATTGCTCAATGAAGGCAATGGCAGTGAACTAAGCTTTTTCAATCCTGTGCATCAAGGCCGATACATCGCGGCAAAACGTGTCAATCAAAAACACTTTCATATTCCGCGCTTCGACTACGAAACGGCAATGCAAGCCTTTACGCAAGATCCAGTGCAGTGGCCACAGCCAACAAAGGGCATTAGTGAATTACGTTTAGCGATAAAATATAGGCCAGCCAGCGGCCTCTTAAAGTATACCAGCGACACAGCTACGTTGACGTTAGACATTACTGATTACCCCGGTGAATGGTTACTTGATTTGCCGATGTTAAAATTGACCTATGAAGAATGGTCAGAGCGCATGCTTGAGCTAATGAAATCTGAACCTCGCGCCGAGGTAAGCCAAGCATTTATCGATGAAATCAAAGAAATCGATCCTCTTGCGCCTTGCAGTGAAGAGGTGTTAGCGCAGCTTGCTGAAAAGTATACTGCACTGCTGCATCAGTATCGTGATGAACTTGGCTTATCCATTATTCAGCCAGGTCGATTTATTTTGCCTGGTGAATTAGAGAACGCGCCTATTTTACAGTTTTTCCCTTACACCTCGATGGATGAACTCGATTACGATAGTTACATTGAAGCGAGTGGAGATAGCTTTATTGGCATGCTTAGAGCGCGCTATCTAGAGTATCGCGAGCGCGTCGTTAAAAAGTTTTATAAAGAACATTTTGTCCATTTCGATCGCCAAATTATTCTTGCAGACTGCCTGACGCCCCTTAATCAAGGTGAAGCGGCATTTCATGAGTTATCTCAAGCAATTAGTTTAATTATGGAAAGCTTTGATTATGGAAAATCAGGTTTTTTACGTCGTTTGTTTTCGCCGAAAATAGATCGTTTATTGTTCGCAGCAACGAAAGCGGACCATGTCACTGTTGATCAACATGGTGCCTTGGTTTCCTTACTTAATCAGTTAGTACATAGCAGTAAACATGAGCTTGATTTTGAACAAATACAAATGAAAACCTTGGCGTTATCTTCGGTTAAAACAACTAAGAATGGCAAAAGTATGCACCAAGGAAAAACTGTACCGGTGATTCAAGGGCATCGTTTAGACGATGGCCAGCTAATTACCGTTTTCCCGGGCAGTGTGCCTAGCAAGCTACCGGAGCAACAATACTGGCAAAACAAAGCATTTAATTTTATTAGCTTTGCCCCGATAAAATCGCCATCGGCTCATACACCATTACCTCATATGCGTCTTGATCAGGCGTTACAGTTTTTGCTGGGAGACAAACTCGCATGACCGAACCCAAAGATGATTTTCAACAGCAAATACTGTTTGAAGAAAATATAACAGAGCAGCACGATAAGTCGCTTCCTGTCGATGCAGAGCAGGTTGTGTTTGACAATAAAGATTGGCAGCCAGAACAACAAGAAGAGGAAGAACATTTTGAAGATGTTCAAAGCAAGCCTTCTTGGATCTTTAGAGGACTTGCTGTGCTTATTTCGGCAATAGTCGGTATTGAGCTCTATGATTTCTTTACTGTGGGCTTTACCGACGAGCCAATTTTAACCGGCATTTATGCACTGGTTTTTGCAATAGTGTTTATTTTAGCCAGTAGCAGCCTGATCAAGGAGCTGCTTGGTTTAAGACAACTTAAAGCACAGCAGAATATTCAAAAACAAAGTGAACAGTTACTTAATGACAACGCTGATATCGATGGACAATCGCTTTGCCAACAAATCAGTGAACAACTACCTTGTGACATACCTGCAGTATACGAACAAGCCTGGGCAGATGTAACGCATGAAGATTATGACGACAAGGAACTACTAGAGCTATATCAAAAAATGGTGCTGGTAAAAGTTGATGAAAAAGCAATTGCAGAAGTTGCTAAGTTTTCAAGTGAAGCTACTGTACTCGTAGCATTAAGCCCCATTGCATTGCTCGATATGATGATTATGCTTTGGCGAAACCTTAAAATGATAGATAAAATCGCTGGTCTTTACGGTCTTAAGCTGGGTTATTGGAGCCGCATTAAGTTGATTCGCCAGGTGTTTGTCAATATGGCATATGCAGGTGCAAGTGAGCTCATCGCCGATTTTGGTACTGAAATGATTGGTGCAGATTTACTAGGCAAATTGTCTGGCAGAATGGCGCAAGGGTTCGGCGCAGGCATGTTGACGGCTCGCTTAGGCATTCGCACGATACTGATGTGCCGTCCTATTCCATACACGCACAATAAACCGAGACTTAGTGATGTGCGCAAGGCGGTGGGGCAACAAATTAAGGCGCTAATTAACAAGAAGCAAACGGGCGCGTCGTAACGTTGAAAACGCGTTTGTAAGCCTATATGTACAGTTTCATCACTATGTGCAATTTTTGTTCGTCGTCAAAAGCGTGATTATTACCCCTATTTTTGCCTAATATAACGGCAGCTATCGCAGAATACTGCGCAATTGCTATAGCTATATTCAAGCTTTAGCGTAACAGGCTGTTTTTATGGGGAAAGCAACAAAATACATTTCAAAAGTACCAAATGATAACGGTGTTATTGATTGGACTGATGAAGAAAACACGATATGGCATGAGCTCATTACGCGTCAATTAGACTGTATAAAAGGTAAAGCGTGTGACGAGTATTGGTTAGGGTTAGATAAACTTGATTTGCCAAGAGATCGCGTACCACAACTTGACGAAGTCTCTGCTGTATTAACGAAAGAGACAGGGTGGCAATGCTACCCTGTGCCGGCATTAATTGGATTTGAAGAGTTTTTCAGGTTGCTGTCAGAACGTAAGTTTCCAGTAGCTACATTTATCCGCTCTCGTGAAGAATTCGATTACTTGCAAGAGCCAGATATTTTTCATGAAATCTTTGGCCATTGTCCATTACTTACCAACAAATCATTTGCCGATTTTACACAGGCCTATGGTCAAATGGGATTAAACGCTTCGAAAGAGCAGCGTGTGTTTTTAGCACGACTATACTGGTTTACGGTTGAGTTCGGGCTGTTAAAAACAGATCAAGGGTACAAAATTTATGGTGGCGGTATTTTATCGTCTCCAGCGGAAACTGAATATGCGATCAATGGCATCGAAGCGCAGCGTGATGCCTTCGATATGCTAACAGTACTTCGTACGCCATATCGTATAGATATTATGCAACCTGTGTACTATTGTTTGTCTGAGTTAACTGATTTAGACAAAATGCGTGAATACAGCGTTGAAGATGTTATGGACTTTATCAAGCAAGCTCAAACGATGGGCTTATTAGAAGCAAAATTTCAACAAAAAGCGAGTTAACATGACAACAGAACAATTAACCAAGCAGCATTGCGAAGCGTGTCAAGCTGGAGCACCTCAGGTATCAGATGAAGAGTTGCCGACATTGTTGGCGCAAATCCCTGATTGGGCTGCACCTGTGCGTGACGGTGTAATGATGTTAGAAAGAGAGTTTAAATTTAAAAACTACAAGCTTGCTTGGGCGTTTGCTAACAAAGTATCAACGCTAGCAGAAGAAGAATTTCATCATCCGGCTATTCTGTTAGAGTGGGGCAAGGTGACAGTGACTTGGTGGACGCATGCGATTCGTGGCGTACACAAGAATGACTTTATTTGTGCAGCTAAAACGGATGCCCTGCTAGACGCAGAATAATCCAAATTTTAGTAAAAAAGCTATGTAAGCCTATGCTTTCATAGCTTTTTTTGTATCTATTGGTTTGCGGTAAAGAATAGTTTACAATACCCGCCCTTGAAAACTTTCACAATTGAGATCAGGTAATGCGTTTAGAAATCGCTTGTCAGGACCGTGTGGGCATCGCTCAGAAGGTTTTGGCTGTCTTTGTTGAGCATAACATCAATGTGCGTGGCATCGAATTTGAACAAGCTAGCAGAATATTTATCAGCTTTCATGATGTAGACTTTACTGAACTGCAAAACATTATGCCTAAGCTACGCCTTATTGACGGTGTAGAGGATGTAAAAACGGCTAACTTCATGCCGTTTGAAAGAGAGCGTAATGAATTAGAAACCTTAATCAAAACCTTTCCTGATCTGTTCATCTCTATTGATGGCAGAGGTAATATTCATGCCGTGAACAAAATTGCGGCGAGTGTTATCGGTCAAGACACACATGAACTAGCTGGCGAAAGCGTAGCGCAGTGGATTAAAGGTTTTTCTTTAACCAAATGGTTGGAACAAGATGAGGTGCTTGCGCAAACAACGCGTTTGAAATTCTTGGAAGACGATTATGTCGCTGATATGTTACCTATTTATGTAGAAGGCGATGGTAATAAAACACTAGCGGGCGCTGTGCTAATGCTTAAATCGGAAGCGCGCCTTGGTCAACAAATGACGGTGTTTAAACAAACCAAAGAAAACTCATTTGCAAGTGTCCATGCTTCGTCAGGTGTGATGCGCAAAGTCATCCGCGAAGCAAAACGCATGTCTAGTTTAGACAACTCTATACTGATTCAGGGAGAAACCGGTACCGGTAAAGAGTTGTTAGCACGTGCTTGTCATGGCGCGTCTACGCGTGGTGATCACCCGTTTATAGTGCTTAATTGCGCCGCGTTTCCTGATGAGTCTGCCGAATCAGAATTGTTTGGTATTGGTGACGAAAAAGATAATGATGCTAAACGCGGTATATTTGAATCTGCAGACGGTGGCACCATATTTTTGGATGAAGTCGGCGAAATGTCTGCAACCTTGCAAAACAAATTATTGCGCGTAATTGAAGATGGTAGCTTTAGACGAGTAAACAACGAAACCGAAATTAAGGTAAACGTCAGGTTTATTGCTGCAACCAATAAAGACTTAGTAAAGCTTGTTGAAGAAGGGCAATTTAGAGAAGAGCTTTATTATCGATTAAACGTGCTAGGCCTAACGATTCCTTCATTAAGAGAAAGACGCAGTGATATCATTCCACTGGCAGAATGGTTTATCGCTAAATTTGCGCAAGGGCAGGGCAAATACAGTGTGAGTTTATCGGACGATTGTCGCGACTTTATCGAGCATTATCCGTGGCCAGGTAACGTTAGGCAATTAGAAAATGTGTTGCTTAGAGCCGTTAGTATTGTTGAAGGTAGCTCTATTGAAATAGAACATTTGCAGTTGCCATCATTTACCCGTGAACATGGTTATTTGGAACAAGAATTTACTGGTACATTAGAAGAAGCAGTAAAAGGGTTTGAAGCCGAGTTACTGAGAAAGCTTTATCCTGCTTACCCTAGCACTAGACAATTAGCGAAAAAGCTTAGTTTGAGTCATACCGCAATTGCCAATAAATTGCGTGAATACAACATCAATAAGAAGACGGTAAAGATTTAGCTGCTGCGCTTAATTTGCGGTTAGATTTTTGACCGCAAAAATGGTGAAAAAGCATAATTAGGACTTGATAAAAAACACGTATTTAAGCGAAGATAGAAGCATGTTTTCGCTGTACGTGTTTTTTTATGGCCTCTTCTTCTGAAAATACTCCCTCTCTTGCCGTCTTTGTTATTGCTATTGTTGCCGTGCTATCAGTGATAGGTTTTATTTGGTATCAAAGTGAGCAAGTTCCGGAACAAACGGTTGAACCTATAGAACAACCTGTGCTTGCAGAACCTGAGCCACAAGCTGAGATAGTGACTGAGGTTGAAGAGGTAATTGTAGAAGAAGACGTTGTCGTGGTTGAAGAAGAGGTTGAACAACCTATTGCTGAGCCACTGCCACAATTGGAAGAAAGTGACGCGCGTTTTAATTCAGACATTGAGCAAGTTACATGGAAAACAGAGCTTTTGACGTTAATGTTGAAAGATGACGTTATTCGTCGACTTGTTGTTTTTACTGACAATTTTAATCGCGGTGAGCTTGCTTATGCGCACGCGCCATTTGTTAGACCTACCGAGCCTTTTTCTGTTGACGCTCAAACGATTGATTCAGGTGAGGTAAAACTCAACTGGGATCAAACTAGCCAATTGCGTTTTGTCCCTTACATAGAGCTTCTTAGAGCAAGTAATCCAGAGAAACTTGTCGCCTTGTATCGTTATTACGAACCCTTATTTGATCAAGCATATCAAGAGTTGGGCTACCCAGATGAGCCTTTTTTACCGGTGTTGCTCGAAGCGATGGATAAAGTGCTAGATCATCAAGTAGAACCCGCATCGCCTGAACTTATTCAACCTTCTGTAATGTATAAGTACGCAGATCCAGAGATTGAATCCTTAGATGATGCTGAAAAATTGATGCTACGTATCGGCAAAGAAAATTTACTTATTCTTAAAGGCGTGATCTTAGACGTGCAGCAACACTTGGCTGTCGAGTAATGAATAAAGTCCCAGAAAACATTCCGCGCAGGCGGGGCAAATGGATGGCGTCGTTTGCCTCTAAAATGCTCAATCTTACGGGCTGGAGCGTAACAGGTGACTTTCCTCAGCACAGAAAATTTATCATCGCCGTAGGCCCGCACACCTCTAATTGGGATTTTCTCGTAGGATGCGCTGTGATGCTAAAGTTTCGTGTCAAAATTAAGATTTTAGCTAAAGACGGACTCTTCTTTTGGCCAATGTCCTCGTTAATGCATTACTTAGGAGCCATTCCTGTAGCACGAGGTCAAAAATCAGGGTTGGTAGAGCAAATAGTTGAGCGTTTTAATCAGGAAGAGCAAATGATTTTAGGGCTTGCACCTGAAGGCACTAGGACCTCAGGTAAAGCGCTTAAAACCGGTTTTTTGCATATTGCTCACCAAGCCAATATTCCTGTCATGCCGGTTAATTTGAACTTTAAGCTAAAGCAAGTAGAGCTATTACCTGCCGTAAGTATTTCATCTGATATTGATCGAGAGCTCGAGCAATTTATTCAGTATTTCGATTACCAGTGTGCAAAAAATCCGCAAATAAACAGCACAGGGTGAAATTGGCTTGCAACACATAGCGCAATTGGCGATAATGCGCGCCGCTAAAGTAGATTTATGCGCTTTAGCTTATCTATGGTGACCCTTTGGTCCCCTCGCAATGATACTCTGTGAACTCGGCCAGGTCCGGAAGGAAGCAACCGCAGCAGACGACTCATGTGCCGGGGTGTGGCTGAAGGGTTACCACCCAAATCCCCCACAAAATTTTTTTCCGTCTGATTAAACAAAATAAATTTGTTTAATTGAATTGGCTTGTTTACTATAGCAGTAATAACAATATTAAGTGGATGCGCTGAAGTACACGCATCGTATGGATTTTGAAAGGGAAGCTGAGGGTAGTATGTCCACCCAAGCATTAGCAAAAAAAACAAATATCTTCGAACTATTACCAGGCAAATTAATTGATATTCAGGTCAATCAAAACGATGCTGATCGATTAAAACTACCTCTGGTGGGATATGCTTTTGGTCGCTACATCATATTGAAGTATCCTGTCGGTACACGTGCAAAAGATTTTGCCGAAGCATTGATGCCAGGAAACTCACTGTTTGTACGATACATATTAGATGATGGCTCACGCGAATGTTTCTCGTTTGTCTCGCAAGTCAAAGATATTATTGAATGCCCTGAAAAATGCATCATTATTGATTATCCAACGCGCATCAATAACAGACAATTGCGTCGTCATCAACGCACGCAAACTCATCTTCCTGCTATCATGCGCTTTGTTGACCCGAAATCCGGAATGAGTGTATCGCAAGCCAACGGTATTATTGTCGATATCTCTCCTGAAGGGTGTGGTTTCACCTTTAAGCACAGTGGCGACGTCACTAAACTCAACGAAACGGAAGTCCAACTTTGTGTGCAAAGTCCTATCGAAGGTGATATCGAAATACCGGCAATGGTTTGCAACGTAAGACAAACTAACGGTAAAGTCAGTATCGGTATTAAGTTCTTTGGCGATGGTAAGCAAGTAGAGCGCTTGTTAGTGCACTTGTTTATTGAGCTACTTTAGCGAAAAAAAGCATTCTGCTTTTTCTGGGAATAGGGTCGCGTTGCTTAAGGGAACATGCAGCGTAGCTGCTGGGTACAAGGAAGGGCCAGTCTTAACACTTATCACTTAGTACTTAGCATCTAGCACTTATTTCTTAGCTCTTAGCTCTTAGTTTTTAGTATGTTCGCTTCGCTAAAGGGGACAAGGTCGCGTTGCTCAAGGGAACAAGGCACGTGGAGTCTTTTGCACACAGCACACAGCACACAGCACACAGCCTAAAGCTACCGAGCACCTCTTCGGGGCGAGGTCTTTGTTTCCGACATTTCTATCTGCCGTTCGGTTTTAGCAATCGCTTGTCTGCAGCGTCCCAAACGTTGATGTAATGCCAATATCTCTTGCTCTGCTTTTTTGGAAATAGCGGCATTACCTGCCAATCTACTAGCTTCACGCTCGCTAATCATTGCCAATAAACGGCGTTCAAAGTCGTGATACTCAGCGAGTTGCTGATGCAGTTGGTGGCTACTTGCCATGATTTGTGTTGCAGCTGATTTGTACTTAGCTTGCTTGGCGCGGCTGGCCTGTTTCGCAATTTGTTCACTTTTTTTCATACTGCCCAACGCATTAAATGCGCTGATTAAGGCCGAAACTTGATGTTCAATACGCTCTAGCAAACTATATGCAATGGTATCTTGTCGTTTACTTAAAAGTAATTTGATTTGCTTAATATTAGCTGCAACCTCTTCGACAAAAGGGCTATATTTTGTGCCGTTTTGATGAAAGAGTGTTTGAGCAAACAAACTGGTTTGTTTGCTGTAGCGTGTGGTTGGCGCAAACTGTTCGCTGTTGTCAACATCCTTTGCTTGGGTGCGTAGCTCGTCAACGATGCTTTCGAGTTTGTTTATAGTTGTTTTGTGCAGTGTATTTACCAAGCTTGAATCGCCAAATTAATCGACATACCTAAGGCAATTATTATAAATACAGGACGAATAAATTTACCACCATATTTTATCGCCGAACGAGCACCAAGCCATGAACCCATCATGATAAAGAGACCCATAGCTAACCCTAAAAGAAAGTTAACGTGCCCGAGATAAATAAAAGTCAACAAGCTAACAAAATTACTGATGAAGTTTGTTGATCGCGCTAGTCCAGCACTCAACAATAGGTTCATACGATAAATGGCAGTTGACGTTGCGGTCCAAAACGCGCCTGTGCCAGGGCCAGCAAAGCCATCATAAGCACCTAAAGTGAAGCCCTGAACCGCTTGCTTTATTTTATTTTTACGGTCGTTAGTAGGTAGGCCGTGTTCGCTATCAATCGCCGTTTTAGAAAACAGCATGTATATTGCCGAGATGGAAATAACAACAGGGATGATCTTATCTAAAATTGCAGTATCTAGGCTGTCGATAACTAATGTGCCTATACACGCACCGATTGCGGTAAACACTATGGCATGTCGCCAAAAGATAGGATCGAAAAGTCGCTGTCTGTAGAAGGTGACAGATGCAGTGAATGAGCCAAATGAAGCGGCTAATTTATTTGTACCAAGGGCGATATGTGGCGGTAAACCTGAGGTAAGTAGCGCGGGTACGGTTAACATGCCTCCGCCTCCAGCAACGGCATCTATATAGCCTGCGATAAAGCTTACAGCGAGTAAAACTAACCACAGCTGGCCATCGATTATTGGTTCCATACTACTCCTAAAATTTAAGGCGCTAAGTGTAGCACAGGGTGAAAGTTTCCATCATGCTTATTTCAACTAAACCACAACGAAATTTTACTGGTTAAAAATTGACAGCTGTGGTATATTGCGCGCCGCTGATAAAAGCATTGTTTTTAATCAGTAAAAATTAGTAGTACTGCTGTGTTGGTAGTACATGTTTATAAACTCACATACATCTTGCAAAGATATACCGGGGTGCCTCATTGTTTGCGCTAAGCAAAACAAGCTATAGGTCGTGTATATTGGGTGTATGGACGCTTAACCCCAAAAGGAAAAATTATGCCAAACGTATCTATGCGCGATATGCTTAAGGCCGGTGTACACTTCGGTCACAAAACTCGTTACTGGAACCCAAAAATGAAATCTTACATTTTTGGTGCTCGTGACAAAGTTCATATCATCAACCTTGAAAAAACTGTTCCTTTATTCAACGAAGCTTTAGCTTTCTTATCTGGCGTTTCTGCTAACAAAGGTAAAATCCTTTTTGTTGGTACTAAGCGTGCAGCATCAGAAGCAGTTCGTGAAGCAGCAGCTAAGTGTGACCAATTCTACGTTGATCACCGTTGGTTAGGTGGTATGTTGACTAACTGGAAAACAGTTCGTCAATCTATCAAGCGCTTAAAAGACTTAGAAACGCAAAGCACTGATGGTACTTTTGACGCTCTTACTAAGAAAGAAGCGTTAATGCGTACTCGTGAAATGGAAAAGCTTGAAAAGAGCTTAGGTGGTATCAAGAACATGGGTGGTCTTCCAGACGCAATCTTTGTTATCGATGCTGATCACGAGCACATTGCTATCAAAGAAGCTAACAACTTAGGTATTCCAGTTGTTGCTGTTGTTGATACTAACTCAAACCCAGATGGTGTTGATTACGTTATCCCTGGTAACGACGACGCAATCCGTGCGGTTTCATTGTACTTAGACTCAGCAGCTAACGCTGTTGTTGAAGGTCGTGCTTCAGACGTTAAAGTACAAGCAGAAGAGAAAGACGGTTTCGTAGAAGCTGAATAATCTGCCCAACGATTAGTTGAAAATTACGGAAGCAACGTCTGTTGCTTCCTATCTTACTATCTGAATTATTTGAGGAATTAACTCATGGCAATTACTGCTGCACAAGTTAAAGAATTACGCGAGCGCACTGGCGCTGGTATGATGGATTGCAAAAAAGCACTTCAAGAAGCTAATGGCGACATGGAGCTTGCAATCGAAAACATGCGTAAATCTGGCCAAGCAAAAGCGGCTAAAAAAGCAGGTAACATTGCTGCTGAAGGTGCAATCATCATTAAAGAAAGCAATGGTGTTTCAGCTTTAGTAGAAATCAACTGTCAAACAGACTTCGTTGCTAAAGACGGTAACTTCTTAGAATTTGCTAACAAAGTTGCTGACGTTGCAATCGAAGCTAAGCCATCAATTGAAGAACTACAAGCTCAATTCGAAGAAACTCGTGTTGCTCTAGTAGCTAAAATTGGTGAAAACATCAACGTTCGTCGTGTTGAATATGTAGAAGGCGGTTCTCAAGCTTCTTACATCCACGGTGGTACTATTGGTGTTGTTGTTGCTGGTGAAGGCGACGCTGCTGTACTTAAGCAAGTTGCAATGCACGTTGCTGCTTCTAAGCCAGAATACGTTAACCCAGAAGACGTTCCGGCTGACGTAGTTGAAAAAGAAAAAGCTATCCAGGTTGAAATCGCGATGAACGAAGGCAAGCCTCAAGAAATCGCTGAGAAAATGGTAACTGGCCGTATGAAGAAATTCACTGGCGAGATCTCATTAACTGGTCAAGCATTCATCATGGAACCTAAGCGTTCTGTAGGTGACGTTCTTAAAGAAGCTGGTGTTTCAATCACATCATTCACTCGTTTAGAAGTGGGTGAAGGTATTGATAAGAAAGAAGAAGACTTCGCTGCTGAAGTAGAAGCGCAAATCGCTGCTGCTAAAGGCGAGTAATCTTTTTTACAAGCTTTTGAAAAAGCGCCGAAAGGCGCTTTTTTTATGCCTGTCTTTTACTCGTAAAAGCTTATTGGCTTTTACCATTAGTGAAGAAAAATTACACAAAATGAGATTAATAGTCACTTTTTTCAGTTAAAACTTTCGATAGCAGTAAAAAACTTATAAAATAGCGACGGTCTGATTGTGACCTCAACAAATAAATTGACGGAATTTATATTATATGAGCACCAACCTTAAACCTACTTATCGTCGTATCCTCCTCAAACTTAGCGGTGAAGCCCTAATGGGAGACGAAGGATTCGGTATCGACCCAAAAATTCTTGATCGAATGGCACAAGAAATTAAAGAGCTTGTTGAAATGGGTATCCAAGTGGGCTTAGTTATTGGAGGTGGCAATTTATTCCGCGGTGCAGGTCTAGCAGAAGCTGGCATGAACCGTGTAGTTGGCGACCAGATGGGTATGTTAGCAACCGTTATGAACGGGCTTGCAATGCGAGACGCGCTACACAGAGCCTTTGTCAATGCACGCCTAATGTCAGCGATTGATTTAGCTGGTGTTTGCGACACATACAACTGGGCTGAAGCGATAAGCTTGCTTAAGTCGGGTCGTGTCGTAATTTTCAGTGCCGGTACTGGTAACCCATTTTTCACTACAGATTCAGCAGCGTGTCTTCGTGGCATTGAAATCGAAGCAGACGCGGTTCTTAAAGCGACTAAGGTTGATGGTATCTATTCTGAAGATCCAGTGAAAAACCCAAATGCAGAACTCTACAAACACCTAAACTATCATCAGGTGTTAGAGCAAGAATTAAAGGTGATGGACTTAGCGGCGTTTACGCTAGCCCGTGACCACAATATGCCGATTCGCGTATTCAATATGAATAAACCAGGTGCACTAAAATCAGTGATCATGGGCGAAGACGAAGGCACTACAATCGACAACCTTACAGAATAAAAAGTGATTTTTTAGGAAGACGAACGTGATAGATGAAATTAAACAAGATGCTCAAGAAAGAATGGGCAAAAGTATTGAAGCGCTTAGATCTAACTTAAACAAGGTACGCACTGGTCGTGCACACCCATCTTTGTTAGACAATATTACGGTTGAATACTACGGCATGGACACGCCTTTAAATCAAGTGGGTAACGTTTCAGTACCAGATGCGCGTACGTTAGCAGTTACCGTATTTGATAAAAGCATGATTGGTGCTGTTGAAAAAGCTATCTTATCGTCTGATTTAGGTTTAAACCCTGCATCACAAGGTACGCTTATTCGCATTCCCCTGCCACCGCTTACAGAAGAGCGTCGTAAAGACCTAGTGCGCGTAGTGCGAGGCGAAGCGGAGAATGGTAAAATTGCTATTCGTAACATCCGTCGTGACGCAAACTCTGACGTAAAATCTTTATTAAAAGAAAAAGACATCAGCGAAGATGAAAGCCGTCAAGCAGAAGATGAGATTCAGAAAATTACAGACACTTTTGTTAAGCAAGTGGATGAAATTTTGTCTGAAAAAGAAGCAGAGTTAATGGAAATCTAGCCCTAAAGGCGACTCTTATTCGCCGTAGCAATTTGCTACGGCGTTTTTATATTGCGGAGCAATCGTGACAGATTCACAATACGTTTTAGACAGTAACGCGAATTTACCCAAGCATATTGCCATTATTATGGATGGCAATGGTCGTTGGGCGCAGTTGCAAGGTAAAGCGCGGGTATTTGGCCATAAGAATGGCGTAGAAACTGTAAGAGATATTGTTGGGTCGTGCAGTGAATTAGGTATAGAAGCGCTCACATTATTCGCTTTTAGTAGCGAAAATTGGAAACGCCCTGAGAAAGAAGTCAGTGTATTGATGGACCTCTTTATGTATGTACTGACCAGAGAAGTCAAAAAAATGCACAAAGGTGGCCTACGTTTTCAGGTGATAGGTGACATTTCTAGATTCTCTAAAAAACTGCAAACTGAAATCCAAAAAGCACACGAGCTTACGCAAGATAATACTGGCATGACACTGTCTATTGCCGCGAACTATGGTGGACGTTGGGATATTGCACAAGCTGCTCAAACGCTAGCACAACAAGTAGCCAATGGTGAGCGTTCAGTTGAGGATGTGACAGAAGACGCCATAGACAAGCATATTATGTTAAATACGTTGCCCCCTTTGGATTTGCTTATTCGTACAGGTGGTGATTACCGCATTAGTAATTTCCTACTATGGCAGGCAGCGTACGCAGAGCTGTATTTTACAGACGTATTATGGCCAGACTTTACGTTAGATACGTTAAAGGAAGCCTTATTAACATTTGACCGACGTGAACGAAGGTTTGGTCAAACGAGTGAACAAGTCGTTAAACAACAGAATAATTAATAGAAAGGATTACCACTTGTTAAAGCAACGAATCATAACAGCATTAATTTTAGCCCCAGCGGCCATCGCGGCGATATTCTTTTTGCCATTGCAATGGTTTGCCGCAGTAATTATGGGTTTGATTGCCCTTGGCGCTTGGGAGTGGGGACCTTTGATGGGCTTTGCCAAGAAGCGTCGTCGTTTGGCGTTTGTATTGACAAACATCGCGTTAGTCGGCGCACTTTGGTTCTTTATTCCACCGGGTGATATTTGGTCACTAACTGGTGAGCTTTCTTGGCAGGTAGAAGCTATTTTTTGGCTAGCAGTTGCATGGTGGATAGTCTCAGCTTTGCTAACCATTCTATATCCTCGTTGTAGTAAGTTTTGGTCAAGCCATCGCAGTGTTAGAGGCTTGTTTGGCTGGTTAACGCTAATCCCAACATGGTTGGCATTTATGGCGTTGCGTGCCAGTGACTATACAATAGAGCCTTATCATGGTGCGCAGTTGCTTCTTGCCTTGTTTATTATGGTTTGGGCTGCTGACATCGGCGCTTATTTTGCTGGTAAGTCATTCGGTAAACATAAACTGATGCCAAATGTTAGCCCTGGTAAAACTATGGAAGGCATGATTGGTGGTATTGCCTTTGCTTGCCTAATCGTAGCTGCAGGCGGACTAATTTTAAGCTGGACAAGCACTCAATTTATAACCGCTTTATGCGTTACAGCAGGTATTAGTATTGTTTCTGTGTTGGGTGATTTAAGCGAAAGCATGCTCAAGCGACAAGCGGGTGTGAAAGATAGTGGTACTATACTGCCAGGCCATGGTGGTATTTTAGACAGAATCGATAGCCTAACGGCAACGGCGCCAGTATTTGCGCTTTGTTACGCATTGATAGGCTGGTAGATTTGTGAAACACGTTTGCGTATTGGGAGCAACAGGCTCTATCGGTTGTAGTACATTAGATGTAATAAGCCGACATCCACAACAATACGCTATTCATAGCCTCGCTGCGCATACTAATGTAGACACATTATTTGAGCAATGTGTAGCTTTTAAGCCGCAAATTGCTGTGTTAGTTTCTCGCCAACATGCTTTGCAGCTTTCAGATAAGTTAGCCGAAGCTGATCTCGATATAGAAGTGCGTCATGGCGAACAAGCCCTTATTGATATTGCTCGCGATCAGCAGGTTGACATAGTTATGGCTGCTATTGTCGGGGCATCTGGTCTATTGCCAACAATGGCGGCTGTTGAAGCTGGCAAAAAAGTATTGTTAGCAAATAAAGAATCCCTTGTTACCTCTGGCCAGCTATTTATCGACGCATTGGCAACATCCGAAGCAGAACTTATTCCTATTGATAGTGAACACAACGCTATCTATCAGTGTTTACCTCATACCCAACAAGACAAAACAGGTCATTGCACACTGAAACAGCAGGGTATTAGCAAACTTATTTTAACGGGTTCAGGCGGACCCTTTAGAACCACTGATTTATCTACGTTTGACGATATTACGCCGGAGCAAGCGATAGCTCACCCGAATTGGGATATGGGTAAAAAAATATCGGTAGACTCAGCAACCATGATGAACAAAGGATTAGAGTTTATCGAAGCAAAATGGCTGTTTAATGTCGAACCTAACGACATTCAAGTTTTGCTGCACCCTCAAAGTACGATTCACTCTATGGTGCAATATGCCGATGGTAGCGTGCTTGCTCAGATGGGAAATCCAGACATGAGAACGCCTATTGCGCATGCCTTAGCGTTTCCCGAGCGTATTGATGCTGGAGTCGAGCCGTTAGACTTTCTAACTGTTAAAGATTTTACCTTTGAAGCACCTGATTTTGAACGTTACCCAAATCTTAAATTAGCTATTGAAGCGTGCGGTCTTGGACAGGCTGCTTGTACTGCACTAAATGCAGCTAATGAAGTAGCAGTAGACGCTTTTTTACGTCATCGCATTAAATTTACAGATATTGCAAAAGTGAATGAACTTACCATGCGTGAGTTTGTCTCATATTCAATAACGCAAATAGAAGATGTACTTTCCGTGGATAAAGACGCTAGACAACATGCAACAACAGTTGTCGAATCACTTACCGTTTCACTAGAGCAGACACAATAACATGATAGAACTATTGTGGAATATCGGCTCATTTGTGGTGTGTTTAGGCATCCTAATTACTGTGCACGAGTATGGTCACTTTTGGGTAGCTCGTAAAAACGGTATTAAAGTGGAACGCTTTTCTATTGGCTTTGGTAAAGCCCTGTGGCGTAAAACTGACAAGCAGGGTACCGAATATGTCGTTGCAGCAATTCCGCTAGGTGGTTATGTCAAAATGCTCGACGAACGAGTGGATGACGTTGCAGAAGAAGATAAACCCCACGCGTTCAATAACAAATCGGTTTATCAACGCATAGCGGTTGTATCCGCAGGGCCAATAGCAAACTTTATTTTTGCGATTTTTGCTTTCTATTTGATGTTTTTAATCGGTGTACCCAGCGTAAAACCAGTGGTGCAGTCGACGCAGCCGAACAGCATTGCGGCAACAGCAAATATTCCAACCGACCTTGAGATAATTCAAGTAGGGAAGAAAAAGACAGAAAATTGGCGAGCTGTGAACATGGCCTTGGTAAGTCACATTGGCGAACCTAGCATTGTAATACAAGGCATTGAGCCCGGTAATACCGTCGCTAAAGAGTATCGTTTAGATACTCGCAACTGGCAGTATTCTCCTGAAAAGGAGTCAGCAATCACTAGCTTAGGATTAAACCTCGTTGGTGTAACTGTGCTGGCAGAGCTTGCAACTGTCGAGGCAGGTAGTCCTGCCGATAATGCTGGCCTACAAATTGGTGACAAATTGCTATCAATTAATGGTGAGTCAGTAGAGGGAGATTGGTATACTTTTTCGCAACGTTTAAGGGAATTCCCAAATACTGCGATAGATGTTGGCATTGAGCGGGCTGGAGAAACCTTGACTGTGTCGGTGGTACCAGCAGCATATGACACCGGTGACAAAGTGGTGGGCTATTTAGGTGTTAGGCCTAAAGTGGAGCCAGTACCAGATGAATATCGCTATACCATGCGTTATTCAATCATAGATTCGGTTGGGAAAAGTATTGAACGAACTTGGGATTTAATTGTCCTTAGTTTGCAGATGATTGGTAAATTGATCACTGGCGATGTGTCAGTGAAAAATTTAAGTGGTCCTATCGCGATTGCACAAGGTGCAGGTGACAGTGCTGGTTACGGAATTGTCTATTTTTTAGGCTTTTTGGCGTTAATTAGCATTAATTTAGGAATAATTAACCTTTTACCGCTTCCAGTACTTGATGGCGGGCACTTACTCTATTATCTTGTAGAGCTTTTAACAGGGAAGCCCGTTCCGGAACGTGTTCAGGAAGTTGGATTTAGGATTGGCGCCATAGTACTTTTAGCGCTAATGAGTATTGCATTGTTTAACGATTTATCGCGCTTGTAGCAGTTAGTAAAGATTAGATTTATGATAAGAAAAATTGCCTTAGCCGTTCTATTGGCCGTATCGGGTACAGAAGTTAGAGCAGCGGACTCTTTTCAAGTAGAAGATATAGAGATTCGAGGGTTGCAACGAGTAGCACTAGGTGCTGCGCTGACGCATATTCCTTTTAACGTTGGCGATACGTTAAATAAATTCCGTATTTCCCAATCGATCAAGTCATTGTATAAGTCAGGTCACTTCAACGATATCACAGTATATCGCGAAGGTAACCGCTTGGTTTATCGAGTCAGAGAACGTGAGACCATCAGTGAAATCATCTTTGATGGCAACAAAGACTTAAAAGACGAACAATTAATTGAAAGCTTAGACGGAAATAATATCCGTGTAGGTGAAACGCTAGACCGCACTGTTATTTCAGGTATAGAAATGGGTCTAGAGGACTTTTACCATAGTGTTGGTAAATACAACGCAGATGTAAAAACAGAAATCACCCATTTACCACGTAACCGTGTAAACATTAAGTTTGTATTTAATGAAGGCGATGCTGCAGCAATAAAACAAATTAACATCGTTGGTAACGAACTATTTACTGACGCAGAGTTACTTGAAGACTTTGAATTAACCTCTGACTCGCCGTGGTGGAACTTCATGGCGCAAGATCGCTACCAAAAGCAAACCTTGCAAGGGGACATGGAAAAAGTCGAAAGTTACTATCTTGATCGCGGTTACTTGCGCTTTGCAGTAGACTCTACGCAAGTATCGATGACGCCAGACAAAGAAAAAGTCTATATCACCATGAATGTAACTGAAGGTGAGCAATACACCATCAGTGGCGTTGACTTTGTCGGTAACATGGCGGGTTTTGAAAGCACTATTCGTGCGTTAAACCCTATTCGTCCAGACAAACTGTACAATGGTGCGCTTGTTACCTATACCGAAGAAATGATCAGTAAGTTCTTAGGTCGCTTCGGTTACGCTTATCCAAAAGTTACCACGATTCCTGAAATTAATGATGACGACAAAACCGTTAAGCTATCTATTTCAGTTGACCCTGGTAAACGTATCTACGTAGAACGTATCAACTTCCAAGGTAATGACGTTACCGCAGACCGCGTACTTCGTCGTGAAATGCGTCAGTTAGAAGGTGCGTGGTTGTCAAACAGTCAGGTGGAAGGTTCTAAGCTCTGGTTACAGCGTCTTCCATATATCGAATCTGTTGAATTTGAAACTAATCAAATACCAGGTGAAGACGACTTAGTTGAAGTAGATTTTACGGTTAAAGAACAACCATCTGGTTCATTTACTGCCGGTGTTGGTTATGGTTCAACAACAAAGCTCAGCTTAAATGCTGGTATTCAACAAAATAACTTCTTGGGTACAGGTAATCAGTTAGGCTTAAGCGTAAATACAGTCAGTTATTCTCGCTCAGCTCAGATTTCTTATACCGACCCTTATTTTACCGTTGACGGCATCTCGCTTGGTGGTCAGATATTCTATAACCAGTTTGATGCGGGCTCAGCTAACCTTGTTCAATATAACAACAAAACCTATGGTGTAGGCTTAAACCTTGGTTTCCCAATCGACGAATATATTCGATTAAATTT
This sequence comes from Thalassotalea agarivorans, assembly GCF_030295955.1. NCBI lineage: Bacteria > Pseudomonadati > Pseudomonadota > Gammaproteobacteria > Alteromonadales > Colwelliaceae > Thalassotalea > Thalassotalea agarivorans. Next base: position 1,137,477 of record NZ_AP027363.1, read on the forward strand.
TGGTGTAGGTTACAAACACAACGGTATTACGCAACTGCAAACCTATGAGCAAATTGCTAGGTTCTATGAAATTTACGCCGATCCGAACGATCCAGATGGCGGCTTAGAGTTTAAGAACTTCGATTTAAATGCGGGCATTTCACGCGTTACGTTAAACCGTGGTACCTTCCCAACGGCTGGTTCATCACAACGTTTAAATGTGAAAATGACTACGCCAAACTCTGACGTTCAGTATTTTAAAGTTAACCTTGATACTAAGTGGTATTTCCCATTATCGAACGACCAGAAGTGGACAGTATTGACGCGCTTTAGAGCGGGTTATGGTAACGGCTACGGTACTGTAGACGGTAACGACCAAATTTTACCTTTCTGGGAAAACTTCAGAGCGGGTGGTTCTGAAACCCTTCGTGGTTTCGAAACAAACATTGTTGGTCCTCGTGCCATCTTCCGTTACCCAGTATGTGTACCAGGCTCTCCAGATCCTGCCGCAGGTGGTAACGTTTGTTTGAGTCCAGATCAAGATATCATCGATGTTTCACAACGAAGTGTTGGTGGTAATGCCATGATTCTAGGTGGTGTGGAGTTAATCGTTCCAACCCCATTCTTAGATGAAAGCTACGCAAGTAGTGTACGTACGAGTCTTTTTGTTGATGTAGGTAACGTTTGGGATACAGAGTTCAACATCGATGATTATGCAGATTTGCCGGAAGATCAGTTTGACTTACTAGCTGATTTCTCGGATATTGGTCGCTTTAGAAGTTCAGCAGGTCTTTCTGTCCAGTGGATTTCACCAATGGGACCAATGATATTTAGTTTTGCTAAGGCGATTCGTGAAGAGCCAGGTGATGATACCTCATTCTTTAGTTTCAACATTGGTAAAACGTTCTAACAATAAAAACAATGTAGACAATAAGTCGGAAAGTTAATTTTTTAGGAGAAAACATTGAAAAAGTTTTATAAGTCAATTGCTTTAGTAGTAGCAGCTTCAGGATTATTGTTTGCTAACGCTGCTATGGCAGCAGATAAAGTCGCTGTAGTTAATATGCAAAAAATTATGCAGCAAATTCCTCAAACAGCAGCGATGCAGCAAGCATTGCAAGTTGAGTTCAAAGACGAAACAGCTGAATTAGAGCAGTTGCAAAAAGATTTTGAATATCAAAGAACAAAGCTTGAAAAAGAAGGCTTCGACGAAAATGATAAGCAAAAAATGGCTACGCTTAACAAAGAGCAAACCGATGAGCTTAAAAAGAAGCTAGCTAAAATGTATCAAGAGCTTCAGCAAAAAAATGGTGCATTCCAACAAAAAGCACAAGCTCGTCAAAACGAAGAGCTAAGCAAGCTTGGAGCATTAGTTAAGCAAGCTGTTGATCAAGTTGCAGCTAAAGAAAAAATCGACGTTGTACTGCAGCAACAAGCGGTTATGTATGTTAACCCAGATTTAGATATCTCAGACAAAGTGGTCGAAGCAGTAAGTAAGCTAAACTAAGATAAACTATTGTCGTTTCAGTAAAAAGCCCACTAAAACGTGGGCTTTTTTGTAACTGTTACACCCTTATCGATGTCCGTTTGATAATACAGAAAGTGATCACTTTACGTGTTGGCAGCATACTTGTTGCGAAATAATTCACGACATATTGGTATGCCAAGGCAAATTTTCTGTTAAAATATCAACATCATAAAAAATAAAGAGGTTAATAGTTGAATGTCCTTTAGCTTAGCAGAGCTCGCTCAAAAAATAGGCGCAGATGTTCAAGGCGATGCATCAATCACGGTGCAGCGTTTAGCAACATTGGCGCACGCAGGTGAAGGCGACATTGCATTCCTTGCAAATACTAAGTATAAGTCTCAATTAGTCTCTACCCAGGCTTCAGCGGTAATTATTTCAGCCGATGTAGCACAAGATTGCCCCACCAATGCGTTAATTATGAAAGATCCTTATTTAGGGTTTGCGCAAGTTGCACAGCTACTAGACGATACACCTGCTCCGGCAACTAATATTGCTGAATCAGCTGTTATCGATGCTAGCGCTACGTTAGGCAGTAATGTCGCTATTGGCGCCAACGCTGTTATTGAAGCGGGTGTTGTACTTGGTGATAATGTTGTTATCGGTGCAAATTGCTTTGTTGGTAAACAAGCAAAGATTGGTGATGGTACTAAACTATGGGCCAATGTTAGTATTTATCACAAAGTTGTTATGGGCAAAAACTGTCTTGTGCAAGCGAATACCGTGATAGGTTCTGATGGTTTTGGTTATGCCAACCACCAGGGTAACTGGGTCAAAATTCCACAGCTTGGCAGTGTGGTAATAGGTGATAACGTCGAAATAGGCGCAGGTACGACAATTGATCGTGGCGCACTCGACGACACTCAAATTCATGATGGCGTGATTATCGATAATCAGGTTCAAATTGCTCACAATGTGGTGATTGGTCAAAACACCGCAGTGGCAGGCAGTACAGGTATAGCAGGTAGTACAGTTGTTGGTAAAAATTGTATTTTTGGTGGTAACGTTGGTGTAAATGGTCATATAGAAATTGCTGATGGTAGCGTATTTACTGGTATGGCTATGGTCACTAAATCGACTACTGCACCAGGTGTTTATTCGTCTGGAATGCCAGCAGCCCCAAGCCGCGAATGGAGCAAAATGAACGCACGTATTAGAAAATTACCAGATATTATGGCTAAACTTAAAGAGTTGGAAAAACAACTAAAAGATTAGCGGTCTAGTAAAAAGGGAGTTGAATTTGGAAACGACAAATAACGTTATTGATATAGAAGAGATCCAAACACTAATACCACATCGTTATCCGATGTTATTGGTGGATCGAGTTTTGGATTGGGAGTCAGGTAAGAGCTTACACGCGATTAAAAACATTACCTTCAATGAACCTGTGTTTCAGGGGCATTTCCCAAGTTTCTCGATTTTTCCTGGCGTCATGATTTTAGAAGCGTTAGCGCAAGCGACCGGTATTTTGGGTTTTAAAACGCATCAAGATCAAGCAGGCAAAGAATTGTATTTGTTTGCATCGATAGATAACGCTAGATTTAAAAAGCCAGTAGTGCCTGGCGATACCATGCATTTGCATGTCGAATTTATTAAAGAGCGCCGTGGTATGTGGAAGTTTTACGGTGAAGCAAAGGTTGACGGCAAGGTAGTATGTTCAGCCGATTTAATGTGTGCAAGAAGAGAACTATAACAAAGTGATACACCCGCAAGCGATAATTGAACCAGGTGCCAAAGTAGGCAATAACGTTACCATAGGTCCTTGGACTTACATTGGTAATGATGTTGTCATTGGCGACGATTGTGTGATTCATTCACATGTAGTCATTAAAGGCCCCACCGAAATAGGTAAGGGCAATCGTGTTTTTCAATTTGCGACGCTTGGCGAAGAATGCCAAGATTTAAAATACAACAACGAGCCGACCAAGCTGATTATCGGTGACAATAATACCTTCCGCGAATGTTGTACTGTACATCGCGGTACTATTCAAGATGAAGGTATCACGCGCATTGGTAGTAATAACTTGTTCATGGCATATACACATGTTGCCCATGACTGTGTTGTCGGTGACAACTGTATTTTGGCTAACAATGCCTCTATTGCGGGTCATGTTCATGTTGGCAATCATGCCATTATCGGCGGCATGGCGGGTGTACATCAGTTTTGTAAGATCGGTGAGCATGCCTTTATTGCAGCAACATCTACCGTGCTACGAGATGTGCCACCTTATGTCATGGCGTCTGGCAACCCGGCGGGTCCCTTTGGCTTGAATAGTGAAGGGCTTAAACGTCGCGGTTTTGATAAAGACGCTATCACAGCAGTGAAACGTTCTTATCGACTGCTTTATCGCAAAGGGCTTACCCTAGACAACGCGGTAGAAGAGATTACCACACAATATGGTCAGTTCCCTGAAGTACAAAGATTCCTTGAGTTTATCAAACACTCTGACCGTGGATTAGCACGTTAATCTATGACTGAAACTGAACAAAGATCTCAGCCAGTGTTTGCCATGATTGTTGGTGAACACTCGGGTGATACCCTTGGTGTCGGCTTAATGAAAGCCCTAAAAGAGCACTACCCACAAGCAAGTTTTGTGGGCATTGGTGGCCCTAAAATGATCGCTGAAGGTTTTGACAGCCTATTTGCGATGGAAGAGCTTGCTGTCATGGGGATTTTTGAAGTGCTCGGTCGTTTAAGGCGTTTACTTCATATCAGAAAGACCGTGGTAAAGCATTTTAAGGCATTGCAGCCTGATGTGTTTATTGGCATAGATGCCCCCGATTTTAATATTCCGGTTGAATTAAAGCTCAAACAGTCAGGCATTAAGACAGTCCATTACGTCAGTCCTTCTGTGTGGGCGTGGCGAGAAAAACGCGTATTTAAAATAGCTGCTGCCACGGATATGGTGCTAGCGTTACTGCCGTTTGAAAAAGCCTTTTATGATAAACACGACGTACCTTGTACCTTTGTAGGTCACCCATTAGCCGATGACATTCCGCTAACATCAGATCAAGCGCAAGCGAGAAATCAGCTATCGTTAGAGCCATCAGGTAAACTATTAGCACTAATGCCAGGAAGTCGCTCAAGCGAATTAACCAAGTTAGTAGAGCCTTTTTTACAAAGCGCGCAGCAATTATTTGAACAAGATAAGACCTTACAATTTGTTGTTCCCATGATTAGTGAGCAACGTGCAGAACAATTTGAAGCGCTCAAGCAAGAGATCGCGCCTGAGTTGCCAGTATCTGTTATTGTAGGGGAAACACAAAAAGTAATGGCTGCGAGTGATTGTTTGCTAACTGCCTCCGGTACCGTGACATTAGAGGCGGCATTGATAAAGCGCCCTATGGTTATTACTTACAAATTCAATTGGCTGACTTACCAAGTAGGTAAACGTTTAGTCAACGTTGAATGGTTTTCATTGCCTAACTTATTGGCCAATAAAACCCTGGTGCCAGAGCTGTTGCAAGATGAAGTAACAGTAGACAACATTGTGCCTTTGTTAAAAGAAAGGCTGTATGATAATCAAGAAGACTTAACCGCCGCATTTACCGAAATTCATCAGGTATTAAAGCAAGATGCGAGTAAACAAGCCGCTCAGGCTGTAGTAGATTTACTGTAATTTATGAGCAAACAACAAAAAGTATTGCCGCCTTTTAAATATCCTGTCGCTTACTGTATCGCTGGTGTAGACGAAGTAGGGCGTGGCCCACTCGTTGGTGATGTGGTTACTGCTGCAGTGATACTTGATCCTGACAATCCCATCGATGGCTTGATGGACTCTAAAAAACTATCTGAAAAAAGACGCGCCGCGTTATCTGAAGAAATTCGTGAAAAAGCGCTAGCGTTTGCCATTGGTAGAGCAACACCAGAAGAAATCGATACCATTAATATCCTGCATGCCACCATGTTAGCCATGCAGCGCGCGGTGCAATCATTAAATGTTGAACCTGATTACGTGCTGGTCGATGGCAATAGAACGCCTGAATTTGGTATTCCCGCAGAGCCTGTTGTTAAAGGCGATGCTAGGGTTGCAGAGATCAGTGCAGCCTCAATTTTGGCTAAAGTGGCTCGCGATGAAGAAATGATCGCGCTTGATAAACTGCACCCAGAATATGGCTTTGCTAGCCACAAAGGATATCCAACCAAAGCTCACCTTGAAAAAATAGTAGAACATGGCGTGCTGGATTGTTATCGTAAGAGTTTTAAGCCAGTCGCCCAAGTACTCGCGAGCAATAATAACTAAACATGTCAGATTCGCATTCTTTAGAGCCAAAACCCGCTTTTGAACCGCCAAAGTTCGTGCATCTTCGCGTGCATAGTGACTTTTCAATGTGCGACGGTCTTAATAAGGTTAAGCCTATTGTAGCTAAGGCGGCAGCGGAAAAAATGCCGGCCATTGCGCTCACTGACCAAATGAACCTATGCGGTTTGGTAAAGTATTACCATGGTGCTCATGGCTTGGGTATTAAGCCCGTAATTGGCTGCGATTTTTGGGTAAAAAGTGATGCCATGGGCGAAGAAATATTTCGTTTAGTTGTCATTGCCAAAAATAATACGGGTTATAAAAACCTCACCGAACTTATCTCGAAAGCATACTTACGTGGTCATGTTCAAAATAAAGCTGTTATCGACCAAGCGTGGCTGGTGGAATATGCCGAGGGGCTGATTCTTTTATCTGGCGGTAGAGAAGGTGATTTAGGCAAGGCGTTAATCAAAGGTAATACCGCATTAGCCCATGAAATTGCCGCATTCTATCAACAGCATTTTAACGACCACTTTTATATCGAACTTATTCGCACCGGTCGCGAAAACGAAGAACATTATCTACACCTTGCCGTTGCCTTTGCCAGTGAACAACAAATGCCTGTTGTTGCTACTAATGAAGTGGTTTTCTTATCGCCTGAAGATTTTGATGCACATGAAATACGTGTTGCCATTCACGATGGTTTTACCTTGGATGATAAGCGTAGACCTAAACGCTACTCCGCGCAGCAATACCTGCGTAGCGAAGCGGAAATGGTTGAGCTTTTTAGCGATATTCCAGAAGCACTTGTAAACAGTGTTGAAATAGCAAAACGCTGTAATGTAACGGTTCGCCTTGGTGAATACTTCTTACCAGATTTCCCGACAGAAGGGATGACCATTGAAGACTATTTGGTCAAAGTATCAGAAGAAGGTCTGGAAGAGCGATTAAGCTTTTTGTTTGATGCTAACGACCCAGATTATGCACAAAAGCGAAAGCCTTACGATGAGCGTTTAAAGATAGAATTAGACGTTGTTAACAACATGGGCTTCCCGGGTTACTTCCTTATCGTCATGGAATTTATCCAGTGGAGTAAGGACAATAATATTCCTGTTGGCCCTGGTCGTGGTTCTGGTGCAGGGTCGTTGGTGGCTTATGCGCTGAAAATTACTGACTTAGATCCACTTGAATTCGATTTACTTTTCGAACGATTCTTGAACCCTGAACGTGTATCTATGCCAGATTTCGATATCGATTTTTGCATGGATCGTCGTGACGAAGTGATTGATCACGTTGCTGAGCTCTATGGTAGAGACGCCGTTTCTCAAATTATTACCTTTGGAACCATGGCCGCGAAGGCGGTTATACGCGATGTTGGTCGTGTTCTTGGTCACCCCTATGGTTTTGTCGACAGAATTTCAAAACTGGTACCAGGCGATCCGGGTATGACGCTCGCTAAAGCATTTGAAGTTGAACCTAAGCTACCTGAAGTATATGCACAGGATGAGGAAGTAAAATCGCTCATCGATATGTGCCGCATTCTTGAAGGTACCACGAGAAACGCCGGTAAGCATGCCGGTGGTGTTGTTATCTCACCAACAACCATTACTGATTTTGCGCCATTGTATTGTGATGATCTTGGTCAAAACCCTGTAACACAATTTGATAAAAATGACGTTGAAGATGCAGGCCTTGTTAAGTTTGACTTCTTAGGTTTGCGTACGCTTACTATTTTACAGTGGGCGATTGAAATGGCGGACGTCAAGCTTAAACAGGCTGGTAAAGAGCCTATCGATATTGCTGCGATTCCACTAGATGATAAGCCGTCATTTGACGTGCTGCTGCGCGCAGAAACCACCGCGGTATTCCAGCTTGAATCGCGCGGTATGAAGGATTTGATCAAACGTCTTAAACCGGATTGCTTCGAAGATATCATTGCACTTGTTGCGCTATTTAGGCCTGGTCCGCTGCAATCGGGCATGGTTGATAACTTTATTGAGCGTAAACATGGTCGTGAAGAAATCAGTTATCCCGACGAAAAATGGCAACATGAAACCCTACAGCCCATTCTAGAGCCGACTTATGGCATTATCTTATACCAAGAGCAGGTAATGCAGATCGCACAAGTCTTAGCCGGCTACTCGCTTGGTGGCGCTGATTTGTTGCGTCGTGCGATGGGTAAGAAAAAACCCGAAGAAATGGCGAAACAACGTGCTGTTTTTGAAGAAGGCGCAATAAGCATTGGCGTTGATGGTGAACTTGCTATGAAAATCTTTGATTTAGTAGAAAAGTTTGCCGGTTATGGTTTTAACAAATCCCACTCTGCCGCGTATGCGTTGGTGTCTTATCAGACGTTATGGATGAAAGCCCATTTCCCCGCACCGTTTATGGCGGCGGTAATGTCTGCCGATATGGACAACACAGATAAAATAGTGACCTTGGTGGACGAATGCGAAAATATGGGGCTAACCCTACTGCCGCCAGATGTTAATGCCGGTTCATATAAATTTACGGTTAATGATGACGATGAAATAGTTTATGGTATCGGCGCCGTTAAAGGTGTTGGTGAAGGGCCTATTGAAGCTATCATCAAAGCGCGCACAGAAGGCGGTCCATTTGTTGACTTGTTCGACTTTTGTGCACGTTTAGATTTAAAGAAAACCAATAAAAGGGTACTTGAACGCCTTATTAAATCCGGTGCTATGGACAATCTAGGGCCGCATCGAGCTGCCTTATTTGAAACGTTACCAGAAGCGATTAAAGCAGCTGAGCAGCATGCAAAGGCGCAGGCGCTTGGTCAAAATGATCTGTTTGGATTAATTAATGAAGAACCAGACGATACACGCCAGTCGTTCAAAGACGTGCACCCTTGGCCAGAAGAAGTTTGGCTTGATGCTGAAAAAGAAACGTTAGGGCTTTATCTAACAGGCCATCCGATTAATCGCTACTTAAAAGAAATAAAACATTATGCCAGTGGCCGTTTGGTGGCAATGCAACCAACAGGTAAAGATAAGTCTTCGACAGCCGTGGGTTTAGTGCTCGGGGTTCGTGTTATGACAAATAAACGCGGCCGCCGCTGGGCAATTGTGACATTAGATGATAAAAGTGCCAGAATGGATGTTCGGCTGTTTCCTGATGATTACGAACAATATCAGGATATCTTAACAACTGACGCAATTTTAGTCTGTAAAGGACAGGTCAGCTTTGATGATTATTCAGGTGGTATTACAATGACCGCCCGAGAAGTAACGACAATTGCAGAAAGTCGCGCTAACTTTGTTAAATCATTGGATTTAAAACTGAGTCAATCGTCGTTACCAGCAGGATTTTTTGATAAGTTTGCTGAAACAATTTCGCCATTTACCGAAGAGGGGAGCTGTCCGTTGCGGGTGTTTTACGATAATGAACAAGCGCAAGCACGGCTAGACTTAGGTAAAGATTGGCGGGTACAGCCAGCAGACTTACTAATACATGAATTAAAAATGTTGTTAGGTGAAGACAACATTAGACTACAATTTGATTAACGCTAAAGATTAGCGACGTTAAAGGTATAGAAAAAGTATGTCATTGAACTTTTTAGACTTTGAACAACCGATTGCAGAACTAGAAGCAAAAATAGAAGAGTTGCAATTGGTCAACAACGGTCAAGAACTGAATCTTGACTTGGAAGAGCAAATCACGCAATTACGTGGCAAAAGCAAAGAGTTAACCAAGAAAATCTTTTCTGATTTAGATCCTTGGCAAACGGCACGTGTTGCTCGTCATCCACAGCGCCCATACACATTAGACTATTTGTCAGAAATCTTTACTGATTTTGATGAGTTAGCAGGTGATCGCGCTTATGCCGACGACAGTGCTATTGTCGGTGGTACGGCAAGAATCGATGGTCGCCCTGTGGTGGTTATTGGTCATCAAAAAGGTCGCTCTACAGCCGAGAAAGTAAAGCGTAACTTCGGTATGCCTCGTCCAGAAGGATATCGTAAAGCATTGCGTTTGATGGAAATGGCAGAACGTTTCAATATGCCAATTATTACGTTTATTGACACACCAGGTGCTTATCCAGGTATTGGTGCTGAAGAGCGTGGCCAAAGTGAAGCGATTGCTAAAAACCTTAAAGTTATGGCACGTCTTAATGTACCAATTATTTGTACTGTTATCGGTGAAGGTGGTTCTGGTGGCGCATTAGCTATCGGTGTTGGCGATAAAGTGAATATGCTGCAGTATTCTACATACTCGGTTATTTCACCAGAAGGTTGTGCGTCGATTCTTTGGAAGACAGCGGAAAAAGCTTCAACTGCTGCCGAAGCAATGGGCATAACAGCACAACGTATTAAAGAACTAGAACTCATTGATACTGTGGTTGAAGAGCCACTTGGTGGCGCTCATCGTGATATCCCTCTGATGTCAGCGCAGCTAAAACAAACGATTAAATCCGAATTAGCAGAACTTGATAAACTTTCTAAAGAAGAGTTATTAGAATCACGCTATAATCGACTGATGTCATTTGGATATTGTTAACGAGTAAGCGGTGGCATTAGCCACCGTTTTTTTATGTCAATAGAACAACATTTACTGTCACATTTTAAACCTTTCGCTGGGCGGGATGTACTTGTCGCTCATAGCGGTGGCGTGGATTCACAAGTGTTGCTTCATGCCCTTTATCAAACCAATCAGCAATCAGGGTTAAATCTGCATATTCGGGTGTGTCATATTAACCATGGGTTATCGCCACAAGCGACTCAATGGCAAGCATTTGCCCAGTCGCAAGCATCCGCACTCAATGTGCCTTTTGCAACGGAGTCGGTCAAACTTGAACGTCGCAATCGCGAAAGCTTAGAAGCAGTTGCGCGCGAAGCAAGATACAAGGCTATAGCGCAGCATTGCAACGAACAAACCATCGTAGTGACAGCTCATCATCAAGACGATCAGTTAGAAACGGTATTGCTTGCATTAAAGCGCGGCTCAGGCGTTAGAGGGTTGTCTGCCATGGCAACACATTCTTCCCTTTATGGTTTGCAGGTGTTTAGACCTTTACTGCTTATTGATCGAAGTAGTATTGAAAACTATGCAAATGAAAAACAACTGTCGTGGGTTGAGGATGAGTCAAATCAAGACGAAGCCTTTGATCGTAACTTTATTCGTCATCAAGTTGTTCCAATCTTAAAATCACGCTGGCCAAGCATACTAAATACAGTAAGTCGCAGTGCGCATTTATGTCATGAAGCTGACACTCTATTGGCGGAGGTGGCCGAGGAAGATATGCGTTTCTGTCGCGGCGAGCAGGTCAATGCTCTGTCGATATCAGCATTGAAAGGACTAACTCATGTGCGCTTTAATAACCTTGTTAGGCGCTTTTTATCTTCGCAAACAGGTGCGTTTCCAAGTGCAGCTCAATTAAGCCAGATTTATTTTCAAGCGATAAAAGGGCAGAGCAAACAGTTAGAAATAGGTCTTGGTGAATACAGTGTTCGCGTTGATAAAGATGATTTAATCGTTACTCAGTGTTTTCAAGATGTGAGCGACAATGTGATAAACGTTGCTGAGCCACAAAAGAGCCAACAAATCGTGTTACCTGACTATCTAGGTTTGCTAAAGCTCAATGAAGCGAGCAGGGGCAGTGATGCCAACGGCGGTAAAACATTGGATCTGCTGCCGCCTAAAGATGATGAGGTAATGTCTATTAGGTTCGCACACGATAACCCAAAATGTTTACCCGATTATCGCCAGCGTAGCAGAGATCTTAAAAAAGTATTGCAAGAGCTCGAAATACCCAGCTGGAAGCGAAAAAGAATTCCATTCATCTATTATAATAACCAATTGGTTGCGGTAGCAGGCTATTTCGTTTGTCAGCCCTTTATGGCAAAAACAGACGATCGTATTACGCTATCGTGGATCAAACAATAATTACAAAAAACCGGAGAGCACATGAATCTCATATTAAAACTTATCATTGGTATCGTTGCAGGTATCTTAATTGGCGAATTTGCGCCAGATTTTCTTGTTCGTTTAATGTTGACGATACAAACCTTAGTGGGTCAACTTATTAAGTTTACTATTCCACTGATTATTCTATTTTATATCGCCAGCGGCATAGCAACTCTGCCGCAAGGTTCTGGTAAATTGTTAGGTAAAACAGTCGGTGTTGCTTATGGCTCTACCATTATTGCTGGAACACTTGCTTTTTTAATTGCCGCTGTCGTATTGCCTATGATGGTAAGTGGTACTGCCGGTGAAATCGTTAATGATGCAGGTGCATTAAAAGGCTTTATCGACCTTAAAATTCCACCACTATTTGATGTAATGACGGCACTTGCCTTAGCGTTTGTCTTTGGTATTGGCATTAGCGCAATTAATGCCAATTCACTGCGCACAGTATTGACCGAAAGCCGCGATATTATCGAGCTGTTATTGTCTAAAGTGATAATCCCTGCATTGCCTTTTTATATTGCAGGTGTGTTCACCGATATGGCTCATCAAGGCACCGTGTGGGATACGTTACAAACCTTCGGCGTGGTATTGATCATGGCGGTCGTAATGCACTGGTTGTGGATTTCTGTGCTTTACGTAGGAACAGGCCTTGCATTGGGTCGCTCGCCAATTACCTTGCTTAAGAATATGTTACCTGCTTACTTTACCGCGCTAGGTACAATGTCGAGTGCGGCAACTATACCTGTGTCGTTAAAAGCAACGAAAAACAATAAAGTATCGGAGCATATTGCAGACTTTACTGTGCCGCTTTGCGCTTCTATTCACTTAAGTGGTTCAACAATCACGATTGTTACGTGTGCTACTGCGGTAATGTTATTAACCCCAGAATTAAGTATTCCTGGTTTAGGTGCAATGATACCGTTTATTCTGATGCTAGGCGTGACCATGATAGCAGCGCCGGGAGCACCTGGCGGCGCAGTTATGGCAGCATTAGGCTTGTTAGGTAGTATGCTGGGCTTTTCTGATGCGGCGCTTGGTTTAATGATTGCATTGTACTTAGCACAGGATAGTTTTGGCACAGCATGTAATGTTACTGGAGACGGCGCGATTGCCCTATGGGTTGATCATTTTGCCAGTCAAGAAGAAAAGGCCGCCAGTTAACTGTGAAGACAAATGAAAAAGCAGCCAGTAGGCTGCTTTTTTTATGCCTAGGCTTATGTATCAACATCTGCCTTAGGAGAGAAAAAGAGTTGCACAGCGCGTAGCAGATAAACCTTGTTGGTTTGGGAGCAAAAAGGTTTAGAAGGAAGTCTTTATTTCAATCTGCTACGGCTGCACATTAATACCAATTAAGGTATTGGTCTCAGGGGATTTTGTTATATCCAACGTCTAACCGACGCAGAATAATCGATGTAAGGTTGTCCAAATCTGTCTGCCAACGCTTTTTCCTTTGGTAATACTTTAAAGTAATGAACGCAAGCAAAATACGCGACAAGCCACAAAATATTAGCGAAGTTGGCTAACCACAATGCACTGCCAACGACAGATAGTAGTAAGGCTAAATATTTAGGGTTTCTACTGATAGCGAACATACCTGATTGCAATAAAAATTTAGAACCTAAACGGCGGTTGTTTTGGTCAACCGAGGTATATTGATTTAACTGTACAGTGGTGGCGATTAAAATAACCACAGCGGTAAGCCAAAGGGCCATGCTGCCAATCACCGTCAGTGGACTAAAAGAAACGTTTTTCGCAGTAATTAAATCGGTCAGGATCATCATAATGATGGTGCATACTGTTAAAAACGCAGGAGACATGCTAGATATGGTCTTATTTATTTTATTCATAATGATACTTCAAAATAATTAAGGTTAACTACGACTAAATTCGTAACTTAATGTATAACGAAGTTATCAGCCTGTAAAGTGTTTTCTATTAAAAGTTTCGTAGTTTAGTTAGGGGCCGTTTATTATTTATAGCCAGCGGCGCACATTTGCCTTGTACTCTAGGTAGGGATTGCCAAATTTTTCGGCTAAAATACGCTCTTCTGGCACAATTTGAAATCGCGTAATATAGGCGAAAAAACACAGCACCCAAACTATATTGACGATATTTTCTAACCAAATGGCAAAACCTAATACAGCAATCAACATAGCGAGATACATAGGATTTCGAGAGTAGGCATACAAACCTGAAGATACCACTGTTTGAGCGTCTGCAAGTTTTTGCGGGTGTACTGTCGTTTGATGACGTTTAAACTGCCATAGCGCAACAATAGCGACTGTAATTGCCACTATCCAAAGTATCATGCCTGTCATTAAAAAGAATGGATTATTAAAGCCAAAAAAGGGCACAAGGGCATCTGTCAGTAGCATCAAGGCAATAATAATGACAACTTGCAGTAGAGGGACAATTTTTAATTCAAGTGCATGCATTTTTTTGTTGACTTAGTGTGATATTCACGTGACTATGTTTACCTTATTTTTACAAATAACGTATTTAATGAAAAGCAACTTTTGTCTTACAGAGCATAACAGTATAATCCGCGGCGCTGATAAATGCGTACGTGCGATTTGGCTCGTGCGTAAACGATAGTTGCGGTAAATGCCGCAGAAATTTTCGCTGCGGTATCTGTTTTTATCCCTTCTTAAATTTCTGCATTTTTTAATCATTGCTGATGCAATCACTGTTTTTATGGAATGCTTAACATGTTAGTGATAGTCGCCTATTTGGTGGTGCTTATTGTCTGGTCAACGACCCCTTTGGGGATTGCGTGGAGTGCTGAATCTGTTCATCCGACGATGGCTGTACTCTCTCGCATGGCTATTGCTTGGGTGTTGGGTTTAGTTATCATCTTATGTACGCCGATAAAGCTGCCTTTTTCAAAACCGGCTAAGCGGCTTTACTTATATTCCGGTATAGGTATCTTTTGCGGTATGACGTTAGGCTATTTTGCTTCTCGCCATATTAGCTCTGGACTTATGTCGCTTGTTTTTGGGCTAGCGCCAATTATCTCTGGTGTGCTGGCGCCCAAAGTACTAAAAGCAAAACCGCTTTCAAGAACGCAATTAGTGGCTATGTGCATCGCTGCGTTCGGTTTAACGCTTGTTTGCATTGACGGTGTGAGCTTTGGTGAAAAGGCTCTGCTTGGTATTGGCTATGTTTTAATGGCGGTAACCTTTTTCAGCGTGAGTGGCCTGCTGGTGAAAAGTGTGGATATAGAAATACATCCAATTGCGACTACCGTTGGCGCGTTGACTTATACCATGCCATTGTTTTTTATCGCCTGGTTAGTATCTGATGGCTCATTTGATGTGGCTAGTTGGTCGCAACGTTCGATCGCCGCTATTTTATATTTGGCGATTGTGGGGTCGTTACTAGGTTTTGTTGCTTACTACTATATTTTACAAAAATTAGATGCGACAACTGTCGCCTTTGTAACCATGCTTACGCCTATAGCAGCGGTAACGTTAGGCGCCTATTTAAACCATGAACCGATCACCTTTGATCTCGTGTTTGGTGGCAGCTTAATTATGGTGGGGCTTGCACTCTATAATTTTGGTGATAAATGGATACATAGAAAAAGAGTGGCTCAGTAGCCACTCTTTGCTAATAGATTACCAGCTACCGCTATTTTCCATACTTGCCCAAGGTTCTTGAGGCGGCAGTGATTCTCCCGCTTGCAATAATTCGATAGAAACACCATCAGGCGATTTAACAAATGCCATGTGCCCATCTCTAGGTGGACGATTAATTTCAACACCTGCGTCCATTAAACGTTGGCATGTGTCATAGATATTGTCGACGTGGTAGGCAAGATGGCCAAAATGGCGACCAACAGAATAAGGCTCAGTTTCGCCCCAATTGTAGGTCAGCTCTATTTCAGGCGCACCTTCTTCGGTCGCCAAAAACACGAGTGTAAATTTGCCCGCGGGGACTTCTTTTCGCCTAATTTCTTTTAAACCGAGTTTATTAACATAAAAATCAAGCGAAGCGTCTAGGTCAAGCACGCGAACCATGGTGTGTAAAAATTTCATTTCACTATCCTGTCTTTTGTAGATGCCCAGAGGATAACATATTAAGCATTAGCTTCGCTCAATTGTTGTTGCGAATGGATGACTGCAAACAAGGCTAAGCCCAAACAGAGCAACAATATTTTTTGCGACGATATCTCCAGTGTGTAAGACGCTTCACTGAGGTGACTGTATAGCTCGGATGACATAAACACCTCTGTGATACTTTGAATAAATGGGTACAGAATTAACGACCATGCCGCTAGCTTGCCGAGCATGTAATTTGTTGGGCTGGGCGATGAACTGGGCAAGGAAGAATAATAATGCTGCAACAATGATTTGGCTAAAATAGCTGATCAACACGGCTAACCTTACCTGTGAATCGCTGGCACCGGTCGCGCTTGGAAACATTTCAATGAGTTCTGGTAAGTACGATTGAGGATCAGCAATGCCTCTTAAAGGGTAAATTATTGTGATTAATGCGGCGAGATATAAAATCCATTTTATTACGGTCATGTTTAAAACTCACTCTTTAACAAGGTGGTTAGTTAACAGACTATTAACATAGGAAAAATGAGGTCAATTCGTCAAGCGATTGTATTGACCTCAGCAACTTTTTTTTACTATAGCTGTTTGTTAAACCAAAGCGTCGCTTGTGTTATAGCAGTATCTACTTCTTCTTGTTGATCGTAAAAATTAAACTGATGAAATGGCGACTCTAATGATGTTTCCATCCAAAACAGTTGTTTGTTGCTTGTCGCAATATTGTCAAAGTAAGTCTTGGTGTACTCAGGCAATACAGCGCCATCAGAATGAATCATTAACGTTGGCGTATGCAATTGTTTTGCACTAGGCATAGGATCAAGTGTTAACCAATCTTCCCATGATGCAACCGCAAATTTATCTGCACTCCATTGCGGCACTGCGCCGCGCTTAGGGTTTAAATAGTAGTCGTATTCACCGAACATAGCTGCACTTTCATCAGTGGTTGAAATACTTGGGATATACTCCATAGCGCCCGTGTCTCGGTAAAGTTGCTTTGCTTGCTTTGCTGCCGCAATTTTTTGAGCAACTCCATCTTCACCGCCATAAAACAACTTCACGGCCTCACTGTCATGTAGCCAAGACGCTGTGGTAACGACTGATTTAATGCGAGTATCAGTTGCGGCTGCTTGCAGGGTATACATTGCTCCTGCACAGATACCCAATGCCCCTATTTTATCCTTTGAAACGTAAGGCAGTGTTTGCAAGTAGTCGATAGCAAAGTGAATGTCCTCTACTTTTTGCGCTGGATTCTCGTGAAAGCGCATGGCACCATCACTTTCTCCAAAGTTTCTAAAATCAAAAGCTAAGGCCACGAAACCTTGTTCAGCGAGTTTTTCTGCGTAAAGGCCTGACATTTGCTCTTTTACCGTAGTCCAGCTGCCAGAAACAATCACTGCAGGGTATTGCTGCTGCTCGTCGAAATTACTGGGTAAATAAACATTTCCAACGACGGTTTCACCGCTTGCCTTGAATGTTACTTTCCTCATGCTAACGTTTTTCATTTCACTCGCCTCTTTTAAAAATGCTTTGTTTCCTTTTTGACCATGCACAATTAAGGTCATATCTGTAATTTTCCAGCCCGACTTAACTTTAGTTAACTTATGATGATACCGCCCAAAAATATCCCAATACTCGATGTTTTCTGCAATATGGGTGGCGTAAACATGAGAATAAACTTCTGCAGTTTCGCCATTTACGCGGACATCAAAGTTGCTCAATTGATGCAATGTACTGACATGCTCTAACAACGACTGCCAGCCCGAGACAAGATCTTTAGCTGCAACGTTACTTCCTGCTTGCCCAGACATGCTTGAGTAGTCAACAAACACTGAATCCGAAAAGTAAGATTCTGCTGTTGTCCATGATTTACTGTCGATGGCATTTACCATGTTAATGATGGTGTCTTGAACCTGTATTTTGGTGGCTAACTCGTTTGCATTGGCAGTGGCGCCAGAGATTAGCATACCGATTGAATAGATAACTGCTGGTATAGATGCTTTCATATGTTGCTCCCGATAGGTGACTAAACCAAACCTTCAACTGAGTTTGTATAGCCATTTTACGAAGCGAGTATGTTTTGCGATTGTAAAAAAGTGCGCAATGTTTTGTACATTATTGCGCATTAATTTATTAGGGATAGGGACTAAAGTTGTTTTAGGTATTGACCTGGTGTTTGTTCGAATTGGGTTTTAAAGGCGCGCGTAAAGTGTGCTTGATCATTAAAGCCTGTTGCATGAGCAACTTCTGCGATATTGGTTGTACCGTTTGTCATCATTGTTTTGGCGGCCTCTAGCCGTTTTGATATTAAGTACTGGTAAGGCGTAACCGACATCAGTTTTTTAAATTCCCTTAGGAAATGAAATTTACTGCAATGCACCTGCTGCGCAAGTTCGTCAATACTCACATTTGTGCCTAAATTGTTTTCAATATAATTGTCGATCTTTTGAATGTGTGAAGCATCAAACTTCGATACTGTCGTTTTAGACTCGGCTAAATCTAAATAATTTGAGTAATGTTTGATGTAATGGCTAGCCAACAAAGACAATAAGTTTGAAACAAAAGCACTACCGTTTTGTCCTCCTGCTTTTGCGTCTAGGAAAAACAATTCGATGATCCCTTTTATGGTGTCATCTTCGACATTGTAGTTGTTTAGAAACTGCAGTGATTTTCCTGTTAAATTAAAAGGGCTTTGCGCAAGCAAAGTGTCTTCTTCGATTGCTAAGATAATGAAGTAGCAGGGTTCAGCTATATCATGTGTAAATGGCGTAGCAGGGGGGTTAATCCATATATTTCCTGGCGCTGATTTTAGTGCTTGCATACCGCCTGGCGTTTCTACTTGCCAACTTAATTCCTGATCTAAAGCCAGTGCAAAATAAAAATATGGGGTGTAAACGTTGTTTGGATAAAAGTGCGGTGAACATCCTTTTTCTAAAATCACGCCTTGCCAATTGAGCCCCGCACTAGAAACCTCAATTTCTAAAACCTCACCACAATCGGATAGCTTATTGGATTCATGGTCAAAAAATTGTAATTGCGATTTCATTAACTCACCCGAATTCTGATTAATGTGCTTCCAAAGGTTTTACGTTATTAAACCGCATTCGCGTTTTGTCTGTCTATTTATAAAAGAGGGGTACGCCGTTTTTTGAATTTATTTAATCTGCAACCTGCAAGTTCGATAACTTAACTTAGTGCTAAAACATTACCCGGGTACCACTTACATAGAATATCTGCCGTTTGTCATGTTTCTCATTTTTCGCCTGATACATCCATTAAATTGGCTTCAACGCAACAAGATAATGTAGATAGGAGAACAACATGTTAAACACTAAACTGATAAAATTTGCCTCAGGGATATTGCTAATGGTGGCGTCGACATTAACCTTTGCAGGGCAAGATTTGACGGGCAGTTGGAAAGGCTCAATAGAGCTTTCTGAAAATAGTGCAATCAAGCTTGTCTTTAATTTTAAAAAGGAAGAAGGGCAGTACGTTGCATCAATTGACGTACCACAACAAAATCAATTTGGCCTTCCATTTAGCTCAGTGATAGTTGATGGAGACAAGCTAGAATTGACCCTTGAAGCCGCTAAAATGATGTACAAAGGCACCATTAAACAGGGGGGCATAGAAGGACAGTATAGCCAAGGGAATTTTGTTGCCCCTCTATCGCTAACTCCAGCAAAAACGGTAGCCAAACGCGCCATCAAGCCTCAAGAGCCTAAAGGAGATTTGCCCTATACAGTTGAGTCGGTATTGATAGAAAACAAGGCATCAGGTGTTACACTTTCAGGCACATTGACTTTGCCCAACCAAAACCCGCTTGCTGTGGCGATATTAATATCAGGCTCAGGCCCTACAAACCGAGATGCAGATATTGCAGGGCACAAATACTTCTTGGTGCTTGCTGATAAGTTAACGCGCCAGGGTATTGCAGTACTTCGGTATGATGACAGGGGCGTCGGTAAATCAACGGGAAACTTTGAATTAGCGACGAGCGAAGACTTCGCAGAAGATGCACATGCGGCATTAACTTTCGTTAAAACACACGCAACGCTTAAACATTCAAAAGTTGGATATGTCGGGCACAGTGAAGGTGGTCTCATCGGCGCAATTGCAGGCGCAAAATATAAAGATGCGGACTTTTTCGTGAGCATGGCAGGGGTTGGTACTTCTGGTGCTCAAATACTTATCGACCAGTCTTATCATATTCAAAAGTTGATGGGCATGAATGACGTTGCGCTAGAGATAGACGACAACAACCAACGAGAAATCATGAAAGCGATTGAAGCTGATATTGACGCTAATTCACTCGAAGCGTTACTCGTTGAGCAAGGTGCAGATAGACGCGCAGCAAAAGCAAAAACGGCATTGTTCCTGAGCCCTTGGTTTTCTTACTTCGTCAAAGCGCAGCCCAAAGAGTATTTACAACAACTAACCATGCCAGTATTCGCCATTAATGGTGAGCTTGATAGCCAAGTATTAGCGCCACAGAACATTGAAGGCTTTAAAAAATCAGTTAATGACGAACAACTGACGACTAAGGTGTATGCTCAGCTCAATCACTTATTTCAACCAGCCAAAACTGGTCTACCTAATGAATACGGTGAGATTGATATTACCATTGAAGAGAGTGTTGTATTAGATATCAGCAGTTGGATAAAAGCGTCAATATAATCTAACAGCCTCTCTAGGAGATCGCTCTAGTAGAGGCTGTTAATTACCTGAAGTATTTAGTATAAATACCTCACTTACAATAATAATTTCAACATCTTGCATCTCAAGTGAAGAGAACTATGAGCAAAACAAATAAAAGCGCTAAAACGTTTTATATTGCCCAGTTGATTGGCTGGCTGTTGTTTGCAGTATTCAACCTTTTTGCGCGCCAGTACTTTGTCCATTTTAATACCGCAGAATTAGTGAACTCTTTGGTATTAGCTGCAAATTTGTTCGTCATAACATCACTACTGAGAGTCTACTACAAAAAGGTCTTTAACTTAGCTAAGTTGTTAAAGTGCTTTGGTCACCTAATCATTGGCTCTATCCTTGGCTGCATAGCAAGTTTATTAATGTATGCCGCTATTGTTTACCCGAATCTTTCATTGCTTTTTGACGTTGAAATAAACAATTTTTTCCAGCAGTTACTGATGAGTAGCCCAGTTATTTTTATGCTCATATTGATGTGGTCGATTATCTATTTGGTATTTAAGAAGCAGTTTGCGTTAAATCGCGCGCAAGCGAAGCAAAAAGCACTTAAAACATCACTAAATGAGGCAAAGCTAGATATATTATTAAGTCAGCTCAATCCTCACTTTTTGTTTAACGCAATTAATAATATTCGAGCGCTGACATTAGAAGATAGCCATAAAGCAAGGGATATGCTGACGACCTTGTCTGAGGTTATGCGCTACACAATGCAAATAGATAAAGCTCCTTTAATTTCGCTTGAAGAAGAGATTGAAGTGGTCAAGCATTATGTCGCACTAAATCAATTGCAGTTCGATAACAAGCTTGACGTCCAGTATCACATTGACGCCGAAACAACGGGATTTTCGTTGCCGCCGATGATACTTCAGCTATTAGTGGAAAATGCGATAAAACATGGTATCGGGCGAATAAAAGAGGGTGGTCAGGTTGTTATTTCGACGTCTATCACAGACGACGGATGGCAATTGGTCGTAGACAACAGTGGCCAACTAAAGCCGGCTGATGGAAAAGGCATAGGGTTGAAAAACATTAGACAAAGACTAGCCCATGTTTATGGCAGTGCAGCTACATTTAGCATAGAAAACAGCCAAGTAGGCGTCACAGCAACAGTAAACTTACCTATTGGAAACAATAATGATTAGTGCAATGATTGTCGAAGATTCTCGATTGGCTCGGTTAGAGCTGAAGGAACAATTAAAATCGATACCTTGGATAAGCCTGGTCGCAGAAGCTGATAATATCTCAGACGCCGCCATGCGATTCGCTCAATATAAACCTGATCTTATTTTTCTCGATATTGATCTGCCTGACGGCACAGGATTCGACTTTTTAACGCAGCTGGAAGTAGCACCCAAAGTTATTTTCACCACGGCATACCAAGAGTTTGCATTACAGGCATTTGAAAAGAATGCTGTTGATTACCTACTAAAACCTTATACCTCAGCGCGGTTGCTAGAAGCGTGTGAAAGACTCGATTTAGCAAAATTAAATGGAACACAATCGCTGGAGCCAAGTGATACATTGACTGCACAAAGTCAGTTTTTCGTTAAAGATGGGACTAAATGTTGGTTGATCAAGTTAAGCCAAGTAGAGCGCTTTGAATCCATGGGTAATTATACTCGTGTGCACTTTGAAGGAAATCACCCTATGGTTTATCGCAGCCTATCTCAAATAGAGAAGAAACTACCAAGTGATAAGTTTTTTCGCGTAAACAGGCAGAATATTGTGCAATTAAGTTACGTCGAAAACGTAGAACAATGCAGTTCGGGAGCTTTAGAAATTACTTTAGTATCAGGTGAAAAAGTTGAAATTTCGAGAAGACAAGCCAGTATTTTTAGAGAGCTCTATTCTCTTTAGTAAGTCAATTCACAGAGGGCTAACCTGCTGTCAAGTGGACCTATCTATTTATAATTCATTATTCATCAGTTAGAACAACGATGTTACGCGTTAAAAAATTGGCGTAATGAAGTTGAAACTATTAGAATTTGCTCTCTTAATATACAAAGTCACACACCTGTTAAAGTTTCATCTTGTGGAGTAAAAATGAAATTACTAGTTAATGCGACATTAGGCGCTTTATTATCGGTAATGAGCATGCCGTCAATTGCTGCCGACTCGCCGATTTCAAAACAACAAAAAGAAACGGCTCAGCAGTTAATGGAAACCGCACTTAAAAGTGATTTGGCGTATGATATCGTTGAATCGTTAACCACTGAGATTGGTCCACGATTAGGTGGTTCAGAAGCTGAAAAACGTGCAAGAGATTGGGGCGCGAACTTAGGAAAAGAGTTAGGCTTTGATAAAGTGGCGATCGAAGAGTTTACGATGCCGTTTTGGGATAGAGGTCATTTACATATTGCATTGACGTCTCCATATAATCAAGAGCTTTACGGCTCGGCGCTTGGTGGCGCAGCGCCAAGTGAAAAAGAAATCAATGCACCTATCGTCTATTTCAGAGACATTCACGCGCTAACCGCGATAAAAGACGGTTCGTTAAAAGGTAAAGTAGCCTTTGTAGATGGCGAGCCAATGGTGAAGAGCCAAACAGGCGCAGGCTATGGCCCATCAAATCAAAAACGTCGAATTGGTTGGCAACATGCACAGCGCGGTGGTGCTAGTGCGCTTGTCATTCGCTCGGTAGGTTCTGATTCTCATCGTTTTCCGCATACGGGTATGATGAGTAAAAAAGATGACAAATGGACAACTATTCCGGTAATCGCTATATCTAACCCAGACGCTGATCATTTGCGCCGTTTACACAACTTAGGTAAGCCATTGTCTATATCGCTTCATTCAGGCTCTGATTGGCAAGGTGAAGTGACTAGCGGTAACGTTGTATTAGACATTATTGGTAGTGAAAAGCCTGAAGAAATTGTACTTATTGGTGGTCACTTAGATAGCTGGGATTTAGGTACAGGTGCCGTTGACGATGGTGCAGGAATTGCAATTACCACAGCAGCAGCAAAGTTAATTGCCAACTTACCTAAACGTCCAAAACGTACTATTCGAGTGGTGATGTTTGGCGCGGAAGAAGTCGGTTTATTAGGTGCGTATGCATATGCTGAAAAACACGAAGCGAACCTTCATAACCACGTTGTTGCAACAGAGTCAGACTTTGGAGCACGAAACGTATGGCGTCTTACATCTGACGTTAACCCAGAAGCGACTGTGTTAGTTGACGAGATTGCTAAAATTATTGCGCCGTTGGGTATCATTCGCGGTGGTTCAGATGTAAAAGGTGGTGGTCCTGATATCATCCCAATGGCGAATAAAGGTGTGCCGACAATTCGCTTGCAGCAAGAGGGTACAGATTACTTTGACTTGCATCACACACCTGATGACACGCTGGATAAGATTGACCCTGAAGAGTTGAAGCAGAATGTAGCGGCTTATGCAGCGACAATATTCTTGTTTGCAGATACGCATATCGATTTGAAAAAGAAAAACTAACCTTTAACGAATCAAACAAATAAAAAGGAGACATATATTGTCTCCTTTTTTTAATGCTTAGTTTATCCTTGCCGTGGCAACCGCCCCTCAGGTGTTAACTATTTTATGCAACCTCAGTCTTATCTTTAAACTCGCATAAATCTTCAATAATACAGCTGCCACAGCGAGGCTTACGGGCTACACAAGTATATCTGCCATGTAATATCAGCCAGTGGTGCACATCTACTTTGAATTCCTTAGGTACAACTTTAAGCAGCTTTTGCTCAACAAGGTCGACGTTTTTACCCATGGCAAATTTAGTGCGGTTTGATACGCGATAGATATGAGTATCTACCGCAATCGTTGGCCACCCAAAGGCAGTGTTTAAAACAACATTCGCTGTTTTTCTACCAACACCAGGCAAAGCCTCCAACGCCGCTCTGTCTTCTGGTACTTCGCCGCCGTGTTTGTCCACCAAGATTTGGCAGGTTTTCATGGTATTGACGGCTTTAGTATTAAACAGGCCAATGGTCTTGATATAGTCTTTAAGTTTATCTAAACCTAAATCTAAAATTGCTTGCGGCGTATTGGCAACCGGGAATAGTTTATCTGTCGCTTTGTTTACGCCAACATCTGTTGCTTGCGCTGACAGCAATACCGCAATGAGTAATTCAAACGGTGAAGAAAAATTAAGCTCAGTGGTTGGGTGAGGGTTGTCGTCTCGAAGACGAGTCAAAATCTCAAGTCGTTTTTCTTTGTTCATAGGTCTTTATGCCCATTTAATTAGCGTCAAAATTTACACGTACGCGTTCAATATTTGATTGTTTTTCCGGTTTAGCTTCTGCTAACTTGTCATCAATCATGTTCTTAATTGCAATGAGAAAACCCATGGCAAAGAAAGCGCCCGGTGGCAGTATTGCTAATAGAAATTGATTATCTAAATTCATCACTTCTATGCGTAATTGACTTGCCCATTCTCCTAGCAATAATTCAGCGCCATCAAACAAGGTACCTTGTCCTAATATTTCGCGGGCAGCGCCAAGAATCATAAGCACGGCTAAAAAGCCTAAACCCATCATTAAACCGTCAAAGGCAGATTCTTTTACACCATTTTTCGACGCGTAAGCTTCAGCGCGCCCAATAATGGCACAGTTGGTGACAATCAGCGGCAAAAATATACCTAACGATTGATACAAACCGAAGGTATATGCATTCATCAGCAATTGCACACAGGTCACAAAGCTGGCAATGATCAAAACAAAAATCGGAATGCGCACTTCTTTTGGCACCCACTGGCGAATAGCTGATACCGTGGCATTGGAACCAATTAATACCAGCAAGGTCGCTAAACCAAGGCCAATCGCATTGGTAAGTGTTGAGGTCACAGCTAACAATGGACATAGGCCAAGTAGCTGTACTATACCAGGGTTATTTTTCCACAAGCCTTGAATAGCAAGGTTTTTATATTCATCAGAGCGATTCATTACGATCTCTACATGCTGGGAATTGAGTAAACATGGCGTCTTTGTTGCGCTCAAAGTAAAGCGCCGTATCTTTTACCGCTTTTACAACGGCACGAGGTGTTATGGTGGCACCGGTAAATTGATCAAATACACCACCGTCTTTTTGCACTTGCCAGCGAGGGTCATCATTTTGCGACACACTGCGCCCGTTAAAGCTTAAAATCCAATCGCTACGCTTTTCTTCAATTTTATCGCCAAGGCCGGGTGTTTCATTATGCTTTAATACACGAACACCACTTACGCTACCGTCATAGTTCATCGCTACCAGTAATTCTATATTGCCATTATAGCCATCAGGTGCGCGGGTTGTGATCGCCGCAGCGCTTGGCTGACCTTCTAGTGTTGCTAGGTAGGCAAGTTCGACAAAGTCATTACTTTGGCTGCCAATAAGCCTGACACAGTCTTGGTACAAATCATTATCATGCTGAGCGGGGGGTATTACTTGGTTTAACGTATTGAGTAAATACTGCTGCTCTTGAAGTTTTATCGTGTCTTTCGTCAGCAAATGAACACCACCTACTAGCGCGGTACAAGCAATCGCAAAGGCAGATAGAATAAGCGCATTTTTTTGAATGGCTTGGCGCATTATTTACCTCCTTTTGCGTGACCATAGGTGCGTGGTCGTGTGTATTGATCGATGAGTGGCGTTGCCATGTTACACAACAATACAGCGAAAGCCACGGCATCAGGATAACCGCCATATTTGCGTATAATAAACACTAAAAATCCACAAAGCGCACCAAACACAAGGCGTCCCTTAACACTTGTCGCGCCTGAAACAGGGTCGGTTAATATAAAGAATGCTCCGAACATCGTTGCACCGCTTAACCAATGGAACATGGTGCTGGCGTTGTGATCAGGGCTCGCAATATAAGCGATTAAAGAACATACGAATAAACTTGTTAAAAAGCTTACCGGCATACTCCAGTGAATGGCTTTTTTGTACAATAAAAATAAACCACCGAGTAAGAAACCGGCGTTAATCCACTCCCAACCCAAACTGAAGTGTTGGCCAAACACAGGGCTGTTATAACTTTCACCTATCGTTAAGCCTAACGTTAAATTAGTTTTTAAGGTATCCAGTGGCGTCGCCATGGTATAACCATCAATATGCGTTTTTAACTGTTCAACTGAATAGCCCGAATGAGTAAATCCCGTAAATATCGCACTGATACTATCAATCAGAGTGACATCATGTTGCAGTAGCTGCAAAGGTGGTTGCCAAGCGGTCATTTGGACTGGAAATGAGATCAGTAGCATGACATACGCAGCCATTGCCGGGTTGAAGATGTTGTGCCCAAGTCCACCGTATAGATGTTTTACAATACTAATGGAGAAAACCATGCCAAGTGCAACAATCCACCACGGCGCTAATGCAGGTACCGAAATACCTAGCAGTACCGCAGTTAAGATGGCACTGCCATCAAAAAGTTGTTCACGTACTGGTTGTTTTCTCAGCCCTAAACACACAAATTCAGTGATTAATGCAAACGCAATAGCTATCCCGATTTGGATAAGGTTACCCCAACCAAAAAAGTACCATTGCGCTAAGACACCAGGGATGGTGGCATAAATAACGAGGCGCATTAAGGCAGACGTTGAATCCTTAACGTGATTATGAGGTGAACTTGCAATCCAATAGGCCATGTTATTCAGCTTCTCTTTGTTCTTTCTTTGCTTTTGCCTTTGCTACTGCGGCAGCAATACGTTGCTTCTTAGCATCTGCGTTATTTTCCGCTGCTTCATCTAGCGGTAAATCAATTTGTGCTGCTTTTTGCTTGGCTTTAGCTTTTGCAACAGCTGCAGAAACTTTCGCCTTTTTCTCAGCAGCAGAAGGTGTTGCTGTTTCTGCAACTTTACTTGTTTTTTTAGCTTTGCTAGCAGTTGTTTTACGCGTAGTTGCCTTTTTAGTGGTCTTTTTGGCAGATGTTGATTTAGCCGGCGCTTTTTTATCAACACTTTCGCCATCCGCTTTTTGTTTTTCTGCTTTTTTCGCTTTAGCTTTTGCAACAGCACTCGCTACTGCTTTAGTGGTCTTTTTCTTGGTTTCTGAGGTTTTGTCTGACTCAGTCGTTGTTTTGTCACTAAGCGCGGCCTTTTTTGCTTTAGCTTTGGCAACGGCAGCGCTCACCGCGGCAGACTTTTTCTTAGCAGTAGCGTCCGTCGGAGTTTTGTCTTCAGCGGCGTTAGTTGCAGAAGCTGCTTCGGCTTCCTTGGCGACTTTTTTTGCTTTTGCTTTGGCTACCGCTGCAGACACTGCTTTAGCTTTCGGTTTTTCTGCTACTTGCTCAAGTTGTGTATCTTGCGTTTCAGTGTCATTACCTTGCTGCTCAGCCTGCGCCGCTTTTTTGGCCTTAGCTCGTGCAACAGCAGCTGCTACTGCAGATGACTTATCTGCTGATTTTGGTTGCTCTTGTGTAGCTGCTTGCGCTGCCTTTTTCGCTTTTGCGCGCGCAACCGCTGCTGCAACTGGTGATGTGTCACTATTCGTTTCTGTGGTTTGCTCTGCCTTTTTCGCTTTAACACGAGCAAGTGCAGCTGCAACTGCTGATTTTTCCTTGTTGCCTTCTTCCGTGCCTGCATTCATACGCGCTTTGCGCGCCTCTGCAGCGAGTCGATGTTTTTCTTCACGCGCAAGTTTGTCGCGCTCTAGTCTAGCCTTACGTGCTTCAAAGCGTGCTTTTGCCTTTTCAGCTTTTACTTCTGCGAAATCTAATTGTCTGATTTCCGCTTTAGCAACACGATAATAATGCACCAAGGGTATTTGACTTGGGCAAACATAGGCGCAAGCGCCACATTCAATGCAATCAAATAGATTAAGCTTACGCAGCTGATCGTAGTCTTGTGCTTTTGCGCTCCATTGCATTTCTTGCGGCAATAACACCGCTGGGCACACTTCTGCACATTGACCACAACGAATACATTCTTGTTCTTGTTGGTCTAAATTGAGCTCGTCCGGCGAGGGCGCCAAGATACAGTTGGTGATTTTTACAACAGGCACATCGGCAGATGGCAAGCTAAAGCCCATCATTGGGCCGCCCATAATAATATGGCGTCTACCATCGTTATTGTATGCCGCTTGTTCAAGCAAGAAGGATACTGGTGTACCTAACAAAGCACGCATATTTTGCGGCTTGTCTAATGCTTGCCCGGTCACAGTGACTACCCGTGATATTAACGGCGTGTCATGTAATATGGCGTCTGCGATTGCTTGGCAGGTACCAACGTTGTGCATCACAATACCGATTTGGCTTGGTAACGTACCAGAGGGAACTTCTTTACCCGTTAAGATTTTGATCAGCTGTTTTTCGCCACCAGACGGATACAGAGAAGGAATGACGCACACTCTAATGTTGCTATGTTGTTCACAAAGCTTTTGTAAAATGGCGATAGCCTTAGGTTTGTTGTCTTCGATGCCAATTAAAATTTGTTTGGGTGAAAGCAGCCCATCAAGAATCTTAATACCTTCAAGAATTTCACTGGCTTGTTCTTGAATCAACAAATCGTCCGCAGTGATGTACGGTTCACATTCAGCCGCATTGATAATCAGGAAATCTACTTCAGCGCTAGTATTTACTTTGATTAACGTAGGAAAACCCGCACCACCCATACCAGCGATACCAGCATTAGCAATCTTATTCAATACGGTTTGCTTGTCTAATTGACTTGGGTCGTTGCACGCTTCGCGCGGGCGCCACTTATCCTGTCCATCAGGTGTTAATATCAAACAGAGTTCCTTCATCGCTGAAGGATGGGCAATAGTATGCTTCTCAATAGCAGAGACAATACCACTTGTTGGTGCATGCACAGGGACTTGCATTGGGTTGCCACTTTGGGTGAGTGGCTGCCCTTTTAGTACCTTGTCGCCAACTTGGACTAATAATTTGCCAGCACTGCCAATATGTTGCTGCAATGGAATAATCAGTTTATCCGGCAGCGGAAGTTGGCGAATAGGCTTATTTTCAGTGAGAAATTTTTGCTCCGGTGGATGAACACCACCGTGAAATTGCCAATAATGCTTTTTGTCGAGTCTTGCTAAAATATTTTCCATCACAGCTTACTTCACCTCCGTGATAGGAATACTTTCTAAATCCCACTGCCACGTTTGAGGCGTTTGCTGGACAGGGCGCATCTCAATACAATCAACAGGGCATGGCGCAACACATAAGTCACAACCGGTACATTCGTCAGCAATAATCGTATGCATCTGTTTAGAAGCACCAATAATGGCATCTACCGGACAGGCTTGAATACACTTAGTACAGCCAATGCAGTCTTCTTCGATAATAAAAGCTACTTTTGGTGTATTGTCTGCTTCATGGCTTTCATCCATGGGGATCGCTTCGACGCCCATTAAGTCCGCAATTTTCTTTATTGTGTCTTCACCACCGGGTGCGCACTTGTTAATCGCGTCACCATTGGCAACTGCTTCGGCATAGGGTTTACAGCCGGGGTAACCACATTGGCCGCATTGTGTTTGAGGTAAGATAGCGTCGATTTGCTCGACGATTGGGTCGCCCTCTACTTTGTATTTTTCAGAGGCAAAACCTAATAACGCACCAAAGGCAGCAGCAAGCAGACCTAATACGGCAATAGCAATGAGTGCTTCCATTACACTTTCACCAAGCCAGTAAAGCCCATAAAGGCAAGCGCCATAAGTCCTGCGGTTACCATAGCAATTGCTGAACCTCTAAAGGCTTTTGGCACATTTGCGTTTGCAATTTTTTCACGCATGGCAGAAAACAAAATAAGCACGAGAGAAAAACCGGCGGCAGCGCCAAAGCCGTAAAAAATTGATTGAAGGAAATTGTGTTGTTCATAAATGTTCAAAAGAGCGACACCAAGTACAGCGCAGTTGGTGGTGATAAGAGGTAAAAATATTCCTAAAACACGGTAAAGATTTGCACTGGTTTTATGCACAACCATTTCGGTAAATTGCACGACTACGGCAATGACCAGGATGAAAGACATGGTTGTTAAAAATTCAAGATCTAGCGGCTGAAGAATATAGGTATTGACGATGTAGCTAAGTAGCGACGCCAATGTCATCACGAATGTCGTAGCTAACGACATACCAATAGCCGTGTCAGTTTTAGACGATACCCCCATGAAAGGGCATAGACCTAAAAACTTAACCAGGACAAAGTTGTTTACTAGCACTGTGCCAACCAGCAACAGTAAATAGTCTGTCATAATGAAAACATTTGATTGCAAGTGGTTGTTATTATCCTTGTTTCTGTCGGAATTAACAACCGACAGAAACTAGGGTTTTTCATATTTAGGTGGGATAGGGGAGGTAGTGCCTAAAGATTCTGCGGTTTACCGATGTAAAAGCCTTGGCACCCGTCCACAAACAATCGTTCTAAGGTGTGTTTCTCTTCCTGTGTTTCAACGCTTTCAGCGAGGACATAAATACTTAATCTATGCGCCAAATCTACCATCAAGCGAAGGAAATACTGATTATTCTTATCTTCGTCAATATCACGCGTATAGGTAGCGTCCATTTTGATAAAGTCCGGCTTAAGATCTCTAAAGAATTTAAATGAGGTTAAACCAACACCAAAGCGCTCAACGGTAATACGAGAACCGACGCGATGTAACATATCGATGAATCGCTTACTGGTTCTAATGTTTTGTTGTAAGCCATATTCGGTAATCTCAAATACAAGCTTAGGTGCAACTTTAGGTTCTCTAAGTAGGCGACGCTCTAACCAAACCAAGAACTGCTCGTCATGGATGGTACGTGCACTAATATTGATGCCGTAACTTTGATCGTACAAATTCTTGTTATTAATTTCAGCAATCGCTGTTTCAATCACAAGTTTGTCGACAGCGACGATGCGATCAAGTTTTTCCGCCATGGCGATAAATGACGCTGTCGGCAACATTTCTTCGTTGCTATTTAAAAAGCGCGCAAGGATTTCGCCGTAAGCACGTGTGTTTCGATTACTTGGCTTGATATGTTGAACAAGCAAAATAATACGCTCGTTTTCAAGTACACCATCAATTTCTTGGCGCCAATTTTGGTTACCATAGTTCGCACTAGTGCTTTTTAATATGTCAGTATCACGTTGCGAATGATATGAATTAACTTGTTGCGTTTGAGCAACACTAATACCCGTATCGGCAAGTGCTAACAATTCACCTAAAGGCTTTTGTTTGTCAAAATAGACCAAACCAGTATTGGCTACAGAATCTAATTCAGAAGAGGTCTGGAAGTCGTCAAATTGTCGTGACAAATCTTTTGCATACTCTTCAGCGTCTTGCAGTTTGGTATTAGGAATGATGGTGGCAAAGTCAGAGCTATTAATTCTGAACAATTCAGCGCCTTGATATTTTTGCGCTGACTTTTTCATAATTTCCGCAACGGCAAGTATGTATTTATCGCCTTCGTGGTAACCATGAATTTGGTTGATGGTTTGTAATTCTGAACAACGCGTAATTAATAGCACACCAAATTCTATTTCATCGTTTTGGTTGATCTTGTTTTCATAGAACTGAACAAACGCATTACGGTTATAAAAACCGGTTAGCTTTTCGTAATAGGCTTCTTTTTCAAGTGCAGATGAGTTCTCTACTTGAGATTCAATCAATTGATGAATTTCACTTAAGCCCTTTTTCAGCTCAGGGATTTCAACAATATCAGGATCAGCACCGCGCGCTACATCGGGCTTCATGACGTGATCAATTTCTTGCTTAATTTGGCGGTTGAAACCGTCAAAGATACGCTTGTACTTAGTGGTACTTAGGTACGCTGACAAGGTCAAAAATAGCGCAGTTGCAGCGATCATGATCAAAATTATTGTAGAGACAAGTGATACTTGTTTTGAAAAGTCCAGCAAATAACTGATTTTAACTTGATGATCTTTAATGATGATTTGTTTCGGTTGCGGCGAGACTAAATTAACCAAAAAGTTAGTTTTACTATTTTTATAGTTAGTCAGCTTGTCACCCGAAATAATATCGATGTTCAATTGCTGAAAGGTAAAGCTTCGTTGCAAAGTTTTGCTAAGAAGGTTAGCTTCTGTGTTGTTCAACGTTTGTGTAGCAAGACTACGTATCGTCTGCTGAGAGTCTTGCTGAACTTGTTCTAAGTAGCTCGACAAAACCGTTAAACTTAATACTGCCATGGTGATGCTAAACAACACACCTAAAACAGTATTTCGAATCAGAAGTTGAGAAAACGTGTACATATTCGCGTCCAATGCCTCAATAAATTAAGCAAATCATCATTAGCCAGCTCATGCGACTTTGCACGAGTTGTTGCTAATTTTAGGATATTTCAATGTTAAATGGCGCTTGAAGTTTGATTTTTATTATTTTCAAACGTTGTTGCGGTTGGCTTTTTATACAAAAATCGCTCGCAACGGGCGCAAGTATATAATTTTATACCATGAAACGAGGCTATAAACTAGCGTAAAAATCGACAACTATTGTATATTTTGTGTTCTGTTTTTCTCAAATACTTCAATAAATTACAGTTTTTTGCTTTTGATGATTCGAAAAAAAAGTAAATTTTATCAAAACGCAGAAAATGCATCAGAAAAAAACTATGTGATTAAAAGTAAATCAACTTGTATTACTAGTGTTGTGGCTATATAATTCGTGCAGTTTTTAATTATTGTATGCACCACTGAGTAGTTTTGCGTTTTTAACTCAAAACTATTGCATAGAATAATTCGACGGGATAGCCCGTCACACAAAGGGTTCAGTGAAATAAAGCCCCGCGTGCAGGGGCTTTTTTGTTTCTGAAAGTGAACATTTTAACCTTTTGATTAGGTTTATTCGCTGGGCTATACGCCCTTTTTTTGTTTCTGGAGAACACATTTGGCTAAATTTGAACAAAAATTGACTGAGATTTTGCGTCCGGCTGTCGAAGAGACAGGCAAGGAATTATTAGGTGTTGAATTTATCAGCGCAGGCAACAATTCAGTTTTACGTTTGTTTATCGATCACCCAGACGGCATTAACGTCGACGACTGTGCGGAAGTTAGTCATCAAGTTGGTGCAATTTTGGATGTCGAGGACCCTATTAGTACAGAATACAATTTAGAGGTGTCTTCACCTGGTTTAGACCGACCTCTATTTGAAAAAGCCCACTTTGAAGCCGTTGTGGGTGAAATTATTAATGTCAAAACGTCAATGCCTATTGATGGTCGTCGCAAATTCAAAGGGACGTTAGAAGCGATAGAAAATGACACTTTGATTGTAATCGTTGATGGTCAAGATTATGAACTGACTATCGGTAATGTAGATAAAGCAAATCTTGTCCATCAATTCGACAAGTAATTTAAAAGGCGAAAAGCATGACTAAGGAAGTATTACTAGTAGTTGATACCGTTTCGAATGAAAAAGCTGTATCGAGAGAGAGTATATTCCAAGCATTAGAAACTGCATTGGAAACAGCGACAAAGAAAAAGTACGAAGGTGATATTGCCGTTCGCGTTGAAATTGATCGTGAAACAGGTGAGTTTGATACATTTCGTCGTTGGTTAGTTGTTGATGATGCTGAGCAACCATTAGAAAATCCATATGCCGAAATTTCTCTTGCGGCAGCACAGTATGATGACAGCACAAAGGAAGTTGGCGATTACGTTGAAGAACAAATTGAATCAGTAAAGTTTGACCGTATTACGACACAAACAGCTAAGCAAGTTATCGTACAGAAAGTTCGAGAAGCAGAGCGCGCTTTGATTGTTGATGCATATCAAGATCAAGTAGGTGAGCTAATCACCGGTGTTGTTAAGAAAGCAAGCCGTGACAACGTTATTTTAGATTTAGGCAATAACGCAGAAGCAATTATCTATCGCGATGACATGTTGCCACGCGAAGTATTCCGTCCGGGCGATCGAGTACGCGGTTTGTTGTATGCGATTAAGCCTGAAGCACGTGGTGCGCAGTTATTTGTGAGCCGCACTAAGCCAGAAATGCTGGTTGAGTTATTCCGTGTTGAAGTACCAGAAATTGGTGAAGAAATGCTTGAGATCAAGGGCGCCGCTCGTGATCCAGGTTCTCGTGCCAAAATCGCAGTTAAAAGTAACGATAAGCGTATCGACCCAGTTGGTGCGTGTGTTGGTATGCGTGGTTCTCGTGTGCAAGCTGTATCTGGCGAATTGGGCGGTGAGCGCGTTGATATCGTATTGTTTGACGACAATCCAGCACAATTTGTTATCAATGCGATGGCGCCTGCTGAAGTAGCATCTATTATTGTTGATGAAGACAGACGCACAATGGACATCGCAGTTGAAGAAGACAACCTAGCAATGGCGATTGGTCGTAGTGGTCAAAACGTTCGTTTAGCAAGCCAATTAACGGCTTGGGAACTGAACGTAATGACAACAGCTGATATGCAAGAGAAGCATCAAGCTGAAAATGACAAAGTATTAGGTCTATTCACTGAGAAGTTAGATATTGACGAAGACTTTGCAACGATTCTTGCTGACGAAGGTTTCACGTCTTTAGAAGAAATTGCTTACGTACCAGTACAAGAGTTATTGGAAATCGATGGTATGGATGAAGATATCGTCGAAGAACTGCGTAACCGTGCAAAAGCAGCGTTAACTACACAAGCGTTAGCTGACGAAGAATCATTAGAAGGTGCAGAACCAGCTGAAGATTTATTAAACCTTGAAGGTTTAGACAAGCACCTAGCATACGTATTAGCGAGTAAAGGCGTTGTAACGTTAGAAGACCTGGCGGAGCAGGGCGTAGACGACCTAGTAGATATTGAAGAGCTAAATGAAGAGCAAGCAGGTGAATTAATAATGGCTGCTCGTAACATTTGTTGGTTTAGCGAAGAAGAGTAATCCCAGGAGAAAAAATTAGATGGCAGAAGTAACAGTTGAACAACTTGCCGAAGAAATTGGTGCTACCGTTGATAAATTGGTAAGCCAATTTGAAGAAACTGGGGTGAAGAAAGTTGCCACAGATGTCGTTTCGGAAGAAGAAAAAGAAGCACTATTAGAGCATCTTAAAAAACAACATGGCGATGATTCAGCGGCTAAACCAAACAAAATGACGTTAAGCCGTAAGAAAAAATCAACGCTTGTATTGGGCTCAGGTAGCAAGGCTAAATCTGTGCAAGTAGAAGTACGTAAAAAACGTACTTACGTAAAACGCAGTGAGCTAGAAGAGCAGCAAATTAAAGAAGCTGAAGAAAAAGCGGCAGCAGAAGCTAAGGCGCAAGCTGAAGCAAACGCGAAAGCAGCAGCGGAAGCAGCAGCGAAGGAAAAAATTGCAGCCGAAGCGGCAGCAAAAGCGCGTGCAGAAGCAGCGGCTGAAGAAAAAGCGAAAGCAAAAGCTGAAGCAGATGCTAAAGCGAAAGAAGCAGCAAAAGCTAAAGCGAAAGAAATAGAAGCTAAGCCACAACCAGATCCGCAAGAATCTGAAGAAGCTAAGAAGCTAAGAGAAGCGCAAGAAGCTGAAGCTCGTGCTAAGGCAGAAGCTGAAGCAGCGGCAGCAGCAGAAGCGGCTCGTAAATTAGCGGAAGAAAATGAAGCTCGTTGGAAAGCGCAAGAAGAAGAGCGTAAAGCACATGAAAATGATGTTGTGCATTTAACCTCTTCTAAATATGCCCAAGAAGCTGAAGACGCAGTAGACAAAGAAGAAGAAGGTGGCGGTCGCCGTCGCAAGAAGAAAAAAGCAGGCAAGCAGCAAGATGCTCAAGTAGCCTTCAAAGGCAAAGGGAAGAAAGGCAAGAAAACGCTTTCTGCTCCGCAAAGCTTACAGCACGGTTTCCAAAAGCCTGTTGAAAAGAAAACCAAAGAAATTCGCATTGGTGAAACAATTTCAGTCGCTGAACTAGCTAACAAAATGGCGGTTAAAGGTGCTGAAGTTGTAAAAGAAATGTTCAAAATGGGGGCAATGGCAACCATTAACCAAGTGATTGACCAAGAAACAGCGGCGCTAGTTGCTGAAGAAATGGGTCACAATGTTGTACTAGTGAAAGAAAATGCCCTTGAAGAAGCGGTGCTATCAGATCGTGGTGATGCAGGTGATGCGGTTACACGTGCACCGGTTGTTACTATCATGGGTCACGTTGACCACGGTAAAACATCATTACTTGATTACATTCGCGAAGCTAAGGTAGCTGCCGGCGAAGCAGGTGGTATTACACAGCACATTGGTGCATACCACGTAGAAACTGAAGGTGGCATGGTAACCTTCTTAGATACACCAGGTCACGCGGCGTTTACATCAATGCGTTCACGTGGTGCGAAAGCAACAGATATCGTTATTATCGTTGTTGCTGCAGATGACGGCGTGATGCCGCAAACAATTGAAGCAATTCAGCATGCTAAGGCAGCTGAGGTGCCAATTATTATCGCAGTTAACAAAATGGATAAAGAAACAGCTGATCCTGATCGCGTTAAGAATGAGTTGTCGCAGCACGATATTATCCCAGAAGATTGGGGTGGTGATACGCAATTTGTTCACGTTTCTGCGAAAACCGGTTTGGGTATTGATGAGTTACTTGAGTCAGTATTACTACAATCAGAAGTACTTGAATTAACCGCTATTGTCGACAAGATGGCAAATGGTGTCGTAATTGAATCTAAGCTTGATAAAGGCCGCGGTCCAGTTGCAACAATTCTTGTACAAGAAGGTACATTGAATCAAGGCGACATCGTGTTATGTGGTTTAGAATATGGCCGTGTTCGTGCGATGCGCGACGAGTTGGGTAAAACCATCACGTCAGCAGGTCCATCAATTCCAGTAGAAATTATTGGTTTAAGTGGTGTGCCTCAGTCAGGTGACGAAGCGACAGTTGTTAAAGACGAGAAGAAAGCACGTGAAGTTGCGTTGTACCGTCAAGGTAAGTTCAGAGACGTTAAATTAGCACGTCAGCAAAAAGCGAAACTTGAGAACATGTTCTCAGATATGGCTGAAGGTGATGTGTCTGAAGTCAACGTAGTATTGAAGTCAGACGTACAAGGTTCACTAGAAGCGATTTCAGATGCGCTTGTTAAGCTATCAACAGAAGAAGTTAAGGTGAAAATCATCGGCTCTGGTGTTGGTGGTATTACTGAAACAGACGCATCCTTAGCCGCGGCATCAAATGCTATCGTTGTTGGTTTTAACGTTCGTGCCGATGCATCTGCGCGTCGTGTCATTGAATCAGAAGGTGTCGATTTACGTTACTACAGCGTTATCTACGACCTAATCGACGAAGTGAAGCAAGCAATGAGCGGTTTACTTGCACCAGAATTCAAGCAAGAAATCATTGGTCTTGCTGAAGTACGTGACGTATTTAAGTCACCAAAAATTGGTGCTATCGCAGGTTGTATGGTAACTGAGGGTATCATCAAGCGTAACAACCCAATTCGTGTACTTCGCGAAAATGTTGTTATCTACGAAGGTGAACTTGAGTCGCTACGCCGCTTTAAAGACGACGTACAAGAAGTTCGTAACGGTACTGAGTGTGGTATCGGTGTTAAGAACTACAACGACGTAAAAGTGGGCGACCAAATCGAAGTATTTGAAACAGTAGAAGTGAAGCGTTCGCTTTAATAGCCACGTTTAGCTTATGCAAAACGGGAGCTTAGCTCCCGTTTTTTAACCCTGCCATTTGATGGCAACAGATAGGAGTTTTACCTATGGCGAGAGACTTTTCTCGTACTGACAGAGTGGGTCAGCAAATTCAAAAAGAAGTCGCTATGATAATTCAACGTGAAGTTAAAGACCCACGTTTAGGCATGGTGACAGTGAACGCTGTTGAGGTGTCACGCGATTTAGCTTACGCAAAGGTGTTTGTAACCTTTCTTGTTATTGAAGAACAAGATTACGCACAAGCCGTAAGTATATTAAATGAAGCCGCTGGTTTTATTCGTACTTTATTAGCTAAGCGCATTAAAGCACGTATTATGCCTGAGCTACGTTTTGAATATGATGCATCACTTGCAGAAGGTGTACGTATGACAAACTTAGTGAATCAAGCTGTCGATACTGATAAGCGTAAAGCTCAAACGGATAGTGACGACGAAGGCGCTTAATCAATGGCAAAACGAAGAAAGGGACGCCCCGTCCATGGCATCGTTCTGCTAGACAAGGGCTATGACATTTCGTCAAATCATGCACTGCAACAAGTAAAGCGCCTTTACTTTGCGCAAAAAGCAGGTCATACCGGTGCGTTAGATCCATTGGCAACCGGCATGCTGCCTATATGTTTAGGCGAAGCAACTAAGTTTTCACAGTTTTTGTTAGATACGGATAAAACCTATCAAGTAACGGCGAAGCTTGGTGTGCGTACCACCACAAGTGATGTTGACGGTGAAGTTGTGTCGACTAAACCTGTGGCGGTTAGTGACGAACAACTAGCACAGGCGCTAGATAGTTTTCGCGGCACGACGCAACAAGTGCCATCGATGTATTCAGCATTGAAATATCAAGGCAAACCTTTATATCACTACGCCCGTGAAGGTATTGAAGTGCCAAGAGAAGCGCGTGATATCACCGTGTTTCGACTTGATCTTTTGCGTTTTGAAGGCGATGAAGTTGACCTTGAAATTCACGTGTCTAAAGGCACATACATTCGTACGATCGTTGACGACCTGGGTGAGAAACTAGGCTGTGGCGCACACGTTTCTGCCTTAAGGCGAATTGCTGTTAGCAACTACCCTGTAGACCAAATGGTTACCATGGAAGAATTACAGCAATTGTTAGATAAAGCGCGCGATGAGGACAAAGCACCATCTACTTATTTAGATCAATTGCTTTTGCCTATGGAAACCGCTTGTGTCGATATGCCAAAGGTACTAGTAGACGATATGTCTGCGAATTATCTACGTCACGGTAACCCTGTTCAAGGCTATCAAGCACCGAGTGAAGGCTTAGTTCAAGTGTTCGCTGGCGATAGCTTTGAAAGTGCTGAATTTATTGGCGTAGGGCAAATTGATGACGACGGTTTAGTGGCACCTAAACGTATTACCGTATTAGACAATTAAATCATCTGATAAAGTACTTGCAATATTAGCGCGTACTGTTAGAATACGCGCTCTTTGATTCCTGCGCTGAATTAGTGTTTGGCCAGGACGATGTAACACTTTAAACACTAAGGTAATTATTATGTCTTTAAATGCAGCAGAAAAAGCAGCAGTAGTTGCAGAATACGCAACTAAAGAAGGTGACACTGGTTCTCCAGAGGTTCAAGTAGCTTTATTAACTACTCAAATTAACCACTTACAAGGTCACTTCAAAGCACACATCCACGATCATCACTCACGTCGTGGTCTATTACGCATGGTAAGCCAACGTCGTAAGCTTCTTGACTACTTGAAGCGTAAAGATGTAGAGCGTTACACTGCGTTAATCGGTAAGTTAGGTCTACGTCGTTAATAGTAGATTTAAACGAAAGATTATTGAAAAGGAGCCTTATGGCTCCTTTTTTGTTTTCGGCGATTCGCTAATGGGGCGAGGGCGCTTCGCTATAGGGGCGCGTTGCTTAAGGGGACAGGGAACAGGGAACAAGGGGCGCGTTGCTTAAAGGAACAAGGGGCAAGGAACACGTAGCACCAAGCCCGTAGCTCGCAGCATCAGAATTTCGTCATCCCGCACATGCCTACAAGGATGTAGGTACTTAGGTTTTGTCTGGAACTGAAAACCTGTGATGTGGGATCTCTTTAATTCTTATTTCTTACGCTGCTTTGCTATCTCTCTCACCTGCAACAAAGCAACCCACAACGTATAGACCGCTAGCGTAAAAAACAAAACAGATAGTTTGCTTTGTTTTATATCTTCAGACAGCAATATCGGAATCGCTTTATAGAAAGACGGTACAGAAACCGCGCTACAAATGGCTATGATGATATATCTAAAACCATTCCACTTTTTAGCAAGAAAATTAATAATTAGAAGAAAACTGACAAACAAGCATATCGAGCCAGCACCGTAACTCCCAGATGGTTGATAACCTCGCCCCATTGTTAAAACAGTAACTAAACCTAGTGCTATGCCACCACCTACAATTAACGTTGCACATCTGTCATAACTGGCAATTGCTCGTGGAAAGCCTGTCTTTACTCTGTAGAATGTTCTCATTTTTTCATGATTAACAGCCTGTTTGAAGACTATTTATTCATACTTGAGACGCTTGTTCAATGCTTTTTATTGGATAGGAATCATAACTTATGTGGCGAGGGTGCTTCGCTATAGGGGCGCGTTGCTTAAAGGAACAGGGAACAAGGAACGTGAATACGTAGCACGAAGCTCGCAGCTCGAAGCTATAAAAAGGGACATGGTCTTCTTTTAAAACGCAGCCATAAAAAAAGCCCCGTAAAAACAGGGCTTTTTTGTTTTCAAATCTTGCTAGGGTTATTCAGCTAAACCAAGCTCAGAAAGTCTTTCTTTCGCCAGTATGTACCTTGCGCGAACATCATCAATTTGTTGTTGCGTTAATGCTTTACCCAAGGTGCGAAGTCCGCCTTCAACATCGTTGTGATGAATGCCAAACGCAAATTTAAGGTATTCTAAAAGCAACGGCTGAGCATCAAGATATGAGATAGAGTTCATTGCTTGAGAGATTTTGTTTGCCTCAGCCCAATTTCCCTCATTCACATACTCCTGCATAGTGACACTCGCCTTTGGGAATATGCAGCCAACACCAGTAATACCACCGCATGCACCGGCAAGTCCGGCATGTACTGTAACCGTGTCTACTCCTGCAAGAATTTTTGCTTCTTTATTTTCTAGCATCAGGGTTTCAATCACTGAAACATCGGTAGTAGATATTTTCAGCGCAGTGACTTCTGGCAGAGCAGCAAGTTTGTTTAATAGTTCTGTTGAAAGTGCATGGTAGCCAGCCGCATCAGGATTGTTATAAGGCATAATTGTTACACCTACTTCTTTTGCTACAGCGGCTGAAAGTGCGTAGTAGTCATACATTTCTTCATCAGAGGGTGTCTGTTGAGTTTTTGGTGGCATTACCATTACGGTATCCACACCTACCGCAGCTAGTTCTTTAACGATGGTAGCAAGCTCTTCTTTTGTTTCGGCTGCTGCGCCACTGATTAATGGTACATTGTATTCTTTGGCAACTTCAGAAAGCGCACTTAGCAAGGAAAGACGTTGCTGGTTGCTTAAGTAGCTATTCTCGCCAAGCGTACCTGACCCAACAAGGCCACCCATTCTGGTGCCACCCTTTCCTTGTACTTTAAGAATACCCGCTGCGTAATCTTTGGTTGCATCAAAATCAATTTCAAGTGCGCCAGATGCCGACGCTTTAAGCCATGTAAACACAGCTGGCATAACGGTATATCGCCAATCTGCACTGTTTGTTCCCATTAGAATTCCTCATACTTAAACTGGATTGTATACAGTATACCAAACAAGTTAAGTCAAATAAATTGGATAATTAAAATACTTTTCCTTCAGTAAAGAATTAACAGGTCCATTATTATTCTGTGGTTGTTAACAATACCCACTTTTTTATAAGCAAGCTCAGTAACGAGCGTCATATTATCCGAGCCGCTTGATCTCCGCTAGTGCTTGTTCAATTTCCTGTTCGTTGTTAAGCAGTGAGGGGGCAAAGCGCGCGTAACTTTCTCGATACGGTGTACTGCTCATTATCACACCACGCTGATGTAAAGCTTTCACCACTTGTTCTGGCGTCATGCCATTAACATCAAAGCAAACCAATCCGGATGAAATAGATGGAGACTTTGGCGTATACAGTTTAACGTGCGACATTTTAGCTAGTCCCTGTTTTGTCTGTGTATTAAGCTGATGAATGCGCTTTTGAATATTGTCTTTACCTAATTGCTGATGCAACGCAAAAGCTTCAGGTAACGCCCAACGGTGTTCAAATGAATGGAAACCGCCCGGTGACATATGCTCTCCAATAGCGACTTTATCTTGTGTTAACTGGCCAAGCCATACCATGTATGACGCGCTAAAACTTGGGATAACCGGCTCAATCATTTGCCAGGCTCTATCTGTCCCCCAAACCACGCCGGTGCCGCGGGGACCAAATATCCACTTGTGGGTACCTGCGATAAAGATATCGCACCCTAACTGGCTAACATCTTGATCTTCAATGCCAAAACCATGTACGCCATCGACACAAAATAAGATGTCAGGATTAACACTGCGTATCGCTTTTGAAATAGCTTTAATCGGCAGTTTTACACCTGTACATGAATGAACCCAAGTCACAGCGACGACTTTCGTTTTTTTACTGATGGCTTGTTTTAAGCGCGCGACAATCTCTGTTTCATTGGCTTTAGCGGCTTCATCATACAAGCTGACACGTTTAACTACGGCGCCGCTGCGTTTGGCTGCATAGGCAAGGGACATATCGGTTGAGTAGTGGTCATGGGTTGTTTGTACAATTTCATCGCCAGATTTAAGCATTAATCCGTTGTACACCATACCCAAGCCCATGGTTGTACTATCCGTCAACGCAATATTTCTACTATTACCGCCCATGTAGTCAGCAGCCGATTGGCAGACATTGGCATCAATGGTTTCAAATTTTGAATGCCAATAATCGGCGGGGTTCTTATCTAACAAGTCCCTGTGCCTATCTATCGCAAGCCTCACAGGCGCGGGATGCGAGGCTAATAAAAATGTCGATAATTGGATGTAGTCTTTAGTGAGCGGGAACAAGGCTCTCAAGCTTTTCCAATCGGCTGGCTTCATATTGCTATAAGAAGCTGTGCCTAAGGCAGCGACAGCAGGAGTATTTGATAGGAGGCTTGCCCCTAGTACGCTAGATAATCGTGTTAAAAATTGACGTCTTAACATGCTTTATTCCTTACGAAGATGTTAGTTAAAGCGTAGTCGATCGTTTTGATATTGCCTATTAGACCAGCGATAGCCTGCGGCTTTGATGGCAGTTAAGGCGTCAAAAAGCACTAATATTGAAGTTTTTGTGAAAATTTGTCACCAAATCACTAGATAAGCTAGCAAATCTTGAATTGATGGTTATAATGTCAGCGAATTTTAAAGAAGACAGAAACGACGGACCAAGTGTGTAATGATTTGGTCGACTTGAGCACAAGACCAGCTTATAAGACAGAATAAGCTACCTTTCAGTTAAGTGAACAAATCATTATACAGTTGGCGTCGTTTCCAAACACAAAAGGAAAGTCAATGACTCCAATTACTAAATCATTCCAATATGGTAAGCATACTGTAACGCTTGAAACGGGCGCTATTGCACGTCAAGCTTCTGCTGCTGTTATGGCTAGCATGGACGATACATGTGTACTTGTATCGGTTGTAGGTAAGAAAGAAGCTGTTCCAGGCCAAGATTTCTTCCCATTAACAGTTAACTACCAAGAGCGTACTTACGCAGCGGGTAAAATCCCTGGCGGTTTCTTCAAG
This sequence comes from Thalassotalea agarivorans, assembly GCF_030295955.1. Lineage (NCBI taxonomy): Bacteria > Pseudomonadati > Pseudomonadota > Gammaproteobacteria > Alteromonadales > Colwelliaceae > Thalassotalea > Thalassotalea agarivorans. The sequence continues at coordinate 1,181,188 of NZ_AP027363.1, forward strand.
CGTGAAGGTCGTCCTTCTGAAGAAGAAACACTAATCGCTCGCTTAATCGACCGTCCAATTCGTCCGTTGTTCCCAGAAGGGTTCACAAACGAAGTACAAGTGATCATCACTGTAGTTTCAGTTAACCCTGAAATTGCACCAGACATTATCTCAATGATTGGTACTTCTGCGGCATTAGCCATTGCTGGCGTTCCATTTAATGGTCCAATCGGCGCTGCACGTGTTGGTTTCCAAGACGGTCAATACCTTCTTAACCCACTGCAATCTGAACTCGAAAGCAGCCGCTTAGACTTGGTTGTAGCTGGTACAGAATCTGCGGTATTAATGGTTGAATCTGAAGCAGACGTATTAAGCGAAGAAGAGATGCTTGGCGCTGTTGTATATGGTCATGACCAAATGCAAACTGTTGTAAATGCAATCAACGAGTTTAAAGCTGACGTTAACAACCCTGTATGGGAATGGTCTGCTCCAGAGAAAGACGCAGCGTTAACAGCTAAAATCGCTGAATTAGCAACGGCTAAATTTGAAGAAGCATACCAAATCACTGAAAAAGCAGCTCGCTATGAAAAAGTAGGTGAAATCAAAACTGAAGTATTAGCACAGTTAGCAGAAGGCTTAGCTGAAGGCGAAGAGCTAGATGAAGCAGAAGCGAAAGAGCTACTTCATGACTTAGAGAAAAAAGTTGTTCGTACACGTATCACTTCTGGTGCACCACGTATTGATGGTCGTGATCCAGAGAGCGTTCGTGGCCTAGACGTAATGACTGGCGTATTACCACGTACACACGGTAGTGCTGTATTTACTCGTGGTGAAACACAAGCGTTAGTAACAGCTACACTTGGTACACAACGTGATGCACAGAAGCTAGACACATTACTTGGTGAGAAAACAGATAACTTTATGTTGCACTACAACTTCCCTCCATACTGTGTAGGTGAAACTGGTTTTGTAGGTTCACCAAAGCGTCGTGAAATCGGTCACGGTCGTCTAGCTAAGCGCGGTATCTTAGCTGTTATGCCTACAGTAGAAGAATTCCCGTACGCTGTACGTGTTGTATCTGAAATCACAGAATCAAACGGTTCTTCTTCAATGGCTTCTGTTTGTGGTACTTCTCTAGCACTTATGGATGCTGGTGTTCCAATTAAACAATCTGTAGCAGGTATTGCTATGGGTCTAGTTAAAGAAGGCGACGACTTTGTTGTTCTTTCAGACATCTTAGGTGATGAAGATCACTTAGGTGACATGGACTTTAAAGTAGCAGGTACTTCAACTGGTATCACAGCACTTCAAATGGACATCAAAATTGAAGGTATCACCAAAGAAATCATGCAAATCGCGCTTAACCAAGCGAAAGGCGCTCGTTACCACATCCTAAGCGTAATGGACGAAGCGATTAATGCAGCTCGTGACGATATTTCTGAATTTGCTCCGCGTATTCACACAATGAAGATCAACGCAGACAAGATTCGTGACGTTATCGGTAAAGGTGGTGCAACAATCCGTCAACTTACTGAAGAAACAGGCACAACGATCGAAATCGAAGACGATGGTACTGTGAAGATTGCTGCAACTGATGGCAACCAAGCGAAAGATGCGATTGCTCGTATCGAAGCACTAACGGCTGAGATCGAAGTAGGTAAAGTGTACACAGGTAAAGTTGTTCGTATCGTTGAGTTCGGTGCATTCGTTAATGTACTACCAGGTAAAGACGGCTTAGTTCACATCTCTCAAATCTCTGAAGAGCGTGTAAACAACGTTGCTGACGTACTTTCTGAAGGTCAGGAAGTGACAGTTAAGTGTTTAGAAGTAGACCGCCAAGGCCGTGTACGTCTAAGTATTAAAGCAGCGCAAGAAAAAGCTGAACCAGCACCTGAAGCACCAGCGACTGACGACGCTTCAGAATAAGCGTAATGCTTAGCATTAGCTAAAGAAAAAGGGAGCCAATTGGCTCCCTTTTTAATATAATCGAAAAGATACATCTAAAAGGAAGTGATTTTTGGTGAAATATCTAAGTAAATTCAGTGTGTTATTAACAGTATTTTGGCTGGGAGGTTGTTCGTCGATGAACAGCGCACCAACAATCGACAAACTGTTAGTCGCTGAACCCATGCCGGTTAACTATAAAAGTGAAATCGCACTTGCACGACTTACTGAAGTTATCCAACGCGCAGAAGTCACGGACGAACAACGCGCACAACTGTTTTATGATCGTGGCGTTATATTTGATTCAATTGGACTGCGTTCATTGGCAAGGTTAGATTTTAATCGAGCATTAAGACTTAAACCAACCTTAGTTGACGCATATAACTTCCTTGGAATTCATTACACTCAAATGCAAGAGTTCAATGAAGCATACCAGCAATTTGACTCTACCTTGGAGTTAGCGCCTAATCATGAGTTTGCCTATCTCAATCGCGGTATCGCATTATACTATGGCGACAGACCAGGCTTAGCACAAGAAGATCTTGTTCGTTTTTATAATCGCCAACCAAGCGATCCCTATCGCGTGATTTGGTTGTATTTTGCCGAACATCAATTGGATCCAGAAAAAGCTAATCAGAAGTTAGCTGAGCGCAAGCAACAGATTGACGATAAAGTATGGGCGAAACAGGTGTTGCGTTTATATTTAGGTGAGATCAATCAAAGCCAGTTTTTAGCCTCGGTGACTAAGGGCGTAAGATCTAATCAAGAGCTCACAGAAAGACTATGTGAAGCCTATTTTTATTTGGGGAAATATAGTGTTGCTCGCGGCCGTTATAATTCTGCCGCCAATTATTACAAATTGGCATTAAGTACCAATGTATACGAATTTGTTGAGCATCGTTATGCAAAGCTAGAACTTGACTTGATGCGCGCAAGTTTTCAGCAAGGGACTTTACCGCAACCAAATTAAATGAATACTTTAGCGAAGATATTTATAGTGGGGAGCTTGTTGGCAATACTGTCATCAAGCTCTTTTCATTTAATGCACTATCTTAATAAAGCGCTAAGCGAAGAAACACCAACACCAGAAATTATTACCCTCGGCACTAAACACAATATCGCACAAGCGCTGCGCCATGCGCGAATGCAAACCTCACCCCGCAGTCCAACATATCATCAACTGAGCGCTGCTTTAGCAAAACAAGACGTGGAAGAGGCACTTTTGTTGGCGCATCGTTATGCTGAAAATAGGCACGATAAAGACGCTCAACTCTGGTTTGAACAAGCCATGCGCCTTGCGCCTCAAAAAGCGCAAATACCTTATGCAACCTGGTTGTACGAGCGCGGTCAGTACAGCGATATTAACGCTATGTTAGATGCAACCAATACAGCGCATCTACCGCTTTTAATGCGCGTTAACATTCGCTTGGGTAATGTCTATTTTGTTGAGCAGCATATAGAGCAACTCGAAGACGCAAACATTGCCGATGAGCTAGTCGAGCAAATAAACCGCTACCAAGTCGTTACATCGCTACCTAAATTTGTGTCGCAATGTGAAAACAGCGTGCAGCCTATAGCTACCTCATTGGAAGATTTAACATCGCTTGAAAGTAAACTTGCGACATTACGAGATTCTTTTGTGGCGAGTCAGTTTTGTTTTGACACACCTAAGTATGTACCGATAGACAGGCTTCAGTGTAATCGACTGCCTAACGCGCCGATAATGTGTGACGAAGACATTTGGCTTTCTTATCAAGGTGACATTGCGGCTAAGTTGTTATTGGTCATGTTGCCTCGCGGCGGGGCAAATGTTCATGGCGGTATTATGTATATCGACAGAGCAGATACACCTAATGTCATTGAGCATGAACTCATGCATTGGCTTGGTTTTGTCGATGAATATCCGCTGCGAGCTACCCATAATTTTTGCACGGGGGCTTATGTTGCAAAAAATGTAGTTGTACTGGATGCTGACGCTTCGCAGAGCAGCAGAGAGACGCTGCTCGCTCAATTGCCTTGGCGAATTTACATCGAGGAAGACACAGTGCTTGTTTCTGAACAAGATGGGGAGTTAGTGCTAGGGACTCCTAAGAATGGTCAGCAGAAAATTGGACTTTATAGAGCTAAAACTTGTGACAATAGCGCCACCCAAGCTTATCGGCCATTGCCTGGTCGCAATATAATGACCCATTTGGGGGAAGGGCTTCCGCCACTATACCAACGTATGATTTCAGAGGAGCAGAGTATTAAAGTTAATGCAAACTTCAGAGACAATGGTCGCTCAGTTAAACTATTTGAATCGGTACTAAACAAGCAATAAAAAAGCACCTTAAGGTGCTTTTTTTATTACATTTCTTTTCTCATTATTAAGCTAGACGGGTTTTCTTCGACTTTTTCATAGCTAACTACTTTTTGCTTTTTCAGTCGACCTTTAAGCTTCCTTTTCACCTTTGCCGTAGGCCACATGGTTAGATTTTGTAAGCTTTTCAACTCTTCATCTAAAATCTTTTCACTGCCCTTTGACATTAGTTTCTTTTGTTTCTGTGCTAACCAGTAAAACAATGCCATGTTAATATCCTTTACTACATTTTCCTTAACTACTACGGTTTATAAGGTATAGTCAATAATTCAAAAAGTGCATAATTTTTTTGTGAATAAATTCAGACATCAGACCAAACCGCACTATCAGTTTAACTATTGGTTAAAATTTATTCAATCGTTTAACATGACCGTTTAGATATAAATTAGTCCAATAATTAATCACAAAATGACCTAATTAATGCGCTAGTAACGGCTACAATGTTAAACTTTGCTGCATTGCATTATTTAACACTTCTTTAGTGACTACTTCGCGTGTCGGCAAAATGGTTCAACACCTATTTGCATTGAACAATATGCAAACCTCGATGATAATTTAAGATATAATTGCTACAGTCCTATGAAACTTTGATTGCATTTTTGTAAAGAATATCCCGTGACATCTCAATTTCGACATCGCTTTCCTATTTTATCTCAGCAGGTCAATGGCATGCCGCTGGTCTATTTTGACAATGCAGCAACAAGCCAACGCCTTGATGAGGTGATTTCGGCAACTCAGTCCTACTATGAAACAATAAATGCTAATGTGCATCGCTCTTCTCATGCTTTGAGTGCACAAGCGACTAGTCTTTATGAGGGATGCAGAACTGATATCGCTCAATGGATTGGTGCTGATAAAAATGAGGTGGTGTTTACTTCAGGCACAACCGATGCCATCAACTTAGTGGCAACATGTGTTGCTAAAGCGTTTATACAAGCGGGTGATGAAATTCTTATTTCAGTGAGCGAACATCACGCTAATATCGTGCCTTGGCAATTGGTTTGTGAACAATACGGTGCGACGTTGCGCGTTGTTGATATTGATAACCAAGGGCGGATTGATATTGCTCATTTCAAACAATTATTGTCAAACCAAACAAAACTTGTCGCCGTTAGTCAGTTATCAAATGTAGTTGGCAAGTTTAATGATGTCGCTACGCTCGTTCGCCTAGCAAAAGAGCAGGGCGCGTTAACCTTGATTGATGGTGCCCAAGCAATCGCTCATACAGCGCTTAATGTTAAATCATTGGATAGTGATTTTTATGTGTTTTCAGCGCACAAACTGTATGGCCCTACCGGTTTAGGCGTGCTTTATGGTAGAGCGGCTGTGCTTGAAAAACTGCCCCCTTACAAAAGTGGCGGAGAAATGATCAAGAAGGTGAGCCTCAAAACAGGTACAACGTTCAATGAGGCGCCTAGTAAATTTGAGGCGGGTACGCCCAATATTGCTGGTGTCATTGCTTTTGCTCGCGCGCTTAATTTTATCCGTAAACACCATCAAGATATTGCGCAAATAGAGTCAGATTTAACCGACTATATGTGGCAAGCATTAAGCAACATAGAGCAGGTGGCGTGTTTGTTTGAGGGTAAGCCAGATATTCCACTTTTTTCATTTCAGATTGCCGGGGAACATATCAAAGATATTGCAACGGCATTGGATGCTAAAGGAATTGCTATACGGGCAGGGCATCACTGCGCAATGCCTTTGATGGAATACAAACAATGTAGCGGTAGCTTAAGGGTATCGTTAGCGCCATACAATACTCGCGCAGAAGTAGACTATTTTGTTGACGCTCTAGCGCAGATACTTTCGGGAGAGCAACATCAGGTAGAACCATCACTATCGATTGTATCGGAATTTGAGCAAGCTAAAGGTTGGGATCAAAAACATCGGCTGATCATGCTTTATGGCAGAGACTTCGAACGAATGTCGCGTGAGTATCGATTGCCACAAAATCTGATTGAAGGCTGTGAATCTCAAGCTTGGTTAACAATGTCTGAGCAAAATGGCAGTATCAACCTGCAAGGTGATAGTGACGCCCGTATTATAAGAGGGCTGATGCACATCGTATTTCAGGCCTATCAAGGTAAATCGGCCGAGCAAATCGCAGAGTTCGATGAGCAAGCGTATTTTGAGCAACTCGGTATTTTGCAACATTTAAGCCCATCGCGTGGCAATGGACTTAAAGCGATTGTTGAAAAAATAAAAACTCGTGCGAACGAGTTAGCGTGATTTCTTACGAATCAGTTTTTCAAGTAACCTGCCAACGGCAAAGAACGCAAACGAGGCCGTAACATGCGTCGCCGCACCAAAACCGCCGCTGCAATCAAGTCTCATTGCACCTTCTTGTTGCTGCTTAGCAAAACACACGTTGCCTTCATTATCTGGATAAACGAGTTGCTGGGTTGAAAACACTGCATCGATAGAAAACTTACGTTTTACATTGCGAGAAAAGTTGTAGTCGCGACGCAATTGGTTTTTAACTTTCGCCAATAAAGGATCTTGGTATGTTCTACTTAGATCGTCTACTTTAATCTGTGTTGGGTCGGTTTGTCCGCCCGCGCCACCAATTGTAATGACGTTAATTTTGTTACGTTTGCAGTGCGCTATCATCGCCGCTTTCACTCGAACAGCGTCTATAGCGTCAACCACATAATCAATGTCTTTGGTAACTACTTCAGACAAATTATCTAGTGTAACAAAGTCTTCTATTTCACTTACTTGGCAAGCTGGATTGATTTGCTTAATACGCTGAGCCATTAACGCAACTTTACTTTCACCAATGGTGTCATTCAGTGCATGAATTTGACGATTTGTATTGGTGATACAGACATCGTCTAAATCAACTAAACTAATATGCCCAATGCCTGTTCTGGCAAGGGATTCAGCAACCCAGCTACCAACGCCACCGATACCAATCACCATAACATGAGCCTGGCTAATGATTTCAGCACCTTGTATGCCATAGAGTCGGCTTATACCACCAAATCTAAGTTGATAATCTTGTTCTGACATTGTTTACCTGCAAAAAATAGCGACGTTAACGTAAAAAATAAGTAATTGCTTTGAATTAAAAAAGCGCGCCATTATAAATTCACTGAGCTAAAACAGCAATTGGTATTACAATTTTGCACTAAATTGGTGAGGTAATCGGGTTAGGTTTTGATGAAAAAACATCCATCACTTTAGGGCGAAAGGTGAATAAATAGTCATTTTTTTGGATAAATATGAATAACGTCAGAAAATATAAACAGAGTTTGGTATTTATTACATTTATAGTAAAGATAAACTGAGTGAATGCTCTAGACGTAAAAAAAGGCGGTAAAACCGCCTTTTTTCTACATTTAATTGCGCGTTATTTGTTCAACGGCGTAAATGTTTTGTTCAATTCACCGGTGTAAAGTTGGCGAGGACGGCCAATTTTTTGACCTGGTTGCGACAACATTTCGTCCCAGTGAGAAATCCAACCAACAGTTCTTGATAAAGCAAAGATTACTGTGAACATGTTTGTAGGGATACCAATCGCTTTAAGAATGATACCTGAGTAGAAATCCACATTCGGGTATAACTTCTTCTCAATGAAGTAAGGGTCTTCTAATGCTACTTTCTCAAGCGCCATAGCAACGTCTAATAATGGATCGTCAATACCTAGCTCTTCAAGCACCTGGTGACAGGTTTCACGCATTACCGTAGCACGTGGGTCGAAGTTCTTGTATACACGATGACCAAAGCCCATAAGGCGGAATGGGTCGTTTTTGTCTTTTGCTTTAGCAACAAACTCATCCACGCGAGATACGTCGCCAATTTCTTCAAGCATGTTCAAACATGCTTCGTTAGCACCACCGTGCGCAGGGCCCCAAAGTGACGCAACACCTGCTGAAATACAAGCATAAGGGTTAGCACCAGAAGAGCCGGCTAAACGTACAGTTGACGTTGAAGCGTTTTGCTCGTGGTCAGCGTGAAGGGTAAAGATTCTGTCCATTGCTTTTGCAAGCACTGGGCTAACTTTATAGTCTTCAGCTGGCACAGAGAACAACATGTGTAAGAAGTTTTCTGCGTAAGATAAATCGTTACGTGGGTATACAAATGGTTGACCGATACTGTACTTATATGCCATTGCAGCGATGGTAGGCATTTTAGCGATTAAGCGGTGTGCACAACGCATGCGTTGGTCAGCTTCATTAATATCTAAATCACTGTGGTAGAAAGAAGAAAGAGCACCAACAACACCACAAAGCATAGCCATTGGGTGAGCGTCTGGTAAGAAACCTTGGAAGAAGTGAGCGATTTTTTCATGCACCATTGTGTGATTAGTGATGATATTTACGAACTCTTCATATTCCGCTTCGTTTGGCGCAGCGCCGTTTAAAAGCGTGTAACAAACTTCTAGGTAATCAGCGTTTTTCGCTAAGTCATCGATTGCATAGCCGCGGTGTTGAAGAATGCCTTTACCGCCGTCGATAAACGTAATTGCAGACTCACAAGATGATGTTGCTAAAAAACCTGGGTCATATGTGAAGTAACCAGCGCTTCCTAAAGTGCGGATATCAATTACATCGTTACCTGCAGTACCTGACAAAACAGGTAGTTCAGCAACTACTTTTCCGTCAATACTTAAAGAGGCTTTTGAATCAGCCATATGTTTTATCCCCTTAATAATTTGTTTTAACTAACAAATATGAAAATTTAGTCAGTTTTTATGCATATAAAACTGGACTATTGTACTTCAACATACCTAGGGGAAGTCAATGCTACGTTTGTCTAAGATGGACTTTTCTACAAAGACGTTACAATAAGTGTACAAAAAATGGACACAAGCCTTTAAAACAGCATACTTTTTGTCTTTTCTAAAATTGTAATTGTGGCCATTGGATTATATAATCTGTTTGATCTGCCTTGCTTCATTTTGCACTATTAAGGTGCATAAAAAGTCAGGTGAATTTGCTAGGGGTCGTTCTGCAGAAAATGAACGGCAATAATAAAAAATGAACAAAGCTTACAAAAGCTCGTTAGGTACATAGGCACAATTGTGAAAAAACAACGTCCTGTTAACTTAGACCTGACCACAATAAAGATGCACGCAGCAGCAAACGCATCAATATTACATCGTATTAGCGGTGTGATTATGATCTTTGCTATCGGTATCCTGTTGTGGACACTTTCTCTTTCTCTATCTTCAGCCGAAGGTTTCGCACAAGTCGAAGCAATGTTAGGCGGCTTTTTCTTTAAATTCATTATCTGGGGTATTTGTGCAGCACTTATCTATCACCTATTAGGTGGTGTGCGTCATTTACTTATGGATATGGGTTTCTTTGAAGAAAAAGTGTCCGGTAACTTAAGCGCTAAATTTGTTATCGCGCTTTGGATTATTCTATCTATCGTTGTGGGGGTTTGTTTATGGTAAATAATGTCGCAACAGTAGGTCGCAGTGGTATCCACGATTTTGTATTGCTTCGTGCAAGTGCCATCATCTTAGCGTTATACACGTTAACGATTGCAGGCTTCTTTGTTATCACGCCAGACGTTACATACGAGAACTGGACAGCATTCTTTGCTTGTTTGCCAGTTAAAATTTTCACTTTAGTAGCAACAATCGCATTACTTGCTCACGCTTGGATTGGTATTTGGCAGGTATTGTCAGATTACGTAAAACCAACTTTCTTACGTGGCACATTGCAGTTCTTATTCGCGGTATTACTGCTGGTTTACCTTGTTTCTACTTTCTTAATTGTGTGGGGTGTGTAAGTGAGCGTTCCAGTTCGTGAATTTGACGCCATTGTAATTGGCGCAGGCGGTGCGGGTATGCGCGCTGCATTAGCAATTTCTGAATCAGGCCAGTCATGTGCTCTGATTTCTAAAGTATTCCCAACGCGTTCGCATACAGTATCTGCTCAAGGTGGTATTACTGTAGCGCTAGGTAACGCGCATGATGATAATTGGGAATTCCATATGTACGATACCGTTAAAGGTTCTGATTATATCGGTGACCAAGACGCTATTGAGTACATGTGTAAAACAGGCCCAGAGGCGATTATTGAACTTGAAAATATGGGTTTACCATTTTCTCGTTTCGATAACGGTAAAGTATACCAACGTCCTTTCGGTGGCCAATCTAAAGATTTTGGTGGCGAGCAAGCCGCACGTACAGCAGCTGCAGCTGACCGCACTGGTCATGCACTTTTGCACTGTTTGTATCAACAAAATGTTAAAAACAAAACCAACGTATTCAGTGAATGGTACGCACTTGATCTAGTTAAAAACGCTGACGGCTCTGTCGTTGGTACAACGGCTATCAACATTGAAACAGGTGAAGTTGTATACTTCAAAGCACGCGCAACAGTACTTGCTACTGGTGGTGCTGGTCGTATTTATGCTTCAACCACTAACGCACACATCAATACTGGTGACGGTGTTGGTATGTCACTTCGTGCTGGCGTTCAAATGCAAGACATGGAAATGTGGCAGTTCCACCCAACGGGTATCGCTGGCGCTGGTGTACTTGTTACTGAAGGCTGTCGTGGTGAGGGTGGTTACTTACTAAATAAAGATGGCGAGCGTTTCATGGAACGTTATGCGCCAAATGCTAAAGACCTTGCCGGCCGTGACGTTGTTGCTCGTTCAATGATGACGGAAATTCGTGAAGGTCGTGGCTGTGACGGTCCTTGGGGACCACACATTAAACTTAAGCTAGATCACTTAGGCCGCGAAACGTTAAATCAACGTTTACCAGGTGTTTGTGACCTATCTAAAACGTTTGCTCACGTTGATCCAGCGGAAGAACCAATTCCAGTTATTCCTACTTGTCACTACCAAATGGGTGGTGTGCCTTGTAATGTTCACGGTCAAGCACTTAGCTTCAACCCTGAAACAGGCGAAGATACAATTATCGAAGGTTTGTTTGCAGTTGGTGAAATTGCAAACGTATCTGTACACGGCGCAAACCGTTTAGGTGGTAACTCACTACTTGATTTGGTTGTATTCGGTCGTGCTGCAGGTAACTTCTTAGGTGAATATCTAGCAAATACTGAATCTGCTAAAGACGCTTCTGCATCTGATCTTGACGCTGCGCTAGCGCGTTATAATCGTTGGGAGTCATCTGAAAAAGGTGAAGACCCAGTGCAAATTCGTAAAGACCTACAGCAATGTATGCAACTTAACTTCTCGGTTTTCCGTGAAGGTGAAGCTATGGCTGAAGGTATGAAGGAATTAACTGAAATTCGTGAACGTCTTGAGCACGCACACCTAGCGGACAAGTCGAGTGAGTTTAATACTCAGCGTATCGAGTGTTTAGAATTAGACAACCTAATGGCTACTGCATTCTGTACAGCTAAAGCGGCTAACTTCCGTACTGAGTCTCGTGGTGCGCATGCACGTCAAGACTTCCAAGAGCGTGATGATGAAAACTGGTTATGTCACTCTATCTTCTCTCCAGACACTGAAGAGATGAGTAAGCGTGGCGTTAACATGAAGCCAGTACATCGTGAAGCTTTCCCACCGAAAGTGCGTTCTTACTAGGAGTTTAATGATGAAGCAAATTTTCTCAGTATATCGTTACAATCCTGATGTAGATGCAAAACCTTACATGCAGGATTATGAGCTGGACCTTCCAGAAGGTTCAGACATGATGGTATTAGATGCCTTGATTCTGTTAAAAGAACAAGATCCATCGTTATCATTCCGTCGCTCATGCCGTGAAGGTGTTTGTGGTAGTGACGGCTTAAACATGAACGGTAAAAATGGCTTGGCTTGTATTACGCCGCTTTCTGCTGTTAAAGCAAAGAAAATCGTATTACGTCCATTACCTGGCTTACCGGTTGTGCGTGACTTAATTATCGACATGTCGCAATTCTACGCGCAGTACGAAAAAATTAAGCCTTACTTAATCAATGATGGTAAGAACCAACCAGCACGTGAACATTTACAATCACCTGAAGAGCGCGAGCATCTAGATGGTTTGTATGAGTGTATTTTATGTGCGTGTTGTTCAACTTCATGTCCGTCATTCTGGTGGAACCCAGACAAGTTCATTGGTCCAGCAGGTCTACTTCACGCTTATCGCTTCTTAATCGATAGCCGTGATACTGCCACTGACGAACGTTTAGATGATTTACAAGATGCATACAGCGTATTCCGTTGTCACGGCATCATGAACTGTGTGGACGTTTGTCCTAAGGGACTAAACCCGACGAAAGCGATTGGCCATATCAAGTCAATGCTTCTCTCCCGCGCAGTATAAGAAACTATGGCGCAGTACCGCCTGCGCCTTAAAATTAGCGTATGTTGGAGCAGGGCTATAAGCGCTGCTTTCTTGTTTGAGTTTTGTTGCTTTTTACCCGAGCAAAGGAACAGGTAATGCCAGAAGGTGTAATGAAGGCTTGGTTAGAGTCTTCCCATTTGAGTGGAAACAACTCCGCTTATATAGAAGAGTTGTACGAATCGTATCTGGACAACGCCCATTCAGTATCTGATGAATGGCGTGAAGTTTTTGACAGTTTACCAAAGGTAGACGGAAGTTCTGTTGAATATAGACACTCAGAGATTCGAGAAGAATTTAAAGAATTAGCGAAGCAAGTTGGTCGTCAAGTTATCGTAAGCGGTGGCAGTGACGCGAAACAAGTTAAAGTGCTTCAGCTTATTAATGCGTTTCGTTTTCGTGGCCATCAAAATGCCAATATCGATCCATTAGGATTGTGGCAACGTGACCAAGTGAGAGATTTGCAATTATCTCACCACGATTTATCAGACAACGATCTAAATACCGAATTTAATGTCGGTTCATTCGTTGCTGGCCAAGAAACAATGAAGTTAGGTGACCTGCACAAAGCCCTTAAGAACACATATTGTGGTTCTATTGGTGCTGAGTACATGCACATGACCTCGACTGAAGAAAAACGTTGGATTCAACAGCGTTTAGAATCAATTCAGTCAAAAGCGCAATTAGACACCGCACAAAAAGAAGAAATTCTCAAAGGCTTAATTGCTGCTGATGGTTTAGAAAAATACCTTGGCGCAAAATTCCCAGGTGCAAAACGCTTTTCATTAGAAGGTGGTGATGCGCTTGTTCCTATGCTGAAAGAGCTGATTATGCGTGCAGGTAGCCACGGTACCAAAGAAGTGGTTATCGGTATGGCGCACCGCGGTCGCTTAAACGTACTGGTTAACGTATTGGGTAAAAACCCTTCAGTATTGTTTGATGAGTTCGCGGGTAAGCACGATGAATCTCTTGGTAGTGGTGATGTTAAATACCACATGGGTTATTCATCTGATTACGTAACTGAAGGTGGGAATGTTCACTTAGCATTGGCCTTTAACCCATCACACTTAGAAATTGTAAACCCAGTAGTTATGGGCTCTGTACGCGCACGTCTAGACCGTCGCGGCAGCAGTGGTGACTTGGTATTACCTATTACGATTCACGGTGACTCTGCTATTGCAGGTCAAGGTGTGGTGCAAGAAACCTTTAACATGTCGCAAGCGCGCGCGTTTGGTGTAGGCGGCTCAGTTCGCATTGTTGTAAACAACCAAGTTGGCTTTACAACATCAAATGCAAGCGATACTCGCAGTGGCGAATACTGTACTGAAATTGCAAAAATGGTACAGGCACCGATTCTTCACGTGAATAGCGACGACCCAGAAGCGGTTATTCTGGCGACTCAAATTGCATTAGACTTTAGAAATACCTTCAAGCGCGATGTTGTTATCGACCTTGTTTGTTATCGCCGTCATGGCCATAACGAAGCAGACGAGCCAAATGCAACACAGCCATTGATGTATCAAAAAATTAAGAAACATCCAACGCCACGTCAAATTTATGCAGACAAGCTTGCAGCAGAAGGTTCTATTGCTGCGGCAAAAGCAAAAGAGCTTGTAGATTACTATCGTAAACTGCTTGATGAAGGCCAGTGTACGGTAGAACAGTGGCGTCCAATGTCTGAACATTCAGTGGATTGGACACCGTTCATCGGCCACGAATGGGATGACAAATACGACAACAATATTTCAGTAGATGCTTTAAAAACGCTTGCTGAAAAAGTATCTAGTTACCCAGAATCGCATCCAGTGCAATCGCGCGTTAAAAAGATTTATGACGATCGCAAGAAAATGGCTGCAGGTGAACGCCCACTTGATTGGGGTATGGCAGAAACACTAGCTTATGCTGCTATCTTAGAGCGTGGCGAGCGTGTCAGAATCACAGGTCAAGATTCAGGTCGTGGTACTTTCTTCCATCGCCATGCGGTATTGCATAACCAAGACGATGCCTCTACTTACATGCCACTTCAAAACCTAAGCGACAAGCAAGGGCCATTTGAAGTACATGACTCAGTACTATCAGAAGTGTCTGTACTAGCATTTGAATATGGTTATACAACGGCAGAACCAAACGGCTTAACGATTTGGGAAGCACAATTTGGTGACTTCGCTAACTGTGCGCAAGTGGTGTTTGACCAGTTTATTTCATCAGGTGAGCAAAAGTGGGGCCGTTTATGTGGCTTAACCATGTTGCTTCCTCATGGTTATGAGGGCCAAGGGCCGGAGCATAGCTCAGCGCGTTTAGAACGTTTCTTACAGCTTTGTGCTGATCACAACATGCAAGTATGTATTCCATCTACACCAGCGCAGGTGTTTAACATGTTGCGTCGCCAGGTTGTTCGCCCTATGCGTCGTCCGTTGATTGTTATGTCACCTAAATCTCTGCTACGTCATCCATTAGCGGTGTCAAGCTTAGAAGAGCTTTCTGTTGGTGAATACAAAAACGTTATCGGCGAAATTGACGACATTAACCCGAAAGACGTAGAGCGCGTTGTATTTTGTAGTGGTAAAGTTTATTACGAGCTACTAGAGCAACGTCGTAAGAACGAGCAGAAGAATGTGGCAATCGTTCGTGTAGAGCAATTGTACCCATTCCCTGAAAAAGAATTAGCAGCGGAACTTGAACAATACCAACATGTTAAGCAATTTGTTTGGTGTCAAGAAGAGCCTCAAAACCAAGGTGCTTGGTACTGTTCGCAGCATCACTTTAGAGCCGCAATTCCGCAAGGGACATATTTAACTTATGCTGGCCGCCCAGCGTCTGCTGCACCTGCTGTAGGTTATATGTCTGTGCATGTTAAACAACAAAAAGCGCTTGTCGATGACGCGCTGAATGTCGAATAACCAATCATTGGTATTAGTGAGTAAGGATTAAGTAAATGACAACCGAAATTAAGGTTCCTGTTTTACCCGAGTCAGTTGCCGATGCAACGGTAGCAACCTGGCATGTACAAGCTGGCGATGCGGTATCTCGCGACCAGTTATTGGTAGAAATCGAAACAGATAAAGTTGTATTAGAAGTGGTAGCGCCAGAAGATGGTGTAATTTCCGAAATTAGCCAAGAAGAAGGGGCTACCGTATTAGGTGAACAAGTAATTGGTATTATTGCTGAAGGCGAAGGCAAAGCTGCCGCTCCAGCACCAAAAGAGGAAACTCCTGCCGTGTCTGCAGATGTAAAAGTAATTGATATTTTAGTTCCTGTATTGCCAGAGTCTGTTGCTGACGCAACAATTGCTACATGGCATGCACAGGAAGGTGACGCTGTTTCTCGTGATCAAAACTTAGTTGATATCGAAACAGATAAAGTTGTGCTTGAAGTTGTGGCACAAGACGATGGTGTACTGGGCAAAGTATTGTTTGCTGAAGGTGAAACAGTATTAGGCGAGCAAAAAATTGGTGAACTTAATGCAGGCGTTGCCGCAGCAAGTGCAGCACCAGCACCAGCAGAAGCTGAAGAAGCGCCAGCAGCTGGCGACGAAATTGCAAGCCCATCTGTACGTCGTTTAATGAACGAAAAAGGCCTTAGTGCATCAGACGTAACTGGCACAGGTAAAGGCGGTCGTATCACTAAAGAAGACGTAGAAAAAGCGGCTAACAAGCCGGCAGCTGCACCAGCTAAACCGTCTCCTGCACCAGCGGCACAAGCAAGTGCTGTATTAGGTGAGCGCACACAAAAACGTGTTCCAATGACACGTTTACGTAAAACAATTGCTAATCGCTTATTAGAAGCGAAAAACTCTACTGCTATGTTAACCACGTTTAACGAAGTTAACATGAAGCCAATTATGGACTTACGTAAGCAATACAAAGACGTATTCGAAGACCGCCATGGTGTGCGTTTAGGTTTTATGTCTTTCTACGTTAAAGCAGTAACAGAAGCATTAAAACGCTTCCCTGCGGTAAATGCGTCAATTGACGGTGATGACATTGTTTATCACAACTTCTTTGATGTATCTATTGCGGTTTCAACGCCACGTGGCTTAGTAACACCAGTACTGCGTGACGCTGATCAACTTGGTATGGCAGGTATCGAATCAGGTATTCGTGAACTTGCTATCAAAGGTCGTGACGGCAAGTTAACAATGGACGAAATGCAAGGCGGTAACTTCACCATTACTAATGGTGGTGTATTCGGCTCATTGCTTTCAACACCAATTATTAACTTACCTCAAACAGCGATTTTAGGAATGCACAAGATTCAAGATCGTCCAATGGCGGTCGACGGTAAAGTAGAAATTTTACCTATGATGTATCTAGCGCTTTCTTATGATCATCGTTTAATTGATGGTAAGGAATCTGTTGGTTTCTTAGTAACAATTAAAGAGTTATTGGAAGATCCAACACGTCTATTGTTAGACATCTAATTAATTGCGCATTATAGCCCTTATTGACACTGGTCGTTGGGTGTTAAACGTACTATAATCGCGATGCTTTTTTAACTGGCAGTTATCTCAATTTAGATAGCTGCCATTATCATTTACAAGTAAGTGGAAAATCATCATGAATTTGCATGAGTATCAAGCGAAACAACTTTTCGCTGAATATGGTTTACCAGTTTCTGAAGGGTTCGCTTGCGATACTCCTCAAGAAGCTGCAGAAGCTGCTGATAAAATCGGTGGCGATATGTGGGTTGTTAAAGCTCAAGTTCACGCAGGTGGTCGCGGCAAGGCAGGCGGTGTTAAGCTTGTTAAGTCGAAAGAAGAAATCAAAGAATTCGCACAACACTGGTTAGGTAAAAACCTAGTAACGTATCAAACAGATGCGAACGGTCAGCCAGTTGCTAAGATTCTTGTTGAGAGCTGTACAGACATCGCTAACGAATTGTACTTAGGTGCAGTAGTAGACCGTGGTACTCGTCGCGTTGTATTCATGGCGTCAACTGAAGGTGGCGTAGACATCGAAACAGTTGCTGAAGAAACACCACACTTAATTCACAAAGCGGCTATCGACCCATTAGTTGGTCCTCAAGCTTATCAAGCGCGTGAGTTAGGTTTCAAACTTGGTTTAAACCCAGTACAAATGAAGCAATTTGTTAAGATCTTCATGGGTCTTGGCAACATGTTCATTGATCACGATTTTGCACTATTAGAAATCAACCCACTAGTTATTACAGACGAAGGCAACCTTCACTGTCTAGACGGCAAGATTGGCGTTGATTCAAACGCTTTATATCGTCAACCTAAAATCCGTGCAATGCACGATCCTTCACAAGAAGACGAGCGCGAAGCGCACGCTGCACAGTGGGAACTTAACTACGTTGCATTAGACGGAAACGTTGGTTGTATGGTTAACGGTGCCGGCCTAGCAATGGGTACAATGGATATCGTAAACCTACACGGTGGTAAGCCAGCTAACTTCTTAGATGTTGGTGGCGGTGCTACTAAAGAACGTGTATCAGAAGCATTCAAAATCATCCTTTCTGACGACAATGTTAAAGCAGTATTAGTTAACATCTTCGGTGGTATCGTTCGTTGTGACATGATCGCAGAAGGTATCATCGGTGCTGTTAAAGAAGTAGGTGTTGAAGTACCAGTTGTTGTACGTTTAGAAGGTACTAACGCTGAAGCAGGTCGTGAAGTATTAGCTAGCTCTGACCTAGCGATCATCGCTGCTGAATCTTTAACTGATGCGGCTCAAAAAGTTGTTGCTGCTGCGGAGGGCAAATAATGTCTGTATTAATTAACAAAGATACTAAAGTTATCTGTCAAGGTTTCACAGGTGGTCAAGGTACTTTCCACTCTGAGCAAGCAATTGCATACGGTACGCAAATGGTTGGTGGTGTATCACCAGGCAAAGGCGGCCAAACTCACTTAGGTCTTCCAGTATTCAACACAGTACGTGAAGCAGTAGAAGCAACAGGCGCAACAGCAACTGTGATCTACGTTCCAGCACCATTTTGTAAAGATGCTATCTTAGAAGCAATCGACGCTGGTATTGAGCTAATCGTTACGATTACTGAAGGTATTCCAACGCTTGATATGCTTGACGTTAAAGTGAAGCTTGAAGAAACTGGCGTTCGCATGATCGGTCCTAACTGCCCAGGTGTTATCACGCCGGGTGAAACAAAGATTGGTATCATGCCTGGTCACATCCACAAGCCTGGTAAAGTAGGTATTGTTTCTCGCTCTGGTACATTAACGTACGAAGCAGTTAAGCAAACAACTGATGCTGGCTTTGGTCAATCAACGTGTGTTGGTATTGGTGGTGACCCAATCCCAGGTACGAACTTCATCGACGTATTAGAAATGTTCGAAAACGACGACCAAACAGAAGCAATCGTTATGATTGGTGAAATTGGTGGTACAGCTGAAGAAGAAGCAGCTGAGTACATCAAAGCGAATGTTACTAAGCCTGTTGTTTCTTACATTGCAGGTGTTACGGCTCCTCCAGGTAAGCGTATGGGCCACGCTGGTGCGATTATCGCTGGCGGTAAAGGTACAGCTGACGAAAAATTTGCTGCATTAGAAGCAGCTGGTGTTAAAACGGTTCGCTCTTTAGCAGATATCGGTGTAGCACTAAAAGAAAAAGCAGGTTGGTAATAAACCACTTGATGAAAAAGGTCGCATAAGCGACCTTTTTTTATGTCAAAAATATCAGTACAAGACTGATAAAGTTTAATAAAAAGTGCATGGCAATTGCCATACTTGTACTCTTCGATATTAATCTAACAAAGCCCAAATATAGCCCTGTAGCAAACACAAAAAGCAATGTAGTAACGTCATACTGACTGTGAACCAAAGTAAACACTAGGCTAGTTATCACCATAGCGCCGATGTTTCCAACTGGCGATAGCGCAAAGCGTTTAAACAATAGACCTCGAAACACAACTTCTTCATAAATGGGCGCATAAACACACACAAATAAGGCGACTACAATAGGGTAAGGGTAGTTTGCTAAAGCCGTTATAAAGGCCTGTTCAGGCACTTCTAGCGCGACTTGAAGTAATAAGGTGATTATGTAAAAAAGTAGGGTAACGAGTGCATACAGTGCGACTTGTTTCTTGCTGATAGGTGTTAATGCTAGAAACTGGCAAAACGCTTTTATACTGCGCTGTTTACTTGCATAAACAATAAGCGGCAGGGCGCAAACTGCTGTTAATACAGTGTGTAACATAGCGATATCAATTCGCTGCATCCAAGCCGGTGTATCTGCTATTTGTTGAATACCGGCGTAAATGCCAAATAGTGCGCCCACAACCAGCGGCAACACAATAAATAAAACAAACATGACAGCAACCGTAGCAGTAACTGTAAACGTTGATTTATCGGTGTTCATTTGGGGTTTGATTGTACTTGAAAGTGTAATTTGTTGTTCCATCCGTGTAGTCCTTTACATTGAATTTCAATACTAGGTATAGGTAAAGATGGATATAAATGCAAACTAGACTTTTCGCTGAAAAGGTAGGGGCGCTTCGATAAAGGTGCAAGGAGCAAGGACGCTTCGCTGAAGAGAGAGTAGCATGGAATGTGTTTTTACCCGCAGCATACAGCCTGAAGCACGTATCATAAAAAAGCCAGTCATTCGACTGGCTCTTTTTACATCCTTACAGCTTTATAGCTCTAAAGCGACATACAAGGAGTTTACTTAACTTCTTCACCAGCAGCTTGTTTGTCTGCATGGTAACTAGAACGAACAAGTGGACCACAAGCAGCATGCTCAAAGCCCATCTTTTCAGCTTCTTGCTTGAACATTTCAAACTCGTCTGGGTGCACATAACGCTCAACTGGCAAGTGATGCTTACTAGGTTGTAAGTACTGGCCAATGGTTAGCATAGTTACGCCGTGAGCACGTAAGTCGCGCATCACTTCTAGAATCTCTTCATTGGTTTCACCTAAACCTACCATTAGGCCCGACTTAGTTGGCACGTTAGGGTTGGCTTCGCCAAACTTTTTCAATAGATCTAACGACCATTGGTAGTTGGCACCAGGACGCGCTTTAGTATACAAACGCGGCGCTGTTTCAAGGTTATGATTAAATACATCTGGCGGACTTTGATTTAAAATCTCTAGTGCTCTGTCCATGCGGCCACGAAAATCAGGCACTAAAATTTCAATTTTAGTGTTAGGCGACTCTTTTTGGATTTCGGTAATACAATCCGCAAATTGTTGTGCGCCACCGTCACGCAAATCATCACGATCTACAGACGTAATAACCACATACTTTAACGCCATATCTTTTAACGTTAGCGCAAGTTTGCGTGGCTCTTCCGCTTCTGGTTTCAATGGACGACCATGGGCAACATCGCAAAACGGGCAACGACGCGTACAAATAGCGCCTAGGATCATAAAGGTTGCAGTGCCGTGGTTAAAACATTCTGATAAATTTGGGCAAGATGCTTCTTCACACACCGAATGCAAATTGTGCTTACGTAAAGACGACTTAATGTGGTCAATACGTTCAGAGGTACGCGGTAATTTTATACGTAACCATTCTGGTTTACGTAACATGGTTTCACGTTCTGTTGGCACAACCTTTATGGGGATGTGCGCCATTTTTTCGGCATCTCTTAATTTAGTGCCGGCAACCATTTTAGAAGACTTAACTGACATACTTTTCATCTAACCCTGTTAAGTAGTCAACCTGCTCGCTGTCGAACAAGTTGATCAAATGTTTTGTTAGCCCTTCACCCGCTTTTTCAACCGTATCAAGAGCACATAAATCTGTTGTTTGAACCATTGCTAGCCCCGCATAACCACACGGGTTAATACGCAAGAAAGGTTCTAGGTCCATGTTTACGTTCAACGCAAGGCCGTGGAATGAACAGCCATGACGAATGCGTAAACCTAACGATGCCACTTTTTGGTCATCGACATACACACCCGGCGCATCGGCTTTAGGGTATGCGGTTACTTGGTAATCCGCTAAACAATCGACGATGGCTTGTTCAATTAAGCTAACTAGCTGTCGTACACCCATATTTCGGCGGCGTATATCTATCATAAAGTACACCACTTGTTGGCCTGGACCATGGTAGGTAACTTGCCCACCTCTGTCGACCTGAACAACAGGAATGTCACCTGTCATTAATAAGTGTTCTTCTTTACCTGCTTGTCCTTGTGTAAAGACAGGCGGATGTTCGACTAACCAAATTTCGTCTACTGTGTTTTCATCACGTTCATCGGTAAACTGCTTCATTGCATGCCACACTTGGGTGTAGTCAGCTTGACCTAGTTGTCGAACGCGTAGTTGATTTTGCAAAGGAATGTCCAAACCGTTGTAATCGTGTAATTTTAATGGATGGTAACCTAAATTACACCCCATCAATTTTGGGGTTATAGTACGTAACGCACTTCTTCAATGTCGTTAAGTGTTTTATAGATTAATTCTATATGGTCTTTACTTGTTACCGTTACTGCAACGCTTACAGAGTGGTAGTTACCTTTTGAACTTGGCCTAATTGACGGCGAGTAATCACCTGGCGTGTGTTTTTGTAACTCTTCAATAATACGGTCAGGTAAATGATCTACCGCTAAACCCATTATTTTAAAGTTTAAAACAGTTGGAAAATCCAATAGCTCGTCAAATTTTGTTTGCATGTCAAACCTCAGAACTGCCAATACGGCCTTACGATTGCCCCTTAGGCAAAATGAATGGCGCGTATTCTAACATTATTGCTAAATAGTATACAGCACATGTGTGGTCTGCTTTGTAAAATTCAAGGGGTGAGGGGAGATGTGTGAACTAAATCGTACAAACCACCGCTAAACTTGCCTATCTAGCGGTGGCTGCAAGTGTTATTTGTTTTGCTTTTTCTTGTTAACGTATTCTTGTTTAGCGACTTCTAGCGCAACCAGTTTTTCCAGTAATTCTGGATTTTTCTCAACCAGCTTTATCACATACTCCTTTGCGCGTTGATATTCTGCCCTTAGCAAAAACTCGCTTCCTTTATAGGTTGGGATATATCCTTTTCGATTAAATTCGTGTAAAAAATCTTGGCTTTGTTGTGCAGTGTGATTACGAATATAGTAGGGCACACAAAAGGTTTGTTTCAGGCGAGAGCCGGTGATGTTGTCGGTACGACATCGAACTTTGTACTTAGGCTCATCGATTAGCTCATTTAAGCTATCGTAAAAATCTAGCTCTGCAACTTTCATTTTGTTGCGCAAGTACATCAGCGATGTTTCGCCAACCACCTCAATGACTTCGGTATTATCCTCAGGTGTTTGATCATTCGCTGCAGCATTAGTAGCCAAAGTTGCGCCGCAGATAATCAGCAGAAACCGAACGGCACTGCGAACATACTTACTCATTGAAATATTCATCCCAACTCCTAACGTGTTAAAACCAACATATAAATGATTGTTTTTTGTACATAGTCAGATTAGCACTGAATCGGTAATCGAACAATGGCGCCACTATTGTGTTATGTAGAGGGTGGGAAGTGAACCGCTAGCCAAACACTGTGCTCTTTCTCAGTGGTTGATGCCACTTTGTGCTTACAACCTGCGGGCAGATGGATATGGTCACCTGCTTTCATATCAACCGTTTTCCCTTCTGCAAAAGCAAGTGTTGCTGCGCCTGTGAGCAACACTACCCATTCATCTTGGACTTGATCGTACCATTGCCCATCAGCTGTGCTGTGGCCTAGCGAAACAATACGCTCAATATGCACATTTTCATTTTTAAGTAAGGTTTGAAAATGCTCATCATCACCTAGTGTAGGCAATGGGTTGAATAGGTTGTTTACCTTCACTAGTTACTCTACGTATATGCGCTGGCTATCAGTAATATCGATGCCTTTAGCGTCTAGGCGAGCTTCAATGTGCCATTCGATAGTGCGCCTTTCACTAGTGAGCAGGCTGCCTAGCATATTCATCGCTTGCCCTAGCGTTGAAGCGGCAAATTCGCTTGTGCCGGTTTTCGGCAAGAAAAATTCAAAGATAAAATTGGCTTTTGAACCCGCTTGATAAACCTTTGCACCTTCAAGGCGTTTTTCATTGCGATACACCTCATGCGTGCGCGTTCTGCGTTTACCTTCACTATCTCGCTTTTCAATTTTTTCACGCGCAACCAAAGTAACTGAAAGCTCATTGCCTTCAATTGCTTTTTTCGCTTCTAGGTCAAAATGGCCAGTTAACGTTTCGCCAAAGCGAAAACTGGTTTTGTTTAGGTGTAGGGTAATTTTGCCTTTTAAGTGCGCAAGCAATTTATAGCCGACAAAGGCAACGACAACAGCAATAATTACTGAAAAGAAAATGACTTCTGGAGACACAACAATTCCTCAATACAACGCGTTAAACGCTTAATAAAATCAACTGCTTATACTGTAGCGATTATTTGTGTTGAGACCAAGATGTTTTTTATGGGAAGGAAAAGCGGGTGAGTAAGGTGTTGTGAACAGATACTGAATGAATCACTATGGCAGCTTTATGTATCAGCTGCCACATAAATGTTGAAAATTAATGGCTAGCAGCTAACTTCTCTTGTAATGCCATTAAGGTTCCCGAGACAACAAAAGTGGTATGGATAATCACACGCCACATCACAACGCCTTGGTCGCTCTCTTCGGTCATGGTTAAAAACACTTTTAATAACTCTATTGATGATATCGCAACGATAGAACCAATCACTTTAATTTTTAGCCCAGCAAAGCCAACTTTGCCCATCCAACCTGGGCGATCGCCGTCGTCTTCTACTTCAATTTTTGAGACAAAGCTTTCGTAGCCACTAAAGACAATAATAAAAATTAAGCTAGCAATAAGCGAAATATCGATTAGCGTTAATGTATGGAGAATGACTTCAGAACCGCTTAGCTCATTAATATTAATGATCATATGCGCTATTTCTTTGATAAATTTCAACATCAACACCGCAACGGCCGCGACCAAGCCAACAAAGAACGGCACTAATAGCCAACGACTAGCAAACAAATTACGTTCAAATACTTCTTCAAAATTTTTCATTGTTACCCTTAATTTTTATTACTTGTTCACGCTTTTGCAGCGCAGCCGCTTCGAGTCAGCTTTTATTTTCCTTGTTAGCTATTTCTTTATAAAAGCCAGGTAAGCTTTCAACATTAACAATGTTAAAGAATTAAGCTGGCGTAATTTTACCGCTAATAGAACAAACTATGCCACCAATTGTTTCACCATTCATGTGGTGAACATACTTAGGGCTTTTATCCACTCTCATCACAACTACTTTTTGCGACAGTATTTACAATTACCTTGCTAATAGGGTTGGCATCTTTATGAGCATCGTTAAGAATTTCTTGAAAAAAAGCGGCTAGTGACTTTTTGACGGAACTTTGGACTGTCTTATTTGAAAGATAAGCATCGGCTGCCTGCTTCACTTTTTTATTAGAGAGGCTTTGCATCCATTTTTGGGCAGCAACCTGAGTTTTCTTAAATCCGCTGTTGAATATTTCGACAAGTTTAGGTGAGGCACTTGAAGTATTGAGTTGTTTAATCTGCGGTGCATTCAAGGTAACAATGCCATTCTCTTCATCAACTTTTATACACCAGTTCCAACCTTCATTTATCTTGAAACCAAAATGAAAAGGATATTCCCATTTATACAAGGCTTTCCATCGAGCAGATTTCTTTGCACCATGACCAATATCCTTACCTTTTTTATCCATGTAATAAACAAACTGGTTGGTTACTTTCATAAAAGTAAATTCGGTAGTTTCTGATAATATTGTGGAGGTGATAGATATTTTCCCTTTTTCTATTTCCTCGCTAATTTCATCCTGAAGTTGTGCATTCTTACTCCATAAGAAAAAGGACAATACTGCCAGCCCAGTCACTGTTAATACAAGTATTATTCTATCCATATGCAACTCTCTTTTGTTAAGTTTATCTGGGTTTATTGTCATAATGACTGCCCTCGAGTTGCTAGCTTCCTTTACCGTAAGTGAGTAAATTCAGAGTTATTATTGGTATATAAAATAACTAGACATCAAAGGCTAGCATGGATAACAGTAGCATGTTTTTTAACCGGTTAGATATCGATAAGGCCATAGTCTGTGTTTCAATTGCAGAACAAAGCTTCATCAAATATCCTGGAGACATTGCGGCTTAGGTAAATGCAATGCACATTAAATAGGCAAATAATGCTGTGTAACAACTTGGAACCGAACAAGCAGTTAGCAGTCCCGCTTGAACAGCTTGATACTTATTGAACCTTCTCCCCGAAGTTTAACCATTGGCTAAACTTCAAGGCGACCAAACCAAAAGGAGAAAGCTCAATGAAATTCTATACTAAATTACACGATTTTTATTGTGGAATCGACTTACACGCCAGAATTCTTTATGTCTGCATTTTGAATAGAGACGGCGAAAAAGTCGTTCACCAAAAAATTAAGGCTGAACAAGCAGCATTAAATCAACTGCTTTCACCGTACTTTGGCAATATCGTTATCGGTGTTGAATGCATGCATTGCTGGTACTGGGTGAGTGATTGGTGCGAACAACAAGGCATTAATTTTGTTCTCGGTCATGCACTTTATATGAAGGCCATTCACGGCGGCAAAGCCAAAAATGACAAAATAGACTCCTATAAAATTGCCAGCTTACTTCGTGGTGGTAATTTCCCATTAGCCTATACCTACCCACAAACCATGCGCTCCACGCGCGATTTACTACGCAGAAGAACCAAGCTCGTCAGGCATGGCGCACAACTTAAAGCGCATATCGTTAATACCAATAGCCAATACAACTACCCAGCACTAGAGTTGCATATGAAAAATCCGTCAGCGCGCGAAGCCTTTCGTCACCGCTTTGACGATGAAGTGGTGCAACGTAATGTGAATTTTGATTTAGCAATACTCGATAGCTACGCCAAAGAGCTAAAGTACCTTGAATACTTTATTGAGCGAAAAGCCAAACTGGTAAGGCCCTAGTTCACTAAACAGTTCTTAGCTTTATAATATATAAAACTAAGAGGTGTAATAATGAGCCGTCAGCGCTATACAGAAGAATTTAAAATCCAAGCAGTCAAACAAGTAACAGAGCAAGGTCACTCGATGACTTCCGTTGCTGAGCGATTGGGAGTCAGCTACAAGTCCATTCATGATTGGGTAAAAAGATATTCCAAGCCCGCCAAGCAGCGTCAAGTAGATGATGCCCAATCTGATGAAATACGTCGCTTAAAAGCCGAATTAAAGCGGGTTACAATGGAACGTGACATCTTAAAGGAGGCCGCCGTGTACTTTGCAGGGGAGTCAAAGAAAAGTACACGTTCGTGAAATCTCGACTCAAGCAATATCCTGTCGAGTTAATGTGTCAGGTTCTTAACATCAACCGCAGTGGTTTTTATGCCTGGCAGAAAAAGCCATTGAGTAATCGTGCAATCGAAGACCAAAGGCTGTTGGGCAAGATTAAACAATTCTGGCTCGAAAGTGGCTGTACCTATGGTTATCGCAATATCACGATTGACTTGAAAAATGATGGTGAGATATGCGGTAAAAATCGCATCCATCGGATAATGCGAACCAATAAAATTAAAGCTATCAGAGGTTACAAACGCCACCGAGGCTTTGGAAATAATAAACAACATCCCGCAGCGCCTAACACTTTAAATAGGGAGTTCAAGGTGAATAAGCCCGATCAAACGTGGGTGACAGATTTCACATATATCCGCACTTACGAGGGGTGGCTATATCTCACGGTTGTGATTGACTTATTTTCTCGAAAAGTCGTTGGCTGGACGATGAAAAGCAGCCCCAAATCTGACCTAGTAATCGATGCTTTACTGATGGCCGTATGGCGTCGA
Source organism: Thalassotalea agarivorans (assembly GCF_030295955.1). Lineage (NCBI taxonomy): Bacteria > Pseudomonadati > Pseudomonadota > Gammaproteobacteria > Alteromonadales > Colwelliaceae > Thalassotalea > Thalassotalea agarivorans. Next base: position 1,208,495 of record NZ_AP027363.1, read on the forward strand.
AGACCACAAAGTAAGGTGCTGGTTCACTCTGATCAGGGAGTCCAATATACCTCCTCTGATTGGCGTAGCTTCTTAAAAGAGCACAACTTGGAAGCTAGCATGAGTCGGAAAGGTAATTGCCATGATAACGCCGTGGCGGAGAGCTTTTTCTCATTGCTCAAGAAGGACAGAGTTAAACGTAAGATCTATAAAACCCGTGACGAAGCAAGGGCTGAGATATTTGACTACATTGAATGTTTCTACAATTCAAAAAGAAATCATGGTACAAATGGTGGTGTTTCTCCAAACGAATTTGAGAAACGTTATTTTAAGGAGCTAGAAACTGTCTAGAATTCTGGGGCCTTACCACACATTAAGTATTAACGCAACAAAACAAAATGATAATGCAAAGTTGTATTTCCTAGAGTTTATGGTTTTATCATATTCACCAAACCTAGTTTTCAATAGTTTCAGATTGATACCCAATGAAATTTGAACCACCAATGCTATAACGCCTAGCGAAAGTAATGCTATTAAACACGAGAATGCTAAATTTAACGAGCCATAGTTATATAATGAAAAAGCCAATAAAATGGCCACAGGAATAAGCCAAAGGGTTTTCTTTTTAGTCTCATCGTACTTTTTGTTACGGTTATATCGATTCATGACTTTATTGTCTTGTTACATTGCTAATTACTCAAAACAGCAAAAGCAATAAACCCAATTACAGTAACAGTAAAAAGTAAAATTACCCAACCTACAAAAATAGAAATAGAACCAACAATGTTGTTTAAGCTAGCACTATTGATTTTTTGCAGACTGTTAAGTTTTAAAATTGCAGAGATAGAAAGTAATGCTCCAATTACAATTGCTGGAAGCAACGTAACATATATAAATAAGCCAACCGAACCTGCTTGAGCTGTAGCTTCATCAGGAGCGATGTTACTTAACATTATGGCTGCGGGGATAAAACCAACTAGAAACAAGAGATTTCCCCAAATTAACCTCGACTTATACACCTAACCTTCCTTTGCAATAACGCCCTGTTAATGGGCAGATTACGCTTGGCTAAAATTAGCGAAGAATGAGCGCAAGCCAAGCAGTAAGGCGTCCATTTTAAACAGCTTGTTATATGCCGATTTCAGTTTCAAGCCTAGGGCCACAAAGCCCGTTATAGTACATAGCTAGAAACTCCAAATTAACAAAATTACCAGATACACTAAATTGGCCTTTTGCTATTTTTCCTTCAATTTCAAAAGTAATAGGAATTGCTAATTCACCCGGTGTATCACCTGATTTAGGGAAAACCCAAATAACTATTGAATCTAAAGGCTTACCTTCAAATTCTGCCGGTATAGAAAAATGCCTAACATTATTCTCCACCGTAATGCTGAGTAATGATTTATCAGGATGCTTTTTAACGTTACATGTAGACGCATGGGCTTTCATCACGCTAATTAAAGCCAAAAACAGAACTACCAGTATTTTCTTCATAGGCATATAACGCCGTAATAATGTGGGAGCTAGTTTGGCAATTTTATTGCGTCGTTTGCAACTAAAAATGACAAACTCAAGCGAATCACTTTAATTACCTTGTTAGGTGACGCTTTTAAAGTAGTCACGTCCGATATAAATTAAATGACCTAAAACTATAATTGGTGCAAAAGCAAAGACTTGGACTGCAAAAGTATCCAATTGATTACTTTTAATGAACGTAAATAACCAATTGATAAGCCAATATAAAATAAAAAACATTATCATTTTAGGGTGTCTTGCTGGTTTATTACCAAATACGTACCCCATTAATTTAAAGACAGAATAAAATACTAGAATACATCCGAGTGACAAGCTCGCAGCTAGTACAATTAATTCGACCGGAGCGCCTTTTGAGTCTATTTGAAATACAATTGCTGGTATCAGCACAACTGGTACAGAGAATAGGCAGATTTCAAATTTAAACCATATTCGGAACGCTTCGCTCATAGTCACCTAACGCCCGAATAACGGGCTAAAAGAGCTTGGCTAAACTTAGTGAGGAACGAACTAAACCAAGCTTTTTTAGTCCGTTCGTTGATTCGTTTGTTATATTTTTACATACGCTGATATTGATTCATCCCAAGTGAATTCGTGCTCGTAATCCTCCAACTCTAGTAAAGAGGCAAACCTATCACATTGATTTAGAACAGCTCCAAGTGATACGAAATTCCAGTTTTCAGAGTTATTTAAGTATTCCTCATTTTCTAGACCAGAAAACAAAGTCCAACCACTGTAATTGTTTTCGTTTTCTTCTGGTTTCTCTCTATATAGTTGGCCGACAGGGAAACCGTCTTTCAGAACATGTGAAGTTACGTAACATCTCGGGTTATATTTTTCGACAATATCGCTTTCTGACTCTTCTATGTCCGTTTGCATAATATGCTTAGATTCAAATTCAACTATGTCTTGATATTTAATGTCTGGAATATAGCTAGGGTCATTATCCAAAGTTCCTTTGTAGTAACCATCATTTACTTCCGTAATGATGACCCACATTCTTTCGGCTGACCAACCCTGTTCGTTTTCTACATTGCAATTGAACATTAATTTTACAACGCTACCGACTTGAAGCTGGTTGATTACAGACTTGGATGGCAAGTAAAAGGTATAAGGAGCTTCTTTCGCAATTAACGTTACATCTTCCAATGACCAAGTTTTACTCACGATACCTCCATAAAAATATAACGCCCCAATAACGGGCAAATAATGCTTGGCTAAAATCGTGAACGAAGTGAACAAAGCCAAGCTGTTATTTGTCCACTTTAATTGGTTTGTTATGTTTCAAATACTATAAATTTTTATCTTTATACAAGGACTTTAATACTCTAAAGTTTATGGCAATAAAAACAGGGGCAACAAATACAAATGTAAAAAAGAAAGTTTTAAGCCCAATCCACAAACTCTCATATTCGATCCATTTAAATACACCAATAAGTAAGCAACATCCAAAAGGGAAAAGCAAAATATTTATTAATTTATGAATAAACAATATACCTCCCAATTAATAAAAACATAACGCCGCCATAAGGGGCAAAAAATCAGTTGGTTATACTTTAGCGAGGCACGAGCGACAAACCAACTGTTTTATGTCCCTCGACTTAATGGCCTTGTTATGTTTACGATGTGTACACGATATAAATTGCACCGCACTCATCTAGTGTCTTTTGCCACTCTTTAGGATCACCAAAAGATTTAGGTGCATCATTTGATCCCTTAATAGTTCCATAACGCGAGAAATTAAAATCTCCCCAACCATTCTCTGACATTAAATCACTGGCACATTTCGTGGCGATTTTAATATCATCGCTTTGTGTAATAGCAAGTACAGGATATGACTCATCTAGATTATATGCATCATCACGTTCTTGATATTTAGCTTCGAGCTGAAGAACTAGCATTGACTTCCTTTGTAAACATAACGCCCTATTAACAGGCAAAATAGAGTTGGCTAAAATAGGTGAACGGAGTGAACAAAAAGCCAACTTTATTTTGTCCTTGTTTAATAGCTTGTTATACGTATTTTTTATACTAAGACTTTTTTATATACTTTTTTAGCACTGCTTTTTTAGGTGCATAATGCTCGCCTTTAGGTGGCTCAATTAACTCCCAAACCCATTTGTTATTTTGTTTGGTAAGTTTAGCTTTCCCTTTTTTTCTGTCTCGGTTAGTAGTGAAAGTAAAACTTGGATTATCTTCGGTAAAATTAAACCATTTAGCATATTTTTGAGGGCTACAATCCATTCTGTTACCACTTGCGCCAACCGCACAATACGTCCCGCTATAGCCATTATCACCTTTAAGTAAACGTATAGAAAATGTATGTGCTTTACTATTTTCTTCCCAAATCCATAGATCACCTTTAACACTGCCTTCAGCAAAAATACTATTTGAAGTAAGTACCAAGAGTAGTAATAAATATTTTTTCATATAAATCCTTTCAGATGAGAATGCTAATTGTGACGTAATACGTATAACGCTCCGTTAAGGGGCGGATAATGCATGGCTATAATCGTGAGGAACGAACGTCAGCCATGCGTTAGACGTCCATACCTTAAACGGCTTGTTATGTTTGAGATTAACTCAAACGACCAATAATCTTTGCTGCCCATTTATCAAGTAGCTTTGCTGGTGCAAAAGATAGGAACAGACCTATTAATGGAAACAATGCCGTGAAAATTGCCGCCACAATTTTGTCTGTTTGATCTTTAGTTGGAACACCATTGATTTCAATCGAAGCATTTGGATCTAGCGCGGCTTGAGTAAAAACAAATACCAAAATACTACCAACAAGTATCAATGTACCACCTGCTAGGCGGCTTAACCCTACTACAATATCTACTTTTTTCTTTAAATCTTCGTCCATACCTGACTCAAACATAACGCCCAACACTGGGGCGGATTTGGAGCTGCGAAGCAGCGGAAAGGCCGTCCCAGCCCCGCAGGGGCGACAGCTGTTGCTTGTTAAACATGTTTCTTTCGCCTAGAGCTAAGAATACCGCTAATACAAATGGACACAGTCATTGAGACAATAATCATATTTCCCGCTCTAGAAATGAACTCCTCGAAAAATAAGCCAAGAATAAATACAAATATATGAGCTGATGTGAATCCAAATGATAGTGCCATAAATGGCCCCTTCACAATATGGCTACTCACTATCTGTAGATAGAGTTCATAGAAATCATCCGGTTTTTTTGATGGCATATATTTAGCTCAATTGTTTAACGCTTAATATCGGGAATTCCTGTTAAAACCCCACAATTTAAGTGTGGCTTTATAAAGTTAGTCCCAATAACTTATTAATTTATAAATATATTCTCTGCATTTCTATTTTCTAGATAAAAGAGTTGAAATATAAAAACGAGAATCTATATAACGAGTTTCCTATTAAAACCTATCATTGAATAAAAATCTACTATAAAACAACATGTTAAGATGGTGTTAATCTGGGCTGATAGTCTAGTTTAAAAAATAATAGGAAGGAAACTTAGTATTTTATCAATTTCTATATTATACCTGTATATATATACAGTTTATTTTTAAGGAAGAAAATATGAATAATGATTTGATTGATAGATTTAGATTAGTATGCAGAGCGAAACACTATAGTTTGAAGACAGAAAAAGCCTATTTGCATTGGGTGAAATATTTCATGTTTTTTAACAAATATAGGAATGTAGAACGTATGGCGGAGCCAGAGGTCGAGCATTTTTTGAGTTTTTTAGCTGTTCAAAGAAAAGTGTCACCAACGACTCAAAACCAAGCGCTTTGCGCTTTGTCGTTTTTATATAAACATGTTGTAGAGCAACCATTGAACAACATGAAATTTCAGTATGCCAAATCGCCACAACGTGTGCCTCAAGTATTAACGCATATAGAAGCCATGACCGTTATAAAGCAAATGAGTGGTGTATACCAGCTTATTGCTGCTCTTATGTATGGTGGCGGTATGCGAATTTCAGAAGTGTTACGGTTAAGAATGAAAGATTTTGATTTTGAAAGAAATACCATTTTTATCTTTCGCTCAAAAGGTCAGAAAGACAGAATGACACTGTTTCCTATTAAATTGCACGAGGCGGTTAAACGACAGATGAAGAAAGTTGAAAAAATACATGCAAAAGATGTAGTTGATGGATATGGCATGACATCATTACCACCAGCTTTGATAAGAAAGTATGGAAATGCGGTCAAGCATATTGCCTGGCAGTATTTGTTTATTTCTAGCACCCGTTGTGAACACCCATACGATGGCTATATTTGTCGTCATCATTTGCATCAAACAACATTTCGTAAAGCATTAAAAAAGGCTGTCGCAAATACGTCAATTATTAAACGAGTAACGTCTCATACCTTCAGACATAGTTTCGCAACACGATTATTAGAAACAGGCCATGACATTAGGGTCGTACAGGAGTTATTAGGGCACGAGGACGTTAAAACAACACAAATTTATACCCATGTATTAGGGAAGCATAAATCTGGCGCTAAGTCGCCATTAGATGATTAACAAAAAAGGCTCCAAAAAGGAGCCTTTTTCAAATGAAAATATAACTAGTCAACAAACTGCAACTTAATATAATCAACCGCTTTATCAAACATGCCACCTTCTTGCACTTCAGCAAGCGTAACAAGCGGGTATTCAGCAATATCTTCACCATTTAACTGTAAGAACAATTTACCTACTACTTGGCCTTTACTCAGTGGCGCAATTAACTTGTCGTTAAGTTCGAAATTTGCTTTTAGGTTTTTGCGTTGACCTCGTGGAATAGTAATTGGCGTATCGACGGCAATACCTAAATCAACTTGTTCTGTGTCACCCATCCACACACGATTGCTCACAAACTTGCTGCCTGCTTTATAAGGCGTGTATGTTTCAAAGAATCTAAAACCATAGTTAAGTAGTTTTTTGGTTTCTACTTTACGAGCACGTTCGCTGTCAGTACCCATAACAACGGTGACAAGGCGCATATCGCCTTTAGTTGCTGATGAAACAAGTGAGTAACCTGCCTGTGAAGTATGGCCTGTTTTCATGCCATCTACGTTTAGGCTTTTGTCCCAAAGTAGGGTGTTACGGTTGTGCTGCTTAATGCCACCAAAGGTGAACGATTTTTGCTTATAGATAGCATATTCTTCTGGTACATCACGAATAAGTGATATAGCTAGGGTCGACATATCACGTGGTGTAGTGAAATGGTCTTTTGAATCTAAACCATGGCTGTTCTCAAAGTAAGTGCTCGACAAACCAAGCTGTTCGGCGTGAGCGTTCATAAGATCAGCAAAGGCGTCTTCACTACCAGCAATGTGCTCGGCCATAGCAACACAAGCATCGTTACCTGATGCCACGATGATGCCCTGGTTAAGGTCATCAACAGACACTTCTTTACCTACTTCAATAAACATTTTTGAAGAGTCAGGGAAGTTCTTGGCCCACGCTTTTTCACTGATTTTTACTTTATCGTCTTTGTGGATATTACCGGCTTGTAATTCTTTACCGATAATATAGCTAGTCATTATCTTAGTTAAACTTGCTGGCGCTAATTGCATATCAGCATTGCCTTCAGCGATGACTTTGCCTGTATTGTAATCAAGCAAAATGTAACCTTTAGCATTAATTTGCGGTGGCGACGGAATAATATTGGCAGCATTGGAAAAACCAGCCACGGAAAAGGCTAGGGCGCTAAAAAGAGAAGTTAATGTGATTCGTTTCATCATGTTTGAAAATTATGTCGTCTTAGTGTTTAAATTAGCGGGCACGCTCGTGAGCGCGCCTGCGAGTTAGTTTAATCTTGCAAAAGCTTTGGGGTAACCCATCTTCTTCAACAAGTTCAATAAATACGTTTGGCGATCAGGGTCATTAATTGGACCTAACTGAACACGAAAAATTCCATCTTGTTCTGGCCAAATTGCCTCATGGCGATAAAGCGATGCAAGTTTCTCCGCCGTTTGCTTTGCTTTAAACTCGTCACCGGTTGCCATTACCTGAATATAAAAGCCTTTTGCTACATTGGTTTGCTGGGTGCTTGTTGGGCTGCGTTTAACCACCACATCTTCAGCAAACTCATCGCGCTTACTAATTGGGCGCACCTGAACAATGTCGTTAAAGTCAGTTATCGCTTCCACATGCACTTGCGCTGTGCCTGTTCTTACCATGTCTAATTTGTATGCCGCGCTATAGGACAAGTCAATGATGCGGTCTTCATGAAAAGGACCTCTGTCATTAACGCGCACAACAACCGATTTGCCATTGGCTTTATTGGTTACGCGAACATAGCTTGGCAGAGGCAGCGATTTATGTGCTGCCGTCATTGCATACATGTCATAGATTTCACCGTTAGAGGTTGCTCTACCGTGAAACTTTTCGCCGTACCACGACGCTATGCCGTCGGCACTAAAGCCTTTAGCGCTATCAAGCACGCTATATTGTACGCCCCATTGTTCGTAGTCTTTGTTGCCCCCACGACTTTTAGGCTCATTTTTAGGCACAGCATCTTGCAGCTGAGCCAAGGTTGGTACTTGGTCAGGAATGCTGTCGTGTTCTTGACTGTATCTGCTGTTGCTACTTGCACATGAGCACAGCAGTATTGTTAGCGCAATTGATGTTAGTTTTTTCACTGTTGTTCTAATAATAATGTGTTAATTAATAAATCGTCGATGCGTACTTATTGCCATAAGCATGCCAAAACCTGCCATTAATGTCACCATTGACGTGCCACCATAGCTAACTAGCGGCAAAGGCACGCCCACTACGGGCAGCAGGCCAGAAACCATACCTATGTTTACAAAAACGTAAACAAAAAAGGTTAAGGTAATACTGCCTGCAAGCAGTTTAGTAAACGCATGTTGGGCATTTACGGCGATCCATAGACCGCGAAAAACAATAAACAGATATATCAATAGCAATAATGCAACGCCAATTAAACCAAATTCTTCACTAAATACTGAGAAGATAAAATCGGTATGACGTTCAGGTAAAAATTCAAGTTGTGACTGCGTCCCTTGTAGCCAACCTTTACCATTAACACCACCTGAGCCAATAGCAATTTTTGATTGAATAATATGGTAACCACTGCCCAAAGGATCTTTTTCTGGATCTAAAAAGGTTAGTACGCGCTGCTTTTGATATTCTTTCATTAAGAACATCCACAGCACTGGCATAAAGGCGCCAACAAGGCCAACACATAATAAAATTAGTCGCCAGCTAACACCGGCTAAGAAAATAACGAAGATGCCAGAACTCGCAATCAGCAGTGATGTTCCTAAGTCTGGTTGCCGTGCGATGAGTAAGGTTGGAATTAGTACCAACACAAAGGCGACAAATACATTGCCAATAGAGACGGGTAAATTCTTCTTACTGATAAACCAAGCAATAGTGATAGGTACCACAAGTTTCATAATTTCAGACGGTTGAAACTTCATAAAACCTAAATCTAGCCAGCGCTGCGCGCCTTTACCAACATGGCCAAAAAGTAACACGCCTACTAGCATTAACACGCCGACTAAAAAGAACCACTGTGCCCAGCGCCGATACGCTAGTGGCGAAACTTGCGCTACAATAAGCATTACAACCAAGCCAACGCCCAAACGCACAGCCTGCCTGATCACTAAATCTATATCTTGTCCGCCGGCGCTATAAACAACGAAGAGGCCAAGTACCATAAGCGCCAATAAACCAAGCAATAGCGGAAAATCGATATGGATTTTCTGCCAAAACGTAAGTCTATGTTGATCCTGAGCTGGGGTGCGCACGACTATCCTCTTGTCCTAGGTTGTTTGCTTGGTTTATAGGTTTTTCTATGCAGCGGGTGCACGGCTTTATTTTGAGATACAATTTCTCTGTCGCCAAAGTACTGGTCCATAATTTGTCTGGCCACTGGCGCCGCGTTCGTTGCACCACCACCTTTTGCCACGTTTTCTATGGCAACGGCAACCACAATTTCTGGCGCCTCGTATGGTGCAAAGGCGATAAACATAGCGTTATCTCGTTTGTTTTCTGCAGTATTTTCCGCGTCGTATTCTTCGTCTTGGCCAAGGCTAGCAACCTGCGCAGAGCCGGTTTTACCTGCCGCGTCATATCGAGTGCCAATAAACGCCGCATGCCCTGTTGCTCCCGGCTTTTGTACTGTGTTGTGCATTGCGTCGAGTACATAGTCCCAGTGCTTTTCATTGTCTAAAACAATCGGTGGGCGTTGCTCTGTTTCAAATGCCGTATCAACCCACTGCATGGTTTCTGTTTCTTCATCCGCTATTTGTTCTTTATAGCTTTTCAGCAGATGCGGTACTTTGATTTCGCCTTTGTTAACCAAGTTAGCTAACGCCTGTGCTAACTGCAGCGGCGTGACCGTCCAAAAACTTTGACCGATACCAATCGAAATGGTTTCACCGGTATACCATGGTTGGTTATAGCGCGCTCGCTTCCATTGCACGCTCGGCATGATGGCGCGGTTTTCTTCATGAATGTCTATACCGGTATACTCGCCAAAACCAAATAGGGTAGAAAACTCACTAATTTTGGTAATACCGAGCTTGTAAGCCAAATCGTAAAAGTAAATATTACACGACTGTTCAATTGCCTTGGTTAAATTGACCCAACCATGACCCCAAGCTTTCCAGTCACGATAGCGCGCTTCGGTGCCTTCTAAATGATAAGTGCCGTCATCCCAGATTTTGGTCGCTGGTGTAATCAGGCGTTCTTCTAATCCTAAAAGGGCAATAAAGGGTTTTACGGTTGAAGCGGGCGGATAACCCTGTACAGTTCGATTGATCAGCGGTAGGTTTCTGTCGTTAAGCAGCTTTTTATAATTGTTACTACTAATGCCATGCACAAACAAGTTAGCGTCGTAGCTTGGGTTAGAGTACATCGCTAGCACGTCGCCACTACGGGGGTCGATAGCAACAATGGCGCCACGCTTTCCTGCCAAGGCACGTTTAGCTACCATTTGTAATTCAATGTCTAATGTAAGGGTAATATCTTTACCGGCGATGGGCGGCGTATAATCTAACGTTCTTAGGATGCGGCCTTGGTTGTTTACCTCAACTTCTTGGTGGCCAGCGGTGCCGTGCAGCATGTCTTCATAAAAACGTTCTAGCCCTAGTTTGCCGATATTACGAGTAGCGGCATAGTTCTCGCTAACGCCTTGCTCTTCCAACTTAATGGTGTCGCGGCGATTAATACGCGCAACATAGCCAACGGTATGCGTTGTTAAATCAGCAAACGGATAATAGCGTTTTAAACGGGCATCAATAAATACCCCTGGAAACTTGTGCTGATTTACCGAAAACAGTGCCACTTGCTCGTCGCTAAGCCTTGGATGCAATTCAATCGGTTTAAATCGACGTTTGCGTTTAGCCGCTTGAATTAGCTTGTCGCCGCGCTCTTCAATAATGCCAAGTAGGGCGCTCACGTCTTTAACGGTTTGCTCTAAGTCTTCTACTTGCTCAGGAATAACTTCCAAGCTGTAAATAGGAATATTTTCTGCTAATAAAACGCCGTTACGGTCGTATATAAGGCCCCTATTTGGCGCCACAGGTAAGAGCTTGATTCGGTTACTGTTCGACTGGGTTTGGTATTTTTCAAACGAGGTAACTTCTAAGTGAAACACATTACTAAAAAGTAAAAGCAATAAACCAATCACGCCAATAAAGGCAATAAATGTGCGACGAGCGAACAAATTTGCTTCAGCGGTATGATTTCGTATGGCGACGCGTTTACTTCTTTTCACCGTTACTCTCTGTGATAAGGGTGGTTGTTGTTAATGCTCCAAGCGCGGTACAAGCTTTCCGCGACAAACACTCTAACCATTGGATGTGGCAGGGTGAGTGGAGACAGCGACCATTTTTGCTCAGACGCTTGAATGCAGGCTGGTGCTAAACCTTCTGGCCCGCCAACAAGCAGGGCAACGTCTCGTCCGTCGTTTTGCCACTTTTCTAATTGAGTTGCTAGTTGCGGTGTGGTCCAAGGTTTACCTTCAACTTCTAAAGTAACAATGCGGGAGCCTTTGGGAATCGCGGCCAACATAGCTTGACCCTCTTTTTCCAAAATGCGCGCTATATCGGCGTTTTTACCGCGCTTGCCTGGTGTAATTTCGACAAGATGAAAGGAAAGATCTCGCGGAAATCGGCGGCTATATTCTTCAAACCCTTGGGTAATCCACTGCGGCATTTTATTGCCCACCGCGTACAGTGTTAACTTCATATGAGGGATTAGCTCCAGAGTTGCTCTAATTGATATCGATCGCGCATTTCGTCGGTCATGATATGTACCACGACGCTACCTAAATCAACAAGAGACCATTCACCAATATCGTTACCTTCTACACCTAAAGGTTCTACCCCTTGTGCTCTACACTCTACTACTACCGCTTGGGCTACAGACTTAACGTGACGATTTGAATTACCTGAACATACCACCATATAGTCGGCAAATTCGGCTTTGCCTTGCATGTTTAATGTTTCTATATCGCGGCCTTTTATATCCTCGATTTTTTCTACGACAAATGATGCTAGTGCGTCTGATGACATACTTTTAGCCAAAGTGGGTTCCTTACTGTATATGCATTGCTTTTATCATATCACTATTTATAGCTAGGAGTAAGGCGTATCACGTGCAAATTGTAACAACTATTAACCTTTTCGTAGTTTTGTCGAAATGGAACGATGTTTATCAAAAAATGGAGCGCTATGCTTGATACAATTGATGCTGTTTAATGTAGCTTAATACGGCTTTGGGCAGGGGTATTTCGTTGCTATTATCTGTGCCTTGTACAATAGCTTGTCTAAGCTCGGTTGATGACATATCGGCGGCAAAAGGTGGCGTAAAAATGATTTGACCTGCTTGCGCGTATTCAGTGGCTTTAGCGTTGGCAATAATTGCCTTTACGGTATCGTTTGCTTTGTTTGGATCGAACCCCGGCCTGGTTGTTACCACAAGATGGCAAAGGGTTAGTATCTGCTCGTAGTTTTTCCATGTGTTAAAACTTAACAAAGAGTCCATACCAATCAAGAAATAAATAACTCGGTCAGGCTGCGCTTGCTTTAGCTCTTTTAGTGTATCCACTGTAAAGGATGGCGCATTACGTGATAGCTCGCGTAAGTCCAAATTTAATCTAGGCTGCTGTTTTATGGCAAGCTCAAGCATAGCAACGCGATGTTCTACCGACGTTTTTGTGCTGTTTTTGTGCGGCGGAATAAATGCGGGCATCAGGGAAACCTTGTCTAGCCCAAGGAAATCTGCGACATGATTAGCCATCGCAATATGCCCATTGTGCACGGGATCAAAGGTGCCACCTAATAGGGCGATAGCACTGTTGTTATTGTGCGACATAATCTAATGAATAGTGCTGTAAAGTTTCACCATGGTACAAGGCGACACATAGGTCGGTAAGCAACACAAACGGGTCAAATTCACTGGCACTTTTTAAGGTAAAATCGACTTGCGCAATGCGTTTAAGCACTTCATTAAGGTTGTCCATGGAAATGCTTTGCAGGGCTTTTTGATAAAGTGCTGTTTTGTTTTTCCACACTTTATGATCGCTTAATACTTGGTTAACATCACTGCCTTGTTGCAATGCCGCTTTCATGGCATAGAGCTGTGAACACTCTTTGTGCAAGGTCCAAATCAATTGTCCCGCTGCTACCCCTTCATGTTTCATGCTGTTAAGCATGTCGGCGCATTTAGCGACATCGCCTTGCAGAAGTGTATCGGTTAGTTGAAACGGGTTGAATTTTGCTTGCTTAGTTACGATAGATTCAGCGATCTCTTGGGTAATGGTTTGCCCTTGATAGCTAATAGCAAGTTTTGCTAATTCTTGATCGAGTGACGGTAGGTTACCTTCGAATAACTGTGCTAGTAACTGAGGCACATTGCCAGCTAAGCGTAGCTGATGAAAATGAGCACGCTGATTAACCCAGTTAATAAGGTGTTTGCCGTCAATGTCGTAAACAGGTAGAAAAATAGCCTCTGCAGACAAGGCCTTAAACCACTTTCGCTTTTGTGCTTGTGCGTCTAAACGAGGCCCATGGATAATCAGAACGATATCAGGGGATATGTCTTCGCTTATCGCTATAAGGTGATTACTGGCTTGTTCATTAAGTTTTGAAGAGTGCAACGACAGCACTATGACTTTGCGCTGCGCGAACAAGCTCATCGCTTGATATTCTTGTCTCAGCTCCTGCCAATCAAACCCATCGTCTGCACTAAAGTTAATAACTTCCTCAAACCCTTGGATGGGAGCAAGTTGTTTAATTTGATTGAGCGCGTCGAGTTTTTGCCAAGGTTCATCACCAAAAATCAACCAAAACGGTGCCAACGGCTTGTTGAGCTGCTGTTGAAGTTGATTATGGTAAATTCTCGCCATTGGCTAATCCACAGAAATACTGGCCATGTCGCGTAAGATCTTGTCTGCCGCTTCAATACGCATTTCTTTTAGCATCAAGTTAAGCTCTCGGCTTTTTGCCAAAGCAACACGTGGATCTTCTTGATAATCGCGATTTAGTTCAAAAACAAATTCGCGTGGCGATTTGTCTTTAAAACGAATTTGATAGCGAACGGTGTAAATCAATTCGTATTCAGCTACTTGGCCATTTGGAAACAATGACAAGGTACGTCTATCAAGCTTGTCTTGCATTAAGTAAAGCTCTGGTACATTAGCGTCAAAGTTAGGCACGATAGTAATTTGATTGTTGGCTAGGTGACGTTTAACTTCGCGGGTTAACTCGCCGTGATTATCAACAGACGTTACATTTAACGTTTGTAATTCAGGGGCAATTAAGTAACTGCCGCGAAGTCGAAAGCCACAGCTCGCTACTGTGCTTAACAATGAAAGCACTAATAGCGAGGTTTTTAGCCAAGAAGGGATCATCTTAGTTCGCCACTATGTTAAGTAGTTTACCCGGTACAAAAATAACCTTACGCACCGTTTTACCTTCAATAAACTTAGACACGTTTTCTTCTGACATTGCAATGCCTTCAACGTCTGCTTGCGCAGCATCTGCAGCAACGGTAATTTTTGCTCGCAGCTTGCCGTTAACTTGCACAATGATTAGTTTTTCGTCTTCCACTAGGGCGCTGTTGTCCACTTGTGGCCAGGCGGCATCTTCAATTTGCTCGCTATCGCTAAGTGTTTGCCAAAGTTTGTGGCACACATGCGGTGTAATTGGGCTTAACATCAACACAATCGCACGCAAAGCTTCATGGGCAACTGCTTTGTCAGCGTCGCTTTCAAGTGGCGCTTTAGTGACGTGATTCATTAATTCCATGATTGCCGCAATCGCCGTGTTAAAGGTGTTACGACGGCCAATGTCGTCGCTCACTTTAGCGATTGTTTTATGTAGCTCTCGGCGTAAGTTTTTGTGCTGGCTTGATAAGCTGACATCAGCTAGTGCCGACGCATCGCCCGACGTAATTACGTCGTTTGCGTATTTCCAAACACGTTTGATAAAACGGTTAGCACCTTCAACACCTGAATCTGACCATTCTAGCGTTTGCTCTGGTGGAGAAGTAAACATAATAAACAAACGTACCGTATCAGCACCAAACTGATCGATAACCTGTTGCGGGTCGATACCATTGTTCTTTGACTTAGACATTTTGCTCATACCAGCAGAAATAACTGGTTGACCGTCTAATTTGCTTGTCGCTTTGGTTACTTGACCTTTTTCATTGCGCTCAACGTCTACATCAGTTGGTGAAATCCAGTCTTGTGCACCGTTTTCTGCTTCGCGGTAATAAGTATCTGCAAGCACCATACCTTGGCATAACAAGCTTTTAAATGGCTCGTCAGACTCAACTAAACCAACGTCACGCAATAATTTGTGGAAGAAGCGAGCATACAACAAGTGTAATATCGCGTGTTCAATACCACCGATGTATTGGTCTACAGGAAGCCAGTAGTTTGCTTTTTCTGGATCAAGCATGGCGTCATCGCTATCACTTGATGCGTAGCGTGCGTAATACCATGACGACTCCATAAAGGTGTCGAAGGTATCCGTTTCTCTAAACGCTGCTTCTCCGTTATAGGTTGTTTTTGCCCATTCTGGGTCGTCTTTGATCGGTGAAGTAACACCATTCATCACCACATCTTCTGGCAGTTCAACTGGTAATTGGTCTGCTGGTACTGGCACAGATTCACCATTTTCCAAATTGATCATTGGAATTGGCGTACCCCAGTAACGTTGACGTGAAACGCCCCAGTCGCGTAAACGGTAGTTCACAGTAACTTTACCATTGCCCGCTGCAACTAAGGTATCTGAAATTGCTTTAAATGCCGCGTCGAAGTCTAAACCGTTAAAGTCACCTGAGTTAATCAAGGTATTCTTTTCAACGATTGCCGCTTTGCTGATATCGTCGCCTTCTTGGCCTTCGATAACTTGTGTGATTGGTAGGCCGTATTTAGTGGCAAATTCCCAATCGCGTTGGTCATGGCCAGGCACAGACATAACAGCACCTGAGCCGTAGTCCATCAATACGAAGTTAGCTGCCCAAACAGGTACTTCTTCACCTGTTAGTGGGTGGATTGCTTTTAAGCCAGTGTCTACACCTTCTTTTTCGATGGTGGCCATGTCGGCTTCTGACGCGTTTTCAAGCTTTGTTTTTTCAATAAACGCTGCAAGTGCAGGGTTGTTTTGCGCAGCTGCTAGTGCTAGTGGATGCTGTGCGGCAAGTGCCACGTAAGTAACACCCATGACTGTATCTGGACGTGTTGTATAGATATCGAAGGCATCATCACTACCGGCAACGCTAAAGGTCATTTCAACACCTTCGCTGCGGCCAATCCAGTTACGCTGCATAGTTTTAACTTGCTCAGGCCAACCTTCCAGTTGGTCTAAGTCATTTAACAGCTCTTCTGCGTAATCGGTAATTTTTATAAACCACTGCGGAATTTCTTTGCGTTCTACAATAGCACCACTGCGCCAGCCACGGCCGTCAATAACTTGCTCGTTTGCCAATACTGTTTGGTCAACCGGATCCCAGTTTACCGTCGCATTTTTCTTGTACACTAAGCCTTTCTCATAAAGCTTAGTGAAAAACCATTGCTCCCAACGGTAATATTCTTTTGTACAGGTGGCTAATTCTCGGTCCCAGTCGTAACCAAAGCCCAATGACTTAAGCTGGTTACGCATGTAATCAATGTTTTGATATGTCCATTTGGCAGGTGCAGAGTTATTTTTAATGGCTGCATTTTCAGCAGGTAAACCAAACGCATCCCAACCCATAGGTTGCAATACATTCTTACCTTGCATGCGTTGATAACGCGAGATTACGTCACCTAAGCTGTAGTTACGCACATGGCCCATGTGGAGGCGACCACTTGGATATGGGAACATTGATAAACAATAAAACTTTTCTTTGGTTGCGTCTTCTACCGCTTTAAACGTTTTGTTTTTGGCCCACGATGCCTGAACTTCGGCTTCAATCGCCTGTGGATTGTATACAGATTCCATTAAAGATTGTCTCTTTTACCCATCTTTACGCCAATGGGAATACTTAATTTTCAAATGACGCATAGAATACCTGATTTCGCTGTATTATCACAAGTTTAAAAAGGTCAAAAAACAGTTAAAAAAAGGATGAATTTAAGCCTTTTGTGAAAAATTGAAAAATGCTGACAGAAAGTTTTTACATTTGCGTAATTAGGAGTACACTGAAATTAAATCCTGCCCCAAAACGATTTAGTTCATAACACGTCGCATTAAGAGGAACTTTATGACTCAAACTGTTGAACGATTACGCCTTTCACCTCATCAACTAACCTCAAAATTATCGGCTCAATTATTTGAACGAGCAAGCATAGAAACCAATCAACCCTTTATCGGCCATGAACGTGCGAAAGACGCATTAGCGTTTGGCTTGGTGATGCAAGCACCCGGTTTTAATGTATATGCAATGGGTGATCATGGTACCGGCAGACAAACGCTGATCAAGCAAATGTTAGCGGCGCAAGCTAAACGTGAGGAAACGCCGGAAGAGTGGTGCTACATCAACAATTTTGACAACAGTCATGAACCCTACAAACTCTATGTTAGCCCAGGTGATGGTAAGCAGTTACTTGCGCGTATGAACACCTTTATCGATGAGCTACTTGATTTATTCCCTGAAGTGTTCGACAACCCAGGCTATCAGCGTCAAAAAGCTGCGGTTGATAGAGAGTTTAACCAAAGGTACGACGAAGCCTTAGCTAATGTAGAACAAATTGCGTTGCAAAACGACGTGGTGTTGTACGAAGAAAAGGGCGAAGTGGGCTTTGCACCACTGGTTGATGGTAAGCCGTTAAACGATGAAGAGTTTAGCAAGCTAGACGAAGCGCAGCGCGAAAAGTTTTATGAATTATTAACCAAACTCGAAGGTTTGCTTGCTGAGCAATTGCTTGAGCTACCGCTGTGGAAACGTGAATCTTCAGATAAATTGCGCAAATTGAAATTTGATACCGCCGAGCAGGCCATTCGTCCACTCTTAAAAGAGCTTGAGCACGAATTTGCAGCGAACTTAGGAGTATTAAAGTATTTAAAAACGGTAAAGGCACACATTGTTGATGTGGTTCTAGAGCTGCTTGTGGAAGAAAGCAACAACGAAAACACCAATACCACTGAAAAGGATTTACGCAAACTTATGGTAGAAAAGTTTCTGCCTAATTTGCTTGTTGATCGCTCTAAAGACGAAGGCGCGCCTGTTGTTTATGAGCAAAACCCAACGTATCAAAACTTGTTTGGCCATGTCGACTTTTCAACCTTTCAAGGGGCAAGTTACACTAGCTATCGCTTGATAAGACCAGGCGCATTGCATAAAGCCAACGGCGGTTACTTGTTGCTTGAAGCAGAAAAGTTGTTAACCCAGCCTATGGTGTGGGCGCGCTTAAAACTGGCGTTAAAAACCCAAAAAGTGACCATAGAAAACCCTTATTCAGAATTCACTCAGCCGGGCGCATACAGCTTAAAACCTGAAGAAATTCCGTTAAAAGTTAAGGTCATTTTATTAGGTGACCCGTCATTGTATTACACGCTACAAGACCTCGATCAGGAATTTACTGAGCTATTTAGAGTGCTTGCAGATTTTGATAGACACCTTAAAAAAGATGAAAACAATTTAGTTGCGTACGGTAAGTTAATTCGCCAACGCGCAGCGAAATACAATTATCCTGAAGTCACCAATGAAGCCATTGCTGAGCTAGTGCGCTACGCCTTAAGAAAAGCCGAGCATCAGCAAAAATTGTCTGCCAATATTACCCAGGTCAATGATCTGCTCGACGAAGCCTATTATATTTGGCACCAATCTGGCAGCGACGGCGAATTAACGGAGCAGTTTGTTACTTTAGCACTGGCTGCAAAAAAACGCCGAACCGGTCGTTTGAGTGAAACTTGGTTAAGCGAAATTAAAGAGTCGCAGGTGCTTATCAGCACGCAAGGTAAACAAGTGGGTAAAGTTAATGGCTTAACCGTACTTGAAATTGGCGATAGCGTATTTGGTACACCGGCACGAATTACGGCCACTGTATATGCAGGTTCAGGTGGTGTCACCGATATTGAGCGAGAAGTTGATTTAGGTAAATCGATTCACTCAAAAGGGGTGTTGCTACTCACCGGTTATCTTGGCCATAAATATGGGCAAGAATTTCCAGTAACGATTTCTGCTAACATCGCTATTGAACAAAGTTATGGCCATATCGATGGCGACAGCGCTTCAATGGCTGAGCTATGCGCTTTGGTGTCTGCGATATCACATATGCCAATTGACCAAGGTATAGCCATTACTGGCTCGATTAACCAACATGGGCAAGTGCAATCCATTGGTGGTGTGAACGAGAAAATCGAAGGCTTCTACCGTCTGTGCAAAGATAAAGGCTTAACCGGTAAACAGGGCGTAATTATTCCGCAAACCAATGTTATTAACTTAATGTTGTCAGACGAAGTTATGGAGGCGGTTAGCAACAATATGTTTAACATATATGCCGTCGACGATATCGACCAAGCCTTAGAAGTGTTAATGGATACGCAAGCAGGGGAGTTAGGTTCAACCGGCCGTTATCCTCGCAAGTCGATACACGGTATGGTGCTAGACAAGCTCAAAACGTTTGAAGCCTTGTTACATGGAAATGACGATTAATTTAAACCTTTTCGTTAGTTAATGTAACTAATAGAGTGTGAAAATAACTAAATAATAGCTTGTTGCCACCAACTAATAGCATGGTGTGTTTATTTAAGTTGCTGTATTTAAATGAAAAATCAATGTTGGCAAGCTAATTGTATAGTGTTTGGTGAACATAAAATAGAAAAGGGATTCATACATGAACTTAGTTAAATCTACTCTCGCTGTTACGTCATACCTGCTACTTACAGGCTGTGTCGTGGTGTCTTATCCGTCGTACGCTGGCAGCGACCTTGTTGCAGAAAAGGAACTAACGCTTCCTAGCGCGAGTTTAAAAACGTTAGACGTTGAAGCAGGTGCTGGCGAACTAATTATTGAAGGTAAAGATGGCATTAGCGAAATTACCGTGAATGCTAAAGTGTATGCTGACGACTCAGACTTCGAAGACTATACCCTAACGCTCGATACCTCAGGCAAAACTGCAAAACTAGTGTCTGAAATCGATAATAGTTTTAGTTGGGGCGATGGTCCTAATGCCTATATCGATGTGCGCGTAACTGTGCCAAGCGAACTGTTCTTATCGGTTGAAGATGGTTCGGGCAGCATGCATATTACCAGCATGAAAAATGGTGCGGATATTACCGATGGTTCAGGTAGCCTTGTGATAGAAAATGTCGCTGGCGAAGTTAAAGTCAACGACGGTAGCGGTTCATTAACCATTTCAAGCGTTACTGGCAATTTGGACGTTAATGATGGTTCGGGTTCACTAGAGATTAGTGAAGTCGGTGGCAGTTTGGAGGTCAATGACGGCTCCGGCTCAATTGAAATTAGTAATGTTGGTGGCGACGCGAACATTGACGACGGTTCAGGTAGTTTAACGGTTCGTGACGTCAAAGGCGTTGTAACAATTGACGACGGTAGTGGCGGCATTGATGTGCGCAGAGCGGGTGGCGTTAACATTATTGAAGCGGGCTCTGGCGGCTTAACTATCAAGGACGTAGAAGGAAACTTCGAAATCGATAGTTAATACGTTGGCAACAAGTTAGCGAAAAAGGCCGCTTAATTGCGCAATGCTGTTCACTTTAGTGGAGCAGCATTGCGATTAATTGGATAACGGGTCTTTGATATCTTTACCGCCCTAGGTCTTGATGGCCTAGGGCGGTTTTCTTTGAAGAGCATGGTCAAGTCACCTCGAAGCTGAGCTAATCGTTTTGGTGTATTACCAGGTGATAGCGCTTTTGCCATCACTTTCAATTGACTGGCGATGAACTGGCAAGCATATTTGAAACTAATTTCGTTAGGAGCTCTTTGATGAGAAACGGCCGCTTGACTAGCTTCTCTTCGAACAAGGTTGTAACCCAGCACAAGTCCCCATAACTCTTGATATACAAGATCAACTGTTTTGCTTCTAAGGGTGATCGCATTGTGTTGCATTGATGATTTGATGTCTCGGTAACCTAGCTCAATTTCCCAACGCTCATGGTATAACTCGGCAACATCTTGAGCGTTGTATTTATCACGAGGTAATGATGTGAATACCGTTTTTACTTTGCCAGCAACTTCATACGTTACAGCCCTAACTTTCCAAGTTTCCGGTAAGTCAGGATTCTTCTTTCTTGCCTGAGGGGAGACCTTCATCTCGACCAATTGGTCATTACTTTCTTGCTTGTCGAGCAGCGTGTACTTTAAACCTTTTCTTGCGGGAATAAGCCAATGACTGTTGTCTCCCAGTTTGTTTATACCCAGAAGTAGCTCTGCGCTATAGAAACCTTTGTCTAGTAGGGTAACTGAGTTATCTGGCAACTTATCCATGAACCCCTTTGCGAGAGGAATTTCACCTTTTCGATAAGGGCTTATATCGCCATCAACAATCACATGAGAGCGAACATTCATTAGCGTCACGAGCCTTAACATAGGAAATGGCGTTTGCCGATTTGTGCTCGTATTTCCAGAGCCGAAATGCTCACGTAATTCAGGCGTATCATTTGTGCGAAATAAAGCCCCATCAACAGCAAAAACCTGAAGGCCGTGCCAAGTGTCACCTGGGTAACGCTCTAATCCCCATTGGTTGCTGCATTGCCTAAATAGCCATGCCATCGATTCAGAGCCAAGACGTTTTCTCGCTTCGGTTAATGCACTTTTAGCTAAAAGTTTTTCATCAGCTAAGCCTTCAGCACATATGTTCATACGCCTTGCTACTTCAGCAATCGGTTCGTTTCTAAAAAATGCCATACCAACTACCAACCAAAGCACCATATCACTGGGCAAACGCCGTCTTCGGATTGTAGCTTTGGCTGACAACCCTGTCGCTTGATAAACCCAATCGTCAGGAATGTGCTCACAAAAGGTGGTTAACTTGGCAATATCTACTGGGGATTCTTCGATAAAATCGTGAAACTGGGTGAAGGCAGGCATAAAAAAATCCGTAATCAGAAAACTGACTACGGATTTTGCACGATCATTTGGATCGGTCAACTGATCACATTCTTAATAGATCAGCATTGCGCTTAATTGCGGTCTTTTTGTTTGAAAATTACACAATTTTACTTGTTTAATTACGAAAGCGCTGTATAATGCGCGCCTCTCGTGAGTAAGGACTTACGAGGTTGGACGGGGATCCCGCCATAACGACTTCATTGGATGCGGTAGAGATTGTGTGTGAGTAAGTCATTTGGTGGTACCTCAATGTGTATTTGAGTGTTTGTAGTAAACACCACCAATAGAAGACAAATTGCATGACAGACTCAATCAATGCTGCGATCGGCTTTGACGCCCTCGGCTTGCCTGAAAATATTTTATCTTCGCTTGAAACATTAGGTTTCGAGCAAGCCACTGCTATTCAAGCACAAACTATTCCTCATTTGCTCTCTGGCAAAGATGTACTAGGTGAAGCACAAACCGGTACAGGTAAAACTGCTGCCTTTGGTTTACCAGCACTTTCATCAGTTGATGTATCGGTTAAAAAACCACAAGTATTAGTACTTGCACCGACACGCGAACTTGCTATTCAGGTATCTGAAGCCATGCAATCTTTCGCGAAACAAATTAAAGGTTTGCGTGTTGCCACAATTTACGGTGGTCAATCATATGGTCCGCAATTAGGGCAATTAGAGCGCGGTGCGCAAGTGGTTGTGGGCACGCCAGGTCGTGTAATGGACCACATTCGTCGCAAGAGCTTGAAGTTAGACAATATTAATTTCTGCGTACTTGATGAAGCCGATGAAATGTTAAACATGGGCTTTTTAGAAGATATCGAATGGATTCTTGAGCACCTTTCAAGTGATGCTCAAATGGCGCTATTTTCAGCGACCATGCCAAAGCAAATTAAGAAAGTAGCTGATCGCTTTTTGAAGTCTCCTGCACACGTTAAGATTGCGCCGGTAAACAAAGCGAAAGCAAACATCAAGCAATTAGCTTGGAAAGTAAGTGTGATTAACAAGTTAACAGCACTAGAGCGTATCGCTGAAACGGCTGACTATGATGCGATGATTATATTCGTGCGTACTCGTGCCGATACCGTTGAAGTAGCTGAGCGTTTAGAGCGCCAAGGTTTCCCTGCACTTGCGTTAAATGGTGATATGAACCAAGCGCAACGTGAGCGTACTGTTGACCAAATCAAGTCAGGTAAGTCGTCTATCTTAATTGCAACCGACGTTGTTGCACGTGGTTTAGATATTCCTCGTATCGATTTAGTTATTAACTACGATTTGCCGGGCGATCACGAATCTTATGTACACCGTATTGGTCGTACAGGCCGTGCTGGTCGTGAAGGTACAGCTATTTCGTTTGTACGTCCTCGTGAACAGTATTTACTGCGCCATTATGAAAAATTAACGGCAGGCAAAATCACGCCATTTGAATTACCAACGATTCAAGAAATTGCGGCATCTCGTATTCAAAAGACGCACCAGACCTTGTTGGCGACTATTGAGAAAACAGATCTTGAAAAGATGCGTGAAATTGTTGCCAATATGGCAGAGAAATCTGAGACTGAGTTGTTAGATTTAGCTGCAGCCTTGTTGTATCAAGGTCAGCTTAAACAACCATTGCAACCAAAAGAAGATCCTAAGCCTCGTAGAGAGCGTGCTGAACGCGGTGAACGCCGCGGTAGAGAACGTGATGAGCGTCGTGGTGGTGAGCGTGCGCCTCGTAAAATGCGTGGTCAAACGCAAGACGTTGATTTCCAGCAGTATCGTTTGGAAGTAGGTCGTTCACACGGTGTTAAGCCAGGTGATATTGTTGGTGCCATTGCTAATGAAATTTCATTAGACAGCCGCTACATCGGTCAAATCGACTTACACGAGCGTCACTCAATTGTGCAACTACCAAAAGGTATGCCTGAGCATCTGTTTAAGCAGCTGAAAAAAGTGCGTGTGCGTCGTCAAGCGTTAGAAATTTCTGTTTCACAAGCACCCGTGATTGATCAGCAGGCGAAACGTCGTAAGCCGAAGTTCTCACAAAAACGTCACTAATTAACGTCGTTTTTCAAAAATTGAAACGCCTCGCTTCTTGCGGGGCGTTTGCTTTTCTGGCGCAGTATTTTTGCTGTGATCTGCTGATTATTTGTTTGTGTACATAAAACCATACAGCTAGCAGTAGCGCTAGTATTGGCGTGTATTGATGTCGATTAATCTTTGTCTGTTTTCGCGTACATTTTGATTTACATGCCTGTGCGCAGCTGCAAGGTGTAAAAGCTTTCGGGGCCTGCATTCCTTATCCATAATGACTGCATTACAAAGCTTCGAGAGAGTAGACAATGACAGAAGTGAACAACCCACTAAAATTATGTGGTATCGAATTTACCGAATACGCAACACCAGATTCAGATTTCATGGAAAAAGCTTTCTATGGTTTTGGCTTTTCTAAAACCAAGAAATTTAAAGGTCGCGATATCGACTATTTCAATCAAAACGATATCCACTTTTTACTAAACAACGAGCAAAGTGGTTTTAGTAGAGAGTTTGCTAAAAGCCATGGTCCAGCGATTTGTTCGATGGGTTGGCGAGTAGAAGACGCACAATTTGCCTTTGATCAAGCAATTGAGCGCGGCGCCAAGTCAGCACAAGATGCAGCAAATAAGTTACCTTACCCAGCTATTTACGGTATTGGTGATAGCTTGATTTATTTCATCGACAAATTTGGTGCAAAAGGCTCAATTTATGAAGATGATTTTGAAGCGCATCCTGAAGCGGTTGAGAACGAAAGCAAAGGTTTCCAAGCGGTAGACCACCTAACCAACAATGTGTATCAAGGTACCATGGAAAAGTGGGCAAATTTCTATAAAGACGTGTTTGGCTTTACAGAAGTACGCTACTTTGACATTAAAGGTGAGAAAACAGCGCTTGTTTCTTATGCACTGCAATCACCTTGTGGCAAGTTCAGTATTCCGATCAATGAAGGTAAAGGCACCAACAACAACCAAATTGATGAATACTTAGAAGAGTACAACGGCCCAGGTGTACAACATTTAGCATTTATTACAGATGACTTAGTCGGTTCATTAGACAAGCTAGACAAGTCGATTATTGATACGCTTAATATTGTGCCTGAATACTATGATGATGTATTTGATCGTATTCCTTGGGTTAAGGAAGACAAAGAGAAGATTCGCGATCACCAAATCTTGGTAGATAGCCAAAAAGAAAACTCTTACTTGTTACAAATTTTCACTAAGAATATTTTCGGTCCTATTTTTATCGAAATGATCCAACGTGTGGATGACAAAGGTTTTGGTGAAGGTAATTTCACGGCACTATTTAAGTCGATTGAATTAAACCAAATGGAGCGCGGTGTACTTTAGGTCGCCACGCATAGAAAAAAAGCGCCTTTAGGGCGCTTTTTTGTGATTAAAACAAACTTATTTACCATCTACCGAGACTTCTAAGTTTTTCAAAATACCGTCGGCAAGGTTGTAAACAAACCCGTGAACAGTGATGTCTTGGCCTCTTGCCCAAGCATCTTTTAAAATCGTTGTGTTAGAAACGTTTGCAACTTGTTCCATAACGTTAAGTTCACATAACATATTGAACTTTGCTTGTTCATCTTGTTCTGCGTCTAAGGTTGCTTTGTGAAGACGAATAACGTCTTTAATGTGACGCAGCCAGTTATCGATCAAACCAAATTGTGCGTCACCCATTGCAGCATTTACACCGCCACAACCATAGTGACCACACACGATTACGTGCTTAACTTTAAGCACTTCAACCGCGTATTGAATAACAGATAAGCAGTTCAAATCGGTATGAATGACTTGGTTAGCGATGTTTCTATGAACAAACACTTCACCGGGCATCAGGTTTAATAGTTCATTCGCAGGCACACGTGAATCACTACAACCAATCCATAAATAATCAGGTGATTGCTGCTTTGATAGTTCTTCAAAAAAGCCTGGATGCTCATTTTCAATGTTATCTGCCCACGCTTTGTTGTTCTCAAATAGGTTGTCTATAGACGCCATAATTCTCTCAATGTTTGTTGTACTTGCGCTATTTTAGAGAATGTTACATTACATCGTAAAGTAAAATCAGATCAGAGCTGTTTTTTTGCTACAATAGCAACATTCTATTTTAAGAGGATTTCCGCGTGGCAACAGCTAGTGCACGACATATTTTAGTTAAAACAGAAAAGGAAGCGCAGCAACTTTTGACTAAGTTAAAAAAAGGCGCTGATTTTGGCATGCTTGCTAAAAAACACTCTAAGTGTCCTTCGGGTAAAAAGGGTGGCGATCTAGGCGAGTTTAGACGAGGCCAAATGGTAAAAGCGTTTGATGATGTGGTATTTAAAAAGAAAGTATTAGAATTTCATGGGCCGGTTAAAACGCAGTTTGGTTATCATATTATCCAGACCATTTATCGCACATAGCATAGCTACTACTTTAGATGAGCTAGACAATACAATGCTTTATTGCTAGCTAATCTTCTTCTTGTTCAAGTTCTTTTTGACGCGCTTTAATTTTTTCTTTTTGCTCGTCGCTTAAGTTAAACTTTTTAGCCGATTGCTTGAGCAATAAAATACCGCTAACAATAATCCCTAACGAAACAAGAATAACAATAATGGCAATCGTGTTCATTTTACTCACTTTTAGTTGAGGCTTATGTTAAGCTCTACTGATTAAAATAACGAACATAAAGTCTACATCAAATCCATGCATTTCCCTATCAGCTTTTATATTGGTTTACGCTACAGTAGAGCTAAATCTCGCAGCGGGTTTATTTCCTTTATTACCTTTTTTTCCATCGTTGGTATTTTACTTGGCGTAGCCTCTCTAATTGTTGTTGCCTCAGTGATGAATGGCTTTGAAGGCGAGCTTAAGCAGCGCGTTTTAGGGATAGTGCCTCATGTTGTGGTTGAAGCCGACGAAGATTGGCAAACTCAATCCGAAAAGCTTAAAGCGCTTAATCATGTCGCCGATGTCACTCCGTTTTCTTCTGCGGAAGTAATTATTCAATCTAGTAAAGGTCTTCAAGGTGTGCTCGCCTATGGTGTAGTGCCTGAAAAAGAGCAGGGCAATATAGTGAGTGCCAATATATTCGCCGGTGATATGCAATACTTAGCCAGACAAAAATATGGCGTAGTTATTGGTGAGCCTCTCGCTAGAAAACTTGGTGTTCACCTAGGCGATGATGTGCGCATTGTGTTGCCGAACAAAACAGTTTTCACTCCAATGGGGCGGGTGCCTGTGCAGCGCACATTTTCGATTGTCGGCATATTCAACCTAGGTAGTCAGATAGACGACAGCGTTATCTATTTAAACAGTAAAGATCTTGCAAAAATGCATCGCAAAAAAGGTGACGGTATTAGCGACCTTAGGCTTTACTTGAGCGATGCCTTTAAGGCTACTGATGTGGCTCAATCAGTTGCAGCAGCTTTTCCTGACAAACATATTGATACCTGGCAGCGTTCACAAGGGGCACTGTTTTCAGCGGTCAATATGGAAAAAAACATGATGACTATCATGTTAAGTCTTATTGTTGCAGTGGCTGCTTTTAACATTGTCTCTGCCTTGGTTATGGTGGTGATAGAAAAGCAGGGTGAGATTGGTATTTTGCAAACCTTAGGCATGAATCGTCGCCAGATTATGGGCATTTTTATTACGCAAGGCGTGGTGAACGGCGTTTGGGGTACCTTGATTGGCGCAATTGTTGGTATTGCCTTAGCGCTTAACTTAAACGAATTTATGCAATTTATCGGTATCGCCAATTTGGCGTTAGGCAGTCAGTTGTTGCCGGTCGATATGCAATGGAACAATATTGCCGTGATTGTTTTAGGCGCAGTAGTGATGAGCTTTCTAGCAACGCTATATCCCGCTTATCGAGCCGCAAAAACACAACCTGCAGAGGTATTAAGAAATGAATGATGTATTAGCCTGTCATGCGCTAGTCAAAACGTATGTGCAAGGAAGCAATGAAACGCCAGTATTGAAGGCGTTGGAATTGAGTGTGCCAAAAGGAGAGCTACTTGCAATTGTAGGCAGTTCGGGATGTGGTAAAAGTACGTTTTTGCATTTAGCTGGTGGGCTAGATAAACCGACGTCAGGTAGCGTATCAATCAATGGTGTAGAACTTGAAAACCTTTCTGAAAAAGAGCGAGCGGCGTTTAGAAACCAGCATATTGGTTTTGTTTATCAGTTTCATCACTTAATGATGGAATTTACTGCATTAGAAAACGTCGCTATGCCACTAATGATCAGAGGTGACTCTGCTAAAGCAAGCGAGCAAAAGGCCGCAGAAATGCTTAACAAAGTTGGCCTTGAACATCGTTTATCTCATCGTCCTGCGGAGCTATCTGGTGGTGAGAGACAGCGTGTTGCCATTGCTCGAGCGCTTGTTACAGAGCCTTCTTTGGTCTTGGCAGATGAACCTACAGGTAACTTGGATTTTGATACTGCAGAGCAAATATACCAATTACTTCGCGAATTGAATCGCGATAGCCAAACAAGCTTTGTCATTGTTACCCATGATTTAACTTTAGCTAAAAGGTTAGATCGACAATTAACCCTTGATCACGGCCAATTGCGTCCGCTGGCAGAGAGCTAATGCTATGTATAAACCGTTAAGTTTATTTTTAGCCATTCGCTACTTTAGGAGTAATCAAAATAAAGGGTTTGCACGCTTTATTTCTGCCGCATCTACAATAGGGATAGCGTTAGGTGTAGCGGTATTAATTATTGTCCTTTCAGCCATGAATGGTTTTGAAAAGGTACTGGCGGACAAACTATTGGCGATTGAACCACATGGCGAATTGCAGTCGGTGGAAAAGCCTTTTAACAATTGGCAAACAGCGGTTAAAAACGTCGAGCAATTTGACGGTGTACTAGCTGCCGCACCGGTCACGTCGTTGTCGGCAATATTGCAAAAAGGAGAACAGGTTAAGGCAACCCAGTTAAAAGCTGTGGATGTCGAGCAGGAGCTTCAGGTATCGGATATAGCAGCCTACGTGTCTTCTGGCAGTTGGCATGCGCTTTCGCAACCTAACACGATTGTGCTTGGCTCTGGTATTGCTAAAAAACTCTCAGTTAGCGTTGGTGACACAGTACAAATTTTGTTGCCGCAACCCCCGAAGGAAAATAGTAGCCGCATGCCGCCACCTAAAAAAGTGAATGTTGCTGTAGCAGCAATATTCCATTTTGGTGGCACTATCGATGACACCTTGTCATATACGCGTTTGGCTGACGCACAAGGTTGGATCGAGCAACAATCCGGGCAAACAATGTCTATCCGCTTGAAAGTTGCCGATGTATTTCAAGCGCGACGTATATCTTATGAAGTAGCCTACGCCATTGACCACTATGTCTACATAAAAGATTGGACGACTACACAAGGACACGTATACAACGATATTCAACTTGTGCGTGTAGTGATGTTTTTAGTGCTTATTGTTGTGATTGCTGTTGCTAGCTTCAATATTGTGTCCACGCTAGTGATGGCTGTAAATGATAAAAAAGGTGATATCGCGATATTACGTACGATGGGCGCGAGCAGACCACTCATCATGTTCGCCTTTATTGTACAAGGCACGGTAAATGGCGTGTTAGGTGGTGTAATAGGTGCAGTATTAGGAAGCTTAGTTGCAACTAATTTAACCGGCATTATCAAATCGATAGAGCATGTATTTGGTTTGCAGTTTTTAGATGCTAATGTCTATTTTATTGACTTTATTCCGAGCCAAATTCATTGGCCAGATATTACCGCCGCATTGATTACTGCGTTGGTGTTATCGTTTGTTGCCACGCTCTATCCTGCTTGGCGAGCAACGAAAATAGATCCTGCCAAAGTACTTGGGCATGTATAACGTTTGTTTGCTATAAAATTCAAATAAAAAAGGACGCTGAAAGCGTCCTTTTTTATTATCTAAGTTGTCTTTTTTTCCAATCTCGTGCAACGGAATAGCGCCACAGTAAACGAATACTAAAGTAGGCAATAATGCCAAATACCACGGCACAAATGGCACAGCCAAGTAAAAAGGCTGGGCCTATCGTCGATAAACTATCTACAACCCAATCCCAACTGGCTTCAAAAGCAAAATGTTGTTCTTCTTCACCCAAGACCCATACGCCGACAACATAACAGAAGTAAAATATAAACGGCATAGTGATCGGGTTTGTTATCCATACAAGGGCAACGGATAAGGGCAAGTTTGCTTGTACTATAATAGCAATACCGGCGGCTAGTACCATTTGGAACGGTATTGGAATAAAGGCGCAAAACAGGCCTACAGCAAAGGCTTTTGCAACAGAACGGCGGTTAAGATGCCAAAGGTTTGCATTATGGATAAGCGGACCAAAGATTTTCAAATATTTATTTTCTTTGATGGTTTGATGATCCGGCATCAATTTTTTGATCTTTTTTCTAGGCATGCTTTAAGTAACTTAATGGAAATCTCACTATGGACCGGTGGTTAATAAGTTTTTTAGCAGGCGCAGTGACTGCGCTCTTCGTTCCGATCACACCAAACTATTATTATGTCATCAATCTGGTTTTTGTGACAATTGTCTTGGTACTTTTTCGCAAAATTCGCTATCTGTCAGCCTATTTTTTAGCCATGGCTTACATCTTGGCTAACGCTACGGCTTACAATTCGACATTGAGTAATGCCGGTTTAACCTTCAATCAACAGGTAAAACAAGCATCAGCTGAGATTGAAATCACGTCATTGATAGCGCAAAAGCGTCAAACTAACCAAGCTACTAAATTTATCGCAAGGGTTAAATCGATTGATGGAAAAACATTAGCTGCACCCTTCAACATCAAACTTACATGGCTGCTTGATGGCGACAAAACACTATCGTTAGGGCAGCAATGGCAGGTGGTTCTTCGCCTTAAACCGGCACATGGTTTAGGTAACAGTGGTAGCTTTAACTATGCTGTTTGGCTACGCGGCAAAGACATTGTTGCAACTGGGTATGTAAATTGTGCTGCTAACTATTGCAAGCTACTGTCGTCAAAGCATTCGTTAAGACAATCCCTTTACGATAAATTTGCACATCGCCTACAGACACTTGATGTCGATACTAATATTCAAGCGATTCTGTTGGCTTTGTCCTTAGGCGACAAACAATTAGTAACGTCAGAGTTATGGGGCAGCTTAAGCGCGACTAATACGTCACATTTGGTGGCTATATCAGGTTTGCATCTTGGACTGATTGCCTCGCTGGTGATGTTTTTCGCACGTTTTGTATTGTCGCGTCTAACGTTAATACCACTGTCGCTGGCTTCTAAAGTACATTTACAACAGCAAAATAGTGCCATTTTATTATGGGGGCTGACATGCTTTGCCGCCCTTGGTTACGCTTATCTTGCGGGCTTTGCCTTACCCACTGTGCGCGCTTTTCTGATGCTGTCTATTTTCGTGCTATTTAAAGCCATTGGTCTTTATGTCACACCATGGCGTCTGATTTTGGTTGCCATGGTCTTTATCATTATTGTTATGCCTTCAAGTTTGCTATCAGCGTCATTCTGGTTATCTTTTAATGCAATTGCTGCCGTATTTTTTGCTCTCGCTTTGCTTAAAAGAGAAAAGATAAATGCACTAATGAGTATCGTACTGATTCAAACTGTCGTTACCGTGGCAATGTTGCCAGCACTGCTAATATTAACCAATCAAGTAGCAACACAATCGATGCTAGCTAATCTTGTGGCGATACCGTGGATGAGTATTACTGCAATTCCACTGGCGCTATTGTCGCTTGTGGCTGTCTGGCTCGATTTACCGTTTGCTAACGCGCTGATTTGGTTAGCCTCGCAATCGATAAACGTATTTTTGATGTTTATCGATTTTTTGTCACAGGCCGATTTTTCACTACTCCCGTTGCCTCAATTCGTTGCAGTATTTATCACGGCAATAATAGTGTTGATGATGGGTGCAATAACAACAAACCTATCGCTGCGCCATTCATTGGTTTTGCTACTGGCATTATTGGTTCCGAGTAGTCTTTTACTTATGCGCCAAACCCCTGTGTGGCAATTACATGTGTTGGATGTTGGACATGGTTTAGCCATTGTTATTGAGCAAAATGAACAGGCCGTTGTTTATGATGTCGGCGCTCGATTTGCCAGCGGCAGTAGTATGGTGACACATGCCTTGCTACCTTTTTTGCATCACCGCGGCATTAACCATATTGAGCGAATCTACATTAGTCATAGCGACAATGACCATGCGGGCGGTCTTTCGCAGTTGCGGCGTCATTTTCCGCTGGCACGAATAGTCAGCAATGATGACAGCTTTAAACCGGCGCTTAGGTGCGATGAGGCAAAACAGTGGCGCTGGCAACAAATTAATTTCTCTATGCTGTACACTGGTAGCGCATCTAATCAAGGTCAGCGCAATGACGATTCATGTGTGGTTCGGGTTAGCGATGGACAAAATGCGGCTTTGCTTGCCGGGGATATATCATCTCGCACTGAATATGCGCTGCCGCCAAACGTAAGGTCTCAGGTACTGATAGCGCCGCATCACGGTAGTAAATCATCATCAAGTTCATTGTTTATCGCGCGTGTTCAGCCACAACATGTTGTTTTTAGTAATGGCTTTTTTAATCGCTGGAATATGCCAAGTGAAGAGATAAAAGCTCGCTATTTGGCCTACGATGTCACCTTACTATCGACAGCAATCGATGGACAGATTTCCTTCTATTTTTACCCTGATGATTACAAAGTGGCGAGATATCATACTGAAATATCACCATTTTGGTTTAAAAGTTTGGTCACACCCTGAAATTCAATTAGAATGCTATTAATTACCAAAATAAATTATAAGACACTATGAGTGCGAGTGATAAAGGCCAAACGTGGAAAAACTTTAAACGCTTAATGAGCTATGCCAAAGCTTATAAAGCCGGTTTCGTTGTGGCGATAGTTGGTATGCTTTGTTATGCCGGTATTGATGTACTTTTCCTGTCAAAAATACAACCCCTGATTGATGATGGTTTATCAGGTACCGACCCTGACTTTATGAAATGGGCACCTTTGTTTGTGGTGGTCTGTTTTATTATTCGAGGTATCAGCCACTTTGTTGCCAACTATTGCTTGGCTTGGGTGGGAAATAACGTGGTCGCAGATATGCGCCAACACTTTTTTGAGCATGTTATGAAGATGCCAGTATCATTTCACGACAAAGAGTCGACGGGTACGCTTATTTCTAAGTTAACCTATGATACGGAGCAGGTCCTTAACGCAACCAGCAAGGCATTACTAACGCTCGTGCAGCAGGGCGCTTTTGTCATTGGTCTCGTTGCGTTGATGTTTTATATTAGCTGGCAACTTTCTGCCATTTTTGTGCTAATTGTTCCTGTAATCGCTTTTATTATTACCCAGGTGTCTCGTCGCTTTAGAAAAGTGAGCGAAAACATACAAGGTGCCATGGGTGAAGTTACCAGTGCAGCGGAGCAAACCTTTAACGGTCATAAAGTTGTGATTACCTTTGAAGGGCAAGATCGCGAATTTGAACGATTTGGTCACATCAACAAAAACAACCGTCAACAACGTATGAAGATGGTGGCGACGCGCGCAGCGAGCGTGCCGATTATTCAAATCATCGCATCCTTTGCGCTCGCGTTTATTATGTACATTGTCACCACGCCAGTGATGGAAGATTTAAAAGCCGGCGCATTTATTGCCGTGGTTACGTACATGACGATGTTGATGAACCCTCTAAAGCAACTGACTAATGTGAATAGTGAGTTTCAAAAGGGGATGGCGGCTTGTACCAGTATTTTTGAAGTACTAGACCAAGATACTGAGCGCGATAAGGGCCAATTATCGCTTGATAGAGCCAAAGGAGCGCTCAGCTTTACCGATGTAACGTTTCAGTATGAAGGTGATGAAAAAGAAGTATTAAAAGGGATTAGCTTCAATGCCGAGCCGGGGCAAACTGTTGCCTTAGTTGGTCGCAGTGGTTCGGGTAAATCTACCGCAAGTAGTTTGCTGCTGAGGTTTTATGACGCCACCTCTGGTGAAGTTGCAATAGACGGCATCAATGTTGAAGAGCTAAAACTAAAGGACTTAAGAAAGCAGTTTAGCTACGTGAGTCAGCAAGTGGTGCTGTTTAACGATACCATTGCAAACAATATCGCCTACGGCAAACCTGATGCTACCCCAGAAGAGATATATGAAGCGGCTAAAAGCGCTCATGTTATTGAATTTGCCGAAACTTTGCCTGATGGTTTAGAAACTAACATCGGTGAAAATGGTGCGCTGCTCTCAGGCGGACAGCGTCAACGTGTGGCGATAGCCCGTGCCATTTTATGTGATTCTCCGTACCTTATTTTGGATGAAGCAACCAGTGCGTTAGATACTGAATCTGAGCGCCATATTCAAGAAGCCCTTGATGAATTGCAAAAAAATAGAACCTCAATCGTGATAGCACATCGTTTATCAACCATTGAAAGTGCCGATAACATTATTGTTATGGAGCAAGGGGAAATTGTTGAACAAGGTAATCATGCAGAGCTTGTTGAAAAAGATGGCGTCTATGCGCAACTTCATAAAATTCAATTTGGATAAGTCAGATAACTGATGATTGAGCATGTGTGGTATCAAAAGCCGTGGTATCGATTACCGGTAATGCTATTGCTGGCGCCATTAACGTTATTGTTTTGGCTTGTTAGCAGCTGTCGCCGCCTTGCATTCCGTTTTGGCTTGCTAGAGGCGCATAAAACATTAGCGCCGGTCATTGTGGTTGGTAATATTGGTGTTGGAGGTAATGGTAAAACACCTACAGTGCTCGCCCTTATTTCACTGTGTGAAAAACTAAATATCAAGGTTGGTGTTATTAGTCGTGGATATGGCGGTAAAGCGCCCCATTATCCGTTTAGACTCAATGCTGATACTACCCCAGATATTGCTGGTGATGAACCTGTATTGATTTATCAAAGAACTGGCGTACCGGTCGCCGTAGGCCCAGACAGGGTGGCATGCGCAAACTTGCTAACCGAGCAAGCGAATTGCCAATTGATAATATCGGACGACGGACTACAACATTATCGCATGCAACGGGCGTCTGAAATTGTTGTGATTGATAGCAAAAGACGGTTTGGTAACGGATATTTGATGCCAATGGGCCCATTAAGGGAGTTGCCTAAGCGTTTACAGCAGGTCGACTTAATAATAAATAATGGCGGCCACGCGCTTACATTAACAGATGATGCGGCAAAGCAAGTCGAAATGACATTGGCCCCAGGCGCTTTGGTGCATTTGAAGTCGAACGGTGAAATGGATCATGACAGCTTTCAGCAAAAACATATACAAGTAAACGCCTTAGCGGGTATAGGTGATCCGCAACGATTTTTTGATACACTACAAGCATTAGGTTTTGAGCTTGTCGAGTGTAAATCACTGCCTGATCATCATGAATTTTCAGCGCAAGATATGGCATTTACACATCCAGCACTACCGGTATTAATGACTGAAAAAGATGCGGTTAAGTGCAAACAGTTTAACCATGACAATGCGTGGTATTTACCAGTAGATGCATGTTTTTCTGCGTCTGACCGAGGCGAATTAACACGCATTATCACTCGTAATATTGAAGAGAAATAACTATGGCTTTTGATACAAAATTAATGGAAATTTTGGCCTGCCCAGTATGCAAAGGAAAACTGGAATACAACAAAGAAGAACAAGTGCTCATTTGTAAGTTTGACCGACTCGCTTATCCAATCGAAAAAGATATTCCTGTATTGATTGAAAGTGAAGCTAGCCCGATTCCGGTAGAATAATATGTCTTTTGTTGTCGTAATACCTGCTCGTTACGAGTCATCGAGATTGCCAGGCAAAGTATTAGCCGACATTAATGGCAAACCAATGATCCAATGGGTTGCTGAAAAAGCTGAGGCTAGTGGCGCAGAAAAAGTCATTATTGCAACCGATAATGACAAAGTGGCTGCCGCTGTTGAGCAATTTGGCGGCGAAGTGTGCATGACTCGCGCAGACCACCAGTCTGGCACAGAGCGATTAGCCGAAGTGATTGAGCATTATCAATTTAGCGATGATACGGTTGTGGTTAATGTGCAAGGTGATGAACCTTTTATTCCCGCTGCAAATATAGCGCAAGTGGCTAAAAACTTAGCGGGACAGTCGCAAGCGAAAATGGCGACGCTGGCGGTTTCAATCGACAGTGCTGAAGAGGCTTTTAACCCTAATGCCGTGAAAGTTTTAACCGACAAATTAGGCTACGCGCTTTATTTTAGCCGAGCGACAATTCCCTATGACAGGCAGCGCTTTCTTGTTGAAGGCAAAGAAAATGTTATCGGCGATTGGTATTTGCGACATATTGGTATTTATGCCTACCGAGCTGGCTTTATCAAACAATATATTCAATGGCCAGCAAGTCAGTTAGAGCAAATTGAATCACTTGAGCAATTACGGGTGTTGTATCAAGGCGAGAAAATTCATGTTGATGTTGCTTCCTCGCGCTTGCCTGTAGAAGGTGTGGATACCCCACAAGATTTAGAACGCGCTAGAAACTATGCAAAAACCTTAGGGAAATAATCGTGGCAAATGTACTTATTACCGGTGCTAATCGCGGTATAGGATTAGCGTTAACCAAGCAATTTGTCGACAACCAAGATACTGTTTTTGCCGTGTGCAGACAAAGCAGCGCTGCGCTAGATGCCTTAGGTGTCAATGTGATTGACGGTATTGACGTATCTTATGACGAAGCGCTTGAACAACTAAAGCAGCGTTGTAATGGGCAGAGCTTTGATATTGTAATTTGTAATGCTGGCATCTTACGCGATGAATCGCTTGGCGCACTAAACCTGTCTTCTATTCGAGAGCAATTTGAGGTTAATGCACTTGCGCCACTTAACATGATAGACAAGTTGCAAAACCATTTCGCAGCGAGCGGCAAAATCGCGCTCATTACCTCCCGCATGGGATCTATTGCTGATAATGGTTCTGGTGGTCGTTATGGCTATCGTATGTCGAAGGCTGCGCTTAATGCGGCGGCAATGTCGCTGAGCAAAGATTTATCAGCCCAAGATATAAGTGTAGGGATATATCACCCAGGCTACGTGCAAACCGATATGGTCGGTGGCCGTGGCGATATTTCTGCAACTGAATGTGCATCGAGATTGTTTGGCTTGATTGACAAGCAGTCGATGGACGATAGTGGTGTTTTTAGACATTCCAATGGTGACATTTTACCTTGGTAGAAAAGTCAAAGGCCTTTCGCATTATCGATGTTGTATTACGCGTGCCAAAAGGTAAGGTAGCCAGTTACGGCCAAGTGGCTGATTTAGCTGGTTTGCCAGGTAGGGCGCGTTTTGTCAGTAGAGCACTAAAGCAATCCAAACATATTCGACCCGACGTATCAGTACCATGGCATCGTATTGTCAATGCTCAAGGAAAAATATCCTTTGCTACAGGCAGCGATGCCTTTGAGCTGCAGCGGCAAACCTTATTAGCTGAAGGTGTGGAAGTGATAAATGGTCGTATTGCTATGAAGCAGTATGGTTGGGTGCCTAATTTATCAGATATTATGTTTGACCTATCGTATTAACCGTTTAGCAGTAAGAGTAGTATATGCAAGGTATTGAAGTATCAGGGCAGGGGCCCATCGTTTTATTTTTTCACAGTTCGTTATCTAGTGCTAAGCAATGGCATTTTCTCGCAAAACAATTGAGTCAGTCGTACACCTGTATCAACGTCGATATGTACGGATATGGCAAAGCGCCGCAAGCGCCAGATCTGGATCCGTTTTCTTTCAACATTGAAATAGCTCGTCTAGCACCTCTGTTTAAAGAGGTAATACAAGACAGACCTTTTCATATTGTTGGTCATTCTTGCGGCGGCGCATTAGCGCTTAAGCTTGCTACACTGCACGCAGAAAAAGTGTTATCGCTTTCTTTGTTTGAACCCGTTGCCTTTCATTTGCTGCCACAAGACAGTGAAGAAGCCGCGATATCCAATCAATTTTCACAGCAGCTACTTTCGCTAGATAATGTGCAAGCAGCACGCACTTTTACCGATTTTTGGAATCGCAAAGGGTTTTTCGATGGGCTACCTCAAAAGCTACAAATAGCGATGAGTGAAGACATGAACAAAGTGCGATTAGATTCACAAAGCCTTAATGGCGAAACATACGGTGTTGCAGAATTGTCTGAGATTGCTGCGCCTGTGTTATTGATGAAAGGGAGCAATAGCCCGCATTTAAGTCGCTTTTTAGTGGATCATATCGCAAGCATGTTTGACGAGGCGAGCGTTGAAGAATTGCCAGGTGGCCATATGGCACCATTGGACAATCCTGTCCCAGTTTTTAATGCTGTGACTGAGCACATAAAAAAAGCCTCCTAAAAAGGAGGCTTCGTGTGTCTAGGGAGAGGGAGTGTTGCGATTAGCCTTCTAACAGGCTTTTACCATTAATCGCAATTTTTCTTGGTTTTAATGCTTCTGGAATTTCACGTTCCAAATCGATATGCAATAAACCATTCTCCATGTATGCACCAACCACTTTAACGTGGTCGCCTAATTGAAACTTGCGTTCAAAGCTTCGATCGGCAATACCTTGGTGTAAAAATGTTCTTTCAGCTGCTTTCTCGTCTTTCGCACCTTTGGTGCCTTTAACGACGAGGGTGTTTTGTTCTGACTGAATATCTAACTCTGCTTCAGCAAAACCAGCAACAGCCATAGTAATTCTGTATTTGTCCTCTGCCAACAATTCTACATTGTATGGAGGGTAAGATGATTGTTTGTCGGCACGTGATGCCTTGTCTATTAAACCAGCTAAGTGGTCAAAACCAATAAACGAACGGTATAGTGGTGAAAAATCTGTCATAGTTCTCATTGTTCATATCCTATATATAGCAATATGTTAATCATGTGCTCTCCAATTGGACGAGCGGTTTGCGAGGCCCCGTCTTCGGCGACCTCAATAGATATATGGGGTATGAAAAATACAATTCAAGGGTTATTTTTGAGAAAGTGCAGATTTTTGTCCATCAGACGACATAGCAGCCAGTGTTGATAGGGCTGCAGAGTAGTCCGGGTGGTTAGAAAGTTCACTAACAACTTCTTTGTAAGCAATAGTGCCATCACTGTCGATAATGAAGATCGCACGTGCAAGCAGCCCCATATCTTTTATCAATAGTCCATATTGCATACCAAAATCTCGCCAAACACTGTCAGATAACACCTTAATGTGCTCTATCTTTTCTGTTTTGCAAAATCGCTTTTGTGCAAAGGGAAGGTCGGTTGAAATTGAAAGCATCACAACACGCTCATTAAATTTACTGACTTCATCGTTAAAACGCTTTGTTTGCATAGAGCATACGCCGGTGTCTAAACTTGGTACGGCTGAAATAAGTAGAATTTTGCCTTTATAGTCTTGCAATGTCTTAGCATTAAAGCTGTCGTCAATAACCTTAAAATCAGGTGCCTTATCACCGACATCTTGTTGATTTCCTAACAAAGTGACAGATTTGTTACCCACATGCACAACGCCTGTTGTCTCGCTTGATACAGCACTCGTACTGAATAAAACCAATAAGGTAATAAGTAAGGTTTTCATAGCGCTTCCTTAAAATGTTGAATTAACTGATTATTTAAGTATTAGTTTACTTGTGCAGAATGAAAACAGAAAGCGCAATCAAAAAAGACAGTAAATTCGTGCTGTTCGTCTTAGTTAAAGTGAGTTTTTAGCACCATATTAGTTACAAGTTTTGTTTGTTTTTTAACCGTGTTTACTCAAGTATGTATCTGAATTGCGTGTAAAAATTATACAGTTGTACATAAAACTGGACGGAAATTGTAAAAATACTGAAAAAAGAATTTATTTTTTCTAAAAAGTGTTACAGCTATGTAAAAACGAGTTTCTGCCGTAAGTTGTTGTTTTTTAATGGGGTAATTCTAGAGTAGTCAGTCTAATGAATGTAACCAAATGTAACACAGTGTGAAAATATTTTTCTTTTAGTAAGTGTTGGTGTTGACCGTAGCTATCTATTGCGTTTAACATCGTTGCGTTGCTCGTTTTACAAAAGCTTCACGTAAAACGAATATAAGTTTTAAAAACGGAGCAATATAGCTTCGAAACTTTTAAAAAAATGAATCACATAAAGTGGTCCAGGGAGTAAAAATGTATAATCAAAGCAAAATCGCTAAGTCTGTGCGCTTAGCTATGATGTTTGGTGCTGCGGCACTAACAACTTCTACTTTTGCTGCTGAAGAAGCTGCTACAGAAGCTTCAGCTGAAGAAGAAGTAGAAAAAATCCAAGTTACGGGTTCTCGTATCAAGCGTACTGATATGGAAGGCGCACTTCCAGTTACTGTAATCGATCGTGCTCAAATCGAATTATCAGGTGAAACTTCAGTTGCTGACTTACTACGTAACACTACGTTTAACAGTGCTGGTTCTTTCCGTCCTCAGTCTGGTTCATCAGCTCAAGGTGTATCTCAAATCAACTTACGTGGTATCGGTGCTGACCGTACTCTAGTTCTTTTAGATGGCCGTCGTCTTGCTAAGTCGCCTTCAACTGGTGGTACACAAGATTTAAGTACTATCCCTATGGCTGCTGTTGAGCGTGTTGAAATCTTAACTGACGGTGCTTCAGCTGTTTACGGTTCTGACGCAATCGGTGGTGTTGTTAACATCATCACTCGTAAAGACTACGAAGGTGTTGAAGTTAAATTCGGTCAAGGTCAAATCGAGCACGAAGGTGGTGACCGTGAAGAAGGTTCAGTAGTATTCGGTACTAACTCTGACACTACTTCAGTATTAGCGGGTGTTTCTTGGAACAAACGTGACATCATTTTCCAACGTGACTTCCCATGGTATGAGCCAGGTGCATCTGTATTCGGTAACTCTTTCACTGATACAAACGCATTCAACTGGACAGCTTTACCAGGTGGTTGTACTGATAACGAAGCTTTCTACCTAATCCCTAACTCAACGGGTATCCCTAACTCAGCTGGCGTTGCAGAGCGTTGTGCATACAACTTCTCTTTAGTTGCTGCTGATGAAGCGTCTACAGGTAACCTTTCGTTATTCGCTAACGTAAATCACCAAATCAATGACGAGTGGGAAATGTTTGTTAACTCAAGCTACTCAAGCTCTTCATCTTTCGGTCGTTATGCACCAGTTCCAGATTCAAACTACTACACTGGTAACGCTCTAGCTGCTGACAGCCCGAACAACCCAACTAACCCAGCAAGCGCTATGTATGACCCAGCGTTTGGTGATAACCGTGAAGTTTACTGGTGGCACCGTTTCGATGCTCTAGGTAATCGTGATAGCAACATCGATGCTGAAGTAAAAGACATCGTAATGGGTTTCACTGGTGAAATCGTTGCTGACCAATACTTAGACTTCGGTATCCGTCGCACTAAGTCAAAAACTTATGACATCGGTAAGAACTTCTTAGTTCGTACTACTGCTGAAGCATACATCGCTGACGGTACTTACGATCTACAAAACCCAAGTGCTAACCCAGATGACGTATTGAACGCAATGAAAGCGACTATTTCTCGTATTTCTGAGTTCAACCAAGACGAAATCTATGC
Organism: Thalassotalea agarivorans; assembly: GCF_030295955.1. NCBI lineage: Bacteria > Pseudomonadati > Pseudomonadota > Gammaproteobacteria > Alteromonadales > Colwelliaceae > Thalassotalea > Thalassotalea agarivorans. Next base: position 1,250,078 of record NZ_AP027363.1, read on the forward strand.
TTCATACTCACTACCATTATTCGAAATGGCTGGTGGCGACGCACAATTAGTAATTGGTGCTGAGTACCGTACTGAAGAATACACTGACCAATACGATTCACTTTCAGAAGCGGGTCAAATCGGTGGTTCAGCAGGTAACTCTGCTGGTGGTGACCGTACTGCAAAAGCTGCATACTTCGAAACTCTATTCCCAGTAATGGATAGCTTAGAAGTTTCTGTTAAAGGTCGTTACGATAGCTACTCAGACGCTGGTTCTGACTTCTCACCACAAGTAGGTGTTAAGTGGGCTGCAATTGAAGACGTATTAACTATCCGTGCTTCATACGGTCAAGGTTTCCGTGCTCCTGGTTTAGATATCTTAACTCAAAAAGATTCTTTCTCAGCTGACTCTGTAAATGACCCTGCTACTTGTTTAGCTCAAGGTCAACCAGAGAACTGTTCTGTACAAATCAACGGTACTCGTACTGCTAACCCTAACCTAGAGTCAGAGACATCATCTCAATACTCTTTAGGTGTTGTATACGCTCCGTTAGATTGGTTCAACATCTCAGTTGATACTTACAGCATCTCAATCGATAACCGTATCAACTTCTTCGACGCGAACGAACTAGTTCGTCGTGAGCAAGCAGGTGACCCAATCCCATCTGGTCTTGGTGTAACTCGTGACCCAGCTACTGGTGCAATCACTAACATCACTCAAGGTTACGGTAACGAAGGTACATTAGATACTTCAGGTATGGACATCAACGCACAGTTCTACTTCGAAGACCTATTCGGTGGTGACTTACGTTCTAACTTCCAAATGTCAAACACGTTCGATTACAGTGTTGACGGTGGTCGTAGCTTCGTTAAAGACCCTGATTTACCACGTTCACGTATCACTATCTCTAACTCATACACAATCAGTGACTTTGAGTTTGCATGGAACATCAACTACGTACACAGTGTAGCTGAAGGTTATGCAGATGGTACTCACTACGGTAAGATCCCATCATGGACTACACATGACATCCAAGCTACATACAACGCTATGTGGGATGGTAAGATCACTGTAGGTATGCAAAACGTTGGCGGTAACGAGCCACCACTATACGAATATGACGGTCGTCCATACAACTTTAACCTATACAACGGTTACGGTCGTATCACTTACTTCCGTTACACTCAATCTTTCTAAGATTAATATAGTGTGAGAAAAAGCGAACCTTAGGGTTCGCTTTTTTATTTCCTTTGATTTATAACATAGTCTTCAACCTTAAGAAGAGTCTTCAGCTTAGATAAGAGTCTTCAACTTAAAAAAGAGTCTTCAACGATATAGATAGTCCTTCGCTAGTATTAAATTTCTGTTAGTACAGAGAATTTTTAGCGCTATCTGTAAACATTACAAAGAGCACAATGTCGTATGCACAATGCAAACAACAATCCATGGGACAGCTTTTGGCAAAATGCAGGCAGTTTGGGTACGTTTGGCAAAGAACAATCAACACTTGGACTTCCAACTGCGTTAGTCGATATCTGGCTTAACGCACTAAGTCATGTTTTTCCGACAAAAAACGCTGCAGATGTAGCCATTCTAGATATAGGTACAGGCAATGGCGTATTGCCTTTTTTGTGTGTGTCAAAGCTTGGTGCTTCGAATGTGAGTGCAATAGACCAAGCAAATATTTCTCCATTGGAGCAGGGCTTCAATGCAGAAATAACTAATGTATTAAAACAAATCGATTTTTACCCTAATACGCCAGCTGAATCACTGCCGTTTGAGGATGCAAAATTTTCATTAGCTATTTCAAACTATGCAATTGAGTATAGCAATATGTCAGCATCGCTTAAGGAAGTGCAAAGAGTATTAAAAGACAGTGGGCAATTCATCTGTATTACCCATGCAGCGTTGGCAGAAGTGACAGAGCATTCCTCTGCAGGCATCGATGTTTACAAAGCAATGTTTAAGGCTACAAATGCCATAAATACTATGCGTGATGTAGCAGCACAAAAAAACTCGGCTGAGGCGCTAAAACCTCTCTTTCAAGCGTTAATGACGGTTAAAAACGAGTGTCAAACCCCACATCATCTCGATTGGTTTGAACAATATATTCAGCCTATCGCTCATACCTGTATGTTATTGAAAAATGGTCAGTATGAACAAGGCGCAATGCTAAATCACATAGCACAAATCGGCAATGACGCAGCTAATGGCTGTGAGCGCAGTAAACAACAAGTCGCCGCGGCAAGAACAGAAGAAGAGCTGGCGATGTTAATTAAAGAAAGTGGTCTAAAGCTGTTAGGGATAGACCCTGTAACTGCAGACGACAAATTACAGGGCTATTTGGTGCGTGCAGAAAAAGTTTAAGGTTTACGTTGAAAAACCTTCTTTCCATTGACCCAGGTAGCATGGATTTCATTTTTCCAAATGCTACTTGGTTCTTGTGTAAAAAGATCTTGCTCTAGCATAATAAAATCTGCTTTTTTACCCGGCGTTAAAGTGCCTATTAATGTATCTTGGTTTGCGGCATAAGCGGCATCTACTGTAAAAGCCTTAAACGCCTCTTCCAACGTTAATCTTTCTTCACTTATCCAGCCTTGTTCAGGTTGATTGTCTCTGTCTTGGCGCGTTACGGCGGCATGTATGCCATAAAAAGGATGTGGCGGCTCTACAGGAAAGTCACTGCCCGCGGCAATTCTAGCACCATTATTTAACAAGGTTCGCCATGCATAAGCACCTTTTAATCTTTCTGCACCTAATCTGTCCAATGCCATGTTTTTATCGCTAGTAGCATGCGTTGGTTGAATAGAAGCAATCACATTAAGGGCATTGAAGCGTTTAATTTCTTCTGGCCTAACGACTTGCGCATGTTCATTGCGATGTCGCAAGTGGGCAGAATTGGTAGCTTTGATTTGCTGCTCGAAGACATCGAGCACCAGAGTATTGGCTTTATCGCCGATGGCGTGAATATTGACTTGGAATCCCGCTAACATAGCCGCCAATGCCATTTTATGGGTTGTTTGCGGCGATTGCAGCAAAAGACCTGTCGTATCGTGTTGATCGCTATATGGGGCGTGTAAAGCCGCTCCTCGGCTTCCTAGAGCGCCATCGGCTTGTATTTTAATAGCCGCCAAGGTAAACATATCGTCTTTAGTATGAATTGGACCTTTTTCGACGATTTGTTGCCATTGTGGTTCGTTAACGTGCACCATGGCATATATTCTTATTGGCATTTTGCCATTTAGCTCGAGGAACTTGTACGCTTCCAGTTCTGCCTTTGATATACCTGCATCGTGGACACTGGTTAAGCCTACAGAGGCTAAACTCTGCATTGACTGTTGCAGAATATCGGCGATATCGGCAAGGTCCATTTTAGGTATGTATTGTTTGACCATATCCATGGCATTGTCTATCAGCACGCCGGTAGGCTCGCCATTTTTGTCTTTTATAATTTCGCCACCAGCGGGGCTAATTGTTGTTTTAGTAATACCAGCAATGCTTAGCGCCTTGCTGTTAGCCCATCCAGCGTGACCATCAACGCGTTCAAGCCATACTGGCGTATTGGGAAATTTTTCATCGAGCAAGGCTTTGCTTGGGAACTGTTTGCTTGGCCAAAGTACTTGATTCCAACCACGACCTTTTACCCAAGCTGTATCGCTTTTTTCACTGGCAAACGCTGTTACGATGTCGACGGCTTCTTGTTCTGACTTAGCGCCCATTAAGTTCGCATATTGTAAAGACTCACCATAACCTAGCACGTGGCCATGAGCATCTATAAGACCAGGTAGCATGGTTTGCCCTTTACCATCGATTTTTTCTATTGTTGTATCTTTAGGCAAAGCCTGATGCTTAAAATAAATTTGATCAATAGTATCGTCACTAAACTTTATCGCATGAAATTGGACTAGCTTTCCTTGCTCGAAGGTATAGCCATTAACGTTATAGATTAGCGTTGTTTTTGCGTGGGCAAACGGTATGAAACACAGTAGCAGAAGAAGCTTTTTTATCATTGTTTATCGTCGTTTAAAGTGCATGTATAGTTTCACTATAAACGAGAGTAACGCTAATTGCTCTTTTTATTTCTTAGCCAAAGTACAAGAGAGAAAAGTGCTAACCAAAGAAGGTTCAGCCATTCACCGAAGCGACTGTATGGGGTTATACCGACAGATTTAGCAACATCTACTTTAAGCACCGCTTCTTCAAACTGAGGTGCAATGGCAAAAATTTCACCGTTGCTTTCGGCAACCGCTGTTAAACCGTTATTAGTGGCTCGCAGAACAGGTCGACCGAATTCAAGCGCACGCATTTGTGCGATTTCTAAATGCTGATCTGGACCATGAGAAGCGCCAAACCAGGCATCATTACTAACGGTTAAGATAAAATCTGTATCGCGTTGAAAGTTGGCAGCAAGTTGCTTTGGAAAGGCAATTTCAAAACAGATCAGCGATAGAAAATTTAACCCATTGGCGCTTAGGTTAGGCTGCACATAATCACCGCGCGTAAAAGAAGACATAGGTAAGTTGAAAAACGGTGCTAGTGGCCTGAGTAGATCTTCAAATGGTACAAATTCGCCAATTGGTAACAAATGATTCTTGTCGTATTTATTACTACTACCATAGTAATAACCGCTGTCGCTTTCTTGTTTACCCAGTACCAGCAAACGATTGAAGTATTCACGGGTTTCAAAATTGTAGTTAATGATACCTGTTATGATGGCTGCTTCATTTATAGATGCTGAGCTATTGGCTAAATCTAAAAACTGTTGGCTACTTGCGCTACCCTCTAATGTCGCTAACGCAGATTCTGGCCAAATGGCGATATCAATAGGGTAGTGCTTTCGCGTAAGTTCTAAGTAACGCAGCATGGTGGGAATTTCCTGCGCTTTGTCCCATTTGATTTCTTGCTTGATATTTCCTTGCACCAAAGCGACTGATACGGTTTCATCTGATTTTTTAATCGGCGTTAAATAGCTTAAAATAAGGGCTACAACAAATACCCCAGCCAAAACAGATACGTGCTGTTTAACCGACTCTTTTTTAACAAAAGCGACAATGGCAATACTGGCAATTAGCATCAGAGCAGTTATACCTGTTTCACCAATAAAAGGGGCGTAGTGCTTTAACGGGCTGTTAATTTGGCTATATCCAAGCGACAACCAGGGAAAGCCAGTCAACAGATGTGCTCTTAGAAACTCAGCGCCATACCAAGTTACAGGTAAAAGCCAAAGATTGCTGCGCTTTTGCTTGGTTAATTTTGCAGATAGATAGGCTGCCAACATTGGGTATAAGGCAAGATAGGCACAAAGCAATAACATCAATAGCAAAGAAACTGCCAGTGGCATACCGCCAAAGCGTTCAATGCTGACATGCACCCAACTGATGCCGGCAGTGAACCAGCCAAGACCAAAAAAGAAGCCGCTTCTTGCCGCTTCCTTTGTGGGTAAATCTACTAAATGATATAGCCAGATGGGTAGCAATATCAGCGGCAGTATCCAAAGATTAAAAGGTGCGTAGGCAAATACCATTAACCAGCCACAAATTAAGCTGATCGTATTTACTTTTGAGAGTTTAATCTTGTTTAGAAAACTGCGAAATGATGTTGCCATATTTAGTCGTTAGCTTTTCCTACAACTGTATAGTCTTTTGGTGTTGTTACTTGAAGGGTTTGAATGCGACGGCTATCGCTACCTGTCACCTTAAATTCAAAGCCATCTAATTCCAAACATTCACCTTTTTTAGGCAAGTGATTGAACTGGTGCAATACAATGCCACCAATAGTATCGGCACTTTCTTCATTAAAGCTAGTGGCGAAGTAGGCATTAAAGTCTTCTAATTCGGTTAATGCATTTACTTGATACACATTTGCCGCAAGATGTTTTATATCTTGCTCTAACTCATCATCGGTTTCATCTTCTATTTCACCGACAATAAGCTCTAGAATATCTTCAATGGTCACAAGACCAGACACTCCGCCGTATTCATCGACAACAACTGCCATGTGATAGCGTTGCTCTCGAAACTCCTTTAACAGAGGTTCTACTTTTTTACTTTCAGGAACGATTATAGCTGGGCGAATAACATCACTTATTTCACAAGGCTGTTGTGTTTGATTAAAACCATAAGCAAGTAAGTCTTTTGCTAGCAAGATGCCCTCGATATGGTCGACATCTTCATTAACAACAGGAAATCGTGAATGACCTGATTCTAGAATAACAGGTAAAATATCATCAAGCGTGGCGTTGATATCGATAGTTACCATTTGCGAACGAGGGATCATAATATCGCGCACGCGCATGTCGGTAACTTCTAACACCCCTTCAATCATTTGTTTGGTTTCAGGGTTGATTAGATCTCGGTCTTCGGCATCGTTTAATACTTCGACCAATTCTTCTTTATTTTGCGGTTCTCCGGTGAAGGCGTGTACTACTTTTGACCAAAATCCTTTCGTTGAAGAACCGTTGCTAGAGTGAGGGTTGTCTTCGCTCATAGAGCTGTTTTTACGTCCAATTTTTAAAGTTGATAGGGGTTATTAAAGCCGAGTTTTGCAAGGATGTCTATCTCTAATGCTTCCATTTCTTCTGCTTCTGCGTCTTCGATATGATCAAAACCCAGTAAGTGCAGGCAACCATGTACAACCATGTGTGCCCAATGGGCATTAAGTGATTTGTTTTGCTGCTTTGCTTCTTGGCTGACAACGTCGGCACAAATAATAAGGTCGCCAAGTAGATCAAGTTCAATGCCGTCAGGCACCTCAAATGGGAACGAAAGTACGTTAGTTGGCTTGTCTTTACCACGGTATTGCGAATTTAACTGCTGACTTTCTGCCACATCGACAATGCGAATGGTCAGTTCAAAATCTTTGTTATAAGGAGCAAGAGCAGCCTTTGCCCACTGATTGAATGCGTCATCAGTCGGCAAAGTGTCATCATTTATCGCGCGCTGGATATCAAGCGTGATAGTCGTCATTTTTATCAGCAGGTTTTTTATCGTCAGCTTCGGCTTGTGCTGCCGCCTTTGCTTTTGCTTTTTCTATTTTTAGTTTGTTGATACGTTGTTCATGTTTGTCATATGCATCAACGATACGCGCCACAACAGGGTGGCGCACCACATCTTTAGACATGAAAAAGTTAAAACTTATACCCGAAATATCTTCTAATACTTCTATTGCATGTCTTAACCCTGATTTTTGACCACGAGGTAAATCAACCTGTGTCACGTCACCGGTGATAACTGCTCTTGAGTTAAAGCCTATTCGGGTAAGAAACATTTTCATTTGTTCTACCGTGGTGTTTTGACTTTCATCAAGAATAATAAAGGCGTCGTTTAGCGTACGGCCACGCATGTAAGCAAGCGGTGCAATTTCTATAACGTTGCGCTCTATGAGCTTTTCAACTTTTTCAAAGCCAAGCATTTCAAATAAGGCGTCATAAAGAGGGCGCAGGTAAGGGTCTACTTTTTGTGACAAATCACCCGGCAAAAAGCCAAGTTTTTCGCCCGCTTCAACCGCAGGTCGTGTTAACAGGATACGGCGAACTTCTTGTCGCTCTAATGCGTCAACTGCACAGGCTACTGCCAAGTAGGTTTTACCTGTACCAGCAGGGCCAATACCAAAGCTAATGTCGTTGGTCAGTACATTTTGAACATACGCGTGTTGATTTTTATTGCGCGGTTTTACCACACCACGTTTGGTTTTAATGGTCACCATTTGCTCATAATCAACATCAACGCTTGTCGGCTCTTGTTCGAGCACGTTAGCTTCAAGAATTGCAAGATGGACCATATCGGCAGATATATCTTTTGATTTGCCGCGCACTGTCGCTGTTTCGACATAAAGATCTTTCAACAACTTTTCAACGGCGAGTCGGTTGTTTTCTTGGCCAACGATTTTAAATTCGTTGCCACGATAACTCAGCTCAACGCCTAAACGTCGTTCAATAGACTTTAAATTATCATCCATCGGACCACACAGGTTAACTTGGCGGTCATTGTCAGCGGGCTCTAGTAAAAAAGTATGACTGTTTTCGGTTGTCAAAAGAATATGTCCTTAAGGCGTAAAAGTTGCAACACCTAGCTCGTCTGCATTGCTAGCAGCGCTGCCTGGTGCATGGTGGCTATTTGCCATAATATCGGCAGGAGAGTGAGCAACACGTAGCCCCATTTCACCCTCGGTGCGTACCAATTTGCCGCGCAATGAATTTGCATAAACGTCTGTAATTTCAACGTCGACAAACTGTCCTATAACGGTGTGTGGCGCTTCAAAATTTACGATACGGTTGTTTTCTGTACGTCCTCTAAGCTCCATCGGATTTTTCTTTGACGGACCTTCAACTAAGATACGTTGCTCTGTACCTAGCATTTGGCGAGCGATTCTAAGCGCTTGCGTGTTGATTCTATCTTGTAGAATTTGTAAACGCTGTTTCTTTGTTTCATCGCTAATATCGTCAGGCAAATCTGCCGCAGGAGTACCAGGACGCGCGCTGTAGATAAAGCTGAAGCTAAGGTCGAAATCAATCGCTTTGATTAAGTCCATTGTTTGCTCAAAATCTTCGTCACTTTCACCTGGGAAACCAACAATAAAATCAGACGACATACAAATATCAGGACGAGCTTTTCTTAACTTTCTGATTTGCGACTTGTACTCAAGTGCCGTATGACCGCGCTTCATGTGGGTAAGAATTCGGTCACTACCTGTTTGAACAGGTAGGTGCAAATGGCTCACCAATTCCGGTACATCTTTGTACACTTCAATAATGTCGTCAGTAAATTCAACAGGGTGCGAAGTGGTATAACGGATACGGTCGATACCATCGATTGTCGCGACAAGTCTTAGTAATTCAGAAAAACGACAAATGCCACCGTCGTGCGTGTCACCGCGGTAAGCATTAACGTTTTGACCAAGTAAGTTCACTTCACGAACGCCTTGCTCTGCAAGTTGCGCGATCTCGTAAAGTACGTCATCGAGTGGACGGCTAACTTCTTCACCACGAGTATATGGTACAACACAGAAAGTACAGTATTTACTGCAACCTTCCATAATAGAAACAAACGCTGTTGGACCTTCTGCTGTTGGTTCAGGTAAACGGTCAAACTTTTCAATTTCTGGAAAACTTACATCAACGATTGGCGCTTTATCACCGGTAACCGTTTGAATCATTTCAGGAAGGCGATGCAAGGTTTGTGGTCCAAATACCATGTCTACAAACGGGGCACGAGCTCTAATGGCGTCGCCCTCTTGTGAAGCAACACAACCACCAACACCGATAACAAGATCAGGGTTCTTATCTTTTAGCGTTTTCCAACGGCCAAGCTGGTGGAATACTTTTTCTTGCGCTTTTTCGCGAATTGAACAGGTATTCAACAAAATAACATCAGCATCTTCAGCTTCTTCTGCTAAAGCATATCCGTGAGTAGAATCTAATAGTTCTGCCATTTTTTGCGAGTCGTACTCGTTCATTTGACAGCCCCAAGTTTTGATGTACAGCTTTTTACTCATTCAGTGTGTATCCGACGTTAAATTCAATAAAGTGAAAAAAGGGGCGGTATTTTACTCTGAATTGGCGTTGATGGCAATTTTACCGCGCTTAAATCAAAGCGCGGTTATTCGCTAGTTGTATTAAGTAAATTGATGGGTACAAAAGGGGGTTAGTTGTTTTCTTCCTGCTGGAACTCTAGGTCATCAAGTAGCATTAGCGGAATGCTCAAATTTAGCTGACTTTCGTTATCAGCGCTTAAATGCGTGTTAACCGCTGCGTTGTACTTTTTGGCAATTTGGCGAATGTAATACATGGCGACGTTCATGTTAATACGACTATCATATTCGGCAAATATTTCGCTGTTTGCGCTAATCGTTAGCCATAACTTTTGATTAAACTCATGTATTTTTACTGAGAACATATTGGCTTTCTTAGCGAGCACAGCAGAGGTGATCGCCTCATGAATCAATTTGTAAATATCACTATGAACGACATGGTCAATTTGAGCATCGTCAAAGGATAAATCTATCTGCACGATAGCATCATAGCGTTTTTGCATATAGTCGGCTAAATAAGGTAAGCCAGCGTGCAACGTTTCGCCATAAAGGTATCTTGGGTTAGCATCGTTATTTTCGTTACTGATCGTTTGTTGTCCCATCTTGATCAGATCAGTCAACTCTTCTATTTCGATATTTGGGTTGTTCTGCGATAACGTCACTAACTTGCTTTCTAGTTGCGATAACAATTGGTCAATCTCTAACGCTGTTTTACCACGCGATTTAAGATCTGCAGACATGATTTGGGTTATTTGATGCAAACTTCGACGTCTTAAATGCAGCAACCAGCCAACATAAAGCACGATGACTAAGGCAACAAAAACATAAATAATTCTTAGTGTTGGCGTAAGGTACCAAGGGTAAGCCACATTAATGTTGATAAATTCATGGTCGTTACTCCATTGGCCAAGACTATTAGTAGCATTAAGCTCTACCTCATAAAAGCCAGAATTGAGGCCTGTTAGAATTAGAGCGTCACTGCCTGCATCGTTCCACTGCCCGCCGTTAATCCGATATCTGTAAAGCTTTTTATGGCCTCGTCGATAGTCTAGGCTGGCCAATTGAAGTGTAATAATGTCTTTTGGTGAACTGACTTCAATTAGGTCTGAATACAATTGGTCAGTGCCAGAAACATTGACTTGGCTGATTTTTACGTTTGGATGAAAACGAGATTGTTCGGTAACTGGTACCTCTAATACACCCTCTAAATGAGGGGCATACAACTTATTGTTTTTATAAAAAGGGGTTCCAACAAATTTGTACTGTTGCGTGTTCGGTTTTAACGTTGCTTCGTTAGTATTAACATCTATTTGATAGAGCCCGGATCGCGATGATGCCCATACGCTACCATTGATGTTAGTCGCGCCACTAAAGTCGACTCCAGGCACTAACTGATCAATCTGCTCGCCTTGTAAGTTAAATACTAAAACTCCATCACCTTTTGTCGCGGCGTAAACTTTGTTCTCGATGTGCACTAAGTCTAAGATTTTGTTTTGCGAATTTGGTGATAAGGTGCGAATGCTGTCATTGGTCATATCAACGATGTTGATCTTGTCCAGTGATGCAACCCATACATTTTTGTCATCAATGGGGAGCACGTCTATTACTTGGTTTTCATATAGTCCATTGCCATTGTGATAATGCGCTAACGGACTTAAGGTATTGATATCATACACGTAAAAACCATCATAATTGGTTGCAACATAAAACTTATTGTCTTTATGTTTCAGTTTTAAAAGTAACTTGTTGTTATCTTCGATAGGCGCTTTTTCAATCGACTTGTTTGTTTTGTGATAGCGCCATAGACCTTCAAATGTTGCAACATAGAGGTATTCGCCGTGATGCATCAAGTTGCTCACTCTCAGCGCTTGGCTTGAAAGCGTTTCATTGATGTTATCTGGAAATACAGCGTTTTTATTGGGGTAGTTCTGTAGCCCGATACCATAACTGCCAATGACTAAATCATCGCCAATAAAGGTGTATTCATTGTGGTTGTCTGAAATGTTTAGAATCGCTTTGTGGTTGGTTAAATCTGTCGCAGATAGTGCTTTAACCATCTGATTACCGGATAACCACAATACATTGGAAGAGTCATGATAAGCGAACTTAGTGCGCACCAACTCGGTATTTGGATACTTTGAGGCACTAACATTAAATTGTTTATCCACCTCTAATATCATGCCGCTATCGGTAACAACATAAATACGACTCTGATCATATGAAGTGGTGGCTGTTTCTATTCTTTCTTCAAAAGGTATATTACGAATCTGATAGTCGCCATCGATAACAACAAGATTGTTTTGTTTATAGCTTACTAGCTGATTATTAAAACTCATGGTGGTTTTAATATCGGTGTCGATAACATGAATAAGGCGGTCGTTTTCAATCTTATGCAAGCCATTTGGCAGGCGTGCGTAGACGCTTTGTTGATAGATTATTAATTGAAGAATGCGCTCTCCAGAGTATATGACTTTGGTCTGGTTTGTTGACAAATCATGCTTTAGTAATTGGTTTTCACCGCGCAAATAGAGTGAGTTATTCAGTGCAATGGCTTGATCAATGCTGTTATTTTCAGAGTTTATGTTAATTCGTTTTGATTGACCGGTAATGGGGTCGAAGAGGGTAACTTGATCTGTTTCAGAGCCAACTAAGAATTTGTCGTCGTAGTGGCTAATACTTCTTGTCCAGCCAAAAGGAGCAGGCCAGTTGGTATTCGTGTTATTAAAGGTGATCACGCTGTTGCCGTCGTAACGCGATAATCCCTGCATACCACTAAACCAAAGATAACCCTGGCTATCTTGCTTAACGTCTGTAACGTTATTTAACTGGTTGATGATTTGATGCTCTTGTGCGAGCAGCGGAAGTGAAATAAAAGAAAGAAGTAAGCAAGTTAATACTTGCTTACTTAAACGATTATTCAAAGATATTAGTAATTGTTTTGCCTTTGTCATCATCATCATCGTCATGTCCTCTGCCGCCACAGGCGACAATGACTTGCGGTAATATCCCTTCATGTTTTGGTTTTTGCACCATGATATACGTTGGTTTTCTTGGATCGTCTGGATACTGTTTTGTATTCCATGCTTCACGTATTTTATCAGCGTACTCTTTACCATATTTGCTTTCAAAGCCAGAAATGAGTAGTTCTACACCGAAATCGTCCATTATTATCATGGCGTTACCATGGTAGCCACTGTCAGTATCAAAATCTATATCAACAGTTAGGATCTTGTCCGTCGGTAATACCAAGTCAGCACGTAACTTTGCCACAACAGCTCTGTCTTCATGGGCTTTTAATTGTGTTTTATTTGGTTTTTCGGTGAAATCATAAACCAAAGCTAACTCATTATTAACTATTACTTTTTCTTTTGCTGCCATTTTTCTTCCTTCTTTTGTTTGGAGCACGATTGCCCATAGCTAATATAGCCTTTTTTACAAAATTTTAAAGGTTGTACCATTTTGTACAAACGCTCAGAGTGTTATGTTTTTAGCACAGGTTATTTTATTAATTGTAACTTTACGCTTGGCGTCGCATATAAAATCGCAACTCACCTCTTTTGAATCAATTAGCAATGAGGTGACAAATAGCTAGATTATCCTTTGCTAGTTTAGCTAAAATGAATATTCGCAGAGCTTACAGAGAATATAGATGCAAAAGTTTGATGTGATTGTTGTTGGAGGAGGCATGGTTGGTGCCTCAGTAGCACTGTCGCTGGCAGAACAAGGATTGACTATTGCCGTTATCGAAAAGCAGCAACCTAGCCATGTTGATGATTCTGCACCATACAACTTAAGAGTTTCGGCGATATCGCTTGGCTCTGAGCAATTGCTTAAACAATTAGATGTTTGGCAACACATTGTGTCTCAGCGACATGCACCTTATAGGAAGTTAGCTATTTGGGAAAGTGACTATAGTTATACGGAATTTGACGCAGCATCTATTTCTCAACCGCACTTGGGCCATATTATTGAAAATCATGTGATTCAACATGCGATTTGGCAAAAACTATCAGGACACAATAATGTTCAACTGTTTGTTGGTGAGTCCGTGACCGCATTAGTGCAGGACAACAAACAATGCAACATACAGCTGTCAAATAGTGAGCACATGAGCGCAAAGCTATTATTAGCTGCAGACGGCGCCCATTCGACAATTAGACAGTTAGCAAACATTGGAACTACTGGCTGGGATTATCAGCAGTCTGCTATGTTGATCAATGTTGAAACAGAATACGAACAGCAAGATATCACTTGGCAATATATGACACCACAGGGGCCAAGGGCATTTCTTCCGCTGCAACATAACCAAGCCTCACTCGTTTGGTATGATTCGCCGGATAAAATCAAACAACTATTGTCATTGAATAATCAACAACTCACTGATGCAGTCGAAGCGACCTTTCCTAGCCGTCTAGGTAAGGTGTCGGTTATTGATAAAGGTGCCTTCCCCCTAACAAGGCGACACGCTAACCGATATAGTCAAGGGCGTGTGGTATTGCTAGGTGATGCCGCCCACACTATAAATCCACTGGCGGGGCAGGGAGTAAACATTGGCTTTAAAGATGTCAAAGCATTAGTAGAACATATAGTTTCTGCAATTGCAGAAGGTAAGCCTTGGGATAATAAGGACGTATTAAAAGGCTACGAGCGCGCGCGCAGAACGGATAATCTATTGATGATGTCGGCGATGGATGCATTTTATTTTGGCTTTAAACATCCATCAGGAGTCGTTAAGTTGCTGCGCAATGCAGGGTTGGCTATAGCAAACAAAGCACCAGTAATAAAAGAACAAGCATTAAAGTATGCGTGTGGTTTATAGCGAATAAAGTGATCTAAAACAGTACATTTCGCATAGTTTTAAAACAAATTGCATACATCTTGTGCAAACAAACAAAATAAGACATTTTTTTATAAAAAAACGGTTGACGTATCACAAACAGATTTGCATAATACGCGCCACTTGCTGAGAGGCAAGATTGTAAAGATAAATGGCTACATAGCTCAGCTGGTTAGAGCACATCACTCATAATGATGGGGTCCCAGGTTCAAATCCCGGTGTAGCCACCATTTACAATCAATTTGCGCGGGAGTGGCGGAATTGGTAGACGCGCTGGATTTAGGTTCCAGTGCCGCGAGGCGTGAGAGTTCAAGTCTCTCCTCCCGTACCATTTCTCAGTAAGGTCTAGAAATCATCGTTGGGGTATAGCCAAGCGGTAAGGCAGCGGGTTTTGATCCCGTCATTCCAAGGTTCAAATCCTTGTACCCCAGCCACTTTTTCTAAAAGTGATTTCAACGATGTATTCCAGGAATTTTGTTGGGGTATAGCCAAGCGGTAAGGCAGCGGGTTTTGATCCCGTCATTCCAAGGTTCAAATCCTTGTACCCCAGCCAATTTTCCTCTAAGTTTCAATACTTTCTAAAATGCGGGAGTGGCGGAATTGGTAGACGCGCTGGATTTAGGTTCCAGTGCCGCGAGGCGTGAGAGTTCAAGTCTCTCCTCCCGTACCATTTTAGAATTGAAACTGTTTCTTCCAAATTTCCAATACACTTTATTCTAGACGCGCTGACTCTTTTGGGTATTAGCGGTTTCCGTGCTTGCGCAAAGCTCTAATAACCTTTCTGTTTAAAAACGCCTATACTACTATTGATATTTATTCTAAAGGAGTAGTGTATGTCGGATATGGTTGGTACCTTTGTTTTAGTCGTTCTACCGGTCTTATTAATTTGTTATATCGTGCCTACAATTATTATTGTTAAAAACGCTTCACAAGCAAAGGACGCGGTTGTATGGAGCCTAACCAACTTCATTATTCCAATAATCGGATATCTACTCTTTCAGAGGTATGGTGATAAAAGGTCAATAAAACTGAGGTGAACCGCCTTGGGTTATTGCCATTTTCTACGAAGATGCGCTATAAATACAAAAAAGCCAGCTGATTTGCATCAACTGGCTTTTTCATTTTTTGTCATCCGAAGCCCGAAGCCCGAAGCCCGAAGCCCGAAGCCCGAAGCCCGAAGCCCGAAGCCTTAGCGTAAGCGCCTAAACGTTAAATCTAAAGTGAACTACATCGCCGTCTTTAACAAGGTAGTCTTTACCTTCTAAGCGCCATTTCCCGGCTTCCTTAGCGCCAGATTCACCGTTGAATTCTACAAAGTCGTCATAAGATACGACTTCTGCACGAATAAAGCCTTTCTCAAAGTCAGTATGGATAACACCAGCTGCTTGTGGCGCTGTCGCATTGATTTTAACCGTCCATGCACGTACTTCTTTAACACCAGCAGTGAAATACGTTTGTAGGTTAAGTAAGCCGTAACCTGAGTTGATCACGCGGTTTAAACCTGGCTCCGTAAGGCCCATTTCTTCCATAAAGATTTCACGGTCCTCTTCGTCCATTTCAGACAACTCACCTTCAATCTCAGCACATACTGGAACAACAACTGCACCTTCTTTTTCTGCGATTTCTCGTACTTGATCTAGGTACGGGTTATTTTCAAAACCATCATCGTTGACATTAGCTATATACATTGTTGGCTTCACAGTTAAGAAGTTTAAGTATTTAACCGCTGCCAGTTCTTCCTTGCTTAAGTCTAAAGAGCGAACCATATGGCCATCTTCTACATGTTTTAGAATCTTTTCTAATACTGGTAGCTCAAATTTAGCGTCTTTGTCGCCGCCTTTTGCCTTTTTAGTTTGACGTTGGATAGCGCGTTCAGCAGTATCCATATCAGCTAAGGCAAGTTCAGTATTGATAACATCAATGTCTTCAGCAGGGTTTACTTGGCCAGCAACGTGAACAATGTTTTCGTTTTCAAAACAACGTACAACGTGACCAATAGCGTCTGTTTCACGAATGTTTGCTAAGAACTTGTTACCAAGCCCTTCACCTTTTGAAGCACCTGCTACAAGACCCGCAATGTCAACAAACTCCATCGTTGTTGCGATAACGCGTTCTGGACTTACGATGCTCGCTAACTTGTCTAAACGTGGATCTGGCACAGGAACAACACCTGTGTTTGGCTCAATTGTACAGAATGGAAAGTTTGCTGCCTCAATGCCTGCTTTAGTTAATGCATTGAATAGTGTTGATTTGCCGACGTTAGGTAAGCCAACAATGCCACATTTAAAACCCATAATTTTAACCTGCTTCGTAATTAGTTAGTTTGCTTTAAACGAGTGTAATCGGTTTTGCGCTTTCTTTAAGTCATCTGTTTGCCAAATGTCAAAACAGCGGACTGCCTCATCGATAGCTTCATCGATTTTAACTTGTTCATTCGCCGGCGCTTTGCCCAGCACATGCCCGGTCACTTTATCTTTGTGACCTGGATGGTCTATGCCTATGCGCAGACGATAAAAATCTTTGTTATTTGCCATTCTGGCAATGATATCTCTTAAACCATTGTGGCCGCCATGACCACCGCCTTTCTTGATTTTACAAACACCTGGTGGCATATCCAATTCGTCGTGTGCAACGAGGATATTATCTACCGAAATTTTATAAAAATTTGCTAACGGCGCTACTGCTTGCCCACTGCGATTCATGAACGTAGTAGGGATTAGTAAGTGGACTAGTTGACCACCAATATCGCCTTTACCGTAAAGGCCAGAATATTTTTTTTCAGGTTTGAGAGAAATGTTGTAGCGTGAAGCAAGTTCTTCAACGAACCAAACTCCAGCATTATGGCGTGTTTTTGAATATTCGGGGCCGGGATTACCCAGCCCCACAACTAACTGAATAGTCATCTAAGGATTAGTCCTTAAATTATTCTTCAGTAGCTTCTTCTTCACCAGCAGCATCGTCTGCAGACTCAGTGTCTTCGCTTGCAGATGCCTTAGGAGCATTAGCTGAAACGATTGCGATGTCGTGGCTTTCACCTTTAGCTAACTCAACTGATGTAACACCTTTTGGAAGGGCAACATCTGTAAGGTGAAGAGTTTGTCCAACTTCAACGTCAGCAAGGTCAACTTCAATGAACTCTGGTAAGTGCTTAGGTAAACAGCTTACTTCGATTTCATTTACGTGGTGAGTAATAACTGCACCCGCTTTGTTTAATGCTTCTTCATTAACGAAATGCACAGGGATGTTAGTGTGAATTTCTTGTTTCGCGTCAACGCGCAAGAAATCAACGTGCATTACTAATGGCTTGAATGGGTGACGTTGCATGTCTTTAACAATTACTTCAACAGCTTTGCCGTCAACGTTAAGCGTTAAAACTTGTGAGTAAAATGCTTCTTCTTCTTGAGCACGGAAAACTTTGTTGTGCGCAAGTGTTAAAGAAACAGGCTCTTGACCTGCACCGTAAAGGATTGCTGGAACTTTGTTCGCGTGACGTAGGCGGCGGCTCGCACCTTTCCCTAGGTCTGTACGTACTTCAGCATCCAAATTTAAAATATCAGACATGATAATTTCTCTTTAAATTTGTTTAAAAAAGGGTTGTTTTTTGCGACCAAAAACAACGTTCATTGCTTCAAAATAAACCGAGGTCTTTTTGAAGGCGCGCAATAGTAACACTTCGCTTATATAAAAGCCAATAAAAAACGGAGCATAATGCTCCGTTTTTTAAACAATTATTTGCGCTATGTTTACTTAAACATGGCAGAAATAGATTCTTCGTTACAAACTCTGCGAATCGCTTCAGATAACATACCACTTAATGTTAGCTGACGAACGTTGCCTAGCGCCTTAATTTCAGGCGTTAACGGGATAGAATCTGTCACAATGATTTCATCAATCACTGAGTTTTTAAGGTTTTCAGCTGCATTGCCTGATAAAACAGGGTGGGTAGCATACGCATATACGTTTCTTGCGCCAGCGCTTTTAAGTGCTTCAGCCGCTTTTGCTAAGGTACCGCCCGTATCAATCATATCGTCAACGATGAAACAGTCACGACCTTCAACGTCACCGATAATGTGCATAACTTGCGCTACATTGGCTTTAGGACGACGCTTATCGATAATCGCTAAATCAGCGTCATCAAGCAGCTTGGCCACGGCACGTGCACGCACAACACCACCAATGTCTGGTGAAACAACCACTGGGTTGTCTAAGTTTTTCTCTAGCATATCTTCTAAAAGAATTGGTGTACCGAATACATTGTCTACAGGTACGTCGAAGAAGCCTTGAATTTGTTCCGCGTGTAAATCAACCGTTAGTACACGGTCGACACCGACACTAGAAAGGAAGTCTGCTACAACTTTTGCGGTAATTGGAACACGTGCACTACGCACACGACGGTCTTGGCGAGCATAGCCAAAATAAGGCATAACCGCTGTAATACGACCCGCTGACGCACGACGTAATGCGTCAATCATTACAATAAGTTCCATTAGGTTATTGTTAGTTGGTGCACATGTAGATTGAATAATAAACACGTCTGCACCACGGACATTCTCAGTGAACTCAACACTGATTTCGCCGTCGCTAAAGCTACCAACTTTAGCTTCTCCTAAACTGATGTATAAACGGTCAGCGATTTTTTTAGCCAGTTCAGGGGTGGCGTTACCCGCAAAAATTTTCATGTCAGGCACTGTCAGTTCCTCAGAAACTTTTGACATTTAAACATATGGTTGGTGAATAAATATTACCAACCTTCATTAATTTTATATCGACCTAAGTGCAGTCGTAACGGGGGAATTATTCACCCCTTTAGCAACAAAGCATTCAACGTCATCTGGCAGCTGTTTGGCTGCGGCTAAAGCTTCATCTTTTGTGCTAAAACAACTAAAAATACAAGCACCTGTGCCGGTCATACGCGACGGCGCGTATTCTAACAACCTAGCCAGTAGATTGGCAACCTTAGGATAGTGATTTACCACATAAGTTTGGCAATCATTATGGAAATCACTAAACAAGTTGTCATCATTATAGTCGTTTATATTGATAGACGCGGAATTTCTCGGTAGTTGCTCTGCGGTGAATACCTCAGCAGTACTAATGCTGATGTCTGGCTTTGAAATCAGGTACCAGTACTCTTTTGGATGTACTTGCGTTAATTTCTCTCCAACGCCTTGCGCAAACGCGGAAAAGCCATGTACAAAAATCGGTACATCTGCACCTAAAGATAAGCCAATATCAGCGAGTTTTTCTGTGGTTACATTAGTTTGCCAAAGTTTGTTTAGTAGCAATAGCACTGTGGCTGCATTTGATGAGCCTCCGCCTAAACCGCCACCCATCGGCAGTACTTTCTCTATTGATATATTGCAGCCATGTTGTGTCTTGGTATAACGCTGTAAAGCAGTAGCGGCTTTGTAAATTAAATTGTCTTCAAGCGCAACGCCTGGCATCGGTGTTTGTAAGATGATTTTACCCGAGGCGTTTGCCGCGATGGTTATGCGATCGCCATAGTCGAGAAACTGAAACAGCGTTTCTAAATTATGGTAACCATCAACGCGGCGACCGACGATGTGAAGAAACAAATTTAGTTTCGCTGGGCTTGTTACTGTGATGCTACTTGGCATCTTTTTTTCTGTTACAGCACCCATTTATTGATGCTCAATTTGATTGTACTAGAAGGGTGTTTAACCGATATTTTGGTCGGCATTTGAACACCTTGAAACGCTTTGTAGCCGCTGTAAGTGACCTTGTATTGGTTACTGTGATAATTCCCGATGAGTATATTAGGCAAACCATTTTTGTCATCAATTTGATCATCTTCACTAAACGGCAGGGCTTTTATCCAATAAGCGATCGGTTCAACCGGAAATTCTAGCTGTGTTAAGTCAAACAACAGACTATCTAAGTCTTTTCCTTGATAGCTTTTACCATCTACGTCGATGACATGTTTGTCGGCGTCGGACGTTAGCTTAAATAGCGTGATGCCAAGCACATTTGTTACCGTGATTTTTTGATTAACGCCTTGTTTTTCCCAATAAATAACAGCACTTTCGCGTTTATTTTGTTGGATAAATGCAATTTTACCGCTGAGCTGCCAAAAGTTTGAAGTAGCCAAGGCTTGCTGTCTTTCCATTCCTTGATAATTTTTCAAGGTATGGGGTGGCTCGCTGAGTAAGCTACAACCCGATAAAAGCAAAACAAAAACAAATGATAAGCGTTTAAAAAGCATGAAATAACGACTTTATTACAAAAGAAACTAGGTATATTTTAAACATAGCTTGCATATAGCTTTCAATCGTTGCGTTATTTTCGTAAAATTAGCACCATTGTAGTTGTAACTAAATCCGTATCAACAGGTCCTTTATTTTTCATGTCGATAGTAGCCGTAGGTATTAATCATAAAACAGCGCCGGTCGCCGTTAGAGAGAAGATCTCTTTTGGCCCAGATCTGTTAACTAGTGCCTTACAAGATATGATTACTGCTGTAGAGTGCAAAGAAGCGGCGATACTGTCTACCTGCAATCGTACAGAATTGTATTTGGTGCAAGAAGGTGACGTAACCGCAACTCAGGAGCGTGTTGTGCGCTGGTTAGAGCAACACCATAATGTTCCAGCCTCAACAATTGCCCCTTGCTTGTATTGGCATCACGATCAACACGCCGTTAATCATATGATGCGTGTAGCGTGTGGTTTGGATTCACTTGTTCTTGGTGAACCACAAATCCTTGGTCAAATGAAGCAAGCCTATAGTCAAGCGAAAGCGGCTGGCTCTATGGCGCTTGTTATGGATAGATTGTTTCAACGCACCTTTGGTGTTGCGAAACAAGTTAGAACAGAAACAGACATTGGCGCTAGCGCGGTCTCTGTGGCTTTTGCAGCGGTAAGCTTAGCTAAACATATTTTTGCTAACCTAGAAAAAGCACGTGTGTTGTTGGTCGGTGCGGGTGAAACGATTGAACTGGTTGCTAAGCATTTATACGACAACAAAGTAGGGCAAATCACCGTTGCCAATCGTACCTTGGGTCGCGCACAAGAGATGGCGAAGCAAGTTGGCGCGGATGTGATTACCTTAGCGCAAATTCCAGAGCATATTGGACAAGCCGATATTGTCATTAGCTCGACAGCCAGTACCTTGCCTATCTTAGGAAAAGGTATGGTGGAAAAAGCGTTAGAAGAGCGTAAGCATCAGCCCATTTTTATGGTAGATTTAGCCGTTCCTCGCGACATTGAAGAGCAAGTGGGCGAGCTAGAAGACGTATTTTTGTATACGGTTGATGATTTGCAATCAATCATTGCAAAAAACATTGAAAGTCGTCGTAAAGCTGCCGTACAAGCGGAAGGTATCGTAAAGAACCAAACCGGACAGTTTATGTCTTGGCTACGAGGCTTGAACACACAAGATACTGTAGTGAGTTATCGTAAACAGTGCATAGATGAGCGCGATGTGTTGATTGAAAAAGCTGTTGCTCAGCTAAAACAAGGTAAGCATGCCGATGCTGTAATTGCAGAGCTTGCTACCAAATTAACGAACAAATTAATGCATGCACCTACCAGTGCAATGCAGTCAGCCGCGCAAGGTGGTGAGCTAGATAAGCTAATTTACCTGCGAGATATATTTAATTTAGAACAGACCAAAGAGTCTTAACCTTTCTATAAAGACGAATAATTCATGAAAGATTCTGTTTATCAAAAACTGGAAATGCTTGTTGAGCGTTTCGAAGAAGTGCAAGCCTTATTGTCAGATCCTGATGTCATTAGTGACCAAGAAAAATTCAAGGCACTATCTAAAGAGTTCTCTCAGTTGGAAGAAGTGACAAAAACGTTTAACGCCTACAAAACGGCGCAGGACGACATAGAAACTGCGCAAGAAATGCTAAATGAGGACGATCCAGACCTTAAGGAAATGGCGCAAGAAGAGCTTGCTGAAGCGAAAGACGCCATTGAGCGTTTGGAAATGGAATTACAAGTGCTACTTATTCCTAAGGATCCAAATGATGACAGCAACTGTTTCTTAGAAATAAGAGCCGGAGCAGGTGGTGACGAAGCGGCTATCTTTGCCGGCGACTTATTCAGAATGTATACCCGTTATGCAGAAAAGATGGGTTGGAAAATCGAGTCAATGAACCTGAGCGAAAGTGAGCAAGGCGGATACAAAGAAGTGATCGCTAAGGTTGCTGGCGACGGTGCATATGGCCAAATGAAATTTGAATCGGGCGGTCATCGTGTGCAACGTGTTCCTGAAACTGAATCGCAAGGCCGTGTTCATACATCAGCTTGTACCGTTGTTGTGATGCCAGAGATTCCAGAATCGGAAGCGATTGAAATAAACAAAGCCGATCTGAAAGTGGATACGTTTAGAGCGTCAGGAGCAGGTGGACAGCACGTTAACAAAACCGACTCAGCGATTCGTATTACTCATATACCATCGGGTATTGTTGTAGAGTGTCAGGATCAACGTTCGCAACACAAAAACCGTGCACAGGCTATGTCTGTATTACAAGCAAGGCTTCAACAAGTTGAAGATGAAAAGCGTCGTAGCCAGGAAGAATCTTCACGCAGAAACTTAGTGGCTAGTGGTGATCGTTCTGAGCGTATTCGTACTTACAACTACCCGCAAGGGCGTATGACGGATCATCGTATCAACCTAACCTTGTATCGTTTGAATGAAGTAATGGAAGGCAACTTACAACTGGTTATGGAGCCAATCCTTCAAGAAAACCAAGCCGACCAATTAGCGGCGTTAGCAGACGAGCAAAACTAAGCTGAATGACTATTGAGCAGTTATTAAGTTTTGGTGAAAAGGCACTGGCGGCATCATCCGACAGTGCCAAATTAGATGCACAAATTCTGCTTTGTCATGTCCTAGATAAACCGCATACCTATTTAATCGCATGGCCAGAAACCAATGTTGAAGCGAGCGTGCAACAGCAATATTCAGCATTAATTGCTCGTCGCCGTGAAGGTGAACCCATAGCCTATATTACTGGCGAGAGAGAGTTTTGGTCGCTAACCCTTAAAACTTCGCCGGCGACATTAATCCCAAGAGCCGACACCGAAAGTTTAGTCGAGACGGTATTGTCACAGCACCCTCAAGCAGATTTGAAGCTATTAGATTTAGGCACCGGCACAGGTGCTATCGCTTTAGCACTGGCAAGTGAACAACCAAGTTGGCAAGTAGACGCCGTTGATTTTAATCAAGATGCAGTAGCGTTAGCTAACGAAAACAAAACGTTAAACCAGTTGAATCATGTCAACGTATTTCAAAGTGACTGGTTTGAGCAGGTGGCAGATGATAATCGTTACGACATTATTGTTAGTAACCCACCATACATAGATGAATCGGATAGCCATTTATCGCAGGGTGATTTAAGGTTTGAACCCAACACAGCTTTGGTTGCCAGTGACAACGGTTATGGCGATATCATCCATATTATTGAACAAGCACGACACTATCTAAATCAAGGCGCGAGTCTCTATCTTGAACATGGTTTTGAACAAGCTGAAAAAGTAAGAGCATTATTTGCAAAATTTGGATACGCTAACATACAAACAATTAAAGATTACGCAGGCAATGACCGCGTAACATATGCGCAATACACACGTTAGAGGTATAAATGAAACACTTACACATGACACTTGCTGTGATCAGCATCACGTTTTTTACGGTTAGATTTTTTTGGACGCTCGTCGGTTCGGCGCAGCTTAATAAAAAATGGGTAAAGATTACCCCTCATGTCGTTGACACCTTTTTACTGTTAACAGGTGCTGCAATGGCCTTTTATTTGGCGATAAACCCATTAGAGTACACTTGGTTGTTAGAGAAGATTATTGCCTTAGTTGCTTACATATTTACTGGCTACTATGCGTTAAAACTTGCTCGTAACAACGCGATGCGAGTGCTAGGTTATGTAGGCGCAGTAGGCTGGTTTATGTTAATTGCGCGCGTTGCTATGACTAAGCAACCGATTTTCTTCTAGGCCTTGAATTTAAACGATACGTCCCCATATAGACGTTAAGACGTAACAGAGAGAATGTGATAAGCAGGAATCTATGCCTGCTTGACGTATTACATGAAAGAATTACTTGTAAATGAATTAACCGATAGCAACATCGATTTACTTGATGCCATTGGCTTAATTGAAAAAACGCTGCTAACACATCATAGCGAAACAGCAGCTTTAGAGGGGCTTGTAGCAATGGCGAAGACTGCTATTGCCGAGCAAGAAAATCCGCTAGAGCAAGCTGAGCTTTTGCTAAACCACGTGTTTATCGAACAGCTATTTCTCGATCATAATCGCGCCCATTGGCCACTTGATAGCTTTGTTATAGACAAAGGTATTGAAGGCAGAAAGCTGTCACCTACCTTAAAAGCGATTGTTATGTGTTACGTGATCAACCAATGTGATTTGACCGCTGATATTATTGTGTTGCCAAAACAAGCCTTCGTGCGCATCGTTTGCAACGAAGTCTACGCTATTATCTTCGACCCTGTCACGGGGGATTCTCTGAGTGTAAATGAGTTGGAAGGTCAACTAGATGACTTACCAAGCGACCCGAGTAACCGAGAACTAAAAGTCCTTTCAAAACAGCATTTGATTATTGCTTATCTTACCGAGTTAAAAGCAAGTCTTATTCATGCTAAAGCGTACAAAGATGCTTTGATGTGTGCGGATGTTCTTAATGGCCTTAACCGAACATTGCTACCAGGTGATGCCAATACACTTGAGCAAAACCTTTCAAACAATGACAGACACGCTGTCATGTATGACGATAAGTTATCTGTGGACAATACCTTAAATAGTGTATTTATCGATAGCCTGAGCGAATCGCATAAAGTACACTAAACTAATACTAACAAAGACAAAAAGCAGGCAACATTAATGAGTCTACAAACTGTCGCAATTGGCGATATTCAAGTAGCAAATGACAAACCATTTGTTTTGTTTGGCGGTATGAATGTATTGGAATCTCGTGATTTAGCAATGCAAATTGCAGAATACTACAAAGAGGTTACTACCAAACTTAACATTCCATACGTATTTAAAGCTTCGTTTGATAAAGCAAATCGCTCATCAGTGCATTCGTTTAGAGGGCCTGGTATGGATGAAGGCTTGAAGATTTTTGAAGAAATCAAACAAACCTTTGACGTGCCAATTATCACTGATGTTCATGAGCCACACCAAGCACAACCGGTCGCTGAAGTTGTTGATGTGATACAACTACCTGCATTTTTGGCGAGACAAACCGATTTGGTGGTAGCAATGGCAAAAACAGGCGCCATTATCAATGTTAAAAAACCTCAGTTTTTAGCTGCACACGAAATGCGCCATATCATCAAGAAGTTTGGCGAAGCGGGTAATGAAAACATTATTCTGTGTGAACGCGGCAGTTGCTACGGCTACAACAATTTGGTTGTCGATATGTTAGCCATGGATGAAATGAAGGGCTATGCACCGGTTATTTTTGATGCCACTCATGCGCTTCAAAAGCCTGGTGGTAGGGAAGATTCAGCTGACGGTCGCAGAGCACAGGCTGCTCAACTAGCGCGTAGCGGTATGGCTTTAGGTATTGGTGGATTGTTTATTGAAGCGCATCCAGATCCTAGCCAAGCTAAATGCGATGGACCATGTGCTTTGCCACTTGATAAGTTAACGCCTTATTTATCGCAAATGAAGGCAATAGATGACTTGGTTAAATCATTCGAACCATTGATTACAGGTTAAAAAAAAGGTGCCAAAAGGCACCTTTTTAATTTGCGCGAGCATTATTCAGCGACAGCTGTTTGCGAATGGCTGTCGATCATTTCATCAGAGTTACCTTGCGCTAACAGGGTGTCTGTCTCTAACGAAATTGTTAATTGATTACTTAATTTCAATTCCTTCTGCAGGGCTTCACGCATTTGTGCATTTTGCTCTGCGTTTATTTGGCTTAGTTCAACTGGTTCAGCGCTAACTAAATTAACCTGGTGAACATTGGCCAAAGACAAAGGTGAGATCAAGTAAACTGCGAGCACGCTAGATAGCGTTAAATGTTTGCTTAATTTCATGTAAAAGTTGCCTTTAAGTTTTGTAAATCCGTTAAAAAACCTTATAGATAAACAAGTGCACTTATATTTACAGGAAGTTGAAGGTTGGGCATTCAACACAGTATCCTTATAAAAAATAAGTGTTTTTTTGTTCTTTTTATCTACGGGAAGAATGATACGCAGTTACTAGCCTTTTTTAAAATGACAATTTATAATATTTTAGATTAGAAAAACTAATGCGAAATATGCGATGGCAACCAGAATACCACCACTTAATGCCTTGCGCGCTTTTGAAGCGTCTGCCCGGCACCTAAGCTTTACAAGGGCTGCGGAAGAATTGTTCGTGACACAAGCAGCCGTAAGTCACCAAATAAAATCATTAGAAGAGCATCTTGGCTTAAAGCTATTTATGCGTAAAAACAGGGCGCTTTTGCTGACTGAAGAAGGACAGTCCTATTTTATGGACATTAAAGATATCTTTAAGTCCTTGCATGATGCGACCGAAAAGTTGCTCGCAAGAGGCGCTAAAGGTGCGATAACGGTCAGCTTACAGCCAAGTTTTGCGATTCAATGGCTCGTGCCACGACTTAGCGAGTTTAATAGATTGCATCCTGATATCGATGTGCGCATTAAAGCGGTTGACGATCCTGACGGCACCTTAACTGAAGACGTCGATGTTGCCATTTATCATGGACGTGGTAATTGGCCAAATGTGCATGCAGATAAACTGCACACTGAGTTTCTTATTCCAGTATGTTCACCTATGCTAGTCAATGGTACCAAGCCGCTCAACGCTGTGTCTGATTTATCACACCATACATTGCTGCATGATACTTCAAGGCGCGATTGGAAAAGATGGTTTAAAAATCAGCAAGTGAGATCGATTAATGTTAATCATGGGCCTATCTTTAGTCATTCAGCTATGGTGGTGCAGGCCGCCGTCCATGCCCAAGGGGTAGCACTTGCTCAAAGTGTATTGGCGCAGCCTGAAATCGACGCAGGCCGTCTCGTTGTGCCGTTCACAGAAAAGCTGGTTAGTAAGAATGCGTTTTACCTAGTTTGTCGAGAAGCGCAGTTGGATATAGGAAAAATTTCAGCGTTTAGAGATTGGGTATTAGATACAGTAGCAAGTGAAGAAAGAAACGATGAAGATTAGCCAACAATGGTTGCCCGCAGATGATGCCATTGCGCTTGTCGTTATGGCACATGGTGCTGGCGCAGATATGTCACATACGTTTATGCAAAACATGGCGGCATTGCTCAACCAACAAGGTTTGTCGGTATTACTGTTTAACTTCCCCTATATGGATAGGAGAGCAGTCGAAGGAAAAAAATTTCCACCCGATCGAATGCCTAAGTTATTAGACTGCTTTCAAGATATCCTTGCACAAGTAGGGCAATACAATGTAGAGCAGCTGCCGATATATCTAGCTGGTAAGTCTATGGGGAGCCGTGTTGCCGCAACGCTATTAAAATCTTCACCACAAAAGGCAAACGGGTGTATCGCATATGGCTATCCTTTTCATCCGCAACGAAAAGCCGACAAGTTGCGACTAGAACCACTGCAAGGCATCAATACGCCTACGCTGATAGTTCAAGGTGAGCGAGATCTGTTAGGGAGTAAAAGCGAATGCAACGACTACGATTTGGCCGACTGTGTCTCGATTCACTTTGTTGAAGATGGGGATCATGATTTAAAGCCGCGCGTTAGATCGGGTTTTACGCATGAGCAGCACGTCGATACGGCAGCGCGATTAACAAGGGAGTTCATTAATGAAATCAACAGCAAGTGTTAATTTGTTTATAGGGTTAAATGGCTTGTTTTTAGTCATTTTTAGCGCCTTGTTTAGTCATGGTGCTTTTGCTGTTGCCAATCCCAAGGGAGTCGTTATTGCGCTTGCCTTTCATGCGTTCCATTTGTGTGTCATGTGGTTATGTCATTTATCCAAAGGAAAACTAATTAAATTTGCCGAGATGTTTTTTTTATCAGGTATAATACTGTTTTCTTTTACCATCTATATCAAATCAACCATGGCAATTGATTTTATCGGTAAACTCACCCCCGTTGGTGGTGTTTGTTTTATGATTGCATGGCTGTTAATTGCTGTTTCAGGAATACGCAAAAAATGAGTTCATCCATTACCTTGTATTGCCGCCCAGGTTACGAAAAAGAATGTGGCGCGGAGATTCAGGACCGAGCGGCCTCAATAGACATTTTTGGCTATTTTACCTTTGATAAAAACCAAGGCTTGGTGACCTTTAATGTATATCAAGCCGATGATGCCGAGCGTGTCATTCAAAAAGTTCGATTGTCGAGTTTGGTTTTTACACGCCAATGGTTTGTGACGTTAGCAAGTCAGGTAGCCTTGCCCGATTATAACCGTGTTGAGGCGATTATTGAGGCGCTAGGAAGTGAATGGCAATATGCCGATTTACGCATGGAAATGCCTGACACCAATGAAGGTAAAGAGTTATCTAAGTTTTGCCGTAAACTCGCGGTACCACTTCGCCAAGCGATGCGACAGCATAATATGCTAACCAAAAAAGGCGACACTGATGGCGCCATCTTGCATGCCTATTTTCACAGCGGCAAAGAGGTCACGCTAGGATATTCATACGCAAACAATAGCTCTGAACATGCTATGGGTATTATGCGTTTGAAGTTCCCAAACCAAAGCCCTAGTCGTAGTACATTAAAACTCGATGAAGCATTTCTTACCTTTGTAGAAAAAGATGAGCGCGACACGCGCGTAACATCAGGCATGAAAGCCGTTGACTTAGGTGCTTCCCCAGGCGGTTGGACGTATCAATTGGTTAGACGCGGCATGATGGTTTCTTCAGTGGATAATGGTCCCATGGCAGAATCCTTGATGGAAACAGGGCAGGTGAAACACTTTCAAATGGATGGCTATAAATTTACGCCAAATAAGCCGCAAATCCATTGGTTAGAGAAGAAGCTTTCAAATGGACAAATGGTACCAGTGCCCGATCAAACACCGATTGATTGGATGGTATGCGACATAATCGACAAGCCACAACGCAGTGCTAAGTTAATTATCGATTGGATGCAAAAAGGTTGGTGCAGAGAGTGCATTGTTAATTTGAAACTACCGATGAGCAAGAAGTTTGAAACGATAAAAGAGTTGCTTGCCAAAATACGTGAAGAAATCGGCGATTTTTGTAAGGTTCAAGCGAAACACTTGTATTACGATCGTGATGAAATTACGGTGCACGTGCGCTATGTAGTTAAAAGAGAAAACAATAGATAAATAGTAATTTATTTATAAAAAAAGCTGGCTAATGCCAGCTTTTTTGTCTTTTACACCATTAAAGCTTAAGAGCTTTAAAGAGGCGACAAACTAGTTGTCGCTTATAAACGCTCTAATAATGCGTCAGTGAAGTCTGTTGTACCGTGCTCACCACCTAAATCGCGAGTTGTACGGTCGCCTGATTCGATCACGTCAGTTAATGCTGCGCGAATTTTTTCAGCTTTATCAGCCATACCTAAATGCTCAAGCATTTGAATAGCCGCTAGGATAACAGACGTTGGGTTTGCAAGGTTTTTACCTGCAATGTCTGGCGCAGAGCCGTGAACCGCTTCAAAGATTGCACAATCTTTACCAATGTTAGCGCCAGGTGCCATACCTAAACCACCTACAAGGCCAGCACATAGGTCAGACAAAATATCACCAAATAGGTTAGTCGTTACGATTACGTCGAACTGACCTGGGTTCATGACAAGTTGCATACACGTGTTATCAACAATCATTTCAGCTGATTCGATATCTGGGTAACGCTCACCAACTTCACGTGCAACTTTAAGGAATAAACCAGACGTTGACTTAAGGATGTTTGCTTTGTGTACCGCAGTGACCTTTTTACGACCTTCTTTACGTGCTAGTTCATAAGCAAATTCTACGATACGCTCAGCACCTTCACGTGTAATTTGGCTCATTGCTTCAGCGCGAGAACCGTCTTCAGTAACAACCTGACCTAAACCAGAGTACATACCTTCTGTGTTTTCACGAATCGTGATGATGTCGATGTCTTCGTAACGTGCTTTAGTGCCTTTGAACGAAAGTACTGGACGTACGTTTGCGTATAATTGGAATTGCTTACGCAATGTTACGTTGATTGAGGTAAAACCTTCGCCAACAGGTGTTGTTAGAGGACCTTTCAAAGTGATTTTGTTCTTTTGAATTAAGTCTAATGTTTCTTGAGGAACAAGTTCACCGTGCTTTTCTAAAGCAACTAAGCCTGCATCTGCAAACTCATATTCAAAGTCACAGCCTGCTTTGTCTAATACTTTTAACGTTGAATCGATGATGTCCGGACCAATACCGTCGCCCGGGATTACCGTAATGGTTTGTTTAGCCATTTAACAATACCTTTGTATAAAATTCTGAATGAATGTCTTTTACGTGGTTAGACCACGCTAAAAAATTGCGCGTTTTATATCATTTTTAAACTATGTAAGCCAGTATGAAAGCTTTCATAAGTTAGTTTTTTGAACGAATACCCGTATTAAAGGATAGTACAAAGCGAGAAACAAGCAGACTTTGGTCGTAGTTGGTTGATAAATGTATCTTTTTTGTACGAGAAATTAATTGATTGCAAGAAATGCAGGCGCGAGTCTGAGTGAAATGCCCCGAGCGGGGAAACTGACTAACTTAATTCTCTAAATACTTGGTAAGCGGGCTCACCAATGGCAATGAGTTGATCATTCTTAAATAGTAACGGTGTACACTCTTCTTGCGTTGTAATGCCGTCAGACTTCACGTGTTGCGTGCGATAAAAAAGGACTTGGTAGTTGTCGATGCCGACTTTTTTAGCTTCCGTTAAATCGGGGGTACCTAAATCCGTCAGCGCCTGCTCAAAGTTAAAGTTGTCGATTTTCAGCGCGGCAATATATTGGCGATTATAAAGTTCGCGATCTTCCCACTTCATATCTGCAGGGCTGTCTTTGTAGAACATAACAACGAGCACCACGAACACCGCGTATGCAATTAGCGCAAGGAGGATCCTAAATAATACTTTTTTATTCATTTAAATCTTTAAATAAGCCAGAGAATGACAAATTAGTCATAAAAAGATAACACATTTAAACAAAAAACAGGGCACATTAGTCGTATTTTACTGACAACTGACCGAAATCAGCCGGTAGATTGCATGCTTTGCCCGTCGTTAAGGGGTAAGCGGATATCTTTAAGGTTAAATCCTAGCGGAATATCCGTTTGTAAACATAAGAGCTTGCGAGTCATCATCAATTGCTCTTGGTGGGTATTAATTTTTTCTCGTACACTCGACTTTAAATCGTCTGCTTTTAAAATCGCTTTTAACGAACCGTATTGGTTAATTAAATCGGCAGCTGTTTTACCGCCAATACCACTCACGCCAGGAATCTTATTGGTATTGTCGCCAGTAAGCGACCAATAGTCGATAAGTTGTTGTGGTTGCACACTAAACTTGCTTTCAACATGTGCTTCGTCTAAGAAACGTCGAGTAAAGTAGTCATACACGCGAATATGCTTGCTCAACAATGACAAAAATATTTTGTCAGTGGAAATAATCGTAACCTGTTGACCTCTTAAGGCTACTTTTACCGCGAGCGTCGCGATCAAATCATCTGCTTCGTCTTGTTCTGAAATTAACGAGTCGACGTGTTTTTGCATAAACACTTCTTGAATGTCATTGAGACTCTTGGCCAAATATTCGGGCATTTTCGCGCGGCCTTTCTTGTAATCTGGAAAGGTTTCGTAGCGCCAACAAGGGTTTTCTGAATCGAACACTGCTAGCGCATGCGTTGCTTTGTGATAACTCACAATTTTTTCCATAGCTTTGGCACAGGCTGTTGACGTGTTATGAATAATTTGAGCGATGGTAGAATCGGAAAGCGTACCTGTTTGCCCATAATGGCGCTGTTCAACGGCGTGTATCCGCCGAATCAAATTGAGCGCATCAATTAAGACTAAATGAACAGACATGGTCGGTACTACTTCCTACTTATTTATTATTTTGCCGCAACGTAAACCGCTGCGGCTTTTATACTAGCTTCTTGCAACCTTGTAGCAAGGCACATACTCAGTGCCAGGTAGTTTCATCCGCTGTTGCTCAACAAACGACTGCAATAACTTATCCATAAGAGCCATGATACGCTCTTCACCAGAAATAATAAATGGTCCATTTTCTCTTATTGCTTTTATCCCTTCAGACTTCACATTACCAGCAACAATACCAGAGAAGGCACGCCTCAAATTTGCCGCTAGATGTGGCAATTCAATCGTTGAATCAATGGCTAAGCCCGCCATATTTTCATGAGTGGGTTCAAAGGGTTCTTGAAATTCTTTCTCAATTTCCAATGACCAATTAAAGTGAAAACCATCGCCGGTATCACGTCTGTGGTCGATAACGAGCTCTAGTTTTTTCTTCATATGATCAGCAACGGTTCTTGGCTCGTCGATGATAATTTCGTAAAGATCTTGTGCTTGTTTACCAAGTGTTGCGCCAACAAACGCGTCTATTTCTTCAAAATAGGGAGCGCTAGATTCAGGGCCGGTTAAAATGACAGGTAATTTTTGCTCGCTATTCTTCGGGTTTAACAAAATACCCAGTAAATAGAGCAGTTCTTCTGCGGTTCCCGCGCCACCCGGAAAAATAATAATACCGTGAGAGACCCTAACAAATGCTTCTAAACGTTTTTCAATATCCGGCATGATCACCAATTCATTGACAATGGGGTTAGGCGGCTCTGCGGCAATGATGCTTGGCTCCGTGAGTCCAAGGTATCGGCCCGTATATTTACGCTGTTTTGCATGCCCAATGGTTGCCCCTTTCATCGGGCCCTTCATAGCACCTGGGCCGCAGCCAGTACAGATGTTAAAGCCACGTAAACCAAGTTCATAACCCACTTGCTTAGTGTATTTGTATTCTTCTTGATTGATTGAGTGTCCGCCCCAACAGGTAACAAGGTTTGGCTCGGTTTCAGGCTTGATCATGCGAGCGTTACGCAGAATATCAAACACAATATGCGTGACGTGCTCTGTTTTTGTTTCCGCGCCTAAATAGCGAGAATGAATATATAAGATATCGCGCAAAACGGCAGAGAGTAATTCTTGTATACCACGGATAATTTTGCCGTCGACGAATGCTTCTTTAGGTGGGTTACATAACTCGAGCTTGAGACCACGTTCTCGACGGAGTAATTGAATATGAAATGTTTCAAATTGCTTGTAAATCGCTTCAGCGTCATCGGTGTTACTGCCCGAGTTTAAGACCGCCAAACTACAATTTCTGTAAAGATTATAAAGTTCACTGGTCGCTGATTGCTGTAAACGGTCGACTTCCATGTGTGAAAGTAAGTTCATAGAACCTACAGGATTGACTTGCGTGCGCATAAAACCCCTCCAAACAATGAGAAAGCCCAGGTGCTTTCTCTTAACCTCATCTTAACGCAAAAAAGGAATTGCTCAAGGTAAGGTTTTTGTTTTTTAAGCGTTTTCTAACGCTTAAAGGGAATTATTGCCTTAATGTACGTAAACTAGGCGCGCTCAAGTCTGCTGTGCTTCTGTATGGATTGATATCTAAACCGCCACGTCTTGTATAACGTGCATAGACAGTTAATGACGATAGCTCGAAATAATGTTGTAAGTCGCAAAATATTCGCTCAACACACTGCTCATGAAATTCATTATGTTGTCGAAACGAAATGATGTACGCCAATAATTTCTCGTTATCAATTTCCTTGCCTTGGTAATCGATATAAAGAGACGCCCAGTCTGGTTGATTAGTGATCAAACAGTTGGACTTAAGTAGATGACTAACCAAAGATACGCTGCGTATTTCTCCATCAATTGCTTGCGCCCCTTCGAGTAGCGATGGATTGAAGTCAAAATCGTCTATGTTGATATCTAAATCATCTATACACAGCGCTGTTGATTGGCCTATCTGCAATGCAGGGCAGTCATCGACCGCAAAAAGAGTAACTTGCACAGGTAGTTTTGCTACCTCACTTAAATCTTTTGTTAATGCATCTTTGACCGCATGCCAACTGTCGAAACGCGATTGATTAAAACTGTTTAAATAGAGCTTGAATGATTTTGATTCAACAATGTTTTCGCTTTCGCAAGGGAATCTAAATTCAGCGACCGCAACTATAGGCTTGCCTTTGGCGTTAAGCCAAGACAGTTCGTAACCATACCACACATCCTCGCCTTTAAATGGCAAATTGTCATTGGAGACATCAATATCATCACGATTTAAACTACGCGGTACTGCTTGCAAAATCTCTGGTTGATATTCGCTGACATAAGCGGTGGTTTTACCTAACGTCAAACCTTTTAACGCCTGACTATCTTTGTATTTGCTCATTTATTTCGTTTCCATTGCCAAGGACTGATGATGGCAGTTAAACTGATACCTTATTTTATAACAGTTAGCCGCTGTGGTTAATAAAAAATTAGCGCGAAGAAGTATGACTGACAATGCCACCAAAAACGCTGTAGTACAATTTACGCAGCAATACACCGAACAATTTGAACAAGCCCATGGACATTTGCCTGTTGCTGAAAAGGATGCGCAATGGCCATCGCCTTGTGAGGCCGGTGACAAAGACAATGAGTATTGTTTTTGGACACCTAAGCCGATAGCTGATGACATTAACTTCGACAATGTAGAACAAGCGCTTGAGTTGTCGTTTCATCAGGATATTAAAGATTACTTTCTCTCGGTCTATAGTGAAGACATTCACGCCAGTCATAGTGAAGGCCGTTTAAGTTTATTGTTTGCATGGAATCAAGACGATTTTGACCGACTACAACAGAATATTATTGGTCACATTCTAATGAAGCGTAAGCTTAAGCAAGCGGAGACTGTGTTTTTTGCGGTAACCGATCAAGAAGATATGATTTTGTCGGTGTTAAATAGTACGGGCGAGGTCTGGGTGGAGCAGGTTGGCAAAGAGCCTCACAAGAAAATAGCAGACTCACTTGCCGAATTTATGGCGCAACTAACGCCATATGTTGATACTTGGGACTAGCACTCACAGTTATCACATTACTTTTTTAACTGCGCTTCCATACGACTGATTCTGTCTTCGATCGCGGTTAAACGATTGAGAATTTGACTCAGTATATCACTGTCACTACCTGTGCTTGCTTCCTCAACTGTTTGTTTTTCGGCTACAGGTGCGTTGGTTGCTATATTGTCTGGTTCATGTTGCCAGCTTTTCATTGCTTGTATAATAGTAGGTAAGGGAACATTACCCGTTACTCTGCTTTTTACCAAGGCAGTCGTTGGCTGCTTTCCTTCGTTTTTAAGCTTGTTGGCAATTTGATGTATGTCATTAATTGATGTCATAGCGGTTAAACCTTATACAGATTTGGTCAATTCGGCTGTGTAAATTTCGCTAGATGTTAGTCTATTTCACTAAAACTAGTAAGCTGTTTTTTTGAAGTTGTATTTAAATGGCAATAAATTCAATGGGTTAAAATTTTGGCAAGGTGTTTGCTGTATCTAGTTGCAATGATAATTAATTGATTTATTCAAAAAGAGTAAGAGAGAGTTAACATGAAAAAGTCTTTAATAGCCTTAGTGCTTGTAGCGCCATTAGCATTATCTACTACAGGGTGTGTGTTTGCTGTAGGCACCGGCAGTGACAAGGAATATAGCAACAGTGATTTTGAACGAATTCAAGATAACAACAGAGAAAAACTTGCTCGCGTAGCGGTGAACGATTCACTCGATAGCGTTATGAAGCTATTTGGTACGCCTAACTTTAATGAGGTATATCAAAAAGACGGTGAAAGCATTTAAGTGCTTTACTATAGAACACACCGTAAACATAAAGATGGCTTAACCACTAAAGATGAGTGTACGCCACTTATATTTAAACAAGGTAAACTGGTTGCTTGGGGCGAAACAGCTTACAAAATGATGTAAAAATCAATAAGTTAATAATGATATAAGGGCGCTTTTTGCGCCCTTTTTTATATTGCTATGCACAATATTTGACCAATGTTAATGTTAGTTGCTATGTTTATAAGTCCGCTGTTGAACCTGCACTTATGTTCATGCGTATAAAAATAATCATAATAAACGGGGAGAGGACATGACAGACGTTGTAACTGAAAAACCGCAAACAGATATTCGCGCAGCCTATCTTGGCGCAGAAGACTTAAAGCTAGCAGCATCACTTTTATATCAAGCCTACCACGACGATCCCGTATTTTTAGAAATCTTCAATGGTCAACGTGACGACTACGAGCAACGTTTACGCGCTTCTATTCGAGAGGAGCTTGGCGCATTTTGGCAGGCTAAACAACCTATCATTGGCCTATACTTAGGCGAAGCTATGGTCGGTGTAGCATGTTTAAACGGCCCTGATGACGGTTTAGGCAGCGAACGATTCTGGCACTGGCGCCTAAAAATGTTGCTAAGCGCAGGTTACGTTAGTACCAAACAATTAATCGAGAAAGAGGAAATTATCCTCTCCTCTGTGCCGCTTGATAAGTTTCATATGTTGTCGTTTATTGCTGTGCACCCGCTACATCAACAACATGGCTTAGGACAATATCTTATGGCCGCGGTGAATACGGTGCTAAGTGAGCACCCAGATAGTGAGGGTGTTGCTGTTTATTCTACGATGGATAAATATCAACGCTTTTTTGAAAGCGTGGGCTACGATTTTATACAAGATGTAGAAGTGGGGAACGTTTCTGGCGCGCTAATGGTGCAGCATAGACATCAATAGTATGGGGCAATAAGAATACATCGTTGTATTTATGCCTGCTTAAATAGGTCGACAATAAGAAATTATTGTCGGCTTTTTTGTTTTTTAAACAATAGATGACACTTTTTTCAAGACTAATGCCGCTAAAAAGCCGATAATACGCTATACCCGTTAACGCACTTAACTCGCGATCCGCGTTTGACTATGAGACTTTCCGATGGAAATAAATGTAAATTTTCTTGATAACTTGAGATTAGAAGCAAAATTTGATGATTTTAGCGTTATTGCTGATCAACCTATTCGTTATAAAGGTGACGGTAGTGCGCCGAGCCCTTTTGATTATTTTCTAGCTTCTTCTGCGCTTTGTGCGGCGTATTTCGTCAAGGTGTATTGCAATGCAAGAGATATATCTACCGACAATATCAAAGTATCTCAAAACAATATTGTTGACCCTGAAGATCGTTATAACCAAGTCTTTCAAATAGACGTTGAGTTACCTGAGACGATTTCTGAAAAAGATCGTCAAGGTATTTTGCGTTCGATTGATCGTTGTACAGTAAAAAAAGTGGTTCAAACCAATCCTACCTTCAAGGTTAATGCTGTAGAAAGCCTAGCAGATAACAACGAAGCTATGCTGATGGTTGATGTCGGTGAACATAGTGAAACATACATTTTAGGTAAAGACTTACCACTTGAGAAAACGATCGAAAATATGACGTCGATTTTGTCGAGCCTCGGTATGAAAATAGAAGTTTCGTCTTGGCGTAATATCGTGCCCAATGTTTGGTCTTTACATATTCGTGATGCTCAGTCGCCAATGTGTTTTACCAACGGTAAAGGCGCAAGTAAGGAAAGTGCGCTATGTTCAGCGTTAGGTGAGTTCATTGAACGTTTAAGTTGTAACTTCTTTTACAATGACCAGTTTTTTGGTGAAGAGATTGCCAATAGCGAGTTTGTTCATTACCCCAATGAAAAGTGGTTTGCACTGACCGAAGATGACAGTTTACCTGAAGGGATACTCGACGAATATACTCGCGCTATTTACAACCCAGATGACGAGCTATATGGTTCAAACTTAATTGATACAAATTCAGGCAATTTTGAACGTGGTATTTGCAGCTTGCCTTATACCCGCGCGTCTGATGGCGAAACGGTTTACTTTCCTTCAAACCTTATCGAGAACTTATTTTTAAGCAATGGCATGAGCGCGGGTAACAACCTACATGAA
The DNA here is from genome assembly GCF_030295955.1 of Thalassotalea agarivorans. NCBI lineage: Bacteria > Pseudomonadati > Pseudomonadota > Gammaproteobacteria > Alteromonadales > Colwelliaceae > Thalassotalea > Thalassotalea agarivorans. The sequence goes on from NZ_AP027363.1 coordinate 1,288,396, forward strand.
GCGCAAGTCCAATGTTTGTCAGAAATTTTTGAACGCGCTGTAAAGCGACAAATTATCGAGCAAGAAATTTCATTACCTGATGTGCCAGAGCAGGTTTTAGCGAAATACCCTGCTATTCAGGCAGGGATCGCTGGCCTAGAAGCACAAGGTTTTCCTGTGGTGGTAAAGGATGCTTCGCTTGGCGGAAAATTCCCGGTTATGTGTGTCACCTTGATGAATCCGAAAACAGGTGGTGTATTTGCATCATTTGGCGCTCATCCAAGTTTTGAGGTTGCGTTGGAGCGCAGTTTAACTGAGTTGCTACAAGGCAGAAGCTTTGAAGGGTTAAACGACGTACCTAAACCAACGTTTAGCAGTGAAGCGGTTGCTGAACCAGAAAACTTTGTGGAACATTTTATTGATTCTACCGGTGTTATATCGTGGCGATTTTTTAGTGCGAAACATGATTATAGTTTCTGTGAGTGGGATTTTTCGGGCAGCAACGAGGAAGAATGTCAGCAACTAATGGCCATTCTTTCTAAGTTAGGTAAAGAGTCATATATGGCGGTATACGAAGATTTGGGCGCTACCGCTTGTCGTATTTTAGTACCAGATTTTTCTGAGGTATATCCAGTCGAAGACCTTATCTGGGACAACACTAACAAAGCGTTAGAGTATCGAGAAGATATCCTTAATTTGCACCGTCTAAGTGATGAGCAGTTAGAAAGTTTGTTTCATCGTTTAGAGGATAGTCAATTAGACAATTATATTGATATTCGTACCCTGATAGGCATCGAATTTGATGAAAATACGGTTTGGGGTCAGCTGACAATATTAGAACTCAAAATTCTTATCGCACTTGCACTGGGCGCATTTGAAGAAGCCTATGATATGGTTGGAGAGTTTTTGCAATACAATGACAATACCGTAGAGCGAGGCTTGTTCTATCAAGCGATGCACCTAGTTTTAGAAATAGCATTAGATGAATCTTTAGAGCTAGAAGATTATTTAGACAGCTTTAATCGTATGTATTCAGAAGATGTGATGGCGCAAGTGGTTGGTTCGTTAACCGGAGAGGTAACATTTTCTGGCCTTACAGAAACCAGTATGGCACTGGAAGGCATAGAGCCTCACCTAAGACTCATTGAAAGCTATAAGAAACTTCATGCAGCACGCGCTAATGGTGGTATAACGCGTTAATTTGCAGATGGCCAAGGTTAATCCCCTTGGCCTTTGGGCAATTTTTACTATGCGATAAAGATTTATTCCCAGCACATTTCTTGTTACTGTACTTTTGATACATCAATCAAAAAGACGTACCTCATGGAAAAGCAATACAAAACGTTTAAAGAATTTTATCCTTTTTACTTGTCACAACACGAAAACAAAACAAGCCGCTATTTGCACTATATCGGTACAAGTTTAGGGTTGGTATTGTTCGTCTATGCACTTGTCGTACAAAACCCTTGGTTGTTGTTAGTTTCTTTTGTTTGTGGATATGGATTTGCTTGGGTGGGCCATTTCTTCTTCGAGAAAAACAAACCTGCGACTTTCCAATACCCTTGGTATAGCTTCCTAGGTGACTGGGTGATGTTATGGCAGTTTTTAACGGGCAAACGTCGATAGTCGTTAGTTTTTTACAATAACTCGGCAACCTGTATAGTGCTTTAATAGTTATACTTGTTATAGCGCAATGCTATTCTGTCCCTGCTTCAATGCTAATCACTTCATCGAGTTTTCGCTTGGTGAGTAGGGTGTTTTTGTGAGATTCGCCAAGTATAGCTTTTCGTTGCTGCCAAGTTTCTGTCAGTAATAATCTTGCTTGGTTACTTTTTCCCGTTTCAATGTAGAGTTCACCTAGGTAATGTTTTGAGCTTAGTACTTCGGGATGGTCAGTTCCCATCACGCGAGAAGAGGCATCTATATGTCGAGTAAAAAGCTTTTCAGCGTTGTCATATTGGTTAGTCGCTAGCTGAGTTATCGCTAGTCTTCGCATGCAATGTAGCGTGTATGGATTGTTTAATTGGGCTTTTTCTAGCCAAGTTTCATAGCACTGTGAGTAGTAGCTTTCTGCTTTTGAATACATGTTTTGTGCAAAATACAAGTCACCCAAGTTTTCAAGTGAGTACAAAGTATGGTTGTGGCTTGCACCAAATAGCGTTTTTCGACGGTGGTAAACATCTAAAAATATAGCTTCTGCTTCATCGTAGTTTTTTTGATCCAGATAATAGGTGGCAAGATTGTCTAATGCGCCTAAAGTATCCTTATGTTCTTCTCCAAACAACAGTTTGCTCACCTCAATCGTTTCTATAATTCTTGCGTATTCGCCTGTAGGATCGGATTTAAGCACACTTAACCGACTTAAAGTAAACAGCAAGCCAAGGTAATCTTCATCTCTTGTTAAATTATTATCTTTGTATATGCGGAATCCCTTATTTAGGTGATATTCCGCCGGTTTAATTTTACCAAGATCAATGTAAATCACGCCAAGTGTTTTGTGTAATAGCGCATCAACATAGAGTTGTTGAATAGTGCTCTTTTCATTTTTATCGTTAAGTTGTTCACTTGCATTAGCCAAGACATCTTCTAATAGGAGGTCTTTTCCTTGCGCCTCATAGGGGCTCTCGGCGGTTAGTATTTTGGTTAAAAACTTTGATATGGCTTTAGTTCGCTGACTTTGCGTTAGTGCAGTATCACGTTCAAACCTCACTTGCTTTGCTTGAAACCAAGTGGAGATGCTAAAGGCGATTAACGCAACAACTGCAGTGGCTAATACATACTTTTTTCTACTTTGGTAGCGTTTTGATTTTGCGATAAATTCAAGCTCTGCCTTACTTAGCGTAATTTCCGAGCGATCCATTAAGTCAATGCAGTCAAGCACCTTCTTTTTAGAATTCAACAAGGCGTCCGACGCTTTACCGCTTTCCAACCAAAAAGCACAATTTTCCGCAAGTTGCTCTCTGGTCTGAATAGCGCTGGCATTGTCATTTAACCATTGTTTTATTCGTTGCCAGTGTTTGAGCAAAGCTTCATGCGCTATGGTAATGTATTGCACCGGCTCTCCTCGAGCGTTTTGTATCAATGATACAAACAACTGAGCATCTAAGAATCGTTGAATAAATTGTTTTTCCAACGCTGTTTTGAATGCGGTTATCGGTACTTTTCGCGCTGTCACAGCATGTTTGTTTTTATGATCCACCTGGATTAACGCATGCATGATGTTATTCCAACAGCCTTGTGTTTTTTTAGGTAGGCTGGTGAACACTTTTTCCGCTTGCTTCGCGATAGCGCCTTCTATTCCACCAATTTGATGATAAACATTCATTGTTAATTGGTTGTCTTTGCTGCGTTTTTGATAGAGTTGATCTAAGGTGTATTCAAGCAGCGGCAGCGCATCTGGGTTCTTAACCGCGGTATCTAGCAATATATCGTCCAATTGCACACCTGACTTTGCATCCTGTTCAAAAGTAAGGCCTGCGGCAATAGCAGGGTTTCTTATCATCCTTGTGATTTCTGTTGGTGTTGGTGGCTGCAAATCATATTGGCTACCAGCATCTTTTAATTCAGTGAATCCTTTTATAGCTGTGCATTCTGCATAAAAATCATTTCTAAGTAGCGCCACACATAAAATATGCTCGTGCAGGGCTAATTGCTTAATGCAAAGTACTAAATGCTCTTTGGCGGCTGTCGTTAGGTTTTCATCAAGTAAAAACTGTTCAAATTGGTCTAAAACGAGCAAACAATAAGAGGTGGTTGGTTTTTTTTCATGGGCACTGGATAGCTCAATGCTATCTGGAGAAGTTGATATATTAGTCGGTAATGCAATTCCCGCATTAATGCGTTCTGGGCTTCGTTTAACCTCTTTAATAAACTTGTCGAGAGAAATGCTTTCCTTTAGCAATGACATGGCTTCTAGTGCATTTACAAGTGTAACGGTTGGCGACTCGTGAATACTTTGACTGGGCATCACGATATGGTGTTTGACCACATTAAGCGGAAAAAGCCCTTTCTCTTTGCTTAATTGTGGCAGGACCCCCGCTCTGATTAAAGAGGACTTACCACTACCGCTTTTACCCAGAACTAAAAGAAAGTGGCATTGTTTTTCTATACAAAGGGTTAGATGATGAACTACGTCAGCTATAGCTGCTGTTCTGCCAAAATAGACCGCCGCATGTTTATTCTCAAACGTATTCAAGCCCAAATATGGAGAGCCATCATTCCATTTTTTAAGGGGGGTACGCTGCGAGAGGTCAGGGCCATCGTCAGGGAAATCGACATTAGCGATAATTTTATACCCCCGACGATAGATGGTTTCTATGTAGCTCGGGTTTTTAGCATCGCAGCCAAGTTTCTTTCTCAGACCCGCGATGCATTTTTGCACAGGGGCGTCACCATAAAAAGTGCCTGCCCAACAAGCGGTCAGTAATTGTTCTGCACTAATGGTTTGCCCAGCATGCTGGCAAAGGTAAATCAGTACATCCATCATTTTAGGTTCGATGGTGTAGCACTTTCCATTGCTAATGAGCTGATTAGAACCACTATCAACGGTCCAAGCGCCTAGCTTAAACGAATATTGTTTCTCTGCTTTACTAACGGGACCTTTAGCATCCATTCGAATTGTTGCCTATATGCAGTGTATGTAACTATTAAAGTCTAATGTCTTCGTTTTGTCATGCCCTGGTATTGCGTGGCAATGTCATAGTTTCTAGTTTTTTATATCACTGAAATGCAGTATTTTTCTACTAAATCTATGATTGGTAAGGAAATCGTAAGGTTTAACTTAAATGGTTAGAAAACCGTAAGTCATTTTTTAACAACCTGAACAATACTGAATTGAGCAGATAGGAGTAGCTAAGCAAAATTTTAGGTTTTATGGAGGAAGTCATGAAGTATTTAATATGTTTCGTTGTATTAGTTATCAACTCAGTCGCTTTGGCACCCGCTCAAGCTGAGCAAACTACCTTAGAAATAGCACCGGTATGGAGTATGGATTCATCCTTACAGGCAACATTTGTCGAGCAGCATCAAACGTATTATTTAATAGTTAAGGACAAGGAAGGCAACTCAGTATCCGAACACCTCGTATCAAGGAGTAGCAATCTTTCGGATATCTCTTGGGCACACGATAACAACCACTTAAGTTTTGTTGAAAACAATAACCGTTTATGGCTGCTCAATTTAAAAACAAATGCATTATCATTAATTGCATTTAACCAAAGTGAACAAGCAAAGGATAGCCAAGACATACCAGCGTTTAACGTGCAATGGTCGCCACAGGGTAATTGGATTCAGTATTTATCTAAAACGCCTAACAGAACGTCTGCTAAAGTTTATTCTCTCGATCGCCGCCGCTCTTTTACTATCCCTGTCAACGCAGAGCAGATAGCATCAATCAACTGGCATAGCCAGGAAAGTCAATTAGTCGTTAATACAGATGATGGAAATAATGTGGAAAGCGAATTGATGGTACAAGGCATCAAACTACTTGTTAATCCACAGACTCAATTGGTAAAAGCCTATTAGGCTGGCAAAGGCAAACTTAGCAATAGCTATCAGGGGTATGCTAGCAATAAAAAAGCACCATTATTTGGTGCTTTTTAACAATCTAAAAACGTATGAATAATTACTGATTTAATTTTCGTGACATCAGCCCCAAAATACCTAATACAAAAATCGCTAGGGTTGAAGGTTCAGGAACCGGAACGCCGGTAGTTGTAACAAGAAAAACTGAACGTTCGTCTGATGATCTGACATCACCACCCGATATCGATACAACACCTGGGAAGTTAATATCCGTAGGGTTTGTTCGATTGATTTCACTGATTATTAAGTCTAGTTCTGTAATTACGCCATCGCTAAAAATTAACCATGGGTATTGAGGATAATCTGTGTCATTAGTGTTAGTGAAAATTTGACCTAGCAAGTTCAAGGTCATGGTAAACTCTGTTCCTTCTAAAGTTTCCTCACCGACTCCCGATAGTAGATCATCGTCAAATTCAACCGACAAAGATCCCGTGGCTCCCACTGCGACACCAGAAACTATCGCAACGTCTAATTCTTCAGTAATTAAACCTGCATTAGCAATACTACTTAATGACAAAAACAAACTTGCCAAGACCGCTTTTAACATTTTTAACTTCATAGTACTTCCCTTTGAAATACGTTCATTGAAATAGAATGGTAATGCTTATGGTTATTCGCTTGAATGTCAGCATTAATCGTACCAAGACGTAAAAATCCTTAATTTACATTGTGATAGTGATATAGATAAAACGCGAAAACTATAATGTGTAAAAGAATTGGACACTTCTGCAAACGTAACGCTATACCATTTGCTTGATACGTTTCGTTCACTAACCAAATACTTTGCTGTATAATTTGCCCTCTCAAAAGCACTGCTAACCATTGATTTAATAAAGACACGCATGACTGTTGAACAATTCGACCCGAACAAAACATCACCCAAAGCTCAATCTGACATTAAGCAGACCACTACACTAGATACGCCTAACCAAGTCATCGCAGAGCAAGCGAGTCAGGTAGGTCATAGCCAAACACAGGGCAGCCGTATTGGCTTTGTTAGCCTTGGCTGTCCCAAAAACTTGGTAGATTCTGAGCGGATACTGACCCAACTTCGTACCGAAGGGTATGATGTTGTGCCAAGTTATGATGATGCCGATTTAGTGATAGTAAACACCTGTGGTTTCATCGATAGTGCTGTGCAAGAGTCGCTCGACACCATTGGCGAAGCGCTCAACGAAAACGGTAAAGTGCTTGTAACGGGCTGCTTAGGTGCCAAAGAAGATGAGATTACTGAAATTCATCCCAATGTATTAGGTGTCACGGGTCCTCATGCTTATGAAGAAGTATTGACGCAGGTGCATAGCCATGTTGCCAAGCCTAAACACAACCCGTTTACCGATCTTATTCCTGATCATGGTGTTAAGTTAACGCCTAAACATTTTGCTTACTTAAAAATATCGGAAGGCTGTAACCACCGTTGTACTTTTTGCATCATTCCTTCCATGCGTGGCGACCTTGATTCTCGTCCAATTGGCAGTGTTCTAAGTGAAGCAAAACGTTTAGCTGATGCTGGCGTAAAAGAATTATTGGTGATTTCACAGGATACATCTGCCTACGGCGTAGATGTAAAGCACAAGACTGATTTCTGGGATGGCATGCCGGTTAAAACGCATATGAAGGCGATGTGTGAACAACTCGCTAAACTCGGTATTTGGGTGCGCCTACACTATGTTTATCCATACCCGCACGTAGACGATATTATTCCACTGATGGCAGAGGGAAAAATACTGCCTTACTTGGACATTCCTTTTCAACATGCAAGTAAGCGTATCTTAAAGCTTATGAAACGCCCTGGTAGCTCAGACAGAGTGCTAGAGCGTATTAAAAAATGGCGAGAAATTTGCCCTGAATTAGTGATACGTTCTACTTTCATTGTCGGCTTTCCAGGTGAAACAGAAGAAGAGTTTGAAGAGCTGCTCGACTTTTTAAGAGAAGCGCAACTAGATCGCGTTGGCTGCTTTAAATACTCACCTGTTGAAGGCGCAACTGCCAATGATTTGCCAGATCATGTACCTGAAGAAATACAGGAACAGCGTCTGCAACGCTTTATGCAAGTGCAAGCGGAAATCAGTGCCGCTAAACTGCAAGCGCGCATCGGCCAAGAGTATTTGGTGCTTATTGATGAAGTAACAGACATTGGTGCAGTAGGGCGTTCTTATATGGATGCACCAGAGGTAGATGGAAAAGTTCACCTTAGCGATGAGTTTGACGTTAAACCAGGCGAGCTTGTTTGGGTACAAATCATTCATGCCGATGAGCATGACGTTTGGGGCGTAAAAGTAGACGACGAATAATTACTTATGTAGCACGAGCGAATATGCTCTTCGCTCGTGCTTTAATAGTTATCTAATTTGTCGCGCTCTAAATTTTCTCCCTTTCATTTTCTCATTCGTAATCAAGGCGAGCGCTTTTCTTGCTACTGGTTTAGCTATCGCCACAAAGGCAGTATTGCTGAACATATGAATTTTTCCTACATCATCGCCTTTGATTTGTTTACTTGAGGTTAGAGCGCCTAAAATATCGCCAGGGCGTAACTTTTGTTTTTTTCCTGCATCAATTTGAATCGTTGTCCATTGGGCTGACAGTGGTTTGCAAGATTCAGAAATCGTTGGCAAAGGCTCGGTTTCGAATGGCTGCTTCATATATTCTTCAAGTCGAAGCAACTTTGGAATTTCTTTGTCAGAAATTAATGTGCAGGCCAAACCATGGCTGTCGCCGCGGCCTGTTCTACCGATACGATGCACGTAAACTTCACTATCTTTGGGCAGATGGTAATTTATAACAAGTTCAACGTTGTCTATGTCTAACCCACGTGCAGCAACGTCAGTGGCAACAAGTATTCGCGCACTTTTGTTCGCAAACTGGACCAGTGTTTGGTCTCTGTCTCGTTGCTCTAGATCACCATGCAATGCAACACAGCTATATCCGCTATTTACCAATGCATTGGCAACGGCGCTCGTTTCTGCCTTCGTTGTACAAAAGATTACACTGGCAACGGGTTGGTAGGTATTTAACAATATTTCAAGCGCCGATAATCGTTGTTCGTTGCCAGAAACTTGGAAAAAGTGTTGGTCAATCGAGGCGCTTTGATGAAGAGATTCTTCTTTCACTGTCTCAGGATTATTGAGGATACTAGCCGCTATCTGTTGTATTTGTTTCGGGTAGGTTGCACTAAACAGCAAGGTTTGGCGTTTTCTCGGACACTGATTAATGATGTTATCTAAAGCATCTTGAAAACCCATGTCTAACATGCGATCAGCTTCGTCTAACACAAGGGTGTTCAGGTGATTCAAATTAAGTGTTCCTCTACTTAAATGATCTTCTATTCTTCCTGGTGTACCTACAATAATATGAGCACCATGTTCCAACGACCCTTTTTGAGGGCCAAATGGCATACCCCCACATAAGGTAAGTACTTTAATATTGTGTATGGTACGAGCCAAACGTCTAATCTCCTTTGCTACCTGATCGGCAAGTTCACGCGTCGGACACAAGACCAATGATTGGATACGAAACAAGCTTACGTCTAGGTTTTGTATAACGCCTAAGCCAAACGCGGCAGTTTTTCCAGATCCTGTTTTTGCTTGGGCAATTATATCTTTACCATTGATAATATGTGGTAGAGAAGAAGCCTGAATAGCGGTCATTTGGTGGAAGCCTAAGCTATCTAGGTTTTGGATAAGCGCCGACTTTAAAGGCAGTGATGAAAACGAAAGAGTAGACAAGTGAGAGTCTCAACATAGAAATGTAATTCCTATATTGTACGCACTAATGGCTTAAACGACTAATTTAATACATTTTGTCTAAATCCAATTATTCCTATTAATTTTTTTAAGTGCAGGGGTACAAATTATTCACGCCGTTGAACATGACGTTTGAGGCGTAAAAGGAGATGACGAAGAATAACGAACAAATTTTAAACAAATGATAAAGTTTCATTAATAAAAGCCGCTTTTGAGGCTTTTTTTGTGCTAAATTTGGTTAAAGTACTGATATAAAAGAACACAAAAATATGTCATCTATAGAAGCCAATTTTGATGGTTTAGTGGGGCCAACGCATAATTATGCAGGCCTAAGTGAAGGCAACGTTGCCTCCCTTAATAATGCGCAATCGATTTCAAGTCCTAAAAAAGCGGCTAAACAGGGATTAGCTAAAATGAAGGCCCTTCATGATATGGGCTTTGTGCAAGGTGTATTAGCACCACAAGCTAGGCCAGATATCGGCGTGTTAAGGCGTGTAGGTTTTGGCGGTAACGATCAGCAAGTGTTAGAAAAAGCGTATAAGCATGCGCCGGTATTGTTATCTGCTTGTTTTTCCGCTTCAAGCATGTGGACAGCCAATGCAGCCACCGTATCACCATCAGGGGATACGCAAGACGGCAAGATTCATTTTACCCCAGCAAACCTAACGAATAAGTTTCATCGTTCTATCGAGCCAAAAACAACGGGCAATATTTTAAAAGCGGTATTCAATGACGAAGCGACCTTTAGTCATCATGAACACCTGCCAGAAAACGATCATTTTGGTGATGAAGGTGCGGCAAATCATACGCGTTTGTGCCAAGACTACGGCAAACAGGGCATCGAAATTTTTACTTTTGGTCGCTATGCCTTTAATCGCAGTATGCCAAAGCCTACAATTTTTCCTGCAAGGCAAACCAAAGAAGCGAGTGAAGCGATAGCTCGATTGCACCAATTGAACGAAAAAAATACGGTGTACGTTCAGCAAAATCCTGATGTGATTGATCAAGGAGTGTTTCACAACGATGTTATAGCGGTTGGAAATCGCAATGTCTTGTTTTATCACGAACAAGCGTTTTTAAATACTGACCAGTTTAAGCAACAACTTCAGGAACGATTTGAAGAACAACTGTATTTTGTAGAAGCGCCAACCGAGCAGGTTAGTGTGGAAGATTGTGTCAGCTCTTATTTATTTAATACACAGCTTGTGTCTCACAATGACAACGAGATGAGCATTATTGCGCCAATGCATTGTAAAGAGAATGAAGCGGTTTACCGCTACTTGCAGAGTGTTGTTCAAGCGGATAACCCGATTTCCAATGTGCACTATTTCGATGTTAACGAAAGTATGAAAAACGGTGGCGGCCCAGCATGTTTGAGGCTACGCGTTGCGTTAACAGAAAATGAAGTTAACGCCGTTAACCCACAATGTTTACTTAACGACGACTTGTTTAATCGATTAAACCAGTGGATTGATAAATACTATCGCGATCAATTAGCGTTTTCAGACCTAAAAGATGGAAATTTATTAAAAGAATCGTACGATGCACTTGACGAATTAACCAAGATTTTGAATATTGGTAATGTCTATTCTTTCCAGCAATAACGTAGGATAGATACAGGTTGAATATTTATTCTGTTTTACTGCATGAACAGTTTGAATATTTGCTCTAAAAAAAATAAAATAACAACGAAAAGATAAATTCACACTATAAATAACAAAGTTCACATGAAAAATACTCACTTTAAAAAGTCAGCGTTATGCTTGGCGGTAAGCACAGGACTTGCTTTACCTCAAGTGGCACTCGCTGCAGAAGAAGAATCTGCCAAGGATCAAGGTATAGAAACAATTCAGGTTACTGCCTCTCGCCGTAGCTCTACTATCCAGGAAACACCAATTAACGTAACCGCACTAGACGGCGACGTGATGGCTGACCAAAACATCACGCAACTTGCTGATGTAGCACGTTGGGTACCGGGTTTAACCGTACAAGATCAAGGTGGTCGTTCTGCACCGCCAATTATCGTGCGTGGTCTAAACACCAACTCATCTGGCCCAGGTGCTGATGGTGGTACAGTTGCAACTTACGTGGGTGAAATCCCACTTGCAATCGATTTAAAGATTCTAGACGTCGAACGAGTAGAAGTCCTTATTGGCCCACAAGGTACATTATACGGTGCGGGTACACTAGGTGGCGCGATTCGTTACATGCCGAAAAAACCTGTATTAGACGAAACTTCTGGTAGCGTTTATGGTGATATTTTTAATATTGCACAAAGTGATGACCTAGGTTCTGAAGCAGGCTTTGTTGTTAATACACCAATTATCGAAGACACATTAGGTGTGCGCGTTGCGTTTAACCACCTAGATGAGCCTGGTTTTATCGACTACAACTATGTCGTTAGAGAAAGCGGTGTTTCACTTCCTGATCCAGACTGGAACAACCCAGACGAAGTTGCGGCAAACTTGAAGCAAGTTAAAGACGCTAACTTTGACAAAGCAACGACAGCACGCGTAATGCTTCGTTGGCAACCGAATGAAATGTTCGATGCAACGTTGTCGTATCATTATCAAAAACAAGAAATTGGCAGCCGCTCAATTACACACTACGGTAGCTTAAGCGATACAAACCCTTTGTCAGCGTTCATGGGCAAGTATGAGTCTGGTTATCGTTACGAAGAACCGTTTACGCGTGAAGATTCTTTAATTAGCTTAGAGTTAACTGCAGACTTAGGTTTTGCTGAATTAACATCAGCAACGGGCTTTACCGACCATCAAGCAGACGGTCAACGTGACCAAACTGACTTACTTATTCGTCTTGATTACAGCTACGAAGAATTCCCAGCGTTTTCTGCGTTTACGCGTGAAACAGAAGACGATCAAACCATTACACAAGAAATTCGTTTAGTATCTACGTCAGATTCAGCGCTTTCTTGGATTGTTGGTGGTTTCTATAACAAATTCGATGGCTTCAACGACTCAAAAGAGTTCACGCCAGGGTTTGACCAATTTGCAGTAGATAATTGGGCTGCCAACCAACTACGCCCTGATTCGCTAGAGTACATCTCTGTAGGTGATGACGTTGTAGAAGAAATGGCACTATTTGGTGAATTGTCATACGACATTACCGATGCGCTATCAGTTACTGTTGGTACACGTTTCTACAACTATAGCGTTGAATCTACATCAGGTATCGACTTACCATTATTCTACACTTTATTCGGTGATTACGGTCCAGATGAGATCAATATCGACTTGTCTACAGATGAAGCAGAGGACGACGGTAACTTGTTCAAGTTCAATGTGTCGTATCAAGTGAGCGAAGACGTATTGACTTACTTTACTATCAGTGAAGGTTTCAGAATTGGTGGTGCAAACGGTGTTGCGGCCTGTCCAGACAATATCGACGATATCGACAACCAAATCGTCTGTGCATTGCCAGATGAAGTTATCTATACGGCTGATACAACAACCAACTATGAATTTGGTTTAAAGAGTACTTGGTTTAACAACAAGCTACACTTTAACTCAGCGCTATTCTACGTAGAGTGGGATGATGCACAAGTAGCTGGTGCAACAGTAAACGGTCAACAACCAATTACGTCAAATGCAGGTGCAGCTGAATCTAAAGGTATTGAAATTGCGACACGTGCACTTATCACAGATGAGTTAATTGCTTATGCAACGTATGCATACACGCAGGCAGAGCTTTCTGAAGATGCACAATACCTATTTGGTGTACCAAGTGATCCAAACGATACGTCATTAGATGCATTTGCTGGCGACCGTTTACCAGGTTCTCCAGAGAATCAATTCTCATTAGGTTTAACTTACTCAACAGAAATCTTTGAAGATAAAGGTCTAGACGTTACATACGGCTTAACCTATCAAGATGAGTATGTTTCAAAAGTTGGTTTACGTAACTTCGGTGAAGTTGTGCCGGGTTATGCATTAAGCAACTTGAATGCTAAGTTCTCAGATGAATCTTGGGCAGTTACGTTATACATCGACAATATGTTCGACAAGTATGCGTTTAGCTCGGTCCGCCGTGACTTTGGTGACATTACCGTACGTAACGATCCAGCATTACAAAGAAACTATGGTCATTATCTAGTGACACCAAGAAAGATTGGTTTAAGATTTGAATATTTCTTTGACCTATAAATCTTAGGTGAATGGTTAAAAGGCATTGTTTTTACAATGCCTTTTTTTGAGGGAAAAATAATGAAAAAATTAACGCTTTTATTATCGTCGCTTGCTATCTTGTTTAGCTTGCCTGTATTGGCGAACCAACACGTGATCAAAGCCGGCTATGTGTTAGATGTTGCCTCTGGCAAGCAATTAAAAGATCAATATATTGTGGTCGACAATGGTAAAATTACTAGCATATCGAGCAATCAACCAGCATCGTTTGATCAAACTAAGTTAATCGATTTGTCCGACAAATACTTAGTGCCTGGTTTGATGGATATGCATACACATGTGGTACGTAATCTGTCAAAAAACTATTTTGACTCATACTTTCAGTCGCCGCATCGTTCGACTATTGGCGGTGTTGTTAACATCGAGAAAACCTTACTTGCCGGTATAACGACTATTAGAAACGTAGGCGCTTCAGATTATCGTGATGTTGCACTTCGTAATGCAGTTAATGCAGGTGAAATACCTGGTCCTCGCATGTTTGTTTCAGGCCCATCGTTAGGTATTACAGGCGGGCATTGCGATTCCAATGCACTTAATCACACCTTTAACGAAAAATCACAAGGCGTAGCAGATGGCCCGTGGGCAGCGCGTTTAAAAGTTAGACAAAACGTAAAGTATCAAGTTGATGTGATTAAGTTTTGTGCCACCGGCGGTGTATTTTCTAAAGGCACTAAGCTTGGTCAGCGTCAATATACCTTTGAAGAGATGAAAGCCATTGTTGATGAAGCGCATACACATGGCAGAACTGTGGCAGCTCATGCCCACGGAACAGAAGGAATTCAATTTGCTATTAAAGCAGGTGTAGATTCTATAGAGCATGCGAGCTTTTTAGACAAAGAAACCATCAAACTTGCCAAAAAATATGGCACCTACTTGTCGATGGATATCTATAACACCGAATACACGCTAAGCAAGGGTGAGGAAAATGGTGTACCAGAAGAAAACCTTAACAAAGAGCGTAAGGTTGGCGGTATTCAACGGGAAAGCTTTTCTAAGGCGGTTAAGGCAGGCGTTAACATGGTGATGGGAACTGATGCAGGTATTTACCCACATGGAGACAATGCCAAACAGTTGAGCCGCATGACCAAGTTTGGTATGACACCATTACAGGCATTGCAAGCAGCCACCATAAACAGCGCAAAATTGTTAAAGCAAGAGAAAACATTGGGTCAAATCAAAGAAGGATTCTTCGCAGATATTATTGCTGTTGATGCAAACCCATTGGAACAAATTACGACGCTAGAAAATGTGTCATTTGTGATGAAAGACGGTGTCGTTTACAAGCAGTAGTCCAATTTTGAACGATATATCAACTCTTCATAAACGTGCGATAGCTGCGTTAAATAAAAAAGACTATGCCGGTTGCCATCACAATGTGATGGCGATTTTGCAGCAAGATAAGTACTTTGCTGATGGTTATTTTTTATTAGCGATGATCGCCGCGCAACATCAAAATGCGTTAAAGGCGACGCAGCTTATTGAACAAGCGTTAAAGCTGTCACCAGACAATACAGAATATATGGCGCAACTTGCGCGCCAATATGTTGTGTTGCATCGCCACATAGACGCTAAATCACTGGTAGACAAGGCGTTGGCATTAAATCCAACAAATACGTTAACGCTCGATACTTTGGGTGTGGTATTGAATCAGTTGGGCTTGCATGACGCCGCATTGCCACTGTTTCAACAAGTTGTGTTAGCGTCACCTGACAATACACAGTTTCAGTTTAATCTTGGTGCAACCTATAAATTTTTAGGTCAGTTTGAACAAGCAAAAGGGGCGTTTGAGCAATGCATTAAGTTAACACCAGATTTTGCCAAAGCTTATATGTCTTTATCGAGTTTAAGCAGCACAACGTCAACTGTGTTGTCCTTAGACAACTTGGCAAAAATTAACGCCAAATCAGCTGATGACAAGCTGTATCTTGCACATGCTAAAGCTAGACTGCATGAATCATCTGGCGACTATGCTGGTGCCTACCGCGAACTTTTTGAGGCTAAACAACATAAGCTTGCATCATTAAACTACAGCTTTGAGGCGGATCAGCACATGTTTGATTCCTTGCATCAGGTTTTTGGTGAAGGGAAGATTAAAGCAAGCAATATTGAGAATAGCGAAGCCATTTTTATTGTGGGAATGCCTCGCACAGGGACAACATTGTTGGAGCGTATTGTTAGTAATAACCCGCAGGTATGCAGTGCAGGCGAGTTGCAGTATTTTGGGCAGTTGTTGAAACGCCTTAGCGCAAGTCAGTCGCCCCATGTCATTGACCCACCCACCATTGATGCGGCAAGTCATATGTCACTGGATGAATTAGGTCAGGCATACATTGACTCGACACGCGTACTTACTGGTAGTCATGAGCATTTTATCGATAAAATGCCATTAAACGTGCTTTATGCAGGCTTTATGTTGAACGCATTGCCTAATTCTAAAGTGCTGTGTTTAGCGAGAAATCCGCTTGATACCATTATTAGTAATTACAGGCAGCTATTTGCGGTGAACTATTCCTATTATAACTATGCCTATTCGCTAGAATCCTGTGCCCGTTATTACATTGAGTTTGTTAAACTAAGTCAGCTTTGGCAACGATTGTTCCCTGATAATTATTTAACAGTAAACTACGAAGAGTTAGTACAAGATCCCGAGCGTGTATCGCGTCAAATTTATCAATTTTGTGGCTTATCATGGGATCCAAGCTGTCTGGATATTGCCAGCAATAAACAAGCGGTAGCAACCGCAAGCGCTGTACAAGTGCGCAGCAGTATTACTGATAAAAACATTGGTAATTGGCGCCGTTACGACGCTGAGCTTGATAAGGTAAAATCCCTATTGGATGAAGCTGGTATCGTATGGCAATAAAAAAGGAGAACTGATGTTCTCCTTTTATTTGCTTATGCTAGAAACCGCATTGCTTACCTTGGTTCTTCTCTTTCAACCAAACATGCAATGGCTCAAAATAGTCAATTATCGCCGTTGCGTCCATTTCAGGTTTGCCTGTCAGGACAACATAGGCATCTTGCCAAGGTTGGCTAGAGCCCATTTCTAATACTTGATTTAATCGCTCACCAGCTGCCTTGTTTCCGTAAATTGAACAGCGATGGATAGCATCCTTGTCACCAGCAATTTCGCACAGTGCTTTGTGGAATTCAAATTGTTGGATATGTGCTAGGAAATAACGTGTATACGGCGTGTTTGCAGGCACATGATATTTTGCACCTGGATCAAAAGCGTCTGCGCCACGTGCGATAGGAGCACTTACACCTTGATATTTCTTACGTAATTCCCACCAAGCGTCATTGTATTGCTCTGGCGTAATTTCACCGTTGAAGACCTTCCAGCGCCATTGGTCAACTAAAAGTCCGAAAGGAATAAAGGCAACTTTATCTAATGCCATCTTCATTAGTAGGCCGATGTCTTTAGACTCATCTGGAATTTCGTCAATTAATCCGATTTGTTTTAAATATTTCGGCGTTACAGATAACGCGATTGTGTCACCAATAGCTTCGTGGAAGCCGTCGTTTGCACTTCCTTGGAAAGTGACGGGTTGGTGTTTATAGGCGCGTTGGTAGAAGTTGTGACCCAGTTCATGGTGAATAGTAGAAAATTCTTCACCTGTCTTTTGGATACACATTTTAATACGAATATCATCTTTGCTATCTAGGTTCCAAGCAGACGCATGACACATGACATCGCGATCTTGCGGCTTAACAAACAAACTTCTATCCCAGAAAGTTTGTGGTAGTGGTTCAAAGCCTAGCGACGTAAAGAAAGTTTCCGCCTGTTCAACCATTTTGATTTCATCATAGTTGTGTGCAGCGAGTTGTTTTGTGACATCGTAGCCAGGATCAGCATTTTCTGGTGCCACTAAATCATAGATATTACCCCATTGCTGTGCCCACATATTACCAAGCAGGTGAGCCGGGATAGTGCCATCTTCTGGCATTTTATCTGCGCCATATTGTTCTGACAATTCATCGCGAACATAGCAGTGTAAATCGTCATAAAGCGGTTTAACTTGGCCCCAAATACGGTCCAGCTCAGCGGCAAACGCATCGGGATCCATGTCATAGCCACTGCGCCACATTGCGCCTACATCAGAAAAGCCTAGGTTTTGGGCACCTTCATTGCCAAGCTCTGTTTGGCGCTCATACAAAGGCTTCATTTGCGGGCTTACTTCGCGCCAACCAGCCCAAAGCTCAAGTAACTCGTCATAATCGCGAGACGTGGCCATTTTCGCACTCATTTGTGGCAAACTTAATGTTTCGCCCGCTTTTGTGGTATAGCTTCCTTTGCCGTACATGGCGCCCATTTGTGATTTGATCTGCGCCAATTCTACTGATTTAGCTTCATCTTGAGGAGCAGGCATGACAAGCCCTTGCTTAAACTTATCAAGCTTTCTGCGCACATCTGCAGGTACGTCTACTTGATTAAACTTTGCCGCTTCTACAGCAAACCTTACATAGGCGTCAGTACTTTTCTTGCTAGCCGCGGCAGCTAGGGCCGACGTATCATCAGTGATAAAGTTTTGGTAAATCCAAGCCGCTCGCGCACCTTCAAGGTTTAACGCCACAGCTTCTTGCTCTACTTTTTCAACGAAAGCAATCGCATCGGCTGCTGTTAATGCTGCTTCGGTTGTTTTAGGTGTATTTGCTTCTTGGTTGCAGCCAGTTACGCCAAAGGCAACTATCGCTGCAATGGAAGACATTTTTATTAACTTATTCTTCATATACAGGTTAACTCAGTTGTAATAATCGCATTGGAGTATATACCGAAAACCTACGAAGCAACATCCAATGATAACGTCGGTTGTTTAACTGAATGAATTTTGGGCAAAAAAAAGCTCAGCTATTGGGAGCTGAGCCGTAGGAATTATTCCTAACAATCAAGGGAGAGTATAACAAAGTCACTATTTCAAAAGGGTGTTTTGAAAAGTTGAAATAAGTATAAGCGCAGATGATGTTTTTTACTGTTGGTTAAATGTTTAAAAGTGTAAAGAGCTTTTGGGGCATGGGGCATGGGGCATGTACGCTTCGCTAAAGTTAAGGGTCGCGTTGCTTCAGGGAACAGGGGGGAAGAGGCATGGGGCATGGAGCAAGGGGCATGGAGCATGTACGCTTCGCTAAAATTAAGGGTCGCGTTGCTTAAGGGGACAAGGAACAGGGAACAGGGAACAAGGGGCATGGAGCGAGGGGCAAGGAACAAGGGGCATGTTCGCTTCGCTAAAATTAAGGTGCGCGTTGCTTAAGGGGACAAGGAACAGAGTTTTTTTTGACACGCAGCACATAGCTCGCAGCTCACGGCACCCAAAACAGTTATACAATGATAAGGGGTAATTGTTTGCGGTAATGAGTAATCATTTATTTCAGGCAAAAAAAAGCTCGGCGAAATGAGGGGTGCCGAGCTATAAAACGGGATTTAACAAAGTTACTTAACAAGCTTCTACTCTCGATAAGTGGTTTTATCTTAGCCCTGTCTCTTGTTATTTACTGTGGGAGAAATGTTTAAAAGTGTAAAGGTTTTGGGGCACGGGGCATGGTGCACGGGGCATGGTGCAAGGGTCATGGTGCAAGGGTCATGGTGCATGATGCAAGGGGCATGGGGCATGTACGCTTCGCTATAGTTAAGGGTCGCGTTGCTTAAGGGAACAGGGAACAAGGGGCATGGAGCGAGGGGCAAGGAACAAGGGGCATGTTCGCTTCGCTAAAATTAAGGTGCGCGTTGCTTAAGGGAACAGGGACAAAGGGACTGGACATTTTTTTAGCTCGCAGCACGAAGCCCGTAGCTCACAGCACCCAAAAACAGCTATCCAATGATAAGGGATAGTTGTTTGTGGTAATGGATGGTCATATATTTCAGGCAAAAAAAAGCTCGGCGAAATGAGGGGTGCCGAGCTATAAACGGGATTTAACAAAGTTACTTAACAAGCTTCTACTCTCGATAAGTGGTTTAATCTTAGCTCTGTCTCTTGTTATTTACTGTGGAAGAAATGTTTAAAAGTGTAAAAGTTTTGGGGCATGGGGCAAGGGGCATGGGGCAAGGGGCATGTACGCTTCGCTATAGTTAAGGGTCGCGTTGCTTAAAGGGACAAGGAACAGAGGATTTCTGTTAACACGCAGCACAAAGCCCGAAGCTCACAGCATGATAAAGGAATTTGTTTTTCTTTTAACTCGTAGCCCTAAGCCCACCTCAGCTACCATTAGTTGTTAATATCGGGTAAACTTTCGCCATCATTTCTTCATGCTTAAGTACTTATGCATTCTCAAGACGTTATTGAACGACTTTCTTCATCACACGACTTTTTAGCTTTAACGCGCCAGTATCCAGATTTTCTTCCCGAAGCGCAGTTTGTTATTTCTCCCAATGGACACGACATCAATGTAGTCGTAACCGATACCGGCATTATTAGTTTCGATCCAGTAACCAAACATGTTGATAACCAAAGTGCAAAAGATATCGTGTTATCGTGCGCTGTACATGGCAATGAAACAGCGCCGATCGAAATTTGTGATGCGCTTATTAAATCACTCTTTAAAGGTGAACTTGATTTATCGCATCGCACGTTGTTTTTATTCGGCAATCCTGATGCCATCAATAATGGCACGCGTTTTATCGAAGAGAATATGAATCGTTTATTTATGGGGGCTCACAGTAAAGCACCAGGACTTGTGAATAAGGAAAGAAAGCGTGCGAAGCAGTTGGAAGATGTTGTAACGCAGTTTTTTGAGCAAGGTAGCAATAACCATAATATTCATTACGACTTGCATACAGCGATTAGAGGTTCGTACCACCAGAAGTTTGCGGTATATCCTTTACTGCACGGCGATAAAACCTGGCAAAAATCCCAATTTGAGTTTTTGCTGGCTTGTGGCATCGACACGGTGTTGTTATCGGAATCTACCACAACAACATTTTCCTATTTTTCATCAACAACGTTTGATGCAGATGCCTTTACCATTGAGTTGGGCAAAGTAAAGCCATTTGGAGAAAACAAACAGTCGGATTTCGAACAAGCGCACAATACGCTTGCACGCCTTATTAGCGGCGCCGATATGCAGCTTAAACCGTACGATGCGAGTCAGTTTAATATCTTTACCATCCATCAAACGATTAACCGTCACCATGAAGCATTTTCACTAAGTTTTGACGATGATGTGAAAAACTTTACGCCATTTGCTAAAGGCGACTTGTTGGCAACCGATGGTGACGTAAAACATGTTGCTCAGCAAGATGGCGAAGCCATTATATTTCCCAATGCCAATGTCGCGATAGGACAACGAGCATTATTAACGGTTGTTAAGACCGATATCGAGCCAGTATAAAGAACCTCATCTTCAAAATTGGCGTTGTAGCAACTCGTGTAAACATACGTTTGCACTTTTAAGAAGGCATACGGCGCCATTTTCTTGTCTTCATTTCCCCCCACCGTTATTGTGCTCGCAGTAGGTTGTTAGCTAGCTATACTTGTAAAAATAAAACCATTAATTAGCTGCAATAACCGCTTTACTAACAATTAAAGAGTTTGTTATGAGCACTGAACAATATAACGAAGGGCTGGTAACACATCATCCAGCGTTCATTGATGGACACTCGGTCGATATTCCAACCCTAAAAATATTACAACAAGACGGCACCGTTTATGAAGGTGCTGAATTACCAGATATAGATCAAGCGCTTGCAGAGCGGATCTATAAAACACTCGTTTTTCATCGCGTATTAGACGAGCGTATGATTGCCGCCCAACGCCAGGGGCGCGTGAGCTTTTATATGGCAGCACTAGGCGAAGAAGCCGCTAGTGTTGGCAGTGCAGCCGGTCTTGCGGATCAAGATATGATCATGGCGCAATATCGCGAACAAGGTGCATTGATGTATCGCGGATTCACCTTAGATCAGTTTATGAACCAACTGTTCAGCAACGAGCAGGATTTAGGTAAAGGGCGTCAAATGCCTATCCACTATGGTTCAAATGAATTGAACTATATGACCATATCTTCTCCTCTTGGCACACAAATTCCACAAGCAGCTGGTTATGCTTATGGCCAGAAAATGCAAGGTAAAGATGCGGTCACCATTTGCTATTTTGGTGAGGGAGCTGCGTCAGAAGGTGATTTCCACGCTGGATTGAACATGGCAGCTGTGCATCAAGCACCGGTTATTTTCTTCTGCCGAAACAATGGCTATGCAATCTCTACACCGGCGGAAGAGCAGTTCGCTGGAAATGGTATTGCCTCTCGTGGCGTAGGCTATGGCATTAAAACCCTGCGTATCGACGGCAACGATATTCTTGCGGTATTGAAAGCAACACAAGAAGCAAGAAAATACTGCATTGAAGAAGGCAAGCCTGTTGTTATCGAAGCAATGTCTTATCGTTTAGGTGCACATTCAACGTCAGATGATCCTACCGGCTATCGTACAAAGGAAGAGGAAGAAAAGTGGCAAGCACACGATCCAATCTTACGAATGAAGCAATGGATGTTAAATCAATCATGGTGGACTGAAGAGCAAGATAGCGAAATATTTGAGCAGTTGCGTGAAGATGTGTTGGCTGCACTTAAAGTCGCTGAAAAAATCGATAAACCTGCGTTAGAAGATCTGGTTTCAGATGTTTATGACCAAGTACCAGAGATGCTTGAACAACAACTCAACGAGTTAAAAGCACATATCAAGAAGTACCCCGATGCATATCCAGTGACATCAGGGAGGATCAAATAATGGCTCAAATGAATTTATTGCAAGCGATTAACAATGCACTCGACATTGCAATGGCTGAAGATGATAGCACCTTGTGCTTTGGTGAAGATGTTGGTTATTTTGGTGGTGTATTCCGCGCAACCAGTGGCTTACAAGAAAAATACGGCAAAGCAAGATGTTTTAACACGCCATTGGTGGAGCAAGGTATTTTAGGTTTTGCTAATGGTCTAGCTGCACAAGGTTCAAGACCTATCGCAGAGATTCAATTTGCAGACTATATTTTCCCTGCATTTGATCAAATCGTGAATGAATCAGCAAAATTTAGATATAGAAGTGGTAATGAGTTTGACGTAGGTCGCTTAACCATTCGCACACCATATGGTGGTGGTATCCATGGCGGTTTATATCACAGTCAATCCCCAGAAGCTTATTTCGCCCATACGCCTGGCTTAAAAATCGTGGTGCCTAGAAACCCTTATCAAGCCAAAGGTTTATTGTTGGCAGCCATTAGAGATGACAACCCCGTGTTGTTTTTCGAACCGAAACGTTTGTACCGCGCTGCCGTTGGTGAGGTGCCTGAGGAAGATTACCAATTACCGCTTGGAAAAGCTGAAATTGTTAAACAGGGTAGTGACGTCACGCTATTGGCGTGGGGCGCACAAATGGAGATTATCGAGAAAGCTGCAGATATGGCAGAAGCAGACGGCATTTCATGTGAAGTGATAGATTTACGTTCAATATTGCCGTGGGACGTAGAAACAATCGCCAACTCTGTGCGTAAAACAGGTCGTTTTGTGATTTCACAGGAAGCGCCACTGACAGCTGGTTTTGCAAGTGAAATCGCAGCAACGATTCAACAAGAATGCTTTTTACACCTAGAGTCGCCTATTGCTCGTGTGTGTGGTTTAGATACGCCGTACCCACTTGCATTAGAAAAAGAATATCAGGCGGATCACTTAAAAGTGTATGAAGCAATCAAACGCAGCATGGATTACTAGGGGGCTTTGATGAGTAAAGATTTTATTTTACCTGACATCGGCGAAGGCATCGTAGAGTGCGAAATTGTTGAATGGCGTGTGGCTGAAGGTGACGACATTGTCGAAGACCAAGTTGTTGCAGAAGTCATGACCGATAAAGCTGTGGTAGAGATCCCCGCGATGTATTCGGGTACAGTGAAAAAGCTGTATTACAACAAAGGTGATATAGCGAAGGTTTATCAACCTTTGTTTTCGATGGATGTTGCTGGCGAAAATAATGCAGCAGCGGCAGACGTCGCCGAAGCCACCACTGAAAATGCAGCAGCTGAGAAAGCACCTGTTAATACAGGGCAAGTATCTGAAGACTTTATTTTACCTGACATTGGCGAAGGCATTGTTGAATGTGAAATCGTCGAATGGCGCGTAGCTGAAGGCGACACCATCGAGGAAGATCAGGTTGTTGCAGAAGTGATGACAGATAAAGCCGTTGTTGAAATTCCGGCAATGTACGCCGGTGTTGTCAACAAGCTTTACTACAAAAAGGGCGACATCGCCAAAGTTTACAAACCGCTGTTCTCAATCACACGCGACGGTGCTCTGGTTGAGCAGACAACTACTGATACAACAATGCCAGTAGAAACACCTCAAACAGTGACTGAAAACACTAGCTCGCCAGTATCACAAGGCAAGGCGATTGCATCGCCAGCTGTGCGCCGTGTTTGCCGCGAATTGAACATCGATATTTCGCAGGTACAAGGTAGCGGTAAAAAGGGCAGAGTATACAAAGAAGATGTGTTGGCCTTTAGCCAAGGCAATCAACAAGTATCACCTGCAGCTGAAATGCCGAGTAGCACTGGACGTATAGAAGGTGGTACACGTGTTGAGCCTATTAAAGGCGTTAAAGCAGCAATGGCTAAAGCCATGGTTAATTCCGTTTCAACCATCCCACATTTCACTTATTGTGAAGAGATTGATCTAACCGAGCTTATTGCTTTAAGAACGTCTCTTAAAGAAACGTATGCGAAGCAAGATATTAAACTGACGTTGATGCCGTTTTTTATGAAAGCGATGTCTATGGCAATCACCGAATTTCCAATTCTCAACGCACAGGTCAATGACGAATGTACTGAGCTGACGTATTTTGATGACCATAATATTGGCATGGCTGTCGACTCAAAAGTCGGTTTGTTGGTGCCCAATGTTAAGCAGGTTCAGAACAAATCAGTGATTGATTTAGCTATTGATATAACTCGACTGACAGAACAAGCTCGTGCGGGTAAAGTAAGCCCACAAGACCTTAAAGGCGGCACTATATCAATTTCAAACATTGGCGCGTTAGGCGGTACGGTGGCGACACCGATTATTAATAAGCCTGAAGTGGCAATCGTTGCCTTGGGTAAAACGCAAAAACTGCCTCGTTTTGACGAAAATGGCGATGTTCAAGCACGTCAAATTATGCAAGTAAGTTGGTCGGGTGATCATCGTGTAATTGATGGTGGCACGATAGCGAGATTCTGTAATTTATGGAAGTCTTACTTAGAATCGCCGTCAAATATGCTTGTACATATGCGTTAAAATTTGGCTAAATAGTGGGTAAATTGGCTATTACAGAAAGGTCAATTTACTCATTTTTATTTTCCTTTTTGCTTAAGTTGTTGAAAATAAAGTTTATTATTGGTTTGGCATCAAGGTTGCTTAAATAAGTAATATCAACAGGGTAAGTTCAAGGGAATACTATGTCTGTAAAAATAAACGATCGTCCAACTGAAAAAGTAAGAGAAGAAGTTATTGATCGCCTGATCATGAATTATGGTCATGGAGAACTCTCTTACGAAGCGTTTAACCGCCGTCTTGATGAAGCGATGGACACGCAAAATAATGAAACCCTCCAATCTTTAGTGGAAGACCTTCCGCTCACGCCTGATGAGCAATATATTCGCTCTAAAACAGAAGAAAATGCCGCCACCTACGTCAGTGAAGGCGCAACGGAAGAAGAGCACATCGTCAGTATCTTTTCTGGTTCTGATCGCGGTGGACGTTGGGTTGTGCCGAAAAAACTAAAAGTGACTACTGTTTTTGGTGGTGGCGATTTAAATTTCAGCGAGGCTGTATTTAGCCAGCAACAAACTGAAATAGAAGTATTTTGCTTATTTGGTGGCGTAGATATTCACGTGCCTGAAGGCGTCAATGTGGTAAGTCGCATGTTTAATATCTTTGGCGGTGTGTCAAACAACACGAATAATGCGATTGGTAGTCAAGCTAATGTAGCGCCAACAATAGTCGTGACAGGTTACTGCATATTTTCTGGTGTAAACATCAGAATACCTCGTTCTATTAAAGAGCGCTTTGTCTCGTTTGCTGACGAGTTTAAGAAGATGTTTATTGATTCAAGCGGTAAATACTAGGGCGTGTTGATCTTTACTGTATAAATTTCGTGCGAGTTAAATGCTTTTTAGATCGCGGCACGAGGTGTGTAGCATGGTTACTCCATGTAAATGACTCGTAACAAAGAGATAGAGGCCTTTAGCCGCACCCAAAGGGCAGCGCATTTGCACCATTTCTACTGCGTTATCACTCATTAAGGTAGGATAACTATATTACATTCATTCTGCCTTGTATAAATCGCGTAAATTCTGCTGCGAAAATATACACGAAAGATCAACACGCCCTAGCTATAAAAAAGGCTAGCTACTTCTATAGCTAGCCGAGCTCCGATTGTACGCCAAACAACAACATTGGCCACGGGAGTTGAGCAGTGGAGGGAACTATGTTTAAGCGCCTAACAATTGTTGCTTAACCACGATGGTTAATTTACTACTTGTTTATGACAACACAATGAAAGATGATGACAGTTTGATGAATAATATGAGTTAGCTTGTTTATTCGTCATTTTTCAGTGAAGTAATCTATATGGATAGGTAATCCCGTTGGCAGAAAAAAAATTACAACATTTCTATATTGCCGAAGAGCAGTCGATATATCTGCTATCCCACAAAGATGCCACAAAGTTAAAGCAATGGGTCGAATTGTGTCAGCAGCAGCTTGCCCAATTAGGTTATCGAGATATTTTTCTATTGGGAAAGGGTGCCTATGGCTTCGTCTTTAATGGCGTTTCTAGCTCAGGAGAAGAGCATGTATTTAAGTTTTCTCGCCTAACGTTGCCTGAGCATGTTCAAGCGAGGCTTGCTGATGAAGCCGATATTCAATCATTGCTCAATCATGAAAACATCCCCAAGGTCATAGAATACCGTCAGATCAAACGACAGCATATTTTGCATATGACTCGCGCGCCCGGGTTAGATCTCGAGCAACTATCACTTAAGATGGGGCCACTACCGCCTGAGTTAGTGGTTGAGATTGCTATTGCATTAGGTGATTTGCTTTTATATTTGCGTAACGCTAAAGAGCACGCGTCGAATAAACCTATTGTCCATGGCGACATCAAGCCTTCTAATCTTGTGTATGACCAAGAAACCAAGCGTTTGCACCTGGTTGACTGGGGATCATCGGTTAAAGCTCAGCTAGACGCCAGTGGCCAATCGACAGAAAACAACGTCATGGATTTAATGAGCGGTGATTTGCAAAATACTAATGCTCGCTTAGGTGATGTCTACTTCATCGGTCCTGAACAAATTAATGGTGGGCTGTCATCGCCTCGTTTTGACGAACAAGGCATGGCGGCAACGCTATATGCGCTTGCCTCTGGGCAATCGTGTCGATACGGGACTGGCGTTATACCTCCGAGCGCTTTGGGTTTACCAAAAGATCTGGGCTTGACGCTTGAAGCCATGCTCAGTGAAGATGCCAGCACAAGGCATAAGGCGGGTGATTATTTTTTTCGCTCCCTCGATGTTCTGCGCCGCACAGTATTAGCTAAAACACCGACAATTTATCCGTTAGAAGTTAAGATCCCTATTTGGTCAAAACCAAAAGAACAAGAAATCGATACGGTTGTTTATGGCTCAAGGAAATCATTTTTAAGGGAATCGAGTGAACGCGATAATTTAGCCAGTGTTAACGATGTGCAATTAGAAAAGTATTACAAGAACTACCTTATGGGCATGGGTGATACAGAAAAAGCCTTTATTGCCGCTGTTAGCCGCTTAGCGCATTACCCTGTGGTTGGCGGGCTTGCGATTCGTTGGGAAAAAGAAGGCGTTTATGTTGATTCCAATTTAAGCTTATTTGATCCTGAAATGGAACATGCCTTTCAAAGCGCAGTAAACAATATGATCACCTTGGCGCAGGGTATTTTTCGTATTGGTGTTTTTAAAAGTTGTTTATTTAATGCGCGTAATACGTTGCATATTGAACGTGATAATGAACAACAACCTTTCAGCGCGTCTGCGCAACAGTTTATACCTTTTGATATTAGTGCTGTGCCAGATATTGATGATGAAAGTCGTCTTCATTCATACTTTGAAGACGGTAAAGATCCCGATGAATATTTGTATCTACCAGATCCCATCATGGAGGCATTGACCGCGCTCAATGAAATACACCACACCGGATGTATCATCTTCGAGGTACTGCCGACCCACCTTAAAATCCATAGTTATTTAATGCTGCTCGATCCACAAAAACAAACAGCGTTTGAGCAACTCTTAAAACAAATCATAGATTTGTTACCCTTGATTGAAGGTGTTGGTATTTCTGGCTTTATGAAGTTGCCCTATAAAGATACCCGTTTTTTTGAACATATTAATCGACTGCCTGAGCACTTCTATCCTAAAAATGCAAAGGCCGGCTAACAGGCGCGATTCGCTAATATCAACCTAGGGTGCTAGTGTGTAGGAATATTAAAAATTCAATTTCTAGATTAAAGGCAGATAAAAATGGATAACGCGAAAATAGGTGAAATGGCTTGGTTGGATATCTCTGTTGGGGATGCTAGCAGTTTAAAATCTTTTTATGAGTCGGTTGTCGGCTGGAAAAGCGAAGCAGTGTCTATGGGCGATTATGAAGATTATTCAATGCTTCAGGTTGATGATAACAAGCCTGTAGCAGGTATTTGTCACGCAAAAGGTCCAAATGCAGCTTTGCCACCAACGTGGCTACCTTATTTTTTAGTGTCGGATATCAAGCAGTCTGTGGATGCAGTTAAAGCACAAGGTGGCGAATTAATTACGGACATTAAGTCATATGGTAGTGACAGTTTTGTCGTCATTAAAGACCCCGCTGGCGCGGCTTGTGCTTTATACCAAAAAGGCTAAGGTGCAGATTTTTCGATGATGTCCGCACTACCGGTTTCGAGTAAACGTTTTAAGCGTTGAAGTTGTTCGTTGTGAACAAAGTCCACTGGAGCTGCCCAATCTGACAGGCCTTTTTCCAGTGTGCCTGTAACGCGGTAGGTGAGGATTAACTCGCTACTTTCTTTATCTATCGCTTTAATTTCCCAGGTTTGTGCACCGGCAATAGCAAACTGTTGCAGAGGGCCAAGTGCGCCAGACATACGCAGTGTTAGCGGTGGCTGTGCAAATACAACTTCTAAATGTTTAACCGAACCACCCCCGACAAGCTTTTCGCAAAAACAACCGCCCGCCGTGGCATCGATGGACATATTGTTGGCATCGCCGCTCCAGGTATGGTCGCTGTTCCACCAAAGGTGTACTTGGCTTGTTAGCGTTTTGTATATCACCTCTGGCGTTGCCATTATCCTGACTTTATTCACGCTTTCAAAGCCATTGTCTTTTACATAGGTTACGTCAGCTAACGCGCTGTTAAATAGTAATTGCGCGAGAGCACAGGTAATAAGTATTTTAATCTTTTTCATGGCGTATACGATTGAGTTTACAATAGTAAAAAGCTATCAGATGTTGTTGAGTTTTCAACTATATTCGTTCACTATTTGCTTTTTTGGCGAAGGAAAGAGGATTAGATGAGCTGTATTGACGTTTATGCAGGCGAAACGGCGCGAAAATTAATTGCCGAGCACGGATTTACGCCCAATTTGTTCAAAGGAATGATAGCAGCGTCAGGTGGACCTAAATGGTTCGTTTTGTATGGCTTGGATAAGGTACTTTTATCTGATTTTTTCGCCAGTAAAACAATACCAAGCTACAATATCGGTACCTCATCAGGTGCTTGGCGTACGGCCTGTATGGCAATTAAGCAACCAGGTGAGGCATTAAACCGATTAGTCGAAGGTTATGCAAACACGACCTACACCGATAAACCCAGCGTCAGCGAAATAAGTGACAAGGCACGAACATTACTGTCGAGTATGCTAGGCGAGACGGGGATAGACGATATCGTTAATAATCGCTTAATCAAAACGCATACCATTGTAAATCGTTGTAAAGGGCTAACAGCGTCGACCAACCGTTTTCTGCAACTCGTTGGGCTGTTACCAGCGGCCGCACTAAATAGAATTGACCGAGCAACCTTAAAACTGTTTTTTGAACGCATTACTATCAGTAACGACGCTTTAGAAACACACTTTGCTCTTGACGATGGCTTTGGCGATACATTGGTGAGTTACACGCAGCAAAATGCATTTGATGTACTGATGGCGACAGGGGCTATTCCACTTATCTTAGAAGGCGTTAAGGATATAGAAGGGGCACCACATGGCATGTATCGAGATGGCGGTATTATCGACTATCATTTTGATTTAGATTTCACTAAACATATAGGCACACAAAATGCAGACGAAAATCAGTTGATGATTTATCCGCATTTTTACCCGCACTGCTCGCCAGGTTGGTTTGACAAACGCATAGCAGGGCGAAAAGGCGATGAAAAGCGCTTTAGCAATGTTGTGTTGATTAGTCCAAGTCGCTCCTTTGTTGATACTTTGCCTTATCAAAAAATTCCAGATCGCACCGATTTTGAAAAAATGGACGATACAACGCGCATGGCATATTGGCATGAAGTGATTGAGCGTAGTCATGAGCTGGGCGAAGCCTTTAAAAAACTGCTTGATAGCGATGATGTAAACGGCGCAATAAAACCTATTTTTCGTTAAAGATTTGGCTCTCTGTAATTAGGCGTCGCCGCCGCTGAAAACAGCGTTTGATAGAGTTTAGAGGCATATTCGTCGGTCATGCCACTGACATAATCTGCAATGACTCTATGTTCATTTAAACCATCAGATTTTGCTTGAGCAAGTCGTTTCAGCGTATTTGTTGGCAACAGTCGTTGCGGATCGCTAGCTAGCGCTTCAAATATTTCCATGACTACTTGCTGGCCGCGATATTCCATTCGTTGAATACTTGTTTGTTTGATCACATATTCATAAACGAAGTCTTTAAATATTTGTAGTGCTTGCGCAACGGTTGCAGGCAATTGAGCGTTGTAACGCAACAGTGGCTCGTTAAACTCAATGCCTAATTGCTCATTTAAATCGACTAGCGTTATGTTGGTAATGAGATAATTAACCAACGCACCAATCGCTTCTTTTTGAATATAATGTTCTTCGCTAAACAAATGTGATGCTAAATCATTAATATGCTCACTAATCCACGGATCATCACTTATATTTGCTAACTTGGTCACAACTTCTCGTTCAAAGTCTTCACGATGCACAACACCGGTAACAATGGCATCTTCCAAATCATGAATACCATAGGCAGTATCGTCAGCAAGTTCCATGATGGAGCAATCTAAAGACTTAAATTTTGTTTTATGATGTTTACCATTATTTTGCTTAAATTGCTGGAATAAGTCGCGATCTTGTTGTGAAAGTGGTGCTAAAATCCAATCTAACGTATCGGTGTCATCTAGGTATAGTCCTTTTGCCGGATGCCAATCACTCGCTTTTAATTGTCTAAAGTTATCTAGCGTGGCGGGGTATTGTTTATTGTCCAAAACATTTAATGTTTGCGGGTATTTAATTAGCCCCAATAGCGTGCGTCGACTTAAATTCATGCCATGACATTTTGAAAAAGGTTCTAATTTAGCCACTATACGAAGCGTTTGCCCGTTGCCCTCAAAGCCACCGTGATCTCGCATCATATAATGCAGTGCTACCTCGCCACCATGGCCAAATGGTGGATGGCCAATATCGTGAGCTAAGCATAACGCTTCAATCAAGGAATCTTCTTGTGGAAGTAAAGCATGGGTTAGTTCTGGGTACTTGCTTTTAAGCTGCGCAACAATACCGGAACCAATTTGTGCCGCTTCTAACGAATGGGTAAGTCGTGTGCGATAAAAGTCACTTTGTCCACTGCCCATTACCTGTGTTTTAGATTGCAACCGTCTAAACGCTGCCGAATGCAAAATGCGAGCACGATCCCGTTGAAACGGACTTCTGTGATCGTCTTGTCTGATTGAAACAGTACTTTGCTGCCTATCGTGCCACGGGTTGGTCATGAACTATTTTCCACGAATGTAAGTTATTGATTAAGTTAACCTAGCTAACGATGCAAGGCAATGTTTTGCCATATCGCAGTCATAAAAAAAGCCGTTACACCTAAATGCAACGGCTTTAGAAATTAGATAACGTTTCTACTGAACAAGCTCTTTGTCTGAGAAAGTATCAGCAAACAATGGACTTGATAAGTAACGTTCTGCAGAACTAGGTAAGATAACCACAATGTTTTTACCTGCGTTCTCAGGCTTTTCAGCTAAACGGCTTGCTGCTACAACAGCTGCACCTGATGAAATACCTGCAAGAATACCTTCTTCTTTCATTAAACGATGGGCCATTGCAATAGCATCGTCATTGCTTACTTGCTCAACCGCATCAACCACTGAAAGGTCAAGGTTACCTGGAATAAAACCAGCACCAATACCTTGGATTTTGTGAGGTCCTGGCTTGATTTCTTCGCCTGCCATGGTTTGGCTAATTACTGGAGAATCTTCTGGCTCAACAGCAACCGTAAGGATATCTTTTCCTTGAGTATTCTTAATGTAGCGACTTACACCCGTGATAGTACCACCCGTACCAACACCAGCAACAAAAATGTCTACAGCACCGTCAGTATCGCGCCAGATTTCTGGTCCTGTTGTTTCTTCATGAATCTTAGGGTTTGCTGGGTTATCGAATTGCCCTAAAAGAACATAACGCGAAGGATCAGACTCAGCAATTTCGTTAGCACGTGCAATTGCACCGCCCATACCTTTTGCGCCATCTGTCAGCTCAAGCTTTGCACCTAAAGCAGATAATAGCTTACGACGCTCTAAACTCATTGTCGCAGGCATAGTTAATGTGATCGGGTAACCTCGTGCCGCTGCAACAAAAGCTAGTGCGATACCTGTGTTACCACTGGTTGGTTCAATGATTTCTTTACCTTCGCCCAATAAACCTTTTTCTTCAGCATCCCAAATCATGCTTGCGCCAATTCGACATTTAACACTGAAGCTTGGATTACGCGCTTCTACTTTTGCGTATACATTGCCGTTTGTAACACGATTCAACTTAACGATAGGAGTTTTACCAATCGATTTAGAATTATCTTCAAATAATGTAGACATACACTTTTCCTTTGTTGCCCGATAAAGGCGAAATTTCTTACCATGTGTGAATTGAGTATAGTCTCAACATGGATTAACTGGATTCAACATGGATTGATCTTAGTTTAATGTTTAAGATTAGACTGTTATCACAAAAAAAGAAGTGCCGATTCGTTATAACTTATATGGTTTTAGCGCTAGCGCACATAAAGTAGGCAATTGATTGCTGAGAACGCACTATGACAACAATAAATGAACCGCAAACACCTTATTTGACGCAGGAAGAGACGAGGGAAGTTTTAACACCTTTTGCCTTTGAATTAGATAAATCTTTATATGGAACGCCGTTGGCCTCGCCATGGCGAAGACTTGTCGCCTTATTGATTGATTTGTTGCTTGTTGCCATGCTCAGTGGCGCGCCTGGTGAATTGTTGGCGTTTTTGGTGGCCTTCATTATTTTTAGAGCAAGTAACAGAAAACCATTGAAAACTTTGCCAAGCGGCAGGGTAGTCGGGAGAAAAAGACGGTTTATTGTCAGGTTACTTGCCGCTTTTGTCATATTAATTGTATTGCTTGTAACCTTGCCTCAGGTATTCAAGGGTGACAATAGTTATTACAATCCCGGCGATAATAATCAAGATACCTTAACCACAGAGCAAAAGGTTGAGTTAGCGATTATCGCCGCTGTTGCAGCAAACAAAATGGAGCAAAGCGATTGTCAGCAAGATTTATCTTGTTGGGAAGCACTATTGCAAGATGACATGCAACATCCAGCATCAATGCACGTTGACGACAAAGTGGTAAAAGAAGGACTAGAAGACATTATTAATGAAACGCCTTTGTCGAAAGAAGACAAAAAGTCATTGGCGCAAACCCTTTACTCCTCATACAAAAAGTTTCAGGCGCTAGAACAAACATCTAACCCTGTAGTAGATGAAGAGCAAATAACAACAGCAACACCTGACGCTGCGCCAGAGCAGGTCGAAGAAAAAAGTCTTGAACAAGAGGTAGAAGAGGACATTGTAAAAGCATCTTCACCGATTATGTCGCTATTAGAATATATTAAGGGCATTATCAGCGACTTAGGTTTAGGCTTTGGTTGGGCTGCCTTGTATTTTACGGTGTTTACCGCACGATTTAGAGGCAGAACACCAGGCAAAAAGTTACTTGGTATTCAAGTAATTCAATTGGATGGCACGCACTTGTCGTTGTGGGATAGTTTTGGCCGCTATGGTGGTTACGGTGCTGGCTTGGCAACGGGACTATTAGGGTTTATGCAAATTTTATGGGACCCCAATAGACAAGCGATTCAAGATAAGATTTCTGCCACTGTTGTTATCCGTACAAACGCAAAAGCTATGCACAGCTAGTTAAAGCTGAGGCAGAAGACGTTACAGGTTAAATGCATAGGTGAGCTTACTAAAAATGGTACGCTCAGCTTGTTTTAAACCCGGTAGAAAATCATCTTCAATACTGTAATCCGAATAGCCTAAATAGAAAGCTGTTTGTGGATTGATTTTATAGGCGTAAATAAGCTGCGTGGCAACGTCTCGAAGTTGCTCCGTATCCAAACCTACAGGGTAATTATTCGGATTGTATTCAACATCAAAAAAGTTAGCTTTTAGTTTGATGTAACTGCGCGTACTGAAATTATAAACTAGGGTTAAATCAAGAAACTGCTCGGTATATACCTGTGCATTATCAGCATCTAGTCGGCTAATGCCGTAATCAATTTGACTGTTAAACTGTTTATTCACATCCCAGAAAAAGTAAGCTTGACCTTCTTTAACATCGGCTAGGCGATTATTGACATAATCTATCTCGTCACCGATACGCAGTTGTGTCCAGAAGTAGGTTGTGCTGCTAGGTGTCAGGTAATATTCTAACGTGACCGTATTTACGGTAAACAAATTCGTATTGCCATCAATAGCGTCACTAGTGTCGTCAAAACGTAAGCCAACTTTATCTTCATGGCTAAATAAAATGTCGAAAGTAGATATAAGTGGGCCATTAAAGCCTAAACTTGCAGACCAGGTCTTTTCTATTAGTTCGCCACTTTCGTTGTGTTTGATCGCATATTTAGCGCCCGTGTAACCTTCATACCATGAGCTTTCTTCAAAATAAAAACGACGGTTTACAACAACGCTTTGGGTATCAATATCATTTTGTGCAACAAAACCTAAATCAGCTCTAAAGTCTTTACCTATTTGCTGGTGGTTTGCTTCCACACGCCAGTATTCAGAGTCATGAATAAAATCTACTTTAATGGCTTGATCGCTGACACTACCTAGTTGGCTACTATAGCTGGGACTATCTTCAGTATCTGAATATACGAATTGCGCTTTAACGGCGTTTGAATCGTCTATTTGCCATTTGCCATCGATACCGCCTAACACGTTATGATAGGTTTCTGAGCTGCGCATAGTGCTTATAACACCCAACGAAAGGTTCTCGGTAAAATCACGTCTGTAGCGTACGGCGGCACTATGGTTTTCTTCTTCTAATGTCACCAGATTTGATTCAAGGTTACCCGGTAACACAATGTTTGTTTGGGTATCGTTGGTAACAAAGGCTGCATAGGTTTGATCTTCGTCTGCCCCGGTTATCTTTGCGCCATAGTCTGGATCAGCGATATTTCGGGTATAGACTAGGTCCATATTACTAACAAAGTAATCTTGGTTTTCCAGGAAAAATGGGCGTTTTTCTTCAAACTGCAAGGCAAAGTTTTTATTCACACTTAGCTGGCTACTATCAGACTCCACCGTTGAAAAATCTGGGTTCACCGTTAAGTTGACTAAATTATTGGAGTTGATAGACCATTTAAGGTCGATACCAGCTTCTACTGTAGTATCACTTTGCCATGGCTCATTAGCATAAACATCACGCTGTTCGTCATATTCGGCAACAAGTGCCGGTGTTACTGTGAGGTTATTAGCCGTCGATATGTTTTCTAAGCCGCTCAGTGTAGGGTATTGGCATAGCCAACACGCGTTGTTTCGATCAAGCGGTGTATTTGAAATTCTTAACCACTGATCGCGAGGATAAAGTCTGAGTAGCTCAAACGCCCACGTTTTTTCTGTTTTACTGTCGTCAATGTTTAGAATGCGAAATGGAATCGCCATTTCGACTTGAAATCCCTCGTCGGTCAGTTTTGCTTCGGCATACCAAATACCATCCCAAGAGCGATTATCAGCACCTGTAATTTCATTGGCGGTAGAATCCATTTGCACGCCGTAAGGGTTCACCAGAAACACATAACTGTGTCTACGACTGTTAGTAGTGTCCAGTTTGATACCTACTAAATCATCGTCCCAACGAGAATCGCGCTCGGCAATAGCGGCTGTTATTTTGCTAGGCTCTGGGTCTTTAGCGACAAAACTTAAATAAAGAAACTCGCCATTTTCTACTAATTTGGCGGAGGTAACGACGGGACTTGGCGTATTTTCAAATGGGTCGTTAACGATATCTAACGAGATAGTTTTGGCTTGCGACCATATTTCATCATCTAACTCACCGTCGATGACTGCACTCAAAGAAGAGGACGGCAAGGCATAGTCCGGCTTGGAAGGCTCTGTAGTGGCCACAACCGAACTAGAAAATAATAATAGTGATAGTAATACTCGAGTGCTAATACTGCTTTCCTTTAGCATATTCATCCGTGATATTTTTAGCGCGCTTCCATAGCGTGATTAATTTTTATTCGTTCAAAAATTATCACAAAAAACAATATAACTATCAACGATTAAATAGCGGCCTGGTTATAACAAACTTCACTACCACAGCTCAAAAATGTTTATTTCACCCAAGCATAACTAAATTTGGCAAATACGTTGCGCTGATCTTGCTCTAAATCAGCAAAAGCTAGTTCTGTATCGTGATGGTCCGAATAGCCAAGATATACCACAGTTTGTGGGTTTATTTTGTAGCCATATAATAGTTCAGTGCTGACATCACGGGTTTTGGCTGAAATGTCTGCTGGATTGACGTAAATGTAGTTGTAAGGGTTTCTGTCGGTATTGTTATATATAAAGCTAAAGCGCACAAAACTCTGCACACTAAATTGGAAGGTGGTGCGAAGATCGGTTAGGCGAGCGGTAAATACATCCGCGCCATCAGCACGCAAATCGCTATAAATTTGTTTAATTTTAAGTTCTAAATGTCTATTGACGTTCCATCCGATGCTTGGCGTAAAATTAGTGCTATCACCAGCGCGATTACTGGCGTAGTCAATGGTATCTCCAAAGGATAAATCAGCATTAAAATTCAAACCTATCAAAGGTTTTATCCCGCCTCTTATACGATATCGAGTAATATCAAATACATCCGTATTGTCATCAATCGCAAGCGAACTGGCATCTATACGAGAACCAACTTTATCTTTTGTTTCAAAGCCAAGGATGACGTGCGAGCGATACTTAGCATCTAGGTGGACACCAAATTCTATTTCTTCTTCTATAAATTCGCCCGCGTCATTTTCTGTTTTGTCCCAGTTTGAATAGACTTTTAATTTTGTCCACCATTGTCCTGGCTGTGCGTACCATTTGCGATCGCCGCCAATTTCAACTTTTGCGTAATCGACTTGCGAAATAAAACCTAGATCAGCTCTAAAGTCCGAATCGTTCTGACGATAGGTCATACGATAATGCCAGTCGCTATCGTTGTAATAGTAACCTGCGGTAAAGGCGTTTCCAGAAAAGGTGTCGTCTTTTTGTGTGCGCAAAACCCGTTCGTTATAGTCGCATTCTGCATATGTACAAGGCTCTGTAGGTGGCTGCTCACAACCGTTTTCTGAGTCGTCATTACAAAATTGCTTAAACAGGTCTTCGGGATAAAGCGTTTGTGAATACAAGGTTTGAAACTTAAACACATTGTTGGTGTTCAATCTAAAACGCGCGTCAAAAGCATGAACCTGATTTTGATAATCCTCTGCACTGCGTGCTGTGCTGACCCATCCTAGCGTGATATTGGGGTTTAAATTGTATCGATAACGAAGTGCCGCGGCCTTAGATTCCCCCTCAATTTCAGCGATTGACGATGAGCGGTTGCCGGGGATCAGAATATTGGTAGATTTATCGTCGGTCATAAAAAGGCCAAAGGAATGATCTTCTTTTCTTCCGGTTAATTTTGCACCGTAATTAGGGGCATTGATGTTTCGTGTGTAAACCAAGTTATAGTTTGAATCAAAGTAGTCCTGGTTATCGAGAAAGAAAGGTCTTTTTTCTTCAAACCTTAGCGCAAAGGTATTGTTGATATTGAGTCTAGCTTGATCAGTTTCAACGGTTGAAAAATCGGGGTTTAAGGTTGCGTTCAGCAATATATCAGGCGTTATTCCCCAACGAACATCTAAACTGGGTTCGGTTCTATCGTCGGTAATCCAATCAGTTGTACCGTCGTCTTGTGTTTCAAGTGTTTGTGTTCTGCCTACTACAAGCGCCGGCGTAATGGTTAAATTAGATCCTTGCTTTGCGCCAGAAAATCCAGTTGCCGTTGCTAATTGGCAAATTTCGCAGTTGTTATCTCTAGATAGGTGGATATTTGATAGTCTAAGTTGCTCTTCGCGAGGATACATGCGCAGCAATTCGATGCCCCATGTTTGTACATCTATATCTTCGTTAAAATTTAGTATGCGCAGTGGCAAGGCCATCTCTACAATATAACCTTGCTCGTTTATTTGCCCCGCACTTTGCCAAATACCGTCCCAAGAATCACTTTCTTTCTTGGTCACTTCACTTTCGATACCGTCAATTTGTGCCCCAAGGGGGTTAACCATAAAACGGTAGGCGGTGCGTTGGTCATTAAATGAATCTATTTTCAGGCCGACTAAATCGTCACCCCAACTGCGATCTCTGTCTCTTAAAAAGGCGCGAATTTGGCTTGGATCTGGATCTTGTGCGATAAATGCGATGTAAAAGATACCACCGTCTTCCATTAACAAGGCTTCTGTATCTACCGGGCTAGGGATATTGTCATAAGGCCTTGTGATATTGTTCATTTTAACGCGAGTTGCATTTTGCCACTGCGGCTCATCTAATTTGGCGTCGATGGTAATTTGGCCGCTAATGCGCGGAATTTCGATGGGCGAGGGTGACTGCGTCGAGGCAAAAGCAACACTGGTCAGAGACAAGGCCGCAAAGGCACTAATAATTGTCTGTTTAAATGACATGAAGGCTCCAGATGTTTTAATCGCGATAATAATTATTTTTATGTTGCACCTGAATATAGCGGCTTATAACAACACATTTTAACTACCCAAAATAATAATTCGTTCTGCAAGTGCAGTAAATTAAGGACCCTAGCGCATTATTTAAAAAACTGATTAATAAATATATAAGCCTATTTTTCTTTACAAAAAGACACGGCATAATAACGTAAGTAATTATTTTGATATAAAAATTGTAGACCAAGAGTAAATGTAATGGCGGCATACATACTAGATATTTTAGCCTTTTCATGTTTTATCAGTTGTTGGGTAGGGTACACCGTTTTTGCGCGCAGACAGGCAAAAGTTAGAGATTGTGTGGCACGTAGTTTACATCAACACAGAATTCATTGGATGTATGAGGTTATCACCCGCGATATTCGTGTTGGTGAAGCCGCATTACTAGCTAATTTGGAACGCAACATCGCCTTTTTTGCCTCTAGTACGCTGTTAGTCCTTGCCGGTGTACTTGCCTTATTTGGTCAAGTAGAAAAGCTGGAAGAAGTTATCGATAGCTTGCCCTTTATTGAGCGTCCTGATCACTTTTTTGTACAAATAAAACTGGCGATGCTGGCACTTATTTTCGTCACCGCATTTTTCCAGTTTACCTGGTCTATGCGCCAATACGGATTTGTAAACGTGATGATTGGCGCCGCGCCAATTGATCTTGAAGGTAAGAACGAGAATTTACAGCGATACGCAGAAGAGATGGCAAAAGTTCAAGACCAAGCGGCACATGCGTATAACTATGGTCTACGTTCTTATTATTTCTCACTTGCGGCACTGTGTTGGTTTGTGCATCCGATACTTTTTATGGCGGCAAGTCTACTTGTTGTGCGAACACTTTATATTCGCGAGTTCCATTCAAAAGCGGTTCGTGCGATTACTGCGGGTCAGCATTATTTGAAAATAGAACGCGACAATCGGTAAGGCATTGTTGTGTCTAGAGAGTTATTCAAACACTACGGTGTAAATGATTTTGATAACTTTGACTGTCTGAAGGTGTCAAAAGGATTGTATCTAATCCTAGCGTTTGTGCTGCGCGCCTATTTAGTGTTTGCCATTAGTATTTCCAATATGCGCGATAAAACGCAAATATTACAATGGTTTTATCCTGACCCAAGCTTGTTTTACTTGAATTTACTGTCAGGCCTTGCCGGGTTGTATCTTTTGTTTGTGTTGATGCTACGTAAGCCTGATGCGGCACCTTGGGTAAGGTGGAGTTGGCGACATTGCAGAGCTATTATTGTCGCTGTACTAGCGTTTGATTTACTGGTGAGTAGCTCTGCATATATGTTTTATGACTATATATCCCTCAAGGCGTTACTGATTGAGCTAGCCATTGCGGTCGTGCTTGTGGTGTTCTGCTTTCGTAGCAAGCGTTTCAAAATCAACCTTACCGAATTTCCGGAAAAACTACCGGAAAAATAACCGCTATTTAGCCCTTAAATCCGGAGTCTTCCAATAGCGCCTCTGACATAGCTGCATCTCTTGCAAGTTCGTCACAGCGCTCATTCTCTGGATGTCCAGAGTGGCCTTTTACCCATTGCCAATCTATATCATGTTGCTGTTGCGCTGCAACTAGCGCCTTCCAAAGGTCAACATTTTTTACCGGTTGCTTACTTGCCGTTTTCCACGAATTCTTCTGCCATTTTTCAATCCATTGGGTTATGCCTTGACGAACATATTGGCTGTCTGTGGTTAAGGTAACGCTGCAGGGCTCTTTGAGTAACTCAAGCGCTTTGATAGCCGCTAACAATTCCATGCGATTATTGGTGGTAAGCTGATACCCTTGCGCAATCTCTTTTCTATGGCCTTTATATAGCATGACTGCGCCATAGCCGCCTGGTCCAGGGTTACCTAGACAAGATCCATCTGTATATATCTCTACGTGTTTCGTCATTTTCAGGTGTATTGTTGTTTTTTCTCTATGTTAAACAAAGTTGTTATCAGTTAATAGTCTATCTGGGAATAACTTCGTCTGTATTGTTGCTTAATTATTGCGTAATATATTGCTAATAATCTAATGCGCCCCTGAAAGAAGAACCATGCAAGTACAAGAAGAACGCCTAGTTATCCTCGATACCGAAACAACAGGTATCAACCCAAGAGAAGGTCATAGAATCGTAGAGATTGGCTGCGTTGAGATGATTAATCGTCAATTAACTGGTCGTACTTACCATGCATATATCAATCCTCAATTCGAAATGGAACAAGAGGTTATTGATGTTCACGGTTTAACCAATGAATTTCTTGCGGACAAACCACTTTTTGCCCAAGTAGCGCAGGAGTTTATCGACTTTATTAAAGGCGCTGAACTTATTATCCATAACGCGAAGTTTGACGTTGGCTTTATGGAC
Organism: Thalassotalea agarivorans; assembly: GCF_030295955.1. Taxonomy (NCBI): domain Bacteria; kingdom Pseudomonadati; phylum Pseudomonadota; class Gammaproteobacteria; order Alteromonadales; family Colwelliaceae; genus Thalassotalea; species Thalassotalea agarivorans. The sequence continues at coordinate 1,329,527 of NZ_AP027363.1, forward strand.
CACGAGTTTGCGTTGACACGAAAGCAATTACCGATGACACATGATATCTGTAAAGTCACCGATACCTTGAAAGTGTCTAAAGATGAGTTTGGTTCGCCTAAAACCTTAGACTTTCTTGCTAAACATTACCGAGTAGATGGATTAATTGATCGTACATATCACGGCGCTTTAATTGATGCTCAGTTGCTTGCATACGTTTACATCGAAATGACGCGTAAGCAATCGGCACTAAACCTTAGTGATAGCGATAGTGATGGTACTGGCAACGACGCAAATGCTATTAGGCGACTATCAAGTGAACGCCCAGCACTTAAAGTCGTACAGGCGACAGAGCAGGAACAACAGGCTCATATCGATAGGTTGAAAATTATTGCTGATAAAGGCGCTGAGCCGCTGTGGCAAACACAAGCGCTTGCAGTAAAAGAATAAAATTGTGGTTGTAAAAACGCCTAATTGTATAGCAATTGTGCGAACGATAATTTTTATCAAAAAATAGGTTGACGACAACCCTACATATCCGTATTATTCCGCCCGCATTCACAGAGTTGCTGTGAAATTGAAAATATGCGTCGGAGTGGTAGTTCAGTTGGTTAGAATACCGGCCTGTCACGCCGGGGGTCGCGGGTTCGAGTCCCGTCCACTCCGCCAACTATTTTCAATGCCTTGTTAAGGAGTGGTAGTTCAGTTGGTTAGAATACCGGCCTGTCACGCCGGGGGTCGCGGGTTCGAGTCCCGTCCACTCCGCCAACAAGATGCAAGGTTTAGTAAGCCTTTATAATATTACTAATGCAGATGCTGCGGAGTGGTAGTTCAGTTGGTTAGAATACCGGCCTGTCACGCCGGGGGTCGCGGGTTCGAGTCCCGTCCACTCCGCCACGTTTGTCTGCGCCCAATCTTTTTAGATTAAACACTGCGGAGTGGTAGTTCAGTTGGTTAGAATACCGGCCTGTCACGCCGGGGGTCGCGGGTTCGAGTCCCGTCCACTCCGCCACGTTTAATTCTTATTTCCTAATATATCTCATAGTTAAATACGTATATTAGCGACCCTAAATCGCTTGCGATTTTCTGTCGTGGGTTTGATAACATTGTCTGGAACAATGTTAAACGCTATCGGCGGCCCGCAAGGTGAAGTGCAGGAAGCACGGAGTAGTCCCGTCCCCTGAGCCACGTTTAATTCTCTTTTTTCAGATAGTTCCCTTAATTAGATTACATCCATTAGCGACCCTAAATCGCTTGCGATTTTCTGTATATCGTCATCCAGCACTTTGATTCGGGATCTCATAGTTTATGGGGCAAGGGGCATGGAGCATGTGCGCTTCGCTAGTAATAAACAGGTGCGCGTTGCTTAAGGGAACAAGGAACAAGGAACGTGGTATTCTTTTTATCTGCGATGTTAATCTTAAAGCACCAATCATTACTCCATCGTCATCCCGCACATGCCTACAAGGATGTAGGTACTTAGGTTTTGTCTGGAACTGAAAACCTGTGATGCGGGATCTCATAGTTTATGGGGCAAGGGGCATGGAGCATGTGCGCTTCGCTAACTGGGAACAGGTGCGCGTTGCTTAAGGGAACTGGGAACAAGGAACGTGGTGTTCTTTTTACCAACAGCAACAAACTCGCAGCACGAAGCACGAAGCTAGAAGCGTTTTTCATTCCTTAACTCGCAGCACGAAGCACGTAGCCCGTTACATGCAGCCAACGGCATTCAATTTTATTATTATTTTTCAAAAGCTTTGCTACTATTGAGTTAGCCTCTAGCGCGAAAAACCCTCGTTATTTCTGTTATTTGCTAGGCAATATGGAACACATACCGCTTATCGTTGGAGATAATAAATGAAGCATGCTTTCCTTTTAAGTTTATTCACCCTTGTATTTTTCTCATTTGAACTGCGCTCTGACGACACAAAAGCTGACATTGCTGAAGTCTTAAAACAGCAAGTAATGGAGCAGCAACAAGAAGCTAAATTGATAGGTTTAGGCGTCGTGTATATTAAAAATGGCAATATAGTTGGGCCGTTTGTTAGCGGCAAACGGCACAAGGATAAAGATGTCGCTGTATCCGCACAAGATAAATGGCATATTGGTTCAATTACTAAGTCATTTACCTCAATGGTTATTGCTCAATTAGTCGCGGAAAAAAAGCTAACTTGGGATACCGATGTGAAATCCGTATTCAAAGGAGCAGAGAACATTGACGAAGGGTGGAGCAAGGTAACCTTAGCTCATCTAGTAACTCATACGTCAGGCGCTGTGCCAAACTTTTCCATGTCTGTTTCCTTTGAGAAACCTGAAGAGGGGGCTGAGCGCATGAAGGCGAGAGAGCAAGCTGTACTGGGAGTGCTTGCTAATAAGCCAACTACCGAACCTGGCACCACCTTTGTTTACTCTAATGTTGGCTATACCATAGCAGGTGCAATGGCCGAAAAGGTCACCGGCGTTGCTTGGGAAGATCATGTTAGGCAAAAGATATTTAAACCACTAGGGATAACCAGCGGTGGCTTTGGTGCACCGCTAGATGACAACGGAATATTGAGCCAACCGCGTGGCCATAAAAACTTTTTCGGCATGGTGATTTCCGCTGATGATTTTAGTGACAATACCCCTATTATGGGGCCTGCTGGCACAATTCACATGTCCTTAACCGACTTGGCAAGGTATGGGTATGAGCATGTAAAAAATGTACAGGGACGCAGTAAAGTGTTTGATGCAGAGAGTGCTAAAGGCTTGTATAAACCGTTTATGCAAAACTATGGATATGGTTTTGTCGTACTTAAAGACGAAGCACATTACCAAGGGCCTCTTATTTGGCACAATGGCACTAACACCATGTGGTATGCATTGCTCGTCTTTATCCCAAGTGCCAATGCCGTGGTGGCTATTGCCTCAAATGATGGCAATATTCAGGCGGCAGAAAAAAGTGCTTGGACGATTGCACGCGCTGTTTTTAAAGCGAGTGGCGCAATTGCTAACGACGATTAAACCGGTTTGATAATCAGTTATTGGCTTAATGCAACTAATTCGCTTCGGCTATTTATATTGAGCTTGTTATAGATTCGATACAAATGGTTTGAAACTGTCGAAGGTGACAGACCAAGACTTTTCGCTATTTGCTTAAAGGTTTGCCCTTGGCAAATGCCTTGAACGATTTCACTTTCTCTTTGTGTGAGCTTATCAAGCGCATGGGTTAATCTCACCGTTAAAACAAATAGCTCTCCATGAGGTTTGAGCGTAAACACTAATTCGCCTACCGCAAACTGCTGCATCCCTTGCGCGATGAACTCTGCAACCGCAGCTTGTTGATTTTCAATATAACTTTCAATTAAGTCCAAGTAGTCGTTGTTTACTGCGTGATAAATTCCTTTGTTATCAACAATGGCGCTTACTCCTTGGCTATCGCCTGAAGTACTCTCTAAGGCAAGCATTTGTCGATGTGTATCGGCGCATAACAAGTGAAACAACAGGGATTGTTGTAGCATTTTTTCTTCGGCAGAAAATCCATTATCTCTGTCGTAGCGATACAAGGTGAGTAGGGTAAATATGCCGGAACGCTCATTGGTATGAATAGAGCTTAATATGCGTTCGATTCCATAAGGTTTAAAACACTTAGTGTAGAGTGGATGGGCATAAAATTTTTCATCAGAGATTACATCAGCCATATCTATCGGCCGACCCGGGGTTTGTTTCAATGCGTCAAAGATCGGATTGATGGCCAAGGTTTCTTTAAGCGAGGCAAAAATTTGAGGTGAAACATCAACCGTTGTTTGGGTATGAAACTCCTGCGTTTCGATATGGCCTGTCGCCCATATCGCACCGTCAAACGGTAATACTTGTTGTAATAAATCTAACGCCCAATCTCTAAAATTAGCCAGCGGCACCTGGTGGGCCTGACAATAAAGCGTGCTAATAAACTGATCACTGGAAAGAGTCGACATACTTGTTAGGCTTTTTTTACCATAGTTTTCTATTCTTGCTTGATGCACTATAAACTAAAAGCGGCTCAATAGGTTAATCATATGAAGAAAAAAGACGTCGTTATTGCTGGCGGTGGAATAGCAGGTTTAGTTACTGCGCTAGAGCTCGTTAAGCACGCAGATAATATTGTTATTGTAGACAGAGATACACCCGAGAGAATTGGTGGCTTAGCTCGCTGGGCTTTTGGTGGTATGGCGCTTTGTGAAACAGCCGAACAAAAACGTGCAAAAATTGCAGACTCTCCAAAAAATCTGTTGAACGATATTCATAGTTTTGCAGATTTTAACGCAGATGATCATTGGCCAAAGCAGTGGGCCAACGCTTATGCACAAGAAAACAAAAGCTTGGTGTATGACTGGTTAAAAGGATTAGGTATGTCTTTTCTACCTGCCGTTAACTGGGTAGAACGCGGCTTGCACACACCGGGAAACTCATTGCCACGATATCATGTGTTATGGGGTACAGGCTGGAACCTGGTGGAAACGGTATGGCAACAACTGAAACCTTATATTGATAACGGTAAAGTAGAGGTGTTGTATCAACACAAAGTAATTCGCCCGTTAATTGACGATAACACGGTTGTCGGCGTTGAAGTTGAAAATGAACAAAGTAACGACACTTTTACCATAGATACCTCGTACGTAGTTATTGCCTGTGGCGGCATTAATGGTGCCACAGAGCAGGTTAAGAAAAACTGGTACAAACCATGGGGTAAACCGCCTGAGACCATGTTAAATGGCGCTAATCCTATATCAGATGGCAAATTGCATGAAGCAGTAGAAGCTGTCGGCGGAGCGGTTACGCATCAAGATAAAATGTGGAACTACGCTGCTGGCGTACGTCATCCTCAAGCAGAATTCGATGGTCATGGTTTAAGCTTAATTCCATGTAAATCAGCGTTATGGTTAAATCATAGTGGCCAGCGTATTGGCCCTGACCCATTGGTTACCGGGTTTGACACCAATTTTCTTTGCAAACGCGTGAGTGAGCAAGAAAAACCTTGGACGTGGCAAATTTTAAATAAAAAAATCGCACTTAAAGAATTCGCGGTATCCGGCTCTTTGCACAATCCTTCCATTAGAGATAAGAAACTATTTAGCTTTTTAAAAGAAATTCTGTTTGGTAATCATCGCCTCATTAATCAAATGCTCGACGAGTGTGATGATTTTATCGCGGCAGACACGGTTGAGGCGTTAGCGGACAAAATGAATGGGCTAACAGATCAAGATTACATTTCTGCTGATAAATTACAGCATGTGCTAGACAGTTATGATCAGCAGTTCAATGAGGGGTTTTTTGAAGATGACGATCAAGTTCGTCGTATCCGACATGCAAGGCAGTGGAAAGCCGACAAGTTAAGAACCTGCAAACCCGGCGCGATCCAAGATCAAAAATCAGGGCCGTTTATTGCTATCAAGCTTCAACTCATCAGCCGTAAGAGCCTTGGCGGCATAAAAACAGACCTCGATTCTCAGGTACTTAATCAACAAGAACAGAAAATTACGGGTCTTTATGCGGTTGGAGAAGCGGCAGGGTTTGGTGGCGGTGGTATGAACGGCTTTAGATCGCTCGAAGGTACCTTTTTATCCGCTTGCATTATTACGGCTAAACATTGTGCGAAAGCAATTTTAAACGCAAAACAATAGGAACATAACAATGAAAAAAACAGCAGCGTGGCTTGTTAGATATGCGTTAGAACAGTTAAAAGTGACACATACCTTTGGTATTCCCGGCGTGCACAATACTGAAATTTATGATGAGTTAGAAAATTCCGACACTATTGATCCTGTACTTGTTACTCACGAGGGTTACGGCGCGTTTATGGCTGATGCTATAAGCCGCTCAAGTGATTCTATAGGTACCTTGGTGATTGTCCCTGCTGCAGGTGCTACGCATGCAGCGAGTGGTATAGGGGAAGCCCACTTAGACGGTATTCCTATGCTAGTGATCAGTGGTGGCGTTCGTACAGATTCACAATTTGAGTATCAGCTGCACGATATGGATCAACACAAGATGCTTGAGCCGATCACTAAGAAAACCTATAAAGTGACCACTTACGAAGACGTTGTTCCTACTATTTTTGACGCCTACACAGAAGCAACAACAGGTGAACCAGGACCGGTATTCGTTGAGATTCCAGTGAATTTACAGCTAGATAAAGGGGAAGTATCACATCTTCCTACATACCAACAACCAGCACCTGTACTTAGCTTTGATGCTCGTGAAGCTATTCAAAAAGCGGCTAAATTACTCGCATCAGCTAAAAATCCAGGCATCTTCGTCGGCTGGGGTGGTGTAGATGCTAGCCAGTCATTGACGCTTATTGCCGAGCAACTAAATGCGCCAGTATCAACGACATTACAAGGATTAAGTGCATTTCCGGCCAACCACCCACTGCATACTGGCATGGGTTTTGGTCCGGCAGCCGTGCCAGCGGCAACAAACGCGTTCAAGCAGTGCGATTGTTTACTTGCCATAGGTACTCGTTTTTCGGAAATACCAACAGGAAGCTTTGGCGTTACCGTACCTGAAAACCTAATACATATCGATATTAATCCTGCCGTGTTTAGTAAGAACTACCCAGCTAAAATAGCAATTGAAGCAGATGCCACTTTAGCATTAGCAGAGCTTGCCGAAGCCATTAAGCCCCTAGGCAGTGAAAACCAGCAGGCTGCAATACAGGGCAAAATTGCAGCGGATAAAGCGAATTACCAAAAAGAATGGCTTGCGCACGACAGCAAGGATAGGGTTAATCCAGCCGTATTCTTTAATGCGCTAAGGCAGCAGTTACCAGAAGATGGTTATGTTATTGCTGACGACGGTAATCATACATTCTTGTCTGCTGAACTGATGCCATGTTTAAAACCGAGACACTTTTTTTCGCCAACAGATTTTAACTGTATGGGCTATGCGATCCCTGCTGTGATTGGCTGTAAGCTTGCCAACCCATCATTGCCAGTAGTGGGTATAATTGGTGATGGCGCGTTTTTGATGAGCCAAACAGAGCTTTTTACTGCGTCAAATCGCGGGGTGGGAGCGGTGTTTACCATTTTTAATGACGGCGATTTAGCACAAATTTCACAAGCCCAAAAAACGCCATACAATCGCACTACATGCACTAATTTGCCGAATGTTAGATTTGAAGCTTTAGCGACGGCGAGCGGTTGTCAGTATGTGCGCATTGAGTCAAACGATGATGTACAGAGCAAAATAGCAGAGGCTTTGTCGTTAGCGGCTGAAAGCCAACCAGTAGTGTTGGACGTAAACATTGATTACAGCAAGAAAACACGTTTTACACAGGGCATCATTAAAACTAATTTGAAACGAATGAAGCTGCCAACAAAAATCAGAATGATTTCTCGAGCACTTTGGCGACGGATAAGTTAATTTTTAGCTGAAAAAAACGATGCATAAGCATCGTTTTTTTATGTTCGTACACCCATTAACAGGGCGAGAATTCGGTAGGTTGTTGTTCGAATTTCTTCAATATCTAGCAACTCAACAGGGATACCTAGATTGCGGTATTCTAACTGGGTATATATCGTCAACATAATATCGGCATCAATATCCGCATATTTTTTGTTAAAGTAACCGCACAGCTTCATAAACGGTGTGATTAACGCTTGTTTATGCTGCAGCGCTATTTCTCGAAGCTCAGGAATTAACTTGGCTTGCGTAAACATTAACTGCTCAACAGCTAAAGCTTCCTGTTCTTCCTCTAATTTGTGGTAAATATACTGCGCCGACATATCCGCTAAAGTATTGCATAGTTGCTCACGCACGGCTTTTTTTCTTAGCTGTGCTTTTTCAATCGCTTCTACCACTTCAAAGGCTTGATCCCATGCTGAATTAACGCGCGCTTGCGTTTCTTTAGCGCTCAATAAAAAAGCCTCATGGACCAATTCATTAATATCTTTAAAATAGTAGGTAGTTAGCGACAATTGAATATTGGCAACCGCTGCAACTGCTCGGTGGGTCGTACCTTTAATGCCTTGTTGGGCAAGCACGGTAATTGCCGCATCGAGAATTTGCTTCCTTGTTTTTTCACCTTTGGTGCGACGCCTAATGGAGCCTTTCTTTTCTATAACTTCACTCATCTACGTTAACGTCCATAAAATAACGTAACAATAAATTAACGTTTTTTTTACAAATAAGCAATGCAAACATGGCGTAAATTTATCGACCCATCCATTTGTCTATATTTGCGTCTTTTCTTAACCACAAATCATTCAACCAGGTTTGAAAAGAAGCTTGAAATGATTCGTCTTCAAAGTAATTACCAACGATTTCATCGGTCACATCAATTTGCTCGATATCTACAACAACTTCAGTCAATTTGCCACTAAGTAAACGTTTCATTGTGTGCCCCTCAGTGCCAGGGTAGCAAATAGTCACGTTCAATACTTTGTCAAACTGCTCACCCATGGTGGCTAAAGTAAAAGCAATGCCACCTGCTTTAGGTTTGAGTAGATTACGAAACGGGCTTTGTTGTTGCTTGTGTTTACTTTCCGTTATGCGCGTGCCTTCAACAAAATTAATAATGGTGGTTGGCGCGAGTTTATATCGTTCACAAGACTTTTTAGTTGTTTCTATATCTTTTCCTTTCAGGTGCGGGTTTTTCTCGATGAAAGATCGAGAGTAGCGCTTCATAAAAGGCATATCTAAAGCCCAACAACCAATACCAATAAAAGGTACTTTTTTGAGTTCTTCTTTTAAGAAAAATTTAGGTTCTGGTATGCGTTTGCGAGCGACATGAGCAACAACGAATATGTCCAACCAACTGATATGATTTGCGATCAACAAATACCATGACTCACGGTTAAGCCCTTCATCGCCTTTGATGGTCCATGTTGTTTTATTTAGCAACATGATAACGAGATAATTATTTAGTGCCCAAAGTCTAAAAATACCGTTCATCACCACAAGTATTTTGCGATGCACTGAGGCGAAAGGAAGTAGCAACTTAAAAATGCCACCAATAAACAAAGTTGAACCAGCGAATGCTAGGTTTAAGCTCAGCAATACAACGCCAATAGGAAATAATATGAAACTTGGTAAAAAAGAAAGCATGCGTAAAGCAGTCCTTAAAAATGCGCTTGTTTTCTGACGAACAATTATGTCCGATACTTTACATATTTTTTACCATAAGTGGTACATTTTTGTTTGTTACAGGTGTGCGCTGAAAACAAGGGAAAGTCAAACTCTCCCCATTAAAATCATGTAGTTAGCTAAGAAAGCAATTGTTTTATTAAGAACGGTTAATGATTAAAAGCGTTAGCAATATCTTCAAACTTACAAGTAATAACATGAACATTGTTGTAGCCGATGCGAGCAAGTTGCTCACCCGCTAATGTTGCTCTGCCTCCAGTTGCACAATGGACATAAATAGTTTGCTCGGCATTAGGGTGTAAGTTAAGCATTTGCATTTCTAATACGCCGCGTGGAATGTTTATAGCGCCTTTAACTGCGCCTTGTGCAAATTCTTGCGGTTCTCTGACATCGACAATTAGTGCGCCCGATAAATCCTTAGCCGCGGTGTCTGCAGCAGTAACACAGTTTACGTTTTCACGTGCCTTAGCTACGAGCTCTGGAACAGTAATTAACATTGATATACCTATTTTTATGATATTGATATGCTCAATTATAGCGTTTGTAGGGTATAAAAAAAGGCGCTTAATGCGCCTTTTTTGTTATTTGAATTCGACGTTTGCCGCCATATCTGCGTGGTCAAAGTCGTCCACGTCGATAGCTGCTTTTCGTCCAACTTCTGTGCGTCGCAATAACTCAGCTTCTTCTTCAGTAATTGCATTGGCTTCAAGGCCTATGTCTGCAACTTCATTAAGTCTAAAGAATGGCAGCTTCTTACCAACAGCACGGCATACTTTTTCATATACTGGCTCACTTGCTAGTACATCATCAAGCGTCTGCTCTAAGGTGCCTAACACATTGCCTTCGTCACGCGTCAAGTATTGGCCGTTGCCCAAACGATTACGAGATTCACCTGGTGTTTGCATGATGCGTGCAACTTTGTGATCAGTAACGTCACTTGGCTTGTTAAGACCTTTACCGAATGGGAACAAGATAAGACCCATTACTTTACCAACAAGCTTGCTTGGGAAGTTTTTAGTTAATTCATCAAGCGCTGTTTGTGCTTTGAATAAACTATCTTCTACTGCCCACTCAACAAGCGGTAAGTCTTCAGCTAGACGACCATCATCGTTATAACGTTTAAGTGTTGCTGATGCCATGTATAAGTAGCTCAATACGTCACCTAAACGAGCTGAAATGCGCTCTCTACGTTTTAAGTCACCGCCAAGCGTTGCCATCGCAATGTCAGAAAACATCGCTAGGTTTGTACTAAAGCGTGTCATAATTTGGTAGTAACGAGCGGTTTTGTCGCTCACAGGCGTTTTAACAAAACGAGCACCTGTTAATGAGAACCAAATTGAACGGAAGATATTGCTAATAGAGAAACCAATATGTCCAAACAATGCATGGTCAAAGTCATCTGTCGCTTGTTTAAGATCTGGGTTAGCTGCTGCTTCTAGTTCTGCAAGCACATAAGGATGACAACGAATCGAACCTTGACCGTAAATAATCATTGAGCGGGTAAGGATGTTTGCACCTTCTACCGTAATCGCAACAGGCGCACCTTGGTATCCACGTGCAAGGTAGTTATTCGGACCCATACAGATACCTTTACCACCATGAATATCCATAGCGTCTGTGATTGAGCTACGCATTTTTTCAGTTAGGTGATATTTAGCAATTGCAGATACTACCGACGGTTTTTCACCCAAATCAATAGCACCTGTTGATAAAGTAACAACGGAATCCATCAGGTATGCATTACCACCGATACGCGCCATTGCTTCTTCAACGCCTTCCATTTTACCTATAGGTAATTTGAACTGGCGGCGAATGCGGCTGTATGCACCTGTCGCCATAGCAATAGATTTTACGCCACCTGTACTGTTAGAAGGCAACGTAATTGCACGGCCAACAGACAAACATTCCACTAGCATACGCCAGCCTTGGCCCGCCATTTTCGGACCACCAATAATGAAATCCAACGGTACGAATACTTCGTTACCTTGCGTTGGACCATTTTGGAATGGCACATTTAATGGGAAGTGACGACGACCTGTTTTAACACCCTCAATATTGGTTGGGATAAGGGCACATGTAATACCTAAATCTTCAGTATCACCTAATAGGCCGTCTGGATCGCGCAATTTAAATGCAAGACCCAAAACTGTTGCTACAGGAGCAAGTGTAATATAACGCTTGTCCCATGTTAGCTTCATACCTAACACTTCTTTGCCTTCGAACTCGCCCTTAGTTACAACACCAAAATCAGGGATTGCACCGGCATCAGAACCCGCTTCAGGGCTAGTTAATGCAAAACAAGGGATTTCATCGCCTTTTGCAAGACGTGGTAGGTAATAATCTTGTTGTTCTTTAGTGCCGTAATGTTGTAGTAATTCACCCGGACCTAAAGAGTTTGGTACGCCTACGGTACTTGCTAAAATGGTGCTTACACCTGTTAGCTTTTGAAGTACACGCGATTGTGCGTATGCAGAAAATTCTAAGCCGCCATATTCTTTTTTGATAATCATGGCGAAGAATTTATTATCTTTTAAGTACTGCCAGATTTCTGGCGACATGTCTGCACGATCATGGGTCGCTTCCCAGTCGTCAAACATGCGACATACTTCTTCCACAGGACCGTCAATAAACGCTTGTTCTTCAGCACTTAAGCGCGGTTGTGGGAAATTATGTAGTTTATTCCAGTCAGGTGCACCGCGGAAAAGATCTGCTTCAAACCAAGTTGTACCTGCTTCTAATGCTTCCTTTTCAGTGGAAGACATTTCAGGCATGATACCTTTAAATAGTTTTAGCAATGGGGCACTGATAAATTGCTTTCTAAGGTTAACTAAGTTAAGTGGTGCCATGATCACAGCAAAGATGATCCAGCTCCATAAACCGATAATATTTGCGAAAGTTCCAATCGCCATTAACGCAGCGAACGCTAATGTAAAGGTAGCAAGTTTTGCGCGCGAGTACGCCATAAAACCACCTAGCACAATGGCAGCTAGAACCCAAATGAGTATATCCACAATCACTCCTCATAATTGCCTCGTTGGTACGAGGTCAGACCAGATACTCTATAAACATAATATTTCTACACATAAATAGCAATAACTTTTCGTTAAATTTCTGTTAGTAAGTGTAGTTGTTGTTTGCCAATGACAGTAAAAATTATCGCTAAAAACATCAGGCTCTAGGTATAATGATTTTTTTCAATAAAACGGTGACCTTTAATCGATGTGTGAATTGTTAGCGATGAGCGCCAATGTGCCAACGGATATATGCTTTAGCTTTAGTGGCTTGATGCAGCGAGGCGGTAATACCGGCCCGCACAAAGATGGTTGGGGCATTACCTTTTATGAAGGTAAAGGTTGCCGCAGTTTTAAAGACCCATTGCCTAGCGCGCAATCACCAATCGCCACTTTAGTCACCCAATACCCGATAAAAAGTGAAGCAGTGATATGCCATATCAGGCAAGCTAATTCAGGCGAAGTTAGTTTAGAGAATACCCATCCATTTATTCGACAAATGTGGGGAAAGAATTGGACGTATGCGCATAATGGTCAGTTAGCGGATGTCACCAAGCATTTGTCACTGGAAGCCCATATACCAATAGGACAAACTGATAGCGAGCATGCGTTTTGCTATTTACTTGATTCGCTATACTTTGAATTTGGCAAAACAGAGCCTAGTGCTGACGTATTGTTTGCCTTTATTGCAAAACAATGTGAGCGCATAAATCAACTGGGTGTGTTTAATATCACGCTGACCGATGGCGTGCATTTATTTGTTTATTGCGCCAATAATCTAAATTGGATTCAACGCCGCGCGCCTTTTGGCGAGGCGAGTCTTTTAGATGCTGAAATGTCCGTTGATTTTAAACAGGAAACGACAGATCACGATATTGTCTCTGTCATCGCGACAAGACCACTTACCGGCAATGAAACCTGGCATAAGATCAAACCAGGACAATGGATTGTTTTTAAACAAGGGGAAATTGTGTTGCAAGGGCAGGAACAAGCTCACTATCACAAACCACCGGTTGGTAGTTTTTAAAAAGAATCTTGAGCATCAGCTAGTAAAAAGGAGCCGTTAGGCTCCTTTTTTAATCTTCATTTGCATAACCACTTTGTGGTAACACTTGTCCGTCAAGCTGTGCTTGTTCGCCAATCATTTTGAGACGCTCTTCGCAAAACCATTTAACCACAAGCGGGTAGATGCGATGTTCTTGTTGGTGCACTCTTGCTGCAAGGTCTTGCGCTTCATCTCCGTCAAAAACAGGGACTTTAGCTTGCAATACAACAGGGCCACCATCAAGTTCTTCGGTAACAAAATGAACGCTAACACCGTGCTCTTTATCACCTGCATCAAGCGCTCGTTGATGTGTATTGAGCCCCTGATATTTTGGCAAAAGTGAAGGGTGGATGTTAAGTAACCTACCTTGGTAATGTTGCACAAAACCAGCGGTAAGAATACGCATAAATCCTGCCAACACAACGACATCTGGTTTATACGCATCTATTGTTTCTATCAAGGCAGCGTCATAGTCCTCTCGGCTATCAAAGCTTTTGTGAGAAAGCGTTTGATTTGCGATACCTGCATTTTCAGCACGCGTTAGACCGTACGCACCTTCGATATTCGAAATAACGCCAACAACTTTACCCGGATAGTTTGACTCGCTTGCATCAATAATGGCTTGTAAATTGGAGCCACTACCTGAAATCAAAACAACAATATTTTTACTCATGTGTTTACTTGATCACAACCTGTTCTTGGTCAGCAGCAGCGTTAGCAATTTCACCGATATGCCATGCTTTTTCGCCGTTGGCAGTAAGAATCTCTAGAGATTGCTCAACCGCATCAGCAGGAACAGCGATAATCATACCAACACCACAGTTAAACGTACGGTACATCTCATGGCGAGTAATGTTGCCTTTTTCTTGTAACCAATTGAATATTTCAGGCCATTGCCAGCTTGATTCATTAATTACTGCTTGCGCGCTTTGTGGTAATACACGTGGAATGTTTTCCCAGAAACCACCACCGGTAATGTGAGATAGGGCGTGTACATCAACATCGGCAAGTAGCGCTAGCACTGATTTTACGTAAATCTTAGTTGGCGTTAGTAAGTGTTCGCCGATAGATTTGTCACCTAGCATTTCATTGGTGTCGGTACCATTTACTTCTAATACTTTGCGAATCAGTGAATAGCCATTTGAATGAGGGCCAGAAGCGCCTAATGCGATAAGTTGGTCGCCTGCAGCTACCTTACTACCATCTAATAGGCGAGATTTTTCAGCAACACCTACGCAGAAGCCTGCGATATCGTAATCACCTGCGTGGTACATACCAGGCATTTCAGCAGTTTCGCCGCCGACTAGCGCACAGTTTGATTGCACACAACCTTCAGCAATACCACTAACAACACTTGATGCAACATCGACATCTAAATGTGCTGTCGCGTAGTAGTCTAAGAAAAATAGCGGCTCTGCACCTTGAACGATTAGATCGTTAACGCACATCGCAACCAAGTCGATACCGACAGTGTCATGTTTGTTAAGGTCAATGGCAAGACGTAGCTTAGTGCCTACGCCGTCAGTACCTGCAACAAGCACAGGCTCTTTGTAACCTGTTGGTAATTGGCATACAGAGCCAAAACCACCAAGGCCCCCCATAACTTCTGGACGGGTGGTACGTTTTACTGCACCTTTAATATTTTCAACAAGCGCGTTACCTGCGTCTATATCAACACCAGCATCTTTATAACTTAGAGACTGTTTTTGTTCGCTCACGAGGGGATTCCTTAACAATGATTAATAATGGGATAAAATAAAACGCGTATTCTACCAGTGCTTGCCTAGGGATAAAAATTATTTTTGATCTAAGTTCGAAATAAATGGCAAAATGTACGTCTTAGCGCAAATAAAAATTACTCAAGTGTGGTTATGATAAAAAAATTCGCTTTCATCGTGTTCGTTTTTGTAAGTTTTTCTGTTTTCTCTGCAGAAGTTCGCGATCTTTACGTAGCAAAAACAGCGGTAGAAAATCAGTCGACAAGTACACGCACAAAAGCTATTCAGCAGGGCATGAAGCAAGTGATAAAACGTGTCGCTGGTCGCCAAGTCGATTTTAGCGACAAAACCATAGACAAAGCACTGCAAAACTATCGCCAATATCTTTCCCAATATCGATACAGCAAAGAAGATGATGAGTTGTTTGTTGTTGCGCGTTTCGATGAAAATAAAATTAATCGCCTGATTACTGAACAAGCACTACCTCTGTGGGGCCCTCTGCGCCCAGAAATTACCTTGTTCTTTGTCGATAACTCACTGCCAGGCTACCGAGTGGAAAGCAGTGAAGAGGTTGCTGAAGAAGAGTCATCAGAACCTGATGAAAAACCACTCGCCCCTTTACCAGATTATATCTACCAGCTGGCGCAGCAACATGGTTTACCGTTTACGGCGCAAGCACAAGCTGAGCAGATCGATTTAAATAGCTCGTACGTGAGTGCATTTAATGATGATTTAGTTTTTGAAGCGGCAGACGAGCTAGGTGCAAACGCAGCATTGACCTTATTGGTATTCCAACTACCTGAAAACAAATACACGGTGCAATGGCGTTACGTTTCGGAGCAATTGACGTTTTCTAATACCACAGAGAATTTACAATACGAAGGTGAAGATAAGCACCAACTCGTGGCTAAAGCAATGGCTAACTTAGCACAAATTTTACTTAATCAATTTGCATTGGATACGTCAGTTGCTAGTGAGTTTGAGATGGAAGTGCAGGACATTGAATCGATGAAGTCATTTGTGGCATTGACTGAGTATTTGCAAGGTTTAGCGGCGGTTAAATCGATTCAACTGGTCTATGCCGACGAAGAGATAAAACGTTTTAAGGTTTCAGTAATCGGCACCCAAAAGGCCTTTATGTCGACCGTTAGCCTAGGCAGTAAATTATTACTAATCGACCAAGGTATTGTTGAACCTGCTACAGAAGAACTGCAGGAAGGCGATGTAATGCCTTACACTGAAGATGACGACATAGAAGAGTCTGACTTTATTACGCCACTTTCAAGTGAAGCCACTGACAGTGAAGAGTCATTAAAAACGCAAACATCTATAGCGTTAGATGAAGAGAGCGACCAAGTGCTAGAAGATAGCGCTGACACCGTCGTGAGTATCCCGTTATTTTCTTGGCAATATGAGCAATAAGCAGGCGCAATTAACGTTGTCGGTGCAATTACCCGACGACGAGACATTTGAAAGTTTTCTTGGTGATACTAATCATGCGAGCAAAAGTTTGTTGCAGCAATTTATCGCCAGTAAAGGTAACAACGAAGTAAATAGCTTTTACCTGTTTGGTCATCAAGGCGTGGGCAAGTCGCATTTATTGCATGCCTGTTGTGCTGAAGCCGAACAAAAAGGCTTAACCAGTTTATGTTTGTCACTATCTGAGCTAGTCAGTATGCCGACAGACGTATTAATTGGCTTAGAATCGTTAGATGTTGTTTGTTTGGATGATATTGAATGTTTGCAGGGAAATGGGCAATGGCAACAAGCCATATTCGATTTGTTTAATCGCGTTATCGAACAACACAAGCAGATTGTTATTTCATCGAACACCTCGGTACAGGCGCTCGATTTTGAATTAGCCGATTTATTATCAAGGTTGTCTTGGGGCTATACCGAACAGTTAAAGCCCTATAGCGACAATGAAAAACTATCGATGCTTATCTACCGCGCAAAACAACGTGGCATCATTCTTCAAGAGGACGTTGGGCGCTATTTATTAAATCATTACTCACGAGAGCTTGCTGATTTGATCCATTGTTTGGATATTCTCGACAAAGCGTCTATTCGAGAAAAACGAAAGATTACCATTCCTTTTATCAAAGAAATTCTGACATAAAAAACGCCGCTTAAAGCGGCGTTTTTGTTTCTTAAACCTTATTTTCTCACCGGAATAGGCTTGTGATAGTAAGGTAGATTTTGTGGGCCATGGCCAAACGGTTGCTTGTTGCCAGTTTTGGCAGCACCATTGTTAGGACCGATGTTGATATTGTCGAACCAATTTACGTCAGGTTCCATTGGAATTGGCGTTATTAATGATGCAGCTGCATCATCAACATCGATTTCAGGAATAACACGAGATAAAACAAATTGAGCGCGTGGTAACACGTCTGGCTCATTTACACGACCGCGTTGTCCCCAGTCCACCATGTAGTTAGTATCGCTAGTACCCGTTACGGCAACATCGCGTAAAATACCATAGCGATATTGCATCATCAGCTCTTCAAACAACATCGCAAAATCTTCACGAATGGTTGAATAAGAGTAGTAGCTATTTGCGTGGTCACTGGTAAAAAATACCGTCACGTCAGCGGGCATGTACGCTTTTTGCGTTTCGCTCGCAGTCTCACCTTGGAAGCTAACTTGCGCTAAATTCAACATTTCTTGGCTGGTTAACGGAATAGCCACGTCGAGGTCAGTTGAGCTCCACGTATTAGCAATTGCTGCTTGCAAAACAGACTGGTTGGTACTTGCCGACGCCCACGTAGTGCTTGGGAAGAAATCGTTGGCATGCGCCAATTCGTGATACATCAATGAAATTAAGCGATTAACGCCGTAACTTTCAGGGCGAGTTATACGAAGATTACTCGGCACATAGGTGTTTACGTAGTCATTATTTTTAACGTAACGCCATGGTACTTCAAACTGCAACTCATTACCAAAGCCAGCACGAAAATCAGGTGCTTCGTTTATGGTATCGCGCTCTTCTGGCGTTAACCAAAAGTTGTTGGCATCTAAATAAATAGCGCCCGTTACCGCCCAGTAAAACGATGGACGCACATCATACGAGATAACGACGGCAGTTGTTGCGCGCAGCAAGTTTCTAAAATCACCGTTAGTATCATAGTTGCGCATAAAATCTTCAAAACGCTTACCCATCCATTCATGTGAGACAACAACACGATTCATCACGTCGTCTACAGATGGAGTGGTAGTGTCCTGCGCAAGCAGCGGTAAGCTACTTAAAGAACATGAATCTTCTAACGTATTAGAGTAAACACATTGTTGCAACACACTTGCGTATGGTGAGTTAGCACGATACGGAAAGACCTTCGCCACACGCGTGTCGAAATAAGCATCATTTGCTATTTCATCAACGGCTTCAACAAGCACAGACACTTGGTCAACATCATCAGAGCCTGCTTGCGTCAGTTCAAATGTAATTAATGTGTCGTTGTTAACGTTGCTTGGCGTGTCAAAAAAGATAGCCAAATCGTTAGTTTCAACCGACACATTTGGACCGGCTACTTGACGCCAACTAAAGCTACCCGATGCGCCACTATTTGACCACGCACGCAGAGATACTTTATTACCCATTTGAACAACATGGCCTAGACGAGCAGTAAAATCTATCTCGTCAGCATCAATACTAATTGTTTGCTCGCCACTAACTGTATCACCAGCACCATTGGTATAGGTGACAGAAGCTCGTACTGTACCTTGCGATGACGGTGTCACGGCAATCATTTTTGCAGATGGCGCTGCCGGTGCGCTTACGCCTGCACCCGAAACGCTCCAGCTAATATCTGTTGCATTAGCGCTGCTAGCCAAATAAAACTCAATGGACTCACCAATCGAATACTGTTCATCTGCTGCAGCAATTGCAATGACTTGATCCGGATCGATAGGGTCGCTATCACTGCTACTGCCACCACAGGCAGATAACAATAACGCAGACAAGCCTACCGGGAGTAACGCTAAGTTTCTTTGTTTAATCATGTGTTGAATCCTTCTTTTTTCTTATACTTAGACCCAGTTCTTGGCCTTTATATTTCGCATAATATGTCGCCGATAAAAACAACGTTGTGACGAATACAAGCTCGATAGACGCCCATATGATATCGGAAGGAGATACCCAAAGTGTGGTTAAGCAATGGAGGAAAAACCATACCACGATGAAATTCGTCCATGCGTAAGTGTATGGATTTCCTTTTACTAACCCTCTTATGGGGAAGAGTAACGGCAACCAAAATAGAGATAATGAAAGTGCCGGTGATAAAGCCTCTGAGGGGTTGATAAATAACAACCACAAAGGCATATAGATTAACAGCGAAAAATACGCGACTAATGCTATTTTTTTCAGTGTATCTGTAGCAAAAAGTTGCTTAGCCATTATGCATTAACCAAGGTTAAGACATTTTCTGGCGGGCGACCGATTACCGCCTCGTTGCCATTAGATACAATAGGGCGTTCAATAAGCTTTGGTGTATTTACCATCGCCGCTAGCAAGGTAGCATCGTCAGCACCTTTCAACCCTTGCTCTTTAAACTCTGCTTCTTTGGTTCTCATCATGTCAATCAGGTTGCAGTTCAGTTGCTTGCGCAGTTCACTAATCTGCTCTGCCGATAAAGGTGTTTTTAAATACTCTACTATTGTTACGTCAGTATTTGACTCTTCGATCAGTGCTAGTGTTTGTCTGCTCTTGCTACAGCGTGGGTTGTGATAAATGGTAAGCATAAAAATCCCTTACAATCGTTTTACTTTGTCTAGCGCATCCTGAAATTGCAGGACACGTGCTTTAATCCGTTTTCTTAACAACGGTTGATTCTTAGTAAAGTTGTAGCCTGTTTGCAATTCATCTATCGCTTTTTGATAGACGCCTAGCATCGCGTATACCTCGGCTTTGGCTGAGTGCATTAATGCAGGCTTATCCAACTCTTTATAAATACTGGTTAACAAGTCATAGGCGAGAAAGTTATCTCGTTTAACTAATAAAAAATCCTGAAGTACTTGAGCGGCTTCTTCATTGCGACCCGCTTCGTGCAATACATTGGCGTAGTTAAGCGTGACCACTTGGTTATTGGGCATTAATCTTGCCAATTGCGAAAGCATATCGGTGGCTTTATCAAATTCTTTTGTTTTTATGTAAACATCTGATAACGCGTCGACATAAAACAAATTATTGCGATCGTTACTGCGCAAAGACTCTAGAATGACTTTTGCGTCTTCCGCCTGATTGTTTTCATAAAGCGAAAGCGCTAAACCATATTCTGCCGCTTCTTTTAAGGCATACGTGTTTCTATTGAGTTGGTGATTAAAGTTGGCAATATTCGATTTTGCATTGCCTTGGTAACGGGCTTTTATTCGCGATTTTGACAATTCAAACGCCAAACTTGGCGGTAATTGCACGCTAGGCATATTTTGCGCTCTAAGGCGCGCGTCAGTAATTCGAGACTCTGGTAAAGGGTGAGTCAGTAGCATGGCAGGAGGCTTGCTGCTATATCGATACGCTTCTGACAATTTAGCAAAAAATTGTGGTGCCCCTTGAGGATCAAATCCACTAGCGGACAACAAGGCAATCCCAACACGGTCGGCTTCTTTCTCATTACCACGGGTATAGTTAATACTTGCTTGTTGGCTTGCAGCCATAGTAGTACTCAAGGCCGCCATACCGGCAGTTGGGTTTACTAACGCCAGTAAAATACTTGAAACTAACGCTGTTACCGCAACAGGTTGATTGTTACTTTGCGATTCAAGACGGCGCGCTAAATGGCGCTGTGTTACGTGCGAAATCTCGTGGCCAATAACTGACGCTAGCTCACTTTCTGTATCAGCAGCGACTAAAAGCCCTGTATGAATGGCAATATGGCCACCAAAAAAGGCAAAAGCGTTTAGTTCTTGATTACGAATAAAGAAAAATTCAAAACCATAATTGACATCGTTAGCGTGCTTCACCATACGATTGCCAATATCATTGATATATTCAGTTAACACTGGATCGTGCAAAATAGGTTGTGTGGCCCGCAATTGGCGCATCATCGCATCACCAATTTGGCGCTCTTTCTCTACGCTAAGTACACTTGAGCCTGCAGACCCGATTTCTGGCAGCTTATTCTTATCGTTTTGCAAGGCAAAGCTGTGCGGTGCAAGTGCGGTACTGGCAATACAAGTGGCTAGCAATAAAGGTTTAAACTTCAACAACGCTATAATATCCAGTTTTGAATGAAAAAATGGCTGGCGACAATATAACACGGTTATTTGTGACTTGTCTTAACCTTTTTTAAGACCATAATTAGCCGAAAAGTTCAATTTTATTTACGCTTTTGCTGATGTTACGGCTTTTATCGTAGTTAGAATTGTTAGCAAGTGTAAAAAAATGATTTTTACTAAGATTTTCAGCAGATAAGCGGTTATACTGTGAGCATCTTAGTATGGGTTTATGCTATGGAATATCGTTACGACGGTACACAAGAAAAGTGTCCGTTGCCTTTGGTTAAAACGCGGGTGATTTTGAACAAGATGGCACAAGGAGACCGTTGTTGGGTTTTATTGTCCGATGGAGGTTCTAAATCAGATATACCTCGCTACCTTAAACGTAAGCAAATCCCCCATACCATCACGACTTTAGAAAACAACAATATAGAAATTGTTATTACGCGCTAGGTTTCTGCATGGTTAATATTTTTTCCCAATGGTACAAACGTAAATTCTCAGACCCTGCGGCAGTGGTACTTGTGCTGTTGCTTGCGGTAGGTTCTGTCTTACTTTATTTTTTCAGCCACTTGCTTATGCCAGTTATAGTGGCGCTTGCTATTGCATTTTTACTCGACTTACCGGTCAATCGACTGATCGGTACCGGCATGTCTAGGCCGCTGGCAACAACGGTAATAGTCACGCTATTTATCACCGTATCGATTATCACGTTGTTTGGAATCTTGCCTATTGTTTGGCAACAAAGTACTAACTTGCTGCAAGAAACGCCTGCTATGTTTGCGCAAGGCGAGTCATATTTGTTAACACTACCCGAAAAATATCCTGAGCTCGTGCAAGCCGATCAGGTAGAAAGTGTTATTCAGAATATCAAACAAGCGCTATTAGATTGGGGACAGGTCGCTTTAAAGGCGTCTATCAGTTCAATATCTAATGTTGTAGCCCTTATGGTTTACTGTATCTTGGTCCCTTTAATGGTTTTCTTTTTCTTGAAGGATAAAGCACCACTGATTGCTGCTATTACTCAATACCTGCCAAAAGATCGCGAGAAAATTTCGCAAGTTGGCAAAGAAATGCATCAGCAAATCATGAATTATATTCGTGGTAAAGTGATTGAAATTATCATTATCGGTGGCGTGTCTACCATTACTTTTGCGTTCTTGGGCTTAAACTATTCGGTATTATTGGGCGTGCTGGTAGGCTTTTCGGTGCTAGTGCCTTATGTAGGAGCAACCTTAGTAACCATCCCTGTTATGCTAGTGGCGTTGTTTCAATTTGGCTTTACCGCTGAGTTTGGCTACGTCATGTTGGCCTACGGTATTATCCAAGCATTAGATGGTAACTTGTTAGTACCGCTACTATTTTCAGAGGCGGTTAACTTACATCCGGTAACCATCATCATAGCCGTAATCTTTTTTGGTGGTTTGTGGGGCTTTTGGGGTGTGTTTTTCGCCATTCCGTTAGCAACGCTTGTTAAAGCTGTCATAAACGCCTTGCCTTCGGAGCAAATCGACCAAGAGCAACCGTCTACTTAAACGCAGCTCATCAAATACTTCTCTAAATAGGTGTCAGTGCAGAGTCTGACACCTCACTATCTATCCGTTTATATCAACGACTACTGCTTTGTTAAGCGCCAGAAGGTAAAGCCTGCCACAAAAAATAAGATCATCGGATAAAAGGCATAGCTAACCACATCTATTGGCGATATTTGCAAGGTTGCACCGAGCAACAATGCTTGCGCGCCGTAGGGCAATAAACCTTGATTGATACAGGCAAAAATATCTAACAAACTTGCTGAATGGGCTGGTTTAATGTCACCTTCATTTGCTAAATTTTTTGCCGTATCACCGGTAATGATGATAGAAACTGTGTTGTTCGCCGTAAAAAAGTTAGTCACAAATGCTAGCGCCGCAATACCAATACCGTTTCCGCGTTTCTTATTATTTTTACTTAATTTTTGCGACAATGACTTAATACCGTTGGTCAAAGCCAACAAACCGCCTTGCTTGCGCACAACTTCACTCAAACCGCCAATAAACAGCGAAAGAATGAAAATATCCTGCATACTAGCAAAACCTGTATTGATATCGTTTATCCAGGCAGATAACTGATAATCATAATGCAACATACCTATGAGAGCGGCCACTACAATACCGACGACAAGTACAACGAAAACGTTTACGCCTGACAAAGCAAGAATCAGGATGACTAAATAAGGAATTAAGCCAATCGCATCGGTTGATAAGTTGCCTTCATAAGGCACTGGCTCTGCAAGTAGCGTTAGAATAACAATACACAACAGGGCAGCGGGTAGGGCAAATTTAAAGTTTACGCGAAACTTATCCTTCATTTGAGCACCTTGGCTGCGCGTTGAAGTAATGGTGGTATCAGAGATAATTGATAAGTTATCACCAAAAATCGCTCCCGAAATTAGGGTACCCGCGACAAGTGCACTGTCTAGCGAAGCCGTTTCCGTAAACCCTAAAGCGATTGGCGCTATTGCTGCTATCGTCCCCATTGAAGTGCCCATCGCTGTAGACATAAAAGCAGCAACAATAAATAACCCTGGCAATATCAAGTATTCAGGAAAAAGCGATAATCCCAATGCAACGCTCGCGTCAACACTACCCGTTGCTTTTGCGACTGTGGCAAAGGCACCAGCGAGTAAATAGATGACGCACATGGTAATAATATTTTGGTGTCCGGCACCAGCGATAAACTGCCCAATCTTTGTACTGACGTTGCCTTGGCCGAGTGCGATAGCCAAAATAATCGCAGGAATAATAGCGATGCTGGCGGGTAATTGATAAAAAGCGAAGTCGACACCTTGCAGGGTCAGCACAATACCTGTGCCCAAAAAGACTAAAAGAAAAAGGGCAAAAGGCAGCAAAGCTTTGTAATTTGCTTGCACGGATTCATTGCTTGGTGTTGTTGTTATATTTTGAGACATAGCTGCCAACAGATTAAAAATGTTAACGCCATTATCTAGCCGTTAGTCTAAGGTGTCAATATAGATGTTTAGACGTCTAAAACGTAAGGTGGCGCACTTATGCATTATGAAAGGGGTGACGTAATTTTTTATTATAACTTTCTCGCATAAATCAGGCGTTAACCGCTATCGCCATGCGTGAACTTATGTTAAACTTGCGCGAATTTTTTTTAGGTTGTAAAGACATGTCAGAAAACACATTTGAATCTATCGAACAACGCGTAAGTTACGGTGTAGGCCGTCAACTAGGCGACCAATTACGTAATAACCCTTTTAAAGAGTTTGATGTAACGGCTGTACAGGCTGGTTTAGCAGATGCTATTGCAGGTATCGAAAGCCAAGTATCTCATGAAGCATTAAACGAAGCGTTTGCTGTTGTATCTCAAAAGTTACAAGAGCAAGAGCAAGCAATTGCTAAAGAAAAAGCAGCAGAAGGCGAAGCGTTTTTAGCGGAAAATGCAAAGCGTGACGAAGTAACGGTGACTGAATCAGGTCTACAATACGAAGTGCTTACAACGGGTGAAGGCGAAAAGCCATCTGCATCTAGCACAGTACGCACGCATTACCACGGTACATTTACTAATGGTGACGTATTCGACAGCTCATACGATCGTGGCCAGCCTGCTGAATTCCCAGTAAACGGTGTTATTGCAGGTTGGACAGAAGCGCTTCAAATGATGACGGAAGGTTCAAAGTGGCGTTTATACATCCCTTACAATCTAGCATACGGAGAGCAAGGCTCACAGGGCGCGATTCCTCCATATGCAACGTTAGTATTCGACGTTGAATTACTCGCCGTTGTTAGCTAATTATTTTTAAGCCGGGTTATCCCGGCTTTTTATTGCCATGAATAAAATAGAGCAACGATTGGCCGCATTTTTTAAACGCTATATTGCGGCATTTAAAGCTAACGACACTGACGCCGTGTGCGCTTGTTATGCAACGCCGTGTGTAATGTCTACACCTGAGCAAGCGTTGGTGCTTAGCGAGCATAATTTGCGCGAAACTGTCGCTGGCATATTACAACAGCTGCAACAGGCAGGTGTTAGCCAGTATCACATCAGCAAAGCAAGCTACCATGTAAAAGGTGAGCAACTTATAGCAGTGGTGGATTGGCAGTTTATCGATGCTCAACAACAAGTATTTACAGACTTTGTCGCCATTTACCATATAGTTAAGGATGGCGAACAAGACAAAATTGCCAGTGTTGTGTCGCACGATCAAGCGAACTCAGCACACAGCGAACATTTGATCACGTTATAACAATAGGAATTCATCGATGACAGTGAAAGTTGCGATTTTAGGATGTAGTGGCCGCATGGGGCGCAACCTAATTCAAGCGGCGGTACAGGCACCAGGTATTGAACTGGTTGCTGGTGCAGTGCGAGCAGGCTCAGCCTTTGAACAAATGGACTTAGGTGAAGTAGCCGGTATCGGTAAACTCGATATCTTAGCGACAAGCGATATTGATGCACTTGCCGTTGCAGATGTTTTGATTGACTTTACTTCAATTGAAGCAACATTCGAGCATATCCAGTGGTGTAAGCAACATAATAAAGCGTTAGTCATTGGTACAACAGGTTTTGACGACGAGCAAGTGGCACAAATAAAAGCTGCAGGCGAACAAACGCCAGTTTTACTTGCACCAAACACCAGTGTTGGCGTGAATTTATTGTTTAAATTGCTAGAAATTACCGCTCGCGCAATTGGCGACTATACTGATATAGAAATTTTTGAAGCACACCATCGTTTTAAGAAAGATGCACCATCAGGTACAGCCATGAAGATGGGGCAGGTTATTGCCGATACATTGGGCAGAGACCTTAATGAGTGCGCAGTTTATGGTAGAGAAGGAATCACCGATGAACGTGATCCTAATACCATAGGTTTCGCTACGGTGCGTGCTGGTGACATTATTGGTGAACATACCGCGTTTTTTGCTGATTTAGGTGAGCGTCTAGAAATTACCCATAAAGCGACTACGCGTATGACATTTGCCAATGGTGCAATGAGAGCGGCGACATGGTTGTCAGCGCAGCCAAATGGTTTTTATGACATGCAAGACGTACTTGGTTTAAAAACCTTAGAAATTTAAGGGAAATTTATACTTTTAGCAGTTTTGTTTAAATTTTAAGGAAAACTGCTAGTTTTTTACAGTTTAGTGACTAATTTCACTGGACTAAAAGCATACTTACGCGTAAAATGCGCGGAATTTGTCAAAAATTCAGTATTTCGCTGGTTTTGACAAGGAAATAATTAGCTTATTTGATTGCTATTTGGACAAAATTGAAAAGTTTTGTTTAGTGATTTTCTTCTTTTGGAGGTTACTTTGACTACATCTGCCATTTTGGTACTGGAAGACGGTACTGTATTTAAAGGCACCGCGATTGGTGCTGAAGGCGCAGCGGTTGGTGAGGTAGTATTTAATACTGCGATGACCGGCTACCAAGAAATTCTGACTGACCCTTCTTATGCAGAACAGATTGTTACATTAACATACCCACACATTGGTAACGTAGGTACCAACAGTGAAGACGAAGAGTCGGGTACCATTTGGGCGAAAGGCCTAGTAATTAGAGACTTGCCTCTTTTAGCAAGTAATTTTCGAAACGAAGAAACGTTAAGTGAATACTTAAAGCGTAACAACATTTTAGGTATTGCAGACATAGATACACGTAAGCTAACACGTATTTTACGTGAAAAAGGTGCGCAAAACGGTTGTATCCTTGCCGGCGACAACGTAGACGAAGCAGCTGCTCTAGCGCAAGCAAAAGCATTCCCTGGTCTTAAAGGTATGGATTTAGCTAAGGTTGTTTCAACCAAAGAAAAATACCAATGGACAGAAGGTAGCTGGCAACTTGGAAAAGGCTACGTTACACCAGAAAACAAACCATTTCATGTCGTTGCTTACGATTTCGGTGCGAAACACAACATTTTACGCATGTTAGTTGACCGTGGTTGTCAATTAACAGTTGTTCCGGCGCAAACGCCAGCAGATGAAGTATTGGCATTAAACCCAGATGGCATCTTCTTATCGAATGGCCCAGGTGACCCAGAGCCATGTGACTATGCAATCAGCGCAATCAAAACATTTTTAGAAACAGATATCCCAGTATTTGGTATTTGTTTAGGTCACCAGTTATTAGGTCTAGCAAGTGGCGCTCAAACAGTGAAGATGAAGTTTGGCCATCACGGTGCTAACCACCCTGTAAAAGATTTCGAAAACAATGTGGTTATGATCACCAGCCAAAACCACGGTTTTGCGGTAGATGAAGACAACTTACCAGATAACTTAACCGTAACGCACAAGTCGTTATTTGATGGTTCATTGCAAGGTATTCACCGCACAGATAAGCCGGCATTTAGCTTCCAAGGTCACCCAGAAGCAAGCCCAGGTCCACATGATGCAGCGCCATTATTTGACCATTTCATTGAATTAATTGAAGCACGCAAAGCGTAACTAATAGGAGTTAAGCATAATATGCCAAAACGTACTGACATAAAAAGCATTCTTATTCTAGGCGCTGGCCCAATTGTTATTGGTCAAGCGTGTGAATTTGACTACTCGGGTGCGCAAGCGTGTAAAGCACTTCGCGAAGAAGGCTATCGCGTTATTCTTGTTAACTCGAACCCAGCAACAATTATGACTGACCCTGAAATGGCTGATGCAACATACATCGAGCCAATTCATTGGGAAGTTGTACGTAAGATTATTGAAAAAGAGCGTCCAGACGCTGTACTACCTACTATGGGTGGTCAAACAGCGCTTAACTGTGCGCTTGAACTAGAGAGCCAAGGTGTTTTAGAAGAGTTTGGCGTTGAAATGATTGGTGCTACTGCTGACGCAATCGATAAAGCAGAAGACCGTGACCGTTTCGACAAAGCGATGAAGGCCATCGGCTTGGAAACACCGCGCGCTGAAATTGTTCACTCAATTGAAGAAGCGTTTGAAACCTCTGAACGTATTGGTTTTCCATGTATCATTCGCCCATCATTCACTATGGGTGGTACGGGTGGCGGTATCGCATATAACCGCGAAGAATTTGAAGAAATTTGTAACCGTGGTTTAGACCTTTCGCCAACAAACGAATTGTTAATCGACGAATCACTTATCGGTTGGAAAGAATACGAAATGGAAGTTGTTCGTGACAAAAACGACAACTGTATCATTATCTGTTCTATTGAAAACTTTGACCCTATGGGTATCCATACCGGTGATTCAATTACTGTTGCACCTGCGCAAACGTTGACCGACAAAGAATATCAAATCATGCGTAACGCATCGCTAGCGGTATTGCGTGAAATCGGTGTTGAAACAGGTGGTTCAAACGTACAGTTTGGTGTAAACCCAGTAGATGGTCGTATGGTTATCATTGAGATGAACCCACGTGTATCTCGCTCATCTGCGCTAGCGTCTAAAGCAACTGGTTTCCCAATCGCTAAAATCGCAGCAAAACTAGCGGTAGGTTTCACGCTAGATGAATTACAAAATGATATTACAGGTGGCGCAACACCAGCGTCATTCGAACCGACTATTGATTACGTAGTTACTAAGATTCCACGCTTTAACTTTGAAAAGTTTGCCGGTTCTGAAGACCGTCTAACGACCCAAATGAAATCAGTGGGTGAGGTTATGGCAATTGGTCGTAACCAACAAGAATCACTTCAAAAAGCACTACGTGGTCTTGAAGTAGGTGCATCAGGTTTCGATCCTCAAGTTGACGTAACGCAACCAGGCGCGAAAACTAAAATCATGCACGAGCTTCGCGAAGCGGGTGCAGAGCGTATTTGGTACATTGCTGATGCTTTCCGTATCGGCTTAACTATGGAAGAAATCTTTAGTGCAACTAAGATTGACCCATGGTTCTTAGTACAAATTGAAGACATCGTTAAAGAAGAGCAAACAGTTGCTGAAGGCGGTATGGCTGGCTTAACGGCAGATTACTTAGGTAGCCTGAAGCGTAAAGGTTTCTCTGATGCGCGCTTAGCTGATGTTATCGGTGTGTCTGAGTCTGAAATTCGTAAGAAACGTCACCAAGCGGAAATCTTCCCTGTGTACAAGCGTGTAGATACGTGTGCTGCTGAGTTCAGTTCTGACACGGCATACATGTACTCAACTTATGATGAAGAGTGTGAATCAAACGCTAGTGACAAAGATAAAATTATGATCATCGGCGGTGGTCCTAACCGTATCGGTCAAGGTATCGAGTTTGACTACTGTTGTGTACACGCAGCGCTTGCATTGCGTGAAGACGGTTACGAAACCATCATGGTTAACTGTAACCCTGAAACAGTATCAACTGACTACGATACGTCTGACCGTTTGTACTTCGAACCGATTACGTTTGAAGACGTGTTAGAGATTGTTAACGTTGAGAAGCCAAAAGGTGTTATCGTGCAATATGGTGGTCAAACACCACTTAAACTAGCGCGTGCACTAGAAGCGGCAGGTGTACCAATCATTGGTACGTCACCAGATGCGATTGACCGCGCCGAAGACCGTGAACGTTTCCAACAAGCAGTTGAGCGTTTAGGCTTATTACAGCCTGAAAATGCCACGGTTACATCAGTAGAAGAAGCTGTTGCTGAAGCGAAAAACATTGGTTTCCCATTGGTTGTTCGCCCATCATACGTACTAGGTGGCCGTGCAATGGAAATCGTCTATGACGAGCAAGACTTGCGTCGCTACATGAATGAAGCGGTAAGTGTTTCAAATGACTCACCAGTATTACTTGACCGATTCCTAGACGACGCGGTAGAAGTTGATATCGATGCTATTTGTGACGGCGAAAATGTCGTGATAGGCGGTATCATGCAACATATCGAACAAGCAGGTGTTCACTCTGGTGACTCAGCATGTTCATTACCACCTTACAGCTTGTCTAAAGAGCTACAAGATGTCATGCGTGAGCAAGTGACTAAGCTAGCATTTGAATTAGGCGTAGTTGGCCTAATGAATACGCAAATGGCAGTAAAAGACGGCGAAGTTTACCTTATCGAAGTAAACCCACGTGCAGCGCGTACTGTACCATTTGTTTCAAAAGCGACATCAGTGCCGCTAGCAAAAGTTGCAGCGCGTGTTATGTCAGGTGTATCGCTTAAAGAGCAAGGTATTGTTGAAGAAACAATTCCACCGTTCTTCTCTGTGAAAGAAGTGGTTATTCCTTTCAACAAGTTCCATGGCTGTGACCCATTAATTGGTCCAGAAATGCGCTCAACAGGTGAAGTAATGGGTGTAGGCGACACGTTTGAAGAAGCTTATGCTAAAGCGAACCTAGGCGCAGGCGTAACCATTCCTAAATCTGGCCGTGCACTTATCTCTGTAAGAAACAGTGATAAAGAGCGTGTAATTGACCTTGCTAAGCAAATGGTTGATATCGGTTGGGAAATCGATGCTACTCACGGTACAGAAATCGTGCTTCGTGAAGCAGGTATTCCAGTGCGCCGCGTAAACAAAGTACATGAAGGTCGTCCTCATATTCTTGATAGAATCAAGAACAATGAATACACCCACATCATCAATACAACTGAAGGTCGTAAAGCGATTGAAGATTCAAAAGTATTGCGTGGTGGTGCTTTGCGTTACAAGGTAACTTATACAACAACATTGAATGCGGCATTTGCGGCGTGTATGGCTCATGAAGCAGACGATAGAAATATCGTTACGTCAATTCAATCATTGCATCAAAAATGTAAATAGCTTGCCTCTCTTGAAAAAGATGCGATAAGCTATATATCTTATATATCAATGCACAGTTGAATAAAGGTGGTTTTTGAACCACCTTTATTATTTTTAGAAAGTAGATAACAAGAAGTTTTAAGGAATACAATGAATCAAGTACCAATGACGGCGCAAGGTGCAGAGGCACTACGCGAAGAATTGAATCATTTAAAAACTGTTAAACGCCCAGAAATTATTGAAGCGATAGCAGAAGCGCGCGAACATGGCGACTTGAAAGAAAACGCTGAATACCATGCGGCAAGAGAGCAGCAAGGCTTTTGTGAAGGTCGTATTCAAGATATCGAAGGTAAACTTAGTAACGCACAAATTATTGATGTCACTAAAATCCCTAATACAGGAAAAGTGATTTTCGGTGTTACGGTAACCTTATTAAATATCGACACTGACGAGGAAGTGACTTACCAAATCGTCGGTGATGATGAGTCTGATATTAAGCAAAACCGTATTAGCGTTAATTCACCGATCGCACGTGCGCTTATCGGTAAAGAAGTAGACAGCGAAGTTGAAGTGACAACACCTGGTGGCCAGGTTGAGTATGAAATTGTCGCCGTTGAACATGCGTAAGCACAATATTTAGTATAAAGCCCAGACACAAGTCTGGGCTTTTTTTTGCCAAAACACCGTCATCCCTTGCCTGACACGGGATCTTCTCGGTTGATGGATCGCGTTGCTTAAGGGAACAGGGGACGAGTACGCTTACGCTAGAGGTACAAGGGGCAGAGCAATTGGTATCTTCTACTCGAAGCCTATAGCACGCAGCTCGCAGCCCTAAACCCACAGCACTGGTTTCAACTCGCTTAGGCTATTTTTACTATTCCTAATTAAACCAATAGCGTTTAGGGTAGAGTTAGAAAACTAACAGAAGTACATAACAATGAAAGCTAACAGAACAATATCCGCCGAACTCTTAGACAACAAAGACGCTTTTACAGGTGATTTTTATAACAAATTTACCCTAAGAACCGCAGACGCGCCATTGGAATTAACGCCTGAAATATCAAAAGATTATTTGTTTCCAACCTTTTATGGTGATGTGTCATGCGCGATAGGCATCTTTTTATGTGACTATGAGAAAGCGAAACGTTTGTTGCCATCAAAGGATATGGAACCAGTAAAAATGCCAGGTGGCAGGGCGCTGGTGACTTTTTCATGTTATGAATACAAAAATGTGCTTGGCGTAGCACCTTATAATGAAATCGCGATGACCATCCCAATGCAAGTCAAGCCGGGCTTTAATCCACCTTTGTTGCCTTTGTTGATGGAAGGGATGTTCCCTAAATTTGGCTATCACGTATTCCACATGCCGGTAACCAGTTTAGAGAACCAAATCAGGGGCCTTAAAATTTGGGGATTACCTAAGGTGGTGGACGATATCAGCATTGAAGTGATAGACGGTGTAAGTAGCACCAAAGCTACGGATGAAGCTGGCAATGACTATTTTTCACTACGCGTACCTACCTCAGGCAAAGCGCAAACGTTTAATGTAAATTCTAATTTATATTCAATGTTAGATGGTGAAATGAAGCAAAGCGAAACCAGCTTTAGCGGCACATTTAATGTCACTAAAAACCTTGCTAGATTATGGAAAAAAGACGTGTCAGAAGGTGATGTAGCATTAACGCTAGGTAGCGGTCCATTTGCGGATAAGCTTAAGCAACTAAACATCGACCCTGTGCCGTTTCAAACACGTTATTGCGCGAGCATGAGTGCGTGTTTCGACTTGCCAAACCAAGACTTTGAATTATAACACTGGTGTCGTACACCACTCTGACACCAATAAAAAAGCCGACATTACGTCGGCTTTATTTACTGCATCAAACACTACATTTTTGGAATGTGTATTTTCTTGTCATCGCTTTGGCGAAAAGCCACAAGCGTTTTACCTATCACTTGCACTTTAACAGCGCCCGTTTCGCGGATAATAGCGTCAACGATTAGGCCTTTTGTTTCACGGTTATCAGTGGGTATTTTTACCTTGATTAACTCATGAATGTCTAAAGCTGAGTCTATCTCTGCAACAACACCTTCTGTTAACCCGTTTGCACCGAGCAATACAACAGGCTTAAGGTCGTGCGCAACGCCTTTAAGATATTGAATCTGTTTTTTTGATAAATTCATCAATTATTTCACATGGTTTACTTGAATTACGCGTATTTTACCCTTATCTATGGATTATTACTATTGCTAGCACAGTATTTGTACATTTGAAATGAGCAAAAAGAAACAAAGCGTTAGTTCCCAGCGTTGGATGCAGGAACATTTTGAAGATAAATATGTCAAAGAAGCACAGAAGCTAGGCTTTCGTTCGCGTGCGGTTTTCAAGATTAAAGAGATCAATGAAAAGGATAAATTGATCAAACCAGGCATGAAAGTCGTAGATCTAGGAGCGGCACCTGGCGGTTGGTCAGAATACGCCGTTAAAGCGGTTGGCGACGCAGGGCAGGTGGTAGCTTGCGATATACTCGCCATGGACCCAATAGCTGGCGTTGATTTTTTGCAAGGTGACTTTAGAGAAGAAGCCGTGCTTGACGCATTACTTGACCGCATAGACGGTAAAAATATTGACGTTGTGATGTCTGACATGGCAGCGAACTTCACCGGCAACGACAGTGCCGATTCAGCACGTAGTATGTATCTTGTTGAATTAGCGCTAGATATGTGCCACCAAGTACTCAAATCCAATGGCGCTTTTGTGGTAAAAGTATTCCAAGGGGAAGGCTTCGACCAATTTTTAAAAGACGTACGCGCATCGTTTAAAGTAGTGAAAACGCGCAAGCCAGACTCTTCTCGTGCAAGGTCGCGAGAAGTGTATTTAGTGGCAACAGGATTTAAACACTAGTATTGTGCCTAAATTGTAGGCAAAGTAACTTTTACTTACTTATTTTTGCAAGCAAGTCTTGGCTAAGTCGGTTATAGTAGTAAGAGACTTGTTTTAACGTAAACAGCAAGAGGTTGTTAAATTGAGCGATATGGCTAAAAATCTCATTCTTTGGTTAGTAATAGCGGTTGTGCTTATGGCTGTGTTTAACGGGGTTAACCCGGGCGCAGACAAAGAGCAGCAACTCGATTACACACGCTTTATACAGGATGTTCGAGAAGGGCAAATCAGTGAAGCAAATGTAGATCGTAACGGTGTCGTTACTGGTACTACAAAAACAGGCAATAAATTTACCACGGTGATCCCAGGTGGATATGACCGCGACTTAATTAACGATCTTGTTAAGCAAGGCGTTAAAGCAACCGGTAAATTACCTGAAGAGCAAAGCCTGCTCACCTCTATTTTTATTTCTTGGTTCCCAATGTTATTGCTAATCGGCGTATGGATATTCTTCATGCGACAAATGCAAGGCGGTGGCGGCAAGGGCGCAATGTCTTTTGGTAAGAGTAAAGCGCGCTTGTTAAGTGAAGACCAAATCAAAACGACATTTGCTGACGTTGCCGGTTGTGACGAAGCAAAAGAAGAAGTGTCAGAACTTGTTGACTACTTAAAAGACCCAAGCAAATTCCAACGCTTAGGTGGCCGCATTCCTTCAGGTGTTCTGATGGTAGGTCAACCAGGTACAGGTAAAACCTTGCTAGCTAAAGCGATTGCTGGTGAAGCAAAAGTACCGTTTTTCACTATTTCAGGTTCAGACTTTGTTGAAATGTTTGTGGGTGTTGGTGCATCGCGTGTACGTGACATGTTTGAACAAGCGAAAAAATCAGCGCCTTGTATCATTTTTATTGATGAGATTGACGCAGTAGGTCGCCAACGTGGCGCAGGTTTAGGTGGTGGTCACGACGAGCGTGAACAAACACTTAACCAAATGCTTGTTGAAATGGATGGTTTTGAAGGTAACGAAGGCGTTATCGTGATTGCTGCGACTAACCGTCCAGATGTATTAGACCCAGCGTTACTTCGTCCTGGTCGTTTTGACAGACAAGTGACTGTTGGTTTACCAGATATTCGTGGTCGTGAACAAATATTGAAAGTACACATGCGCAAAGTGCCAATTGGTGACGATGTAGATGCATCTGTAATCGCGCGTGGTACGCCAGGTTTCTCTGGTGCCGATTTAGCTAACTTAGTCAATGAATCTGCATTGTTTGCAGCCCGTGCGTCTAAGCGTTTAGTAGGCATGGAAGAATTTGAACGTGCGAAAGACAAAATATTGATGGGCGCAGAGCGCAAATCAATGGTAATGAGCGAAGACGAAAAAGAAATGACGGCATACCACGAAGCGGGTCATGCTATTGTTGGTCGCTTAGTACCTGAACACGATCCAGTGTACAAAGTGTCTATTATTCCTCGTGGTCGCGCCTTAGGTGTTACCATGTACTTGCCTGAACAAGACAGATTCAGCCACAGCAAGCAACACTTAGAAAGCAACATTTCGTCGCTTTATGGTGGTCGTATTGCCGAAGAAATTATCTATGGTGCTGATAAAGTGTCTACTGGTGCGTCTAACGATATTGAGCGCGCAACAGGACTTGCTCGTAAGATGGTAACGCAATGGGGTTTATCTGAGAAAATGGGTCCTATGTTATTTGCTGAAGAAGAAGGTGAAGTATTCCTTGGCCGCTCGTCAGCAAAATCTATGCATATGTCGAATCAAACGGCGAAAGAAATCGACGACGAAATCAAAGCGTTTGTTGAGCGCAACTATCAGCGCGCCGAGCAAATATTGAAAGACAATATGGACATTCTTCATGCGATGAAAGATGCGTTAATGAAGTATGAAACCATTGACGCACGTCAAATTGATGATCTGATGGAACGTCGCGAAGTAAGACCACCTGCTGATTTAGGTGGCGGCTCTAAGCCAAAGAGCAACGACTCAACGCCAACAGATAGCGCAGAGGTTAATCCTAACTTAGACAATCCGTCTGACGCGCCAGCAAAATAATCTTGCAAAACAGAGCCCCGACCCTCGGGGCTTTTTTCTATATTTTTAGGTGACGAAGGTGTTTGAAACACAACTATTACTGCCAAAAGTTATGGGAATATTAAATGTTACGCCAGACTCGTTTTCTGATGGCGGCGCATTTAACCAATTAGATAATGCCATAGATCAAGTCGCGGACATGATTGAACATGGCGCAGATATGATTGATGTAGGTGGCGAATCGACAAGACCTGGCGCCGCCGAAGTGTCGCTCGACCAAGAACTATCCAGAGTTGTCCCTATTATTGAAGCGATCAACGATCGTTTTGACGTAGCCATATCGCTCGATACAAGTAAGGCAGAGGTGATGGCTGCGGGTATAGAGCGCAATGTTGCGATGATAAACGACGTTCGCGCCTTGCAGCTTCCTGGCGCATTAGAAGCTGTTGCTAACAGCAACGTACAAGTTTGCTTGATGCACATGCAAGGTCAACCCAAAACCATGCAGGACAACCCGAATTATGAAGATGTGGTTAATGACATCAATAGCTTTTTTGAAGCGCGTATTAACGCCTGTGAACAAGCAGGAATAGCAAAGCAGCGTATTATTCTTGATCCCGGCTTTGGTTTTGGCAAAACCTTAGCGCAAAACTATCATATACTGGCCCATTTTCAGGCCTTTAAGCATTTTGAATTACCGTTACTTGCCGGTATTTCTAGAAAGTCGATGTTGGGCAATTTATTAAATCGTCCAGTACAAGACAGGTTAGCAAGCAGCATAAGTGCAGCAGTGATCGCATGTCAGCATGGCGCAGACTATGTGCGCGTTCACGACGTAAAAGAAACTGTAGATGCCTTAAAAGTATGGCGCGCAGTCAATCAATTTTCAGGAAAGGAGCAATAGATGGCCGATAGACGATATTTCGGTACCGATGGTGTACGTGGTTTGGTAGGTAAATACCCAATTACGCCAGAATTTGTGATGAAGCTAGGTTACGCAGCCGGTAAGGTACTTGCTGGTCAAGGTACCAAGAAAGTCCTTATAGGCAAAGACACGCGTATTTCAGGTTATATGCTTGAATCTGCCTTAGAAGCGGGCTTTTCGGCCGCTGGTATTGATATAGGGCTTTTAGGGCCAATGCCTACGCCAGGTATCGCTTATCTCACTAAAACCTTTCGCGCCGAAGCCGGTTTGGTTATCAGCGCGTCGCACAATCCTTTTTATGACAACGGTATTAAGTTCTTCTCTCAAGACGGTCAAAAGCTACCAGATGCAGTAGAGCTAGCGATAGAAGCCGAATTAGACAACGACATGGGCTGCGTAGAATCGGCTCACTTAGGTAAGGCATATCGTATTGATGACGCTGCAGGGCGTTACATTGAATTTTGTAAAGGTCAGTTCCCTACACATTTATCACTTAAAGGCTTGAAACTCGTTGTTGATTGCGCCAATGGTGCAACCTATCACATTGCCCCTAACGTATTTAAAGAACTTGGAGCAGAAGTTATTTCGCTTGCCTCTTCACCTAACGGTACCAATATTAATGACGGCTGTGGCGCAACGTCGATGGACATGATAGCCAAAGCGGTTGTTGAACACGACGCACACTTAGGCATAGCGCTTGATGGTGATGGCGATCGATTAATGATGGTTGACCACACAGGTTATGTTGTCGATGGCGACGAAGCTATCTTTATTATTGCCTCGCAAGCACAAGCTTCAGGTAACCTTTCAGGCGGTGTTGTTGGCACGCAAATGTCAAATATGGGGTTAGAGCTTGCGCTTGCAGAGCTCGGTATTCCGTTTGAGCGCTCAAAAGTTGGCGATCGCTACGTAATGGAAATGCTTAAAGAGAAAGGGTGGCAGTTGGGCGCAGAAAACTCAGGTCATATTATTAATTTGAAATATACCTCTACGGGTGATGGCATTGTAGCGGCGCTTAATGTTTTAGCTGCAGTGCAAGAAACAGGTAAAACCTTGTTTGAATTGCGTCAAGGCATGAAAATGCTGCCGCAGATATTAGTAAATGTGCGCTTTGAAGGTGACAACGATCCATTAAAAGCGCAGCAGGTACTTGATGCTACTGCAGAAGTAAACAATATTCTCGCTGGAAGAGGCCGAGTGCTACTAAGAAAATCGGGCACTGAACCGCTTATCCGCGTAATGGTAGAAGGGCCTGACGAAGCAGAAGTCACCCGCTTGGCAAATGTAATTGCCGACGCCGTTAAAAAGGCGTGCTAAATTGTTTAAATTTGCATCAAAAAAACAACAAAGTACGCTTTTCACTTGTAACTTTGCGCGAGAATCGTTAATATCTCGCCGCTTTAATTCAGGAAAGAAGAATGTCTAGATCTTTGATAGTTGCCGCGAATTGGAAAATGAATGGTGATTCGGCATTAATCGATGCCATGATCGCGAAATTATCGCAGGTTAGTTTTAACGATAATGTGAAGGTTGTTATTGCACCTTCTTTCCCTTATCTCGATAAGTTAAATAGTGCTGTTAAAGCCGCTAATTTATCAGATAAAATCAGTGTTTCAGCGCAAAATATAAGCGAACAAACCTCTGGTGCATTTACAGGTGAGGTTTCAACCGCTATGCTGTGCGACTTAGCTATTTCGCATACCATTATTGGTCATTCAGAACGTCGCAGTATTTATGGCGAAAGTGACACGCTGATAGCTGATAAAGTTGCTGTTGCATTAGCTGCTGGCGTTACCCCAATACTGTGTATTGGAGAAAGCGAAGCAGAGCGAGAAGCAGGGCAAACGGAACAAGTTTTAGCAAAGCAATTAAGTGCTGTTATTGAAAAAACAGGCATTGAAGCATTTGCTAACATTGTACTGGCTTATGAGCCGGTATGGGCAATTGGCACAGGTAAAACTGCGTCACCAGAAATGGCCCAAGAAACACACGCATTTATTCGCAAGTTTATTGCTGCAAGTGCACAAGATATTGCGTTAATGTTGCCTATCTTATACGGTGGCAGTGTTAATCAAAAAACAAGTGAAGCATTATTTGCACAACCAGATATCGACGGTGGTCTTATTGGTGGTGCTAGTTTAAAAGCGGATGAATTTGGCACAATTTGCCAAAACGCTTAAGGATAGAAGAAAGATGTTGTATCAAGTATTAATTATTGTTTATTTAATTGTTGCTTTAGCATTAATTGGTTTAGTGTTAATTCAGCAAGGTAAAGGTGCAGACATGGGCGCATCATTTGGCGCTGGTTCATCTGCAACTATATTCGGTTCAAGTGGCTCAGGTAACTTCCTAACACGCGCTACTACATGGTTAGCGATTGCCTTCTTCGGCATCAGCTTAGTATTAGGTAACCTAACGGCTAACCAAATTAAATCTGGTGACGAATTTGATGATTTGTCGGTTCCAGCTGCAATTGAAGAGCCTGCTGAAAGCAGTGCTATGCCAGCGAACGAAGACGTGCCAGCAAGCGACGATATTCCAGATAGCGACGTTCCAAACTAGTCGATAAAAAACTTACTGCGGAAGTGGTGGAATTGGTAGACACGCCATCTTGAGGGGGTGGTGGCTTCGGCCGTGCGGGTTCAAGTCCCGCTTTCCGCACCAAAAATAAAAAAAGCCCAGCATTTATGCTGGGCTTTTTTTATTTTCGGAACGGGACGGAACTCGCAAAAGGGTATTGCGGGTTCACAAGTTTTGTAGGGTCGCTTTAATACTTCCTTGCATCCTCGCGACATTAGTGAATCCCTTCACGTCAGCAAAACTGAACGCCAGCGGCGGCCTGCATAGGTAAATTACATGGACGTAATTTGTAACTCCCGCTTTCACGGCAATCAATAGACAGCATTTATGCTGTGCTTTTTTATTTTTAGAACGGGACGGAACTCGCACAAAGGTATTGCGAGTATAAGAAAATGTCATTTCTAATCAATAGCTTGATGTAACTAGAGACAGAAGCTAGCATAGTGCGGACTTAAACTTTTATAGCTAGGGGGTATAACTCTCCCTACTAAAGCTAAGCAATAAATAATTATGAACAAATCAATTGCCACTGCAACTGCTACAATACTTAGTGTTATCTTGTGTTATATCAGTATTAAATGGGTATCGAACGTATATTTGTGGTTGCCGGATATTGGCAATGATTTTGTATCAATAGGAGCTGTGCCTGTTGCATACATCATATTTGCGTTAGGTTTTGTGGCGCTACCATTCGCATTGTTGTATTTATGCGGTGTATGGGGTTACATTTTCGTTTTGAAGCTTTTATCTCTCGATTCAGAAAATCTTAAACGACGAAATATAGTATTGCTTGCGGTACCACTAACAATGTTTCTTGGGGGTTCAAATATGTTGAATCCTCCAAACGTAGAGCAAGCGATACTAGATCTATTGATAGCAGTATCACCAATGTTTGGTGCTTTTGTTGGCGCGAATATAGTTTTAAAGCAAGAGCTTAATAACCAGGCCAGCTAAGGCATTCTAAACTAAGCACTTAGCAATGTTTGCTGCTTGTCTAATTTCGCTGTTTTATATAAGTCGTATTGTATTTGGTAGTGTAACCACGCATTAGCACTAACATTGGTGCATGCTTCTAGTTTACGAGCAAACGCAACTTCTACACGAATATGGCCATTTACAAAACGTGATAAATGTTTTTCAGACACGCCTAAAACAGCCGCTATTTCAGGGCGTTTTAAGGATGTTTTCTCGATAAAACGACGTTTAAATACATCGCCAGGGTGTGGGCGAGGCAAGTCTTCAGGACGACTGACCTGTTGAGATTGCGTCACAAAGCTTGGTATTGTCATGCATTGTACTCCTTAATATCTACGTTATAGCAGTCTCCTTGCCAGAATATACAAGTAATAGCGCCACAAGGTTCAACATTATTAACAGTAATAGTAACTGCCCAACTCGTTTCATCTTCTGATAAGTACTGTACCGCGCCTATATCTGCCAAATCATCCACGTTGTATGCCGCATCCAAGTCAAATAGTATATTGAGCACTTGATGCGCATACGTAAATGGTAGTACAGATAAGTCATTGAGCATCCATACTTTTTGTAACTTATCTGAAGTGATCGTCTTTATTGCCACAATATATATTCTTTATTACCTTATGGGTAATATTACTCTACAGGTAATGTTGCGTCAAATAGCTGTGTCGTTTTCAGTGTCAACAGCGACTAAATTGGCCAATGGGAAAGTTAACCTGCCTATTGCAACGCATATAAATAGTCCTATTAGCCAGGTAATAGCATTGGGCAAAGTCAACAATGTAATGTAATTATCTAATAGTAGCCAAACTGGCACTCCTAAAACTACAGTACCTAAAGTTGCAGATAAAGCGCTTGCAGTTAGAGTACTTTGACAATGAGGACATGAAACAATACCTGAGTAAATTAATTTTCTTCTAGAGGCAAAAGGAATGATAGTTTTGCAGCATGGGCAGTGGGTTTGAAATAGTTTCATTGCATTAAAGTATGGGTAGATAGTTTGCAAGTATCTACCCAGCCCCCTAAAAGTCTGAATTAATCAACGACAGATTTAGCGACATCATATACTACGCCACCGGCAATAGCTTGTGAGACGAATCTAACAGATTTGTACGTGCGATAAGCGGCAATGCCACCCTTTACAACCCAGTAAAGTGCAACGACTCCGCCATTGACCTCGGTTAACTGTGATTTAGATAGTTCTTTCATGGTTATTTCCTTCCTTTGAAATATTTGTGGATTAATAAACGAGTTTCTCTCGTTGAGTGGAAAGTAACAAATAAGTCACTTTCTATTATTCAATATAGCCAACTACTTGGTTAATTCAAGCAACTTTCTTTTCAACAAATTGCGGTGAATCTATAGATTATATTCCACATAAAACGGAAAGTTAGCATAGCCCACTTTCTCTTTGCCATCGTCGATATAGAAGAACAAGCGATAGTCACCTGAAGTTTCGGGTGCTTTAAACGTTGCTGACACTTTTGTTGAGCCGTTTTCTTGCTTAGTTTCTTTAGGCGCTGATATCGTTAATGCCACTTCATCTGGTTCTTGCTCGAACGCACCGCCTTGGCT
The DNA here is from genome assembly GCF_030295955.1 of Thalassotalea agarivorans. Classification (NCBI taxonomy): domain Bacteria; kingdom Pseudomonadati; phylum Pseudomonadota; class Gammaproteobacteria; order Alteromonadales; family Colwelliaceae; genus Thalassotalea; species Thalassotalea agarivorans. The sequence continues at coordinate 1,371,249 of NZ_AP027363.1, forward strand.
TTTTACATCTACCTCTTTTAAAAGCTGCCAGCGAATGTTAAACGCATCTCCATCATATTCTGAATAAGCGACTTCTATATTTGCCATAGCGCCTAAAGGCAATCGTACATTTTGTTCCGCCATTAGCCCGTTAAGATGTATTGAGGTGACATATGGCGCTCTATTGGCAGGGTAGTTACCGGTCCAAAACTTAGTTAATTCATCGATTCGGGCAGTTGCTTTGCCATCTTTAGTAAACATGCCATACCAGGTTGGCGTGCGCTCCTGCTTTTGACCCCATTCAAATGCGTAATGACCAATGAGCTTGCCTGAGGTATTTTTGGCTATGCCTTGTTGTATGCGCTCAGCAAAAGTGCGCGCCTTTATGCCGCTAGGTTCCTCAATTTCACGTCCCCAAGCTGTTGCTGGGCGTTCCCAATGCCCTAAAGGACCAAATTCGGTGACCATAAATGGCTTGTCGATGTTAAGGGCGGCAATTTTATCTTGAAGGTCAATTAAATCGCCATAAACTTGTACGGAAATAAAATCAACTTGTGGCGTATATTGCATAGCCGTATGGATATGCTCTGGAATAACCCCAGCAAAGCTATAACTGACTGGATGATTTGGGTCGACTTCATGTATAAAGTCGATAATATCAGATAGTGCTTGATACACCTTCGGATTGACGAGCTTTAGTGAGCCATCTTCATTCATTAGCAAATTAGGTTCGTTGGCTATCATCCACCCTAAAATATTAGGGTGATCTTTATACTTGAGTACTTGCTGCTTTACCGATTCAAATTGCTTGGCAACGGCTGCATCGTCATTGTAGTCAAAGCCGTGGAGCTCTTTTTCTACATCTATTCCCATCATGACCATCAAGCCAAGCTCTTGCGCTTTCTCTAGTTCAATGTCGGCATAGTGCGTACCCCATGTTCTAAAACTATTACCACCCGCTTGCGTCAGTGCTTTGAAATTATGACCGTCGTTATAACTAAGTCCCGCGCCTTTAATGTGAAAAGGATGGCTATTAACGAACAATTGATATTCGCCTGTTAATTTTTTGATAGTGACTTTGCTAGGCTTGGCCTGGGAGTGTGGTGTAGAAATCAAAAGTACCGCCAATATGATGAGATAAACGAAACGAGTAGCAACCACAGTATCCTTCCTTGAAGGTGATTTTGAAATAGATGAATTGGCATGTTATCGCTAACAGGCGATGTTTTCTAGCGAAAACCTAGGATAAACCTTTAAAGAAATTGCTAGCACGAAACTTTCGAAGGAATTAAGGTATAGATAAGTTCATTGCATTTAAACACTGATAGGTAAGTGATGAATGTGTGCATTTGAGATTTTTATAACAATAAAAACATGACCGACAACCATTTAAAATCAAAAACAACCTACTTAATAAAGGTTGCTTGCCATCATAAACTTAAGGCTCTTTCAACTTGCCTTGATACAACCATAGCTCGTATTTCATCGAATATTTTGCCATTGATCGCAGTTTTTTTGTTTAGCATTAGCACAAATAGCTATGCAGATGAGCAGCAAAAGTTGCCTAGCGAATCAAGTAAACAAGAAAGTAGTGAAGTTCAATTGGATAGCGATTTCATTTGGGCCAATCAGGAGTTAGACGATTTATGGTTTCATGTAGAGTATTTAGCTTATCAAAAGCAATATGTAAAAGAAGATGAAACCATAACCGAACACTATGAAACCGCGACTAAACCACTTGTTCGAGATCAAGGTGGATACGGTATTTGTTACGCAATGGCACCTACTAGCTTGATAGATCAAGCTTGCATGAAAGCAGGATTATGTTCAGAAGAAGTAAATATTTCGGTGTTGGATGTTATTAGCCAAACTTCTTTGGGCAATGACGCTTATTACGGGTTAGATGGTGGCTATAGTGTTAATGTAGGAGTGCGTCTTAATCAGAAAGAAAAGCTTCGCTTCGCTACTGAGCAATGTGCTCCCTATGAAGTCATTATGGTTGAATTTACGCCAGAGATTTACAGCCCTAACTTTGTCTTTAATATAGAAAGTTATCCACGATTGCATGGTCTTCAAAAAGTACATCAAGACCTAATGAGTAAAGTCTCAAAAAACGAACACTGCCAACCTTGTGATGCGGAATACTTTAATCAGTTTTATGAATTTGATGAGCTATTATTATCTCGATTAAAAAGCGCAACGGCAAAAACAATTAATTATGAATCTTATGAAGCATTTTTATCGGCGGTTATCGTACCAGAGGAGTGTCATCAGGAAGGAAAAGTACTTGCGCTACCTGAAATGACTTTTAAAGGGAGAGCAACGGCATCAAAGCAAGATTTTAGAGACATGATAATTGATAAAGTTAAGAACGACTATCCGCTTGTTGTATCTTCATGTACCGATGTACGTGCGTGCTTGTCAGATAAAGGGGCTGTCATTAATTGTCCAAAGAAAGATCGCGTTAGAGCATGCGCTCCTCATTCATATATCATTGATGGCTTTCGCAAAATATGTAGTAAGGACCAATGTCGTAACCAATATAGAGTGCACAATAGTTGGCGATTCGATTTTCAAATTTATCATGATAATGGCTGGGTGAATGAAGATTCATTGTATGACGCATATACTAGGTATGATGACCAAATGTTAATCTTTTTGGAGTTTGAACAAACTACATCAATCAAAAAATCTGAAGCTGAATAATGCGATTCAAATGCACCTGAATCACAGGCTTATTTTTGCTTGAAAGTAATTTTAGGTATAGTGGGTCTAAACATTTACAACAAAAGCTTAAAACAATAATAAGAGCATTCGATGAATAAACGCGGTATGACGTTTTCTGAAAAGAAATTTGTATTGTTCACGTATCTACTCTCTACCTTCTTAGTGCCCACCAGCGCTGTTGCACAAGAGGGCGAAACTGCTGTAGCAGGAGTAAATCACCAGTTAGCTGTAACCGTTGCCAACCAAGACCAAAGCCCAGCCACTAACGTTGTCGTGTTCTTGCAACCTACAAATCAAAACCAGTCACTTCCAATGAATCAAACGCCCTTGCATATTGGGCAACAAGATAAAGCCTTTGTGCCTTATGTTAGCGTGATGCAAAAGGGTAGTGAGGTGAGCTTTATGAACTATGACGATATTACTCACCATATCTATTCACCCGTTGGTCAACATAAGTTTTCATTCAAAATCAAAGCGTCGGAAGAAAAAATTATCGATACCATTGATGAAACCGGTGAAATCGCTATGGGATGTAATATTCACGACTGGATGAGCGGCCATATATTAGTGGTAGATACGCCATACTTTGCTGTTACTGATGACAATGGCATTGCAAAATTACCGGATATACAACAAGGTGACTATTTGCTCAATGTGTGGCACCCTCAGTTAAGTTCAGATAATAATAACGATGTCAGTCAAACGATTGAAGTTAACAGTACACGATCTGCGCGCGTTCAATTAAACACCACATTAGCTCGCGAACCTGTGCAAGAAAATAGTGAAGACTTTGATTTTTTGTCTGACTATTAGGAAGTAACGTTGTGAAGAGTCTTAAAAATAAAATCTTCTTTTTATTTGTCGTTTTGCTCTTGTTAGTGCAAGCAATAGACTTATGGACAATTTACACCGGTAATCGTACCCAAGAATCTCAAGAAATTAACAACCGACTTCACACCGCACAAACCATCTTCACCGAACAATTCAACAGCCGACGAGATTACCTCACCGCATTCGCCGACACCGCTTCAAGCGATTATGGTATCAAACAAGTTTTTGATGAAGACACACGAAGCTTGTTGGTCGCGCTAAACAATCATAGAAAACGTATTGATGCTGATTTAGCAATGACGATTTCTGAACAAGGCATCGTAACGGGGCAATTATACGTTGCTCATAGTGATAATAATGAGGCGCGCGTGCGCCAGGGTAGCGAAAGACAACAAGCTTTTCGTCACCCAGAATGGCTTGGCGTAAGCCAATACTCAGATCTTTATGTGTTAGACAGCAAGTTATATCAGCTAAGTTTGTCGCCACTACAAGTTGGCCAAAAGGTGATCGGCTGGGTTGGATTTGGTTTTCAATTAGATAACCGATTAGCAAAACACTTTAAAGATATTACTCAATTAGAAATCGATTTCATTTTTAAAGACGCAGCAACTAACAAAGCTTCAACAGAAGGTGATTGGCGCTTAATTGCATCGTCGAATCAACAGGCCGATTTAGCGCGAGCGCAAAGTATACTCGCTGATGCTGGTCCTTCTCACTTTATTTCGGCACATTACCGCTACGACACGCAAAACGAGCAAACCTTTGGTGTGGCAATGTATGGCTTAAAAGCCGATATCGTTGCTGTAATGCAAGAGCAGTGGTGGCAGCTCTTTGTAATTGCTGCGCTAACACTTCTGTTATCGTTGATGAGCGCCTACTGGATTGCTGCTTCTATTACGCAGCCGATCAAGCAATTGGTTGCTCAGGCTCGTACCATAGCGCAGGGCAGGTATGACAAACGTGTTGAGCTAAAAGATAAAAGCGAACTTGGTCAATTGGCGGATGAATTTAATGCCATGCAAAAAGCGGTATTAGCCCGTGAGCAAACCATTCAACATACGGCTAACCATGATCCGCTTACCAATCTGCCGAACCGCAACCTACTTAAAGCGGCGTTAGAGAGTTTTATTTCAGACAGAACACCAGTGTCGGTCTTTCATATGAACTTATGCCGCGTTAAAGAGGTCAACGAAACCTTGGGGCATGATGTCGGTGATTGGCTGATTAATGAAGCCGCAAAGCGCCTAGCAAGCATAAAAGATATAACACTACTTACCCACTTAGGTGGCGACGAGTTTGTCATTCTTTGCAAGAACGTAACCGAGCAGGCACAAAACAATCTACAAAAGATAGTGAATGAAACGCTAGATAGCGGCTGCGATTATCGCGGCGTAAGATTGCCACTGCAGATGCGTTTTGGTATTTCTGCTTATCCTCAGCACAGTAGCGATGTAAAACGCTTACTACAAATGGCCGATATGGCGCTGCACCATGCCCGTAAAGTCAATCAACATGCGCAGGTATACCACGATGCATTGCAGGTAAATAGCGTAGAGCGTTTGAATCTGATTAACGATTTAAAAACAGCGATTGCAGAGCAACAACTTGTGCTGTTTTATCAACCTAAAGTGTCATTAAATAGCAAGAAGGTGACTCACGTAGAAGCCTTGGTACGTTGGCAGCACCCAACGCTAGGCATGCTACCGCCCGATGAATTTATTTATATCGCGGAGCAAACAGGGCAAATCGATGCCTTAACACAATGTGTGTTTTTAATGGCGGTTGAGCAGTTTACTCGCTGGCGTGATAACAATATTCATGTCAATGTTGCGGTTAATATTTCTGCAGAAAACCTTAAAAATCCAGACTTTTTTAGCTTTGTCTCTAACACCGTCGATAACCACAACGTAGCGCCACACTGTATCACGTTGGAAGTAACCGAAAGCGTGTTTGTTGAAGATACAGAGCAAGCCATAGCCTTGTTACTCAAGTTCAAACAAAAGGGCTTTAAGCTATCTATTGACGATTACGGCACGGGCTACTCTTCGTTAGCGCAATTAAAGCAATTGCCTGTACATGAATTAAAAATTGATAAATCGTTTGTGCACAACTTAACCAAAAGTGAAGACGATCAAATCATTGTGCGATCCACCATAGAACTTGCTCATAATATGGGGTTATGTGTGGTTGCAGAAGGTATAGAAGACCTGCCATCTTTGCAGTGGCTAACGCAACATGGCTGTGATTTAGCGCAAGGCTTTTATATTAGCCGGCCTGTGCCTGCACAAAGCTTTGAAGCTTGGCTTTGTTCGACCAGCGACTATGGCAGAGCAAGCGCCCCTTCTGACGACGTAATGTCGATGATAAGTAGCGATTAACAACAGGGTTGTCATGATAAAAACAATAATTACAACATCATGTGTTTGCCTTTCAACTCTCTACCTTTCTGCAGCTGTAGGTGCAGAACTTTCAGTAAAAGGTATTGTTGATGTTAGGGTGAGTTCTACCGATTCAATTACCAGTAATTTACACGGTGGCTATGGTAAGTTTTCTAGTAACGATGGTATTGGCTTATCGCTTGCTCAGTTAGGCGGAGAACTGTCGGCTGAATGGGATTCAGGTGTAAGCGCCCATGCTATAGGCAATGGCTATGTTGACGACCAAGAATCAACCTTTGGCATTACCGAAGCCTTTGTACGATACAAAACCTTGCCGAATGAATCCGGCTATCGCTTTGCCACAAAAGCTGGCATTTTCTATCCTGACATATCACTTGAAAACAACGCTACGGCGTGGGCTACGCAACATACGTTAAATTCATCGAGTTTAAATACCTGGGTGGGTGAAGAAATACGCGCGCTAGGCACAGAATTTAAACTAACAAGGCTAGGGCGGTTTCATCAAAACAATTTTGACCTTAACTTAACGGTAAGTGCTTATGTCAGTAATGATCCGCTAGGGGCGCTCATTTCTTGGCGTGGTTGGAGCATTTCTCAGCGCCAAACGCTGTGGAATGAAAAGCGTCCTCTTCCTGATTTTCTTGCTAATAGACCGGGTAATTCGTTAGAAACACAAGCGTCAGTAACCGACCCATTTTTAGAAATTGACGGTCGCATTGGTTATCACGTAAAAGGCGATATTGCCTTTCACCAAAAAGGTGAACTGTCGTTTGGTTATTACGACAACAACGCACAACCCTATAAACAAGACAACGGCCAGTATGCTTGGAAAACCCGTTTCTACCACGCTGGCATAAAATGGCGCTTACCACTGGATATTAGATTAACCGCCCAATACTTAGTGGGGGATACGCTGATGCAAAGCCCGCAGCAGGTGGATATGGTAGACAACGACTACCATAGTGGCTTTGTTATGCTTTCAAAGCGCGTAAACAGGCATAGTGGCGCACTGCGAGTAGAAAACTTTTCAGTTACCGACAACGATCCAGTGGCAGACGATAACAACAACGAAGACGGCAACGCCATTACCTTAAACTACACTTACCGCATAACCAAACCTTGGTTTATCTCCGCTGAATACATATGGATTAACAGCGACCGCTTCGCGCGCACCTACGTTAATGAACCAGAATCTCTCACCGAGAAACAATTCCAATTAGCCATGCGCTATTTTTTTTAATATAAACAAACAAATAGTCAGGGAAGTTTGCTAAAGTAGCGCGTGTGCTAAGTCAGCAATAGTCACAATCTCATTAGTAGTAAAAGGAGTAATAATGAGAGCAAAAGGAACGGTTGTTCGATGGAACGACGACAAAGCGTTTGGCTTTGTAAAACCAGCCCATGGAGGCAAAGATCTCTTTCTTCACAAAAATGCGCTTCAAACCAAATCACGAACGCCTAAAATAGGTGAGAGTCTACTTTATACTGAGGGGGTGGATAAACAGGGTAGAATGTGCATTTTAAACGCAACCTATCCAGGTGAACTAGTCCGCCCTGCAACCTTGCCTGTAAGGCGCAAGAAAACAAAACCAGCGTCTTTAAAAGCCGTTTACTTAGCGTTTTCATTTCTCATCGGATTGATGGTGGCTGCGCAGTTAGACTATATCGGCAAACACTTGATGTATTGGTACGCAGGTTTATCATTCTTTACTTTTTTAATGTATTGGAGTGACAAATCAAAAGCCTCGAATGGCGGTTGGCGCACACCAGAAGCAAATTTACATTTCGTTGCCCTAATTGGCGGTTGGCCGGGCGCAGCTATTGCACAACAAATATTACGACATAAAACAAGCAAGGAATCGTTTCAATTGAGCTTTTGGTTTACCGTGATCGTTAATATTGGCATTTTGTGCTATTTATTGTCACCTTATGCCGACCCAAGTTTGAAACAGATTTTATAATGCAAGTCTACTGCAGCATAGAAAATATTATTAGTAATTGAATATTGGTATTCAGTTTATTTTGAATGATTGGTTTCATATAACATCATAGAAACTACTTCATTTATTACGATAAATGATATAGAAATATCAATATCATACTTGATTAATGAAATGAGTAGCTTGAGCAAAAATATAACGTTTTATTCAGTCAATGCTGAATCTCTCACGACACAATACAATAGTATTTCATTTGAATCAGTTCATAAAGATTGGCTAGATGAAATTCCTAAAGAAGGGATGGTGCTAGATGTAGGCGCCGGCTCTGGCCGTGATGCACGTTTTTTAGCGTCTAAAGGGCTGAGTGTTGTAGCTGTAGAACCAGCAGATGGTATTCGTGACCTTGCTTTGCAATATGGAATAGAAAAGCCAATTCATTGGATATCTGATACGCTACCAGACCTATCTAAAATATTTGCACTACAAATAAAGTTTGATTTAATCCTGTTAAGTGCAGTTTGGATGCACATTGCTCCTAACTCTCGTCAAAGAGCTTTTAGAAAGCTAAGTTCTTTACTCAAGCCCAATGGGAAATTAGTCATCTCCTTAAGGCATGGCCCCTGCTATGATGAGCGAACAATGCATGACGTATCGGCTGATGAATTAGCTCAATATGCAAGTCAATATGGCCTCACGTATAAACTGTTAGGGCCGTTATCACAAAGCGATGAAATGGGTCGCGAAGATGTTAGATGGCAAACGGTGTTACTTACGCTACCTGATGATGGTACTGGTGCGTTTCCGTTAATTCGTAATATCGTTGTTAATGATAACAAATCATCAACTTACAAAGTCGCTTTATTAAGAACATTACTGCGTATAGCTGAAGGTCATCCTGGGGCAGTCATCGAACAAACTGATGAGTATGTAGTCTTACCTGTAGGATTGGTTGCTTTGTATTGGATGAAACTCTATAAGCCTTTAATTGAACAATACGAAATGCAACAAAACAGCAATAGCAGTAAGGGGCTTGGGTTTATTAAAGCTAATGGTTGGCATCAGTTAAGTTCATTATCTAGCAATGACTTTTATATCGGGGCTAGTTACTTCGACACAGAAATAGTACAAGCGTTATATCGAACCCTCAAGGATATAAGTTCAACGGTTAAAAATATGCCAGCAAAATACACCACTTTGCCAGGGACAAAGGATGCTGTATTTCAGGTTGAACTAAGTACCCCGAAGAAACCAACTAAACAGCTTATCTTAGATTTTGAGTTTCTATCGTCGTTAGGCAAGTTTATCGTTCCAAAACATATCTGGGATTCATTATCTCGCTTCAGTGTTTGGATTGAACCCGCTTTAGTAAATGAATGGTCGTCATTAATGGCGGGTTACGCAATGAACCAAGAGAAACAATTTTCAAAGTTAGATTTTTTGAACGCGCTGAATTGGCATGAGCCTGAACGCACAACGTCTCGCATTAGAAAGAGGGTAAATGACCTATTAACGTCGGAAAATGTTTACTGTTGTTGGTCAGGAAAAAATTTGAATGTAACCGACTTTGCTGTTGATCACGCTTTTCCTTTTGCTCGCTGGCCCAATAATGATTTATGGAATTTATTACCTACTAATACAAAAATAAACGCCCAAAAATCAGATAAGTTACCTACGGGTTTAAAGTTAGTTGAATCAAGGGAGTTAATTATTCAATGGTGGAAGCAAGGATGGCAAATGAATCAAACAGAGTTTTTTAGCCAAGCTAACCTAGCATTGCCAAATCTAAATCCATACAACGCTAACTTTGATGATGTATTTGACGCGTTTACGTTACAAAGAGATCGAATTAAAGACTTTCAGCAACTTCAAGATTGGTACTAATGAGGCTAAATCTATTTTAGTGAGTTTCAGAGCTGCTTTGAAACTTTAAGGCTCAAAAAAACATACTGTTTACAAAACTTCATCACCATTTTTCTTACCAGGATTTAACTGCAAGTACTCTCTAATCGCTTCTTTGTAGGTTCTGCTGACTTTTACGCGCTCTTGCGCACCAAGTTCAACAAAGTATTCGCCCTTGGGTAGGGATTGTACTTTGGAGATAAAGTTTAAGTTGATGATGGTGGAGCGGTGTACGCGTTTGAAGTTGGCGGGCTCAAGTTGTTTTAGCAGCTCGGTTAACGAGGTGCGTTTAATATGGGTTTCGCCATTGGCGTGCAAACAACAGTAATCGCCAGCGGCATCTATCCATTTGATTTCATCTTGCTTTAATACCGTGATTTGGTCGCCATCTTTTACCACGATTTTTTTATCATCCTGGGCTGTGTGCTGATAGTTGTGGTCTTTATGGCTGCGAATAGCTTCAATGGCGTTAAGTAGGTTGTATTTTTCTTTTGATTTGTCGTGCTGAGCAAAACGCTCTTGTGCGCGGTGTACTGCGCGAGCAAGGAGTTCGTCGTCTAGTGGTTTAAGGATGTAATCTACTGCGTTGACCTTAAAGGCATCAAGCGCATATTGTTCGTATGCTGTGGCAAATACTACCATGGGGGTGAGCTCTGACTGGGTATTATGAATCACTTCAAAACCGTTGATTTTCGGCATATCGATATCTAAAAACACAAGATCGGGTTCTAGGTCTAGAATGGCAGCAATAGCTTCTTTACCATTTTTGCATTTGGCAATGACGTCGATATTGTCAAACTTGCCTAGTTTGGCCTCCATTAAGCTTAATGCTAATGGTTCGTCGTCGACGATGATTGTTCTTATTTTTGTCATATCTTTTACCTTGTCGATGCAATAGCGCTATGCGTCTAAAGCGGCGCGTTCAAATGGAATGGTGATATGTGTTTTAAATCGTCCTTCAGTTAGCTCAAAACTGAGTTTGTGCTGTTTTGGGTATAGCGCATCAAGTCGTGATGCAATGTTCTCCATACCGATACTTCTGTTTTGTTTCTCTTGTGTTGAATCGACACCTTCGTAGCTATCTTTGCCGGTGTCACACAGCTCTATTTTAAGTTGGCTGCCAAGCAATCGAACCGTTACGTAGATAGTGCCGCCGTCTTCACTTTTTGAAATGGCGTGCTTCATTGAATTTTCAATAATAGGCTGAAGTAGCAGGCTCGGAATTAACCCTTCTTCGGCGTCTTGATCAACCCGCAGGTCGATTGATAAACGATCGCCAAAACGAATTTTTTCGATATCTAAATACAGCATCAAAGCGTTTATTTCTTGTTGCACCGTTACTCTAGATTCTGGATCATGATCTAATAAGTAGCGTAAGAATTTACTGAGCTTCACCACCGATTGCTGCGCTAATTCGCCTTGCTTCATTTCTATCAATGCATTCACTGAATTAAGCGCGTTCGATAAAAAGTGCGGGCTCAGCTGATAACGCAACATTTTAAGCTGAGCGTCACGAGCTATAGCCTGTGCTTCCACACGCTTAACATACTCTTCTTGAATTTTATGTTGTGAATCCAACAAAATTTGATGTTCGCGCTGCAGCAATTGATAGTACATCAAGCCATGGAACATTGCGGTCCAACAAAGGTATATAAAGATGCCACTAAAATACCAGCCGCCAAAGTTCCACCAAATATCTTGCTCGCCGGTAAGGGCTCTAAACAGCAACATACGCGCGATTGTCCAGGCAAAGGAAATGGCGAATATAAGCGCAAGACCAACCCATAAACGAAACTCGTTGGTTTGATACCAGATAGCGATAAAGGATTTTTGTAAAAAGATAGAAAGGGCAAGGCCAATGCCAGACTGCAGGATAACATGGAGGAAATAAGAGAACTGATACTGTTCAAACCAAATGTTCAAGGTACCGTATGAAACAAGCCCAATAAACACCCAAAACCCAACCTGACAATACCAGAACATTTTTTCTGGCGCTTGGCCGAGTGTCTGTTTTATGAGTAATGCTACATTCTGTTCAACTCGCTGCATTGCTTTGCTACGTCTCAAAAATCCACCTGTCTCATATTAATTGTAAAGAAAAAAACAAAAATACCTATCGCCTCCAGTCCGCTTCAACCTGTTAAGCGACCAACTTAGCGAATTTCAGTGTCTAATGATTACTCAACTTTTGCAAGTGAACCCTGTTTTTAAGGGGGAAAGGTTTTAGAGCAAATACTTGAAAAATGTGGCCTTTAAACGCCTTTTTTGTCTGCATTTTAAGGGAAAGTCCGCTTTGACTTCTGCCAAATCCGCCTTATCGAATTCTACATTCCTATTGCAATCTGACGTGTTACAACAGTATTGGAGAAAAATTGCAGTAATAACAACAACAGTATTAACAACAGCTTTTTGGCTATCAAAATGCATACGTATGCAAATGTGTAAGCAGTATGAAGCTAGAGATGAAATCAGCGGGAGAAACCTATGTTTAAAGGTCGGGCATTTACGCTTAAGCGACTGACAACATTGATGGTCACCACAGCGGCACTAGTAAGTTGTGGTGGTGATGACATATCTACTGAAACTACGATCACGGAAATAGATACAAGAACGCCGAGCCAGGATTGGCAACTGGTGTGGAGTGATGAATTTGATAACTCCTCATTAGATATGGGCAAGTGGTCGTTTGAAATAAATTGTGATGGTGGTGGTAATAGTGAAGAACAATGTTATACCGATTCACCAGAAAACCTATTTATTGAAGACGGTATACTAAACATCGTAGCGAGGCCTACAGAAGCAGGTTCAGGCCTAACCAAACCTTACACATCTTCACGAATCGTGACTCGCGGCAAGGGTGACTTTACCTACGGCCGTGTTGAAGTGCGCGCTAAAGCGCCTCGTGGTCAAGGTTCTTGGGCAGCAGCTTGGCTGATGCCAACAGATTCAGTTTACGGTACATGGCCACTGTCGGGTGAAATCGATTTGGTTGAGTGGGTAAACATCGGCGAAGTAAGAGCCGATGGTGATGTTGATAATCACGCGCACGGTACCTTACATTACGGCCCAATGCAGGGCGGTACACACAGTTTTACTGGTACTGAATACGCCTTACCTAATGCTTCTCCTGCTGACGAATTCCACGTTTATGCCATAGAGTGGGAAGAAGGCGAGATTCGTTGGTACATCGATGATGTACTTTATGCCTACCAACGTGATTCAAAAGTCACTTACAGAGCGTCAGACGGCGCAGCGGCTGGTTTAAGTGAAACTGGTTGGTACACACAAATTATCAATGAAGAAGATGAGTCGGAAATCGTTTATGAAAAAGCGCCGTATGATCAAGACTTCTTCATTATCTTAAACAACGCGGTTGGTGGTAACTGGGCCGGCCGTACTCACCAAGCAGCCAATTACACAGTAGGTGATGCAAACGGCACTATCGCACGCGGTGTTGACCCTGCGGCGTATGTTGATGGTAACGCTTACCAAGTGGACTATGTACGTGTATATGAATGTGCAAAAGACCCTGTAACAGGTAAAGGTTGTGCCACGATTAGTTCTGATTACTATGCCGATACATTTGTAACAGGTGCTGCGCCGGTTCCGATCCCGCCGGTTATTCCAGTACCTGTAGGTGTTGATTTATATACGGAAGAAAAGTCTGCTTGGGACCTAGTCGGTGCTGAGTACGCTGAACTTATTGATTCAGGCGACGAAGAATACGGCGAAGTGATTGAATTCACGGTTACCGACGATACCGGTGAAATCGGTTTGTCGGGCGCTGCGTATGACGCGACATTACTGCCAGATGACGCTTTAGTTGAATTTGACTTAAGAGTAGTTTCGCAGCCTACTGACACAACAGCAGAATGGCTATTCAAAGTAGAATACGAAATGGCTGAAGACAGCGGCGAAAAATCGTTAGGTGTTGATGCAAATGACGAAGAAGCCACTGAGCTTGGCGCAGTCGTGTTAACGCTTGCAGAGAGCCTTGAGGGCATGTCACCTGAAACAGGTGTGTGGCAGCACTACTCATTTGAACTTGGCCAATTAAGAGCGCTAGGTTTAAACAGTGAAAAAGTACGTTCTGTAAAAGTATTTCCTACTGTAGGCAAAGGTAGCGGCGCGGTTTTCCAAGTAGATAACGTAACGATTGGTGCGGCTTTTGAAGGTGCCGAGCTATTGTTATTTGCTGATGAAGAAAACCCAAATTGGCCTATGTGGGACGACCAGGTATCTAAAGGCATCAGCGATGTTCCGCCGGTTGTTGTGGTTGATGAAGACGCTACATATGGCAACGTTGCTGAGTTCTATATCTATGAAAATTCAGTAGTTGGTTTCACGGTTCGTCAAGACCAAGGCGGTTCAGGTTACCCGTTTGATGCAAGTTCTTTAGCGTTGACCGGTGCGATTGAATTCGACTTGAAACTTATCGACCCACCAGCAAATCCTAATGCGCCATGGTATTTAAAATTAGAATCTAATGGTGGTACTAACCTAGGTGGTACAGCGGTAGATTACCGTTTACCAGAGCCACCTGTACAAGGTGAGTGGACGCGTTATTCAGTATCGCTAAATTCGCTTTTACAAAAAGGCTTAGACATTTCAGCCATTGATATAGCACTAGTGTTCCCACAGTGGGGTCAAGGTAATGGTGCAAGATTCCGCATTGATAACATGATCATTCACTCAACTACGGTTGAAGATGGTGGTGGAAGCGATGTAAAAGGCCCAGATACAACGGTCTATCAAGAGCTGTTTACCTTATACGATGATGCCGTACGCAGCGGTTGGACGTTATGGGATTGTTGTGCATTCTTACCTCAAGTAGAAGTTGTAGACGACGAAGAGCATAACTATGCTGTTGAATTCACTATTGGTGCGGGCCCTGAAGGCGGCACAGTAGTAGGCTTCTGGGGCAGAAGCTCTGGTGAAAAACTAGACTTATCGCCGATTACAAGTAATGGTGTGCTGCGCTTTGACCTAAAAGTCATGACAATGCCAGAAGATGAAAACACTGCTTGGTTATTAAAAGTAGAAAGTTCTAATGCTACAGGTAATACTTTTGCAGAACTTAACCTAACAGATAGTAAGCAGGGTGTTGCACCAACTTTAGGCGAATGGCAAACCTATTCATTCCCATTAGTCGATTTAGCGGGCGCAGGTTTAAACCTGACAGAAGTTGACCTATTCATGATATTCCCTGAGTGGATTAAAGGTTTAGGCTCAGTTTATCGTATCGACAACGTGTTTATTGGTATCCCTGAAGGTGACGAAAATCCTTACGGTGAAGGCACTGGCGGCGGCACTGGTGGTGGCGACGATCAAGATGATGGTGGCGACACAGGCGGTGACGACGGTGGTAACCAAGAAATCGGCGTAGAGCTTATTGAAAACTCTGACTTTAGCAGCAGCAATGGTTGGGGTGGTACAGATGGCATGGTGGAAAGCATTGCTAATGGTATCTTCTCTGCAGATGTTGCAGTGGCAGGTAACCCTTGGGATGTTAGCTTGAAGCAAAACATGGCATTACTGGCTAACGCAACATACACATTAACATTTGATGCACGTTCAGATGACAGCCGTTCAATTATCGCTGGTCTTGGTTTAGACGAAGCACCTTGGACAAACGTTGCTGAAACGGTATCACTAACACCAGAGTGGACAACTTATACCTTCACCATGACTATCGCCGAATGGGGCATCAACAATAGCCGTGTATTCTTCGATATGGGTGCAGAAGCTGGTCAGGTTCAACTAGACAATGTCAGTGTTGTATTAGTTGAAGGCGGCACAGGCGGCGACGATAATTCTGGTGAAGATCCAGTTGCAGGTGAACTATTAACTAACTCTGCATTTGATAGCAGTGACGGTTGGGGCGGTACAGACGGCATGGTAGAAAGCATTGCCAACGGTATTTTCTCTGCCGACGTAGCAGTTGCTGGTAACCCATGGGATGTTAGCTTGAAACAAAACCTAACCTTGGTTGCTGACACGGACTACGTACTAACGTTCGATGCACGTTCAGACGATAGCCGTTCAATCATTGCAGGTCTTGGCTTAGACCAAGACCCATGGACTAACGTAACTGAAACCGTAAACCTAACCACAGAGTGGGCGACTTACACCGTTAACTTAACTACGACAGGCTTTGGTGGCGAAAATAACCGTGTCTTCTTCGACATGGGTGCAGAAGCTGGTCAAGTGCAGTTAGATAACGTGAGCCTAATGGTTGCATCAGGTGACGATAATTCAGACGACGAAGGTAACGGTGACGTAGTAGTAACAGTTGCTCCAGCGTCAATCTTTGAAGAAGCTATGTTAGCGAACTGGGCTGGTTGGGACTGCTGTGCAGGCTCAACACCAAGTATCGTTGCTGACGACGAAGCGCACGGCATGGTAACCGAGTTTATGGTAAACGGTGACACTGTGCTTGGTTTCAATGGTCGTGACAATGGAGGTGCATTAGACGCAAGCGGCGTATCAACCTTTAGTTTTGATATGAAAGTTACGTCTTTGCCAACGCAAAATGACGCCCCTTGGTTACTGAAAATCGAATCAGGTGACGCAACAAGCTATGTAGAAGTTAATTTAAGCACAAGCGCTGAAGGCGTGGTGCCAAGCGAAGGCGTATGGCAAACCTACACCTTTGCTATGGCAGATTTAGCTGCAGCAGGTGTTAACTTCAATGCAGCTAACATTGACATCGTAATGGTATTCCCAGCTTGGGGCCAAGGCGCTGGCGCGGTATACCGTATCGACAATGTAAGTTTCAGCGGTGAATCAAGCGGTGACGAAGGCGGTAATGATGAAGGTGGCGAAGATCCGGCACCTGAACCAGAGCCTTCAACAGAGCTAGTAGGTAACTCATCTTTCGATAGCAGTGAAGGTTGGGGTGGTACTGACGGCATGGCAGAAAGCATTGTTGACGGTATCTTCTCAGCGAACGTAGCAGTAGCAGGTAACCCTTGGGATGTTAGCTTGAAGCAAAACCTAACCTTGGTTGCTGATACAGATTATGTATTAACGTTTGATGCACGTTCAGACGATAGCCGTTCAATCATTGCCGGTCTTGGCTTAGACCAAGACCCTTGGACGAATGTTACTGAAACAGTCAACCTAACGACTGAGTGGACTACGTATACGCTTTACCTAACAACCACTGGCTTTGGCGGCGAAAACAACCGTGTTTTCTTTGACATGGGTGCAGAAGCAGGTCAAGTGCAGTTAGACAATGTAAGCCTAATGCTTGCATCAGGTGATGATTCAGGTGATGAAGGCGGCAGTGATGTTGTTGTAACCGTTGCTCCAGCGTCTTTATTTGAAGAAGCAGTGCTTGATAACTGGGCAAGTTGGGACTGCTGTGCAGGTTCAACGCCAACTGTTGTAGCTGATGATGAAGCACACGGTATGGTGACAGAGTTCACGGTAAATGGTGACACAGTATTAGGCTTTATGGGTCGTGACAACGGTGGTGCTTTAGACGCTAGCGGTGTATCAACCTTTAGCTTTGAAATGAAAGTTACCTCTCTCCCAACACAAACAGATGCGCCTTGGTTACTGAAAATAGAATCAGGTGATGCAGCAAGCTATGTTGAAGTAAACCTAAGCACGAGTGCTGAAGGTGTAGTACCAAGCGAAGGTGTATGGCAAACCTATACCTTTGCTGTGGCAGACCTAGTAGCCGCAGGTGTTAACTTCAATCCAGCGAACATTGATGTTGTGATGGTATTCCCAGCATGGGGTCAAGGTGCAGGTGCGGTATACCGTATCGACAACGTGACCTTTAGTGGTGAAGCAAGTAACGACGATGAAGGTGATGTAGGTGGCGAAGCAGGTGCAGAATTATTAGTTAATAATGGTTTTGATAGCGCCGACAACTGGGGTGGAACAGATGGCATGGCAGAAAGTATTGCTAATGGTATCTTCTCTGCTGATGTTGCAGTTGCAGGCAACGCTTGGGACGTTAGCTTGAAGCAAAATGTTGATCTAATGGTTGATACTGCTTATGTCCTTACCTTTGATGCACGTTCAGATGACAGTCGTTCAGTGATTGCAGGTCTGGGGTTAGATGAAGCGCCTTGGAATAATGTGATTGAAACGGTTGCACTAACTACTGAGTGGGTAACATATACAGTTAACCTAACTACGAATGGCTTTGGTGGCGCAAACAACCGTGTCTTCTTTGACATGGGCGCAGAAGCTGGCCAAGTTGAATTAGACAACGTGAGCTTAGTATTAGCAGACGCTGGTGAAGGTGATGGCGGCGTAGATCCAGGTAACGACGGTTTATCTGCATACTGTCACGCGCAAGTATTCCACTTTGGCAACTCAGATATTGCTAACTCAGCAGCGCTATTAACCATTGAAAATGTTGACGCAACTACTATGAAAATTACCGTTGCTCCAGCAACAGATGATTTGATTGATGTACTAGTAATTGCCGGTGCTCATGGTGGTACGCCTGGCGCACAAGACACGTCAGTGGCAGGTACAATCAGCCAAACACTATCTTGGGATAGTGCACCAACAGAGGTTAGCTTAAACATTCTTTGGAGCCATGAATCTTTCGAAGGTAACTGGCAACTAAGTGAGTCTGACGTAACTGTGCCATTCGCAGCAAGCTGTTCTGGCGGCGGTGACGAAGGCGGTAATGATGAAGGTGGCGAAGATCCGGCACCTGAACCAGAGCCATCAGCAGAGCTACTAGGTAACTCATCTTTCGATAGTAGTGAAGGTTGGGGTGGTACTGACGGCATGGCAGAAAGCATTGTTGACGGTATCTTCTCAGCAAACGTAGCAGTAGCAGGTAACCCTTGGGATGTTAGCTTGAAGCAAAACCTAACCTTGGTTGCTGATACAGATTATGTATTAACGTTTGATGCACGTTCAGACGATAGCCGTTCAATCATTGCCGGTCTTGGCTTAGACCAAGACCCTTGGACGAATGTTACTGAAACAGTCAACCTAACGACTGAGTGGACTACGTATACGCTTTACCTAACAACCACTGGCTTTGGCGGCGAAAACAACCGTGTTTTCTTTGACATGGGTGCAGAAGCAGGTCAAGTGCAGTTAGACAATGTAAGCCTAATGCTTGCATCAGGTGATGATTCAGGTGATGAAGGCGGCAGTGATGTTGTTGTAACCGTTGCTCCAGCGTCTTTATTTGAAGAAGCAGTGCTTGATAACTGGGCAAGTTGGGACTGCTGTGCAGGTTCAACGCCAACTGTTGTAGCTGATGATGAAGCACACGGTATGGTGACAGAGTTCACGGTAAATGGTGACACAGTATTAGGCTTTATGGGTCGTGACAACGGTGGTGCTTTAGACGCTAGCGGTGTATCAACCTTTAGCTTTGAAATGAAAGTTACCTCTCTCCCAACACAAACAGATGCGCCTTGGTTACTGAAAATAGAATCAGGTGATGCAGCAAGCTATGTTGAAGTAAACCTAAGCACGAGTGCTGAAGGTGTAGTACCAAGCGAAGGTGTATGGCAAACCTATACCTTTGCTGTGGCAGACCTAGTAGCCGCAGGTGTTAACTTCAATCCAGCGAACATTGATGTTGTGATGGTATTCCCAGCATGGGGTCAAGGTGCAGGTGCGGTATACCGTATCGACAACGTGACCTTTAGTGGTGAAGCAAGTAACGACGACGAAGGCGGCGATGTAAACCCTGCGCCTTCAGGTGCAGCTGCAATCGACTTTGAAACAGTAGGCAACGCGTTTACGTGGACTACTTTTGAAAACGATTCAAACCCAGCGTTAGAAATCGTTTCTAACCCTTCTTCAGACGGCGTTAATAGCTCAGCAAATGTCGCTAAAATCACAGCACTAGCAGCGGGTCAACCGTGGGTTGGCGTTGAATCTGCGCACGGTGATTTTGGCCCATTAACGTTAGATGCTAATAACAGCACGGTAAAAATAATGGTGTACAAGTCGGTGATCAGTGATGTCGGCATTAAGTTTGCTATCGCAAACGGTGGCGCACAGCCTGAAATTAAAGTGTCAAACACTGTGGTAAATCAGTGGGAAGAATTGACCTTTGATTTCTCGCCTTACATTGGATTAACCGAAGCGATTGATATTGACCAAATTATTATCTTCCCAGATTTTGATTTATCGGGTCGAGAGCAAGATAACGTTGTGTATTTCGACAACATTAGCTTTCAGTAATTGAGTCTAGGCAACACGCCTAATGTTAATTGAACTTTGATACAACCAAGCCCCTTTGCTGTCCCGTCGGGAGAGCAAAGGGCCAAAATAAAATAAGAAGGTCATTGTGAAAAAGATGAACTTAAAAATTAATAAAATATCGTTGTCAGTGCTGTTGGCTCTTGGCTCAACCATGTTAATGCCTAGTTATGCTTTTGCGCAGGAAGAAGACGCTGCGCAGGCAGAAAATCAAGAACCAGAACTAGAGGTTATTGAAATTAAGGGTATTCGCGGCAGTATGATCCGTTCGATGGATCTTAAACGTGACGCGTCAGGTATTGTCGATGCGATATCTGCAGAAGAAATGGGTAAATTCCCAGACACTAACTTAGCTGAATCGTTAGGACGTATTACCGGTGTATCTGTTAGTCGTCAAAACGGTGAAGGTAGCCAAATCACGGTACGTGGTTTTGGACCAGAATTTAACCTTGTGACGCTAAACGGCCGTCAAATGCCAGGTACCGGTTTTACGCGTTCATTTAGTTTTGAAAACTTATCGTCTGAAGGCGTAAGTGCTTTAGAAATTCAAAAATCGGCGCGCGCTGAAACACCAACGGGTGGTTTGGGTGCAACGGTTAATATCGTGACAACAAAACCTCTGTCTAATCCGGGCACGCAAGGCTCGTTTATGGCAAAAGGTATTTACGATGAATCAAACGTAAAATATGACGATATCACGCCAGAAATTGCTGGTGTGGTTAGTAGTACCATGTTTGACGATATGTTTGGTGTGTCGTTAAGTTTTTCACACCAACGCCGCGATTTTCGTAAGCAACAAGCTAATATTCAAGGTTGGCAATACGGTGAAGTCGTTTATGAAGAAAACGATGCGGGCGACATGGTACCGGTTGAAAAGGGTATAGGTCGTTTACCTACGCTAGATGAAAGCCGATTTGTTGACCCAAGAGCGGTTGACGGTAACGGTGAACGCGTTGGCGCACATTACTTTCCAAAGGATATGAACTTTGGTTATGAAGACGTGCGTCGCGAGCGTAACAATGGTCAGTTAACACTGCAATTTGAACCGTTTGAAGGATTACGTTTTACTGCCGATTACACAGCAACGCAGGCTACTACAGCGGTAGAGTCTTATGGTTGGGGTATTTGGAACAACTTTGGCTCAAACATCATAGGTTATGAGCTCGATGCAAACGGTACGGCTGTTTATGCTGATATTGCAGGTGACGATGGTTCATTTACGGCAAGTAAGGGCACTACAGAGGTAGATAATTCGTCGCTTGGTTTCAATATGGATTGGCAGCTTACCGACAACATCAATGTGGTACTAGACTACCATGACTCAAGCAGTAAAGTAGACAATGGCGCAGATAGCGGCAGTGGTAGCCAAGGCCAAGTGATTTTAGGATCGGACAAATTGACGTCTAAAATCTTCGATTATCGAAATGGCGATATTCCACATTACACCATTAATTGGGACAACGGCACCAATGAATTAATGGCAAGCGAGATAGATTCAAACTTTAGCCAGTTTATTCATTCGCCGGGTGAATCTGAAATCGAACAAGTACAGTTGCATTTTACTTGGGCAACAGACATGGAATACCTGACGGTTGTTAAGTTTGGTGCTGCGCGCACTGACCAATCACTAACTGCACGCAATGGCTGGAGTGGCCTGCGCGGTGGCCCAGGTTTTAATCCAAGTTTCACTGCGATTTTCCCTGATGACATGTTTATCCAACAAAGCACTAGTGGCTTTTTGGATCAATTCAAAAGTGGTGGCGACAACCTAGCGCCTCATTATTTCTATACCTTTGACTTTGACGAAGCGGTATCACGTCAATTAGCGGTACTAACAGAAGACCTTATGGGTGATAACGTATACACCACGGACCCATATTTTGCTCAAGATATCTCGAGTCGCGTAGACGAAGTTACAGATAGTTTTTATGTTCAAACCGATTTTGAATTTGAAATTGGTGAGATGTACTTAGGCGTTAATGCCGGTTTACGTTACGAAACAACTGACGTGAGCAGCCCGTCAGAGGACAATGTACCTCAGCAAGTTAATTGGGTATCAGCAGGTGAGTGGATTACCATTTACCAAGCAGATCCAGTGCCAAGCTCTAATTCATCATCGTATGACATCTTGTTGCCAATGATTGACTTCAAACTAGATGTTACCGACGACATTGTGGCGCGTTTATCATTAGGTAAAACCATGACGCGCTCTGGCTTAGGTAACTTGTTAGGCGGTACTTCTTATACGGGCAGCCCGAAGATTGGTGCGCGTACAGGCTCTCGTGGTAATACAGCGCTGAAGCCGTTTGTGTCGAACAACATCGATCTTTCATTTGAATATTACTATGAAGAGGGTAGCTACCTATCGATTGGTTTGTTTAAGAAAGACGTAGACGACTGGATAGCGAGCTCTACCTTAAACACAACCTTAGATGGCGTACATGACATCTATTTAGGTGAGCGTTGGAACCAAGCCGTTAACCAAATTGAACAACGTGGTGAAGTTGCCACTGATTCAGCTATTTTCCAACAATTTTTGGTGAATGGTTACGGTAACGCCGATGGAGCAATCGAAGCCGATCCTGCGACAGACCCACTCTTAGATTGGAGCATTAGCTCGCCAGAAAACGTCGATAAACGTTCAGTACAAGGTGCTGAATTTGCGATGCAACACCTTATCGGTGATACAGGTTTTGGTTTTGCTGTGAATGCAACATTTGTTAATGGTGACGTTGAATATGACCCATATATCAATGCCGAGCAGCCAGTTCTGCCAGGTTTAAGTGATTCAGCTAACTTACAGCTGTTTTACGACCTAGACGGACTATCTGTGAAAGCAACTTACTCTTGGCGTGATAAGTACCTGATTGGTTTAGGCCAAGCACAAGGTACAACGGAGGATTCACCGCCGCAATACGCTAAGCAATATGGTCAATGGGACATCAGTGTTAACTATGACGTTACAGAAAATATCACCGTATTCTTAGAGGGCGTGAACATTAATAACGAAACGGAAGTAGGTTATGGCCGTTTTGAGAATCAGTTCTTGTACGCACGCCAATATGGACCTCGTTACGCTCTAGGCGGTAGATTCAAGTTTTAACCGTCTCTCTCACAGCCATCGCTTTGCGATGGCTTTTTTTTAACGAATATTAGCGACCAGCCAAAACAACTATGGCTGATCGCCGAAATTAGGTATTCGCATGATGTTTAAAAGCAAAGCACGAGATTTTGTGTGCATGGCAACAATTGTATTGCTATCTGGGTGTGGTGGTGGCAGTGATTCACCGCAACAAGAGGTTGAGCCAACACCAACGGTATCGCCCGATACCTTAGCTCCTGTCATTATTTTAAATGGTGATGAATATATTGAAATTACCCAAGGGGATGTATTTGAAGACCCTGGGGCAACGGTATCTGATAACCGCGATACCAATGTAACTTTAGTTGTTTCAGGGAGTGTAGACACTGATGTCGTGGGGCAGTATCAACTAACCTATAGCGCCGAAGATAGTGCCGGTAACAAGACTGAAAAAGTGCGCACTGTCGAGGTAATGGCTGCGCCAGAACCTGAACCAGAACCGGAGCCAGAACCAGAAATAGTCAATGTTATTGTGCAAGCACAAGACTATATTAACTATTCAGATTCAGATGCTGGCAATAATGGCGGTCAGTATCGCAATGATGACGTTGATATAGAAGCCACCACTGATACCAATGGTGAATACAATGTCGGTTGGACGGTAAGAGATGAATGGCTTGAATATTCTCTTGAAACCTCAAAAGCAAGCTATCAAGTGAGTGCACGAGTGGCCTCGCTTGTTGGTGGTGGTCAGTTTCGGTTAAGCATTAATGGTAAACAAATAACTTCGGAGATATTGCCTAATACTGGTGCATGGCAAACTTACCAAACGGTGCAAGTGGGCGCGTTTGCACTAGAAGAGGGTACACATACCTTAAGGCTTACCGTGATTACCGGTGATTTTAATTTAAACTGGCTAGCATTTGATGTAGTTGCAGACCAAGATGCAGATGGCGTTGCAGATACTAATGATAGTTGTCCTGATACGCAAGCAGGCGCTGATGTTAATGACATCGGTTGCCCAGATTCTGATGGTGACGGCGTTGATGATAGTGTTGATATTTGCCCTGACACTCCAGCAGACGATATCGTAGATGCCGAGGGGTGCACAGTGG
Organism: Thalassotalea agarivorans; assembly: GCF_030295955.1. Taxonomy (NCBI): domain Bacteria; kingdom Pseudomonadati; phylum Pseudomonadota; class Gammaproteobacteria; order Alteromonadales; family Colwelliaceae; genus Thalassotalea; species Thalassotalea agarivorans. The sequence goes on from NZ_AP027363.1 coordinate 1,395,421, forward strand.
TGCAACCGCAAGATGAAGTTGCTGCGCAAAACAATATATTAGTCGGCGGTGAAGATACCTCTAAACCGGGCTATAGCTTGTATGTGTTTGATAATGACTTGGGTCAAAGTGGCAGTACTTGTACTGGAGCGTGCCAGCAAAATTGGCCGCCACTATTGCTTGTAGATGACGCCCCTTCTGGTGTTAGTCAGCTTAATACGATCACCCGTAGCGATGGTTCGAAACAAGTCACTTATGACGGTAGGCCGCTATATTTTTACATTGGTGATGATAATCCCGGTGACACTAACGGTAACAGTGGCCCATGGCATATTGTTGAGCTTGGCCTAGTGGGGGATTTTGTTGCCCTATTTAATAGTGCCACCAAACTTGCCCCTGTCGCTTCATTTATGCGAGAAGACGGCGTTGCTGTTACTCGTTTAGCCGATAGAGGCCGCGATCGTCATGCCAAAGACATTACTTTCCAAGATCATTATGACCACTTTCTAGCTCATTATTGGGAGTATCGTACAGCCCGTATTCAACTGGAAGATTATACGCCGCTGGGGCAAAGTCTAATTCGCGTTACTTGGATTACCGAAGCAGAGCTTGGTGCTAGAGAATTTAGGGTATGGTACAACGGCTTAACGGCGACAGGTCAGTTTAACTTCAACCCTCAAAAAGAAGAGGAGAAAGTTAATCCGGCAGAAACTGGCACTGTGTATGTTGGACGTGGCACATGGGACGAAAACTTTGTCAAAGTGAGTGAAGAGGGGCATCAGTTTAAATACACGTTAGATATTGTTGACGAGTGGCAGTCAAATGGTCCGATTATTCCTCTGACAACTGGCAGAAGAATGGAGTTTGAAGCGAGTCAGTTCCTACTCGCACCGCCGGCAGGTACGCGTTTAAACTATTATGGTACAACGTTTTTGTACCTGACAGGTCAGCCTGGCGTACATCCGTTCGAATGGGATAGAAACGAATATGACGATAGTTACCCAATTCCAGAAAAAGGCTTATCAGGAGGCGGCACGACACTAGGTTACAACTATAGTGAAGAGCCAGCGGGTCGCTTTATGGGGATGGCGACGAATATGAGCGCGGAGAATGCTCAGCCATGGGTAGAAGGGCGCAGAGTGCATCATACTGATTTTGAAACCGGTGAGCACGATGAACGTTTAGATAACATCATTTGGACAGAGCAAATTGACAAAGCCGGTCCGCATTACATCAATCAAGCATGTGCTAATTGCCATATTCGTAATGGTCGCGCTTTAGTGGCTGATGTTGGTGGTAGTTTAGATAAATGGGTATTTAAAATTGGTGATGAAAATGGCGAGCCAGATCCTCTGAAGGGGCGCGTTCTTCAACCTGAAATAGCTGATGGCGTATCAGGCGTACCCAGTGAGGGCGATGTCACATTAGGTGCTTGGACCGAGCTTGAAAACGGCTTACGTTCGCCTAACTATGTGTTTACCGGCGGCACACCTGTTAAATTTTCTGCTCGTATCGCGCCACAACTGGTTGGTTTAGGCTTGTTGGAGGCAATTACAGAAACCGATATTTTGGCTTGGGAAGATGCTGATGATAGCGACAACGATGGTATATCTGGGCGCGTGTCTCAGGTAGCAGATCCGGTTACAGGTGATAAACGTGTTGGTCGCTTTGGTTACAAGGCAAGTACCGCAAGTTTGTTGCACCAAGTTGCTGCTGCCTTTAATACGGATATCGGTGTTATGACATCGGTTATGCCAACACCTGATTGTGGTGAAAACCAAGTGGGGTGCGGTACGGCAGGCGCAGAGCTAGACGATGAGAATCTCAACAAGCTTGTAAAATACGTGGCGTTACTTGGCGTGCCAGCAAGACGAAACTATGACGATGTGGCGGGTGAAAACCTGTTTAATCAAATAGGTTGTAATGACTGTCATCGCGCAAGCTTTACCACATCGCCTTATCATCCATTGGCAGAGTTACGCAGCCAGACAATTTATCCTTACACTGACATGTTGTTACATGACATGGGTGAAGGGTTAGCGGACAACCTTGCGGATGGCAGTGCAAGTGGCGCGGAATGGCGTACAGCACCGCTTTGGGGATTAGGTCACGCGGTTGATGTTATGGTACGAGACGACAAGGCGAACGATTCGGTGTCGTTGGCGCAAAGTGCTAGCGATATAAACCGTGTTGGCTTCTTGCATGATGGAAGAGCCAGAACTATCGAAGAAGCAATCTTATGGCATGGTGGCGAAGGTTTAGCGTCTAAACAGGCCTATGAAGCGCTGAATGATAGCGAAAAAGCTTCAGTGTTAGCGTTTTTAAACTCATTGTAATAGTAGTAGACACAAAAAAGGGAGTGCTTAGTTATCTAAGCACTCCCTTTTTTTATATTGGCGTTATGACTTTTCTCTTAATGCCAGTTTTGGTTGACGTTTTACGTCATAGATGCCCCAATGCTTCTCAGGCTCATTAACATCGTCAGAGCCTTTCCAAGGTTCATCAAATGCTTCAAAGATAAAGGTGGTAATTTGATTGTCCTTGCTCCACTGCAACAACTGCTGATAGTAGATAGATTGTAATTCTGGTGACGCATTCCATACATCGATACCACGGCCATTAGACGAGGTAGTCCAGCCAGCTTCGGTGATAACGATCTGTTTGCCTGGATACTGATTGGCGACACTTTGATAGTTTTCAATGGTGTAAGCTAACGCATTTTCTATTGTTTGATATTCCCAAGCTGGGTAGGTGTGAATAGAAATAAAATCGAGTACATCTGCAAGTGGTTGCAGCTTTTGGCACCAAGGCACGTAGTTTTCGCAAAAGGTTACGGGCTGTTTTACCTGTGATTTAACCTTTTGTGCGTAGTACACTAAGCGTTCAACTGGCACTAAATGATCTGTCCAATCAACACTTGCTTCGTTTCCAATAGACACAGCCGCAATAATGTCAGGGTAGTCATTGGCAAACATGATCAGTTTATCGATTTGCGCTTCATTGGCGGCTTGGTTGTTAGCAAGTTCATCTTCACTAAATACTGAGCCCCATGGGCAATTAGGATTGCTTTGCTCTGCACCAATGTCCGCACCTAGCATTAATTTAAAAGGTAGATTTTCTTGTTGAATCACATCGATAACGATTTGCGCGTGAGGGCCGCAATCATACAGTCTTAAGTAGCACCAATCGTTTTGTAGAATCAACAAGTCTTCTTTCACTTGTTGATATGTCGGGTAAATACCTTCTCTTGGGTTTTGACCGTCGCGATAGCCGGAGTAGCATATCGCTGACGCAAAAGGGAGTGTTGTATTGCTATTCATCTGTTGTGTACCAATATTATTATTTATTATGTTTTTTCGATTAAGCGAATTTATAGTTGCCTAGGGTATCCCATAGCCCCCAATGCGCGCCGACACCGCCTTCGTCTTCCACTTTCCAACTTTCGTTGAAAGAAGAAAAATAAAAGACATCAATATTGTCTTCGCCTGCCCATTGGTAAGTGCCAATAAAGTACTTCATCGCGTTGCTATAGCTGGGCACTGCACCCCATTCACTAGGGCCTTGATCAGGCCAACCAGTTTCAGTAATGATGACTTTTTTACCGTTAGCGATTCTTCTTGCGCGCCTGTACATGTCTTTCATGTATAAAATTGAATATTCAAGGGCGCAACCTTCCCAAAATGGGTAGCAATTTGCCAAAATAACATCGCAGTTCTTAGTAATTTCTGGATGATCTTCAAACTCATAATAGGCATCTACATAGCCTACCTCGATATCAGGTAAGGCAGCTTTAACGCGTTGAATATATTCAATAAGTTGGCTCTCAGACAGTTCTTCGCGCAGTAAAACTTCATTACCAACAGCTGCAATGTCAACGAGTCCTGCTTTTCCTAGCTTAATTAGATTGTCGATTTCTTTTTCGTTGTTTTCCAAATCATCGTCAAGCCAAGCTCCAACGAGTGTTTTTAAACCTATTTCCTTGGCAGCTTGCGGGATTAATTCGTTTCCTTTACTACAAGAAAAACTTCTAATCCACTTAACATTAGGCGCGATCATCGCCAAACGGGCTTCTATCTGCGCTTTATCTACTGGATCTCCCGGTTTTTGTTCAGGTCCGTAGGGGCTGAAAGAAATGCCGTGAATTTTCTCCTCAAGAATATCCTGAGTAAGATTTTTTAAGCGCTGCTCCGGTAGATCGATTACGTTCATTCCGGTCAGTGACATATATTTTTTCTTTTGCTTAGACATACGTATTCCTAAGGTAAAGTTAGCAAGTCTTGCTTATTAATGTGCAGCGTTACCGCGCTAATTGAACCGTCTCGTTGAAACAAGCTATGTGCTAGTTCTGTTGATAACTGTGCTTGCTCAAATGTCTGCTCGCTATTTTTGCTACTCACAATCAAACCTGATTTGTCAGTTAAGGTGTAAACAAAGGGTACTTGGCACCAAGTAAACGCCAGTGAGTGCGGTGGCAATTTGATTGTTTGCCATTGATCATTGACGTCTAGATAAGTAAATGACTGTGCCTCATCACAGAATTCACATGAACGAAGTAAAGAAGGTTCAAATGACACTGCTCCAGCGTTTACACGGATGCCGAGTTCACCAAATCGGGTGAGGACTTCTTCTTTCACTTGTCCTGTCATACCTGGTTGTTGAGCGCCGCTGTGTTTTGGCGTATGTGAATAAGGATCGACAGGGAAGGCACCATACTCTTGCGGTGTTTTGTTAAAGCCAATGCCTTCACGCACGCGATAATAATGGTTAGCAAGTTGCTGAATTTGATTACTGCTTTCATTGTGCTTAACTGCATCAAAGTAGCATTCTTGTACTGCAAGCAATAGCTTTGACACCATGTGCCAATAGATACTCCCTAAACCTTCAAATCCAAACATACCGCCTGATCGGCCGGTAAATGCCTTATGATTAAATACCTCTTCGTATAAGCTCAATAACGCGGATTTGTGTGCGTCAATTAGTGGCGCATAAGAGCTCGGCAACGCATCAAGAGCGGCTATCAAATGATCTTTATTCACTAGCGTGCTATTAAAGCGAAAATCACCATTGTCATCTTGTGCGATAACGCTCGTATTACTTGCCGAAACAAGTGCATGCACTAGTGGATTGGCCTTTGCCTTTGCTTCGTCAACCACGTTTTTGTTTAAAAATGATGGTAGCTGTCTATCTGGGTAGAGCATAAAGGTTTGTTGGTCGACGCGGTAAATATCGCTAGCAAAGAGCGCGTTTAGTACATTTGTCGCTTGCGCGGCGGATAGATAGCCGGAGCTTAGCGCTGCTACTTGACCCTCTAGCATAGGGTATAGGTTGTCGACACTAATGCTGTCGTCATCTAACGACAATAAGTTGTATGCGTGATACATACCACTTGCCATTTCATTTTCAGACAAGGTGTAGTCAATCACTTTTTGGGCGTGTTGCAACATGTCCACAATAGCGTCAACGGATACATTTGATTTACCTGAAAAGCCTTGTTTTGCGTATACCGTTTGGCGATACCAACTAGACAATTCGCCTAATTGGTTACTGATCAGCAATTGCGTTTGTGCGGTAACTATGCCCGACTGAATGTACATTGCAGCGTTAGACAAAATATCACTGGTACCTGCAATCCAAGTCGCGACTTCGTCTGACAATGCAACATCACCTTGCTCGTTTGCGAGCAAGTCTATTAAAAATGCGGTATAGCGTCGCATATAACATAAGGTAACGACCGAAATACCTTGTCCTACTAATGCATTATTGGCGTCGTTCCATTCAGGCCTTTGGGTATTTAACCAAATACCACCTCCTAAAATCAGGTTGCCAAGTTTCGCAAGCAGGCTTACACAAAGCTTTTCTAATAGGTTTACATGGTATACAGATCCGGTTGTATCTAGCACCAACTTGCCATCTGCGCCGAGCGATTCAACCTGCGTCTCAATCGTTTGAGCGAGTTCTTGGTCATAACGCACTGTGCTTTTTGCATTTTGTTTGATTTCTTCAAACGATTTAATGCGGTAGGGGACATTGGCATAACAAAATATGTCCTTGCGTAGCATTTGCGTTAACTTGTTCGGGTGAAATTGATGGCTTAACTCAAGCAATTTCAACAAGTAAATAATTTGATGATCGCCCCAGTAACCAATGTAGCTCCATGGGTCGTCTAGATCCTCTACCTCCCAGTCGATACCTTCTTTAGTAATTCTATAGGGGTTGTATCCGTCAATCGTTGAGGCGTTCACAAACTTGGAAATTACCGATTCAATATACTGTGGGTAGCTATAGGTAAGCGCCTCCCAGTTTTGGAAAATATCGCGCCAGTTGCCTTGGTATGACAAGATTTTCTCGTTGTTTTCGTCGCGCAGTTTAATTTCAAACTGGTTCCAAGGTCGGCTTGGATCGCCGTGTCGTCTACCAAATGTAATTGGTAGGTACTCCATGGTTAAACGTTCGAGTTGATAGCACTTTTGGGCGTTAACTTGATGCTGTAATTCTGACAACTCGATGCGCGCTGGTAGCGTGTTCAGCCAACGGCTGTGTTTGTAGTAAGTCGCCGAGTTAAAATGTTTTATTGTTTTAACATAGTCCTTACTATCAATATGATACTGATCGTCAAATATGCCGCCGCGTAACACGTTAAAAAGTACATTGGCATAATGGTGTGCAGACACCTGTTCTTCGTTGGTTTGTTGAAAACCATCGGCCGCAGCCATTTTGCGGGCTAGGTTATCATCGCCTGAAGCAACCGACTTATCGATCGCGCGCGCCAAAGCTTGGCTTTGTGTAAGCGCATTTAACAAGCTAACTACTTGGTTTTGGCTTTGTTCAATGTTGGTCACAAATTGCCAGGTTTTTTGGCTTGAAGGTTTCAGCGATAACTTAGTGTTGACCAAGTAAGCACCTCTAATACCTTTAATTAACGTTTCTTGTTGCAGTGTTTGCCCTTGTTTAAACGCATCGATTTGATTGGTTGACAGCAACACTCGCTTATCTTCTAATCCCAAACAAAACACAGTATTAGCATTGAGTGATTCACATGGCTCTGCGCGATCGGTGATAGCAGAAAATAAACTAAAGATGCCTAAACCAGATGTTTGTTCTAACTCTGTCCATTTATAAGCATCAACCAAGTTACTTGAATTTGTTTGCGTAAAACGCGGCGTGCCCGCAGGTAAAACGTTTTGAAAACCATCGATAAGTTCGACGTCAATGCGAGCATCTGTGGTGTTTTCGAGTTCGCAAAAGCGCACAAAGCCATATTCATCACTACTCGCCCACGTATAGCGATAGGTTAACCCTAAGGTGTGATTCACTTCTTCAAAACAAATTTTGCTACCTAATACATTCTTGTATAGGTTACGACTTAGATGAAAGCGACCATCATGCTCTTGGTTAAAAGGGTCCCAACACACAGGACTGCCATCAAGAGATGTTCTGATCAGGGTTTTACAGCCAGTATGCAGGTGACTGTCATGAATGCGGTCGACTGTTTCATAAGTAAACAGAGCGGTAGCGGGTGAAACTCGGCCAGCCGTTAGGCCTGTGCTTGATGAAATAAACATCCAGTGGTCGCTTTCTGACACTAAGGTCATGAAAAATGGCGGCATTTGATCAACATTATTTATGGCATAAAAGCGTTCACCATTAAGGTTAATAAACTCGCCATGAATCTGCGTGTGTGCCTGTGCAACTGTTTGCATGATATTCTCCGAAATTCTGGTTTTGTTCTCTAGCGCAATGCGTACGTTAGCTATTGCTGTACATGCGTACGTAATCTATTTCCATTTTGACTGGAAAAATGGTGTTATCTATCGGGCCGCCAGCGCGTCCCCACATGCCACCAATGGCTAGATTTATAATTAAGTGATAAGGGTGATCGAAAGGCCATGCTTGCCACCCTTGATGTTCGTTTTTGTAAGAAAAATAGGGGGTGCCATCCATTAGCATGGTAATGTGCTCGGGTGACCACTCTACGCTGTAAATATGAAATTCTTTGTCGGCATTAGTCGCTTGTACGGCGCCCTTGCGTTGTTCCCAATTGATCCAATAGTAGGCTTTGTTGTGCACTGTCGCGTGCACATTGTGCATATCGAAACCAACGTGTTCCATTATGTCTATTTCGCCTGAATTCGGCCAAGCGTCACAGGTCGTGCTGCCTTGCCAGTCTTCGTTTGGTTTGCAAGTGCTTGAGTATTTATAAGGGTCTGACGGTAGCATCCAGATTGCCGCCCAGGTACCTCGGCCTGCAGGCAATTTAGCTTTTACGTCAATACGGCCATAAAGCATGTCGGCTTTATCTAGGGTATGAATTCTGCCTGAGGTATATTCGCCGTTGTCATATTGTTCTTTGTGGGCTTCAATGATCAGTGTGCCATTTTCAACGCGCACGTTTTTTTGTCTGTTGGTATAGACTTGGTCTTCATCATTGACCTTACGTGCTGGCCATTGGTCGAAGTTCCACTTGCTGCTGTCTGGCGAACCTTCGTAGTCAAATTCATCTTGCCATACTAACTGCCATTGCTGAGCGTTAGCGTGATGCTTGCGGACGATTAATCCGGACACTATAGGGACACCTTTAGTTGCTTGCAGCTTAATCGACAAACTACCGTTGTTGACTTCAATCTTGCTAAACGTCTTGTCGAGCGCGCTGAATGCTTTACCGTCGCGCATACCACGTACATCAACATTTTTTAGTACGGTTTCGTTGTTGATAATCACGTCAAACACGCGCTCGCCAACGGGGGTGTCGTATGGTTCTGCAAACAACAAGGTTACGTCATAAGTGCCGTTTTCTAGTGTTCTTTCAAAATTAAAATCACCTTCAGCAAAGGTTTGATAAAGGGCTTTATCTTGTGAACCAAGCACGGTATCTGTGTGGCCTACGAGGGTTGTGAAATCTGGATTGTATGGAGAAAACAAGACACCATTAGTGGCCGTGTAAGATTCGCCACCAATATTAAACGCCCAAACGATATTGTCATGAAAGACATTATCAAAATTATCTAAGCTGGAGACCATACGACCTTTATGGCTTTTACTCATACTGTAATCCTTGTACTGCGCTACGGATGTTTGGCCTTGGTTTTGACAACCACTCAAACTCGCTGAAGACAGCACACTTAACATCACTAGTGTTGTTGTTTTAATCGACATTACTGGTTTACCTTATGCTTTATTGCAGGTACTGGCAGACCTACAAATAGATGCAATATCGCCACAATAAATTGCTGAGAAGAGATAGCAATTGAAAAAAGCTAAAGTGGACTAACACCGAGTTTAAGCGGTCTAGTTTTTGTGCAATTGCTGTTGTTTAGCTTTGGTTACAGTTATCTTGCGAGCTTTTGTGAAACGCTTCTAACGGAGGCGTATATAGAGTTGCTTTAAGATAACTTTGTCCGTGTTATCGCGCTAAAAGGGACAGGTCGGCTCATTTTTATCGAATAAATGTTTAATTGTCATACAGTAGGGAGCGATAAAAATAATGGTGTAGGGACTACGTATGACGCAAATCGAACTGTCGGCAAATGACAACGTGTTATCTGGCCAAGATAGCGTAAGGGGGAAAGTACCTCTCGCGCAAAAAACTGCTTATGGCACAGGCACGTTAGTACTTAATTTGTTACCCGCTTCTTTGGGTATTTTTGCTTTTTTCTTAATAACTGCTTTTGGTATCGACCCAGTGCTTGCAGGTTTGTTGAGTGGTTTACCTAGACTATTCGATGCGATTACCGATCCTATAATGGGCTTTATTACCGACAATACGAAATCTCGTTGGGGCAGAAGAAGACCATATATCGTGATTGGCGCAATCTTAAGTGGTACCTTTTTTGCGTTGATGTGGCAGTTAAACCCTGAATGGTCACAAGACTACACCTTTTGGTATTTTTTACTTTTCTCGCTCGCCTTCACCATAGGCAACACCATGTACGCAACGCCTTTTGTTGGCTTGGGTTATGAAATCACCTCCGATTACAATGAACGCACGCGTCTAATGGCTTATGCGCAAGTGATGGGTCAAATTGCCTGGATGATCGTGCCTTGGTTTTGGGTGTTAATAGCAAACCCAAATCTCTTCGAAAGCCAAGCTGAAGGCGTACAAACGTTGTCGCTATATGTTGCAGGTGGCTGCATGATTTTAGGTTTGATGCCGGGGTTATTTTGTAAAGGCATCGACAGCGATAATATAGAAAACCGAGCTGAAATTTCGTTTGCTACCTTATGGTCGAATTTAGTTGGTGTTGGCCGAAGCATAATACAAACCTTTAAAAACAAATCATTTGTAAGACTGTGTGCAGCGACCTTTTTAGTGTTTAATGGCTTCCAATTAGTGTCGTCGTTTAGCTACTTCATTATTGTATTTCATATGTTCGACGGAGACTACGGCGCAACAGGCACATGGCCTGCATGGTTTGCTACGCTAAGTGCATTAACTACTGCGGTATTAGTGATTCCGGTCGTCGCATGGATGGCAAATCGCTGGGGCAAGAAAAATGCGTTTATTATTGCAACCTTCTTGTCAGTAGGCGGCTATCTACTGAAGTGGTATGGCTTCAATCCAGACAACCCGTGGATGATATTTATGCCAATTCCATTGATGTCATTTGGCATTGGAGGCCTGTTTACCTTAATGTTGAGTATGACAGCTGACGTTTGCGACTTAGACGAGCTAAACAATGGTATGCCGCGAAAAGAAGGTACATTTGGCGCAATATATTGGTTGATGGTGAAACTTGGTATGGCGTTGGCTATGGTGCTTGGTGGTGTCGTATTGAAAATGGTTGGCTTTGATGCCGGCGCTGCATCTCAAACTGTAGAAACGATGACGAATTTACGTATTGTCGATATTGTGATTCCTGCTAGCACGGCTCTGCTTGCCGTTGTGGTGATGTGGCGTTACGATATTAGTGAAGAAAAAGCGCATCAAATTAAACAAGAACTGGTGCGAAGACGCGGCGAAATATAATCAAAAAGCCCAGCTTATTAGCTGGGCTTTTTTTCATCTGTTAGACGTTATAATTTGGCGATACATTCAACTTCTATTTTCGCGTTTAATGCCAAGCCAGATGCGGCAAAGGCACTACGCGCTGGAAATGCGTTCTCTTTAAAATACTTAACATAAACCTTGTTTGCCGCAGGCCAATCTTTAATATCTGCGAGCATTAAAGTGCACTTAGTGACATCGTCATAAGTGAGATTGTATTCTTGCAATACATCACCAATATTTTCCATGGTTTGCACCATTTGTTGCTCAAGTGTTGAACCAGCTAGTGTCATTGTAGAAGGTAAGTTACCTAAATTGCCCGACATCCATAGCATACCTGAAGCTTCTCTCGCGGCAGAAAAGGGCAGATTTTTGTCATTACCTCGATAGATAAATTGACCGTTTTTAATCACATGAGCAATGTCTTTACTATGGGCAATATCTATAGTTGGATCTTGATTAAGTACAACAAGGTTTGCTTTTTTGTTTGCGCTGATACTGCCAGTTGTGTCTTCAATTCCTATTACTTCAGCGCTGTTGATAGTCGCCGCTTGTATCGCTTCAATTGGTGTCATATCAGCATGCGCCACTAGCAGTGCCATTTCTTTGTGCACTAACGGATAATCAATACCATACAAATCACTCGCGCCATCTGTTCCAGTCGCAATTTTAATACCATAATTATGGGCTTCTTTAGTGAACATTTTGCCCCATTGCCACATAAGATCCGCTCGTTCATTTTGGCCTTCTCGCATACCAAATATCGTTAATGTGGGATCAAAAATGGAGCCTTGTTGCTTCATCGCTTGGAATAAGTCTTGGTAACGTTGCAGCTCTAATGACATGACTTTTTGCTGTTCGCTGATGTGCTTGTTTTGGCGGCGCAATTGATAAAAGTTCTCTACGGTATGCGCTGAAATATCAGGTGCGTGTGAAATTGTTTCTACCCCTGCATTTACAGTATCTATTGGGCGAGCAGGCCCGATAAAGACATGCGACCATACTTTTAACCCATGCTTTTTAGCCGCAGCGGTTAGTTTAGCTACTACATCAGCAGGAACTTTTGCATAAATTTTTATCCCTGTTGCGCCAGTGCCTGCTGCTCTGAGCATTACTTCGTCAAAATTGGAGTCGATATCTACTGCGCGCATCCAATCAACTTGACCTGGTACTCTTCCTTTAGCTGAAGATACGGTTCTTGGGTCGCTAAAAAACTCCTGTCCACCGATGATAACAGAATAGTAAATATCGGGTGATTGGATAACATCTATCTCAGCATTGCGTTTCATAAAAGCTAATGCTCTGTTGTCGCCACCCATGTCTCTCACACTGGTTACACCGCCTCTTAATAAGCCTTGCAGGCGCATTTTTGTTGCAGTTGCATTATCCCAAGCATCAGGGTCGGTCGCATGATGAACATGCGTGTCAATTAACCCAGGTATCGCATATTTCCCTTTCATATCTACAATAATGGCATCACTGTTTTGTTTAATCGTTCTCATTTTGCCAACAGAAACAATAAGGTCATCTTTTATTGTTATGAGTTGATTTTTTTGCAGCTGAAGTGTTTCAACATCAACCACGTTAACATTGGTTAAATAAAGTGTTTTAGCTTTGACTGGTATTAGCGTTGCAACCATTGTCATTGCAAAGAAAAGTAGCGTGTTTTTCATTATTACTTGTTGCTTGGATTAATAGTATTTGCCTAAGTGTATCTTAAAACGTGAGCTTAGCTTTAAAAATACTATCAACGGGGTTAAACGTACGTTGAAGGAACATATAAAAAAGTTAAATGTTTCATTGGTATACAGATAGTTGTGCTAGGCTAGTGAATGCGAGAAATATGATAAAGCGCACACAACAACAATAAATTAATTCAGCCATACAATAAACGAGAAACACTATGCTAAGAGTTGTAACTCACCTAACCTTGTTTTTAAGCTGTTTGACATTGCTTACAGCTTGCAGTCAGCAAGATACACAAAATGAAGCTAAGCAAGTAGATAAAGCCATTCATGTTATGCCACTCCCAGTTAGCGTTATGAAACAAGAGGGAACATTGGCGCTTGCTAACATCTCTACTATATACGTTGCAGATGAGCAGCTGACCGACATTGCAACGCAGGTTAGCGATATAGTGACGCCACTAACTAATCAGCCACTAAACATTAAAAAAAGTAGCGCTAGTTCATTAAGTGATTTGGCAGGTGCGTTGGTATTGTCGATAGATAGCGATTTAAGTGGAGGGGTGGAAGCATATAAGCTGTCGGCTAATTCACAAGGCGTAGTGATCGTTGGTGGCAGCGCCAAAGGCGTTTATTGGGGCGTCCAAACGTTTAAGCAATTATTTTTAGAACATACTTCCTTTCACAGCGATGCGCCGTTAAAGCAGGGCAGTAATGTAATGCTACCTGCAGTTTCCATTAGTGATCACCCAAGGTTTGCCCATCGTGGTTTTATGTTAGATGTCTCTCGGCAGTTTTTTACAGTGGAAGAAGTGAAGCAGGTAATTGACTATCTGGCTATGTATAAATTTAACGTACTTCATTTGCATTTAACTGATGATCAAGGGTGGCGTATCGATATTCCAAGTTGGCCAAAGCTTACAGAAATTGGTAGCAATGCTGCGGTAGGACAGACAAGCTGCAAGAACTGCTTTTATACATTAGAAGACTATGAGGAACTTGTGCATTACGCCGATTCGCGTTTTGTTACCATTATTCCTGAGATTGACGTACCGGGCCATGTTCGAGCCGCGCAAGCATCTTATCCCGATGAGCTTTATTGCGATGGTGATGCGCCAGAGTGGCCTTATACTGGGATAAAGGTAAAAATTAGCTCGTTGTGCTTTAAAAATGAAGCGACTTATCAGTTTTTTGATGATGTGGTAAAGGCTGTAGCTGCTCGTACAACGGGTGATTTTATCCATATCGGCGGTGATGAAACGCCCGACTGGGTTGCCCATGAAGACTATACCACCTTTATGCTTCGAGCCGAGCAGATTGTAAATTCACATGGCAAGACCATGATAGGTTGGACCGATGACCTAGGTAGTGTTCACGGATTAAGTGCGAATACGCTGGGGCAGCATTGGACTACGGAAACGTCCTGCTGTGAAACCACGCTTAACATGGCAAGTCGTGGTAGTCGAATCATTATGTCACACGCAAATAAAGCCTATTTAGATATTAAATATGATGAAAACGAAACATTAGGACAAGATTGGGCAGGACTAAACAGTATTCAAAATTCTTATCAATGGGACCCACAGGCGATCATACCTGGCCTTAACCCTGATGCCGTGTATGGGGTTGAAGCTGCGCTTTGGACAGAGACCATTGATTCAATGTCAGATGCTCAATATATGATGTTCCCGCGTTTGATAGGCTTAGCCGAGGTGGCATGGACGCAACAATCACAAAGGGATTGGCAAAGTTATGTGGAGCGTTTAGATGCCCAGCTTAACTTTCTATCGCGTCAGGGTATAAACTTTAAAGCGCCTTAGGGAATACATAATTAAATGAGCAACGTACGCACACGGCAATAACATTGATCGTAAATATTGCTGAGTGCGTATAAGAACTAACTGAAATTTATGCGTTTATACTTATTTACAAACGCATCTAAACGCTTACAAAGGAATTAATAGATGGCGTCCTCCTGGGTCAAACACCTGCTTAGCATATGCATTTTGATGCTCATGACATCATTCTCAACCCATGCAGAAGAAACCTCTGGTGGTATCGTTATTGAAGTGACAGATGCCAAAACAAATCGCCCCCTAAAAAATGCCTCAGTTAGTTTATCGTTGGAACAAAACGATGAGATAAAACGCGCAACTAATGAGTTAGGCAACGCGACATTTACCGATATTTTGACAGGCTTGTATCAACTTAGCGTGAACAGCGATGGCTATGTTAGCGCCATTGAAAGCAACATTCGTGTTAGCCCAAATAAAGTGACCACCTATCAAGTGAGATTGATACCCACTGATGACATCGAAGTGGTTTCCGTATTTGGTAATAATCGTAGCTACCAAACTGAAGGTGCGGTATCAAATTCTTACATGAATAGAGAGCAGCTTCGCAGTGCTGTCGGTGGTGGTAGTGATATTTTACGAGCCCTAGATGGCATGCCGGGCTTAACGTCGACAGGTGAATTTGCCAGTTTTACTGTGCGCGGCCGAGGCCCAAGAGACAATCTCATTTATGTCGACAATATGCCATTTGACAAAGTGGTGCACTTTGACGCTTCAATAGGGGAATTAGAGGATGTTGGCGGCGGCGGTCGATTTTCAATTTTTGCACCAAATTTGATTGCCGGCGCAGAGTTTTCGCCAGGTGGTTGGAATGCCGCTTATGGTGGTAAATCAGGCTCGCTTCTGCAGCTTAATGTCGCTGAAGGTAAAAGTTCACCGACAGCAAGTTTACGCGTTGATATTGCCGGCGTAGAAGTAGGTTATGAGGGGCCGAGTGGCATACACAAGGATACCACCGTTTTGTTCAATGCTCGTCAATTAGATTTTGGCCGACTGTTCGACATTATTGGTGAAAATGACATAGGTACGCCGGTATTAACCGACGTTATTTTAAAGACGGTGACTCAAATTGATGACAACAATAAGCTGTCGTTTTTAGCGCTTTATACGCCTGAAGATTATGATCGCGATATTGAAAATGTATTGGAATCAGAAGAGTTTCAGGATGTAGCTATTACCAGTGCTACACAAGATAGCGCGCTGTACGGTTTAACATGGGCAAGTTTTATTGGCGAAAAAAGCGAGGTATCAACAAACGTATACTACAGAACGAGCGATAAACTCAGTGTTGAAGGGGAAGCTTATCCTGATTTAGTACCGCCTGAAACGCCAATAGAAGATATTCCTGTTCGTGAAGGCCTGTTAACGCTTAGCGAAGTAGAAGAAGAATTCGGTTTACGCTTAGATTTTCAGTATTTTAACGATTGGGGCACGTTCACTTCGGGTGTCGAACTAAGCCGCATAGATTTATCATTTGGCCAAACACTGACCGAAGATTGGTTGCAATTCATTTATAGCGTTGACGACTTTAGACCGGATCCCACACAGCGTTATATTGTGTTAACACCTGATGAAATGAATGCTGCCTATGATGTCGATACAACAAGAGCAGCATTGTTTGCAGACCAGTTGTTTGAGTTAGATGCTTGGTCATTTAACATAGGCGTTCGTTATGAATACGATGAGCTCTCTGACCAGCACATGTATTCGCCACGCGTAGGTGCAAATTGGCTGTTTTCTGATGATTTACGTTTTAGCGCTAATGCGGGTGTTTATTATCAAGCACCGCGATTCCTTGATCAAACCTTTGCCTTAGCTGGTGAGCCACTGCAATATGAAAAAATCACTCATGTGAGCCTTGGAGGTAACTACGATTTTGCCGACAACTGGAATGTTTTGGGCGAATTTTACTACCAAGATCTTAGCGACTTAGTGGTGGGTGATACGCGTAATGAAAATGCGTTAACCAATGCCGGTACAGGGGAAGGCTATGGCTTTGATGCCGTACTAACAAGATATTTACTCGCGGGTTGGACGTTAAATGCGACTTACTCATATAACAACGGAACTAGGGACGATAACGACGGCGTTGGTGAATACGATGCTGACTTTAATCGTCCACATGTCATCACACTGGGTGCTCAGTGGGATATAAACGAACACTGGAAAGTAGGTGCGAGATGGAAGTATTTAACGGGTAATCCAACAGATTCTTATACTATCTATAGTGACGTCTTAGCGCCAAATGAACCGCTGAGGTTTTCTCAAGAATATTTTGGTCGTAACGATTTAAGAAACGATAATTTTCACCAGTTAAATGTTCGTGTTGATTACCAGAACAACATAGGGCCAGTATTGGTTATCGCATTTGTCGATATCGTAAACTTGCTCGGTACTTCTTCAAACGGTATTGCTGATTTTAACCCGAGAACGGGCAGCATTGAAGTAGAAGAGGGCGAAGCTGTACCTATCATAGGTTTGAAATTTGAAACCTCTTGGTAAGCGATATTAGTCGATAAGATTGATGCTACTCATATTTTCAGGTGGGATATAGTCGAAGATAAGGGTCACGCGTGCAGAGTTTCCCTTGTTCATTACACTATGTTTTTTTAAATTGTTTACTTCAAAAACATTGCCCACATTTAAGTGGTGAGGTTTACCATCTATCGTAAATCTCACTTTATCATTGGTTGTTATCGGCACGTGAATGCGGTGTCCGATAGCAAAAGAAGGATGTGCGTCGACATGTGGTTTTATAATCCCGCCTTGATCAAGCCTTGCAAGTACGCAACGTAATATCGTGCCGCCGGCAGGGTAGTGTTTGCTAAGTACTTCATCCATTATAGGCTTAGCTAAATGCGCGTATTTATCCCAGGCATGTTCTTTATTAATTCTAACATTTGGCCAAGCGTCGAGATCACAAAAAAGCAGTAACAGTGATTGCGTTTGATAATGTACTTCAAACTGTTGTTGCCTTAACAGATTTTCTTGCCACTCCTGTTCAGAGCATTGTTCAATCACTTCTTTCAGTTGAGATATGTCTATCTCTCCTAAGTTTTTTAGTGTCCCTGAAAAGTTCATGTTTTGTACCGTTCATTTATTGTTTTTTCTCATCCTATGGCGATTATGTTAAAAAATCTAGTGACTAGAATTAAATTAGATTTTCTCAACAGTCAGTGAGAAATTGTCACTTTATCTTTTGTTAACACTTCGTAACTATGGTATGAGAGATGTAGAGTGCCCATCGTTCGAACATCGGGCACAAGCATCCAAATAAAATAAAAATAACTATTGGAGAGCGATATGAAGAGCAAACGAAATTGGCGTTTGAGTCCAATTGCGACGGCAATTGGATTAGCGACAATGGCGTCTATGACTCCCGTCCATGCATTCGCACAAGAACAACAAGCAGCAGAAGTAGAGGCACAAGAAGCAGAAAATGCTGCAGAGCAGCAGCCAGAAGAAGAAGGCTCTTCTGGCGTTGAGCGAATCACTGTAACAGCAAACAAACGTGAACAAGATATGCAAGATGTCGCTCAAAGTGTTATGGCACTTGACGGCGATCAACTTGAAAGAATGGGTGTAAATAGCTTTGAAGATTATGCCAAGGCAATTCCTAGCTTGTCATTTGTCAGCACAACACCTGGTCGAAATGAAGTGGTGTTTAGGGGGATTAGTACGGGTAGTCAAGAATGGCGAACCGATTCTTCTACAGCCGTGTATTTAGACGACATTCCAATGACGTCGGCGGCGCAACAAGTTGACCCTCGCATGGTGGATATTCAGCGCGTAGAAGCGCTGCCAGGGCCGCAAGGCACGATTATGGGCTCAAGCTCACAGTCAGGTGCATTGCGCATTATCACCAATAAGCCGGAAGTAGACGGTGGTATTTTTGGTGCTATTGAGGCTGAGTACTCACAGGTTCAAGAAGGCGACTCTAGTCACCGTCTTGAAGGCCATATAAACATTCCTATTATTGAAGATGTATTTGCGATTCGTGTTGCCGGATTTACGGTAGAAGAAGGCGGCTACATTGACAATGTCGTTGGTGAAGATTTGTTTTTGGGCCGAACTAACGAAGATGTAGCACGTGATGATTTTAACACCTGGGGTATTGATGGTGGTCGTATTATTGCTCTTTGGCAGGTGAACGACGATTGGGATGTGCAAGCAACCTATTTGAACCAAAGTTCAAAAACTACGGGTGATTGGAAATCAGATGCAGCGTTAGATGAATTGCAAATTGTCCGCTTTCATGAAGACGTGCGTGAAGATGATTGGTGGGCAACTGCATTAACCATTACAGGTGATTTAGGCTTTGGTGTGGTGACTTATACAACGTCGCACTTAGAGCGTGAAATCTTTTACGAATTTGATGCTATGGTAAGTGACCAACTGCGTACAGCATATACATCCGTGTATAACGGCGCAGCGTATGATCTTGCCTATAACTTTGGTACAACCATCAACGATCAAATAGGTCGCCGAACAACGCATGAGCTTCGATTAGCTTCAAAAGGTGAAAATGATTTACAGTGGCTTGTGGGTGCGTTTTACGAAACAACGTTCGATGCATGGGATTGGTATTGGCAAGTGCCTAACTTAACATCAACGCCGGCCTGGACAGCGTTGAACTACTGGGCATACACCGTTCAAAATTACTACAACGTACCCAACGTATATCCAATTCCAGATACAGATAACTATTTTGGTGAAGACTTTGAACGTCAAACTGACCAAACGGCTGTGTTTGGTGAAATTGATTACAGTCTAACGGAAAAACTGTCTGTTGGTGTCGGTGTCCGTTGGTTTAAGTACGAACGAGAGCGCACAGAAATTAGTTACTGGCCAGAAGGCGTGCCGTGGGGCAACTTTGATACAGGTGGCGTCGATTATTACAAAGGCAGTGATAGCGACGTAGTTAAGAAGTTTAGCTTGAAATACAATGTCGACGACGACCGTATGGTTTATTTCACATACAGTGAGGGCTTTAGGCTAGGTGGAGATAATAATACGAGACCAGCTTCTGTTCTTCCTGACAGATACGAACCGGACAAATTGTTTAACTATGAAACGGGTCTTAAGAGTACCTGGTTAGACAACAAAATTCGTTTCAATATGGCGGTTTACTATATGTCTTGGGAAGACATGCAGCGAGAAGTGTGGGATCCAAACCTGCCGAACTCTCGAGGTCATGCCAATACTGGCGATGTAGAAACCTTGGGTACTGAGATTTCTTTTACCGCGCAGGTAACAGACAACTTCAAAATCGATTTAACGATGTTTAAAAACAATACTGAAGCGAAAGAAGATGTATGGTTTAGTGAAGTGGTACCGGATGCTGGTATTGATCCTCAAGGACCCGATGATTGGCGCATTGCCACCAAAGGTCAAGAACTCGCGATAGCACCAAGTGAGAAGGCGTGGATTGGCCTCGAATATACTTTCCCAGGAGAATTCTTAGGGGCAAATTGGTGGACGCGATATGATCACAACTATTACGGTGAACAATATCAAGATTGGGGTAGTGCACAGCTTGCAGCTGAAGGACAAGATCCACTTGTGCTAGAGGCATACCAAAATGCAAGTTTCCAGATTGGCGCATGGATAGATAACAGCTGGGAAGTCACTTTCAGTGTATGGAATGTTTGGGATGAACGCGGCGCTAGCTGGATTGATTCCGGCAATGCTTTTACGCTGCAATACTTGAACGACATAGGCACATTAAATGATAACAGATATCAATATATGCCTAACTACATTAGGCCAAGGGAAATTGGCGTAACGTTTAAGTATCACTTCTAATCTTAACTCCCAAGGTAGATGGCCCGCAGTCGAGCAAATTGATTGCCGGCCATCGTTTTTTTTATGTGCAACATGTCGATGATTTAGTCTGTTTTAGCTTACTTTTAGCTGGACATATTCGTTTGTGCTATGCACTCTAGTAGTTTACTTAGCTAAACGCAGACAAGCAAAAAGAGCAGTAATAATGACAAAAATAATAGCAACTTCTGTAGTACGTGGCTCAGAACAGGGACATAGCCACGGTGGTTTGTTTTTAATTGATCTCGAAAACCAAGCGGTTAATCAAAAATTGGATTGGAATAAAATTGACATTGATTGGCAAGGTCGAGGCTGGGACCGTGGTCTGCGAGGTATGGCGATTCACAATGATACGCTTTACGTTGTTGCCAGTGATGAACTGTTTGCCTATGACCCAGACTTCAAGCTGATCAACAGTTGGAAGAATCCTTTCTTAAAGCATTGCCATGAAATTTGTGTCTATCAGGGTAGCCTATTTATAACCTCTACCGGCTTTGACAGTATTTTGGCCTTTGACTTAACAAAACAGGCATTTCATTGGGCACTACATATCAAGACAAATGGTCATCAATTTGCCCCTGTTAGTTTTGATCCATTAGGTGATAAAGGGCCAATGTTACTCAATAAATTGCATATTAATAATGTGCATTGTAATAAAAATGGTATGTACATTAGTGGCTTAAATACAGGAGGCTTACTGCATTTTAGTGGTAAAGAAGTCAATATGAGTGTGACCTTGCCTGCTGGAACGCACAATGCTCAGCCGTTTAAAAACGGCGTGTTGTTTAACGACACTAAAGCAAATGCCGTGCGTTATATCTCACGTAACGAAGAGGAAGACGTAAGTTTTGCGGTACCACAGTTTGATTTGGCAGACCTTACAGCAACAGATCTCGATGCAACGCAAGTAGCAAGAGCTGGTTTTGGCCGAGGCTTATGTATGCTCGATGGCGATATTATTATTGCCGGTAGCTCTCCTTCAACAATCGCGTTGCACGACTTGAATCAAAAAATTACCGGGATGACAGTTACATTAACAAAAGATGTTCGACATGCCATTCATGGATTAGAAATATGGCCTTACTAGACAGTCGTCGCCTTATCTTTGGCGTGATTTTTATCTTGTCTGTGCAGCTTCCGGTATATGCTGCAGATCAATACAAATTGTGGCAAACAGGTGATATACCGCACGAAAAGCCTCACAACGTTAACGAGTATGAAGGCGTCGCGTGGGGAACGAAGGTCGTTTACAAGGTCACTGATCCCACGTTAACTGTGTATCAGGCTGAACGTAACTCGGGCATTATGGTGCTCATTATGCCTGGCGGCGGTTATAGCTTGGAAGCTATCTATCACGAAGGGCAAGATGTTGCTTTAGCACTTAATAAACAAGGCATAAATGCCGCTGTTTTAAAATACCGCATTCCTAATCCAAAGACTTCATATAAACCAGAATTAGCGCCGATAACGGATGCAAGACAGGCGTTGTCTATGCTGCATCAAATGGCGGATAAATACGACGTAAACCCAGATAAAATTGGTGTGATGGGTTTTTCGGCAGGTAGCCATTTGGCGACTGTAGCTAGCGTATGGCCTACAGAACACCAAAGCGAAAGACCGGATTTTTCCGCACTAATTTACGGTGTAAGCAGGTTGACAAAGGAAAACCAGGATTGGTTAGAAAAGGCGCTTTATTTTAGGCCTATGACGCCACAAGAAGTTAAACAAAATACATTGTTAGCACAAGTTAACAAAGCGACACCTCCAGCGTTTCTAGTACATTCTTATGATGATGATGTCTGTCATGTGAAAGAATCAACTGAATATGCAGAGCAGTTGTTTACACATCAAGTACCTGTAGAAATGCACCTTTATCAGAAAGGTGGACATGGATATGGTTTAGGCCGAAAAGAAGATGGAACCGATACTTGGCTCGCATTGTTTTCTACATGGGTAAAAAATCTGTAATATATTGATTTTAAGCCCCTTATATTTGTTCAACACAGGTTGAGTTATTTGTGTTTGTGCATTGTACCTAGCTCTTCTACGCTCAATATGTAGTTTCACTACACAGTATGAAGAATAATAAAAAGGTACAATCATAATGAAAAAAACCTATTTACAACTAGTGTCTGCGGCGTTGCTTTTGGGCGCGTCGTTTAGTTCGTTAGGACAGACATTTTCACCTGCGAGTTCGGAAATTCGCTACACGGGACGCTGGAATTTTGATAACCCAGCAAGACCATGGGTCGGGTGGCAAGGAAGTACCATGACGGTGAAGTTCACTGGCTCGTCACTTACCCTTGATTTGGACACCGGTGATACCTACGATTACTTTCAAGTGATAGTAGATGGCGTACCTCAAAATGCACCTATTCGTATAAATAAAGGCAGAAAACAAGTTCAAATCGTTTCTGGTTTAAGTACAACTGAGCCACATACAGTTACTTTTATGAAAGAAACTTTTTATGGTAGCAATTTAACTATTTATGGTTTAACCATTCCAAACGGACAACTACATAGCCTGCCTGCTCGTCCAAATATGCGTATTAGCTTCTTTGGTGACTCAAACATGGATGGAACCTCGCTATATAGTGAAAAAGACCAAGTAGGTAATGAAACCCTGTCTAAAGAGTCTGGTACCTACTATGGTTACCCAGCAACAGTAACGCGCATGTTAGGCGCAGAAATGAACTTGCAAGCGATCGGCGGTGCGACATTAACCGGAAATGGCGACAACACTGTAGCCAACTTTATTTTCTCTGAAGATTATTACACGCAAAACAGTAACTATCGTGATGGTTTTAACCCGCATGTGATTGTTGTTAATGCTGGTGCCAATGACATAAGTTCAGTTAAGGGAAAGCGTAAAACGAATAAGATGAAAAATCGTTTTAAGCAAGTGGTTAATTCTCTTCGCCAAGTATACGGTAACAGTACGCATATTGTGTTGCACAATGGCTATGGTTGGGATAGCGAAGAGCCTGCTAATTACACGCATGCATTAGCAGCTGAAATAGGCGGTAATATCTCGGCAGTGCATTACCCTTGGATGTGGGAACAATGGCATGGCTCTATGGTAGAACAAGCCGGTCAAGCCCGTTTATTGGCGCAGCATATAGCCAATTTAAATATTGGTTTCAATATTGTCCAAGACGCTGAAGTATTTGATGGCTTTGGTCGTAACTTTAACGTAGCCAATGGTAGCTTTGAAGAACAAGCTAAGAACGGCTTTAACGCTTTTGGTTGGCGTTATGTAGCCGATGGCGTGGAGCGCATTCGAAATGCAAATCAAGCTGCAGACGGTGAGTACTACATCGCATTAGATGCCGGTGAAGAAGTGCATCAAGGTACTGATGCAACGGGTGACTTTGAGCGTGGCGCAACATCTGGTAATCAAACATATGTTGTGCGTGCAATGATCAGAGCGAAAAATGGTAATGGCACAGCAACAATTAGTGCTGATTACGAAGGTCAGGGTCTATACAATCGTGGCGATAAAGAAACAGAAGTTTTCGCTGTTGAAGGCCAGTGGAAAGAGTATGTAGCAACGTTTACGGCGCCTAATGGTACCTGGAAAACCTATATTTCACTAGGTTCAAACAGCGGTACTGTAGAGTTTGATAATGTGCGAATGAGTGAAAACTAAGCATTGATAGCTATAAAAAACGGCACTAGAGTGCCGTTTTTTATTTGCTATCTATTCCACTATCTAGGAATTACAGGTAATTGGATGTATGACAAGTACTTACCACCGTGTAACACCTCGTTATTCGCTTTGATGAATTTTGTACCAAGCGCGTTGTTTTCGCCTGTGTTTAAGTTGCGTTCAAGGCGAGGGAAGTTAGAGCTTGTAATTTCAATTCTAATTTTATGTCCCTTTGCAAAGTAATTACTGCTCGCATTCAGGTCTATCTCCACTTCATAAACTTTGCCAAGTTTTATTAACGTAGCTTTGCGTAAGGAATCTTTGTAGCGCATTCTAATTGCACCTTCTTGCACGTTATAGGCACTACCATCAGGGTATACGTCAACGAGTTTCACCATAAAGTCTGTATCGCGTGCAGAGCTTCGCACAAAAAGTTTGGCCTTAATTTCGCCTGTCACTTCTATGCCTTGCTGCAGCGTTGCACTGGTATAAACAAGCACATCTTCTCTTTGTTCAATTGCTGATTGGTCGTAGCCACCAGCTTCAGTGTCCGTGCCTGTGCAGCAGGTATGTCCACCTAAAGAAGGTACTGGGTTTGCAGGGTTATATACAAAACTATCAAGCTTTTCAGTGTTAGGTGGAGCTACTTGCAATAAGCCACCGCCATTTTTGCTATTGGCATTGCTTTGGTTGGTCAAATACCACTTTTGATAGTCCGTATTGGCTAGCGGCCATTGATCAGCAGTTTTCCATTTATTCTCACCAAGTACGAAGTATGTTAAAAATGGGCGGTCTAAACTTCCATTTTTCTCATCTTTTAACCAGTAATTAAACCAGTCTAATTGCGCTTGTTGATAGGCAAACGTCGCGTTGCTGACAGGGCGGTCGCCCACGCTGACATCTTTGTCTTGCTCGGCAAAATTACAATGTGTACCTGGGCCGATAACTACATACTGATGTTGCTGGGCTGCTTTAGTTTTACCTGTTTTCCTAAATTGTTCCGCCATCATGAGCGTTTCGCGTGCGCCATAGTCATACCAATTATCAAAGAACAAGTGCGGTATAGAGACAGCGTCATTTTTGGTAACAAAATCCATTGATCTAAAGTATTCACCATCGGGCTCGCTGCCACGCCACAAGTGAAATTCATTTGGGTGCGTTTTACTACGTTCAAGTAGCGTTAATATAGGCAAGGTATTAATGTTTTTTAGGTACTCTTCAAATGGATACTCTTTAAGTAATGTCTGGCTTTTACCTACTTTACTGTTAAAGTAATCACTTCGAGCTTTACCTGTTAAATCTGGCGTATTGAATTCGCTTGAGCCGCTGCCAGCAAACCAGCCTGCTGTTTGCCCTAATTCAAAGACGCCACCGCTAAATGACTGCCATGCGCGCCCTGGGCGGTAATATCCAGATGCAGGCGCTTGTGGTTGCGCAGCAACTAGTGCAGGGTGATTCGTTGCCGATAAAATAACCTGTGTTTCACCTAAATAAGAGCAGCCACTTAAGCCCACTTTGCCATTTGACCATGCTTGGTTTGTGATCCAATCAAGCGTATCTTCGCCGTCATTACGTCTGTTATGGCCAACTTTATAGATACCTTCTGACTCATAGCGACCTCGAATATCCTGAATCACAACAGCATAGCCACTTTCGACCAATGTTTTCCATGTCGCATCCCAGACAAAAGCGTCATTTTTATTGTATACGGTTCTTACAAGCACGGTTGGTCTAGGCGTTGTTAAATCGCCTTGATAGTAGATATCCGTTGCTAAATGAACACCGTCACTCATTTCAATCATTTGGCTTCTTAAACGCTCTGTCGCTGTTGCTAGTGGTGAAACGGTCAGCGCCATTAAGCTACCTAGTATGAACTTTTTCATTTTTATTTCCTTAAAAAAGGCGCCATTTAGGCGCCTTTAATAGCTTTTATTATTCAACAATAATTTTGTAGCTATAGTGATAGTCTAACCACGGTAGTGTGTACTTAAATAGTGGTGGGCTACCCCATGAATCTGTACCGCCAACGCCTCTTTGTTTGTAATCAATATTGACCAGTATTTTGTCTTGTCTTGGCAACTGATGAGGGTGTCTATCGCGATGTGCAGCTTCCCATTTAGAATTGTCATAGTCATCTGTTGAATAAAACTGTGCACCAAAGCCAAGTAGCGGTGCACCAGCAAATGTTACTTTGTGACTACTGTTTTTATTACTAAAAGTGACATATCTCACGTCTGTACGGTAACCGTTTTCTTGAGGCCTTACATATGGCACATACATATCATCTACGGTGCTCTGGTATTGGCCAACGTGAGCAGATGTTTTTCTATCCCAATAGTTTTCGTGCGGGCCACGGCCATACCATTGAACTTGGTCTAATGATTTGTCCAAGCTAAATAAGGTACCGATACGCGGGAACTCGCCCTGTTTTTGGTGCGGCGCAGCGTAGAAGTAGATATTGACGTCAATTTGACCATTACCATTGACAACATAAGTGGTTTTTAACGTGCTTCCTATGCTACCCAGCGACTGCTCTACATGAACTTGTACTTGATTACGATTAAGTTGCTTATACGTCATGCTGTCCAACGTAGCGTTTTTACCTACCCACTGCCATGTTTTTAAGCTGTCTTGGTATTTAGCGATATCAAAGTCGTTGTCTATAGGTGCGCGCCAAAATTCAGGGTGTGCTTGACCGGCCATTAATGGAAAGTCGTCTTGATACAATTGAGTTAGCTGACCTGTTTTTCGGTCAAACACCAACTTGAAATCATCACCTGTTAGTGACAAAGCACTATCACTTTTCTTAATACGAACTCGTTTGCTTTCTTTGGCAGCAACAATATACTCCCCTGATAGTGCAACCTGATCCCAAGCAACAACGTGATCTTTTGCAAGCATTGGCTGTGCACTCGCTAGCACTACTTCAATGTTAACAAAGTATTCAGCGCCGTCTCTAAATGTTGTTTTAGGCGCGAAGCTAAAATCAGCTGACGTTTGCGGCGCAATCGCTAAACTAACATCGCTTGACGTTTCCACCACTTTTCCATTTTCAGTTATCGTCCAACGAAGAATATGGTCGTCTATTGTTTTAAAGAAGTTTTGGTTAGTCACTTGTATTGATTTACCATCTTGTGAAAGTGCGAAATCAATGTTTTGATGGACCTTTTTAACTTCCCAAAGGTACGGGTAGGGTGTGCGGTCAGCAAACACTAAGCCATTGGCTGCAAAACTATTAGATGTATCCATTGCGGGTGGCTCTAGGTCTCCACCGTAGCCCCAAAACTTCACACCGTCTTCAGTTTCCATTAAGAAGGTTTGGTCAACCCAATCCCAAATAAAACCACCTTGCGCAATTGGGTACTTTTTAAAGATATCCCAATACTCTTTGAAGTTACCTAACGAGTTACCCATTGCGTGTTCATATTCAATAAGAATAATTGGGCGGTTTTCCATGCCAAGTTCTGCTAAGTGAACAATATTCTCAATAGGCGCATACATTTGACCGTAGGCGTCTGTATGGCGACGAAGCTGTGCTTGCTCGGAAATAACTGGTTCTCCACTTTCTGCCTTTAACCAGTCATACACATATTCCAAGTTTGCGCCGTCACCCGATTCGTTTCCTAAAGAACGCATAATAACTGACGGGTTATTTTTACTGCGTTCAAACATGTTCTTAGTACGATCTAAATAAGCTGCTTTCCAGTTTGGCTTATTCACTAGGTGATGGTCTGGATTGTAGCCAGCGCCCTGATTTGCTGCGCCCATACCATGAGATTCTATGTTCGCCTCATCCATAACATACAAACCATATTTGTCTGTTAAGTAATAGAAGTAAGGATCGTTAGGGTAGTGCGCTGTGCGAACAGAGTTAATATTAAACTCCTTCATCAACTGAACGTCTTTTTCCATCGACTCACGTGATACTACATGGCCTGTAATTGGGTCATGCTCATGGCGGTTTACGCCTTTAAACAACACGGGTTGGCCGTTGACTAAGATGTTTCCGTTTTTAAGCTCAGTTGAACGGAAGCCTATTTCACGGCCTACTTGCTCGATCACGTCACCTTGCTTATTCGTTAGGGTTAACTGAAGCTTATACAGGTTAGGTGTTTCCGCGCTCCAAAACATTACATTGTCGAATACTTTCGATACGTTAAACGACTTTGTGCTTTGTTTTTTAATGCTGCCAAGCTTAACGCTATCACTATAAATGGGTTGGTCTTCTTGCGTCTTAAGTGCAATGTTTAATGTTAATCCGCTATTTGATTGCTTGCTTAAATTGCGAATATCCGCTGTTAGCTCAAGTTTACCTTTGCTGTAATTATCGACAAGCGATGTTTTTGCGCCAAAATCTTGAATGTGTGTATTGTCAGTGCTGTATAGGTACACATCACGCTCTATACCACTTAAACGCCACATATCCTGACATTCAAAATATGAGCCATCTGAATAGCGGTAAACCTCCATCGCTAATAGGTTTTCGCCTTTTTGTAGATAAGGTGTTAGGTTAAATTCTGCTGCTGTTTTTGAGTCTTGAGAATAACCAACTTTTTTACCGTTAACCCATAAATAAAATGCTGACTTTACCGCGCCAAAGTGGACAAATACTTGTTTGTTATCCCAACTTTCTGGGACCTCAAAGGATTTTCTATAACTACCAACAGGGTTATACGTCGTTGGCATTTCGCCTGAAATGGATTGCGGCTTAAAGCAGTGATGAGAGTGATAAAATGGGTCGCCATAACCTTCCACTTCCCAGTTTGCTGGGACGGGAATCGTTGACCATTTACTGTCGTCATAACCTGGTTGTTCAAAACCGGTAGGTTTGCGGCGCACTGAATTTACCCAGTTGAATGTCCATTCGCCGTTTAGCAATTTATGATTATCAAATTGCCAAGGTGTTTGCGTGAATGGGTCTTCATTTGCAGGTGTAGAAAAGAAGAAACTGCGTGCTTCCTCTTTGTTTACTCGAAAAACTTCTGGGTTTTTCCACTCATTGTTAGCAAAAGTGTTGCCACTTAATGCTACAAGTGAGCTTGTAGCGATCGCAATTACTGTTGAGCGAAACTTTTTCGCAGACGTCATTGTATATCCTTAACTGTTTATAATTTTTATGACTTCAGGAGGTAATTTATCAATTACAGGAGCAAGTTCTTGGTGCCAAAGTGAGAGTGCGTCGCCATACTGCTGAGACAAATTGAGCGCGCTTTTGTAGATAGGCTTTCTCACTTGTTCTGAGCTGGCTGTTTTTACTTGACGTTTGTTCTTATAAAATTCTACGCAGCCTTGTTCAAATTCAAGGCCGCAAAACTCCAATATACGTGAGACTTGACTTGGTAAGTCGTCGACTGTTTGTTCGTAATGTACGTCCAATATTTCACCGGGAAAGAGTGCATGCCAATGATCCATAATATCGACATAGTTTTTATAGTATTCAGCTAGCTCCAACATGTCATAGGAGAAATTCTGACCTTGTGCAAAGAGCTGTTTATACACGCCCAAACAGCTATCGATAGGGTAGCGCCTAGTATTGATAATTTTGGCATTGGGCAGAATCATTTTGATCCAACCTATGTGCATAAAATTGTTAGGCATTTTGTCGATGAAATACCGCTTGTTTAACACACGATGATGTTTTGTTTGCGAAATGTATTCGCGGCCATACGCGCCCCAATCGCGTTTGTTCGCGTCCAGTAATGCTTCTGGATAACCTTTTTGGTCACGGCGATATTTTCCCGTACTGGCCGCTATTGCGCCAATATTTGGCAACTCTGCGGTGCCTTCTACTTGGCTGTGGCTTGCGATAA
The DNA here is from genome assembly GCF_030295955.1 of Thalassotalea agarivorans. Classification (NCBI taxonomy): domain Bacteria; kingdom Pseudomonadati; phylum Pseudomonadota; class Gammaproteobacteria; order Alteromonadales; family Colwelliaceae; genus Thalassotalea; species Thalassotalea agarivorans. The sequence continues at coordinate 1,425,201 of NZ_AP027363.1, forward strand.
TTTGCTCTACAAGGGTGGAACCTGTTCTCGGCAACCCTAAAACAAAAATAGGAGCGGGATCGTCATGGCCATGGCCACCATGCTGTGCGACGAACTGCTCATTGAATACAGATTTAATCGCATCTAAATTGAGTTCAAATTCTACTGGATCATAATCCAGCAATTGACGTTGTTGTTGGTTACCCTGGTGGTAGTGATGCCAGGCCTTTTCGTATTGTTTTTTGTCCTCAAAAGCCTTTCCTAAGGAAAAATTAAAGTGAACGCGTGCTTGCGCCGATAAATCATCTGACGCTAGTTGATTTTCCATATGCGCCACTTCATCAGGCTCAAATGAAAACATTTTTAAGTTCGCCATACTCCAAAAGGCTTCGCCTAAATCAGGTTTTTGTGCGATCGATAGCCTGTATTCTTCTAGGGCTTGTGCCTGTTCGCCAACTGTTTTTAACATATGTGCATAAGCCATATGAACACCGGGAGCATTATGTCTTAGTTTAAGTGCTTTTTGGTACGCTTCTATAGAAGCTTCAGTATCACCCTCATGAGCTTTGGCGTTAGCATAACCAAGCCACGCTTGGTGATCATCTGTAGAAATATCTAACAGCTTTTTATAAGTGTTTGCAGCCTCTTGCCATTTACTTTGTTCATGCAAAATAGACCCTAGTGTATGTAGCCCTTGCTTGAAGTCTGGCGCTATTTGGAGCGCTCTTCTTAGTAACGCTTCAGCATCAGACATATTGGTGCCTTTATCAAAGTGGCAAAGCGCCATAAAACGCATCGCATCGACATTGTCTGGAAATTCAGCTAACACCTCGCGGAGGATTACCATGGCTTCGTCAAGTTGACCTTTTTTCCAAAGCTCTGCACCTTTAGCTACTTTGCCTATTGTGTCATCTCTATCTGTTAATTCACTAAAATGTTTACTCGCTTCCTCAACCTTACCCAAGGCTGTTAACGCTTGTGCCAGTTTTTGCCGGCACAGCTTTAAGTTAGGTTGGAGTTGCAACGCTTTTTCGAACATGGTGACAGCTGGCGCAAACTGTCCTTGCATCGCCAATAAACTGCCCATATCTTCGTAGGCAGGCGCATAATCTGGAGCTAAGCCAATGAGCAACTCTACTTGTTTTTGCGCTTCGCTGTAGCGCTTTTGCCTAGATAGCGCGTGTCCCAATACTTGTAACAATGGCAAACTAGACGGGGTCGATAGAAGTTGCAGACTAGCAATTTTTTCAGCGCGCGCAGGATCGCCATTTTTCATCGCTTGTATAGCTTGTTGCATGGCGTGTTGTTCAGCGGAATTACTTTCGATGTTCATATTTATTTTTCTTCTTTTTGGCTAACGCGGACATTATCAAAATCCACTATACCGCGAGTGGTGCGTAAACCGAAATAGGATTTCCAGCTGCCTGCCGGAATCAAGAATGTATGTTTAACGGTTTGCCATTCTTTAGTGGGTTGCACGGGTAAAGTCGCTATGTTTTTGCGTTGATAAAGTGCTTGAGCTTCAGCGTCAGCAAATAATTCAGCTTCTGATCCAGGCGCTGCTGCTCTAACATCGACAATGACTTCAACCAGCGTATCTTTAGTTAATTTACCGCGCTTAAAATCGCCAGTGGCATCCGTTCCTTGATGGACTTCCTGTTTTTCGCTCAATTGGATATAGTATTCGCCGTGAGGGGCGGTGCCATCTTTGATACGTTTGACGCCATCGTCGGCATAACGCCAACCAAAAGCATTGAAATTGCCAGGCGCTTTAGATTCAAAACTGCCGTTAGCAACGTCTCCATTCTCGCCAAAACCGTTAAACACGTCCGCGTCTGCAATGATAGGTAAGTCGTTAAATAGCTTAGAAATATGTTGTGCGATTAGTCGGGCTTGACCGCCATGTTCTACCATCGAACCGTGCCACTGTTCCCATATCCAAGGGTAATGTAATGCTGATACTCTATCGTCACCCAACGATTGCACAAAAGACTTAGTATAATTAGCGGGCTCGTTGTCGTTCCAACCGTATGCGTTGTACAAAACAATATAAGGCTTTGAACCGTATCTAGTGCGCAATTTGGCAACAACATCGCCAAACCGTTCTTCCATTGCCGCTTGCAACGACGCACCACTTTTACCAATTTTATATATATCGTTAGCACCGGAATTAACCACAATAACATCTGGCTGAACAACATCCTGATATCGCTCATCGTTAGTAGACTTGTCAGCTTTATCGATAAAATTAAGTACGTTATTAAAACCATTTTCGTCTAATGTTGCGCCGCCAAGTGCTTGCACTTGTACATTGGCATTCAACATTCGACCAACCATGTGCGGGTAAGCGTAATAGGCACCAGATTCACCTGAGTCTTTCTCGCTGTACAGTGACGTACCGTCCATGTTGGAATCACCGAAGTAAAAAATTGTTTTCGATTTAGGTTGCGGAGCAGGGTGAATATCGCCACCTTCAATAAAGAAGCCGTAAATGGTTGATAGGTCGCCGTAAAAAGTTTCTTTGACAAGTGTGACTTGGTGAATACGATTTCTGGGTAAATTTTCAACCAATAAAATGCGTTGCTTGCCTGGGTTTACTTTGAATGGTTCACCCACGTACTGTTGATTGAGTACAAGCCTAAAGTATTCATAATGATCGCCAGTATCTATTTCCAAAAATAGCTTTGAGCCAGTAAATTTTATATCTAGGGTACTACCAGCCCAACCAATTTGCTTTGCCGTTTTGCCCGAATCTAACCAACGTCCTTGCTCGGCTATTAACTCATGTTGAGCGGGAATATATATGCTGTTTTGTTCGTCTACTTGGGCCCCTTTGACGGTTGTTTGGCATGACATCTGCGAGAAACTGAATATGAGAACTAGTACTGGAAAAAATAAAAAACGCACGAATACGGCACCATTATTATTAGTATTTTATACGTTATAAAAGTAGGTGGTTTTAACCGACAAAACAAATCATATATTTTTAAGTATCGTTTAGTTTTTTTTAACAGAACAAGTTGTCTAGGTGAATTTTCATCAGGCCATAGCTAGGTTAGCTATGGCCTGGTAGATAGATTGTTGGTTCTACCGTTTTATTTTTGGGTTGTCCTGTTGAATCATTTTCAAGAGGGAATAACTCATTAAAGCGCCTACAATAAGCAGCGGTAAGGACACTACTATCGTCGTTGATAAAATTACTTTTATACCGCCATCTACTGACATGAGTGCGATTGGTACCACACCCAATGCACATGCCCAAAATAGCCTGTTCCAGCGCTGCGGGTTTTCGCCTTCTCGCAATGACTTTGTGGTTACGGAAGCCAATGTGTAGGAAGCAGAATCATATGTTGTCACCAAGAAAACAATCGATACGACAGCAAACAAAAACACGGCAAATTTACCAAAAGGTAACGCTAGCAATATTTGCGTAATGGCTGTAGCTTCGCCGGCTTGCGCAATAATTGTATTGATATCGAGCATCCCTGAAAGTTGCAGATTAAGCGCATAGTTGCCGAAAACAACGAAAAACAACCATGCACCTAAGCTGCCAAAACAAAGCATACCCAATATCAGTTGTTTTATTGTACGCCCTCTCGATATGCGAGTAACAAACAAACCAACAAACGGTCCATAGGCAACCCACCACGCCCAATAAAATACGGTCCAATTTTCGACAAAACTCCCTTTGTCTATGGGATCAGTCCAAAAACTCATGGCAAAAAAGTTTTGCACCATGATGCCAATACTATTGGTGCCAGTTTTTAAGATGAATAATGTAGGGCCGACGGCTAACACGAAAAAGAGTAGGGCAAACGTAATAATAAGATTGAATTCCGACAAACTTTTGAAGCCTCTATCTAGACCCAAGTAGGCACTAGTACCAAAAATGGCAACACAGAGTAATACAACGCTAATCTCTAGAATTATATCGTGATGAACACCAAGTAATTCAGCTATGTTCGCTGCTATCATGGGCGTAGACAAGCCAAGTGACGTACCGGCACCGCCAATCAGACTGAGCATATATAAGAAATCGATAATACGGCCTTTAGTGCCACCTGCTTGCTTGGCTTGTTGTTCTGTATAGAAATAACCACAGCTTGTGCTTAGACGTAAAAAAGGAACTTGGCGTTTGTAAAAGGGATAAGCGATAGCTATTGCTGGTAAACAATAGATTGCCCAAGCACTCACACCCCAGTGAAATAGCGGGTAGGTCGCTGCCCATTCTTTTGCTTTTGCAGATTCTGGATCCAAACCCATAGGTGGTGTTTTTAAATAATAAGACCATTCGATAACTGCCCAATATAGAAGGCCTGCACCAACCCCAGCGCAAAATATCATGGTGATCCATGTCAATGTACTGTAATCGGGAGTATCAGTGTCTTTGCTACTCAGTTTAATTGCGCCATATCGACTAAATGCCAGCCACAGTAAAAAGCCTAGGGCAAGCACAGCATACCATTGATAAAGCCAGCCAAATTTATTGGTTAAGCTATTGAATAAATTGGTAATAACCGGGCCTGCGGTTTCTCTAAAGATAAAAATAGGTAAGGTCACGAGTAGGATAACTCCTATCGTGGTTAAAAACATAGGACGGTCTAATTGAGAGAGATTTTTTATCATTATTATAATCCGATACTGCTGGTGTTTTTAGTTGAGATAAATGGGTTCTAATTGCTGACACAAGTTGCTGTCAGCATAGCCTGATAGTACAGATTTTTCATCAAATACGAACATGCTTGGCTGTTCAAATGTGTATGGCAACCAATCGCTCATTAATGGCATTGACTGAGGAGATCCTGTCTTTGCAAACGTAACCCACGCCTTCATCATGATATCCGTAAGAGTAGTATCTGCTTTGTTTGTTGGCAGCCAACTATCGTGGCTATCAAAAACATAGGGGATTTCAGCACCGTGATAAGCTTTAATCGCTTCGCCACCTTCGCGCACGCGATCAAATCGATACAACCAGGCTTTACCACCTTGCTGATTAACTGCGTTTGCCAAGATAGCGCTAGAGCATGCCATGTATTGAAAGTTATCAAACCAATCCAAAGCTAAACGCTTATCTTTAATCTTATTAAATTTTTCTAGTATCAGTGCTTGTGCTGTTTTACTGGATATTTTACTGTCGAACACAGGTGCTGTATCACCTGCTTCTTGATACATTAGAAATTCATTTAAGTTTGTCCCAATCAGAAGTGACTGAGAAGATTGATTAGCAAACTGCTTTTGCGGTGTATCGACAAATAACTCGTTATCGACGATCGCTCGGTAGTCATAATCTGGTGCGATCTGCTTCATTGCCTGCCAAACTGTTTCTGCAGGAACCGTTCTTAAATGCTCTATACTTGGGCTACTTAGTTGTTTAGAAAGTTTGTTACCCACGCTTTGTGCTTCACGTAAATCACTGTTCGCTAGTAATTGAAAAGCACCACTTTGGCTTATTGCTTTGTTGAATAGTTGGTTAGCTGAAGGTATTGCCATCAGATAACCTATGTTTGCAGCGCCTGCACTTTCTCCAAATAGGGTGATATTGTTGGCGTCGCCACCAAAAGCTGAAATGTTTTGTTTTATCCAATGCAGCGCTGCAATTTGATCATGCAAGGCAAAATTTGCTTTGCCATCAGACTGATTAAACTGCGAATGGGCGAGGAAACCAAATACGCCTAACCTGTAGGCAACACTAATTACGATGACATTCCCTTTTTCCGCAAGATTGTGCCCTAGGTAATTAGGTTCATAAGACCAACCAGCCTTGTTGCTACCACCGTGTATCCATACCATAACAGGTAGAGGCGAAAGGTTTGTATTAAGGGGCTTCCAAATATTTAAATACAAACAGTCTTCGCTCACGTTAGGCATCGACATAACCAGATCATTTTTACCAAAACGACTAGCAACATCCTTGTACCAATCAATATTGTAATCGTCTTGATAACATGCGCTTTTAAAGGTATCTGCTAACGTTACCTTAGGGTACTGAGAAATGGGTTGTGGCTTTTTCCAACGCAAAGGGCCAACAGGAGGCTTTGCATAAGCAATACCTTTGAAACTGATTACATTGGTATTTTGATTACTTACTTTGCCTTCATATAGGGTGTGAGCGGTGGCAACTTGTGTTTGATTTTTTTGAAGCGATTCTTGTGGAAAAACTATAGCACTAAAACATAAACCGGAAATGAGGAAAAAAGTTTTAAGTGCCATAGTTATATTACCTTTATGGATTAGTCGATGTTAACGACAACGCAGCCACCAAAACCACCGGCTTCGATTAGCTCATGTGATTTAACAATATCGTCTAAGCTCACTTCGTGAGCGATACGATGACTAAATTCATCGTTGGTCAATACTGCGTCTATATCGGCTATTGCGTCTTGTTTCGCTGATTCTGGCATTGCATACACAATCACTAAACGCAATGTTAAATCCATAAACATCATATGCTTAAATGGTAGTTGCGGTTCAGGTACTACAACAGAAGAGTAGGTCGCAATAACGCCACCAACGCGAATACAGTTGAGTACTTCTGGCAAGTTTTGACCAAATTCAACTTCAACTACGCGATCGATTTTATCACCGCCATTTGCTGTAACTACGTCAGCCGACCAGTTTTCTGAACGGTGGTTAACAACGTGGTCTGCACCTAAAGAAAGGCATAATTCTTTGTCAGCGTCGTTACTTGCTGTAGCGATAACAGTCGCTCCAGCGCGTTTTGCCCATTGAATAGCGTAGTATCCAACGCGGCCTGCACCGCCGGTAACGAGTATTGTTTGACCTTTAACATCACCATCAGCAAATACACATCGGTGTGCTGTCATTACAGGAATGCCCAATACTGCGCCTACAGCAAAAGACGCTTGCTCTGGAAGTTTTGGTGCTCTGCTAGCATCAATAGCAACATACTGCGCCGCCGTGCCTAAGCGACGGCCAAATTGGGCCTGATAAAGCCAGACGCGTTCGCCGATTCGGCCAGTATCAACGCCTTCACCGACCGCTTCAATGATACCAGCGCCATCGCTATGTGGGATCACCAATCCACCGTCTAAAAGGTTAGGGAAAGCACCATCGCGCTTTTTAGTATCTGATGGGTTTACACCTGACGTGTGCATGCGCACTAGAACTTCACCAGGGCCGGCTGTTGGCGTGTCTATTTCGCCAATGATTAGTGAATCAGCTGGTTTGCCAAAGGATTCGAACCAAGCAGCTTTCATTTTTATCTCCTACTGTGTGGTCATTAAATATTGTTAGATAAACTTTCAGTATGACCGTCAAGCCCAATCGCTTGACCTGAAATACATGCCCCTAAAGGTGATGCTAAAAATGCAATCATGTTTGCTACATCTTCAGGGCCTACAAACAATCGCATCGAGCTTTGCAATTGATAAATGTGTCTTACTTCTTCCGCCGTAGCGCCGCGCTCTTTAGCATCGCGCTCAATAACGCCATCAATTCTTGGGCCTTTTACGCTACCTGGACATACAGCATTGACTCTGATGTTGTCAGGACCAAGTTCCATCGCCCATGTTTTCGTTAGGCCAATAAGTGCCCATTTGGACGCTGTGTATGGCGAGCGCAATGGAAAACCAAAGAAGGCTGCATTAGACGAAACGTTGATAATGCTGCCACTGCCGTTTTGTTTTAACATCGGCACAGCCAGCTTAGTGAAATAAAATTGCGCATTCAAATCAACATCAATCGTTTGTTGCCAATTATCAACGTCGATATCTTCCACTTTCGCGGTAGGGCCTGCGATACCAGCATTGTTTACAAGTAAATCTAGCTTGCCATATTTGTCGTTTAAATCTCTATATACAGCTTCTACCTGTTTAAAATCAGCAACATCGCATAATGTTGCTGATGCATCAGGGTTTTTAGCTAAGAACGATTCAATAGCTTCTGCGCTTATATCGCATATATGGACGCGAGCACCCATAGATAACAAGGTTTCTGCAACAACTTTGCCAATTCCACTAGCACCAGCAGAAATTAATGCAACAAAATCTTGTTCAAATTTAATCGATGTTTCTAACATAGATTATCCTTAGAAAACTGCCACAGCGAGGGGGAGACCTCGCCGCAGCGACTACTTAACAGCTTATTCAAATAAATAACTAAACGTAACGCCAATGGTACGCGGTCGATTGACAGTAATTGTCGAATCCCAGCTCGCACCACCTTTGGTTAGTTCAGCTCGTTCATCTGTTAGGTTGTTTACATAAAGAGACGCCTTCCATGCATCTTTTTCAAAGCCCACACTTAGGTTAACTAAGTTGTATGCAGCTAACGTATCTCGGACATCGGTACTTGTGTCGCCGCCGGTATACTTAAAGATGTCATCTTGTCGTTCACCAATATGAGCAACAACAAATTGCGCATGTCCTAAATAGCTTGCTAGTTCAAAATTGTAACGACCAGTTACGTTAGCTTTAAACTCAGGCACATTAGGTAATGCGGTTCCTTTTGGTGATATATTGCTTCCTACTACAAGATCTTCTGTCAGTTCTGCTTGGTTGTAATTAGCCGCAAAACTCAACTGGAAGTCATCAGTTAATAGGTAGGTTATATCTGTTTCTATACCAAGTATGTTCGCATTTGATACATTTATTGTTAGTCCTACAGGTGAACCAAATGACGAATCAAACTTAGTTAATTGCATATCAGTCCAGTCCATTGAATAGACTGCACCGTTAAATTTCAGACGTTGATCATCGGTCATGGCTTTCCAACCAAATTCGATATTTTCAACAAAATCAGAATTGTAAACACGAGGCACGACGTTAGTTTCGTCTCGGTTCAGTCCGCCCGGGCGATAGCCCTCTGAATAAGTGAGATAAATTAATTTTCTATCGTCTAACTGATAGCTTGCATTTGCTTTTAATGTGCTGCCGCTATCATCAACGCTGCTGTCGACGGAAATGATAGGGAATCCAGGGGCAATAGCGCCATAACCGGAGACACCTGCAAGTGAACTATCATTTTTGAAGTAACGGCCACCCAAGGTGATAGATAATGCGTCTGTGACGTCATAACTTAGCTCACCAAAAATCGCGACTTGATTGTCTTCACGAACTTGATCGGTAAGATACCAAAGATCTGGCACGCCAAATTGTTCAAAGTCTGGCCCTTTTGCCATGCCTTCCATCACCCATTCTTGGCGATAGGTGTGGCTTGAATCTTCAGAGTAAAGACCAACAATGTACTGTAATGCACCTTCATAGGTGCTTTGAATACGAAGCTCATGAGTATTTCGCTTGTATTTATTATCGTCGTTGTAGGCAATCATCATATTGGTACAATCTTGCGTCGCTGTACCGTAATATTCACAGCCGTAGTATTGAATCCAGCTTGTTGAGTAGTAATCTGAGTAGTCAGAATAGTCGCTGTAGTACTCTACGTCTCGGTCCATAAATGAACCGGCATAAATTACCTCGGCACTGCCTAAATCACCAGTTACGTTGATTGACGTCTGTAAAAACTCATCTTTCATGCTATCGGGATTGAAGCGCTGTACTTCTAAATCGCCAATTTCTCCGTTAGGGTTTTCTGGATCGTGAAACCAAACACCACTTGTCTCTTGGTTTTGATAGATCGCGCCTAGGATAACTTCCCAATCGTCGGTTAGCTGTGTTTTAAACGCAGCGCGACCACCTAGATTATCCAAATCATTAAAGTCTTCTTCTACCAAAGCATCATTGGTATTTGTTGCTAGTTCAAAATTTCCGCCATTTACAAACAAACCGGACGTATGCGTGCCAGGCACGTTGTCAATAAAACCACCTTCGTGTTTGTTCCAAGCGACTAGTCTTAGTGCGGAATCTTCACCCAAAGGCAGGTTAACAAAACCCTCTACTGTGTGACTTATTTCGCCATTTGAGGTTGAACCAACATCGAGATTTGCGCCACCTTCGAAATCGTCCGCGGTTGGCTTGTTTGTAATGATACGCAATGTACCTGACTGAGAACTAGCACCAAATAGGGTACTTTGCGGGCCAGCAAGTGCTTCGACACGTTCAATGTCATAGACATGCAAATCTAGATTACGTCCAATTGCTGTAACGGGTTGCTCATCAAGATATATGGCAACACTCGGTTGCGACCCCGATGCATTGCCATCGCCACCATCAGATGCTCCGCGCATATATACTTGCGCTAAACCCGGACCTCCACTGCTATAAGATAAACTTGGTAGCATGGTTGCATAGTCTTCAAAACTTTGAATACCTAATTGTTCAAGTTGTGTCGAAGACAACGCTTGAACGCTTGTTGGTACACTTTGAATACTCTCTGAACGCTTGCGAGAGGTTACTTCGATTACTTCAATACCGTTGGTATCTTCATTCTGTACTTCTGTTTCCTGTGCAAACGAATTGGACACGGGCGCAAAAGCCATACCACCGACTAACAACGTTGAAATGGCTTTGTTGTTAAAGGATGACTTTATCGCCTGTGACAAACGGCTTTTTTCAAGCCTTTGTGCTTTGTTAAGATTGCTTTGCATGTAGCTAGCTCCCCGCGATTATTATTTTTTTTGTTGTAATATGTGCTCAGTTATTGTTTTTGTTTAAGCACAACGGTGTTTTACCGACTATAGAGACTAGCAAGATGTCGCTACTAAACAATTTCTGATTTTGCGGTGTGCGTTTAGTTTTTTTTAAGGCGATTGAATATCAATAATCTCTGACAAGAAAGGTTTGAATGGTAGCCAGGCATTCAGCCCTTTAGTATTAATAGGTTGGCGAACCTGCTCTGAACTAGCAGTGGCGACAGCACGTTTGTTTTTATGAAAATCTAAACACTGTTGTTCAAACGGCAAACCAATAAACTTGAGTATTTCTTTGATGCTTTGTTCGGTATTTTCTACAACATTTTCATATTGCACTGTTAAGACGTCTTGAGGGTATTTTTCCTGCCAAAATGCCATTAACTCCAGATAATCTTGATAATATTTCTTAAGGTCAGAAAGATCATTTGTATAAGCTTGCCCTGTTGCAAACAACTGTTTGAAGCAGCTAAAACAGGTAGCCGTTGGATCTCGCCTTGCATCAATGATTTTTGCGTTGGGCAAAATCGTTTTTATCAGACCGATGTGAAGAAAATTATTGGGCATTTTGTCAATAAAAAATGGTGCATTATTGCGATGTGGCAACGTACCATCTAAGTATGTGCTTCCTAATTCAGCTAATGCTTGCAAGGACAATGTGCCAAGGGCAGTAGGGTACATATCTTGGTCATGTTTCTTCACTCTATTACCGAGTTGGCGAGCAATAGCCATGATATCGGGCAACTCTTTAGTTCCATCTACAAGGGAATGGGAAGAGATTACTTGTTCTAACAAGGTCGACCCGGAACGAGGTAAACCAACTATAAATATTGGCGTTACCTGATTTTCTTGTTGGCTTTGCTTAGCAAAATCAGAGAAAAAAGTTTTGTTACGAGAAACCAACGATGTCGTTTGATTGGCATTATAAGGTTCAGTTTTGCGCTTGAGTGCATTGCCTTGTTGATAGTGGTAAAAAGCATCATCAATAGCTTTCTTGTTTTCCAACGCTTTACCCAAAGAAAAATGAATATGTGCTTTATCGTCTATTTGCTCGGCGTTAAGGCGCCTTAAACAGTCTTTCATTTGCGCTATTTCTTGCTCGTCAAAAACGTAAGTCTTTAAATTAGCTAGACTCCAATACGGCTCCCCATAAAGTGGATTAAGTGCAATTGCCTTTTGATATGCGGCAATGGCTTTTTCTTGATTGCCTAGGGTTTTTTCTGCGTGCCCACTGGAGCTCCATAGAGCGGGATTGCTTGGTTGCTTTTGCAATATTTCATCATATAGCTGAGCTGCTTCCCTGTAGTCGCCTAATTTGATCAATACTGCGGCTTTAACTGTCATCACAGGTAAATGATTTGGCTGATGCTTTTCGAGAATAGCTATTTGTTTGAGCGCTAGTGCACTTTTTTCACGTTTATTAAGCGTATGTGCATAGTTTAGCCTTGCTAAGTGATAGCTCGGCGCTATGGTCAAGGCGCGCTCAAGCAAGGTTTGCGCTTCACCTAATATGCCTAAGTTAATGGCTATTTCTGCTAACAAGCGTATTGCACTCACATCTTTGGGGTGTTTAACTAAATATTCCCTGACTAAACGCTCCGATTTGGCTAATTCGTTGTCAAAAAAAGCGGCTAAACTCTGTTTGAGAAGAGGGTGAGATGCGCTATGAAGTAAATAATTTTTATACGCATTGTCTGCTTTTTCATGAGCATTAGTGTGTTGTAGTGCCTTGCTAAGTTCCAACCATAATGTAGGGTGCTGTGGTGCATATTTTAAAGCTGACTGAGCGATACGTGCTGCGCTTTCATAGGCTTGATGCCTCGCATCAATTTGAATTAACAAAATGTACGCGGCAATAAAAGAGGGTTGAGTTTTTATAATCGATGCCAACGCTTTGGCAGCACTTTGGCTATCACCTTGTTTATCAAGGCAAATTGCTAAAAGCATTGTTGCGTCGATGTTACTTTTATCGTGAGTTAGCACCTCCTTTGCCTGCTCTATAGCCTCTTTATAACGCTTTTCCATAGCAAATGATTGTGCGCGTTTAAGGAGAGTATTGAGTTGGTTTGAAGATGTATTCATAGCGACTAGGCAAGATTTTTATTGTTATGATTTCTTCATATTGTCATTAGATTTTTGTTTTGACAATTCAAAATTTCACCATTACATTGAGATTTACTCAACAGTTAGGGGATTTAAAATAACAATATGCGTAAGATCCCACCTTTAAACGCACTCAAATATTTTGAAGCAACAGCAAGAAATGGCTCGTTTCACGGCGCTGCAGAGGAACTCTGTGTATCAGTGTCGGCAATTAGCCACCAGATAAAACAGCTTGAGTCATATATGAACGTTGAACTCTTTCATCGTCATGCTAGGACGATAGAGCTAACGGAAACGTCAAAGAAGTACTATCCCATTATTCGAGATGCGCTTGATAGAATTTCTGATGGCACATTGGCTATTCTTAAGCCTCAAGATTCTAACAATATTACTGTTCAACTTTACTCAACAATTGCCATTCGTTGGCTGATTCCTCGTCTGCCAGATTTTCAGCAAAAACACCCTGAAATTAACGTACGCTTGCACACTTCACATGAGGATGTGGATTTTATGCATAGCGACGTGGATGCGTGTATTAAGATAGGCGGTAACACATTACCAGAACTTGACTATTGTTATTTATTTACTAGTGAATTGTTCCCTGTTTGTAGTCCAAGGTTACTTGAAGAAAAGCCAGAACTTAAACAGGTAGAAGAACTTAAAAATGAGACTATATTGCAAGTCTATCCTTCTAAACACGATTGGCCCATATGGCTTGAAAATGCGGGGATAGAAGGCATAGACCCAGATTCAGGTTTACAGTTTGACAGCTATGATCACGCGTTAACAACGGCATTGCAAGGTATGGGGGTCTCAATGGGAATGCAGCCTTATATCGCTAATGAAATAGCTTCTGGCATGTTGGTTGAGTTGTACCCCGAGCTTAGAACAATGCACACGTCTGCATGGTATTTCGTTTGTCGCAAAGAAAAATCACATTTAAAGAAAATTAAAGTGTTTCAACAATGGCTGATTGAACAAGTCACCAATGACCCTCAGTTATCGCCGCTGCGCAACCCCTAATTGAGATTTTCTTAACAATACCTCCAAAATAATCAATTGAAGCCCCCTAGGTTAATCGCAATACTGAGTCGCGAATTACTAGGGGAGGGCGATATGTCCGGTTTCAATAAAGTAGTAAAAAACTACCAAGATGCACTATCTGGGCTAGAAGACGGTATGACTATTGTCGCTGGTGGCTTCGGCTTATGTGGCATTCCAGAAAATCTCATTAAAGAAGTTAAACGCAAAGGTACTTCTGGGCTTACTGTTGTGTCTAATAATTGCGGTACACAGGAATATGGCCTGGGTATTTTGTTGCAACAAAAACAAATAAAGAAAATGGTTGCTTCATACGTTGGGGAAAACGCAGAGTTTGAACGACAAATGATGAGCGGAGAATTAGACGTAGAGTTAACACCACAAGGAACGCTGGCTGAAAAAATGCGTGCTGGTGGCGCAGGTATCCCGGCGTTTTATACGGCAACAGGGTACGGAACGCTTGTAGCGGAAGGAAAAGAAACAAAAGTTTTTAACGGCAAACACTACGTGTTGGAAGAGAGTATCGTGGGAGATTTTGCTTTAGTAAAAGCATGGAAGGCCGATACCAACGGTAACTTGGTGTTTCGTAAAACGGCAAGAAATTTTAATCCGTTGGCGGCAATGGCTGGAAAGGTTACGGTGGTAGAGGTAGAAGAAATCGTTCCTGTTGGCAGCTTAGATCCTGATGAAATACATACCCCGGGTATTTATGTTAATCGATTAATTAAAGGCTCTTTTGAAAAAGTGATTGAGCAAAGAACAATTCGCGAAGCGTAGGAGTAATAAATGGCTTTAACAAGAGAGCAAATGGCGCAACGTGTTGCACAAGAAATTGAAGATGGCTACTACGTAAATCTGGGGATAGGCATACCAACTTTAGTTGCAAATTTTGTTCCCGAAGGTATGGAAGTTATGCTTCAGTCAGAAAATGGTTTACTCGGTATGGGGCAGTTTCCGTTGGATGAGGAAGTAGATGCTGATTTAATCAATGCAGGTAAACAGACCGTTACCATGGTTTCTGGTGCAGCCTTGTTTGACTCTGCAGAGTCATTTGCAATGATTCGTGGTGGTCACGTAGATTTAACGGTGCTTGGCGCTTTTGAAGTTGATGTTGAGGGCAATATTGCTTCCTACATGATACCGGGCAAGTTAATAAAGGGTATGGGTGGTGCTATGGACTTAGTTGCAGGAGCAGATAATATTATTGTGACCATGACACATGCATCAAAACATGGCGAATCTAAGCTATTGTCCTCTTGCTCTTTGCCGCTAACTGGTAAAGGGTGCATTAGTAAAGTTTTAACAGACCTAGCTTACCTGGAAATTAAAGGAGGCAAGTTTCATCTGTTAGAACGAGCGCCAGGCGTCTCTGTATCGGAAATTGAGGCTTTGACCGCAGGGGAGCTTATAGTACCTGAGTTCGTTCCTGAAATGCGACTATAGAAAAGGGGAAGTTCCCCTTTTTTAACTTCTACACTTGTAACGTTGCTTATGTGGTACTGAATAATCTTCATAGCTCATGGCACAATGACTAAAAAACCAATTCCCTCCTTTTAAAACATTGCTAATTTCTTAGAACAATAACCCCAATTTAAATGCGTTGCCTAATTCAACACTACAGCTGCTGTGTTGTGGAAATCGGCTCATTTCCCCTAATCGACAATAACTGATAGTTTGTAACAAAACTGTAAACAAGGTTTGTTAAAGTTAGCGTTAACGCAAAATTGTTGAATATTTCATCGGCTTTAAATATCGCTGGGTTACAAAAAAGAAAGGTGTTTGTGAGACATGTCTTACACGGGTGTAAGAAATAACGTTTATTTACCGTAGTCTGAAAATATGAAAAACCTTCTTTTCTATTGATTTTAAAGGGGTTCAGCTTATTTTCAGGTTTGTAAGGCTTATAAAGTTGAGAATTTTTTTGAAAACATATCTTAGCAAAATCGAGTAAACACGTAATATAACAACTGTCAGGAAGACATTGCTCAGGATGAGTTGGCACAACGGAATACGCCAAGGAGGCTATTGGAATAGCAGGTGACAAGAATGTCGCGTATATGGATAGGTTTAGGGATCAAACTGTTAAGGATTCATCGTAGGATACGTAGCTAAAGGATTACTAGGAAACCAAGGTTGGTGATAGAAGGATCAAGGAATCGTTTAAGGGATTACCAAGGACGTCGCTACGGATTGCGCGGGAATCAATATAATTGCCGGATGCAAATATAATTTAAGCTAGTTATAAAATGCGACCTTCGGGTCGCGTTTTTTTTACCTAAAAAAGGCGCTTTTAAAGCGCCTTTTTGTTTATCTAAGTCTTTAGGGAAGCTAGTACTCAATGAAGTTGTTATAACTTGGGTTTTTACCAAGCGCTTTTTGACTACCTTTAAGTGAGAACTTGTAACCACACAATTCGAAACGCCCTCTAAATGCCAAGCTTTGTAATATTGGCTGTGTATCAATAGGTGAGAAGACTGCGTAGTAATTGATGCCATTCTCAACGCTTACGGTTAATGGACGATACTTCTCTTTGTTTTGGAAGTTGAGCTCTGTACATTCCTCATCACCCAAACCAGTTGCTAGCGTCCAATACTCGGCGTTGCTTGCTGTTTCACCTTGCCAATGGAATATCAAACCTTGATGCTCAGAAAAATACAGTGTGTAGTCGTCTGGCATCGCCAATGGGTTGTCTCTGATCATGGCGACTTGCGTTACAACTTGTTCAACATTGCTTTCATTGTTTTCTGTTGGTGTTGCATCACCCGATACGGCGGCAGCGATAGACGTAATAATAACACCGGCAACAATCAACCCGGCAACAACAATAATCGTAAAGGCTGCATTCTTGTTACCCAGTAATTTTGTTCTGACCAATTCGCCAAAATCTGGATTAGTGGTGGCTTGCTGACTTTCTTTGCTTTGCAAATAAGCGTCGGCTTGTGAGAGTCTGTTTTCAAAAGAGGTCTCTAACAACGTAGTGTCATTTGATTGCGTCGCTAAACTTGGTTCAACGCGACTGGCATGTCGTTTACTTTGCTTGGCTTGATGATCAAAGGCAGACATATCTACAGGGCCGTTGTAACCTTGCACGTAATGACGATTACGTTTGCTAGGGTAGGTTAATAACACGCTAGAGAGCACAATAGGGAAGAACAACAACCAATACACGCTATGATGTTCTGCAAAAGCAATAATAACCCCAGCGACAAAAAACGATACAGTAGGGGCAAAGATCCACTTTTGATTGAGCTCTGCATCATTTAAACGGCGTTTTGTAGAACACGCCAACGGAACAAGTGCGAACAAGAGTATCCAAATAGGAATAAGAGTACTGTTAGGAAATAGTGCGGTTAATACTATAAAACCAACGTAGACACAGCTACTGATGGTAAAAAATCGACTTCTGTTATCGAAACCTTTAATACAGAACAATGAAAGTAAGGGGTTCACATTTCCTCCAAAATACTACAACGTTTACCGAACTTTGTGTTTTTACACATCCTGATATGCGCTTATTCTTCGCGGTAAATTCAGGTGAAGAGGCCACAGATTACCGAATAATTTGTGGCTTGTCAGTGGCAAATTTAGATTTTGTGCCAATCTATGTTGAATAATATGTGTCTAGCGTTTAAAGCAATGAATGAAATTAATGAATTTTATATGCAGGCAATTGAAAATCTTTCAATTTTTGCCCTTTTAAAATCATGGTACCTGTAAAGCTAGATTCGCCATCACCACTCATCTCAACGTCAAAAATACTACGCCAATAGAGGCCATCTTGCTTAGTAAAGGTTAAACGACTTTTTCTTCTGGCAATGGAAATAAACTGCAGCTTATTCATTTGACAGTATCGAATGCCATGTTTACGGCCTGCTTCAGCGACTTGGCGCATGTAGATAAAGTACCAACAAACAATGAATATAAATAACAACAAATAGACATTTGATAGCATAACTACGTTCCTTGATTAAACAGCTGACCAATGGCTTTGCTTAGCTCTTGAGAGCGGTTTTCACTGCGCATGCAAGAAAATACATGTGCGCGAGTTGCTGGAATGGCGACTAAATCTTTATAAATTGCTGGAAAGAGATCAGCTGCTTTGCCTAGCAACACATGTTGGAAAAGCTTGGCAATTTTCTCACCAGAATCAAGCGACAACCACAAGCGGCTAGATAGCGTAATAATGATTTCTTCGTTTAGGCTAGGTAAATTCAGCAGATTATCTACAAGTGATGTCACATGCATATGTGTTGCACTTGCCGACAGCGCTCTTAACAAATGAATCGCTTTCTCTTGTTCCTCGGTTAAATCGCATTGCTCAATTTGTAATGCAATCGCTTGAATAAGCGTTAACGGCAATGTTTGGTTTTCCATTGCACTACATAGCGGATAGAGCACTTGTTTGGGCAAATGTGGTAACGATACTTCAAGCGTCGAGGCAAGGTTCTCATCGTCAATACGCGCGACATAATCGGCAATGCCTTGAACACCTATGTTGTGCCAATTTGGCCAGTCTTTATTCTGTAAATACTCTTGGCAGTGCTCAAAATAGACGGACGCATTCTTCTTCAAGGCGATAGAAATTAGGCTATTTAACGACGCAAGTTTGTATTGCGCTGGCGTAAAGTGGTATGGATTAGCATTCAACAATTCTTGTTGGTGCTCTGTAGGATCTTTAGTTAAATCACTACCCAGCGCTTCAAGTATGATGGCTAAAAAGTGGTTGCGAGACGCTTGTACCAGCAAACTACGCTCATCTAAAGGAAGCTTTACGAACCAAATGTAAAGCTGCACAGATTGCTTTTGCCAAAACGCGATGGCTAAATGAGCATGTCCTTGCATGGGATATGGGTAGGGCACTTGATTGTGCTCTAACTTTTCAAATTGCTCTTTTGTTATTTTATTAATATTGCGGCCGATATCGTACACGCGGTATTGGCAGTTTGATAATTGCAAAAGCTCTGTGATTGTTTCTATGGAGTTCATGACTATGCGCAGCGCACTTAAAATTTTGCAGAGTATATCATGAAGCGTCGCAAATTAAGCTACAAATACTGTGTAAACTACGAGATAATATTAATGCGACAACTCAAACGTACAGGGCAACACAAACGCTCGCTATGCAGACTTTACACCAACAGCTTTTAACTGACTTAGCACGGCTTGAAACAACGCTAAAACAGGCCGACTTGTGGGCAGATATAGCGCCGACGCCGCAGCAACTTGCAAGCCAACAACCCTTTTGCATCGACACCATGACATTGCAGCAATGGCTGCAGTTTGTGTTTATCGAAAAATTGACTGTTTTGGCGCTTAACGAGCAACCTTTACCAATGAATATTGCGGTATCGCCCATTGCCGAACAAGTTTTCAAAGATCACAAAGCAGGTGCAAAACTAGTGGCTGATATTACCGCCATTGATAGCTTGTTATCGGGGCAAGCGCATGACTGATGTGATCACAGAAAAGCCCGATATCTCCATTCTCTATCAAGATGAACATATTGTGGCGGTAAATAAACCGTCAGGTATCTTTGTTCATCGCAGCTTTTTAGATAAAGCAGAATGCTTTTTTATGGTTCAGCTGGTGCGAGATTTAATCGGACAATATGTTTATCCTGTGCATCGTTTAGATAGAGCTACATCTGGCATCCTGGTGTTCGCTTTATCGCCTGAGGTAGCCAGGGATTTGAACGAACAATTTACTGATAGACGGATAAAAAAGCATTACATTGCTATGGTAAGAGGTCACCTGTTAGGCGAGGACATTGTTGATTACGCATTAAAAGAAAAGCTCGATAAAATTGGTGACAAATATGTCAGCGAAGATAAAGCGCCCCAAGAAGCGCAAACGGAATATAAAAACTTGGCAACAGCGGTTATTGATAAACCACTAGGCAAATACCAAACGGTGCGCTATAGCCTTATGGCAATGTATCCTAAAACAGGCCGTCGACATCAAATAAGACGACATTTAGCGCATTTAAGATATCCGATTATTGGCGATGTAAATTATGGCGACAACAAACACAACCCGTTTTTCGCGCAGCAGTTTGGTTTTAGACGATTAATGCTACATGCATTATCGTTGTCGTTTGTTCATCCTGTAGCGCAGCGAGAGATATCTATAACAGCGCCGCTTGACCAACAGTGGCTTGATGTTATGCGCCAATTAGATTGGCCTCAATCACTGATTGAGTAAGAAAAAAAGCGCCGTAGGGGCGCTTTTTTGTATAACAGTAAACTGAACTTATTCTACTGAACGAAGTAGTTCGTTAATACCTGTTTTTGCTAATGTTTTAGCATCTACTTTTTTAACGATAATGGCAGCGTACAAGCTATATGTACCACATTTTGAAGGAATATTGCCCGGTACAACAACTGAACCAGCTGGCACGCGGCCATAGTGAACTTCACCGGTTTCACGATCAAAAATCTTTGTGCTTTGACCAATGTAAACACCCATCGAAATAACACTGCCTTCTTCAACAACAACGCCTTCTACGATTTCAGAACGAGCACCGATAAAACAGTTGTCTTCAATGATTGTTGGGCCAGCTTGAAGTGGCTCTAAAACACCACCAATTCCAACACCACCAGATAAATGGACATTTTTACCTATCTGAGCACATGAGCCAACAGTTGCCCACGTATCTACCATAGTGCCTTCATCAACGTAAGCACCTATGTTGACGTAACTTGGCATAACAACCACATTATTACCTACAAAGCTGCCGGTGCGAACTGTCGCAGGCGGCACGATGCGAGCGCCATCTTTTTCAAAGTCTGCTTGGCTGTAGTTGCTGTATTTTAGTGGCACTTTGTCAAAATACTTACTTTCAGCACCTTCAACCACTTCGTTGTCCCAAATACGAAATGACAATAGTACGGCTTTTTTCAACCACTGGTGCACAACCCAGTCACCGTCGATTTTTTCTGCAACACGTGCGCTACCGTTATTGAGCATGTCTAATGCGTCTAAAATCGCTTGCTTCACGTCAGGGCTTACCGACGACGGGGTAATTGACATACGTTGTTCAAACGCATCTTCAATAATGTTTTGTAGAGATGACATATTCTTTCCTATTTATGCGTGTATCACGTCATTTGATAATAATTCGGTTAATTCTTGTTTTTCGTGCTCAGAAAGCGGCTGGTTTTGGGCATTCGATATCATAAACATATCTTCTGCTTTTTCACCAAACGTTGTTATTTTCGCGCTGTGAATGTGAATATTACAGCGTTGGAACACACTCGCAAATCCGGCCAATAAGCCTGGGTGATCAAGCGCGACAATTTCTAACATCGTTTGGCTCGCTTCAGGCTTATCAATAAAGGTGGTGCGGGTTTTTACATTGAATGGCTTCAAATGCTTTGGCATAGCACTGCTGCGCTGCGATACAGCTTTGTCACGACTCAAACATTCTGTCAACGCGTTGGCGATTTCTAACGCTCGATAGTTGTCATCAATCGGCTTATTACGCTGATCGAGGATAACAAATGTGTTGACGGTGAACCCGGTTTTACTAGTAATGATTTTAGCGTCATGAATGGATAGCCTTTTACTACCCAAGGTCATCACGGTATTTGCAAAGATGTTTTCTTTTTCTTTGGTAAAAACAAACACCTCTGTGCCACCTCGATAGGGTTTAGGGCTGATAAGCACTAAAGGTTTTGATCTATCGTGGTTTAAAATATGGCGCGTATGCCACGCAATTTGCTCTGGCGAGTAGCGTAGAAAATAGTCTTCTTTAAACTCTTGCCACAGCAGCTCGACAGCATCACTATCGACCTTGAAATCCACCAATAATGTTTGAGCTTGTTCTTTGTTTTCATTTATTTTTTCGCTCAAATCAACCGGTTTTTCTAGGCCACGTCTAAAGGCCTGCTTGGTTGAGTAGTATAGTTCTTCAAGTAAATTCGCTTTCCAGCTATTCCAAAGGCTTTCATTGGTTGCGCGCATATCCGCAACAGTTAAGCAATACAATAGGTCGAGACGTTGTTCATCACTTACAATGTCTGCAAACTCTTTTATCACTTGTTCATCAGATATATCGCGGCGCTGCGCGGTAATTGACATCGTTAGATGTTGTTCAACTAACCAAGCTATCATGCGCGTGTCGTGATCATTTAATTTGTGACGTTTACCAAAACTTAGCGCATCTTGCGCACCTAAAATGGCATGATCGCCGCCACGACCTTTAGCTATATCATGGAAAACGCCCGCTAAATACAACACTTCTGGCTTACGCATGCGTTGCACGATTTTACTACACAGCGGAAACTCGTCATTGTGCTCAGTCTGACTAAAGCGATAGAGATTTTTGATCAACCGATAACTATGTTCATCAACAGAGTAGGCATGGAATAAGTCAAATTGCATTTGACCAACAATACTGCGCCACTCTGGTAAATACGCGCCTAAAATACTGTGGCGATGCATAAGATTGAACGCAAGGCCTAAACCTCGCGGGTGTCTAAACAACTCAATAAATATGCGTCGGCATTCAGCGTAGTCTTGTAATCCGGATACAAGACGCCTTCTTGCATTTCGCATTAAACGTAACGTTTCTGAATGCAGGCCAGTAATGTTTTCGTGTTGCGCGATTATCAAAAACATTTCCATGATTTTAACTGAGCGCATGAAAACGCGTTCGTTGGTGGCTTTAATTAGCCCATCTACAACGATGAAATCGCGATTTATGGTGTCAACTTCAAGCTTGTCACCTTGCTTAAGAATGTCGTATTCAAAATGTTGAAGTAGCATTTTGTTTAGTTCAGCGATACGACCTATAATTCTAAAAAAGCGCTTCATCATACGCTCAACAGCCGCCTTTCCTTCATCACCAAAACCGAGCAATTTAGCTACGTCTGATTGGTAATCAAACAATAGGCGGTTTTCACTGCGATTAGCGGTTAAATGCAAGGCAAAGCGCATACGCCATAAATAATCTTGGCATTCTAAAAGCTCAAAATATTCGTTGCGCGTTAAATAGTTGTGCTGAACCAGCTCTTCCAATGAATCTGCAACAAAATGGCGTTTTGCCACCCAGCCAATGGTTTGAATGTCACGAAGGCCGCCTGGGTTTGCTTTCAGGTTCGGTTCTAGCGTGTATGCCGCGCCATGATATTGCGAATGTCTTTTTTGTTGTTCGTCTCTTTTAGCAATGAAAAACTTTTTAGATGTCCAAAATACATCTTCTTGCAAAAGGGGGAATAGTTGATCGGCTAGCGTGGTATTACCGCAAATCAAACGGCTTTCCATTAGGTTGGTTGCTACCGTTACATCATTTACTGCTTGCTTTAAACATTCTTTAATGCTGCGCACGCTTTGACCTACATCGAGCCTTACATCCCAAAGTTGGGTGATAAACATCGATATTTTTTCTTCAAGCGCTTTGTCGATTTTATTCTGGGTAAGGATAAGT
The DNA here is from genome assembly GCF_030295955.1 of Thalassotalea agarivorans. Taxonomy (NCBI): domain Bacteria; kingdom Pseudomonadati; phylum Pseudomonadota; class Gammaproteobacteria; order Alteromonadales; family Colwelliaceae; genus Thalassotalea; species Thalassotalea agarivorans. Next base: position 1,448,297 of record NZ_AP027363.1, read on the forward strand.
AAATCAACATCAGAGTAGGGGTGAAGTTCACCTCTACCGTATCCACCTACGGCGATTAGACTAATTTGATCTTCGTCGAGCTGATGTTGACACCAAAGTTTGGAGAGCAATTGGTCGACATAATAGGCGCGAGCGCTTACCAGCTCAGTGATGTCATATTCACTAAAGGCGTCTTTTAGCCATTGTTTAAATTGCTCGGAAAGTGCGACGATTTCAGCACTTGTTAAAGGGTCTTGAGTCAACCCAAATGGCTCTAACAAATGCTGTGGAATATAACTTGCTGCGTTCACGTCTATTAGCTTTATTTTAAAAGGAACAAGATTATGCAGTAAAACTGATTAGTTATGCAATATCCTTGGTAGTGTTTCTTCAGAACGTAACGTTAGGATCTCACATCCAGTTTTTGTTACTACGATGGTGTGTTCCCACTGAGCTGAATTTTTACCATCAACTGTAGTCACAGTCCAACCATCTGCTTTATCTAAAATAGTACCAGCTCGGCCCAGATTTATCATAGGTTCGATGGTAAAACACATACCTTCTTGCATCTTGGTTTTGTCATTGTTCTTGTAATGAACAATTTGTGGCTCTTCGTGGAATACCGCACCAATGCCATGACCACAATATTCTTTCACGATAGAGTAGCGGCCAGATTTCTTGATAAATTTTTGAATGGTAGTACCAATTTCACCAAAGGTTGCGCCTGGCTTAACCTTCTTTAGTGCAAGGTAAAGTGCTTCTTGTGTTAAACGTACTAAACGTTTGTTCTCAGGGGTTACATCTCCTAACAAAAACATTTTACTGGTATCGCCATGGTAACCATCTTTGATAACTGTAACGTCGATATTCAAGATATCGCCGTCTTTTAACGGCGTATCGTCAGGAATACCATGACACACAACCTCGTTAACGGAAGTACAAACAGATTTAGGAAAACCGTGATAATTAAGTGGTGCTGAAATCGCCAACTGCACTTCTTCAGTGTACTTGGCGCAAATGTCATTCAATTCCCCGGTGGTAACACCGACTTTGACATGCTCGCCTATCATTTCAAGTACTTCGGCAGCGAGGCGTCCGGCGACGCGCATTTTTTCAATTTCTTCAGCTGTTTTGATTGTAATGTCAGACATGTTTTCCTCAAACAATCCTTACTCTTTAATTTCTAACTTCACGGCATCTACTATGGCCGATGGTTGTTTCAAATACAGGTTATGATTTAACAAGATTAAATTGTCATTTACTGCAAGCATTAACGCAGGGATTGCGTTAGTGCCAATAATCTCTCTAAATTCATCGATATCAAACAACACGCTTTCTGCGTCTTTTGACAACTTATCAAACGCTAACGCTTTCTTCGGTGGCGACAATTTTAGCTGCTCGCAAATAGCCATCACATCGTCTGCACTAGTTAGCGGATTACCTTGTTCAAAGTGCGCTTTTTGCAGGGCATTTAGCAATGCTAAGGCGTGCTGTGGTTGTTTGTTACTTGCCCACGCCATAAGGTTTGCTATCAGTGTTGAATCTCTATACTCAGACAAACTTTCTTTGTATTGCGCTGTAAACGTGAGATCACTATCTTTTTCAACGTTGTCAATTTGCTGGGTTGTCATCATGTCCTCACCATCGAAATGGGCGTCATGAAGCAAATAGAGCGGCATTTTTGGAAATGCGGCATGTACCTGATTGACCAGTGCTGTAGAGACATAGCTCCACGGACAGTGACTGTCGTATATAAAAAATAATGATGTTTGCATTTAGCGTTTTAACCAATTGAACTTGGCGCTAATTTTAACGTAACTTCTATGCAATAGCGATAACAAAAACTTATTCAAAAGAATAATCGCTTATAAGCCGAACTTTTGTACAATTTTTGAGTCATAATGGTTATTAAAGTGTAATAAAGTTTGACTTGCTTCTCTTATCTTTGTAAAACGTAGCAAGCAATATTCTGTATACCATATTGAGGAGTACAAAAAACGACCAGTTTGATGTGCCGCAGAGGTACAAAAAAAGCATTGTGATGTGCTGATTGAGCAACATTTAGAACTTATTTGTTATTTTTTGAGCAAATAGGTGCTTTTTTTGTGTCTCTGGTTGACACTGGTTGAGTCGTTTGGGAATATTGACGAGTTTTATTCTAGAGAAACTAAAACTTATTCATTTTTGGCAGATTATTAAATTTGCGTTAACAAGCATTTTTGTTATCAGAATTCAATAACTATTGGTTGGGAACTATGTCCAAATTAAGCAAGAAAAGCCTTATCGCAGCAGCGATTGTAGGTACGCTAACATTTACTGCATCTGCAGATAAGTTAGACAACTTACAAAAAGAAGAAGCACGTAAATTCGCTGCTTCAGCTAAATCACAAAACAAGATCAACAACATTTACGAGCAGACTCAAGAGTTACTTGCTGACTACCGTAATACAGTTGACGAAGCAGAAGTATTAGCTGCGTACAATGATCACGTTCAACGTATGGTTGATGATCAAAAAGCAAATATCCAATCATTAGAGAATCAAATTGCTGGTATCGATAAGATCAAGCAAGGTGTTGTTCCTCTAATGTACAAAATGATTGAGACGCTAGAAACGTTTGTTAACTTAGACGTTCCTGTAAACTTAGACAGCCGTCAAAATCGTATCGAAAACTTAAAAGACGTAATGAACGATTCTAACGTTACTACGTCAGAGCAATTCCGCTTAGTACTTGAAGCTTACCAAATCGAAGCTAGCTACGGCACAATCTTCGACGCTTACCAAGGTGAGTTAGACTTAGGTGACGGTAACCCAATTACTGTTGACTTCGTTCACATGGGTCGTGTTGCTCTTGTCGCTCAGTCTTTAGACTACAAGCGTGCTTGGGTTTGGAACAACGAATCTCGTTCATGGGAAGAGTTAGGTGACGAATATGCTTCAGATATCACTGACACTATTCGTATGGCACGTAAGCAATTGCCAATGGACTTAACTAAACTACCAATCTTCGCAGCGGGAGCAAAATAATGAAAAACGTTATTAATTTTGTATTAGCTGCTGCAGTAGCAACAGCAACTCTTGCGACAACTGCGCAAGCAAACGATTTAGATGCGTTACTTAAAGACGTAAAAGCTAATCGTATTTCTCAAGCGTCAATCGACAAGAAACGTGAAGCTGAGTTCTTATCAGAGCGTGCTGACAAGCAAGCACTTTTAAACAAAGCAAAAGCACAGCTTAAAGCTGAACAAGACCGTAACAAGCGTCTTACTAAAGAGTACGCTGACAACGAAATCACTTTAGCGCAAAAAGAGCAAGAGCTTGACAACGCTAAAGGTACGTTGGGTGAAATGTTCGGTGTAAGCCGTAGTGCTGCTGCTGACGCATACGGTATGATCTCTGCATCTATCGTAAGTGCACAATACCCTAACCGCGGTGAAGAACTTAACCGCATGGCAAATGCAACTGAAATCCCAGCACTTGAAGATTTAGAAGAGCTTTGGATTGCATTACAAACTGAAATGACTGAGTCAGGTAAAGTTGAAGCGTTTGACGTTGAAGTTGTAAACCTAGACGGTGTTAAGTCTACTGAAAACGTTACGCGTATCGGTAACTTCAACCTTGTATATAACCAAGGTTACCTAACTTACAACGATGAATTAGGTCAAGTTCAGCCGCTAGCTAAGCAACCAGCTGGTTATATCTCTGGTACAGCTTCAGGCTTCTCAGGTGAGTCTTCAGGTTACCATGCACTATATGTTGACCCTTCACGTGGTGCTATCCTTGCGCTAGAAACACGTAAGCGTACAATCATGGAATTCTACCACCAAGGTAAAGAAGTAGGTTACTTAATCACAGTATTACTTGTAATCGGTCTTCTTATCTTCTTAGAGCGTATGCTTGTACTTTCTTCAATGAGTGCAAAAATCAAAGCGCAAACTAAAGATCTTTCTAACCCTAACGAAAACAACCCACTTGGTCGTTTGTTAGCGGTTTACCAAGAAAACAAATCTGCTGATGCTGAAACACTAGAGCTTAAGTTAGATGAAGCTATTTTACGCGAAACACCTAAAGTTGAACGTGGTATCAACTTAATCAAGATGTTCGCTGCTATCGCTCCTCTAATGGGTCTACTAGGTACAGTTATCGGTATGATCTTAACGTTCCAAACAATTACATTGTACGGTACAGGTGACCCGAAATTAATGGCTGGTAACATCTCACTAGCACTTGTAACAACAGCATTAGGTCTAATTGCTGCTCTGCCATTAATCCTTGTTCACTCTATTGTAGCTGGTAAAGCTAAATCTGTACTTCACAAGTTAGATGAGCAATCTGCTGGTCTAATCGCTGCGATTGCAGAGAAGGAGTCTAAATAATGTTATTCCTGATAGAGCTTTTAGATTCTGTCAGGAGTTTTATCGCAACTGGCGGTGATGTACTTTACATTGTTGCCTTTGCACTCTTTTTGATGTGGCTACTTATGATTGAACGCTACTGGTTTTTGGGTGGTGTTTATCCAAAAATCCGTGACGGCATCATAGGTAACTGGGATGCGCGTGCTGACACGACATCATGGTATGCCCATCGAATTAGAGAACAATGGATCTCCGAAGCGACAGAATTACTTGAGCGTAATTTGATTACAATAAAGACCTTAGTGGCAATGTGTCCACTGATCGGCCTTTTAGGTACGGTAACAGGTATGATTGGTGTGTTTGAAACAATGGCACAACAAGGTACAGGTAACCCGCGTCTAATGGCTGCTGGTATCTCGCAAGCAACAATCCCTACAATGGCAGGTATGGTTGCAGCGTTATCAGGCGTGTTCTTCAGCTCAAGACTTGAAGCAAAGATTAAACTAGCTAAGGCTAAGCTTGTAGATAGCTTGCCTCATCACTAGAGAGAGTTTCGAATGGCACGTAATCGTATTCGTGAAGAAGAGGAAGCAGCAATTGATATGACACCGATGCTAGACATCGTGTTTATCATGCTTATTTTCTTCATCGTTACCACGTCTTTCATTAAGGAAGCGGGTATCGAAGTTAGTAAGCCGAACGCTGCTAACCAAATTAAGTTTAAGAACGCAAACATCTTTATAGCTGTGCGTGATTCTGGCGAAGTTTGGATGGATAAAAAACGCGTCGACGTAGAGCGTATCAAAGTAAACTTGGAAAAGTTACTTACTGAGCAACCTACAGATGTCATTTTCATCCAGGCTGACAAAGGCGCGAAACACAGCGTAGTTGTTAAAGTAATGGATGCAATTAAGGAAGCGGGCGTAGATAGAATCTCTATTGCTGCTGCGAAAGGGTAGTACTATGGTTAGATTTATAGTTTCTATTTTCGTAGGCGCCGGTATCACTTTTGGTCTATTTGCTGTCATGGCATTCTTAGTTCAGGGTGGTAAAGGCCCTAATGAAGAAAAACTAGACAACATCGTTGTTGAAATTAATACAACGCCGCCGGAGTCGGCTGCAGAAACACGTCGTCGTGTTCCGCCACCCGCGCCACCGCCGCCGCCTAAAACGCCACCTAAGCCTCAAGCTCCAGAGCCTGAGACAAATAGTGCACAAGGTGGTATGAACTTTAACATGCCTAGCTTAGACCTAGGTGGTGCGTCAACTGGTCTTGGTGACCCATCTGCAGGCTTCGGTCGCGATGGTGAAGCAACTCCGATGGTACGTATCGAACCTAAATACCCACCGCAAGCTGCGCGTGATGGTAAAGAAGGCTGGGTTAAGCTTTCATTTACAATCAACGAAGTGGGTGGTGTAGAAGATGTTAAAGTTATTGACGCTAAGCCAAAGCGTATTTTCGACAAGGAAGCGCGTAGAGCTCTTCGTAAGTGGAAATACAAACCTAAAGTTGTTGACGGTAAACCGCAAAAACAATTTGGCTTAACAGTTCAGCTAGACTTTAAAATGGATGGAGGTTAATTATTATGTTTAAAAAGTTATCAACCTCAGTTCTTATTGCTTCAGCAATGGCAGTGGCTACACTGCCAGTTGCTACGCCAAATGCTTTTGCAGCTGGCGCAGAGCAAGAAGAAAAGAAAAAGCGTCCTACGCGTCTTGCTAGCCCAAGTGTAGGTAAGAAGATTGCCAAAGCATTCGATCTTTATAACGAAGATGATATCGATGGCGCTTTAGCAATCGTTTTAGACATTGATGCGTCTAAAGAATATGACCAAGCTTATGTTGCTCGTTTTATCGGTACGTTCTACGCGATGAAAGGCGACGAAGAAAAAGCGTTAGGTTATATGAAAAAGGCCGTTGAGCCAGACATTCTAAATGCCGCTGATCACGGTGCTGCGTTAAAACTTTTGGCTGATCTTCAGATCATGACAAAAGACTACCGCGGTGCGATCAAAACGTATAAAGATTGGATGGACTTTACTGGTCAAGAAGATGCTCAAGCATGGGTGCGTATTGCAAGTGCACACAATGAACTTAAAGAGTTTGCCCAGGTAATTAAACCTGCGGACAGCGCGATTAAGGCATTTGGTGACAAGCAAAACCAGAACCCATATGTACTAAAAATTACCTCGTACTATGAGCGTAAGATGTACTCAGAAGCAATTGACGTACTTGAGACAACTGTTCAACTATTCCCAGAAAACAAACTGTGGTGGTTACAGTTAGGTCAGTTCTATCAATTAACGGAAGATTATCCAAAAGCATTGGCGACATTTGATATGGCGTATCAACAAGGCTTTTTAGATAAAGAATCACACATCAAAGCTCTAGCGAGCTTGTATCAAGTGCGTGAGATTCCGATTGAAGCTGCTAAATTATATGAAAAGCACTTAGCATCAGGCTTATTGAAGCGTGATGAAGCAAACTTGTTTGCTATTGCTAACGCTTATCATGCAGCTATGCAAATTGATAAAGCGGCTCAGTATTACGGTGAACTTGCTACGCTTACCAGTGATGCAAAGCATTTCCGTAAGCAAGGTATGTTGTTGAAACAAGACGAGCAATTCAAAGGCGCAATTGTTGCCTTGAACAAAGCGCTTGAACTTGGTGCAGACGATACCGGTAGAATTCACATGAGCTTAGCAGAGTCGCATTTCTACTTAGGCCAATACAAGAGTGCCTATGCAGCGATTCAAAAAGCGTCAAAAGACCCGAGAACACGTAAAGTGGCTCGAGGTTGGGTGAGCTTTATTAAAGATACAGCGCAACGTAAAGGCGTATCTATCTAGTCTTCATAAGACAAAGAAAAAAGCCGGCATTTATGCCGGCTTTTTTGTTTTTAGCGTTTTGATAACGGTTACGTGCGCAGTGACAAATAACTATCGTAGTCGGGTACCGTCTTTAAGTAGGCATTCTCAAACAAAGAAGATTTGATTAGAAAGTCTGCGGTTGCGCTATTACAAGCTACCGGAATATTCCACACTGCGGCTAAGCGTAATAGTGCTTTGACATCAGGATCGTGTGGCTGCGCTTCTAATGGATCCCAGAAAAAAATCATCATATCGATTTTTTGTTCAGTAATGAGTGCGCCTATCTGCTGGTCGCCTCCAAGTGGACCACTAATCAAGGTATCGATTGTTAAACCTGTTTTAGCGGCTATCATATGGCCAGTAGTACCTGTGGCAAAGAGTTGATGATTACTCAGTTTACGCTCGTACGTTGTGCACCATTTAAGTAACTCATTTTTCATATTATCATGCGCGACAAGCGCAATAGACTTTTTCGCGGCGGCATCAATTTGTTTGTATTTCATGGTCATTGCATCTTGGTTTTTTCACTATAGTAACGCTGAAATTAACGACTAATCAATAGCTGTTGTTATAGCAAAATTAGCAAAACTTAATAAAGTTTATATACTTATGGTGAGTATGTATTGGGATTTTATTATGAAAAACGTTCTTCATTTTGCCAAGGCGGCATGCCTTTTTCTTATTATTTTATCGTTTAATCAACTGGCTTTAGCCAGTCAAAATGCAAACCAGGATAATGCTAGTAGCAAGCAAATCAAAATTGCAGATTTACACCATTTAATGGAGGTTTTTCAAGAACATAACTACACAACTAAAAGCTGGCAAGAAGGTAATAAGGAAGTGCCTCGTTTTATGTTTAACCATGTCAGTGCGAATTGGAGCAAAACTTCTAGCCACATTCCTGTGAAGCAGAAAAAGGGCGTATTTTTTAGACTTATGGCGCCGTTAATATTGTTGTCAAACGAAGCTATTTTAGAGGAACGAAAAGTTGCAGAAACAGCGGATGTAACCTCGCAAACATTCCAAAGTCTTGCACAAAAATACCGTCTGCAACCGTCTGGCCATTTTTACAGTGAACAAGACAGAGCAGCATTGTTGCAACGAATAGATATCATTCCACCGTCACTAGCACTTGCACAATCAGCAGAAGAGAGTGGTTGGGCAACATCCCGCTTTACCATAGAAGGAAATGCATTTTTCGGACAATGGGATTTTTCAGGGAAAGGTATGGTACCCAAAAACCAGCGCAAGGAGCTTGGTAATTACGGACTAAAGCGATTTGATAGCCCATATGCTTCGGTACAAGGTTATATGCTTAATATTAATACAGGCAATGCATATCACAAACTCCGCGACTTAAGGGCGCAACTACGCGCCGAAAATAAAACCATCACTGGCATGGAGCTTGCCACTACATTAGACAAATACTCAGAACGTGGACAAGACTACATAGACGGCATTCAAGCGATGATTCGTTACAATAAGCTGCAAGGCGTTGATCAAGCTTACCTAGCGGAAGAAGAGGTAATCCATTTAATTACAGATAGTGAGTAACAACAATTTAAACACATGTTTTAATATGGTAGCCTTACACAAAAACAAACAAGGCATATCGTTTTGACTATCCAGTATCCTCTAGCAAATACAGGTTTTGCTCTAGCGATGAAGGAAGACCAAGAGCTTCCTTCATCATCTCGCATTGAACTACAAACACATCAAATATCTGCACTTAAACCAGGTGAAGTGTTGATTAAGGTTTTAGCGTCACCTGTTAACCCATCAGACCTTGTATATTTACTTGGCAAATATGGCCTGCCGCCAGAAAATGGTAAGTTCGTAGGCTTTGAAGCTAGTGGCATTGTTGTTGATGCCAACGCAGGGTTTTACGGTAAATATCTTAAAGGAAAGCGCGTTGCTTTTTCAGCAACGCCCGGATTAGATGGCGTTTGGTCTCAATATGCCGTAACTAAAGCTAATTTCTGTTTACCCGTTCGCAAAGAGTTAACGGACGAACAAGCTGCGACTTTGATTGTTAATCCTTGCACGTCTGTTTGCCTAGTTGATAGAGCGAAGGGGCTAGGCGCAAAGGCTATTGTACTAAATGCTGCAGCAAGCCAAGTCGGAAAGGGCGTGATTAGATACGCTAATATGCTGGGTATCAAGACTATAGCAACAGTGCGCAGCGAGGCTAATGTAAGCGTGTTGAAGCAAGTAGGGGCAACGGAGGTGTTACTCACCACAGCGACAGATTATCGTAAAACGCTAAAGGACGCCTGTCACCAGCATAAAGCGACTGTACTGTTAGATGCTGTAGCAGACAAAGATACACCAGAGGTAATGAGTTGTATGCCAAATGGCGCAACCGCTATTGTATATGGCAGGTTGACTGAAACTCATGATCCAGTTGGTGGTCAATTTGCAGTCGCTGATTTAATTTTCAGACGAGCGAAAGTTGAAGGATTCTGGCTTGCTACTTACATAGCTAAAGCATCGCCTCTGTCTGTATTAAGGCTGAGTAAAAAGGTACAAAAACTGTTTGCAGATGGCGTTTTTCAAACTGATGTTAAAGCAAATGTAACCTTTGAACAATTTGCACAAGCGCTAGATTATTACGCTGACAATAAAAGCAGTGGTAAGGTAATATTGACACCCAATGGTTAACTGGTAACAGCGTTTTGCTACACGGGTGTGTAACGCTTGTGTAGCTTTTTCGCTGTTTTCAGCGTTTCAAGCCGAAATTAGACGGCCCTATTTACAATAAATAACAAATGCTATTAACAGCTTTACAGTTTTTATTTTTCAAATGCCTACAATAGCCTCACTGAAACACGAAATGTGTTTTTAAACAACGTGAGGATTTAACAAATGAAAAAATTATCGTTAGCAGTATTACTTTCTTTATTCGCTGTAAATGCATCAGCTCTTGAGTCAGAAATTGATAGCGTTCAAGTTACGCCTGACCAACGCGTTGCAGCTAAACAACTAGACAGAAGCATTGAGCGCGAAGTTGACGAAGTCATTGCTGAAATGCGTGTACAAGACGAGAAAGAAATTCTTGTAGAAGCTGACCTAGAAATTGAGCAAGAAGAAGCAGAGCTTGAAGCTCAACTAGCGGACTAATTCGCTGTCATCCATTCAGAGAAAACGCGCCTATGGGCGCGTTTTTTTATGCGTTGCTTTGGCTGTGCAGGGCTATTCTGTTGCCTTCACTGTCATGGATAACACTGCGAAAACCATAAGGTCCAATTGCATGAATGGGCTCTAGTACCTCGCCACCATTATCTTTTGCCCATTGCTCAGCCTCTACAATGCGTCCGTCTACGTTGAAGTAAATCAGTGCGCCTCGTTTTAATATGTCTTCTTCTGTACCTGGAATTAAACAGCCCGACACAGATTTCTCAGCGTCTGGAAACATTGCGAATTCCATTCCGTCCATTTCTTGGTATTGCACAGGAGCCCCTAGCAGGCCAGTATAAAATTTTGATGCGCGAGCTAGGTCTGTTGTTGGCATATCTAGCCATACGATTTGATCAGCCATATTGTTGTCCTTTAATGTTGTTTTTACTGAGTATAGACAACTTTTTACGACTTCTTAAAACGCTTGAAAAACCCTGTTGTTAAACCAACACCCAGCAGTATGAGTAAGCAACCTAAAATAACACCGCTTGTCACTTTTTCGTTGAGAAAAGCGGCGCCCCACATTAATCCAAACGCAGGGATTAAATAAGTGACAGAAATTGCATTGGTAGGGCCTGCATCTACTATCAGCCTAAAAAACAAGATATATGCAAAGCCAGTGCATACAACACCGATGATTAGCGCTGCATTAATCGCCTCAAAAGAGGGCATTTGTGATGGCAAAAAGAACAAAGAAAGCGGAATGAGCACAAGACTTGCGGCAATTTGACTTGCGGTAGCAAGTAACAAGGGTGAGTGTTCGCCAAGATACTTCTTTGTATAATTAGCTGATACACCATAATTTAGCGTTGCTAACATAATGGCGAGTGTTGGTAATACTACATCTTGCTCCGTTATCTGCATCGAGTCATAAACCAAGGCATAAACACCTATAAACCCGATGATCAGGCCTAAAATAGAGGACTTAGGCAAAGATTCTTTTAACCAAAAGTAGGCGACTAAAGCGCCAAACATTGGCGTAGTTGCATTTAAAATTGATGCCATACCAGCGTTAAGCGTCAGCGTGGCATAGCCAAACAAGACAAAAGGAATGGCTGTATTAAGCAAACCACACACTAATAACTTTGTTTTATCGCGTTTTATAAGTTGCCAATTTACTGTGTGTTTACCTACATAAAACAGGGCTATAAGAAAGATCGCTGCAATACCTGTGCGCGCAGCCATAAATAGAAAAGGTCCAAACTCAGGTACGCCTATGCGCATAAACATGAAGGACGCGCCCCATATGGCGGCAAGCAGGATGAGTTCGAAATAGGATTTATTGGTCATTGTTTTTTTCTATTGTTACCACTTCAATGGTGGTGGCATTAACAAGTTGCCAGCGAATATTAAAACAATACAGCGCCATGCCATAGCACTTTTTGTCTATTGTTTGCTGTTTATACGCCGGCCTTGGGTCTTGGCTAAGGACTTCTTCTATCAGCGTTTTTAAATGCGGATAAGCATCTTTTACTTGTGTCAATGTTGTCATAGCGCTTGATGAGTAGTGCACCTCTAAGCGCGCCTCGGGCGCATTGGTAGCAAATCCTGCATTAGCATCTGGTACACTATCACTATATGGAATGTAAGGCTTTATATCGAGAATTGGCGTGCCATCTACCAAATCGAGTTGCGCAACGTCGATTCGCACTTGATTTCCTTTCATTGTAACGCCGCTAAGCGGTAATACACTCATGCCTATACCATTTGGCCTGTAAGTGGAACGTGTAGCGAAAACACCGGCTTTAGCGTTTCCACCTAAACGGGGTGGTCTTACTAACGCTTTCCATCCCTTGTCATCGTTTTCATGAAAGTGAAACAGCACCCAAATATGGCTAAAAGCGCTTAAATCACGCACTGCGTCTTGTGTAAACTCAGGCGAAAGCAAAATACTACCAAAAGCATGCTTGGCAAGGCCAGGTTGCCTAGGAATGGCAAACTTTTCTTTGTAAGGCGACTCAACTACACCTACGGCTTTATAATGAAATGACATAACGATGAATTACTTTTCTATTACTTGGAATGCTTGCCCGTAACAAACAATTGCGGCAACACATTGGTTGCTTGGTATATCAGCACAGCCAGAAAACACAATGGCATTAGCGCCTAGTGCGTGTGCTTTGGACCTTGCGTCTGTTCTCGCACGCGATGCTTCTGGTTTAGCTAAATGTGCTTTCTTTTGACAATCTTCCCCTTCAACAATACCAAGCTGTTTGTAACTAAACTTGGGATCAGACGTATCGGTAAGCACTTGTACTTTGCCCGGAGCAAAGTAATTGTCGAAATTCTCTTTGTCTAGGTTGGTTTTTACGTTGTAATTATTAGTACAAGCAATAAGACTTGCTAGCAACGCTGCAGTATAGGTGTGTCGACACTTCATTAATTCGTCTTCCTAAAGGATTGTGGTTGTTTACCTTCGATCCAATACATAAACAAACGTTCAATATCTTTACTACGTACTTTCATCGTAATCCAGTTACGCATATAAAGCTCAAACGCGCTGTCATCTTTGTTGATCGGAAACGCCATCATAATGGCAGGTAACTTAGGTTTCGGTACAACGACCGTATATTCTGGGTTCAACAGCGTCCAACCAGAAGCGGCTGCCGCGCCAAAAAACATCGCGTCTATATGTTGGTATTCTTCTCTAAAGAATAACCTAGGTGTCGATATTTCCCAGGCTTTCGGTTTTCTAAAGGTTTTACGGATCGCTTCTTTATAAAAGAAAGTTTCAGGAATACCTATAGTTAGATCTTCGCGCTCAATTACATCGGCAAAACGCGTGAATTCTCTTCGTCGCTCGTCTTTAACAATAAAGGCAAGCTCTTGGCGACTGTACTCTATGGTCATCGTATATTTTTGAAGGTTGTCAGGTATCACAGGTATTCCTGAGGTAATATCCAAATAACCGGAGGCTAATAGCGGCTGAGCATCATCATGAAAGATACGAACAAATTCGATGCCAACACCTAGATCAGAAGCTAATTGGTGAAAAATTTCAATATCAAAGCCAACAAGTTTGCCTTGCTTGTTGTGGAAAGAGTAGGGTAAATCATCTCTAAAGTACCCGACGCGCAAGAACCCTCTTTGCTTAACTCTATCGAGCACGCTCGAATAGGGAGATTGGTTAGTACTATTTTGCTGCGGCGCTTTTAGGAATTTCGCTTCAACGGGTTCAAACAAAAAGTCTCTGTCGATAAATTTTTCATAGCCTTGGTAGTTGTAGTCGATATTATTGAGGGCGTAACGTAAACCCAGCAAGCACAGCAAGCTGATTAGCGGTATTACCATCAAATTCACCACAAACTTTCGAACATTTAAAGTTAAACGTTTGGCTGATAATGTTGCGATTAGGAGTACCAAACAGGTAGAAAACATAACCGATAGCAAAGCGCCTAGTCGGCTAACGATGAGGTTTTCAGAAACAATAAAAAATTCAAACATCGCGCCAGATACATTGAAGATATCTAGCATATGCGGAATAGCTATAGTAGATGTGCCAAACAGCTGCGGCAAACCTTTGGTCACTAGATTGACGTAGTCAGAAAACGAAACATAGGCGCCTGAAAACCACGCAGCGAATAGCGTAAACAGTATGGCGATAAGTTTGCCACCGACTGGCAGACTGTAGCTGATAGGTACAACAATGCCGGGCATAGACTGCGCTTCTCTATCAGCTGGTGATATTTTTGCGACTAGTGTTTTAGATTTTTCTACAATAATTGGAATCACGACGAAAAAGCTGCCTGTGGCAAATGCCGTAACCAAGGCTTCACGCGAAACTCTAATAATTTCTTTGTATCTAAACGGGGTAAATATAGCAATCAACGCGGGTAACACGACGAACGATAGCAGTACAACCACGGTTAGCGCTGACAGCATATAAACAGCCATGCCATCGATTGCTTCAGGGTTAAGCGTATTCACAGCCCGCAGTGCAATACAAAAGACGCCTAGCGGAGCAAACTTCATAACTAAGGTATTCACGTTGGCAACTGCCTGTTGCAGGCTATCTAGAATGACTAATGTTCTGCGTTTTTGACGCGCGGTAATTAATCCGATACCAAGTAGTACACTAAATAGCACCACTGCAGGAATTGCGGTATTGGCCATTGCATTAAATGGGTTTGCTGAAATAAATAGATCAACTAGTCTAAATTCTTCGACTGTTTTTACCGTATGTGCACTGTAAAAATCAGCGGTTTGCCATTGCGGAAAAGCAATAGGCGCTGCGAACACATAAACTAGCGACACACAAAGTAAAATAATTAAACTAATAATACTGATTTTAAACACAGCTTTTGCGTTCGTGCTGCTTAATGTACCTATGCCTGCAACCAACGAGAGAAAGATATAAGGAAGGGCAGTCATTTGCAGTGCCATGATAAAACCATCTGCCAAATCATTGATTGCAGCGGGATACCAGTCGGTATATATACCAACCAGTATGCCAATAATCATGGTGATGACGATACGAGCAGATTGCGGAATGTGTTTTAGCACAGTGACGTTTTTATTGTTGCATTTGTCTTAAGTATAGGATCAAAAAAAAGGCCATAAAACGATAATTTTATGGCCTTTTCGTTATTTAACTCGCATTCCCGGTTGCGCACCTTCTTCCGGATTCAAAATCCACAGGTCTTTGCCACCTGGCCCCGCTGCGAGCACCATGCCTTCCGACATGCCAAAACGCATTTTCCTTGGTGCTAAATTAGCAACCATTACAGTATGTTTACCGATCAAGTCTTCTGGTTGGTAGGCAGATTTAATACCAGCAAATACTTGGCGAGTTTCACCGCCAATATCAAGCTCCAAACGCAGCAGTTTGTCTGCTTTTTCTACGTGCTCTGCATTAACAATTTTGGCAACGCGTAAATCGATTTTCGCAAAATCATCAAATTGTATTTCATCGCTAATAGGGTCATCAGCTAATGGCCCTGTCACAGGTGCTTTTGTTTCTGCTACTAAGCTTTCTTTAGACGCTTCTACCATGGCTTCAACTTTATCCATATCGACGCGTTGCAACAACGCTTTAAACTTATTAATTTTGTGGTTGGTCAACAATACTTTGTGACCTTCCCACGTAAGCGAGTCATTTAAAAATGCTTCTGTGCTCTCGGCCAGTTTAGGTAATACAGGCTTCAAGTAGATCATTAATGTTCTAAATAGGTTGATACCCAATGAACAAATGTCATGCACTTCTTGCGCCTTATCTGCATTTTTAATTAGCTGCCATGGTTCTTTTACCGCGATATACTCATTTACTTTATCTGCCAATGCCATGATTTCGCGCATTGCACGACCAAACTCGCGCTTTTCGTAAAGTGCAGCGATAGCATCACCTGCAGAGGTCACTTCATCTGCCAATGCTTGATCAGCGATATTGGCTGAAAGCACACCGTCAAACTTTTTGGTCACGAAACTTGCACATCGAGACGCAATGTTAACCACTTTACCGACTAAGTCAGAGTTTACACGTTGTGCAAAATCTTCAAGGTTTAGATCAAGATCATCAATGCGGCTAGTCAATTTAGCAGCGTAGTAATAACGCAGGTATTCAGGATTAAGATGCTCTAGATAGGTTCTACCTTTGATAAAAGTACCTTTCGATTTAGACATCTTGGCGCCATTTACGGTCACAAAGCCATGTGCGTAAACAGAAGTAGGTTGTCTATATCCTGCACCATCAAGCATTGCTGGCCAGAATAGGCTGTGGAAATAGATAATATCTTTACCAATAAAGTGGTAAAGCTCAGCGTCAGAATCTTTTTGCCAAAATGAATCGAAATCGACACCACTTTTATCACAGAAGTTTTTGAAACTTCCCATATAACCAATCGGCGCGTCTAACCAAACGTAAAAATATTTACCTGGCGCGTTTGGAATTTCAAAGCCAAAGTAAGGTGCGTCACGGCTTATATCCCATTGTTGTAGGCCTTGTTCAAACCATTCGGCTAATTTGTTTGCCATTTCATCTTGAAGCGAACCGCTGCGTGTCCACTCTTTAAGCATGCCTTCAAACGCTGGTAAATCGAAGAAATAGTGTTCAGAATCTCTCAATTCTGGCGTTGCGCCCGACACAACAGAGCGAGGGTTGATAAGCTCTGTAGGCGAATATGTTGCACCGCAATTGTCACAACTGTCGCCATTTTGGTCTTCACTTTTACAGCTAGGGCATGTTCCTTTAACGAACCTGTCTGGTAAGAACATGCCTTTTTCTGGATCGTATAACTGGGAGATTGTACGCGTTTTAATGTGGCCCGCTTGGTTCAACTTATTGTAGATATCATGAGCAAAGCGCTCATTTTCTTCGCTGTGTGTTGAATGGTAGTTGTCAAAGCTAATTAAAAAGTCTTCAAAATCTGCCATATGTTCCTTTTGAACATCGGCAATCATTTGTTCTGGCGTTACACCTAACTGCTGTGCTTTAAGCATAATAGGCGTGCCGTGCGCATCATCGGCACAAACAAAATAGGTTTCATTGCCACGCATACGCTGAAATCGTACCCAAATATCGGTTTGGATATGTTCTAGGAGGTGCCCTAAATGTATAGAACCATTGGCATAAGGCAGTGCACAAGTCACAAGGATTTTACGTGCATTTGAAGACGTTTCTGTAGTCATTCTCAGTTTACTAAAATATAGATGGTAATAATGCAGGGAATAGTACAAAATTTGAGGCTGATTTTCATTATAATTCATCAGCTAATACGAATTTTTTGATATATCGCCTACATTTTTAACATTTATGCAACGCACTAGGACGTAAACTCAACAGTGGCTAATCTAAATCAGGAACAATTGACGGACTATATTCGGTTGTTTGATCATCCAGAACTACAGCCAAATGCTACCGATCAGTGGTATATTTCAGCGTTAAGCGAGCATGATGCAGGTCTCAATATTACGCTGCATAGCCCATTTCCTTGTAAAGCGCTGACGCATGATATAACCCAGTATATTAGCCAGTATGTTCAAAAAGACGTTTACCTGACCATCGAAGCGAATGTGTCCGCAGTGCGTCAACATGCGATTAGTAACGTGAAAAATATTGTGGCGATAGCATCAGGGAAAGGTGGCGTAGGTAAATCAACTACAGCCGTTAACGTTGCACAAGGGCTCATAGCACAGGGAGCTCGTGTTGGTATATTAGATGCTGATATCTATGGACCATCGATTCCTCACTTGCTTGGTATTGAAGACACGCAAATACAGACAACGCAACAAGGGAAGTTTGTGCCAGTAAAAGTTGGACAGCTTCATGCGATGTCAATTGGCTTGCTGGTTGATAAAAATGATGCAACGGTATGGCGAGGGCCGATGGCAAGCAGGGCGTTTATGCAACTGTTAAATGATACTCAATGGCCAGCTCTAGATTATTTGATTATTGATATGCCACCGGGTACAGGCGACATTCAGTTGACGCTGGCGCAGCAGGTACCCGTTGCCGCAGCAGTTATCGTCACAACCCCACAAAACCTTGCCTTGGCTGATGCCATAAAGGGCATAGCGATGTTTGATAAAGTGTCTGTACCTGTATTAGGGGTAATTGAGAATATGAGTTATCACCTTTGCGAGGCATGCGGTCACACCTCACACATTTTTGGCGAAGGTGCAGCGAATGTGTTAGCAGATGACTATCAGACGCCAATACTAGGGCACTTGCCACTTGATGCATCGATTCAACAGTTAAATGCTCAAGGCACATTGTTGAATGCAGAAAATAGCAGTGGCGATATTGCCCAACTTTACCGTAGAATAGCAATCAAAATTGCATCCCAGTTATATTTAGATCTTGATATGGCAAGCAGTCATACGCCAGATTTAACCATACGTAATAAATAGGCAGTGAGCTAACATGAGACTATGTGATACAGATATCGAAACATATCTGGATGAAGAAAAAATTGTCATTGTGCCAAAACCTGACACAAGTATGATTTCAGGAGTAAGTGTCGACATTCGTTTGGGTAATGAGTTTAGAGTGTTTAAAGATCATACTGCGCCATATATTGATCTCAGTGGTCCTAAAGAAGAAGTACAAGCGGCCATGAATAACGTAATGGGTGAAGAAGTCTTTATCGAAGATGGTGAAGCCTTTTTTCTTCATCCAGGCGAATTGGCGCTGGGCGTTACTTATGAAAGTGTCACTTTACCAGCAGATGTTGTAGGCTGGCTTGATGGTAGATCATCGCTAGCCCGCTTAGGCTTAATGGTTCATGTAACAGCACACAGAATTGATCCAGGTTGGTCTGGTCAAATTGTTTTAGAGTTTTACAATAGTGGTAAATTGCCACTAGCATTGCGCCCTAAAATGAAGATAGCTGCACTTAATTTTGAAGCGATGTCAGGCAAAGCAGCAAGACCATATAACAAACGTGTCGACGCTAAATATAAAGGGCAGCAGGGCGCTGTAGCAAGTAGAATTAGTCAAGATGACTAGCTGTTAAGTAGAGTGAAATGATTAAAAAAGGCGCATTAGCGCCTTTTTTATTCGTTCATCGCAACAGCGGATGTTTTTTCTTTGGTGATAAGCGAAATAACTTCTTGAATTGCTGTTGTTAATTTAGCTTCGTCATGGCGATGGGGGATATCATCAGCGCTTAAATCAAAACTAAACACATCAACTTTACTCGATTTAGCGTTGGGCTCTTGTGTAATCAAACAATCAACAATTTGATGACCCGCATTTTTCTCTATCCAATCGATCTTGTCATCCAAACTCATCATTGCAGCAGGGCTATGCTCCGGCACAAGATTATCAATGAAAATACAGATCGCATCACTTTGCGCTATCGCTTGTGCAATATCTCGAACTAATAGAGGTGGAATGATACTTGTCAGAAAACTACCCGGACCAAGAATGACAATATCCGCATTTGCAATCGCTTCAACACACATACTTGGTGCCTTTACCAGCGGAGCTAACATTAGGTTTTCAGGCATGATAGGCATATCATCCACCGACAGTTCACCAACACGACATCTACCGGTAGGGTAGAATGCCATTAAGTCCGTTGGCGTTTCAGACATTGGCAATACACGCGTCTTAACCCTAAGTAGACGCCTTACAATTTCAATAGACTCAATTGGGCTCGACTGTATGCGCTCTAGCCCATATAAAATAAGGTTGCCCAGGTTATGTCCGCTGAGTTCATCTTGCCCTTGAAAGCGAAAGTTGAAGAGTTGGTTTGCAATGGATTGTTCATCAACTAACTGAGTTAAACAGTTGCGTAAATCTCCCCACGCGATAGAACTACTTCTTTTGCGTAAGCGTCCGGTAGAACCACCGTTATCTGTCGTTGTGACAATACCGGTTAGACGATCTCCCATAAAGGATAACGTTGACAAAACTCTACCTAATCCATGGCCTCCACCAATAGCTACAGCGTTTAATTCTTTTAGTTTCATTCAATACTACTAATGTTGATACCTATAATAACCATAACTGCTATTGATAAAATTTCAAAATTATTCTGTAGTCAAATTGTTGCTAGACTTATTCGCTAAGCGTTGACAGTAGGGAAGTTGCAGACCACTTGGCACCAATAATAGGAGATTTTGCTGTCTATGTTACCTGGTAGCCTTGTTGCAGTATAACCAGTGGAATGTAATTTACCGGCGCGAAAGTAGGGCAGCGATAAAAATCAATTTTGTGTTTAACAACAGCGAAATAAGTCAAAAAACAGGCAACTAGATCGTTTAATAAACAGAATGTAAGAAAGTTGCAAAAAATTACCCTTTTTCTTAAATAAATAGTTGACACTTTTTTAGTGGATGCCTACAATGCGCCTCGCTTTCAACGAGTACGTAGTTTTAGTTGTTAGCCGAAATGTTAGTAACCAAAAAGTTATCGACATTGGGGCTATAGCTCAGCTGGGAGAGCGCCTCGCTGGCAGCGAGGAGGTCTGCGGTTCGATCCCGCATAGCTCCACCAATTTTAGTGTGATTATTGCAAAATATATTACACTAAAACATCAAAGCAGTGCTTTGATAACTAGTTTTAGAAGATGTAATAGGCGCTCGTAAAATCATAGATTTTATCTCGTCTTTACACAAAAACATCAAAACAGTGTTTTGATAACACAAATACCTTGTGTAGGAAAAAGGTCGCTCAGATAAACGTAGTGTATCTTCGCCTTACACAAAGTTAGAGAAATATATTTCTCTATCAAACTTTGTGTCCCTATCGTCTAGAGGCCTAGGACACCGCCCTTTCACGGCGGTAACAGGGGTTCGAATCCCCTTAGGGATGCCACTATTTAGATATTGGCGGATTCGCGAATATCAGTTGGCTAACACCAACACGATTAAACACAAGCCCTAGGCAAATTGCTTGTGTTGATACGATAACGTAAAGGTTGAGAGTATCTCGGCTTTGCGTTTTATCAGAGCTTAGCTTTGATAACCAGTTTTAGCAGATGTATTAGGCGCTCATAAAATCATAGATTTTATCTCGTCTTTACACTAAAACATCAAAACAGTGTTTTGATAACACAAATACCTTGTGTAGGAAAAAGGTCGCTCAGATAAACGTAGTGTATCTTCGCCTTACACAAAGTTAGAGAAATATATTTCTCTATCAAACTTTGTGTCCCTATCGTCTAGAGGCCTAGGACACCGCCCTTTCACGGCGGTAACAGGGGTTCGAATCCCCTTAGGGATGCCACTATTTAGATATTGGCGGATTCGCGAATATCAGTTGGCTAACACCAACACGATTAAACACAAGCCCTAGGCAAATTGCTTGTGTTGATACGATAACGTAAAGGTTGAGAGTATCTCGGCTTTGCGTTTTATCAGAGCTTAGCTTTGATAACCAGTTTTAGCAGATGTATTAGGCGCTCATAAAATCATAGATTTTATCTCGTCTTTACACTAAAACATCAAAACAGTGTTTTGATAACACAAATACCTTGTGTAGGAAAAAGGTCGCTCAGATAAACGTAGTGTATCTTCGCCTTACACAAAGTTAGAGAAATATATTTCTCTATCAAACTTTGTGTCCCTATCGTCTAGAGGCCTAGGACACCGCCCTTTCACGGCGGTAACAGGGGTTCGAATCCCCTTAGGGATGCCACTATTTAGATATTGGCGGATTCGCGAATATCAGTTGGCTAACACCAACACGTTTAAACACAAGCCCTAGGCAAATTGCTTGTGTTGATACGATAACGTAAAGGTTTAGAGAGTTTCTCGGCTTTGCGTTTTATTAGAGCTTAGCTTTGATAACCAGTTTTAGCAGATGTATTAGGCGCTCATAAAATCATAGATTTTATTTCGTCTTTACACAAAATTGTCAAAACAGTGTTTTGACAGACAAATTTTGTGTCCCTATCGTCTAGAGGCCTAGGACACCGCCCTTTCACGGCGGTAACAGGGGTTCGAATCCCCTTAGGGATGCCACTTATTAAAAAGCCGACGTAATGTCGGCTTTTTTGTTTGCGTTATTCACCATCATACTAGCGAAACATCATGGTTTGATTAATGCCGTACTTTCTTCCGCAAAACCTACGCCCGCTTCATTATAAAAGTTAAATACTTTATCTATCCCAGTTTCCATCAATGCTTCGCGTTCGTCATCATATCTGGCAATAGCGGCAATTTTACCTTGATATCCGGCATCTCGCAGAATCTCAGTAATAATGATGCAATCGTTAGCAAATGGTACAGCTAGCAGAACCAACTTAAGCTTCTCTAAATTTAAGCTTTCCCAAAAATCGACGTCTTCACCGTCGCCTACATGTGTTCTTATGCCTTGCTGGTTGAGCCATTCAACTTTTGCTGCGTCAGGGTCAACACCCCAAGCTTGGCCAGGATGGCTAGCATTCAACGCTTTACAAGCACCCATGCCAACACGCCCCATGCCGATAACCAATATAGGAGAGTCACAAGGTTGATCAATAACATCTTCCGCCAAACGATTGCTCGATTCAAAGCGTTTGAGTAATCCATTGTGTTTGGCATATAAAGCATGTGCGAAACGATAGATAACGTTTGTGATAATGAATGATATTGATACGGTAAGGCTCAAGATTACAAGCCAATCGGCAGACAACCAGTTTTCTTTGACGCTAATTGCCGAAACGATCAATCCGAATTCACTAAAATTAGCCAGTGACAGTGCCGATAAAAATGACGTACGACTTTTAAGTTTGAAGCGACTGAACATGAAAAAGAACATCACAAACTTAATAGGAACAAATAAGCATAATAGCAGCGCGATGTAGGCCATTTCCCATGTCGGCAGGGCTGTAAATCCAATAGACAAAAAGAAACCAATCAAAAAGATATCTTTAAAACTCATCAGCGATTTAGTGATTTCAGACGCCTTCGCATGATTGGCTAACAACATACCTATTAAAAGGGCGCCGAGATCGCCTTTTATATTGAGTAGGTCGAACAATTGATATGCACCAATAGCTAAGAAAAATCCTGCTAAAGGAATGAGTTCGCCATGGCCGACAAAATTAATAAACTTATCTATTGCAGGTTTTATTAAGAAAACCAAAGGCAAGGCTAACGCGTAATAGCTCGGAATTTTTCCTGTAGCTGCAACTAAAAAAAGCACGGCGAAGATGTCTTGCATAACTAATATGCCAATCGCCAATTTACCGTGTCGAGTGCGCATTTCACCGTTTTCTTCCATGAGTTTAACGACACACACGGTACTACTGAAACTTAATGCGAATGAGATAAGTAAGCTTGTTTCAAGCGATAGATTTGTAAAATAGCTGATCGATAAAGTTGCAAATAGCTTTATTGCAACAACAAAGAGCACGATCCATGCTGTAGCGTGGGTGATGCTCCCTAACCAAACTTCCGCTTTTGTCAGATCGCGAACCCTTAACTTCAAGCCGATCATAAACAACATAAGCGTTATACCAAGATCGGCAATAGTATTGAGCGCCTCATTTCCTTGGTAACCCATAAAATGGAGCACGAAGCCAGCGACAAGATAGCCAACGGAAGGCGGTAAATTTACGCCTTTAGCGGCAACACCAAGGACAAAAGCAACGGTTAACCAAATAAACTCCATAACGCTTACTGACCTTTAGCAAGTAACGACGTAAATTCAACGTGCATGATCTGAGCGATTTTGGGCTGCGCTTCTACATTGGGGTGAATGCCATCATTTTGCATTAATGCGGAATCTATCGCGATACTCTCCATGAAAAACGGGACCAGAGTGATGTCATTTTTTTCTGCAACGTTTGAAAATACTGAACTAAACATGGTGTTATATCGTTGACCATAGTTTGGCGGGATTCTAATATCCATGATCCAAACATTGATGTTTTTCGTTTTAGCTAACGCAACGATTTGATTCAGGTTTTTCTCGATGACATTAGGTGGGAAACCTCGCAAACCATCGTTACCGCCTAGTTCAATGAGTAGGTGGTCGACGTTGTTTTGAGCCAATATTTTTGGCAATCGAGCAAGGCCTCCAGCGGTGGTTTCACCACTGATACTGGCATTTACGATGGTATAAGCAGGTGAGGATGACTCAGCTTTTTTATTAAGAATACTGACCCAACCTTGCTCAGCTTTCATACCGTAACTAGCACTTAAACTATCACCAAGTAGTAAAATAGATTGATCAGCATGGGCTTGGTTTAATAGACTTGTATAGATTAAGGCAATAACAACTAAACATTTTTTTATCATGACGGCAAATTCCGAAACTATCCTTAAAGTGAATGCATTAACAAAGTCATTCCAATTACCAGACCATCAACTGACGTTATTGAAGCCAACGAGCTTTGACGTAAACAAAGGCGAAACAGTTGCTATTGTTGGCGCATCAGGCTCTGGTAAAACGACACTACTCTCTTTGCTAGCTGGTTTAGATTTACCAACTACAGGGGAAGTGTATCTCAAAGAACACCCATTGCACCAGTCTGATGAAGAGGAAAGAACTGCGATAAGAGCGAAACATGTAGGATTTATTTTCCAACAATTTCTGTTAGTTAACAGTTTAACAGCGCTTGAAAATGTGATGTTGCCTGCAGAACTAGCCAATATGGAAGATGCGTCTGAAAAAGCGAAAGCATTGTTAAGCCAAGTCTCTTTAGGTGAAAGATTTGACCATTATCCATCGCAGCTTTCTGGCGGTGAACAACAACGTGTAGCCATAGCACGCGCTTTTATTACGCAACCGGAAATCTTATTTGCTGACGAGCCAACAGGTAACTTAGATACCAATACCGGTGAGCACGTTACAGAGCTGTTGTTTGAACTAAACAAGCAACATGGTACAACGCTTGTGCTCGTTACCCATGATATGAAGTTAGCACAACGCTGTGAGCGCCAGTTAAAAATGGAAGCAGGGCAACTAGTCGAAGTAACGGGAGCTTAGGCCGATGAAAATTTGGCAACTACAGTCGTTGCGGCTTCTTAAACATGAACTTCGTCGTGGAGAATTGACGATAGTCTTCCTCGCGATAGTATTAGCTGTCGCATCAATATTTTCTTTGTCAGCTATTTCTAACCATATTCGCGATGGATTATTGAGCAACAGTACGTCGTTTATCGCCTCAGATAGAGTATTGCGCTCGTCGAGACAGATAAGTGATGACATTCCAACGTATGCGACTGAACTAGGTTTGGCTAGCGCGCAGTTGACGGAAATGTCTTCTATGGTGTTTTCAACAGAGCAAATGTTGTTAGCACAGCTTAAAGTCGTCACCGAAGGATATCCGCTGCGTGGAGAGCTCTTAGTTTCAACGCAAGGGCAGGCGAGTAAAGCATTAAATGCGCCGAAAGCAGGTGAAGTATGGGTAGAGCGTAAGCTACTTCGAAGCTTGCAAGTTGATGTGGGTGACAAAATTGAAATTGGTGCTGCTAGTTTTGTCATCGCAGGTGTAGCCACTCAAATTCCAGATGCCTCGTTTAGCGTGTTTACGCAAGGCCCAACGGTCATTTTAAATCAACAAGATTTAGCCGCTACTAAACTAATCCAACCGGGCAGCCGTGTAACTTACAAGTATTTGTTTGCCGGAGCCAACAGTGACATTGAATCGTTCGAAGAGTGGGTAAAACCGCAACTTAACGATGCGCAACGTTTTTATGATGTTAAATCACGACAATCACCCCTCGCCAATGCATTAACCCGCGCAGAGCAATATTTGTCTTTGTCGAGCATGTTGGGTGTTATGCTTGCCGCGGTAGCCGTTGCGGTAGCAAGCCGTCGCTACGGACATCGCAATCAACCTATTGTTGCCGTTTATAAAGCAATGGGTGCGCCGCAATCATTTTTGTCGAAAATGTATGTGCTCCATTGGTCATTATTGTCGTTATGTGCACTGCTGGTTGGCCTGCTGATAGGTTATATACTCTATTACATTGGCGCTTCAGCAATGGAAGAGCAGCTTGGCCATAGCGTGAATCCATTGCCGTTAAAAGCAATTTCTATGTCCGTTTTTACCGGTATCGTCTGTGCTGTTGCTTTTGCATGGACACCGCTTAAAACATTGGTTTCAACGTCTCCTTTGTTTGTCATCCGAGGCAAAGATGATAGTTTTTGGGCCGTTACAAAGTGGCAACGTGTTTTACCGCTAGGGGCACTTTTTGCGTTGCTCGTGTTATTTTCAAACAGTGTGGCATTGAGTGTTGCTTTGTTGTTAGGTGGCCTATTGGTTTCCGCTTTATTGATATTTGTTGGCCGTATATTTATGGGCGCAGGTCGTAAAGCGGGTAGTCAGGCAGGAAAGGCTTGGCGTTTGGCGATGGCAAATTTGCAGCGCCGCGCTGGCGAAAACAGTGTTCAATTAGTGAGCTTTACCATAGCGATTAAATTATTGTTGCTGATTTTGGTAGTAAAGAACGCTTTAATTCAAGAATGGCAAGAACAGTTACCTGAAGACGCGCCAAATCGTTTCCTTATTAATATCGCTCAAGAGCAAACAGATGCCGTTAATCAGTTTGTTGAACAAAATAAGTTGGACACCAGTGGAGTATATCCTGTCGTAAGAGGTCGATTGACTGCGATAAATGAAGAGCAAGTGCGCCGCAGAGTGACTAAAGAAGAGGATGCGGAAACAGATACTGACCAGGGCAGGCAAGGTATCGGCCGAGAGCTTAATTTAACTTGGCGAGAAGCACTGCCAAATGAAAACACCATCGTTGAAGGTCAATGGTGGGAATCAGATGCCGTTGAAGGGGTTTCGATAGAGCAATCTTTAGCGATGAGACTAAATATCGGACTGGGAGATACCTTAAGCTTCCAGCTAGGTAGCGAACAGTTTAGTGTGCCTGTCACCAGTGTACGAGAAGTTAACTGGCAAAGCATGCAACCTAACTTTTACATGATTTTTAGTCCTAGCGTATTGTCGGATTTTCCTGCGACTTACATCATGTCATTACATGTTGAAGAAAATCAGAAACTTGCCTTTGATGACTTTTTAGGACAATACCCAACAATATCAATGATAGACGTCGATGCAATGATAGCGCAGCTAAGAGATGTTATTGATCAGGTTTCGGTAGCGGTAGAGTTTGTACTCATACTTGTTGTGCTAGCAGGCAGTTTAGTCCTTATTGCGCAAGTTCAGGCAAGCATGGAAGAAAGAGAGCGAGAACTTGCAATACTAAAAACCTTAGGTGCAAATGGTCATCTTTTACGTAACAGTGTATTGTATGAGTTTGTTGCACTTGGCGCGATTGCCGGTTTAATGGCCAGTATGGCGATGGAACTCGCGGTCTACATATTGCAACAACGGGTATTTGATATGGAACCAGGCTGGCATCTAACGTATTGGGTCATAGGTATTGTGTGTGGCGCAGTATTCGTTGGAGCTATGGGATTATTAAGCTGTTGGCGCCTATTAAAATTACCAAGCATGACTCTCATTAGAAGAACAATGTAAGAAGGGACACACCTGTGAGTAATATTAATTTGGGGATGCTCAAAGGCGTCCTTATTTTGGCGAGTATCTTTGTTATATTTGCCGGAATTCAAGCGGCATCAAATATGTTGGTGCCTCTGCTTCTCTCAATTTTCATCGCGATTATTTGCCAACCGTTAGTTAATTTGGCGGCTCGCTATAAAATGCCTAAATTTATTGCAATCACTGCCGTTGTGGCAATTTTTGTGGCGATAGCGCTAAGTTTAGCGGCGTTAGTAGGGCGTTCATTAACAGAATTGTCAAAGCAGTTACCTGTCTACAGAAGCCAGTTAAATGAACAGTTTTCATGGGTGATTAATAAACTGGCAGAATATGACATACAGTTTACGAGTCTGCTTAGTGAATACGTAGATCCAGCGGCCGCTCTTGGTTTGGCAACTGACATGCTTAGTGGCTTGGGCGGCGTTATGGCCAATCTCTTTTTGATTATATTAACTGTCGTTTTTATTCTATTTGAAGCTGATTCTTTTCCTAAAAAGCTACATATCGCACTCGATGACCCTAGCATGCGAGAAAAACAAATTGATAAATTTTTGCATTCGGTCAACAACTATCTAGCCATTAAAACCTTGGTCAGTATTGCAACAGGTTTGTTGGTCACAGTCATGTTATGGGCATTCGGTTTAGATTTTTATCTTCTTTGGGGCGTATTGGCCTTTTTACTGAACTATATTCCTAATATAGGCTCTATAATTGCAGCGGTACCAGCAATGAGTTTAGCAGTATTGCAGTTGGGACCAGGAGCGGCGGGCGCCATTGGCCTCGGTTACTTGGGTATCAATACGATAATGGGCAACATTGTAGAGCCAAAATTCTTAGGCAAAGGGCTAGGTCTATCTACTCTCGTTGTGTTTCTTTCTTTAGTGTTTTGGGGCTGGATGTTGGGCAGCGTTGGTATGCTGTTATCTGTGCCACTGACTATGGTGATTAAGATAGGCCTTGAAAATAGTGAAGATGGACGTTGGTTAGCTGTTTTACTTTCTGGTGAAGATATCGAAGAGGAATCGTCAGCCAACTAATCAGGCACTTCTTGTAAAAACGCCGCGCAAAGACATACCACCGCGGCGTTTTGCTATCTTGATAAATTGTTGGTATTTTATTGTTTTATAATGCTTTTTCAGATGGAGTTGATATGAGTAGACTATTGTCTTTAGTTTTTTTTACCACCTTGTTTTTGGTGGGTTGCAGCAACACAACCTTGTATACCAATGGGCCTAAGTATATGGAAAGCCAGGCAAGAAATAGTGTGGTAGACACCTATACCAACTATCAAGTCTGGGAATTAGGTGGCAAACAATTGCGCTATGTTGAAACTAGGCATTGCCAACATGATTTTCGTCAAGAAATGCCCAGTAAATCAGCAATGATTGATAGTCTTAAAGAGCAAACTCAAAAACTGGGTGGCAACGCCCTAGTGGTTGATTCCTGTGATTATGCCGATACAGCAACCTGTGACGTCGAAATGTTATGTAAGGGTTTCGCTTACCACATCGACTATCAATAGACGGCGAAAAAAAGCTCCTATATGGAGCTTTTTTTGACGTTTTAGTTAAGTTCGTTAAGCACGTCAAGCACCACTTCGTGGTGATTTTTAGTTTTGAACTTATCAAACACATGACGGATATTGCCGTCTAAGCCGATTAAGAAGCTTAATCTGTGAATACCGTCATATTCTCTACCCATGAACTTCTTTAGGCCCCACACGCCAAAATCATCTGCTACTTTATGATCAACATCTGAAAGTAGCGTAAAATTTAATGCATCTCGTTCACAGAATTTAGCCAATCGTTTGCTTTCATCAGGGCTAATGCCAAACACAACCGTGTTCTTTGCTTCGAGTGCCGACTTGCTGTCTCGTAAACCTTGCGCTTGTATAGTGCACCCTGGCGTCATCGCCTTTGGATAGAAATAGACCAGAACCTGCTTTTTACCGATAAAATCGGCCAAAGCGACTGTATTGCCGTTTTCATCTGGCAATTCAAATAGTGGAGCTTTATCACCTACAGTAAGCGTTTTCATTTGATTTCCTTTATTTTTTAATCGCTTTTCATGCGAAACATTGGCAAATGCGATAAAAGCACGTATCGCAATTGCTGAAGTATTTGGCGTACATTTTAAAATAAACTATTAAAATTTAGTATCCATCAATATGCTGATATCAATCCATTAACAAAAATGGTAACAATTCTAGCCAATTATTGCCTATGTTAGCTTGTTTTTGCATACGTCTGAAAGTAACATTAAGCCCACTTTTATTTTTAACTGTGTAGAAGCGCTATTCAAAATGAACTTATCAATAAAAGCGCACTCATATATAAGCAGTCAGTAGTACACATAGGTGTTATCAAACTTAACGGTTTGATTGGAGTTTTAATGAATCGTCAATTAATCGCAATGTCGGTATTGTTGTCTTTAGCGGCATGTTCAACAGGTGGTCACAAGCAGGCTGGTGGCAGCTTCGATTACGCAGAGGCTGATGAAAGCCAACCTCTTATTATCCCAGAAGGTCTTAAAACGCCAAAATATAGCGAAGAGTTTTATGTGTCCAACCAGATCAATCAAGAAGGTCCTGTTGGTAAATCAGTTGATATTAGAGCGCCGAGCTTAACACTGCCGGTTGCTACATCATCTCGTGTAGAGCCAAAGGCGCAACAAGCGACAATTTGGTTTGACCAAGTACTTGATGACAAGAATTTAACGGATTTTATTAAAAACGCCATTGCTAAGCAGTTGGAAAAAGACAACGTGCAAGAGCAAGCATTGTCTAGCAATGTCATCGAATCTGGCTGGTATGACATAGAGCAAATTTCTGGCCCATGGCTATTTGAATCTATCGAAGTTGTTGAGAGCATGCGTTATAAGTATGAGCTAGCACCTAAGCCTCACGGACGTAGTGTTGCATTAACAGTCTCTTTGGTTGATTACAAAAGTGATGCCAATCAAAAAATGGACCCTATCGACAAACAACGCGCAGAAGTAGCAATGCTAAATGAGATCGTTGCACAGGTTGATTACCAGTATAGGGTTTACAAGCGCGATCAGCGTTTACTGCGCTCTAGTCAACAGCTAGTTAGCTTAGGAGCCAACCCTGAAGGTGAAGCATCTTATATTGTCGAAATGGAAGCCGATTCGCTATGGCTTAATATGCCAATTTTCTTTGAAGATTATGGCTTTAGCGTTACCGATCTAAACGAAACCAAGCAAATCTATTATGTCGATTTTGTGAAGCCGGATAACTCATTCTGGCAAACACTATGGGGTGATGACGTACCAGTGATTGAAGTTGAAGATGCGAGTTATCAGTTCGTGTTAAAAGATTTGGGCGATGAGTCGACATCTGTAACGATTTACAATTCGCAAGGAGAGCCATTACCAGTGGAAACATTGGAGCGTATCTACCCTGTGATGGAACCCGCGCTATCGTTTAGAAATGTATTCTAAAGTAAAAAAAGCTTCTAATTAGAAGCTTTTTTTTCGTCTGAATCTGATGTTTTGTCCTTACTATTTCTTGGTAAGGTTTCTTTAAGGTCATTCAAGCTTTTTTTTCTCAGCGGTTGGCTCGCACTTTTATGCACCGTACTGAGCGCACCTATGATCATTAAAAACACCACGATGGCGATGATAATGCCGATTTCTTTACCCATAATTTATCCTACATTAACTACATACTGATCATACAGTGCTGGCAAACTATCAAGCAAGGCTTGTTTACCCATTATATTGCTTGCAGCAATACACTGAGCGAGCACATCTAGGGTAAGTTGGCTCAAAAATGGTTTGGATAATGCTCCAAACGAGAGATGCCAAGGCTCTGCTGCAACGCCGCCTCTGTATTTGTCGTAGGGCCAATAGTAGCCGTATTTAGATGCGTTATTAGTGAGCCATTGGGTTAACGGGTAAAAATAGCCATCTTGCTCGTATTCCCAAGGTGCTAATTGTAATGCTTGATTACTTGGTAGCAATGAAGGAGAGTATAGATCAATGTCTGTACCCCAATGATGTCTGCTAGCACCTGGTAAGGCTGAATAGAGCATTATTGCCTGTATTCGTTCAATGTCAGGTAGTTGGGTAATGTCGACTTTTTCATCTTTTTCGTTAAAGACAGGCTTTGCGCCACTAAATTTGGCATTCCATATCGCTAACTGCTGCTCAAAACTTCTAAAGCTACTGGCAATGGCAATGTCGATACCATCCTTTTGAGCATCATGCTGCATTAGCTTAAAACTTTGCACTGCGTCCTTGTGAAGCAAAACCGACGGGCTTATCTCAACAAGATGCGTTGAGGTTTTTCCCGTCAGTATAGCGTCAGCAGTGCTTGTCACGATTAACTCGCCAACACGTCTACCAACACCTGATAGTAGATGTCGGTCAGCTTATCAAGATCGGCGATAGAAACGCATTCATTGATCTGATGTATGGTTTTATTGCTGGGGCCGAGCTCAACAACTTGTGCACCGGTAGGTGCAATGAAACGACCATCAGATGTACCACCGGAGGTAGATAGTGTTGTGGTGATATCGGTCACTTGCTTAATTGCATGCTCACATGCATATACAAGTGTGCCAGGCTCAGTGATAAAAGGTTTACCGTTGTATGTCCATTTTATATCAAAATCTACGCCATGTTCTGCCAGCGTACTTTCAACTTTTTCTACAATGATTTCATCTGACAGTTCAGTACTGTAACGCAGATTAAATAGGGTAGTGACATGTCCTGGTACAACATTGGTCGCGCCAGTACCGCCATTAATGTTGGTTATTTGAAAGCTTGTTGGTGGAAAATACTCATTGCCATCATCCCAATGGATTTGACTAAGCTGCGCTAATACTGGCATCGCAAAATGAATGGGATTTTTAACATGGTCAGGGTAGGCAACATGCCCTTGATGTCCTTTTATATCAAGATCAGCCGAAATAGAGCCTCTGCGTCCATTTTTGATCACATCACCGACTTTGTCTGTGCTTGATGGCTCGCCAACAATACAGTAATCAATCTTCTCATTTCTAGCTTCCAGCGTATCAATAACACGCGTTGTACCATTGATAAATGGGCCTTCCTCGTCACTGGTGATCAAAAAAGCGATTGAACCTTTATGATCTGGATAGTCTTTTACAAATCGCTCTGTTGCCACCAACATCGCTGCTAAGCTACCTTTCATGTCTGCAGCGCCACGTCCATAAAGCATGCCATCCTTTTCTGTCGGCACAAACGGGTCGGTATGCCATAGATCTAGATTACCAGCAGGCACGACATCAGTGTGTCCGGCAAAGCAAAAGACAGGCGCTTGCGTGCCTCGGCGAGCCCAAAGGTTTGTGGTATCTTCAAATACCATCGTTTCTTCCAAAAAGCCGACGCTGCCTAAAGTTTCCATCATTAATGGCTGACAGCCTTCATCTTCTGGCGTAACAGACTTACGCGCGATAAGTGCTTTTGCTAACTCAAGCGTCTTGGGATTATGCATTGTCAAAATACTCTTGATAATCGGCCGCTTTAAAGCCAACTTTGTAGTTGCCATTCATGTGCATTATTGGGCGCTTTAATAACGTAGGTTGTGCAAGTACTTCAGGCGTAATCGTGGATAATGAAAACTGTGCTTTAACGTCGTCGCTCAAGTTACGGTATGTTGTACTGCGTTTATTAATTAACACATCTAAAGCGATATTTGACGCAAACTCATCGAACAAGGATTCAGACAAGCCGGCTTTTTTATAATCATGAAAGGTGTATTCAATACCCGCGTTATCTAGCCATTTCATGGCTTTTTTGACAGTATCGCAATTGTTAATACCGTATAAAGTGATGGTCATAGTTACTACTCAATTATGTCGTATTGGTTCGCTTTCAGCGCGTTAATCGCACTTTGCATATTATTCTGTTTTACCAAAATGTAATCTGTATCAAAGGTAGAAATGGCGAAGATGCTAATTTTAACGTCAGCAAGTACAGATGAAATTCTCGCAAGAATACCGGTTAAGGAAAAATCAAGTGGACCCACGACTTCTAATGCCTGCCAATCTCTTTCTACATCGTCACTTATTATCTCGATTTCTTGCGGGAGTACAATAGATACTTCTTCATAAGTTTTAGCAATAAAATATATTGGTGCATCGAAGACGTGCTCGGGTATGTGGCTATTCACCGCTAAACTATGAATGGCAAAGGTATCTTCTAATCGTTTTAAGGTCAGTTTTTTCATGTGTAATCCAAAAAAAGGATATCCACAAAAGTTGTGGATATCTTTGTTAGTATGCTCTGGGAAGTAATCTAATTATATGATTTTAATTGATTTTTTAAGTAGATCAAAAAACTATCAGTTAGGGTTTTGCTTGTATTGCCGTTAACGCAATAGTATAAACAATATCGTCAACTAGTGCGCCACGAGATAAGTCATTTACCGGCTTTCTCATGCCTTGTAGCATAGGCCCAATACTGACCAATTCCGCACTTCGTTGTACCGCTTTATACGTTGTATTACCGGTATTGAGATCTGGAAATACAAAAACTGTAGCCTTACCAGCAACAGGGCTATCTGGCGCTTTTTTAAGGGCAACATTTTCCATAATTGCAGCGTCATATTGAAGCGGCCCATCAATAATTAAATCAGGACGTTTTTGTTTAGCAATATCGGTCGCTTGTTTTACTTTTTCTACATCTTCGCCGGTACCTGACGAGCCAGTACTGTAACTTATCATGGCAACACGAGGTTCAATGCCGAACTGCAATGCTGAATCAGCCGATTGAATCGCTATGTCAGCGAGTTGCTGTGCATTGGGTTCTGGGTTAATTGCACAGTCGCCATAAACAAGTACCTGATCTGGCATTAACATGAAGAATATTGAGGAAACTAAAGAACTACCTTCAGCCGTTTTAATCAATTGAAGGGCAGGCCTAATGGTATTTGCTGTAGTGCCAACAGCACCAGAGACCAGCCCATCAACTTGTCCCATTTGAAGCATCATGGTGCCTAGCACATTATTGTCTTTCAACTCTTCACGGGCGACGACATCGGTTAGGCCTTTGTGTTTTCTCAGTTCCACCATTGGCGCCACATAGTTGTCGCGAATGACTGCAGGGTCGGTGATCAGTAACCCCTCTGGCAGGTTAATACCTTGTTGTTCAGCTGTACGTAATATTTCTTCTTTATCACCCAATAATTGGCAACGCGCTATGCCACGTTCTACACAAATAGAGGCGGCTTTGAGTGTCCGAATTTCGTTGCCCTCGGGCAAAACGATAAGTTTATTGGCTTGTCGTGCTAGTTCAGTCAGCTTGTGTCTAAAGGCAGGTGGCGACAGCAAGTTGTTAGAACCACTTGTTTCCGTTAAATGTGAAATCCAATCTTGGTTTAGATTATCAGCAACATATTGTTGAACTTTCTCGATTCGTTGCTCATCGTCTGCAGGAATTTCTGGATTAAAATTCATCAAATGACGAGACGTTTGCCATGTATCCCAAGGTACGGAAAGCACAGGTAGACCGGCTTCTAATGCTTGATTACACAGAGTGAGTACCTGTTCATTTGGCTTAATGCCATTGGTCAATAACAAAGCGCCTACTTTAGTACCGTTCAAAGAAGACAAACAGGTTGCAATGATAATATCGCTGCGATCACCTGGTGTGACAATGAGTCTGCTTGGTTGAAGATGGCTCACCATATTACTGACGGTACGAGCGCAAAAGCTGATGCTTCGAATACGTCTATGGTCCATGTCGCCATCATTGATAATTTCCGCCCCTAAGTAATGAGCGACATCGCGCACACGTGGCGCAATCAAATCGATTTCCCAAGGAATCATGCCTAGCATGTCGAAGTTGCGGTTGTTAAAAATCGAAAGCGAACGCCATTGTTCAAACGATTGAGTGCTATCTTCGTCTTCTTTTGGCAGTAAGCCATGCTCATCGGTATCAGGCGCATTTATTTTGTTAATAATGCAGCCAAGAACTTTCTTGCTTTTAATGCCACCGTAGGTTTCGGCACTTACTTCAACTCTGTCTTCGAATGCTTCTGGTTTGTCGTTATCTGGAGAAGCAACAAGCACAATTTCAGCCGATAGAGCGCTTGCAACACTGGCGTTTATCCGTCCTGCATAAGGTTGTCTTTGGGTTGGTACTAAGCCCTCGATGATAGTCACTTCATGGTCACTGGAGTACTTGTTAAAATTACCAACGATTTGTTCAAGGATGATGTCTTGGTCGCCATCACCCATTTTTTCTTCAACATAGGTCAGTGGTATGGCTTCGTTGTCTGCAAGTTGGATAGCTGCAGCAGGTGCACGTTCAGTTTGCAAAACATTTCGCGAAGCTTGACTGATCGGTTTGAAGTAGCCCGCATCGATACCACTTCGGCGGCATGCATGCACTAAACCTAATGCAACGCTGGTGAGACCAACGCCAAATCCGACGGGAATAAGCATAATTCGTCTAGGCATTTTTTACTCCTGTAATAGCTGGTAGGTTTGCTTCGCAATAACCCATTCTTCATTAGTAGGAATAACCCAAGCGGCAACTCCTTGATCTGATGTAATACGTCCACTTTTACCAAAACACGTGTCATTGTTTCTACTTTCATCGAGCTGCACACCTATTAGGTGCAGCTGTTTTAGAATTTTAGATCTTACCAAGGCTGAATTCTCGCCAATACCGCCAGTAAAAATTACGCCATCTAAAGAGGGCAGTGCGGCGCAATAACTCGCGATAGATTTAGCAATGCGATAACAGAACATATCAAGCGCCAGTGCCGCTTGTTCGTTGCCTTTATCAACCGCTTCTTCTATGGTTCTGCAATCATTACTTAGTTGTGAAACACCTAATAAGCCACTTTGCTTATTGAAAATGTCATTTATCTCGCCAATGCTATATCCAAGTTGGTCTACCATATGGAAGATAACACCAGGGTCGACGTCACCGCTACGAGTACCCATCATCACTCCCTCTAATGGTGTTAAGCCGAGTGAGGTGTCAACGCTCTGCCCATTTTTTATTGCACATACGCTACAGCCGTTACCTAAGTGAGCACTAATGACATTAAGCTGATCTACCGATTTGTTTGCAAATTCTGCCGCTTGTCTCGATACAAAGTAGTGGCTAGTACCGTGAAATCCGTAACGTCTAATCGCATGCTCCTGATAGAGCTCATAGGGTAAACCATACAAAAACGCTGTTTTAGGCATGGTCTGATGAAAGGCTGTATCAAAAACCGCGGTTTGTGGAAGGTCACTGAAGATGTTTTGGCAGACTTCAATGCCGGTTAGATTTGCACGGTTATGAAGCGGGGCCAGTTTAGCTAGATCTGCTATTGCATTGGCGACTGTTTGATCAACAATGCAAGGAGCGGCATATCGCTCACCACCATGAACAATACGATGCCCGACGGCAGAAATAGTGTTGGTTAGAGCAAGTGCGTTCAACTTTTCTACTAACGCGCGAATTGCCTCGCTGTGATCTTTTTTATCACACAGTCCCACGGTAGATTTTTCACCATCATGTTTGAATGTGATGCAAGCTTCATTATCACCTAAGCGTTCAGCGAGTCCACTGAGCAATAAGTCGCCGGAATTGGGTTCAATAACAGAAAATTTAACGGATGAGCTACCACAATTAATTACCAGAATATTTTTATTGGACATAGTATCTTGTGCGTTAGTGTGAAGGTTTAAGTTCAAATTATAGAACGACTTTTAACATTTTTGTTGTTTTATTATAGGTTTATCTCTTTTTTTACAAAAATGAATTTTATTGCACTATAGAAATGAATAGCGTGCGTGAGTCGAGGGCTAATAATCATTGAAAGTTGATGCGGTGTGATTAAAGCCAGCCATCCTTTCATGATCTAAGACACCTGGTGTTTACGTATAAATTTGGTAACAATTATTACGTTTATATTCTGCATTATCGATTAATGCTTGTTATACTCAGCGATATGGAAAAACTGAATTTACTGCAACTGATTAAGCTTGGCCGCGAATACTTAGCGTTATGGCCCAATAGAAGAGAACTTCGCCAATATTTTGCGGAATATAATGGTGTGGAAGTTGCTCGCTTTGTTGAGCGTTATTTCCCAGGGATTGCGGTATTCATTTTCGCTATGCAGTTATATTTCGCTGGTATAAGTTATCTACCTAATGCCCTTGTTTATCTACTTTTCTTTTTAAGCTTACCGTTTCAAAGCTGGATAATGATGGGACTGAAAGCTGACAAATTTTTACCGCCTTCTTTAGCGTCTTGGTACAAAGAAGGTGTCGCTAAATTTAATGAGCAGGGTGGGGATATCAAACTATCGGTGAGTAAACCCCGTTACCTTGATTTAGCCAAGTTATTGAATTTAAGCTACAGCAAGTAGCGCAAACAACTCACTCACTAACAGTCTTTTTGATACAACCGGATCAGAAAATCTACCTCACATTCAAATGAAGATAACCCTTGTATATGAGTTGTTAGGGCATCTGTTACTTTAAAAGCAAACGGTGTCATTGATAGCAAGTTGAGAATATCTTCGCTGTTATCAAAGTGCAGTGTATAGCTTAACGTTTCTTGATGAACCAAAGTTAAATTATCGATTGGTTGTTTGCTTTCATCGTGCGGTTGCGCGTCGCGGTAGATTAACTGTTTTAGCTGCGCAAGATGATTCTTCGCTGGGGTTACGGTGAGTAAATGTCCTTTGTCTCGCAACACCCGCGTAAACTCTTGCTCCAAAATAGGGGCGTAAATTGAATAAATCCAATCAAAATGTTCAGCTTCAAACGGTAACTGCGATAGCGTACCTACGCTAAAGTGACAGGTTTTGTGGGTTTTTGCCGCTAGCTTTATTGCCTCTTTGGCAATGTCTACACCGTAAACGTGTTCCGCTAATGCTTGATGCCTTTGGGTATAATAACCCTCGCCACACCCCGCATCTAATACATTGGTTAAAGGCCCATGCTGACTGGCTATTTGTGTAATTTTATCCGCTAGTGGTTGATAATATCCGTTACCTAAAAAAGCACGTCTTGCCATCACCATAGCTTTGTTGTCACCTGGTGCTTTAGACTTTTTAAATTGCACCGGCAACAAGTTAACGTAACCTTCTTTAGCTCTGTCAAAACAGTGGTTTTGTTGGCACTTAAATGTAGTACCTTGAAGTGTTAATGGCTGTGCACAAAGCGGGCAGGAATAGTTGGCTGTAGACATAGGTAAGGAAAATATTAGATTTGTTGTTATTTTACCTAAAGCCAATAAAAAAGCGACCCTAAGGTCGCTTTATCAGCAGTGCCTAATAGGCATCATTATGGACAGACTGTACCGCTCTGCCTGAAGGATCTGCCATATTAGCAAATGCTTCATCCCAGGCTAATGCCTGCGGTGTAGAACAGGCGACCGATTTACCGCCTGGGACACATTCAGCGGCGCTCACTAATGGGAAGTGCTCTTCAAAAACACTACGATAGAAATACGCTTCTTTGGTATCAGGCGTATTGATCGGGAATTTGAATGCGGCATTTTCTAATTGTTGGTCGCTCACTTGTGCTTCGACAAACTCTTTTAAAGAATCGATCCATGAATAACCAACGCCATCAGAGAACTGCTCTTTTTGGCGCCACAATATCTCTTCTGGTAAATAACCTTCAAATGCACTTCGTAGAATGCCTTTTTCTATTTTTCCGTTGCCACACATTTTATCTGCTGGGTTCAATCGCATAGCCACATCCATGAAGTTTTTATCTAGGAAAGGCACACGAGCTTCTACACCCCAAGCGGACATTGCTTTGTTTGCGCGCAAGCAATCAAACATATGTAACTTACTTAACTTACGTAACGTTTCTTCATGAAACTCTTGAGCATTTGGCGCTTTGTGGAAATACAAATAACCACCAAAAATTTCATCAGCGCCTTCACCTGACAATACCATTTTGATGCCCATCGCTTTTATTTTACGCGCCATTAAGTACATTGGCGTGGAGGCACGAATCGTGGTCACATCATAGGTTTCTAGGTGATAAATAACCTCCTTTAAGGCATCTATACCTTCTTGCACCGTAAAGTGAATACTGTGATGTATAGTGCCAATAGAGTCGGCAACTTTTTGTGCTGCATCAAGATCCGGTGAGCCTTTCAAACCTACAGCAAAAGAATGCACTTTAGGCCACCACGCATCTGATAAATCATTTTCTTCAACACGACGTGCAGCAAACTTTTGTGTAATTGCCGATACCAATGATGAATCTAGACCACCTGATAACAGTACACCATAAGGCACGTCCGTCATTAAGTGGCTTTTAACTGAATCTTCAAGTGCAGTTTTTAATTCTGATTCACTCGAGGTATTGTTTTCCACTGCGCTAAATTCATGCCAGTCACGTTGATAGTATGGCTGCAGTTCGCCAATGCTTGAGTCTAGTACGTGGCCTGGAGGGAACTCTTCTACTGTTTTACAAATCGGCATAAGTGCTTTCATTTCTGAAGCAACATAAAAATTACCATCTTCGTCATAGCCAGTGTATAGCGGAATAATACCAATGTGGTCACGCGCTACGATATAACGATTGTATGTTTCATCGTATAAAACAAACGCAAACATGCCTTGTAAGTCGTCAACAAACTGCGCACCTTTTTCTTCGTATAATGGCAAAATAACTTCGCAATCAGAATGTGTCTGAAAGGCGTAATCAACCGTAAGTGCTTTAGCCAACGTTTTATGATTGTAGATTTCACCATTAACCGCGAGAATGTGATTTCGATTTTCATTATATAAAGGTTGAGCACCATTTTCGGTGTCTACAATAGCTAAACGTTCGTGAACTAATATGGCATTATCATTATGATAAACGCCTGACCAATCTGGGCCTCTATGGCGCAGTAAACGCGAATATTCGATGGCTTTCGGCCTTAACGCCAACGCATCACCTTTAATATCTAAAATACAGAATATTGAACACATTGATGTGTTACTCCTTTATACAATCTTATTTTTATCGAAATCGAGGGGCATTCTCACAACCCCATATACCAATCCTATTGGATTAGAGCCTTTACTCTGCACAGGTATAACTAAAAATTCAACGGTTTTTTTAAGTGCTTTAACAGCTCATTTAGAACATTTTGTAGCAACCATGACTAATTAGTTATACCGCACTAATGCTATATGCATGCGCATTGCTCCCTTTAAGGGAGCTAACCTATAGCAATAACAAATAAGCCTTTAACGTAGGAAACAGTTGCTTTTATCGCGGTAAATCAATTACTTTATGTTGATACACAACGATTAATCGTGCGCCACAGCGCAGGTTAATTGCACATGGTCATTTTTGGAAACGTGCATGATAGAAGTGAAAGGACTGAGTAAGTCATTTAAGTTAACCAAAGAAGCAAAAAAACAGTTAAAAAGTGAGCAGCAAGACCCTCGCCAAGAAGGCGATTTTTTTCACGCGTTAACCCGTGTCGATTTTGCCTGTAAACCAGGTCAAGTCCTTGGTTTGCTAGGCCCTAATGGTGCAGGAAAAACAACAACGCTACGCATTTTAGCTTCATCAATTAGGCCAGATCGCGGCGAAATATTGGTTAATAATGTCAATATTGTTAAAAACCCTGAACAGGCTAAGAAGAAAATAGGCTTTTTGTCGACAAACACGGGTTTATATCAACGTCTGACTGCAAAAGAAAACATCGAGTACTTTGCAAAATTGCATGGCATGTCTAGCAAGCAAATAAGCGAGCGAGCGCCTGTATTATATGAGGAACTGGGTATAACCGAGTTTTTACATCGTCGCGCTGAAACCCTATCTACGGGTATGAAACAAAAGGTATCGATAGCAAGGGCTGTTGTGCATCAACCGGATGTTCTAGTGTTAGATGAACCTACAACTGGCTTAGATATCATGGCGACAGAGACTGTTTTGTCTTTTATTGAAAACCAAAAGGCGAAAGGCACACCCATCATATTTTCTACACACCATTTAGAAGAAGTTACCATGTTAGCGGATGAAATCGTGGTGATTAATCACGGTAAGTCGTGTTTTAGAGGCACGGAAGAATCGTTAAAACAACAAATGGGCGTATCGAGTTTTAGAAAAGCATTTATGCACTTAGTGAATAAACCGAAAAAGGAAGAGGCGATATAACCATGTTTCAAGTGTATTTAAAAGAACTGCTAGAGCTTGTTCGTGATAGAAAAACCTTATTCTTTATCATTGCTTTACCGTTATTAATTTTCCCGGTTATTTTTGGCGTTATGGGCGCTATTGTTGCGAATGTAGTCATTGACGAACAAAAACGCGTGGTTGAATATGCCATTGTTAATGAAAAAC
Organism: Thalassotalea agarivorans; assembly: GCF_030295955.1. Lineage (NCBI taxonomy): Bacteria > Pseudomonadati > Pseudomonadota > Gammaproteobacteria > Alteromonadales > Colwelliaceae > Thalassotalea > Thalassotalea agarivorans. The sequence continues at coordinate 1,489,863 of NZ_AP027363.1, forward strand.
AAGCACCAGAATTTGCAGAAAAGATGTTTTATCACCGCGATTTTACGCGAGTGGAAATGACCTTTGATACAACACAGCAAATGAAAGATGCGATTGTAAATGGACAGGTGGAATTAGTCATTGTGATCAGTGACGATCACAAAAGCAAACTAGATGCTAATGCCAAGGATGTTTGGCATATTTATTACAACAATGCCTCTCAAATCAACTCTATTAAGCAAAAAATAAACAAAGTATTAGCGCCATATCAAGACAAAGTAAGAAATGCCCGCTTGGAAAACCTCGGCATAACTATGCTCGAGTATGAACAGCTAGATACACCGGTTGCATTGAAAACTATCGATACGGCCGACAAAAGAGAAAGTGTTGGTGAAAAAATAGGGGGCATTATTCCTTATTTGCTGATTGTTTTGTGTCTAACAGGGGCAATGTATCCAGCCATTGATATTGGCGCAGGTGAAAAGGAAAGAGGGACCTTAGAAACACTACTATTAACGCCTATCTCTCGTCTTTCACTGGTCTTGGGTAAGTTTTTAACCATTATGACAACGGCGGTATTAACGGCGGTAATTACCGTGTTAAGTCTCGTGTTGTGGGGCTTTATTTTTGGAGAAATACTTGGCCTTGATACGGTTAAACAAGTTTTAGCGACTATTGGTACGGGTGATCTGCTGTTAATTCTACTTATGCTCATACCGGTGTCTTCTATTTTTGCTGCATTATTACTCGCGATATCGATTTATGCGCGAAGCTACAAGGAAGCGCAAAACTATATGGGACCAATGACTATTTTAGGCTTTTTCCCGGTAATGATAGCGATGTTGCCAGGCATTAAGCTCGAAGGCGTTTGGTCACTTGTGCCGATTACCAATGTCGCGTTAGCGATTAAAGAAATATTAAAAGGTACAATTGAAGCACCTATTTTCATCGCTATCTTTTTATCAACCTTTGTATTTGCAATGATTGCAATAGCATTTTGTGTACAATGGTTTAAAAAAGAAGCAGTGCTTTTTCGATAAGAGAATTTTATGGTAAACCGACGTAAATGTTTAACTTTGGCAGCATTACTATTTGTTTCAAATGTTGTATCCGCGTTAGATCTCACTGAGTTAACTGTTGAAGAGAAACGTATAGATAAAGCCATAGAGGCGATGCCAAAGGTAACGTCAAGGCTAGATAGTCGCGTCAAGCAATTTGAAACGCAAATAGTAAAAGCTAAAAACTATACTGCCTTAACGGAAATAGTGATACGGCACGGTTCGCGGCTTTGGACAGACGCGGTAATGGCGTTTTCAGAAGATGGTAATTACGAAGATCGCAGTTTATATTGGGCAAGATTGAAAATGGCCAAAGCATTGCGTCTGGCGCCGGCTTTTAAAGCGCTTTATCAAGTGCAACAGAGCAAACTTGTGACCAAGTTTGAGCTTCTGACCCGTGGTCAATCGGATATTGATTTTAATCGCAACGCTGACATTAAAATTCTGTTGACTGGATTTGACCCGTTTTTTCTCGATAGAGATATCAAACAAAGTAATCCTTCGGGCGTATCTGCGCTTTATTTTGACGATGTTTACATGAGCGTAGAAGGCATCACTATAGAAATAGAAACTGTGATCGTGCCGGTGCGTTTCGCTGATTTTAATCAGGGTATGATAGAAACTATCTTAACCCCTTATGTAAAGCGAGGCGGGGTAGACATGATAGCTACCGTGAGCATGGGGCGAGAGCAATTTGACTTAGAACATTTTCCGGGTCTGCGCAGGAGCGCTAAAGCCCCCGATAATCTTAATATTTACACGGGTGCAAATGATACAAATCCTTTAGTTCCGCAGCTGAATGACGCGCCTTTAAAAGGCCCTGAATTTTTGGCCTTTTCATTGCCATACAAAGCAATGATGGCAATTGATGAACCTTTTGCTGTTAACGACAGGCGCACAGTTACTACTTTATCTAAAGGCACATTTGATGCCCAAGCCTTATCTGACTTAGCCCAACAAACCTCTGTAGAAGGTAGTGGTGGAGGCTATTTGTCTAACGAAATTTCGTACCGAAGTATCTTGCTTCGTGATAAATATCGTCCAATATTGCCAGTAGGACACATTCACACGCCAAGAATTAAAGGTGTTGATAAAGAAACAAGCGCTGCTATCGCTAGGCAAATTAAGCAAATGTTGATTGCAGCAGCTAAAGTGATTCATTAGCAGATAAAGCAAGCGAGAGTAATTCGTTGTTTTCAGCGATCGTTACTTTGTTATCGTTTTCTTTAAGGGCAAGCGCCACCATGGCGCTTGCAACCTGTTTAGCATGGATAGGTTGAAATTTATCGAATGGCTTTATCCAAGGTTTGCTCGCCGCTGAGAAAAGTTTTTGTCCCATCCCTTCAGCAAAACGCTGCTCATTTCTGTTGCCTAATAGTAGGCTTGGACGACAAATAACAAGTTTGACATTGTGTTGCTTGCATAGCTCAATCAAACGTTGTTCAAGTTCGCCTTTACAGCGATTGTAAAAAATCCAAGAGCGAGCATTGGCTCCCATGGCGCTGATCAATATGATTTTCTTTACCCCGCGAGCGATTGCTTGCTTGAGCAAAAGATAGGGCAGTTCAACGTCGATGTGATAGAAGGCTGTTTTACTGCCGGCGACCTTTATCGTGGTGCCCAAACAACAAAAGGCGGTATCTAATTCAATATTCGGTATTGCTGAGGCTGGCTGAGAAAAATCCACCTGCTGATAGCTAGCTTTACTCTTTGCTATATCAGGTACGGTGCGCACGGGGCAATAAATGTTAGAAACACTGGGTACTAACGTTAATTCGTCGACTAATAACGTACCCGTTAATCCGGTTGCCCCAAGTACTAAACAGTTCATCTAACTCTCTTTTTTTATTGCGGTAGTTCTATGCTATACGGTATCTTAAGTATATCAAACGTCAAAGATGAACGTAGTGAGAAATAACATGGATACCTTGTTGAAGGCGGCAATAACGACACTTGCTTTGTCATGGTGTAGCTTTGTTTATGCTTTACACTCTGAGCAAGAAGCTGCGAAATCAGAATCTCAACCGGCAACAAGCAAAACAGCACAGCAACAAGCCAAAAATACACAACCTGGTGTTAGGGCATTAGCGCGATATGCAGAAGAAAAACAAATCGTAGAGCAGCAAGAATTACTGATGAAAACCTTACAGTTAACACCAAAGGAATTGGTGGATAATTTTGGTCAAAAATATATCGGCATGATCGTACCTCAACCGGTTTTGATTCCTTTTTTAGATCAGTTTAAATCACTAGAGCCTGATACCTATGCGGCACTTCGTCGCAATCAAATTGGGCGCGATCACAATCTTTTTCACGTAACACTGGTGACTCCGCCAGAATACAAACATATAGACAAAGCATTGTTACAATCGCTGCAGCAACAAGCGATTACCGTCAACTTAATTGGTCTTGGTAAAGTCGCGCAGGGTGCTAGTACGGCCTATTTTGTGGTAGCAGAATCGTCTGAAGGACAATTTTACCGTCAAAGTTTAGTGTTGGGACAGAAAGACTTTCATGTAACGCTAGGTTTTTCGCCACATGATATCTATAACACCGCAAAGAATCGAAGCACGTTGATTTTCACGCCGCCTCAATCTGACATCAATATTCCGAGTAGAAATTAACAATGAACATTAAAAGTATTGTTTTATTTATCATAGCAACGTGTTTCTTAACCGCTTGTCAAACGTCCTCGACAGGGCGAACACAAATTATGCTTTACTCTAAGCAAGAATTAGATGCGATGGGTGAGCAGTCTTTTGCAGAAATGAAAAAGTCGCAACCACAAAGCACGCACAAACCAACGATTGAGTTTGTTCAATGTGTTGCCGATGCGATAACCAAAAATGTGCCGAAAAGCGCACACTCTGGTGAATGGGAAGTGGTCGTATTTGACTCTCCACAAGTCAATGCCTTTGCCATGCCTGGCGGTAAAATTGGTGTCTATACTGGTATCTTGCATGTCACAGAAGATCAACATCAGTTAGCAGCAATAATGGGACATGAAGTAGCGCATGTTATTGAGCAACACTCAAATGAGCGACTGTCTTCGAATCAGTTGACCAGTATTGGTTTAGCGGCAGCTGACGCTTATATGACGGCAGATAATACCGAAAACAAAGAACTTTGGATGACTGCTTTTGGTGTTGGCGCCCAATATGGCTTGCTAATGCCTTATAGCCGCTCACATGAATCAGAAGCGGATATCGTTGGCCAAAACTTAATGGCGCAATCTGGTTTTGATCCAGAAGCCGCTATCAGTTTATGGCAAAACATGGCTAAATTGGGCGGTGCCGCACCGATGGAGTTTATGTCGACACACCCATCGAACCAAACACGTATCAGTGACTTACGATCACATTTACCTAAAGCTATGACGTTCTATCAGCCACATCAAGGGGCGTCTTGTACTAAACCTAAAGTGATTCCGAAATCTAAACAAAAACAATAAAGGGCTATTTATGTTAAACAACTTTTTAATTACGGGGTTTTACGCTGGCCTGCTTGTACTTTGGTACATGAAGCTGTCTTTCTCAGTGATCAAGCTTCGTAGACAGTTACAAGTAGGTATTGGCGATGGCGGTGAAAGCAAATTACAAAAGGCGATACGCGTACACGCCAACTTTTCAGAATACATCCCGTTTGCTTTATGTTTATTGGCGATTTACGAATTCAATGTAGGCAATGTATTAACGACACACATTTTTGGCGCAAGCTTACTGATCAGTCGAATCTTGCATGCGCAAGGTTTAATGCGAAGTAAAGGGCACTCAAATGGTCGGTTTATTGGCATGGCAATGCTGTACTTAACCATGTTGGTGTTGGCGGTGATCAATGTCGTCGTTTACATAAACGCCCAGTTTTAACAAAAAAGCCGCGTTAGCGGCTTTTTTATTGTTTAACCATGGCTATATGTGGGATGCCATCTTCTTGATATGGTTTTCCCTCAACATTAAATCCGCAACCTTGATAAAATGCTTGTAAATGTGATTGCGCTGATATCTTTATGCCAATAGGTCCGTAAGCGGATTCACAAAGCGCAATTGATTTTTCCATTAAAGGCTTTGCTATGCCGGTACCACGGTAGGCTTGCTCGATAATAACACGACCTATACTTGGGTAGTTTTCATAGCTTGTTCCCTTCGGCAATATGCGACTATATGCAATTAACGAATCCCCGTTATATAGCATTAAGTGAATAGCTTCAGGATGTTTGTCTACATCATCAGTATCAGGGTAATAACAGGTTTGCTCTACAATAAAAACCTTGTTCCTAAGCTGCAATATGTCGTAAAGCTCGTGTGTTGTTAGCTCAGCAAATGTTTTGTGTAACCAGATCACAATGGACTCGATAGAATGTAAAACGGCTATTTTTCACGAAATAGCCGTTAAATGCAATGCAGTGATTGTGCTAACGCGGTTGGTTAGTCTTGAATTAGGCGTGGTAGTTTGCCTTGGAAGTTTTTACTATTCAAAAACGACAAAATGTCTTGTTTGTAACTTCTCACACACAAAGTCGGATACTCAAGCCCAAGTACATTCTTTAATTCTTGATCTGATAAATGCAAGATGTAACCAAGCGGCAGATATTTTGGGTTAAAGTTGCAATGATAAACCGTGGAGCGCACCTGGCTTCCCGAGTAGTATTGTTTTTCACCATAGCGTTTTTTAAGCTTCTTCCTGAGCTTATTGGTGTACTTCTTAATCGCCCAATATTTGAACATCTGCGCTTCCCGTGCAAAATATATGTGTGAGTTAAATGGGTTAATAATTATGCAGTTAATTGCTCATAAATCAACCTATTTTTAACATTAATTTTACAATACTACTTGTGGCGTTCAATCAAAGTATTCATTACATCATTAAGCGTTAAGCCCCTAGCTTGCAACAATACAATCAAATGAAACAACAAGTCTGCGCTTTCGCCTAGTAATGCCGCGTCATCTTCGGCTACACCAGCTAACGCTACTTCTACGCCTTCTTCACCAACTTTTTGTGCAATTTTATTCATCCCTTTAGCAAATAATTGCGCAGTATAACTTTCGCTTGCATCAGCGTCTTTTCTACTGGCAATAACACTTTCAAGTATGCTGATAAAATGGCGTTGGTTGAAATTACTCTCAGGAAAGCAAGATGTAGTGCCTAGGTGACATGTAGGGCCGTTAGGTTGTGCTAAAGCAATTAATGAATCTTTATCGCAATCTGTGATCAACTGTTTAAGATCTAATGTATTGCCTGATGTTTCACCTTTTTGCCATAGCCTTGATTTTGAACGACTATAAAAGGTCACCTTTTCTTGCGTTAAAGTGACTTCAATCGCTTCTTTGTTCATAAATCCTTGCATAAGAATTTCACCGGTTAAATGGTGCTGAACAATTGCGGGAATAAGGTTGTCCATTTTTTCATAGGCAAGTTGTTGATAGTTTTCTTGAGTGATTATCATGGTCTTATTGATATCCCTGACTGCTTTAAAGATTGCTTTAATTCGCTCATGTCGATAACGCCTTTATGAAAAACACTAGCTGCTAAGGCGCCGTCAACGTCTGCTTGTTGAAATACATGACTAAAATCTTCGATTTTTCCTGCACCGCCAGAAGCGATAAGAGGCACCTTACAATGCTCTCGAGCTAACGTAAGTTGAGTAATATCATAACCTTGGCGAACGCCATCTTGGTTCATGCAATTCAACACGATTTCACCGGCACCGCGATTGACCACTTCTTGAATCCAGTCCATCGTTTGCCATGACGTTTTCTGCGTGCGGGTTTCATCACCCGTAAATTGATAGACCTGATAACGTCCAGTGCTTTCATCAAAATAGCTATCAATACCAACCACCACACATTGCTGGCCGAAATGTTCAGCGAGTCGAGTGATCAGGGATGGATCTAACAAAGCAGGGGAGTTAATAGAAATTTTATCAGCGCCCATCTTTAGAATTTGCTGTGCATCACTTTCTGATTTAATACCACCGGCGACACAAAAAGGAATATCAATCACTTGGGCAATTTTGCTGACCCAACTTTTATCAACGACGCGTCCATCGGAGCTCGCTGTAATATCATAAAAGACCAGTTCATCGGCACCTTCTTCTGCATATCGCTGCGCTAGAGGTACAATATCACCAATAATTTCGTGATTTCGAAACTTAACCCCTTTTACGACTTTGCCATCTTTTACATCCAGACAAGGAATTATGCGTTTTGCCAGCATGCGATAGCCTCTTCTAGGGTAAATTTTCCTTCCAATAACGAACGTCCTAATATTACTCCGGCAACACCCGTACCTTCTAAGCGTTTGATGTCTTCAATACTGCCGATGCCACCAGAAGCTTGCCATTGTATATTTGGGTATTTTCCACAAAGTTCTTGATAAAGCGCGACGTTTGAACCGGTAAGTGTGCCGTCTTTACTGATATCGGTACATAGTACGTGTTTGATTCCAACAGATTCATATTCTGCTAACAAGTCTTCTAAGTTTACGCCGCTATCTTCTATCCAACCATGTGTTGGCAAAAGCTTGTTGCCTTGCTCGTCGATGTTTACGTCAAGCGCTAATACGATTTTATCGCTTCCATACTTAAGCACCCAGTCTTTGACCAACTCGGGTTGTTTAATCGCTAGGCTACCAATGACAACACGGTCAGCACCTAGAGCCAGTAATTGCGACAAATCTTCTTCGTTGCGCACACCGCCACCTACTTGAATAGTCATAGTAGGGTGGTTGACAAGCGTTTTAAGTAAAGACAATTGTCTTTTAGTACTGTCTTTGGCACCGTCAAGGTCAACAAAATGCATCACTTTAGCGCCCTGTTCGGCATAAAGATCTTGTCTTTCTTTGGCGCTATCTTGGTAACGGGTCTTTTGGGCGTAGTCGCCTTGATACAAGCGAACAACTTCGCCATTAATGAGATCAATTGCTGGGATCATCATAACGAAAATGACTCCAAAGTAGATTTTTCCATGGTTAAAAAATTCTTAATGATTTTGCTACCGGCTTTGCCTGAGCGCTCAGGATGGAACTGACAACCAACAAAGTTTTTATATGCGATGGCAGCTGAAAAATATGAGCCGTATTGGCATTGAGCGATAGTGTACTGACTAACAGGTGCCGCAAAACTATGCACGAAGTAGACGTATTCATCTTCAGCTATATCGGCAAAAATAGGGTGGTTAGAAAGATTGACTAGGGTATTCCAACCCATGTGTGGTAGCCGCTCTCCATTTGAAGCGAGCGGCAAAACTTGAGTAGGAATAACACCTAAACAGTCCACCGTGTGATTATCACTTCCTTCGACACTAGAATCAGTCATTAACTGCATACCTAGACAAAAGCCAAGCACTGGCTGAGTCAGAGTAGGCAGTAATTTGTCTAGTCCTTTCGCCTTAATATTGGCCATTGCATGTTTTGCATTGCCAACACCAGGCAGAATCACGCGATCGGCGGCTGCAATAATGTTAAAATCGTCACTGATGGTAATCTCGAATCCGAGTCGCTCTATGGCAAACTTAACTGAAGATAAGTTTGCACAACCAGTGTCTACGATAACGAATGTTTCCTGCTTAGACGCCATTATAAAGCCCCTTTAGAGCTTGGCAGTTCATTACCTTCAATCTTGATAGCTTGGCGCAGAGCGCGTCCAAAGACTTTAAACAAACTTTCGACTTGGTGATGGCAATTGCCGTCTGTTGTTGAAAGGTGAAGCGTAATCGCCATAGCGTCACAAAGAGAGCGGAAAAAGTGTCCCACCATTTGCGTAGACATTCCACCAACACTGCGATCACTAAAGTTCGCATCGAAAACTAGGAATGGCCTTCCTGATAAATCAATGCTGCATTGCGCTTGGCATTCATCCATAGGTAGTACAAAGCCAAATCGGCCAATGCCGCGTTTATTGCCTAGCGCTTGCTTTAGCGCATCACCCAAAGCTAGCCCTGTGTCTTCTACACTGTGGTGATCATCAATGTGGTAATCACCAGTCACTTTAACATCGAGTGAAAAACCGCCGTGTGTCGCGATTTGATCAAGCATGTGGTCGAAAAAGCCCAAACCGGTATCAATAGAGGATTGCCCGCTTTGATCTAAATTAACAGATACACTAATGTCCGTTTCTTTTGTTTTTCTAACGACCGTTGCCGTGCGGTTTGCTCCTGTTAGCAATGACACGATATTCGACCAGTTCATGCTTTCTTTGTTATACAAGATACCCGTTATCGACATATTTTCGGCAAGCTGTATGTCCGTTTGGCGATCGCCGATAACATAACTTTTTTGAAAGTCTACAAGACCTTGTTGCAAATAGTCGCTAACCAGGCCGAGTTTAGGTTTGCGGCAATTACAGTTGTCTTCTTCAAAATGAGGACATAAGAGCACATCTTCAAAGTACACGCCTTGAGATTCGAACGTTTCCATCATTCTGTTATGAGGAATATCGAAATCTTCCTGAGGGTAACTGTCAGTACCTAAACCATCTTGGTTTGATACCATGACCAGTTTATATCCAGCTTCTTGTAAGCTTAGTAGCGCAGGAATAACGCCTTTTTCAAATACCAGCTTTTCCAAGCTGTCGACTTGTTTGTCGCTGACTGGCTCATCAATGAGCGTGCCGTCTCTGTCGATAAATAAAATGGGTTGCTGTTTATTCATTAGAGTTCTTTTTCCAATATCGCTTTAAGTGCGTCTAATTCTTGTTCTGAGCCAATACTGATGCGCAGGCAATCTGCAAGTTGTTGTTGCTTTGACTGGTCTCTTATTAATATGTTGTGTTTAAGCAGTAGATCAAACACTTTGTTTTTTTTGCTTGTTCTAAACAACACAAAATTAGCATCAGATGGGAAAACACCTGTGCACCATGTTTGTTGGTTTAGCCACGTCGCTAAACTTTTTCGTAGCTGGTTCGAATCATTAACGCGATATTCCATTTCCATAATGCCTTGTGCATCAAGTGCATGGCTCGCAATTTCGGCAACAGGCGCAGCAATGGGATAGGGCGCGATAACCTTGCTTAACAATTCAATAACTGGAGTATTTGCTAAAGTAAAACCACATCGTAAACCTGCTAAGGCGAACGCTTTTGATAAGGTTCGTAACACGACAAGGTGAGGGTATTGTTCAATGAATTTAGCCATCGTGTGCTCTGGCGCAAACTCAATATAGGCCTCATCAACAACTACGATTGCTTTACCTTCGCTTGCCTCTAACACGGCAATCAGATCTTGTTGCGCTAGCAAGTTACCTGTTGGGTTGCCCGGTGAACATAAAAAGAGCAATTTACACAACGGCAGTTTCTCTATGATATCAGGCACATTCAATTGCCAATTGGCTAAAGGCACTTCTATCACACCGGCGCCGTGGTTTTCTGCTGAAATCGCATACATACCATAGGTAGGTGGACAAATAAGAATATTGTCCTTATAGCTTTCGCAAAAGGTGCGAATCAATAGCTCTATGCCTTCGTCTGCACCACGAGTGGCAAGAATATTTTGTTCTGAGATAGCGGCGTAGTCGCTGTAGGCAGAAATCAAGTTTTTGGGTTGAAAATCGGGGTAACGATTTACGCATTGGCTATTAAGTTGGTAGTGACCATCACCAGGCGATTCGTTGGCATTAAGCCAAATTTTTTCATTGAATACGCCTTCGCCTGCTTGCAGTCTGCGCGCCGATTGATAAGGCACCATGTCGATCAATTCAGCTCTCGCTAATTGCGTGACTTTATTGCTCATTATTAGTCTCCAATCGAATGCTTACTGCGTTTCCGTGTGCGTCTAACCCTTCTGCGTCGGTGAGTTCTAATATACAAGGGGCTATATTTGCTAGGCCTTGTTTACTCAAAGTTTGTACCGTATATCTGCGAGAAAAATCGGCTAATGACAGGCTTGAATATACTTTGGAGTATCCATACGTGGGTAACACATGATTTGTGCCACTAGCGTAGTCTCCAGCAGATTCTGGTGAATAGGCACCTAAGAAAATCGAGCCTGCATTGCGTAATTGGCCGATTAATTGCTGCGGCGACTCGGTTTGAACAATTAAGTGCTCTGGCCCATAACTATTAGAAACTTCAACAGACTCTTGGAGCGACTGTGTTTTAATGTAGCGGGCATGAGTCAGCGCCTGTGCCGCAATATCTTTGCGAGATAAACGCGTCAGTTGTTTACTTATGGCAGCTTGTGTTTGTTCGATTAAACGCTGGCTTTCACTCACCAGAATAACTTGGCTGTCAGGGCCGTGCTCAGCCTGTGACAGCAGGTCTGCAGCCACAAATTCTGGATTAGCCTTGTCATCTGCAATCACTAAGACTTCACTTGGGCCTGCAGGCATATCAATGGCAAAGCCAGGGATTTGTTGAGACAACTGTTTTTTAGCTTCTGTCACGTATTTGTTGCCGGGGCCAAACACCTTATTAACCGCTTTAATGGTATTTGTACCAAGCGCAAGTGCCGCGATAGCTTGTGCGCCACCTACTGTATAGATCTCGTTTACGTTACAAAGGTTGGCTGCCACAATGATTTCATCAGCAATATTACCGTTTTTATCGGGCGGACAAACCAATACTACACGGTCGCACTGGGCAATCTTTGCGGGTACACCCAGCATGAGTACGGTAGACGGAAGCGGCGCGCTACCGGCAGGAATATACAAACCAACAGACTCAATTGCTTCACTTTTTAGCGTACAAACCACGCCCGGACTCGTTTCTACCGTGATATCACTAAATTGTTGCGCGTTGTGAAAAGCAAATATCTGGTCATAGGCTTGCTGCAGGCTTTGTAAGCGTTTGGCGCTTAAACGGGCTTTTGCTTGTTCTACCTGTTGCTCTGTTATCGCTAATTGCTTAAGCGCTACACCATCAAATTTTTCAGTCAAGGCGAACAAGGCTTGATCACCTTCTTCTTGAACCTTTTCTACAATACTAGCGACTTGCGCTGACAAGATTTCACTACTAGCCAAGACAGGGCGCTGAAGCACGTCTTTTCGTGCATTTTCATCTAGCGCCTGCCATTGCAGCGTGTCATAACTTGGCGTCATCATGTTAACCCATCATCTTTTCTATTGGCATCACAAGGATTGAGTTACATCCCAATGCGTTTAGGGCTTCCATGGTTTCCCAAAAGAAAGTTTCTGTTGCTACAACGTGCACAGCAACTAAATCATCTCTACCAGCTAGAGGTAAAATTGTAGGTGTTTCTTTGCCTGGCATGAGTGCGCTGACTTGCTCTATTTTGTCTTTAGGCGCATGTAACATGATGTACTTACTTTCTTTAGCTTTCATTACGCCCTGAATTCTTGGCAGTAATGTATCTAAAATTGATTGTTTACTTTCACACAAGGCATCTGTTTTTTGAATAAGAGAGGCACGAGACGTAAAAATAGTTTCTACTTCTTTTAGTCCGTTTGCTTCTAATGTTGCCCCTGTCGAGACTAAATCACATATACCGTCAGCTATACCAACGCGAGGTGCGACTTCTACTGAGCCTTTTAGCAAGCAAAATTCCATATCAAGATTGTTTGCTTTTGCCCAGCGCGACAATAGCTGTGGGTAGGTTGTTGCAAAGCGCAAACCTTGAAGCGACTCGATACCCGTATAATTAAATTCATCTGGCATGGCGAGAGATAACCGGCAACTACCAAAGTTTAATCCAGTGTTTTTTTCATATTGATAGTTGTTGCCCATCAGCTGTCGCTCGAGCGCCGACTCTTCTAATGTATTGTCACCAACGATACCTAGGTCACACACGCCGTCCATCACTAGACCAGGAATGTCACTGGAGCGCACACGCATGATGTCTATGGGCATGTTAGCTACGTGAGCGAGCAGTCTTCTATCCGCCACATTTAATTTCAATCCACAACGTTTTAATAACGCCATGGTGTCATCGCTTAAGCGTCCCGATTTTTGTATCGCAATTCTTAGTCTTGCTTCCGTTGTCATAATTAATGTCCAAATTAAGTAAAATAAAACCCCCGAAGAGAGACTCTTTCGGGGGTTCTAATACTTTTCATAACACCGCTGAAAGAGTCATAACCCCTCAGCGAACAAACCTGAGCGGCTAATCCGAATGATGATGATGTAAATGGATAATGCTTAGGTTTTGCTGTGTCATAAATATTCCTAATTGTTTCTGTGTTACGTATTCGTTACTTGCTACTAACAATAATAAGAACGAATCAATAATACAAGAATAATGTATTCTTTATTTATAGCCATTAGTTATAAAAGCGAGTAATAAATAATCAGTCGATATCTTTTATTAAAAGCTACGGGAATACCTATCGTATTAGTTTGCACTTGATACGTATCATCGTCTCGATTAGATTAGTTGTTGTCTGCAGTTTTTCGATTTTATCTCAAGATGAGCTCTATAAAAAAAGCGTTCTTAAAAAATGGGCTCTTGGCGAAACACCTCCCTGATTTTGTGCCGAGGCATGAACAAGTCGCGATGGCACAAGCGGTGCAATCAGCGATTGATTCTCATACCGATTTGATTGTTGAAGCGGGCACAGGAGTAGGGAAGACCTTTGCTTATCTATTGCCTGTTTTATCCTCACTAGCTCAAAATAAATCTGATGGATACTTCAAAAAAGTAGTAATTTCTACGGGCACCAAAGCATTGCAGGAGCAACTTTTTTACAAAGACTTGCCCCGTCTCATGCCGCTTTTTCCTGAAGGGATTACCATGGCCATGCTAAAGGGGCGGAATAACTATTTGTGCATTCATAAATTTGAGCAATTTGAACACACAAGGGGAACCTTGGATGCGCAACAATTAAATGAACTTGTCGCACTAAAGCAATGGAGCGTGCAAACAGATACGGGCGATTTTGCTGAAATAGAACAGCAAAAGGGCGACAACTCTCTACAACAGTCTTTCACGGCAAGGCAAGAGTACTGCAGTGGCAAGGCATGCGCCGACTTCGAACGCTGTTACTTAAAAAAGGCGCGAGATAAGGCTCAACAAGCTGATATCGTTATTGTAAATCATCATTTGTATTTTGCTGATATCCAGGTTAAACAAGCTGGCTTTTCGTCTGTCGTTGATAGTATGGATTTGGTGGTGTTTGATGAAGCTCATCAATTACCCAATGTTGCCCAACATGCTTTTAGTGAATCTATCTCCTCGTGGCATATGATGTACTTTGGTCAATCCTTGCTTGATTTTAGTCAGTTGCTTTCAGCCGATACTCGCCAGTTATTTGCTGCGGCAAATACATTACGTCTTCAGTCTGTAGAGCTTAGGGCATATTTTCCTGCGCAAGGTGACAATGGACTTTGGCAGGATGAGCCTTTGCTTAGCAGCGCTATAGATGCATTGACTAACTTAGGTTCAACGCTGGCACAGCTAAAAGAAATTTTGCTTTTGCTCAGGGAATTAAATGACGATGTTGCGCCTTTTCTCTCAATTCTCGAACAATTAGAATTAAACGTTGGCTTGTTTTTGACAAAGCCACGAAAGGGGGTGTTTTCATGGTTTCAATGCACTAAAAATCACGTAGTTTTGCGACAAACGCCGCTTGATATTGCCCACTTATTTAATGATTGGCTTGCCAACATTCAAACAACGAATGTATTTACGTCGGCAACGTTGAGTGTAGAAAATAACCTAAATTATTTTACCCGATTGCTGGGACTGAAAGACGCTAAAGAACTTGTGCTTAATAGCCCATTTGATTTTCAGCAACAAAGTTTACTGTATGTCCCAAGGCATATTCCTGCCATCGAAGATGATCGCAGAGCACAAGCTATCGCAGCCTTATTGCTGGAGATGACAAATGAGACTTTAGGAGGTTGTCTCGCGTTATTTACCAGCTACAAAATGCTCTATCGCGTTGCCGAGATTCTCGATGAACAAGGAGCAGGTTTTTTAATTCAAGGACAGCAAAGCAAACAAGATATACTGACAGCGTTTAGGCAAAAGCAAGAGAGCATTTTGCTAGCGACGGCAAGCTTTTGGGAGGGTGTCGATATTAGAGGCGATGCGTTAAGCTGTGTTATGATAGATAAATTGCCATTTACTTCACCTGCTGACCCCAAATTGCAAGGCCAGTTATTGTTCGCACAATCTACCCAGGACAATATTTTTGAAAGCCTTCAATTACCGCAAGCAGTGATGGCATTAAAGCAAGGAGCAGGGCGCTTAATTCGCCATGAATTAGATCGTGGTTTATTGATAGTTTGCGATGATAGACTAGTTACTAAACCTTATGGGCAGTCTTTTTTGGCAAGCCTACCCAATATGCGCAGAACTCGATGTTTAGACAAAGCGAAACAATTTATTTCGCGTGTTGATGTTAAAGAGAAAGATATTGAACCTATTAGCAATTGATACTTCTACAGAGGCAGGCTCTGTAGCCTTGACCGTAAATGAGCAAATATTCAGTGATTTTGAGCTGTGTCCGCAATCACACAGTGTACTTATATTGCCTATGGTTGATAAATTGATTAAACAAGCAGATTGCACCTTATCGCAATTCGACGGGCTAGTGTTTGGACGAGGTCCCGGTAGTTTCACCGGTGTACGTATAGGTATTGGTGTGGCTCAAGGGTTGGCCTATTCAGCAGAGTTGCCTGTATATGGCGTATCTACGCTACAGGCCATGGCGCAACAAGCATACCGCCTACACAATAAGAAAAGAGTATTAGCCGCCATTGATGCGCGCATGGCTGAAATATATGTTGGCTTGTTTGAATGTGATGATGCCGGAGTAATGCAGCCACTATCGCCAGAGGTCAATATAAAACCCGAGGATATTGCCGCATTGATAGAACAGCACAATGGCGAATTTTATGGCGTCGGCACTGGGTTTGAGACGTATCAAACATTACTCCAATCATTTGTCAGCAATACCACGTTTGACGTGCTGTATCCTAATGCTCTTGATATGCTAACGTTGGCAAAAACACCGATGGAAAATGGTGAAGGGGTTGATGCTGAAAATGCGCAGCCTGTTTATGTGCGCGACACTATTTCTTGGAAAAAATTGCCCGGCAGAGAATAACTATTAGACGTAAGAAGGTAGTAGATGATGAATAGACAGGTTAAATGGATGTTATTGGTCTCCACGCTAGCATTAGTAGGCTGCGCGGGTATTCCAGATAAACTCGTTGTTGCTGATGAATATAGTTTAACACCATATCGTCAGCTAGATGGCGCGACTCCTGCTATTTATGGCCAAGAAGCCAGATGGGGCGGCGTAATAGCGGCAATAAATGTTAAAGAATCTACCACAGAGCTAGAAGTAGTTAATTTTCCTTTGTCATCTTCAACACGCCCACAAAAAGACAAAGAAACGCTAGGGCGTTTTAAACTAACGTTTACTGGTTTACTCGACCCTATGGTTTATAAAGTAGGACGTTCAATAACTGCCTTGGGCACATTGTCAGGTGTTGAATCGGGTAAAATAGGTGAATTTCCGTATCAATTTCCTGTGCTACAAGCAAACTATGTTCACCTATGGAAAGACGTCAATAAAATAGATATGCGCGTGAGGCAGGATCCTTATTGGTATAATTCAGGCTTTTGGCCATATTATCCACCATACTACTATCGACCTTACCCTCGCACAGTTGTTGTTAGTGGTGAATCAAAAATACACTTGCCACCCAGAAATATTAGTAAAACAGCAGAAAAATAATGGGCATTAAAGAGCAAAGCTTTCATTTGGCTGACGGGCTGGCACTTAGTGCACTAGTTACTGGCGAAGAGACTGGTGAAGTAACCCTATGTCTTCACGGGTGGTTAGATAATGCAGCAAGCTTTTTACCTCTGCTTAAACATCTCAGTCAGCCCTATGTGGTTGCAATAGATTGGCCAGGTCATGGAAAATCGTCTCATAAATCGCTGGATAACCAATATCATTTTGTTGATTACATCGAAACCCTATATCAATTATGCCAAGGTAATCATTGGCAAAAAATTAATGTAATTGGGCACTCTATGGGTGCAATGATTGCTACTGCTTTTGCTGCGGCATTTCCTGAAAAGGTCAATAGATTGGTATTAATTGACGCGCTAGGGTTTGTTTGTGCAAAAGAAGAAGAGGCTACAGCGCTACTAAGAGATGGCATTAAAAGCCGTGAGAAAAGGCGTAAAAAGCAGAAAACCTATTATCAAAACAAAGAAGAAGCGATAGAGGCTCGTGTGGCGGTGTCTGATTTGCAGAAAAATACCGCTGCATTAATCGTGGAAAGGTCCTTAGCACAAGACGAAAATGGTATCTATTTTCAAAACGATGCAAAATTAAGAAATAAATCCTTGATCAGATTATCAATGAAGCAGGCGAAGCAACTAGTTTCTGACGTTAAATGTTCTACACTACTTATCAAAGGTGATAAAGGAATGGATATGGTAAATAAAGGTATCGTATTGTTTGCAGACACCTTTTCGCAGTTAGATATAATCTCTTTGTCTGGAGGTCACCATGTACATATGGAGCAGCCAAAAGAGACAGCAGAGGCAATAAACAATTTTTTTACAATTTAGCTTTTTTAAGGATTTTAGATACAAAAAGCTAGGATTTTGATTAAAAATATGGAATTATTCGGAACTTTCGAGTAAAAACTCAAGTTTTGTATGTTTAATAATCATTAGTAAAGATTGGTAAAAATACAAAGTTTTCAGTATGAATAAAGTGACGTTGCGGCATAGATATAATAACAATCGCATGCGTTGTAAAAATAAGAATGTCTTGGAGGAGATGCACTGTGGAAAAAATTTGGCTTGAGAAAAGTTATCCACCTGGTGTTCCGTTTGAAATTGACCCGGATAAATATCAGTCATTGGCTGCTTTGTTCGATAAGTATGTCGAACAATACGCAGATAAAACCGCCTTTATCAATATGGGCGTTGAAATAAGTTATCAAGAATTAGCAGAGCAAGCTCGCGGTTTCGCTGCATATTTGCAAAATGATTTAGGCCTTAAGAAGGGTGATCGATTCGCTATTATGGTGCCAAATACTTTGCAGTATCCTATTGCATTATTCGGTGCATTAATCGCAGGTCTAACGGTGGTTAATGTAAACCCACTTTATACGGCGAGAGAACTTGAGCATCAATTAAATGATGCCGGCGTAAAAGCAATGTTAATCATCGAAAACTTCGCTCATACGCTAGAGCAAGTTATCGATAAAACGCCAGTAGAACATGTAATCTTAACGTCTCTTGGCGATAGATTAGGCACTGCGAAAGGCGCTATCGTTAATTTTGTTGTGAAATACATCAAAAAAATGGTGCCTAAGTTTTCACTTAAAGGCACAACGCGTTTTAATAAAGCATTAGCTAAGGGCTTAACGCAACAATATACGCCAGTGGATATTAGCGGTGAAGATTACGCTTTCTTGCAATATACCGGTGGTACTACGGGTCTTTCAAAGGGTGCAATACTGACGCACCGCAACTTAGTTGCAAATCTAGAGCAAGCTAAAGCAGCGATATTGCCATTACTTAATGAAGGGGAAGAGTTGGTTGTTACCGCATTACCGCTCTATCATATCTTTGCATTAACAGCGAACTGTCTAACCTTTATTACGTTAGGCGGTACCAACCTACTTATTACCAATCCTCGCGATATGCCTAACTTTGTTAAAGAATTATCAAAGTATAAGTTCACTGCAATTACTGGTGTTAATACCTTATTTAATGGTTTGCTAAACACTCCAGGCTTTAAAGATTTGGATTTCAGTGCGTTAAAGATGTCGCTAGGTGGTGGTATGGCTGTACAACGTCCGGTGGCGGAAAGATGGCAGCAAGTCACTGGCACGCGACTGTTAGAAGGCTACGGCTTAACTGAATGTTCGCCGATGGTGTCATTGAGTCCATACAATCTTGCAGGCTACGACGGGACTATTGGTATCCCAGCATCTAGCACTGACGTGAAGATCATGCGAGAAGATGGTACTGAAGCTGATATTGGCGAATCGGGCGAAATGTGGGTCTATGGTCCGCAAGTAATGAAGGGCTATTACAACCGTCCTGACGCTACTGCTGAAGTCATCAAAGACGGTTGGTTAGCAACAGGTGATGTCGCATGTATGGATGACAGAGGCTACTTCAAAATTGTTGATCGCAAAAAGGACATGATTATTGTTTCTGGCTTCAATGTATTTCCAAATGAAATCGAAGAAGTCATCATGATGCATGAAGGCGTGCTTGAAGCAGCAGCGATTGGTGTTCCACATGAAGTGTCAGGTGAGATTGTTAAAGTGTTTATCGTGGTTAAAGAAGATCACGAAGTGACTGAAAAAGCACTTATCGAGCACTGTCGTGAAAACTTAACAAACTACAAAGTACCAAAGTTAGTTGAGTTTAAAGATGAACTACCAAAAACAAATGTTGGTAAGATTTTGCGTCGCGAACTTCGCTAAGCAACTTTAGTATTCAAAAAAAGCGCCTAATGGCGCTTTTTTTATAGGTGAAACAAAAGTTGTTACTTGTGTTAATTAAACGGCGAAGTATCTTTGTCTGCAACTCGAAGCTCGAAGCTCGAAGCCCGCGAGCTTGCGCTATTGTGCTTTTAAGACTTCACCATTAATGTCAGCACTATCATCAGACATCAAATAGACATATAACGGCATAATATCTAGTGGCGTTGCAAGAGTTTCTTTGTCTTCTGCAGGGTAGGCACTAGCACGCATGCTCGTGCGAGTAGCACCAGGATTAATCGCATTGCAGCGCAGATTGCTAGCCTCATATTCGTCAGCAATAATTTGCATCATACTTTCGGTAGCAAATTTTGACATTGAATAAGCACCCCAAAAAGCGCGACCTTTATTACCAACACCCGAAGAGGTGAAAACTAAAGAGGCTTTTGGCGCAAGTTTAAGTGCTGGCAAGATCCCTTGAGCGAGTAAAAACTGCGCTTTAACATTAACTTGCATTACTTCGTCAAAGATTTGCTCATGTATTTGGCTGAAAGGTGTTAGTTCGCCAAGCATTGACGCATTAAGCAGAGCGCCGTCTAATTGACCAAATTGCTCAACAATCGTTTGACCCATATCGATGTAGTGCTGCTTAGTCGCGCCTTTTAAATCAAGCGGAACAATTGCAGGCTCTGGTCCACCTTGAGCAATAATCTCGTCATACACTTGCTCTAGCTTGTTCACTGTGCGTCCGAGTAGTATAACGGTTGCACCTAGTTGACTATATGTTAGCGCCGCTTGCTTACCGATACCGTCGCCGGCACCTGTGATAAGGATTGTTTTACCTGTTAAACAATTTTCTTCGTATTGATATTCAAACATCGTGTTTTATTACTAAATAAAAGTAGTGCAATTCTACTCTTCTTAAGCTGCGCTGACGAGTGCAATTTGTCGCTAAAATAATCAATAGTCGTAATTTTTGTTATGAAAATGCAAAAAAATGTAGCGCTTTTCGGGAAGTTGGGTTAACGTTGACTGGTCTTACTAGTTAACAAGTCTCTTACTATAAAGAACCAGTTCATTGTTTGAACAGTAATAAATTTAGAGACTAGCAGTTGGGGAGAAATGATGAGAAAGCTAGCTTTAAGCCTCGCTATCCTTACATCACTTGGTCTAAGTGGTTGTGATAGTGAATCTATAGAAGACGTAAAAAATGATGTAGAACAGAACGGTCCTGTTGTTGAAACAGTGAAAGCTCGTGTTTTATTTGATCCTTCGAACGGTGTTGTTTCCGTTCCTAATGACCTTTTATTTTCTGGCACAACAGACGGAACGTTAAACCTTCCAGTTGCTGATCCAACTGATGTAAGTGACCCTTTCGTTGCGCTAAGTGCACTTGATGGTTGGTCTACAACTAATCCGTGGGTGATGGACTTTGATTTTCCAGAAGGTCTAAGCCTAGACGGTAGTACGGTATTTAGTACTAGAGGATTACGCATTTTTGAAGCAAAAATGGGTGGTGATCCTGGCTGTGAAGACGTAACCCGTGGTTTAGCCTGTCAAATCGTAGGTGAACTAACTTACTCTGAAGATTTTGTTACGCAAAAATCAGGTAATAGCATTTTAGTTGCACCGATGAAGCCACTAAAGGCAAAAACATCTTACATCTTGGTGATGACAGATCATTTAGCAGATTCAAATGGTAACTCTATTGAACCATCTGTGACCTATGGTTTGGTTCGTCAAGATATCAACACGCATCCATTAGCAACGCCTGATCAGCTTCAACTGCAAGGCTTAGTTAATAGCTTCGAGGCAGCTGTTGTGTCTGCTGGTGTTGAAAAAGATTCAATTATTTACACTGCTGCTATTACCACGCAATCAACAACAGATAGTTTGTTTGCACTTAAAGGTATTATGGCGCAGCAAATGGCAGCATTGAGCGCAGGTGATACAACTGCTATTTCGCCAATTTATGTTCAAGATACTGGCCTAACAGCGGCTGATGCCCTTGCTGGTCGTATTCCAGCTGAACTTGTCGGTTTATATTCAGCGGCGAAGCTTTATGGCGGTCAAGTTGAATTGCCTTACTATTTAGGTGTTCAAGACACTTCATCTATGGAAGCTGCTCAAGCAACTGCATTAAATTCTGTAACGGTTCCTTGGAAAGCGAAATGTGACTCAGGTGCAATGTTAGCAGCTGCGTCAGCGGCAGGTGCGGTACCGGCTGATCCGGTATCTCAAAACGACGCTGAGTGTATGGCATTTGGTTTACGTGATATCGGTATTGATGCTGAGCGCAACATTACTAAGTTCAACCCAATTCCAGCTAAAACAGCTGACATGAACGTTGAAGTATTGATGACAATTCCTGATGTGGCAACAGCAAATGCTGTTCGTGGCGCGTTAGGTATTCCAGGTGCTATTGCAAAACCTGATAGTGGTTGGCCGATTGTTATTCTTCAACACGGTATTACTTCACGTAAAGAAGACATGCTTGCGTTAACAGGTATGTTATCAATCAATGGTATTGCATCTATTGCTATCGACCAACCGATGCACGGTTCACGTGGCTTTGATGTAAACTTCGACGGCACAGACGACATTAACGCGTCAACAGTAACGCCAATCCACTACATGAACCTTGCTGCGCTGCTAAATACGCGTGACAACTTACGTCAAAGTGCGATTGATTTACTAGGCCTACGTGCTCGTTTAGCTTACATGATTGATGCAGGTGCATTAGCGCCATTTGGTGAAATTGATGCGACTAATGTTCACTCATTAGGTATTTCTTTAGGTGCCATGACTGCAATTAACTTTGGTGCAATCGCTAATACATCGTTAGCAAGTGTTGTAGGTGAAGAGACTGCGGCAATGATTGACCCAGTGTTTGAATTGAAAACAAACGTGTTGTCAGCGCCAGGTGGTATGCCAGCGAACTTCTTAATTGAATCAGCAGCATTTGGTCCAATTGTTAAGTCGCAGTTAACCTTTGCTCAATCTGCAGATTTCCAAAACTTTGTAGCCTCTGTTCATGACATGGCTGGTGGCGCACCGTCAGATGCGCAATTAGCGCAATACTTTGACTTGTTCTTATCTGCGTTAACGCCAGAGCAAATCGGTGCGATTGAATCAGTATTCTTACAATTTGCCTTCGCAGCGCAAACAGTGACGGATTCTGGTGACCCAGTTAACCATTTACAATTGCATGCGGCGTCTGGTATTCCAACATTGCTACAACAGATTAACGGTGACACGGTAATTCCAAATACAGTATCAACAGCACCATTTGGTGGTACTGAAGGTGCAATTGCTTTACTTGGTCTTCCAAACATCACTGAGCTAACGCAAAGTGCTGAAGGTCCAGTATCAGGTGCTATTCGTATAGACAATGGTAGCCATGGTTCACTTGCTGACCCAACAGCTAATGCAGCGTTGACACAAGATATGCAAATGCAGGCAATCGGTTACATTCTTTCAAATGGCCGTATGATTTCAGTCAGCGACACTATGTTTGCTAACTAATCAGCCAAGACATTTTAAAAGCCCTTCTCGTAAGGGCTTTTTTTTACCCAAAAATAAAAAAACAACAACAATTACAACAGGAAAACAGTATGAGAACAAAAAAACTGTTGCCACTCTTTGTGGCTTTAGGACTTGTCGGCTGTGATGGTGCAGACGCGCCAGAACCCAAATTTTTTGAGCAACCCCAATTACCCGTAATTACGGATACTGGCTTAAAAGCCTTTGATCCAGACGGGGTATTGTCTGCTGATATCAAATACACCAGCTATGGTGTGCCGCATATTACCGCTGATAATTTGCAGAGTTTAGGCTTTGGTTCAGGTTACGCTTACGCCAAAGAGAATGCCTGCATTTTACTCGACCAAATGGTTAAAGTGCACAGCGAGCGCAGTAAATATTTTGGTCCAGATAAAGTGTTAGGTTCAGGTGATAATGGCAACTTGATTTCAGATTTTGGTCACCTTGCCATGCGCGTGATGGAAGATGCCGAATCATTGTATCCGTCGCTTTCGGATAACACTAAAGCCTTGTTAGAAGGGTATTCTGTTGGTTTTAACCAATATATGACAGAAGTAGGTACAGACGGATTGGCACCAGAGTGTGCGGGGCAACCATGGGTTGCGCCTATTGATCCAGTCTCTATGCTTGCTTATGTATTTTCAACATCGCAAATGGCGAGTAGTTTAGAATTTTTATCTTTAGCGTTCTTAGCTAATCCTGGTAATGGCGGCGAATATCTGCCATACGTTGGCACGCGAGGAAAGTCAGCGAATGTGTCTAGTGCAGAAGCTAATGACATTAACTTAAATTTCACTAACACCTACAAAGAAATGAATGAATTTAAAGTTGATTTAGGTCATTTAGGTTCAAACGGTTGGGGTGTTGGTAAAGAAGCAACGGCAAACGGCAAAGGTATTGTTTTAGCCAATCCTCATTTTCCATTTACAGGTCACCTAAGATTTTTCCAAACTCACCTTACTATTCCAGGTCAACTGGATGTAGCCGGTGCCGGCCTGCAGGGTTTACCTGGTATTGTAAACATTGGTTTTAATCAGCACCTTGCTTGGACGCATACAGTGTCAACATCGCGTCGTTTTGTTGTATATCAATTGCTACTAGATAGTGAAAACCCAATGCAATATATCGTCGATGACGAAAAACGAGACATTGAAAAGCGTACTTACTATGTAGAAGTTAACGCTGGCAGTACATCTATCGTGCTAGGAAAAGACTTTTTCTATAGCCATCATGGCTTAATGATTGAAACACCTGCGTCAATGAACTTCCTTGATTGGACAGAATCAAAGGCTTATACGCTGCGAGATTCTGCAGAGAAGAATCTTGATTTGATAGACCATTGGTTAGCAATGAATATGGCGACCAACCTAGAAGAATTCCAGCAAGCGTTTAAAGACTACGATGGCATTCCATGGACAAACACTATGTACGCTGATGATCAAGGTAATGCATTCTACATTGACAAGACGCGTGTACTAAACCTTAGTGATGCAGCAATGCAAGCTATGCGCACTGACCCTGTGTTAGTCGGCACAAGACAACTTGCGGGTTTTGATATATTGCCTGGTCATTTATCATTGTTTGAACCAGATGGTTTGAATAGCTATGAACAAGCGCCTAAGTTACTCCGTGATGACTACGTGCAAAACTCAAATAACAGTTATTGGACAACCAATGCAAACGAGCTATTAACCGGATACTCTCTGCTTTATGGTGACGATGTCGCACCTATTACTTATCGTAGCCGCATGGGGTTAACCCTTGTTGAAGAGTTAGTTAACGCTAAAGACGTTACACCGGAGCAAGTTGAGGCGGCGCTATTGAGTAACCGTGCTTATCTTGGTGAAGCCGTTTTAGCGGACTTGTTGACTCAATGTCAGGCACAAGGCTCTACACCTGTTGTCATTAAAGATAGCAATAACCTAGATGTCTCTGTTGATATCAGTGCAGGTTGTGCCGCACTAGGTCAATGGGACGGGTTAATGAACAAGGACAGTATTGGTGGACACGTGTTTAGAGAATTCTCGATGCAGTTTAATGCCAATGTTCACTTCACAACACCGTTTGATCCAACAGATCCAATTAACACGCCTAATAACTTAGCAACAGACGGCAGCGCACTAATGGCACTGGCAGCGGCAATCAAAACCATTGAGAGTGCAGGGTTACCGTTAGATGCCACTATGGGCGATGTCCAGTTTACTGAAAAAACGTTACCTAATGGTACGGCGCAGGGAGTTAAGTTCCCATGGGCTGGCGCGAAAAACCAAGAAGGTGGTTTTAATGTGTTTGCCGATGCTAGGTTAGATGACACGCTGTATCCAATTCATCAATACCCAGCGGCAATCGATATCACTCGTGGCGCACCAGCGCGCTCAGGTTTAACCACTGAGGGTTACCATATCAATTATGGTTCTAGCTGGATGTTTGTTGTTGGCTTTACCGATGAAGGTCCTAAAGCACGCGGTATTCTGAGTTACTCACAATCTGCGGATACTTCATCGGTACACAATACCGATCAAAACCAATTGTATTCAGATACATCAGGTTTTAGACCACTGTTGTTTACTGCAGAAGAGATAGAAGCTGATTTACAACAAGAAATCACTGTAGTGTCTCAATAAATTTTTACACTTTATTTGATGTAAAGCCCTCATTAGAGGGCTTTTTTATTGGTTTTACCGTCAATTCATGTAAAAATTTGGCTATCTGTACTAAAACACTTAGGAGTTAGTGTTGGAATTTTTATATGAATATGGACTTTTTCTAGCAAAAGTCGTTACGTTTGTTCTAGCAATCGTCATTATTATTGGTGTAGCAGCAGCCTCTGCGATGAAGCAAAAGCATAAAAAAGGCGAGCTTGAAATCACCGATTTGTCAGAACAAATTGAAGATACTCAGCGTGATATCAATCATCAATTACTGTCAAAAGAAGCGCTGAA
Organism: Thalassotalea agarivorans; assembly: GCF_030295955.1. Taxonomy (NCBI): domain Bacteria; kingdom Pseudomonadati; phylum Pseudomonadota; class Gammaproteobacteria; order Alteromonadales; family Colwelliaceae; genus Thalassotalea; species Thalassotalea agarivorans. The sequence goes on from NZ_AP027363.1 coordinate 1,515,743, forward strand.
AGCTGAAGAAAAATCAGCGAAAGAAGATGAAAAAGCCAAAGCAAAAGCGGCCAAAAAATCAGGTGAAAGAGAAGAAGACAGCAAAGCACGCATGTTTGTGCTTGATTTTAAAGGCAGCATAGATGCTAAAGAAGTTGCGTCCTTACGTGAAGAAGTTTCAGCTGTTTTAGCCGTTGCCAAGCCAGAAGATGAAGTGTTCGTTCGTTTAGAGTCGGGTGGTGGCATGGTTCACGGATATGGCCTAGCGAGTTCACAACTTGATCGTATTCGTCAAAAGGCTATTCCTTTAACGGTGTCTGTTGATAAAGTCGCAGCGAGTGGTGGTTATATGATGGCTTGCGTTGCTAATCAAATAATCTCAGCGCCTTTTGCTATTTTGGGATCAATAGGTGTTATCGCTCAGTTACCTAATTTTAATAAAATATTGAAAAAGAACGATATAGAATTTGAGCAACTAACGGCAGGTGAATTTAAGCGAACGTTAACGATGTTCGGCGAAAACACCGATAAAGGTCGCGAAAAGTTCATAGAAGAACTTGAAGAAACGCACCAATTATTCAAAGATTTTGTGACTGAGCATAGACCTTCGCTAAATATTTCAGAAGTGGCGACAGGTGAACATTGGTTTGGCACTAAAGCGTTATCTTTGGGTCTAGTTGATGCCATTCAAACAAGTGATGATTATATTTTTGAAGCAGCTAAAGATAAAAAAGTTGTCGCGATTAAATATGTCACTAAAAAAGGACTCGCTGAGAAATTTGGTAAGGCCGCATCTTTATCTTTTGACGCAGTGGTCAATAAAGTGTGGCAAAGTAACCGCCAGTTTCCGAGTTAATGGACGCACAGTTTTGGCATGATGTTTGGCACCGTGATTCTCTTGGTTTTCATCAAGACACGGTGCATCCTTTATTAAGTCAGCAACTGACTAAATACCTTCCTGATGCCAATAGCCATATTCTAGTGCCACTATGTGGCAAATCCTTAGACATGCTGTTTCTAGCACAGCGACATCAAGTCACTGGTATTGAGCTAAGTGACATAGCATGTCGCGACTTTTTCAAAGAAAACAAACTCGCTTATAGCACTGACAATCATGGGCCGTTTAAGCGCTATAGCAGTGAAAAGATAGTGTTGCTGCAAGGTGACTTCTTTGAGGCGGGTAGACAGTGGCTGAGCGGCGACTTTCCACAATATAACTATGTGTATGACCGAGCGGCGCTTATAGCCTTGCCAAAGCATATGCAGCAAGATTATGTTGATAAACTTATACAGCTATTGCAACCCGGGGATCAGATTCTTCTTATTACACTAGAGTATCCTGACAACGAGCTACAAGGGCCGCCATTTTCAGTTACTGAAGAACGGGTGTCAGAATTATTTTTAAACCATAAAGTATTAAAAATTAGTCAGACATCATTGCCTGATGGCGTGTTTGCGCGTCGCAGGTTCAATGTGTCCTATTTAAAAGAAACAGCTTATCTCATTACCGTAAACGCATAAAAAAAGCCGCTAAATAGCGGCTTTTTGTTATTGGTTTATCAGATTACACTTTTGACTTTTTTAAATGATGAAAATCAATATCTTCGTCTTTTTTAGCCGCGTCTCTGTCATTGAACACTTGCTCATCGAAACCATCGACACTTTTGCCAACAATCACCGACACCATGCTATCACCGGTAACATTTACAGCGGTTCTTGTCATATCAAGTAGTCTGTCTACACCGATAATCAAGGCAATACCTTCAACAGGTAGGCCCACTTGGTTTAGTACCATGGCTAACATGATCAAACCAACACCTGGTACACCTGCTGTGCCAATAGACGCTAAGGTCGCCGTTAGAATCACCATTAAGTAGTCTGTAATGGTTAGGTCGACATTAAACACTTGTGCGATAAATACCGTGGCAACACCTTGCATAATAGCGGTGCCATCCATGTTTATTGTTGCACCCAGCGGTACGGTAAAAGAGGCGATAGAGTTTTTAACGCCCATTTTTTTAGTTACCGTTTCAAGCGTAACCGGAATAGTCGCATTTGAACTTGAGGTAGAAAATGCAAAAATTGCTGTTTCTCTCATTTTTCTTAAAAAGATTAACGGATTTAGGCCCGTCAACGCTTTTAATATTACCGGGTAGGTAACTAATGCGTGGATCAGTAGCACCCCGAAAACCACCATAAAGTAATAGGCCAAACTTAGCAGTTCTCCCAATGGCAGATCGGTAAAGGTTTTGGCTAACAAACAAAAAACACCATAAGGCGCCAAGTTCATTAAAATGGTAACAAGGCGCATGATCACTTCGTTTAGATCTTCAAAAACAGCCGCTACGCGTTCGCCAGCTTCACCTGATAGTGCCATTGCGATACCAAAGAGTAACGCAAACACGATGATTTGTAGCATATTACCTTCAGTAAAGGCCGCGAAAGGGTTGCTTGGGAACATGTCTATAAATACCTTAGCAAGAGACGGCGCCTCTTTTGCTGTATAGGTTGCATCTGAGGTCATATTGACACCTTCACCCGGTGCAATAAGGATAGCGATAGTCATGGCTAAGCTGATAGCAATAGCGGTTGTTATTAGATAGAGTCCAACGGCTCTACCACCGATTTGACCGAGCTTTGAGGTGTCGCTAATGGAACAGGTACCACAAATAAGCGATACAAATACCAGTGGGACAACGAGCATCTTTAAGCTTGAGATAAATATTTGCCCACCAACTTCAAAGAAGAAATCGACAAACACGCCTCGAATTGAAAAATCGAAGAAATAGAGCGGGATAATTAGATCACCATCTTTTGGCAGAATCCATTGCAGTAGGCCACCAGCGGAAATACCGGCGACCATACCAATGATGATGCGAGCGGTTAAACTCATGGGTTTCTTTTCAGTCATGTTGCTTTTATTTATTTTAATGTTGCATTTATTATAGTGCTATTGTTGCTATTTGTTTGTTCAGACTCAAGATTTATTTATAGCATCAAGCAAGAAGGCAGAAATTTCACCGGCATGTTGCAGCGTTGTGTCAGTGTTTTCTATACCTTTGCCGGTACTGTCGGTAAACGGTGCAATTTCCATCATATCTGCGCCAGTAATTGGATAGCGCGCGTTTAGCACCTCTAGTATTGTTAACGCCTGTTGTGGTGTCATACCATCTGGTTCAGGCGTGCCTGTAGCTGATGCAAATTGTTGATCTAGCGCGTCAATGTCAAAACTCACGTAAAGTTCGTCAACGTTATCGCTGTCTAGTTGCGTCAATATCTGCTGGGCAATTTCATGTGCACCTAATTCGTTGATTTCTTGCGCCCAGTATTGCACGACACCAAACGTATCTTGCCAATGAGACTTAGGTCTGCCACTTGAGCGAATACCTAACTGAATAAGATGATTTGGCGCAGGAAGGTCTTCTAATATATGTGTGCACCAACTGCCAAAACATAAATCAATGCCAAGACGCTCTTTTAGTAAGTCGGTATGCGCATCGAAATGGATTATCGCAACTTTCTTACCTTGTGCTTTTTTTGCTTGTAAGTAGGGTTTAGTCAGTGCGTAGCTAATAGAGTGGTCGCCGCCTATACCAAACAGGCCTTTGCCTGGGAATTGGTCATAAAAACTGGTCGCTATGTCTTCGGTGATGGTTAGCGGACTCACGGCATAATCGTTATCGGTATCGCCATATAGTGCTTTCTTACAATTGTTGATAGTGGCGGTGTTAAGGTATTTGTCATGTAACAAATGTGGAATGACTCGCACATCACCCAGATCGAAATATTGATCGTAACCGTATTGTTCAACAAGGTGGGTTCTTAAAAACAATGGGCCCCAGTTGGCACCGCGCAATATGCCGCCGCCGCAATCACTTGCTATACCCAATATGACGGCATTACCGCTGTCGGCTAATTTAGGAAGTTGTTGTTGCCATATTTGTTCAACATAGGTTAGTTCAGTTTCTTGAAAAAGTGCCTGATGTAAAACAGCTTTTCTTTCTTTTGCGGTGTTTACGGTGAATACACCATTTCCGGGAGGACATAAACAGGCTTGAAATTGTTCAATATAGGCCATATTAATTTGACTCATATACATTCCTTTACAATGCTTAGTACGCAAACTGTGTTGTAATTTATTGGTTTAAAGCCTTTTATTTTTGCGCTAACTTCTATTATAGTGTCGCCGCTAAAAAGGCCGACGCATTATATAGAAATAGTAGGTAAGGTTAAATAAGTGCTTGTCAGATAGGCATTTTATAGATATACCTAAAAAAGAAGGGTACAGCATAACTATCCAAAATAGTCGCAAGGTTAATGCAATATGTGTTATTCAGCGGCATTTTTATGCGCTATAAAAAGACAAAATTTTTTTTAAATTTTTTCACTCTCGCAGTGAATGAAAGCAGGAAATTAAATTAAAATGGCAAAATCTCTGGTTATCGTAGAGTCACCAGCTAAAGCTAAAACCATTAACAAATATCTTGGTAAAGACTACATCGTTAAATCGAGCGTGGGTCATATTCGTGATCTTCCAACGAGCGGCACAGGCAAAAAAGTACCTGCAAAATCGCCTGCAGAAGTCAGAAAAATGTCGCCAGAACAAAAAGCGAAGTACAAAGCCAAGCGAGACAAGCAGGCGCTTGTTAATCGCATGGGTATAGATCCTGAAAAAGACTGGAAAGCGACATACCAAGTATTACCTGGCAAAGAAAAAGTCGTTGCCGAATTGAAAAAAATAGCCGCAGATGCTGAATACGTCTATCTCGCAACCGATTTGGATAGAGAAGGGGAAGCAATCGCTTGGCATTTAAAAGAGATCATCGGTGGTGATGACAGCAAATTTAAACGCGTCGTTTTTAATGAAATAACCAAGAACGCAATCCAACAGGCGTTCTCTGCGCCGACAGAACTGTCTATGCCGGGTGTTAATGCACAACAAGCAAGACGTTTTCTAGATCGCGTTGTTGGTTTTATGCTAAGCCCATTGCTATGGAAGAAAGTTGCCAGAGGTTTATCTGCTGGTCGCGTTCAGTCTGTGGCGGTTAAGCTTGTGGTAGAAAAAGAACGCGAAATTAAGGCGTTTAATCCTGAAGAATATTGGGAAATCGAAGCGTTAACAAAAGATACCGATGGCAGTGACTTGTTATTGGATCTTGCTAGAGAAAACGGTAAAACGTTTAAAGCGACCAATGAAGCACAAGCTTCAGCAGCAGTAGCTGCCTTGCAACAAGCAAATTATCAAGTAACAAAACGTGAAGACAAACCTTCGAAAAGTTCACCTTCAGCACCGTTTATTACATCTACTTTGCAACAAGCCGCAAGTACACGCTTGGGCTTTGGTGTAAAACGCACCATGAGCCTTGCTCAGCGCCTTTATGAAGCGGGTCATATCACCTATATGCGTACTGACTCAACTAACTTGAGTAAAGACGCCGTAGAGGCGTGTCGTCAGTACATCGGCAGTAATTTCGGTGAAAACTATTTACCAGATACAGCTAAGGTATATGGTGCAAAAAGCAATGCGCAAGAAGCGCATGAGGCCATTCGTCCATCAGATGTTAACCGTGAAGCGGCATTTCTTGATGGTATGGAAGCTGACGCTAAGAAGTTATATGAATTGATTTGGCGTCAGTTTGTCGCCTGTCAAATGACAGCAGCACGCTACACAGTGTCTACGTTAACTGTGGGTGCAGGTAACTTTGAGCTCAGAGCTAAAGGTCGCGTAATGCAGTTTGACGGTTGGACTAAAGTTCATCCACAACTTTCACGTGGCGATAAAGACAAGCAGTTACCTGATCTAGCGGTAGGCAGTGTCTTGAACTTACAAAGCGTTACGCCTTCTCAACATTTTACCAAGCCACCAGCACGCTTTGGTGAAGCGTCGCTTGTTAAAGAGCTAGAAAAACGTTCCATTGGACGTCCTTCTACTTATGCCTCGATCATTTCTACTATCCAAGATAGAGGCTATGTCAGGCTTGAGAAGAAACGCTTTTATGCTGAAAAAATGGGTGAAATCGTTACCGATAGTTTATCTGCAAGTTTTACTAATTTAATGAGTTATGACTTTACCGCCAATATGGAGCAATATCTTGATGAGATTGCCGGTGGAAAACTTGTTTGGAAAGATGTACTCAACGACTTTTACAAAGACTTTACTGGCCGATTAGCAAAAGCTGATCACAGCAAGGAAGAGGGCGGTATGCCGGGTAATGAACCGGTATTAACAGATATTGATTGCCCAACTTGTGGTCGTAAAATGGGTATAAGAACAGCCTCTACAGGTGTGTTTTTAGGATGTTCAGGTTACGCTTTGCCTCCGAAAGAACGTTGTACAACAACAATGAATCTTACGCCTGGTGAAGAAGCGGTAAGTGTGCTTGCAGAAGATCAAGAAACAGAAGCGTTGCGTGCAATGCATCGTTGTCCAAAATGTTCTACAGCGATGGACAGTTACTTGATTGATGAACACCGTAAATTGCATGTGTGTGGTAACAACCCACAATGTGATGGCTTCGAGTTAGAGAAGGGTACCTTTAAAATCAAAGGGTATGACGGCCCTGTGCTCGAATGTGATCGTTGTGGCAGTGAAATGCAACTTAAGAATGGTCGCTTTGGCAAGTACTTCGATTGTACCAACAGCGAGTGTAAGAATACGCGTAAGCTGTTAGCTAATGGTGAAGCAGCGCCACCTAAAGAAGATCCGGTTCACCTACCAGAGCTTCCGTGTGAAAAATCAGATGCGTATTTTGTGTTACGCGATGGTGCTTCTGGTATCTTTATGGCAGCAAGTTCGTTCCCTCGCTCACGCGAAACGAGAGCGCCAAAAGTTGCAGAATTGCAGCGTTTTAGAGATAGAATTTCATCTAAATTTTACTATTTAGCAGATGCTCCAGCGAAAGATCCAGAGGGTAATGAAGCGGTAATTCGTTATAGCCGTAAAACCAAAGAGCAATATGTCATGACGGAAGTCAATGGCAAAGCAACGGGTTGGGTAGCTAAGTTTGTGGACGGCAAATGGGTTGAAGAACAAACTAAAAAGAAAGCGCCTGCCAAAAAGAAAAAATAAACGTCAGCTTTAAGTAGACAAAACGCCACATCATGTGGCGTTTTTTATGTAAATTCTATTTCATCTAAGGCTTTACGGGCGGTTGCAATAGTACAGTTGGTTTTTATCACCAATTCGTTCACCGTGATACCTTGATTCATCCGTGCGATTTCCAATATGGCTTGGTAATTGAGTTCGCCATACTGTTTTTGTAGGTGTTTTACTAACCATAACCAGCTGCCTTCACCTGCAGTTTCAATCACTGCGATAATTGCTTGCAGTTGTTCAAAGGTAGCGGTGAGCTGCCAATTTCTCGAACGACCTATGCGTTGCAACTCTGCTCCTTGTCCACGTATTAGCGCTTTTATCGCATACGCCTTCATGCAGCGACGCAAAAAAGAGGGTAAGACAATGGTTCGAGGCGCTGATAGCGTCATACGGGTAATATAATTTCGCAAAAAAGGTTAGTGTAACTAATTTAGTTAAAAAGCGGTAGCATCGTTAATAAACTGCTTAAAAGATAAAAATGTGCACAAATATCCAACTTTTTTAAAAATCATATGGAATATATTTTCATTTAAGTATATATTTTTGGCATAAGTAAAATAACTCACCAAAATCATGAAACTGCAACAACTGAGATATATCGTAGAAGTTCTCAATAATAACCTTAACGTTTCAGCGACTGCTGAAAGTTTGTTTACCTCGCAACCTGGCATTAGTAAACAAGTTCGTATGTTAGAAGACGAACTTGGTATACAAATTTTTGGTCGTAGTGGTAAGCATTTGACTCATGTTACCTCTGCGGGTCAGGAAGTCATTAATATTGCCACAGAGATATTATCGAAAGTTGAAGCAATCAAAGCTGTTGCGCGTGAACATACCCAGCCAGATGAAGGTAAGCTTCGAATCGCAACCACACATACCCAAGCGCGTTACGCACTGCCAGATATTATTCAGGGCTTTATTAAAAAGTTTCCGAAAGTATCGCTGCATATGTATCAGGGTACACCTACACAAATCAGTGATGCTGCAGCTAAAGGCGAGGCGGATTTCGCTATCGCAACCGAATCATTGCACTTGTACAACGATTTGATCATGCTGCCTTGTTATCACTGGAATCGCAGTATTATCGTGCGTAAAGACCATCCGCTTGCCAAAATGAAAGATATAACTATCGAAGATGTAGCGCAGTATGCGCTTGTGACATACGTGTTCGGTTTCACTGGTCGCTCTGAATTAGATGCAGCGTTTAATAATGCAGGCTTAGAACCTAAAATTGCCTTTACTGCGACGGATGCAGACGTGATCAAAACCTACGTAAGATTAGGCGTGGGTATTGGCGTGATTGCGACCATGGCGGTAGACCCAAGAATAGACAGTGACCTTGTTGTTATCGACGCGAAGCACTTGTTTGCGTCTAGCACGACTAAGATAGGATTTAGACGTGGTACCTTCCTAAGAAGCTACATGTTTGATTTCTTAGAGCGCTTCGCGCCACATTTGACACGTGATAGAGTAACGCGTGCAGTGTTGCTTAAAAACAACAATGAAATCGATGAAATGTTTGAAGGAATAGACTTACCGGTAAGGTAATGCTGTTGCGAACAATAGTAAAAACGGGACCTTAGGTCCCGTTTTTGTTTGCGTATTACGCCATCAAAGAATGTACTTGGTTAACACTCGATAATATTAACCGCTAAACCACCTCTAGAGGTTTCTTTATATTTAGTCTTCATATCGTTACCCGTATCCCACATGGTTTTTATGACCTTATCTAACGATACTTTTTGCTGACCCGTGCCTCTTAACGCTAAGCGTGAAGCGTTGATTGCTTTTACTGCCCCCATTGCATTGCGCTCAATACAAGGGACTTGTACAAGACCGCCTACCGGATCACAGGTTAAGCCTAAATTGTGTTCCATACCTATTTCGGCGGCACATTCTACTTGGCAGGGGCTTCCGCCCATTAATTCGGTAAGTGCACCTGCGGCCATAGAGCAAGCGACACCAACTTCTGCTTGGCAGCCGCCCTCAGCACCCGAAATAGTGGCATTGGTTTTATATAAAATGCCTATCGCTGCAGCGGTTAGTAAATAACGAATACAATCCTCGTCAGTTACCGGTCGGATAAATTTATCGTAGTAACACAGTACCGCTGGAATAATCCCAGCAGCACCATTAGTAGGCGCTGTAACTACTCGAGAACCAGCAGCATTCTCTTCATTAACAGCTAACGCAAACAAGTTGACCCAGTCCATTGCTGTTAGCGGGTCAGCCGTTTTTTCTACGCTTAACGAACGGTACAATGAAGGGGCTCTGCGTTTTACTTTTAAACCGCCAGGCAATATGCCTTCCGTTTTCATACCACGATCAACACAATCGCGCATAGCGTGCCAAATTGAAATAAGTCCGACTCTTATGTCTTCTTCAGAAGCAAGACATTTTTCGTTTTCTAACATAATGGTACTAATGCTTAAGCCTTTAGCATTGGCACAGGTTAATAACTCGTCTGCGCTAGAAAATACGTGTGGACGTTTTACGTTAAGATGCAGTGATAATGCTTTGTCTTTTTCACGATCGAAATCTTCTTCTTTAACAATAAAGCCGCCACCAATTGAATAGTAGGTTTGCTGCATCAATAGGGTATCGTCACGATAAGCAAAAATCGTCATCGCATTAGCATGTGCAGGAAGCGTTTTTCTACGGTGAAAAACAATCGCGCCTTTCTTTGGAAAACTGGTAGCTTTTTCGCCATCAAGCAAGAGTGTTTCTGATTGCTCAACTTGTGCCAAAATAGCGTCAATATGATCGCATGCAATGGTTTCAGGCGTTTCACCAGATAAACCAAGGATGACGGCCTTGCCTGTACCATGGCCAATGCCGGTTTGACCAAGTGAGCCAAACAATTCTGTTTTTACTTGTGTTGTTTCGTCAAACAGTCCTGCTTCTTTTAACTGCTGAGTAAACAATTTTGCTGCGCGCATAGGTCCAACTGTATGGGAGCTGGAGGGGCCTATACCAATAGAAAACATATCAAATACGCTAATCATCGCTTATTCCGAACAAACTACGAAGTTTGTGTTTGCTGTTGTATTATCTTCGGTGAATTCTACTATAAACACTTATATAGTTAAATGCTTAAATGTAAATATAGGTTAGTCTAATTGTGCTATTAAGTCAGCAATGATGGCGGCGGTTGCGCCCCATATGTTGTACTGTTGGTAGGGCATAAAGAGCACGTTGTGGGTTTTCTTGTTGCGTTCAAACGGCACAGCGACGTGATTTGTTCGATCTAGAAAGTGGCTGAAAGGCACGTAAAATACTTCAGCGACTTCATTTGGGTCGATCACTATGGTGGGTTTTTGTTTTAACAATGCGACGATAGGTGAAACAATAAAACCGGTAATGGTATCGTAAGGGGCTAGCTGACCAATGATCTCTATTTTGTCTGCTTCGATGCCAGTTTCTTCTTCAGTTTCCCGCAATGCTGTCGCCACTGAATCAATGTCGCTAGGCTCTACTTTACCGCCAGGAAAGCTAATTTGTCCTGCATGGTGTTTTAAATGCGTTGCTCTTTTGGTTAGCAATAAATGAAGCTGATCGTTTTCTTCGTAAAGCGCAACTAAAACGGCTGCAGGGCGCCTATTGCCTTCGAAGGTAAAGGTCGTTGCTTTTTTTTGTGTAGTTCTGAGTAAAAATTTTTGTTTGAATTCCTGCTTATTCACACGCTAACCTAATCTTCTCGTTGTAGTACAGGCAATATTTTTGCCACTTTATCAAACGTTTCTTGATACTCAGCGTCAAGTTCAGAGTCAGCGACTAGGCCACCACCAGCCCAACAATATAGTATGTTGTTGTCGCATACCAGTGTGCGGATAGAAATATTGGTATCCATATTGCCACAACTTGAAATATAGCCAATAGCACCACAATAGACGCTGCGGCGATGCGGTTCAAGCGCTTCGATAATTTCCATTGCTCTTATTTTTGGGGCGCCGGTAATCGAACCGCCAGGAAAACAGGCCCTAAGTAAATCGGTACAATCTGTGTTTGGCATTAATTTACCGACAACAACACTGACTAAATGATGTACAGCAGGAAAGCTTTCTATCGAAAATAAAGCCGGCACATCGACCGAATGAGGTTCACACACTTTACTAATATCATTCCGTAGCAAATCCACAATCATTAAGTTTTCAGCTCTGTCTTTGCTCGCTTGCTGAAGCGCCTTTGCATTTGCCGCATCTTGAACAGGGTCGCTGTCTCTTGGGCGAGTACCTTTGATGGGTTTAGTTTCTACGTTGCCATTTTCTACCTGTAAAAAGCGTTCTGGAGAAATACTGAGCACACAACCGCTATCTAAGCGAATAAAAGCGCCAAACGGTGCTTTATTCTGTTCTCTAAGGCGCAAATAAGCGGCATATTCATCACCTGCATATTGTGCGCTAAATCGTTGCGCCAGATTAATTTGATAACAATCCCCAGAGCGCAAAAATTGCTGTACTTGCTTAAATTTGTCGGCATATTGTTCAGCACTCATGTTAGATTGCCAAGCAGTGCTAAGGGAAAACTCTCCGCGTTTTGCGCCTTGCTGCACACGTTGCTCAATACGCGCTTGAATATCCGTAATGGCATCACTTGGGGCTAGCAAATAGTATTGCTTAGCGTGTTGATCATACACGATGGCATTACTATAAAATGCAACCGCCATATCTGGCAGGTTAATGTCTCGCTCTGCTATGTTTGGAATGCGTTCGAAACGGCGTCCCAAGTCATAACTAAAATAGCCAACGGCTCCGGTTGTAAAGGGGAGCTCTTGGCATAATATTTCTGTATTAGAAAATAGCTGCTTTCTAATAGTTGCGAGCACTAATAGCGGGTCATCATCGCAATCAAAGGTATCGCCATTTTGCGTTGTGATAGACGTTGTTTTATCTTCAGTGGTAACGGTGACAAGCGGATCCCAAACCATTATTTGATAGCGGCTGTTTACGTGTGCAGCGCTGGAAGAATCTAGCCACATGGACCAAGGGATATGTTGAATATGCGCAAATACTTCTTCACTTGCCAAACCATCAAGTTTGGTGAGCGGTTTTATTGCAATATCAGCTACTGGAGACAGGTGTGAAAATTCATTCATTTATTCGGCGCTGGCCTTAATCTTAAAACTGTGATGGCACATCATGCAATGCTTTGCCCATTCGATCTGGAGCATAGTTTAACACCCTCAAATAAATTTGCTGATGATTGCGCATTAGCCCCTAGCTACCTTACGTAAGGCAAGGTATCATAATGCCAAATTTATAACTTTCAACATGAGATTGAAAGTAAATTAAAAATGAGACAGGTATGAATACGATCAAACAACAGGATTTTATTGATTCTATTGCAGATGCGCTGCAATACATTTCCTATTATCACCCGTTAGACTATATCCAAGCGTTAGAGAAAGCTTACAACAAAGAAGAAAGCCAAGCGGCTAAAGATGCCATTGCACAAATTCTTATAAACTCACGCATGTCAGCTACAGGCAAACGTCCTATTTGCCAAGACACTGGTATTGTGACCTGTTTTGTAAAAATAGGTATGCAAGTACAGTGGGACAAAACAGACATGACGGTGCAACAAATGGTAGATGAAGGCACTCGTCGCGCCTATATGAATCCAGAGAATCCGCTACGAGCGTCAATTGTTGCTGATCCTGCCGGTAAACGTGTTAACACTAAAGATAATACGCCATCTGTTGTTCACATAGATATGGTGGCAGGTGACGAAATTGAAGTTATGGTTGCTGCCAAAGGTGGTGGTAGTGAAAATAAAACTAAAATGGTGATGTTAAACCCAAGTGATTCTATTGCTGACTGGGTTGTAGAAACATTGCCAAAAATGGGGGCAGGTTGGTGTCCACCAGGCATGTTAGGTATAGGCGTGGGTGGCACGGCTGAAAAAGCAGGTGTACTAGCTAAAGAAAGCTTAATGGACCCTGTTGATATTCAAGAACTGATTGATCGTGGTCCACGAGACGCCGAAGAAGAATTACGCTTAGAAATTTATGAAAAAGTAAACAAACTAGGTATTGGAGCACAAGGCTTAGGTGGTTTAACTACAGTTGTTGACGTGAAGATTAAATCGGCACCTACACATGCGGCCTCAAAACCAGTTGTTATGATTCCAAACTGCGCGGCGACGAGACACGTTCACTTTCATTTAAATGGTAGTGGTCCGGCTAACCTCACACCGCCTAAATTGGAAGAGTGGCCAGATATCACCTGGGAAGTTGGTGAGAACGTTCGTCGCGTGAATGTTAACGATCTAACGCCTGCAGATATAGCAGAGTGGAAAACAGGTGAAACTGTATTGCTTTCTGGCAAGATTTTAACGGGTAGAGACGCGGCGCATAAGCGTATTCAGCAATTGCTTGAATCTGGTGAAGGCTTGCCAGAAGGCGTTGACTTTACCAATAAGTTTATTTACTACGTTGGTCCGGTTGACGCAGTAGGTGATGAAGCTGTTGGTCCTGCGGGTCCAACTACTGCAACACGAATGGATAAGTTTACTGACATGATGCTATCGGAAACTGGTTTACTTGGTACCATAGGTAAAGCTGAAAGGGGACCTGCTACAGTTGAAAGCATTAAAAACCATAAATCAGTTTATTTGATGGCGGTAGGTGGTGCAGCCTACTTAGTATCAAAAGCGATAAAAAGCGCTAAAGTCATCGCATTTGAAGATTTAGGTATGGAAGCTATTTACGAATTCGATGTTGAAGATATGCCAGTAACCGTTGCCGTGGACAGTACGGGTGAATCGGCACACGTAACCGGTCCTGCAATATGGCAAGCGAAAATAGAAGAGCTTGATGCTAAAATGCAAAGCTAAAATGAAGACAATGAAAAAGGCGCAATAAGCGCCTTTTTTTATGGCAAAACTCAACCAAGAGCTCTTTTAAAGTTGCGCTATTTTTGCTTTAATAACTGAACATATTTACAGTATAAAAAGAAGACCATGGACATGGCGCTAACTCAGTCTCAGTTTTTTCTCATTGCTTGTATCGCCTTTGCAATTATTTTATTGGTGTTATTAATCACCTTGTTTGCTGCTCGCAAAAACAATCAGTATTTACTCGCGCAACAAAACGACAAAGAAACTCAGTTGCAAGTGTTGCAACAGGCTTTTACTCAACTGCAGCAGACTCAACAATCTATCTTGTCGAGCCAACAAGCGTTAAAACCTGTGGTTGAAAATCAGTTGGCGGATTTAACGATAAAACTTCTAAGACAGGGCAGTGATCAGCAACAGCAACAGCACGCCAATCAAAGTAAGGCGCTTGACCAAATCATTGACCATTTGTCTAAAGCTACGCAAGCAAACCGTGAGGAATTGTCTAAGTCAATGCATGCTAGCAGTGAACAGATGGCGAAACGCATAGACAGCTTAACGCAATCTACGGACAAACGATTACAAGATATTAGTGGTCAAGTCGAAAAACGTTTGGCAGACGGTTTTGAAAAAACCACCAAAACATTTAATGACATTTTAAAGCGTTTGGCACTCATTGATGACGCTCAGAAAAAGATTACGGAGCTATCATCCAATGTTGTTAGCTTACAAGAAGTGTTGGCAGACAAACGCTCTCGCGGTGCTTTTGGCGAGGTCCAACTTAATGCCTTAATTCGTAATGTCTTACCAGAGCAGCATTTCTCTTTGCAGCACACCTTATCGAATAGCAAAATAGCCGACTGCATTTTGTTTTTACCAGAGCCTACAGGTAACGTTGTTATCGACTCAAAATTCCCATTAGAAAGCTTTCGCACGATGACAGATAACAGTTTAGGCGATAGCGATAGGAAGGTGGCTGAACGTCAATTTAAAGCGGATATTAAAAAACACATCAATGATATTAGTGATAAGTACATTATTGAGGGTGAAACAGCCGATGGCGCGATTATGTTTATCCCGGCAGAGGCTATTTTTGCAGAAATTCATGCACATCAGGCTGAACTAGTCGAGTTTGCAAATAACAAACGCGTATGGCTTGCCTCGCCAACCACGTTAATGGCTATTCTTACCACCGCTAGGAGTGTGTTAAAGGACGAGGCGACGCGCAAGCAAATTCATATTATTCAGGCTCACCTTTCAACTTTGTCTGCCGACTTTGGTCGTTTTAGAACGCGCTTTAATAATTTGGCCAAACATATCGACCAAGCAGCGTCGGATGTAAAACAAATTCATACCTCGGCTGACAAGATAAGCTCTCGCTTTGAAAAAATCGAAAAAGTCGAATTAGACAATGACGAAGACAAACCACTAATTGGCGAATAAAGCTAATTTATACGACGGCCCAATGGGCCGTTTTTTATTTGCACATATGCACAATCATTTCTATGCTTTTGTTAATACTAGGGATTGTTGATCTTTGATGTTCTATATTGTTTGAACTATTTTCTCTCCAATTACAGTTTGGAGTGAAAGTGTTTGGGCGTAACAGTCATGGCTAGGTTGGTGTAAGCGCACATCCTCCAAATCAAAAACAAAGGTCAATGCCTCATAGATAAATCAATCAGTTGCTTAACGTAATTGCAAGTCGTATTTGGCAAGCAACGCTGGAAAGAGTAGGAATAAGGTGGCAAAACCTTTACGTATCAACCCAGCGCTTAGAAACGGTTTTAAGTTAGACGATGTTTTGGTCCTGCCAAATGCAGGCACCGTCATTCACGCCGGAAAAAGCGAACATTTAGCACCGAAAGCAATGGAGGTGCTTTTAGTGATGTGCTCAAATCAAGGCGAGCTTATAGCGACGGAAGATTTGTTGTTGTTTGGTTGGGGCAGTAGCACGGCCAATAGGGCAAATCTAACCCATGTAATTAGTGATATTCGACATGCGTTAGATGACCATAAAGAATGTCCTGAGTTTATCCAAACGATTACGCGTAAAGGCTATCGCGTGATAGCGCATTTAGGCAAAATAGATGAAGATGTAAAGAAAGCTGAATTAGAATCACTGCCTGCATCAACTGCCGACACGCCGTGGCGATTTTCCATTGCCTTATTAAAAAATTCTAATTTATTGCAGGTAGCCGCCGCGTTTGTGATAGCCACTTGGCTCATAATCCAGGTAATTTCTATCGTTTTTCCGATATTCAATGTACCGGAATGGGGCTCGCAACTGGTGATGTTGCTTCTGATAGTAGGTTTTCCATTGATTTTGCTTATTGTTTGGTTAAAAGAAATAGGACGCAAACGTCAGTTACTAAAGAAAAACCATAAAAGCTATCGCAAGGCATTCGTTATAAAACAGCTGTCTTTTGAAATTACATTGATAGGTTTACTTTCTGTCATAGGCGGGTTTCTGTCATTTCATTTAGTCGATGATATAAATCTTGACGAAGTAGAGCCAATAGCCGAAATGGAAGTACGCCAAGAGGTCAAAATGAATGATCGCCTGATCATGGTGAGTCCTTTTACTTTTAGTAACGATGAAAGTCTGCCAAGTTATTTTCAAACAACCTTGTACGATGAACTATTACACATTATGTCTCGTCAGCAGGCGTATGATTTTGTCTCTAAACACGCCGTTGAACAGAAAAGCGATGATACGACGTTACTTGCCTACGCCAAAAAACTTGGCGCTAGGTATCTTTTTGATGCTAAGTTCAATGTCAAAGAGGAGCAGTTTACCGCCTTGCTTTCGATGACGGACGTACTTACTGCAAAACAAGTGTGGACCCATAAATTCGACACTCAAGGCGAAAGCCTTTTAAGCAATCAAAATGCTTTGTTTGAAACTATAGGTCATGGATTGTCATATCTATCTAATAGCAGTATTGGCGGCAGTAAGCTCGCATTATCTACGCGCAGTTTTATAGCTTATGAAGCATACATGCGTGGGCAAACAGCGCTCGCTCAACCTAGATCCGACAATGTGCTAAATACAGCCAAAGAACAATTCTTAGAAGCGTTAACTAATGATGCAAACTTTAGTGAAGCTAGGGCGGGGCTTTGTAAAACCTACCTCAATTTATACTCACTGACAAAACAAGTAGAGTACTTTGATACTAGTCGAGCTATTTGCAGTGGTATATCTAATGAAAAAGTGATTGCTGTTGAAGGGGATATCGCCCTCGGCAACTTATATAACATCAGTGGTGATTACGACAAAGCGAAAAACCAATTTTTGAAGGCGCTGAAAGTCAATGATCACAATGTTGAGGCATTAAGGGGTATTTCGGTAGCGTATCAAGAAAGTGGAGAATTTGTTGAGGCGGAGCGGTATATCAATTTAGCTATTAGTGTAGAACCGGGTGATTGGAAAAACTATAGTAGTTTGGGCAAACTCTATATGGATAACAATGCTGTTGATAAAGCGATTAGGACCTTTGAAATAGCTACGATGTTAAAGCCCGATTATGAAGAAGCATATAACGAACTAGGTTACGCTTACTACTATAAAGAAGATATAACGTCTGCTGTTTACAATTGGAAGAAAGCGTTTGATATGAAGCCTAGTTCGAGCTTAGCGTCAAATTTAGGGTCAGCATTGTTCTTAGAAGGGGATTTTGCTGGCGCCGAATCTTATTATCTACAGGCAACGAATATAAGGCCTGCTGATCCTGTTCTTTGGGCTAACTTGGGAGATTCTCAAAAGTATATGAAAAATATAGAACAGGCACATAGCTCGTTTAATAAATCATTAGAGTTAATTGAACAACAATTGCAGGTGAACGATAAAGATTTGAGTTTGAAAAGTTTAAAATCTCGCGTGTTATCAGAGGTGCAAGAATGCAAACAAGCGACAGGTTTGAGCGCAGAGTTAAACGCATTAAATAGCATTGACCCAGTTTTGTACTATGATTTAACCATTGTTGCCTTAAACTGCAACAACACGGAAAGTGCTAAAAACATGATGACTAGAGCCATTGAGCTTGGATATCCAAAAGATTCTTTGGAAAACGACATTCAATTTGAAGCACTTTTTACTAAATAACAAAAAACAATAAATCAAGGATAAACTCATGGAACGTTTAAACGCCCTGCAAGGGGTTTCAATACTACGAGTGTTATCACTGACTATTTTAATGTTGTTGGTTAGTTTTAGCGTTCGCTCGTCCTCAGATGACTTTGTCATCAATTTAACACCTGACGCGAGTGACAGTTGCAAAGTCTCTCTTTCCAATTCAGAAGGAAATGACTGTGATGCGAACCAATGTGGCTCCGATAATGCTTGTATATGTTTGGCAAAAGGAGATCATGTGAAATGGAAAATGCCGGAAGGAAACCACACAAAATTTAAATTGAAATTTACCACTGATAACCCGCTGAAAGACAATTGTGGTAAAAATTTCAAAAAGGATAAGCATAAGTGTGTTGTAAAAAGTGACGTGTCTGTTGGCCAGGTTTTTGTTTATGACGTTGTTATGGAAGGATGTGGACAAGGGACAGACCCTAGGATAATTATCAGAAGTCGAAATTAAATATATTGTTTAAACGGCCGTAAAGGCCGTTTTTTACATTAGGCGATTAAAAACAAAAAGTCGCTATGCTATAGTGCTTTGAAAAATAATTAAAACTAACGAGAATACTCGTTTAAAGTGCTGGTAGTTTCGCATGAATGTCATCTTTCGCCTTAAACCGCTTGTTTTTCATCTTTTCTTTATTGCGCTCGTGGTGTTCGCTATTGAATATAGTGAACATATTTGGACTCAGTATTTTACCGCCGTTAAATCTACTGCGCTGATTCTTACTGGCATAGCCATCATCTTAGCTGTGCAGTTTAACCATAGCCGCTTAGGATGGTTGTCACTTGTATTAGCGCTTTATGCTATAAATCAAGATTATCAATTTCTCGCGCTTTCGTTGGCACAGCAGCAAGTCTTTCTATTGCTATTTCTAGCTTGTATTGCCTTTGTTGCCGACAGAGGCGTGTATTCCATACATACTTTATATCGCGTAGCACTTGTAGCCGCGTTATACGGCGCCAGCTTCTTTTATCCGGCATTGTTATCTTATTTAGGCACAGTGCCGCCATTACCTATGATTGTGTTGGCTGCGCTGGTATTCACTTTGCTTATCGTAAGAACAGCTTTGTCGCCTAATCATAGCCATATGGCGTTTGTTTCTTTGCTCGTGGTGCTAGTATTGCAAGAGATGCACTTTGTGCAACTTGAGCGCTACAGTTTGTTGTTGGTCAGCAGTGTTTATTTTGTAGTGGTAATCTTGATAGAAAGCTATCTTTTGGCCTATCGCGACGAATTAACAAAGATACCAACGCGCAGAGCGTTAAAGCAGTTATCGTTGGCATTGGGTAACAAATATACACTCGCGATGTTAGATATTGACCACTTTAAAAAGTTTAATGATACCTACGGCCATGATATTGGCGACCAAGTATTGAAGTTGGTGGCAACGCAACTCACCAAAGTGCGCGCAGGGGGCAAGTGCTTTAGGTATGGTGGCGAAGAGTTTACAGTGGTGTTTCCAGGTAAAGACAAAGAAATCGCCATTGCTGAACTAGAGCGCTTACGCCAAGCTATTCAAGATTACAAAATGGTAATTCGCCAGCCGGTACGAAAAAGTAAAGATGCGCGTGGAAAAGCAAAAACAAAACAAAAGACAGTGTCGATTACAATTTCAATAGGCGTTTGCCAAAAGGGGGCGAAGCAAACCTTTGATCAAGTCATGAAGGTTGCTGATGAAGCCTTGTATAGAGCCAAGAAAAAAGGGCGAAACAAGGTAAGCGAATAGTAAAAAAAACCAGCCATCAGGCTGGTTTTTTATTGGTTAATTCTCGTTAAAAGGCGACGTTGTAAAACACAACACTAATTAAGATAGGACAAATAAACTTAATATAGTAACTGAGTAGTCGAAGCGAGGTATGTGCTTGTAATGTTGCTTGATCTGTTAGTTTGTTACCGCGTTTCCACAGCCAACCCACAACAACGAAATAAAACAAACAAGACAGTGGTTGTAAAATGGTTGTTAGGCCCTGAATAATCAGACCGAAGATAGCTTCGAAATTTAAAATGATAATACTGCTCGCTGTAAATACCACAGCTGATACCATCCAGGTCGCTTTATTACGAGGGATATCCTTTGATTCAACTAGATAAGCCACAGGTACTTCTGTAGAGCTTATGGTAGAGGTCAATGCGGCAATAGAAAGTAACGCAAAAAAGGTAAAAGCGACTAATAGCCCGATACTGCCTAAACTTTCAAATAGCGTCGGTAATATGGAAAAAATCAGTTGTCCTTCACCAATTAGGTGGTTATCGACAAACACCTGTTGACCAGCATGCTGAGCCACAAACAGCGCAGGAATAATAAGTAAACCGGCTAAGATGGCTATCGATGTATCAAGTAAGGTAATTGAGGCGACCAGCTTGCCTATATCTTTCCCTTTCGCCATGTATGAGCCATAAACCATCATACCGCCAACCCCGATAGACAGAGAAAAGAATGCTTGTCCCATCGCAGATACAATTAGATCTGGTTCAGTTACTCTACTAAAGTCTGGAATTAAATAAACTTTTAAACCTTCCATTGCACCAGGTTGCTGCAGAATATACACGATCAACGCTATCATCATCACTAATAACATCGGCATTAATCGAGTAGACCATTTTTCGATACCCGCACTCACACCTTGGTGAATAATGGCAGCACCTAGCAAAATAAATATTGGCGTAAACAAGAAATTTCGAGCACTGCTATCTGTTGCTAACCATTGCGCAATATCATCAAAGCCAAGCAGCTGAAACAAGGGACTTAATGCATGTGACAGCATCCAGCCCGCAACGATAGTATAAAAGCTTAGCATCATGATGGCGCCGCACAGGCCAGCAATTCCGCCATAGCGTCCAAGTTTACTTTGTGTTGCTTCTTCTAGGGCAGCGACAGGGTTCTTTTGCGCCTGATTACCTATGTATACCTCAGCATATAAAGCTGGTAGTGCTAATAATATGGTTACCACTAAATAAACGAATAAAAATGCGCCACCGCCATTATTGGCAGCATTAGTCGGAAACGCCCAAATGTTTCCGAGTCCTATCGCAGACCCTGCTGCGGCTAATATAAACCCTAGTCGGGAATGAAATGCGTCTCTAGATGCCATTTAACTGATGATCTTTTTTTAGTTTGCTAGAGAGTAACGTACCTCATCAGCATTGTGAATGCGTTTTTAATGTTTAATGAGTTTAATTTGACTATTTACAATAATTTAACATTTACGGAGTATTATGGTTATACTGGTATACGAAATATATCTTATTTCTATAGCTTAAAGGGAAATCAAGGGAGAAGTGCGATGAAAAAGTTATTAATTGCTTCTATTGCAGCAATGTCACTATCAGGATACGCGCAAGCGGATACTATCGGTTTTGAAGTTGGTCTAGAATACTGGGCAGCTAAAATTGGTGGAACCAGCGATGGCGCTGATTTTGGCGATGTATTTGACGATAAAAACAACACACTCATATACGGTGCGCTAGAGCACCCAGTGCCTATTATTCCAAATGTGTTACTTAATTTAAACCAAGTCAATATTGGTAGTAGTGCTGATATAAATTTTAACGACCTTATTTTGTACTACGAAGTACTAGACAATTGGTTCGAGCTTGATTTGGGTGTCGGTGCGCGATTTTACGACGGTTCGTTTGCAGGTATTGACTCAGGGTTAGATCCAACCATGTACATTGCTTACGGTAAAGGTCAATTCAATCTTCCTGTTACCGGCTTATCTGCAGGCGTTGCTGCTACATTAGGTAGTGGCGATGGCGGTGACACTAGTGACGTAAAAGCCTACTTGCGCTGGGAAACCTCTATTGGCTTAGGTGTATCGGGTGGCTATCGTTACCTCTCTAATAAAATTGATGTAGGAAGCGTTATTAGTGGTGATGCAGAGCCAGATTTTAGTGGCTTGTATTTAGGCGCTTTCTTCCATTTTTAAACAACAAAATTTGAATGATAAAAAGGCGCTTTTTAGCGCCTTTTTTATTTGTTCATACTTTCTTACGTTTTTTGATTGAATATCTTTTAGAACGGGTTAAGATCTTGCGTCACGATTCATGCATTACCATAGGTTTTTTCATATGCTGCAGTTTGCCATAGTACCGGTTACACCTTTTCAGCAAAATTGTACTATTTTTTGGTGCGATCAAACTCAAAAGGCGGCGATAGTCGACCCAGGCGGCGATTTCGATAAGATAAAAGCAAAGATTGACGAGTTAAATGTTACGGTAGAGAAAGTGTTACTTACTCACGCACATATTGATCACGCAGGTGCAACAAAAGATGTTGCACAGCACTACAACGTTGAAATTGAAGGCCCGCATAAAGAAGATACCTTTTGGATCGATTTGATCCCGATGCAAAAAGAGCGCTTTGGCTTTTCTCATGCAGAGCACTTTGAACCAACGCGATTTTTAGATCAAGGGGATACGGTAACCGTAGGCAACGAAACTCTTGAAGTGTATTTTTGTCCAGGGCATACGCCAGGTCATGTTATTTTCTTTAGTCGTGACGCTAAACTGGCGCAAGTAGGGGACGTGTTGTTCAGAGGCTCTATCGGTCGTACAGACTTTCCTAGAGGCGACCACGCACAACTAATTAGCTCTATAAGAGAAAACCTATTTCCGCTTGGCGACGATGTACGCTTTATTCCAGGTCACGGGCCTATGAGCACCTTTGGCGAAGAGCGCAGAACAAATCCATTTGTTGGGGATGCAGCTAGATAATATGTCTGAAGTAGCAACGACCTTTGTCAGCAGCTGGAGTACACGTTTAAGAAAAATTGATAATAGTCGAATTTTTCAAAGTGTTGTTATAGCTGTTATTTTATTGTCTGCGCTGTTAATAGGCGCAAAAACCCATAACCTTTCTCCAAAAGCCATAGCTGTGCTGTCTGCATTAGATTTTGCAGTCACCGTATTCTTTGTCTTTGAAATTTCTATTCGATTTTTAGCCACAGAAAACAAAAAAGCATTTTTTAAAAATGGTTGGAATATTTTCGATACCATTATTGTAATTGGCAGCCTGATCCCAACCGGTGGCCAAGGCGTGTTGCTTGCAAGGTTATTACGCGTTTTTCGTGTGTTACGACTGGTATCTATGATTCCCGAGCTGAGGTTGTTGATTAACGCCTTGCTCAAAGCAATACCGCGCATGGGCTATATTGCATTATTGATGTTCGTCATCTTCTACATATACGCTGCTATTGGCAGTATGCTATTTGAACACATAAATAGTGTGCTTTGGGGCGACGTATCCATTGCCATGTTAACCCTGTTTCGTGTTGCAACCTTTGAGGATTGGACTGACGTCATGTACGAAACCATGGCCGTATATCCGATCAGTTGGATATTCTACTTAAGCTTTATTTTTCTAACCGCATTCATTTTCTTAAACATGATGGTGGGCACTATTTTAGACGTAATGAATGAAGAGCATAACGCCTCTAGAGCTGCTGCGCATGGTGAGTCAGAGGAAGGTGGGGAACCCGCTAGTCGAGCGCAGATAGAAAAATTAGAGCAAGAATTGGCCGAAATAAAAGCGCTACTGAAACAAAGTCGCTAGTTTCAATTATTGCTTTCACACATCTCAGATAAAAAAGCCAGAAGTTAACGCTTCTGGCTTTTTTAATTTATTTCTTCTGCCAAGTCACTTCGGCGAGTTGATTTGTCGCGGTTTGGTGAATGATGAGTCCTTTGTTACCCATGCGCATGTGGCGAATCAAACCGGTATAAACGCCTTCTTTACTTGGGAGTTGCCAGCTTTGCATTGTTTCGCTCGCTAAATCAAAACGAATGAGTGTTTCTGGACGTTTAGCTGATTCATTGAA
The DNA here is from genome assembly GCF_030295955.1 of Thalassotalea agarivorans. Lineage (NCBI taxonomy): Bacteria > Pseudomonadati > Pseudomonadota > Gammaproteobacteria > Alteromonadales > Colwelliaceae > Thalassotalea > Thalassotalea agarivorans. Next base: position 1,539,604 of record NZ_AP027363.1, read on the forward strand.
CCATATAGCGCCGTCAGCATATTCGATGGCGTATGGATGGCTGTCTGCGCCACTAGGATTGTCCCATTCGGTAATTTCTTTCGTTTTTGGATTGTATCGGCCCAATTTGCCTAGACCAGAATTCACATAAAACACCATGTCGTCAGGCGTTATTGCAAGTCGGCGAGCGTGCGTCTTTTGGCCGGGGAGTTTGATCTCGTTCAGCGCCATGGTTTGCTTGTTTACCTCAATCAAGCAATTACTACCATTGCAAGAGACCCATGGCGTACCTTGAGAATCTAGTTTTATACCATATGGGCGGGAGCGGGGAGTGGGTAAAGTGACAAGTTTGATGTCACCATTTGTTGGATCTAGTCTTCCAATCATATTGCTATGTTGCAGTGTAAACCAAAAAATACCTTGCTTATCAAACACGCCAGTATGTGGGTCTTTTGCGCGTTCATCAGGCATGTTAAATACCTTAAATGATTCTGTTTCTAGATCTAGATATCCAACCGTACCGTTTTTATTACCAAGGAACCAAGGCGTTAAATTTGCATCTAGCGACACACTATGCGGGTAAGTGCCTTTTGGCAACATATACTCTTTCATTTCACCCGTGTTTGGATCGAGTCTGCCTAAAATGTTACCCCATTGGCCAACCCACCAAATTACACCATCTTTACCTTGCACAGGATCTCTTGCACGTTGGCCTAAAGTTGGTACTTGCCAATATTTAAATTGTAATTGGTAGTCGCCATTTACCACCTTAGAAATGCGCTTTTCATTGATTGGATAGGTTTGGCTAAGCTGATTGGTTAGCTCATCAACAAGTGATTTATTATCAGATAAATCGACCATATAGCTAATCAACGACTGCCAATGGGCTTTGCTGTAACCAGAACTGCGTTCCATGTTGCGAGTGCTATGACACGCTGTACACAGCTGTTTTACTAGTTGATCATTGTTATCTGCTAGCGTATCTGGCGTAGTGAATAATATTGCCAGGGGCAGCGCTGTTAGCCCACTGCGTTTTATTATTGATAGTAGTTTCATAGCTTTCTCTTTAACAAAGGTTAAATCCGCATTCGTAATTATTCGTATTGAAATACATCCGAGATGGCAACACCAAATGTATCTGCAATCTTAAACGCCACTTCAAGTGAAGGGGAATATTTTCCTTTTTCAATGGCGACAACCGTTTGTCTTGAAACACCTATGGTTTCGGCTAACTGTTGTTGCGTCATCTCTTGCGCATTGAAGCGCAGCGTTCTTATCGTATTTTTAATCGATTTGGTCATATTAAAAACCTCTACGATAATAGAACAATTGTGTGGCATATTTGCATATTTCTGCGACCAAAAACCCACAAACTAAGATATTTAACACACTGTAGATACTGTCTACGCCTGGTAACATAATGGCGTTGTCAGTCATTTGATGACCTTTCCATGTAATAAATATGGCAATATATACTGCACCTATAAGCACGCCATAACCAACCCTTATCGCTTTTAGTGAAAACAAATTGTCTCGTTCATCACTGCCTTGATCAGCTTCCTTGGCATTTACTATCGCCAAAATAATGCCAACAAGTATCTCTAAGAAAACTGACATCAATACCACTTTTACAAACAGTCCTGACAATACGTCTTCGTTCAGCGTTTGGTTTGTAATGTTGACATAAAGCCCTGATAGAAAGGTATATAAAATATAAATTGCTATTAGGCATGATCCCCAAATAGTTTTTTCTTTGTATGACATGTTAGACTCCGTGTTAAAAATATTTGACATTTGTAAGTGTAACCATAATTTTTAGTGTGTCAAATATTTTTAACATGGAGTCTGTAATAACATACATCCGTTACTTTTAATGTGATCGCAAATCAAGGATAATACGATAACTATTTTCAGGAATACCTCATGCGACTCGATAAATACATTTGTAAAAGTACCGAACTTTCAAGAAATGAAGCAAAAAAGCTGCTAAAAAGCGGTAAAGTTACACTTAATGGTGCTGTAGAGAAAGTGCCGACTGTTAAAGTGGCTGAAACGGATAGGGTTGCCATAGAGGGCTTCAACCTGTCTGTGCGTGATACACGTTATATTATGATGTACAAACCATTGGATACGATTTGTTCAAATAAAGATGAATTGTACCCATCGATTCTTAATTTCTTGGATATAGACAAAGCATTCGATTTAAATATCGCCGGTCGTCTCGATGCAGATACCACGGGTTTAGTGTTGTTGACAGACGATGGAGTTTGGATGCACAACATTATTTCACCAAAAAAGTTATGTCCTAAACGCTATCGTGTATGGCTAGATGAGCCACTCGTTGCTGATGCTGAAGAATCATTTAAGCGAGGTATTCAATTGCGCGGTGAAAATCAGCTTACCAAACCTGCTACGTTAGAAAGAATAAGCGACAGCGAGGTGCTGTTGACCATTATTGAGGGTAAATATCATCAAGTGAAACGTATGTTTGCAGCATTGGGTAATCACGTTAATGCTTTGCATCGCGAACAAATAGGTGAGATCGTACTTGATATCGATCTAGAGCCAGGTGAGTGGCGAGCATTAACCGAGCAAGAAATTGCTAGCGTTAGTTAAATAACTTCATCACAACTTGTTGTTTTTCATTATCGTTTATCGCTTCGATTTTGCATTGGTGAAAATCAGCGATAAGCTTTGCAATGTATAGGCCCAGTCCTAAATGTGGTGTAGTTTCGTCTCTTGATTTTCGCATTGATACCATGGAATCAAAAATCCGAGACTGCATTTCTTCAGGTAACAACGGACCTTTGTTGGCAATAAGTAACTCAAAGTGTTGCTTGTTTACATTTAGCGTTATGTCAATTTGTTTGTCTTCGCTAAATTCCACCGCGTTGGTAATAATTTTGTCTAGCAGCTGAGCTATGTGGTCGGCACTACCATTAAGCACGATCGGCTGGTCGCTTAATTGTGTATTGAAAGTGATATCTGGATAAATTTGCTTGTATGCTTGCCCACAGCTGGCAATAACGTCATTTAAAATAAAGTTTTGTTTATCGCTGCGCTGTAATAGCTTTTCAAGCCTAGTTGCTTCGCTCATATTGTTAAAGATTTTATCAAGCCGCTTAACCCCTTCTTGAGCGCGCACCATGTAGGTTTTACTGTCTTCAGGTAGAGGCTGAATAGCAAGGTTATCCAGCGACGTTTTTACTACCGCGATAGGTGTTTTTAATTCATGCGAAAGCCGAGCACTCATGTTTTCTAGATAGTGGTTGTATTGCGATAAGTTTTGCACCAACTCTGAAAACTCACGTGAAAGATCGCCAATTTCATCAGACGCTTTGCTTGGCGTTATTTGGTGTTTGATTTTGCCATGTTCATCTATCGCGTTTTTCGCTTGTTTGTTTAATGAGCGTATTCGCGCAGAAATTCGCGATGCAAAAATGAAAAAGACAAACATGCCAACAAGCATGATCAATAACATAGCTGTAAACAATTTCTCTAAGGCCTGATTTCTAACAGTCCTTATACCGTTGGTGGTTTCTTCAACAACGACAGCGCCGTTAACCTTATTGTCAAGGTAGATGGGATAGGCAGCAGACAAAATCACCGCTTTATTATCATTGGTTAATCGCCATTGTGATTGCGCGTTGCCAGATAATGCACTGTCAACATGTTCACCATGAAGGTTTTGCGCATCATAAAGTTGGTCAATAAAGTCTCCTGACGGCTTAGTCAGCACTTTATAGTAAAGTGGGTGCAACCACGTTTTTACAAATCGTTGCCAGGCACTGTCTTTCTCTGCAATTCGGTTGTTTCCCCATACACCAGGCGCTTCTTTTATATTGCCACTAGATGCCAATACGCGATGATGCTTGTCTACCACCCAGATGGCGCTATTGCTGTAACTTAGGCCTTTTACAATGCGTTCTATTTCTGGAGAGGGCACCAAAATTGTGCCTAAAGTGTTTGGCGCAGCCGGATCGGCGCTGCCTACGCTTGCCTTTATATCGCCATAGGGCTGATCGACGTCATGCCATGCAAAGGCGATATTGTCGCCAATGCGGTCTAAGGGAATGCGAAGTTCAACATTATAGCCTTGAGGTGTTTCCAACCAGTGTCCTTGAATATAATTTGCGGGCTCAGGCCATGGACTATCTTCTGATACAACAAATGCATCTATCCACCCAGGAGCCTTATTGCTAATGATACTTTTAATAAAGGTTCCATCCGGCTGTATAAAAGAAAGGGCAAGGTGATCATTTTTCGTGATTGCTCGGCTGTTTGCTGCGCGATAGATCGTTTTGTCATCAATAACATTAAAAAAGAGATAGAGATACTGGCCATATTTACCTACCGCCGCATTAAAATGCAGACTTAATGCTTGTTGAGATACTGGCGCAGAAATTTGATTGTCCACCCCATAATAGTGGGACTTGTCATTAAAATGAGGCCAATCTATGGCTAGTCCATCTAAGTTGATAGCCTGCGTGATTTGATAACCGTATAGGTCTTTACCTTTTTCTACGCTTGGTAGGAAACTTGCTTGATTGTTAAATAAATTAGGTCTTTCGTGTAAGCTTGTTGCCAACGCTCTAGCGGTAGCTACTAAGGTTTTTTCTTGACCAAACCTTAGGTATTTCTCCATTTCCCATACATACTTGTAACCTAACCAGGGAATGGAAAATAGTAGCGTTGAAAGCAGCAGTAATTTACTTCGTAAACCTAACTTAAATGACATTACTGGTCCTTCTGCAGCTCATTACCAGCAGTATCGTGCCATCGGTAACCCATACCATAAATGGATTCTATGCAATCAAAGTTGTCATCCAACTTTAAAAATTTTTTACGAATGCGCTTTACGTGAGAAGTAATAGTACTGTCATCTACAAATATCTTGGCGTCATCCATAAGTTGCTGTCGGCTTTTTACATGACCTGGCACTTTAGCAAGCGAATGAATCATCCAAAATTCGGTAATGGTGATATCAACGGTGGTATCTTGCCAATGCACGGTCATGCGCTGAGCATCAATAGTCAGGTCACCAATTTGTACAATATGATCAGTTTCGGCAGGTTTGTTTAGTAACTCATGGCGTCGAAATATGGCAGCAATACGCGCTGTTAAATGCGGCATACTGATATCTTTTGTTAAATAATCATCTGCGCCCATGCGCAAACCACTAACAGTATCAAAATCATTGTCTCTTGCCGTTAAAAAGATGATAGCGACATGCTGCGACTGATTGCGTAGCCATTGGCATAATTTAAAACCGCCATCGTAATCATCTTGCAATCCAATATCTAAAATAACTAGATGGGGTAGCTGTAAACTAAAGGCGGCACAAGCACTGTCTCTATTGGCATAGGTTTGCACCTGGTAGCCCTGTTGCCGCAACAAGGCGGCATAATTTTCTCTAATAGCGGCTTCATCTTCAACAATAGCTATTCGTTTACTCATAATCGTTACAGTGACAACATATTTGCTCTAAATATATCGTTTTTTGACCTTTATTAAAGGAAATAATTCAAATTGCCATAATTTGTCATTTTTTATAGCTGCATTGCCTTAATCGGCACGAACTAATGCCTTTTTTATTGTGCTTAATAGTATTGAAATCAATAACATTGAAGGTAAAACAAATGAAAACTCTTAATACATTAACGCTTCTAGCAACATTGTCTGTATTTACTACTACTGTTTATGCAGACCAACAAAATTTCGTGGTAGACAATGGACAATTGGTTAAAAGTGAATCACTGAAAAAAGAAGAAAACATTAACTCGTCGATTGGCTTTGGCGGTGGTGCGGTTGTTGGTGCGGTTATCGGCGGACCTGTCGGTGCAGTAATTGGCGGTATAGCTGGCTCGCTTATCGCAGTGCATTACAACACCAATGAAGAAGCTGAGCTTGTCAGTCAGCAACTTGTTGAAGAGACAGAGCAACATCACATTGAAATGATTGCGCTTAACAACAAACTTAATAAAGCAGAGCAGAATTACCAACAAGAATTACTACTGTTAAGCCAACAATACCAAGAAGTAGAGCAGCTACAAGCTGAAAACTTGCTGCTTAGCCTACAATTCAGCACGGGTTCAAGCCAAATAAAGCCGCATTATCACGAGCAACTATCTGCTTTAGCCAATATTTTGACACGTGCTGATTCTATGAAAATTGATTTAAGCGGTTTTACCGATTTGCAAGGTGATGAAGCCGCTAATGAAGTGCTGTCATGGCAACGCGTTGATGCGGTAAAACAAGCATTAACATCTTTGGGCATCAATGAAGATCGCATTACTACCTCGGCTTTCGGTGAACAGCGTCCTGTTGTCGCTAGCCAAGAGAATGAGATCAGTTTTTATGACCGTCGTGTAGTGATTAAGCTGCTTCCTAACCAATCACAAACGGCCAAATTAGAGGAGGGCACTGACTTATAATCTAATCTTTTCAATCAATGCTATTTTCAGCCGGCTTATGCCGGCTTTTTTAGTTGCGAACAAAGATAAAGTTTGCTTTGCTTACAAAGTAATCAAATTAATGCATAAAAAAGGAAACTCAATGCGTCGCTTTTCTATTTTGTTTGTACTTATCTTTGTTACTGCTGCTTGCACTGAGCAGCAATCAGATACTCACACGCCTTCCAACGTAAAACTCATGCATGGCGGTACGATTTATACCATGGAGGAGGGTTCACCCACGGCGGAAGTGGTTGTTTATGAAGGGGCTGACATTTTGTTTGTTGGCGACAAAGCGGCGGCGATGCAAAATTATCCTAATGCTGAGCAGATTGACTTACAAGGCAATACCTTGATGCCAGGATTTATTGAGCAGCATATGCACCCATTTTTAGGGGCGTTAACATTACGAATGGTCGTTATTGCTCCTGAAACATGGGAAATCCCAGGAAAAACTTGGCCAGCTGCTGTCGACGGGAAAGACTACATGAACAAACTTGTTGCAGCAGAAGCGGCAATGGAAGACCCAAATGAAATCATGTGGAGTTGGGGCTATAACAATTTTTTCCACGGAGAACTTAATAGGGAAATGCTAGATAACATTAGCATGACTCGTCCGATAGCCGTTTGGCACAGGAGTTGTCACGAGTTTTATTTCAACACGGCGGCAATCAAGCACTTTAACCTTAATCAAGACGATATAAATAAACTAGGCAAACAAGTCATTGAGCAATCCGACCTTGATAAAGGACACTTTTATGAAGGTGGCGCGCTTGTTTATTTGTTACCTATTATATTTCCTGAGCTTGCTAGCCCTGAGCGCATGGAAGCGGGACTTAAGCAGATGGTAACCATGTTGCAACGCAAAGGTGTCACTGCGTACATGGAACCAGGCGCATTTATCGCGCCGGGCAGTGATAAACTCTATTTGGATATCCTTGGCGACAAAGATACGCCAATGTATAGCTATTTTGTGCCGGAAACAAAAACGCCTTATGTAAAATTTGGCAAGGACGGTCTTTTAGAGGCGGTAGAAGCATCAAAACAAATATTCCCTAGTAGCGGAAAAATTCGATTTTTAGATAAGCAGATTAAAATTTTGGCCGATGGAGCCATAATCTCCCAATTAATGATGATGAAAGAAGGCTATTTGGATGGTCATGAAGGAGAGTGGATACAGGCTCCAGGGGACATTGAAGATATTACCGAAGTGTTTTGGAAAGAAGGCTATCAAATACATGTTCACGTAAATGGCGACCTTGGCCTAGAAAAGGTGTTGGATATCTTTAGTAAACGTATGGATGAATATCCTCGCAAAGACCATCGCAGTATTATTGTGCATTTTGCTAACTCCACCGAGCAACAAGTGGCTGAAATCAAACAGCTAGGGTTGCTGGTCTCGGCTAATCCATATTATGTGACCGGATTTTCTGAGCGTTTTGGTGAAGTAGGCTTAGGTGAAGAAAGAGCACATGCCATGGTTCGATTAGCACAAGTGGAAAAGGCCGGCATTTCAACCACACTACATTCTGACTTGCCCATGGCACCATCCGATCCGCTTTATTTAGCTTGGTCTGCTGCAACAAGAATGACTAATTCAGGCAATGTTATTCGACCAGAGTTGGCGCTATCTCGGGAAGCGGCGCTCAAGGCAATAACTATTGAAGCTGCCTATTCTTGGCGGATGGAAGACCAACTTGGTAGTCTAAAAGCCGGTAAGATCGCTAATTTTACCATTCTAGAAAAAGACCCTTATCAAGTGCCATTAGCGCAACTGAAAGATATCGCTGTTGTATCAACCGTTTTTGAAGGTAAGATTTATTCGGTACTGGAGTAATATTGTGTTGTTTAAACCGTTCAAACAAAGTTTATATGCCGCTGTAATAGGTTCGTTCCTCATTACAGCAGTTATTACTGTGTGGGCTTATATTGAAAATCCAGGCCAAGTATTTAAGAGTGATCAACATAGCAATAAAACATTGTTGATTGATACGGCGTTGAGTTGGTTTTGGCCGCTTGCCTTGTTTATTTTCGGTGTGGTTTATGTGGTGCTTTTAACTAAATATATACTGGACGCAAAATATAGCCGCAAAGAATAAGAATAGCTGCTGTTAAAAGCAAAGGAGTACATTATTAAATCGCTATCTCGCTTACAACTCGCGCTTATTAGTGTTGAAATAGTGCTATTTTTCTTACCCTTGGTAGCCTTACTGCTTTTAGGTCTATATTACTCACCTAGTACATTAACCCATGCCTTTTCAGGGAACGTCGCCGCGATAGGACAATTATGTTTACTTATCTTTGGCCTGTTAGGTATTGCAGGTGTGTTTGCTTTACTAAAAGCTATCTTTAGCTATCGTTCGCTAGTTCAATTGCGCACGCTAAAGTTTCTGTTAAGCGCAGCGGTTACCGCTATTATTGGCGTAACAATATTGAGTGCAATACCTGTGTTTAACTGGGATAGCCTTGTACTGCTGCTACCGCTTCTAGCGCTATTACACTTGTATATATTGGCCAAACGAAGAGGGCTATCTAGCGAAAATCACGCTGATATGGTGGCAAAGAGTTAATCAAATCTTTGCCATAGCGTTTTGTTTTAACACGCTTATCCATCAAGGTAATTACCCCAGTATCGGTTTCATTTCTAAGTAAGCGACCTGTCGCTTGCACAAGTTTTTTAGAAGTTTCAGGTACAGTAATAGACATAAATGGATTACCACCTTTCGCCGTGACATATTCTGCATGGGCTTCTTCCACGGGAGAGGTAGGAACGGCAAAAGGTAACTTGGTTATGATCAAATGCGTTAAGTACTTACCGGGTAAATCTAGCCCTTCAGAAAAGCTCTGTGTGCCAAACACAATACTGGATTTATCCTTGTCACAAAGCGCTTTGTGTTTTTCTAGTATCGCCTGACGAGACAGTTTTCCTTGCACCAACATATTGAAATCGTGTTTTAATGCAAAGGCGACTTGTTCCATCTGCCAATAGGAAGAAAACAGTACAAGGGTCGCTTTATCTTGTTTGAGTAAGCTAGGTAGTTTCTCTATCAACTCATCGGTGAAGGCATCACTGGATGGCTCATTGCGCATCTCAGGTACCGTTAAGCGCGCATTGTTTGTATAGTCGAAAGGGGAGTTAACTGCTTGATACTGGCTGCCGTCATTAGTGCTTAGCCCCGCTTCTCGTCTAAAATGATCAAATGAGTTTAAGGCTCGCAATGTGGCAGAGCAGATTACAGCGCCTTCACATTGTGACCACAAATTGTCTTCCAACATAAAACCTACTTCGATAGGTGAAGCAGAAACTAAATAATCTTGTCGCTTTCCTTCTACTACTGATAACCAGCGAGCAAGCGGAGCGCCTTTTTCACTGTCTGTTTTTGCGTACATGTGCCACAAGTGTTGAAAGCTTTCTAACCGCTGCGCATAGAAACCACTTTCAGACAATAAGGGTTCTGCTAGGTATAGTTGCACTTCACCTTCTTTTACATGCTCCATTAATAAGTTATAGAGCTTGTTTATGTGGTTTATTGCTTTCTTGGAGACCTCTGCTAAATCAGTCGCATAGTTTTTAATTGTTTTAGGCACTAAGCCGTGTTCGAATCGATAAGTGAGCTCATCGCCTTTATGTGCATTGGGAAAATAGGATTGTTTGTTATTCTCAATAAAGGTTAACAGCTTCTGCATATCAGCCAATAACTCCTGGCAAAGATCTGCTAAGTTAACCGATGGCGATACTGCTGATTGGCTTTTTATTAGTTTCGCAATCTTGTCACCGCATGGGGCGACTTTGCTTAGCCAGTCTATAGAGCCCTTTACCGATACATTCCCGCTTGAGTGATCTCGCGTGACTTTAGGCAGGTGATGGCCTTCATCAATTATGTAAAAGCAGTCTTCTGGCGCAGGAAGAATTTTGCCGCCACCGAGCTCTAAATCAGCTAATAACAAACTATGGTTTATCACCAGTACATCAGCTTCGTCCATAGCATCACGTGCTTTGTGAAACGGACAATGAGTGTGTTCCGCTAAATGACGTAAACAGCTATGCTTGTCGCTTTGAATGGACTGCCATAGGTTGCGAGGCACTGTATCTTTCCAGCTGTCTATATCGCCTTGCCACGAGCCTTCTTTAAGCGCAGAATGCATCGCTTTTAGCATGGCTAAGTCGCTTTCTTGTGGCTTTTCAGCAAAGGTAAAGCCAGCTTGAGGCTCATCAGATTGGGTCGCCGCCAATTTTTGCGCACAGACGTAGCGTTGCCTGCCTTTAACTAAAGAAAAGTTGAAATCTAAGCCCGAATATTGCTTTAAAAAGGGTAGGTCTTTGTCTACTAACTGTTCTTGTAGAGCAACTGTAGCGGTTGAAATACAGACCTTTTTTTCACGGGATAAGGCAAGTGGGATAGCACCAAGACAGTACGCTAACGATTTACCTGTTCCTGTACCGGCTTCAATTGTGATTATTTTGCGCGTTTTATCGTATTCGCCGGCGAGTGTTTTTGCGATTTCAGCAATAAGAAAACCTTGTTGTTTACGCGGATGAAAATTATCTAGATTGTCGCCGATAGCTTTGTAAGCACCGCGTATAACTGTTTTTATTTTATCGCTAAGCATGCCTTGCCGTTTTATTTGCAGATTAAATCATTTAAACTGCTGTATATATTATCAGTTATTATGCGCAATTACATGAGTTATTTGCCTATTTCAGGTGTTATTTTAACAAAACATGCAAGAGATACACGCCAAGGCATAGAGTTGTCTTATTGGGTCAAAAGTCACGACCAGGTGTATCACGTTTGCGTACCTGAACAAGAGGCTATATTTTTCATAGAATCGCACCAACTTGCGCAAGTAAAAAAGGCCTTATCATCACAAAACGTCATCAATTATCGGGCAAGTGGGCTGGCGTTAAAAACCTTTAATCAAACCCCAGTTCATGGCGTTTACTTTAAGTACTTACGGGATTTTTATAGCGCTCGCGATGTCTTAAAGGCGCAGGGTATCAAATGCTATGAAGATGATATCCGCTGTGAAGAACGCTTTTTAATGGAGCGGTTTATTACCTCTCAGGTTTCCTTTGTAGGAGAACTCAAACAGCTCAATGGTTATACCAAAGTTGAACACGCAAAATGTAAACCAGCCGATAAGGATTTCACGTTGCCCGATATCAATATGGTGTCAGTTGATATTGAATGTGACGTATCTGGGCAACTCTATTCGATTGGTCTTTATAGTGATTCCTTTCAATGCGTCTATATGATTGGTAATGGCGATTTACCTGAACATCAAAAAGCGCCTGCATTTATAGAATGGTGCGATAACGAGAAAGCCTTGTTATCTGCCTTTATTGATTATCTTAGCGACGAAGATCCAGACATACTGATAGGCTGGAATGTCGTGGGTTTTGATATGCAAGTATTGCAGAAGCGATATGACTTTAATGATATTCCTTTTAGCATCAACAGAGACGGTAGCGTTGGGCGTTGGCGAAAAAACGCCAACAGTGAACAAAAATTTTTTGATATTGCCGGTCGCGTTGTTTTAGATGGCATCGATGGTTTAAAAACAGCAACCTACAGTTTCCCCAGCTTTTCATTAGAAAATGTGTCAAACACGCTTTTGGGCATTGGAAAGAAGGTTGAAGATGCCGACAATCGATTACAAGAAATTATTGATAATTTTCATCATAACAAAATCGCATTAGCTGAATACAACCTAGAAGATTGCAGGCTAGTTTGGCTTATCTTTGAAAAAACCCAGTTACTGTCATTCTCTTTACTGCGTGCTCAGTTAACTGGATTAGCAATAGATCGTATCGGTGGATCAGTCGCAGCCTTTACAAATTTGTATCTACCGAAATTGCATAGAGCTGGCTACATAGCACCTAATTTGGGTGATGGACATAGTGATTTAGTCTCGCCAGGTGGCTATGTGATGGATTCTATCCCAGGGCTCTATAAAAACGTGCTAGTGCTAGATTTTAAAAGCTTGTACCCAAGTATTATTCGAACCTTTAATATCGATCCAATGGGCATGGTAGAGGGGGCATTATCACCTGATTCAGCGATTGAAGCGTTTGATGGTGCCATGTTTTCACGAGACAAGCATTTCTTACCCGCTATTATTCAGTCGCTTTGGGCTGAACGAGATATTGCTAAAAAACAAAACGATGGCGCATTGTCACAAGCAATAAAAATCATCATGAATTCTTTTTATGGCGTGCTAGGTTCTAACGGTTGTCGCTTTTTTGATCCTCGACTATCTGGCGCTATAACAAAACGGGGTCACGAGATACTAAAAACCACCAAGCAGTGGATACAGGACAAAGGCTATACAGTTATTTATGGTGATACCGACTCTATTTTTGTTCATATCGGCGATGAGGCAGATAGCAAACAAGCCAAAGACATAGGTTTAACGTTGCAAGGCTACATCAATGAGCAGTGGCGAGGTGATCTTAAACAACGATTTGCCATAGACAGCGCTTTGGAAATTGAATTCGAAACACATTTCACAACGTTTTTAATGCCTACTGTACGCGGCACTGACATTGGCACCAAAAAGCGTTATGCAGGGCTAGTTACACGAAAGGGGAAAGAAGAACTGGTATTTAAAGGGCTTGAAAATGTTCGTACCGATTGGACACAGCTAGCCAAAGATTTTCAATATGAGCTTTATCACCGCGTTTTTCATCAGCAAGCAGTAGATCAGTTTGTTTTAGAAACTGTAGAAAAAACAATGGCAGGCGAACTTGATGACAAGTTGGTTTATCGCAAGCGTTTACGCCGCAAACTGTCTCATTATGTTAAAAACGTGCCACCACATGTCAAAGCCGCACGTTGGGCTGATGCGATCAATGAAAAAGAAGGGAAGTCCCTGCAGTATCAAAACCGTGGCTGGATAGAATACGTGTTAACCGTAAATGGGCCACAAACCCTAAAATATCGCAATGCACCTATCGATTATACCTTGTACATTGAACGGCAGTTAAAAGCTGTTGCTGATGGCATCTTGCCGTTTATCGGAAAGTCGTTCGATGAAATCACCGATAATCAGCTTAAGTTATTTAGTTAAAATATAAAAAACCTCACTGTAGAGGTTTGTTTCTCTACTAATTCCTTGTATAACAAGGACAACTAGTTAATAAATTGAATGAATATGAGCAAAAAAGAAACGGTGTACGTAAGTGCAGGGCGCAAGCCACAGTGGACGCGTGGTCTAGTGAACCCACCCGTTGAACGTGCTTCAACGGTAGTGTTTGACTCGGTCGAACAGATGAAACATGCCGTCGCGAATAAGTCTAAACAAGTGTTGTATTATGGACGCCGCGGCACCACAACAAACTTTGCTTTCTGTGACGCAATGGCTGAAATAGAAGGCGGTGCAGGTTGTTATGTCTATCCAAGTGGCACTGCTGCTATAACCACCGCCATGCTGGCGTTTTTAAAAAGTGGTGACCATGTATTGATGGTAGATAACGCTTACGAGCCAACGCGTGCATTTTGTCAAAATGTATTAAAGGGCTTTAATATTGATGTCACCTATTACGACCCTTTAATTGGTGCAGGAATAGAGGCGTTAATACAAGAGAATACCAAAATCGTATTTCTTGAATCTCCAGGTTCTTTAACCATGGAAGTGCAAGACGTTCCTGCTATTGCAGAGGTTGCACACAAACATAATTGTGTGGTGATGCTCGATAATACGTGGGGCGCAGGCGTTAACTTTAAGCCTTTTGATTATGGAGTTGATGTTTCCGTACAAGCGGCAACCAAGTATATTGTGGGTCATTCCGATGTCATGCTTGGAACGGCAACAGCAAACGAAAAGCACTGGCCGGTATTGAGAGAGAAAAGCTATACCCTTGGTATGTGTGCCTCGCCAGATGATTTATACCTTGCGATGCGCGGTATCAGAACCTTGGGCGTGCGTTTGCAGCAGCATCAAGAAAGTGCTCTAAAGATTGCTCGTTGGTTGGAATCCAGAGAAGAAGTAGAAACAATATTGCATCCAGCGTTTAGTTCTTGCCCAGGGCATGAGATGTTTACACGCGACTTTACCGGTTCTAATGGCTTATTCTCATTTGTATTGAGCAAAGGTAATCAGGCAGGTATTACTGCCATGCTCGATGGTATGTCTCATTTTAAAATGGGCTATTCCTGGGGTGGATTTGAAAGCCTTATCTTAGCTGTTAATAGCGTGCAATCGATGCGAACAGTGACTACTTGGCCTTATGAACATGCGCTTATTCGTTTGCATGTAGGATTAGAAAATGTGGACGATCTAATCGCAGACTTAAGTGCGGGCTTTGACCGATTAAATGCAGCACTTTAACGGTGCGAACGAAAAAAAAGGCGGATTTTATCCGCCTTTTTTAGTTGCTTTTAATCAAATGAAATGAGGTTTGTCGGCCGTTTAGATACCACACGCCAGATTCATCAAAAAATGCATCCTCTTCCAACATAATTCGAATTTCTTTACCCCATTCTTTTAAATACACCGCATTGTTCAGTTCAATTGAATAGGCTGTATTCAAGTGTAATGGGTAATCACCATCGCCTGGGACACCTTGCTGGGCATCCCACATGCCTAGCGTTGTGCCTGCGCCGTGGCCATGAAAACCAATAGGATGGGTGTATATCGTAGGCTTTAACCCTTGAGCGATTGCTTCGGATCTTGCTTTCGCCAGAATTTCATTGCCGGTTACACCTTCAGCAAAAAGATCAGTAAAGATATCTTGTAGTTGGTTTGCTTTGCTTAATGCTTCGTTTAAGTAGTCAGGTGCTGACGTTTCTCCCTGTTTAAGCACATAGGCGTGTTGTTGTGTATCTGTATTAAGTCGCAAATAGGTAATACCGAAATCAACATGGAGTAAATCACCGGGTCTTACAACGTTGTCTGTGTCTTTATTGGTAAACGTCGTTTCATGATCAAATGCCTGATTGTCTGCGCGCTGAATTGATACACTTGGATGAAACCACGCTTGAAGTTTCAATTCACGAACTCGCTCTCGGTACCACCAAGCAATATCATCGGTTGTTGTTACGCCCGGTGTAACAACTTTGTTTGAAAAACCTTCAGCGATAATGGCATGGGCGAGGGCTACGATATCCTTGTATTGTTCTACTTCGGGCTTAATTCGTTGCTCAAGCCAAGCAATTGCCAAAGGCTCTGAAGATACAAGTTTATTTTCCATATCCTTAGGTAAAGCCTGTTTAAGCTGTTCAAAATCTGTAACAACTAAACCATCTGCATGCGCCCATATTTGCGATTGGTTGATGCCAATTTTTTCGGGGTTATGCTGCTTTAATAAAGATACTAATGCTTGCCATTGGTCGTCTTGAGTCGACTTATCCCAAGCCTTGGTAAAAACACTACCCACATTGTATGGGGCGACAGCATAGGCTTGTAATTGGCCAGAATCCTCTAAAACGAATAAAAATATGGTCGTTCTTCGTGCAGATAACCATGTTGCTGGTAGAAATGTCTTTAAAATTGGGTCTTCATTGTATTCTCGGCTGATCAAAAGCCATGCATCTATGCCGGTTTTCTTCATTAAAGACGGGAGTAATGTTTGAACTCGCTGCGCTGTCATGTCATCTATAAACTGCGCTCTATCTTTCATTGATAAGACTTGGCTTTCGAGTGCATCACTGTCAGGTTTCAATGCCACAGATTGCGTTTTTTCTGAACATCCGAGTAGTGCTAGCGCGCAAATGACACCGCAAAAAGGCTTAAAATTCATGCCGCTTTACTCTCTAATTAGTTGAAACAAAATCTTTGCCATGTCGGTATTGTCTTTAGCACCAGCAAATTGCGTTGCAGAGTGGCCAAACGCGTATACAGGTACGTCTGCAGCCGTATGGCCAGACGACGTCCATCCAGTATTTGAACGTAAATCGATAATCGATTTGATTGTTTTTGACAGCTCTCTTGTGCGTTTTTGTCCTTTCAATGTAGGCGACAACATAGTTTGCGCTCTGTTGATTAGTTTTATTTCGTCACGCGTTAACTCTGAGCCGAATAAAGCGGTAATGTCGTCAGTTGATAGTCGCTGGCTTAAAAATGCATCGGCTATTTTATCCGCAGACGCAGTGACTTGTTTTACTTGATCAGGGTTCCATGCATAGTCACCATCTCTTGCTAGCGACATACCACCGGTTTCATGATCAGCGGTTAGCACTACCAAGGTGTTTGGATGCTGTTTTACATAACCTTCGAGCAGCTCTATTGTCTTGGCTAAGTCATGCATTTCCGCCATTGCCGCAGCGATATCATTGCCATGTCCAGCCCAGTCTACTTGGCTTGCTTCAACCAGTAAAAAGTAGCCTTTATCATTTTTTAAATGTTTAAGCGCTGTTCCTGTGAGTTTTGCTAATCGGGTCGGGTTATTATCATCGATAGCGAACGGCAAGCCTTTATCTGCAAACAATCCTAGCAGTGGCTTTGTTTTGTTTGTGCTATCGAGTTGCTCGTATGCATCTATATATTGAAAGCCCTTTGCTTTAAACTCTGCAACTAAATTTCTGTCATCGCGAATGAAATAAGCCCAGCCACCACCAAGCATGACATCTGCATTAATACCATTGTCAATGTATTGATCGGCAATCGCATTGTAGTTGCGCCTGTGTTCATTGTGCGCCATGTATGATGCTGGTGTCGCATGATTAATCTGCGACGTTACCACGATACCCGTTTTTTTACCTTGTTTCTTGGCGGCAACCAATACTGATTCAAGTGGTTTTTTGTTAATATCGACGCCAATAGCGCCATTATATGTTTTTACCCCTGTAGCAAGTGCTGTAGCGCTTGCAGCAGAGTCAGTGACATATCCAGACACCTTATGAGGGTAGGTGGAGTTACTGCCAACTAGGTATTTATCAAACACCGTTGTTTCAACCATAGGCGTATTTGGGTTGTCCATATAGTATCGGTAAGCTGCTACATAATTAGGTCCCATGCCGTCAGCCACAACCATGATGATATTTTGCGGTTTTTCTGCTGAGAAAGCAGGAAATACTATCAACGCGCCTAAGAGTGAAATGCGCACACGTTTTAAAAGAGAAGTCATATTAACCTTTTATTTTGTGATATTGATGTCTACCCAAACCAATTTATGATCGGAGGACGTTTTTCTATTTTTGATCAGCGCGTCATATTTTTCACCTTTTTGAGGCCAAAATACGCCAGAAGAAACTACTTTTAAGCCAAAACTGCTGGGTAAAACATAGTCCACACGCATTTTCCAACTTGCTGTATGCGTTTTAGCATAAGGGTTTTGAGGTGCATTCTGCACTGCGCCTAAGCTTTTAGGTTCAGTGTCATTTACTTTTGTATCGTTGAGCAGGTTTCTAATGGCATCTTGCCTTGAATCACCTTCTGCTGGGGAACTGTTTAAGTCGCCCATGATGACAAAGCGGCTATTGGGTTTTAATCCGCCAAACTGACTTTTGTCATCATAAATATAGGTTGAACGATTAGTGTCGATGTAGTCATGCCAAAAACGAATTTCATCATGGTTACGCTTACCATTACGATCTTCTTTTCCATCAAAAACTGGCGGTGTAGGGTGGCTTGCTAACACGTGTACCTTTTCGTCATCAATTTTGATGGGGATATCCCAATGAGATTTCGATGACAGGCGAAGTTTATTCCAGGTGGCGTCTGCATACCAAGGCGTACCATCCTCATTCATTGGCATTAATGCATTTGGCATGTCTTTCCATTTAAACAGCTGAAAGGTTCGAATGTGTTCGGTATCAATAGGATATTTAGACAATAACAACATACCGAAATGACCAGGAAAATAACCAAAGCCTTGCGTATTTGCAGGTGGCTTCGCCGTTTTATCGCCGTTGTCTATCAATACGCCAGTATTGACTGGCCCTTGAAAAAAATACGGATAGTTTAAGCCATTTGCCTTAAGTAGCTCGCTGAACAACACTTGGTTTTTTTTACCAAAAACGCCATTGTCAAACTCGTTGATCAAAATGACATCCGGCTGCTTAATTGAAATGATTTTAACAATATTTTTTACTTGCTGGGCAGGTGATGATAAGGCGTTGTTTAACGATTGCTGCAAAATCAACTGGCTTTGATTTCTGTCTGTGTAATTAAGCGCTTCTAGGCTTGCATTAAACGTTGCAAATCTTATGGTATCTGCTGCGTTTGTCGTTGCAACTAAACTGCTCGCTAGTATTGTAGAAATAATGATGTGTTTAATGTTCATGTTGAGCTATTCCGCAGCCTTTTAAAACCATATTTGTTAAAAATCTTGTTACCGCTTTCTCGTCTTTCTCTTCAAATTCAGCTTGGTTTAGTACTGTTAAGATCTGGGTTTCAAAGTCAGCATAATGTTGGGTTGAAGACCAAATCAAAAAAATGAGCTGAGTTGGGTCGATGTCATCCATTTGGCCTTCATCAATCCAGCGCTGAAAAATACTGGCTTTTTCTCGCACCCATTGTCTCAAATATGAGCGAGCAAACTCTTTAAGGTGCTGCGCTCCTTGGATAATTTCCAGCGCATATATCTTTGAGGCTTCTGGCGCTGTGAAAGACATGCGTACCTTAGAGGCAATAAATTTCTCTATTGCAATGGCAGGGCCGTCTTCATAAAGAATGTCACCAATGCCTTCATCCCACATCTCTAGGGTGCTCTCTAATACTGCATGATAAAGCGCCTCTTTGTTTTTGTAATAATAAAGCACGTTGGCTTTAGGTAGACCACTTCGCTGAGATATTTGTTGTACGCTGGCGCCTTTGTATCCGTTTAAAACAAATTCAGTCCTGGCAGCGTCTAAAATAATTAACTTATTTTTTGCGCGTAGTTGATCTTGTTTGTTAGATTTTTTCTGTTCTGACATTAGGTCTGAAAGTTTCACTTAGGTTTTGCTGTGTTTTACCAGTAATAATTGAAGCTGTCACCCTTGTTTGATTAATTTTTTATTAAAATAAGGGTGCTTTACCGGAAGAAACAACCTATTCAGTACGCTACAGCCGGCAACCATGCTGTTTTTCACTGTTTTGTGATTTTTTGCTAGGTCAATAGGTTAATAAATGAAAAATATTAACCTGTTGGCTTTGTTTTGTGTTTTATAAAATATTGAATAAAAACAATTGTTTACGGTGTTTATGTGTGTGTTCTTGACCATATGGTCAGGTTTTATTGTTTATAGTTATTAAAAATAAGATTTATAAAAAATAAAATTATAAAGAAGTCTGATTTGGTTAAATAGTATACATTATTGTGTTTAAGTTATTGTTTTTAATGGTTAATAGTATAACTGTAACTGCATTGTTAAATCGAAATAAAGCTAGTCTTTAACATCTTCTTCTAATTTATGTAATGAAAATGAAACTAATCTCTGATGTAATAAAATTCGAAGTATAAAAATAAAGTAAAGCTAAATTAAAAAATAGCTCATGCTCACAATACTCTTTTAAGGGATCAAAACATGAAATCACAAGCTTTTTCACGTGTTGCAACCGCTGTTGTTTTTGCACTAGGTATGTCTAGTGTCGCAATGGCGAATACGACAACATCAGCTATTAAAGGTCAAGTTCAGGGGCCAAATGGCAATCCTGCCGCTGGGACTACGGTTATTATCACCCATGTACCTTCTGGAACATCAAAAACTGCTACTGTAAACGAATCGGGTATTTTTACCGCTAAAGGTTTAAGGGTAGGTGGCCCTTATCGCGTAGAATTAGATTCTGATACGTTTGAGGACAAAGACGTTAATGATGTTTACTTAACTTTAGGCGAAACATATTCATTAAATGTTTCTTTAGAATCCTCTGAAGATATTGAAACCATTCAGGTGACAGGTACAGCGTTAAGCACATTTGCAAGCGGTTCGAGTCCTTCTGCTCATTTTGGGAGAGAAGAGCTTGAGACACTGCCTGCAATAAACCGAGATATAAAAGATATTGTTCGCGTCGATCCGCGTATTTATATTGATGAAAGTCGTTCTGACGCTATCCATTGTGGTGGTGGTAACCCAAGGTTTAACAGTTTAACGTTAGACGGCGCACGTATGAATGATAACTTTGGCTTGAACAGCAACGGTTACCCGACGGTACGTGTACCTTTTTCTTTTGATTCAATTGAACAGGTTTCAGTAGAACTTGCGCCTTACGATGTAAATTACGGGAGTTTTACAGCGTGTAATATCAATGCAGTATCTAAGTCAGGTACAAATGAAGTCCATGGTGGTTTCTTCTACGACTATACAAATGACTCAATGAAAGGTGACTCTGTCAACGGTGAAGATATAGATCTCGGTTCATTTAGTGAAAAGCGCTATGGCTTTAATGTGGGTTTCCCAATTCTTAAAGACAAGGTATTTGGCTTTGTTTCATATGAAAAACTAGAAGGTGTACAAATCTTTAGTTATGGCCCTTTTGGTAACGATGTTTCGCAAGCGGATCTAGACCGAGTGCTGACAGCAAGCCAGGATGTTTATGGTTATGATGCTGGTGGAATGCCTGGAAGTATGCCTGTTGAAGATGAAAAGTTTCTTGTTAAGTTAGACTGGAATATCAACGATAGCCATCGTGTTGATTTTGTATATAACTACAATGATGGTTTTGAGCTATCACAATCAGATGCTGATGGCGATGAGCTGTCACTTGATAGCCATTTTTATGAGCGAGGCGCTAAACTCACATCTATGGTAGCGGCCTTATATTCTGATTGGACGGATAACTTCTCTACATCAATCAGTATCGGCAAGATGAAACTTGATAATCGCCAGATATCACTAGACGCAGCCAGTGGTTTCGGTGAAGTTCAAATTGATCAAGGTGGTTCAACTATATACTTGGGTCCAGATGATTCTCGCCAAAGTAATAAACTGTATTGGGACAACAAAACGTTCAAATTTTCAGGTAACTATTACTTAGAAGATCACACTCTTACATTTGGTTATGAGTATGAATCACTAACAGCATTCAACTTGTTTATGCAACATACGCAAGGTGAATTCAGATTTGACTCAATTGAAGATTTTGAAAATGGACACGCAGATCGTATTTATTATAACAATTCTGCTGGTACTAATATTCCTGAAGATGCTAGCCAAGAGTTTACATACGACGTTCATACATTCTTCATCCAGGATGAATATACTTTTACAGATATTGATGCAACCTTGATGTTTGGTGTGCGCTACGACATGTACACGAGCTCAGATCAACCAAGATATAACCAAAACTTTTTTGACCGTTATGGCTTTGCGAACAATTCAACCTTTGACGGTGTCTCGTTGCTACAACCGCGTGTAGGTTTTAATTGGGCTGTAAACGATAATCTAAACGTGAGAGCTGGTTTTGGTCTTTACTCTGGTGGTAATCCAAACGTATGGTTATCAAACTCTTATTCAAACGATGGATTGGTGCAAATAGGTTTGCGTGAATTTAACGTTAACTTAGTTCAAACACCTGATGGTAAAGTTGACTTGTTTGCAAACCAATGGACAGATCCTGGTACGCCAATTTTTGGCATCCCACAAGCCATGTATGATGAAATAGCGTCTATTCCTGAAGCGGGTGGTGACGGTTCAGTAAACGCTGTGGATCCAAATTTTGAAGTTCCTTCTGAATGGAAGTACTCAATTGGTGCAACATACATTACCGATGACGGTTATAGCTTCACAGCGGATATTTTAATGAATAGACGTGTCGACTCGGCAATGATCAGAGATGCTGGTATCCAGTACTCAGGTGATACCGCGCCAGATGGGCGTCCATTATTTGAATCACCACTAGGTCGCACGGGTGACTTCGTGTTAACCAATAGTGATAAAGATGGCAAATCTACTATCGTTTCATTTGGTATGAACAAAGAATGGGATTTTGGTCTTAACGCGACATTTGGTTACTCTTACACTACGTCTGAAGATGCTAACCCTATGACAAGTTCAGTAGCAGGATCGAACTATTCGAACTTTGCAACTATAGACCCATCAGCACCTAGTATTGCAACTTCTGATTATGAAGTGCCACACCGTTTAACCATGGTTCTTTCATACTCTGTGAATTTAATTTCGAACCTTGATACTACGGTTAGTTTATTTGGTCAGTCTAGCGCAGGTAGACCTTATTCATATACATTTTCTCGTTCTGACAGAGCATTCGGTGATAGTAACTGGAACGGCTCACGTCAATTGTTATACGTGCCGACTGAAAATGACCCTAACGTAGTTTACGACCCAGGCTTTGACCAAGCTGCGTTCAATGCATTTATCGCCGAAGAAGGATTGGCTCGCGGTGGCATTCAAAAACGTAACGACCATTATTCAGATTGGTGGACAACATTCGATTTAAAACTTAATCAGGAGCTTCCGGGCTTTATGGATGGGCATAAATCGAATGTTTATCTAACCATCAAGAATATCGGTAATATGCTAAATGATGAGTGGGGCGTGTTAACGAAAGGAGCGTTTGTTGGTAATAGAATGGTTGGTGCAAGTATTAATGACCAAGGACAATATGTATTTGAATCGTTTAATGACGGTAACCAAGAGTTAACAGTTGAACGTGATACATCATTGTGGGAAATGAGAGTTGGTATTAAGTACGACTTTTAAGCCCTAAATAGAGAAATAAAAAGCCACGCATTTAGCGTGGCTTTTTTTTGTTAAATTATTGTTATACTGATAGTTAAATCATCACATTGCACAGGTAGATTATGTCAAAAGAATTGGCACATTTTGCAGCACAAGCATGTTCTAATGCGTACGCTCGATATAGCAAGTTTACTGTTGGTGCTGCAGTAAAAACATCCGATGGAACGGTATTTCAAGGGTGTAATGTAGAGAATGCAAGTTACGGATTAACGGTTTGTGCAGAGCGCAATGCAATAGCCAGTGCTATTGTTGCAGGTTTTAGAGACCTTGAAACCATTGCTATTTACACCGCGCAAAATGACTTAACGCCACCTTGCGGTGCGTGCCGGCAAGTTATCGCAGAGTTTTTTAAGCCTGAAGCGATTGTAACTGCGCACAATCACAAAGGTGAGTCGGTAACATGGACGGTAGAGTCGCTTCTGCCAGACGCTTTTACGCCTATCAATTTAGACAATGCGGATAAGGAATGAACATGTTGCTACCGCAAGAAATTATCAGACTAAAACGTGACAACCAAGTACTGGATGAACAAGTCATTAAGCAGTTTGTAGCGGGATTAGCCGATGGTGGCTTTAGCGATGCGCAAGCTGGTGCAATGGCGATGGCAATTTATCATCAAGGTCTAAATACACAAGAAACGATTACTTTAACCCAATGTATGCGAGATTCCGGTACTGTGCTTACTTGGGACGATGTAGACAAACCTATTATCGATAAACATTCTACAGGTGGTGTAGGAGACAAAGTAAGCTTTATGTTAGCAGCTATCGTTGCCGCATGTGGCGCAGCTGTGCCAATGATTTCAGGACGCGGTTTAGGGCATACAGGAGGTACTGCAGACAAACTGGAAAGTATCGCGAATTTTAATGTTATGCCATCGATAAGTCAGTTTAAGCAGCTTGTCAAAGATATCGGTGTGTCTATTATTTCTCAGACAAACGACCTAGCACCAGCGGATAAACGTTTATACGGCATTCGTGATGTTACCGCGACGGTAGAATCAATACCTTTAATCACCGCGTCAATCCTTTCTAAAAAGCTAGCCGCTGGACTGGATGTATTAACTATGGATGTTAAGGTAGGCAATGGCGCTATGATGAATAATATTGCAGATGCGCGTGCACTTGCTAAAAGTATTGTTAATGTTGCAACAGGCGCCGGCGTAAAAACACAAGCAATCATCACCGATATGAACCAAGTGTTAGGCGATAGCGCTGGAAACGCGCTAGAAATGGCAGAGACAGCCGATTACCTTACCGGTGTCTATAGAGATCCACGTTTGCATCAAGTGGTGTGTGCATTGGCCAAATCCATGCTGATTCATGGGCAATTGGCAAAAGACGAAGATGACGCACATAAACAGGTCGATAGGGCGTTATGCACCGGCTTGGCGGCAGAGCGCTTTGATAAGATGGTCCACGCAATGCAAGGACCAAGTAACTTTATCGAACAGCCATGGAAGCACATGCAGCAAGCAAATGTGATCAAAGATATTGTCGCACCACGTTCAGGATATATCGCTAATGTAGATACTCGTGCTATTGGAATGGCAGTGGTTGCTTTAGGTGGCGGTAGACAATTTCCAGGGCAAGCAATCGATCATAGTGTGGGATTCGATCGAATAGCGCCGCTTTCAGAATATCTAGAAAAGGGAAGTGTTATCGCTCGTGTCCATGCCGCTAATGAAGATATGGCCATGCAGGCAGTTAACGCTTATCTAAACGCCATTGAATTGTGTGATAGAGCTGTTGAACCTTCTCCGGTTATATACGAGTATATATAGCGATTATAGGTGTTATACAGTACCAAAAAGTTTATCGCCGGCATCGCCTAAACCGGGCAGTATATAACCTTGCTCGTTAAGCCTGTCGTCAATCTGAGCAACGAATATGTCGATATCAGGGTGGGCACTTTCTAGCGCGCTCACACCTTCTGGAGCAGCCACTAAAAACAGCGCAACAATATGTTTGCACTGCGACTGTTTCAACAAATTGATCGTTGCAATGGCACTACCGCCGGTTGCTAGCATAGGGTCGACCACAATTGCCATTCTATCGGTAATATCTGGCACTAAGTTTTCGTAATAACTTTCAGGCTGCAACGTTTGTTCGTTTCGCGCAAGCCCAACAACCGACACTTTAGCGCATGGTAGTACAGATAGAGCGCCATCTAGCATACCCAAACCGGCGCGCAGTATTGGGACTATGGTGGGTTGTTTTGTTGCGATAATAGGTGCGTTGATGGTGCCAGACCAACACTGCATCGGTGTTTGTTTCAGGGGCAAAGTTTTGGTTGCTTCGTACATTAACAAACTACCAATTTCTTGGGTTAACGCTCTAAAGTCTTTTGTGGTGATGCCTGCGTCTCTTAATAAGCTCACTTTATGCTTAACCAATGGATGACTGCTTTCTACTACTGCCATGACGCCCCCTATAAATTATGTTTTTTGATCCCAAACTAAGGCTTTGAAATGCTTTCTGCACAAGGCTTCATACTTTTCATTGCCGCCAACTTCTATTTGTTGACCACCTGTAATTGCTTCACCATCTTCATTTACTCGAATGACAAAATTTGCTTTTCTACCACAATGACAAATTGTTTTTAACTCAACAAGCTTATCCGCCCATGCGAGCAGGGCAGCACTACCACTGAAGGTTTCACCCATAAAATCGGTTCTTATCCCGTATGCTAAAACAGGTATAGAGAGGTGATCAACGACATCGGTCAATTGCTTTACTTGTGATTTTGATAAGAACTGGGCTTCATCAATTAACACACAATCGAGCTTTTTCAATTGATGTGCTGTTGCTATCTCGTGATACAAATCAGACGTTTTATTGAACAATGCGGCGTCGGCACTAATGCCGAGTCGAGAAGCAACTTTGCCTTTTTCAAATCTATCATCTATTTCGGCTGTGTAAATCAGCGTATGTTGCCCGCGTTCTCTATAATTGTAAGAGGACTGTAGTAAATGCGTTGATTTACCAGCATTCATTGAAGAATAGTAAAAATACAACTGCGCCATTGTAGTTAGTACGCTCCTTGCTCTGGCGCATCGAGATCATGCCCCAAACTTATCAATAAGTTATTAAGCAAGCTACTTGCACCAAACCTAAAATGTGCTGCAGTTATCCATTCTTCGCCTAAAATTCGCGATGCTAATGATAAGTAGGCTTTAGTATCTTCTAAATTTTTTACACCACCGGCTGGTTTAAATCCAACTGAAGTGTTTTTCTCTGCAATAACTTGTAGCATGATTTCTGCCGCTTCTAAGGTGGCATTTGTTGCAACTTTACCGGTAGATGTTTTGATAAAGTCAGCGCCAGCATCAATCGCAAGTTCACTTGCGCTTTTAATCAGGGTGGGCGAGGATAATTCGCCGGTCTCAAGGATAACTTTTAGTAACGCGTTACCTTTACAGGCACCTTTAACAGCACTAATCATCTCGCTTGCAAGCTTTGTATTACCTGCAATAAAGGCTTTATAAGGAAATACTAAATCAATTTCGTCTGCGCCATAAGCAATTGCAGCTTTTGCTTCCGCTACGGCAATGTCTATATCATCATTACCATGTGGAAAGTTGATTACTGTAGCAATATTGATATGTGGCGTTTCTTGCGCGAATAATTGCTTTCTTGCGTAAGGAATATATCTTGGGTAGATACAAATGGCGGCCGTGTTTCCTGCCGCTGATTTCGCTTGTTTACATAAGGTAATAATGTCCTCAACAGATTCGTTATCTGTTAAAGATGTTAAATCCATTAATGCAATACCAAGCTGAGCGTAATTTGTGTCGTTCATACGTAACCTATAAGGAAATGAAGATGCCAGCAATAGTTGCACTCATTAAGTTAGCGAGCGTTGCTGCCAACATAGCTTTAATACCTAATTGAGCGATGTCACCACGTCTAGATGGCGCCATAGAACCAATACCACCTAAAAGGATGGCTATTGATGACAAGTTGGCAAAACCGCACAATGCAAACGTAATGATGGCCTGCGAGTGCGCCGACAATGTTTCTTTTATCTCAACAAAATTGACATAGGCGAAAAATTCATTGACCACGACCTTTTGCCCGATAAAGCTACCCGCTTGAACCATTTCATCACCCGAAATACCAATAAGGAAAGCGAGTGGGGCGAATAGATAGCCTAATATTTGCTGAATCGATAAATCATCGTGACCAAACCAGCCACCAATACCGCCAATAATCATATTCAATAGCGCGATAAGCGCAATAAAGGCCAGCAGCATAGCGCCTACATTTAACGCTAACTTTAGTCCATCCGTTGCACCAGTTGCTGCCGCATCAATCACATTTGCAGGTTTGTTCTCATTGTCTTCGGCAATATCTTTATCTTGGTCAACAATTTTGTCTTGGTCGACTTCAGGCATAATGATTTTTGCCATCAATAGGCCTCCAGGGGCCGCCATGAATGAGGCAGCGATCAAGTATTTTAACTCTACGCCAAGTCCGGCATAGCCCGCTAATACAGAACCAGCAACAGAAGCTAAACCACCCACCATGATGGCGAATAGCTCTGAGCGTGTCATATTGGCAATATAAGGCCTAACCACCAATGGCGCTTCTGTTTGGCCAACAAAGATATTCGCTGTCGCTGATAACGACTCTGGGCGAGATGTACCCAATAGCTTTTGGATACCACCACCAATAAGTCTGATCACCCATTGCATGATGCCAAGATAATATAAAACCGCGATTAATGAAGAGAAGAAGATAATGACTGGCAGAACGCGTACGGCAAATACAAAGCCAACGCCGTTTTCGAACATGGCATCTGTGCCTAAACCACCAAAGAGGAAGTTAATCCCTTCTTTTGCACTGTCGATGACTTGTTGTACGCCGTTAGACATACCTTGTAATACATCTTTACCAAACGGCACATAAAGCACAAAAGCGCCTAAAGCAAGTTGCAGCAAAAAAGCAAAACCTACGGTACGCCAGTTGATGGATTTTTTATGTGCTGACAAGGCCCAAGCGATAGCAAGTAGTATCACTATGCCAATGAAACCTCTAAATACGTGTAATTCCATTCGCTATTCCTTTAAATGTTTTTGTAATATTTGATGAATATTCGCTTTTACCACATCTAGCGCGATTCTATTTTTACCGCCTCGAGTAATCACAAGGTCCGCCCATTGCTTTGAAGGTTCTACAAATTGATAGAACATTGGTCTGACAGTGCTCAAATATTGTTTTGTTACCGAATCTACTGAACGTCCGCGCTCATTAACATCTCTTGAAATTCGGCGTAATAGACAAATATCCAGCGGTGTATCCATATAAATTTTGATATCGAATCGGTCTCGAAGGTCGGGGTTATTGAGCAGTAATATGCCCTCAACTAAAATGATGCGCTTAGGTGATATAGCCGTAGTTTCGTCAGTTCTTGTATGCGTTTTGTAGCAATATTGGGGTACTTCCACCGCTTCGTTGTTACACAGCGCGGTTATGTGCTGGCTCAACAATTCGTGTTCAAACGCATTAGGGTGGTCATAATTTGTATTTTCGCGCTCAGCTAACGCTAAATGAGACTGATCTCTGTAGTACGCATCTTCATTGATAATCACAATACCTTCTTCGCCAAGCTCATCAATGAGCTCTCGGTAGATGGTTTTGGCAAATAATGTTTTACCGGATGCAGAGGCGCCTGCAATAGCAATGACTGTTGGTTTCCAATTTGGCACGTTTTTTCTCTTCTTTGTCAGCCAAAGATTTAATAAAATGTTAAATTACCATGAGTTTAGCAAGTTCTGATAAAAATTAATTATAATTAAGGCAATTATTTAGCGAATTATTATCGCTTGCTCGATTTTTATCCAAATAACACAGTGAGTTCAAAATGACCCGTGCAATTATTTTAGTCTTAGATAGCTTTGGTATCGGTTACGCACCCGATGCTGAAAAATTCGGTGATGTCGGTGCCAACACCTTTGCCCACTTAGCACAACGATTTGAACAGGCGCATGGGCGTCAAATAGCTTTACCAAACCTTGTTAGATTGGGCTTGTTAGATGCGGCGAATCAAGCCGGCGAAACCGTTAGCGCACAAAATAGTGAACAAAGGCAGGGCGCTTATGGCTATATGGCTGAGCTAAGCTCTGGTAAAGATACACCAAGTGGTCATTGGGAAATGGCAGGTGTACCTGTGTTGTTTGACTGGGGCTACTTTACTGATCTAAATCATAGCTTTTCAGCAGATCTCATGGATAACATCAATCAAAAAACCGGGTTTAGTGGTATGTTGGGTAATTGTCATGCATCGGGTACTGAAATCATTGCCCGCCTAGGCGAGGAACATATTAAGTCAGGGTTACCGATCTGCTACACCTCTGCCGATAGTGTTTTTCAAGTTGCGGCTCATGAAGAGCATTTTGGCCTCGATAATCTCTATGCCTATTGTGAAACGGTGCGCCAAATTTTAGATGATATGGAATTAAATATAGGCCGCGTCATTGCTCGCCCGTTTGTTGGCGAATCGCCAGATACCTTTGTTCGTACAGGCAATAGACGCGACTACTCCGTGTTACCGCCTTCAGCAACCGTGCTTGAAAAACTTGAGCAAAGTGGTGGTCATGTGATCAGCGTGGGCAAAATAGCAGATATTTTCGCTCATCAAGGCATTTCTGAGAAAACAAAAGCGACGGGTATTGATGCCTTAGTTGATGCCACGGTAGAGCATATTAAAACAGCCAAGGACAACAGTTTGATTTTTACTAATTTAGTAAACTTCGACCAAGACTTTGGCCATAGACGAAATGCGGTGGGTTATGGTGAAGCATTAGAGGCGTTTGATGCCATATTGCCTAATGTAATAGCGGCAATGGGGGAGCAGGATATTCTGTTCTTGACCGCCGATCACGGCTGTGACCCAACTTGGCAGGGTAGCGACCATACCCGAGAATATGTGCCTGTTTTAGCCTATCACCACAATATTGATTCAGTTAATTTAGGCGAGCGTACTAGTTTTGCTGATTTAGGGCAAACCATTGCTGATATTTTTTCACTTGAGGCAATGAAATACGGAAAAAGTTTTAAAAATGAGTTAAACTTCGCCGAAAATTAGAGTAACCCCAGTTACTTTTATAAAAGTTTACAAATATTCTAAAATCAGTCCACGGGAGAAACAAATGGACCTTTTTAAACGAAAGGCGCTATCGATTGGTGTTCAATCTGCGCTAGTCGCCAGTGCATTCGCACTTCCACAAGCTATTGCCGCAGATGAAGCTTCAGCTGAAGATAACGGCAAACTTGAAGTTATTGAAGTAACGGCGCGTAAACGTGTTGAAAATGTGCAAGATGTACCGGTATCAGTATCTGCTTTACAAGGTGAAAACCTAGAAGCTTATGGCAGTGCAGCGCAAGATATTCGTTTTCTAAATGCTAAAATTCCAAGCTTGTCGGTAGAGTCGTCTTTTGGCCGTACTTTCCCACGTTTTTATATGCGCGGTTTAGGTAACAGCGATTTTGATTTAAATGCCTCACAACCTGTTTCACTCGTGATGGATGAGGTTGTACAAGAAAATCCTATCTTAAAAGGTTTCCCTGTTTTTGATGTTGAGCGTGTTGAAGCGCTTCGCGGCCCACAAGGTACATTGTTTGGTCGAAACACTCCAGCAGGCTTGGTTAAGTTTGATTCAGTAAAACCAACACAAGAACTAGATGGTTATGCGTCTCTAGGTTACGGTTCATACGGCACAATTGATTTTGATGGTGCAGTAGGTACGGGCATTACTGACAACCTATCTTTCCGTGCGTCTATGTTGTACCAAACGCGTGATGACTACATCGATAACGTAGCACCTGGGTTTGAACAAGAAAACGTTCTAGGTGGCTATGATGAAACAGCAGCGCGTCTACAATTTTTATATGAAGATGGTGGATTTTCTGCCCTTGTTAATTTCCACACGCGTAACCTAGACGGTAAGCCTATTGTATTTAGAGCAAACGTTATTGATGCTGGCACTAATAACATTGCTGACTACTACGATGAAGATACTGTAATGCACGATGCTGCATCTCGTGCGATTCAAAATGTAGATACACAAGGCGGTAGCTTAAAGTTAGAATATGATGCGGGTGAGCTTGTTTATACCTCAATCACGGGTTTTGAAAGTGCTGAAATCTACTCTCAAGCTGATGTTGACGGTGGTTACGGCGCGTCTTTCTTACCACCAGAGTTAATGGGTCCCGGTTTAATCTTATTCCCAGCTGAAAGTGCTGATGCGATTCCAGATCATTCACAGTTCACACAAGAGTTTCGTATATCAAGTGCTTATGCAGGCAAGTTTAACTTCCAAACAGGTTTATTCTTCTTCTCTGAAGATCTAACAATCGATAGTTATAGCTTCGATACCTTAGCTGCTGGTGCGCAAAATGGTTTTGCAACTCAAAACCAAAAAACAACAGCATGGGCATTGTTTGGTAGTGCTGATTACCAATTATCAGAAAAATTAAAGCTTACAGCGGGTCTTCGTTATTCAAATGACGAAAAAGACTTTGTTGCGGAAAGACTACAAGGTCCATTTGGTTCGGGTACTGCTATGGGTACAGCAAACCCTAGTGATTCACACGTAAGCTGGGATTTAAGTGCTGTTTATAGCCTTAATGATGAAATGAATCTTTTTGCACGTATTGCTAACGGATTTAGAGCACCTAGTATCCAAGGTCGTATTCTATTCGGTGACGTAGTAACCGTTGCAGACTCTGAAACGATCAACTCGATTGAAACCGGTATCAAGTCTGACATTTTAGACGGCCGTGGTCGCTTCAACGCAACGGTTTATTACTACCAAATGGATAACCAGCAATTAACGGCTGTAGGTGGTGATGCAAACTTTAACCAACTAATCAATGCTGACCAAACCACAGGTTATGGTTTAGAAATTGATTCAGAGTTTGTTGTTGCAGAAAACTTCTTTGTTACAGCAAACATGAGTTACAACAGCACTGAAATCTCAGATAGCGATTTAGCTGTAGCAGTATGTGCTCAATGTACAGTAACTGATCCGCTAAACGGTAATGGCTTAGCAATATTAGATGGTAATAGCTTACCTCATTCGCCAGAACTGATCGCAAACTTAACGGCACGTTACAGCTATGAGATTGGTGCAGGGCAGTTGTTTGTCTACACAGATTGGTCATATCGCAGCGAAATTGACTTCTTCCTATACAAATCAGTTGAATTTGAAGGCAAGCCATTATTAGAAGGTGGCCTGCGCGGTGGTTATCAGTGGGAAACAGATAGCAACGAATGGGAAGTGGCATTATTTGCTCGCAACATTACTGACGAGCAAGTGGTTATCGGTGGTGTCGACTTCAATAACCTAACAGGTATGATTAACGAAGGTCGCTTTGTAGGCGCTGAAGTTAAAGTATCATTCTTCTAAACAGATGATTGAAACTAAAAAGCCAACCTGTCGGTTGGCTTTTTTTATGCTTAAAGAATACTCTCTAGCGTAAGTTCCATCATATCTTTGAATGTGGTCTCACGTTCATCTGCAGTGGTTTGCTCGCCTGTTTTAATGTGATCACTTACCGTGAGTACCGTAAGTGCTTTCTTACCGTACTCAGCGGCGACTCCATATAATCCGGCAGCTTCCATTTCAACCGCTAGAATGCCATGGTTTTCCATGGTCGTGAACATCTCTGGCTGAGGGGTGTAAAACAAATCAGCAGTAAATATATTGCCAACGTGCACAGATTGTCCCAGTTTTTCCGCTGTTTCTACCACTTTACGTGCTAAACCAAAATCACCTGTTGCTGCAAAGTCTACGTTATTGAATCGTTGGCGATTAACGTTTGAATCTGTACTTGCGCCAATACCAACAATGACGTCGCGCACTCGAATTTCATCTTTTACAGCGCCACAAGAGCCAATACGAATAATGTTTTCAACACCATAGTCTTTGTAAAGTTCAGTCGCATAGATAGAGATAGACGGTATACCCATGCCCGATCCCATTACAGAGATACGCTTGCCCTTATAGGTGCCCGTATAGCCAAACATATTTCTTACACGAGTGACGCATTTTGCATCTTCAAGAAAGTTCTCTGCGATGTATTTCGCTCGAAGCGGGTCGCCGGGCATTAAAACTGTTTCAGCGAAATCACCTGGGTTAGCTTCAATATGAGGAGTAGCCATTAATATTCCTTAAATTATAAAAGTAAAGTTACTCAGTAAGTTTCTAGCCAGCGAAGGCGCTTCTATCAAGGATGTTTTACTGAACCTAGGGTTAATTTGTTTAACTAAAAAACTTTTCTGCTATCCATTGGTACCCTTGAGCACCTAAATAAATACCAACAATACCAGCAATGCCTGACAATACAGGTGGCGCTGGAATAGGTAATTTTATCGCAGAAAAAAGAACACCGACAATCAGGCCGGCCAATAATGCAAGTAACACTTCTGTCATTATGACTTCCTTAAACGTTTTGCTATGAATTATCTTTGTCTATCCTAGTACAGCTCAATTTCCTTAGCTAGGTTTCTTGGTTTTTGCATTAATGTTTGTTTTTCATGTTCCGATAAGAATGCCACAGACAGGCTATTATTTTGAAGCTGTTCAAAGGCATCTTTATCAAGGTTTAGCCACTGTTTTGCTTGTTTGTATTCATGTACAAGCTCAATACCAGAAACCGCTGGGTCGTCGGTATTTAAACACGCCTTAATACCATTTTCTAAAAACACAGGTAGCGGGTGTTGGGTTAGGTCAGTAATGGTACCTGTTTGAAAATTTGAGGTTAAACATGACTCAATAGCAATGTCGTTTTCTGCCATAAATGTCATTAATTTTTGGTCTGTAGCTGCCGCCACACCGTGTCCTATCCTTTGCGCGCCTAACTGTGTAATGGCTTGCCATACACTGTCACTACCTGCTGCTTCACCAGCATGAACCGTAATGGCTAAATCAAGCTTTCTTGCTTTATCAAACAAAGGTGTAAATAGGCTACCTGGTTTGTTTAACTCGTCACCGGCTAAATCAATAGCAACAAAGGCATCACGGTGGCTCAATATGGCATTCAACTCTTGCTCACATTTTTGGTAGCCAAAGGTTCTACTCATAATGCCAATTAAATTGCACTCAACAGGAAAAGCTTTTTTGCCTTGTTCTACGCCATCAATGACTGCGGCAACAACATCTGAGGGATTTAAGTGGTGATTCATTGCCATATAAAGCGGCGAAAAGCGAAGCTCTGCGTAGTCTATGCCTGCATTGTAAGCATCTTCAATGTTTTCGTAGGCTACGCGTTTTACGTCATCAAGGTCTTTTAATACAGCAACACCCCAATCAAGCTTAGCCAGAAAGGCAAGTAGGTCAGGTTCGCTTTTTTGAATTTGCACATGTGGTAAAAATGAGTCGATATCGTTAGCTGGCAATTCAATACCATTTTTTTGCGCTAGTGCCCAAATAGTGCGTGGCCGAATATTGCCATCTAAATGCCGATGAAGATCGAGTAAAGGTAAATAGCTGTGCATGATACAACTCTAAAACAGACAATCTTTCTATTATAACAGCGCTTTAAACATAGGTTAAATTTTCACGGTGATATTTTACGTGAAAAAGGTAATACAAATAGATGTTTGTATCGATAGATCAGCACGATATAAATTATTAAAAAATTTAGTTGCTTAAGGCAGGAAAACACTGATAGATTAGCTCGGTCGCAATAACCCAAGGAATAGTGAGTCAAGCTTAAATTCCAAAGCAATTTAGAAGAGAAAAACATGTTTTACCAAACCGATGATGTTCGTATAAATCAAATTAAAGAATTACTTCCACCAGTCGCTTTATTGGAGCGATTTCCTGCGTCAGAAAATGCAGCGGAAGTAGTATTTCAAGGTAGACAAGCTATCTCTAATATCTTGCAAGGGAAAGATGACAGGTTACTTGTTGTTATTGGTCCATGCTCTATACATGACCCTGTTGCAGCTATCGAGTATGGGCAACGCTTGGTAGCGTTGCGCGAGAAATACAAAGAAAACCTTGAAATTGTCATGCGCGTCTACTTTGAAAAGCCGCGTACAACTGTAGGCTGGAAGGGACTGATTAATGACCCTTACATGGATGGTAGCTTTAAGATTAATGATGGTTTGCGCATTGGTAGAAAACTACTGTTAGATCTTAATGAGCTCGGCTTACCAACAGCGGGCGAATTCCTCGATATGATAACGCCGCAGTATATGGCTGATTTTATGTGTTGGGGCGCTATTGGCGCTCGAACAACAGAAAGCCAGGTGCATAGAGAGCTAGCGTCAGGCTTATCCTGTCCAGTTGGCTTTAAAAATGGTACCGATGGCACCACTAAGGTTGCTGTTGATGCAATCGGCGCAGCCAGCGCTTCACATCACTTTTTATCGGTCACTAAATACGGCCACTCCGCTATCGTTGAAACAAGTGGTAATCCTGATTGTCATATCATTCTGCGTGGCGGCAATAAGCTGACTAACTATGACGCGGACAGCGTTGCCGAAATATCGGATAGCTTGGTTAACGCGAAGCTTAACAATAAGTTAATGATAGATTTTAGTCATGCCAACTCACAGAAGAAATTTGAAAACCAAATGAAGGTCTGTGACGATGTAAGCCAGCAAATTGCCTCAGGCAATAAAGCTATTTTCGGTGTCATGGTCGAAAGTCACTTGGTAGAAGGGCGTCAGGATATGGTCGATGGCGTAGCAAAAACCTATGGTCAAAGTATCACCGATGCCTGCATTGGCTGGCAAGATACTGAAACCTTGCTAGCAACATTAAATGATGCGGTTGCTAAGCGTTAAATTTGTTTTCTCAAAAGCCATTGGGTTATTTGTATGGCAATAACATGAGTAAAATCACAATGGCTTTAGTGAACATTAAATCGGTGGCATTTTTTGTAATAACGGTATCTCTGTTAGCCAATATATACTTGATTAGTTTGGTTCAAAAACAAGAGGTAACCACAAGCAAATCATTTGTTATTATTGATAAAAATGAGCTGCGGTGTATTGAAACAGCCAAGAGAACAACATTTGACAAGCATCAAATTCTAGGACCTGACTATTTAAGTAATAGCTACGCTGTTTTATTGCCAGATATCAAGACTAATCAAGATTTTACTGTTGAATATAGTAGCTGTTTTTATGGAAATAAAAGTGTGGCAACCTCGATAGGCGATTTGCAATATGAAATTGATTTTTATCGTCAAACTCAAGGTGTAAATCACTTTGGTGTCTTTAAGTCACCCTACAATGATAATTATTACTTGTACACGAAACCTTCGTTTATAAACGACTTTGAGTGATGCGGTTGCTACGAGAAAATAGAGACACAAAAAAGCCACTTTTCAGTGGCTTTTTTTTAAATCGCTTTCAATTGATTTTCCTTGGTATACACATAGCCATACTTAGCTACTGTCTGCAGTAATTCTGCCTTTGATAGTTCATAGAAAGCGCATAACTCGTTTAACGATGAAAACTGATTCCTTAATTTCATATTAATCAAGCTCACCATTACTGCTGGCTCCATACTTAACTTAAGCATGTGCTAACCGTTGTCCTTCTTGCTCTTTTAACTGCCATACTTTTTCATGGAAGTAGTAAGCCACTGTGTTTATTGCGGGTTCTATGGTTGCCACTAAGCCACCAACCAAGATGTCGCCTGTAAGCGCGTAAGCAACGGAAAATGCCACAGTAAAGTGTGTTATAGCAAACGTAGTTGTCTTCTTCATGACTTAGCCTATGTAATTCGATAAGTTGCTAAGCAGTATAACGAGATAATTTAAATAGCAAAAATAGGTTTAAAAGATTGGTGTAATAGTTATATTCGATTAACGCTAACGACCTTTGAGTTTTTTTGCAGTTTGTTGTGTGCGTTTGTAATATTTGCCTAGCGCTTTGTCATCGGCGCGCTTTTGCGCCATAGTCGCGCTATTTCTTTGTTCTTCACGCAGCAATTTAAAGTAATTATTGAGTCTACGTTCGTCTATTTCACCGTCTTGCAGCGCTTGTTGCACTTTACAGCCTGGCTCATTGCTGTGTGAGCAGTTTACAAACTTACAACTAGCAGCCAAACGCGCGATATCAGCAAATGTTGTTTCAATCCCTTCTTGGCTATCAACCAATTGAATTTCGCGCATCCCTGGCGTATCTAAAAGCCAAGCACCACCAGGTAATTTAACTAGTGCTCGGGATGTAGTAGTGTGACGACCTTTACTATCATCTTCACGGATACCGCCCGTTTTTTGGCTAAATGATTGTGTTAACGTATTGGTTAGGGTTGATTTTCCGACACCCGATGAACCAAGAAGAACGGCGGTATTGCCCGGTTGCAACCAGGGCAACAATTGCTCTACGTCGCTACTATCAAGACAATTAATCACAAAAACATGTTCTACCGAGGCTAGGGCATGGACGCTAGCTAAGTTTTGTTGATAGTCACTCACTAGATCAGCTTTGGTCAGCAAAACCACAGTATCAACATGAGCTTCATTCCCTAATGCCAAAAAACGCTCTAATCGACTTAGATTAAAATCGTTGTTGAGTGACATCATCACAAATGCAGTATTTACATTAGCTGCAATGTGCTGCTTCTCTAATTTTGATCCTGGCGCCTTTCGAGCAAATGATGATTGTCGTTCAAGCAAAGCTACATAATGATTATCTTTATCAAGTAACAGCCAATCACCGACAACAATAGCTGGCATATTTGGTGTAATGGGTATCACCACGTCATCTTCACCCGTGAACGCAATAAGCTGGCTTCTATGTTGCGCTATAACGCGGGCACCAACGTTTTGTTCAAACTGTTCAAAGTCTAACTGTTGTTGAAAAAAGGGCGTCCAACCCAGTGGTGTAAGTAATGAGTAATCGATCATATTGTGCGCTTAACTAAACTTTTTGTTGCCAATCTAGCGTATTAACTATTAATTTAACTATACGCCAATTTAGGAAAATATCTAAAAATCATGAATTTAAAGCTTTCATCGACGCAATTGAGTATGCTCCTACTACTATGCTTGAGCCTATTCGGCTGCCAAAATGCGGATGCAAAAGGAGAGTCTGTTACCTACAAAGGTATTGTTGCGACTTACTTTGCAGCAGACGCGCCTGTGACTGAGCGCGTGGTGTTGGTCTTTGGTGGCAGTGGCGGTGGGATATACACAGCAAATCGTATGGCTAACACCTTTTCAAAATCTGGTGTTAATGCGATGGCGGTCGCCTATTTTGGCGTACAAGGTCTGCCACAACAATTGGCAAATATTGATTTAAACTATTTTGAAAAAGCTTTTGAATATGTAGTAAGTAAAAAAGGGATTTCAAGAGAGAAGATAGCGTTAATGGGCATATCAAGAGGTGCTGAATTAGCACTACTCTTAGGATCAACCTATCAGATAGGCCCTGTAGTAGCTTATGCTCCTAGCTCAGTGTTATGGGGACCATGTTGCAATGACTTTCCCTCTGGTACGGTAGGGTGGCAATACAACGAAAAGCCCTTACCACATGCTCGACAATTGCCGTATCAACAACCAAATGAAAATGAATATCATGGCACGCCGCAATTTATGAAAAGTCTTCAAGGGCAGGATTTAAGCGCCGCAACAATCAAGGTGGAAAACATACCCAGAGGCATAATACTCGTAAGTGGCGAAGACGATCAGCTTTGGCCTTCAACTTTTATGGCTAACCAAATCATGGATAGACTACATGCTAAGCAGTACAAGTATCCGTTCAAGCATTTAAGTTATGAAGGAGCAGGGCACGTAATATCCCCTGGTGCTAGGAGTAACATTCAGCGAAGCACGCTAGCCAATGGCTACGTCATTATCATGGGCGGAAGCAGCGCAGCTAATGCGAAAGCGCAACAAGATAGTTGGCCACAAGTGATCGAATTTATAAGCAGTAAACAATTAATGGAGTGACAAAAAAGTCACATTAAGGTCTGTTTTAGATGCTGCCTGCTTTGCATTTGGGCAATTGCTCGCGTGACGCTTTAAACCTGTAATAGTTTAGTTCTTTAGTCTTAACATCAGAAACAACGTCACCTGTATCGTGATCTTGTATCCAAATAGAGATTGATTTACCTT
Organism: Thalassotalea agarivorans; assembly: GCF_030295955.1. Classification (NCBI taxonomy): domain Bacteria; kingdom Pseudomonadati; phylum Pseudomonadota; class Gammaproteobacteria; order Alteromonadales; family Colwelliaceae; genus Thalassotalea; species Thalassotalea agarivorans. The sequence continues at coordinate 1,578,745 of NZ_AP027363.1, forward strand.
TCAATTCACGATTAAGCATATAACGCTTGCCAGATGATAAATTGACGTCAAATTTCACATAGGCGACGCGCAAACTGTTTGGCGTATCAGGTTTATATATACTTGCTTTAACCCACAACAAATGATTACCACCAGGGTAACGTCGAGGACCAAACTACGAAGTAACTTTCTTTTTATGGCATAACAAATGTATAAGTTCGATTGGAGAGCTAACTTCCCGCGAAAAATTTTCAAAGTAAAAATGTTGTTCTTGATTCTTTATAGACAAAGGAATTGCATGGTTTTGAAACAAAAACGTAGACGCCACGACGAACACTAAAAATACCGTAGAAACTTTCATCAGGCACTCCTTTGATTTTGTATGATTCAAATACATACTAACGACTTATATTCGTCTTAATTTTGTGAACGCACTTTTCTGTGTAATACTGCTTAACAGTCTAAAATATAAGCAGAAAAAAGGGTTAGTGCAATCTTATGGAAAATACAAAAGTAAATTCATTATTATTTGTTTGTATGGGAAATATCTGTCGCTCGCCTACAGCTGAAGCGGTTTTTAGACACAAAGCGCAGGAACAAAATGTTGAACTAACCATAGATTCTGCCGGTACCATAGCGTCTCATCGCGGTGAAAAGCCCGACAGACGGAGCCAAAAAGCGGGCATTGCTAGAGGTTATAGTTTTGACGGTATTAGAGCGAGGCAAGCTGTAGCGCAAGACTTTTACGATTTTGACATGATCCTTGCGATGGACAAGTACAATGTCGAGGAGTTAAAGAAAATAGCGCCAGAAGGATTAGCTCATAAAATAACTTTGTTCTGTGAATTTGCTAAAAACTACAAAGATGATGAAGTGCCAGATCCTTATTATGGCGGCGCGAAAGGATTTGAGTTTGTACTAGATTTAATAGAAGACGCTAGCGACGGCTTATTAGCGTCACTAGCGTCATAAAAAACATGCCAGCTTAACCATGTTAGGCTGGCCGTTTTATTACTTTTGTGTTACTTGATAAACAGTAACAGTACCGCTTACTTCGTTACCCACAATTAATAAGGCTTCACCATTTGGACTATTTTGTTGTTCAACAAAATAAATCGACTCAGGTCCTAAATCGCCAGCAAGATCAGCATTGGCACAATCCATACCTTCCGTGACATCACAGGGGTTGCTAAGATCATCATCTAATTCGTAACTTACGGTGTAGTCTCTGTTGTTAAAATACTGCACAAAACGGGCGTCAAAAGGACTGGTTACGTCATAAACGAAGAATTCACTTGAGCGCTCTAAGCCAATAAAACTGTAGGTTTTATCTCCTATTGTGCCTATAGCTAACGCTTCTGGTTCGCCACCTTTGTCGTCAGAACGATTGTCACCCTTATTTTCTGTGTGTGTACTGTTAAAGTTATTGCCTAAAACAGCCGCGGCGATTTTTTCAAAGTCATCACCAGAATCAAACACTAAGTTGCCATGTTGATCCCAAATAGAAAACGATCTCGCGCCATAGGCATACAAGGCCTCGTAAACACCATTGTTATCGGCATCGCCCATCGCAGTTGTTACTTTTAGTCGGCCAAGACCGTCACTGCCACCTGTTTCATCATATAAGCGTTGTAATGCATCGCTCAATGTTAGGTTAAGTTCGTCAGGGTCAATGATATCTTTAACGCGAACTTCTTCAGAGTAACCATCGTAGTCTCTCGCATCGCCTTCGTTTGCGCTGACGATAAAACTCGAACCTTGCCATTGGTACGTCGCAATAGTGTCTGGCTGATACATGCCATAAACATTGTTTAAACGTCTAAAGGAGGGGATTTCATCCTTGTTTGTATAGTCGATGTCAAAGTCGCCCCAATGCTTGTAGCCAAGCGGTTTTATTTCGATAGTGCCATTGTCTATATCGATACGCCCAATAGCATTGTTTTCTTGAAAAGAGACATAAGCGGTTTTACTGTCGTGAGCAACTGCTATGTATTCTGGCTCCAAACTTTGGGCTAGTGTAGTCCCCGCAGGACCTGCAAGCTTAAGTCCTGCATTGATTAATAAACCCTTGCGCTTGTCATCAGTGTCATAATCTGTTGCAGCGAGTAGATCGGAACTAAACACAATATCGCTGGTTAAATTAATCGTGCTAGCTTCTTTTGCTATAACGCCATCTGCAATATCGATAACACTAATACTACCTTCAGGGTCATTGCTGTAATCACTATTGGGTTCACCTTCATTGGCAACCAACACATAGTTGCCATTTGGCGCAAATGTCACCATGTCGGGTAAAGGGCCAACGGCTACTGCGTGCATAAAACTGCCTTGACCAGCATCGTCTAACTCGTAGAAAAGCACCGCACCTTTGTCTTGTTTGGTGCTCGCTGCAACAGCAATTGCTAGTACATTGCCATGTATTGCAATTGAATTCGCGCCGCCTAAGGTCATTTTTTCATTGCTATTACCTACAACAACATCAACTTCAGCGGCAAAGGTAAACTGTTGCGATGAAAGGGTGCTGGCACTTGTTGGATTGGCAATAGACTCATTTGGTAAATTGGCAAGAGAAATCACTTCAATGGCATTTTGATCACCATTCACTGCAAAAGCTGATTGTGAAGCTTGGTGGAACTGGACAATCTCAGCAGCACTTTTACCTAAAACTTCTTCATCACCCGTTTTAAATCGACCGACAATAGCAATATCCAATTGTGGACTACCATTCTTACCATCAATGCCATTAATACCATTAACGCCGTCGATACCCGCTTGACCGTCTAAGCCATCATCGCCATCACAAGCGGTGAGGGCAAAAACAGCACTTAATGCTAAGGCAATTATCTTCTTGTTATACATGTTTATTCCTTAAATTGTTAAAAACACCAAAAAGGTAAAGAAATAAAATGAAGGTTAGGTGACAAAAAAGGGAAAGTTTTTTTACCGTTTAATGGCAAAACGATGAACATAAAAAAAGGTTAGCCAAGCTAACCTTTTTATAAATTTCGCATGCTGATGTGCGTTAAGCTGTTGCTAAAGTCGCTAACAGTTTTTCTGTTTCTTCAAGGTCAATACAAGCATCTGTAATGCTTTGACCATAGTTTAGTGGTGTATCGGGCAATACTTTTTGATTACCTTCTTTGATAAAGCTTTCAATCATCACTCCGCAAACGCCTGTTTGGCCTTGCGATATTTGCTCAGCAAGCGACTGCGCCACTAAAATTTGCTTGGTATGATCTTTAAAGCTATTGCCATGGCTACAATCAACCATAATGCGCGTGTTAATGTCAGCAAGCTTTAAAGCTTTAAAAGTACGCTCTACGTCTTCAGGATAAAAGTTTGGGCTTTTACCGCCACGAAGGATTACGTGGGCGTGTGGGTTACCGTGCGTTTGATAAATACACATTTGGCCTGATTTATCTGGCGAATAAAGTACATGAGGCACACTAGATGCTTTAATGGCATCAATTGCTATTTGGATGTTGCCATCAGTACCATTTTTGAAGCCCACAGGACAAGACAATGCCGAAGCAAGTTCTCTGTGCACCTGGCTCTCTGTTGTACGAGCACCGATAGCTCCCCAACTAATAAGATCTGAAATATATTGACCGGTGACCATATCGAGAAATTCTGTTGCCGCAGGCAGACCAAGCTTATTAATTTCAAGCAGTAATTTACGGGCCAGCACTAAGCCTTTGGCGACGTTAAATGACTTGTCTAAATCAGGATCACTTATTAAGCCTTTCCAACCAACAGTTGTGCGTGGCTTTTCAAAATAAACGCGCATGGTGATAAACAGTTTATCAGCATACTTTTCTTGTAGTGGCTTAAGGCGTTTTGCATAGTCAATTGCTGCGTCAACGTCATGGATTGAGCAAGGGCCTACAACAACTAATAAGCGATCGTCTTTACCAGTAATAATGTTTTCAATGGTCTTGCGACTCTCAAGAATAAAATTAGCCGTGTCTTCAGACAAAGGTATCTCTTGAGCCAACTGTGCTGGCGTCGCTAAATGATCAATTAACGAGGTTCTTAACTCGTCTGTTTTAATGCTCATGTAAGGCAGTGAGTCCTCTATGTACGTATACATTGATTAAGTTGCGCTAATATAGTGCAAATAGCGCCTAAATGAAATAAAACAGACGAATAAATCGATAGATTCAAGGGTTATATATAAGCAAGAATTGTTACCAGATATCAGAAATTAGTATTTATGACGTTTGATACCCGTTTCAGTTAGAATTTTGGCGCTTATTTCTTCAATACTCAAATGAGTAGTATTAAGGAATTTTAACCGTTCTTTTTTGTACAGCTTTTCGACTTCTCTAAGTTCCATTCTACATTGTCTTGCAGAGCTGTATTTGCTATTGGCCATCCGGCCACCACGTATTTCAATTAAGCGCTGTGCATCAATGGTTAAGCCAAATAACTTTTTCTTATGCGCTTTTAAAAAAGGGGGCAGGCGTAGCTCATCCATATCATCATCTGTAAACGGGTAGTTGGCTACTTTCACGCCGTATTGCAAAGCTAGGTAAAGGGAAGTCGGCGTTTTACCAGAGCGAGAGACTCCAACAAGTATAATATCGGCATGCTCATAGTTGTTTACGTTGGCGCCATCGTCATTAACAAGGGCATAATTAACTGCATCAATTCGGTGGTCGTAAGAGTTTTCGTGAATACTATGCGTCCTGTGTGTTTTTGGAACGGCTTGTATACCTAGTGCTTGTTCTAATGGCGATACAAAATGCTCTAGAAAATTATAAATAAGTGCATCGGAAGCGTCGATGATTTGCTTTAACTCCTCATCAACAAAGGTATAGAACACGATAGGCTTCTCGCCGGATTCTTTAAAGGCTTTATTGAGTTTGGTTTTTACTTCTTCAGCCTTTTCTTTGTTTTCAACAAATGAAATGGTGTGTTGGCTGAACGACATCGGGAACATAGACAACAATGCATGACCAAAAACTTCCGCGGTTATGGCGGTACCATCGGATATAAAAAAAGCTGATCTCATAAGGAGTTATACGTATATACGGTTGCGTGTAAACATATTAGCGCAAGCAAAAGTAAATAAAAATAGAATTTACACTGAAAATTTACAAAATGACTTTCAGTTTGCTGCGCTCGCGTTGTACAATTGCGCCGTCGTTTAAGTTTGGCGCTTGCGGCAAAATAAACTACATTGAAATAAACACGTAATCATTCCTATTGGAGAAATACGGTGCAGGAAAATATCCTTTGGTATCAGCAGCTTGGCATGAATGATGTTGAGCGCGTAGGTGGTAAAAACGCGTCTTTGGGCGAGATGATTTCAAATCTAGCTAACATGGGCGTACAAGTACCAGGTGGTTTTGCAACAACAGCACATGCGTTTAACGAGTTTTTAGAGCAAAGTGGTCTAAACGCAAAAATTTACGAATTACTTAATGCCTTAGACGTAGACGATGTAAACGCCCTTGCAAAATGCGGTACAACAATACGTCAATGGATCATCGATACGCCATTTTTGCCGCATATGCTGCAAGATTTGGAACAAGCTTATAACGAGCTAGCAGGTGAGTTTGGCGAGCAAGCGTCATTTGCCGTGCGCTCTTCTGCTACAGCCGAAGACATGCCAGATGCTTCGTTTGCAGGCCAACAAGAAACTTTCCTGAACGTTAAAGGCCTAGATGCCGTGCTTACAGCTGTTAAGCATGTGTTTGCATCTTTATTTAATGATAGAGCGATTTCTTACCGCGTTCACCAAGGTTACGACCACGAAGGTGTTGCGTTGTCAGCTGGCATTCAACGTATGGTGCGAAGCGATATTGCATCGTCAGGAGTGATGTTTTCGATTGATACGGAATCAGGCTTTGAAGATGTTGTTTTCATTACATCAAGCTATGGCCTTGGCGAAATGGTAGTGCAAGGTGCTGTTAATCCTGACGAATTTTACGTACACAAACCAACATTAGCAGCAGGCAAACCGTCTGTAGTGCGCCGTAACTTGGGCAGTAAAGCGATAAAAATGGTCTATGCCGATACCCAAGAGCACGGTAAACAAGTAGAAATTATTGATGTAGATTCAGCATTATCTAATCAATTTTCACTGTCTGATGCTGAAGTTGAGGCGTTGGCAAAACAAGCCGTTATCATCGCTGAGCATTACGGACGCCCTATGGATATCGAATGGGCCAAAGACGGTTTAGATGGTCAGTTATATATCGTGCAAGCGCGCCCTGAAACCGTTAAAAGTCGTGAAAGTGCCAATGTAATGGAACAATTTCAATTACAAGGCAGTGCGGACATTATTTGTGAAGGTCGCTCGATTGGTCACAAAATTGGTGCAGGTACAGCAAAAGTACTTGATTCGTTGTCGGACATGGACAAAATCCAAGAAGGTGACGTGTTAGTAACCGACATGACCGATCCTGATTGGGAACCTATTATGAAACGCGCCTCTGCCATTGTTACTAATCGTGGCGGTAGAACGTGTCATGCAGCGATTATTGCGCGTGAAATGGGTATTCCAGCCGTTGTAGGTTGTGGTGATGCGACGAGCAAAATTAAGCACGGCGATGAGGTTACCGTAAGCTGCGCAGAGGGTGATACCGGTTTTATTTATAACGGTAAGCTAGATTTCTCCGTTACCACATCTGAAATAGATTCAATGCCAGAAATCCCGTTCAAAATAATGATGAACGTTGGTAACCCAGACCGAGCTTTTGGTTTTGCAAAATTGCCTCACGCAGGTATTGGCTTGGCGCGTCTTGAATTTATTATCAATAAAATGATTGGCGTGCATCCTAAGGCACTCCTTAACTACGATCAGCAAACGAGTGATGTAAAAGAAGAAATAGATGACATCATCGCAGGATATGAAAGTCCTGTTGAATTCTACATCGCTAAACTGACAGAAGGTATTTCGACACTTGCAGCGGCTTACGCGCCAGAAAAAGTGATCGTGCGTATGTCTGATTTTAAATCGAATGAATACGCCAACTTAGTTGGTGGAGATGTTTACGAGCCTGACGAAGAAAACCCAATGATAGGTTATCGCGGTGCTGCTCGTTATATTTCTGAAGACTTTAGAGATTGTTTTGCATTGGAATGTGAAGCGATCAAGCGCGTACGCAACGTAATGGGCCTTACAAATGTAGAGATTATGATCCCATTTGTAAGAACCTTAGAAGAAGGTCAAGCGGTTATCGATATCCTCGAAAGCTTCGGGCTGAAACGTGGTGAGAATGGTTTACGCGTTATCATGATGTGTGAATTGCCATCAAACGCGCTACTTGCTGATGAGTTTTTAGATATCTTTGACGGTTTCTCTATTGGTTCAAATGATTTAACGCAATTAACCCTGGGTTTAGATAGAGACTCTGGTTTGATCGCGCATTTGTTTGACGAAAGAAACCCAGCCATTAAAAAGCTTTTAGCCATGGCTATTAAGGCCTGTAAAGCGCGTGGTAAATACGTTGGTATATGTGGTCAGGGACCTTCTGATCACGAAGATTTCGCCGCATGGTTGGTAGAACAGGGGATTGACAGTGTTTCTCTTAATCCTGACACCGTATTGTCTACTTGGTTGTACTTAGCGGATAAGTACAGCGCATAGCACAGCGTTAATACGTTATAGCAACATAAAAGCCTAAGAATTAAAAAGTTCTTAGGCTTTTTTTTTCAACCACACTCTTTGTAAAAAATGCATGATATACTCATGCTAATTTACAGCTTTTACCTGATAGTTTCGTTTTATCTATGTTACCTAAGTTAGACGCAAAGGCGCTGGTTGCGCCAAAATATCTTGCTTTTGCAGATGCGCTCACCAATGCTAATTTTAGCGGCGATATACATACTCAGTATAGCGCCAGACTTGCTGTTGCAACCGATAATAGTGTTTATCAAAAATTACCTCAGTTAGTTATTTTACCGCGCTCGATAGAAGACGTAACGCTGGCAACGCGTATTGCAAGCGAAGCACGATTTAATGATATTAAGTTTAGTGCAAGAGGAGGCGGTACAGGGACCAACGGACAAAGCTTAACGCCAGGCATTGTCATGGATTTATCAAAATACATGAACAATATTTTGGAAATCAATGTTGAGGAAAATTGGGTTAGAGTCCAGGCGGGCGTTGTAAAAGATCAGTTAAACGACTTTTTAAAGCCTCACGGTTTCTTTTTCTCGCCGGATTTATCAACCAGTAATCGAGCCACTATTGGCGGTATGGTCAATACCGATGCATCAGGTCAAGGCTCTTTAGTGTATGGCAAGACTTCTGATCATGTACTCGGTTTAACTAGTGTGCTTGCTAATGGTGACGTATTAGAAACAAACAAACTGCCAATCGATGACGCTAAAGCGTTAGCAAAAGAGCGCTCTAGCTTAGGTCGTATCACCAATCAGGTGCTAACAACTTGTCTCGACAATAGACAAAAAATTCTCGAAAAATTCCCCCGTCTGAATCGCTTTTTAACCGGGTATGATTTAGAAAATGTGTTTGATGATGAACTTAGCACGTTTGATCTTAGCAGAGTGATTACGGGCTCTGAAGGCTCTTTGGCTGTTGTTTGCGAGGCAAAACTCAATCTAACCCCCATTGCTACATATAAAACGCTTGTGAACGTTAAATATGACAGTTTTGATTCAGCACTACGACATGCGCCGCAGCTTGTTGCAGCAAATGCCACTTCTGTTGAAACCATCGATAGTAAAGTATTGAACCTAGCGCGAGAAGATATTATTTGGCATTCCGTTTCTGATTTAATCAAGCCGGTACCCAACCAAGTCATGGATGGTATCAATATGGTTGAATACAACAGCGAAAATGAAGCCGATATCGCAGATAAAATTGCTGCCTTGGAAGCACGACTCAATCAAGATATTGAGCAAGGCAAGGGCGTTATTGGTTATCAAATCACATCGGACAAAGCGAGTATTCTAAAGCTGTACGCAATGCGTAAAAAAGCCGTTGGCTTGCTCGGTAATGTTGCCGGTAACAAAAAGCCTATCGCTTTTGCAGAAGATACCGCTGTACCACCAGAACAATTAGCAGACTTTATTGCTGAGTTTAGAGCACTGCTCGACAGTCACGGTTTAGATTATGGCATGTTTGGTCATGTCGATGCAGGTGTACTTCATGTGCGTCCAGCTATGGATATGTGCGACCCCGAGCAAGAGGCACTGTTGCGCGACGTGTCAGATCAAGTGGTTGCATTAACCGCAAAATACGGCGGCTTGATGTGGGGCGAACATGGTAAAGGTTATCGCAGCGAATATGGACCTGAGTTTTTTGGTGAAGAATTGTTTTTAGAACTGAGGAAAGTGAAAGCTGCCTTCGATCCCCTAAATAAAATGAACCCAGGTAAAATTTGTACGCCAATAGACTCAAATGAACAACTTGTCAGTGTTGACGATACCAAACGGGGCTATTTTGATAGACAAATACCGGTGCAAGTAAAAGAGGCGTTTCCAGCGCCGATGAATTGTAACGGTAACGGATTATGCTTTAACTATGATGTTAACAGTCCTATGTGTCCATCAAGTAAAGTAACGCGCGATAGACGCCATAGCCCGAAAGGTAGGGCGGGCTTAATGCGTGAATGGCTTCGCCTGGCAGAAAATGTCGGCGTTGACCTTTATGCGTTAGAAGATCAAAAACGTTTTTCTATCAGAGCATTGCTTTCAAAAGCCAAAGTTAGTTGGCTTGGTGATAACAAAGGCGATTTTTCACATGAAGTTATGGATGCTATGAAAGGTTGTTTGGCTTGTAAGGCGTGTGCAAGTCAATGTCCAATCAAGGTCGATGTCCCTGACTTTAGAGCTAAGTTTATAAATTTCTATCACAGCAGATACTTTAGACCTGCCACCGATCATTTAGTGGCAAGTGTCGAAACTATGGCGCCGTTAATGGCTAAACTGCCTAAATTTACAAACGCTGTTTTGTCTAGCCGACTTTATCAGGGCTTTTCAAAACGAGCGCTAGGTTATGTGGATACACCGCTGCTGTCGGTGCCTACGTTGAACGAACAGGTTGCAGAATTAAACATCGACACGTTTAATCTAGACTCGCTGTCTCAACTCAGTGATGAAAGCCGGCAGCAATACGTTGCGGTTGTACAAGATCCATTTACATCATTTTATGATGCTAATGTCGTTGTCGCGCTAATCAAAACTATTGCTGCTTTGGGCTTTAAACCACTATTGTTACCGTTTAAGCCCAATGGCAAACCACAGCATGTTAAAGGCTTTTTATCGACATTTGCCAAAACAGCACAATCAAGTGCAGACTTCCTTAATAAAGTCGCGGAACTTGATATACCGCTAGTTGGCGTGGATGCTTCTTTGGTGCTGTGCTATCGAGATGAATATAACCAGATACTCGGCGACAAGCGCGGTGCATTTAATGTGCTTGTTAGTCACGAGTGGTTACATCAACAACTGCAACAAATACCGTCGAAGCAGGGGAATGAATCACCATACTATTTGTTTGCACATTGTACAGAAAAAACGGCATTGGCAACGTCAGAAAGCCAATGGCAAGGTGTTTTTGAACAGGCTGGATTAGCCTTAAATAAAGTTGCTGTTGGTTGCTGCGGCATGGCGGGTACATATGGGCACGAGGCGGTGAATCAAAGTAATTCAAAATCGCTGTTTGATATGAGCTGGCAGCCAAAACTTGAATCACTAGCAAGTGACCGCGTTTTAGCAACAGGGTTTTCATGCCGTAGCCAAGTTAAACGTTATACAAAAAACAGAGCGCAACATCCAATTGAAGTGCTCGCCAATTGGCTAACACAATAAAATAAAAAAGCCCGCTTTAGCGGGCTTTTTTAATCTTTGCTATATCTGCTTGCTTAAAGCTTATCTTTGCCACCAGCAGCGATGATAGCGCGCGCCATATCATCAGCTACTTCACCAGTAGGGCGGTCTTGCTGGTCAGCTTGCTCAAACACGTTAAGCAACGTTTGATAGATTTCTTCGACTTTATTTGTCGCTTTGTCTGCGCAGTAATCATTTTCAAATGACACATTTATAATGCCGCCAGCATTAATTACATAATCTGGTGCGTATAAAATGCCACGAGATTTTAACGCGAGATCATGCTTTGGCTCAGCCAATTGATTGTTTGCACAGCCAGCAACAATTGACGCTTTGATACGATCTATCGTGCTGTCATTAATTGTCGCGCCTAAAGCACATGGTGCGTAAATGTCGACATCTTGATCGTAGATTTCATTCAAACCCACAACTTGCGCGTCGAATTCTGCTGCAACTTTGTCTAGTGCTTCTTGATTTAAATCCGTTACCACAAGTTTTGCGCCAGCTTTATGCAGATGTTCACATAAGAAATAACCAACGCTACCTAAACCTTGGATAGAGACCTTTAAACCAGCTAAATCGTCACGCCCAAGCTTATGTTTAACTGCAGCCTTGATACCTAAAAATGTACCTAGTGCGGTGAAAGGCGCCGGGTTACCACTTTTACCTTCTGTGCCTGTTACATAGTCAGTTACAGTATTGGCAATTGCAATATCTTTGGTTGTGATGTTAACGTCTTCAGCACTGTAATAGCGACCGCTCAAGCCATTTAGTGCATTACCAAAGGCTTTGAATAGGGTTTCATTTTTATCTGTTTTTGCATTGCCGATAATAACCGACTTACCGCCGCCCATTTCAAGACCTGCCATTGCATTTTTATAGGTCATGCCTTTTGAAAGGCGAAGCACGTCAACTAATGCCTCTTCATCGGAAGCGTAGTCCCACATTCGGCAACCACCTACGGCAGGACCTAATTTTGTGCTATGCACTGCAATAATAGCTTTAAGTCCGCTCTCTTTGTCTGAGCAAAAAACAACTTGTTCATGATTGTCAAAATCAACTAAGTCAAAAAACGCCACTGCGCTCACTCCACTAATGTTTAGTACATAAAGGTTGTACATTGAATTTAGGCGCAAGATAGCAAAACGGCTACCCCTTAGCTAGCGCATTACAAAATTCTGACAGTAAAAAGTGTTAATAAAAAAATACAGTCTGATATCATTGGCGCAAGATTATTAAAGTGGTAGTTATCATCATGGAAAAAGCATTAACTGAACAAGAGCAACAAGATTGGGTTCGAGATCATTATCAAGCGGCAGTAAAGTATTTAGCAGAAAAAGGCTTGATTACCGAAAGCGTTGTATTAGAACAAAGCCGTTACTTAATCCCTTTAATGGCGGTGTGGAAATTGAAATTATCAGATCAAAGCTATTTGTGGGTAGTTAATGGTGACGTACCAACCGATCATGTTGAAGAAAACGTGGCAGACTCTGCTCGTGGCGTTGTCCGCCATTTTAGCCTGAAGTGGCAAATGCAAGCTGAAGAGCTTTATGCGCAAGACGATAAAACACAAACCGAATTCGCAGATTACTTGGTCAGTAGAGCAGAGGGCCTGTATCAGTTACACAATGATGAGCAGCTTTGGGGCTAATGGTTTAAGTAGTATTTAGCTATTCTAGGACGAGAGACATTGCAGGCCATTTTTTGTTTCGGCAGGCCTGCTTCCATGTATACATGACCAACTGGTTTGAAGCCTTTCTGGTTAAAGTGTTGGACCTTGTCGAGCGGACTATTGATTGAAACGCTTTGCAGCTCCATCCGCTTCGCAATTTTCAATAATTCTTTTAAAACTAAGAAATCAAGTTTTGCACGGCGATATTCAGGCACGACTGCTATGCGGCCAATTTCGCCGTCGGGTAAAATCCTTCCAGTAGCGACAGGTAATTGTGAACGATCTTCACAAACGAGCAGGTGAGCAGCGTTTCTATCTTGAACGTCAAATTCGACATGTTTTGGTATGCGTTGCTCAACAACAAAAACACGCTCGCGCACTTCTTTTAAAAGTGGAGCAGCGTGTTCCCAGTGAACTCGGCAAACGGTGAAAGACATAACTTAATCAATGTACCAATATCCCTTATTAAGTACATTAGTTAACAATTGTTTATTTTTCAAACAATCGCAGTGATATTTAGCTGTTTCAGTCGATATCTGTTGTTTTTTAGCAAACATTTCAACAAAACCAGGGTAAACACCGCTAATATCGAAACAATCACCATTAATAAACAATGAATCAGAATCCTCAATGTACAGCACTTTTAAGCCATTAATCGGTGTAAGTACAAGTTCCTCTTCTGAAAATAGATCATCAAGGATAGTGTCGTCTATCGGTTGCGCAGGAATGAGTAACTCTTGTGCATGGTGTGATTGCGTAAGTACGCTACCAATAAAGGTTTTAAACAACGCATCATCGTTTACTTGCGACAACATAAAATCCCTTAACTTGCCAACGTCAGCTTTGCTTAATTGACTATCATTCTGTTGCAGTGTCCGGCCTTTATCACCAAAGCGCGTTTCAGCGCGATTCTCGTCAATAAGTTTGTCAGCAAATGCAGACCAAAGGTCTTGGCCAGACGGTGCCTGAAAGCCAACAGAAAAATTCATCGCGTTATCTAGGGCGATGCCGTTATGCGGATGATTAGGGGGTATATATAATATATCTCCAGCTTCTGTAATTTCGTCAATCACAGCATTGAAAGCTGACACTTGCTTCAAATCCTCATGAGGCAATATGGTTTGTAGATTATTATCTGGCAGCCCAACTTGCCATCTTCTCTGTCCGCTGCCTTGAATGATAAACACATCATATTGGTCTAGGTGAGGTCCAACGCCACCACCAGGTGTACTAAAGCTGACCATGACATCGTCAATACGCCATCTTGGTATAAAGTTAAAGGCATTGATTAAGCTGTCTGTTTCACTAGACCAATTGTTTACCGCTTGAACCAATAAGGTCCAGTTGTCTTCGCCTAAATCAGCAAAGTCTTCAAATGGTCCGTGCTTTACTTGCCAGTTGCTATTGCCGTCATGAGAAACGATTCGACTTTCTATATGCGATTCCATCGCTAAACCAGCAAGTTCATTGGCGTCTATGGTATCAGTGAATGATGCAAAGCCACCTTTTATCAGTAACGGCTTTGTTTGCCAATATTCTTGAAGAAATAACTCAGGGGTTAGTTTATCCCAAGCAATAGTGTGCATAGTTGCTCCTACAAAAAAGAAGGCCGAAGCCTTCTTTTTATTGATTCTTTAGTGTCAGTGTAGCTTATTTCAAGTCATCGATAAACGCGATGGCACGACCAATATAGCTAGCTGGCGTCATCTCTTTCAATGCGGCTTTTTCTGCTTCTGGTAGTGCTAATGTATCAACGAATGCACGCATAGAATCACCGTCTACACGTTTACCACGAGTTAACTCTTTAAGCTTCTCGTATGGCTTCTCAATACCGTAACGACGCATTACGGTTTGGATTGGCTCCGCAAGTACTTCCCAGTTTTGATCAAGTTCATCAAGTAAGCTTTGCTCGTTTACTTGCAGCTTAGAGATACCTTTGCGTGTTGCTTGGTATGCAATTAACGAGTGACCAAAGCCAACACCTAACGTACGTAATACCGTTGAGTCTGTTAAATCACGTTGCCAGCGAGATACTGGAAGCTTTTGTGCTAGGTGAGTGAACAACGCATTGGCAATACCTAGGTTACCTTCAGAGTTTTCAAAATCGATAGGATTTACTTTATGTGGCATTGTTGAAGAGCCAATTTCACCTGCAACTGTTTTTTGCTTGAAGTGGCCTAAAGCAATGTAACCCCAAATATCACGATCAAAGTCAATCAAAATGGTGTTAAAGCGAGCAACCGCGTCAAATAGCTCCGCAATATAGTCATGTGGTTCAATTTGCGTTGTGAATGCGTTCCAAGTAACGCCTAACGAGGTAACAAATTGCTCAGAAAATGCATGCCAATCAACGTTAGGGTAGGCGCTGATGTGGGCGTTATAGTTACCTACAGCACCGTTGATCTTGCCAAGTAACTCTACGTTAGCGATTTGGTCACGTTGACGTTGCAAACGCACATAAACGTTGGCCATTTCTTTACCAAGTGTTGAAGGTGAAGCAGGCTGACCGTGTGTACGGCTCATCATAGGCACTGTTTTGTATTCAACAGCAAGTGCTTTTATGTCAGCTAAAATATCGTCAAGCATAGGTAGTAATACTTGCTCACGACACTCTTTAAGCATCAATGCATGAGATAAATTGTTGATGTCTTCTGACGTACAAGCAAAATGGATAAATTCAGTAACGGCATTTAGTTCAGCACTATCTGCAACTTTTTCTTTTAAGAAATACTCAACCGCTTTAACGTCGTGATTAGTTGTTGCTTCAATCGTTTTAACGCGAGCAGCATCTTCTTCATTGAAGTTTGCAACAATGGCATCTAATACCTTGTTTGCTTCATCACTAAACGCTGGAACTTCTTCAATGTCGGCTGTTTCAGCTAGTTTTTGTAACCAGCGTACTTCTACGGTTACACGATATTTTATCAGACCAAATTCACTGAAGATTGGGCGAAGGTCTTTCGTTTTACTGCCGTATCGACCATCAACTGGTGATACTGCGCTTAAAGCTGAAAGTTCCATAGTGTGTTATTCCTATAAAGTTAAGTTAATTTGTTAAAAGTTCTTCGGCACATGCCACCATTTTGGCACGTGAAAACAATATGTTTCTTCTTTTACCACCGAGTTGTCGCCACAACACGGCAGCGCGCAGGCCAGCAAGCAATAGGGCTCTTATTTTATATTGGTTGCTTGGTTGTTTAAGTAGTTCGGGGTTACCCAATACTTGAATAGGCGCTGATAACGGACTGATCACATCGCTATAGATGCTAGCGAGACTAGCCACTAATGTTTCGTCGGTTATATCAAAATGAGCAAGTTGACGTTCACATTGTGCTATACGTTCGCCTAATGTCGCTAACGCTTTTGGATTTTTATTTAATTTTCTTTCTAGTGCAATGAGGCTCATGATGTAGCGAGCAATTTCTGTTTCTTTTGATTTGCTCTCTGTGCCGAGTTGTTCAATAACCACTTGTAAACCTAACGTCAGGTTATGCATGTCAGATCCATAAACCGCTAACGGATTTTCAGGTGACGTTTCCATAATTGACTTAAGCATCAACTCCAGCGACGGTTGATCTATGGTGCCAACGCGCGCAACCTGCTGCACAAGCTTGGCGCTTTGGCAGATTGCGGCAAAAGTAAATACTTGATGTTGTAATTTCATTATCGGATTAATGTATCTATGATGCCGCCACCTAAGCAAACATCTCCTTGGTAAAAGACAACTGATTGTCCCGGTGTTACCGCTGCTTGGTCTTGATCAAACATCACCTTATACTCGCCATTGTCTAAAGGCGAAACGGTACAAGCTACATCTTGTTGGCGATAGCGCGTTTTTACTGTGCACTTAATATCATCTTCAAGTTCAAGGCGGTCGACCCAATGTAATTGGTTAGCCACTAAGCCTTTTGAAAACAGGCGAGGGTGTTTGTTACCTTGGCCGACAATAAGCACATTACGTTTTAAGTCTTTTTCTACCACATACCATGGTTCTTCACCTGCATTAGCTAATCCACCAATGCGTAGACCTTTACGTTGACCAAGTGTGTGGTACATCAAACCGTCATGCTCTCCAACAACTTCACCTTCTGCAGATTCTATTTTGCCAGGTTGTGCTGGTAGGTATTGCGCTAAAAAGTCTTTAAACTTACGTTCGCCTATAAAACAAATACCAGTTGAATCCTTTTTGTCAGCCGTTACAAGGCCCGCTTGCTCTGCTATCTGCCTAACGATTGGTTTTTCAATATGACCCACTGGAAAAAGCGTTTGTCCCAGTTGCTTTTCGTCTAGGGTGTAGAGGAAGTAACTTTGATCTTTGTTGTTGTCATCGCCACGAATCATCTTCCAATGTCCATCGCGCAACTCGCGCTGAACATAGTGACCCGTCGCAATATAATCTGCGCCTAGATCTTCACAGGCAAACTCTAGGAAAGCTTTAAATTTGATTTCCTTGTTACACATGATATCTGGATTTGGCGTACGACCGGCTTTATATTCTTCAAGAAAGTATTCGAATACGTTATCCCAATACTCAGTCGCAAAATTAATCGTATGAAGTTTGATGCCCAGCTTTTCACACACTTTTTGAGCATCTTCTAGATCCACTGCAGCGGCACAATATTCGTCAGTATCGTCTTCTTCCCAGTTTTTCATAAACAAACCTTCCACCTGATATCCTTGCTGTTGCAGCAAATAAGCAGAAACGGAAGAGTCTACACCGCCAGACATACCGACAATAACACGGATATCTTCTGGTTTTTTGTCGCCTTGAGGGCCACTAACTGATTTAAGCACTAACGCTGGATCTAAATTCATCACACCACGACTTCGATAAAAATGGGCGCGAATTATATCACGCATTTTAGTTGCGGTTAAACAGTTATTTCCATTGAATATTGTTGTTCTTTGTAACGACAGTGAGTTAACGATTGAAGCTGAATTTTTACGTGCATTGATTTACCTTTTTGCTTGGTGACTCAGCTGTTGCTATGACTTTTTGTAATGCGCTTTTTATGCATAATAAATGGCAGCCTTTAAGCTCCACGGGCTTATACTTCTAGCGCAGTTACAAGTTTGATTTAATCAAAGATAAAGGAGCCTTTTGTCCGCTTAAAAAGTCTTCAATACAATCTAACACCATAGCGCTTCTCAACTGGTGTTTTTTCGCTTTAATTTCTTCATATGTAAGCCAGTGACAAGCAATGATTTCGTCATCTTGGGGCTGTGTTTCAAAGGTTTCACTTACGTCAAAAACGAAGGTAAACCTAAGAAAATAAAGGGTTAGCTCGGGGCGGTGAAAATAATAGATGCCTAAAAAGTAGTCGGGCAGTAGCGCTAGTCCAGTTTCTTCTTTAAGCTCTCGCTGCATTGCGCTTTGAATGTCTTCATTCGCTTCGATATGACCTGCTGGCTGGTTATAAACAACTTGGCCATTTTCAAGCTCTTCAACCAGTAAAAATTTTCCCTGACAATGTACAACAGCCGCTACCGTTGCATTGGGTTTGAATTGGCTATCGCCGTGGTCATGTTGGGCTTTATTCATGTGTTGCCTTAACAATTTTGTACTCACCGTTGGCAATGTTATCTATGCTCCAACGGCCTATTTTATATCGAATCAGTCTTAACGTAGGGAAACCAATATTGGCAGTCATTCTTCTTACTTGCCTATTTCGTCCTTCAACTATCGTAATTGAAAGCCACGTTGTTGGAATATTGGCACGCTCTCGAATAGGCGGATTCCTTGGCCAAACCTTAGGCTCGTCAATAATCTCCACTATAGCGGGTAGGGTTGGTCCATCTTTGAGCGTAACCCCTGTTCTTAGTTTCGCTATATCTTGCTGTGTTGGACTACCTTCTACTTGTACCCAGTAGGTTTTCTTCGTCTTTTTACCTGGCGAGGTTAACTTGTGTTGCAATACGCCGTCGTTGGTTAATAGCAAAAGCCCTTCAGAATCACGATCGAGTCTCCCTGCTGCATATACGTCCTTAACGGGAATATAGTTTGCAAGCGTTTCTCTGTTTTTATCGTCGGTAAATTGACTCAGTACATTGAACGGTTTATTGAACAATACAATTTTTCGATCAGCTAGAGCTGGTCGTACCTTTTCAGTCGATGGGCGCCTAAACCGCCTAGTTGTGGACTTCTTCAACGATTATTCCAAATTAAAAGTTATCAAGTATATGAATAAGCTATTTTAATGCGCTTTGAATTCCTATACTATCTGCGCGCAATAATTTTTTTACCCTTCGTCTTAGACCCTTCGTCACTTGACAAAAATGCGTAGATTATTGACATAACAATTGCAGAGAGAAACGCCAACATTTGTCTGGCACCGGTTAGGTTTTGAAAAAAAACAACCAGTTTAGGAATAACAATGAGCAAAGATAAAGCCACTATTATTTACACGATTACTGATGAAGCGCCAGCGCTTGCAACGCAATCATTACTTCCAATTATTCAAGCATACACAGCATCGTCAGATATTGCTGTAGACACGCGTGATATTTCATTAGCGGGTCGTATTATTGCCAACTTTCCAAAATACTTAACTGAAGAGCAACGTATTTCTGATGCGTTAGCTGAGTTAGGGGATATGGCTAAAACTCCGGAAGCGAACATTATTAAATTGCCGAACATCAGTGCGTCAATTCCTCAAATGAAGGCTGCAATCAAAGAATTACAGGATAAAGGTTACGCGTTACCTGATTATCCAGAAGAGCCGCAAAACGAAGCAGAAGCGTCAATTAAGTACACCTATGACAAAATTAAAGGTAGTGCGGTTAACCCGGTATTACGCGAAGGTAACTCAGACAGACGAGCACCAGCTTCGGTTAAACAATACGCTAGAAAAAACCCTCATAGCATGGGTGCATGGTCAGCAGATTCAACATCACATGTAGCTAGCATGAGCGATGGTGATTTCTATTCAAGCGAACAATCAACAACTATTGCTGGTGAGCAATCAGTTAACATTGAATTTGTAGCGCAAGATGGCACGGTAACAACGCTAAAAGAAAACATTGCATTACAAGACAAAGAAATTATTGATGCGTCTGTGATGAATAAAGCTAAGTTAGTTGAGTTCTTTGAAGCAGAAACTGAAAAAGCGAAAAACGAAGATGTATTGCTTTCTTTGCATATGAAAGCAACCATGATGAAAGTATCTGATCCGGTTATTTTTGGTCATGCCGTAAAAGTCTACTATGCATCAGTATTTGAGAAGCATGCCGAAACATTTGAACAACTAGGTGTAGATGCCAACAACGGTATTGGCGACGTTTACACTAAAATAGCGCGTCTAAGTGATGAAAAACGCGCTGAAATAGAAGCTGATTTACAAGCTGTTTATGACAGCCGTCCACCGTTAGCTATGGTTGATTCAGACAAAGGCATTACTAACTTGCATGTACCAAGTGATGTAATCATTGATGCATCAATGCCTGCGGCTATCCGTTCTTCTGGTCAAATGTGGGGACCAGATGGCAAGCAAAAAGACACTAAATACATGATCCCAGATCGTAACTATGCTGGTGTATACCAAGCAGTTATCGAGTTCTGTAAGGAACATGGCGCATTTGATCCGACAACGATGGGTACAGTGCCTAATGTTGGTTTGATGGCTCAAAAAGCACAGGAGTATGGCTCGCACGACAAGACATTTATTCTTGATGCTGCAGGTACAGTGCGTGTTGTAAATGGCGCTGGTGACGCACTATTGTCGCATGATGTAGAAGCAGGTGATATCTGGCGTATGTGTCAAGTAAAAGACGCGCCGATTAAAGATTGGGTTAAATTGGCTGTTAACCGTGCTCGTTTAAGTGAAACACCAGCGGTATTTTGGTTAGATGAGAACAGAGCGCATGATGCGCAACTTATCAAAAAGGTAAACGAATATTTACCAATGTTTGATACTGATGGTTTAGATTTACGCATTCTTACGCCTGTTGAAGCGACTAAGTTCTCGCTTACTCGTATTAAGGATGGTAAAGACACTATCTCGGTAACGGGTAATGTACTCCGTGACTACTTAACAGATTTATTCCCAATCCTAGAGCTTGGTACGAGTGCAAAAATGCTTTCAATTGTGCCATTGATGAATGGTGGGGGTTTATTTGAAACAGGCGCCGGTGGTAGTGCTCCTAAGCATGTTCAACAATTTGAGAAAGAAAACCACTTACGTTGGGATTCATTAGGTGAATTCCTAGCGCTAGCTGCGTCTCTTGAACACCTTAGCAATACTCAAGGTGTTACTAAAGCTAAAGTACTTGCTGATGCACTAGATAAAGCAACAGGTGAGTTCCTAGACAGTAATAAGTCTCCGTCGCGCAAAGTAGGGGAGCTAGACAACCGTGGTAGTCATTTCTATCTTGCTATGTATTGGGCGCAAGCATTAGCTACACAAGCTGAAGATAGCGAGCTTCAAGCTACGTTTGCACCAGTTGCACAAGCACTTGTTAACCAAGAAGCTAAGATTGTGGCTGAACTAAACGATGCACAAGGTCCTGCTCAAGATATCGCAGGTTATTATGCACCAGACCAAGCCCTAGCGAGCAAGGCAATGAGACCGAGTGAAACATTAAATACGATTTTAGCAAGTCTGCTATAACTAACGTATTTAAACGTTCTAATAAAACAAAAAGGCCGACGGAAGTCGGCCTTTTTTTGTGCTGTTTAACCTTAGTACATTCTGACAGTTTTGCCATTTATTCTAATGATGTTCACTATTAAGCTAAATTGATTAGCGTGATATCCCTATTTTTATTAAGGTAATCGCAGGTGTTTAACTAACTCAAATCCAAAAATTTTGTTTCAGGTCAAATGCCTATCAAGATTTGATTAGCTATAGTCAAGTATAGCTAAGCAGTAAAATCAATAACGTTTGTTAGTTCGAGTAGGAGATACATAATGAGCAGCAACATTACGATACCACAAGACGGTCAAGCCATTACCTTAGAAGATGGCAAGTTAACTGTACCTAATTTCCCTATTATTCCTTTTATCGAAGGCGATGGTATTGGTGTCGATGTAACACCAGTAATGATAGATGTGGTAAACGCTGCGGTCACTAAAGCCTATAACAACGAACGCGCTATTCGCTGGATGGAAGTGTATGCCGGTGAAAAAGCAACGCAAGTATATGACGGCGAAACCTGGTTACCTGAAGAAACATTAGCCATGTTTGAACAATATAAGGTGGGCATTAAAGGTCCACTAACCACGCCAGTGGGTACCGGTATGCGATCCTTAAATGTTGCTATAAGACAATTGCTTGATTTATATGTGTGTTTACGTCCCGTGCAATGGTTTACTGGCGTACCAAGCCCAGTAAAACAACCACAAGAAGTCGATATGGTGATTTTTCGCGAAAATTCAGAAGATATCTATGCGGGTATTGAATATCAGGCAGGCACCGCAGAAGCTGATAAACTGATTTCGTTTCTGCAACAAGAAATGGGCGTACAAAGTATCCGTTTTGATCAAGACTGCGGTATTGGTATAAAACCGGTATCTAAGGAAGGTTCGTATCGATTAGTACGTCAAGCGATACAATATGCGATAGACAACGATCGTGAATCCGTTACCCTTGTGCACAAAGGTAACATAATGAAGTATACCGAAGGCGCATTTAAACAATGGGGTTACGAGGTTGCGAAACAAGAGTTTGGTGCCAAGTTGTTTAACGGTGGTCCGTGGCTGTCGTTGACCAACCCTAAAACGGGTAAAGAGATCATCATTAAAGACGTAATTGCCGACGCAATGCTGCAACAAATATTGCTACGTCCAGCGGAGTTTAGCGTAATAGCAACCCTAAACTTAAATGGTGATTACTTGTCAGATGCACTGGCTGCGCAAGTAGGTGGTATTGGAATAGCGCCAGGGGCAAATCTAAACGATAAAGTGGCGGTGTTTGAAGCGACTCATGGCACAGCGCCTAAATATGCCGGACAAAACAAGGTTAATCCGGGGTCTGTTATCTTGTCTGCTGAGATGATGTTAAGGCATATGGGCTGGTTAGAAGCTGCTGATTTGCTGATCAAAGGAATGAGTGGGGCAATTGCTGCTAAAACAGTTACCTATGATTTTGAACGCTTGATGGATGATGCAACGCTAGTCACTAGTTCGGAATTTGGCGAAGCGATTATTAATCATATGTAGTCAGCTTGTGTTCTGGTAGTACCAGATCATTCAAACCAAAAAAAACACAGCCTAGCTGTGTTTTTTACGTTTATTCCTTTCTAAAAAGGAATACAGTAAATTCGTTACTCGTCCGACTCTACTTCTGTTGGCGTTATACTCGCCGCGTGATGTCCTTTTGGTCCTTCGTTTAACTCATAAGTCACATCTTGACCCGCTTTCAGTGTACGATATCCATCCATTTGAATCGTAGAGTAGTGCGCGAAAATATCCTCGCCACCATCCGATGGGCGGATGAAACCGAACCCTTTAGCATTGTTAAACCATTTAACGGTACCGTGAGCCATACTTCTACTTCCTTCTATATCCTTCAGTAAACCCTCATGCTCCCAAACAAGCATACCCGTAGTTGTGACAAAATTGCCACTTATCAAATCCTAGGCAATTTAAAAAATTAGTCAAGCATCATTTCACATTTTTTTAACAAGTGTAGCGATTTGTAGCAATTTATCTTTAAAAAAACCGTGTTTGCTCTTGAAAAGCATCTTGTGAGTCTATAGAAATAAAGTATGTAAAAACGTTATTGTCGCTTTGTTTGGCCAAAAATATTTCATAGAATAAGACAAGCAAAATTTGTGGCAGAGTCTATTATAGAGATATGAGCGGTAATAAAGAGCTTTCTGATCATACTGAGTTAGTCAAAGAGCGTATAGAACAACAGGTTAAGAAGCCTCCAATGTATAATGTTGTGCTTCTAAACGACGATTATACGCCAATGGATTTTGTTGTTGATGTGTTGTGCAAGTTTTTTAATATGAACTCAGATCAAGCAACAGACGTAATGCTTACTATACATTATGAAGGTAAAGGGAAGTGCGGTACCTACACTGCTGAAGTTGCCGAAATGAAGGTCAATCAAGTAAGCAGGTATGCAAAATCTCATCAACACCCATTACGCTGTTCCATGGAACAAGCCTAATGAAGCTGTTATTAACGTGTAAGAAGTGGAGTGATTAATGCTAAATAAAGACTTAGAAGTTTCGTTAAATGTAGCATTTCGAAAAGCGAAAGAGTCTCGTCATGAGTTTATGACGGTAGAGCATCTTCTATTGGCGCTGTTAGACAACCCATCTTCTAACGACGCGCTGTCGGCGTGTGGAGCCGATATGCACAAACTCCGTACAGACCTTGAACAATTTATTGGTGAAACAACACCTGTCATTCCTGAAGGTGACGAAGAAAGAGAAACGCAGCCAACGCTTGGATTCCAACGCGTATTGCAACGTGCGGTCTTTCACGTACAGTCATCAGGTAAAAGTGAAGTTACCGGCTCCAATGTACTGGTCGCTATTTTTAGTGAACAGGAGTCGCAAGCAGCTTATTTCTTGAAAAAGTCAGATATTAGTCGACTAGATATCGTTAACTATATTTCTCATGGCATCAGTAAACCTGACGAAGAAACAGTGCATGAAGACGTCAGGCCAACAGAGCAAGAAGAACCGCGCACGATAGAAAACTTTGCGGTTAACCTCAATGAAGAGGCGTTAAAAGGCAATATCGATCCATTGATTGGTCGCCAAGATGAAATGGAGCGTACCTTGCAGGTACTGTCTCGCCGTCGCAAAAACAATCCTTTATATGTTGGTGAAGCTGGTGTTGGTAAAACAGCTATCGCAGAGGGTTTAGCTAACTTAATCGTGTCGGATGAAGCGCCAGTGTTCTTGCAAGAAGCGACCATTTATTCGCTGGATATGGGCGCATTACTTGCAGGAACTAAATACCGAGGCGATTTTGAAAAACGCTTTAAGTCATTACTTAAAGATTTAGAAAAAGATAAGAAAGCCATACTGTTTATTGATGAAATCCACACCATTATCGGTGCAGGTGCTGCCTCTGGCGGTATGATGGATGCATCAAATTTGATTAAACCTTTGCTGTCTGCGGGTAAACTTCGCTGTATTGGTTCAACTACCTATCAGGAATACCAAAGCATTTTTGAAAAGGATAGGGCATTGGCGCGTCGCTTCCAGAAAATCGACGTGACAGAACCTAGCGTTGAAGACACAACCAAGATTTTGCATGGCTTAAAAGAAAAGTATGAAGCCCATCACGGCATCAAATATACTGCTAATGCTTTACACGCGGCAGCACAGCTTGCCGATAAGTATATTAATGAACGCTTTTTGCCAGACAAAGCCATCGATATAATCGACGAAGCCGGTGCTAAACAGCAACTGGTGAGTGAGTCTAAGCGCAAGAAACAAATTAACAATAATGATATTGAGGCTATTGTCGCTAAAATGGCGCGTATTCCTGAGAAATCAGTATCGTCATCTGAGTTAGATGGCCTTAAAACGTTAGACAGAAACCTGAAATTGGTTGTGTTTGGCCAAGATCACGCAATTGAAGAGTTGTGCAGTGTTATCCGTTTATCTCGCGCAGGTTTAGGTAATGATGAAAAGCCGGTAGGCTCGTTCATTTTTGCAGGACCTACAGGTGTTGGTAAAACGGAAGTAACGCAACAGTTAGCTAAACTAATGGGCGTGGAGTTGCTTCGCTTTGATATGTCTGAGTATATGGAGAAGCATGCCGTTAGTCGTTTAATTGGTGCACCACCAGGTTATGTTGGTTATGAGCAGGGTGGTTTGTTAACCGATGCTGTAATTAAGCATCCTCACGCTGTTGTATTGCTCGACGAAATTGAAAAAGCACATAGCGATGTTTATAACATTCTTCTGCAAGTAATGGATCACGGTACTTTAACCGATAACAACGGTCGTAAAGCAGATTTCCGTAATGTCATTTTGGTGTTAACCACGAATGCTGGTGTTGCTGAAACACAACGCAAATCAATTGGCTTTAAGCAACAAGACCACAGCTTTGATGCCAAAGACGAAATCAATCGCGTGTTCTCACCTGAATTTAGAAACCGTTTGGATAACATCGTTTGGTTTAATCACTTATCTGACGAAGTTATCGCGCAAGTGGTAGATAAATTTATCGTAGAACTGCAGGCACAGCTTGATGAAAAAGGTGTGTCGCTTGAGTTGACCAAAGAAGCTAAGCGTTGGTTAGCACAACATGGTTATGATAAAGCGATGGGTGCACGTCCAATGGCGCGCTTAATTCAAGAGCAACTTAAGAAGCCGCTTGCCCATGAACTCTTATTCGGTGATCTAACTAAAGGTGGTATTGCTAAGATCAGTGTCAAGAGCGACAAACTATGTGTAACCTGCGAGCAGAAAAAGCCATTGCTCGAAGAGCACTCTTAAGACAATAAAAAAAGCCCTGCAGTTGCAGGGCTTTTTTTATGAAAGACTATTATCTTGCACGGAAAATAATGCGGCCTTTAGACAAATCGTAAGGTGTTAATTCAACCGTTACTTTATCGCCTGTTAGGATACGAATGTAGTTTTTACGCATTTTACCTGAAATATGAGCTGTCACAACGTGACCGTTTTCAAGTTCAACACGGAACATAGTATTTGGTAAGGTCTCTAACACCGTACCTTGCATTTCAATATTTTCTTCTTTCGCCATAGGGCGTTAAACCTCTAAAAAGTGTTGTGTGCAATAAAACTGCGCAGATCATGCCCAATTGCAAAGGCAATGTAAAGCCTAAACGCGTAAATTATCGAGAATTGTTGCCAATTTAGTCAGCTAGAACTGATTAATTATTCTACTTGTGTAATTTGCCACACGTTATCAATGAGCTTTTCATGAGGATAAAACTTTGTTTTGTAGTTCATTTTTTGACAATCGTCGATTTGATAGCCAAGAAAAAGCAGGTCTTTTTGCCAATGATTGGCTAACTTTATTTGCTCAAGAATAGAGTACATGCCAATGCTATTTTTACGATAGTCGGGGTGGTAAAAGGTATAAACTGCAGACAGCGCGTTGTGAAATACATCGGTTACAGCAACAGAGATAAGCGTTGTGTCATCATAGATTTCTAAGAACACGTAATCGCATACATTCGAGTTGATAAAATCGTTAAATTGTTCATATTTTGCAGGGAACATGCTGCCATCTTGATGGAAAGCCTCTATATATTGGCTGTATAGTTCAAAATAGCTATCCTTTAATTCGTGGCTAACTTTAACGGTAAAATGTTTGTTCTTTTTTGCTAAGCGTTTTTGACTCTTGCTAGGCGTAAACTGTTTACACACCACCCGAATAGATTGGCATGCCTTGCAAGCTTCGCAGTGAGGTTTGTAGATAGAACTGCCACTGCGACGGAAGCCATTATGTAAAAGCCATAAGTATTTTTCACTATTGTGGAGCGCTTCATCCACTGCTACCAATAAACGCTCAGATTGCTCTGGCAAGTAATTGCACGGAAAGGTTTTGGTGAGACCGAACTGATAATTCATAGCGCAGATAATACCGGCTGGGTTTGTTTTAGTTTATACCCAAAAAGACTTCTTGCTCAATGGTTAATATGAAATCGTTTGTGGTCGCCAAAGCTCACTGCTAACGGTTTGATTAATGGCGGCGCTTTGTTGATTTAAGAAGTGTTGTCGCGAAATTTCCTGACTGCCCATCGAAGCTAGAAAGTCATTTTGTATTTGGCAATCGATCATATTAATGCCGTGCAATAAAAGATGTTTACTTAGTGCGAAAAGGGCGATTTTTGACGCGTTGGCTTGACTATAAAACATCGATTCACCTGAAAAGTAGCCATTGATAGCAACACCATAAAGTCCACCGACTAGTGCGTCTTCTTGCCATACCTCAATAGAGTGAGCAAACCCTAATTGATGCAGCTGCTCGTATGCTGTAATCATGTCACTTGTTATCCAACTTTCTTCTTGGCGAAAAGGTGCATCAGAACAAGCATCAATAACTTCGCTAAAAGCATTGTTGATGGTGACGGTAAAAGGGCGCTTTCGAATGAACTTTGCTAGGGTACGATTTACATGAATATCTTCGCAATGCAGTATTGCCCGCGGGTTCGGGCTCCACCACATAATTGGATCGCCTTCATTAAACCAAGGAAATACACCGTGCTTGTATGCTGCAATAATGCGCTGCGGTGAAAGATCACCACCTAAGGCAAGTAAACCGTTTGGATCGCTTAACGCGTAATCATGGGAGGGGAATGTCAGGCTTTCATCGCTGAGCCAATACAAAGCCTGACTTGTCATGGTTATTTAGCCTTTAGCGTCTAAATAACGTTCTGCATCTAATGCCGCCATACAACCAGAGCCGGCAGAAGTGATAGCTTGACGATAAATATGGTCAGCAACGTCACCCGCAGCAAAAACACCTTCAATGCTAGTTTGCGTAGCATTGCCTTGTGTACCGCTTTCGATCGTTAAATAACCATCTTTCATGTCAAGTTGACCTTTGAAGATATCGGTATTTGGTTTATGACCAATCGCAATAAATACACCAGCCACATCAATTTCTTCTGTGCTATCAGACTTCGTATCTTTTAAACGTAGTCCCGTAACACCCATGTTATCGCCTAAGACTTCATCTAATGTTCTGTCTAAGTGCAATACGATGTTACCATTCTCAACCTTGTCCATAAGACGCTGAGTTAAGATTTTTTCACTTCTAAAGGTATCTCTACGGTGGATAAGGTGCACTTCAGATGCGATGTTTGATAAATACAATGCTTCTTCAACAGCCGTATTACCACCACCAACTACAGCAACTTTTTGATTGCGATAGAAGAATCCGTCACAAGTTGCACATGCCGATACACCTTTACCCATAAAGGCTTCTTCAGAAGGTAAACCTAAATACTGCGCAGATGCACCTGTACAAATAATCAATGCGTCACAGGTATATTCGCCACTGTCACCTTTTAATCGGAAAGGGCGCTCAGTTAGTGTCACTTCATTGATATGGTCGAAAACTATTTCAGTTTCAAATTTTTCAGCATGCGCTTGCATACGTTCCATCAACGCCGGACCAGTAAGGTCATCTGCGTCACCAGGCCAGTTTTCTACATCAGTTGTAGTCGTTAATTGACCACCTTGTTGCATGCCTGTGATTAATACTGGGTTCATGTTTGCACGTGCAGCATAAACGGCTGCTGTATAACCCGCTGGGCCAGAACCTAAAATCAATAAAGGGCAATGTCTTACGTCGCTCATTTGCGTCTCCGAAGAAAATATTTAGCTGTATAGTTTGGGGCAATGGTGCGATAACTCAAGTGCAAAAATCAAATTTTTTTATAACTTTTTGTATCGTTTTTTTTACTACCGGTTAATCAAAAAAAAGAGCAGCGAATTGCTGCTCTTATTTCGTTTAAATTTTAAGCGATTTTAGTCATTCAACGCTTTGCTTGCAGGTACATACTCAAAGTTAAGCGCTTCAGCAACGCTTTCACAGGTAATGTGACCATTAATAACATTCAAACCATTAAGTAAGTGCTGGTTATCTAAAAGTGCTTGCTTATAACCTTTGTTTGCCAGTTGGATGATGTAAGGCAAAGTAGCATTGTTAAGTGCAAACGTAGACGTACGTGGTACAGCGCCAGGCATGTTAGCAACACAGTAGTGTACAACATCATCAACGATGTAAGTTGGATCTGCATGCGTGGTTGGCTTAGACGTTTCAATACAACCACCTTGGTCGATAGCCACATCTACAATAGCCGCGCCTGGCTTCATATTGGCAATATGTTCTTTGGTCACTAGCTTAGGTGCTGCCGCGCCAGGGATTAATACGCCACCGATAACAAGGTCAGCTTCCAATACATGCTTTTCTAATGCGTCTGCAGTAGAGTAGATTGCTTTGATTTTGTTGCCAAACTGAGCGTCTAGTTTACGTAAAACGTTAATATTACGGTCAAGTACTACAACATCTGCGCCCATGCCTACAGCCATTTGCGCGGCATTTGCACCAACCATACCACCGCCAATGACAACGACTTTAGCTGGTTCAACGCCAGGTACGCCACCTAACAACATACCGCGACCCGCATTAGATTTCTCTAAAGCTTGTGCACCTGCTTGAATTGACATACGGCCAGCGACTTCACTCATTGGTGCAAGTAGTGGTAAACCACCTTGGTTATCCGTGACTGTTTCATAAGCAATACATACCGCTTTGCTGTCGATAAGATCTTGTGTTTGAGGTAAATCAGGTGCTAAGTGCAGGTATGTGAATAGTATTTGACCTTCACGTAACATCGCTCGTTCAACAGCTTGTGGCTCTTTTACTTTAACGATCATTTCACTTTGAGCGAAAACGTCTTGTGCGGTAGCTAATATCTCAGCACCTGCGTCAATATAATCTTGGTCAGTAAAACCAATACCGATACCTGCTTGTGTTTCCACTAGCACTTTGTGACCGTGGTTGATTAACTCACGTACACTTGCTGGAACCATGCCAACGCGGTATTCGTGGTTTTTAATTTCTTTTGGTACACCAATAATCATAGTTATCTCTCTGTCAGAAAACGTAAAAAGTATAGCACTTTGCTGTAATTTATAAGATGCTAGTATATTGATAATTTAATAGAATATCCTGCTGTAATCCCGCTCCAAACGATATATAATTTCAATATCGGGCAATTTTTAAGAGGAAAGTGTCGTGAAGATGGAAGATAGGCAGTTGGATCGTATAGACAAAAATATTTTAACGGAACTTCAACGAGATGGCAGACTCTCAAATGTAGAGTTGTCCAGACGCGTGGGGTTAAGTCCAACACCTTGTTTGGAAAGAGTAAAACGACTCGAGTTAGACGGATTTATAATGGGCTACAGCGCTCGTTTAAACCCAACTAAACTTGGCGCCGCATTGTTGGTTATCGTAGAAATTACTTTAACAAAAACATCGCCAGACGTGTTTGACGAATTTTCAAAAGCCGTACAAGAAATACCTGTCATTCAAGAGTGTCACTTGGTCTCTGGTGATTTTGATTTTTTGTTGAAAACGCGCGTTGCAGATATGGCTGCGTATCGTGAATTGCTGGGAGATACCTTATTAAGGTTGCCTGCAGTGAGCGAGAGCAGAACTTATGTTGTGATGGAAGAAGTGAAATCTACGGAAAACATTCCAGTAAATATATGATTGTTTGTTGATGCCAAGTATTTATTCATAACCATTTGTCTGGTATTTTAGAGTTAATATTATAAGAAATTCATGGATGTAACATTGTCTTCAGAAACGCATTCTCAACCTAATCAGTTAACCGGCGTACAACGACTGTTAGAAGCAGGTCTGTTGGTCACGACGGTCTTTTCCATGTTTCTCATGCTGGCAATCTATACGTTTGACCCAGCAGATCCTGGTTGGTCTCAAACCGGCTATCAGACACCTATTCGTAATTTAGGCGGCGCGGTAGGTGCCTACCTAAGCGATATGCTATTGAGTGTGTTTGGTTTTTTCGCGTATTTTATTCCGTTTATTATTGCTGTCATGGGTTGGATGTTGTTCCAACGCATCCACGCTTTAATGCAGATAGATTACTTAACGTTGGGGTTAAGAATCATCGGTTTTATCTTGTTCACACTAGGCATTACCGCGTTATTAAGTATGCACTCAGATGACATACATTATTTTAGTGCAGGTGGCATTTTAGGTGATTACACAAGCAGTGCTTTCATACCGTATTTTTCTATTGCCGGCAGTAATCTCTTATTTTTAATGCTGCTAGGCAGTGGTTTTGTGTTACTGACAGGATTCTCGTTTTTAACCTTTATTGATAAAACCGGCGAATATGCCATTAAAGGTGCAATCTACTTGAAGGGTGTGCCAGCTATTATCAAAGAAAAATTTGGTACCGGCGATATTGAACACGATGCGGCCTCAGATAAAGTTAAAATTGAAGCCTATCAAACGCCAATGGTGGAGCAAGAAGAAGTGAAACAAGCATTCACCGCCTTGCAAGAAGCTGACGACGAACAAAGCAAAGAAAGCGTTAGAGCAGTAAAAGAAGAACCGTTTTTAAACATTGACGAATTGCTTAATACGCCAATAGATAAAGAAGACGTGGTTGAAGAAGATGATGACGTTGAAACCGAAGCATTAGCTGATGACGATGTTGTTGAAGAGGTTTCTACTGCTACCAGAACGAAAAAAACAACCGCTAAAACGTCGATGGATAAGTACAAAGGTATGCCTTCCATTGAATTGCTTGATAGAGCGGATAAGAACGAAAACCCTATCAACCAAGAAGAACTTGATCAGGTTAGCCGTTTAGTTGAAGCAAAATTGCTCGACTTCAATGTACAAGCGCAGGTTGTTGCCGTTTATCCAGGCCCAGTCATTACTCGTTTCGAGCTTGACCTAGCGCCGGGTGTGAAAGTCAGCAAAATTTCTAACCTGTCTAAAGATTTGGCTCGAAGTTTATCTGCTATAAGCGTGCGCGTTGTTGAGGTGATTCCAGGTAAATCTGTGATCGGCCTAGAGCTGCCGAATAAGCATCGTGAAATTGTGCACCTCAGTGAAGTTATCGCGTGCGATAAGTTTGCTAAGTCGAAATCGCCATTAACCATGGTTTTAGGTAAGGATATTGCCGGTGACCCTGTGGTGGTTGATCTTGCAAAAATGCCACACCTTTTGGTTGCAGGTACAACAGGTTCGGGTAAATCTGTCGGTGTAAACACCATGATTTTGAGCTTGATGTACAAATCAACGCCAGAAGATGTGCGCCTGATTATGATCGACCCTAAGATGCTTGAACTATCGGTTTACGAAGGCATTCCACATTTATTAGCAGAAGTGGTTACCGATATGAAAGAGGCCGCTAACGCCCTTAGATGGTGTGTTGGTGAAATGGAGCGTCGCTATAAGCTGATGTCTGCCATGGGTGTGCGTAACTTAAAAGGCTTCAATCAAAAAGTTGAACAAGCAATAAAAGCAGGGCAGCCATTAACTGATCCGTTGTGGAAACCAGGCGAAAGTATGGATGAAACGGCGCCAGAGTTAACTAAATTGCCTGCTATTGTTGTGGTTGTTGACGAATTTGCCGACATGATGATGATTGTTGGTAAAAAAGTCGAAGAGCTTATTGCTCGTATAGCGCAAAAGGCACGTGCCGCTGGGATTCACTTGGTGCTTGCAACACAAAGACCCTCTGTGGATGTTATTACGGGTTTAATCAAAGCTAATATTCCAACGCGTATTGCGTTTCAAGTGAGCTCAAGAATCGACTCGCGCACTATCTTAGACCAACAGGGGGCAGAACAATTGCTTGGCCAAGGTGATATGCTTTATCTACCACCAGGTAGTGGTGTACCAACCCGTGTCCATGGCGCCTTTGTTGACGATCACGAGGTTCATGCCGTGGTTAGTGATTGGAAATCTCGTGGTGAGCCTAATTACCTGGATGAAATTTTATCTGGCGAAAGCGAACAAGAAATTTTGTTACCTGGTGAGCAGCCTGAAAATGGCGAATCTGAGCTTGACGCGCTGTACGATGAGGCGGTTATGTTTGTGACAGAAAGTCGCAGAGTGTCTATT
Source organism: Thalassotalea agarivorans (assembly GCF_030295955.1). NCBI lineage: Bacteria > Pseudomonadati > Pseudomonadota > Gammaproteobacteria > Alteromonadales > Colwelliaceae > Thalassotalea > Thalassotalea agarivorans. The sequence goes on from NZ_AP027363.1 coordinate 1,611,759, forward strand.
TCAAGTGTGCAACGTAAGTTCCGTATCGGTTATAACCGCGCTGCTCGTATCGTAGAAGAAATGCAAATGCAGGGTGTTGTAAGCTCACCTGGTCATAACGGTGCTAGAGAAGTGTTAGCACCACCACCCGTAAAAGATTAAGAGGTATTTATGGAGTTTATGCGTCATGCACGCCAAAGTTGTCGCGGCGTTATGTTGGCATGTTTGTTTGTTCCTATGGGCGCTTTAGCAGACGCTAAGCAAGATCTTATGGAAAAGCTTGCGTCACTTAAAAGTTTGCAAGCGAGCTTTTCTCAAACCATTCTTGACGAAGAGCAAAATGCGCTACAATCCTCTACCGGTGAACTATCGCTCGCCCAGCCAAACAAAGCATTGTGGCACGTGCAGTCGCCAGATGAGTCTATGATTATTTCAAATGGCGAAAATATTTGGTTTTACGATCCGTTTATTGAACAAGTCACCATTTTTGATTACCAAACCTCAGTGGTGGATACGCCGATATTACTGTTAACATCAACAGACGACGCGTTATGGCAGAAGTATGACATTACTAGCACTGCCAGTGAAACATATGTCGTCACATCAAAAGAACAACAATCTCAGGTGGTGTCGTTAACGCTTAATTTTAACGGTCAAGAGTTGGTTGGATTTGCTTTATTGGATGCTACCGGGCAACGCAGTGTTGTTACGCTCTCGAACGTGAGAAAAAATCATAAAATGAAGATGGACAAATTTGATTTTATTGTACCGGAAGATACCTTTATAGATGACCAACGATAATCAAAATTTTAGTTTTGGCTTTAATGACGAAGCCACGCATGATGCGTTGCCGTTAGCTGCTAAACTGCGTCCACAAACCATCGCAGAGTATTCTGGACAAACCCATATCTTATCAGCTGACATGCCGCTTCGAGTGGCAATAGAGCAAGGACAGCCGCAGTCAGTGATTTTTTGGGGCCCGCCGGGCACAGGTAAAACCACGCTTGCTGAAATTATCGCGAAACATGCCAATGCTGAAATTATTCGTTTGTCAGCTGTCACCGCTGGTGTAAAAGATGTACGTGGTGCAATAGAACAAGCAACGCACAACCTAACGATACTAAATAAAAGAACGGTCTTATTTATTGATGAAGTCCATCGGTTTAACAAAAGCCAACAAGATGCGTTCCTACCTTTTATTGAAGATGGCACCATCATTTTTGTTGGCGCGACTACTGAAAATCCTGCGTTTGAATTAAATCGTGCAATCATTTCAAGAACCCGCGTCTATCGTTTAAACAAATTAGACGATGACGCATTAATGCAAGTGCTCGCAAGAGCCAAGCAGTATTATGATGAACAATCGCTGTCGTTGCAGTTAGAAAAGACAGCCGAGCACACGCTTATCAACCTCGCTGACGGTGACGCTAGGCGCTTGTTAAACCTACTTGAAGGTGCTGTCGAAGCGTTGGCATCTGCTAGCGAAGCAAACATCACATCGGCTTTATTGGAGCAAGTAGCAGGCGATAAGGTAGCGATGTACGATAAGGGCGGCGACGCTTTTTACGATCTCATTAGCGCTTTTCATAAATCGGTGCGCGGGTCAGATGCTGATGCGGCGCTATATTGGTATGCGCGCATTCTCGTTGCTGGAGGCGATCCTCTCTATGTTGCGCGCAGACTATTGGCTATTGCCAGTGAAGACGTCGGTAATGCCGATCCAAGAGCCATGCAAATTGCGATCAATGCTTGGGATACATTTTCCCGTGTCGGGCCTGCAGAAGGAGAGCGAGCCATAGCGCAAGCAACGGTCTATTTGGCGTTAGCGCCAAAAAGCAATGCGGTCTATAGTGCCTTTAAACAAGCATTAGCGCTGGCACAGCAGTCAAATGGCTTAGATGTACCTAAACACCTTAAAAATGCCACTAGCAGCATCACCAAGGAGTTAGGCCATGGCCAAAGTTACCGCTATGCTCATAATGAAGAAAATGCCTTTGCCGCCGGCGAATGTTATTTTCCTGAGGAATTAAAACATACTAGGCTTTATCATCCGGTTGACAGAGGGCTGGAAAAACAACTAAAACAGAAGCTAGAATTTTTACAAACACTAAACGAGGAAAGTGATGAGCAACGCTATTAGCCACTGGCTGATTTATGTGTATGTCGCTATTGGTGGCGCCGCAGGTGCCAGTCTCCGTTTTTTTGTCTCTGAAATAATGTTACATTTCTTCGGAAAGGGCTTTCCTTTTGCCACCTTGACCGTTAATATCACGGGCTCATTAATCATGGGTATCTTATATGGCATGCTCGAACAGGGTATAATTGAGCCATCACCGACGAAAACCCTGCTTACGATTGGCTTTCTCGGTGCATTAACAACGTTTTCAACGTTTTCATTAGATACATTTTTATTGTTCCAAGAAGGGCAAACAATAAAAGCCATACTAAATGTATTTTTAAATGTGGTGCTGTGCATTGGCGCAGCAGCAATAGGACTTTTTGTCGTAACAACTAGATAGACACGTGATAAACAATGCTTGATCCAAAACTTTTACGTTCAGATATAGAAACTACTGCACAGGCGCTAGCAAAGCGCGGTGTTGAATTAGATGTCGCTAAATTAACTGCTTTAGAAGAGTCTAGAAAAGCAATTCAAGTTAAAACGCAAGAATTGCAATCGGAGCGTAACACGCGTTCAAAATCAATTGGTCAAGCAAAAGCACGTGGTGAAGACATTCAGCCATTACTTGCCGAGGTGAGCGAGTTAGGTGACAAGCTAGAAGCAGCCAAGCAAGAACAAAATGATGTATTGGCAGAAATCAACGCGATTGCTTCAGCGATCCCTAATTTAGTCCATGAATCAGTACCAGCAGGTGATAGCGAAGACGACAACGTAGAAGTACGTCGTTGGGGTACACCGAAAACATTTGATTTTGACGTAAAAGATCATGTTGATTTAGCGGCAGCATTAGATAAAGGCTTAGACTTTGAAAGCGGCGCAAAACTTGCGGGTACGCGCTTTGCTGTAATGCGTGGTCATATCGCTAAATTACATCGTGCATTAGCGCAATTCATGCTTGATGTGCATTCACAAGAGCACGGCTACGAAGAAATGTACGTACCTTATCTTGTTAATCACGACTCTTTATACGGTACAGGTCAATTGCCTAAGTTTGGCGAAGATCTTTTCCATACCGATTTAGCGAATCGTAAATTTTCACTGATCCCAACAGCGGAAGTACCGTTAACCAACTTAGTACGTGATGAGATTGTTGAAGACAAAGCCCTTCCGATTAAAATGTGTGCGCACACGCCATGTTTTCGTAGCGAGGCAGGCTCTTCAGGCCGTGACATTAGAGGCTTGATTCGTCAGCACCAATTCGACAAGGTCGAAATGGTACAGTTAGTAAAACCAGAAGATTCATTTACAGCACTAGATGAACTAACGCGTCATGCCGAAGTGATTTTAGAAAAGCTGGAATTGCCATACAGAACCGTAGTGCTTTGTACTGGTGACATTGGTTTTAGTGCAACAAAAACCTTTGATATTGAAGTGTGGTTGCCAGCGCAAAACACCTATAGAGAAATTTCTTCTTGTTCAAACATGGGTGATTTCCAAGCGCGTCGTATGCAAGCACGTTTTAGAAATAGTGAAACAGGCAAACCTGAATTAATGCACACGCTAAATGGTTCTGGCCTTGCGGTAGGGCGCACACTTGTTGCTGTGCTAGAAAACTACCAACAAGCCGATGGTAGCATTCAGGTACCAGAAGTATTAGTGCCGTATATGCATGGCCTAACTGTGCTTAGCGCAAAGTAAGGTTAAACGGATAAAGAAAAAACCGGTGTTTTCACCGGTTTTTTTTTGAAAGTATTTAGTCAAAACATCTTTCTTAAATCCTAACGCTGTTTATTAAATGTCATCATGATCAAAAATCTTCTTATTCAAGCATTGTTTTTTGTCGGACTTTTCCTGCTTTTTAGCTGGTTTAAAGAGCTCGACATGCTTGAAATTAATCAAGACGTCAGTCAATCTGCCGAAACTATGACGTCACTTTCTGGCGAACAAATTAGCATTGCAACACCAGGTAAAGCAAAGCTCGTGTACTTCTTCGCGCCTTGGTGTCAGGTATGCAACTTTAGTATTGATAACTTAGAGAGCTTTCATCAGCAGGGCTTAGATATCGAAGTGTATGCAATCGCCTTAGACTACGAAAACGAGGATGCGGTAAAACAATTTGTTTCGCGCCATGAATTATCTTTTCCTATTTTGCTAGGCGACAATCAAATGAAGCATCGTTTCAAAATTAAGGGCTATCCAAGCTATTATTTAGTGGATAAACACAACAAGGTTGTTGCTAAGTCGATGGGTTATTCTACAGAAGTCGGTATGCTTGCTAGAACCTTACTAATTAAATAGTAAAAGCCACTGTCATCCTTTCTCAGTTTTGTATACACTTAGGTGCACTTTCATCAGCACATACGGAAACAGGTTATGTCTGTCACCTTGCCATATATTACCGACAATTTTGATAGTGGTAATATCCGCGTTTTAGACGCGTCTGATCCAGAAAATATTGCTCTGGAAATTAAACAAGATAAAGATTCTGATTTTTACCAGTGGTTTCATTTTAAACTGCATAATACCGCCCATATCAAACACGTTATGCATATTAAAAATGCAGGCCAAGCGGCTTATGTAGAAGGTTGGGACGATTATCAAGCGGTTGCCTCTTATGATCGTGAACATTGGTTCAGAGTACCCACTAGCTATGACGGTCAAACACTGACCATTACCTTTATTCCAGAGCATGACAGCGTATATTTCGCTTATTTTGCGCCATATAGCTATGAGCGTCACCAAGATCTTATTCATAGCGCACAACACCATTTAGATTGCCAAATGCAAGTCCTTGGCCAAACCATCGATGGTCGTGACATTACCTTGCTGCAAGTAGGCGAAGTAGCTGAAGGCAAAAAGTCTATTTGGCTAACGGCACGTCAACATCCAGGTGAAACCATGGCAGAGTGGTTTATGGAAGGTTTTATCGATAGATTGCTTGATGAAGACGACGGTGCAGCGCGTGCTTTACTGAACAAAGCAGTGTTTTATTTGGTGCCTAACATGAACCCAGACGGGAGCTACAGAGGGCACTTAAGAACCAATGCAAATGGTGTAAACCTCAACAGAGAATGGCAACAGCCTTCAATAGAGAACAGCCCTGAGGTCTATTACGTTAGGCAAAAAATGGTTGAGACTGGCGTTGATATGCACCTTGATATCCACGGAGATGAAGCGCTGCCGTACAACTTTGTTAGCGGTTGTGAAGGCGTGCCAGCGTGGGACGACAAGATGCATCAGTTGCAAGAACAATTCAAAGCAACCTTGTTGGCGATAACACCAGAGTTTCAAGATGACAAAGGTTATGACATTGACGAACCAGGTCAAGCAAACCTTACTGTGGCCTCTAACTGGGTAGGCAACAACTTTAACTGCCTAGCTTATACAGTAGAGATGCCATTTAAAGACAATATTCTTCTGCCCGATGAAATCGTCGGTTGGAATGACGGTCGCAGTGCTTTATTAGGTAGAGACACATTGTCTGCTATCTATCAAATCGTAGATGATTTACGATAAAACAATAACAGGTATGCCCGAAAGTGACCCTTTCGGGCTTTTATTTACCCGATCATAATAATAATGCTTAAACGCAGTTCAGGAGTTAAATGTGCAAGAGTTTGTCGATGCGCTAAATAGTGTAATTTGGAGCCCAGCGCTAATTTATTTGTGCTTAGGGGCAGGTTTATTTTTTACCATTGTGACGCGTTGCGTTCAGTTTCGCCATTTCGGTGAAATGTGGCGCTTGTTGTTAAACAATAAGAGTTCAGAGCAGGGGATTTCATCATTCCAAGCGCTCGCCGTATCGTTATCGGGCCGTGTTGGTACCGGTAATATCGCGGGTGTAGCAGCGGCTATCGGTTTTGGTGGCCCTGGTGCGGTATTTTGGATGTGGGTTGTAGCATTTTTCGGTGCAGCGACGGCTTACATTGAATCAACCAATGCTCAAATTTATAAAGAGCAGGAAGATGGCGTATACCGTGGTGGTCCAGCGTATTACATTGAAAAAGCCTTAGGTCAAAAATGGTACGCGTGGATGTTTGCATTAGCGACAATCCTTGCTTGTGGTTTGTTACTGCCAGCGGTTCAATCAAATGGTATCGGTGATTCATTAGTTAACGTATTTGGTACGGGTGGATCAATTGATTCTGTGTTTGGTGAACTTGCACTAACTAAAGTGTATGCCGCGGTATTTATCGTTTTACTACTTGGATTCATTATCTTTGGTGGTGTTAAACGTATCGCAAGCTTCACACAAATCGTAGTGCCATTTATGGCATTAGCTTACATCATTATTGCATGTTCAATGATTGCGCTTCACATCGATATGCTTCCAGGCATTATCGGTATGATTTTCGCCGATGCATTCACGCCAATGGCAGGCTTTGGTGCAGCAATTGGTTGGGGTGTAAAACGTGGTGTTTATTCTAACGAAGCAGGTCAAGGTACAGGCCCACATGCGGCAGCAGCAGCTGAAGTCTCGCACCCTGCGCAGCAAGGTTTAGTACAAGCGTTTTCTGTTTACATTGATACCTTGTTCGTATGTTCTGCAACAGCGTTTATGATTTTGATCACACAGTCTTATAACGTAATGCCAGACGGTGCGACAGAATTTGTTGTTCAAAACCTTAGTGCAGATACGGTAATTAACGGCCCAGCGTTTACCCAAATAGCGGTAGATAGTGTGTTATCAGGTTTTGGTAAACCATTTATTGCGGTAGCCTTGTTCTTCTTTGCGTTTACAACCGTATTGGCTTACTACTTTATTGCAGAAAACAATGTGTCATACATTAACCGTACCATTAAAATACCAGCGTTACGCTTCGTGTTAAAAGTTGTGCTTATGTCTGCTGTATTTTACGGCACAATAGCGCAACCTGGCGCTGCTTGGGGCATGGGCGATGTTGGTGTTGGTTTAATGGCATGGTTAAACATTATTGGTATTATCGCAATCTTCTTCGTTGCTAAACCAGCATTAAAAGCGCTGAAAGACTATGAAGCACAGCAAAAAGCGGGTGTTGAAGAGTTTAGTTTTGATCCAGAAAAACTCGGCATTAAAAATGCGGACCACTGGGTTAACAAAGATAAATAACCACTCTCTTTAAAAATATGAAAAAAGCGCCAGAACAGGGCGCTTTTTTTTTGGATTCTCGTTAAAATAGCAGGGTAATAACCTAGGAGTATTAAATTTTATGGCTGTTATTAACTGCCCAGCGTGCAACAAAAAGATTTCAGATAAAGCTAAAACCTGCTCTCATTGCGGTATCGACTTAGTTAATCTTGATAGTGAAAAATTAAAAGCGATAGAAAGCATTAATAAAGCTAGACGCGCAGCGCGTGTAACTAATTTATCCTTTATTGCGTTATTGCTGTTTTGTGGTGGTTTCCTTACGCTTTACTGGCAAAACTTTCAGCCAGGCTCTTGGCAGTACTTAGCGACGATTATTACCAGTGCGGCAGGTTTTTGTTTGTACATTTTAACGCGCGCATGGAACATCGTGCTTAAGAAGAAAAGAAAGTAACGTATGAACATTGAAACACTCGTCAATAATATGACACCAGAGCTTTATGAGCGCTTAAGTTTTTGTGCTGAAACAGGTAAATGGCCTGATGGTTCAGTTGCTAGTGAGGCGCAACGTGGTCATGCGGTGCAATTAGTAATGGCTTATCAAGCCAAGCATTTAGATTCCGATCAAATGATGACCGTTGGCTCTAACGGCGAACTTGTGACTAAGTCTAAATCTGAGATTAAGGCGCAATTTGTCTCGTCTGATAGTAACGATAGTATCGCTACTTTTAAGAATGACGAACTTTAGTTTTGAGCAAAAATTTTTTGCCTTAACAACTATGAAATTTCACCGAATATAGCGGTGTAGTTTCAAACTTTCTTGGGTTATTACTCCTAAAGGAGCAATAGCCCAGGGGTGTTGCGTGACACCCCTAGGGCATACCCCCACGCCCCAACTCGGTTTGACGACCCCGCTATTGTTTTTTAATGATGTCGACGCATCGTCTCAATAGCACATCCATGTCCTATTTCACCTTGTTCTTCGTCCATGAAGAACTCATGCGTGATCATCAAAAACCACTATCGGCAACCCTCAATGGGGATTAGGTTATGTTGCACTGCTCGTTGTGTTTGCTCTATTGATAAGTAGAATTCAAGTTAGTATTTTACTGTTTTAATTAATGATTTAGTGTGTGAATTTAAAGAATAACTAAGACACCCACCGTAACTGGTAAGGCGTTAAATGCTATGAGAGTATTCTACTTAACAATCTTAATTTTGCTTACGACGATGAAAGCTAAATCAGAGTCATTAGACTATTTGGTTTGGGGAAAATATTGCGGTGAATGTGTGGATAATTGCGCTACCATGCATAGAATAGATGCAGACACCTATAAGGTGGATACCACCGATAGCTTTTTTGCAGGTAAGCCATTTGATTATGTATTTAAAGGACAAAAGGCTACTAAAGAAGAGTGGACGAAACACTCTTGGGTTTTCTCAATAGTTTTTCCTAGCTTGAAGGAAAATGAGGTGGTTTATGGAGAACCTGATGCGTATGACCAATGTGGTGTTTATCTTAGTTATTCTTTAAATGGTAACCCATTCAAAGTTTTAATAGACCTAAACAATAAACCTGAAGAATTCAAAGAAATAATTAGTGCTCTATTCGAAGGTAGGCAACAGAGTAAATAAGACACCCTGAGAAACCAAATATAAAAAACAAAGATTGTTGTGCTGAATTGTCTTACATCAAAATCGAAAAAACATAATCTATTGTTTTAGGAACATACAGAAACCATGAATAAATTTTCTCTATTGATTGTCATTATCGGGTTTTGCTTTAAAAGTGTTGCTGTTGAATCTGACAAGATCAAAATAGAACTGTCCAACATAAAAGCAGGGGAACATGTATCCGTAGAATGGCGCGGGTATCCAGTTTTAGTCTTTAAACTAAACAAAACTCAACTAATATCCATTGCGAATAATAGAACTAGCGATTCAGTTAAAAGTTATAAGGCTCAAATTGCCAAATTTGAAGAGATATATGGGCAGCCGATAACAACTATTTTAGACGAGGCTACTTCATTATCCGATAGAGTTTCAAAAGAAGGTATAGTTGTTCTTTTTGCTGTCAGGAATGAAAGTGGTTGTATGATAATTGAAAATAAAAACGCAGGAACACTAGAGGACCCATGCTCGTTTCGCCAGTTTACATATGATGGCAGGCCTGTATCCGGTCAAACGGAAAAAAGTTGGAGTTTATTAATGCCTCCCTATGAGATAGTAAACGGAAATGTATTCATTTTAGATAATGATTCGTTTGGCAGTTAATGTCCGTATTGTTAAACGACGATTCTAAATGAACTCCTAAATTTATTTTAAAGATGTAGCTAATGCCCTTGAAAATGATTTTAACTTTAATGCTTTTTACATTATTTAGTCCTGAGAAGGAAGACGTGAATCATTATCCGTTTTTTACTAATTTAGAGCCATTTTTTAAAACAAACCTTTCTTCCGATATTTATCCAGGGGATAAATATTCAGATACTTGCCCAGATGGATCTGATTTTATGGCTTTAGCAAAACATTTTGAAGAAGGGAGTATTGTTTATACGGCTACATGTTTCTATGAAGACGAAAAGGTAATGATAGAACACGTATGGATTGACGAAGAAAAGCATGCGGAATATCTTGTAGATATAAATTTGGATAAAATAGGGTTATATAGAACAAGGCTTTCTGCTCAGCATATGGCCGTAGCTTATTTCTGTGATAATAAAACTTCTTATGTTGAAATATATAAAAACTCCGGTGAATTGTACGCAGTATTTTATGACTCTAAGAGGCGTTTTTCTGATATATCTTATTTAATTGAGAAAGCTGAGTTTTGGTTTTTTGCGAATAATAGTGAAAATGTTGTAAACAAAAACTATCCCATCGTACTAGATAAATGCACGAGTAATTTGTCAGACAAACGTTTAATTGAATATAACTCTTGGACTTGGAAGTATAAGGGTTCTTAACCATGGCAATCTTTTCAATAATGCTTGGCAGTATCTTCTTTGTAATCGCTATAGTTTGGTTTACCTTTGTCGCTTTGTTTTCAGATCCCAACAATGCAGGGGTTGGTTTTGGTTTTATCTTAGGCATTTTACCAGCGATTCTAAGTTTGCTACTTACCATACCCAGTACAGTGATTAGATCAATTCACGTTATTAAACATAAACCCCAGCAAACAGTAAAAGAGAAAGCTATTTTGTGTATAGGGTTGTTAATTTCCGTGGCTTATTGTTGCGCCTTTATTAAATTAAGTTTTGCTTAGCTGTTTAGTAAACAAAACCAGACACAAAAAAGGAGGCAAACGCCTCCTTTTTTAATTTACCTGTAGCACAAGGCCTTTTAGGTAATAGCCTTCTGGATAATTACTGGCAATAGGGTGGTCAGGTGCCTGTTGCAAGCGCTCAACGATAAAAGCTTCTCTTTTGGCATCCAACGCAGCATCAGCAACCACTTTTTGGAATAGATTCGCATCCATTAAACCTGAGCAAGAAAACGTCAGTAGTAAGCCGTTAGGTACCAACAGCTGCATGGCTAGCATGTTAATGTCTTTGTACCCGCGACAAGCGCGTGTTAGCTCTGCCTTTGAATGCACAAACTTTGGCGGATCTAATACGATCATGTCAAAGGTTACGTTGTCTTTTTTATATTTGCGCAGAAGGGCGAACACGTCGTCTTTAACAAAGTCTATTTTCGACAAATCGAGCGTATTTAATTCGGCATTTTGCTTAGCTAGATCAAGCGCTGTTTGCGATACGTCGACATTGGTTACTTTTGCTGCACCTTGTTTAACGCAATGCAGTGCGAAGGTGCCTGTGTAAGAAAAGCAGTTCAACACGTTTTTACCTTTGGCGTAGGTTCCAGCAACGCGTCTCGATTCGCGTTGGTCAAGATAGAAACCAGTTTTATGACCTTGTTCAACATCAACCAGAATGTTAACGCCGTATTCGCTAATTTGTGTTTGCGTAGTTTCTAGTGGCTTATGCAGCCAACCTGTGGTTAGTTCCAAACTTTCTTTCTTGCGCACATCGACGTCAGAACGTTCATAGATGCTGTGCTCAGGATAAAGCTCGGTTAAACAATTAACGACCGTATGTTTATGAAATTCAGCGCCTGCACTTAACATTTGGCAGACAATAATATTGTCATAAACATCAATGGTAATGCCAGGTAGGCCGTCCGACTCTGCTGCGATTAGTCGATATCCGGTTAAATTACCTTGTTCAATAAAAAATGTGCGTCGATTTTTCGCGTTTTCTAGTTTTCGATAGAAGAAGGAGCGATCTATTTCTTCTTGCATATCGAATGTCCAAACCCTGACTCGGATTTGAGATTGTGGTGAAAAAGCGCCTTTTGCTAACCAATTTCCCTTATTATCAAAAACATCTACAGTTTCGCCAAGTGACGGATTTCCTTTGATTTTTGAGATAGCTTTCGAAAAAATCCAAGGGTGTTTTCGCAATAAAGATTTTTCTCTACCAACATTTAAATAAATTCTTGCTGACATGTGCCTATACTTAGATAAGGATGTATGGCGCAAATTTTAAGTAATGCCGAATTAGGGTGCAAATTTATATTTAATAATAAGCGAGGTTAATCGATGAAAGTAAGCTACTTAGCAAACGTTTCCGGTCGCGTTCAAGGAGTTTATTTTAGAATGTCTGCCCAACAACAGGCAATAGATCATCAGTTAAGCGGCTATGCAAAAAATCTTGACGATGGAAGCGTGGAAGTTCTTATGTGCGGCGAAGAACAGCAAGTAAAAGACATGATTGAATGGTTACAGCATGGATCAGAGGAATCTGAAGTTTCTAATGTTGACGCTAAACAAGTAGAGTGGCAATCTGTTCCCTTCTTTTCAATAGGTTAGAGACTAGCTTAACTGCTGTTTATGTTGTGAAAGCATTAGAAGTAAGAAACAAACAACTTTCATTTACTCAAAGGCCAATGCCACTCGTTGGTGCAGGTCAACTGTTGGTAAAAATAAACGCGATTGGTATAAATAGAGCCGATTTGCTGCAAGTTGCAGGAAAATACCCACCGCCAAAAGGTGAATCTGATATTCCAGGCCTCGAAGTATCTGGAGAAGTAGTTGAACTTGGCGAAGGCGTGACTGATTTTTCCGTAGGCGAAAGTGTATTTGGTTTAGTCGCTGGAGGCGGCTATGCGGAGTATGTTGTTATTCATGCAGGACATGCCATCAAAAAGCCAAATCGTTTAAGTGATGAAGAGGCAGCCAGTATTGCAGAAACTTTTCTTACCGTATGCCAAGCCTTTTTTATTGTTGGTAATTTACAACAAGGCGGCAATGTATTTATACATGCTGGTGCCAGTGGCATTGGTAGCGCTGCCATTCAACTAGCCAAAGCGTTTAATTGCCAGGTAACTGTCTCCGTCTCAAGCCAAGCAAAAGCAGACTATTGCGCGCAATTGGGAGCAGATAATACCATTGTTTACACAAAGCAAGATGTGTTGGCGACCGCTTCAAGTTTTAGCAACACTGGCTATGATTTTGTATTAGATGTTGTGGCGGGGAATATGCTGAACACCAATGTCGAGCTGTTAGCTCGCGATGGAGAGATAGTCGTGCTTGCTATGCTGTCAGGGCGCTATTGTGAGCAATTCGATATCGCTAAGCTGTTGTTAAAGCGGGGCAGTGTTAAGGCGTCTACTTTGAGAAACCGTAGCGATCAATACAAAACTGAGTTAGTTAGTTTGTTTAAACAGCGCTGTTTACCTTTGTTTGAGCAACAAGTTCTTAAGCCAACAGTGCACCAAGTGGCTGCTTGGCAGGATATGAAACAGTTGCATGAGGTTATGGCGCATAACCAAAACCTCGGCAAATTAGTTGCTCACATTTAAATTCCTCGTCAATCCGATACGCGTATAAAGCGTTGCTGAACTTTGCCATCGCGCTCTACCGTGTCCATAAACATGGAAAGAGGGCGCGCCCAAATGCCTCGTTCACCATACTCTGGCTGATATATCACTAATTCTTCCTCTGTTTCACTGTGTGTTGCTAAATACAAAACACGGTAAAAGTTGCCCTTAAAATGTTGATATCTGCCAGGTGTGATGGGTTGTTGCACGAATAATCTCCGATTGCATAACTGATTGAGTTGTATTTTAAGGGAAGTTAGCTAGATTTATAAGGGTAATTTCAGCTAAGAGGACGGGCGTTATTATCTTGGCATACCAAGGAGACGTCACTATGACCAAGATAGCTGTTGTTCAACACACACCTACGTTTCTAAATAGCGTCGCAACCGTGAATTCAATGTGCGAAACGCTGATACAGTTAAGTGAAGAAAAAACAAAGCTCGCTATATTTCCCGAAGCCCACATTTGTGGCTATCCCGCTTGGATATGGCGACTAAGGCCAGGCGGCGATTGGGGCACATATACTAGTTTACATAAACAGTTACTTGAACAAGCAATTCATGCTCAGTCACCACTGTTGGAGCAGCTAAAACAATGCTGTTTACATCACAATATTGGCGTACTGTTTGGTTGTCATGATAAGGACAATGCATCAAGCGGCACCTTGTACAATACAACTTACCTTATTGACGATTCAGGCGTGGTAATCAATCGACACAGAAAACTTATGCCAACAAACCCAGAGCGAATGGTCTGGGGGTTTGGTGATGCAAGTGGCCTTAACGTGGTAAGTATGGCCAATGTTAACCTTGGTAGTTTAATTTGTTGGGAAAACTATATGCCGTTAGCGCGTTATGCATTGTACGCTCAGGACATTCAGCTTTATATTGCACCAACATATGATAGTGGCGAGGATTGGTTGAAATCAATGTCCCATATTGCCAGAGAGGGCAAGTGTTACGTGGTGACCTGCGGTGTTGCTATTAAAAAAGACGATATCTGCCATGACATTCCAGATATTGCGGGTCTTTACACAGAAGATAATGAGTGGATAAATGCGGGTGATTCTGCCGTGTTTTCACCGTCTGGTGAATGTATTGCGGGCCCAATATCAAATGAACATGGCATTCTGCCTTTTGAGCTTGATATAGATAGCATTGCAATAGCGAAAAGGGCACTAGATGTATGTGGCCATTATGCTCGCCCCGATATATTCAAGCTTACAGTAAATACTGCTAAGCAAGACCCCGTAGACTTTAAACGCTAATGCCTCGGTACAGGGGACGCGCAGCAGTGCTGCTAGGGACAAGGAACGTTGGCGAATTTTAAACACTTTGTTTGCAACATTTGCCATGCCTATATTTCAAATTTAATAGACTATTGGATACAAGAGCCCATATTTTGGGTATGAGTGAACTGACGACAGGTCGTCTTTATATCAATGTGCAAGGTATTGTGATGCTTGAAAAAAGAATTGGTTGCGGGAGCCCATGTTTTGGGTGTGAGCGAACTGACGATCGGTCGTCTGTAAATCAAAGTAAAAGTATTGGATTGATATAAAAAGAATTGGTTGCGGGAGCCAGATTTGAACTGACGACCTTCGGGTTATGAGCCCGACGAGCTACCAGGCTGCTCCATCCCGCGTCCGAATGGTGATTGATGTTGAATACATCGCTCACGAGCCGCTATTGTTGTTTTGATTCCCATAACTAGGAACAACGTTATTCTTATTTTGTTTCCTATAACTAGGAAATTGGTTGCGGGAGCCCCTAATTTTGAAAAGAGGGAACTGACGACCAAGGTCGTGCACTCCAAACCTGGCTATTCTTATTTTATTTCCCATAACTAGGAAAGTGGTTGCGGGAGCCAGATTTGAACTGACGACCTTCGGGTTATGAGCCCGACGAGCTACCAGGCTGCTCCATCCCGCGCCTGTATGTGCAATATTTATAGTCGCTACACTGACGACCTTCGGCATCTTCGTGGTATTTGCAGTCCGACTAACGATTTATCGTTCTGCTCCATCCCGCGCCTGTATGTTTGTTTAAAGGGTTATCCCTGAAAACGAGGCGTATCTTAATGACACCCGATTCAATTTGCAAGCGATTTTCTGAAAAAAAGTGTTAACTGCTCACTTGCTAGGCAGTTAGGTCTAATTGTAACCAAAATCTGTCAAATCTTCATTAATTTTGCACCAGAAACAGCAAACTTAGTAACGTTAAATCAATAAATAAGATATAATCGCGCGGTTATTCATAGTGAGGTAATTATATGTATCAGTTTTTGGCGCTAACATCCCCAGGTATCGAAATCTTGATGGCTCAAGAGTTAAAAGATTTAGGTGCTGAGCAGGTTGTTCAAAAGCCAGAAGGTGTTTATTTTGAGGCTAGCTTAGAACAGGCATACCATATTGTATTGTGGACACGCCTAGCTACACGTGTTTTAGCCAAAATAGGTGAGGGCCCAGCTCAAGATAAACAAGCATTATTTACCTCAGCGTTAGCGATTGATTGGCAATCGCATTTTGGCGCCCACAATACCTTTGCAATTGACTTTGTAGGTACCAACAGGGAATTACGCAACAGCCAGTTTGGCGCACTTACGGTTAAAGATGCGATCGTCGATTACTTTGTTGACCGTGGCGACAGTCGCCCGAATGTAGACAAGCATGAGCCAGAAATACGAATTCAAGCTCGTTTGCTCAAACAACAAGTTACTTTCTTTGTTGATTTCTCAGGCAGAAGCTTGTTTCAACGTGGCTATCGCTTTAAAACGGGTGCGGCACCGCTGAAAGAAAACTTGGCAGCCGCTATCATACTGCGCAGTGGTTGGTTGGAAGACACATCGTTACCATTGCTTGATCCAATGTGTGGTTCGGGCACTATTATTATCGAAGCTGCCTCAATGGCGTTAAGACAAGCACCAGGCTTAAACCGCATGTTCTGGGGGTTTGATAGTTGGAAGCACCATCAAGAAGATACTTGGGAAGCGGTACGTAACCAAGTTAAGCAACAAAGCCAAGATAATGGCGAAGAAAAGTCTTTCGCTGTTTATGGCAGTGATTCAGACTCGCGCGTTTTAAAAGAGGCAGAGCGCAATATTGCTAACGCAGGCTTAGCGCAATTCATCAAAGTGACTACCAGCGACGCTAGTAAACTTGTGAATAAGTATGGCGAGCGCGGCTTCATGGTGTTTAATCCGCCATATGGTGAACGTATTGGTGATTTACCTGAATTAGTAGATACCTTTTCATCACTAGGTACATTGTTTAAATCTCGATTTAAAGATTGGAATATCGCTATCTTTACCGCCAACGTCGAACTTTTAAATCTATTAAAATTAGCGAGTCATAAACGATACAAGTTTAAAAATGGCCCTCTTGATTGCCAACTTGCCACCTACAAACTAGACGAAAAGCAATTTGCTAAAGAAGCTGCTGCCCAAGAGCAAAACACCTCATTTGCAGAGTCCGCGTTTTCTAATCGTTTAAAGAAAAACTTAAAACAACTTAAAAGCTGGCTCAAGAAAGAACAAATTACTTGTTATCGAGCTTATGACGCCGATATTCCAGAATATAATGTTGCTGTCGATATATACAATGAATATGCGGTTGTATCAGAGTATCAAGCGCCAAGTAAAATAGCGCCAGAGAAAGTCGCGAAGCGTTTACAAGAAGTGTTGTTCTGGGTACCTAAAATACTAGATATACCCCCGAGCGATGTCGTTTTAAAAACGCGCGCCAAGCAAAAGGGACGCAACCAGTATCAACGTGTTGAGAAGAAAGAACGATTTATTACGGTTAATGAATACGGCGCAAAACTTAAAGTTAACCTTTGGGATTATTTAGACACAGGCCTGTTTTTAGATCACAGAAAAACGCGTCAAATAGTGGCCAGTATGGTGAAAGGTAAATCGGTGTTAAATCTGTTTTCATATACGGGCTCTGTCTCTGTACAAGCGGCATTACATGGCGCAGAAAGCGTTACAACAGTAGATATGTCTAATACCTACCTGTCATGGGCGCAGGACAACTTTGAACTGAATAAGTTAAGCGGTAGTCAGTATAGCTTTATACAAGCGGACTGTCTGACTTGGTTAAAAGAAAGCAAATATACCTTTGATTTTATTTTTATCGATCCACCCACGTTTTCAAATTCAAAACGCATGGACAACACCTTTGATGTGCAAAGAGACCACGTAGAACTACTAAAAGATGCGGTAACATGCCTCAATGACGGTGGCACGATCATGTTTACCAATAACAAACGTAATTTCAAAATGGATAGCGAAGCAGTAGAGCAGTTAGGCCTTAAAGTTAAAGCTATGTCTGAATTAACACGAGATAAAGACTTTGCGCGAAACAAACATATTCACAACAGCTGGCTATTAACCAAATAAAAATGAAAAAGTATCAATTGTATAGCAGCGATGGCTGCCATTTATGTGAACAAGCCCACGCACTTATCAGTGAATTGATTAGTGAAAATACACTCAACGTAATCGATATCGTTGAATCAGAACAGCTAGTCGCTCGTTTTGGCGTTCATATTCCCGTGTTTGAGAATACAGAGACACAAGAACTTGTGTATTGGCCGTTTGATAAAAGCATGATTGCCAAGGTGTTATAAGCGTGGAAATTATAAGAATTACGCAAGGTGAATTAGCCTACGGTGACGCTAAGATACTCGATAATGCTGACTTTCGAGTAAATACTAATGAGCGCTTGTGTTTAGTGGGTCGAAACGGTGCAGGTAAATCATCTTTACTAAAAATATTAAATAAAAATCAGGATCTTGATGACGGCGAACTTGTCTTTAGCAATGACGTAACTGTTGCTATGTTAGAGCAAGATCCGCCGCGTCATGTTGATATCACGGTATTTGATTTTGTTGCTCAAGGCGTCGCCGAAAACGCCGAACTCATTCAGCAATACCATAAATTAGTCACCTTGGTTGCCGAAAGTCCTGACGAAACAAACTTAAACAAACTTGCAACGCTGCAAGGAAAGCTTGAGCAAGCCAATGGTTGGCAAGATGAACAACGCGTTGAACAAGTGCTATCAAGGTTGTCTTTGCAGGCGGATGTTAAAGTATCGTCACTATCGGGTGGTTGGCTAAGAAAAGTTGCATTAGCAAAAGCATTGGTGACCAATCCAGACGTTTTATTACTTGATGAACCGACTAACCATCTTGATATAGACAGTGTGCTCTGGCTTGAGCAGTTTCTTAAAGAATTCAATGGCACTATCGTATTTATTAGCCACGATAGGGCATTTATTCGCAGTATGGCAACACGTATCGTCGATTTAGATCGCGGTATCTTGAAGAGTTACCCTGGTAACTACGACGATTACCTTGCTCAAAAAGAACACGACCTAAACGTTGAAGTAGAGCAAAACAAGCTGTTTGACAAACGTTTAGCAGAAGAAGAGGCGTGGATTAGGCAGGGCATAAAGGCTAGAAGAACGCGTAACGAAGGGCGTGTACGTGCGCTCGAAAAGTTACGTGTTGAGCGAAAGCAACGCCGCGATTTACAGCATCAAGGCGATATACAAGTCGCGCAAGGCGAGCGCTCAGGAAAGTTGGTATTCGAAGCGCAGGACTTATCGCTTAATTTTGGTGAAAAACACATATTAAAACATTTAAACCTTCTGATTAGTCGCGGCGATCGCATTGCGTTTATTGGTGGCAACGGTACAGGCAAATCAACGCTTATAAAATTAATGACCGAACAGGTTCAACCGTCAAGCGGTAAAATGCGTGTTGGTGTTAATTTAGATATAGCCTATTTTGATCAACACAGAGCGCAGCTCGATCCTGATAAAACGGTTCAAGATACAGTAGCCGACGGCAAACAAGATGTTAGCTTTAATGGTCGTACACGCCATGTACTAGGTTATTTACAGGATTTTCTGTTTAGCCCTAAACGTGCTCGCACACCTGTTAGAGCGCTTTCTGGTGGTGAAAAAAATCGATTATTACTGGCTAAATTGTTCTTAAAACCGTCTAATTTATTGATTTTAGATGAACCAACCAATGATCTAGACATAGAAACTTTAGAATTATTGGAAGAAGTCGTTGCAAATTATGCAGGAACCGTTATTTTAGTCAGCCATGATAGAGACTTTGTTAATAACAGTGTAAATTCTTGTCTTTATTTTGACGGCAGTGGCAACTTAGTCCAAGTGGTTGGTGGATATGATGATTTGTCGGCTTATCTGCAAGATAAAGCGGCAAAAGAAGCCGCGTTAAAATCTGTCGGTCAGACAAAAGAAAAGGCTGCTAAGAAAAACGATAAGGAACAAAGTCGTAACAGCAACCTTGTTAAGAAAAAGTTATCTTATAAAGATTCTCGAGAATTAGCGGCACTGCCGGAACTAATAGAAACGTTAGAATCTGAACTAGAACAGTTGCAGGAAGAGGTAAATACGCCAGAGTTTTTTGCTCAAAGTGCTGATATTACCAACGAAAAATTGAACCAGCTCGCCGAAACAGAGTCAAAGCTGGAAGCTGCCTATGAAAGATGGCAGGAATTAGACGAATTAAAGTAGTGAGAGTTAGTTGTAAATGAAGAAGTTTACCAAGTCAGTATTAGCCGCAAGTATTCTAAGTACCTTGTGTTTCTCAGCAGCTAATGCCGCAAAATATACGGTTGTCGATAAAGGCGAAGTTAATGGCGTTAAATTTACCTATGGTCAAGCGTCCAACAATGCGGGCGAAATGGCGATATCCGGAACCAACATTTTAAACTTTCCAGTGCAGTTCGAATATATCTCTGATGCCACGTTTGATTTGATATTTCTGTATGCGCAAAGCAACGCTATTTTAAGTCGCGATTTAGAGCCGATAGAAGACTTTGAAGCGTTAAAAGCAGGCAACCCAACAGCGAATGATTTAGCGTGGACTGTGCTATATCTAAACGCGAATGCTAGTAATCCACTTTTTCAAAAAGTCGGTGCCGTTGTAGCTATGTACAATGCAGGCGCGGGCAGTACAACAGAAGAAATAGCGGTTTTTGACAAAGTATTTGAAGGTACTGGTGATTTAACTCGCTCTACGACTGATTATGTCAATGGTATTTCAAATGGCAGCTGGTTATATGGCACAGCATCTTCTCCATATGTACCGATTGACCACACGACTGAAGTTTATGATGAAAATGGTGATGTTGTAGAATCTGTCACGCGTACCATGTTTGTTAAGGAATTCGCACTCGATGGTGAAGACGGTTTCATTACGCGTGGTTATTTATACTCACCATCAGGTGATTTAATTCCAGTAAGACCTTTTGATCAAACCTATGGTGGTATATCTGCAGTATCAGATTATAACGATGACGCTCAGATTGCGGTAGGTTACGCAAGTACTGAAATTAATGAAACCGTATTAGAAGTAATAGAATCTGACGATTTTGTTGAGATTAACGGTCAGTCGCAGATTGGCTGTAAAAACCCAGATAGCCTTAACCTGATCCCGTTTGAAGTTTGTGTTGAAACGATATTGCTAAGCACCGCTTATTCAACAGAAGCTACAAAGTGGACTATAGACCCTGTTAGTGGCACCACCGAAGTAGAGTTATTAGGTAAGCTTATTACCGAACAAGACGAAGATGACTTACGTTCGTTTGTTAGCTACGCACAAAAGGTAAACTCGTCGGGTGTAGCGGTAGGTTATGCTGAAGGTTGGTTTAACGACAACAGAACGGGCCCGCGTGATATTACGCAATTGTATGCTGTTGTGTATCGTGATGGTAAAGTGCTAGATTTTAACGAAAATAAGGCAGAGTACTTTAACTCGCGCGCGTATGACATTAACGACAATGGCATTGCTGTAGGGCATACGTCACATTGGGTTAATGGTTCAATTCGTACCAGCTTTTATTATGTTGATACCAACGAAGAACAACCAACACTTGTTATGCCAAAAGACTTTTTCGTCGGCTCTGCTAGTACAGCACGTGCTATTAACATTCACGGCCAAGTTGTCGGTGAAGGTGAAGTAGAATTTCATAATGACAGTGGTGGACAAAAACAACGTCGACGCAATGCGTTTTTATACGATATTGAGTCAGACACCTTTACTAATGTGAATGATTTATTGTCTTGTGAGCAGCGTTTAGACTACACCATAGTTGAAGCTCGAGATATCGACGATAACGGCGGTATTTCAGCAACAGCACTGATTAAAGCACCACGTTTAGATGCCAAAGGTGAGCCAGTTGAAGGTGTCTTTGATGACGTTTTACGCGCGGTATACCTGCAAACAACCGATGGTGAAATTGAAGACTGTGCCCAAGATGATGAAAAATATGAACGTCAAGGTGCCGGTATGGGCATTCTAGCAACGTTTATGTTGTCTTTATTTGCTATTAGACGCAGACTGTTCAAGTAACAACACGCTTAATTTCTTAAATAAAAGCCTTTCTTTTTAGAAAGGCTTTTTTGTTTGTTCGCAATTTTATTCGCTTCAACTAGGCTAATAGTATCAGGGGCAAACGTGAGCGAAACAAATGGGCAAGGTGTGGCTGATATGCGGGCTGTTTTTATTGTTGTCGATCCCACTTTTTTTATCGATTGATACCTTAGCGCCGCAGCCTTTTACTTTTTTTAGTTTTCGTAAAGTCTTTATTCAGTTCACAGGTATAGTCGCCATCTTAGCGATGAGCATCGCGATATTATTGTCGATTAGATTAGCCATTGCGGAAAAAGCACTCGGCGGACTCGATAAATCGTACAGATTGCATAAATGGATGGGAATAATTGCGCTTTCATTTTCAGTATTACACTGGTTAGCAGTTGAAGGTGCCAAATGGCTTGTTAAAGCAGGGGTTTTAGTAAAGCCTGCTCATCATCATTCGGAAGAGGCAATTTCTAGTGTAGAAGCTACGTTAAAGTCGTATAAGCATCTAGCCAAAGATCTAGGCGAATGGGGCTTTTACTTATCGGTAGCATTGATTGTGTTGGCGCTGGTTAAATGGTTTCCTTACCATCTGTTTAGAAAAAGCCACAAATGGTTAGCCATTCTTTTTCTTCCGCTGGTCTTTCACAGTATTGTGTTGTTTAAATTTGACTATTGGTCAACCTTTTTTGGCTGGCTTTGCTTGTTGGTTATGTTGTTAGCCACGCTTGGCTGCATTTTAGTCTTGTTCAACAAAGTAGGTAAGGCGCGCAAAGTTGAAGGAAAAATAATTAGTTTAACTGCGTATCCTGGTGTTAAGGCTATTCAAGGAACTGTATTGCTAGACACTGGATGGGCAGGGCACAAAGCAGGACAATTTGCATTTGTTACCTCTAATCAAAAAGAAGGCGCACATCCTTATACCATTGCGTCTGCCTGGAATGAGCAAGAACAAGAGTTATCCTTTGTAGTAAAAACGTTAGGTGATTGGACTAAGAAACTGCCTGATTATTTGACCGTAGGTATGCCCGTTACTATCGAAGGGCCGTATGGCTATTTTGACTTTGTAAGCCCCGCACCAAAGCAAATTTGGATAGCAGGTGGCATAGGTATAACCCCCTTTATAGCCAAAATGAAAGAGCGAGCGTTAAAACCCAGTGATTTACCCGTTACTTTGTTTTACGTGACTAAACAATATGATCAGCAAGCGGTAGAAAAACTAAAAGAAGACGCACTACAGGGGAACATTCGTTTAATTGTTTACGATAGCAGCGAAAAAGGGCGTTTTACTGCCGACTTTGTCACAGAGCACGTGGAAGACTGGCAGCAGGCTAGTGTTTGGTTTTGCGGCCCAGCATTGTTTGGTAAACAGATAAAAGATGCATTATCAAAACAAAGCGAGCGTAAGATAGAGTTTCATCAAGAACTATTTGATATGAGATAAAAAAGCCACCTAGCGGTGGCTTTATTGATATTAAGGCGTGTAGTAAGTGGCAGAGCCCGGTCCTACAGGTAATCCAAGAGCAAATACCCAGACGTAAAACAGAATCACCCAGCCAACAAAGAAGATCATACTATATGGCAACATGGTGGCAACAAGGGTACCTATGCCCATATCTTTTTTGTACTTACTTGCTACAGCTAGGATCAGGCCAAAATAACTCATCATCGGGGTTATCAGGTTGGTGACCGAGTCTCCAATACGATAAGCCGCTTGAATGGTTTCAGGTGCGTAGCCTACAAGCATTAACATAGGGACAAAAATAGGTGCAGTCGCTGCCCATTGAGCAGAGCTCGAGCCTAAGCTTAGGTTAATCACAGCACACATAAAGATAAAGAAGACAAATATTTCTGGCCCCGTTAGGCTCAGTGCTTGCAACAAATCCGCACCATTAACCGCTAAAATCGTGCCTAAGTTTGTCCACTTAAAAAAGGCAACAAATTGAGCAGCAAAAAACACTAAGACAATGTACATGCCCATAGAGCTCATGCTTTTAGACATTGCGTCAATCACATCTTTATCGTTTTTCATGGTGCCTACAACACGGCCATAGACAAATCCAGGAATAGAAAAGGTGATAAAGATAATAACAACAATACCTTTCAAGAAAGGAGAGCCAGTCACTTTGCCGGTTTCTGGGTGCCTTAAAATACCGTTTTCAGGCACAATCGTTAATGCAAGCACGGCGCAGGTAAGTAAAAATGCAATGCCGGCCCATTTTAAGCCCTTTTTCTCTAGTGCGGTTAAGTGTTCTACTTTGTTTCCTGACAAATCTTCAGACGCTTCACTGTCGTTGTATTTGCCTAAACGCGGCTCGACAATTTTTTCTGTAATTAGTGTGCCTAATATCGCGATCATAAACACAGAGGCAAACATGAAGTAATAGTTAGCCTCAGGGCCTACTTCATAGCTCGGATCTATCATTTGAGCCGCAGGCGTGGTGATACCAGCAAGGAGTGGGTCAATGGTGCCAAGTAATAGGTTGGCGCTATAACCCCCAGAAACACCGGCAAATGCAGCTGCAAGACCTGCTAACGGGTGTCTGCCTAAACTGTGGAATATCATGGCAGCTAGCGGGATTAACACCACATAACCTAATTCTGACGCTGTATTAGATAAAATCGCGGCAAAGACAACCGCAAAGGTAACTAAACGCTTAGAAGCGCCCATCACCATGCCTCGCATCGCAGCAGAAAGTAAACCAGAATGCTCAGCAACACTTACACCTAGCAAAGCTACTAACACAGTGCCCAATGGCGCGAAACCAGTGAAGTTAGTAACTAGCCCCGTCATAATGCGTTGAAGGCCTTCAGCACTAAGTAAGCTGACTACTTCGATTATGCCATCTTCTTCTCTACCTTTGGCGCCAACAGGTCTAGGATCTATAGCGGTTAAGCCAAAGTAATCTGCAATACCTGAAAATACAATGATAGCGACACAAAAAATGGCGAATAGTGTGATGGGGTGCGGAAGTAGGTTTCCAAAAAATTCTACCGTAGATAAGAAACGGTTAAACAAGCCTTTATTATTATTGGTATTGGGCATAGCCGTATTTGTCATAGCCAAATTCCTTCGTTTGGACTGCGATATGCAATAATGATGTTTTAATAAGGAAAGCAAGATACCATAGCAGCGCTTTTGGCACTAGGTTTACTCGCTGTTTTAGGTGATTCCTTTGCAAAAGGTTTGTAAAGATTTGCGAGCGAATATAAGCGCTCAATGACAATACGTTATTCATAAAAAAAGCCTCAAAAGTTGAGGCTTTTATAAAAATATTGAGCGTATTCAGCTGAGTTAGAAGCTGCTTGTATCAGTGAACAAGCCTACTTTTAAGTCAGTCGCTGCATATATCTCTTTGCCATCGACTGAAACCGTACCGTCAGCAATACCCATGAATAGCTTGCGTTTGATTACACGTTTCAAGTCGATTTTATAGGTAACTTTTTTAGCGGTAGGTAATATTTGGCCAGTGAACTTCACTTCGCCCACACCTAATGCACGACCTAAACCAGGTCCACCTGACCAAGCAAGGTAAAAACCAACAAGTTGCCACATAGCGTCTAAGCCAAGGCAGCCTGGCATTACAGGATCATCTGTAAAGTGGCATTCAAAGAACCAAAGGTCAGGGTTGATATCAAGTTCAGCGATAATTTCGCCTTTACCGTATTTACCACCTTCTTCCGTAATCGATATAATGCGATCCATCATAAGCATATTGCCTGAAGGCAAATGGCTATTGCCAGGTCCAAACATTTCACCTGTGCCAGCTTTAATGAGATCTTCTTTCGTAAATGACGATGCTTTAGTCATATTTATAGTCTTTATAGATGATTATTTTCGGGTCGCCATTTTAGTGTACACTTGTACGCTAAACAAGTCGGATGAGTGTGTTAAAGCGCATAAATATTGTGCAAACACGATTATATTTGCTTTAATTTTGGTTATGCGTAACCATATGCATGGCAGAAATGGAGGGATATATGACAGAAGAGAGCAAAAAACACGCATTAACTAACGCCGAAAAACAGCAACGCTACCGAGAGCGTCAAAAAGCTAAAGGCAAGAAGGAAATGCGAGGCTATTTAACTAAAGAAGCCTTAACCTGCTACGAACTCATTCAAGAGCAAACTGGCTGGTCCGATAGTATTATTCTGAGTAATGCTATTCGGCTAACCTATGCAGCTTATAAGAATGGTCAAATAGGGCTATTGAATAATTGGCTCAATGAAAACGACTTGTAGTAAGATAAACGAAAAAGCGATGTGGACAAATAAGAAGTAATAAGGAATTCGCGTGATTAAAGTATTGTTAGTGGATGACCATGAATTAGTCAGAACGGGCATTAGACGTATTTTACAAGATGTAAAAGGCTTTTCTGTCATAGGCGAAGTGTGTTCAGGTGAAGAAGCTGTGCAGTTTTGCCGTAAGGAAGAACCTGATGTAGTGCTTATGGACATTCAAATGCCTGGTATTGGCGGCTTAGAAGCAACAAAACGTATCATACGTTATTCACCAGATGTAAA
Organism: Thalassotalea agarivorans; assembly: GCF_030295955.1. NCBI lineage: Bacteria > Pseudomonadati > Pseudomonadota > Gammaproteobacteria > Alteromonadales > Colwelliaceae > Thalassotalea > Thalassotalea agarivorans. The sequence goes on from NZ_AP027363.1 coordinate 1,637,725, forward strand.
AATTATTGTGTTAACCGTGCACAGCGAAGATCCAATTCCTACAAAAGTTATGCAAATTGGCGCAGCCGGCTATCTAACAAAAAGCGCGGGACCTGAAGAAATGATTAATGCGGTAAGAGCGGTAAACGCTACATAACGCCAGACGTAGCTCAGCAAATGGCGCTAAATCAATTCAAATCACCTGAAGAAAACCCATTTAATGCGCTGTCTGAACGTGAACTACAGATTATGTTTATGATCACGCGTGGTGAAAAGGTGCCTGATATTTCTGAGCAGCTGATGCTTAGTACTAAAACAATCAACAGTTACCGCTATAGAATGTTTGAAAAGCTTAATGTCAGTAACGATGTTGAGCTAACCCATCTAGCAATTAGACACGGCATGTTAAATACGGAAAAACTATAACTTGTGTCTAGTTTAACCCCTCAATTTGACGCCAAAGCCTTTCTAAAATCTGTGTCTGATCAGAGTGGTGTTTATCGTATGTACGATGAGCACCAACAAGTTATTTATGTAGGTAAAGCGAAGCAGTTAAAAAAACGCTTAGCCAGCTACTTTCGTAAAGATGTTGGCAGTGTAAAAACTCAGGCGCTTGTTGCTCAAATTCGGGCAATTGACGTGACGGTTACCCATACAGAAGGTGAAGCGTTGATACTCGAAAACAACTATATCAAGCGCTATAAACCTAAATATAACATCTTACTCCGCGATGATAAATCGTACCCTTATTTACTGATTACCGATCATCGCCACCCCAAATTGGGTCTGCACCGCGGTGGTAGAAAGATTAAAGGCGAGTATTTCGGGCCTTACCCAACGGTAGGCGCCGTCTGGGAAAGCTTACGCTTAATGCAAAAACTCTTTCCCATTCGCCAGTGTGAAGACAGTTACTATCGTGCTCGCAGCAGGCCATGTCTGCAGTACCAACTAGGGCGATGTAGTGCTCCATGTGTCAGTAAAATATCGGATAATGATTACACTGAGCAAGTAAAGCTAGCCAAGCTGTTCTTGAGAGGGAAAGATTCAGAGGTTATTGATCGACTCGTAGAAAAGATGGAAGTTGCTAGTACAGAATTACAGTTTGAACAGGCAGCAAAATATCGTGATCAAATCGCCACATTACGAAAAGTACAACAGCAGCAGTTTGTTAGTGGCATCGCCTCTGAACTCGATATTGTTGGTTTTTATCGCGAGAAATCTCAAATATGTATCCATTTATTGTTTATCCGCGACCAAAAAATCTTAGGTTCAAAAAGTTATTTTCCGAGCATTCCTGCTGAAACAAGCGATAGCCAAGTATTGCTTGCCTTTATCGGACAGCATTATTTAACAGGGGACTTAATTCAATCGAGTATTCCCAAGGAAATAGTGATTGGCGAAATAGATAGCAATGAAGCCGAAGATCTAGACACAATTAAAGGCTTGTTAGATAAAGCAGCAGGTAGAAAAGTAAAACTGTCACAGTCAGTAAAAACTGAGCGAGCGCAATATCTAAAACTTGCTAATACTAATGCCCAGCAAGCGTTAAAGAGCAAAAACAGCCACAAAGAATCGATGTTGGCACGCTTTGACGCATTAAATGAAGTCTTTGAGCTACCTCAAGGTATCAATCGCCTTGAATGTTTTGATATTAGCCATACCATGGGGCAACAAACGATTGCGTCATGTGTAGTATTCAATAAAGAAGGACCTCTCAAAAGTGACTATCGGCGATACAATGTCGTTGGCATTACTCCTGGCGATGATTACGCTGCTATGGCTTTTGCATTAAACAAACGTTACGGCAAAGCTAGCAAAACAAATGATGTAAATTTACCCGACATCGTGTTTATTGACGGCGGTAAAGGGCAGTTGGCTAAAGCAGAACAATTTTTTGCGCAGTTACCCATAGACGAAATACCATTGTTAATAGGTGTTGCCAAAGGTGAGTCCAGAAAGCCTGGGCTTGAAACCTTAATAATGGCAGGAAGCCATCAGCTGATTAATTTGCCTTCTACATCGCCGGCACTTCATCTTGTACAACATATAAGAGACGAGTCACATCGATTCGCTATAGCAGGGCATAGAGCTAAACGACAAAAGCAAGCAAACAAATCGTCACTTGAGAACATTCCAGGTATTGGCGCAAAGAAACGCCAAGCATTGCTTAAATACCTAGGTGGGCTTCAAGAAGTAAAACAAGCGGATATCATTACCTTGGAGAAGGTGCCTGGTATCAGTAAGCAACTTGCGCAAACGATTTACGACGCTTTACATGACAATTAGTGTCAAAAGCGTATAGAATATTTTCGCAATAATAAGTAGTACTTGCATTAAGCAAGTCACGCCTAACAGTCATTAATAATGAGCGTGTATAAAAATATGTGGACTATCCCAAATCAAATAACAGTTTTTAGAATAATTTTAATTCCCGTTTTCGTGGTTATATTTTATTTACCAATCAGTTGGAACCAATTTGGCGCATTCGCCGTGTTCTGGCTTGCTTCAGTTTCTGATGGCCTTGATGGCTATTTAGCTCGTCGACTTAATCAATCTTCACCTTTTGGTGCATTTATTGATCCAGTAGCAGATAAATTGATGGTGGTGTGCTCGCTGGTAATGATTTCAGAGCATTATGGGCAGTGGTATGTCACAGTGCCTGCCGCCATTATTATCTCTAGAGAAATTTTAGTGAGTGCATTGCGAGAATTTATGTCTTCACGTGGTGTACGTGACGTTATTGCTGTATCTAATATGGGTAAGTGGAAAACAGCGTGTCAGATGCTAGGTATTATGGGCCTAATTTGGTATCCAGATTACGACGTACCCTTAGTTCTATTTGATTTTCCTCATATTATTTTAAATGTTGCGGCATGGATTTTTTATGCAGTGGCAACCGTTTTAACTATTTGGTCATTAATCAGCTATTTAAAAGCAGCGTGGCCAGAATTAATGTCTAAAAAATAGGGGTTAAAAAAGCGACAAATTTAACGAAAAGCTGTTAAATTTTCAGCATATTTGTTACTTTTTAACCGAACAGAAAAAAATTAAACTTTTATTGTTGACTCAGAACTAATTCAATGTAGAATGCACCTCCGTTGACAGGGAGTCATCAATTAAAGCGGCTGTAGCTCAGTTGGTAGAGCACGACCTTGCCAAGGTCGATGTCACGAGTTCGAGCCTCGTCAGCCGCTCCAATTTTTCTAAGGAAACACCCTCAACTCGAGTTGATGAAACGGCGGGTTGGCAGAGTGGCTATGCAGCGGATTGCAAATCCGTGGACCTCGGTTCGACTCCGGGACCCGCCTCCATTTTGCCCGGGTGGTGGAATTGGTAGACACAAGGGATTTAAAATCCCTCGCTGGTAACAGCGTGCCGGTTCAAGTCCGGCCCCGGGTACCATTTCATCCGCTGATGTTGAACGGTGTTGAAATAGAAAATAGGATGCGCTAGAATGCGCGCCGGAAATATAAAGCGGCTGTAGCTCAGTTGGTAGAGCACGACCTTGCCAAGGTCGATGTCACGAGTTCGAGCCTCGTCAGCCGCTCCAATTTCCACAAGCCTTTACCAAGCGGCTGTAGCTCAGTTGGTAGAGCACGACCTTGCCAAGGTCGATGTCACGAGTTCGAGCCTCGTCAGCCGCTCCAACTTCTTTTAGAAGCACTAGATCACCAATTATCTAGTATAAAAATCTTCCCGTGCCCGGGTGGTGGAATTGGTAGACACAAGGGATTTAAAATCCCTCGCTGGTAACAGCGTGCCGGTTCAAGTCCGGCCCCGGGTACCATTTAATAATCTCTTATTAAATCCTTTGTTCCGAACTTTCACCGGTCCCCTTATCAAGTACAAAATACGTCCTATATTTTGCCTGTTAGGCCACAACTTGTGTTGGTAAATGTTCCATACATTTACATTCCGGCCCCGGGTACCATTTAATAATCTCTTATTAAATCCTTTGTCCAGACTTTCACCGGTCCCCTTATCAAGTACAAAATACATCCTATATTTAGCCTGTTAGGCCACAACTTGTGTTGGTAAATGTTCCATACATTTACATTCCGGCCCCGGGTACCATTTAATAATCTCTTATTAAATCCTTTGTCCAGACTTTCACCGGTCCCCTTATCAAGTACAAAATACATCCTATATTTAGCCTGTTAGGCCACAACTTGTGTTGGTAAATGTTCCATACATTTACATTCCGGCCCCGGGTACCATTTAATAATCTCTTATTAAATCCTTTGTCCGAACTTTCACCGGTTCCCTAATCAAGTACAAAATACATCCTATATTTTGCCTGTTAGGCCAAAACTTACTTTTCGCTTTAACTTAGCAGCGCATATCATTGATTTTAAACCAATAGCTACTAAAGTTTTCGTGCTTTAGGTTGACCGCAGATCTCGCATTCTTTATCCTTTAACAATCAATGAGCTATTATTAGCATGTTGACTAAAAATGATGTTTATTTGGAGTAGGCAATGGATATATACAAAGTGGTTGGCATGGTAGCTATATTGGTGAGCTCAGGTGCTTATGCGGAAAATGAACAAACGACCGTATATAAATGTGTAAAGCAGGGTGTTACAGCCTATAGTGATATTCCTTGTGCTAAGGACGCACAGCAGATTGTCTATAGCACAAAGTCGAGCGCAGTCAGTTCAGTAAGCACATCAGAAGACAATCAACAAACACTTGCTGACACTCAGGCTAAAGTAGCCGAACGCAAGAAAGCGCGTGAAACAGACAAAATAAACAAAAAGATTGTACGTCTACAGCAACAAATGCAGCAAGAGCTCGCTGATTTGGATAATACCACTAATTTTGCAATTGAGCGTCGCAATGGCAAGAGCTATGACGACATCATTGCCAAGCGTCAAAAAGAAGTTAGAAAGAAATACGAACGTTTAATTCAACAACAACGAAAGCAGTTAGAAAACATCCAATAAATGTCGAATTTTTGTCTACGCTTACATGTCATCTCAAAAAAGTGGTGAATCATCGCCACTTAATTCAATAATTTAACTAAATGTATACAATGTAAAACTATGTAAACCTTATTGTTGTGGCCTACGTACAACGGTACCATCACAAGGTTATTTGTATTTATTATTAGAAAATTTAGTTAAATGTCTAAAAACACATTGTTAACCATGAGCTTGTCGTTGTCGGCATTACTCGTTGCGTGTTCCTCCCCAAGCGGCATTACGACGCAGAGTAGGGACTTTAAATCGCCAACGCAGTGGTCCAACGTACATTTGAATGCCAAGGAAACAGAACAACTAGACAACAGCATTGTTGCTGTTGATGATTGGCTACGTAATTTCGAAGATATAAAACTCATTCGTTTAACAGAGAAGTCTTTAAGCAAAAACTTCCAACTTAAAGCGAGCGCGATTGATGTTGCAATCGCAGAGCAACGATTAAATATCTCTGAAAGCACTGATTGGCCAGCACTTGATCTTGCCTTTAGCGGTCAAAGACGAAAATCCATTGTATCCGGCAATGAGCTGTATACAACAGACTATGACCTTTCTTTAAATTTATCTTATGAGCTAGATTTGTGGGGCAAGCTTTCCGACCAACAGCAACAAGATCAACTTGATTATCTAGCGGCAAACCTGCGTTATGAAGACGACAAGAACAACTTGGTAGCGTCTGTTGCTAGTGCTTGGTTTAATTTGCAAGAAGCACAACAACTCGCGTTGTTGTTTGAAGAACGAGCACGTAATCTAGAGCATAATTTAGAGTTGATCCAAGCCAGTTATCGATTGGGCTTAAATCAAGCATTAGATATTTATTTATCGCAAAATGATGTGTCGCGTGAACTAGCGCGCGTTGAAGAGCAGCGTCAAAAAGTGCTAGAGAATAAACGGTCTTTAGAAATACTGCTTGGCGACTTTCCATCTTCAGCGATTACTGCGCCATCTGAGCTTCCTCGTATAAACAGTAAAATTGCCACTGGCTTACCGTCTGATTTACTGACCAGAAGAAAAGATATCCAAGCGCTTTGGTATGAGCTTTTAGCGCTAGACGCTGGCCTTGCTGTTGCACATAAGCAACGCTTTCCTAGAATAGCATTATCTGCTTCAACGGGTACAAGCGCGCCAGATTTATCTGATTTGCTTGATGCAGATGCACTAGCCTGGTCGTTGTTAGGTAATGTGACAACACCACTGTTTGATGCTGGTCGTCTTTCATCTTTGGAAGAAACCGCTAGACTTCAAGTGGTGAAGCAAGAACAAAACTATTTGTTGGCAGTACATAACGCCTTTGCAGAGGTCGAAAATGCTATCAGCAACAGAGCAGCGTTATTAAGCCGATACCATTATTTTGTGGATGCGCGAGAAAACGCATTAGAAGCTGAATCGCTGTCTTTCAACCAATATATGAAAGGGATTGTTAGCTATAGTGCAGTGTTAGAGTCTCAGCGTCGTGCCTTTGATGCTCAAACCAACGTTATACAGCTAACAAATCAATTACTTCAAAACAGAATTCAATTGCATATCGCACTAGGCGGCAGCTTCGAAGAAGTTGCAGAGCAATCAAATACCGCTGCGATTAATCAGAGTGATACCGATGCCTAAACAAAAAACGCTTTTTACCAAAATAATTTTACCTATTCTTATTTTGATTGGTTTTATCTTTGCAGCGCGAATTGTTATTAGTAATCCGCCGCAAACACCACGTTTTAAGCCTAGTGGCGCGCCACAGCTTAATGTGGAAGCTCGAACGCTTTCCAGTGAAAATATTGCAATTACCATCGATAGCTACGGTACTGTTAAGCCAAGAACACAATCGATATTGTTTCCTCAAGTATCAGGGCAAATAACAGATATTAGCCCTAAATTTAGAGAAGGTGGCTTCTTTGAAAAGGGTGAAATGTTGGTACAACTTGATGACAGAGATCATGTTTCTGAAGTTAAGATAGCTCAATCAACTTTATTCAACGCTAAACAATCATTAAGTGAAGAAGAAGCTCGAGTAGAACAAGCAAAACAGGACTGGGACCGTATCGGCAATGGCGGCGAAGCACCCGATCTTGTATTAAGAAAGCCGCAGTTAACCGCAGCACAAGCCAAAGTAAGCAGTGCAGAGGCAACATTAGCTAAAGCACAGCTAGCGCTTGAGCGCACACAAATTAAAGCGCCTTATGATGGTCGCATCTTGTTTAAATATGTTGATGTAGGTCAAGTTGTATCGTCAGGTACGCAGCTAGCACAAATTTACGCGACCGATTACGTCGAAATTAGGCTACCAATCAAAAACAAAGATCTACCTTACATGGTATTACCTGAGAGCAATCGCTTTAGAGAAGAGTCGGTTAATCAACAACCATTAGTTGCCGTACATTCAGATTTAATCGGTAAACAAACTTGGTACGGCAAAATCGTTCGTACAGAGGGTGCGTTTGATGCAAATTCGCAGCAGCTTTTTGTTGTCGCTCAAATAGACGATCCCTATGGTTACAATGACAACAATGCCTTACCGATTAAAATTGGTCAGTACGTGTCGGCGGAAATCAATGGGCGAGTGGTAAATGGCGCGATTACAGTGCCTAACAAAGCGATTTACCAAGGCAGTTATGTTTATATCGTTAAAGACGGAAAATTACTGCGTAAAGAAATCGATATCGCGTGGCAAAATGCTAACTTTGCCATCCTAGCTCAAGGTGTTAATGCCGGTGAAAAACTGGTTATTACACCGCTAGGGCAAGTTAACTCTGGTACACCCGTAGCAATAACTAAGTTAGATGACGTTGAAGTGAAAGCGGAAGTCGCCGCTAAAAAGAAAGGCCCTAAGGCGCCAGCTACAAGCCAAGGAGAAACTAAATGATCGCTTGGTTTGCGCGCAATCATGTAGCCGCTAATTTGTTAATGATCACCATAGTTATGCTAGGTGTCGTAACATTGCGTGGCAATATACCTATTGAAGTCTTTCCAAGCTTTGAATCTGAAACGATTCGTGTCAGTGTCTCGCTTCGTGGTGCTACGCCTGAAGATGTAGAGCAGGGCGTTTCTATTCGCATTGAAGAAGCGGTGCAGGATTTACAAGGCATAAAAAAGATCACGTCTCGTTCAAGTGAAGGCTCTTCGCGCGTCACTTTAGAAGTAGACAAAGGCTATGATCCAAGAGAATTACTTGCGGATGTAAAAAGTCGTGTCGATGCGATAAACACCTTTCCAGCAGAGGCAGAAAAACCTGTCGTTTCAAACAACCCATGGCTTAGAGACGTTATTACCGTCACTATAGCGTCAGAATATGGTGAAAAAGAAATTCGTGAATTTGCAGAGCAGGTGCGCGATGACTTGTTGCGTCTACCTAATGTTACACAGCTGCAACTTGACGCCGTTCGAAATTATGAAATTAGCATTGATGTTAAGCAGGCCAAATTAAGAGAGCACAATGTTTCGCTAGAAGATATCGCGCAAGCGGTTCGAAATAGCTCATTAGACATGTCGGCAGGTAACGTTAAAACCGATGGTGGTGATGTATTGGTGCGCTCAAAAGGGCAAGCCTATCGTAAAGATGAATTTGAAAGAATCGTTGTTAAAACTAATCCAGACGGCACCATGTTGCGTCTACGCGATGTAGCACAAGTAAACGATGGGTTTGAAGAAACACCGCTTAGAGCCCGTTTTAATGGTCAACAAGGCGCCATGATTGAGGTTCAGCGTATCGGCAATCAAAGTGCTATCGACGTTGCCGATGAGGTAAAAGCGTATATAGACAAGCGCCAAGCTACCTTGCCTGATGGCTTTACACTAAGCTATTGGGATGACGATTCACAAGTCGTTAAGAATCGTTTAAACACATTGATTAGTAATGCCTTACAAGGTGGTTTCTTAGTCCTATTGTTACTTACGCTATTCCTGAGACCTTCAATCGCATTTTGGGTATTTATAGGCATACCTGTGTGTTTCTTAGGCGCGTTTATGGCTATGCCGTTACTTGGCGTGACGATAAACATAATGAGCTTGTTCGGGTTTATCGTGGTGCTTGGTATTGTTGTAGATGACGCCATCGTTACCGGCGAAAACATATACAGGCACAGCCAAATGCCTGGATACAAAACAGGCCTAGAAGCTGCAATTAAAGGCACGCAAGAAGTTGCGACACCAGTAACCTTTGGTGTGTTAACAACAGTCGCTGCATTTATGCCACTGCTGTTTATTGAAGGGCGCAGAGGCGATTTCTTTTCTCAAATTGCGTTAATTGTAATTCCAGTACTTCTTTTCTCATTGATAGAGTCAAAGTTTGTATTACCAGCCCATTTAAAGAACTTAAAGTTACGCCATGAAAAAACGAAAGTGTCAAAACTCAGTGAGTGGCAACAGAAGTTTGCTGATGGTTTTGAAGCGGCGATTCTAAAATACTATAAACCCGCGCTTGGTTTTGCTACGCGCAACCGATTTGCCACGCTAATGACCTTTATCGGTGTTTTTGTGCTGATTTTGTCCTTTATCATGTCGGGTTGGACAAGGTTTACCTTTTTCCCTCGTATTCCATCTGAGACCGTTAGAGCAACTATAACGATGCCAGTGGGTACAAGTTTTGAAGTGGTTGATGGTTATGTGGCTAAAATTTCTGACGCGGCGAAACAACTGCAAGAAAAGTATCGCGACGTAAATGGTCAAAGTGTTATTTTAAACACGTTAGCGACCACTGGTGGTTGGCGTGGCGATAATCAGGGACAGGTTCGTTTTGAAATCTTACCTGCTGAGAAAAACTACTTTGGTATCGGCTCAAGAGAGCTGGTCAATGAATGGCGAGATTTAATTGGCCCGCTGCCTGGCGCTGAAAGCGTTACCTTTAGAGCTGAGTTTGGCCGAGGTGGCGACCCTATTGATGTGCAATTGTCAGCAACTAGTATGTCTTTGCTCGAAACAGTAGCAGAAGAGGTTAAAGCCTATATTGCCACCTATCCAACAGCGTTTGATATTGCCGATTCAATGTCTGATGGTAAAGAAGAAATTCAAATTGAACTGACTGACCAAGGTTATGCGATGGGTATGTCGATTTCATCGATTACCAGCCAAGTTAGAAATGCTTTTTTTGGTTCTCAAATTCAACGTATTCAACGTGGTAGGGACGATGTCCGTGTAATGCTTAGATTCCCGCGTGAAGAGCGTGGTTCGATATCTAGCTTGAAAGACATGTTAATCAACACGCCTAACGGCGGCAAAGTGCCGCTATCCCATGTTGCGAAACTTAAGCCTGGTAAGAGCCCGTCGAGCATTATTCGTATCGATCGTTACCGTACGTTAAATATCACGGCAGACGTAGATAAAAAGTCGACTAACATGACGGCGCTTAACGCTGATCTTAATCAGTACTTGCAGCAGTTGATGCAGAAATATCCGGGCGTAAGCTACGAATTAGAGGGCGAGGCGAAGGAACAACAAGAGTCGTTTGGCAGTTTATCTGTAGGCTTAGTACTCGTGTTCTTTGTGATTTATTGTTTATTGGCAATACCGTTCAAGTCATATATCCAGCCGTTGATTGTTATGTCTGTAATACCTTTTGGCGCAATTGGCGCCGTGGTTGGCCATTGGATAATGGGAATGGATCTAACGATATTCAGTATCTTAGGTATTATGGCGTTGATTGGTGTTGTTGTTAACGACAGTCTAGTCTTAGTTGATTTCGTTAATAAAATGCGAGAAAAGGGCCATAACGTGATGGACGCTGTATTGTCAGCAGGTCAAGCGAGATTCAGGCCGGTTATGTTAACTTCATTAACAACCTTTATCGGTTTAATGCCGCTCTTGTTTGAAAAATCAACACAGGCTCAGTTCTTGATCCCTATGGCGGTATCACTTGGTTTTGGTATTATTTTTGCCACACTAATTACCTTAGTATTAGTTCCTGTGAATTATTTACTTGTTGAAGATGGTAAAAACGGATTAAATAAGCTTAAACAACACTTATTTTCTGACAAAGCACACGTTTAACGTGTGTTTTGTCATAACAAGGACACTGTGATGGCTGAAGAAACCATATTTTCTAAGATAATCCGACAAGAGATCCCAACTCCCTTATTGTATCAAGATGAACTAGTAACAGCGTTTAGAGACATTTCTCCGCGCAAGAGTACTCATATCCTGATTATTCCGAACAAACTAATCCCAACTGTTAATGACGTTGAACAAGAAGACGAATTAACTCTGGGGCGTATGATTACCGTTGCCAAGCAATTGGCAAAAGAAGAGGGTATTGCAGAAGATGGTTATCGTTTGATCATGAACTGCAACGACCACGGAGGGCAAGAGGTGTACCACATTCATATGCACTTGCTCGGTGGGGAACCTGTAGGTCCAATGGTTGCGGGCTAAAATCGATAAGTCGCTGTAAACGTGGGATTAGTTGCCATGACGGTACAAAAGTTATGGCACATACTAGTATATAGATAAAACTTTCGAGACAACTCGTTGAATTGGAATTCTTTAATAGAAGATAGAAATCGATTTTTCTGGATTCTACACACCGCCGGTTGGTTGGGCTTTGCCTTTATCCATTTCCTTGGGTCATTATTACATGATCTGCGGGATATCTTTGTCATCATCATTTTCTTAAACGCCTACGCTGGATGGCTGCTAACCATTCCTCTACGTTACGTTTACCGCAAAGCCTGGAATCTAACTCCAGGTAAAATTGTCATTGTTATTATCGTCTGTTCTTATGTTGTTGGTGTTTTATGGCGTGTGGTCGCTAATATAAACTATTGGGAAATATACAAACATGGCTTTAGGCCAGACTTTTGGCTGATGTATACCCAAAATAGTATTTGGTTTTTCTATATCATCCTTAGTTGGAGTGTGTTGTATTTTGGTATTAAGTACTACCAGATGCTGCAAAAAGAAAAGCAAAATGTATTACAGGCCAATACTGTTGCGCATCAGGCGCAGCTGAAAATGCTTAGATATCAACTTAACCCGCACTTTTTGTTTAATACCTTAAACGCCATTTCGACGTTAATCATGGTTAAAGACAACAAAACAGCCAATGGTATGGTCACCAAGCTAAGTGAGTTTTTGCGCTACACGCTAGACAAAGATCCGATGAAAAAGGTTAATCTAGCGACCGAATTTAAAGCGTTGCAGTTGTATCTAGATATCGAAAAAGTCAGGTTTGAAGAGCGTTTACAAGTGAATTTCGTGCTTGATGATGATTGTAAAGAAGCCTTGGTACCTAGCATGATTTTACAGCCTATTGTAGAAAACGCGATCAAGTATGCTATTGCCGTACAAGAGGATGGCGGTACCATTGATATACACTGTAAGCACTTTGGCAACGATCTACTTTTAGAGGTTGCAGATAATGGTCCCGGCGCCGAAATAAAAAATGGTAATCTACATCGTGAGAATGGTGTTGGATTAGCAAATACCCGTGAACGTCTTCAGGCATTATATGGTGAAAACTTTGCTTTAGTTGTGTCGAATAATCGACCGCAAGGTGTTAAGGTAAATATGCGCATGCCATACGAAGTATCTGAGGAATCCTAAACGTGATGTTAAAAACACTGATTGTTGATGACGAACCACTTGCAAGAAAAGGGCTTAGAATACGCTTATATGAGCTCAACAATATCGACATTGTTGGTGAAGCGAATAATGGTCAGGCAGCAATAGATTTTGTGTTAGAAAATGATGTTGATTTGGTCTTTATAGATATCCAAATGCCAGGCATCACCGGTATTGAAGCAGTAGAACAGTTACTAAACAAAGCCGAAAACTTGCCACATTTTATTTTTGTGACTGCGTTTGACGAATATGCGTTGAAAGCATTTGAAATGCACGCGATAGATTATTTGTTAAAGCCTGTTGATGAAGACAGACTAGCAGAAGCCGTAGAGAAGGTTACTCAACGCATAGCCGAACAACAAAAAGCGCAACAAACCAACAAATTAGTTGCTTTAGTCAGCCAATTAAGTGGCCAAGAAGCAGAGGTGATATACGAATCTCTCGCCAATCAAGAAGACATTAGCTTAAAAACATATTCAGATATTTTACCAATCAAGGATTCGGGTGAAGTAAGTCGCGTACCGGTGAATTCAATTTTATGGATTGATGCGGCGGGCGATTATATGTGCGTTCACACCGAAAATGACGGTACACACATACTGCGCAAAACGATGAAACAGTTAGAAGAAATTCTAGATCCTAAGATATTTGTGCGTAGTCACCGTTCTTCTATTGTTAATATTAATTTTATTCAAAAGTTTTGTAGTCAGCTAAACGGCGAATACTACTTAGTGATGAAAAACGGTAAAGAATTAAAGGTGAGCAGAAGCTATAAAGATAAAGTTAAGCAGCTCGTTACTGTTTAATGATCATCCTTTTAAAATAGTCGATTGCATTTCAACTAAGTGGCTATTTACCGCTTTTGTTTGTTGTATAGCCGTTTTTAATGGCACAAGTACCATTTCCTGATTTACTTCTCCAACCATTTTGTCTGTTTCACCCAATAAAACAGCTTGTACCGCTGCAACTCCCATCCTAGTTGCCATTACGCGATCTTTCGCATCAGGATTGCCACCGCGTTGAATATGGCCAAGCACACAAACAGTGCAATCAATGTTATGTGATTGTTTTAGTTGCGTAGCTAATGTTTGAACGCCGCCAGGCCAGAGGTTTTCTGCAACTACAATTACGTAGCTACGATTTCGCTTTTGTTTTATTACGTTTATCTCTTGAGCTAACTCAGAGAGCGTTTTGTCAGTATCAGAAACATTAGTGTTTTCAAATGACATAATATGTTCAGCGCCACTGGCGATACCGGTGTTAAAAGTAAGGTGTCCGCTGTGTCTACCCATGAGCTCGATTGCAAAAACGCGATCGAAAGCTTGTGCCGTGTCACGTATTTTGTCTATCGCATCAAGCGCCGTATTTATGGCCGTTGAGAAGCCAATTGTATAGTCAGTGTTATCTAAATCATTGTCTATAGTGCCAGGCAACCCAAGCATTTGCCCAGGCCAAAAGCGCTTTAACGCAAGTAGGCCATTAAAAGAGCCATCGCCACCGATCACAATTAATGCATCTATTTTTGATTTCATTAAGTTTGTGGCTGCTTGTTTTAAACCGTCGTCATCACACATTTGCGGACAACGGGCGCTTTTTAAAATGGTGCCACCTAAATGGACGATTTGAGCAACATCGTCACTGGTAAGTAAACAATAGTTGTCGTCTATGAGGCCATTGTAACCTTGCAAGTAACCATAGACCTGCACGTCATGTTTCTCACAGGCGAGCACTACGCCGCGAATTGCAGCATTCATGCCCGGTGCATCACCACCACTTGTCAATAAAGCTATTCGTTTTGATTTTGTCATCTATGCTCAGAGATAAAGTAAAACCTGTGTTAAGCATAGAGGATAATGGAAATGAGTTAATCAGTTTTTTTGATTTAAATGATGTAGGTCAAATAAAAAAGCCTCCAGATGGAGGCTTTTAGAATCTTAGTAAGCAGCTGTTTTAGGTGCTCTTGGGAATGGAATGACATCCCTTACATTGCCAACGCCTGTTGCGTAGGCAACTAAGCGTTCAAAACCTAAACCAAAACCAGCATGTGGCACTGTGCCGTAGCGACGTAAGTCTCTGTACCAACTGTAGTCAGCTGGATCTAAATCCATCTCGGCAAGGCGAGCATCTAATACATCTAGACGTTCCTCACGTTGTGAACCACCGATGATTTCACCGATGCCTGGCGCTAATACGTCCATCGCTGCTACTGTTTTACCGTCATCATTCAAACGCATGTAAAATGCTTTGATATCTTTCGGGTAGTTTTGTAAAACGACAGGGCCGCCTACATGTTCTTCGGCTAGATATCTTTCGTGCTCTGAGTTTAAATCAATGCCCCAAGACACTGGGTTTTCAAACTTCTTGCCACAGTTAAGTAGGATATCTATTGCGTCAGTGTAATCCATACGTGTAAATTCGCTGTCGATAACACTGTTTAAGCGGTCGATAACCGTTTTGTCTACACGTTGTTGGAAAAACGCCATGTCATCTGCGCGCTCTTCAAGTACTGCTTTAAACACGTACTTAAGCATATCTTCTGCTAGATCTGCGGCAATAGATAGATCGGCAAACGCAATTTCAGGTTCTACCATCCAAAACTCGGCCAAATGTCTTGACGTATTTGAGTTTTCAGCACGGAACGTAGGGCCAAAGGTGTATACCTTAGACAATGCACTCGCGTAAGTTTCAACGTTTAACTGACCCGAAACCGTTAGGAACGTTTCTTTACCAAAGAAATCTTCGCTGTAATCGATATCGCCTTGCTCTGTACGAGGCAAGTTTTCCATATCAAGCGTTGATACTCTAAACATTTCGCCAGCACCTTCACAGTCGCTGCCTGTTACAATTGGTGTTGCAATCCACATATAACCACGTTCGTGGAAAAAACGATGGATAGCTTGAGCCAACGTGTTACGTACGCGCGTTACGGCACCACCAATATTAGTGCGAGGGCGCAAATGCGCATGCTCACGTAAAAATTCAATACTATGACGCTTGGCTGCCATAGGGTAGGTGTCAGGATCTTCAACTAGACCGTATATTTCAACGCCTGTTGCTTGAATTTCAAATGCTTGTCCTGAACCTTGCGACTCAACCAGCTTACCAGTCACTTTTACAGAGCTACCTGTTGTTAGCTTTAATACTTCAGACTCGTAATTTTCGAGGTCATTGGGAACTACCGCCTGAATCGGATCAAAACATGAACCATCATGAATCGCTAAAAATGAAATACCGGCTTTAGAATCGCGACGTGTGCGAATCCAGCCATGAACTGTGATTTCTTGATCTACTGGATATTTTCCAGATAGTACATCGGTAATCGCTATTACTGACATTGATTGACCTCTTTTCTCTCTGTCATTGTTCGCTTTGAATTAAGGGATGCTATGTTACCTTGCTTGGCAAGAGAAACAAGAAAAACTTGTTCTTTTTACAAGGAAATAACGCTTTTATTGATATATGGCTTAGTCGTTAAAATTCAACTCGCACTAAAACAATTATCCTGATCTAGTGCGCTAGCAATGGCAGAGGTTAGTGCATTTAGATCTGCGCTCGTAGCCACGTAGGGCGGCATAATATAAATCAACTTACCAAAAGGTCTAATCCATACGCCTTGGCTAACGAAATGTGCTTGAATATTTGCCATATTGACCGGCTGATGTGTTTCGACAACGCCGATTGCACCTAACACGCGAGTATCAGCAACTCTAGGGTGCGATTTAAGTGGCAGAATGTTGTTCTTTAGTTGTGACTCTATTGCTGCAATTTTGCTTAGGTAGTCGTCTTGTTCAAACAAAGATAAACTGGCATTGGCAACCGCACATGCTAAAGGGTTGCCCATAAACGTCGGCCCATGCATAAAACAACCCGCTTCACTTTCACTAATCGTATCAGCTACTTGTTGCGTTGTAATTGTTGCTGCCAATGTCATATAACCACCGGTTAATGCTTTACCTAAACACATGATATCGGGTGTAATGTCAGCCCATTGGCAAGCAAACATTTTACCTGTGCGTCCAAATCCGGTAGCTATTTCATCGCAAATCAACAACACATCATATTTGTCGCACAGTGCTCTACAGGCTTTTAAATAGTCTTTGTGGTAAATACGCATACCACCGGCACCTTGCACAATCGGCTCAATAATAAGGGCGGCCATTGATTGATGGTGCTGTTCAAACAGGGCGGTAAGTGATGTTAGTTCTGATTCGTCAAAATCTTGTTCGAAACGTGTTTGCGGCGCAGGGGCAAATAAATGTTGCTGCATTACGTTTTCAAACATGTGATGCATACCGTTAACGGGATCGCAAACGCTCATCGCGGCAAAAGTATCGCCATGGTAACCATTTTTTACCGTCAATAAGCGCGTTTTTTTGTGCTGACCTTTTGCTTGCCAGAATTGATATGCCATCTTTATGGCGACTTCAACCGAAACAGAGCCACTGTCGGCAAGAAACACTTTATCTAGTCCAGCAGGCGTTAGATTTACTAAACGCTGTGCTAAATCCACCGCAGGCTTATGGGTTAAACCGCCAAACATGACATGCGCCATCTTTTTTGTTTGTTCAACAACGGCGTTGTTTAAAGTAGGGTGGTTATAGCCGTGAATAACTGACCACCAAGAAGACATACCATCTATCAAGGATTCACCGCTGGCTAAATTAATATGCACACCAGACGCACTCTCTACACAATAAACAGGTAAAGGATTGGTCATAGACGTGTACGGATGCCAAAGATGTTTTTTATCAAAAGAGAGAATATCTGTATAATTATTAATCATTAGTTAATTTTGGTGGTTTAAATTCGTTGACAGCAAGTTAATGCAGGCTAGACTACCTATATTTTTATACTTTCGCAATCAATCACAGGTTTAAACATGAGTGCAACGCAACATTTAGGCGAAGTCCGTCACAATTGGACAGTAAAAGAAGTAAACGCCTTATTCGAATTACCTTTTAACGATTTAATGTTTTATGCGCAATCTGTGCACAGACAACATTTCAATGCCAATGAAGTCCAGGTAAGCACCTTGTTATCAATTAAAACGGGCGCGTGTCCAGAAGACTGTAAGTATTGCTCACAAAGCGCGCGTTACAAAACCGATATTGAAAAGGAAAAATTGCTTGAAGTAGAAAAAGTGTTGGAAGCAGCAAAAGCCGCTAAAGCACAAGGTTCTACGCGTTTTTGTATGGGCGCGGCTTGGCGTAATCCAAAAGAGCGTGATATGCCGTATGTCACAAAAATGGTGAAAGAAGTTAAAGCACTAGGCCTAGAAACTTGTATGACTCTTGGTATGTTAGACAACGATCAGGCGCACCAGTTAAAAGAAGCGGGCTTAGATTACTACAACCATAATTTAGATACGTCACCTGAACATTATAACCAGATTATAACTACGCGAAGCTATCAAGATAGATTAGATACGTTAACTAACGTGCGCGATGCCGGTATGAAAGTATGTAGCGGTGGTATTTTAGGTTTAGGTGAAAAAGCGACTGATCGTTCATCATTATTGGCGCAGCTAGCTAACTTGTCGCCACAACCAGAAAGTGTACCAATTAACATGTTGGTTAAAATTGAAGGTACGCCATTGTCTAACGTTGATGATTTAGACAACTTTGATTTTATTCGTAGCATTGCTGTAGCACGTATTATGATGCCTAAGTCGCACGTAAGATTGTCTGCAGGACGCGATGCCATGAACGAACAAATGCAGTCGCTTTGTTTCCTAGCAGGTGCCAACTCGATTTTCTTCGGTTGCAAACTATTAACTGCAGGCAACCCTGAAACCAACCAAGATGTTATTTTGTTCAAAAAGCTGGGCATAAATACCGAAACGGTTGACAGTATTGAAGACGAAGCTACGCAAGCTAAGTTAAAAACAGCTATCGTCGACCAAGAAAACAAAGATTTATTCTACAACGCAGCGCAGTAGTATGCCGTTCAGCTTTATAGAAGAAGCGCTTAAACAGCAAAAAGATAAACATCGTTACCGTACACGTATTGTCACTTCGACCGATGCGCTTAGCGTAATGTGGCAAGGTAGCGATGATTTTATCAATTTTTCTTCTAATGATTATCTAGGACTCAGCCACGACAGCCGTGTTATCAATGCGCTGCAAACAGCAGCCGAAAAGTACGGCGTTGGATCTGCATCGTCAAGTTTGGTCACTGGTTATCATGATTCTCATAAACAGTTGGAAGACAAGCTATGTGAGTGGCTAGGGTATCCATCGGCACTATTGTTTAATAGCGGATTTACTGCCAATTGTGCTGTGCTCGATGCGATCGGTAAAAAGGGTAGCTGTTTGTTTTTAGATAAATTAAGCCATGCCTCTATTATCGATGGTGCGCGCAGTAGCGAAGCGGACTTTAAACGGTTTGCTCACAATAATATCGAACATGCTGAATCACTATTAACCGCCTCTGAGCACAAACATAAACTTATAGTGTCTGAAGGGGTGTTTAGCATGGATGGCGACTGTGCGCCGCTAAATGAATTAGCGCGTTTATCAAAGCAATTCGATGCGCCGTTATACATTGATGATGCGCATGCAGTAGGGGTGATAGGTGAGCAAGGCACAGGAAGCAGTGTAGTTAAACCCGATATACTAATGGTTACTTTCGGTAAAGCCTTAGGTACAAGTGGCGCTGCAATTCTGTGTAGCGAAGCTATTAAAGAGTATTTAGTTAATGTCAGTCGCCATTACATATATTCCACGGCAATAAGCCCTGCAATCGCTACAGCAACTTGTGCTGCAATTGATATTGCTCAAACTGAAGAATGGCGCCGTGAACGTATTGTAGAAAACGTTCAATTGCTAAAACAGGGATTACGTGACGATATTAAAACAACGGATAGTAACTCTTCTATACTAGGTATTATGTTAGGAGATGAACAGTCCACGATTGAGGCTTCTCAATCGCTTAAATCAAAAGGTATTTGGCTGTCTGCAATAAGGCCACCTACTGTACCTGTTGGTCAAAGTAGGTTACGCGTTACCATAAACTCCAATCATAATACTAATCAAATCAATAAGTTAGTCAGTTGTTTAAACGAGGTTATAGTTTAATGTCTAATTTCCAAGAACGAGTAAAAATTGCTAAGTCTTTTGGTGGCGCTAGCGATAGTTACGACGTAAGTGCGAGGCTGCAAAGGTTTAGTGGCAAACATTTAATGCCATGGTTACCGAATCGCCATGATCTCACCGTACTTGATTTAGGCTGTGGCACCGGCTTTTTTACCGATATTTTAGCTAGCCAATATGAGCAAGTGATTGGTTTAGATATTTCCACCAAAATGCTTAATTTTGCAAAGCAAAAACGAAACAAAGCAATCACCTGGGTAGAAGCGGACGCATTTAAATTGCCTTTTGCAGACAATAGTCTTGATTTTATCTATACCAATTTAGTGATCCAATGGTGTGAACCGTTGCAAGATAGCCTCAATGAAATGATGCGCGTGCTTAAACCTGGTGGTTTAGTTGCCTTTAGCACATTGATTGATGGCACCTTGTTTGAATTGAAATCTGCTTGGAAACAAGTAGATGACGATCAACACGTCATCGATTTTAGAACACTTGAATCACTAGAAAGCGCTGTAAACCAAGGCGCGTTTAGGTTACTGGAAAGCAAACAACAAGACGTAATTTTAGAGTATGAAAACGTTATTCATCTCGCTAGAGAATTGAAAGGCCTGGGTGCTAACCATGTGCCGAAGAAAAGAAATAAAGGTCTAGCCGGTAAAGATAAGTGGCAAAAAATGGAAACCAGTTATTCAGATTTCCAAGAGCCCGGTGGCGTATATCCAGCGACTTATAAAGTATATTCTGGGCTATTAGTAAAACTTTCTGATTAATCTATAAGAACACACAATATTATGACGAGACGGTTATTTGTCACTGCAACTGATACCGATGCAGGAAAAACACATTTTACTGAAGCATTAATTTACGCTTTGGTAAAAAAACAATATAACGTAGCAGCATTTAAACCCATTTCTGCGGGTTGTGAAAATGTAGACGGGCAGTTGCTAAATGAAGATGCTCAGCGCTTACATGGTAGAGCGAATCTAGGCCAAACGATTGAAAATGTAAATCCATTTGCATTTGAACCACCGATAGCACCGCATATCGCTGCCAAAGAAGCCAATCAAACATTATCGTTGCCATTGCTTACGTCAGCTTATCAGCGCCTGCCATTAGCGATGTCGGATTATGTCATTACTGAAGGTGCAGGGGGCTGGCAACTACCAATTAATGAAACAGAATACCTATCTGAATTCGCGATTAGTGAATCAATGGATATTATTCTTGTCGTTAATATGAAACTAGGCTGCCTTAACCACGCGCTACTCACATTAGCGGCAATTAAAGCAACAGGACTAAACCTTGTTGGTTGGGTTGCTAATTGTTACCAAGGCATGTCACGTTTAGAAGATAATATAGCGACGCTAACTGCCAAAGTAGATGCGCCGCTACTTGCTGTATTACCTTATGAATCAAATATAGAGTCGTTATCAGCGAAGATAGATCTCAGTCATTTATAAAACGCTAATCAACCATCATCCATCCAACACTTAAACAGCTTACGTTTAATCGTATGTTTTCTTCGTTAACTCATTTATGCACGCTTGGGCAATAAAGCCTGAGCGCGTAGTGTAGTTCGAGTTGCGACTCACGCAGTCATCAATCTTTTTAATCAATAATTCTGGTAGCGTCACATTAATCTTATGGCTCTTGCCTAAAAATGGTGTGATATCAATGTCGATAACCGCCCAAACAATAGCGGGAGAAGGGTGGTTTACCCTTTGCGTATCGATATTGCTTGCACGTGGAATAGACTCTCCGTACTCCGCCAATATTTGAAGATGTTCTTCTACGGCAATTTCTAACTTATCAAGACCAGATTCAATCCCAGATGCTAGCACCATGCATCCAACGATATCAGGGGCAGAGCATTCGTAACCGTCGCTTACTGTTTTGATCATTACCGGGTATTTCATCGCGTTCTCCGTACATTTTAAGTAAAAATACAATAACCCTTATAACTCCGCATGTAAATAACTAAATAACCCTGATACCTCCAATGTAATTTACTATGATAACCCTAGTAACTCTATACATAGCCAATATGATAACCCTAATAACTCTACAGGAGTAAAATGTAAACACTTACTGTGGTCAGAGTACCCTTTATAGATGGAGTGGTAGTATTTGAGTAGATCGACAAAGGATCGCTATTGATCCTCTACTTTATTAGGGGTTGTAAGGGTTATTTGTCAGAAAAAGAAAACGCCGTGTAATACGGCGTTTGAAAGGCAAGTACTATGGATGTTTTACTTGCTATGTCTTGATTCACACATCGACAGGTGTGGGTCACTCGCGGTTGAATCGCAATTTAATGCACATTCAAACTCGCCAACATAATCGACATTCATATTGTGTAAGGTGAATTTTGCAGCTGTTTTGCAATTTTCTAAAGAATCGTATGTACCCACAGGAACGAAAGTTTCTGGGTTGTCTCGCTCTAAATAGATAAAGCCCGTCCAGGTATCTTCCTTAACTGGCATGGCATAAGCAAAATAAGCGACCGCTGCAACAATAAATAGGTATCTCATAGTGTTTAAGCTTTGTTAAAAAATAGTATTAATCGGAGTATAAAAAAATACAAAGTACGAAACTGTTATTAGATTGTAACACCCTTTGATGTAATACGAAAGCTTTAGTAGTTAATAAGCGATAATAGCGGGTTGTTTGTTAAAAGTAAGAATGGGGAGGGGATAAGAATTGGTCGGGATAGCAGGACTTGAACCTGCGACCTCACGTCCCCCAGACGCACGCGCTACCAGACTGCGCTATATCCCGAATCAATGTAAAGCGAGGCTAGTTTAACCTGTTAGCCTCGCAATGCAATCAAATTTAAAGGTGTGTACGTTTGATTGATTGAAAATTAATCACTTCTTTGGTTGTTCAATCGTATTAGCAACCGCAAAACGTTTAATGTAGTTAACGCCGTCAATCATTAACGGAAAATCTTCTTTTAGCGTAATAGGGGCTTGTTGCTGCCTTGAATAGCTATTGAAATTACCCGATTGATCAATAAATACGGATTTATCTTTATTAAAGACCAATATGCCTTGTTCATTGGTGTTAGCAATGACGCGATTTTCTTTAAGGGTAAATATGTCTTGGCCTACGCTATATCGTGTCGTTGCAAGTCCACAATTTAACCAGTTCTTCATTAATGTCGGCGCAATATCCATATGACTGGTTAATGTTCTTACTTTTTGAAAATTATCGCTGTTAAATGCTAACAAACTCGGTTTTTCAATCAGCTCTGTTTGGGTAAGCTCATTGCCTAGTGTTGAAACATAGACGTTGTCTTTAATTGCTTTGTTTTGCTGCGCTAACATAAGCGCATCTAAAAACAGGGTAAGTTGATAATCATCTTGTTGATCAAAAAAGACGATATGAAGGCCAGGTTTAACTTTCTTAAACTCATCTTCTAACACTAAGCCCGAAATATCGGGTTCGTTTCTAAACACGTCAAAGGCGTCTATTAACCATGTTGGTAATGCCGCTTTGTTCTCATCGCCAACTAAGGTAAATGTGGATACCAGCTGTTGATTAGCAATTGCATCTAACAATACTGGTTTGGCATTTTGTGCAAGCACGTCATCCTGATAGATGTTTGGCAGGCTATAAAGCAGGTTAAACCATGCTTGCGCACTATCCGAAGTATCTATATGTCGTTTAAGCATCAAGCTTTGAAGTGCAGACCTGTCGAGAAGTCGTTCAATTTGAGACTGTTCAAATATCTTTTTAGACAACACAATAAAGGTAGAATGATCAATCGCTTCGCTCGCGTGGCACTGCGCAGAGTCTATTGAATAGGCTGGAATAGTACCAACCAAACTAAGCGGCGCATTCTTACGCTCTAAATAGTCTTCTTTATTAAACAAATCATATTTTGTCAGCAAGGTTTTTGCAGTTGCAGGGTAAGAAAGTGGTAAAACGGTATCTTGTCTTAGTATATCGTACTCTAAGTTTGCATCAGCCCAAATATGCAGAATATGGCTGAAGAAGAACGAAACCACCAGGCCAGCAACGATGAAACGTGCAAACACCGTTTTTTGTAACTGTCTTAAATGACGCCAAGCATAGTTACTGACCAGCAATTGAAACACTAAGATAACAATGGCTAACACAATGGTAGTAAACCAAAATTCGCGAGGGCGTATTTCTATTTGCGCGGCAATAACATCAAGTATTTGCGAGCTAGCAGAGGCATTAATGTGGTAACCCAATCGAGAATAGATAAAAGCATCAAGTGCCAACAACATTAACACCACGGTAAATACAAGCGAGGCTACGCCTCTAATGACGCGAGTTTTAGGATAAACCAAAATTAGTGGGAAAATGAGCAGTACAAAGCTACCAAAAATCAAAAACGCTATATGGCTAAGCCAGTTGGTAATTAAATATGTGGTACCTAATGTGGTGTCTGGCATACCTTCAATAACAATATATGCGCTTGAAAGCACAATGGCTGCGATGATATTGAAAAACGTAAACCAATGGCTCCAACTAACTAGATGGAGCAACCGTTTACTATAGGATGCGGATTCATTACTAACCATTCAAATATAGTCTCTTATAGATAGTTATTATTATAAGTGTAAGGTTAAATTACTAAGTTACTGTTTTATGATAGATTGTTGCAAGGCTTGCGTAAAATTATTTACGATGCTTTCTTGCAATTCAGCCGGTACTTGCTGAGATATAACTTCTGTAATGGTGTTTCCAAGGCACATTAAGCTTAAATCAGCTTCTGCTTTTTCGTCGATTAAGACATCCATCAATTGTTTGATAATTTTTTCTACACGTTCTGTAGGATATTTAGATACAATAGGCATAATAAATTAGTTGTTAAATTAGCATTCGCTAAGTTTATCAAATGCCCACTCGAATAAACATACACAATATATGAGCATTATTATTTCAAACATAGCTATCCACTATGTACAACGCAATATTGAATCCAATGAAGTTGAACTAACATTCGGCCCACAAGACATTGATATTAATAGCAAGATCGAAACATTCGTAGATGCATTACACCATATCTATAATGGTAAAGGCGCGAAGGCTTATGGCAGCTTTAGCCTGCATCCAAGTGAATCAGAACATGTGCCTTTTAAACATTTAATGCAGGATTACCTTGATTCCAACGAGTCGTTTAACGAGTTTAGCGTAAAAGCAGCTAATGCGCTGTCAGCTGAAATTGCAAAATATGACATTGAAGAACAAGGTTATTTAGTGCTTTGCCATTATGAATATATGGGTGGTCGATTCTTGTTAGTGTGCGTATTGCCGCAATCTGAACACTACAGTGTAGATGGCGAACTTAATTTATCAGCAAACAAGCATCTAGATACAGCAAAGCTGCAGTTAGCTGCCAGAATCGATTTATTTGACTATGAAAGCAATCAAGATAGTCAAAAATACATTTCTTTTATTAAAGGACGCGCAGGGCGCAAAGTATCAGACTTCTTTCTAGAGTTTTTAGGTTGTGAAGAAGGCTTAGATGCTAAGTCTCAAACACAAACCTTAGTGCAAGCAGTGGAAGACTTTGTTTCGGTAAACCAATTAGAAGCGCAAGAAAAGCAATCAGCACGTAAGGAATTACTCGATTACTGTAAGGAAAAGAAAGCTAGCGCACAAGAGGTGAATGTAAAAGAAGTGGGCGAAATGCTTGCGCAAGAGGGCGGGAAAGACTTTTATGAGTTTGTCCAAGAGCAATCTTATCCAATGGAAGAGTCATTTCCACACGAACAGGCTGTCGTCAATAAGGTCACTAAGTACTCTGGCTATGGAGCAGGTATAAGTATTAGTTTTGAAAGAAGCCATTTTGGTGAAGAAGTGGTGTATAATGCAGCTAATGACAGTTTAACAATTTATAAAGTACCGCCTAACTTAAAGGCACAGTTACAAGCATTGCTTCAAGAGAGCAATGAAAGCGAATAAATACTGTAACGCGTAACCAATAAATGCTTTATATATCAATACATTATCAATTTGAGGTAAATATGACAGAATTAACGATTAAGCGCCCAGACGATTGGCATGTTCACTTAAGAGATGGCGAATCACTTGCCACTACAGTGCCTGACATCAGTCGATATTTTGGTCGCGCAATTGTTATGCCTAATCTTGTTCCGCCTGTGATGAACGCAGAGCAAGCAGCTGAATATCATAGCCGCATTATGGCTGCCAATCCTGCAGCACATTTTACGCCATTGATGGTGCTTTACCTTACAGACAACACCACAGCACAAGATATTAGAGATGCAAAAGCGAGCGGCATTGTTTATGCCTGCAAGCTTTATCCGGCAGGTGCTACGACTAATAGCTCTTCGGGTGTTACTGATATCAACAACATCGAACAAGTGGTTGCGGCGATGCAAGAAGTTGGAATGCCGCTGCTTATTCATGGTGAAGTAACACATAGTGATATCGATATTTTCGACAGAGAAGCAGTGTTTATTGACACCATATTAAAACCGCTCGTTGCAAAATACCCTGATTTAAAAGTTGTGTTAGAGCACATTACCACCAAAAATGCTGTTGATTTTGTCAAAAGTGCTTCGGATAACATTGCAGCTACAATAACTGCGCATCATTTGTTGTACAACAGAAATCACATGTTAGTTGGTGGTATACGCCCACATTACTTCTGTTTACCGGTGTTAAAACGTAACACACACCAAGCCGCACTTGTTGCTGCGGCCACAAGTGGCAGCAAAAAGTTCTTCTTAGGTACTGACTCAGCGCCACATCCAAAACATGCTAAAGAATCAGCCTGTGGCTGCGCAGGTTCATATACAGCGCATGCTGCCATTGAATTGTATGCTGAAGTATTTGAAGCTGAAGATGCACTTGATAAGTTAGAAGCGTTTGCTAGCTTAAATGGTCCGGCATTCTATGGCTTACCTGTAAACAATGACGAAATAACATTAGAAAAATCAACTTGGGATGTACCAGAAACGATGGCATTCGGCTCTGACGTTGTGGTACCGATTCGCGCAGGTGAACAAATTGCCTGGAAAGTAAAAGGCGAGTAAGTTAAATCATGCAATTATTTGTAGATGACCTAACGGTAATAGACTTTTCATACCTATGCCAACAACGTGGTGTTGTTGGCGAAAGCTGGATTGTTGACGTAGTGTTGGACGGTGATTTAAATGATCAAAGTATGATTTTAGATTTTGGTGTTGTTAAGAAGCAGATCAAGGCTATTATCGATGACGCAGTTGACCATAAGTTATTGTTACCAATCCATTCTTCAGCGTTGAAAGTATCTGATTCAACGCATCAGGTTGATCACGAATATGTCGATTTCATGGCAACTCGTGGTAGTTTGTTTTTACAGTCACCAAAACAAGCCTTTGCCAAAATAGAAAGCAAATCTATTGATATTGATTCCGTTACTTCTCATTTAACGCAGGTGATTGCCGAACAATTACCGAATAATGTGCAAGGTTTAACCTTAACCTTGCGTCCAGAAGTCATTAACAGTGATTACTACCACTATACGCATGGTTTGAAACTCCATGACGGTAACTGTCAGCGAATTGCCCATGGCCATCGGTCAAAAATTGGCATTTACTTGAATGGTCAGCGCAGCATTGACGCTGAGCATGCTTGGTGTGAGCGTTGGCGCGATATCTATATTGCGAGTGAAGAAGATCAGGTTGATATCGACCAAATAGAATTGTCCAGTTATGCCATGGATAATGTGTCCGATCAGCATAAATACTTTTCATACAGAGCACCGCAAGGACGTTTTGATATAGCGGTAATGAAAAACCAACTCGAGATTGTTGATTGTGATTCAACCGTTGAACTTTTAGCTGACTTCATTGCCAGAACACTTAACAAGCAATATAAACAAGAAGTAAAGGTTGTTGCCTATGAAGGTGTTGCCAAAGGTGCTATCGCCACTGTTTAAATCATTTCTTACATTACTTGCCTGTTTACCTTTGTTGTCGAGCGGCAATGAAGCCAACATGTTTACCTTATCTGGTGAAATAAAGCAGGGCGGTTACGTGCTTGGCAAAGTGCAGCCTGGTGCTCGTGTAATGCTTGATGGAAAGCCGCTGCAGGTGAGTCCTACAGGCGACTTTGCTTTTGGTATAGGTCGAGATGAGACAGAGGCAAAACAGCTAACTATCGAGGAAAATGGTAAAAAAATAGACCGTTTTTTGCCTGTTCAAACCAGAGAATACAAGCTGCAGAAAATAAACGGTATCTCGCCACGCTTAATGAACCCGTCTGAGCAAGATCTTGAACGTATTGCGCTAGACAGCAAACAAGTAAAAGCGGCACGTTCAGGATTGTCAGATTATTCATACTTCGCTAGAGGGTTTATAAAGCCAACAAAAGGGCGCATCACTGGCGTTTACGGCAGTCAGCGTATCTACAACGATAAACCTGGGAATCCACATTTTGGCATTGATTATGCGAACAAAACAGGTACGCCTGTGCTCGCTCCAGCTGCCGGTAAAGTCGTTTTGTGGGTGCCTGACATGTTCTTTTCTGGCGGTACCATGATTATTGATCACGGACACGGCATCTTTAGCACTTTTATCCATTTAAGTGACGCATATGTAAGCGTTGGAACGGACGTTAAACAAGGAGAAAAAGTGGCGGCAATTGGTTCGACAGGGCGTTCAACTGGCCCACATTTGGATTGGCGCGTAAATTGGTTTGACGTGCGTATCGACCCACAATTGGTTTTAGATACACCCGCAATCCCTTAAAATGTAGAAGCTCATATCTAATCTGACCCTAATAATTGACAGGATTAGATGCGATCTGACAGACTGCAATGAGCGAACAGCAGTCAGTCATAATAAGAACAATGCGTACAATATTTTTCTTCACATTATTCATCTTTTCTTGTCATTTATTAGCAAATGATAAGCTACCATCAACGATTCCTGAGCTAGAAAAAGCGGCTCTAGATGGGGATTCTAAAGCGCTCGTACAACTTGGCTATAAATACTTCACAGGCGATGGGGTCGATAAAGATGTTGTGAAAGCCAGAGAGTATTACTTAGAAGCTACAAAATACGGTGAAAGTTATGCGTTTAACAATCTTTGTAATATATATCTTTATGGTGAAGGCGTTGAAGTTGATTATGTAGTAGCATTCCAATATTGCAGAGAGGGTGCAAAGCTCGGCAACCCAAGTTCTATGGTGATGCTTGGGGAAATGACTGCAAACGAAAATGGACTATTCAAAGATAAGCGTGATATAGGCATGGATTTATCCTATCAGTTCTATGAAATGGCTGCCAAACGAGAACATCCTCATGGGCAATACATGCTTGGTTACTATTATGAGAATGGTATCGTTACAGAGAAAGATTTAAAAGTAGCTAAAGACTGGTATACGAAAGCGGCAGAGCAAAACCACATATCAGCGAAGCAAGCAATAAACAGACTTAAACAGCTTAATCACTAGAAAGGTAGCGCTCTTGCTGCCTTTTTCTTCGCTTTATCGGCACGTCTGTCGTAATTTTTAGTCGTTTCTACCGAAGAATGGCCCATTAAATCTTGTACAACAAATACGTCTTCACCACCTTCTAGTAGCTTAGTAGCAAAGGTTCTGCGCAAATCATGCGGCGTAAGTCGTTTTAAACCAGCTTCTTTATATCGCCTAATAATGATGTCATAAATGGTTTGCCCAGAGATAGGCTGGTCAATTAATTTGTTGCCTTTACGGGCACGCAAAAACAGTGGACCAGGCTCTAATCCGCGCTCATCTAGCCATACATCGAGTATTTCCATAATACGTTGATGCAGTGCATTGATTCTTTCTTTATTACCTTTACCAATCACACGCAAAGTGCCTTCGGCTGCGTCAAAATCCGATAACATTAGGTTTGCCGCTTCAAGACGTCGCAGACCTGCGCCATATACAAGCGCAATTACAGCAGCATCTCTCATCGCAATAACGCCTTCGAGCGTCATGCAGTGATCAATCAATGCATTGAGCTCTTCAAGATCTAGCGCGCGTCCTTTAATAGAGCGAGAACCTCTAACACGTTTTATTTCTTTAATATGTTGATAGGTTTCAACATCGATGTCGCCATTGCGCCATGCTTCTTTAGCAACGCCTTTTAACGCAGACAGATAAACATTTTGAGTGGCAGGTGATTTGCCTGCTTGTGATAAATCAGACATAACCGAAAGAACTGTACGATAATTTAATGTCGACCAGTCCACTTGTTGATGATGCTTTTTCTTTGCCATCAATCTTGCAAGCACATTTAGCATTGATGTCATGGTGACACGACTTTGTGCTGACTGAAGTGATAAAAGGTAAATATCCGAAGCTGATTGCACACTCATAGATTAATCATCATTTTTTATGGTGACGCTACGTAAAAAATAGACAAGTTTTGGCTATCATGGGACTCAGATTTTACGTACGTGCACGCTATTGTTATTTAATAATCGCCAAATAGCATTGTAAAACACTGATATTTATACGATTTAATGAAAGCCCCGTATAATAAGGGCTACAAAACGCGTCAATTATTACTTATTAAAATACAGATTTTAAACGATAATGCAAATGATTTAGCTAAAAAAGGTTTAACTAGCGTTATTTTGTTTTAAAGCCTTTTTGTTTACATGCGAATTTGTTTTTATGCAGCTTGTGTAGCTTTTCTTTTATCTTTTCACTTTTCTTATTGCTAACGCCTGCTTTTAGTTTGCTGTTTTGCTTTTCAATTTTTTGATCTAACTTTTCGCAGGATTTTTTAGTTACGTCGTTGTTAGCTTGCGCAAAGAAACTAGTTAAGCTAATCGTCAACACACTGAGAAGAAAAAAACGTTTAAACATAGTTTTTACTATTCTTTTTATTACTGTGTTTTCACTATATCAAAAACAAACTTATTCAACAGCCTCTATTAGTGGCACGATTAAACAAGCACTAAAGTTACTGTCAAAAATGATCACGACATCCTCATCTGCTGTTTGCGGATCAAAATTATCAGTAATCACGTTACATGTATCACCGTCTAGTGTTATTGAAACAACTTGAGTGTTTGCCTTTTCCAACGCTATTTCACTCTATAATGTTTTATTCATTAGCGTTTGGTCTACAACATTTCCATCTACTGATAGCACGGCTTGCGTGCCTGTTGTAATGACACGTGTATCAACCACCCAAGCAGATATTTCATTGCCCGATGTAGTACTTTTAGGTAAATCAGCTACAACTAATTCAAAATAATTGTCACTATTACTGCCTAAAGCAAAAATAAGTTGGTTTGGCGTGATATCGAGCTCTTTTTCTAACATAGCTAAGCTCGTTTGGCTGTTGTCGTCTATTAGGTTGAATGTGGTATCAAAGTCATCGTCATCATCGCTAATAAAGGTGATTAGATTTGATGAAGAACCGCCTAAAATTGACAAGTCATATATAGTACTTGTTTGGTCTTCTACTTCGGCTGTTACTGTTATATCAGACGTTGCACCTGTATCAAGGTTAACTAAATTGAACGTTTGAACCTTAATCGCATAAGGTTGCGGCACCTCTACATCAGTATCAGAATCTGAACCACAGCCAATTAAAGCGACAAATAACCCAAGATATATCAGTGATTTATACATACTTAACTCCTCGAACAGATGATTAACTTAACTATGGTACAAATTGTGATTTAATCAAATTTATTGCGCCAGGATAACATCAACTATTTCGCTTTGTTCTGTGTTCATTTTTAAGTCTAACAAATGCCCTACTAACTCAAAAATTGTCGTAACTTCAAATTTGTCGACTTTATGACGCGCTTTGAAATCTGGGCCATAGCCAATAAAGATAGCGTCCAAACCTATATACTGATTACCATCATATCCGTGTGTCGCTAATTGCACATAACCATTTGTGTTGATAAAGGTATAAGGTGGTCTGGCATCAACAATTAAATCTGGCCGTTGCGGGGTCTCTTTTTCCATGTGCCAATGCTTTGGAAATTCACGCGCAAGATAAACGTCATATAAGGTTTTGTTTTCTCTTTCGCTCGCTCTTAATAATTGTGATCGGGCGTCTAAAATAGTTTTTGAATCGCCATATAACAAGAGTTGTGTTTGACCATTTGTTACATTGGTAAGACGCTCGAGCGTCTCCGCAGAAATGATATCTTGCCAATAAACAGCGCTTGGTTCCCCAGCACTGACCATTCCGTGATCAGATACAATAATCAAGTTAACTTCATTATTAAACTCTTGGTCTAAAGCATCAACAAAGTCGCCTAACAGATTATCTAGTTTTTCTATTTCTAGTTTAACCTCTTCACTTTCAGGGCCATATAAGTGCCCCGCTGTATCTACTGACGAAAAATATGTCGCCATAAATCCTGGCTTTTGATCTGCAGGCATTCTCAACCAAAATAGTATTTGATCTAGCCTCTTTTTGTTGTCGACACCACTGTCGTAATAGAAATTATAGCTGGGTACAGCGACACGTGTTGCAAACGACTCAGGCCAAAAGTAAACACCTGTTTTTATGTTTTGCTTTTCTGCTATAGACCAAATAGGTTCTGCGGTTAACCATGCAGGTTCTTTTTCCGCGGCGCCTTTGTAGTATTGTGCATTAAGTTCACGATGGTAAAACGTATTATGGACGATGCCATGCTCGTTTGGATATTTACCGGTTATCATCGAAATGTGATTAGGAAATGTTTTGCTAGGATAAACTGGTTGCAGGCCACTATTGGTAGTGCCTCTATCGATTAGTTTTAGTAGCGTTTTAGGTTTGAATTTTTGAAGATAATAAAAAGCAAAGCCATCTATAGATATCAATACAACAGGCGTTTGTTGTTCGACAATGTCTACTTGCACTTCTTCTTGCTGCGCCGAGGCGGCAATAGAAACAGAGACTAATATGGCAATTATTATTGTTTTAAACGTCATTACTTACACAAGAAAAAGCGGTTACTTAATAGTAACCGCTATTATTTGATTAGTCTAAAAGCAAATCCGTAATATTTTTAAGGTCCTGTTTACCGCTTTTAAGCTCTTCATCCGTTAATCCCGACAACTCATGCGGAAATACCAGCCATTCTTCTGAAGAATGAACGTAGTAATCAGGTTTAATATCTACCTTTGAATTCTTTGGTTTATACCAAGGACACGCTATACGTACATCTTTTGGCATGTTGTTACGCATTAGTTTCTTTAACTGTTTGATTAGTGCATCGATACTACGACCAGAATCAAACACGTCATCAACAATAAGCAAACCATCTTCTGCGTTGGCGTTTTCGATGATGTAGTGTAATCCGTGTACTTTGATTTCCTTACTTTGTTGGTTGATACCATAGTATGAGGACGTACGTACGGCGATATGGTCAGTTTCTACTTTTTTGTAATCAAAAAACTCTTGCACGGCAATACCAATAGGTGCACCTCCGCGCCAAATACCCACGATGAATTCTGGGCGGAATCCATCTTTATACACTTGGTGCGCTACGCGAAAAGAGTCCTCAAGTAATTCTTGAGCAGTAATATATTTTTTGTCCATGAATGAACCATAGTAAGCGAGTAATGGCTACAATTATAAACGCTCACAATACAAATGGTTAGTCCATAATTGTTATTTTTGTTTTAACTATTGGGTGTAACTGTTTAAAAGATCTAACTTAGCAGTATATTTTTGGTCAATGTCAGATACTTTGTTGTAACGAAGCGCTTTTTTCATTGCAGATTCTGCTTTTTCATACTCACCCATTTGGCTATAAACTTGAGCTAATTTGTAGTGACTAGAGTGGATTTTATCATCTAATTTAAGTGACTTTTTAAGGTAAGAAATCGCAAGTTTATAGTTACCTTTGTAGAAATGCTCGTCTCCAATCATGGCATAGTAGTATGGGTTGTCTTTTCTTTTGCGATGCAGGATTTGGTTGATCTCATGAGCGTCGTCGTATTTACCTTGCTTAAACAGTAGCATCGCTTTGTTATTGAGCGTGTTAAGGTTGTTGTCATTTATTGCTAACACAACGTCATACACCTGCATAGCCTCGTTTTCATAGTCGTTTAAGCGATATAACACACCTAAATTGCCCCAACTTGAGTCGAAACTAGGTTTCACATCAATAGCAGCTTTAAGATAACTATATGCTACGCGATACTTGCCTTTAACCATGGCTTCCGCACCTTTGTTGTTATAAAACATAGCTACAATGGTATCTTGGTCAACCGCTTTTCTATGGAAATTTTGTTTGCCCACATAAGGATCGAAGTCTACTTCGTAACCTATTTTTCCTTCAAAATAGACAGTTGATATATTACGTTTTGCGGTAGGATACAGCTTAACGTTTACATGCCCTACTAGCGCTGAATAGTCGCCATGGCGTTCCCAATATTCAGGCACTCGCACATCCTGAAACACAACATCAAAGCCCGCATATTTAGATAAGCTATAGGCTAATATCGTTAAGGACATGCAATTTGCTGTATTTGAATTGTAGGTTTCAATAGCGGTTAAGGTGCTATTATTTTGATATTTAAGGTTTAGTTCTTTTTCTTGGAAAAGGTGGTCGATTAACCGGTTGGTTTTGTTTCTAAACTTCTCACTACGTCTTAACTGGCTATCGACAAACTGTTTCATTTCATCATTTAAGGCGAATATTTGTTCAGGTGTTTCAATCTTAAGTGGTTCTCGCAGGATAAATTCATCATCTAGAAACAATTCTGGTTGGTTTACCATTGCCTGTTCAGCTTGTTTATCTGCAATTGATACGCTGCAAGCACTAGTAAACAGCATTAGAAAAAAGATAGTTAAAAAACGCATTAGCACCTCCAATCTACCATTCTGCGAGGTTTCTAATAGATGCGCTTTCATTTGTACTTTTTATTTATCGCGCGATCGTACAACCACACAAAAAGTTGAGTTACTTTAAGTTTAGTACAAATAGAAGGATTCGCTTTGTTAGACAATCCTAACGCAGATAAGGATATCTAGTTAGATGAGATGGACTATCGAACACAGCCCATAAAAAAAGCCTGCTAAAAAGCAGGCTTTCTATGTATGGCGGTGAGATAGGGATTTAATGAAATACGTCCTTGTATTTCACCCTCACGGGCGAACAAGTTCGTTCAAATTTATTCCCGATAAATTTGTGAACCCTTTTACGGGTCCCATCCCTACTCTGCAGATACAAAAAAGCCCGCAAAAAGCGGGCTCTTCTTTATATGGCGGTGAGATAGGGATTTGAACCCTAGAGGGGCTACAAACCCCTGCCGGTTTTCAAGACCGGTGCTTTCGACCACTCAGCCATCTCACCAATTTACGGAGCGCATATTAATGAGTGTCGTATCATTTGTAAAGCACAAATTTTAATAAATCCGTAATTTTGTGTTTGTTTGTCCAATAAGTGTTCAATTTAGCCGAATAAGTTTGGAATTGCACGATCAAGCAGTGGAAAAACTTGCTTTGTTTGCCCAGCTGATAACTGCCAATGGCTAGCGATGGCATTACCTATCCAATCGAACTGGTTAGACGTTGGCATTAAATCTCTACCTTGAAACAAATCGGGTTCTTTAAGGCCTGGCCAAGTACCTAATACTCGTCCCCCCTTTAAACGCCCTCCAGCTAAAAACATACAACTCGCTGTGCCATGGTCGGTACCAGCTGTACCATTTTCTTTTACTGTTCTGCCAAATTCAGTGCTGACAATCACCAATGTATCATTCCAATGCTGATCTAAGCCTGCTTTTAACGCGGCAATACCATTATCTAGTTGTTCAAATTGAGTCGCTAACCTTTGCTTTTGGCGGTTATGAGTATCCCATCCATTCATTTCGAGCATAGCAACATCAGGACCATTATCAGCTAGCATTAATTTCGCTGTGTTTTTTGCCAAATTTACAAAGCTACCTGCTCGTTTTTTCTGTTCACTTTTATCAACTAAGTTATTCGCAGCAACACCCTCTTTCAAGCTAGATAAAAGTCTTTCGTCATTTTGATACATTTTTTGTAATGCACTATATAAGTCGTCACTTGCTGATTTTAATGAACTTGGATACCAGGTTGCCGCTTTCTCTTTTCCTCTCAGTGCAATGGGCATAGTTTTACTCACGCCAAGAGCAGATTTGTGGCTAGATTCAATTAAACGATTAATCCAACCGCTATCATAAGCAAACTTGACTTGCCCTGATTCTAGGTAGTCTTGCCCGTCAAAATGTGAACGCCCCTTATAGCCAGAACTAACCGCGACAACCGGTGCCAATTGTCCTTGCTGATACAACTGCGATAGCGATGTTAATTTAGGGTGTAGTGCAAATTGTTTATCTAATTTGTGTGCGTGCGCTAGCAATTCTTTATCAACAATCGTTGGACGATACTTGGACAAACAAGAATCTGAATATGGTATTACGGTATGCAGTGAATCCTGTGCGCCTCGCAGTACAACCCAAACAATACGTTTTTTCTGTTTGTTTGCGCCCTTAGCTATCGCAGGAAGCGAAAGATAAGTAGCACTTGCAAGTGAGGCTTGTAAAAAATGTCTGCGAGTAATTTTTGGATGAGTATTCATGGGGTTACCTCCTTTGAAACGTTGGGCTCATTAACAGCAAAGCCAGCGCTTCTTCCCTGCTACCTGCTCTCACTACTTGATCGTACTCTTGCATTGGGTATTGTTTAGCGTAAAGTCTATCAATCAGCTGTTCCGGTTTAGCCTTACGACTAAATCGTTTACTTACTTGTGTAGACCATTCAATCCTTCTTACCAAAGCATTACCATTGTTCCAAAAGGCCTCTTCGTCTTCATAGCCAGCGGGAGAACCAGCATTAAATGGTGTTTGCCCTAATTGACTCAAACTGCCAATTAATTTTCGTCCGTCAATTTTTTTAAGCCCCATAGCCCGCATGGAAGAGAAAACAAAATCTCTGGGTGTTTTAAATTTTTGCGCCGTTAACTGCCAACTTTGTTCATGCATAAGCATGACTTTTACCACTTCTCGCATGTTTCCTTTTGAGTTTAACCATGCTTTTTCCATTGATAACACCAACTGTTCATTTGGTTTATCACTGACAAAATGTTTCGCTAACTTGTAGCTTACGTAATGCGCAGTGCTGGGGTGATTAGCAAGCATTTTGATCATTTGTTCGCCCTGCTCTATACCTGGCTGAGCGAAGGTATATCCTAGAAGAACTTGTTTTCCGGGTTGATGGCCAAATTCGCGATACTTAAACGGTGAACCATTTTCTTTAGGGTTAGATACGCTCCACCCTGAAATGCCGTTAGCCAAAGCTATAACGTCTTGCTGACTATACGGTCCATTAACGCCTAATGTATGTAGTTCTAGAATCTCTCGCGCTAAGTTTTCATTGAGCCCCATTTTCCTGCGCATACCAATCTTTGAATCTTTACCAAATGACTTCTCATTATTAAGGTAGATAAGCATTGCAGGATGCTTATAAACCGCCAATAACATATCTTCAAAGTTACCAAAATAGTTTGGTGCTATAGCTTCCCGTTCAAGCAGAGGCGCTAGAGCCTGCATGACTCTGCCATTAGTTGATACGCTAAAATGATTGGAAAAGAAGTCTAGTAAACGCCATTGAAACGTAAAGTCATCGTTAAGCACTGCTCGAGCAACCTCTTCTGAATGCTTAACCTTAATGGCACGAATTTCCTTCTGTAATGCCTTAAGTTCGGTGTCTTTTTGCTGTTTGTTTGCTTTGCGAGACTTTTTTAACAACAGCTGCACGTTTGCTACATTTAACGAAGAAGAATTAAACGTAATTTGTTGTGAGGCTAGTTGTTGTTCTACCCACTGTTTATGGCTTTGCTCTGCGTAATCTATACCCGCATTAATGCCGTATCCAAATCGATTCTCAGCTAGAGAGATACTAAAGTTCATATACTGCGTCCTACTAATAACTTCCTTCACTATACCCTAACTAATGACATCTGTGCTCGCTAGGTGATTTACGTTTCTTTACTCTTTCAATCTAAACATATATAAACGTTATAAAAAAAATAACGGCTCGTTTCAGATGAAAATCATATCTATAGCAACCTTATTTGCCTTAACATTATTCAATAATAATAGTGCGCTGGCAGTAGAATCAGATACAACTTTTACACAACAACTGAACACTCTAAAACATCACTATCGGCCGATAGTTTTACAAAAAGGGACGACTAAACTTGTAGCACTTGCTGAACTACAAGGCCGAGTTATGGTTGCTAGTGCAGGTGAGCCAAACAGTATGCCAATAGGTTGGATAAACGAAAGTTATCTAGCCGGACAACATACAAATAAAGAAGCCATCATGGGCGGTGCGTCAAGACTTTGGTTTGGTCCAGACGCAGGCCCTTACTCGTTGTTTACAGAGAAAGGCAAGGAAGGTTTTTTTGTACCAGCGGCTGTTTCATTGCAGCCATTTAACGTTACCTCAACAACAACTAGATCAGTGCGTTTTCAGCAGACGGTAGAGTTTACAAACCATCTAGGTACCAAGTTTAAAGCTGCTGTAGATAGAAATGTAGTAATAAACGACGCGTCAGATATTGAAAAAGCACTAAACATCGCTATTCCTCAAAATATTAAAAGTGTTGGCTATCAAGTTGAAACTAAAGTAACCAACGCAAGCAACAGCCCTTGGGAAAAAAAGACTGGGTTATTTTCGATTTGGGAATTAGGCTCGTTTAATCCATCAGCAGATACAACAATTGTGCTACCTCTTTCAGCGCCTATTAATTCCGCAACGACCTATTTTAATGAAAACAAAACTTCCCATATACAACTTACAGATAGTCATATGTACTATCGCGCAGACGCGCAATATATGAATAAGACAGGCATTCCAGTAGCACACTCCGCACCAGTATTTGGCAGCTACAATGCTAAACGACAATTGCTCACGATAATTAAATACAAACTTAATAAAAACCAAAAAGAAGACTATGTTAACGCCTCACAAAGTCAGCAATCCCCCTACGGTGGCGAAGCAATTAATATTTTTAATGATGGACCAGACGCAGAAGGTAAGTATTTTGGGCCATTTTTTGAACTAGAAACAAGTTCACCAGGATTGG
The DNA here is from genome assembly GCF_030295955.1 of Thalassotalea agarivorans. Classification (NCBI taxonomy): domain Bacteria; kingdom Pseudomonadati; phylum Pseudomonadota; class Gammaproteobacteria; order Alteromonadales; family Colwelliaceae; genus Thalassotalea; species Thalassotalea agarivorans. Next base: position 1,676,354 of record NZ_AP027363.1, read on the forward strand.
CATTAAATCCCAATGAGAGTTACCAACATTTCCATAATACCTATCACTTCATAGGCAATGAAGCAGTATTAAATGAAATCGCTGAAAAGATGCTTGGTGTGTCGATATTGGATATAAAAGACGTTTTCAAAAAATAAAAAAGGTAGCCTTGTAGCTACCTTTCCAATACTTATTCTATAAACGGCTAATGGCCGCTCAAATCATTTGTATAGTACGCTGCATATGCAAGCGTTGCTAATACATAGTAGATTGCGATTAACATCAATATGGCGATGAACACGATATGAATAGACTGTTGTATCGCAAATACGGTCAAGCCGGTAAAAAGCAGTGCGAAAGGCGCTGAAAATAAGGCTTTAGACAAGTTAATATTTTTAAACAAACGCTGTGCTTTACCGCTAAGCCTTTCGTCCGTGTAATAAGCAGCGTAGGCTAACGTATACAAGGCAAAATACATTGCAATTAAAACAAATAAAACCTGAAAAATGACAATACCTGATGTGGCAATACTATCAACAGCAAGCGCAACAAATAGCAGTGCTACAGGCGCGCATACAAGTGCTCGAAATAGATTTTCATTCTCTACAACTAGCGAACTACTAGCCTTCCCCATGTGTTAATCCTCTTCTTTTTATTAATTTTTTTAGTTATCCATACTAGGAATATCACATTGTTTAATAATTAGCCACTGTTGTTTTATTGAACAGTAAAACGAGTAATTGATCATTGTTTGTATAAGAAATAGCCATGGCTTGACGCGCTTATTTTTTGTCGATAAGTTAATTTTCTACGCAACATTAAAAGGAAAAAAATGGTTAGATCTATCTTAGTGATTACAAATGCACACGAAACGGATAACTGCTCGCTAAATAAAGCACGTGAACTTGCAACCCCTTTTGGGGCAAACATAGAAGCGGTGAGTTTTATAAAAGCCAATGAATCAGCTCAGGTTAGCCCAGAGCAAATAAAGCAAAAAGCGGACGCATTAGACCAAGATATATCCACCATATTTGGTAATGAATTACCAAAGCAAACGATAAAAAGCCAAGTGATCGTAACTGACAACATTGTTGATTGGGTAGACGATTATTGTAAATCAAACGCGTTTGATTTGATTATTAAGGCAGGCAATAGAACTGAATCGTTGTTCCATACTCCTTGTGACTGGGAACTTATTAGACGACTACAAGTACCGGTGTTAATAGCAAGTCAGCAGCAGTGGCGCCAAAAACCCGCTATTTTAGCTGCAGTCGATCCTGCGACAACCGACGATGTGCAGATAGCGATAAACAATGAAATTTTGAATTGGACTAAACTTTGGGGACAAACGTTTGATTGTGATATCCACATTGTTTATTGCCTACCTGTTTCAAACATATTAAAAGAACTCGATATTATCGATGTAGAAGAATACGCCCAAACGCATCGAGTAGAAGCAGAAGAAAAACTTAATCATTTAATGTCAGGACATGATCTACCAAACGTTACTACCCATGTGACAGCAGGTACTCCAGAGCGTGCTATCCCCCATTGTGCCAATCAGTTAAAGGCGGAACTAGTGGTGATGGGCAGCACGGGCAAAACGGGTATAAAAGGCATGTTGTTTGGCAATATTGCTGAAAAAGTGATGCATAATTTGCGCACAAACTCGCTTATTATAGAAAGCGTTAAATAACTTTCGCCAATAATCTGAATTCGACAAATATTAAATTAATTTAATTAATTTTTCCTAATAAAAAACAGTATTTATCGGCTTGAACATAGGGCTAATTAAAGCCACAGTGGGCTACGATAATGATTGATATTTAGTTGAATTCTCGCTATAAATTTAACTAACAAATGTCTCGTATCTCCGACAATGAATATAAAAACAGTACGTTATTTGCTTACTTGGTCGCTCGTTCTCGCCGCATTCTGGCTGTTGTTATCAGGCTTCTTAAAAACGCTTTTACTCGCTTTAGGGCTAGTTTCCGTTGCTATTGTTGTATTTTTACTGCATCGCATGGACAAAACAGACAATCAAGTACACCGACTCGGCATAAACCTTCCTTTTCTTCGTTACGTGTTCTGGTTATTAGGACAAATTGTTATTTCAAGTGTAGAAGTAGCCAAATTAGTGTGGTTTAAGCAATCTTCAATCTCCCCTGCTATGGGTAAATTACCTGTTGAGGGCATGACTGATAAAGCAAAAGTCCTCTACGCCAATTCTATTACCTTAACGCCTGGCACGTTAAGTGTTGATATTGATGACAACTTCATTACTGTTCACGCGTTGGATAAAACCTCAATTTCAGCGTTAGCATCAGGTGATATGGCTGAGCGCGCTAAAAAAGCGGTAGGAGTTAAATAATGGTAGTTTTAGCAGCCGCCAGTATTGCGATATTGTTTGTTATGGCTATGGCGTTAGCACGAGCACTCAAAGCCGATACCGTTTACGACAGAATACTTGGTGTCAATATGTTTGGCACTAAAACCGTACTATTTATCGCGGTAATTGGTTTTCTCAGTGGACGCCCCGATTTTCTTGATATTGCCATCGTTTATGCACTCATAAACTTCCTCGGCATGATTGCGGTACTACGCTTCTTTGAATACACCTCAACAGAAGAGGATGCAAACAAGTGATTATTGACATTCTAAGTGCAATTCTTTTGGCTTTAGGCGCATTTTTTAGTCTTACCGGTGCTATTGGGTTGTTTAAATTTCCAGATTTTTTCACGCGTGTGCACGCTGCCAGTGTAACCGACTCAGTGGCATCGATATTAATTATTAGCGGCTTAATGCTGCGCACAGAAACCGGGCTTGTCGCCGTCAAACTACTGTTTATTTTGATCTTTTTACTGTTAACAAGCCCTACAGCATCGCATGCTTTAGCTAAATCAGCACGCCATGGCGGTTTATTATCGCTGGCGGAATCTCACAACAGCGATAAAAAGGACAAAAGCTAATGGCATTGTTTATTGATTTAGTGCTACTTGGCATGTTGGCTATCGTTGCTCTACGAGTTATTTTTCTAAAAGATCTGTTCGCAGTGGTCATGCTTTTTGGTATCTACAGCTTTTTATCTGCACTGATTTTTGTCAACTTAGACGCAGTGGACGTAGCATTTACAGAGGCTGCCGTAGGCGCAGGTATTTCTACGGTGTTAATGTTAGGCACCCTAGCGCTTACTGGACGCGAAGAAAAGAAAAACAATCATAAGAAGCTTTTACCACTAATTGTTGTTATTGTGACCGGCGCCGCCCTTATATACGGCACGCTCGATATGCCGCCGTTTGGCCATGCAGATAATCCTGCTCATCAGCATGTTGCACCGCGTTACATTGAAGAATCGCCAAAAGAAATAGGCTTACCCAACATGGTAACGTCTGTATTAGCGAGTTATCGAGGCTTTGATACGCTTGGAGAAACCGTTGTTGTCTTTGCAGCTGCAATTGGTGTTTTAAGTTTGTTAGGTGGCCCTAGACGCAGAAAAGATTCAGTAGAGTCTGGTTTAACTTCTCACCTCGTTCTTAGAGTTGTAGCAAAAATGCTGATCCCACTGACCATTCTATTTGCACTCTATGTTCAGTTTCACGGTGACTATGGACCTGGTGGTGGTTTCCAAGCGGGCGTAATAGCGGCAGCGGCCATTATTCTCTATGCCTTAGTGTTTGGACTACCTTTAGCGACACATGTCATTTCACCAGTCGTGCTTAAAATATTGGCAGCCCTTGGCGTGCTTATTTATGCTGGTACTGGCGTAGCTAGTTTATTCTTGGGTGGCAACTTCCTTGATTACAATGTGTTAGCCAGTGATCCTATTGCAGGTCAGCATATTGGCATTATCCTTATTGAGTTAGGGGTTGGTATCACCGTATTTGCCGTAATGTTGTCTATTTTTTATGCCTTTGCTGAACAATCTGAAAGGACCAATATTCAATGAGTTTTATCATAGATTACTACAACTACTGGATTGTTGTGTTTTTGATGATGGCCGGTTTTTACATCGTTATTTCAGCAAACAATTTAGTTAAGAAAATTGTTGGTTTAAATATCTTTCAAACCTCGGTCTTCATGATGTATATATCGATAGGTAAAGTATCTGACGGCAGCGCCCCTATTGTCGCTGACGGCATAACCACCTACTCTAACCCTTTACCACATGTACTGATACTAACAGCGATTGTTGTAGGTGTGGCCACAACATCTGTTGGCCTTGCGCTTATTGTAAGAATTAAAAAAGCTTACGGTACGGTTGAAGAAAACGAATTTAAAGACAAGGAAGATCTCATCTAATGTTTGAGTTGCACGCTCCTGTTTTACCTATTATTTTGCCGTTAATGGCGGCGCCACTATGTATTATTTTGGCAAAAAGACAGCTTGCTTGGTTGTTTGCCACCCTTGTTAGTGCGTTAAGTTTTTGTGTATCGGTATCGTTATTACTAACTACATTAGATCAAGGTGTGGTGAGTTATGCTTTAGGGGGCTGGCAGCCACCTTGGGGTATTGAAATAAGAATTGATGTAGCAAGCGCACTGGTACTTACAGTCGTTACTGCTATTTCATCTCTTGTTTTAGTGTACGCCAAAGAAAGCATAGAAAAAGAAATTAGCCAAGACAGACACACCCTATTCTATACCGCTCATTTGTTATGTTTAGCAGGACTTTCTGGCATTTTGAGTACTGGTGATGCCTTTAATTTGTTTGTCTTCTTAGAAATTTCTTCGTTAGCAACATATACACTAATCAGCCTTGCTTCAGATAAACGAGCCCTTATTGCTGCATTTCGTTATCTGATCATGGGTACAATTGGGGCAACCTTTATCCTCATTGGTGTTGGCATGATGTACATGAAAACCGGCACCTTGAATATGATGGACTTAGCGGCTCGAATTGCTGAATTTGACGGCAATAGAACGCTAAACACTGGACTTGCCTTTATTATGGTTGGTGTAAGCATTAAGCTTGCACTGTTTCCACTACATATGTGGTTACCACCTGCCTATACTCATGCACCGAGCGCTGTTACCGCATTTTTGGCCAGTACAGCGACCAAAGTGGCGGTTTATGTCATGGTTCGCTTTATCTTTACCATTTATGGCGCAGACTATGTATTTAACACCATGAGTATGGACATTATTTTGCTGGTGCTTGCGGTTGTTGCCATTTTTAAATGTTCTTACGTCGCCATTGTACAAAATAACGTTAAAACCGTGCTTGCCTACAGTAGTGTTGCACAGATTGGCTATATGGTGCTTGGTATTAGTTTAGTGAGCGCCGCAGGCTTAATGGCTGGCCTCCTCCACATCTTTAACCATGCATTAATGAAAGGCGCCTTGTTTATGGCTGTTGGTGCCGTCCTACTTAGAACAGGTTCAGTTGATATCAGAGCATTTAAAGGCTTAGGCAGGCAAATGCCATTTACCATGGCAGCATTTACTATTGCTGGGTTAAGTATTATTGGTGTACCGCTAACGGCTGGCTTTATTAGCAAATGGTTTTTGGTGTCAGCTGCATTAGAGCAACAGCAATGGCTCGTGGCATTCTTTGTATTGGTTGGTTCGCTATTTGCCATTGTCTATATCGGGCGAATTATTGAAGCCGCCTATTTTAAAAAGGCAGAGCAAGGTGTCGATATAAAAGAAGCGCCAATGCTTATGCTGATCCCTATGTGGATACTGGTTATAGCAAACATCTATTTCGGCATTGATACGTCATTAAGTGTAGGCGCAGCTGAAGCAGCCGCTCAGTGGCTTACAAATAGCGCAGCAGTTGTGGAGGCGACACCATGAATATATGGACTTCATTAGCGCCAGAGAATTTAATCAACTTAGCCATCGCGTTGCCGTTAATCGGTGCATGCCTCGTTGTTGCTTTAAGACGCTTTCCTAACATACGTGAAGGAGCATCTATTACGACAGGGATAGTGTTATTTACGGTAGTATTGGCTATTACCGACAACACCTTCAATCAAGTCAACATGTCGACCCAATGGGCAACGATATTACCTGGTTTAGATATTGCCTTCGATGTTGAACCGCTTGGTGTCGTGTTTGCTTTGGTCGCTAGCTTTTTATGGGTAATAACCACCATATATGCTATTGGCTATATGAGAGGTCACAACGAAAGCAATCAAACGCGATTTTTCTGCTGTTTTGCTTTAGCAATAAGCACGGTAATGGCAATTTGTTTCTCATCTAACTTGCTGACTTTATTCATATTTTATGAACTACTCACCTTATCTACTTATCCGCTGGTTACTCACGCAGGAACCGAAGAGGCTAAACGAGGCGGCCGAGTTTATTTAGGTATATTGTTAACCACCTCTATTGCCTTTTTGTTGTTTGCTATTTTGGGCACCTGGATGGCAACAGGCAATTTAGATTTTACGCCAGGTGGAATCTTTACCGCAGAGCAACCGAAAGAGTTAGTAGCGATTCTTCTAGTACTGTTTTGTTATGGTATATGTAAAGCAGCGTTAATGCCTTTTCACCGCTGGTTGCCAGCGGCAATGGTTGCCCCTACCCCTGTCAGTGCGCTATTGCACGCAGTGGCGGTAGTAAAAGCTGGTGTATTTAGCATCTTAAAAATAGCGATTTATATATTCGGCATCGACAATTTGAAAGATATTGCGACAACCGACATCATGCTATATATCGCCGCAGCCACAGTGCTATTGTCGTCACTCGTTGCCATGACCAAAGACAATCTTAAAGCACGTTTGGCTTATTCTACTGTAAGCCAATTAAGCTATATCATAGTGGGTGCTTTGCTCGCATCATCTATTGCAGCAGCAGGCGCGACCTTGCATATTGTGACTCATGCGGTGGGTAAAATAACCTTGTTCTTTTGTGCTGGCGCAATCATGGTTGCAGCCCATAAGAAGAATGTCAGCGAATTAGTCGGTATTGGTAGAAAAATGCCAATCACTATGATTGCTTTTGCTATTGGCGCAATGAGCATCATTGGGTTACCACCAATGGCAGGAACATGGAGCAAATGGTACCTGATAATTGGCGCGCTAGAATCTGAAAAGATGATTATTATGATTGTACTTACCATTAGTACTTTGCTTAATGTCGCCTATTTGTTGCCTATTCCTATTAAAGCTTTCTTTTACCCAACGGAAGATAAACCTGAGCCTTGGCGGTGGGATCAAGTTAAAGAAGCACCTTTATCTAGCTTAATTGCCATGATTGTTACTGCCTCACTGTGCATAGTGTTGTTCTTCTTTGGGCAAGGCATTATAGATTTAATTAATTTGATACCTGACGTGTCTACGCAAATAAAAGGACAGTCATAAATGAATAACGAACAAGAAAAGCCGGACTTTTTTGATAAGCCCGACAATATAAAAAAGATACTACGAGTTTTCTACGCCATTTGTATCTTGTTGGTTGTCGCTGATTTTATCGTTCACCGACATATTTACCATAGTTGGGAAAATATCCCTGCGTTCTACGCTATATACGGTTTTGTTGGCTGCGTACTATTAGTATTGTTAGCAAAGGTCATGCGTAAGCTACTGATGCGAGAGGAAGACTACTATGATAAGTAGCCTACCCCTACTTCCACCATTTGTACCTCTGCTTATTGGTGCACTTGCCGCTATTTTCCTGCGTGGCCACTTGCGCAGTGCCATAATGCTACTGGCGCCAATTTGGGGTGCCTTGCAGTTAGCTGGATTTAATGACGGTGTATTTTTAGCTATTGAATTTATGGGCTACGAGCTAGAACCCGTGCGCGTAGATAAGCTAAGCATTATGTTTGGTTATCTTTTCCATTTGGCAGCCTTTATTGCTGTGGTATATGCCCTGCATGTAAAAGATACGTTGCAGCATGTCATGGGGCTTAGCTATGCAGCTGCCGCCGTTGGCGCTGTATTTGCAGGTGACCTACTAACCTTATTCGTGTTTTGGGAATTGCTTGCGCTAACGTCTGTATTTCTTATTTGGGCTAGACGTACCAAACGTGCCTATAGCGCGGGTATGCGTTACCTCATCTTAAAAGTGCTTTCTGGTGTGCTTTTATTAGCAGGTGCAATAATCTTTATCTATCACACAGGTAGCGCTAAGTTTAGTGAAATTGGTTTAGAACATGACGGAATGTTGCAACTTGGTGCTTGGTTAATTTTCATTGCCTTTGGTATTAAATGTGCGTTCCCTTTCGTTCACAATTGGTTGACAGATGCTTACCCCGAAGCAACGCCAACAGGAACAATATTTTTGGCGTCTTTCACAACAAAAGTCGCTGTGTACGCCCTTGCTCGAGGCTACCCTGGTACGGAACTTCTAGTTTGGATTGGCGTAACCATGGCTTGTTTTCCAATATTCTACGCCGTAATAGAAAACGATTTACGCCGCGTTCTAGCGTACAGCATGATCAACCAAGTAGGCTTTATGGTTGTAGGTATTGGTATTGGCACATCTTTAGCGTTAAATGGCGCTGTTGCACATGCGTTTAATGATGTTGTTTTTAAAGGCTTATTGATGATGAGTATGGGCGCTGTGCTTCACATGACCGGTAAAATCAATGGCTCAGAACTCGGCGGTTTATACAAGAGCATGCCAAAGACAACCATTTTGTGTATTGTCGGTGCCGCGTCAATTTCAGCATTCCCATTGTTTAGCGGTTTTGTCTCAAAGTCGATGATTATGAGCGCGGCTATCGCAGAAAGTTATGATGTCGTGTGGTTATTGTTGTTATTCGCTGCCGCGGGTGTATTCCATCATGCCGGTATCAAAATCCCTTACTTCGCGTTTTTCGCACATGATTCGGGTATCCGCACCACTGAACCACCTAAAAACATGCTGCTAGCCATGGCTATAGCCGCTACCTTGTGTATCTTGATTGGTAGCTTCCCTGCCCATACAGTTTATGCATTGCTGCCGTGGGAAGCAGATTATCAGCCATACGATATAACGCATGTGCTAACACAGCTTCAACTTTTGTTTTTCTCGGCGCTAGCGTTTGTTTGGTTGAACTTAAGACATATGTATCCGCCAGAATTGCCGTCGACTAACTTAGATTCTGATTGGCTCTATCGTAAGCTCATGCCAAATATCGCAGTACCTGTGTTTAATCGCATCTCTGCTGCATTGACTTCAGTGGAAGAAAAGGCAAAAGGCAGTATCGACAAGCTGATCAATAGTTCTTACGACAAAGAAAAAGATCAGCCTAAAGGTTTTCTGGCACAGCTTTGGCCAACAGAAACCATGGTACTTTGGGTAGCCGTATTGCTTGCCGGTATGTTGCTGTTTAATTACTTGTAGTTTAGGAAGCTCAGTGATAAAGCCCACGTTATGCGGGCTTTTTTGTGCATGGCGGGTATATACATGGATGTATGGTGTGTCGAATGTTCACAAGGATGTGTTGTTCGACGATGCACATGGATGTGCGGTATGCCTAACACAGATAGGGAAATCATGTTAGGCGAGATAGTTTATCGAACAAAGCCCATAAAAAAAGCCTGCTAACTTAGCGGGCTTCTCTTATGTGGCGGTTATGTACATGGATGTACTGTATGTCTAACGCAGATAAGGATATCTTGTTAGATGAGATAGGGATTTAATGAAATACGTCCTTGTAATTCACCCTACTGGGCGAACAAGTTCGTTCAAATTTACTCGACGTGAAGGGATTCACTAATGTCGCTTTGATACATGGATGTATTGCTGCGACGCGATAAATTTGTGAACCCTTTTACGGGTTCCATCCCTACTCTGCAGATACAAAAAAGCCTGCTAAAAAGCAGGCTTTCTATGTATGGCGGTTATGCACATGGATGTGCGGTATGCCTAACACAGATAAGGAGATCACGTTAGGCGAGATAGACTATCGAACAAAGCCCATAAAAAAAGCCCGCTAAGCTTAGCGGGCTTCTCTTATATGGCGGTGAGATAGGGATTTGAACCCTAGAGGGGCTACAAACCCCTGCCGGTTTTCAAGACCGGTGCTTTCGACCACTCAGCCATCTCACCATAAAAATTGTCGTATCATCGATCGGTATAAACACATCCCTGATGATCGGCACCCAATCCTTTCGTCCATGAAAGTCTGCCATAATCTGAAAAAGCAGTGCTTTTTCCGAGCGATTCTGGCCCACTCAGCCATCTCACCATACAAATTGTCGTATCAAAGATCGGTTTAAACACATCCCTGATGATCGGCACCCAATCCTTTCGTCCATGAAAGTCTGCCATAATCTGAAAAAGCAGTGCTTTTTCCGGGCGATTCTGGCCCACTCAGCCATCTCACCATAAAAATTGTTGTATCAACGATTGGTATAAACTCAAATCATACAGCTGATAGCATAAAGCCTTAAGCTAATGACTATTCTTCGCTTTCAATCGTTGAAAGCACGCGCATATTAAAACGCTATAATTGCCTTGTAAAGTCCTAATATGTAAAACTAAAACTGTTTGCACTAAAAGTAAGCAAATTGGTTAAAGTTTATTAACTTAGCAATGTAACACAAGGAATAACATGTCCGATCAACAAAAATGTCGTTGTCCGTGGGCTGACCCATCGAAACTTGATTATGTGGCTTATCACGATGAAGAATGGGGCGTGCCAGTATATGATGATAAAAAGTTATTTGAGTTTTTAATCCTTGAATCTGCGCAAGCAGGATTAAGTTGGTACACCATATTAAAACGTCGCGATGGCTACAGACAGGCATTTGCAGACTTTGATGTTGAAGAGGTTGCTAGCTATACCGCAGCGGATGTTGAGCGCTTGGTACAAGATACGCGTATTATTCGTAATCGTGCAAAAATAGAGGCGGCAATAAATAACGCTAAGTGTTTCATCGCCATTCAAAAAGAATTTGGCTCTTTTAGCCACTACATGTGGTCTTTTGTTGATCATAAGCCTATCGTTAATCGTATAGAAGGTATGGGCGACTACCCTGCTACTAGTGAAATTTCAGACAAGTGGTCTAAAGATTTAAAGAAACGTGGTTTTAAATTTGTCGGTTCGACGATTTGTTACGCTCACATGCAAGCTTGCGGCATGGTAAATGACCATATTTTGACCTGTTATCGCAGACAACAGATAATTGACAGTTATTCACTTGTAAATTAGAAATTTAGCGTGCAATAATAACGTTACTTTTTATTTAAAAAGGTTGAACTTTTTAAGTTTGGCCCCATCTATAATTACAAGCAAACAAATATATTTTAAGGAATATGTATGCAACCTAATATGAGTTATCAATCAGCGAGTCAAAGTACTACGCTAGAAATCAATAAAGTGTTGAAGAACACTTATATGATGCTAGCTATGACACTAGCATTTAGTGCCTTAACGGCGTTTATCTCTATGGCTGTTGGCGTTGGATTTGGTGCTTCTCAACTAATGGGCCTTGGCGCTATCGCTATGGTTTGGTTTGTTATCCCACGTGTTGTAAACAAACCATCAGGCATTATTTGGGTGTTCGCATTTACAGGCCTTCTAGGTGCCTCATTAGGCCCACTTATCGCTTACTACACAGCATCAACGGCAGGGACTGAAATCTTAATCCAAGCACTTGGTGGCACAGCGTTAATCTTCTTCGCACTATCTGGTTATGCATTAACGTCTAAGAAAGACTTCTCTTTCATGGGAGGCATGCTAGCAGTAGGTGCAGTTGTATTAATCATCGGTGTTATTGCGAATATCTTCTTAGCTATTCCTGCTTTAAGCCTAGCAATTAGCGCATTATTCATGTTCTTCAGCTCAGCAATCATCTTGTACCAAACAAGTGAGATTATCCACGGTGGTGAGCGCAACTACTTGAATGCAACTGTGACGCTTTACTTAAGTATCTACAACATTTTTGTTAGCTTGTTACACTTGTTATCTGCTTTTGGTGGCGATGAGTAATTTGTATTAAATTCATGTTATTATAAAGCCTCGCATAGTCGAGGCTTTTTTATTTCTGACGGAGACACAATGGCAAACTTTGTTGTTATGGTGACAACGCCCCCCTATTCTCATTTAACTGCTACGGCATTGGAATTTTGTCGTTCGCTTGTCGCATCTGAACATACCTTAACCGGCGTGTTTTTTTATCAAGACGGTGTGCTTAATGCTGCGCAAAATCAATTGGTCGCTAGTGACGAATTTAATGCATTGTCTCAATGGCAAACATTGCATCAACAGCATCAAATACCACTGCATCTATGCATCACAGCTGCAGAGAAAAGAGGTTTAAGTGACGAAAACGCGTTGTCATTGGCTAACAGCGATTTTGTTATTTCTGGTCTTGGGCAGTTTGCGGAAATGAGTATTGACGCAGATCGTGTGATTCAACTATAGGCGCCACTATGCACAAAGTTAAACAAGTAGCCATTTTAAACGCCGTCGCCCCATTGGCATTACATGACAGCAAAGACGCGTTAGACTTAGCCTTAATTTTTGGTACCTATGAGCAGCAAACCGCCATGTTTTTTCAAGGTGATGGCGTTTATCAGGTAATGGCCAATCAGCAACCAGAAACCTTAGGTATAAAAAATCATTTAAAAACGTACGCTGCACTGCCATTTTATGATGTTGAGACCTTCTATGTTTGCGAAGAGTCGTTAAATAAACGTCAGCTAGAACCTAACTTCACCGTACCAGGAGCAAAGGTATTAAACAAAACAGACTTTGCTCAGGCGTTAACGCAGTATGATTTACTTTTTAGGTTTTAACTCATGATTCATTTACTTAGAACCTCACCATTTAGCGGCGACAATATTGGTCAATTGAATGCAAACATTAGTAATGGCGACATAATCGTACTCGTCGACGACGGTGTCTACCTTTTGCAACATGAAAGCATAAATAACTTAGCTGGCATAACAGACATATACGCGCTAGCACCCCACAGAGTGGCAAGATCTGTTGAAACGCATGCGCAGGTAAAAGATATTGACTATGCCGCCTGGGTGGCATTGGCAGCGCAACACACTTCGGTAACCTATTAATGGCAATTACATTAAACAATCAAACCTTTGAAACCGACAAAGAAGGTTATTTAACAGATTACACTCAATGGAGCGAAGAACTCGCACCGGCGTTAGCTGCGCAAGACGACTTGCAGCTAGAAGAAGGTCATTGGGAAGTTATTCGCTTCGTGCGCGAATTTTATTTAACTTACAATACCTCACCTGCTATTAGGGCGTTAACCAAAGCGTTAAAAGCAGAGTTTGGCGAAGAAAAAGCAAACTCAAGGTATTTGTATCGTCTCTTTCCTGAAGGTCCAGCAAAGCAAGCAACAAAATGTGCGGGACTGCCAAAACCCAAACGCTGCATATAAAAAAGCCCACATAATGTGGGCTCTTTTAACTTCTATGCCTTAACAGGCAAGGTTGGGATATCGATACCGGCCATCTTGTACATTACGCTAACTACCTGGCAGCTATAGCCAAATTCGTTGTCGTACCATACGTACAGAACAGCTCTGTCTTCATCAACGATTGTCGCTTGTGAATCAACAACACCGGCGTAACGAGAGCCGACTAAGTCTGTCGAAACAATTTCAGTAGACGCTGTGTAATCTACTTGATTTTGTAGCGGCGAATTAAGCGAAATTTGGCGAAGGTAGTCGTTTAAGCCCTCAGTCGTTGTCGCTTGCTTAAGGTTTAAGTTCATAATCGCCATAGAAACGTTTGGCGTAGGAACGCGAATCGCGTTACCTGTTAGTAAACCTTTTAACTCTGGTAAGGCTTTAGCAACTGCCTTTGCAGCGCCTGTAGAGGTAATAACCATGTTTAGTGGCGCGCTACGTCCACGACGTGGCGACTTGTGATAGTTATCAATTAGGTTTTGGTCGTTGGTGTAACTATGTACTGTTTCAACATGACCATTTTTAATACCAAACTGATCATTAATCGCTTTTAACACTGGTGTAATTGCATTCGTTGTACAGCTTGCAGCAGAAATGATGTTATCTTCAGCAAGGATCATGTCATCGTTTACACCATAGACGATATTTTTGATGTCGCCTTTAGCAGGTGCTGTAAGCAACACTTTATCTACACCTTTAGATTGAAGATGTTGGCCTAAACCTTCCTCATCACTCCAAATACCTGTGTTGTCTACAACTAACGCGTTCTCTATGCCGTATTGCGTGTAATCAATATCGCTCGGCGACTTGGCGTAAATCACTTTGATGAATGCGCCATTGGCTTTGATTACATTGTTCTCTTCATCAATAGTAATGCTGCCGTTAAAGGCACCATGCACTGAATCACGGCGCAGTAAACTTGCACGTTTAGCTAAATCACCTGCTTTACCCGGGCGAATAACGATAGCGCGTAAGTTTAGTTTTGAAGAAGGACCTGCTTTTTCAATGAGTAAACGAGCTAAAATTCGACCGATACGGCCAAAACCGTATAAAACAACGTCTTTTGCGTCGCTACCGTTGTGGTGTTGAATAGAAGCTAGTTCTTTCGCTAAATATTCTTTTTCGGTTAACCCTTCACCCTTACCTTTAAATAAAAAGTCATAGGCCAGCATACCAATATCGATTTTGCTTGGCTCAATGTCCATTTCGTTCAGCGCTTCAATAAATGGATAGCTCTCGCGTAGACGAAGTTTTGATTCTTCGTGCAAAGCAACCGATTTATGGGCTTTGATCACATCAATAGCAGATGCGTTTACTAGTGGGCGACCATAAACGGTAATTTCTATACCTTTGTTACGATACAACTGACCAATAATAGGTAGCATGTTTTCTGCATAAGTTTGGCGTTCCTGCCAACTCTTTTGATATTCGTGTTCTGATTGAACTGTCATGTGTTTACCTTTTAAGGAAAAGAGTGGTTTACGTGCTTGTTGTGAGGGTTTACCCCTTCAAATTTGCGCGCATTGTAATGCATTATGAAAGTTTTAACCAGCACTTTCACATATAATTACAATAATACAAAATAATGGTAAAAACACGAGGAATTTATGATAGTTAGCCGATAGTCGCTAACCATGATAACAAAGGCTAATGCATCAAAAAACGCACCATTAGGAGAGTTATGTTGCTAGATTATGAAAGTATTAGTCTATTAAGCATCAAAGACTAAGCTAAGTGAGTTAACACAGTAGCGTTTGCCTGTTGGCTTAGGTCCGTCATCAAACACATGCCCTAAATGGCTATTGCATTGCTTGCATTGGATTTCAATGCGATTCATATTGTGGGAATGATCAGGTAAATAAACGATAGCATCATCAAGCCCTTGGTAGAAACTAGGCCAACCGCATCCTGATTCAAATTTATGTTCAGAGCTGAACAGAGGAGTGTCGCAGCAGGCACATAGATATGTCCCCTGCTGCCAATGATCATTATATTTACCAGAAAATGGCATTTCTGTTGCGCCTAATCGGCAAACGCGATAGGCGTCCTCAGACAATTTATCTTTATAATGATCGGTCATTAATATCCTTACAATTTAATAAGCGGCCTTCCAGGCTCAGCCCACTCTACGTGATATTTTTCGCCAGCTGGCTTATCAACACGTTCAAATGTGTGAGCGCCAAAGAAGTCTCGTTGCCCTTGTAATAGATTAGCAGGCAATGTACCTAAACGCATAGAGTCAAAGTAGGATAATGACGACGCTATTGCACCAGCGGGTATACCCATCATAGTGACATCTGCCACAGCTTTACGCCAATTTGCTTGGTTATTATTAAGCTGCTCAACAAAAAACTCATCCATCATTAGATTGTCTAGGTCTGGATCACGGGTAAACGCATCAGTAATCGATTGTAGAAATACTGCACGAATAATACAGCCAGCGCGCCAAATCTTAGCAATACTTGCAAAATCAAGCGTCCAACCGTGCTCTTTTGCTGCAAGTTTCATTAACTGAAACCCTTGTGCATAAGCACAAATTTTTGCGCAGTAAATGGCGTCATGTAAGTTTTCAATAAAACTTTCTTTGTCGCTTTCAGCAATGTCGTATGGCGCAGGACCATTTAACAACGCTTGTGACGCTACACGATTTTCTTTGAATGACGAAATAGAACGAGCAAACACTGCTTGTGCAATGGTTGGTGCTGGGCACCCTACTTCTAAACTTGAAATAGCAGTCCAAAGCCCGGTACCTTTTTGGCCGGCCTTATCTAAAATAACATCAACGAGTGGTTTCTGTGTTTCTTGATCTTGCTGTCTTAGTACTTCAACCGATATCTCTGTTAAGTATGAGTCTAACGGCCCTTTGTTCCACTGCTCAAATATGTCAGCGATTTCATTTGGTGATAACCCTAGACCTTCACGTAAGATGTGGTAAGCCTCACAGATAATTTGCATATCTGCGTATTCAATACCATTGTGCACCATCTTAACAAAGTGACCTGCGCCCGCTGGACCGATATAAGCAGCACACGGTTCGCCATGGTTTACTACTTGACCAGGCTTTGTACGTTCAATTGGTTTGCCTGTTTGCTCATCTACTTTAGCAGAAATGGCTTCCCAGATTGGTTTTACGCGTGTCCACGCATAAGGCGAACCACTAGGCATAAGTGAAGGACCAAATCTTGCGCCAACTTCGCCACCAGAAACAGCTGAAGAGAATAGGATAAATTTATTCTTATACTTTTGTTCACGTTCAACCGTATCAACCCACAAGCTATTACCTGTGTCGATTACAATATCATCTGGTTGAATACCGGCGCCTACTAAGCTTTCACATACTTGATCAACAGGTTCTCCTGCAGGTACAGAAAGTACAATAAGATGAGGCGGCTTTAATTTTGATAACAACTCAGTATATGAGAAGCATCCGTGTACTCTTGCTTGCTCAGAGCCTGATTCAGCCTTGTCTTGCGCTACTGCATCACTCACTTTTTCATTACTTAAATCAAAAGCTGCAATACTGTAGCCATTATCTGCTAAATTAAGTACTAGGTTTTTACCCATTACTCCTAAACCGATAAAGCCAATATCGCAAAGTACGTTGTCTTGGGACATATAAAATTCCGATGGTTTGACGTAAAAACGTCGACTAGCAAAAATTGCGCGCATTTTATCACGGAGGCCGCGATGGCGACTAGCGTTAAACACAAAATATTAACGTTAAATGTGTTGTTTTACTTACATGTGTAATAAAACAACTTAAACTCAAGTAAATCGACTAGTTGAACCAGTTTTTACTTGTTTTTTTCTCAAAATGATGTAATTTTACTACAAAATAAATCTTTGAGGTTTGATTATGACAATTAAAGTAGGTATTAACGGTTTTGGCCGTATTGGACGCTTCGTATTTCGCGCGTCAATTGAACGAAATGACATTGAAGTTGTAGGTATTAACGATCTAATTGATGTTGATTACATGGCTTACATGCTTAAGTATGATTCAACACATGGTCGTTTTAACGGCACAGTGAACGTTGTAGACGGTAACCTAGTCGTTAATGGCAAAACTGTTCGTATCACGGCAGAGCGTAACCCTGCTGACTTAAAATGGTCAGATATTGGCGCAGAAGTTGTCGTTGAATCTACAGGTTTATTCCTAACTGACGAAACTGCACGTAAGCACATTGAAGCTGGCGCTAAGAAAGTTGTTATGTCTGCTCCTTCTAAAGATGCTACACCTATGTTTGTAATGGGTGTTAACCACGACACTTATGCAGGACAAGATGTTGTTTCTAACGCGTCATGTACAACAAACTGTTTAGCGCCAATTGCTAAGGTATTAAACGACAACTGGGGTATTGCTGACGGTCTTATGACAACAGTTCACGCTACAACAGCAACGCAAAAGACTGTTGACGGCCCATCGGTTAAAGATTGGCGCGGTGGTCGTGGCGCAGGTCAAAACATCATTCCTTCGTCTACAGGCGCTGCAAAAGCTGTAGGTAAAGTTATTCCTGAATTAAACGGTAAGTTAACAGGTATGGCATTCCGCGTACCTACTCCAGACGTATCTGTTGTTGATTTAACCGTGAACTTAAAAACAGCCGCTTCATATGAAGAAATTTGTTCAGCAATGAAGGCAGCAAGTGAAGGCGCTTTAAAAGGTGTGCTTGGTTACACTGAAGACGCTGTTGTATCAAATGATTTTGTAGGTGAAGTATGTACTTCTGTGTTTGATGCAGGCGCTGGTATTGCTTTAACTGACACTTTTGTAAAAGTTGTTTCTTGGTACGACAACGAAATCGGTTATTCAAACAAAGTGCTTGATTTAGTTGCTCATATTAGCGAGTAATAAAATTATCCACTTTTACACGAATATAAAAAAACCCGCTTAATGCGGGTTTTTTATTGGATAACTTATTTTGATTAACCTTTAGCAGCAGCTACCGCTTCTTTTGCTAATGTTTCAATTGCCTTCCAATCTTTATTTTGTACAGCTGATTCTGGTACTAACCAAGAACCACCACAACAAGACACATTAGGCAGTGCTAGATAGTTTTTAATGTTATCTAAGTTAATGCCGCCTGTAGGACAAAAACGAATGTCTGGGAATGGACCACTAATTGATTTTATCGCCTTAACGCCACCTGCTGCTTCTGCAGGGAAGAATTTAAAGTGATCATAACCATAGTCAATACCATCCATTAGTTCAGAAATAGATGATAGTCCAGGCACTAATGCAATATTGCCCTCGTTACCTGCTTGTAATAAATCTTTAGTTAAGCCTGGGCTCAACGCAAATTTAGCACCTACATCTTCACATTGTTTAAGCATTTCACGGTTTGTTACCGTACCAGCACCTACAACCGCTTCTGGTAGTTCTTTAGCGATTTTTTCAATCACTTGTAAAGCAGAAGGCGTACGCAATGTGATTTCTAACACTTTAACATCAGCATTAAGTAATGATTCAGCGATAGGTAAAGCATCTTCAACTTTATTAATCACAAGTACAGGAACAACAGGTCCCATTCCAAATAATTCTTTCGGCGTAATTTGCCAATTTTTAACCACAGTTACATTCCTTCTGAGATTTGTTGATTGATATAAGACGACGCACCAATAAGCCCTGGTTGTGATTCAGTGATCACGTAAGTAGGAATGTTTTGGTTAAAACTAGATAAACGTCCTTTTGCTTCAAAGCGTTGTCTAAAATCACTTGATTCTATGTATTCGACAAAACGAGGGGCAATACCGCCAGCGATATATACGCCACCAAAACTGCCAACAGTTAACGCTAAATTGCCGGCAAAGCTGCCGAGCGTACGACAAAACTGTGCTAGTGTTTCTTCAGCAACTTCATCGTCTTTTGCAAGTGCACTAGCGGTTATTTCACTAGCACTTCTTTGCGCATTATCTGGATGAATAGCTTGGTAAATTTGCTCCAAACCTAAACCAGACAATAGTTGTTCATATGACACATGTTCATATTTTTTTAGTAAAAATGACAAAATATTGATTTCGGTTTCATCAACTGGTGCGAAATCAGTATGACCACCTTCACATGCTATGTGATGCCAATGACCAAATTGTGGCTGTATGTGTGCCACACCTAAACCGGTACCAGGACCACAAATAGAAATCGGTTTGTTCGGCACAGAAGTGCCTTCGCCAATTTGTACTTTTTGTTTTGAATTGAGTAGCGGTACAGAAAAAGCTATCGCTGTATAGTCATTAATAACAAATAGCTTGCGTAGATTAAGCTCTTGCTTTAATTCTGTTTTTGAAAACTGCCAAGGTAGATTTGTCATCACGACTAAATCATTTTCAACGGGGCAAGCTATCGCTAAACACATGTTAATGCGCTTTTCAGTTAACCCTTTTTCCTCAATATACTCAGCTAAAACAGCTTGCAAAGAGGGATATTCTGCGCATTTTTTCTTTTCGATACGCGTGACAATGCCCGAACCGGTAGAAATACCGATTCGAATATTTGTGCCGCCAATGTCTGCTACAACATTCGCTAAACTCATTAGACAATGTCCTCATCATCAAACAAAGAACAAGCACCTGTATTTGCAGTACTTAAGTTACGACGCATAAATCCGAAGATTTCGCGGCCCATACCTTGATGATGGCCATTCACTTGGAACTTAGCTGCTTCACGTTGATTTAACTCTTCTTCGCTAACTTCTAATGTAAGTTCGCCGGTTAAACCATCTACGGTAATCATGTCACCTGTTTGTACTTTAGCGATCAAACCACCATCTAACGCTTCTGGACATAAGTGAATTGCACCAGGTACTTTACCTGAAGCACCAGACATACGACCGTCTGTTACCAATGCCACTTTGAAGCCTTTATCTTGCAGAACAGCAAGTGGTGGCGTTAATTTGTGTAATTCAGGCATACCGCGCGCTTTAGGCCCTTGGAAACGAACAACAGCAACCATGTCTTTTTCTAGCTCGCCCGCTTGGAACGCATCTTGAAGTTCAGACTGATCTTCAAATACTACCGCTGGCGCTCTCACAACTTCACTACCTTCACGCAAAGAGGATGTTTTAAGTACTGACGTACCCAAGTTACCTTTAAGCACTTTTAAACCGCCGTCTGGTTTAAACGGCGTGCTAGTCGTTGCAATAACGTCTGCATCGCCTGATTCTGTTGGACCATCAACCCAAACCACTTCACCGTCTTTTAATACAGGTGTTTGTGTGTATTTTTCTAAACCAGTACCACAAATCGTTTCAACATCATCGTGCAACAAGCCTGCTGCTAATAATTCTTTGAACAACAGCGCCATACCACCAGCATGTTGGAAGTGGTTGATATCAGCTGAACCATTCGGATAAATGCGAGTAAGCAATGGTACGTTGTCTGATAAGTCATTGAAGTCTTGGAAGTCAATGATAATACCGGCAGCACGCGCAAACGCGATGATGTGCATGGTTAAGTTAGTTGAACCACCCGTTGCCAATAACGCTACGATCGCATTAACGATAGAACGCTCGTCTATCATTTTACCCACTGGCATATAGTTGCCCGATTGTTGCGTAAGGCGAGTCGCTTGTTTTGCTGCTGCACGCGTTAATGCTTCTCTTAGCGGCGTGTTTGGCGGAACAAATGAAGCGCCAGGTAAATGTAAACCCATCACCTCAACAACTAGTTGGTTCGAGTTAGCTGTACCATAAAACGTACAAGTACCAGCAGAGTGATACGAAGCTGATTCTGCTTCTAGTAGCTCTTCATCCCCTACTTCACCCTTAGCATGCTGTTGACGTACACGGGCTTTTTCTTTGTTTGGAATACCTGAAGGCATTGGGCCTGCAGGAACAAATACCGTTGGTAGGTGACCAAAAGTCATGCTTGCAATTAATAAACCTGGGACGATTTTATCGCAAATACCTAGCATTAACGCGCCGTCAAACATGTTATGAGATAAACCAATAGCCGTTGACATAGCAATAACGTCACGACTCATTAAGCTTAAGTCCATGCCTGGTTGGCCTTGTGTAACACCGTCACACATTGCAGGTACACCACCAGCAAACTGCGCTACACCGCCAGTTTCTTTGATAGCATCTTTGATAATCGCAGGATACTTTTCGTATGGCTGATGCGCTGAAAGCATATCGTTATATGCTGACACAATGGCAATGTCAGAGTGGTTAATACCACGTAAAATTTGTTTTTCGCTACTGCCACATGCAGCAAAGCCGTGTGCAAGGTTGCCACAAGAAAGGCCTGCACGATGTACAGTGTCTGATTTCGCGGCTTCAATTTTTGCTAAGTACGCTTCTCGCGTTGCTTTACTGCGCGTTTTAATACGTTCAGTAATTGCTAATATTTTTTCATTCATCTTTATTTTGCCCAGTAAATTTGCGTATCGATGTTGTCATCAAACAAAAACGCTCTGATCGGCATTTCTAGTACGTCTTGATTAGACAAAGCTTTGTCTAATACTGTTTTTTTGTTGTCGCCACAGATATGTAAAATTGTATTTTTTGATTGTGCTAGATAGGCAAAACTAAAGGAGATTCTCAAATGAGGTGCTGTCGTAGGTTGCACTTTCAATAGAGGCCCTGTCGTTTTAGCTAAGCCTTCATGTATTTCTTGACTGCACGGGAACAAAGACGCCGTATGACCGTCTTCGCCCATACCTAAAATTAGTACATCAAAAGGTAATAATGTAGCTTTCGCGGCTAAATTTAGATCTGATAAGGTTTCTGCAGACAGCGTTTCACCTTGCTTAAGATGAAAAAACTTAGCTTTAGCTGCTTTACCAACAAGTAAATTTTCATGAACAAGCTTGGTATTACTTGCGTCATCCGTCATTGGCACCCAACGCTCGTCTGCAAGCGTGACATGGATTTTATCCCACGCTAGATCTTTCTCTGATAGCGCTTTAAAAAAGCCTTTTGGTGTTGAACCACCTGATACTGCAATACTTGCACTGCCGTTTTGCGCAATAGCATCACTTAGTGCACTAGCTACTTTATCAGCCAATTGCACATCAAGTGCTTCTCTTGATTCAAATTCATTTAAATTATACATAGGTTATTCTACCCACTGTCTGTCATCACGAGCGATTAATGAAATAGAAGCAACTGGTCCCCAAGAGCCCGCAGCATATGGCTTCGGCTTATCGTTTGTAGACGCCCATGCATCAATAATACTATCAGCCCAAACCCAAGCGGCTTCTACTTCGTCTCGGCGTACGAATAAAGACTGATTACCATTTAAAATTTCTAGGAACAAACGCTCGTAGGCATCAGCAACACGCTCATCTTTATACGTTTCAGAGAAACTCAAATCTAACGCGTTTTCTTGAACGTCCATTTGGCTTAGCAAACCTGGAATTTTATTCATTACTTGCAGCTCAACGCCTTCGTCTGGTTGCAATCTGATAGTTAATTTATTGGCAGGCAAATCAGAATAACTATCTTTAAAAATGTTATGTGGCTGCTTCTTAAAGTGAATAACGATTTCACTATGCTTAGCTGGCATACGCTTACCCGTTCTTAAATAGAACGGCACACCACTCCAACGCCAGTTATCGATTTCAGCTTTTATCGCTACAAACGTTTCAGTTGTTGATTCTTGGTTAGCGCCTTCTTCGTTTAAATAGCCAGGTACTGGACTACCATCTAAGAATCCGTCGCTATATTGGCCACGTACTGTTTTTTCATGAATGTTTTGACGAGTAATTGGCACAAGTGCTTTTATTACTTTTAGTTTTTCATCACGAATGCTATCAGCACTTAAATCAGCTGGTGGTTCCATTGCTAATAAAGACAAGACTTGTAACAAGTGGTTTTGCACCATGTCACGCATTTGTCCTGCTTCATCGTAAAACCCCCAACGACCTTCAATACCGACACTTTCTGCTACCGTAATTTGCACATGGTCGATACAGTTTCGGTCCCAGTTAGTAGTAAATAGAGAGTTTGCGAAACGTAGCGCTAATAAGTTAAGTACTGTTTCTTTACCTAAATAGTGGTCAATACGATAGATTTGATTTTCTTTGAAGTACTTAGAAACATGATCATTGATCACTTTTGAAGACTCTAAGCAATGCCCGATTGGTTTTTCCATAACGACGCGGTCGCCCGCATGGATAAGTTTGGCTTGATGCAACCCTTCGCCGATATCACCGTAGATAGCAGGCGGCGTGGAGAAGTAATAAACGCGTGTTTTGTTACCGCCTTTTAACGTAGCAGCTAGGTTTTTGTAGCTGTCTGTTTCCTTAAAGTCGAGCTTTTGATAAATCACACGGTCTAGAAATGACGCGAGCTTTTCATCATCAATAGCTTCTTTAACAAAATTTCTAATATTCTCTTCTACAAACGCTTTGAAATCTTTTTCTGACATATCTTGGCGGGCTACGCCAACAATACGGCTGTCTTTATTAACTAACCCTACAAGGTCTAATTGATATAGCGCTGGTAATAGTTTGCGACGAGATAAGTCGCCTACAGCACCAAATATTACGATTTCACTAGCTGATTGACTCTCGATATTATTCATTTGAATTCTCTAGCATTGGCCAAGTGTAAAATAACTACATTATGACATAATTTATCGTTACTTGCTTAACTCGTAAAGCATTTTTTGTAATTTAATTACAGTTTTTGCTCGCTGTACAAAAAGTTAGCAAAATCATCACTATTGACTCTAAAGCCTATGTATATTGATTTATTTAACATTTGCATAAAAAGTAGGTTTTGTTTTATATTAGAGCAATATGAAATTTTATTTCAGTTTTTGTTGTAGTATCGAAAGAAATTTTATTACATCAATAAAGAGCTTTGGGAAGCAAACCTATGAACATATTAGAAAAAATAGCAAACGAGCTAGACACGTTTAGCAAATCAGAGCGTAAAGTAGCTGAAGTTATTTTGGCAAACCCTGCCACAGTGATTCATGCATCTATAGCCGCGTTGGCAAAACAAGCAAACATCAGTGAGCCAACAGTAAACCGTTTTTGTCGCCGTTTAGATACAAAGGGCTACCCTGACTTTAAATTGCATTTGGCGCAAAGCCTAGCGAACGGTACACCATATGTTAACCGTCATGTTGATGAAGATGACAGTGCAGATGAATACACGCAGAAAATCTTTGAATCTACAATGGCTAACCTTGAAATGGCGCGTAAAAGTTTAGACCCAAGTCTGATCAATCGTGCTGTTGATATCTTGACACAAGCCAGACAAATTTCATTTTTCGGCTTGGGTGCTTCTGCGGTTGTTGCGCATGACGCACAAAACAAGTTTTTCCGTTTTAACGTACCGGTTGTTTATTTTGATGACATTCTAATGCAGCGAATGAGCGCGATTAATAGTCAACAAGGCGATGTTGTGGTTGTTATTTCACACACGGGACGTACTAAATCTTTGGTTGATATAGCCTCAGTTGCTAGAGAAAACGATGCAACAGTTATCGGCATAACAACAGCAGGAACACCGTTAGCAAAAGAATGTAACATCGTGCTTTCAGTGGATGTGGCCGAAGATACAGATCTTTATATGCCAATGTCTTCGCGTATCGCACAGCTAGCGCTAGTCGATATTTTAGCAACAGGCTTTACCCTGCGCCGCGGAAGCAAGTTTAGAGATAACTTGAAGAAAGTGAAAGACAGCTTACGTAGCTCTCGATTCGAACGTAAAGATTAAATTTTATTTATATTTGTACAAATAGGAGCCTAGCTCCTATTTTTAGTTTATTAAGACACCTTAAAAGGTAATAGAAAGCATGCCAAGACGCACCAAGATCGTTGCTACCCTAGGGCCAGCAACAGACAATAGAGATACCCTTAAAGAAGTATTAGCCGCAGGCGTAAACGTAGTTCGCCTTAACTTTTCACACGGAACACCGGAAGATCATATCAATCGCGCTAACTTAGTGCGTGAAGTATCAAAAGAGTTAGGCACTTACGTAGCTATTTTAGGCGACCTTCAAGGCCCTAAAATTCGTGTTTCTACCTTCAAAGATGGCCCAATTACGTTAAACGTTGGCGACAAGTTTGAATTAGACGCTACCCTGCCTAAAGGTGAAGGTAATCAAGATAAAGTCGGTATCGACTATAAAGAGTTACCACAAGATGTAACAGCTGGCGATATTCTATTGTTAGATGACGGTCGTGTGCAGTTAGAAGTAGAAAGCACGTCGGCAACTTCAGTATTCACTGAGGTAACGATTGGTGGTCCATTATCAAACAATAAAGGTATCAACCGTAAAGGTGGCGGTTTATCTGCCGCGGCGCTTACCGATAAAGATAAAGAAGACATTAAGCTTGCTGCAAAACTAGAAGCTGACTTCTTAGCCGTTTCATTCCCTCGTGACGCAGAAGACATGAAACTTGCGCGCTCTTTAGCTGAAGCTGCTGGTTGTCATGCTCGCCTTGTATCTAAAATTGAACGTGCAGAAGCAGTTAATGACGATCAAGTGTTAGACGATATTATTAAAGCGTCAGACGTAGTTATGGTAGCGCGTGGTGATTTAGGTGTTGAAATTGGCGATCCTGAGTTAGTTGGTAAGCAAAAACACATCATTGCTCGTTCTCGTCAATTAAACCGTGTTGTTATTACAGCTACACAAATGATGGAAACGATGATCAGCCAACCAATGCCTACACGTGCAGAAGTTATGGATGTGTCTAATGCAGTATTAGATGGTACGGACGCAGTAATGCTATCTGCAGAAACAGCCGCTGGTAAATACCCTGTTGAAACAGTAACAGCCATGGCGAATGTTTGTATCGGCGCGGAGCGTCACCGCAGCGTTAACATTTCTAAGCACCGTATTGACCTAATGTTTGAAGACGTTTACGAAGCGCTACCACTAGCAGCTATGTATGCGGCAAACCATTTAGAAGGTGTAAAAGCCATTGTTGCGTTAACTGAGTCTGGCTTCACAGCTAAGATCATGTCACGTATTACTTCTGGTTTACCGATTTTCTCGCTTTCTCCGCATGACAGAACCCTAAACAACGCAGCGATTTATCGTGGTGTTTATCCAGTTCATTTTGATACAGCTGGCACTGATATTAATGCTTGTGTTAAAAAAGCGATTGCTGCGGTTAAAGATCAAGCCGGTTTAGTTGAAGGCGACCGCGTTATTCTTACCCATGGTGACCTTATGGAAACCGTTGGTTCGACTAACACCATGAAGATTTTAACTGTTACTGCTGACCACTTAGCTAGCTAAGTTTGACTCAATACTAAAAAAGCACCTTTTAAGGTGCTTTTTTTATGCCTAGATTTTTGTAATGAAACTTATCTAAAGTAAGTGACCTTCCCTGCTAACGATTTTTCCGGCTTTTGGGGTAAGGTTTTGCTTGGGGTGCCGATATAAAGAAAGCCAACAATTTCTTCGTTGGTATCAATAGACAGCTTTTGTTTGACGATATCAGAAAAAGCAAAATCACCAGTACGCCACATAGCGCCGTACCCTAACGCGGTTGCCATCATTTGCATGGCATGAACGGCACAACCAGCCGATATAACTTGCTCGACATTAGGTACTTTCGGATGTGGTGTCGTTTTACTTGATACCGCAATAATCATCGGCGCCCTAAAAGGCATCTTTTCAGTCTTGTCTCGTTTGGCTTGTTCAGTATCTGCAGGTAATGCCGACAAAAACACCTCAGAAAGCTTATTAAGCCCTTGCCCAGTAAATACGTGGAAATGCCAAGGCAAGAGCGCCGCATGGTCTGGTACGCGGTTTCCTGCCTTTAATATGTTAAGTAAATCGTCATTAGACGGTGCTGGAGCGCCAAGGTGTGGGTTAGATTGGCGAGTGAGTAAAAAGTCTACAACATCCATAATATATGCTTGCTATCATGCTAATACTCGCCAGTTTAATTAATCCCTGTAAAAATTGCTATGCTGATGTGTCGGCAAAGCGTCTACGAGCATAATTTAGCGCATAGTGATCTACACTAGTAAACCGTCCTGCGCCAATAAAAAACAGCGCTAGCAGCATAATGAAATACGTTGCGGCAAACTCGATACCATTATTAAGCACAACGATATTACCTGTTTCATAAATCCAATCGGTATTCGCATTGTCTTCAATAATGTCTCGCATACGGCTCAGTCGTTTTGAGGCTTCCATACTATTTTCCAACGATGCTTCTGCGCTATCAAAGCCAACCCATGCAGGCACATTGGCAGGGCTTATGTCAGCATTCGTCGGCGTTATTGCAAACCAACCATTTTCTGCATGCACAGACGTGGCAGCCACTATCATGGTAAACATTAAAGGAATACTGATCAGGCGGGTGAACGCGCCAAACAGGAGCAGGAAGCCGCCAAAGAATTCCGTCCAAGCGGCCAAATTTGCCATTAAGGTTGGCAACGGCAAACCAAGGCCCCATTCTTCATTGCCAAACCAATTTACAATATTTTCGTTAGCAAATATTACAGAAAAACCGGTAATACTAGGGTCAACAAACCCCATTTTAGAGTAGCCAGCCATAATGAAAATTGGCGCCAAGTACAATCGTAATAGCAGTGCTGGCAGGCCATCCAGGCAAGATAAGCTTGATTTAAACTGTTCATATTTTGCTAAATAATTCATTGTTTCACTTCCCCTATCTCTTTTTGTTATAAGAACGTTTATTACAGAAAAACTTTCAAAAACATTGATTAACTGCCTTAATTAAGTAGCATAGTTTTAATTTCATAAAAAAGGTAACTAACGTTGAAACAACTATTAAAAGGATTCTTAATTACCCTTTGGCGGGTTATTAACAACACAAGAAAATTAATTTTAAATGTCTTAGTGTTTGGTCTTCTATTTGCGCTATTAACCATGGGTGGCGAAGAAGAAATTATCATTGAAGATTCAACAGCGCTTATTCTCAATATTCGCGGAAATGTTGTAGAACAAAAACAATATGTGTCCCCTATTGACCAAATGCTGTCTGATTCATTAGGTCAACAGCAACAACCACCTGAAGTGTTACTTTCAGACATCGTTAAAGTGATCAAAGCCGCTGCTAAAGACAACAAGATCTTAACGCTAGTGCTTGATTTACAATCTACCGGTAGTTTGAGCTTAACTAAAGCACAGGAAATTACTACAGCGCTAGAATACTTCAAAGCGCAAGGTAAAGAAGTTATCGCTTATGGCGCCAACTATTCACAAGACCAGTATTACCTTGCTTCACATGCTGACAAGGTGTGGTTAGATCCTGACGGTTACTTCATGATCGAAGGTTATGGTCGTTATCAATTGTATTTCAAATCAGCGTTAGAAAAGCTAGGCATCAAGCAGCATATCTTCCGCGTTGGTACGTTTAAATCAGCCGTTGAGCCATTTATGCTTGATAACATGTCAGAGGAAGCGAAAAAAGCTAACGAAGCGTGGTTAGGCGACTTATGGGCTGATTACAAAGAAGGTGTAGCAACGGCACGTAATTTTGAAACCAGCAATTTTGATGAGTCAGCAGACGTTTTTGCAAGCAAATTAAAAGCCGCTAATGGTAGCTTTGCTGAATATGCGCTTAACAACCAATGGGTTGACGAGTTAAAGACGCGTGAACAAATGGTGAACGCTATGATAGAGCGTGTTGGTGAAAACAAAAAAGGCACTTACTACAAAAACATTGGTTTCGATAGCTATTTAAAAAGCATCACTAAGCCATATGACGTAGAAAACCCACTTGCAGATAAAATCGCTGTTATTGTCGCAAAAGGCACCATTTTAGATGGCACCCAAAAGCCAGGCACTATTGGTGGCGTAAGTACAGCTGCCCTACTTCGTAAAGCTCGCCAAGACGAAAATGTTAAAGCGGTTGTGTTACGTGTTGATAGCCCTGGTGGCAGTAAATATGCATCTGAACTAATTCAACGTGAAGTAGACCTACTGCGCGCTGAAGGTAAACCTGTTGTTGCCTCGATGGGTACATATGCAGCGTCAGGCGGTTACTGGATATCAGCTGCTGCTAACAAAATATACGCAGCGCCTACAACCATTACGGGCTCTATCGGTATTTTTGGCATGTTCATGACCTTTGAAGATACCTTAGCGACAGTTGGCGTATATGCAGATGGTGTAGGTACTACCGAATTTGCTGGCTTTGGCCCTTATCGCCCGCTGCCAGAAGGCATTGGTAATGTTATCCAGCAAAATATTGAAAGAGGTTATCAAGACTTCCTATCACTAGTTGCTGAAAATCGTGAAATGACACTAGAAGATGTTGATGCAATTGCGCAAGGCCGTGTGTGGTCGGGTAAACAAGCACACGCATTAGGCTTAGTTGACGAGCTGGGTTCTATTAACGATGCAATTGAAGCCGCAGCACAACTAGCGGGCGTTGAACAATATGACACCAAGCTAATCGAGCAAGAACTATCACCAACAGATAAGTTCTTACAAGACATGTTTGGTCAAGCGTTCGTTTACTTAGCGGGTGAACAAACTGTTGCTAATACAAGCGATATTGACTTTATGTTGAACGCCTTGATGCAACAAGCAAATGAGCTTAAACAACTCAATGATCCGCAAGGCGCATATACAATATGTTTGACTTGTAAAATTAATTAGTTACATTAGCCCCGATTTCGGGGCTTTTTTTTTAAACTATGACTAAAAAACGCATCTACATTGCCTACACTGGCGGTACCATAGGTATGAAAACCAGTGAGCACGGCTATATTCCAGTTAAAGGCCATTTAACTGAAGCTATCAACAGCATGCCTGAGTTTTTCAGAGATGAAATGCCAGACTTTGAGATTAATGAATACTTTCCATTAATTGACTCGTCAAATATGAGTCCTACTGATTGGCAATGCATTGCTGATGATATTGCTAGCCACTATGACGATTATGACGGTTTTGTCGTGCTTCATGGCACGGATACCATGGCTTATACCAGTTCTGCGCTGTCATTCATGTTTGAGGGCTTATCTAAGCCGATTATAGTAACTGGATCGCAAATCCCTTTTAGCCAATTACGTTCGGACG
The DNA here is from genome assembly GCF_030295955.1 of Thalassotalea agarivorans. Lineage (NCBI taxonomy): Bacteria > Pseudomonadati > Pseudomonadota > Gammaproteobacteria > Alteromonadales > Colwelliaceae > Thalassotalea > Thalassotalea agarivorans. The sequence goes on from NZ_AP027363.1 coordinate 1,706,616, forward strand.
GTAAAGATAATTTACTTAATGCGCTTTATATAGCTGCCAACCACCCTATAAACGAAGTGACGCTGTTCTTTAACAATCGTCTATTTCGTGGAAACCGTGCAATTAAAGCCTATGCAGATGGTTTTAACGCATTCGATTCACCTAATTTATCGCCGCTACTTGAAGCGGGTATTTCAATTAAAACAAGAAAAGAGCTGTTGTTAACGTCAAAAGGCGATTCTCTGAAGTTAAATGCGATCACGCCACAGCCAATTGGCGTCGTGCACTTGTATCCCGGTATTGATGCTACAGTGGTTGCCAATGTTATTCAGCAGCCCGTTAAGGCGTTAATATTAAGAAGCTACGGCGTTGGTAATGCGCCTCAGGACGAAGCGCTTTTGAGCATTATTAAAGCAGCGACAGAGAATAACATTGTGGTGGTTAATTGCAGTCAGTGCATTAAAGGCATGGTTAATATGGAAGGCTATGCTACCGGCAATGCGCTTAGCCAGTGTGGCGTAGTAAGTGGCGGCGACATGACGTTAGAAGCAACGTTAACAAAGCTTCACTTTTTGCTAAGTCAACAATTTGACTACAACACCATATGCGCGTTGATGGAAACTAACATTAGCGGTGAACTTACCGTGTTGTAAAGACTGTGCTGCAGCGGTTTACGTTGCAGCATTAGCACCTGAAGAAGCGTTGGCGGCATTAGCTTGTTGCGTTGCATAAACCGCCTGCCCTTGTCCTGGCACAGCAAACAAACAACTGCCATAGCCCAAACCCGATAATTTATTGGTCCACAATATACTGCCTAGTGCGGCGTCTAAACAAAATAAATGACCACCAGCATGAGCAAAGATTTTATCTTGCTCTATGCACACATTAGTAATGGACGAGGTTTTAAGCTTCGTTTGCCATACAATTTGGCCAGTGCTTTTATTAATTGCTACAACTTGCCCTTTGATACCTAAATATAGATGATTCATTGCGCCTCCTTGACTAAAAATTGAGTTAACAATTGATAGTGCTGTTGTAATTGTGCAGTTATCCTGCCTGGTAATTGCTGCTCAAGCGTTTTTACATTGTCATTTTCTGTATGCCAAATTTCGCCCCATTTGCTCTCGCTTTCTTTATCGCAAGGCCCTACAGCCTTGTCGTCAAAGCATTGCCAAAAGTGTTGGTGCGTGGTTTGAGAATAGCCATCTTGGCCTTGACGGCCATGAATATTAAAGTTAGTTGCTTCAATGTATGCTATTGGGATGCCGGCACACGCAAATGGGCGATGATCTGACCAACCACCGGTTCTGCCCGCACCAAAACCTTTTTCAATGGGATGCTTTTGATGGGATAGCTTATTTGCCTCAGCTGTCGACAATAACTGATCTCTTAATGTGCTGTCGTTGCTATAGCTCGGGTTAGCTAGAAATTCACAGTTGTATGCGGTGTTACTTGCACTATGCACGTACAAAGTATCTCCACCTGCCACCGTATCAAGATTGATCATGCCAGAAAAGCGCTTGAGTTGGTTGTCTGTCAAAGATTGCACATAGGCTTTTGACCCTTGTAATCCTACTTCCTCAGCGCCAAATGCTATAAAAACCACGTTATATTTGAGTTTCTGCTTATGCTGATGGGCAAATTCAGCGACTGACAGCAGCAAAGCACTACCTGACGCATTGTCGGTTGCTCCATTTGCATTGGGCACAGTGTCGTAATGCGCCCCTATAACAATCGTTGGTAGCGCTTCATCTACATTAATTTGAGCAACAATGTTTTGCGACTCAAAACGTTTGTCTTTCAGAGAATAGGTAAAAGGTTGCACCTGTGCGTTAAAATCAAAGCCATCGAAGATTTTTGCAATAACGCCTGCGGCCTCAGCTTCTTGCTTTGTGCTAGCGGGACGTTTGCCGAAGTTTAAGTTAGCTGAAGTCAGCTCTTTGAAGTAACGCGTAACCGAAGAGTCTTGCGCAAACGTAGGAAAAACAAATGCTGCAGCAATTAAGCTGCCTATGAATAATTTAAACACGAATTAATCCTCGGCGGTATCGTCGCTAAGTACAATACCAATGAGAAAAGCATCAGAAGCTTCCTCAATGACTCTTACTACACTACCCTGACAGTCGATTGCGCTTAAACCAGCATCAAAATGTCGATTGGTTATGTTTACCTGTGTACCTAGAGCTAACGGATGGTTTAACTCGATTGAGATCCCGGTAGCACTGTAGTCTCGGCAAACAGCGTCGATTTGTGTATTTCCTTCTTGGTCGATTATCGTAACGCTCACTTCCGTATTAATTAGATTACGATAATCACATCTTTGATCACTAAAATTGGGCATGGCCATGTCTTTTTAACTTCCGCATACTACATAGTTATATAAACCATACCTAAATACGTCAATTAAGAAAATGATTTTAAATGATTTAAAATACGTTTCGTTGAAATTGGGTAGGCTGTTTTTAGATTTTGGGCAAACAATGAAACGCGTAGCTCTTGTATCATCCAAAACGTATCAGCAAGTGCATTGTCCAACGGTAAATCTTTACGTTGCTTACCCACTACATCGTTAAATTGTTCGGTTACTTTGTCTATTTCCAATAGTTTCAAGCGATCTTGGTTTGGATCTATCGGCAGTTTTTCAAATCTTCTTAACGTAGCATTTAAGTAGCGAATAATGTCGTCTAAGCGCTTGTAACCCGCTTTTGTAACAAATCCCTTGTATACCAGTGACTCAACATTCTGCTTGATATCGCCTTGTGATTGTATCATGTTCAACTGTGCTTTGCCTTTTAACTTTTTGCGAATGTCATGGCTTAACGACAATATTTGTTCAACCTTAATCGCGCCATCAAGCACAATATCGGCGATTTCACCGCGTACATGTTCTTTTAACGCAACAAAGTTTTGTTCGTCTCTGGGCAATTCTGGTGCCTGTTCAACCAAATACAAGCAAGCGGCTTCAATGCAGTCGCTAATTAGCTCCTGTATCGATCCAAACGGGTTAAAATACATGCCGAGTTTGGTTCTATTAGGCAGTTTTTCATGCAAATACTTAACCGGTGACGGAATATTTAGCAAAATAAGTCGCGCCACGCCAAGCTTCATCGCATTGTCGGCAATAGCTTGCTGTTCAAAAAGCTCAATAGCAACAGTCGTCTTTTTATCGACAAGCGCTGGAAATGCTTGCATTTCAATGTTGGCTATTTTCTTACTGTATTGCTCGGGTATTGCATCAAAATCCCATTGGGTTATCTCGGTTTTTTCAATGCCTTTTTCTGCTACTTGCTTAATGGTGTGTTTAACCGCGCCTTTTAGCTCTGTTTTTAACGCGATTAAATCTCGCCCTTGCTTTAGTAACTTATTGCGCTCATTAAATACCTTAAAATTCATGTTTAGGTGATCGGGCAGCGCTATTGCATCAAACAAACTGCGTTCGATACGCATGCCAGACATACGCAGTAGCTGTTTTGCCAAGGCATCCTTAATATCGCCCTGATCTGGCGACATATTAGCGAGCGCCGCACTTGCGTAGTTAGGTGCTGGAACAAAGTTCTTTCTTACATGTTTAGGCAAGCCTTTTATTAAACTAACCGTAAGCTCTTCATACAGGGCTGGCACTAGCCAATCAAAACCTTCTGGCTGTATTTGATTAAGCAAAGCGATGGGAATATGAACGCTAACGCCATCGTCAGGTTCGCCTGGTTCAAACTTGTAACTTAGCGGCAATGCCATAGCGCCTTGCTGCCATGTTGTTGGATAAGCATTGGCAGATAGTGCTTTAGCGTCATCTTTAAGCAGCAGTTCTCGCGTAAACGATAACAAATTAGGTGTTTTGTGCTTGGCTTTTTTCCACCAGGCAAGAAAGCTCTTTAAGCAAACCACTGAAGTAGGAATATGTTGGTCGTAGAAATCAAATTGCACATCTTCTTCTGCTAAAAAGTCTTTTCTACGCGCTTTTTGTTCGTTTTCTTCTATATCTTTAACCAACGCTTGGTTTTTCTGATAAAACGACTCTTGCAAATTAACCTGTGCACGTACCAAACCATCCATAATGAACAAGTGGCGACTCGCCTCTGGATCTATTTGTTTATAAATGACTGGTCGTTTAGCCACAATAACTAAGCCATATAACGTGATTTGTTCATAGGCTACGGCAACGCCTTTTTTCTTGCTCCAATGGGGTTCGCTATAACTGTACTTTAATAAATGCTTTGCATAGGGTTCTATCCAATTTGCATCTATTTTAGCAACCATACGGGCGAACAAACGGCTTGTCTCAACAAGCTCAGCGGCCATTAACCATTTTGGCGATTTTTTTGCTAATGATGAGCCTGGGAAAATCACGAACTTGCTGTTACGTGCCCCTTTGTATTCGCGTTTATCATCGAGTTGGCCAAGGTGGCTTAGTAGGCCCGACAAAATAGATTGATGGACAAGGTCAGCTCCTGATTGTTGTTCTACATCCACAGAATCAAGCGATGCTTTTACCTCGCGTAGCGTTAACCGCAATTGGCTGAAGATATCTTGCCACTCCCTAATACGTAAATACGACAAGAACTCTTTTTGGCAAAGCTTTCTAAATTGGTTGTTGGACAGTGCTTTTTGCTGCTCCTGAATGTACATCCAAAGTTTAATTAAACTTAAGAAATCAGACGTTTCATCTTTAAATCGAGCATGATGCTGATCGGCATTAGTACGCTTTTCATGTGGACGTTCACGCGGGTCTTGAATGCTTAACGCACTAACAACAATGGCCACCTGTTCACTACAACCCAATTTAATGGCGGTTAGCATCATCTTTGCAAGCCGAGGGTCTATTGGAAACTTGGCTAAGGTTTGGCCATCTTTAGTCAAAGAGACTTTTTGCCCACCTTTTTTAACTGCGTCGAGTTCTTCCAACAAACGTACGCCGTCAGAAATATTGCGATTTTCTGGCGGTTGTACAAAGGGGAATTTTTCGATCTCACCTAAGCCCAAGGTGAGCATTTGCAATATAACTGTCGCGAGATTTGTACGCAAAATTTCGGGATCAGTAAACTCACTGCGGCTGTTAAAGTCGTCTTCATCGTATAGACGAATACACACACCCGCAGACACACGCCCACAGCGCCCTGCACGCTGATTTGCGCTTGCTTGCGACACTTTCTCTATCGGCAGGCGTTGTACCTTAGTACGGCTGCTATAGCGCGATATACGAGCAGTACCTGGGTCAATAACGTATTTGATACCTGGCACAGTCAAACTGGTTTCAGCAACATTGGTTGCAAGCACAATATTACGACCTGCATGAGGTTTAAAGATGCGATTTTGTTCTTCTACCGATAAACGCGCATACAAGGGTAAAATTGTAGTCGACTTAAATTGCTCGCGCTCAAGTGCGTGAGCGGTATCGCGAATCTCGCGTTCACCATTTAAGAAAATCAGTATGTCGCCTAAACCAAGTTCGCTTAGCTCTTCTACCGCGCCAATAATGCCTTCTATAACATCGACATCGCTTTCTTCAGATGACAACGGGCGATAGCGCACTTCAACCGGATAAGTACGCCCGGATACTTCAACAATTGGTGCATCGTTAAAATGTTTTGAAAAACGTTCAGGGTCTATTGTTGCCGAGGTAATGATTACCTTTAAATCTGGACGCTTAGGCAGAATTTGTTTGATATAGCCAAGGATAAAATCAATGTTTAGGCTGCGCTCATGCGCTTCATCAATAATAATAGTGTCATATTGGCGCAATAGACGATCGGTTTGCATTTCAGCCAGCAAAATACCATCAGTCATCAACTTCACGTAGCTATTGTCACTAACGTGGTCTGAAAAGCGCACCTTATAACCAACGATATCGCCTAAGGTTGACTGTAATTCTTCTGCAATGCGGTTAGCTACAGTACGCGCTGCAATTCTTCGTGGTTGAGTATGCCCTATTAAGCCATCTACACCACGGCCAAGTTCCATACAAATTTTAGGGATTTGTGTGGTTTTACCTGAGCCTGTTTCACCGGCAATAATCGTCACTTGATGCGACTCTATCGCCTTTTTAATATCTTCTACACGCTCACTAACAGGCAATCCATCTGGATAAATAATGCGAGGCGGGTTCGATAGTTTGGCTTGTTTTTGTGCAATAGACTCCTCTATCGCTTGCTCAATAGTTGCGCGTGCTTTTTGCTGTTTATGCTCGTCCTTTATTTTTGCTAACCCCTTTAAACGAGCAATAAAGCGACCTTTATCACTAAGTTTTACCTGTTGAAGGCGCTCGTTTAAGGCGTCAGGAATGCGAGATGACGATGATTTTTGATTAGACAAAGCATTTTAAGATGAACGAATATTTGACGCTTATTTTAATACACTTTTACCGCTAAATTCACCAAAGATTGTATGCTCAACATAAAAAAAGGCGCTTGCGCGCCTTTCGTTCATACAAAACGCACCTTTATGGCTGAAAATTGTTTTGTCTCATATGTTTATCTATTGCCATTAACACGTCATTTCGCGATATCGTGCCGACCAACAAACCAGCATCATCCACAACAGGATAAACTTTTGGTTTGTTTTCCAACATAGATTGCGCCAGTTCAACAATCGAGTCATAGGGTTTCACAGACAGCGCTTCGCTAAACATTACATCGGCTACAGTTGCCGTATGTTCATTGTGATATATCGTGGCTAACATTGCCTTTAACACATCACTTTCAGATAAAAAGCCAACGAGTTTGTTGTCACTGTCGATAACAGGACCACCAATTTGTTTTGTTTTTAAAAATCGCAACGATGCCTCCGCTACACCCATTTCTGGTGTAAAGGTTACAGGGTATTGATTTAAATAGTCTTTTACCTGAATTGATTCCATATAATGTTCCCTAACTTACCTTTTCTTTAAATGTAGACGGTTTTAGCCTAAATGGAAAAATAACCGCATAAAAAATTGTTTGTTAACGCATTATTCTTTAAAAATAGCAACGTAGCGCGGTTGCACATTGCTTTTACTGGCGCGATACATGCCTGATGTATTAAATGGCATCGCTATATTGCCCTTAGCATCTACAATGATCACACCACCGGTGCCACCCGCTTTAAACATTGGTCCAAATATTACTTCGCTACCTGCTTGCTCCACGCTTTTTTGTTGGTATTGCACACGTGCACAGATATCTGCGGCGACATGGTAACGGATAAAATATTCACCGTGACCGGTGGCTGAAACCGCGCAGCTTTCATTGTTAGCATAAGTGCCGGCACCAATAATTGGGGCATCGCCTATGCGGCCATAGCGCTTAGCCGTCATACCGCCGGTTGAGGTGCCAGCGTAGAGGTTACCATCGCTATCTAAAGCTACCGCGCCCACTGTACCCATTTTAAAAGCTGGTGCTAATTGTTCGTGGGCAACAATATAATCTTCCTGAGTTGATACCTTACCTAACTTTTGTTTCGCGCGTTTTAAAGAATCCAAACGGCGCTGAGTATTAAAATGACTGTTATCCACCATCTCAAGCCCCTGCTCTTTTGCAAACTGCGCTGCGCCATCGCCACTTAACATGACATGAACAGAGTTATGCATAATTTCACTTGCTAGCGCTATAGGGCTTTTTACGGTTTTTACACCAGCAACCGCGCCTGCATTAAGTGTTTTACCGTCCATAACGGACGCGTCTAGCTCGTGGGTTTCATCGTAGGTATATACCGAACCTACACCGGCATTAAACAGTGGAGAATCTTCAAGAATTTGGATAGTAGCAATCACTGCCTCTTCACTTGATTTTCCCTCGGCTAACAAGGCATAGCCTCTATCAACGGCCTGTGCGAGCTTTGCTTCATATTGCGCCTGAACTTCTGGTGTCATCTTTGCCTTAGATATCGTGCCAGCACCGCCATGAATGGCAATGGCAATAGGTTTATCGTTGGCGGCTGAAACAAAGCTCAGCGTTAATGCAATTGCGGCTAACGTTTTTATCATCTACAACTCTTTTTGTTTTTACGCTTTAAACTATGGGTTTGGTTTGTTATCTTACTGGTCAAACCACTAAAAATTATGACCTTATGCAAGATAGAATAAAACTTACCATAAAAGATGACATTGCGTTTGTCACACTTAATCGTCCAGAAAAACTCAATGCACTTGATATGGCGATGTTTAATGCCCTTGATAAGTGTCAAAAGTCATTAAGAAAAAACCGCACCATTCGCGCCGTTATATTGCAAGGTGCTGAACATAATTTTTGTTCTGGTCTTGATGTAAAATCAGTAGCATTAAATCCGCTTAATGCTTTTAAACTTTTGTTTAAATGGCTCCCTGGCAATGCAAATCTGGCGCAACGTGTCAGTGTTGGCTGGCAAAAGCTACCTGTGCCGGTATTCGCCGTTGTTGAAGGTGTTTGCTATGGCGGCGGCACACAAATAGCCATAGGGGCAGATTTTGTTATTGCCCATCCTGATAGTGAATTTAGCATCATGGAAGGCAAATGGGGCATCATTCCTGATATGGGTGGCAGCTTAGTGTTTAAGCATTTAAATCAAGCGCAGGCTAAATGGCATATCTTCAGTGCAGATATCATCCCTGCACCAAAAGCTCATGATATGGGATTGATTTATGAGGTTTCTGAACAGCCAGAGCAAACTGCCCTTGCCCTTATTGAGCAGCTGAAAGAAATGAACCCAGATGCTATCGCTGCTAACAAAAAGCTAATCCGCAAAGGTTGGACAGGCTCTTCAAGAAAATCGTTATGGCTAGAAAGCTATTATCAAACCTTTGTCCTGTTTGGTAAGAACCAAACTGTTAAAAGCCACAATCAACGAAAACCCGATCAGAAAAAGCCGTATAAACCAAGACAAAACTGGTAATTAACCTTAGCCGCCCATGCTAGGCGGTATCGTATCGAATATGGGCACATCCTTAGGAAACGTTGCCCATTTCGCTGCAGAACGCGCATAAATAGACATTTGCGGCGAAAACCTTTCACTGTCTTCTAGCGTTGAAACAGATACCGTGTAAAAATTTCCAGCTTCTGAGAAGACCGCTACGGTATTTCCACATTTGCCACAAAAATAATGCACCATGTTCTTTCCTGAACTTCCTTTACGAGCAAATGTAAGGGGCTTTCCCTGAGTAAATGAAAATGCTGGCTCACGTACCCAAATACCAAACCACTTGTCTGAATTGGTTCTTTGCTGACAGGACGTACAATAACAAAACACTGAATTGATCGGTTCTTCACTGCATTCATAGGTGATTTCACCGCAATCACATTTACCTGTATAAGTGTTCAAGTAACTACCCCTTCAACTAAAGTCATCAACTATTTGGCTTGCTTAAATGTTGGAACAAGCCAGTTACGCTAATCCTAGTTCAGGCTAATGAATTTTCAATTTTTGTTAGTTTCGGTGAGTGTCTTATTTTTTGAATCAAGATACTTAGAAAATGTGTAGCGATGCTTTTCTAACCACAACGTTTCCACCTGATTTAACTCAACCTTTGCGTCTTTTTTAATCGGTTGGTTTGTAGGTAGTTTTACCTTTACTAGAGAGGTTCTGTTGGGAATTTTAACCATGATATAAAGGGTATGGCCCTCATCATGCATTCTGGTATGGGTTGAGATGACTTCTCCAACTACCTTTTGGGAATCTGTTCCTATTGAACCAAGTGAAACGTAGCCAATAACCAACAAAATTAGACCAACGAAGATCCAACCCGGTACATTTCGATATTTTTCGTCAAGCATTAGATCATCTAATGCTCTTTTTGTATCTTTATTCATAGATAGGTAATCATGATTTGAAGCAACTAGTATCACCTGGGTTACAATGGGTGGCTAATTTAGTTATTCTAGTTGTTTGTATTTTTGTTTTAATTCGGATAGACATTGAAGACCTAACGATTCAACAATCACTTTAGGGCTTCCTGAAATTTCATAAAAATTATTTTCTACTATTACAAATACTGTTACATGCATTCTGTCGTATGTTGGCAATTCGACATCAACTCCCTTATCTATTATGGTAACGTCGATAAAGCACGTATGCGTGTTTCTTACAATTGATTCAAGCTTTTCACGTTTCTTCATACTTTTTAGCTTATCTTCAAACAATGTAACTTCTAAAAATTGTCTGATACCAATAACATTTTCAACCCGTCCTTTTAATGGACCATCTGTATGTCTAGAAACTAATGCGAAATATACAACATTGTCTTCTATTGAGCCGCCTTGTACTAATTTATATTTCGCCGGAACTAATATATTTAAAGGGAAGTCATTATTAATCGTTTCGTTTCCGTCAAAGTTTAGTAGAAACAGTAAAAGCAAAAACCTCATTTTCAATCTCCTTTGACCTGCCTATACACTGTATTCATCTGTTTTTATGAGGAAAATCTTTGCAATATTCATCATATCTTAACTGATATGCATGGTTTAATGTTTCCTGAATACTTTGTTTATACTCATCGCTAACTTCTTGCTTATTCATAGAACTAACTTAGCCACCCATAGTTTTAATGATTTAAAGATTGCCACAAATGTTGGTTTAGCTCCACAAGAAAAAATGAAACTTTCAAGGTCATTTTGATGATGTTTGGTTACTTTGCGATGAATTTGACGTGTTTGGGTTTAATTAAGGTATAACAATGCCTTAGCTAGCGCTAATAATGCTTTGTGTCACTGTAAATTGCTTATCTAGCCAAAAAAGCGCTTACTGTTACCTATATTCTGTCGTCGCCTTTGTTGAAGTTCACTAAACTGCTCTATTGATGCTTCTTGACCGACTGCGCCTTTAAATTGTTTTTCAAACTCGGTGGTTAGGCGAATCCAACTATTGGTAGATATGTTTAACCTGTTGATGATAGTCGGTAAGGTGTTTTCTATATGACCTGCTTTGTCATCTCGAATCACTCTACCGGTTAAATCAACAAGCTGTATGTACTCATCTAGTTTAAATGGAAGACCATTAGGCATGTCTTTTCTGGGGTTACCCACAAAAGGCATAAGTGCTTTAGGTTGCTCTCCTTTAATCGCGGCTTTAACGCGAAGCTTTATACTGGTGTGCGCTGATTTTTCGGGAGTTTTAGCGATACCCGCTCTAACGGGATTTAAATCAACATAGGCCATACAAGCAGCTAGTGCTGCTTCATCAAGTAACGCCTGGCTAGTAAAGCGACCTTCCCAAAACCTGCCTGTGCAGTTATCTTCTGCATTGGCTTGTCTTGCTATAGGTTCGTTTAACAGACGCATAAACCAGCTAATATCGAACAGGCGTTGTCTGTAGATTTCTATAGTGGATGTTAGCGTTGGTAGTAGGCTTTGATGAATATCATCGCCTTTAGCAAATTGCTGGGTAAGCAAGGTACCTTTACACACCTTATGCCAGCGATTGATAACCTCACTATCGGTTAGACTTTTTACTTTGTCATGGTTTATATGCAATACCACATGCACATGATTGCTCATTACCGCATAGGCACAAATATCAATACAAAAGATGTTGGCTAGAAACAGCAAACGCTGCTCTATCCAGCCTCGTCTGTGCTCATAACAGGTATTAGTTACTTTATCTTTACCACATAAAAACGCGCGTCTTACGCAACGACTGACACAGTGATAATACGGCGTGGCTTGCAAACAGATTTGTTTGCTTCTAGGTGTCGGCATCATTCCCTCCTTGGAATTTACTTGCTCAACTTAAGCCTAGATTAGCTTTTTGATTTTTCCAGTTACTGTGGGTGTCTTAATTATTGTAATTATTTCTGTTACGCTGGGTGTCTTAATTATTCAATGTAAAAGTCAGAACCGTAAACATCGACGATCGTGCCAACGTCACCAACTAATGGTGCTCTCGTACCTAAATCGCTTTCAGAGAGAGTAAACTCTTTGTTAAGTTCTATGATTTTAACAACTGAGAATTGCTTCATTCGGGATTATGTACATATAACAGGCGAGAGATAGCGAGTCTGAGCCAGCGTTTTTTTACTGGGGTTTTTGTTAAGCGGCTTGTTAGCATTACTTTGTCACCGCAACTATTTTTTTGTTTTTACAAAAGTAGAGATGAACCCCAAACCCTACTGGAAGAAAAATAAAAGCTGGCAATAACATGCCTAACCAACTCCCAGTAAACTTTATGCCCAACCACCCAATTGCGAGAAAAACTAAAAACGCTAATAGATTTAGCCACAATGGAGCTTTGCCACCTTTAAACTCGGAAAAGCTACCACAATTTCCACATTGAAAGCGGTTGAGACGAACTTGCTTGGCCCACATAAAAAAAGGATTAAACGGCTGATTGCAGTTTGGGCAATTAACTTTACTTGATTCCATTCTCTAGCCTCCCTGCGGTGCTTACGCTTAATATCGGGAATTCCTGTTAAAACCCCACGATGAAATTGTGGTTGTGTAAAGCGATTCCCAATAACTTACTAATTTACATATATTCTCTGTTTTCTTATTTTCTAAACAAAAGAGATCAAATATAGAAAATGAGAATCTATATAACGAGTTTCCTATTAAAACCTATCATCAAACATAAATCTACTATAAAACAACAGGTTAAAAAGTTGTTAACCGAGTGAACACTTATTTGTTCGGCTACTTTCAAAGCGAGAGGTGCAACATAACCAATTCCCCATTGAGGGTTGCCGATAGTGTTTTTTGATGATCACGTATAAGTTCTTAACGGACTAAGAACAAGGTTAAATAGCACAGGGACGTGCTATTGAGATGGTACGTCGACATCATCAAAAAACAATAGCGGGGTTGTCAAACCGAATTGGGGCGTGGGGGTATGCCCTAGGGGTGTCACGTTACACCCCTGGGCTATTACTCCTTTAGGAGCGATATATTTAACATAGATCATTAAGTTTTAAGCATTTCTACGATTCGCTTTCTCATAGCTGAATCTCAAAAAGTTACTGAGGGTATATTTAATTACTTCCTAATACTTCGCTATTCTGAATTCTTTTTTACATCTACTAAATCGAAATAAAAGACTAAAAACAAGAAGATAAACGAAGCAGGTACTACGATCAAAATAGATATAGTTACCCTTTTAAGCAACACGATTAACTCAATTTCTTCTGGCGATAAAGCAACTTTAAAAAAAACAATGATAGCTATTGCTGATAGGAACCAAGGAATATAGTACTTTGTAGACTTTAAAGATTCTTTCACTTTGGTATTCATAAGGTATAACTTCGATTTTATTGCGTTTTAATTAAGAATTATTAGGTTAAAAGCCACAAGGCTTTTGTACACTAACAACTTAAAACTTATCCACCATCCCCACATCAAAATCATCCACACTGATCTCAACATTCAACTGCTCAATATCACCCTTAACCTTAGCCAAATCCTTACTAACAGACGACATAGTCAAGGTATTATCATCAAGGTTATAAACCAGCGACAAACTCTCGTAATAAAACAGTAAGATGGTTAGCGCATCAAGATTGCTCTCTTTCTGCGCTTTTTGCAGCTTCTTAAGTCGGCGATAAATACGATTTTGTAACTGCTTCAACTGCCACACGTATAACAAATCGCTAAACAGCGGTTTGTTTTTAATGCTACTGACTATGGCAGCGCAACATAACAGCGCCAAAATCACGCCAAGTAAGTTAAATCGAAAGTTGTTAGGCGTTTCACTGCCAGTGATGGGGGTATCTACAAAGATATTGATGAGAATCGTGCCAAATGTTATCGATAAAACGGCAAACAAAATAACAAAGCCGATGACAGCCTTATTCAACGTTTTTTTATAGTTATCTTTATTAATTTGAATAAGTTTCATTGTGTATTTTTTCACTCATTTAAAGGTAAAGTTGCCAGTCGTTTATCTAAATTAGAATAACGCACTACCCTGTTACCTACTGCATGCTGCCAAGTGGTTTGGTCGGCATAAACGCTGATTTGCTGCTTGGCGCGAGTAATTGCTGTATACAATAACTCTCTTGACAATAATTTACTATCATTATTATTGGGCAACACCATCACCACATGATTAAATTCACTGCCTTGTGATTTGTGTATGGTCATCGCATAAACGGGTTTGTTCTGCGGTAATTTTGCCGTTACATACCATTTTATGGTGTTGGTTAGGCTGTCTTCAAAACCACAATACAATTTGCCATTCTCTCGCTGCCAAATAATACCGATATCACCATTAAACAACCCAAGTGCTTGATTATTCTCTTGGATCATAACCGGCATACCATGAAAATATGGCTGTTGATTATCTATCGATGCAGGCGAAAGTGCTTGTATTACAAGTTGATTGATGGCGTTAACGCCAGTTTCACCTTCATTAGTGGCACTTAAAATAGAGAACTGTTTCAGCGCTTCAAACGCTGCTTCTATCGTGTCGCTTTGAGCTAACGGCTTATAATAACGATTGATGAGTTTAGGTAACCAGCTTGTAATCTCACCAGATAGCAAGGAGACGTCTTGTTGCTGACCTTGCAAACATTGCCAGCTTTGCTCTGTATCACTACTAATGACAGCTTTTGCTAGCACGCCAATACCGCCCTCGCCGTCAAAACGTCGGCTTTTTTGTAAAAAGGTTAAATGGTTTTGATTGCCTGTTTTGATAAGCGCAGAAACATCGTCAAACACCTTGCATTGGTCAAGGTATGCAAGGTTGTCTTGGCTATAGCCACTAAATGGCCGCTGCGCAATATCCGCTAATACATTACCTACCGCAACTGACGGCAATTGATCTGCATCTCCTAGCAAAATCACCTGGCAATGCTCTGGTAATGCTCTGAAAAGGCGGGTCATTAGCGGTAAATCAACCATAGAGACTTCGTCTACAAGCAATACATCTAGCGCCAACTTGTTTTCACTATCGTTCTTAAAGTGATGTTTTCCGGGGATTACGCCTAGTAAGCGATGAATAGTGTTGGCGGTTTCAGGTATTGTTTGTAACACCGTCCGTGTGACTTGTTTGCTTAACGATTTTTTAGCGCCAGCAATAGACTCACTGAGCCGCTGTGCGGCCTTTCCTGTTGGTGCCACCAGCGATATGGTAGTGCTAAGGTTCGCATTCTCACGCAAAGCAGCAATAACAGCTAGCAGCCTTGCCACTGTGTAGGTTTTTCCGGTTCCAGGCCCGCCAGCGATAACAGATAACCCTTTGTTTAAGGTATTGGCGACTGCTGCAACCTGCCAATCAATATGTTGGTTATCGTAGTCAAACAAGCTGGCAATTAATGGCCCTGCAGCGCTAACATCGACGGGTAAGCGCGAATACATACGCTGACTAAAGTATTCACTTAATTCAACTTCAAACTGTCTATTTTTGCGTAAATACAAGGCATCATAATCGTGTACGATTAAACTATCTTCGCCTTGGCATACCAAAGAAACAAGCTTATCTAATCCGCCACATTTAGACATATCGTAAACTAAGGTGTATGTATCGTCCTGCACGCGCCCAAAGGTTAAGGTTTTTAATATGTTTATGGGTAAACAGCTATGTCCCTGCTCAAAATGCTGCACTGTGGCTAATGTGACGTAAAACAGTGTAGTTGCTTCATTTTGTTGCAACTGATACTTAAGTGCATACTTAGCCACAACTTCTTTTGCTAAAAAATAGGCAATGGCAGAAACATCGTCTAGCGCATCTTTACAATGACGATATTGAGAGAATGGTAGACTGACATTAGACATATTTCTCTCCTTGTCGCTCTTCTGTGTACTCACCTTCAAATAACCGATCTAACGCCTCGATATGACGATAGGCAATGTCGCGATAAAACACGCCGGAATCTGTAGGTGCTTGTGTACTCATGCCGCGAAGATAAAAGTAGAATGCGCCGCCAAAATGTTGTTCATAACGATAATTAGGCAAAGTCGTTTTCAAATAACGATGTAGCGCAACGCTATAAATCAAATATTGCAGGTCGTAGTTATGTAGCGCGATATCGTCGGCTAATGCTTGTGGCGCATAATGCGTAAAATCATTACCTAAATGGGTCGACTTATAGTCACACACATAATACTTACCCTGATGTTCAAAAATAAGGTCGATAAAGCCATGCATCATCCCTTTTAATGAATGAAAGCTAGGCAAGCTCGCTAATACCGACTGGGTTCTATGTTCGTTTAATACATTGGTTAAGGTATGCCCTTTAGCGCGATGCATCGGGAAGTAAAACTCACTTTCTCGTAGTGTTTGATGCCAAGGCAGCTCGGCCAAAGACAAGCTCTCACCGCCAGGTAAGGTAAATTTGGTCGCGATAACATCGTCAAACCATTTTGTTAAATCAACTTCGCTAAAAGCGCTAGGTAATTTGCCGTAACGTGCTAGTGGCTTTTCTATCGCTTGAGGCCATTGTGGTTGGGTAAAATCAACATGTTCAAATACATCATGCAGTAAGTTACCGGTATGAGCGCCCTTGGCAATATCAAACCGAAGCTTTGGCGCGATGTTGGTTGTATCTTCAAGCGTTAATAGCGCGTCTCTGTCTGGCAATGAAACACCATGGTTACGTACATTGCGAGATAACGCGGAAAATGAACTAAGCCACCAATCACGTTCTATCTTAGCGTTAAAACTTGGTAATTTAATTACGGTAGCTGTATTTTCTTCGTCGGTGCTACGCGGCGCGGGTATAGCCACAGCAGGCGCCTGCATAAAACTGATGTCCTGCGGCATCTCTTCAGCCAAAGCTTTCACACTGGCGATTAATGCCTCTGGTGTTGACGCTCCTAGGGTTTTACCCAGCGGAGATAAATGCGCATCTTTGAGCTCAGCCACCGGGATATAACAACACTGTTCGGCGCGCGTTATCGCAACATAAAGTAAACGGATTGCTTCTGCGTAACCTTCTTGTGCCACCCACTCTTTAATCTGCTCATTAGCGCCTAAGGTTAAATGTGGCGCTAACTTGTCATCGTGATAGGCATAAGTGGTAATGTCTTGTGTGCCAAATTTTATTGGGCTTTTATGTCGGCAACTAAACGGAATAAAAACAATAGGATACTCTAGCCCTTTTGAGCCATGTTGCGTGATGATTTTAACTAAATTGTCTTCGCTCTCTAGACGTAGTTCATTTTCTTGGCTCGTTTGTGGCGCATGCACCGACCTATGTAAAAACTGCACTAGAGCTTGCGGCGTATTGTGCTCGTTACTTGCATGCTGCAATACTTCTATTAAATGTAAGATATTGGTGAGCGCCCTATCTTGTTCAAACTGTTTCACTCGAATCAGTTGATGCAAAAGGTTAAACGCCATCGCAATAAACCCTTGCTCAAGCCAAAGGTTTCTCAAATCAGCAAATTGTAATTTAATTTCCTGCCATGCAAGCTCATCATGTTGCACATGGGAAAGCTTAGCGGCGTCATAGTTAATAAACTCACAGGCTAAGGCTGCATTAAAATAGCGATCGTTTTCGACAAATAATACGCCTTTTAACACGGTCAACAGCGCCTTAGCATGGGAAGATTGAAACAAGTCTTGGCGGTTACTTAAATACACCGCGCCAATATTAAAACGCTTTAAGCTTTCGCTAATAAGATCAGCTTCTTTACCATCACGCACTAACACAGCAATATGCTTTGCTTTAACCTTGCCATTGCTAAGAATGTCAGACGCTAGTTGGCCGCACCACAACGCAATTTGCTCAAGTTTTTGCCCTTCGGTGCTTTCTTCTTCAAGTTCACAAGCGACAAACTTTAATGCCCCTTGCGATAGCCCTAGTTCCGATAATTCACTTGTTGAAGTATCTGGCGATTTAATCTGAGGATATGGGATATCATAACCAAACACATCTCGTGCTTGTTCATTTAAAGGCGCTCCCCAAAACAAACGGTTGTAGCCGTTGATCATATGACGACTTGAACGATAGTTTGTATCCATCACCCATTGATGATCACATACCGTACGCGCTTTTAGATAAGTAAATATGTCGCCACCCCTAAAACCATATATGGCTTGCTTTGGGTCGCCAATCAAATACATCGCAGTATTTTGTTGCCCTAAATACAACGCTTTTAGAATCTGAAATTGCAAAGGATCCGTGTCTTGAAACTCATCTACTAAAGCAACAGGAAACTGTGAGCGCAAGGTGCTAGCAAGCACATGATTAAAGTCTTTGTCATCAAATTGCTTCGCAAGCGAACGAATAAGATCGTCAAAGCTCAACTGGTTAAGCTTAAGCTTTTGCTCAACCATGTTTAGTCTTATCTCTTCAATCAGTGTTTTAGCCGTTGTGAACGACGTGATTTTACTCAACCAGGTTGGCAATTTGTCTTGTAGCTTAGCTAAGTCTTTTAAAGGCTCAAAAACCGCTTTAAACGTATCTTTATGCTGCGAACGGCTAAATCGAGTTCCACTGCCAAATTTTGAAGTAACTTTTAACGCATCCTCGGGTGTTTGAACAATAGCGTTTAGCTCTGTTTTCAACTGCGCTAGCTCTTCAATTCGTTTTTCTTTGTCTTTGCCTGACTTTTTATCAATTAATTCTCTGGTGATCAGATCAAGCTCTGAATCAATTGCCTGAAGTACGCCATTTGCTTTATGGCTTATGGCATCAACAAAGGCTTGTTTATCAACAACAGACAATGCTTTATCGCTATAAATCGCGTTAGCAAATTGCGCTAAGAATTTATCTGGCGTCGGCCAAAATTCACTAAGCGCGACAAAACCTTGCTTGTCTTGTTTAGCAAACAAGCGATAACGGTCTTCAACCGCTTGTATGGCTACGTCGCGATCATCACTTTCCATGTTGGCATCAAACAATAACCCACTTGCAAATGCATGCTCTGTTAACACCCGTTTGCAGAAACCATGAATGGTGTAGATACTGGCTTGATCTAAATTAACTAGCGCCTTTTGCAATAACAATTTTGCTGAGTTGGCATCTATTCGCTGGGCCAACAACACTTTATATTTATCATCGCTCTCTATCCAAGTGTCCCATTGTTCGATGCTTTCTCGCAAGAAGCCATCAATACGGCCTTTAATTTCTTCGGTGGCGTCTTTAGTGAAGGTCATCACCAATATTTGCTCAACATCAAGCTGCTTTTCTAACAACAGACGTAAGTAAATGCGCGTAATATTGTACGTTTTGCCAGTACCTGCACTGGCTTCGATAAGATGTATTTTTTCTAACGGTATACTTGCTGCATTTAACAATTCCATGTTTAAGCCCCCGCCTTAGCATCAAGGCTTACCGCCTTTTCTTTTTTGACTAAGTGATACATGCATTCAAAATGTTTTATTACGTCTAATTCTAATGCTTGCCAATCGATATCCTGCCCTTTAAAAAAGTATTGCCAGTACGGATCGTGCTCTGGCGAACCTATGGCATCTTTATGCCAAAATTTTGACAAGTTTTCTGCATCTCTCGTCCGCCTCGTAAAATAATCATCCACAAGCGGTAAACTGGTCATTTGAAGCCTTGTTAAACCTGCTAGGTACAAAGCAACAAAGTGCTGCAGCATGGCAATAGCATCGGTAATTTCATCAGATATGGTTAGGGTGTCGATTTTCTTGTTTTGGCTGTTGAAGTAATGCCCTATTGCAGAGGTTACGTCTTTAATGGTGCTAGATACACCTTCCGTTTGTTGCGGGTTTTGCTGCGCCGCTTTTACACACAGTAGCGCCATTAACAACAGAAACTTATCCTTTCCTTTAGGTGATGAAGTGCGAAAATGATACACACGCTGTTCAGCTAGCATAATGTTAGCCTGCAAGGTTACGGTTATACTTGCGCCATTAAACGGCACCTTAACAGGCACAGACAGCGCAATATGCTCAATATTGTCGGTATATTGTTTAATAAAGTCTGCAAACTCACAGCTTTGCTCTTTGTATTGCGCAATAAGCACCTCGGTGGTTGGCAAATCAGGTAAGTCACCTTCTAATTTCATTTGCTCAGATAATGTGTCTAACAGCACCTGCCTGTCGTCAACCTGTTGCTGCGTTAGCGCTGAAACAAATGCCTCTCGAAGTTGATAGCCTGCTAAAAAATCAACCGCAAAGGGTTCGTTATCCTCAAGCATGACACTTGTTTGCTCTAATGACAGCCCTAAGTTTTGTTTAGCAAAAGACTTCGCTGGATGCTGAAAGAAAGCGGCAAGTTGCTCCAACGTTAGTGATATTTCATTCGCTTCTACGCTCGGTGTTACATGCAGCGCATTATCGGTTTGCTGATGGCTGCGGCCTAGCATGTCATGCCATTTACCATCAAAGGAAGGATAACGCCCTTGATAATTACTCTCTCTGTATGGCTGCATTGGCATCTGCCTAACATCAGCTCCTTGGCCATCTTTAAACTCATAACCAAACGCTTTTTCTAAGTAATGGACAAACTCGGTTAACACTAAGGAAGGCTGTTTTACTTTATTGTTTTTAATGTTTCTGCCTTGATAACTTAAATACAGGTTTTTACGCGCAGAAATAATCGCTTCTAGAAACAGGTATCTATCATCTCCGCGCCTGCTTCTATCGCCCATTTTCGCTGTTGTTTGCGCCATTAAGTCGAAACTACTAGCGATCGTTTGCCGGGGAAACTCACCATCATTTAAGCCCAAAATAGCTATCACCTTAAATGGAATACTGCGCATTGGGATCATCGAACAAAAGGTGACTTGCCCAACCATGAACTGCCTGCCGGGATCCGGTTGATTAAACGACAAGTCTAGATACGCTTTGACAACATTCAGTATCACAGGCATATCCGCTTGTGACTGTGTGGCATGCTCGCCTAAGTTTTCCAATACTGTTTGTAAAACAAGCGTTTGTTCGTCATCTTGCGCAAAAAACGCGTCAATTAAGGTGGTAAAATAAGCTTTCCATTCTAGCAAGGTTCGAGGCGTCGATAGCGTGTATTGAAATTGCTGTAATTCTTCAATAAACCAGCATAGCTTACCAAGGAGCAACGCGTCGGTACCCTCGACGGCAGCGGATAAAAACAAATCATCTACTATTGCTTCGCTGTCACTGTATGCAAAACCTTGTAATAGCCTTGATAAACCTTGTTGCCAACTGTATTGGTTACTTGCTTCTTTTGCAGATAGCACGGTCGCTTTATGCTGCTGATCTAAGCCCCAATGTACGTTCACTTGTTCAAGCCACAGGCTTAACTTATCTATTTCCTCTTCATTTAGGCCAAACTTTTGTTGGATTGGTTGCAGCCTTAATAGCGCTATGATGTCGTTAACCTTAAATCGGTTATCAGGCAAGGATATTAATTGATTAAAGCCAATAACCACTGCATCAGAGGCTTTTGACGTTCTATCGGCAATAGAACATGGCAGTGGCGGCAGCGCCGCGTCTAAATCTTGCCAACCACGTGCAAACACGGCATTAATGTATGGCGCATAGGCTTCTATTTGCGGACACATCACTAACACGTCTTTTGGCGTCAATGAACTGTCTTGATTAAACTGATGCAATAACCAATCATGTAGCCCTTGTATTTCGCGCAGAGCGTTATGGGCTGAGGTTATGATAATAGAGTCATCGACCAAACTTTGTGGTGACAATCGCCCGTCTTGTAAACTCAAAATATCTTGGTTCACCTGTTGTAACGCATTAAGAGGTGATCTTTCGCCTTCTTCTATTTGTTCGTAAGCACTGATATCTAACGTTGAATATTGTTGCAACAACGCTAAGAATTCTTTGCCTTGTTGTCCTAAGTTAGCAAGTAAAGGATTACCTATATCTAACGCTAATGCTGATTCATCGGTCCACGCAGAGAGCTTACTGAGCGCTTGTTTCTCACTTTGAATATCGCCCCAATAGTCAAAACATGGGTTTAAGTGAAAGAAATGTACTTGAGTATAATCGCTGACAGCATTAACCAGCTCTAGCCACATGGGTGCCATCGCATTAATACCAAAAAAAGCAATCCGCTTAGGGAGTTTATGCTGATATTGTTCTAAATTTTCTATTGCCAGTTTAATTAAGGCGATCGGGTCATAGTTTTGATCTTTAGTTAACAGATACCAAAGTTTTCCTTGCCAGGTAAAGGCATCTTGTATTTGAGGAGGTTGTGCTTCATCAAAAGTAAAATTTTGTGCTTGCCACTGATGTATCCACTGTGGCCTGAACACCAGATACTGCTCAAATAAATCGGCAAGTTGACGCGCTAGTTGAAAACGCTTTAGCGGATCTTCTACAGCGCCGATATAAGAGAAAATAGGTGCAAACGCAGGATCAGATTTAACGCTTTTTTCGCCAAAAAGTTGATAAATACGCCAGCCAAGCACATCTCGAGAGAATAACACTGGGTCAGCCATGTTTTCTTCGCCAACCATTGTTCTTACTAGCTTCCAGAGGAATTGCGCCGGTAACGCGTAACCAGTATTCATCGCAATACCACGGCTATTGGCAATAGACATACTCAACCAATGCTGCATGCCTTGGTTTTGTACAATTATGGTTTCTTTATCAAAGACACTCAGTGGAGAAACTTGGTGTATCTTGTTGTACAGTGCTAACAAGTTTTCCATTTTGTTAGCCGGATATAAGTGAATCAAAGAAACGCTCGTCCTTTATTATTTTTTAATAATTTATCCTAAACGTTTCTCAGACTCTATCGAAAAATAACCTTTAGCGAATAAAATCTAGATGTTCTTGAAAAAACTCGCCCAATAGCGGTGTTAGCACTTGTTGGCCATTTAAGGTGTGAAAGATAGCCACTAACCACATGACAAACACAGGGATCATTAAAATCCAGCCGACAAGCGGTATAAAGCAACAGATTAAAGAGGTAAGAATGAGCCCTAGCGATTGGCGTAAATGAAAACGAGCGAACTCGCTTCGGTTGTTACCATGCACAAGCACGGCGATTAACCAACCAAATATCGTTAAATAACCTACCACCGCTACAAACTTTTCCATGTCATAGTGGTGTTTTGACTCAATGGGATACGGCGACATAAACATTGCTCCTTGCAATACAACTTCGTCTACCCTTAAGGCTAGCAAATTTTAAGTTAAATTCAACTACTAACAGCGCCAATACTTTGTTTTAATTTGTTAAAATTAGCCTCTAGTTCACGCTCTACATCCTTTTGCCGACTTTCTGATAAATCTCTATATTTCAATTGGTTATAATGAGATGCAAAGGTAGTAACAGATTCTGCCAACGGCGGATACCGCTGCGCAATATGAGCGCAAAACGCACTTACTGTTTGTGATGTTTCTTTGCTATCGCCATGTTTAGCGAGCAGATCTTGCAGTTGTTCAAACCTAACATCTTCCTTGGATTTCGCTACAAATCGCGTACGTTTGTCGTACAATCGCCACAAAAAGACAGACAATATCACGAACAACACTACCACCAAGACATATAAATAGGTTTGCCAACTAGACAAAGCATTCATAAATCCCTGCAATAGGTTGTTTTGTCGTTTATTGTCAAAACTCACCACCCATTTAGACCATTGATAATCAAGCGATTCAAAAAAGTGCTTCAGTTTTAAAAACACCAAGGCATCAGAAACACCCCACTGTGCAAGAAAATCATTGTTTAAGTTGTTTTGCTCTGAGGTAAGTTGCTCACTAAAACCGGATAATACGCGCTCTGGCGCTACGAAACCTGTAGGGTCGACGCGCTGCCAACCTTGCCCTTCTATCCATATTTCTGACCAAGCGTGTGCATCACGTTGCAGTACGCGATAAAACTGACCTTGTTCATTGAGCTCTGCGCCTAAGTAACCAGTAACAAGGCGGGCTGGCACACCGGCAGCGCGCATAATAAAGGTAAACGTAGACGCGTAATGTTCACAAAAACCTTCTTTTGTCTCAAAGTAGAATTGATCTAAGCTGTTATTGGCAAGAGTTTGCGGCGTTAGCGTGTAAAAGTAATCATTGCTAGAAAAATGCTGTTGTAGCCATTCAACTTTAGCCATCGGTTGAGTATAGCGCTGCGATAATTCTTGTCCTAGTTGACGTAATCTCGGGTTAATGTCACTAGCTTGTGGCAGTGCCAAATACTTGGCACGTGCTCGCTCTGAAAGGTTAACATCGAGCTTAGCACCAATATCACTTGCCACACCATAACTTACCCGCTGCACAATTGGCTTTGTTGCTCTCACACTAGCGTCGCTAAGTACCTTAACTTGTGCAGATTGGGTAAAAATATTTGGGTAATCAAGTGAAAATAACCACGTTTGAAAGCTAGGCTGTGCGATAACCTGATATTCAACTGGCGGTAGCTGTGACCAAGTAATTGAAGGTTGCCGTACCGTTTGCATTTTTCGCCTAGCACTTTCCTTGCGCCAACTGCTACCATCAAATTGATCAAGCGTCATCGCGCGCCAATAAAGTGGCTGTTGTGACGCTGGCGGCGTTTTAAACTCAACCCTAAAAGCTAGTTCATTCGACAAAGCTAAATTTGCTATATCACCTACTTTTACCGAGTCAGACAAGCCTGTTTTTGCGGATTTTGCTAGTGGCACCTGCCAAAACGGAGATAACTTGGGAAATAGAAAGAATAAAGCAAACGCGAGCGGTAAACTGTAGGCAAATAAACGTCCATGCTTTTTCAACACGGTAATAAAGGATTCGGTGCGATACAGCGCCACCGTAACTATGGTTGTGTTTAACACAAACAACAGTAGTGTTAATCCAAAGATCCAAAGTGATTGATAAAAAATAAAGCAGGCAGCAAGCACAAAAAAACCAAGCAGTAAAAACTGATATAAATCTTTGTTTTTGTTGAGCTCCCCTAATTTTAAACAGTAAGCACAGGTTAACAATTGCACCATGGATATCAGAATGCCCTGCTGATAGCCCGTAGCAATAATAAGTATGATGGCCAACCAGGAAAACAGTTTATTAACGCGCGCTTGCTTCGAAAATGCATGTAATGTGCCGTAAAACTGATAGCTTACAATAGTGATGGTAAGTAGCAATATAGACCAATGGATTTGCGGCAAAACCAACAAAATATTGGCTAGCGCTACCAACACTAACCATTGCTTTTGTTTTACATTAACGAGTAATAGTCGATCGGCCATCATTAATACCTCGCAATAGCCGTTAAGCACGCCTGTAGGTGCTGCTCGCCTGATTGCACCGCCAAGATTGTTTCGCCTAAACGAAAGCCAAAAGCGTGTCCCTTCCGCGTTTTATCAATCACTAAATAGGTCATTTTGGCCAGCTTAGCTTCAATGTGCCCTGCTTCGACACTATCCAACGTAATCCAATCGTCATTACCAGATAATGATTGGTTTTCTCTTACTTGCCAATCTCCGCCTTTAGCCACTTGCTTCCAAGCAACATGTGTAAGCGGCATGCCTTGTTCATAGGCTTTAAACTGATAAAACTCATCACTTTGTTTTACTTGCCGGCCTTTACCCTGCTCGGCTTCTTCCAAACTATTGGAAAAATTTGCCATGCTCGGCTCTATTGGCTCTGGAAAAACAATGAGTTGAATGGGGTAAGCTAAATAGCTCCAACAGTTAAACAAGCCTAAAGGATACCGGGAGTACAACTTTACCCGCTGTGCAATATGTTCCCCGCGCTCATTTACTTCTACTGGGATCTCTATTGTCGTGTGTTCTTGGTCATGCAAATCAAAGGCAATACTTTGAGATTGTTCTCTAAAACTTGCGCGAATGCCCTGTTTAGCGTTTGCTGACAACGCCTTAAAGGTAACATTACCTTTTTTATTTGCTTCTAATAGCGGCGCATTAACAAATTCAAGTGACAATTTTGCCATATTGTTAAACGTTGCAAACATGCAGGTTAAAAAAAGACTCAACATTAGGTAAGAAAACAACACAATAATATTGTTTTGGTAATTGGTGCCGAGTAAAAAAATCAAGATCACTAATGCTAAGTAACTAAAACCAAAGCCACTTGGGAAAATAAAAATGTTCTTACTCGACAATTGATGACGACTGGACTGCGGTACCCTGCGCTTTAACCAGGATTCGAAACGACCATCAATTGTTTTCTTTAATGAGGTCAGCATAATTAGCTCGCCGACGGGTCAACACTTTTTAATACCTGCAGCGCATAGGACTGTTCATGCTCGCCTAATGACTGGCTGTCCATGCGATGCTGACATACAGGTACAAATACCGCTTGTACGTCTTCTGGAAGTGCGTAATCACGCCCATGAATAAATGCCCACGCTTTGCTCGATGCTACAAGTGCTTGCAAGGCACGAGGCGACAATGCATTAAATTTAGACTGCTCACGCGTTGCACTGCCTAGTGCAATAACATAATCAAGCAAGCTGTCAGAAACCGTTACCTCACGCACTAAAGCTTGTAGCGACAATAATTGCTCCGCATCTATTTGTGGCGGCAAAGCTTGGTGTTGAACGCGTTTATTTTGACCATTAAGGATCATCTTTTCGGCATCTTTGGTTGGAAAGCCTAAGCTCAACCGCATGGTAAAACGGTCCATTTGTGATTCAGGTAACGGGTATGTGCCTAGGTGGTGTTGCGGATTTTGTGTAGCGATTACAAAAAACGGATCAGGCAAGGTGTAGGTTTTGCCATCAATACTCACTTGTCCTTCTTCCATAGACTCCAACAGCGCACTTTGTGTCTTCGGACTGGCTCGGTTGATCTCATCAGCTAGAATAAGTTGATTGAATATTGGACCCTTATGTAGGCTAAACGCCTGTTTTTGATTGTCAAAAACGTTAATGCCGGTGATGTCAGCGGGTAACATATCACTGGTAAATTGAACACGCTGATAACTAAGCCCTAGCGTATCCGCTAAGGTATGCGCTAAGGTCGTTTTACCCATTCCTGGTAGGTCTTCAAGCAATAAGTGCCCTTTAGCCAACATACAGGCTAAAGCCAATTTCACTTGTTTTTCTTTGCCAAGAACGTATCGGTTAATTTGTGCGAGTATATTATTAATATTGTTGTCCATATCACTACTACTTTTCGGTGATGTTAAAAAGAAGAACCTGGTTGTGCTAAAAATGCGCGCTCTTCTGCCGTCGACTCTCTTGAGAGTATGTTATTTCTGTGGGGGTAACGCCCAAACTGTTCAATAATAACCTTATGTTTTAGTTCAAACGCTAAGTTATGTTCTAGACCGGGTTGCGCAAACAAAGTTTCCGCTATTTTATGTATCGCCAAAGATTCACTGTGCATAAAAGGCATGTACATAAAACTTTTTTGTGGTGGCGTTAACTGCTGATCTAGCCCTAATTCTATCGCTCTTTGCGCTAACACTAGCGCTTGTCCGTCATAAGCAAATGCGGCGGGTCTATCGCGAAAGATATTGCGAGAAAACTGATCTAAAACAATGATTTCAGCTAGTGCCCCGAGTGCATGTTGCCGCCATTGCTCACTTTCGCCAGCGACAACGTATGCGTGAGTTTGGCTAAAAGTCGCCGTAATTTCTTTATCTAGGGTATCGCTTTTTGCAAACCATTGATTAGGTTTTAACGTGTCAAACCAAAACGCGATCACTTTTTCATATTGCATGTATTTGTTCACTGCCTGTAGTTTGGAAAATGAGGTAATTCATGAATATCATGCAGCCAAGTGACTTGAGAAGATACATAAATATTCGCATTTGGTTTAAACAAGTGCTGGCCAGAATCAAGTGCCGCAAGCGCTACTTCTATGGTTTGGTCTGCGCGATTATAGACTGACTCAAAAAACAAGCTACTACCACAACTATTACAAAAAGATCGTTTAGCGCCATTATCGCTGACATAATGCGTTAAATGCGCTTTGCCGTTTAAATGAAACCCTTGTAACTTAACTTCGATAAAGGTTGAAAAAGCGCTGCCGTGAAACTTCTGACACATGCGACAATGACAATGCGCTACAAGCGGCGTGACCTGCTCTGTTTCAACAGCAAAGTTCACCTTTTGACATAGGCAACTACCGCTGATGCGCATTGTGTCCCTCATAATATGAGCTCAGATAGGCTTCTGTGTCAGGGTTATCTGTATATATATACCGAATGTATAATTCACGTTCAGCGTGCATTACAGTCATATCGTAAACGCAAAACGAATAAAGGTTGCTGTCTTCTATCCAGCCTTGTGCTGATTGCACAAAAACGCGAGTAAATAGCTCGTTGTCATTGCCCCACTCACAAAGTACCAAATAGTTTGATTGAGCACCTTGATGAAAAATAACAAAACCTAGCGTATCTGCGCGTTTTTCAATGTGTGACCATTGCTCAATAAACGTATCACATGATAGCGCTTTGTCTTCGGCGACAATGCCATACACTTTATAGCCATTTAACGATTGCTTTGGCATTGGAAAAGTTTTTCTAGCTTTATACATAAAGCGCTAGCACCAACTTGCTTCATTCTCAGGGTTATGCAGCAACTGTTCGACATTTGCATGCAACACTCTGTAGCCGACATTACCAAACAGGGTTTGACGACCACCATCGAGCACATAGGTCGGGCTACCTTTAAGCTGCTCTTTTTTTGCTTGCTGATAATCTGACATAAGTGCGGCAATTGCGGTGCCGTTTTCTACCGCATAAACTAGCAGCTGACTATCTAAGCCAATTGTTGAGGCGATTTCAGCGAGTACCTTGTATTGGCTAATATCTAATCCTTCTACAAAAAATGCATTACGAATAGCAAAGGCATACTCTGCTGACTTTCTTTGGCCGATTTGCAGTTGTGCTGCCTTAATAAACAAATGGGCATTAGTCGAGGTTGTAGGTTTTACTTGCTGCCAAATATCGGCTTTTACCG
Organism: Thalassotalea agarivorans; assembly: GCF_030295955.1. Taxonomy (NCBI): domain Bacteria; kingdom Pseudomonadati; phylum Pseudomonadota; class Gammaproteobacteria; order Alteromonadales; family Colwelliaceae; genus Thalassotalea; species Thalassotalea agarivorans. The sequence goes on from NZ_AP027363.1 coordinate 1,735,228, forward strand.
GCGCTTCATCATAGGGTTTAGATGCGGTAACAACATGTTCGGCAAAGCCTGCATAACCGCCACGAGTCGCCCACGTTGTTTCCATTTTCGCAGCAACATCTCCGAAGATGTCTACATACTTATGCTTAATCACTATTTTATCGAAAAACTGTTTTTCTAACTCGTCGACTCGTCTTTGCGCGATCCAAGCCCATACACATAGCACATCTGAATAATAATCTACCACCAAAGGTTGTGACATAATGATGCTCCCTATTTAGCCAATAGCTATATAATTTGATTGTCTTTCAATGCGTTTGATCCATTGTTTGATATTAGGGTATTTATCTAGATCAAAGCCACCTTCGTCTGCAACATGAGTATAGGCAAACAACGATATATCTGCTGTCGAAAGTTGATCATTCACCAGGTAGACTTGTTTTGCTAATGTTTTCTCAATGACAGTCAACGCTTTGTGACCGCCCTCTTGCTTTGAGGCGAAATCCTGCTCTTTATCTTTTGGTAGACCTAAATATTTTTTAATGAATCTGGCTACCGCAATATAAGGCTCATGACTGTATTGCTCAAAAAATTGCCATTGTTGTATATACGCTTGGGTCAATGGATCGTTGGGATACAACGAAGAGTCTTTTGCTAGATAATTAATAATGGCGTTAGATTCGGCTAAACAGTCCCCTGAGGTGAGCACTAAACAAGGAATTTTGCCATTAGGATTCTTCGCTAAAAAAGCCTGAGATTGCGTTTCTCGATTTAAAATATCTACATGTATCCACTTATATGGTATGCCAAGTAGCTCTGCGGTTAATTTAACCTTGTAACAATTGCCAGAATTTACATCACCATAGATTGTGATCATAGATTATTTGTTTTGGTTGCCTCGAATGGACAATCAGGATAACCGTTATCTCGTAAAAAGTGTATATATTTTAACGTTTTAAACGCATCGAACCAATGCACTAATTGCTTATCAAATTGAGATTGGGAGACATTGAGATTAGCGCTGACAAAGCGATGGATATTGAGCGCTTGTAACGCTTGCCGACTCACTTCGGTAAGCCCTTTAAACCATGAATCGAGATCATGCCTTTTAGCAAAGAGTAACGGAAAAGATTCAAGTAAAAGGCGTAATTGCTTAAATACGTCAGGGTGGTAATACAAATAGTCTTGCTGTTGCTGTTTTAACGCGAGAATCTTTTGTACGGCTGGTCCAGTGCCAAAAGGTACTCGATTAGAAGGTCTTGCCTCTAGCTCAATATGAACCTTTGTTAGCGACTTAACCTCGCCTATTTTTGCCAATTTGTTAATAAGATAGAAGTCTTCCCCTGCACTGCGTTTGGGAAAACCGCGTACTTTGGCATACGCAGACATCTCAAAAAACAAAATAGAGCCAATGGTAAAAAACGCATAGTGGCTTTTTGCCTCTATTAACCCATTAACGTAATAGCGCAGTGCTTGTTCATAGAGTTCATTGGCTACATGTACCGCTGTGTTTGCGCTGTAATGATAAAACTCGCAATAACCAACAGACACGTTACTAGAGACTGTTTTTAGTTCGTTTACATAGTTGTTTGGTAGGCTTGCGTCAGCATCTGTTGAAATAATAAAGCGAGAATCTACAAGGCCTTGAGCATATAATGCGAGCGAAATATCACATGCGATTTTCCTTGCTAAACCGACACCTTGTTTGTGTGGAATAGGCCTTGTAAACCTATCTACAACTAAAATGTCACCATGGCGCGAAGATATCAACGTTAAGTTATTTTGTTGCCAAACTATTGGCCCTACAGCACATACAAACGATGCTAACTGTTCTTGCGCCTTTGAATCTGTAGCGTTATCTGGTTGATTGATAACAAGCACAAGTAACAGCCGGTTAGTTGTCCAGAGCGAAGAAGACAACAGCTGTTCAATAAATTGCGGCGTTTCTTCGTATGCGGGAATACAAACGGCTTGATGGTATGACTCTGCTGGAAAATTATCTAGCGAGGCAACTTCACTCTCAGCATAGTGCTGCAGATACTTAGCAATAACTCGTTTATCCACAACACCATCCTGATTAATGTAGGGCCGCCCTAAAAGGAAGTTTCCTACAGATTTCTGCTTCAGCGTTCAGTATTTCCTCAAGACGAGTATATACTGTATTTTCGTCAAAGTACTCTAGAGCTAATTCAACGAACAAATTGGCATGTTTTTCTTCAGAGCGCGCTATTTGCCAATATAATTCCTTTTCTTTACCTGGCTCTAGCGCATGGGCGATCAAAGAAAAACGTTCGTAGCCTCTTGCTTCGATAACACCTGCGATAAGCAAGCGATCTAGAAAAAATACGTCGGTACCACGGCGAAACAAGGCTCTTAGTTCATGAATATACGGATCTTTTTGATCACGGCCTAACTGCTGTCCACGCGCTGTGATCAGTTTCAATACCTGTTTAAAGTGAATAAGCTCTTCAATCGCTAAATCTGTCATGGCTTTAACCACTGACTTGCGATCTGGGTAATGAGATAACATAGACATTGCCATACCTGAGGCTTTTTTCTCGGCGGCTGCATGGTCACTTAAGAACGCGTCAAAGTCGTTCATAACAGTTTCCGCCCACTCTGGCGGAGTTTGATACTTCAATTCAATCATTGTACTAACTAGTTTGGCTAACACTCTGTAGATAATTGGCGCGTATTCTACCCCATTAACGGTGTTAATTTAACTGTTGATGGTAATTTCCTTGTGCTCAATACTGGCTAGTTTATTGCTGCTTTTTGTGAGCAACTATCGCAATGATATTGGCAGCAATAATGATGCAACCACCGGCAATGGTGTTAAGTGACAAAACTTCTTGCTCAAAGATAACGCTCAGCGCCATAGCAAATGGAATATAAAGGTAATAAATGACACTGGTAAAAGTACCTGGTAGCTCGGCACTAGCATGTACCCATAAGGTGTGCGCGAGTAACGTAGCAAACACCCCTAAAAACAATAGTCCCGTCCAATCAAAGTTGGTTAGTTGCCAACCTTCAAACGTTGACAACACAGCAAATGGAATCAAGGCAAAAGCAAACTGCCCCCAAGCGCGAACATTGCCTGAGATAGCTTTAAACTTGGTATTTACAATGGGTAAACACGCGTAAAGTAATCCACTAACCACACTCGAGACTAAACCAAGAAAATAATCAGACTGCCAATCAATTTTAGGACTTAGCAAAAATATACCAAGTAACGCTAACACCAGCGCCACAGCGTCTGCAGCTCGCAGAGGTTGGCGCAAAAAGATGGCGCTCAAAACCACTAAATGTATGCCAAAAGTAGCCACACCCAATGCCGCAACGGATGGAGTGGATAGTTTAATTCCAAGAAAATAAGTATACCAATGGGCTGCAAATATCAGGCCTAAAGCGAGTAGCGCAAACCAATGTTGTTTTGGGAGCTGCCACCTAAAACCTCGAAAATAAAGCAAGAGCGTCAATCCAGCAAATGCTATAGCAAGGCGTACCGCGCCAATTTCAACAACCGAGGCAGAAATCATTTTGACAGTAACGGGTACAGTGCTCATCAATATGACAGCGACAGCTGCCATTAACGCGACTTGTGGTTTAATCGACATATTTGTTGTTATTCAGCTTTTTCCTTCATTCTATCTAAATTGGCTTTGTATACCAATGCGTTGAATCGTTTAATTGCGCATAAACAGTCCAAACAAAAACGCCCTAGCACGTAATCATGTTAGGGCGTTTTTCATCGTTTTATTATCGGTTAGTCGTCTTGAGGTACACGCACATGCCCTTCCATAAGCACGCGTGCACTGCGACTCATGGTGACATGTTCAATAAACCAATTGTCATCAAGTTTAGTTGCCAGCGCTCCTACTTTTAACGTACCTGATGGGTGCCCAAAGACAACACTACCAACATCATCTTTTTTGATTAACTGATTAACAAGTGTGCCTTCAATTGCTGCAGCTGAGGCTATTGCAACAGCGGCTGTTCCCATCATTGCATGATGCAACTGCCCCATTGAAAGCGCTCGAACATTCAAATCAATGTCGCTCTCTTCAACAACACGACCACTTGATGAAACATATTGTTTAGGCGGCGACACAAACGCGATTTTAGGGGTATGTTGCCTAGTTTCAGCATCTTCTATTCGATTGATAAGTCCCATACGAAGCGCACCATATGCTCGAATAGTTTCAAACATCGCCAATTTTTCCGCAACGCTATTCACTTCACCTTGCAGTTCTGCGCCATGACATTGCACATCAGCCGCGTTAACAAATACGGTTGGAATGCCAGCATTAATCATGGTTACTTCAAATTCACCTACGTCGGGTACATTTAAGGTATCAACGACATTTCCAGTTGGAAAAAGTGGTTCAGTAGGTTCTACCGGCGCAACAAAAGACACTTCAACTTCGGCCGCAGGAAAGGCAACACCATCGAGAATAAAGTCGCCCGTTTCTTGCACTTGACCTTCATGCATAGGCACTTTAGCAATGATGGTTTTACTGATGTTCTTTTGCCAAATTTTTACAGTCGCTATGCCATTTTGCGGCACTTTATCACTGCTTACTAGACCATTTTCAATGGCAAAAGCGCCTACCGCTGCGGTTAAATTGCCACAGTTACCACTCCAATCAACAAACGGCTTGTCGATAGACACCTGACCAAACAAATAGTCAACATCGTGACCTGGTTGTTCACTCTTATCTAAGATAACCGTTTTACTTGTACTAGAGGTAGCTCCCCCCATACCGTCGGTTTGTTTTCCATAAGGATCTGGACTACCGATAATGCGCAAAAGCAACGCGTCTCTTACATCTCCTGCAACTTGTGCCGCCATAGGCAAGTCAGACAACTTAAAAAATACGCCTTTGCTAGTGCCTCCGCGCATATACGTTGCCGGGATTTTAATTTGAGGTTTAAATGTCATCTCGCGATTCCTTTACACATTTATGCGTTAGCTTCTAAAAAGTCTTGTGCAAAACGCTGTAAAACGCCACCTGCATTGTAAACCGATACTTCTTCTGCAGTGTCTAAGCGACATTTCACATTAAAGGTTAAGCTATCGCCATTGCTGCGATACATGATCACTGTTAGTTGACCACCCGGAGATTTATCCCCGATAACATCAAAGGTCTCTGTGCCGTCAATATTGTAGGTATGACGAGTATCGCCACCAACAAATTCTAGCGGTAAAACGCCCATGCCAATAAGGTTAGTACGATGAATACGTTCAAAACCCTCAGCGATGATAGCTTCAACACCCGCCAAACGCACACCCTTTGCTGCCCAATCACGTGAAGAGCCCTGACCATAATCAGCACCTGCAACGATCACCAGCGGCTGTTTACGCTGCATATAGGTTTCAATTGCCTCCCACATGCGAGTGACTTTGCCTTCTGGCTCGATACGGGCAAAAGAACCTTGTTTTATCTCGCCATTTTCAAGCACCATTTCATTTAAAAGCTTAGGGTTAGCAAATGTTGCGCGTTGCGCAGTTAAATGGTCGCCACGATGGGTTGCATATGAGTTAAAGTCTTCTTCTGCCAAACCCATTTTAGCCAAGTATTCGCCTGCGGCACTGCTCGCTAGAATAGCATTTGAAGGTGAAAGGTGATCGGTCGTAATATTGTCACCAAGTACAGCCAAAGGACGCATTCCTGTTAACGTGCGTTCGCCTGCTAGCGCGCCCTCCCAATAAGGAGGTCGGCGAATATAGGTGCTCATTTCACGCCAATCGTAAAGTGGATCTGTTTTCTCTCCAAAGTCTACTTTAAGATCAAACATTGGCTCGTAAACTTGCTTGAATTGCTCTGGTTTTACCGCTCTGCTTACTATTTCATCAATGGCTTCATCACTAGGCCAAATATCTTTTAGTCGTACTTCATTGCCGTCTTTATCAAGACCTAACACATCTTGTTCAATATCAAAGCGCACAGTACCAGCAATTGCGTATGCCACTACTAATGGTGGTGACGCTAAGAAAGCTTGTTTTGCATGAGGATGGATACGTCCATCAAAATTACGGTTGCCCGATAGTACGGCTGTTGAATATAAGTCTCGATCGATTATTTCTTGCTGAATGGCAGGATCAAGTGCACCAGACATACCATTACACGTGGTACAAGCGTATGCGACGATGCCAAAGCCCATGGCTTCTAGCTCAGGTAGCAAATTCGACTCTTCTAAGTATAACTTCGCAACTTTAGAACCCGGTGCAAACGACGTTTTAACCCAAGGCTTGCGCGTGAGTCCAAGTTCATTTGCTTTTTTAGCAACCAAACCTGCTGCTACCACATTGCGCGGGTTTGACGTATTAGTACAACTGGTAATTGCCGCAATAATACAAGCACCATCTGGCATGTTACCTTGCCAATTGTTGGAGTCGACTTCATCAACTTTACCCGCTACACCTCGCTCAGCAAGCTGCGCTGTAGGTAAACGACGATGAGGGTTAGACGGACCTGCTAAATTACGTTCAACCGTTGATAAGTCAAATGTTAATACGCGCTCATAGCGCGCTTCTTTCATATCATCTGCCCATAAACCAACGGTTTTTGCATATTGTTCGACTAATGCAATTTGCTCTGGTTCACGGCCAGTTATTTTTAAATAGTCAATGGTTTGCTGATCAATGTAAAACATAGCCGCTGAGGCGCCATATTCTGGCGTCATGTTAGAGATAGTAGCGCGATCGCCTATTGATAGCTTGTCAGCACCCTCGCCGAAAAATTCTAGGTAGGTAGAAACGACTTTTTGCTGGCGCAAAAACTCTGTAATCGCTAATACAATGTCGGTGGCGGTAATACCCGCTTTACGTTGGCCGATTAGTTTTACACCAACAATTTCCGGTAAACGCATCATTGATGCGCGGCCAAGCATAACGTTTTCCGCTTCTAGACCACCAACGCCAATAGCAATCACACCTAATGCATCAACATGAGGTGTATGACTATCAGTACCAACACAGGTATCAGGAAAAGCAACGCCATCTCGCGCCTGAATAACTGGCGACATTTTCTCGAGATTAATCTGGTGCATAATGCCGTTACCTGCTGGTATTACATCGACATTATCAAACGCTGTTTTAGTCCACTCGATAAAGTGAAATCTATCTTCGTTGCGTCTATCTTCAATTGCCCTATTCTTTTCAAATGCGTCAGCTTCAAACCCAGCATGTTCAACAGCCAACGAATGGTCAACAATCAATTGAGTAGGAACCACAGGGTTTACCTTAGCAGGATCTCCCCCTTTGTCTGCGATGGCATCTCGCAAACCTGCCAAATCAACTAATGCTGTTTGACCCAGTATGTCATGGCAGACCACGCGAGCAGGATACCAAGGAAAGTCACTGTCTTGTTTACCAAAAGCAATTTGAGATAGCGCGGTATTGAGTTGTTCTGGTGCGCAGCGTCTTACTAATTGTTCAGCAAGCACTTTAGCAGTATAAGGTAATGTTTTATATGTATCTGGAGAGATATCATTGATGGCTTGTTCTACGTCAAAATAGTCTAGTGACGTGCCATCTAGCGATTTACGATATTGAGTATTCATAATAGTGTCGTGCAATTAAGAGTGCTGGCCACAAGGACCAGCATAGTGGTTTATCGTTGTGCGATTGGCGTTACTTTGCGCGGTTCTGCGCCAATGTAATCTGCACTTGGGCGAATAATACGGTTGTTGTCACGTTGCTCCATGACATGTGCAGCCCAGCCTGTTAAGCGTGAACACACGAAAATAGGCGTAAACAATTTCGTAGGGATACCCATAAAGTGATAAGCCGAAGCGTGGAAGAAGTCGGCATTACAGAACAATTTCTTAGTGTCCCACATGTATTCTTCACATGCGACAGAGATATCATAAAGCAAGGTATCACCAAATTCGTGACCGAGCTTTTCTGACCACTTTTTAATGATATCGTTACGAGGATCAGACGTGCGATATACCGCGTGACCAAAACCCATAATTTTTTCTTTGCGTGCTAACATACCTGCCATCTGCTCTTTTGCATCTTCAGGTGATTTAAAACCTTCAATCATGTCCATTGCTGCTTCATTTGCACCGCCATGTAACGGGCCACGAAGAGAACCTATCGCCCCTGTAATACAGCTGTACATGTCAGACAACGTAGAAGCACATACACGTGCAGTAAAAGTTGACGCGTTAAACTCATGCTCTGCATATAAAATAAGCGATACGTCAATAACGCGGCGATGCAAATCTGAAGGCGTTTTGCCGGTTAACAACTTCAAAAAGTGTCCACCAATGGTGTCTTCATCAGTCACACAGTCAATATCTTCGCCATGATGAGAAAAACGATACCAATATGTCATGATCGCAGGAAACGCTGCTAATAAGCGATTAGCTGCTTGATTTTGTTGTGAAAAATCAACTTCCGGTTCGATATTACCTAAAAATGAACAACCGGTGCGCATGACATCCATTGGATGTGCATCAGCTGGAATACGTTGTAAAACTTCTTTAAGCGCCTGCGGTAAATCACGTAGTGGCTTTAATTCAGCTTTATATGCGTCTAATTGCGCTTGGTTTGGTAATTCGCCGTTAAACAGCAGGTATGCTACTTCTTCAAACGTCGCGTTTTCCGCTAAGTCGGTAATGTCATAACCACAATAAGTTAAGCCAGTCCCTGATTTACCCACTGTACAAAGTTTCGTTTCACCAGCACTTTGTCCGCGAAGGCCTGCTCCACCAAGTTTCTTGTCTACCATGTTTCTCTCCTCAATATTCGTATTATTTATTCTTGCCTTGTGCGAACAGGCTATCTAATTTTTGTTCGTAATCGTGGTAACCTAAGTAGTCGTATAGATCCATGCGTGTTTGCATGTTATCTACAACCGCTTTTTGGTCACCATCTTTTAATATCGTCTGATAAACCAGCTCTGCAGCTTTATTCATTGCTCTAAAGGCAGATAGTGGATAAAGCACCATTGCACAGCCCCACTCTCCTAATTGCTTTGCATTCCAAAGCTCTGTTTTACCAAATTCTGTAATATTGGCTAAGATTGGCACGTCTAACGCCTCAGCGAACGCGCGATAATGCTCTTCTGTTTGTACGGCTTCAGCAAAAATACCGTCTGCACCAGCTGCTACATACGCCTTAGCACGTTCTAATGCTTTTTCTAGACCTTCTTGCGCAAACGCATCTGTTCTTGCCATGATAAAAAAGTCTTTATCTGTGCGAGCATCAACCGCTGCTTTAATGCGATCTACCATTTCGCCTTGCGACACAATTTCTTTGTTCGGGCGATGACCACAACGCTTTTGCGCCACTTGATCTTCTATATGCACAGCAGCAGCACCTGCTTTTTCCATATCGCGAATGGTTTTTGCAATATTAAAAGCACCGCCCCAACCCGTGTCGATATCTACCATTAAAGGTAGGTCACACGCTGCAGTAATACGTTGAACATCTGCAACTACATCGTTAAGTGAGGTCATACCTAAATCAGGTAAGCCATAAGATGCATTTGCTACACCGCCGCCTGACAGGTAAATAGCTTGGTGGCCCAATTGCTTTGCCATCATCGCGCAATAGGCGTTAATCGTACCGACAATTTGCAGTGGTTGATTTGCTGTTAGCGCCGCTCTAAATTTTGCGCCTGGGGATAAGTGGTTTGTTTCTGACATAATTGCTCCAACGCTTACGCGCTTACTTGTTGTATCTTGTTTTCTATATTTTTGCGCGACGCTGCGATATGGCGTCGCATGAGAATTTCGGCAAGCTCACCGTCACGATCTGCAATCGCTTGCACTATAGCGGCATGTTCGGTAAATGCTTTACTTGCACGCGGACTATTCATACCAAACTGGCAACGGTACATGCGAATAACGTGATAAAGTTGTCCAAGAAGTAGCTCAGTTAATTGAATATTGTGAGCGCCTTGAATAACACGATAATGGAAATCAAGATCGCCCTCTTCTTGGTAATAACCGACACCGTCTTTTAAATCTTGCTTTTCGCCATGTGCTTTCAACATGTTTTGCATGTCGACAATCTCTTCATCTGACATGTTTTGTGCCGCTAGGCGACATGCCATACCTTCAAGCGCTTCTCTCACCAGATAAATGTCGAGTAAATGTTCGACAGAACAATCTATGACTCTAGCGCCAACGTTTGGTTTTTTTTCAATAAGATGGCACTTTTCTAGTCTAGATAAGGCTTCACGCAGTGTTGCGCGAGATACGTCATATTTTTTAGCCAGTTCTGGCTCACTAATTTTGGTACCTGCGGCGATATTTCCTTCAACGATATCGGACTGAAGTGTAGTAAAAATCTTATCTGCTGTTGTAACAATAGGTTGTTGTGTAGGATTGAGTAGAGGCATTAAGATTGTCGACAATTTTAAAGTAAGTAGTAATATAGACAGTTACATCGGCTTGGTCAAGCCAACATTGTCGACAATTGCAATATTCTGCTTAGATCATGTTACTTTTGCCTGCTTAGCTGTAGATAACTTGTGCAAAAGCCGTTTAAAACTTATACATAAGCTGTTAAGTAGTACGGCAAAGCAAACAAGATTTTATCGAATTTATGTGTTAATTCAGGTGGATAGGATTTTTTAAAAAATAAACTAGCAAAGTGCAAAGATTACACTACACTTAAAAGTATTAAAGTATTTAGATGTTCATCTAGTCGTAATACTTTCGAGAGATTTAATGACAGAATTAGCGCACGGCTCAACCCCTTTGAGCCTTTTCCCTGAGCCCGGAACTGGATTTGTTCTGGGCTATTTTTTTGTGCAAAAGAAATTTATGCAGTAAAGATCAACACGCCCTAGGAAATGTTAAATAAACGTTTGAAATTCGCTTTGGTAATTTGTGCTATATGTTCAACCGATTGTCCGCGTACACTGGCGATAAATCTTGCTACATCGGCAACATAAGCGGGCTGATTCTGCTTGCCACGATGTGGTACGGGCGCTAAATAAGGTGAATCAGTTTCGATGAGTAAACGATCATCGGGTATCTTCTTTGCAACATCGCGCAATGCATCGGCATTTTTAAAGGTAACAATGCCTGACAATGAAATATAAAAACCCATTGCTATTGCCTGCTCTGCCATTTCCCATGTTTCGGTAAAACAGTGCAGTACACCGCCTGCTTGTTGAGCACCCTCTTCTCGCATAATATCCAAGGTATCTTGCTGTGCATCTCGGGTATGGATAATCAGTGGCTTGTTTAGTTTGTTAGCAACACGAATATGTTGTCTAAATGCGTCTCTTTGTAATTGAGCGGTTTCTGGCGCGTAATGATAGTCTAGTCCGGTTTCACCAACAGCAACTACTCGTTCATTAGATGCTAGTTCGCATAAAGTATCTTCATCTGTGACATCCTCTTGGTTAAGTGGATGCACGCCACAACTGATCCAAACGTTACTATAAGGCTCAGTGACCTGCGCCATTTTTGGAAATTCTTTTAGCGTAACACTTACGCAAAGCATACCTTCAACATTGGCATCCTTTGCATTGGCTAGCACTGTATCTAGCCCATTTTCATATTCAGATAATTTGAGTCTGTCTAAATGACAGTGAGAATCTATAAACACTACTATCTCTATTTACATAGTCATCGTAGGCTCAGAGGAATTAAGCATACGAGCAATTGATTTTTCAATGGTATTGCGCACGTCGTTTTTATCTTCAACAAACGCTATACCTATGCCCGCTGGTGTACCACTTTGTGCGCCTGGCGGCGTTAACCAGCATATTTTGCCGGCAATTGTATGTTCAATTGCTTCGTTAGGCAAATGTACTTTAAGTGTTACCTCTTCACCAAGTTCAAAACGTTCACCTGTTTTGAAAAATAGTCCACCTTGTTTTAAAAATGGCATATATGCTTGATACAAGTCTCTTTCAGTTGCAAATTGCATATAGATGTCTTGCAAGGTTTACTCCTCGTGATTTGTTATTGTTTTTATTTGGGTTAAGTATTTTTCCATCTCAAACTGATCATTGCTTTGAATAAACGTTTTTTGATGTTGTATACATGATACTGTTAATTGATATAGTTGCCAAAGCTTATCTTTGCCTAACGTCTCGCAGGCTTGTTTAGTGATTAATTGCGCATCGCTGGCAGTTTCCCAGCCATTAATGGCGCGCTGCCAATCACTGCTAATTTTTTCAAGCCAGCGCCAATTATGTGGCGTTGCAAGCAGTATTGGCAGCACTTTATTAATTGGTTTCTGTTCAAATACAAACGCAGAAAACGCAGCAATAAATGCCTGATATTCTGTTGCTATCTCTTCATCTGACAATTCTGGTAAATGTGAACTATTCAGCGCGCTTGGCTTGTTTTGATCTGTTCTTTGTTCATCATGTATGGGCGCTTTAATGAAAACTTGTTGGCATCGGCTAACGATTGTCGGTAGCAGTGCATTAATATCTTGCGCCACTAAGATAAGAAAACTGTCGTCCGTTGGCTCTTCTAAGGTTTTCAGTAGCGCGTTAGATGCAGCAACCGTCATTTTATCAGCATCTTCAATGACAACCGACTTGTAGGCCGATAGCAGTGGTGTTTTCTCGATAAAATTAGATACTTGCCTTATCTCATCGACCCCTATATTACGGCCATTTGGCGCAATATGTTTGATATCTGGAAAGGTTGATTGCGCCACTAGCAAACAATGTTTGCATTGGCCACAGGCATTGTGCTCTTTTGTAGGCGTTAAACACGCAAGCAAAGATACCAACCAATTGGCTAAAGCTAATTTGCCAACATGTTGATGCCCCACCAATAACAACGCATGCGGTAGCTTTTGTTGCGCTATTTGGCTAACAAATTGCTGTTGATATTGGCTTATATTGGGCGTGTTAGTCATGGCGTGCTATGAACGCCTCTACAACGTCGATTATTTGCTCGTGCACAGCTTCAATAGACTGGGTTGCATCGATCAAATGAATACTGTCATCTTGTTCAGCAATCGCTTGGTAACGCGCTCTAACACGTTCAAAGAAGGATAGATCTTCTTGTTCAATACGGTCAAGTTCGCCTCTACCGCGCGCTCTGGCTAGGCCAATTTCTGGGGTAACATCTAAATACAAGGTTAAATCAGGCTTAAATCCCTTAAGTGTAATGTCAGCCATGGTGTTCATAATATCTGCAGAAATTTGTCTACCACCGCCTTGATAAGCTTGCGATGAAAGATCATGACGATCGCCCAACACCCAGCGCCCCTGCGCTAAACTCGGTTTAATTTTATTAGCCAGCAATTGGCTTCGACTGGCGTACATAAGCATAAGCTCTGTTTCTTGGGTAACGGTTTCACTAATATCGACAGATTTAACCAGTTCACGCATAGATTCAGCCATTGGCGTGCCACCTGGCTCTCGGGTTTTATCGAATGTGATGCCATGTTTGTTTAACTGTGCTTCAACAACAGCAATAGCGGTTGATTTTCCTGCGCCTTCCATGCCTTCAATGACAATGAATTTTCCTTGGGTCATGCTTATTTACCTAAAATATACTTACGCACCGCTTTATTGTGCTCGGCTAATGTTTTTGAAAAATAGTGTTGGCCGCCACCCTGGGCGACAAAATATAGATAATCGCTCTGCTCAGGGTGCAAAGTTGCTTCAATAGCTGTCAGCCCTGGCATGGCAATTGGTGTCGGCGGTAAACCATTAATACGATAAGTATTATAAGCGGTTTTTTCACGCAAGTGTTTACGCTTTATATCACCTTGATATCTGTCGCCAAGACCATAGATAACCGTTGGATCCGTTTGCAAGCGCATCCCTTTATTTAATCGATTGACGAAAACTGAAGAAATACGTGGCATTTCCTTAGTATACGCGCTTTCTTTTTCCACGATTGACGCCATGATAAGGGCTTCATAAGGCGATTTGTACGGCAAATCCTTTGCTTTGTTGTTCCAGGCTTGCTCGAGTACGGTTTTCATTTTTACATGAGCACGTTTTAGCAATGCTAAATCTGTAGTGCCTTTAGTAAATGCATAGGTTTCAGGGTAAAACCAACCTTCAGGGTTTGGGTTATCTATCGCCAATTTTTGTGCTATTTGCGCTACCGACATATCGCTTAGCGTTTGTTTTACTTCCTCGTGCTGCGCTAACACGTTTAACATGTCTTTAAACGTTGAACCTTCTATAAAGGTGATCGACCAGTGAAATTCCTTACCTTCTACTAGTTGCTCAAGTAATTGTTTTGCACTTGTGTTGGGCGTTACCATATAGCTGCCCGCCTTTAAGCGAGTAAGTTGTGGATGTTTCTTTGCATATATACGCAGCCATAAACGATTATCAACCCAGCCTTTCTCTACCAAGGTTTTAGAAAATCTATAAAAGCTTGTGCCCTTTTCAACATCTAACATGGTTTCACTCGCTAAGTTCATCGGCTTAGTCATGTGTTGTTCTGTTAAGTAGTTGATACTAAGCACTGCTGTGACAAAAAGCAGTATCAATACAATGATGATTTTCTTAATCATGTAACACTATGTCCTTTTCTAATTCCTGCTGTAGCGGCACAACCCAGGAGGTATCCAATATTTTATCATTAAGCTGCTTTATTGGCACGATACCTAAAAGACAATTGCACACCATTGCGCCTTCAATTGTCTGAATATCTTCAAGCGTTAATTCAACCTCTTCAATGTTTTCGTTTAAGGCTAATAAACGCTGCCTAACGAGTCCATTAACGCCACTTTGATTCAACTTAGGTGTTACCACCTTATCTTTGCGCTTAAAGAATACATTAGCCATTGTTGTTTCAATGATGTGTCCCGATATATTGGTTACCAACAAGTCATCAAACGCAGAGCTTTGCGCTTCTTTTTTAACCAGCACTTGTTCCAATCGATTTAAGTGCTTAATTCCTGCTAACGTTGGATTTATGCCTAGCTGCGCAGTAGCAATACCTACAGATAAGGCTAAATTATCGGAGTTTATATATTGCTTTGGGAATTCGCTGATGGTGACAATAACCGTTGGTTTAGCGCTGTCATCTCGCGCATAGCCTCGTTCGCTTTCACCGGCAGTTATGATGATTTTTAACGTCGCTAGCGGGTATTGCTTGGCCTGCTGGCATACAGATTCGGCCAAGGTATTAAAGTTGACGCCTTTTATATGCAATTGCTGGCAGCCACTGATTAATCTATCAAGATGATAACGCAATAGTTGTATCTTGCCGTCGACGATTTTAGCCGTTGTGAACAAACCATCGCCAAAAGCGAGGCCTCTATCAGAAACCTTGATAACGTCTTGTTGTTGACCATTAACAGCGCAAAAAAGCATATAAAATAAAAAAGCTTGAATTCTGTTGCCAGTATTCAAGCTTTGTCATGTTAATTCAAGTGTTTAATTACAAGATGTGCTTGGATGCACACTAATTAATCAGTCACTTTCTTAAGTAGCAAAGAACCATTGGTTCCGCCGAAGCCAAACGAGTTACATAATGCATATTCAAGCGATACGTCACGCGCGCCGTCGCGGATAAAATCTAGATCACATCCTTCATCCGGGTTATCAACATTTATCGTCGGTGGTACTTTACCGTTTGCTATTGCTTGCGTGGTAAAAATTGCTTCTACAGCACCGGCAGCGCCAAGTAAATGACCTGTCATTGATTTAGTTGAGCCCATCACAAGATTATAAGCATGGTCACCGAATACTTTTTTTACTGCTGCTACTTCAGCAATATCGCCTGCTGGTGTCGATGTACCATGTGCGTTGATATAACCGATTTTACTGCGATCTATACCTGCATCATTAATCGCATTCTCCATAGCTTGTGCAGCACCTTCACCATTTTCTGGTGGTGATGTCATATGATGCGCGTCGCCACTCATACCAAAGCCAACAATTTCAGCAAAGATATTCGCGCCACGTGCTTTTGCGTGCTCGTATTCTTCAACTACCACAACACCTGCACCATCACTCAATACAAAACCGTCTCGGTCTTTATCCCAAGGGCGTGATGCTTTAGTAGGTTCGTCATTACGCGTTGATAAGGCGCGTGCTGAGCAAAAACCGCCAATACCAAGCTCGGTCGATGCTTTTTCAGCACCACCTGCTAACATGGCATCTGCATCGCCATACGCAATCATACGAGCCGCATGACCAATATTATGCACGCCTGATGTACAAGCAGTAACGATGGCAATATTAGGTCCTTTCAAGCCCAGGCGAATCGATAGATTACCCGAGATCATGTTTAAAATGGTAGAAGGACAAAAGAAAGGTGATAATTTTCTAACGCCACCTTTTAGGTATTTGTTGTGGCCATCTTCAATTAAGGTTAAACCGCCAATACCTGAACCAATAGCAACCCCTATTCTACTCGCGTTTTGTTCTGTTACTTCAAGACCAGAATGTTCCATTGCTTGAAGACCTGCCGCGATACCATATTGAATAAATAAATCCATTTTCTTAGTATCTTTTTTAGTAATGCCGTAGGCCTCACTATCAAAGTCTTTAACCAAACCCGCAAAGCGCGTTGGAAAGCTACTAATATCAAAATGTTCTACTTCACCTATACCACTTTTGCCTGCTAATAGGTTTTGCCAAGTTGTTTCGGCATCATTACCAAGGGGTGAAAGCATGCCATAACCGGTGATCACTACGCGACGCATGTAGAGGTATCCTCCTGAATATATTTATTGAATATGGATGTTTTAGAAAGTGTTTTAAAAAGAAGAAATGTGGGTATAAAAAAACAGGCGGTTAATACCGCCTGATTTCTTGTTTTTACTGGTTAGCTGTAATGTAGTCGATAGCAGCTTGAACCGTAGTGATTTTCTCAGCTTCCTCATCAGGAATCTCAGTATCGAATTCTTCTTCTAACGCCATTACTAGCTCAACAGTGTCTAGTGAGTCAGCACCAAGGTCGTCAACAAATGAAGCTTCTGTTGTTACTTCATCTTCACTTACACCTAACTGCTCAACAGTAATTTTTTTTACGCGTTCTTCAATAGTACTCATTTTTTTTCCTTTAATAGAAAATGCAATTTTTAAAAAATTGCGTGTAGTTTATTCGTCAACAGCCACGCCCGCAAGCTTTTAATTTTAGTTTTAGCCGTGGTCTAACCTGTTGCTGTGTATAGTTTTAATCTAAATTCATTAAAATTCAAGTAGCAAATGCTGATATATAGTGGCTTTTAAACCATATACATACCGCCATTTACGTGAACTGTTTCACCGGTAATATAAGCAGCAGCATCTGATGCAAGAAACGCAACCGTTTGCGCAATCTCTTCTGGCTTACCTAGACGGTTGGCTGGTACTTGTGCAAATATGCCGGCTTTTTGTTCATCAGTTAACGTTTGTGTCATATCTGTGTCGATAAAACCTGGTGCAACCGTATTAACCGTGATACCGCGAGAAGCAACTTCTCTTGCTAAAGACTTAGTGAAACCAATTAGACCTGCTTTCGCCGTCGCATAGTTAACTTGTCCTGCGTTACCCATAGTGCCAACAACGGAACCAATATTGATAATACGACCGTTGCGCGCTTTCATCATTGGGCGCAAAACTTGCTTGCTGATTTTAAAAACAGAAGAAAGATTGGTTTCGATGATATCTTCCCATTCTGCATCTTTCATTCGCATAAACAGATTGTCGCGGGTGATACCTGCATTATTAACAAGAATATCTACACCACCAAATGCACTTTTAATTTGTTCAAATAGGTTGGCAATTGACTCGTCTTCAGTCACGTTAAGCACCATACCGCGACCTTCACCTAAATATCCGCTGATATTAGCTGCGCCGCCTTCTGATGTCGCTGTACCTACAACAGTTGCACCAAGTGCTTGTAGTTGCTCTGCAATAGCCTTACCGATACCACGGCTAGCGCCAGTGACAAGAGCGACCTTACCTTCTAAAGAAAACATATAATTCCTTACTCTACCAATGAAAGTGATTTCTCTAACGAACCATTGTCGTTCAGAGAGACGCTCACTATCGATTTGTTTATTCTTTTAATTAATCCAGCTAATACTTTACCTGGACCTGCTTCAACAACGTTTTCTATTGATAACGCGCCAAAGCTTTCAATTGTTTCTGTCCAGCGTACCGGACTATATAGCTGCTTGATTAAAGCCTGTTTAATCGCCAAGCCATCTTTCTCAGCCTTAACATCAACATTGTTTACCACAGGAATAACCGGTGTATTAAAACTAATGCTTGCTAATTCATCGGCTAATTTATCTGCCGCTGGCTTCATTAATGCACAATGCGATGGCACGCTAACCGGTAATGGTAATACACGCTTTGCGCCTGCTTCTTTACACAGTTCACCGGCTCTTTCTACTGCTGCTTTATGCCCTGCGATAACCACTTGACCTGGTGAGTTAAGGTTAACGGCAGAAACCACTTCGCCCTGCTCAGCTTGCGCGCATGCGTCAATAATTTGCTGATCGCCTAAACCGATAATTGCTGCCATTGCACCAACACCCGCTGGTACTGCTTCTTGCATATACTCGCCGCGTTTTTCAACGAGTTTTACTGCGTCTGCTAATGAAAGAACTTCAGCACATACAAGCGCCGAGTATTCACCTAAACTATGACCTGCTAATACAGACGGTTTTACGTCCGTTTGACTTGCCCACAGTCGCCACATAGCGACACTGGCTGTCAATAAAGCAGGTTGTGTGTAATTTGTTTGATTTAATTTATCTGCTGGTCCTTGTGACACAAGTTCCCACACGTCATAACCAAGCGCATCAGACGCTTCTTTAAACGTATTTTGTACAATGTCATTGTCAGCAAAATCTGCCAACATACCAACTGTTTGAGATCCTTGACCTGGAAAAACAAATGCGAGATTTTTTTGCATTTTAAACCCTGTTTTTTATGATTTAGCCAGCAACAAGTCCACTTTTAGCTTGAATAAACCGTTTAAACGCTTTGCTCTAGCTTTTCTTGTATTTTTTCTGGTACTTGTCTTTCTACTTCTTTTACGGCTTCCATGATAGCCGCAAAAAATGCGTTTTCATTCGCATTACCGTGGCTCTTCACCACAATGCCGCGTAATCCTATCAAACTTGCACCGTTATACTGGTCGGGGTTCAGTGATTTGAACAGTTTTTTTATGGATGGAGCTAACAGTTTGCCTACTATTCGAGCAAAAACATGCTTTGAAAGGAATAACTGTAACTTTTTGAATAACATGCGAGCTACACCTTCACATGTTTTTAATGCAACATTACCTACAAATCCATCGCATACAATAACGTCGGCTTTGTTTGTCAAAATATCATTACCTTCGACAAACCCCACATAATTAACCACTTGGCTTTCTTTTAACAAGTTGCCAGTTAATTTGATGTGGTCACTTCCCTTAATATCTTCTTCGCCCATATTCAAAAGCGCAACACGCGGATTGCTGATACCGTCGACTTCTTCTGCTAACACCGCACCCATAATGGCAAATTGGTACAACACACTAGCATCACAAAAGACATTAGCGCCAAGGTCCAACATAAACACATTACGCCCGTCTTCATTTGTTGGTAAAGCAGAAATAAGCGCTGGCCTTTCAACGCCGGGAATTGTTTTTAGAACAAAGTGTGCGGTAGCGAATAATGCGCCTGTATTGCCAGCACTCACGCAAGCATCAGCTTGGCCATCAGATACTAGATCTAACATCTTACGCATAGAACTATCTTTCTTGGTTCTAAGTGCAATAGCGGGTTTTTCATCCATTGAAACAGATTCACTGCAATGGAAAATAGAAAGTTGGGGGTGCGAAGCGCTGTTGTGTGTTTCCAGGTGTTTTGTGATTACGTCCTGATCACCACACAGAATAAGATTTAAATGAGGCAAATACTCTACTGCTTTAATTGCAGCAGGGATTGTTATAAGGGGGCCTTTATCGCCCCCCATAACATCTAACGCCAGGGTTAGATTAGTCAAAGCAAGAAAGCTTACTTATTAACTACTTTTACGCCTTTGTAAAAGCCGTCTGCTGTCACGTGGTGACGACGGTGAGTTTCACCAGATACTGGATCTACTGATAAGTTTTCTGCTGTTAAAGCGTCATGTGAACGGCGCATGCCACGTCTTGAACGAGACTTTTTGCTCTTTTGAACTGCCATTGCCTAACTCCTAATTTAATCAATTAATTACTTAAGTTGTTTTAAAACATCAAATGGATTGGGCTTATCAAGCTCTTCAGGCAGTTCACCCCAAACACTGTCAGCTTCCGCTTCACAGTCTTCTGGAGCATGCCTAGGTATTAATGGAATCGCGAGCATTAACTCGTCTTCCACTAACTCTCGCAAGTGCACTTCACCATTCTCATCTAATTCTATTCCGTCATAATATGACGGCAAATCAGCCTCGTCTTGTGCTTTCTTCAATGGCGTAAATGCAAACTTTGCATTTAAGTCATAGGGTAAAAGCCCATTACAACGCTGACACGTCAGGTCAACATTTAGTGTTGCCGAGCCGGTAATAACTACCAAGCCTAATTCGTCAACATTAAAGTTTACCTTAACAAAAACTTGCTGACTATCTGTACTACAGACAGACAGTAATCTTTCCATTGCCGATACGTCAAAGTATCCTTCGCACTCCAACCTGCGTTGAGCACTTTTATAAGGGTCTATCGTAATCGGTAGCTTAAGGTTTTGCATAAGGCGCGCATGATAAAGCCCCGATGTCCTTGTGTCAAAAGAAAAATCATAGTTTTTGGCTAAAAATTACGTATTATTACGATATCACCGCCAATTTGTGCAATTTTATAACAATCAAGCGAGTTTATGAACAAATTAACGCTAATTTTAGCATCTACTTCAATCTATCGCCGAGGCTTATTAGAAAAGCTTGGTATCCCTTTTATTTGTGAAAAACCGAATATAGATGAGACACCATTGGACAACGAATCACCAACCGATCTCGTCACCCGATTAGCTCAACAAAAAGCAGAGGCTGTATCGGCGCCTTTTGATCAGGCGTTAATTATAGGTAGCGACCAAATTGCTCTGCATAACGATGCCATATTAGGTAAACCGCATACGCGAGAAAACGCGATAGCGCAGCTAGCTTCATTTAGTGGACAATCCGTCACCTTTCTTACCAGTTTATGCCTATACAACACAGCAACAAAAACGGCAGAAACAATTGTCGATGAAACCGTTGTCCATTTTCGTCAATTAACCGACGAGCAAATAAGCCACTATGTCGACGTAGAGCTACCACTTGATTGCGCCGGGAGTTTTAAAAGTGAAGGATTTGGTATTAGCCTATTTGAAAAAATCACCAGTAGTGACCCAAATAGCCTCATTGGATTACCCTTAATACAATTAGTACGCTTGTTAAGCAAACAAGGTGTTGATGTATTGTCAAAGCAATAAAATCAACACCTAGCGCTCAGATACATACAGTTACGCGTTACTATTTTCTTTTGGGAAATTGCTTAAAACTTTAGATAATGCGTCGTCTAACGGCGCTTCTATTGTGATCATGTCACCTGACAATGGGTGTTCAAATGTGATACTTGCTGCATGCAAAAACAATCGATTTAATCCAGCAGATTTTGCCGCTTTATCAAAGTCTTCATGGCCATATTTTGCATCACAAGCAATAGGATGCCCTTGGCATTGACAGTGCACTCGTATTTGATGTGTTCTACCAGTCACCGGAAATGCGCGAACAAGCGTTGCACCTTTGAATCGTTTTAGCACTTTGTAACGTGTTTCTGATGCCTTGCCGTCGATATTATCAACCACAACGACACGTTCGCCAGATTTTAGATCGTTCTTACGCAGCCCTTCTGACACCTTGGTCAATTTATTAGGCCAGTGCCCTTTAACAAATGCATGATAGAACTTCTTCACACGTTTATTTCTTAATTGCTCGTGTAAATGCCTTAATGCTGAGCGCTTCTTAGCAACGACCAAGCACCCCGAGGTGTCTCTGTCTAAACGGTGCACCAATTCAAGCATTCGAGCATCAGGACGCAAAGCTCTTAACGCTTCAATCACCCCAAAACTTAAACCACTACCACCATGCACTGCCATACCAGAAGGCTTGTTTATTACGAGCAAGCGTTCATCTTCAAAAAGAATGTGCTTTTCTAGTTCAGCCACGACATTAAGTTTGGTTGAAATCTTATTGTTATCGTTTTCTGATATACGAATAGGTGCTACGCGAATTACGTCACCATCATTAAGTTTGTACTCAGGCTTAGTCCGTTTTTTATTGACTCGAATCTCGCCCTTTCTTAACAGGCGATAAATCATACTTTTTGGCACACCTTTTAGCGTTTTAAGCAGATAGTTATCAATACGCTGACCTTGATCTTCACTATCAATTTCATAAAACCTTACTTTAGGTCTGTCTGTTTTTTGTTCGTTTTTTGCGTTCATGCCAATAATTTTACCATGTGAATCACTTTTTTCGGTATTAAAACTTTAATTTTATTGCCTTATTGCTCATTTTAGTGGGATAATATAAAAACGCCTGAGTATAGAACCAAGGCGAATAAAAACCAGTTTTTACGAATTGTAAGAGGCCCATAGCGAACACATTTGCAAAGTACATAAAGATTGCACTTAGTGAAACGCTCTGCATTCAAGGTGAAACACCAGAAAAAGAATGCATACAACAAAGTCCAGCGTGAATAACTGATGAATTTAACAGAACACCCGTTGTAGTTTCAGATAATCATCTAGGCAGTAGACTGTCTTAAACAGTGGGTGCAACGTGCAACACAAATGTTTGCACATAAAGAATTTACGTATACTAATGCCCGCTGCATTAGTAACAATTTGGTGAGATAAAAACAGATCATTGCAAGTGGCAATGACATTGACATCCGTGAGGCTGACAAGTGCTGTTATCGACAAGATAAATTGCTTTGTGTCCAAGCAATAGTGTGTTGTGACGTATAAAAAATAGAGTCACATTACCTATGAAGCGTATGTTAATTAATGCTACACAGTCGGAAGAATTACGTGTAGCGCTGGTAGACGGCCAGCAACTATATGACCTAGACATCGAAAGTCCTGGTCATGAACAAAAAAAAGCAAATATTTATAAAGCAAAAATCACTCGTATAGAGCCTTCTTTAGAAGCGGCATTTGTAGACTATGGTGCCGAAAGACACGGTTTCCTGCCGTTAAAAGAAATCGCTCGCGAATACTTCCCTTCTGGTTATAACTTTAAAGGTCGCCCTAACATCAAAGACGTGTTAGTTGAAGGCCAAGAAGTTATTGTTCAAATCGATAAAGAAGAGCGCGGCCAAAAAGGCGCCGCGTTAACCACGTTTATCAGCCTTGCAGGTAGTTACTTGGTATTAATGCCAAACAACCCACGCGCTGGCGGCATTTCTCGTCGAATTGAAGGTGAAGAGCGTACCGAATTAAAAGCATCGTTAAGTAAATTAAATCTACCTAAAGGTATGGGTTTAATTGTGCGTACAGCTGGTGTTGGCAAAGACTACGATGAGTTAGAATGGGATTTAAACGTTCTACTACATCACTGGAAAGCGATTGAAAACGCTGCATCTGAGCGCCCTGCTCCTTTCCTAATTCACCAAGAATCAAATGTTATCCAACGTGCGTTAAGAGATTACTTGCGCAGAGACATTGGTGAAGTGCTTGTTGATCGTCCTAAGACGTTTGAAAGCGTGAAAAAGCATATCGAAATTATTCGCCCTGATTTTGCGAGTAAGGTTAAGCTTTACACCAACGATGCGCCGTTATTTACTCACTTCCAAATTGAAACGCAAATTGAATCAGCGTTTCAACGTGAAGTAAGACTACCGTCTGGTGGATCGATTGTTATTGATCCTACGGAAGCAATGACGTCTATCGATATCAACTCAGCTCGCGCAACGAAAGGCGGTGATATTGAAGAGACAGCGTTTAATACTAACCTAGAAGCTGCTGACGAAATTGCTCGTCAATTACGCTTACGCGATTTGGGTGGTCTAGTGGTTATCGATTACATCGATATGACACCAGTAAGACACCAACGTGAAGTTGAAAATCGCATGCGTGAAGCGGTTAAACAAGATCGCGCCCGAATACAATTAGGCAGAATTTCTCGTTTTGGTTTACTTGAAATGTCGCGCCAACGTTTACGTCCATCAATTGGCGAAACAAGCCAAAATGTATGTCCACGTTGTAATGGTACTGGCCAAATTAGAGGTATTGAGTCATTAGCGCTTTCTGTTCTTCGCTTAATGGAAGAAGAAGCAATTAAAGACAATACCGCACAAGTACAAGCACAAGTACCTGTACCTGTTGCGACCTACCTACTAAATGAAAAACGCCGTAGTGTTTTCCATATTGAACGTCATCATAATGTTCATGTACTTATCATCCCTAATCCACATATGGATACGCCACAATATGAAGTATTGCGTATACGTAAAGATGAAACGGTTGATGATGCAAGTTACGATCTACAAATAACACAACCTACGGTTGAAGAAGCCGTTATGCCTAAGTTTGACAAAACGGCAGTGAAGAAAGACGAGCCAGCATTGTCAGGTATGAGCGCTCCTAGCGTTAAGGCGCCTGTTGTTAAGAAAGAAACACAAGCGAAAAAAGCGGGTTTATTTGCCGGTCTATTCTCTTGGTTAGGCAACTTGTTTAAAGAAGAGGAACAAGAAAAGCCTAAACCGAAAGGTAAAGGTAAGCGTAATTATCGCAATGATCGTCGTCGTAAGAATCAAAACCGCAATCGTCGCAATCAGCAACAAGATAAAGCGAAGGATTCAACGCGTTCAACGAAAGAGCCGCAAAAACAGTCTAAAGACAAAAAGTCGAACGAGAAGCCGCAAAATCGTAAGCCTAAGCAGCAAGACCGTAACCAAAAGCCTAAAGAGGAAAAGGTAGCGGAACGCAGGCAACGTCGTACCAATCGTAAAAAAGTACGTGTAGCGGATCAAAACGCCGACAATGCGCAACAAACGCAGCAAAAAGCTAAAGCACCAGCTAAGAAAAAACCTGCGCAAAAACACGACGCTAAAGACAAGAAAGTTGAAAGCCAAGTGAATGAAGCTACAGAAACAGCTGTTGAAAACGAACAGGCAACGTCTGCGCCGGTTGAGAAGAAAGAAGAGCAACGCACACGCAGTCGCCGCTCTCCTCGCCATCTTCGCACGTCTGGCCAACGCCGTCGCAAGCAAGAAGGTAATGAGTCTACTCAGGCAAAAGATGATGCTGTTGAAAGCAGATACCCTGCAGAAAAAGAAGCAGCGCCAGTAATCGCTGAAGTGCAACCTGAATTACCGTTTGAATCTAACGAACAAGTATTAGATACAGCAGAGGTTCAAAGCGAAGCGCCACAGCAACAAACACCATCGGTAGATGAAACTGTAGCTACCGAGCAAGCGCAAGCAGCAGTTGTCGAGCCAACACCAGAAGTTCCTGTAGAAGAAAGCAACGAAGTTGCTACACCTGCAGCAGAAGTTGAAACTGTAGAAGCAGAAACGTCTGAATCAGTGCAAGCAAGCGTAGAAAGCGAAACTGCGTCAGAAGCACCGGCAGAAGTTGCAGATGTTGAGCCTGCGCCAGTTGTTGAAGAGCCCGCAAACGTTGAGGTAGCGCCTGTAGAAGAAACACCTGTGAAAGCAGATGTAGCAGAAGCTGAAAGCGTAACTGAAACTGCGCCAGAGCAACAAGATAGTGCTTACGTGCGCGTTGCGTTCACTGGCCACGCTAGCTCACCAATGACCAAAGCAGCTGCCATCGGTGAAATAGGTGAACTACCGACTCAAGCTAAAGCAGACGAGCAACGTGCTGATGTTGCTAAGTCGCAAAAGCAAGCAAAAGTAGCTGACGCTACAGAGCATAGTAAAGCTGACGCTCACAAAGCTTTGTAAACACTCGCGATAACAAAAAAGCCGCTCTTTGTAGCGGCTTTTTTTATGGGCGTAAAATATATGTTCAAATCTATTTAGTTATAAGAGCTTGGACTTGAATTGTCTGTTTTAAATAATAGCCCTAAATCACAATTGGCAATCAAATTGATCGCATATTTAAAAAGAGGCTATTACAGTTTTGTACCATTAGATAACCACTAGCAACCTCTAATATAATGGAAGTTTGATAAAGTATTCGGGAATGCTGTTGGTTAAACTTTTACCTTTGCCTACGAAGTTAAAACAATGCCTACGATGAAGTAAAAAAGAATGCAGTTTAATGCTAAAACTAGCTTCAAGCTTACAATATTTATTTTTGGAAAGGTCTTTATTAAATTCAATGGATTGTAATAAAAAAAGAATACTTTCTTCGTGTGGTTGATTTCTGACTTTGCAAAAGATCCATCAAATACATCTTTGTACAAATTAGGTAACTTATTCTTTAAGGTGAAATAAACATACATTTGTAATACAACCGAGAAGAGTATTAAACCTAATAAGTATTCAGTCATCTTAATCCGTTAAATTATGAGTTGATTATCGCTCAAAGCGGTTATTGAACTTCGCTAATCGCTTGATATAACTCTCCTAAAGTTAAATCATCATACCATAAACTTCCAAAGTCAATTCCAAATTTTTGATACAAGTCATCAGCCAGCGTCTCAAATTCCATAGCATCCGCCTGCCATTTGTGAGGATATAGCTCACGATAAATTACTAATAGCTTGTCATTAGGTTCGAATTGCAATTTGTCTTTTCTATCGAAGGCAAAGGCATCCACAAAGAATATTAAAAATGAGCGAATGTCACTTGCGGAGTGTTCCGAAAACTCGGCTTTCCAGTGCTTTCCCATACAGTAGCGTTGGCGAAATATTTTAGGGAGTGTATCTTCCAGATAGAATGACCATACTAGATAAGTTGCCGCCATTGCTATAATGATAAATCCTGTCATTAATTACCACCTCCTGACCGTCAGTTACTCGCTCCCTGCAGTCTGTCACGTCGCAAGCAACCCAGTCAATCATAGATACGAGTTACAACAACTTAGTATACTCGACTATCTACTCACTCAAATTAGCTGGCTTTGGGTAACCTAAACTCTATTTTTCTGTCGTATCAGCATCACTCAAACAGATTCTAAGCAACCCTATCGCTAACCAAAAAAGCAATAAAACAACAAACAATTTAATCGACATGCTTATCCAATAAATCACTGGATCTTCTTGTAAGCTAACTGTTCTTCCAAAACGTAATCTCGACACACCATTTATGTAACTATAGATAAGGCTTTTAATAATAAATGAGGCAAAAATTAAACTACTAGCGATGATTAAAATTACTTTAGAATTGGTCACAAAACTTCCCTTTTATAACTTACCTTATACTTTAGGCCTAACTAATCAAATCAATCATATTTTTTGTGGGCTATTAGCTATCTATTGGGTTACACCCTTTTGAATCACTATTACTTTAGTCTCTGGTTCGAAATAAGCGGCATTGTGACGCAACATTTCATTGAGCTCTATCACATAGTCTGTGCCACGCTGTGAATAAGGAATTAAGCCCGCGGTTAATACTTCTGGTCTTAATGTGTCTTCATGCGCGCGCAAATCAGCTCGAATGGCACGAAACACATTGTAAGGTCCATGCGTGTTGATATTGCGAATATACTTAACAACGGCTTCATCGACAGATTGAAAAGCAGCAACTTCGTGCTTAGCGCCACGATTTCTGCCATTTGGCACCATGCCACACCCTGGTTTGTAACACCACAAACCGAAAAAATTCAAACCTATTTTAGCAAAACGAGATGTCCCCCAAGCCGATTCATTTGCCGCCTGTACAAGCACGAGTTCTGTAGGAATGATATCGACTTTAAGTAATAATTCATCCAATTGTTGTAGTAATGAATACGAGGTATTGACTCGATACTGTTTCGCTAGCTTTGCAATAAACGCCAACTCATTGTCGGACACAGACTCTTCTAATACTACTTTCGACTTTATTGTAACGATCTCGGCTCTTTGCGATAACAAGCGCTCGTTTTCTCGCTCAATTGCCGGCTTTAGGAAATTAAAGAAAGCGCGCTTTTTCTGCTTAACGTCTGTTATGGCAGCGAAATCTGGTAAATTAACAGAATGTAATGGTTGTTCAACGGTTTTTTGTTCAACCTTTTCTTCTTTGACTTTGACTGGCTCTGCAACAATCTCTTCTTCGCCCTGCTCTGGCGTTAAAAAAGTAAAAGGCGCGATCACACCAACTGCTATTGCCACAAGGAGTAATAGTCTGAACAGTTTAGATTTTAACGTTCTTTTTCTCATTGCAATTACGCCGAAAATATATCGTCAGGTCTAATGTTGTCTTGTGGTGTCGCAAGCAGTTTTAAACCAAATATTTCGCGATACAACACGCCTTTTACGTTGTAGTAAAAAGGAATAAGGAAACTGAGCGCTATAATAAACAACGCCATACCAACCACGTGCATATCGGATTGAGCAAATAATGAAAGCGGCAAAGACGCCAAAACTAATAAACCAACTAAAATGGCGTAGATGGCAAAGAGTCTAAACCACTGATGAATAGTCGCTCTAAATGAGGTTACTATCGCTTCAATAGGTGACATTTTCTTTTCAATGACAAGTGGTACCGTCAAACTCAAGCTAACGCCAACGAAAATGCCTGGAATGATGAAAAGAGAAAAGCCTATATTTGTGAGTAAAGACACTAGCAGCGCGCAAATCGCCACCCAACTGCCACGGCGTAAAAACGCAAACACAAAACTTGGACGGGTTTTTATTTTGATGGCATGAAACACCCCCATCATTTCGACACCACCTAAGAAAGGCCAAGCTATTAAGGTGATTACAAGCGATATAAGACTCAGTGACTGCGGGTCTTGTTGGATTTGCTCATATCCGCCAAAATACTCTACTAAATACATGCCTATACTTCCGGCAAGTATCATCACAAACAATACGCCAAGGTTAATAGATAAGCGAGATTGCTTAGTATAGTGCCAAGCTTCCTGTAATATGCTTTTTACATCTAGCTGGTACTCGCCTCTTATTGCTTTTTCGACATTACCGCCGATCTGGACGATTTTTTGATTTTCCAAAATACACCTTTTTAGATAAACAAAAGGCGCTTTCGCGCCTTTACATAACTTGCCATTATACAGAATTATACGACAATTGGGATCACTTTAGGTCGCCAAAAATAAGCTCTAAAGCAAGGAGAAGCAATACCACGCCCATCAGCCTGTCTAGCCAATATCCTTTTTTAACTAGCGCACTTCTTATACGGTTATGGGTTAGCAATAGCGATAAAAAGCAAAACCAAATACCCGTTGCTACCGCCATATAAAGACCATAGCCTAGCCTTACATCAAACGGCGTTGTTGTGGCAATTACGCCAGAAAAAACACTAACAAAGAACAACGTCGCTTTAACGTTGAGACCATTGATTAAAAAGCCGCCTCGAAATGCTTTGAAGGGTGAAGGCGTATCACTTTGATGATGATACTGTTGACTAATATCTTGTTCTGGCGCCTTTGCGCGAATCGCGTAAAACGCAATGTATAGAAAATAGGCTGCTGCGACGTATTTCAGTATCAGTAAATAATTTGGGTTACTTTGAATGACCAAACCAATGCCGATTAATGAGTACGTAACGTGAAGCAAAATACCTGTTGCTATCCCCAAGCTGCTATAAATAGCCGTCGCTCGTCCGTATCGGATGCTCTGTTTCAACACCAAAGCAAAATCTGGCCCTGGACTTGCTACCGCAATTAAATGTAAGGAAGCCACGAGTATAAATTCTTGTAAATACATCATATTATTTTAAGTATGCCTCAAAAAATGCCGCGCCTTTGCGCCTTGCATTTGCAATATTATCGATAGGGATTTGTTCAGGTGACTTGTACGACTTTAACACTCGTTCCATTGATTCTTCGCGAATCAAATGCAACATTGGATACGGTGATCGGTTAGTGTAATGGCTGGTGTCGCTGCTTTCCTCTCCTTCAAACAAATAGTCAGGATGGAAACTCGCAATTTGATACACCCCACTGTAGCCCTCTTGTTCAATAAAACCATTGGCCAAATCAACCAAGTCTAAATATTGTTCAAAAGACTTAAAGCCAGTGTCAAAAATAAGTAGCGTTGTTTCACATTCGTTATGTTCGTCTAAATGTTTAAGCTCGAACGCCAATTGTACAAGCGCATTTTTTAGTTTTTTATGCTCACAAACACTGTAACGGATGGTGTCATTCACAAACTCTTTTTTGGCAAATGGGCATAAGTTTAATCCAATGATCACGTCTAAAAGCCATGCCTTTGTTTTTTTAACTACATCTGACATATCACTGCCTAACACCTGAAAAGAGCAAAATTATACCTAGGTTCGCTATCGTAAAGCGAGCGTTTTAAATAGTTTTAGGCTGCAATCAACTGTATAAATAGTGGGATCAGTGCAGCATTCACCAAATCAATAAAAAATGCACACACTAGCGGCACAATAATAAAACACATATGCGCAGGACCGTACTGTTTTGCCACAGCTGACATGTTTGCCATTGCTGTTGGAGTAGCGCCTAATCCATATCCACAAAAGCCTGCAGAAATAACGGCAGCTTCATAGTTTCTGCCCATAATGGGAAACACAACATATTTAACCAAAAGCAAAATCAACAGTACCTGCCCTGATAGAATAGCTAATAAACTGCCAGCAAGGTCGAACAAGGTCCATAGTTGCATACTCATTAAAGACATAGCTAAAAACGTACCTAACGATATCTCCGCTACTAATGCCATTGAAGGAGACTTGCTTGGCCAGCCCCCTGAGAATATTTTAAAGAAGTGTTTTGGAAAGGCATTTGTAAAGATAATCCCCGCCATTAAACAGGTAACAAAAAGCGGTAATGCTAAACCAAGCTCCAGCAAGACATTATTTAAAACATACCCCAGAATAATGCACATATGTATCGCAAACACGGCTTCTAAGAAATCATAAGCATTTATTTGTTGATCGGCGGCGATAACATCGCCTTTACTTTCTTCAGATGCTTGTTGCGGCAACGTTAGTTTGTTTGCATTAATTAAATGTTTAGCCATTGGGCCACCAACAACACTGGCTAGAATCAAACCAAACGTTGCACAAGCGACACCAACTTCCATGGCATTGTCTAAGTTAAATTGTGTGGCAATATTAGGTGCCCAAGCTATCGCAGTACCGTGACCACCGATAAGCGATACACTGCCCCCCAACAGCCCGATGGCTGGCGAAAGATCTAACCCCTTAGCAATAGCAATACTGACTAGGTTTTGGCAAATCATAAATACTACGGTTATCGCTAATAACACCAGTAGTGGTTTGCCACCTTTAAATAAGTCTTGAATGCTTGCGTTAATGCCAATGGTAGTAAAGAAGTAGACAAGGAATAAATCACGTGCAGCTAAATCAAACGTTACTTCTACGTTAAACACGAAATACAACAAAGTAAGCAATATACAGCATAGCAAACCACCCGATACCGGCTCTGGAATACTATACTCATTGAGTAACTTAAACTTTTGCGTTAATCGGCGACCCACGAACAACACCAAAATACCAATTGTCACCGACATAAAGCCGCTAAATTCAACCATAGTTTCTACACTTATATACAAAACTTGATTTACTTTATTATAACTTCTGCTAAAAATTAACTAGAAGATGTTGATATTTCGCGATTATTTCACCGGTTTGTTATGAGAAAAACACATGCATGAACATTCTTACTTGGTTTTAGCTTGCTTACTTATATTAATTTTTGGCCTTGTTTCCAAAAAAGCTGAAAACTCGCCCGTATCCGCTCCCATGTTTTTCTTAACTGTTGGTCTTATTCTAGGGCCTGTTGGCTTTGATATCATCGACGTCGACATCGAAGCAAGCGAAGTAAGGTTAATTGCCGAACTTACCTTGATTATTTTACTGTTTGTTGACGCGACCTTTATTAAAATTTCTGATATTTCCAGTAAAGTACGCGGCCTACCCGCCAGGTTACTCTTTGTCGGCTTACCACTGACTATGATCTTTGGCTTTGTCATAGCCTACTTTATGTTCCCACAATGGAATTTTTGGCTCATAGCCTTACTAGCCCTTATTTTATCACCAACTGATGCCGCACTTGGCCAAGCTGTTATAAAAAGCCCAAAAGTGCCTGAACGTATTCGCGAATCTATTTCTATTGAAAGTGGATTAAACGATGGCATTGCTCTACCACCAATACTTATTTGTTTAGCGGTACTGTTATCCGGCGATGCTGCCTTGTCGGGAGAGCGAGACTGGACATTATATGTAGTGACTCAACTCACCTTAGGTCCGGTAATGGGCTTGTTAATTGGTTATATTGGCGGAAGCCTGATTAATGTAAGCGTGCAAAACGGTTGGATGAGCCATGTTTTTCAACGCCTTTCATGTATAGCGTTAGCAATAGTTGCTTATTCCTTTGCAGAAGCAGTGGAAGGTAATGGCTTTATTGCTGCCTTTTGCGCTGGCGCCATGCTAACCGTTAACCAACAAGACGTACAAGAACGTATTCAAGACTATGGTGAAGCAGAAGGACAAATGTTAGCGCTATTCGTGTTTCTTATTATGGGGCTGGTTGCAGTACCAAAATTTGCTGTGTATTGGACGTGGGAATATTTACTATACGCAGTATTAAGCCTCACGGTGATTCGCATAGTACCTGTATTTATTTGCTTAATGGGCAGTAAATTAGATAACTATACCAAGCTATTTATTGCTTGGTTTGGGCCACGCGGCATTGCTTCGATTCTTTACTTCATTATGGCGATTAACTATCTAGGGCCTACAGGGTATGAAGAAGTCTATTCGATCATAGTGCTAACTATTTTAATCAGTGTGTTTTTACATGGCGCTTCTGCGGTATTTATGAGTAATAAATTTGAACAAAAACAACACCAAGTTATTGATAAATAGTCGAACACGAAACTGAACAATCGCATTTAAAAAAACGTTAATGTTTTGTGTTGAATATTTAACATTTGCACTATAAGCTTAATTTACTTACTTTTTTTGTTTGAACGGTCTTGCAAAAAATTGATTGAGTGAGTGAGTGAGTCAACAAGAAGGATTTAATAATGTTAAAAACTAATGTATTACGCAATCTTGCGCTGGGTTTAGGCTTTATGGCCGCCTCAAGTGCGATTGCGGCAGATAAACCAAACATCCTTGTATTTTGGGGAGATGATATTGGCGTAACAAACATTAGTGCATACAGTGACGGTATTATGGGTTATCACACACCTAATATTGATCGTATCGCTAACGAAGGTATGCGCTTTACAGACTACTATGGCGATCAAAGTTGTACTGCGGGCCGCTCCACATTTATCACCGGACAAGCTGGTCTAAGAACAGGTATGACAAAAGTAGGTCTACCTGGTGCTAAAGAAGGTATTCAAGACAGAGACGTAACCATTGCAGAAGTATTGCGTGATATGGGTTATGCAACAGGTCAATTCGGTAAAAACCATTTAGGTGATCGTGACGAACATCTACCGACTAATCACGGTTTCGATGAATTTTTAGGTAACTTATACCACTTAAATGCAGAGGAAGAACCAGAAGATCCGGATTATCCAAAAGATCCTGCGTTTAAGAAACAATTCGGTCCACGTGGTGTTATCCACTCTTATGCTGATGGAAAAATTGAAGATACAGGTCCATTAACCATTAAGCGTATGGAAACAGCTGATGAAGAATTTGCTGCTGCAGCGATGAAGTTCATCGATAAATCAGTAAAAGCAAACAAACCATTTTTCGTTTGGATGAATACCACAGGTATGCATTTTAGAACGCATATTGCGAAGAAACACATTGGTAAATCTGGCCAAGGTTTTTACAACGATGTTATGGTTGCGCACGATGAGCTAGTAGGTCAACTTCTTGACCAACTAGACCAATTAAACGTTGCCGACAATACTATCGTTTTCTACTCTACTGACAACGGCGTTCATTTTAATACATGGCCTGATGCGGGTATTACACCATTTAGAGGCGAGAAGAACTCTACTTATGAAGGTGCTTATCGTGTTCCGGCAGTGGTGCGTTGGCCTGGCAAAATTAAGCCTGGCACGATTTCAAATGAAATCATGGCGCACTTGGACTGGATGCCAACACTTGTAGCCGCTGCAGGTAACCCTAACCTTAAGCAAGAGCTATTAAAAGGTAAGCGTGTTGGTAACAAGCAAGTTAAAATCCATTTAGATGGTTACAACTTTGTGCCTTACTTAACAGGCGAAGTAGAAGATAGTCCACGTAACATTTATCACTACCTAGATGACACAGCACTACCTGTTGCTATTCGTATTGGCGATTGGAAAATCATGTACGCTGAAAACGTTGGTCGTCGCATGGGTGTTTGGGCAGAGCCTATCCGCTGGTTAAGACTTCCTAAAGTGTTTAATTTGCGCCGTGACCCATGGGGCCGCGCGGAAGAAAACTCAAATGTTTACTGGGATTGGATGATTGGTAAAGCACCATACGTATACTTAGGTCTGTCTGAAACAGCTAAATTCTTGCAAACCTTTGTAGAGTATCCACCAAGTCAACGTTCTGGTTCTTGGTCTGTTGAAGCAATAACAGAGCAAATACTATCGCGTATACCTGAAGGTGAATAAAATACCATTTAAAAAAGGCCTAAGCATTGCTTAGGCCTTTTTTATTTCATACACTAAATTCACAATGATTATAATGTTTTAGGCGCCTTGTTTTGTTAATCCGCTGTATTTTCCTTTGTTTGTTATTACCCGCCCTAACTTCTTACGCATCTAACCCACACAGCGCCGAATTTGTTGGTAGCGAGGCTTGCCAAAGTTGCCACCAAGCTGAGTTTAAGCAATGGCAAAACTCTCACCACAAACAAGCTATGCAGCATGCAAATGATGATTCTGTGCTTGGTGACTTTAGTGGTAAAGCAATAGAAATGCACGGTCAGAAAGTCAACTTCTATAAAAAAGATAAACAGTTCTTTGCCGCATTTACAGAAAAAAATCAGCCGTTGGCGCACTACAAAATTAAATACACCTTTGGTTATTATCCCCTGCAACAATACATGGTCGAGTTTGACGATGGTCGCGTTCAATTAATTCCTTACGCTTGGGATAGCAGGCCAAAACAAGCAGGCGGGCAACGTTGGTTTAATCTATACCCGAATTTTGGCCCTAAAGACGAATTCTATTGGAAAAATGTTGGTCAAAATTGGAACTATATGTGCGCTGATTGTCATTCAACAAATGTTAAGAAAAACTATGACGTCGACACCAATACCTATAACACCAGCTATAACGAGATAACGGTTGGCTGTGAGGCCTGCCATGGG
Source organism: Thalassotalea agarivorans (assembly GCF_030295955.1). NCBI lineage: Bacteria > Pseudomonadati > Pseudomonadota > Gammaproteobacteria > Alteromonadales > Colwelliaceae > Thalassotalea > Thalassotalea agarivorans. The sequence continues at coordinate 1,770,452 of NZ_AP027363.1, forward strand.
CCTGCGAGTGATCATATCGAGTGGGCGAAAAAGCCAGATAGTAATGCTTTAAAAGGTTTTCAGTTACAACTTCATAAAGCCGTCACGCAGTGGCATGAAGTCGACGGTAACAATACGCTACAACCGAAGGAAACTGTAGAAACAGATCAAATGATGGTGTGCGCGCAATGTCACTCTCGACGCATGCAAATTTCTGAACAGCCAATGGCCGATATTGGGCATTTCGGCGAACGATACATGCTCAGCCAAATTACTGGCGATTTGTATTATCCTGACGGCCAAATATATGAAGAGGTCTATGTTTATGGATCTTATTTACAAAGTAAAATGGCAGCAAAAGGTGTTTCTTGTACTAACTGCCACAACCCTCATACAGCTGAGTTAGCGATACCTGTTGAGGCCGTCTGCCAGCAGTGCCATGACGCCACAGCATACAATCAAGAAAATCATTCTAGGCATGACCCTACTTTGCCAGGGGGACAATGCGTGGATTGTCACATGCCTGAAACAACCTATATGGAAGTTGATGACAGACGCGATCATTTTTGGCATAAACCCAACCCGCAAATAAGCAAAAGTAGCAACTCTCCCGACGTATGCCTGTCTTGTCACGAAGATAAAGACTCAAGCTGGTCAATTAAACAAACCAAGTTATGGTTTAACCAAACCCTTAATAACAAGCCATTTGCGCCGGTATTTGCCATCCACGATTCGGGATTGCAACCAATGGGCGATCAGCTAGCTCATATCGCACAAAACTATAAGCATAATGACATCACAAGAGCGGCCGCTTTAACCCGCATTGGTGACACTCAACCTAATCAAAATACCGTAATTGCAGCGGCGCGAGGTGCAAAGCACAAGAGTGCACAGATTCGCTTAGCTGCCATTGAGGCAAGTAGCAATCTACCGCCGCAAGATCAATGGCGAATCATCTCTCCTTTATTGACCGATAAAGTTAAAGCGGTGCGAATAGAAGCGGCAAGTAACCTGTCACAGCATTGGCAATCGCTAAGCTTTGAGCAACAAAATAAACTTGCTAAAGCGTTAGACGAATACCAAGCCTTTTTAGCCTTCAATTTTGACAGAGCATATGCACATGTAAATATGGCTAATGTGTATGTTAATCAGGGCCAGTACGATAAAGCTGAACAAGCATATAAACAGGCAATGACATTGGAGCCCTACTTTAGCAATGCCTATCAAAACTACGCTGAATTACATCGCTTGCAAGGCAATGAAAAAGCCGCAATAGACACTTTAAAACAAGGGATTAAACAAGTTAAAGAAAACGCCTCATTGCATTACAGCTTAGGATTAGCGTATGTCAGAAACAAAAATATGCCTTTAGCCGCTCAATCGCTATTAAAAGCGGCAGAAAGCGCAAAAACAAATCCTCAATATTATTATGTCTATGCCCTTTCAATTGAAAATACTGACATGCGCAAGGCGCAACAAGCGCTCTTTAAAGCCTACGAAATGTCGCAACAAGCCCAGTATTTATATACCTTGTGTGAATTTAAGCTAAAAGCAAAAGATGGTGACGCAGAGGCTTGTCTCAATAGTTTAGCCAGCTATGTTGATGCTGCTGTGATCAACAATTTACGCATGAGGTATAAATAGCGTAAAAAAATTGTTAAAAACAATCGAAAACTATGCCATGCTTAAAGCGTTGTTAAAATAAAGTGAGTAATATAATGAGCGAAACATTACAAGCAATTCAACAGCTTAAAGAACAAATGGCGAGTGCCGTAATTGGCCAAGAGCATGTGGTAGATACTTTGATCATTGCCCTGCTTTCCAACGGTAACGTGTTGCTTGAAGGTTTGCCTGGAACGGCAAAAACCCGCTCTATTAAGAGTTTAGCTCGCAGTTTAAAAGTAGACCTTGGTCGGGTGCAGTTTACGCCAGACTTACTTCCTTCAGATGTAACAGGTACTGAGGTTTATCAAGAAATCGATGGCAAGCCTACGTTAACCTTTCAACAAGGCCCTGTATTTAACAACTTATTGTTAGCCGATGAAATTAATCGCTCTCCGGCAAAAGTACAGGCGGCGCTACTAGAAGCAATGGAAGAAAGGCAAGTAACTGTGGCGGGTAAAACCTACAAACTGCCAGAGTTGTTCATGGTTATGGCTACGCAAAACCCGGTAGAGCAAGAAGGTACCTATCCCTTACCTGAAGCCCAAATGGATAGGTTTTTGATGAAGATTAATGTCGACTATCCTGACGATGAAGCAGAAGCCAAAATTATTTCTTTGGTAAGATCTGAAGAGAAAGCACAACAGAAAGTTGAAGCCATTGATCCTAATTTTATCTTCCAAGCACGAGAGCAAATTCAGCAAGTTCATGTTAGTGAAGCCATGGTTGATTACTTGGTCGCTATCATTATGGCGACACGCGACCCTGCTCGCTATCAAGAGTCACAGTTGAAAGAATGGATCATGGTTGGCTCTAGCCCTCGTGCTAGTATCGCGATGGATAAATGCGCGCGCGCGCATGCATGGTTAAATGGTAAAGATTTTGTTGACCCAGAAGACATACGCGCCATTGTGCATTCAGTATTAAGACACAGGCTAATGCTGAGCTATGATGCACTTGCGGATGGAATCTCGGCCGACCAAGTTGTCGATGAAATTTTAAAACAAGTTGCCGTGGCTTAGGTGCTCATATGGCAACGCCGTCTGCTAATATCTACGTTGAATTAAAAGCGTTACAGCAGCTTCAATTTCAAGCACGAGGCTTCTCGCTTAAGCCCGCTCAACCTGTCAATAGCGTGCTTACCGGAAAAAATGTCTCTAAATTAAGGGGACGTGGCTTAAACTTTGAAGAATTGCGCCACTACCGCCCTGGCGATGATATTCGTTCAATGGATTGGAAAGTTACGCAGCGCACGGGCAAGCCTCATATCAAGGTATATACCGAAGAGCGAGAACGCAATATTATTCTAGCGATTGACCAACGCTCTAGCATGTTCTTTGGTAGTCAAAACAAAATGAAATCAGTCATTGCTGCAGAGCTTAGTGCCCTGTTTGCTTGGCAAGTGTCGGCAAGTGGAGACCGTATTGGTGCAGTTATCTTTTCTAATGACAAAGTGAATGTCATTCCTGCAAAACGCGGCAACAACCATGTTACACAGCTACTATCAGAAGTCGCTAAATGTAATCACAAACTCAAAGTCGGTGAATCCGATCCAGATGCATCGCAATCGTTTAATCGCATGCTCAATAAGCTTAATAGAGTGTGTAAACATAACGCGCTAGTCATATTAATTAGCGACGGTTATGGTTGGAATGAACAAAGCAGTGACGCAATAAAACAATTGCGACAGCATAACGAACTTATCAATTGTCTAGTATTTGACCCGATTGAACGCGACTTACCAGAAATGACACAAATGGTGGTTAGTGACGGCAAATGGCAAATACAGTTTTCGTCAGAAGAACAAACAACACAGGACAAGTATAAAGACGCATTAGAACAACAATTGCATCAATTTGAATCCGCGAGCAAAAAGTATCGAATACCGCTCATTGGCATCAATACACTTGAAGATGTTACCCATCAGGTAAGACATGCATTGGGAGGCCGCTAATGGAAGGTTTTCCTATGCCTTGGGGCAATTATGTTCTAAAGCAGTTTATCGAAACAAATGCACCTGATGCTGTATCTATGCTACCGCAAACTATGGGGTGGCTGTATTTATCTGTCGCCATTTTAGCCTTTATTACCTACAAACTGTATAAACGCTGGAAGATGTATAAAATCAACGTCTATCGCAGAGAAGCAATTAGTTGGCTGAACACGCTATCTGTCGATAGTGACGAACATAAACGCATAAAAGCCAAAGAATTACCGGCGCTATTAAAGAAAGTCGCAACACATGCTTACCCTCAAAGTCAGGTGCAAAGTCTACACCTGCAAACATGGGAAAAATGGTTAGATGAACATGTAGAAAACTGCCGGTTCTCTTCCACCTATACGGGCATGTTGGGGCAATTGGCTTATCAATCAACTTCACTTTCAACAGAGCAGATTAGCGAGCTAATTAAACAAATTGCGCTATGGGTGAAGCAACACAAAGGTGAACTAGTATGATTGAGTTTGCCTTTCCATGGATGTTTTTATTATTGCCATTGCCTGTTTTAGTGGTGTGGCTCGCACCTGAACACAAAGAAAAGAAACATTCGGTACAGGTCCCCTATTTTAATCGTCTTGTGCAAGTGACAGGTGAAGCGCCTAAACAAGGTGCCGTATTAATTTCACGTAATAATATACAGCGCATTTTAATTTCTATTGCTTGGATCTGTTTAGTGACATCCATGGCAAAACCAGAATTGATAGGCCCACCCAATTCACAAGAAAAGTCAGCTAGAGACTTAATGATAGCGGTAGATCTATCAGGCAGTATGCAAATAGAAGATTTTACCGACAGTCAAGGTAACAAAGTGTCTAGACTTACAGCGGTTAAGCAGGTTTTGACGTCTTTTGTTGAAAGCCGTGGCAAAGATAGATTAGGGCTAATTCTTTTTGGTGATGCGCCCTATTTACAAGCGCCATTTACCGAGGATACCAATACTTGGTTAACTTTGTTGCGTGAAAGCGAAATTGGCATGGCAGGTCAAAGCACAGCTTTTGGTGATGCCATAGGGTTAGCAATTAGTGTATTTGAAAACTCTGAAACGCAAAACCGAGTGCTAATTGTTTTGACCGATGGTAATGATACTGGCTCGCGTGTTCCCCCTGTGGACGCTGCGAAAGTAGCCGCCGCTTACAACATAAAAATATACTCTATTGCAATTGGTGACCCTACCGCCGCAGGCGAAGAAAAAGTTGATGTAGAGGTATTAGAAGACATAGCGAAGGCAACTAATGGTCAACATTATTTAGCCATAGACAACCAAGCCCTTAGCGATGTTTACCAACAAATCAATGACTTAGAACCAGAAAAGTTTGATAGCATTTCCTATCGTCCAAGAACAAGTGCTCATCACTACCCTATCGTCGTTTTTATGCTGATTTACCTAGTGTCGCTTACCTTGGTCAACATACGCTTTTACTTTAAGCAAAGAAAGCAGGAGGCGTAATGGATTTTTCTCAGCTATTACACTTCCATTTAATGCGCCCTTATTGGCTCATTGCGATCGTGCTAACGTTTTTGATACTTAAAGCCTTTAAGAAACGTGACGATACACTAGATAAGTGGCGAAAAATCATGTCGGTGGAGATGCTAGATGCGGTCACCGTAAAAGGCAATTCTAATGCTTGGTTTTCACCTCAGAAATTGTCATGGGTGATGGTTATCTTGCTAACGATTATTTTAGTTGGCCCTACATGGAAACAACAACCGTCTCCTTTTACGCAAGACCAATCTGCGCTCATTATCGCGCTTGATGTATCTTCATCGATGGAACAAAGCGATATCATGCCGTCTCGATTGCTGCAGGCAAAACAGAAAATACTAAAACTATTAGCATTACGCGGGGATGCAAACACAGCCTTAGTTGCCTATGCAGGCAGCGCTCATGTGGTTATGCCGATTACCAACGATAGAGAAATGATACGTCACTTTCTTGATGTTTTAGATGAAAGCATTATGCCAGTAAAAGGTAAATCGCCCGAAGCGGTCATCCCGATTGCAAACAAGCTGCTTACACCGACCAATGTCCCAGGAACACTTTTAGTGATTACAGACGGCGCGCCAGACGACGCTGCTATAGCCTATGATGACTATTTTAGCGAAGCGAACCACCAATTAATTGTATGGGGTATTGGCAAAGAGAATGCTCCCGAAGGGTCAGTGTTAAGCCCTCTGCAAGTAGATAATCTAGAAGATATGGCAAATGAGGGGCGCCTTGTGTTGATTACACCGGATCAAAGCGATGTTGATAAGGTAAACCGCTATATTGAAAACAACCTTGTAGTGTTAGACGACGGCACAAGACCTTGGCATGACTCTGGTTACCCTGTTGTATTTATTGCTGCTGCGCTGTGGTTGCTTTGGTTTAGAAAAGGCTGGACATTACAATGGTAGCATTTAATTTCGTTAAGCCAATTAAACAATTTGCCACAAAATACAATGTGTCAACACGCAAGGTAGTTATAACCGGTATAGCCGCTATTTTGCTGTTCGTGGTGTTAAAACCACAAGCATTTCTCGACTTATGGTTAACCCGCGATCAACAAGGCGCATTACTGTTTAAGTATGGCTATTATGAAAAAGCTGCCAATCGATTTAACGATGTACATTGGAAAGCATACAGCAATTATGGCGCCGAGAAATTTAAGGATAGCGCGCTGTTATATGCTCAGTTTAATAACGACGATGACAAAGTAGCTCAGGCCAATGCATACGCGCATGGCAGAGATTATGTTAAGGCCCGTAACCTCTACAAACAGGTGTTAAAGAATAATCCTGACCACGAAGCAGCAAATAATAACCTAGCTATAGTTCAAGCATTGATAGATGAAGCCAATCAACTGGCTGAGAATCAACAGCAAGAATCGTCTGACGGAAACAAGGAGCTTGGTGACGAGCCACAAAGCAGTGACGGTGCAGAGCGAAAGCAACTCGAGCCGCAGCAGGTTGAGCAGCTTAGCGCCGAACAATTGTTACTTGATCCTAGTCTCAATGAAATGTGGCTGAGACAAGTGCAAAAGAATCCTTCAAGGTTCTTAGCGCAAAAATTTTATATTCAGCAAAACTATCAAGCGCAGTCACAGGAGACTGACGATGAATAAGTTGCTCACTACCCTATTGATGCTATGCACTTCGTTTGCACTCAATGCTAATACTATTGAAACGCTTATCAAAAACAATGAACTCTCAGTTGAATTTAGTATTTCTTCTAAGCCTCCATACATGGTCAAAGAGCCGCTAATACTTGAGGTTACTATTGCTACTAATCGCTGGTTTGCAAAGGGAACAGATGTACGATTGCCGTCGATGCCAAATATTGTTTTTATGCCAGTGTCTGGACTTGCCGTAAACGGTACAAAACAAGTCAATTATGAAACTTGGGCGACGCAAACCCGTTATATTACTATTTTCCCGATGAGGGACGGCAACTATCAACTGCCTGCTTTTCGCATTTTCGTATCAGTAAATCATGACGAATTAGGCGTGGTCGAAGGTGAATATCAAACCCAGTCACTTGCATTTAGCACTGAGTTGCCAGAAGGCTTAACGGAAAACGATGCCTATTTTGTTAGTTCAAACGCGCGCATTAGTATTAAAGATGACTACCAAGCGGATAAAGAGTACAAAATTGGCGAAGCGGTTCAAAAGACCTTAACAGTGACTGCCACCGGCATACCCGCCATGATGCTACCAGAATTTACAGTAAAACAAGTGGATGGCATTAGTATCTATCAGAAGCCTGCCGAACTATCAGATAAAAGTAATCGTGGCGATATCATTGGCGCTCGCACGGAGCAGATCACCTACATATTCGAACGACCTGGTAACTACACTATTCCAGCACAAGAGATCGTATGGTTTAACAATGAATTAAACATGGTTCAAACGCTCACTATTCCAGAAGAAACGTGGGAAATTTCCGGCGGTACGTTGTTAGACAGATTACGAGCTTACAAAGCTGCACCTTTAAGTCAGGTGCCTAAACAAGTAATTTTGACGGCGATTATCGCCATTTTATTTGTATTACTTCTCATTTATGCGTTTATAAAACGTAAACAGCTGGCGCAATTTTACAAGAAAATTACCCACTACGAACGCAGGCAACAAAAATCGACGTATCTTAGCGCGATAAAAAGCAACAACTATCAAGGCGCGCTTTGGGCGCTTTATAGATACTATGGTAGCAGTCAAACGGCCACGTTAACCCATCTATTTGCATCCGATACAAATAAAGCGGTGGTTTTCAAACAGCTACTAATCCTAGCTTATGGGAAAAGTGAAGAAACGCCTTTAAGTTTACAACAAGCAAAATTACTGATTGAAAAAACGCGGGCTAATATTAAGCACATCGGTTTTGCACAATATGAACAAAAAATTAAGTTATAAAAAAATTAAGGCTCGTTACAACATTAACCATATGTAACGTGCAAACCCCAAGGGACATAGGAGGTGACATGTTAGATTACTTCGCACTATTTATGGTGTTTTTCGTCATTATCGTGCTGTTTTACGGCATTATAGTGGTGCACGACATACCTTATGAAATTGCACTTAAACGCAACCATCCACAAGCAGATGCCATTCATGTGGCTGGGTGGATAAGTTTGTTCACCTTAGGTGCTATTTGGCCATTTTTGTGGATTTGGGCAACCTTGTACAAACCAGGCAAAGGATGGGGCTTTGTTCAAGAAGAGGTAGACGAGCTCAAACATGATGAACAAGAATTAAAACAACAACTTACAGCGCTTCAAGAAGAAGTAGCGGCGCTCAAAGCTGCGATAGCAGCGAAGGAGTAATTAGCCATGGATTTGCTCATCATACTAACCTACACCGCTCTTTGCGTGGGTATCTTTAAGTTATTTAAAATTCCTTTAAACAAATGGAGCGTACCGACCGCTGTACTAGGTGGCGTGGTAATAATTACCGCAATTATGCTGGTGATGAATTACAACCATCCTTATGCCAAATTCGGCAAAGATGCATTTACCACTATACCTATTGTGCCCCAAATTACCGGCACGGTAGCAACAGTTAATGTCGTACCTAATCAACTCGTCAAGCAAGGCGATATATTGTTTACGCTCGATTCGACGGAACAACGCATTGCGCTAGCCAAAGCCAAAGCAGCGCTTGAAGAAGCAAAACAAGGTTCACTGGACGACTACGCAGCATTACAGGTTGCGACCTCAAAAGTTAAACAAGCCGAAGCGGAAGTGAACTCTAGAAGAGATGAATACGAGCGCTATGCCAGAGCCAGAGAACTTGGTGGCGAGAATTCACCTGTAACTGAAGCTGAAGTAGAAAACAGATTAAATCGCTTGCTAGCGGGAGAAGCCTCATTAGCCAGCGCGATTGCCGACGAAGAACGCATACGCATTAATACCGAAACCAAGTTTAATGGCGTTGACGTTAATGTCGCACAATTACTTGCGGCGGTGGAAAAGGCCGAACTCGATTTAGAGCGCACAATTATTAGAGCGCCCGTAGATGGTCAACCTACCATTGTTGCCTTGCGCCCTGGCTACCGAGCAACTAATTTACCGTTACGTCCGTCGATGACATTCGTGCCTAAGGAAAAGCGTCGTTTTGGCGCAGTGTTTTTTCAAAACTCACTTGGTCGAATGAAAAAAGGACTTCCGGCGGAGGTGATATTTGATGCTGTACCTGGCCACGTGTTTAAGGGCACTTTAGTGGATATTTTACCCGCGATGGCTGAAGGTGAATATCAAGCAGATGGTTCGCTAGTTAGTGCGCAACGACTGATGACCCATGGTTTTGCTATTGGCGTAATCGAACTTGAAGAAGATTTAGATGATTATAATCTACCACTTGGTGTGCAAGGACAAGCGGTAGTATTTAATTACGATCACGACTATGTTCATGTTTCTATGGTACGGCGAATATTACTACGCATGATGGCGTGGCTAAAATACGTATACCCTATCAAATAAACAAACAGCGGCGATTTTCGCCGCTTTCTTTTATAACTTACTATACCTGTTCGTTTTTTTTTGGCAGACTGAAGGCATGTTAGCTTTTATCGCCACTTTACTCGATCGCGTATTGTTCACCATTGCATTTATCGCTGGTGTGCAATTGCCTGCCTTTATTCAACAATATATCCAACGCTTAGCGGGGAGACTGGATGAGGCGCAATACAATTTGGCGCAATATCAACACATTGCCGATATTCATTACCAAGGGAGTTTAGATACGCTGGCACAGCGTTATTTAGCCAATAGCGACATTACAGTGGTTAAAGTAGGAGAAATCGTACAATCGCTTATACTGCGCGTCGATTACTTAAGTAGTCACCTTGACACATTGCAGCAAGCCAACCATGTTGAAAAGCTTTGGTTATTTGTCACGCAAGTAGACACCACCATTGCCCAAAACACACTGCACGACTACAGTTTGTCTATCCCGATTGAATTAAACGCGTTAATCGCCGGCGGCAGCCTTGCTTTTTTATACATGGCAACAAAGTCGAGCTGCGCGTATTGTGGGCGTAAGGCAGTCTCAGCGGTAAAGCAAAGATCTTTAGCAAGAAAAAAGGCGGCCTAAAGGCCGCCTTTTTCGTAGCAACTGCAAAGTCAATTAGCCGTTTCCATCTTCAACGCGACTTTTTAACTTTTGACCTGGTCGGAAAGTAACTACCCTTCGTGCAGAAATTGGAATATCTTCACCTGTTTTTGGGTTACGGCCAGGACGTTCACTCTTCTCACGAAGGTCAAAATTTCCAAAACCAGACAGCTTGACTTGTTCGCCACTTTCCAAGGTGTGTCGAATCTCCTCAAAAAAGATCTCTACCATGTCTTTGGCGTCGCGCTTATTTAGCCCGACTTTTTCATACAAGTGTTCTGCTACTTCTGCTTTGGTTAGCGCCATGCTTAGTCCCTCAGTGTTGCATTAAACTCTGATTTCAATGTTGCCACAACTCGATCAACGACATCATTAATGTCTTTTTCTTCGAGCGTTTTCTCTATGTCTTGCAAGGTTAACGCAATTGCGAGGCTCTTATAGCCCTCTTCAATTCCTTGACCTTGGTACACATCGAACAATTTTAGACCAATTAAATAATTTCCGCCAACATTTTCAATAAGTTGTAACACTTTTATTGCGTTTACGTCGTCTTTTACGATAACAGCAATGTCACGTCTATTGGCTGGGAATTTAGAAATATCCTGCGCAAGCGGTAATTCACGTTCAGTTAATGCACTTACCGACAGCTCAAAGACAAAGGCTTTACCATTTAAGCCAAGTTTTCTTTCAAGTTCTGGATGAACCGCGCCAACATAACCAACTAGCTGGTCACCACGTTTAACGGCAGCTGTTTGCCCTGGATGTAACGCATCAATTTCTGCTTTCTCAAACGTAAAGTCGTTACTACAAGACAACGATAGCAGTGCTTCAACATCACCTTTGATATCGTAAAAATCTGCCGCAGCTTTTTCCATCGTCCAGTGCTCTTCTTCGCGGCTACCACAAATAACACCCGCTATCATGGCTTCTTGCTTAACACCGTTTTCGGCAGAATCATCTTGAATAAAGCGTAATCCCGTTTCGAATAAACGAATACGGTTTTGCTGACGATTTTGATTGTAAGATACCGCTTGCAATAAACCCGTGAACAAACTCACACGCATTGCCGACATATCTGCTGAAATTGGGTGAGGTAGAATTAATGCTTCTTGATTCGGATGCAGCTGAGATTGTACTTTAGGGTCAACAAAGCTATACGTAATTGCTTCCTGATAGCCACGGCTAACAAGCGCTTCACGTAATTTGTTAACAGAAAACTTAGCTTCAGGCTGAGCGTTCATAGCCAAGGTAGCTTTTGGCGATACATTCGGAATATTGTTATATCCGAAAATACGTGCAACTTCTTCAATCAAGTCAACTTCGATAGAAATATCAAAACGATATGGCGGAACAACAACAGTCCATACGTTGTCGGCAAAGCTTACATCAAAGCCTAAACGTGTAAGAATTTCTGTTACTTTAGCATCTTCGATATGAAAGCCGATACGGCCATCAAGTTTTTCACGACGCAATGTTACCGTTGTCGATTGTGGTAAATGCGCTTGCGCACTTGCTTCGACGATTGGACCGGCTTCACCACCAACAATCTCTAATAACAAGGCTGTTGCACGTTCCATAGCATCACGTTGAAGCTCTGGATCAACTCCACGTTCATAACGATGAGACGCGTCTGTGTGCAAGCCGTATTGACGTGCTTTACCTAGAATAGCTAATGGCGCAAAGAATGCTGACTCTAAGAAAATATCTTTAGTCTCTGCGGTAACGCCAGTATGAAGACCACCAAAAATACCTGCCATTGCAACCGCTTTTTCAGCATCAGCAATCACTAAAGTATCTTCATTTAACTTTACTTCGTTTTCATCAAGTAAAACCAAAGTTTCATCTTTATGTGCAAAACGTACTTCAATGTCGCCTGACAATTTGGCTAAATCAAACGCATGCATTGGATGCCCCTGCTCTAGCAATACGTAGTTTGTTACGTCTACCACAGGGTCTATTGCACGTACGCCACATCGTCTTAGTTTTTCAACCATCCAAAGCGGCGTGGTTGCTTGCGCGTCGATGTTCTTGATAACACGACCCAAGTAACGCGGACAAGCTTGCTCAGCGGTTAACGTAATACCACGAGTCTCTTCAATGGTAACTGGTGCAACTTCGATTACAGGCGCGTTAACTTCTAGACTGTTAAGAACCCCTACTTCTCTAGCAAGGCCTTTGATACCAAGACAATCACCGCGGTTAGAAGTTAAATCAACGTCAATGGTAACGTCGTTAAGGTCTAGATATTCACGGATATCTGTGCCAATAGGCGCATCTTGCGGTAGTTCAATAATACCGTCTGAGCTGTCTGCTAATCCAAGTTCAGATTCTGAGCACAACATGCCAAATGATGGCTGGCCACGTAACTTAGCTTTTTTAATTTTAAAGTTGCCTGGCAAAACAGCGCCAACAGTAGCAACCGCGACCTTCAACCCTAAACTGCAATTTTTTGCACCGCAGACGATATCAAGTAGCTCTTCACCGCCAACGTTGATTTTTGTTACTTGTAGTTTGTCAGCATCTGGATGTTGGCCACATTCAACTACTTCACCAACTACAACACCAGTAAATTCACCCGCAACTGGATCGACACCATCAACCTCAAGGCCTGCCATGGTGATTTGGTGTGCTAACTCTTCAGACGTATTGGCTGGGCTTACCCATTCACGTAACCAAGATTCACTAAATTTCATTTGTTGGCATTCCTACTTAAATTGTTTCAAGAAACGAAGGTCGTTTTCAAAAAAGGCACGTAAATCATTTACGCCATAACGGAGCATAGTTAAACGCTCTACCCCCATACCAAAAGCAAACCCTGTGTATTCTTCTGGATCTATACCGACAGACTTAAGGACATTTGGGTGAACCATGCCACAACCTAGTACTTCTAGCCATTTGCCATTTTTACCTTTTACATCCACTTCAGCTGATGGTTCTGTAAACGGAAAATATGAAGGACGGAAACGAATTTCCAAGTCTTCTTCGAAGAAATGATGTAGGAAATCATGCAAAATACCTTTAAGTTGAGTAAAGCTAACATCTTTATCAACCATTAGGCCTTCTACTTGATGGAACATTGGCGTGTGCGTTTGATCGTAGTCGTTACGATATACTTTACCCGGCGAAATAATTCTTAGTGGTGGCTTTTCAGCTTCCATAGTTCGGATTTGTACGCCAGATGTTTGCGTTCTCAGTACTAACTTCGGGTTAAAGTAAAAGGTATCATGATCTGCACGTGCTGGGTGATGCTCTGGAATATTCAATGCATCGAAATTATGGAAATCATCTTCGACTTCTGGGCCAGACTTAACTGCAAAACCTAAGTCACCAAAGAAACTTTCGATACGGCTTATCGTGCGTGTAACCGGATGTAAACCACCAAGCTCGTTAGTACGACCTGGTAAAGTGACATCAATCGATTCTGCGGCTAGTTTCGCCTTGATTTGCTCTGCACGTAAAAATTCACCACGCGTATTGATAAGCTTCATCACCTGCTGCTTAGCTTGGTTGATCACTTGTCCCGCTTTTGGTTTTTCTTCTTTAGGTAAGTTTGCTAAGCCTTTCATTTGCTCAGTAAACAACCCCTTCTTACCCATGTAGTTAACACGCACTTGATCTAGCGCGTTAACGTCACTTGCAGCAGCAACGTCTTTTTCTGCTTGCAAAATAATTTCGTCTAAATTCATGATTTCCTCGTACACGCCTAGGTGCGATAGGTAGACTAATTTTACTACTTAAAAATGGAGATAGATTCTACACAATATTTATAACGAAATGTAGATAAACAATGGAATTATTTGTATTTTCTGTGGCTTTAATTCAGATGCTGGAAAAAAGGTAGCAAAATCGCTACCTATTTCTGAATGATGTTATTTACAGCTCGCTGGAGAGGTCAGCAATGAAAGCGCTGTCAAATAGGTTTTACCTTGCTGCTGAACGGTATTTTTGTCGAGTTTTTCAGAAGCTAAATGAACTTCTTCTAGATCTGTTGCAGCCGCAGTTAAATCTTTTTGAATTCGCTGAATTGCGTTTTCTAAGGTGTAGGTTAATTCGTGTACCTTCACCATATCTTCTGCAGTCAATGTATCTTTAGTTAATAGTACTTGTAACTTTGCATTATATTCGGCCAGATTGCATAACGCCTGAGTCGTATTGTCAGCAGCTAACGCAGGAAAATGGTCATATCTCTCATCTGCATAGCTTGCGCTTGTATATGCGATTAGAGTACCAGCCAATAATGAAACGATTTTTACCATAATAGAATTCTCCTGAGCATAGCTTACGTTGTTTTTTTAGTTCTTAATGGCAACCAATGACCAAATCCATAGAGCAGCGTTGGTATCATATGTTGCTTAGGTTTTTCTCGTAATACTGGCAATAACAAAAATTCTATCAAGTGAATGGTTATAAGTACCATAACGGCGAGTTGTAACCACGACGCATAAGGTTGCAAAGGCGTCCAAAATGGCGCTACAGAGGTTACGGCGTATAGGGAAAGAAGAAAGGCTTTAACTAATTTACAAAATCTAATCATCAATACAGTCCATCTAAATTATCTGATATTGTCCTTCGACGAGAATCGTGAGGATATAAAACTAATGATTAACATTCAAGCAGGAAATTTATTACACCACTTTTACTTTTTATCACCAAATTTGTTGTTTACGAGTTTTCTGTTTCGTATTTTTTAAGCATAAAAAAACGCCCCGTAGGGCGTTTTACAAGTGATGATTAGTCGGCAATCAAATCATACTGCTCTCGCAGTATTTCAATAATTTCTGCTTTTGGATTTTCACTCAGCGTAATTGTTTCGCCGGTGATCTTCTCTGCAATATCGGTATACGTTTTAGAAACAGCCATTAACACGTCTACAGGCAGCGCATTGTCTCTAGCTAACGCTTCGCGCTCATCCATACGTTCTTTGTTTAATAAAATGTCTGGATCAGGGAAATGATTAAGCAGAAGCTGTCTAAAACCTTCTTTTGAATTTTCTACAACCTTACCACCACGGTAAGATTCTCCATCCCATATGCGGGAAGAATCTGGCGTACCAACTTCATCCATATAGATAAGTTTGTCGTTGCCATCAACGTCTTTGACGTAGCCAAATTCAAATTTTGTGTCGACAAAGATTTGATCAAGCGCAGCTAAAGCATCACTAATGACCGCAAAGCCGTCTTTTAAAAGTTTTTCGTATAAGTCGATGTCTTGTTCTGACTTAAAGTTAAACGCTTCAAAATTATCTTCTATGTTCTTACGTGTAATATTGACGTCATCAGCTTCTGGCACGCCATCAATACCTTTTAAAATACCTTTGGTAGACGGCGTTAATAATAATTCTGGTAACTTACTATCTCTAGATAAACCCTCTGGTAATTCAATACCACAAAAGTCTCTTTCGCCTTTTTCATAAGCACGCCACATAGAGCCTGTAATATAGCTGCGGCAAATGGCTTCAATCATCACAGGTTTTGCTTTTTGGACAATCCAAACAAAAGGATGTGGAATATCTAGAATGTGGCTGTCCGCTAATTGATTGTCTTTAAACAGCTTGAACCAATGGTTAGCGATAGCATTAAGTGCGGCACCTTTACCAGGTACACCTTTTAAACCGCCCTCTCCATGCCAAATACAATCAAAAGCTGAAATTCTATCGCTAATGACCATGATAGCTAGCGGCGTATCCTTTGGTACTTGATAGCCTTTTTCTTCAATTAAACGCGCACTATCTTCTGCCGTTAGCCAATATACACTGCGCACTTTACCGCTATGAACAGGAAGGTCTGTTTTAATAGGTAAATCATTGTTTACTGCTAAAACTTGATCGTTAAGACTCATGAATAAATCCGAATGTCGTTTTTGTAAAAATTAAATCAAAACATAGCTCTTAGCTACATTGTGATTTAATCTCTAGAAAAAGAAAAGGACGCTAATGCGTCCTTTTCATATATCTCTACGTATTATAAAGAAGCTTGCGCTTTTTCAACTAATACAGAGAAAGCTGCTTTATCGTATACTGCGATGTCAGCTAGGATCTTACGATCAATTTCAATAGACGCCTTTTTCAAGCCGTTGATGAACTTGCTGTAAGATAAACCGTTTTGACGAGCTGCTGCATTAATACGAGCAATCCATAATTGACGGAACTGACGCTTACGTTGACGACGGTCACGGTATGCGTATTGACCCGCTTTAGTAACTGCTTGGAAAGCAACGCGATATACGCGACTACGTGCACCGTAGTAACCTTTCGCTTGCTTAAGAACTTTCTTATGACGTGCGCGTGCTACAACACCGCGTTTTACTCTTGCCATTATCTAATCTCCTCTTAATTAAGCGTTAGGCAGTAGACGATCTACTGATTTCACATCAGAAGCGGCAACCATGCTCTTAGCACGTAGATGACGCTTAACCTTAGTACGACGCTTAGTCAAGATATGACGAAGACCAGCTTGTTTGCATTTGTAACCGCCAGAAGCAGTTTTCTTAAAGCGCTTTGCAGCACCTTTATTGGTTTTCATTTTAGGCATTTGAACTTACTCCATTCACTTGCATCGCTTGCGCCATGCAATTGCCATTTAAATTGAGTAATACAGGCGAGTTCGTACAAAGACCAACTACTTGTCAAGCCTACATTACCAGCGTAAAGATAATAGTGGTGAATAACGTTAAACGTTATTACTTGCTATACCAGTTATTATCGTTTTGTAGGGGCTAGCACCATAACCATTTGGCGACCTTCCGCTCTTTTAGGGAAAGACTCCACTTGGGCAAGATCTTCTAAATCACCTTTAACGCGCGTTAAAAGTTCAATACCAAGCTCTTGGTGCGCCATTTCACGACCACGAAAACGCAGTGTTACTTTGACTTTATCGCCACCTTCGAGAAAGCGTCTTAGGTTACGTAATTTAACCTGATAGTCGCCTTCATCAGTACCAGGACGGAATTTAATTTCCTTAACCTGAATCTGTTTTTGTTTTTTACGTTGCTCTTTCTGCTCTTTAGCTTTTTCATAAAGAAACTTGCCGTAGTCCATGGCTTTACATACAGGAGGCTTTGCCGTTGGGCTAATTTCAACTAAATCAACGCCCGCGTCATCTGCCACATCCATTGCTTCGTTTAATGAAACAACCCCTAGTGCTTCGCCGTCAACGCCGATTAAACGCACTTCCTGCGCTGTAATTGCGCCATTTAAACGATGTGCTGGCTCTTTTTGCCCGCCTCTTTGACCTTTAATAGTCTGCTCCTCCAAAGAACGTAAAAAACATAAATGTCTGTTGTTTAACTACGGCTTGCAACTTCTTCCGTTAGTTTCTCAATAAATGCATCAACTGACATTTTTCCTAAATCTTCACCACCGCGTGTGCGAATTGCAATTTCGCCCGCTTCCATTTCTTTGTCACCCACGACTAAAAGATATGGAACACGCTTTAAAGTGTGCTCGCGGATTTTAAAGCCTATTTTCTCATTTCTCAAGTCTACTTTGGCTCTAAACCCATTTTGTTTCAATTTTTTTACAACTTGTTGACAATATTCGCCCTGTTTGTCGGTAATATTCATCACAGTTGCTTGAATTGGTGATAACCAAGTCGGTAGCTTGCCAGCATATTCTTCAATTAAAATACCGATAAAACGCTCTAATGAACCCAAAATTGCGCGGTGAATCATCACCGGCGTATAACGTTCGTTATCTTCACCAACATAGGTTGCGCCTAATCGCTCAGGTAATGCAAAATCTAATTGCACTGTACCGCACTGCCATGCACGACCTAAACAATCCATTAAGGTGAATTCAATTTTAGGACCATAAAACGCACCTTCACCTGGTAAGTATTCAAAATCAATACCTGCTTCTGTCATTGCGTCCGCTAAACCTTTTTCGGCTTTGTCCCAAATCTCATCACTACCGATACGCTTTTCTGGTCGAGTCGATAATTTGACGACAACATTGTCAAAACCAAATGCACTATATACATCGTATACCATATCAATACATTTGCTTACTTCAGACTGCACTTGATCTTCGGTACAGAAAATATGCGCATCATCTTGAGTGAAGCCACGCACACGCATTAAGCCATGAAGCGCACCAGATGGTTCGTTACGGTGACAACAACCAAACTCTGCCATGCGTAGTGGTAAATCACGATATGATTTTAAACCTTG
The DNA here is from genome assembly GCF_030295955.1 of Thalassotalea agarivorans. NCBI lineage: Bacteria > Pseudomonadati > Pseudomonadota > Gammaproteobacteria > Alteromonadales > Colwelliaceae > Thalassotalea > Thalassotalea agarivorans. Next base: position 1,788,840 of record NZ_AP027363.1, read on the forward strand.
GTTAAATATCTGCACATGTCCAGGGCAGTTCATTGGTTTAATCGCGTACTCACGTTTTTCAGACTCTGTGGTAAACATGTTTTCAGCATATTTATCCCAATGGCCAGATTTTTCCCAAAGTACACGATCCATCATCAATGGACCTTTCACTTCATCGTAGTCATATTCGTGCAGTTTTTGGCGAACAAATTGTTCTAATTCAGTGTAAATCGTCCAGCCGTCATTGTGCCAAAACACCATACCTGGCGCTTCTTCTTGCCAATGGAATAAGTCTAACGCTTTACCAATTTTACGATGGTCACGTTTTTCAGCCTCAGCTAGTCGTTGAATATAAGCTTTTAACTGCTTTTTATCTGACCATGCTGTGCCGTAGATACGCTGTAACATTTTGTTTTCAGCATTACCACGCCAATAAGCACCCGCCACTTTCATTAATTTAAAATGGTGACAGTGGCGCATATTTGGTACGTGTGGGCCACGACACATGTCGACGTACTCTTCGTGATGGTACAAACCTGGACGATCTGATTTCTCAATATTTTCGTCCAAAATTTCCATTTTGTATGTTTCGCCGCGTGCTTCAAACGTGTCACGCGCTTCTTGCCAAGAAACCGTTTTCTTAACAACGTCATAATTTGTTTTTGCTAGTTCAAGCATACGCTTTTCAAGCGCTTGCAGATCATCTTCACTTAGTGAGTGCTCTAGATCTACGTCATAGTAAAAACCATTGTCAATTACAGGACCAATAGCCATTTTGGTATTCGGCCACAGTTGCTTAATTGCATGACCTAACAAATGCGCACAAGAATGGCGAATAATTTCAACACCTTCTTGGTCTTTATTGGTAATAAGTTGGAGAGACGCGTCTTTTTCGATCAATTCACAAGCATCGACAAGTTCACCGTCAATACGACCAGCGATTGTAGCTTTTGCTAATCCAGGGCCGATATCTAATGCAACATCCATTACAGATACTGCGTTGTCGAAAGAACGTTGACTACCGTCGGGGAGCGTAATTATAGGCATGATTTTTCCTTTTCACAGTGGCGGCGCATACGAAACGTCGCTTGCTTTATTAAGTGCAAAAATTTTGTTTATAAAATGTGATGACAATCACACTAAAACATATAAAGTAAATTAGGTTCGGCAATATAGGGGAAAATCAATTGTAATGCAATGTTTGCGTAGTGTTTTCATGATAAAAATCATAGTGATTTGTTTCGCTTTGTGTCCTTTTATTGCCGCAGGTGAGCAAAGTGAGCGCGACTGGGAAATTCACAAAAAAAACAAACATGCAAGCGTCGCTTTTAGACCGTCTGAATTCGATAAACTTATTGAAGTGCAAGCGCAATTTACTATTGATTCCACGTTGTCGGGTTTTTTATTGTTTTTGCAAGACACCGACCATATTCCCAATTGGGTTGCTTCGGCGCGCAAAAGCCACTTGGTTGAACAGCACACGCCAACTAAAAACAGCTTTTTAACGACCTTTGATACCTTGTGGCCATTTAGTAACCGTTATATGTATGTCGATTCAGACATTGTCCAAAACCAAGATTTATCGATAGAAATCAATGTACGCAATAGCAAGCACCCTATTCCAAAGCATATAGATGTTGAATCGCTTACGGCAATCGATGTAAAACGTGCAAAGTGGATCGTAAAACCAACGTCCGACAAAAAATTAGCGATAACCTATCAAATCGTTGCAGACCCTGGAGGTGTTGTGCCTTATTGGCTGAGTAACAAATTTGCACTTAACAACATGTGGCGTTCAATTGTAAGTATCCAACAACAGTTACCGCAGAGTCGTTGGCAACAACATAGGCATAGCGCCCTTATTGAAAAAAAATTGATAAACGCTACAGTCCCATACTAATTGACTATACTTAGACTATTCCAAAGTCAAAGGATTGAACACATCCATGTGGCATGCAATTGAGCAAGCGATTTCTGAGGCGACAAACACCTCATTCACGATACAGCAAAAAACACCTGTACATGGCGGTGATATCAATCTAGCGTTTGAAATTTCAGACGGTAAACAGCCCTACTTCCTAAAACTTAATCACAAAGACAACAAAAAGCTGCTAAGTGCAGAAACCTTTGCTCTAAAGCAACTAAGCACATTTAAATGCATTGCCACGCCCAAAGTAATTTGTAGCGGAGAAACGCTAGACAAAGGGTTTTTGGTATTAGAGTTCATCGAATTTAGAAAAGGCAGCCCAGAATTTTGGCGAGCATTAGGTGAGCAGCTGGCTAACCTGCATGTTGACTCTGTTCACGGTCAGTTTGGCTGGCAAGAAGACAATTATATTGGTTCAACGTTGCAACCGAACCAGTGGAGTAGCAACTGGCGACAATTTTTTTCAGAACAGCGCATTGGTTGGCAACTACAACTTCTTCGAGAAAAAGGTATTTCATTTGGCGATATCGATGCCATTGTGCAAAAAACACATGATTTGATTAACCACAAAGCAACGCCATCATTGGTACATGGTGATTTATGGCAAGGAAATATTGGTTTTAGTAGCAACGGACCGATAATCTTCGATCCAGCCTGTTACTACGGCGATAGAGAAGTCGACATCGCAATGACAGAGCTCTTTGGTAATCTCCCCAAAGAGTTTTATGATGGATACGAGAAAGTTGCCCCGCTAGATAATGGCTACAAAATCAGAAAACACGTCTATAACTTCTACCACTTACTTAATCACACTAACTTGTTTGGCGGCCTCTATCAGGCACAAGCGCTTGATTGTTGGGAAAAACTTCAACGCTTCGATATATAGGCTATTGGCGAAACATTTGTTCCGCGTTTTTAACGGCTAGAAAGATGGAAAATACAGTAAAACGATCCATACTTAAAAGACAGCTGATGACTTCTTAAATAGGTAGCGGTATGTCCAACTCCCTCGTCAATAAACGTATAAAATGTCCCCATTGCGGTCATCACCTTCATTTGGCCATCGATTTTTCAGCCGGTGACCAAGACTACTACGATGAATGCCCAGCTTGTTGCAAAGATATCCACTTAAATTTGCATGTTGATGAGTATCATCAAAAACTACAGCTATTTGTCGACGCCGACGACGAACAATTTTATAACTGATCCTTCATTCGTTTGATTGTTTCAACGATAGTCATTGTTTGCTGATCAAACTCAATATTGACCTGATCGCCTATCTTTAGCGTGCTTAAATTAGTAATAGAAAGCGTTTCAGGAATAAGATGTACGCTGAACACGCCACCATCAACCTTACCTAAGGTTAGGCTTGCGCCATTGATGGCAATAAAGCCCTTTTCAAAAATGTACTCTTGCCACTTTTCGTCAACGCTAAAGACTAATTCACAGTTTTCAGAACTTTCGTGCTTTTTGTCTAATGTCGCCGTAGCATGAATATGACCACTCACCAAATGCCCACCAAGTTCATCTCCTGCTTTTAAGGAACGCTCGATATTGACAATGTCGCCTTGTTGCAACTGCCCTAAATTGGTCACGCGCAGCGTTTCATCGATTACATCAAACTCAATAAAACCCGTCGTTTCATTTCGCTGGCCAAAGTCCACCGCTGTTAAACAAACACCATTGTTTGCTACGCTTGCTCCTTTAGCTAACTGCGCTATATAGGCAATCGGTAATTCAACTTGGTAACTCATCGACGCCGATTTTTTTGTTAGGCTAGCAATAGTGGCTTTTGTTTGTACGATTCCTGTAAACATGCATATTCTCATCAAACTGAATTACTAGCATGATGGCGACTGGACATAAGTTTTTCAAGATAAACGCCAGTAAAATCTAACGTTATTGCGATGATTAGGTTACAATTTTAGCTAGCGAGCACTCTAGAACATAACCATGACAGCGCAGAAAATTTTCAACGATATTAAAAGTTTATCCAAATTAGCTTATCCGATATTAATCGCACAGTTAGTACAGAACTTAATGGGTTTTGCCGATACTGTCATGGCGGGTCGAGTAAGCGCCACAGATATGGCTGCCGTAGCTGTGGCAAGTAGCGTTTGGTTGCCACTGATTCTACTGATATATGGTATTGTCATGGCGCTTGCAGCAATTGTGTCGCAACTTGCTGGCGCGCAAAAATATGACGCTATAGCCAAGCCCGTAGCACAAGCAGGTTGGATTGCGCTTATTCTATCCCTGTCTCTCATTCTATTGTTTTATGGTCTTATCCCGAACTTGCATGACATTGTGAAGTTGGAAGATGGTCTTGAAGTATTGATGTTTGACTACTTGCTATATGTTGTGTGGGGCGCGCCTGGGTTTTGTTTATATTTGGTATTGAGAAATTATGCTGAAGGCATGTCACATACCAAGCCAACCATGATTATTTCATTAATAGGCTTAGCTATTAACGTGCCCGCCAACTACATATTTATCTACGGTGAATTTGGTGCACCTGCGTTAGGCGGCGCTGGCTGCGGTATAGCTACTGCGATCGTCTATTGGGTGATGTTTATTGGCATGCTGATTTACGTGTTAATCAGTAAAAAACTGCAACAAGCGGAGCTTTTTAAACAATTTTATTGGCCTAATTGGGACGAAATGATGAGTATTCTTCGCATTGGTGTGCCAATAGCGCTGAGTTTATTGTTTGAAGTCACCTTGTTTGCTGTAGCAGCATTATTCCTAGCGCCCTTTGGCTCGCAAGTGGTTGCCAGTCATCAAATCGCGATTAACTTTTCATCGTTAGTCTTTATGGTACCGCTCAGTATTGCCATGGCAGTTACGATTAAAGTAGGATTTTCGGTAGGTAAACGAGAATTCGAACAAGCAAAACAAATGTGTGTGAGTGCATTAGTACTGGGCTTTTTAATCGCCTGTTTCACCGCGTCGCTATCTGTTTTGTTTCGCCATCAAATCGCGGCCATCTACACCCATGAAGTACCCGTGATCGAACTTGCTGCAAGTTTGATGTTTTTAGCTGCCCTATTTCAGTTTTCTGATTTTATTCAAGTTATTTGCGCCGGCGCTCTCAGAGGCTACAAGGATACTAAAGCAATCCTGTACATTACGTTTGTCAGCTATTGGCCTATCGGATTAGCAATAGGATGTATCTTAGGGCTTACCGATTATATCGTACCAAGCATGGGACCATCTGGATTTTGGATCGGCTTTATTGTTGGATTGACCGTTGCGGCGATACTGCTTTCTATTAGGCTTCGCTATATCCAAAAACAAATTGAGACAGGCAAATTAGTTGTGTCAATGACCTAGTGGCGATAATTTGGTCAGTTGAACAAAGTTCTTCACTTTTTATCGCAAATAGACTTGCAAGCTAAACGGCAGATCGCTAATATAGCGCTCCGTTAACACATAGTGTTTTACGTTCGTAGCTCAGTTGGTTAGAGCACCACCTTGACATGGTGGGGGTCGGTGGTTCAAATCCACTCGAACGTACCAAATTCTAAAAGCTCGCCGATATGCGGGCTTTTTTCGTTTTGGGGCGTTTAAACAGATTTGAACAAACCGAAGGTGGTTCAACTAATTTGTATGGAACAAATTAGAACGCTAACAGCGGCCCTTTAGGGGCAAAATACATGGACGTATTTTGTAATCCACTCGAACGTACCAAATTCCAAAAGCCTGCAGAAATGCGGGCTTTTTTCGTTTTGGGGCGTTTAAACAGATTTGAACAAACCGAAGGTGGTTTAACAAAATTGCCGGGAACTTAATACCAACTTACATCTAAGTTTAACTTCTTAGCGAATATTAAACGATTTATAGATAAGGCTTTGGCTGCAGGTAATGGTTTTCCATTATCAAGGTCAGTAACGCAATATATAAATTGTTTAATTTCACCCTTTGGGAACAAAATATCAAAACAATAACTGCATAATATTTACTCGATGTAGAACACTATATCTTCGGAAATATTATTTGCTCTAATTCTGATATTGTAGTTCTAAGAAACTAAACTTAGATGTAAGTTGGTATCATGAACGCTAACAGCGGCCCTGTAAGGGCAAAATACATGGACGTATTTTGTATTCCACTCGAACGTACCAAATTCCAAAAGCCTGCAGAAATGCAGGCTTTTTTCGTTTTGGGCAACAAAAAAGCCAGTCACTTCACTATGTACTGGCTTTTATCATGTTAGCTAGTAATATATTAACAATACTTTACTTAACCTCTTCAAGCGCTAGTAGATTGAATTTCTTGTCTACAACTTCCTGGCTTGCACCGTAATTACGGGTGGCAAAGTTAAACGGTTGGTTACCCGTAATCAAATTATTGATTGCATCTTCGCCGCAGTTGAAGTGAATTGTTACTGTGCCGTCTTCATTCTTTTCCCATTCGTACGAATTAATTGAAAATCTATCCGTATCAACCATATAACCATCTAAGTCATAAACAGTAATCGAGGTGAAGTATTTATTGTTCGGCTCTTCAAATGTTACAACATAACACTTATCTGCAGGAAAGTTTGCCGAGTTACGATAAACGTTAGACACACCAACTTCCACTGGCATACCGCCCCAACCATTTGCATTTGACGCATTGATCAATGTTTGAGAAAGCGTTGTTTCTGGGCTTGCTGGATATGAATAATCTTGCCCTGCAAACTTGTCTTTGTAGTAAGCGGTGATTTCATCACGTTGCTGTGCATTAAAGTTTTTTGCTTGGTAACGTTTATTGGTGTCGCTATAGTCAGCATAAAAGCGATGCTGATTACCCAAAGCGTCAGTAAGATCTGTTTTATCTTCAACACCAGAGCGGAAAATAACAAAGGCCCATTCGCTAAAGATTTTCACTTTATGTGTCCCTACGCCTACTTTGTAAGCTGGCGCGTAGGCATATTCATCAAGCACATGTACCGACAAATAAATATCGTCTCGCACATCTTTATTTTCTTCGGTGCGTACAAATTCATTAATACCTACGGTGACATAGCCTTCTTCATCTGCGCGAATAACCGCCACGGAGTATACAGCATCTTGGTTCATTCTAACGACAGGTGCTTTTTTACCTTTCGGCGCTAGCACAGGTAAATGTACCATTTTTTGATCTGCACCTCTGTCAGTCCAGCGCTTGATCATTTTAGCTGTTTCAGCTTCAGTGTAGTTCTCTTCCGTGACAGGAATGACATTATTTTCTACGACTGTTTCCGCTGCAGGCTGGGCAGGTACAACGTCAGATTGCTCTGCAGTGCGATTATCCTCAGTCATTAAAAAAGCTGCGATTGCAACAACGAGAACAGCTATTACTAACATCACTTTTTTCATTGCTTGTTACTCCATTGGTTTGGTTAATCTCTAATCTGGAAAAGATGCAACTAACTATCAAGTTAAAAATCAATTACTTAAGTATTTAGTTGCTTCACTTTAGTTGCTACTCAGCGTGGTTACTATTGTTTGCGTGCTTTGATAGGCGCATTGTTTTTACATCCGCCACACCCAATGTAGGTACTAGTCGATAACCGTCGATGACTTGCTGTGATGGTTGATAATGACGCATTGCTAAGTTGAATACCCCAGTATTGTTATCAATTGGAATATTGTTAATCGCATCTTCACCACAACCAAACGATACCGTGTATGAACCATTTTTATTTTGTTCAGCCGTCAAACTGTTGATGTTTGCTTTGTCGTTAAACATGAAGCCAAATTTGTCATAAACGGTGACAGACCAAAACGCTTTGTTTTTAGGGTCAGCAAAGGTCATTTGATAACACTGATCGTCTGCGTAGGTTGGTGATAGCTCATAAATATTATCAACTAACTGCGCACCACCCCAGCCAATTGCAGAACCCACTTGATATTTTTCTTCATCAAACATTGGGTCATTGTTATCGGTAAACATACCGTAGGTTACGGTGCCCCCCATTTCAGCGATCATTTGCGGTGCTTTTGCTTTAAGTTGCTTACCGATATTTTCAAGTGACTCGCCATTTATCGGTTTTGCTTGATACGGTTGATCTGAGCCCGCCTCAATGATCATAGCATCTTGAAGCGCATGGACTTCATCTTGGCTAAAGGTTGAATCAAAACGAATGATAAGTACTAAGTGTGTACCTGTATGCGTTTTCAAATCAAAGGTGCCAGCGCCGTATTTCATCGCTTGAATTCTATGATCTTCTGTTACAGCCATCACAGACATGTATTTGCCTTCTGGAATTTCAGGCATAGTAATCGATGCACCTTTAGAGACATTAACCGTCGCCATAGAGTAATAAGTATCTCGATTCATACGTACTACTGGTTGGTTGTCTGTCGGTGTTAACACCCTTCTGTGGGCGAACTTATTGATACCTGCTTCATCCTGGTACTTTAATAACTGGCGAGACGTTTCATAAACTGGGTAGGTCTCGACAGTTACTTTCGTTGTACCAGCTAAGTAAGCTTTTTCATTTGCAACAGGGACAACTTGTTGCTGCTCACTGTGAGAAAGCTTTTGTGATTGCTCAGGTGCAGCTGTATTAACGTTTGCATCAGGTAAGTAGTTTGCAGCCATCGCAATGCCGAAAGTAGCAAGGATAGCTGAGCTAAGTAGTGTAAGTTTAACTGACTGTTTCATATTACCATTCTCCAAAAATTGCCGCTAAAACGACAAAGAGTAAGACCGCGCAAAGTAGTACTGCGCCCATGACATGCATAATTGTGAACATCATTATTAACCACCTCGCTATTGATTGAGGCCATTATCAACTATCAAGAAATGCATTTGAAACAACTTACAGTCATGCGAGATATGCACATAGGTAATATTTAACCAGTCGAAATTGTCATACTTATGATAGGTGTCAGCTTAATTTACACCTTCAAGCAGACACGCAAAGTGGAAACCATTAATCCATTGAATAATAGGAATATTTTTATATAGGCACTATTTATGCATTAAACGCCATATAAAAGTAAAAAATAAATACCCAAGGTTTAATGAAGTAACTTAGGTTAAGGACCATAAAATGGAAATTATTAAACGCATGGTTAAAAGCGTGATGTTTGCAATATTTGTAGTAGCATCTTTTTCGTCACATGCCGACCTTATACTTGGGGACGAATTATGTGACGTAAGCAACTTTGTTATTGCAGGCAATAATGCAGATCAATGTTTAGGTAGATTCGTCCATGACTCGCCTCCTGGCAACGATACTGTTTTGTCGCCAGGTGATGTCAATATAGCCTACCCTGATGCTTGGGATGCCGATGGCGCATTCGGGTTTAACGATTGGGTTCATGTAGGCATATGGGAAGATGATGCACCAGGAAGCTGGGGCAACTTAAATTTTGCTAGCAACGACGGGCCTGGTGGCACATTTAACGTGCTTAACGACCTTGTTGCAAATGGCCAATATTTGGTTTCTCTAAAGCAAGCGCAATGGGTTGAATTGTGGCTTTTTAATGATATCGAAAATGCGAATTCAGGTGCTTATGTTACTGATTGGTCGCATATCAATATTTGGACTCGAGGCGACGAACCATGCACTTTCTGTGAACCTAGAACGTCGAACAGACCTGTGCCAGAGCCCAGCACTTTGCTTATTTTTGCGTTAAGCATCATCAGTTTATTGCTGGTTAGAAAAAAAGCGAATTAATGTAAATCCAAATCAACTTGGAACACCTCAAAGGCCTATAGTTTCTATAGGCCTTTTTTTGTAATGGTGCATACTTAAACAATCAGCCTCTCAATGAGATGCCATTGGCTTTTTATTTGTTGCTTATAGTTTTTATCTGACTTTTGAAATTGCAGATACCATAAATAGTTTATCACTGCGCAGATTGGTAGATAAGCTTCTAGCAAATCGGTGTCAATTGGGGCGGCGTAACCTTTAAGAATACTTTCAATGGCATTGCGGCTAATGCAGCCATTGACGGTTAAACACATGGCCAATTCATATTCAATGGGTGCTAAACACGCAAATTCAAAGTCAATCGCTTTAGCTTGACCAAACTTATCTAAAATAACATTGTTGAAATTCAAATCACCATGACAGTTGGCTAATCCTTGGTCGCTATCACTAATGCGCTGTGCATCCAAAATATGTTTAATTAACTTGTACTCACGCTCAATAGGGTTTACCGCTATGAGTAAAGAATTGGCAATATCAACTGCCGAAACTGGCATCAAATGTTCTGATATCTTTGAGCGGTGAATAGTCGAAGCAAGTTGCCCAACCAAGGTTAGTTTTTCTTGTATCGATAGATGGGCAGTTGCCAACTGAACCCCCTCGATAAACTCAACAACTAACCAATGACTATCATGATAAACGACGCTGGATGTCACGTTTTCAAACAAGCGGTATATTGCCTTGAAGGCTATGCTTTCACTGCCAAACTTTGCAATGTAACTAGGTTGTTTGTGACCTTGAAGAGTCACAGTAAAACACGTGTTGTTTGATTCTTGATTTATTTTAGCAATGCAAACCTGTTGCCCTGCAAAACAGGGCAAGCGAATAAGAGAATGCGCTAGCATGTCAGTCATACATATATCAGGCAGTAGTAGCTATGGCTTGTGATTGAGTATAGCGTTGTCGCCAATGGATGTAACCGTAAATGGCAATAATCACATAAACCACAAATAAAAACGCCGTTGGTATCAACCCTTTCTCAATATAGATATAGATAGACACTGAGTTGATCACTATCCAGTAAAGCCAGTTTTCAAGCACTTTCCTTGCAACAAGAAACGTTGTGAATACGGCAAACACCGTCGTCGCTGAATCAATATAAGGAAAATCAGCAGGCGTATAGTTGGCCATGAAAAAGCCTAGGCCAAAAGAAAGCAGCGTTAATACAGCTATCGCCTTTACATGCGTAGACATAGACCATTGATGTATCTGTACTTCGCGGTCTTGTTGCTTTCCTTTTTTAGACCAAGCCCACCACCCGTAAATTGCCATAGCAAAGTAGTACACCTGTAAAAGGCCATCCATCCAAAGATATACATCATAAAAAATAGCTGTATATATTGCAGTGCTCACCAAGGCAGCTGGCCAACACCAAATATTTTCCCTTGCGGCAAAAACGACGTAAATGATCGCCGTAAATACGGCGATTAACTCCCACATAGGTAACGTCGCAAAATAAGCATAAATTTCGTTTATCATGCCTTTGCTTCTACCTGTGAGCGGTCACCGCCAATAAATTTACAAACAAATACGGCGCTATTGGTCGTCTGATGCACTTTTTTGATTTGCTGTGTCACTGTCGACATCGCCAAATCATATTCGCCAAACACCTGAGTGCTCATGCCATTAGTTACAACAGTTAAACCTTCAACAGCATTCAAGGTGTCTATAAACGCCCAAATTTCATCTTTAAACGCTTCTTTTGCTAGCGGGTAAAAGCTAATTTCTATAGATATATCCACTTATCCTCCGCTCTTAGAAGTTATAGTCGAATGTAATACCAAAGCGCGCTGGTTCACCATATTGATAGTAAGCTTTAGGTGTATAACCATCTCTTGGGTCATTACCAAAATAGAAACCACGTGTAGCGTATAGCTCATCGGTTACATTACGCGTCCAAACTTTTACTTGCCAATCGTCGGCTAAATAGCTAAACGACGCCGATAAAATGGTGACGCTATCAGATTGTTCTTGATGGCTGTCCGAAAAGTAAAAACCATCTTTACTATCAAGGTTTACGTTTACAAGCCACTGCTCTGTCACAAAGTAATTCGCACCTAGGTTTGCTTGGTAAGACGGCGCATGCGCTTGATCTCTACCTGTTTCTCGAGAGCCGTCAGCGTATGTAAAGCCGCTAAAGTCCGTGTCTAGTAATCCAAGGCTAGAATAGATATTTACGCTATCGTTAATGTCCCATAAAAATTCGATTTCTGCGCCAGCATTGCTACCTTTGGCAGCATTGTCCCAGTAACTGATAAACTCAGAAGAACCATCTGGGCGCTCATTTAAATGATAACTACTAATTTGAATATCTTCACGGCTCATGTAAAACACGGCAGCTCGAAGCACCGCACTGTTGTTTAGTAGCGAAGCTTTATAGCCTAACTCATAGTTCCAAAGATATTCAGGATCGAATACGCGCAATTCATCAGGTAAGCTACCGTTACTGTTAACACTGCCGGCTTTAAAGCCGCGGTTAACTGACGCATAGGTCATGCTGCTCTCTGATAATTGATAGGAAAGCACAAGCTTGCCACCAAACATGGTATCGTCTGGCGTGAATGATAAACCATCTGTGTTGTCGTAGTCTGTATTACGCTGCTCTGCTCTAACACCCGTGGTTAACGTCAATTTATCAGTTAAATGCGTATCCAATTGACCAAAAACGGCGATATTAGTGGCGCTAAATTCAGACGAAAAATCGCTATCTAAATAGGTATATTGGCGCGTTAAATCTTCACTATCATTTTTTACAAATACGCCCACAACCCAATCAGTAGTGTCAGCAAAAATTCTATGTTCAGGTTCAGAAACTAGACGGATTTCAGCGGTTGTATTGTCTTTATCACGTAAATAGTAGTCTGTAGAAGAATACTCCCATGGGTGTAAACCAACATAACTCCAATCTTCGTCATAACCGTAGGTCAAATCAGACGTTGCATGACTTAAGATTGAAATAAGCTGGAAGCTGTCAAAGCCAGTATAAGTAAATTTAGCGCTCGCTGCTGTCGTTTGCTGTTGATCAACACCTGGTTGGTCAGACAGGGTTTCACGAGTATTGTCTAGGCTAAACGCGTCATAACCATTGTCAAAATCTGCGTATATCACATTAAGATCAATGGTTAGATCATTGCTTGCCTCTATCGCCACACTACCCTTTAACGTTGTTTCGTCACGATTGTTGGTATCACTCACGCCTAAATAGGTGTTGTCGATAAAACCATCACTGACATTTTTCTCTGCAACAATACGGTAGTTAACTGCATCGCTAGCTGGGCCAGATAACACTACGCCAGCATCATAGCTGTTGTAATTGGCAGCAGTTAGTCGCACTGCGCCTTCAAAATCATCACTTGGGCGGTTAGACGACATATAAATCAAACCAGCCAAGGCATTGGCACCAAAACGTGTACCTTGAGGGCCTCGGAAGAATTCTATTTGTTCAATATCAAACGTCGACGCAACGCTACCGATACCTGAGAAATCGATGTCATCAATAATCAAACCAACTGATGGGTTAATCGGTTCTTGAAACTGACTTCTTTCACCAATTCCGCGTACCTGAAAGTAACGAGCACGTTGAGAACCACTAGAAAAATTAATGTTGGCGACACCACCAAGCACTTCCTCTAAGTTAATGGCATTGCGCGTATCAATGTCTTGGCTTGATAACACCGCGATAGATGCGGTTGAAGATTGAAGAGAATTTTGGCGGTAACTAGACTGAACGGTAATCACTTCAATATCTTGTTCAAGCTGCTCTTTCTCTGTGTCAGCATCTTGTGCGTAACTAGTAACGGGTTGAAGCGCTAGTGCAATAGCAAGCGAAAGTGATGATTTTAAATGTTTCATTATGCTCTCTTTAAAAGATGCCAATAAAGAGAGGCTAGGATAAATGGCGTCAGGGAAATACCTGCTATTTATCACTTAACCATCCCTACGTCGGCATTATCCGAATCAGGTAATAAGGGTTTTATCTCAGCATCTACGATGCACCCCTTGGTTTTGCACGCATATTACCAAGCAAGCGGCGAATGTACAGTATAACCTAATAAAATAATTAACTAAGCCATAACTCTTCTTTGCCAAAAGGCATATTTACGTCGTCTTCTATCGGCTCTCCTTACCGAACTTTTTGCTTTGTTTTTGAGGCTTTCTTTGCTTTAGCGTGTTTTTTTAGGAATTTGTCTTGTTTTTGAAGAATTACGTTAGTTTTTAACACCACATTGCGCTACATTAGCGCAAAATAAAAGAGACAAAATCTGCAACAAATATGACAATAAAACAGGTGCTTAATGCATCCTTTTCATTATCAATATCAGCTTTGTTTTGTGCAACAGTAAGCGCTACTAATATTGACGAAACAATACAAACTAATACACCAGAACAAACACACGCCGATGAGCACCATGATGAACATCATGACGAGCATCACCATGAAGAAGATTCGATTGAAAAAATACAAGTAAGAGCTAACCGTTTAGGCCGTATCGTTAGCCACTCGCCAACACGCATAGAAATTATTAACGGCGAAGAAATTCAGGAAAAGGCGCTTATGCGCCCAGGCAATATCTCTATGCTAGTTGCTGAAACAGGTGGCGTAAGAGTACAAACCACCTCACCCGCCATGGGCAATGCAAACATTAGACTACAAAGTATGTATGGTCGCTATACGCAATTGCTAAGTGATGGTTTGCCTCTATATGGCGGACAAACACCGTCTATTGGGCTAATGCAAATTCCGCCAACTGATTTAGCAACGGTAGAGATCATCAAAGGTTCTGCTTCCTCTATGTATGGTGGCTCAGCACTAGGCGGCGTGATCAATTTGATATCACGACAACCAAAAGACGAATTTGAAGGTGAAGTGCTGCTAAATTTAACCTCGAAACAGGGACAAGATTTAACGGCATACTTTGCTAGTCCGCTAACGGATAGCATTAGCGCCTCAGTCACGGCTGGCGTTCACCATCAGCAAACACAAGATTTAGACAAAGACGGCTGGATAGATATCGCAGGTTATGAACGTGTTGTTGCACGCCCACGTTTTTATTGGAGTGGGGATAACGGTGAGAATCTCTATCTAACAATTGGCACAATGTATGAAGACAGAACGGGCGGTACCCTGCCGGGGCAATTATTACCCGACGGTACTAGCTATGAACAGTTACTTCAAACACAAAGAAATGATGTAGGTTTTGTGTTCGATAAAGCCTTTATGGACAACTATACCTTTAGCTTGCGCGGTTCAGCGATGAGACAAGATGACGATCACAGCTACGGCACAACAATCGAGATAGACAGCCATCAAAGCTCACTGATTGAAGCAAGTGTTTCAGGCTATAGTGACAATATCGATTGGGTTATAGGTACGGCAATACAAAGTGATTCATTTACCTCCGAAACGTTTTCTGAATTCGATTATCAATATGATGTGCCCGGTATTTTTGCAAAGGTAGACTATGCCCTGACAGACGAGATTTCTTCGTCGGTTAGTGCTCGAAGAGATTGGCACAGTGAATATGGCAACCAATTAAGTCCTAGAATTTCACTTTTATACCATCCAGAAAACTGGAGTATTCGTGGCGCATTTGGTAAAGGTTTTTTTGCACCAACACCTTTTATTGAAGATATTGATGCCGCGGGGTTATCAAAGCTCGAACCTCTAACAAACGTTGAAGAAGAACGTGCAACCACGGCAGCCATTGACGCCACGTACATTGTTGGTAGCTTGGAAACTGGCCTAACTTTGTTTGAATCAAATATTGAAAAAGCAACCGAATTACAAACATTGCCGCCAGCACTTACTTCTGACAAAGGCGTGCGTATCGTAAACTCACCGGCTGAAACTACCATAAAAGGCTCTGAACTGCTGGTTAGATATCGTTGGCATGATGTTAAATTTACCGGCAGTTATCTTTATACAGATACCAGCAAACTAGATTTAACCAGTATAGAGCAACGACCTATCGCACTGACACCAGAGCATTCAGCTGGCGCTATCATTATGTGGGAACAGCATGGTAAAGGGTTATTGGGTTTTGAAGCTTACTACACCGGCACGCAACTGCTAGAAAACAACCCATATAGAAGCAAAAGTAAAGCCTACTGGCACCTCGGATTATTAGGCCAAATTACATTGGGGAATGTAAGCTGGTTCATTAACGCTGAAAATTTGTTAAACGTGCGCCAAACCAAAATTGATCCGCTTGTTCTGCCAGCGCAAGCACCTAGCGGCGTTTGGACGACTGATATATGGTCAAGAAATGATGGCTTTACCGTAAACGCTGGCGTTCGCGTTCAATTTGGGCACTAACAAAACTCTGTAAGCACCAGCGTTCTGCGTTAGGTGCTTACACCCCCATCGACAAAAAGAAGCTATAAAGCGATACATAGTTGGCTATCGCGAGCCCTATAATAATCAATGCACGCTTTGTGAACGCGCCGTATCTTTTATGGGTAGCCAATTTAGTCATGACAAACGCTGTGATGGGAATTAACGCCAGCAACACGTAAAACCATCCAGCTAGTTGTTCATATAAATTGGTGGCAACGACCTTTACCAGCGAAAAGCTAATAAAAATAAACACAAAAATGCCGAATACCCAATAGAACAGCAAAAACGGTGTTGTCATTAGTATTTGCCAGACACTGTCGAAATGTTCTTTGCCGTAGCTGAACATAAGCGGAGTGAAGCGAATAAAGGCCATTCCCAATGCAACGTTAAACAAAAACAATAAAGCTAACTGACGATTGGAAAACAAACTTCTCATAAACTAACTCACACCTTATTTAGACTTGAAACCTGACTATTGAAAAAGTAATCTGACTAAAACATATCAAACTTGTTGGACTGATGAAATTAAAACAATGGCAACAAAAAGCAAGGTTAACCACCTACTTTTTATGCAGCACCGTTTGCCTGCCTAGTGTCGCGAGCACCATTGCGCAGAAGCAATTTGAAGAAGTGTTCGCGACCGCAGTCGTCATCAGTAACTCCGAAACCATAACCTTGGGTTTCGCCAACTTCGACCCAGATGAATTTATTCCTGAGCTTGATACAGGCACCACACCGGATAGTTTAAGCGTCAGAAACAATCTGTCCGTGTTTTCGATACCTTACACTGTGGAATTGCCTAATATTAACGATGATTGGCAATCATATTTATCGTTAAGTGCTTCCTATGTAAAAGATAAGGGCCAGCAAATAACCTTTACCGAACAGCAAAATCCTGACAGCTTTACCGACAAAATCGGATCTATCTATGTAGGCTATGGCGCTAAAACACCTATTACAGAGCAGTGGACTTTAACACTGCGATTAGGCGGATATTTGATGCACCACCACAACGAATATGACTATCAAGACCCTGTCAGCATATCGCAGCGTTCTTCACTTGATGATGTTTACTTCAACACCTCTGCTAATGCCTTTGTCATTGAGCCAAATGTTAAAATGTCTTACCTAGAAGAAACCCGTTGGGGCCACTGGCAATATGACGCCGATCTATATGTATTCTACGGTAAAACCTTTGCTGGCGATGATGCGACACAAGGTGCTAGTCCATCAGGTTTGCGCTTAAACAATAGATTAACGAGCCATATTTCGCTGCATGACGGTAAATTTGACGCGGAGTCCTTATACCTCAAATTTCAACGTGTAGACGTGCAAGGTGATATGGAATCTTCACTCAAAACCAACCATTTTTACGAAGTTGGTTTTGGCTTTTTGTTTGATACAACGCGCTACACTTCATGGGTTGATAACATAGGTATTGGCATCAACATCCATAAAGGTAGCGTACTTAGCGGCGGTAGTGTTGTGCTTTACATTAACGAATAGTTAATCGCGCTGCACTTGGTTACGACCGCCCTCTTTTGCTTTGTATAATGCTTTATCGGTAGCATGAAGCAGCTGGTCAAAGTTTTCATAACCTGGCTTAATACAGCCAACGCCAAGTGATACAGTGACCTCGATAAGCGCATTGTCGGCGCTTACCGTCATTGACTCAATGTTTTGACGCAAACGTTCAGCAACCGTTTGGGCCACTGCCAAATGAGTATCTGGCAATACAACCAAAAATTCTTCTCCGCCATAGCGACCAAACAGCTCTGTTTTACGCAAAAACGTTTGGCAAAGGTCTGTGACCGCTTTTAACACTAAATCACCAGTTTGATGGCCGTAGCTGTCGTTAATCGATTTAAAGTGATCGACATCAAACAAAATAACCGACAACGGTGCGTTGTCTTTTTTAGCTTGTGTGAATAGGGTTTCGCTTTCGCTAAGAATATAGCCACGATTAAAAATGTTAGTTAGCGCATCTTTTTGCGCCTGTTTTTGAAATACATCACGCGATTTACGCACATTGATAACAACCGCTATCAAGCCAATCACCACAATCACAAGCAAAGATAGTAACAATATATCTGCTTTTGTTTCTTGCGCGCTCTTTTGCAAACGCGCTTCTTTTAGCGCAAGCTCTGCCGCCATTGCTTGATTTTGATATGTTGCCATAGTCACATCGTGGTCAAGCGCCTTATGAATCGCTTCGTTTCGAATAAAATCGAGCTTTTGTTTGCGCTCCATTTCAATACGATGGATCAAGTGTTCAATCACTTGCTGGTAATCTTTTTCGCCATAAGCTTTTATCGCCAAAGCGTCTACATCATTGCTGTTATTTACCGTGATGCTATCTTTTCCGCCAAGATAAAGCACCGCGTGCATATACGCTTTTTCATAGTTTTTACTACGCGCATACGCTTTCGCTAATGTCACATGAAGCACCTTCACAAAGTACACTTCTTCAGTGGTATGACGTTCAGCTAACGCTTTAGTTAATAATGCGATAGCTTGATCGTATTCATTTTTAAAATAGGCAGTACGTCCACTGTTGTAATGGGCAAAAAACAAATAATCGTGAGAGGTTTTTGCCGTTGTTTTTGCTTTGTCATACATGTACTGATTGTATTTATCAGCAACGTCCCAGCGCGCTAGTTCAGTGGCTATCATCGAAATGGAATGCGCCATGTTAAACGCATCGGTTTCATCATTTATTTGTTCAAAGGCTGCAAATGCTTTTTCGTAATAATCGATCGCTTTGTAGAATATATTGCTTTGTGAGTACACATGCCCCGTTGCATTGTAAACCATGGCTCTTGAAGCAAAGTCATCGTCGTATTGTTCTGCCAATTGCGTTGCCTCTTCAAGCAACGCCAATGCATCTTGCAATTGTTCTGGCTTTTCATAGCAAAACGAATTGAAAATTAGGGTTTCCATAAGCACGAGTGAGTCGTTTAGCTCTCTCGCTAATGCCAGTGCTTTTACTCGGTCAGGACAGTATTCAGACACGTCTTTAGACTGCAAATATATCATGTAAGAACGATCTTGATGGGACTTAACCAAGTCAGCTGTAGGCGCAATTGCAGATAAAATATCGACAGCTCTGTCATAAGCGTTAAACGCTGCTTTTATATCGTTCTTCTCTTCAAGCAATGCGCCTAACTGACGGTAGTATACGCCGCGACTGTGCAGATCATCACGCGCCAATTGTGATTCGATAGATAGCCAATAGCTGTGTTTTTCAGCAATGGTTTGCTTTGCTTCAAGCTCAACGAGCATGGGCGCAATCGCCTCTGGAGCTTCTATTGCACCTACAACTGTAGCAAGTGTTAGACAACAGCTAACAAGGATGTTACGAATGAAACGCATGGACTACTAACCTATATAATTATTGTTGGTTAACTCATGGTAAAAACCTTTCGTAGTTACTATACCTTAATTATACGCAAGGCGTCTTCTATTATTTGGCCACGTGTTTCAGTTAAAAAAGTAGGGTCTAACCCTTGCTTCATTTGCTCGAGTGATTCAAGCGTCAGCGTTTCCGGGATAGCTTGCTCGCTTAACGCGATAATAAAGCTTGCTGCTAGAGAAAAAATATCGCGAATACCTTCGTCTTCAACCGACCAAATTTCCTCGTCAACATCTACCTTTTGACGCACATCTTTTTTGGCAATTGCATCTAACCCTAAACCAAAATTAACAAACGTCGCTTTTTCATGATGCGCTACAATATTGGCTAGCGAGATACCGCCATGAAAGATATCGAACTGATGCAGATAACCAAGCGCCTGATGCAGTTGGTCAAACCAAAGGCCAGCTTGCTCTGGCGATAGTGTACCTTTTAAATCGCGCAGGGTTTCTCCTGTTACCCACTCTTTGCTTAAAAACAATTCATTGCGATCTGGGCAGCGACCAAATTCAATGATGCGTTCTATATTAGGGTGATACAAACTTTTAATACGGCGGTAGCTGTCGCTCAAACCTAGCCAAGATTCAGACACGTTCTTATAAAGCACCACACTGCAGTCAAAATTGCCCAATAAATGTCGGGCTTGCCAAATTTCGCTATTGTCCCCTTCGCGAATGCGTTCAACCAATTTGTAACGGCCATTCAAAATATCATCACTGCTAGATTGAGCGTTTTTACTGAGTTTGTGTTGCATCAAGGTTGTAGAAAGCTCTGCACGAAGCTCGTCGAGTGAAATCCATTCGCCTTTTATAGCCTTCGCAAACCATAGTGTTACCAGTGGACTGTCGATGTGCTGAGCAAACTTTTCAAAGCTTTGTGCAAAGGACTGTAAATCCTCTTGCATGGTTTTGGTGTTTTCAATATCAATGAATTCAACATCACCCTGCTCTGAAATAAATACCTGATTGTCAGCCCAGTTACTGACGCTATAACCGGAACCATGGATTTGTTGAAGCGATGTAGCTGCTCTGCGCAAAATGCTAACGCGTTGATTATGATCAACCGATAGTGGGTCAAAAAACTGTATAGGACGCCCCTGAGGGATTTTGATGGGTAATACCATCTGCTCACCATCATCGATAATCGACGAGCAAAGTGGTACTCCGCTGCAACCAGATAAGGCTTGTAAACGCTTTAGTTGCTCGGTCAGCATATTACATTGTTGGCGATAGCTTGCTTCATCTTCAAAATCAGCTGCGATTAAAATTTTCAACAACCAATCGGTTTTCCAACCACCGAGGTTATATTCTGCTTGCCAGATTTCAATGCCATTGCGCTGGTATAAACACAAGGTTTTTTGAAAATCTTGTACTTTCTTAGCGCGTTTTTCCATTAGTGCCACTTGGCCAATGGTATCTAATACAACTTTCTTTTGCTGTTCCGATACATTGAATTTACGATCAGCAGTTGAGCCCCATTCCTGAGTTAGTGCAGAGACTATGTTTTGTGGTGTATAGATACTTAGATCACCCGCATCCTTGTGCAGATCGATAGCGTCGCCCTCTCTGCCGGTAACAAAGACCATGCCCTGGCACCAAGGTGGAAACACGCCATAAGGTGCTTTTTTACGGATATTGCCAGCCAAAACACGGGCAACATAGTTTGCTTTTGACAGGCTATTCTCCACTTGATGCCCATCGAGCGTCCAAGCATGCAGACCAGCTTCAAGTTGACCCATGTAACCTTTTACATCAACAACGTATACGCCCCACTCGCCAACGACCAAAGCATCAACTTCCATTGCTTGACCAGACTTTTTCGGGATCTCAACATTAGTTAACAGCACATAATTATCTGGCAACTGCTTTTTAAGTAAATTAAATGCCCAAGACTCGGCATGATTAACCGGATCGCCAAAGGGAATGTGCTTTGCCATGTTGTTTACTCCGTTTGTTGATTACACCAAGATTGCCTTTTCCCGCCTTGATAAGGCCGCGCTAAATTGTGCTCTATTAATAAATTCGCTAGGTTTTTACCATCAATGTAGACGTCGGCAATAAAGCGAAAATACTTACCCCGTTGCATGTTTTTAAGCTCAATTTCTTTAGCATTGAGCAGTAAGGCTTGTGCAAAGGCTTTCGCTTTTTTAGCTAGCGCTTTCTCGTAAGTGCATTTACCTCTAATTTCAGGTGCATCGACGCCATTGACTCGAATCGGCATGTTTTTTCCTGCAATATCAGGAAAGTTTTGTAGATTCACACGAAAGGTATCCGCGTCATACACGCTGACCACTTGACTGACATAGACATTACCAAACTGCTTAGCGTTAACTGAACACGCTAAACACAGCAGTACACCATATAAAAACTGTCTCATTACCAATTCTTACCTAAAGAAATAAACACGGTAACATTGCCATCATCAGCAACGCCTACACCAAGGGCCGCTGGGCCTACCGGTGTATCTGTACCTAAATACAAACTGCCACTGTATATCAAGTCTTTTATATCGACTCGCATATTAATTGGCCACACATTACCCGCTTCTACACTGCCCCCTAAATACAAAGGTAAACCAGAAGAGCCGGGTACTTCTCTAGCTAGATCGTATTGATACAACAGCGCGGATAAAAAGCGATATGGACCAACGAGAGAGTCTTTTGCGTAACCCGAAAGGTTTAAAAAACCACCTAATTCTTTAACATGAACGGTGAAGTCAGAGTCATTCTCTATTTTGTCGTACATCATGATGCCAACAAGACTTGAGTTACCAACGCTTATTGCGCCACGCCAATTAATTGAGTATTGAACAGAGGTATCGTCTGGCATGGTAGTTAAGCGCGGATCGTAACTATCTTCCAGATACTTAACGTCGAACGTTATGCGATTGCCTTGCGTAGGAAAGTTAATGTTATCAAGCGTGTCGTAGGCAAAACGAAAGTAACCACCGTAAGAAGTGAAATCCGGTTTGTCAGAGCTAATAGATTGATTTTCCAAATAACCACGCTCGCCCAAAGCGCCAATTTCTACAATACCAAAATCGGTATGCTTATAACCAAAGCCAAAACCTGCTTCAACATAGCGTTTTAATAGTTCTTGCTGCGCACCTGTGTCGGTTGACAGGCGCCATTTATCATTAATAAATGCGGCTCTGCTACGTGTAAAAAAGTGCTGTTCGTCATCCATTGGCAAGAACAACTCTGTACCAATAGAACGCTCCCAACCTAATGACACTTCATTTTTCCATACGCCGCCATTGTCGGTAATGTCGGTCATCACATAAGCTAAATCGACACTAAGAACAGCGCTATCGTCAAAGTCATCTTCAATGCTTAAGCCCAAGTGGAAAAAATTAGGGCCCCAAGATTTAGCTTTGGTGATCAACTGTAAAACACGACCGTCTTCGGTATCATCGAATTCAACGTCAACGCGTTCAAATACATTAAGGGAATAAACACGGTCTATACCGGCTTTAATCTCTGGCCAAGTAACTACCTGCCCCGTAGCAATATCAAATTTTTCAAGGATAATGTCATCATCTACTTTTGATGCATTATTGACCACGATTTTAGTCACAACATTTTCTAGCGGGTTTAACCAAGCCTTGCGCTCTTCTTTTTTGTTTTCTTGATATTGAGTAAAGGCAGTATCTGAAACAGAAAGCTGTTTTAAACGAGGCTCAGCAGAACTTGCTGCAAGTAGACCCATTTTATAGGCGTCTGGCATGATTTCGAAATCTGTGGTGCTCATTTCACCAACATCAGGCCTAATCAGAATATCGCGCGGGGTTAGTAAGGTTTTTTGGTATTCGGTGGTCTTGGCGGTAAGAATAGTCGATAACTGCCCCATAACAGCTAAGGTACCGTTAATGTCTTCCTTTTTCGCCAATGACGCGCCAATATCAACCGCAATAATAATGTCTGCACCCATCGCTTTGACAATATCTACAGGCATATTATTAGCAACACCACCGTCGACCAAAATTTTGCCATTCAATGAAACCGGATCGAGCGCTCCTGGCACACTTGCAGACGCCTTCATAGCGGTTACTATGCTGCCTTTATCAAGTACAACCGCATTGCCGGTTTCTAGATCTGCCGCAATGGCGCGATACGGAATAGCGAGTTCATCAAAGGAATCAAATTCTCTGACTAAGTTGGTATTACTCTTAAGCAACATCGCCATCGTTTGACCGATTAACACGCCACCAGGAGTTACTACCTTGTTATCTTTGTAGCCTGCTTTTATTGGTAGGTTGTACTTGTCGCGCAGCTCTTTGTCTTCAAAACTTAAATCTTTGCGCGGAATAATATCTGAGTAGCCAAGTGCCCAATCGGTAGAAAACATCAATGTTTTAATTTCTTGCGCATCATAGCCAAGTGCATACATACCAGCCACATAAGCACCTATGCTTGTACCGGCAATATAATCTACAGGAATATTGTTTTTTTCTAGCGTTTCAAGCACACCAATGTGAGCCGCGCCCTTTGCGCCACCACCACTAAGTACAAGCCCTATCTTAGGTCGCTCGGCTTCTTGTGCTAACGCCATTGGGACATTAGTAGCAAGCAGTAAACAGAAGTAAAAAACAGCTTTGTTAATCATGAAATTGCGTAATGTTATTTTTATCCTTTTCTATAGCTTACTTCGCTTTGCTAGCTAGGATCTACCTATTGTAAAAAAATTGTTGTTTTTAGCCGACTTAATATACATTAGATAACATCTACTTATGTATTAATGGCGCCTCTCACATCATGGTTCACGCTGTTAGATTTTTGCTCATGTTTGTCTGCTGCTTTATCGCTTTACCAATAAAAGGTGAAGAAGTAAGAAGTGTGCACTATGCATTTGCCAATTATTTAGGTGGCGGTTTTTATACCACTGGCGGCGAACAACAAGCGAATATTTTTAACATGCCGTTTTCGTTTGATGTAAAAGATGAAGGCAAAAACACCTATGGTATTCGTCTGCCTGTCTCGGTAGGTTTCTTTAATTTCTCGCTAGTTGATTTGCCCGATCTAGATTTACCTGATGAAATCGGCACATTATCCTTTACTCCAGGTATATTTCTTAGGCATCAGCTTGAACAAGACTTTGCCTTGGAATTCTATTTAGATTTTGGCTTTGCTGCTAACCTAACCACCAACGAAAATGTGCTTGTCCACTCTGCCGGTGTATCCGCTATTTCTGATTACAGGATAGACGACTATGACCTTATTCTTGCCAATCGCCTCTATTATGCCGCGTACGAAGGTAAGTTTGATGCTGACCAAGACGCCTACGCTGCCTATCAACTAGGACTTGATGTAGGTATTCCTCACTGGTACGCCTTAGGCAATAACTACTTCCAACCTCGCTTTTTCGTTTCAGCGCATTGGTACTTCAAAGAAGTTAACTTTTACGAGCCCGTCAATGACATGCAACGCTTTGGTTCGCTCGATTTTCAATTGGGTGAAATTAGCATTAATTCGCGCTTCGAGGCAGGTATTACTTTTAAGTTTCGTGAAAACCTAATGTACGACTGGATGGGCTGGGATCGCATCGGAATCAGTTATCAATATGCCGATAACATTAGTGCTATTCGTTTGCTGTTTAGTATGCCGATTTAGGGTTTTTGTCTACTTCGTTGCAGGGACTTAATACTCAGAACGATATTACAGCTCGCGCCCTGTTGTACTAAAGGTGCATGGTGCAAGAAGAATGGAGCAAGTGAATACCGTCATCCCGCACTTTGATGCGGGACCTCTTTTTTAGAGACTAGGAACTTTTTATTTTCAACATTCAATGCTTGTCGATTAATTAATAGCCCTTATTTCTTTGCCCTTACTTCTTAGCCCTTAGTCCTTACACCCACAGCTCGCAGCTCTCAGCACGCAACTTGTTTTTCTCCCAAGTAAACCAATAACCCTTTCAACATTTACTAATTTTTGTTCAAAAAACACTTGATTTATGTTCAATTTAAATATACTGTTTATTCATACAGTGTTTATTTATACAGTATTATGAATTTACAAAAACAACCTACAGCAACACGTTTTAATGCACCGTTTATTGAGCATATGGAGACACGTTCTAAAGAAGAATTGTCTATGCAATACCAACGTATTTACCAACGATATGGCCATCGTAAAAAGTGGATATTGGTTATTGGCGAACAATGCGCAGACGTGCTATCTAGACATAAAGGAATGAGTAATGAAAACAAAAACATTTTATGCATCCACAGCAACAAAGTTAAAGTCGACATTGAAAACATTAAAGCAGCGTTATGCAAAGGCAATTGCAGTGCTATTGTTCTAGACCAAGGGTTGGTAGAACAGTCTCAAGCAACCGAACTATCTGCGTGTGCTGCCATTGGCAATACTCGCTGTATTGTGGTCGATAATACAAATACCTTGCACTAACCTATTATTCATCTGCAGAGCAATTTATAATCTGGGCAATTAAACCCAACTAAGTGAAGATTATGCGTTGTCCTTGCGGTTCAGGTGAAACTTTTGAACAGTGTTGCCAGCCCATCATTATAGGTAACATTATCGCGCAAAGCCCCGAAGCATTAATGCGCTCGCGTTATTCCGCCTATGCTACACAGGCTGTGGAATATATTTACGACACCTATGCAAGTGTCTCTCAGCAAGGTTTAACACTAACGTCACTGCGAGAGTGGGCAGAGCAAGCGAATTGGGTCAAGCTTGAAGTTGTAAATGCAAAGTCAACAAACGATACCTCCCTATACCCTACCGTCGAATTTAAAGCCTATTTCCTGTTAGGTGACCAATTACATCTTATGCACGAAGTGTCGAATTTCATCCAAGAACAAGATCAATGGAAATACCTAGACGGAAAAATCATTCAAGACGCAATGCTCAAACGCATTAAACGAAACGATCCTTGCCCTTGTGGTAGCGGTAAGAAATTTAAGAAATGTCATGGATAAGACAGTGCTTACATGACATCAGTCTTAATCAACCATCTCTTATTTACCTTATTGAAAAAAATAGACTTTTTGTAAAATTGCTTAATACTAGTTTATAAGGCTAATGTTTGGTGATCTAAAAAAGGTGGTTATTCATGTTTACATCACGTTCAATGTACAAATCTTGGAAGCAAATATCGCTTGTTTTATTGGGCTGCATGCTACTCGCGGGCTGTCCTCAAGATGGAAAAGATGGCGTAGATGGGGTCGACGGTGTTGACGGCATAGACGGTATCGATGGCGTTGACGGCATTAACTGTTGGGATACCAACGAAAACGGGGCAAACGATCCGGAAGAAGACGCTAACAATGATGGCAATTGGAACGTTGCAGATTGCCGTGTATCTAATGCCGGAGAACAACATCCTGATGCACAGTATAATTTCCAACACTTTTGTGAGGCTTTCGCTAACTTAGGTGAGTTTCCGCAAGGGTGCCCTTCTGATACACACGTAACACCAACAGGCACATTAACCGCGATGATTCCTGCAGAGTTCGACAGCACCTACGCTACCTGTAGTGACTTATCAATTGTTGTAGAAGACAATCTTGCTTATTGGTCGTTAGACAATGGATTTATTGCTAACTCTCAAGTCATACAAATTTCAGAGAATGACAAATGCAGAAGCATGTGTGAAAGCGATCCCAAATGTGTAGCTTCAGAATGGCACTTACGTGCGGGCGTTGGAGCTGGCGACTGCCAAATTTATTACCATTCAGACTCTTTAACGCAACCATACAGAAGAGAATGTGGTATCGATGTACCTGACGCAGGTTTAACAGCAGCAGAAGCGTGTATTTTGGCATTAGGAAGTGACACTGTTTGGCATGCTCAATGTCCTTAACAATTGGTGATGGTTACATAGATAGTAAACTCATTAAAAAGGCACGGAATTATCTAATTCAATGGGTTTACAAACAACTTGAGGAAGGTCTATTCAATCCAGAATAGTCGTTTCATCGAAGGAAAATAAATGAATAAACTCGCCTCTATTATCGCTTTGGTGTTCATATGTCCGCTGTTTTCTGCGCAGGCCAACGACCACACGATTATCGCCACTAAAGATATTAAGTGGGGATTACTCAATCCTCTACGTGGTGATGCCAGCCCGCGCGCCGCCGATCTGTGGGGCGACCGAACTAAAAATAGTGCAACAGGCATGTTAGTTAAGTTTAATCCCGGATTTTCATCCCCGCCTCACATTCACAATATTAGCTACCGCGGCGTTGTTATCAATGGACTGATGCATAATGATGATCCAAACGCAGAAAAAACATGGCTAGGCACAGGATCATATTGGACTCAACCTGCTGGTGATGTGCATATTACTGCGGCAAATGGCAAAACCAACTTAATCTATTTAGAAATTGACAGTGGCCCCTACCTTGTAAAGCCCGCTGATCAGGCCTTTGATAATGGCGAAAGCGCGATCAATGTCGACAACCGAAACCTTGTGTGGCTTAGCGCAAAAGATATTATGTGGCTTAATCGATTTCACGTGAAAATAGCTTACTTATGGGGTAAGACTGGCGCACCACATGGCAGTTTTGTCAAACTTCCCGCAGGTTTTACTGGCACGATTAAAGGGCTAGATGGTTTAAAAGCTGTGGTGATAAAAGGAAAAGGCACGCACAGTTGGCAGCAAGAAAAACAGGCGACAGCACTGTCACCCGCCAGCTTTTTTAGTTCAACTAACAATGGCGAACATCATTTAGATGTTGAGCAAGAGATGACGCTATACATCAATGCAACAAGCTACTTTGCCGTTGAATAATTGGCGATATGTACAAAGCCATTAGCAGTATTTACTAAATGCAGTATTAACAGGACAACCGGAGATTTTTATGGACTGTGCGATATTACTTCGAGGACTAGGTACAGTGCTGATACTTGTTGGGCTAGTACTGGTTTACAACCCAGAGCTAGTGAGCAACAAAGCTGTTCCAGCATCCACTTTTGAAGCCACTGAGCGACGCATTTGGTGGGGGTTGTTTATAGGTATAGGAACACTATTGATGTTTCATCATCAATGGCATCCTTGGCAACAAACGGTCGCTGCTACCTTTGCTTCGTTGCTATTTGGTTTACTGGTCGCTCGCCTTGTTGGCATTGCTCTAGATGGCTCCGTGCTAAAACAGTGGATTAATGTAGGTATTGAACTTGTGATAATGGCACCATTTATTTGGTGGTATTTTCATGCTCGCAGTTGATAGATGGTAACTAATCGATGCAGTTGTTGTATGCAATGGATCCTATGTGTGCCTGGTGCTATGGCTTTCAACCAGAATTAGATGCATTTGTTGCAGAGTTCCCTAGCGCGCAAGTTTCTTGGGTGATGGGCGGATTAGCCCCCGATTCAAACCAGCCAATGGCGGAAGATTTAAGAACAACTATTGCTAGCTACTGGCATCAGATAGAACAAGTTTCACAGGTTAGCTTTAACCACAACTATTGGCAGTTAAACACGCCCTACCGCTCAACTTATATCGCATGCCGAGCTGTTATTATTGCTGATAAGTATGTAGCGGATGGCGCGCAGCGCATGGTAAAAGCAATTCAATCTGCTTATTACCAAGCAGCTAAAAATCCGTCACTTGAATCAACACTAGCTGATTGCGCAAACACAATTGGTTTAGATAGAGAAATATTTATTAAAGCGCTTTCGTCGCAAGAGATAGAACAACAATTGCAGCAACATTTAGCCATTAGTCGGCAGTTGAACGTCACAGGCTTTCCTGCATTGTTTTTTCTTGATGACGAGCAGCGTGCCCACCCTATCACCCTCGGATTTAGCAGTGCTGCACAGTTATCGCAGCGATTTTCACTTATTTTGGATAGCGTAAACTAGTTGACTAGCCAGCTAGCCCACCTACGCTTTAAAGACTATCTTACCAACCGTGCGCTGGTTTCTCATTTCTACTAATGCGCTTGGCACATCATCAAGTGGTATTGTTTGCAATTTATCTACTGTGACATCGCCGTGTGCGATGAGTGAAGAAAACGCCTGCCCTGCTTGAACCAGGGTTTGTCTACCCAAGACGCCATTTCGATGGCCTGCACCCAAACTTAACTGATGAAAGCTTAAACCTCGCATAAAAGCATCTTGATAATTTGCAGGGGTAACAGTATCAACTAATGCGACCATCTGCCCTTCAAAGCGCAGCGCATTGGCAACAAACTCATCATTGTTCGGCCCTACGGTATCTAATCCAATATCAACTCCTAACCCATTGGTGATATCGAGCGTGCATTGCACAATATCCTGTTGATGATAATCAAGCACGTGAGTTGCTCCGAGGCCTTTTACATAATCCGCGTTTTTACTCGAACAAGTAGCGATGATCTGCTTTAAACCAACATGACGAGCTAGTTGCACAGCAAACCCGCCAACACCACCAGAGCCGCCGGTGATCAATATAGTGTCATGCGCTGTTATATTAAGTTTGTCATACAAAGCACGCCACGCTGTCCAACCGGCACATGGCGTTGCGGCTGCCGTTGCTTCATCAACCTTTGGGTAAGCAATTAAAGTATCGGCATTTTGAACGGTAAACTCAGCGAACCCGCCATGTGGGCGCATCATATCGCCATGGCAAAGCACTTTATCGCCGACACGCCAGGTATCGACTTTTGCTCCTATGTCGACCACCTCACCGGAGACATCTAAGCCAACAACCCATTGCTCATTCATCTGTGGCGCCATTGTGTGCCACAAGTGAATTTTTGCATCAACCGGATTTAAACCACAGGCCTTTACCGCAATTAATACGTCATTATCGCCAATAGTTGGTATAGCAAGCTCTGATAGATTAAAGCGATCGGCTTTTGGGTCATATGTAACGGCCTTCATGTAAGTTGAGCCTGTACAGTCTAGGATTTACGTTGAAAAATATGATCTTTGCCCGTTTTTAAACAATACAATCGATTTGCAGCCATAAGCACAACAATAAGGCCAATCACAAATTCAAACCAACTTGCATCTCGCAAACTGATGAACATGAGGTAAGCACCGACAAAAACTAGAAAAGCTTGAGCTATCATTGAATTATCCTTTTTATAAAAAATTGAATGCACACCAATAGTTTATAGCACAGAATTTGAATGTAAGAAGTGAGAAATGAGCATAAAAAAACCAGCACTAGGCTGGTTTTTTAAATCTTAAATTGGTTGGGCGATTAGGCGTTTATTTTGGCCCAGGTATCACGCAATCCTACAGTACGGTTAAACACTAAGTTGTCTTTACTGCCGTCTTTGCTGTCCAAACAGAAATAACCTTGGCGTTCAAACTGATAAGATTTTTCTGCTTCAGCGTTAACAAGCGCTGGTTCAACTTTTGCGCCAGAGATAGTCACTAATGAATCTGCGTTAATCACCTTATGAAAATCGTCTTCTGCGCCTGGGTTAGGCACATTGAACAAACGATCGTATAGGCGTACTTCAGCATCCAACGCGTGTTCAGCACTTACCCAATGAATAACGCCCTTTGGCTTGGTTCCATCTTCTGGGTTTTTACCTAAGGTGTTCTCGTTGTACTGACAATATACCGTTGTTACATTGCCCTGCTCGTCTTTGTCACAGCGCGTTGCTGTTACTACGTATGCACCACGCAGGCGTACCGCTTTGTCTAAAACAAGGCGTTTGTATTTCTTGTTTGCTTCTTCTCTAAAGTCTTCTGCTTCAATAAACAACTCTTTAGAAAACGGCACTACACGCGAGCCCATCTCTTCAATGTTTGGATGATTTTTAACGTTAAGCTCTTCTACTTGGCCTTCTGGGTAGTTTTCAATCACGAGTTTAATCGGATCTAACACAGCCATAGCACGCGGCGCATTCTCGTTAAGGTCATCTCGAATACACGATTCAAGTACGCTCATTTCTACCGTATTGTCCATCTTGGTTACACCGATGCGCTTAGCAAACTCACGCATTGACGCGGGTGTATAGCCACGACGACGAAATGCCGCAATCGTTGGCATACGAGGGTCATCCCAACCCGAAACAAGCTTTTCTTCAACCAGCGCATTCAACTTACGCTTACTCATTACCGTGTATTCAAGGTTTAGACGAGAAAATTCATATTGATGAGGTGTCGATTCAATCGAAATATTCTCGATAACCCAGTCGTACAAACGACGGTTATCTTGGAATTCAAGGGTACATAACGAATGTGTAATATCTTCAATCGCATCTGAAATACAATGCGTAAAATCGTACATTGGATAGATGCACCACTTGTCACCCGTTTGATGGTGGTGGGCAAATTTAATGCGATAAATCACAGGATCACGCATACACATGAAGCTTGAAGACATATCGATTTTAGCACGAAGACAGCATTCACCCTCTTTGTACTCACCGTTCTTCATCTTTTCAAAATGCGCTAAGTTTTCCTCTA
This sequence comes from Thalassotalea agarivorans, assembly GCF_030295955.1. Lineage (NCBI taxonomy): Bacteria > Pseudomonadati > Pseudomonadota > Gammaproteobacteria > Alteromonadales > Colwelliaceae > Thalassotalea > Thalassotalea agarivorans. The sequence goes on from NZ_AP027363.1 coordinate 1,820,553, forward strand.
CCGCGGTATCACGGTATGGGCTGTTCTTGCCTGGCGCTTTCAACGTACCACGATATTCTCTGATTTCTTCCGGATTTAAAAAGTCTACGTAAGCAAGACCTTTCTCGATTAGTTCAACAGCATAGCCATGTAAACGGTCAAAGTAGTCCGATGAATAACGCACATCACCGTTCCACTCGAAGCCTAACCAGCGTACGTCTGCCATAATCGAATTAACGTAGTCGATGTCTTCTTTTTCTGGGTTGGTGTCGTCAAAACGTAAGTTACACGTACCTTGATAATCTTGGGCAATACCAAAATTTAAGCAAATAGATTTTGCGTGGCCAATGTGTAAATAACCATTTGGCTCAGGCGGGAAACGAGTATGTATCTCCGTATGCTTGCCATCAGCAAGATCGGTATCAATAATTTGACGAATAAAATTAGTTGGACGAGTTTCTGTATCCGACATCCAATAAAACCTCTAAAAAAGTGCGCGTTACGCTAAATTGACGCGATTATAACAAGTGTTTAGTAGGAAAAATAGCGCCTACCAGCGCGTATTTGCAGGTATTAACCTGGTAATTGTTCAAAATTATCAGCACTCATGGCTTCAAGCTTTTCACCGGCTAATCTTCTGCGCCATCCTGACAACAAATCTATTTGTTCCGGCGGACGATCGCTTATCTGATAATGGCGCTTTAAAAACTGATTTATTTGCTTTTTAGACGCAAGCAATTCCACTTGAATACCTGCCTCTTCTGCCGCCTTCGCTAGAAAGTTCTTCACCCGTTTGTATACCTGCTTATAGCCCGGTTGTTCGTCGAGGCGTTGAACTCTTTGAGGATAATCCTGCGCAGGTAACTCATTAGCTTTTCGCAATTCAGCTAAAAGGGCTTTCCCTTTATATTTAACATCGTTTGCCTCAACCCCTTCTAACTGCGATAACGCATAAAAGTGTTTTGGGTTTTTCTGAGCGACTGTAAATAAGGTGTGGTCTTTAACCACAAAACTCAAGGGCACATTCTTCTTAATCGCATGCTGATAGCGCCACTTACACAGCGCCTTTAAGCGATTCAGTTGCTCTGGGTTTAACCGCCAAGCCAGCTTCACGTTTTTATATAGATTTTCTTGGTCAACCTGCTGACACTTTTTCTCTATTAAACGTTCGCTTTCTTCTATCGCCGCATTTAACCACGTGGTTTCGCTAATTTCCTGTTGGATTTTAGGGAAAATTTCATGCAAATGAATCACATCAGCAATGGCATATTGCTTTTGTTTTTCGGTCAATGGGCGCTTTGTCCAATCAGTACGTGACTCGGACTTATCGAGCTCAATCGCCAAATAATGCTTCACCGTAGCTGCGTAGCCCAAACTTAAGCCATGACCCAGAAATGTCATCATAATTTGACTATCAAGCACATTGACCGGCCTGCAGCCCTCTTGCAAGAACACTTCAATGTCCTCGGAACAGGCGTGAAGTACCTTCAGTATTTTGCTATCACTCATCAGCGCCCAAAAAGGCGCTAGATCGTTCACTTCAATCGGGTCGATTAATGCGCAATGTTGGCCGTTACTGACTTGAATTAAGCCCAATTTAGGAAAATAGGTACGGGTGCGAACAAACTCAGTATCTACCGCTAAAAATTCACTGTTTTCCAGCTTTAGACAAAAGTCTGCCAGCTCAGCGTTTGTCGCTATGTATTGATACGTCACGTGATTTTCTCTTTATTATTTGCGTCTTCTTCGTGCTGTGGTTTGACGTTGTTGATGCTTTTTAACACTACGACGTATGCGTCTGTGCTTGGCATTATCAATAGATTTTTCATCAACTTTAACTTTACTTTGCGTTTCAGGTTTTAAGCCTACCAAGCGACGGTAATAATTTACATCTTTTAGTGGCAGTTCCGCCCAACCACCTAACGGTAAGCGGCGATTTAGCTCCATGTCACCGTAACGCACGCGAATCAAGCGAGAGACCTGAACTTCTTGGCTTTCCCATAGGCGTCTAACTTCGCGGTTACGCCCTTCTGAAAGCACAACATGATACCAGTGGTTTCGGCCTTCACCACCTTTGTAAATAATCTTTTGAAACTTGGCTGGGCCATCTTCTAGATTTACGCCATTGCGCAATCGTTGCAGCATAGCATCGTCTACTTCACCAAACACACGCACAGCGTATTCACGCTCTACATTGTGTGAAGGATGCATTAATCGGTTTGCTAACTCACCATCTGTGGTAAATAGCAACATCCCTTGCGTGTTAATATCTAACCGCCCAACTGCTACCCAACGGCCACCCTCAAGTGGTGGCAGGCGATCGAATATTGTCGGTCTTCCTTCCGGATCTTTGCGCGTTGACATTTCCCCTTCCGGTTTGTTGTACATTAACACGCGACAAATATCTTCATCGGCAGATTTAAGTTTGACGGCGTGGCCATCTACACGAACCTGCTCGGTACCTTCGATACGATCGCCCAAATAGGCAACTTTACCGTCAACACTAACGCGACCTTCGCTGATGAGTTTTTCCATTTCGCGGCGAGAGCCCTTACCTGCACGTGCAAGGACCTTTTGTAGTTTTTCAGACATGTATCTTCTCCCGTCAGTAATCTAGGTTGCTGACATCATTACTGGATAAAGCGCTATTGTAGCAGGCTAGCGCTGGTTTTACTCTATTTAAATCGGCTTAATGAACCGGTTGGCCTTCCGACACTAACTCTAATTCAGGCACATCAATCGGTTCAATATCTTCTAGCACTGGCAACTGTTCAAGCGAGGTTAAATTGAAATAATCTAAAAACGCCTTAGTAGTGCCATACAGAGCTGGTCTACCCGGTACCTCTTTGTGACCAATCACGCGAATCCACTCTCGCTCTAGTAGCGTTTTAATAATATAACTGCTTACCGACACGCCACGGACATCTTCTATTTCACCACGCGTAATAGGCTGTTTATATGCTATTAGCGATAATGTTTCGAGCAAAGCTCTTGAATATTTAGGCGCTCTTTCTTTGAATAAATAAGATAAATCGTCACTTAAGCTAGCTACCGCTTGAAAACGATAGCCAGAGGCCACTTCGACAAGCTCAATGCCTTTGTCTTGATAGTCGTTTTGTAACTCTTCAAGCAGTAATTTGATTTGTTTTGTTGTTGTATCAATGTCAGACAACGTTGTTTCTTTCATCTTTACAACACTAATCGGATGCGGGCTGACAAATATTGTTGCTTCAATTAGCTTTTTCAGCTCTTTATGATTCAACTTTTTCATGTTTCAACCTCACTTGTATAGGGCCATAGACCTGCGCTTGCACGCACTCAACTAAAGACTCTTTTACTAATTCTAAAATAGCCAAAAAGGTGACCACTACCCCTTGTTTACCCTCACTTGGCGTAAACAATTGGCCAAACTCCAAAAACGATTCTTTACCATCTTTTAAACGCGCAAGCACGTTAGTCATGCGTTCACGGGTTGATAACGTTTCTCTGTGAATTTGATGGTGTTCAAAGGCTTCACTGCGTTTCATCACGCCGCGCAGTGCGTCGAGTAGTTCCGCCATCTCGACAGTTGCTTGCGGCGTTTTAGCCACGTAATCTGGATGGATAGGTAAATCAATATGATGATTGTCACGCTCTAGTCGAGGTAACTCGTCCATATTTTCTGCCGCTTTCTTTATAATTTCGTATTCTTGCAAGCGACGAACTAACTCGGCTCTTGGGTCAACTTCATCTTCGTCAACCTGTTGCTTGGGCAGCAATAAACGGGATTTTATTTCAGCCAAAATAGCGGCCATCACTAAATATTCAGCGGCGAGTTCAAGCTTAAATTCTTTCATCAAGTCGACATATTCCATGTACTGCGCGGTAATTGGCGCGATGGGTAGATCTAAAATGTCGAATTTTTGTTTTCGAATTAAATAAAGCAGTAAATCGAGCGGGCCTTCAAACGTTTCTAGGATAACTTCCAGCGCATCAGGTGGAATGAACAAATCTTGCGGCTTTTCGACCATAGCTTCGCCACGGATCATGGCCAAAGGCAATACCTGTTGTACCATTTCCCCTTTTGACTGAGCAGACTTTTTGTCTGGGCCTAGCGCTTTATTTGTCGTCATTGTTATCTTTTCTAATAAACTATCGCCACTTATTCAAATGGCGTTGGGTCTCCTTCACCCACCCTTATAATGTCACCGTCGCTGTCGGCAAAATCGATCACGGTGGTGGGCTTCTCTCCAAGATACCCGCCATGGATTATCAAATCAACTCGATGCTCTAAAATATCGCGAATATGCTCTGGGTCAAATTCCGCTCTTTCTTCCCCCGGCATAATCAAGGTTGTCGACATAATTGGCTCACGCAGCTCGTCTAGCAATGCTTGCGTTATATTATTGTCAGGAATTCGAATACCAATGGTGCGCTTTTTCTCGTTAAGTAAACGTTTTGGAACCTCTTTGGTTCCTTTAAAAACAAAGGTATAAGCACCTGGCGTATTGTTCTTTATTAAGCGAAAGGCGTTGTTCTCTACTCTCGCGTAGGTTGAAAGCTCCGATAAGTCTTTACACACTAAAGTGAAATTATGGTTTCTGTCGATATCACGAATGGCGCAAATTCTATCTAGCGCTTTTTTATCACCTATGTGGCAACCCAAGGCATAACCTGAATCGGTTGGGTATACGATTACCGCACCTTGATGAATTAATGCCGCCGCTTGCTTCATTAAGCGCCCTTGCGGGTTATCTGGATGCACATAAAAAAATTGACTCATTGCTTTATTCCTTTATTGCCACAGTTGCCATATCGGTTTGCAGTTTTCAGGCAGAGTTAGATTACGTCCTAAATCGCTCCACTTTGACGGAAAATGAAAGTCCGAACCCATCGATGCGTAAAAGTCATAGTCCTGACAGTACGATAACATGGTTTCTCGTTGCTGCTTATTCATTTGCGGTAAGACAATTTCTAAGCCTTTGCCACCGGCATGTTTAAAGTCTTCTATTAAACGCCTACGCCACTTTGCCGATAGATCGTAACGAATAGGATGCGCCAGAACCGCATGGCCGCCCGCTTGCTCAATTGCAGCTACCGCTTGTTCAATCGTGCTCCACATCGGTTTAACATAAGCACGTTTCCCTTTACCTAAGTACTTATCAAAGGCAGCTTGCATAGTATTGACACTACCTTGTTGGTGTAGCACCCGCGCAAAGTGTGCGCGGGTAATAGAGCCATCGCCTGCTAGTGCCTTAGCCTTTTCATAGATACCTTCAAAACCACACTTAGTTAGCTTTTCCGCCATCATCACCGCACGCTTTTCACGTATTGCCTGATGCTTATCAACAATGTCACTAATTGCTTGATGGCGATGATCTATGTCTAAACCCACCACATGAATTTCAAAACCATGCCAGCCAGTAGAAATCTCAATGCCACGAACTAGCTCAAGCGGTAATTGCTTGTCTTCAATATAATTTTTCGCAATATCTAATGCCGTAACCGTGTCGTGATCTGTAATCGCAAGCATGTCGATTTGAAAGTTCGTTGCCCTATCTACAAGGGCTTGCGGGGAAAGTTGACCATCTGAACAATGGGTGTGGCTGTGCAGATCTATTTGCATTTTTATCGGTGACCCTTTTTTATGCCATTGGCAACGATATTTAGTCGTTGACAAGCACGTTAAAATACGGTTTTCTATATGCATCAATTAATGTTAAGTGTACAGCGATATACAACGCAATGAAACTAGCGCAACAAACTATTTCAACGATTTGGTGGTGGCATAACTCAAATTAACGGGTTGTGACGATAGCTAGTGTTTAATTGAAAACATATTCTCGATAACCCGCTTTGTAAGCGGGTTTTTTATTTTAAAAAAGGCAAATTATGCTTAAGCAAAAAGTTAAAAGTTGGTTTATCTGGTGGCTTCAGCCGCTTTACGCAGGATAGCAACACCGAAGACGGTGTGCTTTACATGTAACTATCAGCATTATATGGATTAACGATGAGCACAGATAAACAAACACAGGGCACGGTAGAAACCATTGTCCGTAAAACAACCTATCAAAAAGAACCGTTAGCGGTTTATAACCAGCTATGTGCTGGGCAAGCAAATACCCTGCTGCTAGAGTCAGCAGAAATCGATAAAAAGCATCAACTAAAAAGTTTGTTGCTGACCAAAGCAGCAGTCAAATTGGTATGCCAGCAAAACAGCGTTGAACTATACCCACTTACCGAAAACGGTAAAGCAGCTGTTGATGAAGTAACCTCGGCATTAGAAGGTACCTGCCAAATCAACGCATCAGCTGATAAAACAACACTAAGCTTTGCCAAACCCGACGCCAATTTAGACGAACATCAACGATTAAAGTCTGCCAATGTATTTCAGGCGCTAAGACAATTTACGACCTTTGAAAACTTAACCAATCACCCTTTTGGTGTATTCCTCGCAGGCACGTTCGCGTTTGATTTAATCGCCTGTGCAGAGGAATTACCTGCAGTTGCCGAGGGGGCAAACACTTGTCCTGACTACGCCTTTTATCTTGCTGAGCATATGGTGCTGATTGACCATGAAACGCAAAGCTGTGAAGTATTAGGCAATGTATTTTCCAAAGAAACAGACATCAAGGCAGCAATTACACAGGGCGTTGAACAACTTGCTAATGCTTTAGAGCGCCCTATAGCCAGTATTCAAACGCAAGAAAATGTAGCTGCCACCGCAGTTGAAGCTAGTGTGGATATTTCCGATCAGGCGTTTTGCGATATCGTTGAGCAGTTAAAACAAAACATTGTTGCCGGTGATATATTTCAGGTAGTGCCGTCGCGCACCTTTTCACTGCCATGCAGCAACGCCCTACTTGCTTACAACGCGTTAAAGCAATCTAATCCAAGCCCATACATGTTTTACGTGCAAGATGAAGACTTTACCATTTTTGGCGCATCGCCAGAGTCAGCACTAAAATATCAACACCAAAGCAGACAAGTAGAAATTTACCCGATTGCAGGTACTAGACCGCGCGGGTTTGATCAACACGGTAACATTAGTCTTGACCTAGACAGTCGCATTGAACTGGATTTACGCCTTAACGAAAAGGAATTAGCAGAACACATCATGCTAGTAGATTTAGCACGCAACGATATTGCCCGTGTTAGCAAACCGGGGACTCGTCACATTGCTGATTTGCTAAAAGTTGACCGTTATTCGCATGTCATGCACTTAGTTTCGCGAGTGTGCGGCGAATTACAGGATGACTTAGATGCCTTGCAGGCATATCAGGCGTGCATGAATATGGGCACGCTATCTGGCGCGCCAAAAGTAAAAGCTACTCAGTTGATTCGCGATCAAGAACAACACCGCAGAGGCAGTTATGGTGGCGCGGTTGGCTATCTGACAGGCGAAGGTGAAATGGATACCTGTATTGTGATTCGAAGTGCTTTTGTCAAAGATGATATGGCGCATATTCAAGCAGGTGCAGGTGTGGTGTTTGATTCAGTAGCACAAGCTGAAGCTGATGAAACCCGTCAAAAAGCACAAGCGGTGATAAACGCGATAAAAACAGCTAGTCAGTTGGAGGCGATCTAATGGAAAACGTAAAGATTTTTATGTTAGATAATTTAGACTCGTTTACCTACAACCTAGTAGACGAATTTAAAGCGCTGGGCTATGACATTGTTGTGTATCGCAATACCCTCTCGGCTGATTTTATCTATCAACAAATGCAACAGTCGGACAAACAACCGGTATTGGTTTTATCGCCAGGTCCGGGAGCGCCGCATAACGCAGGTTGCCTATTGGCGCTGATTAAACTTGCAGCAGGTAAGATACCCATGTTTGGTATTTGTTTGGGCCATCAAGCCATTGTTGAAGCCTTTGGCGGCAAAGTTGACCGAGCGCCCGAGATAGTGCACGGCAAAGCTTCTAACGTTAGCCACAGCGCTACTGGCGTGTTTGAAGGCATTGCTAATCCATTGCCGGTCGCCCGTTATCATTCGCTGGTAGCAACCAAAGTACCGAGCTGTTTAAACGTTATCGCAAAATATCAATCGCTTTGTATGGCGGTAACACATCAAAGCCATGCGATTATTGGTTATCAGTTTCACCCTGAATCTATATTAACCACGTATGGCAGCAATTTAATCGAACAAACTTTAACGCATTTGCTTGCATTAACGAAAGAGAACGAAAATGTCTGAAGTATTACAACAACTTGTAGAAGGTAACGCGTTATCTCAAGCGCAATCACATCAGTTTTTTGAGCAAATGATCACAGGTAATGTCGAGCCAGCGCTGCTTGCTGCAGTGTTAACGGCGTTGAAACTTAAAGGTGAATCGTCAGAAGAAATCGCTGGTGCAGCAACCGCGATTCGTGAACATGCAACAGCATTTCCAAGCACCGGTTACCCTGTCACCGATTGCGTAGGAACAGGAGGAGACGGCGCAAACACGATTAACATTTCAACGACATCAGCCATTGTTGCTGCCAGCTGTGGCATAAAGATGGCAAAGCACGGAAATCGCAGCGTATCGAGTATGTCGGGTAGCGCTGATTTACTTGAAGCCTTTGGCGTCAATTTATCAATGTCGCCAGAAGTAGCAAAGCAGTGTTTAGATGAAACCAATCTATGTTTTCTCTTTGCGCCAGCTTACCACGCAGGGTTTAGACATGCTGGTCCAGTAAGACAAGCAATGGGAATTCGCACCCTATTCAATATCCTTGGCCCTTTAGTTAATCCTGCAAAACCTAGCACCATGCTGTTAGGCGTTTATACGCCAACTTTACTCCCTATTATTGCCCAAAGCTTGAAATTAACTGGCGTAAGCGCAGCGTGGGTTGTACACGGCGCGGGGCTTGATGAATTAGCCTTACACGGCGAATCAACAGTCTATGAATTAAAAGATAGCAACATAACCACCAAATCCATTTCGCCTGCTGACTTTGGATTACCAGAGTACCCTTTAGAAGCGCTTAAAGGTGGCACGCCAGAGCAAAATGCCGACATCATTAAGGCGATACTGCAAGGTAAAGGCGAAGCGGCTCATAATGCTGCAGTAGCTATTAACACGGCAGCATTACTATATTTGCATGGTAAAGCAGCGACCTTGATTGAAGCAGGCGAACTCGCTCAACAAGCAATTGCTTCTGGCCAAGCTTGGGATACGTTAACGGCATTTGCAACGCTTTCACAACAAGGAGCGGTAAATGGCTAATGTATTAGAAAAAATCGTCGCCGATAAACGCATTGAAATAGCGCAACTACAGCAAACTATGCCGTTGAGCGAGTTTGTTGATGGTTTAACGCCGACACAAAAAGACTTTTACGGCGCGCTAAGCAGAAAATCCGGCGCTAGCCATGCAGGCTTTATTCTCGAATGTAAAAAAGCCTCTCCGTCAAAGGGCTTAATAAGAGAAGACTTTGATATTGGCGCTATAAGTCAGGTCTACCAGAACTACGCGGCCTGTATTTCGGTGCTAACCGATGAAAAATATTTCCAAGGTAAGTTTGAGTACCTGCAAACGGTAACAAGCACGGTTACATGCCCGGTATTAAATAAAGACTTTTTTGTCGATACTTACCAAGTGCATTTGGCAAGATACTATGGCGCTGACGCTATATTGTTGATGCTAAGCGTGCTTAACGACGAAGAATATCAAGCATTAGCTGATGTTGCTCAAGCATACAACATGGCGATTTTAACCGAAGTATCAAATGAAGAAGAAACCGCTCGAGCAATCGCGCTAGGCGCCAAACTTATTGGCATTAACAACCGAAATTTGAGAGATCTGTCTACCGATATTTCGCGTACATTAGACATAGCACCTACAATTCCAGAAGATCGCATTATTATTTCCGAATCAGGTATTTACACCAATGATCAGGTGCGTGAAATTGCGCCGAGCGTCGATGGTTTTTTAGTGGGGTCGTCGCTTATGGCTGAAGACGATCTTGACCTTGCCTGTCGCCAATTAATCTTTGGACAAAACAAAGTGTGCGGTATTACAGCTGCGCAGCAAACACAGTTGCTTATTGAAGCCGGTGCAGTCTACGCAGGCCTTATTTTCGCGGAAAAATCGCCGCGTTGTGTTGATTTGGATACGGCGCAGAAAATCGTACAAAGCTGTTCTTCACTGCGTTATGTTGGCGTATTTGTTGATCACGACGAAAACACCGTCATCGAGTATGCCAAGACATTAGGCTTGTCTGCGGTGCAGCTACATGGCCAAGAGAGTGACAGTTACATCGCTAGTTTAAAAGCGCAACTGCCAGCACATGTAGAAATTTGGCAAGCGGTGTCGGTGCAAGATGAAGTACCACCACTAAACACCGATTGCGCTCATTATGTTCTAGATGGAAAGGCGCCAGGCAGTGGCCAGCCATTTCGATGGCAAACGTTAGCCGAAAGCGAGCAAATATTATCACGCTGCTTTCTTGCTGGTGGACTGTCCGCAAGCAATATTAAGCAAGCAATCAACCTATTAAACGAACAAGAACTGTTTGGTTTGGATATCAACTCTGGTGTTGAAACATCGCCAGGACAAAAAGACCAAACATTATTGAACACTGTATTTAACGAAATACGGAATTATTAAAAATGAAAGCATCAGAATTATCATCATTACCCGCCTATTTTGGCGAATTTGGCGGCATGTTTGTCGGCGAATTACTTGTACCTGCGCTAGAGCAACTCGAGCAGGCATTTTTGGACGCACAGCAAGATAAGGCGTTTTTAGACGAATTTAATCATTTATTGTCCAGCTATGCTGGTCGCCCTACACCACTTACGCTATGTCGAAATTTAGTGAAAAACCCACTCGCTAAGGTGTATTTAAAACGTGAAGATTTACTCCACGGTGGCGCACATAAAACCAACCAAGTTTTGGGACAAGCCTTACTTGCAAAACGTATGGGTAAAACCGAAATTATTGCCGAAACGGGCGCAGGACAGCACGGCGTAGCAACTGCTATCGCTTGTTCATTGTTAGGACTAAAGTGTCGCGTATATATGGGCGCTGTAGACTGTGAACGTCAGCAACCTAATGTATTTCGAATGAAGCTTATGGGTGCAGAAGTTATTCCTGTAACCGCAGGCAGTGGCACGCTAAAAGACGCGGTAAATGAAGCGCTTCGCGATTGGTCAGCAAGTTACGACAAAGCACATTACTTGTTAGGAACAGCCGCTGGTCCTCACCCTTTCCCAACGATTGTGCGCGAATTCCAAAAAATGATAGGCATTGAAGCTAAACAACAATTATTAGCAGAAGAAGGTAGATTACCTGACTATGTGATCGCATGTGTTGGCGGTGGTTCAAATGCTATTGGCATGTTTCAAGATTTTATTAAAGAAGATGGCGTTAAACTCATTGGTGTGGAAGCTGGTGGTAAAGGCGTTGATACTGAAGAGCATGGTGCAACATTGTCGGCAGGTACTAAAGGTATGCTACATGGCAATTACACCTACATTATGCAAGACAAGTTTGGCCAAATTGAAGAATCTTATTCAATTTCAGCTGGTTTAGATTATCCAGGTGTTGGGCCGCAGCACGCATTTTTAAAGGAGACAGGCCGCGCGCAGTATGTACCAATCAACGACGATGAAGCACTTGCAGCTTTTCAAGCGATGGCTAAAAGTGAAGGTATTATTCCTGCATTAGAATCGTCTCATGCGCTTGCACAAGCGTTAAAAATGGCTGAAGACGTTACCGAAGAAACGATTATTTTGGTGAATTTATCGGGTCGCGGAGACAAGGATTTAGCACACGTACATACGGTGTTAGCCGCGCAAGATGCAGAGGAGGCAAAGTAATGGCTCAGCAAAATCGATACGAAAAGATGTTTAACGCTGTAGAGGCACGCATGGAAACTGGCGCTTTTGTTCCTTTTGTCACCATCGGCGATCCTAGCCCTGCACTGTCTTTTGAAATCATAAAAACCTTAATCGACAACGGCGCAGATGGTCTTGAGCTGGGTATTCCGTTCTCAGATCCCAGTGCAGACGGTATTGTGATTCAAAAAGCAGGTATACGAGCATTAAGTGCTGGTGTGAATACGGACGGTTGTTTCGATATTTTGAAACAAGTCAGGGGTTATGCACCCGACGTACCTATTGGCTTGCTACTCTATGGCAACTTAGTATTCGCCTATGGCATAGACCGTTTTTATCAGCAGCTGGCTAGCATTGGCGTAGACTCCATACTGATTGCCGATTTGCCAATTCGTGAAAGTCAGCCATTTAGAGAAGCAGCAGAAAAACATGGCATTGCACAAATCTTTATCGCGCCACCAAATGCCAATGAGAAAACGCTAAGCGACATAGCTCAGTTTAGTAAAGGCTATACGTACGTATTGAGTCGCGCTGGCGTTACTGGCACGCACTCTGATGCACAAGTACCGAAACTTGAGCTTATCGACAAGCTACAAGCGCTTAATGCGCCACCAGCTGTGATTGGCTTTGGTATTTCAACACCGGAACATGTAAAAGCAGCGCTTGATTCAGGCGCTCGTGGTGCCATTAGTGGTTCAGCAACGGTCAAGTTAATCGAAGAGCATCTCGACAGCCCTGAGCAAATGCTGGCTGCATTAGCGAGCTTTGTTAGCGGGATGAAAGCGGCTACGAAAGCTTAAATAGAGTAAAAATAGAAGAAGAAACGCCTGATACTTTTAATAAAAGTAATCAGGCGTTTTTGTTTGTGTTTACTGAGGTGCTGGTATCGCGCCAAGGGAAATTAATGCTTCTTTGGCTAACTGTTTTCTTAACGCTAAATGCTGGCGCTGTTTAAGCGCTAAGTTAAGCGCAAACACCCAAGTACCATTTTCACTTTCAACATACCCCACATACCAGCCAACCGGCGCTTCACCTTGTGGTGCCCACCCTGTTTTACCATACAGCTTATATGTTGCTGTTTGTTCGGCAAGCATGATGGTTTTAAACAAGGCAAAATGTTTCTGCTCAAACGGTAATGTTTTCCCCTGTAGTTTTTTTAGAAAGTTTACCTGCGCTTCTGCGCTTAACTTTAACGTACCGTCTAACCAAAAATTTTCAACATCAAAGGCATCAGGCAATGTGCCGTAGTCCATTGATTTGATATAAGCTTTGTAGCGCTCAGCGCCAACTTGCTGAGCGATTTGCTGATAACACCACACACAAGACACTTGAAATGCTGAGGCTAACGTTTGATCTTTATTCCAACTTTTCAGCCAATAATCGGTGCCATTCCACTTAAATCTAGTTTCTGCATTGGTTGCCACCCCTGCTTGCAGCGCAATCAAGGTATTGGGAATTTTAAAGGTAGAAGCTACAGTAAACGGCTGTTTAGCTCTCGCAGGGTTGTAAACATACCTTTTTTTTGATTCTAGATGCTCAACAACCATGGAGCCCGCAACTGGCGATTTGGCAAACACTTCTGCAAGCTTTTCATCCTCTGCAAAGGAAGTGTGCGCGATAATAACAAACAAGAAAATAATGCGACTTATGTAATTTTTTCTTCTCATAAATTGAATATCGTGTCTTTGAAAAACAAAGGATAAACTTCTCTTTAATCATTTACACTAAAATTAATCAGTTTATCTCTTAACAAGGCTAAAAACTGCCTTAATTGTTGCTCGTCTGCATGTATGAATTGATGAATGTCTGACATTCTTTGCTTAGGATTTGTTAATTCGTTTGAGATATGGTCAATCAAAAGCTCTACAAATTTAGCGCCTTTTCGGCGCATATCTGCCGTAACTTTTTCAAGATTTTTGCGTGGTTCTTTTTCATAAATAACACCATAGAGCGCTAGGGTTATAGGCATAAGCCAGCGATCGTGCAATCTCCCCTCACCATTTTCTGTGTAGCGACTGCTACAAGATTTACACGACCAAAATCTGACACTTTCGACTTCTTCAGATGTTTCCGCCATTAATGATTGGTCGCATCTCAAACACAGAAAACTTTTCCCCATTTTTCAATTTCCTTACTTATCTCTTTTCTACTTATTTATACGTCTTCACATAATAAGCCGTAGCCAACACCAAAGCAGTTAAACACCACAAGTAACCCCCTATTTCTAATTGTACAGGTGTAATACTTTTACCATTACCCACAATCAGCTCGGGAAGGACTACAAATGCTAAAACACAAACAATACTGCAGGAAGAAATTGAGGAGAAATTGAGCCACCCATCGTTTTAATGATTTAACAGAAATTGAGCCACCCATCATTTTAAGAAGAAATAGAAATTGAGCCACCCATCGTTTTAATGATTTAAAGATTGTCACAAATGTTGGTTTGGCTCCACAAGAAAAAATGAAACTTTCAAGGTCATTTTGATGATGTTTGGTTATTTAGCGATGAATTTAACGTGTTTAGGCTTATTTTAGCTATAACAATGCCTTAGCTAAGGCTAATGGTGTTTTTATGATGGTATTTTGTTGCTTCACTAGCCAAAGAGTTGTCGGCTGCTTGTTATGTTTTGTCGTCGCTTTTGCTGAAGTTCACTAAACTGCTCAAGTGATACTTGTTGACCAACTGCGCCTTTGAATTGTTTTTCAAACTCGGTGGTTAGGCGAAGCCAACTATCGGTAGATATGTTTAACCTGTTGATGATAGTCGGTAAGGTGCTTTCTATATACCCTGCTTTGTCATCGCGAATCACCCTACCTGTTAAATCAACGAGCTGTATGTACTCATCTAGTTTAAATGGAAGACCATTAGGCATATCTTTTCTGGGATCACCTACAAAAGGCATAAGTGCTTTAGGTTGCTCTCCTTTAATCGCGGCTTTAACGCGAAGCTTTATACTGGTGTGCGCTGATTTTTAGAAATTGAGCCACCCATCGTTTTGATGATTTAAAGATTGCCACAAATGTTGGTTTGGCTCCACAAGAAAAAATGAAACTTTCAAGGTCATTTTGATGATGTTTGGTGGAGAAATTGAGCCACCCATCGTTTTAATGATTTAAAGATTGTCACAAATGTTGGTTTGGCTCCACAAGAAAAAATGAAACTTTCAAGGTCATTTTGATGATGTTTGGTTATTTAGCGATGAATTTAACGTGTTTAGGCTTATTTTAGCTATAACAATGCCTTAGCTCAGGCTAATGGTGTTTTTATGAAGGTATTTTGTTGCTTCGCTAGCCAAAGATTTGTTGGCTACTGGTTAAGTTTTGTCGTCGCCTTTGCTGAAGTTCACTAAACTGCTCTATTGATGCTTGTTGACCAACTGCGCCTTTGAATTGTTTTTCAAACTCTGTGGTTAGGCGAAGCCAGCTTTCTGGGGATATGTTTAACCTGTTAATGATAGTCGGCAAGGTGTTTTCTATATGACCTGCTTTGTCATCGCGAATTACTCTACCTGTTAAATCAACGAGCTGTATGTACTCATCTAGTTTAAACGGTAAACCATTTGGCATATCTTTTCTGGGATCACCTACAAAAGGCATAAGTGCTTTAGGTTGCTCTCCTTTAATCGCGGCTTTAACACGAAGCCTTATACTGGTGTGCATTGATTGTTCGGGAGTTTTAGCGATACCGGCTCTAACGGGATTTAAATCAA
Organism: Thalassotalea agarivorans; assembly: GCF_030295955.1. NCBI lineage: Bacteria > Pseudomonadati > Pseudomonadota > Gammaproteobacteria > Alteromonadales > Colwelliaceae > Thalassotalea > Thalassotalea agarivorans. The sequence goes on from NZ_AP027363.1 coordinate 1,836,051, forward strand.
CATAGGCCATACAAGCAGCAAGTGCTGCTTCATCAAGTAATGCCTGGCTGGTAAAGCGACCTTCCCAAAATCTTCCTGTGCAGTTATCTTCTGCATTGGCTTGTCTTGCTATAGGTTCGTTTAACAGACGCATAAACCAGCTAATATCGAACAGGCGTTGTCTATAGATTTCTATAGTGGATGTTAGCGTTGGTATTAGGCTTTGATGAATATCATCGCCTTTAGCAAATTGCTGGGTAAGCAAGGTACCTTTACATACCTTGTGCCAGCGATTGATAACCTCACTATCGGTTAAACTTTTTACTTTGTCATGGTTTATATGCAATACCACATGCACATGATTGCTCATTACCGCATAGGCACAAATATCAATACAAAAGACATTAGCTAGAAACAGCAAACGCTGCTCTATCCAGCCCCGTCTGTGCTCATAGCAGGTATTAGTTACTTTATCTTTACCACATAAGAATGCGCGTCTAACGCAACGGCTTACACAATGGTAATACGGGGTGGCTTGCAAACAGATTTGTTTGCTTCTTGGTGTCGGCATCATTCCCTCCTTGGAATTTACTTGCTCAACTTAAGCCTAGATTAGCTTTTTGATTTGTCCAGTTACAGTGGGTGGCTTAGTTATTTTCCCTATGTGACTGGGCCAAATGTACAGATTATTTTAATGATTCTTGCCAAACAGTTTCAAACTCTTGTTTGGTAATTGTATTGGAATCTGACAAATCTAGTTCTTTGATATGCCCATCATAAAGTCCAGGGCCAACATCATCATGGTATTCCTCTCGAGATGAAAACCATTTATTTCCATATTTCTCAACTTGACGGACTGCATAGCCGTTTTCATCAAATTCTGTCCAAATAGTGCCAATCCCTAGAAGGGACTCTGAGGGGCCTTTCCAATATTCCACAAATCTCTCCTAGAGGCATAACGCTTCACTAATAAGTAAAACAGTAAGTTGGCCATTTTGTTGCGTCGTTTGCAAGAAATTGGACAACACTGTTTATCTTTTTAAGTGACTTGTTATGTTTCATTTTAAACCGAACCAAAGTCCAATGATCGCAACAAATAAAGAAAGGACAGCTATTCTATTAGGAAACGAGTGATACCACTTTGATTGTTTGGTATGCGACTCCAAATACTCGACACCAGACAAGGTTATTCTGGGCTCCATAAAGCCAACCCCAGACTTTGAAGATATGTCTATAGCTTGGAGAAAGCCATAGTCAATCAAGTCTTTAACACAATCCAAATCCAATTCAGAGTTTGAATCTAAATGCTCGGGTAAATCTTTTTGTTGAGCTAATTTTAAGATTTTTATCGCATCTTCTTGCTTCAACTCAGTTTCTCCATGAAACATAACGCCTCGTTAAGAGGCAAATAAAGCTTGGCTATAATTTTGAGCGCAGCGACAAAAGCCAAGCTTTATTTGTCGCGCTTTAACGACTTGTTAGTTTGAATTTTACTGTAATCAATAGGCTTTTCTGCTGCAACGATAAAAGCGACAATAAATGCTGGTATAAATTGATAAATCCATTCTGCAACATTTTGTGCAAAAAGAAATGCAATTGATGCACTAGATAATGACGTAATAATTACACAAGTTAGAGATTGAAATTTATACGCCCAACCAACATGACTAGAAGAAACCTCTTTTCTAGATGCAAACCTTATAGCAAGCGCATAAATAATTAAAAAGAAGTATAAAAATACAAATGCACCCATGATTTCCTTTTCAAACTAACAGCTTATTAGTGGGAATTCCTTATAAGTCCAAACGAATTTGAACCTTATCTTAAAAACTTCCACACTAAATCATTAATTAAAACAGCAAGATAACACCAAATATTGCGACCAGCAAGATTCTCGGTTTCTGCAGAAAACGAGAATTGGACTTAGCGAGAATTAACTTGGCTCGCTAAGTCCAAAAGCTACTTAGTTAACTATCTGTTTTTTAACGTGTAAAAAATATGATTTGGAAAAAACGAGCCAAATTTACGATTTGTATTGCGAGCCAAATAAGTCAAATTAGTCGATATTCCATTTATACCTGTATAAACAGCCATGCAATGACAAAATATTTTTTACACAAAAAAGCCTAGCATTTGCTAGGCTTTCAACTCGTAGCTCGAAGCACACAGCCCGAGGCTTTTTTAACTATTTGCTGGCAATATACTCATCAACACGATCAGCCAACACATTCAACGGTAATGGACCATTTTGAAGAATGATGTCGTGGTATTCACGAATATCAAACTTGTCACCCATTTGCTGACGTGCATTTTCACGAAGCTCAAGGATTTTGATCATACCAATCTTATATGCTGTTGCTTGCGAAGGCATAACGACGTGACGTTCTACCATTTTAACCGCGTCTGATTCCGCATTTGGCGTGTTTTCAACGTAGTAAGCAATACCTTGCTCACGTGTCCATTTTTTAGCATGGATACCTGTATCAACAACTAGGCGACATGCACGCCATAATTCCATCGCTAAGCGACCAAAGTCAGAGTAAGGGTCTTGGTATAAGCCAATTTCTTTTGGAATGAACTCAGAATATAAGCCCCAACCTTCTGTATGCGCAGTGTAACGACCAAACTTACGGAACATTGGAATACCTTCTAGCTCTTGGTTAATCGCCAATTGCATGTGGTGTCCTGGAATACCTTCGTGGTAAGCCAAAGCAGCCATTTGGTAAGTCGGCATTGCTTCCATTTTGTATAGGTTGGCATAGTAAACACCTGGGCGTGAACCGTCTGGCGCTGGCGCTTGGTAGAATGCTTTACCGGCAGACTTTTCTCTAAATGCTTCTACAGCCTTAACTTTTAACTCTGCTTTTGGCTTAGTTAAGAATAACGTGTCTAAACGGCCTTTCATGTCGTCGATAAGCGCTACTGCTTCAGCGATATAACGGTCGCGACCTTCTTGTGTATCTGGGTAGTAGAATTGCGGGTCATGACGCATAAATTCAAAGAATGCCGCTAGGTCGCCGTCAAAATTTACTTTAACCATGATTTCACGCATTTCTTGATGAATGCGATCCACTTCACTTAAACCAATTTCGTGAATTTGTTCGGCGGTTAAATCAGTCGTTGTGGTTCTATTAAGCGCGTTGTTGTAGAAAGCTTCACCTTCTGGGAATTTCCAGGCACCGTCGCGGTTATCAGCACGTTGCTCTAAACCTTCTAAATACGTCACTAAACCATCGTAAGCTGGTTTTAATTGCGACGTTAGCGCTGCAGTTAGTTGCTGCATTAGCGCTTTTTGTTCTGCTTCTGTTGCATCAATTTTTGCTAACTTCTTCTTAAAATCGGCAAGAATAGTGCTGTCTTCACCTTCACTAAATGGAGCGCCGGTGATGATGTTCTTTGAATCACGAATCACGTGTTCGTAGACAAACTTAGGTGCGACAATGCCCTTTTCTTCTCTAATTTTAAGCTGTTCGATCAACTGTTCAATTAAAGGTTTAGCGTTGATAACACGTGAAATATAGTCTTTTGCTTCCTGTACATTAGTAATTAAATGCTGGTTAATTAAAAAGGCAGGAATTTGCGAATGCGTACCAAACATTTGATTTACAGGGTACGAATGATAACGCCATTTAAAATCGGCAATTTGTTGTTCGATTTGCTGAATAAATAAGGTGCGGCTTAATTTAGTTTGAGCGTCAAGATTGCTAGGATCAATTGCTTTGATTGTTGCAAGCGATTGTTTAGCGTATTCGATTTCTTTTACCGCATTTTCTTCGCTTAAATCGTTCCACTTGTCGTAGTCGTCTTTAATGCCTAAATACGTTTGGCTTACCGGGTTGCGTTTAACCGCATCCATAAAAATTTTGTCAAACACAGCATTTGCTTGCTTTGACGCTTCTTCAACACTTACTTGAGCAACTTCTGCTTGAGCGGGTGCTTGTGGTGTATTATTTACTTGTGGTTCGCTACATCCAACGAGCGCCATAGAAGACATGGCGATAGCAACAAGAGATTTTTTAAACATCTATCAACATCCTGACATTGAAAAATAAGGTGTACGGAAACGGTACAATATATCTCATTATTCTTGCAGGTCACACAGCAATCTCAATGGTTGTAGACAATTTAGTAACATTTGCGACAAAGCGCTAAATTCTGTAGATGGATAACAAAAAAAGGCTCGAAAAATCGAGCCTTTTCCTCTTAAGAAGTGAGCCAACCCCTTTCTTTGGCCTGCCTTGATAGTCGAAACAATATAATTGCGACAATAAGTATCATCACAGGTAATACAAATTGTGACGTTTCTAAAAATTCAGTGGCACCACTTAACACAAAGGTATGAAACATTTGCACCACGACACCCAACAGTGAAATACCGAAAAACGTAACCGCTACCTGTTTTTGCCTAAACAGCGCGACACTGCCAATTGCGCCGCCAAATACTGCAGCAGCAAAAGCTAACGTGACCCACATAGGCATATTTTGATAGTAGGCTTGATGCTGCTCTGGCATCGCTGCTAACGTTTCTGGTGTCATCGCCATTTGCATAGTAAAGGCTAATACGCCCAGCACATTCCAAATAATCGCGGTAATAGCAACAGGCTTGAACCACTTAGGTAAAGTTTCCATAAGTCCCCCATTTCATTATTTTTTTGCTGTCATTTTTCAGTTAACCATTGGCTGATATTCAGTTAAAATGACAGCAATTTCTTATACTCTTTAAAACACTAGTGCCAGATGAGCAAAACTACAACTCTTTTCTCTCCTATCCTTGCTAAATCAGACGGTGGTAATCCCGATAAGAAAAGCTGGCATCAGCTTTATGGCAGTAGTAGCAGTGTCGCTTTATTAGAAGCCGCACAAAGCGCGCAGTCACCTATCGTACTCATTACACACGATACGCCGTCGGCACTTAAATACGTGCAAGAGCTAGAAAGCATTAACCAAAACAAATTAGATATTTGTTTATTCCCCGATTGGGAAACCTTGCCATACGACACTTTTTCGCCGCATCAAGATATTATCTCGGAACGTTTAGCAACGCTGCACAAGCTGTCGCAAATACAGCAAGGTATTGTGATAGTGCCAGTAAATACTTCGCTGCAGCGCTTGGCGCCTAAGCAGTACTTAGACGGCAATGTGCTGATTATTTCCCAAGGCGATAAAAAAGATTTACATGCGATGCGTCAATCGCTTGAAGCCAGTGGCTACAGAGCGGTAGATCAAGTTATGGAGCACGGCGAATTTAGTGCTCGCGGCGCCATTTTAGATTTATTCCCGATGGGCAGTAATACGCCCTATCGTCTCGACTTTTTCGACGACGAAATTGACGAAATTCGTCTATTCGATCCAGACAATCAGCGCAGTAAAGACAAAGTATCGTCTATCAACTTATTACCTGCTCATGAGTTTCCAACAGACAAAGCCGGCATAAACCTATTTAGAAGCCAGTATCGCGACGCATTTAGCGCAACCACGGCAAAAGAGTCGATTTATCATCAGGTAAGTAGCGGTATTATGCCCGCTGGTATCGAATATTACTTGCCGCTTTTCTTTGAGCAAACCAACACCCTATTCGATTATTTACCAGCCAATGCCTGCGTTGTGTTAAGTGGCGATGTGGAAAAGGCAATTGGACAATATTGGGGCGATATTAATTATCGCTATGAAGACAGACGCTACGACCCGCTGCGTCCATTGCTTGAACCACAAAAACTGTTTCTCGACGAGGTCGCATTTTTTACCGCGATAAAACCGTTTGATCGCATCACAATTACACTGAACCAAGAACAAGCCGGCTTAACAAAAGCCGGGCAAGTGTTATTCAGTGTCAATCCATTGCCAGACTTGGCGGTAAACCATCAACTGAAGCAGCCGTTTGATAAGTTAAATCAGTATATTGGCGATGAACATGCTGCACATCGGTTTATCTTTGTAGCCGAAAGCCAAGGTCGTAGAGAAACCTTACTTGAGCTGTTAAACAACAATAAAATTAAGCCAACAGAATATGCGTCGATAGCAGAATTTACTGAAGACAATGAACCCTACGGTATTTGTGTTAACCATTTAAACCAAGGTTTTAGTTTTCAAACCACTGGCCGCGCAGCAAAGCATGCAATAGCGGTTATTACCGAAAATGAATTACTTGGTGAGCGCGTCAAGCAAGCAAAACGCCGTGGTAAGCAGCATGAAGTACAAACAGATGCCATCTTTAAGAATTTGGCAGAATTGTCTATTGGCCAACCTGTGGTGCACATTGACCATGGTATTGGTCGTTATCAAGGGCTACAAACACTGGATACTGGCGGCATGACAACCGAATTTTTAGTGTTGGAATACGCTAAATCTTCAAAGCTTTATGTTCCTGTTGCCTCGCTACACTTAATCAGTCGCTATAGTGGTACCGATGCAGAGCAAGCGCCACTGCATTCGTTGGGTAAAGACACCTGGAGTAAAGCCAAGCAAAAAGCCGCGGAAAAAATTCGCGACGTTGCCGCTGATTTACTCGATATTTATGCCAAACGAGAAACCAGCAGTGGTTTTGCGTTTAAATACGACAAACATGAAGCACGGGCTTTTGCGGAAAGCTTTGGCTTTGAACCCACCGTGGATCAGGAAATTGCTATCAACGCGGTGACGAACGATATGATTTCGCCGCGCACGATGGATAGGCTTGTGTGTGGTGACGTAGGCTTTGGTAAAACCGAAGTGGCGATGCGCGCTGCCTTTATCGCCGTACACAACAGTAAACAAGTTGCCTTGCTTGTACCCACCACATTGCTAGCGCAGCAGCACTACGAAAACTTTAAAGATCGATTCGCTAATTTGCCGGTTAACATTGAAGTGCTTAGTCGCTTTAAAACGGCGAAACAACAAGCCGAGATTGTAAGCAAAGTAGAAAATGGTCAAATCGATATATTAGTTGGTACCCATAAACTGCTGCAAGACACCATTAAATATAATGATCTTGGCCTGCTGATTGTGGACGAGGAACATAGATTTGGCGTTAAGCAAAAGGAAAAGATTAAGAAGCTTCGCGCCAATGTCGACATTTTAACGCTGACTGCTACACCGATTCCACGAACGCTTAATATGGCGATGGGTGGCATGCGCGATTTATCTATTATTGCGACGCCACCGGCTAAACGCCTAGCTGTTAAAACCTTTGTTCGTCAAAAAGACGACGCGCTTACCCGCGAGGCAATTTTGCGTGAAATTCTGCGTGGCGGTCAGGTGTACTTTTTACACAACAATGTTGACACCATTGAACGTACCGCTCGTGATATCGAAGCATTGGTGCCAGAGGCGCGCGTGGTTATAGCACATGGTCAAATGCGTGAACGTGAATTAGAGCGCATTATGAGCGACTTTTATCATCAAAAGTTTAACGTGTTAGTGTGTACCACAATAATTGAAACCGGTATCGACGTACCTACAGCCAATACCATTATTATGGATAGAGCCGATCATTTAGGGCTTGCGCAGTTGCACCAATTAAGAGGCCGCGTCGGTCGCTCCCACCATCAAGCCTATGCCTATTTGTTGACACCACATGAAAAGGTAATGACAAAAGATGCACGTAAACGCCTAGAAGCCATCGCCTCGCTTGAAGATTTAGGGGCTGGCTTTACACTTGCCACGCACGATCTAGAAATTCGTGGTGCGGGCGAATTGCTCGGTGAAGATCAAAGCGGTCAAATGAGTCAGATTGGTTTTAGCCTGTATATGGAAATGTTAGATGAAGCGGTTGCGGCATTAAAAGAAGGTAAGCAACCTACCCTAGAAAACTTGCAATCTAGACAAGCTGAAGTAGAACTCAGAGTACCTGCGCTTATTCCTGACGACTATATTTTTGATGTGAGCTTGCGTTTAAGCATTTACAAACGTATTGCCAGTTGTAAGTCAAAAGATGATTTAGATGAAATCCAAGTGGAGCTTATAGACCGTTTCGGCCTGTTGCCACAAGCCACTAAAAACCTTGTGCATGTCGCCAAGTTAAAACTTAAAGCGCAGCAACTTGGCATTGAAGGGTTAGATTTAGGCCCAGCTGGTGGCGCCATAGAATTTAGCCAGGAAACGCCTGTAGACCCTATGTTTATACTCGGATTAATTCAAGCACAGCCGACTGTGTATAGTATGGATGGCGCAACTAAACTTAAAATTAAACACAGTACTGATAGCGCGGAGGCTCGCTTTAGTTTTGTTGCCGCGCTATTAAGTGACTTGGACAAGTCGGTAAAAGCAACAAAGAAATAATGTGCGAATCCACATTTTGCGCTTTTTAAGCGAGTAATTTTTGTTATTATCAACACGTAAAATAAAAAAAGTAGGATATTCAATGAAGATAAAGCCTATTGTGGCACTCCTTTCAATGCTGAGCGTTAGCACCATTGCTAACGAGCAGGAAAAGGACGAACTTGCACTTCAAGATCGCTGGTTTGAAGTAGAAGTTATCTTGTTTAGCCAACTACAAGTTGACACCAAAGAACACTTTCCAAACGAGCAAGAGCTACCACCGCTGCCTAGCTACGACGATACACAAGATCTGTTGAGCGAATTCATCATAGCGCACAACAACTATGAACAAGCCAAGCTTGCTGCAGAAGAAAGCACAGAGCAATCACTTGATGCGACAGCAGTACCACAAGCTTTCGTTAATGTTTGCGTAACAGAGCAAGATAGTGAGCTTGAAACGCCTGATGAAAGCGCAATAACCACCGCGGATAAAACTGAGGTTATAGCGAGCAATGGTGACACCATGCAAGGCTCAATTGTTAGCGGTCCATCTGACATCAGCGCTGCGCAGCAAGGTGATGAATCAGCAGACACGCCTTTAGAAAAAGATGAAACGCTAGATCAGCAAGAAACCGTTGAAGTGGTTAAAACAGAAGAAGAACTTGCCTTTGACGCACTTGCAGAGTCACTGCAACAAAGCCCTGAAAACATGCCATTAACCCTTGGTTTTGACGGCGAGACTAGCGTGCATTGTCAGCAGCCTTATATCGTTGCCAAGGCAGAATTACAGCTAAATGACGTAGTAACAAAGCTTAAAAATAGTAAAAACTTTAAACCGCTATTACACGTTGCTTGGCGAGAAAAACCTCAATTACCTGAACTTGCAACGGCGTTTCGTTTGTACGCAGGCGACAATCAAGTAGCGCAGTATCAAAAAGTTCATGACGCTGTTTTTGGTGTAGAAGAAAGCGACGATGAAAATGTTGATGGAAGCGAACTAAACGCTGAAGACACTAACCAGCAAACAACTGAATTAGCTGATGCTGAGCAGGCACAAATGGCCGATCCTTTTGGCGACTTTGTTACCGTTGAACCCACAACGAGTGCTGCAATCGACGAAACTTACGAAGAGCCTAACCCTTTAGCGCAGCAAATTGCTTATATAGTAGATCAAATTGATGAGATTGATGAATCGTCAAAAACGCTATTACTCAATCAACTCGATAAGCCATCTTTGATTAAACGAGAGTTTCAAATCAGTGATACCGATGAAGATGTGGCGACAGTCACATTGCCTTTGCCTACTCACCCATGGGAAGTAGACGGTTTATTTAGAGTGCATTTAGATCATTATTTGTACATTACGGCAGACTTTAACGTGTTAAGCCAGTCTTACGGTGCATTGGTTGATAAAACTTTAGAGCCAGAACAAGAAATCGCGTTTAAGAGCCTACGCATGCAGCAAAACCGCCGAGTTCGTAGTGGAGAAATCCATTATTTTGATCACCCTTATATGGGCATGATTGTACAAATACGTAAATTTGAGCCCCCTGTTGAAGCATCCGACGAGGAAGAAGACGCAGAGGCAACTAAAGAAGAGACTAACAATGGATAAACAAGACCAAATTCAAGCAGCGGTATTTAGACGCTTATTAGCTCATTTAGATGCTAGAAAAGATGTGCAAAACATTGAACTAATGAACCTTGCCGGTTTTTGTAGAAATTGCTTTTCTAAGTGGACAGTCGCCGAAGCTGAAAAGTTGGGTGTTAGTGTAGATATCGACGAAGCACGTGAACAAGTTTACGGCATGCCTTACAGCGAGTGGAAAGAAAAACACCAGCTACCGGCAACTCCAGAGCAATTAGCGAAATTTGAGCAATTGAATAAAAAATAGCCTCCAGCAACTCAAAAAAAGCGGCACCCTAGCCGCTTTTTTTTCGCCTAAAATTCAACATTTTGCGTTAAATGATATTTTGTATACGAAAATAGTCGTAAAAACTTCTGTTCATTTGTTGAAAATTGATTAATAATGCGCCTCTACATAAATTTTACAAATTTTTAGCAAAGCTGATGTGACGCTTTATCGCACAGGTTTATGCTGTACTGACAATAATGATAAGACGTTTCTACATTGTATTTTTTTGCTTGATAGGTTACCTAGCAACTGCCTTCTTTTGGTATAACTTTAGCCTTCATTCAGACAATTTAGTGTCAACGAGCTATTACGAGTTTCAAATACTGGTTATGGTGATCTTGTCGCCGTTATTGCTCAAATTCCTAGTACAACTGTTCGTCTTGCCCATTTATCGAATGAAGATGAATCGGATTAATCAAAGCTTTGCTGAGCGACAAAAACCACTACCTGGCGTCTCCATTCTTATTCCGGCCTACAATGAACAAGTTGGCATCGTATCCACTATAAAGTCAGTATTGGCAACGGGCTACCCCAACCTTCAAATTGTCATTATTGACGACGGTTCAACAGATAATACAAACGCACTAGTAACTTCGTTTATCGAAAAGCAAGCGAGTGAAGTACAACAAAACATCACCCTACTCTCTATTGAAAATGGTGGTAAAGCGAATGCACTGAACCACGGTTTAAAACACGCCAACAAAGAGTTAGTGATGACAGTAGACGCCGACTGTTTGGTGGAAAAAAATGCCATTTTACACACGGTAAAACAGTTTAACTGCCCCCTTGTTGGCGCTGTTGCAGGTAATGTCGTCATCGGTAACAAGAACAAATTTATCGAGCTAGTTCAGCAACTAGAGTATCTATGTGGTTTCTTCTTTCGTCGCTCTGATGCGGTATTCAATTCGGTAATGATTATAGGCGGCGCTGCAGCAACCTATCGCAGAGACGTGTTAAATCAAGTCGGTGGCTTTGACTGTGATACCGTTACTGAAGATATTGAAATTGCGCTACGAATTTTAGGGCACGGCTATAAAACCCGTTATGCGTCAGACGCTATTACCTACACTGAAGGCCCTAATGATTTGCGAAGTTGGTGTAAGCAGCGGTTACGTTGGAAATTTGGTCGTTTTCAAGCGTTGCTTAAATACAGACATTTGTTTTTCAGTACGAAAGCAACCTACAGCAACTATTTAACATTCTTAACCTTGCCTGCAGCCATTTACGCAGAGTTTATTTTGTTGCTTCAACCGTTGTTGCTACTTTGCTTTTTCGGTTTTGCCTTTGCTACCAATGTATATGCACCGATTGCAGTCGCAATGACCATTTCGATGTGCATCATTAGCATGCAAGTACTGTTAGATCCTAAGCCGAAATATCACAGTAATTTGTTACTGCTAGCTCCAATTGCTTGGTGTTTATTTTACATTGTTGAAATGATTGAATATCAAGCGCTGATAAGAAGCCTTAAACGCCTAGTGAAGAAACAATCGCTGCAATGGCAGCATTGGGTGAGGATCGGAATCAAATAAGCCGATTTACTCGGCTTTTTCAGGATAACGCAGTAAATACTGCGCCTTCATTAGTTGGTTAAACTGCGATAACACTGAACCTTTGTGTTGATGCTTATTAAGCGACACCAAATCAATCTTTAACTGATTGTTGTCGTCAAATTGGCTTGCAAACGTACCCATCATTGGCGATTCAAATTGCCCTTGTGTTATCAATTCCAATACATGATTGCCAAACTGAAACGCTTCATATTCATTTAACAAGGTTAAAAAATCACTAAACGACGCACCAGAGAGTGTACTTTGCGTTTTAAATGCCGCCAAATATCCTTTTGCCAATACACTCTTTTGGTTGTTAGCCTGTTGAAATTGATAGGCATGTCGCGTTTCGTGAAGCAAAAACGCCAGTGGTGCGTATACTTCCATGTCTTTAAGCTTGTCTGGGTTTAGATAAACTAAGCCACTGCCCGGAAAACGAATGTCAAACACAAAATTTACCGCGCGACTGGGATACAAGGTGTTATTGATAACAAGTGTTGGCGGCACAATGCCCAGTGTTTGGCATTCAATTTCAAACACTCGCGGAAGCAACGCCATACGCTGTTCAAAACTTAGCGACTGCCAATTTTCTAGCGCTTGATACAAGTCTTTGTCTTGTTTAAGCACCTCAACTAAAGCTACGGCGTCTTTGGCTCTTTGCTTGTGTGCTTGTTCTAACCAAGCAAGGTTTTGCTCCGATAGTGCATAAGCCTGTGGCGCCTCTGCTTGTTTGTCTGCATTGGCATAAAATGCGGCTTCATTAGCAACACTCTGCCCCGCGCAAAGTAATACTAACGTTGCGATTAACGACTTTTTCATTTATTCGATACCAATGTATTTGTGCACTTGAATCGACAAACGCCAGTTATTTGCAATACAGGTATTGATCGCGAGTTCTGTTGCTCGTTGCTTTTGGCTAATTGGCTGTAAGTAAACTGGTTTATGATTGGCATTAAACTGATTTAACAAAGCTTTTAACTCGTCGACGTGATGCTCGGTTGCTACCGGGTGTTTGATCTCGTTTGCGCGATCGATTGCTTGCGCAAGTACCTCTAAACCGCCTTTCATATTAATTTTAGGCGATACAGTGACCCAACATTTATCGCTAACAAGCACTTCAAATGTTCCTGATGTTTCTACTTGAATGCTGTAACCTGCATTTTCAAACGTGTCACACAATGGGCGCAAATCATACATACACGGCTCACCGCCAGTGATCACAATGTGTTTTGCTTGCCAGCCCTGCGCTTTAACAGTATCTAATAGTTGCTCTTCACTTGATGCAGACCATTTACTGGTTTCCTGCGTTTTAGCAAGCACATCAACAATGGCTATTTCATCGCTTTGCTCAACATCCCAAGTGTGTTTGGTATCACACCACGAACAGCCTACCGGACAACCTTGCAGTCGAATAAAGATAGACGGCTGCCCCGTGAAAGAGCCTTCACCCTGGATGGTTTCAAACATTTCATTAATTTTGTAGTTCATGCGGTTACGTTTAAGCTTTGCTAATTGCGTTAATAATCAAGTAAAATTGCGCTGAGCAAACTATTATACCCTAGAGAATCAATAAATGACTGAAAAAGTTGTTGTAATTTATAGCGGCGGTATGGACTCATTTACCGTGTTAAATCGTGCGCTAAAAGACGGTAAGCACGTGTATGCGTTATCGTTCGACTATGGCCAGAAGCATGTCAAAGAGCTTGAATGCGCAGCTAAAGTGTGTGAGTCGCTGAATGTTCCTCACAAGATTATTGATATTACTGCTATCAATCAGTTGTTAGCAGGCTCATCGCTTACAGATGATATCGATATTCCAGAGGGACATTACGAAGACGACAATATGAAGTCGACTGTGGTACCTAATCGCAACATGATTTTACTGTCTTTAGCGGTTGGTTATGCAGTATCGGTTGAAGCTAGCCAAGTATATTATGGCGCTCATAGTGGTGACCATGCGATTTATCCTGATTGTCGACCAGAATTTGTCGAGAAAATGAATGACGTTTGCCAAATCGCTAATTACGAACCGGTTGAAATCTATAGCCCATATTTACATGTCAGCAAGATTGATATTCTAACTGACGGTTTAAACATGGGGTTAGACTACAGTGATACGTGGACTTGTTATAATGGCCGCGAAAAAGCCTGTGGTAAATGTGGTGCCTGCCAAGAGCGCCTAGAAGCATTTGAAAAAAACAATGCGGTAGATCCTATCGCCTATGAAGGATAAACCGTGGATCTTGCTCTGCTGATCAACCCCGCCGTTAAGGGCGCATATTTCGACGCAACTATTGAAGTAGCAAAAGCTGAGCTAGCTCTCGTTTATAGCGAGCAAGCAGAGCATGTAGCCATAGGTGCAATGGATTTTTTGCACATTAACGCGCCCTTGTCTTTGCTTCCCTCGCTGCAAAAGCTGTCTTTTGTTTACGGTGTGTTTAAGCGCAATGAAACCGAGCTAACGGCTATCGATAGTCAAGCGGCGTTTTCTCTGCATGAAGACTTTGTGTTTGGTAGCAAATTTAAAGGCAAAACAAATGAGCACCTCACCCAATTATTGCTTAACGCAGCGTTAGCGCATATCGACAAGCAAGACAATATACAGTTACTTGATCCTATGTGCGGCCGCGCAACTACGCTGCTTTGGGCGCATCGCTATGGCATCAATAGTAAAGGTATAGAACTAGATACGCGTGCTGTTGATGATGTAACACGCAACCTTAAAAAATGGGTTAAGTTACACCGTGTAAAACATAAGATCAGCGATGGCTTTATTGGTAAAGCGAATAAACAAGGTAAGCACAAGTTTGTAGATTTCACTGCAAATGGTAGCAATTTACGCGTTATTCAAGGAAGTTGTGAACAAGCTGATACGTTAATTAAGAAAGGGAAATTCGATATTATCGCCAGCGATATTCCATACGGCGTTCAACACTTTAGTAGCGACAATACCCGTAACCCTATCGCAGTTATAGAAAAATCACTGCCTGTTTGGGAAAAATTGTTAGCTCACGAAGGCGTTATCGCGTTAGCATTTAATCGCTATATCCCGAAACGCACTGCACTGCAAAAGGTGTTCGAGCAAGCAGGCTTTAAAGACACAGGCTTTAGTTGTGAGCATCGCATGAGCGAATCAATTGTGCGAGATATCGCACTGTTTAAAAAAGCATAAAAAAGCGGCTCCACAGCCGCTTTTTTTTAACTAGGTTACTCTCCCTGCGAATCGCTATCTAGCATCATAGCCAATTGCAATTGATGCTGTTTTTCACGAAGCACATATTTAGTCCATTGCGTTGCCATTTTTTCACTACCATCAAACGCTTTTGCTTGTTCAAAGGCGACAATAGCTTGATCGTATTGCGCTAAGTTAAAACGCGCCATACCATCAACCAAGTGCATATCACCCTCTCTATCTAGCTGACCTTTCGTTAATGCACTACCAGCGAAATTAATCGCATGTTGCCACTGTTCCATGTTTAAGTAGGTTTGAGCAAGCATAGCATCGTACTTTCCATGCTTTGCTAACGCCGTTGCTTGTTTAAGTGGCGCTATCGCTTTTTGTTCTTCCTTTGCTGCGATGTAGGCTTGCGCGGTTAACGCTAGATGCTTTTCATTGCTTACTACACTGCCGCTTGCCATTGACGTTTTTAACAATGCCGCTGCTTTATAGGGCACGTCATGAAACATATACAACTGCGCAAGGCCAACTAGTTGGCTTTGTTTGGTGAGATAGCCCGCTTGATAAGCTGTTTCCATAACCGCCAGTTGCTTATCTTCTTGCTCAGTTTCACCATACATGCCCGCTAGCTGCACCCAATACTGTGGTTTTTCATACAGTCTCACCAACTTTTCCATCACTTCTGTGACTTTGTGTGGTTGCTTTAATTCGTAGAACGCTGCACGTTGCAGTATTAGCCAGTTTTCTTTTGGCAATTCGCCTGCTTCTTCACTCTGAGCCACGGCCAAATTGACATAATCTGACGCTTTCAAATAGTTTTTATTTTGATAATGCGCCTGGGCAAACAATACCTGTTGCATTGGCTTTAAAGGCTTATTTATAGAGGTTTGCCAACGAGTCAAAAAGTCTAAGGTTTTATCATAGTCTTGTTGCTGCATAGCAAGTTGCGCCAGCGAATACAGGGTTGCATTGTATAAGCTATCTGGAATCGCATCCTCTGCCACCACT
Source organism: Thalassotalea agarivorans (assembly GCF_030295955.1). Taxonomy (NCBI): domain Bacteria; kingdom Pseudomonadati; phylum Pseudomonadota; class Gammaproteobacteria; order Alteromonadales; family Colwelliaceae; genus Thalassotalea; species Thalassotalea agarivorans. The sequence continues at coordinate 1,851,917 of NZ_AP027363.1, forward strand.
TTTTCAAAGCTAGCTATCGCATTGGTTATGTCGTCATCGCCATAGTACATAAAGCCATAGAAATTCCACAGCATTGCGCGCTCATAAGCATTTAATTGATTGATACGGGACTCTACTTGCTTAAGCACCTCAAAACCTGCAGGTTTATCCCCTGCATCTGCAAGGCTTTGCGCTCTCGCAAGTTGCGTATAGACGCGGTTTCGCATCGCCGGCACTTTAACACTGCGACTATTCTTTTTCTTTTTAACCTGTTCTGCTTTAGCTGCAAATATCGGCTGAGATAACTGACTAGTTAGCAGTACAGGCAAGGTATAGAGCAACGATGCCATAGTGGCAAAGACAACAATGTGTTTGATTGTTTTCATCATATTACCCATCTATTTCAAATGTTATGCGGTTTTGTACACCGGCCACTTCCATCGGTTGGCCATCAACAACACGCGGTTTGTATTTAAATTTTAAGGCCGCATCCATTGCCGCTCTGTCAAATATTCTTTCTGGTTTAGCTTCTACAACGATTGGATCTCTTACCGCACCATTTTTTGTCACGGTAAATTCAACAATGACGTAACCTTCGATACCGCGAGCTTGAGCGCGTCTTGGATAAACGGGAGCAACCTTAACAATCGGTAAGTAATCGCCATCACCTGAATCTAAATTAAGTCCACCAGTGAGCGCAGTTTCTGCCGCTATGTCTGCAGAAAAATCGGTAGATATCGCTTCAGCATTAGGATTCGATTGCGCCATTTGTGGTTGTTGTATTGGCGGTGGCGGCTCCTTAGGCTTTGGCGGCTTTTGAGGTTTTCTCTCTTTTTTTACCACCTGCTCTTCTTGCTTAAGACGAATGAAATCAAGCACATTACCTTTAGGTGGTTCGCTCATTGCATCCTCGCCACCTGCTATTAAGGTTTGCATCCCCCAAAGCAGTGCAAGTGTCATTGCTATAGCTAATGTTGCAGCAATAAGATAACGCATGTTTTAAGCCTCTTGCGCCGCTATAGAGACGTCGAAAACACCTGCCGCTCGGGCAGAGTCCATCACTTTGATTAAAATATCTGTTGTGGCTTTCTTATCTGCTTGAATAACAACAGTGCCTTGCGGATTCTCCGCCTTTAATCGCTCAATATTGGCTTGTACTGCACGCACATCGACACGGCGTTTGTTAATCCAAATTTCGCCTTTATCGCTGATCGCAACTAATATATTGGCACGTTCTTTTTTAACAGCCGTTGCTGCTTCAGGGCGATTAACTTCAATACCCGCTTCTTTAACGAACGACGCGGTGACAATGAAAAATATCAATAGAATAAACACCACATCTAACATGGGCGTCATGTTGATTTCTTCGTTTTCTTCTTGTTCTGCGATGACTTTTAATAATGGAGAACGCATGTTTAATCTCTCTTTTAAGCGCGAGCCATTGCGTCGTTGTTATCGACCAAAGACAAGCTATCTTCAAAAATTTGGGTTTCTCTTTTAGCGAAACGTTGTAACCAAGTAACGGCGAAAACACCTGATAAGGATCCCACCATACCGGCCATTGTAGGAATCGTGGCTTTTGACACACCAGAGGCCATAGAGCGGGCATTTCCGCTACCTGAAATCGCCATGACGTCAAACACTTCAATCATGCCGGTTACAGTCCCTAGTAGCCCAAGCAGTGGACATAACACCACAAGGGATTGGATTAACGACAAGTTATTGTTCAATGCCGATGACATCCGTGACACCATTGCTTGGCGGATATGGTGTGCATGCCAACTACTGTGATCTGTGCGTGACGACCAACCTTGTTGCGCTTGCTTTTTAAGTGTGCGATACGCAGCAAATACAAACACTAGGCGTTCAAATATAAGCAACCACATGATGGCTATAACCACAGCGATGACGACTAATACGTCACCGCCGGTTTCAATAAAGTCTTGAATCGTGTTTATTATGTCGTAGATAAACACCATGATTAGGCACCTTTTTCACTGCGCTCTGCAATAATGCCGGTGCTTTCTTGTTGCAATACATTAATAATATTGCGGCTACGGCCATTTAAATAAGCAAACAAGAACACCATAGGAATAGCAACAACGAGCCCCAACACTGTAGTTACTAGAGCTTGTGAAATACCACCCGCCATCAATTTAGGGTCACCAGTACCAAATAAGGTAATCGCTTGGAAGGTGTTAATCATACCTACCACTGTACCTAACAAACCAATCAAGGGTGCGACAACGGATATGATTTTGATCAGCGTTAAGCGTGTGGTCAGCTTGGGCACTTCTCTTAAAATTGATTCAGAGAGTTTAAGCTCCAAGGTTTCATTGTCGACGTTAGGGTTATCCGCCTGAACTGACATCACTCGACCCAACGGGTTATCTTTTGATACCTGCTCTGATTTCAATTGACGGTTAACTTTACGGCCAATCAAGAACAAGGAAACAAAACGTTCTAGCGCAATCAGCAAACCAACAAGACCAATACCTAAAATGACGTAGCCAACAGGACCACCTTGGTCAACACGTTCACGTGTATTTGGTGCTTGTACCAACAAATTTAGAATGGAGCCACCGGTTGGATCTAAAGAAAAAGCAACTGGACCAGAAGAATCCGCAGCAATCGCTCGTGCACTTGCTAGATAACGATCGGATGGTTGGCGTTTTAATTCGGCAATCGCGTTGGTTTCAAAAATGTATTCTAGATACTTCCCTTCTGACACTAAGTTGAAACCACCAACTCGAATGATTTCTTGTTGACGTCTTGTGCCATCAGCAGCCACTACTTCACCGTTAAACGACGAGAGCTTGCCGCTTTCGGTCATTTCACGTTGCAATTCAAACCAAATGCGCTCGATTTCTTCTATCGACGCTAGTTTGGTCGAAGAGCCCATGCTTTGTGTAAATTCATCAAGAAAGACATCTCGACCAGGTAGCTGAGCTGAAATCACTGATGTTTGAAACTTGCCCTTGGTATCGCCAGCAACTTGCTGCAATACACCGAAAAGTTCTTTTAATTCACCTAAGCGTTTATTTAACGCCTCAGTTCTATTAGCGATTTGCACTTCATTGGCTTGAAACGATTGTTCCAGCGCGGTACTTGTTGCAATAGCGTTATCGCGCTCAGTTCGCGCATTTTTGAGCATATTATCTTGCTCTGCTACTCTCGCTTTAAAATCAGCTTCACGTTGCTGGTTTTGCTTGGTTTGCGCTATTTTTCCTTGCTCTAACTGCTTTAGCAGCTGGTCTAAGTTAGCCGCTTGTTGTTCTGCAATGGCAAAAGCTGGCAAGGCTATCAATCCAAATGCTGCAATTGTTTTGTTAATACGTTGTTTCATTGATATGGTACTCATATTTAAACCCTACTCTGCCGCTGACTTGGCTAAGTTGACCGGCACGGTAATGAGATCTGGTGCCAATTGTTTGCGCGCGATGCGTAGCGCTTTGTTAACCGAAGTACGGTAGCTCGCCGGCAGTTTTTGCCATGATTGACTTGCTTGGTCCCATTGGCCTAACTGCAAACCATCGCGTGATTGATAGAGAAAAGAAACACGACCAATACGCAGAAAATCGACATTCATCGGTGTGCCATCAATATCTATTTCACCTTGGTATGCTTCGATTGTTCTGCCGTAGTCTACTTCTACTTGGTATGCTTCAAGCACACGTCGAAATTTTTCAGATGTACTGACATCAGAACGTTCCATCATCCCTTTTAAATCAGCCAAACGGTGTTGGCGCTCTTCTGGCAAAAAAGGGACATCTAACGATACAAAGGTATCTAAGGTGGTGATCATGCGAGCCATTAGAGGCGATATTTGTCGCTCGATAATGCTGACTTGTTCAATCGATTGACCAAGCTGTTGTAGCTCGATTAATTGATTATCAAGCTGTGCTTGCATTTGTTGGTTGTAGACAGTTAAACCGTCAATTTCCTTATTAAGCGCTTTATAGGTTTGCAATTTATCGACAACTTGATCATTCATCTTATCGATACGTTGCTGAGAACGGTTTGCTGATTGATTTATGTCGCTACCCGCTTTCACAACATCGTCTAGTTGTTGTTCTTGTGCAGCAGCAGTAACAGTAGATAAACTAAGTCCAACAACAAGTGCTTTGGTTAGTTTATTTAGTGGTGTAAAAGTCATTGTTTAACTCACTTATCTGACTAGGTTTGTTGTCCTAGATAATCCCCTTACTTCGATAAGCAATGATAAATAAGCTATGTGACACTTTAGTTACATTTATGTGTCCGCTTTATTAAATGACAAATACATGAAAGATTTCTTTCGGTTAGATGAAGAAATTTTGACGAGCGCACAGAAAAAAGGCACAAAAAAAGCAAGCCGAAGCTTGCTTTTAAAATCAGTAAACGCTGGTCGCTTAAAGAACTACGATGTTCTCAGCTTGTGGACCTTTAGCGCCTTTAGCAACAGTAAATTCTACTGCTTGGCCTTCAACTAAAGTTTTGAAACCGTCGCCTTGAATTGCACTGAAGTGAGCAAAAACGTCTTCACCTGATTCTTGTGCAATGAAACCGAAACCTTTTGATTCGTTGAACCACTTAACGGTTCCTTTAACTGTGTTAGACATAAATCTATCCTATAAAATGTGAATATACCTTTGATAAGGTGGTGTAGCTTAAAAATATTCTCTGAAACTTAGCATCTGCAGGACGGTAATAATGAATAATACAGCGTAATGAAGGTGTTAATTTAGCTTAATATTCTAGCTGCGGCTAATATACGCCTTATTAAACGCATAGTCTAGCGGATTCAGCGTTTTAGCAACATTAATTAGTGATTAAGTGTAACGAGATGTGAGTTGGCGATGATTTAAGGTGCTGTAACATCCTTAACGCCGCTTGCTACAATATATTCATACCATTGCTTTGTAACAGCGCTATCAACATCTTGTTCATTAAGCGTAAGTGACACCAAAACATCTCCAGATGCTAAAGATAATACAAAAGCAGGCTTGTCACCTGCCGCTTGCAAGTCAATTGCGCTGATTTGATCAAAGCTAAAAAAGCGAGATTTATCCCGTTTATTGGTAGTAAGGTCGTCATTTAAATGAACAATCATCGCCTCACTCGACAAGCCGCATACACTTTCAAACGCTGTCCCAGATTCATCAACAAAATGGCAATGCGCTATTTGTTCAAAATCACTCGCCAACGCATGTTGCTCTGTTAGATTCGATTGGGCACTACACCCTACTAGTGCAATGATTAGTGTCACAATAATAAATCTCACTCCTGCGTCCTTAAGCTTACGTATTGTTATTTGATTGTCCTTTAAAGCTAGCATTGGCTGGTAAATTTTTCCTAAAAACTTTAGGCAGAAGTTTTCCGACTTGCTGTTGGTAGGCTTTATAGCGAGCACCGAAATCAGCAACCAGATCTTTTTCTTCAAAATATAAACCGATAAGCACGTATAGTGTCATTCCAATCGCCAGCAGCAAATGCGCTGATGTCATATTTGGCGTAAACCATATACCTATGAGCACACCTAATTGCATCGGATGACGCACATAATTGTATAAAGAAGGTGAAACAAAATTAACGGGCTTGTAAGGCTCACCTTTAACGTAGAAGTAGGCTTGTCTTAAGCCAAACAAGTCAAAATGATTAATTAAAAAAGTGGTATACAGCACCAGTGCCCACCCTAGCGCAGCAACAACTAGCAAAACATTTGCCCATACACCGTGACTAACTTGCCAAACATTACCCGACAACGGTTGCCAGAAAATTACAAGTGCGATCAATACAGCTGCGGAGCCAATTAAAAACGTACTGCGCTCTAGTGCTTCAGGTATAAAGCGACATAGCCATTGTTTAAATGATTTTCGCGCCATAACGCTATGTTGCATGCCGAACAGTAAAATCAGCATGATATTAACAAGCCAAGGATTAGCATTTAGCGTTATGCCACCTGTGTTGACGTTAATTGGGCTAATAAGGCTTAAAGTAAAGCCGATAAACAGCAGCAGACTTGCAAATCCAAGCAGGTATGCTGTACTAGCGTAAAGCCATACGGTTAAGTTTTTCATCGTGTTTTTCCTTTTAACTGATAAACACTCATAGTATGGAAAAGCTTCTTTAACCTTTAAACTGCTAAAAATGGAGTAACTAACTACATATTGTGTAGTAAACAATAACCATGACTCAATACGGCCAATTTTGCCCCATAGCTAAAGCATCGGAATTGCTTGGTGAACGTTGGATGTTACTGATTGTGCGTGAGCTTTTACTCGGTTCTACCCGATTCAATCAGCTGCAGCGAGCACTGCCTTTGATTTCTCCAACGCTGTTAACAAAGCGACTCAATCAATTGGTCGATAGCCAAATTGTGGTCAAGCAAACACCACCAGGACAACGCTCGTTCGAGTATTTTTTAACACCAGATGGTAAAAAACTAGCACCTGTCATTGAAAGCCTCGCGATTTGGGGAATGCGTTGGATTCGCACCGAAATAGATGAACAAGACTTAGACGTTGAGTTCTTAATGTGGGATATACAACGCAATATCGACACCGACCATTTACCGGGCAAATACCACGTCATTGGCTTTAATTTTGCTGAACAACAAGGTTATCCCAATTGGTGGCTGGTCGTTGATGGCAGTGAGGTCGATTTATGTACCAAAAATCCAGGTAGAGATGTTGATCTGCACATTGTCACCTCGGTACGTACCCTAGTTGATGTATGGATGGGAAATCAATCAATAACACAAGCGCTAAACAGCGAACAATTGAAATTGATTGGCAATAGTGAGCATCGCAAGGCCTTTAAACATTGGTTTACTTTAAGTGCTGTTGCTACTGTATAAACAAAAAAGCCAACCTATCGATTGGCTTTTTGCTTTAAGTCGTGAATTAGAAATCCCACCTAAATGAAACACTCACATCCACACCTTCGGTTTTGCTCAGTTGCAAGGTGTCTTCAAACTCAAGGCGTTTCTCTTCATTGAGGATGTTTTGCACTCTAAACTTCAACGTTGACGAATACGTTGGATAATAGGTGTAAACAAAATCTAAAGAATGAAACGGCTGCTCATAGGCATCATCTCGACCCTCAATACCAGCGACAATAATACGGTCGCCAAAGACATTGTATGCCAAGGTTGCACTATGGTTACCATTAGGCGCATCCCAACCTAGGTTCATATTAACAACCCACTCTGAGTGTCCAGTTAATCGTCTTGTAGTATTGGTAATTGCAGTAGAGACACCGGTTTGATCGACAACCGCTTGACGGTCAATGGTTATTTCCGAGTCACTTACCGTTAAGTTACCTGACAAAAAGAAGTCTTGACCAAAGTCGCCTATAAAACCAAAGTCTTTGAGAAATTCAGTTTCAATACCGTAGACATAGCCTTCTTCAGCATTGGCAATACGCAGTAATGGCGGCCCATCTTGTCCTGGCGATTGCACCGTTTCAATTGGGTCAATCAGATCCTTGTAAAACAAACCTATGGATAAGTTTTCACCCGTGTCAGCATAGTATTCCCAGCGAAAATCATAGTTTTTCACGTCGGTACTACGAACACTTGGTGTACCGCCCACCGGAAAGCCCGTTAACGGATCGATATAGGTTGCCTTAGCTACTTCACGAATATCCGGGCGAATGGTTGATTGTCCAAACGATAAACGCCATTGCATTTGTTCACTTTGAATCAAAGTAAGTGCCAATGCAGGGAACCATTTATCTTCTTTAAATGCTAGCGCCTCTAAATCTTCTACTGTTGGTTGAGCAGGTAAATCAAATTGCCCAGTAGCTGGGTCAAGCGGTGCTACAACTTGACGATAATCTTCATAACGTGCGCCACCACTGATGCGCCAAGTGTTATCGATTAATACGTCACCTTCTACATAATAGGCGTCAATAAGCTGACCAGAAAAATAGTCATCACCCGCAACTGATGTGTCACGAATAACTGTTTCACTGCCTGTTAGTGGATGATTTAGCACAACATCGTCAGTTAAGATGTCATTCATGCGCCAACCGGTAAGATCTAGGTCGTCATAAGCTAGTGTGTTTACATCAACTCGACGTGCAAAGGCTTGGCGAGATTTCTCGATAAAGTCGCCACCAGCTTTTAGCTCAATGTCCATGCTATCGAGCAAAATCGGTAGCGACACGTTGTAACCATAGTTAGTTACTTCGTCTTGCAAATCCTGATAAGTAAAGCGAGAAGCGGTAGTGCCCTTTCGTAATGAACTTTCATTAGCAATGTCCCAAAGCCCATCCATGTTTTCGTCGGCCAAGATATAGCGCGTTGCAATATTGCCAGGTGCATAGCGCTCTGAGGTTGCGAGTGAATATTTCCAATCAACACCCAAATACCCTAGCGCTGGAAAGTTATGTGAACCTCTAAATTGGTTCGCAATCATTTCCCTCTCTTCGTACCTAACTTGGCTGTCACGCACTCTTAGTCCATCTGTGATAAGCACATTATTGGTATTACCTAGCTTATCTCTCATTTGGTCTTGCGTGTCGTGCAACATAACAAAACTGTAGTCTAAGCGATGGTCATTGGTATATTGGTAACCGAGGTTAAACATACCCGACCATTTCACTTGATGTTCCGTTTGCTGCACATCATCAAAACCACGCACCATGGTCCAAGTTCCGTCGGGGTTTTGCCTAAAGTCTTGTCCTTCGTATAGCTCAGACACTTCCCATTCATTGTTATACGATACCGCTGACAAAAAGCCTAAAGTGTGATCTTCGTGCAAATCAAAGTTATTGCCCAGCGTTACGTCAAAACCAAAGTCTGGATTTATCGTTGTCGTATTTGGATCCATATCGCGGTTCATATCCGCGAATATTTCTCTATTTTCCTGTTGCGACAAGGTATTAAGCGATTGATAGTTTCGCCACAAGTTCAACAGTTGAGCAGGCGCTTCGCGCGTGCCGTCGTCTAAACCCATCCAATCGTCATCACCTCCATTGTAGGTAATGCCATCGTCAAAATTATTAATGTTAGTTCCTATTTTACCGCCAATCTTAAACTCAAAATCCGACGGAATTGTCTTTAATCTGACGTCTACAGCACCACCTGCAAAATGTGCAGGCATTGAAGGTGAATAAGATTTTTGTACCGATAACGACTCAATAATCGAAGATGGAAATAAATCCAGCGGTATTACTGTACGCGTTGGATCAGGACTAGGTACCGCTGCGCCATTCAAAGTTGTACTTGAGTAACGTTCACCTAAGCCACGCACGTAGATAAATTTGCCATCTACCAATGTCAAACCAGTAACACGTCTTAGCGCACCTGCTGCGTCGCTATCTCCGGTTCTTGAAATTTGCTCAGCACCTAAAATGTCAGCGACGAACGCTTGATTTTTGCGTTCCTCAATTACCGCACTGGCAGTACCCTTTAAGCGACTCGCCTTAACAACCACTTCTTCCATTGCATATTCTTCTTCATCATTTGCTTGTTCTTCCTGCGCATTGGCGCTTAAAGACAAGCTCGCAAGAATTGCTAGGCTGAGTGTTGATAGGTGGAATCGATCTATTGTTCTTTTCATTGCTAACCTCTTTAAACAGTCTGTCGACTATTCGGGGAACTTTAGATAAATATTGGATTGCTTAAATAAGGTGCTAGCCGAGGCTAACACCTTAAGCGCTTTACTCTAGGCCTACAGTCCAGCCGGCTGTCCAATCATTGTCTTTGTCTACCGCTCCAATGTGGTTAGCATTGTCAAAGAAACTTGTATCTGAGAAGGTAAATGGTGTTGTTGTGTCTATGGTGTAAATGCCATCTAACACGTCACTCATCATTACTTCTGTTGAGTTATTGTCTTGTGCTAATACCCAAGCACCTAGGTCAAATGCAGCCTCTGACGAATCTGCTGTTGCTTTAAAGTTTTCGCTACAAGCAAACACTGAGTTGCTAATTGACGTTTCTGATGCAATTGCTTGGTCAACCGTGAGCCCTGCTTCCAGTTCGAAACATTCACCCATGCCTGACGTACCCGTTACAATAAAGTTTCTTAGCTGTGCTTTGGTTCCTTCTCTTAGATAAATACCTTCAGAGTCTTTATCTGCTGTGTCGAAGTCATTACCAATAATGGTCATGTTGGCAATCGTTGGGTTAGATTGTGGCGCCTTGTTTGGCGTTGAACCATCGTTGTCCGCTTCGATTGCGCGGTTAGCTTCACCGGCGTTATCAGCATGCTTCACAAGTACGTATTGCATGTTACCGCGATAACCATTGTCCCAATCAACGCTGTCATCTTTGTTTGCTGTCAGCACCACATATTTAAGCGATACTGTGCCACCAAAGAATTCAACGCCATCGTCAGCATTTTCATGTACCTGGATGAATTCAACCTTTGTGCCACTACCAACACCACCAAAGGTAATACCGTTTAGCTCGTTGTCAGGTGCAATCTCATATCCAGCGTGTTTAACGACAACGTAACGTAATGTACCTGAGCTATCTGCTTCATCCGTGCCACCAAAGACAGCACCTTCTTGCACACCTTCAACTTGCAATGCACAGTCGCCTTCAGATGGACATTTATTTGATGGCGCATTACCCAGTAATACCATGCCGCCCCATTGACCAGAGCCGGTTTCTTGACCAGTGACATCTTGGCTAGAGGTAAACGTAATAGGCGCTGATGCTGTGCCGTTTGCTTCAATCATTGAGTCGCGACTAACAACGATATAGTCGTTACCACTGCGACCATAGATGGTTGTGCCTGCTTCAATCGTTAACGTTGCGCTATCGGCTTTATCGTTACCTACAAACACTGGACCGTTTAAAGCGTAGTAATTGCTGCTTGTTAAAGTTAAGTCTGACGTGATGACACCGCTAATTTCACACGTAGTTGTAACACCATCAACTGGTGTAATTGACGACGTACCTACAGGGCAGCCTTCAACGGTTGCGCTAGCGGTTACCACGCCACCGCCGAAACCAAATGCCCAGCCTTCGCGCCAGTCGTTTTGACCATCGAATGCACCGACATAATCTGTTGCATCAAAGAAGCTATCAACATTTGATACATCTTGACCAGCGTCTGCTGCTACAAGTGGCGATTGTGCTGATGGGACGCCGTCAGCATCAATTAAAATAGACGAGCTAATGCTGTTAGAAGACTCAGCTACAAACCACGTTTCTAGATCAAGAATGGTGTTGCTATCGTCATCTTTTGCATCTTTAAAGTTTTCACCATTTGAACATGCCATCACTGAGTTTTGGAACATGATCTTACCGCTTTCTGCGTTAGATACTGTGACAGAGCCTGTACCACCTTCTAGCTCTAAACACTCACCCATTTCAGATGGACCCGTAACTACTGTGTTGTAAAAAGACGCTGCTGTACCTTCACGCAAATAAATACCCTCAGAGTCTTTATCTGCCGTGTCGAAGTTATTACCAATGATGGTTAGGTTAGCGATAGTTGGGTTTGACTGTGGTTCTTTGTCTGGCGTAGAACCATCGTTGTCTGCTTCAATAGCGCGGTTAGCTTCACCGGCGTTGTCTGCATGTTTAACGTAAGCGTGCTGAATTTTGCCGCGATAGCCATTATCCCAGTCAATGCTATCGTCACGGTTACCAGTTAACACTAAGTGCTTAACATTTACCGCGCCCCCAAAGAACTCAACACCGTCATCTGCGTTTGCGTGCACTTGAATGTAATCAACCTCAGTACCACTACCAACACCACCAAAGGTAATACCGTTTAATTCATTGTCTGGTGCAATTTCAAAACCTGCGTATTTAACAACAACGTACTTTAGAACACCTGAGTCATCTTCCCAGTCGGTACCACCAAATACAGCACCTTCGGATACACCTTCAACTTGTAGCGCACAATCGCCTTCTGTTGGACATTTGTTTGATGGTGCATTACCAAGAATAACAAGGCCGCCCCATTGGCCGGCAGTTGTTTCTTCGCCCTTAACATCTTGTAAAGACGTTAAAATGATAGGTTGTGATTTTGTACCCGCGGCATTAATTTTACCGTCACGTTGTACAACAATGTAATCGTTACCCGATTGACCAAATAGCACCGCGCCTGGTTCAATCGTTAGCGTTGGGTCGCTATCAGCACGTGCGGCGCGTGCGCCCTTACCTGCTGTGTTGCCACCAACGGATACTTCACCGCTAATCGCATAAAATACTGGCTTACCATCCGCTGATGCAACTAAGGTTACATCTTCTGTAATCTCGCCATCGATCACTTGAACTAATACATCAAACCCCATCGCTGCAGAGACAGTTGTTGCCAATTGTGTATTTGATTTACCTGGCAATTCCACGTCTGTTGGGCCACCTGATGTAGGAGGATTATTAATGATTGTGTCACCAACTGAATTGTCGACTTCTGACGTTAGGTTAATATCACCACCACAACCCACCAAGGTGAGAGCTGCAGCCATAGCGCTTAGTTTAAATGTTTTTTTGATGTGCATTTGATGCTCCGCAATTAACTCTAAAAGTTTTTTATGATTTTAAAAATTGCGTAAATGCTACGAGCGAAAGATGACAGAAATGTTTTAGAAATATGTTAATTGTGTGTAATTAATGTGACGAATAGATGACATTGATTTAGGACAATTGTGCTAGACACCTGATGTTTTGGGCAGGGCGCACGAATTGTAATTTGTGAACTTATGTAATTTGGATGCGGCAACTGTAACCGATTAACAAGTTAAAATTACGCCATCACTACAAAATAACCCTGTACAAAACTATACAGGGTTATCGTCAAAGTTAGCAAAAGTGATTGAACTACAGCTGGCTAGCTTTCTCATCAAGTTGTTGCTTAAGTGCTTCAATATCTTCTGCACTTAAGGTGGCTTTATCGATTAAACGAGCAACAATATCTTTGCCAATAGTACCCGTTGCTTCTATAACCATATGTTTTTTATGAGGGGTTGCACTCTCGTCGATGTCCATTTCAATTTCTACATCGTCTTCTTTTGTCACCCACACTTGTTTCTTTACTTCAACGTGCTGCTCAAGTTCAACATCCGCTTCACCACTTAGGTGAGATAACGCTTGCTTCACCTTACTTCTGACTTCAGGTGAAAGTGTTGCTAACGCACTGTCGAGTGCTTCTGGATTATCTAACGCACCTTTTGGCAGTTTGACGCTAGTGATCTCGCCATTTACATCAACAAATATATTAGCGACATCGGTTTTTTTAACTGTGATCTCTATGTTTTCTTCAACAATGGCTTGTGCACCAAAGATGGCACTTGCTAATAAACAAAGGGAAATGACTTTCTTATTGATGTGGTTCACCGGATAACCTCTTAATTATTATAAGTTCGTGAGCGTTTGGCGCATTTAGCGACATCTAGGCTATGTAATGTAAACCAAATTCGCCAAAAACAAAAGCGCTAATCATATATCTACTAAACTGTTCGTGGAGCTATATCCATATATAAGCATGGCTTATAACTGAATATTTGAATATACCTATTATCTATAACAATTATAAAATAACAGACTACACTTAAGGTATGGGGGAATTTTCTTGCGCAAAAGAATCTACCACCTACAGTTGAATAATACATGTGCTACATTGAATATAATAACAATAGCCACTTAGTTATTCTGTTGCATTCACTGAAATAAGGTACTTACCTTGAGGAGTTATTATGAGTGCGATATGGAAAAATCACGGCGCTAACCTCGCCGATATGATAAATGGAAACAAAGAAACTCAAGCTCATTTATATCTAGAGCAATTAATGTTATTCCCTGTTGATATTCAGGATCGAATTATCGAGGAAATCAGTCAATTGAGCCTTTGTAACTCAGACGCTGTAGCCGAAATCATTAGTAGCTACACCATGCAAGAGCTAAGATAATTCTTAGCTCTTTCTTTATCTGCTAAGTCAGTAGTTGTTGATCTCTTAGTTTTGCTATCTCATCACGCACTGCAGCCGCTTCTTCAAATTCGAGGTTTTGCGCGTGATTAAGCATTTTCTCTTCAAGGCCTTTCACTTTCTCGTCAATTTCTTGTGTTGAAAGCGTTGCATACTGAGCCTGCTTATCAGCGACCTTCTTCGCCACCACGGCATCGACAACATCGCCGCCCACATCCATGACGTCGGTAATTTTTCTAACAACGCCTTTTGGCGTAATGCCATTTGCTTTATTAAACGCTTCTTGCTTTTCTCTACGACGATTGGTTTCGTCTATCGCACTTCGCATCGAGCGAGTGATGGTATCAGCATATAAAATCGCTTTACCATTAACGTTACGCGCTGCCCTACCAATGGTTTGAATCAAGGATCTGACAGAACGTAAAAATCCTTCTTTGTCAGCATCTAAAATAGCCACTAATGACACCTCTGGCATATCTAAACCTTCTCGCAAAAGGTTAATACCAACAAGTACATCAAATTTACCCATACGAAAATCACGAATAATTTCCATACGCTCGACAGTATCAACATCTGAATGTAGGTAACGCGTTTTTACGCTGTGTTCGTCAAGATAATCGGTAAGATCTTCTGCCATACGTTTAGTTAACGTAGTTGCTAGTACCCTTTCACCAATGGCAATACGCTTGCGAATTTCCGACAGCAAATCATCCACTTGTGTATCAACCGGTCTTACTTCAATTTCAGGATCAAGCAAACCTGTTGGACGCACGACTTGTTCAGCTACATCACCCGCCGATTTATCAAGTTCATAATCACTTGGTGTCGCTGAAACATAAATCGTTTGCGGCGATATAGCTTCAAATTCTTCAAACTTCATTGGTCTGTTGTCCAATGCTGAAGGTAGGCGAAAACCATATTCAACGAGGTTTTCTTTACGTGATCTGTCACCTTTATACATGGCACCAATTTGCGGCACCGTGACATGTGATTCATCGATAATCAACAAACCGTCGTGAGGCAGATAGTCAAACAAGGTCGGTGGCGCTTCACCTGGGCCTCTGCCAGATAAATAGCGCGAATAGTTTTCGATACCAGAGCAGTAACCTAACTCTACCATCATTTCAATATCAAACTGTGTGCGCTGCACAATGCGTTGCTCTTCAATGAGCTTATTGTTGTCTTTAAGCTGTTTGGCACGCTCTTTTAGTTCGACCTTTATATTTTCAACCGCTGATAAAATTGTTTCTCTTGGCGTCGCATAGTGTGTTTTTGGATACACAGTTACACGAGCTAAATTGCGCTCTACACTGCCTGTAAGTGGATCAAATTCGCTTATCTTTTCGACTTCTTCATCAAATAGCTCAACACGAAGCGCAAGTTTGTCAGATTCAGCCGGGAATATATCGATAACATCACCGCGCACACGATAAGTTGCACGTTGAAAGGCTACGTCATTTCGAGTGTATTGTAATTCTGCAAGTCGTCTTAATACATCGCGCTGATTTATGATATCGCCCACTCTCAGGTGCAACATCATTTTCAAGTAGGAATCAGGATCACCTAAACCATAAATCGCTGAAACTGAAGCAACGATGATAACGTCTCTGCGCTCCATCAAGGCTTTCGTTGCCGACAAGCGCATTTGTTCGATGTGATCGTTTATCGACGCATCTTTTTCGATAAAGGTATCCGTCGTTGGCACATAAGCTTCTGGCTGATAGTAGTCGTAGTAGGACACAAAGTACTCTACCGAATTGTTAGGAAAAAATTCCTTCATCTCGCCATATAGCTGAGCAGCTAGCGTTTTGTTTGGCGCTAACATTAACGTTGGGCGATTAAGCTTTTCTATTACGTTAGCCATGGTAAATGTTTTACCAGAGCCAGTAACACCAAGTAGTGTTTGATGCGCTAACCCAGATTCAATACCATCTAATAGCTTTTCGATGGCCTGAGGTTGATCGCCCGCAGGTTTATAGTCTGAAACTAAGGTGAGGTATTTCATGACTGTTCAACCTCCTCTGCTGTTTTAAAATCGCCCTTAAACTGTTTAACAAACAAGCCATAAGAAATAAATGCCATAACAAAATTGCCCAATAAAGCGCCGACGAAAAAGCCCTCAAGGTCATAGAGCAGGCTGCCAATGTAGGCTAGCGGCACATAGCAGACAAACAAACGAATAATACTTAACACCAAGGCAACCATTGGTTTGTGTAAAGCATTGAAAGACGAATTGGTTAAAATAATAATGCCTTGCAGGCCGTATCCTAATGGCAAAATCCAAATAAACAGCTTAATAATGTCTGCAACAGCATCTTCTTTGGCAAAAGCCATAGCAATAAGTGGCGCGATTGCGACTAAAATCACATAGATAAGCACTTGCCACACCATGACAAACTTAGCCGATGTTTTATAGCCTTCTTCTACACGTTGCATTTTTCCCGCGCCAAAATTTTGGCTAATAAAAGGTGGCAGTGTCATCGACATAGCTAGTACAACTAAGCAAGCTATCGATTCAATTCGTGACCCTACACCAAAGGCTGCCACAGCAGCTTCACCATAGGTTGCAACAATAGCGGTAAGCACAGCCGCCGCAATTGGCGTAAGCATATTGGCACCAGCGGCGGGTAAACCAATACGTAAAATTTCACGTGAAGAAGTAACAAATCGATCAAACGGCAACCATTTAGGATCTAGCAGTTTTCTTTGGCGAATAAGAATATCTAACACCAAAATCAGACCAAACATCCATGAAATAAGCGTGGCAATCGCAGCTCCCTTTATGCCCATAGCTGGCACAGGGCCAAAGCCAAAAATTAAAATGGGATCTAGAATGGCATTAATCAGCCCCGCTCCGCCCATAATGATACTTGGCGTTTTGGTATCACCTGATGCGCGCAGCACAGCATTACCTATCATCGGCCCAATCAGGCAAATACTACCTAAATACCACACATCCATATACTGATGAATCAGCGGTAACAATTCTTCTGACGCGCCCAGCATCAAGAACATTTCATCTTCGTATAAATAACCGAACAACGACAAAATACCAACGATTACACCTGTGATTAACATCGCGGTAAACGCAGCATCTTTAGCGGTGCAATCATCTTTTTTACCAAGCGCTCTGGCAATGACTGCTGAGGTACCGATACCCAGGCCAATGGTTAAACTAAGCACAGTAAAGGTGACAGGAAAAGTAAAACTAATTGCGGCTAAGGGTTGAGTTCCCAATAAACTAACGAAAAAGGTATCAACCAAATTAAATGTCATTAAAAGAATCATGCCCATGATCATTGGGATGGTCATTTTCTTTAATGTTGGCGCGACCGGATCGTTAAGCAAATCAATTTGGCGTTTATGGGATGTGGTCATTAAATAAAACTAGTGCTGTTATTAGAACGAATATTGTAAAAGATACTGCGACGACTAGCTAACTTTCAATTAAATTTAATTATATTTTTTAGTTTTTATTCGTGTATTCCTTATTTGTAAAAATTATGTACCAACAAGCGTCCATTTTGTACACAATTCCAATTAAATGCTCGATGTTGTGTGATTTTTGATCTGCATGCTCACAGAAAGACCAATAAACACGCTAACTATATGTTTTTATTACATTTAAACTATTAAGGCTATTGTTTGATCAGTTTGCTAACTTGTTGATTTTAGTGGGCTAACCAAGGTTACTGAATAACAACTCACACACTTATCCACAACTTTGGTGGATAAGTCTCTCTTCTGTAAGATAAAGTCCATTATTTCACTTAAATTGCGTCTTTTTACATCAAGCTGACGGTTAAATAAGCAAACGAATTATTATTTAAAAAATTTCGCATTTTAGTGTTGACAGTAAGACAGGCTATCTATAATATTCCGCCCCGTTAGCGAGGTAGCTCGCGAAACTACTCCCCAGTAGCTCAGTTGGTAGAGCGACGGACTGTTAATCCGTGTGTCACTGGTTCAAGCCCAGTCTGGGGAGCCACTTTTAAAAATAAGACGTGTTATACTTATTCACGACTTGTTATTCCCCAATAGCTCAGTTGGTAGAGCGACGGACTGTTAATCCGTGTGTCACTGGTTCAAGCCCAGTTTGGGGAGCCACATACTAAAGCCTGCTTTTTAGCAGGCTTTTTTTATGACCAAACGTAGCTAATCAGGACACACGATATAGGACTGTCGCTCTAAGCGACGGACATATGTCCAGGACGGACGGTATACTTAAAATGCAGGAGCAATTTTCAGTAGTGCTCTTTATAAAAACTTAGCGTGTGTCACTGGTTTAAGCCCCTTGTTTTGGGTCTTAGCGGGAGCCACATACTAAAGCCTGCTTTTTAGCAGGCTTTTTTTATGACCAAACGTAGCTAATCAGGACATCCTTCGTCATAAATTTCGAACATATGACCCGTCATTCCGTGATGTTTTTACACGGAACCTCCCTAACATAAAATGTGCATCCTATTTTTATCCACTCAATACGCGTTTTTACAGCCCGAGATTGCGGCTTTCGCCGCAATGACGATGAATATCTTAAACATTGCAAAAACACTCATTCGCAACGTATACTGATTTGGTAATAAATAATTAATAAGTAAAAGGAATTCAACATGAAACGCCTACTTTTCCCGTTGGCGATATACGGACTTGCATCAAGCCCAATCGCATTCGCCGACGAAGTAAATGAAACACCCAAAAACTTGTCCAAGCTTATCACAAATTTTACTCCAGCTATGCCCTTAGACGAGGGAAGAATACAGCCAAAATATCCGTATGATATGGCGGCACGTGGTAAAGAAGGCTGGGCGAGAGTGAGTTTTGTCGTCAACAAAGAAGGTAAAGTTGAGCACGTTACTGTTGTAGAACACTCTGGAGAAAAAGCCTTTGCAAAGGCTGCTAAATCCGCAATCAAGAAATGGAAATACAAACCAGCAACAGAAAATGGTGAAAAAGTAGATAGTTGTCAAAATCTTGTACAAATGGATTTTAAAATGGACGATGGTGGTGTTAGTTCGTCTTTTCTAAATGAATATAAAAAAGCAACTCAAGCATTATCTGAAAGCGATACAACGTTGGCCAAGCAGCATATAGATGTATTAGTAGGCAAAGAAAAGAAAAGATACTCCGAACAACATTATTTAAATCTTCTGCTGTTGCAATATGGTGCACAAGTTAACGATCAAGCATTACTTACAAAGGCGGCGCTTGATACAGATCATAATAAAAAAGGCGTACCTAAGCCTTACGCAATGTTTATCCTTAATGAAAAACTTACTCACGCCACTGCCGAGAGCAAACTAGACAAGGCTCTACGTTATATCGATGAAATGTCTCAACTAACAGATGATGAAGCCAGATTAAATGGGATAAACAAAGCGGAAACCAAGATATTGGCATTGATAGAAAGCGATAAAATCATTGGTGTGAAAGGAGAAACCAATAATAACTCAACATGGTGGCATACACCTGTTCGAAATCAATTCTCAATTATCGAAAACACTCACGACATCCATAAATTAGATATTCGTTGCGAAAACAATTGGAGCACTTATTCGTTTACCAAAGAATCTAGTTGGAAAATTCCATCATCTTGGCACGGGTGCCAGGTATTGGTTTACACAGAGCCCAATGCTACGTTTACCTTTGTGGAGCATCCTTACAGCAACCCAGAAACACAAGCAAAAGTATCAAATTAAAGTAATAAAAAGCCCGCTTAATGCGCAATGCTGTTCACTTTAGTGGAGCAGCATTGCGATTAATTGGATAACGGGTCTTTGATATCTTTACCGCCCTAGGTCTTGATGGCCTAGGGCGGTTTTCTTTGAAGAGCATGGTCAAGTCACCTCGAAGCTGAGCTAATCGTTTTGGTGTATTACCAGGTGATAGCGCTTTTGCCATCACTTTCAATTGACTGGCGATGAACTGGCAAGCATATTTGAAACTAATTTCGTTAGGAGCTCTTTGATGAGAAACGGCCGCTTGACTAGCTTCTCTTCGAACAAGGTTGTAACCCAGCACAAGTCCCCATAACTCTTGATATACAAGATCAACTGTTTTGCTTCTAAGGGTGATCGCATTGTGTTGCATTGATGATTTGATGTCTCGGTAACCTAGCTCAATTTCCCAACGCTCATGGTATAACTCGGCAACATCTTGAGCGTTGTATTTATCACGAGGTAATGATGTGAATACCGTTTTTACTTTGCCAGCAACTTCATACGTTACAGCCCTAACTTTCCAAGTTTCCGGTAAGTCAGGATTCTTCTTTCTTGCCTGAGGGGAGACCTTCATCTCGACCAATTGGTCATTACTTTCTTGCTTGTCGAGCAGCGTGTACTTTAAACCTTTTCTTGCGGGAATAAGCCAATGACTGTTGTCTCCCAGTTTGTTTATACCCAGAAGTAGCTCTGCGCTATAGAAACCTTTGTCTAGTAGGGTAACTGAGTTATCTGGCAACTTATCCATGAACCCCTTTGCGAGAGGAATTTCACCTTTTCGATAAGGGCTTATATCGCCATCAACAATCACATGAGAGCGAACATTCATTAGCGTCACGAGCCTTAACATAGGAAATGGCGTTTGCCGATTTGTGCTCGTATTTCCAGAGCCGAAATGCTCACGTAATTCAGGCGTATCATTTGTGCGAAATAAAGCCCCATCAACAGCAAAAACCTGAAGGCCGTGCCAAGTGTCACCTGGGTAACGCTCTAATCCCCATTGGTTGCTGCATTGCCTAAATAGCCATGCCATCGATTCAGAGCCAAGACGTTTTCTCGCTTCGGTTAATGCACTTTTAGCTAAAAGTTTTTCATCAGCTAAGCCTTCAGCACATATGTTCATACGCCTTGCTACTTCAGCAATCGGTTCGTTTCTAAAAAATGCCATACCAACTACCAACCAAAGCACCATATCACTGGGCAAACGCCGTCTTCGGATTGTAGCTTTGGCTGACAACCCTGTCGCTTGATAAACCCAATCGTCAGGAATGTGCTCACAAAAGGTGGTTAACTTGGCAATATCTACTGGGGATTCTTCGATAAAATCGTGAAACTGGGTGAAGGCAGGCATAAAAAAATCCGTAATCAGAAAACTGACTACGGATTTTGCACGATCATTTGGATCGGTCAACTGATCACATTCTTAATAGATCAGCATTGCGCTTAATGCGGGCTTTTTTAATTTTAACTCGAGCTATTTCATCATCGCATCGCGAGCGGCTTTAAACTCTGTGCCTTCTCGCCAATTTGGCCAGCTATCACCGTCGGCTAATATTAAGCCTGTTTCAAAGAACAATTGTAGTTCTTGAATCATACCTGCCCAGCCAAAGTCTTCACTATATTCATCACACGCTTGATGGTAGCACTGTGACTTTAATGCAGTCATTTGCTCTGCAATTTTAGCTTCTTCTACATTTAACGGTGTTAAACCACCACCCGCACTTAACGCTGGCACACCTTTTAGCGCAAGACTAAAATGGTCGCTACGATAATAATAGCCGCGCTCTGGAGTAGGCTCTGGAGAAAGCGTTCTATTTTGGCGCTTAGCTGCCTGTGCTAGCGCGATTTCCAGCTCTGATTTACCAAAACCAACCACTGAAATATCTTTTTTCATGCCGCTAATGCTTAAGCTATCCATATTGATCAAGCCTACAATTTTATTTAGCGGCATTGTTGGATTGCTTGCAAAGTAGCGAGAGCCCAGTCTGCCCTGCTCTTCAGCTGTTACCGCAATAAAGGTAACTGAGCGTTTAGGTGCTTTTTCTAGTTGCTTATACGCGTTTGCAATATGCACTAAACCGGCTGTACCAGTGGCATTGTCATGGGCACCGTTAAACACCACTTTTTTACCATCAATCACTGTTTCACCTAAGTGATCCCAATGACCCATGTAAATAATATGTTCATCCGGTTTCTCACTACCCTTAATCGTGGCAATGACATTATCTGACACAGAAGATTCAACGTTGTTTTCAATACTAATAGATGCAGTATTCTTTAAGTCAATTGCCTTGAAATCTTTTGCTAAGGCTTGCTTTTTCGCGTCATAAAAATCAACGCCTGCTTTTGCAAATAAGGCTTTTGCTTTTTCAACGCTGATCCACATTTCGACATCTACTGATGGCTCATTGGTTTGCGCTACAGGTAAGTGAAATTGAGGCCCTGTCCAGCTGCTTTCGATGACATTCCAACCGTAACTAGCTGGCGCTGTTTCATGGACAATAATTGCGCCGGCAGCGCCTTGGCGAGCTGCTTCTTCATATTTGTAGGTCCAACGACCATAGTAGGTCATAGTGTTGCCTTCAAATAAGCTTTCCTTTTGTGTGGCATAGCCTGGGTCATTAACCAAAATAACAACTGTTTTACCCTTAACATCAACACCTTGGTAATCGTTCCAATTGTACTCTGGCGCGTTTATACCATAGCCCACAAACACTAATGGCGAATCTTTCAAAGCGATACTTTTTTGGGTTTTACGTGAACTTGCTACGAAGTTTTTAGGGAATTCAAACTCCATATCAGCAATCGTTAGGCTGCTTGTTGGTGTGCTTTCAATTTGCACCATAGATACGGCTTGTGTATAGCTGTCTTTGTTTCCTGGGTCTAGGCCAAGTGCCTTAAAACCACTAACTAAATAATCTACTGTTAGCTTCTCACCTTCGGTAGACGGTGCTCTGCCACCAAACTCGTCAGACGAAAGTAGCTTAACGTCCGCTTTTATGCTGTTTTCATCGAATGAATGATATGCCTTTTCAAAGTCTGTCTCTGCGCCTGCTTGCATGGCAATAGATGAAGACAACAAAGTTAATAGAATGGATTTTTTTATCACGTTTTTAAACTCCACAAATAATGCTGCCGATAACATACCGAGTTTTTGACTTAACCGCCACGTATTAGATGATATTTAATGTAGGTTGATTGTAATCTTTCATTAACTCTGGTTGAAAAGCAGACACAAACAATTAAATAACCTTTCCCCTTTTTCGAATTTTGATACACTGTCGCCGTCCTTATTAATCAATGGTTTTAACTTTGCCGTGTTAGACACCACATTACTGTCACTTTTTGTTCCAACATTTTTCTTGGTGAGCATTTCCCCTGGCATGTGCATGACGTTGGCGCTAACGCTTGGCATGTCTATCGGCGTTAGAAAAACCTTGTGGATGATGGCAGGTGAATTACTGGGTGTGGCAACAGTGGCTATATGTGCCGCGATAGGTGTGGCAGGTATTGTTTCGAAATGGCCACAATTGTTTATTGTGTTAAAAATTGTTGGCGCAGCCTACCTTTCATACATTGGTATTGCGATGTTAAGAGCACGCCAAGGTATTGTGATCAGCGATCCGTCTAAACAAACAGATATCTCACGTATAGGGCTATTTAATCAGGGGTTAATTACCGCCCTATCCAATCCTAAAGGCTGGATTTTCATGATTAGTCTATTGCCGCCTTTTATTAATCCCGAACTTCAGTTTGCGCCTCAACTGGCAGCGCTAATTGTTATAATTCTTATCAGTGAATTAATATGCATGCTTATCTACGCCAACGGTGGTAAAACGCTTGGTCGTTTGCTTAAAAATAAAGGTGATTTAGTGATAAATAGAATCGCGGGTAGCCTTATGTTACTGGTTGCGATTTGGCTATTATTTACTTAACGATTGCGACTTTCAAAGGTAAAACTAGTTGATTCGATGTTGCCCTCACTGTCTTTGGCTTCTAGCACAATACGCCACACCATAATAGGTTCGCTACAACTGCCAAATAGGCCTTCAGCCTGCCAAGATTGGCTGTTGTTATCGTAGCTGAAAAAGAGTGGAATTTTGCCCATAAACATGGTTTCACCTTCAATATAGGCTGTTAGCGTAGAAAATTTACTTTTTTCTTCGCCGCTAATACTCAGTACAAAAGGTTGTTCCGGTGTTAATTTTTCCACATTGAATGCCACAGCATAATTGACATTGAACAAGGAAATTGTGCATTGAGATTGGCTGTCGATACAGATCGGCGTATCGAGATATTTTTGCGAATTATTCTGTTTATCACTACAAGCTATGGAAAAGAGGCAAAAAAGTGCAATTAATGACCACTTTTTAACCAAAGCAGTCCTTTCTAAGCGCATATTTTTCCTATCTTTATTCAATTTTTGAACAATCATTGATCTAAAACAAATTTCCCACTTTTTGTAATGACATTATGTAACAAAGTCCTTATCATATGCACCCGATTATATATTGGTCCGTGAATTTTCTAAATTTTACGCTATAAATACAAGATAAGGGTAAATTTTTGCTCAGGGACTAATGAGTAAGTATATTTAATAATAATCATAACTGCGGAAGCCAAAACATGAGTCAAACAAATACGTCAGCAGTAGACTACAACATGAATGTTGTACGTCAATTCACTGTAATGACTGTGATCTGGGGATTCGTTGGTACCTTGGTTGGTGTAATTATCGCGGCACAATTAGTGTGGCCTGCGTTAAATTTTGACACGCCATGGTTAACGTATTCTCGTCTTCGCCCGTTACATACCAACGCGGTAATTTTTGCATTTGGTACGAGTGCTCTTTTTGCTACGTCCTATTATGTCGTGCAAAGGACCTGTAAAACCACCTTGTTCGGTGGTCCATTAGCAAGTTTCACCTTCTGGGGTTGGCAGCTTGTTATTGTACTAGCGGCAATCACCTTACCTTTAGGTTACACGTCCAGTAAAGAGTATGCTGAATTAGAGTGGCCAATCGATATTCTAATTGCGGTTGTATGGGTATCCTACGCCATCGTGTTCTTTGGCACGATCGTTAAGCGTAAGACGTCACACATTTATGTAGCCAACTGGTTCTTTGGTGGATTCATTATTACTGTTGCTGTATTGCATATCGGTAACTCAATGGCTATCCCTGTTTCCTTTATGAAATCTTACTCACTATACTCCGGTGCCATCGATGCGATGATGCAGTGGTGGTATGGTCACAATGCGGTTGGATTCCTATTAACTGCTGGTTTCTTGGGTATGATGTACTACTTCGTACCGAAGCAAGCTGAGCGCCCAGTTTATTCTTATCGTTTGTCTATTGTTCACTTTTGGGCATTAGTATCATTATACATTTGGGCTGGTCCTCACCACCTTCACTACACTGCTCTACCTGATTGGGCACAAAGTTTAGGTATGGTTATGTCAGTCGTATTATTCCTACCATCTTGGGGTGGTATGATTAACGGTATCATGACGTTATCAGGTGCATGGCACAAACTAAGAACAGACCCTATTCTTCGTTTCCTTATTGTTTCATTGTCTTTCTACGGTATGTCTACCTTTGAAGGCCCAATGATGGCAATTAAATCGGTAAACGCGCTTTCTCACTACACTGACTGGACTATCGGCCACGTACACTCTGGTGCTTTAGGTTGGGTAGCGATGATTTCTATCGGTGCGCTTTACCACTTAATTCCTGTACTGTTCAATCAAGAGCGCATGTACAGCATTAGATTAATCAATATTCACTTCTGGATTCATACAGCGGGTATCGTGTTATATATCGTTGCAATGTGGATTTCAGGTGTAATGCAAGGCTTGATGTGGCGTGCGGTTAACACCGACGGTACGTTAACTTATAGCTTTGTTGAAAGCTTACAAGCGTCATATCCGTTCTACTTTATGCGCTTTGTTGGCGGTGTATTAGTTGTTGCAGGTTTTGTACTTATGGCTTACAACATGTTTAAAACCATTCAAGCGGAAAGCAATAGCTTGAAGCGCGAAGAACTAGCATAAGGAGACGACACATGACAAATAAACATGAAAAAGTCGAACAAAATGTAGGCTGGTTCTTCATCGTTACAATCCTAGCAATCAGTATCGGTGGCTTGGTTGAAATAACGCCGTTGTTTTTCCAAAAAGAAACAACACAACCAGTTGATAACCTGCGCCCATACACGGCATTAGAGATGGAAGGACGCGATATATACATTCGTGAAGGCTGTAACACTTGTCATAGCCAAATGATTCGTCCATTCCGTGCTGAAACTGAGCGTTATGGTCACTATAGTGTTGCTGGTGAGCATGTTTGGGAACATCCATTCTTATGGGGTTCTAAGCGTACTGGACCAGACTTAGCGCGTGTAGGTGGTCGTTATAGTGACGATTGGCACCGTGCTCACTTAATTAATCCAAGAGATGTGGTACCTGAGTCAAATATGCCAGGATTTCCATGGTTAGAAGAGAACACCTTAGACGGCGAACTAATTGCTGACAAAATGGAAGTGTTCAACATGCTAACGAAGAACCGTAGCCATAAAGATGCTGACGGTAATCCGATTCCGCTTTACTCCGCGGAAGACATCAAAAACGCTAAGGCGGCAGTAAAAGGCAAAACCGAAATGGAAGCCCTTATTGCTTACTTACAATCATTGGGTCATGCCCTTAAGTAGGCGCTATGGATTACGGTACGCTAAGAGGGTTAATTGCCCTACTAATATTGGCTTTATTTATCATCATTGTGGTGTGGGCTTACAGCAAGAATCGTAAAAAAGATTTCGACGAAGCTGCTAATTCTATTTTAGAAGACGACCACAAAGACGACACTAACAAACAGGAGACTAATAATAATGTCTAGCTTCTGGAGTATATGGATAACGGTTCTGACACTAGGTACCTTAATTGGCTGTGTAGTATTACTACGCTGGTGTCTTAAGAACTTTACTGATGTCCCTGAAGGCGAATCAATGGGACATGAATTCGACGGCATTGAAGAATTGAACAACCCACTACCGAAATGGTGGAGTACGTTCTTCTTGTTGACCGTGATTTGGGGTTTTGCTTACTTACTTTTCTACCCAGGTTTAGGTAACTGGAAAGGCTTATTTGGCTGGACAAGTTCAAACCAAGGTATTGTCAGTATTGAAGATTCTCGCGCTAAAACGCTTGAGAACAAAGAAGCAGGCATGCTCGTTCAATATGATAGAGAAGTAGAATCTGCAAATGCTAAGTACGGTCCTATTTTCGCTGCATTTTCATCTCGCACCATCGAAGATCTTGCGACAGATGAAGAAGCATTAAAAATTGGTCAACGTTTGTTTTTACAAAACTGTGCACAATGTCATGGTTCAAATGCGAAAGGTACAACGGGCTTCCCTGACCTAACTGATAACGATTGGTTGTATGGCGGCTCACCTGAAGACATCAAAGCGTCATTAATTTACGGCCGTCAAGCACAAGGCATGATGGCATGGGATGTTGCGCTTGGCGGTGAACAAGGTGTTAAAGACGTTGCAGCGTACGTATTGAGCTTAAGTGGCCGTGAAGCGAAAGAAGGTAACGTGGATACTGGTAAGGAGAAGTTTGCCGTATGTGCTGCGTGTCACGGTAATGAAGGCCAAGGTAGCCACGCTATGGGGCTAGCTTTGGGTGCTCCAGCGCTTAACGACAATATCTGGTTATACGGCGGTTCAGAAAAGGCTGTTCAAGAGTCTATTCGTAATGGACGCGCTGGTGTAATGCCTGCATGGTTAAACATTTTAGGTGAAGAAAAGATTCACGTGATAAGTGCTTACGTTTATAGCTTGTCGCAAGAAGATTAATCACTAAATTTACGCATAAAAGCCTTGTAGTGATACAAGGCTTTTTTATGCACGAACAAATATCTTTAACGCAATAAAATCGGTATAATTACCCTGTTTTATTCACGAATACCTTAAGTAGCACATATGAAAACTAGATGGTATCAAGAGCCTATGGCTTGGCTCGTATTTTTCCTTCCTTTCTCTGCCGTTGTAGCAGGTATTACTACATTTATTATCGCTAATACCGATCCTGATGACCTTGTGGTGGGCGACTACTACAAAAAAGGCAAAGCGATTAACTTAGAGTTTGGTAAGGTTAAACAAGCTGAGAAACTTGGTATTCGTTTTGGTTTACGTTTTAAAGACAATGAGCTAGTTATTAAGCCAACAGGCATCGAAAAGAAGTTTCCTGTACTCAACGTAAACTTTTACCACCCTACACTGGCTGAACACGACTTTTCATTAATTTTAACGCCTGACGGCAACGGCTTTTTTAGATCGCAATTAGAAAATGACGTGCGCGGAAAATGGAAAATCACCATTACTCCGTTTGAGAATCATTGGAAAATTCAAAATACTATTTCATTGCCTCAGTCTGAGTTTATCGATATTTACCCAAAACCAAACGAAGCGAACTAAGATAAACGCCTATCATGAGTAGTCACTGTTATCATTGTAATGAGCCTATTCCCGCTGGTTTAGACCTCAGTGTAAACATTGAAGGCACCGAGCAAGCTATGTGTTGTATTGGTTGCCAAGCAGTTGCTCAGACTATTGTCGACAACGACCTTACCGACTTCTATCGTTATCGCACAGAACCTTCTCAAAAGTCCGATCCGTTAGTACCGGAACAATTAGCCAAGAACAAATTGCTTGATGATGAAAGCCTGCAATCAGAGTTCACCTTTACTGAAGGCGATCATAAAGAAACCATTCTGACGGTAGAAGGTATTAGCTGCGCAGCCTGTGCCTGGTTAATAGAAATGCAGCTTTCTAAACTAGACGGTGTAGTAGCGATTTCAGTTAACGCAACCACCCGCCGAGCCAATGTCAGCTGGCAAGAGAGCAAGGTAAAGCTCAGCGAAGTGATTGAAGCAATCGATACGCTCGGTTACACCGCGCTACCGTTTAAAGCAAATCACATTGAAAGCCAAAATAAGCAACAAGCCAAAACCTTTATCCGCCGTTTAGGGGTATCAGGTATCTTGATGATGCAAGTGATGATGATCGCGGTTGGCTTATACTTTGGCGCCTTTTCGGATATGTCCGATACAATGCTTGTCTACTTGCGTTGGACATCAATGCTGTTAACGCTGCCTATCATCGCCTATGGCGCATTCCCCTTCTATTCTGGTGCGTTTCGTGCGTTAAAAGCTAAGCGTTTATCGATGGACGTACCTGTTTCTATTGCCATATTGCTCGCTTATTTCGCCAGTTGCTGGGCGACTATTTCGCAACAAGGCGAAGTTTACTTTGAGTCCGTCTCAATGTTTACATTCTTGCTGCTTATTGGCAAATTTTTGGAGTTTCGCGCAAGAAGTCGAGCGGCTGAAATGTCGGCGAACTTATTAAAACTGATGCCAATGACGGCAACACGAATAATCGATGGCACGGAGCAATATATTCCCGCCAAACGTTTAACAACCGGTGATATGGTATTGGTCAAGCCGGGAGAAACTGTGCCCGCTGATGCTATTATTGTTGAAGGTGAATCTCAGTTAAATGAATCTATGCTCAGTGGTGAGCCACTGCCGGTGAAAAAGCAGCATGGAGAGAAAGTCTTTGCTGGCACGATTAATGGCGATGGCGTATTAACCCTCGAGGTGTTAAATGAAAATAACACGTCGTTTTTAAGCCAATTGATCCGTTTAAGTGAGCGTGCGCAAAATCATAAGCCGAGATTAGCGCAGCTATCGGATAAAATTGCCCAACACTTTGTGGCAATAATACTACTAACTGCAATCGGTACCGCATTTTACTGGTCAACACACGCTCCAGAAGAAGCATTTTGGATAACGCTTTCAGTGCTTGTAGCCACCTGCCCTTGCGCCCTATCTTTAGCAACACCAACCGCGCTAACTTGCGGTACAACGCGATTAAATCGCGAAGGCATTATGGTTAAAGCAGGCCATGTTATTGAAACCATGCCCAAAGTTAACCACGTTGCTTTTGACAAGACTGGCACACTGACAACTGGTGAGTTCACCATTAATACCGTCAAGGTGATTAATGAAGAGTATAGCGAAACACGTTTGTTAGAAATGGCGGCAGCATTAGAAGCTAAATCAGAGCACCCGATTGCAAAGGCATTTAGTAGCCATCGAAACTTTATCGATAAGGTTACTAATGCCAAAGTGCATCCAGGGCAAGGGGTAACAGCTAATTTAGCCGAGAAATCGTTAGCGATTGGTAAACCTGCTTGGCTTGATGCAACAGACTATAGCGACGCACAATGTGTATTAACCATAGACAATGAGTTAGCCGCTGTGTTTTATCTTGCAGACGCCACACGCGAAGATGCAGTTGCGACCATAGATGCATTACAACAAGGTAACATTGATACCACTATTTTATCTGGTGACAGCGCACAAGGCTGTGAGGTAGTGGCAAAGCAACTGTCGATAGACTCGGTCTATTCGAATCAATCAGCCGAGCAAAAAATGAAACAGATTCAGGCGTTTCAACAAAACCAAACACTTGCCATGATTGGTGATGGCGTCAACGATACCCCAGTGTTTGGCGCAGCACATGTTTCTATTGCCATGGGAAGCGGCACGGATGTTGCCAAAAGCGGTGCCGACGTGATTTTTGTTAATAATCACCTCAATGCATTGTTGCGCTTACTTGCTGTCGCGAAGAAAACCAATAACATTATCAAACAAAACTATGGATGGGCATTTGCCTATAATGCCATTGTTCTCCCTTTGGCCGTTATGGGCTATATTACTCCTTATATGGCAGTAATTGGCATGTCGGCAAGTTCGATATTAGTCATTTCAAATTCACTAAGATTGTTAAAGAAATGAGCATAATTTACGTTTTAATACCCATCGCAATATTGCTTACGGCAATAGGCATCTACCTGTTCTTTTGGGCTGTGAAAACTGAGCAGTTTGACGACTTAGAAAAGCAAGGTATGAGTATTTTGTTTGACGATGACAAACCTACCACGCCAAACAAAGAAGATGGAGCGAAGAAGGACGATAAACAGCACGATGACGCTTGATTTATTGTCTGCATTACTTATTGGGTTATTAGGCTCTGGACATTGTTTTGGTATGTGCGGCGCTATAAGCACGAGCCTTGCAGCGGCAAGCGGTGCTAACCAAATTCGCACTGGATTTGCTTACAATGTTGGCCGCATATTGTCTTATACACTGATTGGCGCCATCGTTGGGTTTTCATCTTCTATCGCTGTTTCAAAACTGGGTGTTCCGTTAACCCTGCTACGGTTGTTTTCAGGCTTATTTTTAATTTTTCTTGCTTTGTATTTAATGAAACTGACTTCCGTACTCGTTGTGCTAGAAAAACTAGGGCATGTGTTATGGCGTCATATTCAACCGCTCACTAAAAAGGTGATTCCTGTTGATTCATCTGCCAAAGCGTTGATTTTAGGTATGCTGTGGGGATGGTTGCCTTGCGGACTAGTCTATTCGACCTTAACCTGGTCTATAGCCAGCGGCAGCGCACTTGATGGCGCGCTAATTATGCTTTTCTTTGGTTTAGGTACCCTACCGATGATGTTAAGCCTTTCTTTAGGAGGCGTTACCATTCGACAGTATTTTCAGCATTCGCTGGTAAGAAATATTGCCGCCAGTGCTATTCTTTGTTTCGGTATTTATACCGTTGTCATTGCATCATTTGCGTTGTTTTAATACCATATAAAAAACAAGGTTATTAACAAGGTATTGACGCTTCATGTATAAGCTAAGTTGTAATGCCCAACAACACATTCATTGTCAAAATTGCAGTATTAGCGAGCTTTGCCTGCCATTTACCCTCAATGACAATGAACTTGACGTACTTGATAAAGTCATTGATCGCAAAATGCCTGCTCACAAGGGTGATCATCTCTACAATAGTGGCGACAAAATGAAGTCGCTGTATGCGATTCGCTCTGGTTCATTCAAATCTTTCATTATTGATGAACAGGGTGATGAACAAATTACTGGCTTTCATTTAGCCGGTGATTTACTCGGTTTCGATGCTATAGCCGAAGCTGAACATCCAAGCTTTGCCAAAGCACTAGAAACGGCAATGGTTTGTGAAATACCATATGATACGCTCGATAATCTATCTAACACTATGCCTCGCTTGAAAAAGCAAATCATGCGATTGATGAGCGCAGAGATTAAGTCAGATCAGCACATGATTTCACTGCTAAACAATAAAACAGCAGAGCAAAAGTTAGCCACGTTTATTATTAACTTAAGCGACAGATACAAAGTACGAGGACTGAGCGCTGATAAATTCAGACTGGCGATGACGCGTTCTGATATTGGTAATTATATGGGCTTAACAGTAGAAACCATCAGCCGCTTGTTCAATAAATTTCATAAAAACGGACTGATTTTACTTGAAGGTAAACTGATCACAATCCTAGATAAAGACCAGCTCAAGACAGTTGCAGCACTTTAAACGTGTCTAAATAGAGAGATTTATCTGCTGCAATACTTGATTTAAAACAAAGATTCATCTAATAATTTTAACCATAATAGTTTTAATTTCGCGGTCAATAAACGGAATAAGTTATGGAAAAATATAAAAAAATATTAGTTGTAATCGATCCTTCCACAGACCATCAAAAAGCATTGTTGCGTGCTTTGCAATTAGCAAAAGTTACACAAGCCTCCGTCACCGCATTTGTTTCAATTTTTGATTTTTCATACGAAATGACCACCATGCTTTCGGGTGAAGAGCGAGAATCAATGCGCGCTACTGTATTAAAAGATCGCGAATTATGGCTAAAAGCCATCATTGATAAATGTAATCAAGATAATATCGAAGTAACGACAGAGGTCATTTGGCACAATCGTCCGTTTGAGCCTGTGATTGAACAAGTTATTGAACATGAATTTGATATCGTGATTAAAGGCACGCACGAACATGACAAACTTAAATCAGTGATATTTACACCCACTGATTGGCACCTACTGCGTAAATGCCCTTGCCCTGTGTTACTTGTTAAGGAGCACGATTGGCCAGAAGACGGCAATATAATTGCGTCTATCAATGTTGGTAGTGAAGAAGAGGAACACTTACTACTAAACGATAAAATAACGCAGGAGGCCATCGCCTTTTCAACATTGATCAAAGGCAATGTACATCTAGTCAATTCATATCCGGGTACACCGGTTAACATCGCAATAGAGATACCTGAGTTCAATACTGAGGAATACAACAGCGCGTTAAAGCAACATCATCAACAAGCGATGGATAAGCATGCAAGTAAGTTTTCCATAGCCACCGACAATACACATGTGCGAGAAGGTTTACCTGAAGATGTTATTGATAAAGTAGCGCAAGAATTAGATGCAGAGCTTGTTGTACTAGGCACTATAGGCCGCACGGGTATATCAGCAGCGTTAATCGGCAATACTGCGGAGCACGTTATCGATCGCTTAAATTGTGATGTTTTAGCCTTAAAACCAGTCGGTTATAAATCGCCATTGCAGTAACAATATTGTCACAATAAAGCGAAAACTTGGCAACATTGTCGTCGATTCTTCGGCAAAATGTTTACAATTTTGAAAATAGCGTTGTGTTCAAATAACGCGCTGTTATAATACGCGCGCTTTAATATTTGAGACAAACATGACCACTTTAAGCCCGACACAACAGGCGCAGCTGAAAAAGCTAGAAACACGCCTGAGACGCCAAACTGGACAAGCGATTGCTGAATTCAACATGATTGAAGAAGGCGACAAGGTCATGGTGTGTTTATCGGGTGGAAAAGACAGTTATGGCTTGTTAGCAATATTGTCGTTATTGCAAAAGTCTGCGCCTATCAACTTTTCTTTAGTTGCTGTCAATCTCGATCAGAAACAACCCGGTTTTCCAGAAAACATCTTGCCTGATTATTTAACGAAATTAGGTGTTGAATTTCACATTATCGAAGAAGATACCTACTCGATCGTGAAAGAAAAGATTCCAGAAGGAAAAACTACCTGTAGTTTATGTTCACGTCTGCGTCGCGCCATTTTATATAAGACAGCAAAACAGATAGGTGCAACAAAGATAGCTCTCGGCCATCATCGCGATGATATTATTGAAACCTTGATGCTAAACATGTTTTACGGTGGCAAGCTTAAAGCCATGCCGGCAAAATTAATGTCTGATAACGGTGAACATGTTGTTATTCGTCCCCTCGCCTTTTGTAAGGAAGAAGAGTTAGCGCAATATGCTAACCTTAAGAACTTTCCTATTATTCCTTGCAACCTTTGTGGCTCGCAGCCAAATTTAGAGCGTCAAAATATTAAAGCCATGCTAAAACAGTGGCAACAACAGCATCCAGGTCGACTTGAATCGATGTTTACCGCAACTCGCAATATCGCGCCTTCTCATTTATGCGATAGCAACCTATTTGATTTTAAATCTGTGTCTGCCGAATCAGAAGTAATAAACGGTGGCGATATCGCCTTTGATGCAGAACCAATAAAGCAACACACCGAGATTCACAAAGGTATTGAGCAAGCTAATATGCTTGATATCGTGGAAATAAAATAACAATTATAAAAGCAAAATTTACTAACTTTCGAGAGATATTATGTTTGAGAAACTTTTTCAACTAACAAAAAATAATACGTCGATAAAACAAGAAGTCATTGCCGGTCTAACAACCTTCTTAACTATGGCTTACATTATCTTCGTCAACCCATCAATGCTATCAGCAACCGGTATGGATCAAGGTGCGGTATTTGTAGCGACTTGTTTAGCCGCTGCTATCGGTTGTTTTATTATGGGCTTTTTAGCTAACTACCCTATCGCACTAGCGCCAGGTATGGGTTTAAATGCATTTTTCACTTACACCGTAGTACTTACCATGGGTTATACATGGCAAGTTGCTTTAGGTGCAGTATTCATTTCAGGTACTATTTTCACGCTATTAAGTCTGTTTAAAGTGCGTGAGTGGATCATCAACTCAATCCCACATTCATTGCGCTTTGGTATTGCAGCGGGTATCGGTTTATTCCTAGCCTTCATTGCACTAAAAAATGCAGGTATCGTAGTAGATAACCCTGCGACATTAGTGTCTGTAGGTAACATCACTTCAATTGAAGCGATATTAGCAGCTGTTGGTTTATTTATTATTGTTGGCCTTGCTAACCGCGGCTTTAATTCAGCAATTATCATCTCGATTCTAGCGATCACTTTTATTGCCGTTATCATCGGTAAAGTAGACTATGCGGGTATTGTTTCGATGCCACCAGCAGTTGCACCTACATTTGCTCAACTAGATATTGCTGGTGCCTTTGAAGTAGGCATGATCAGCGTTATTTTTGCCTTCCTATTTGTTGATTTGTTTGACACTTCAGGTACGTTAATCGCTGTTGCTCAAAAGGGTAAATTACTAGACGAATCAGGCAAGCTTCCGCGTTTAGGTAAAGCGCTATTGTCTGACTCAACAGCAACAATGGCTGGTAGTGTATTAGGTACGTCTACCACAACATCTTATGTAGAAAGTACTGCCGGTGTATCAGCAGGCGGTAAAACAGGTTTAACCGCTGTAACAGTTGGTATTCTTTTCCTATTTGCATTGTTCTTCTCACCACTAGCGGGCATGGTTCCGGCATACGCAACAGCAGCGCCGCTTTTCTTTGTAGCTGTGTTGATGCTTGCGGGTCTTGTTAATGTTAAATGGGACGACTTATTAGAAGCTGTGCCAGTAGCGGTAATTTGTATCACAATGCCACTTACCTTCTCTATTGCTCACGGTATTGGCTTTGGTTTCATCGCTTACGCTGCCGTGCGCATTTTTGCAGGCCGCTTCAAGGAAATCAGCCCTAGCGTTGCTGTGCTAGCGTTACTATTTATTGTTAAATTTGCTTTCTTAGGATAATGAGAAAATGTCGTACAAATCTATCTTAAAAACTACAATCGCTTCTACCGTACTTGCTACGTCAGTATCTGCTAATGCAGAAATGTTTTGGAGTGACAACAGCTTAACTGTATTGAAAAATACCTCTGATTTTTCTTTAATCGGTGATGCAGACGTAAACGTATTAACGTTTGAGCACGTATCAGGCCACAACTGGGGTGATGCTTTCTTCTTCATCGACCGTATGACGGTGAAAGACAACACAACAGGCGCAGAATCAAACGAAATCTACGGTGAGTTTTCTCCTCGTTTAAGCATGAGCTATGCGTTTGATACAAAACTTGAAGCGGGTATTTTAAAAGACGTTTACTTTGCGGGTACCTATGAGTTTACTTCTAGCAGCAACGGTTTTGGTTTCGACAACTACCTATACGGTGTAGGCGCAGACTGGAACATCATTAAAGATGGTTACTTCCAAACCAATGTTTTCTATGCAAACAATGAACTTACTGACAATGACGTTCAGTTGACGTTAGTTTGGGGTGTACCTTTCTCTATCGCAAACACAAACTGGATGTTTGACGGTTACACTGATTGGTCTTCTTCTGCAGACGATCACGCAGCTGAACTGCACTTCAACCCACAATTACGTATGGATGTTGGCGCACTTTGGGGCAAGCCAAAATTCTTTGATGCGGGTATCGAGTATAGCTATTGGAAAAACAAATTTGGTTTAGACTTCGCTGACACTGAAAGCGTTGTGAGTGTTATCGCTAAGTTCCACATCTAAACTGTAAAGTTACAAGTTAAAAAGGCAGCCTAGGCTGCCTTTTTTATGCTTACAAGGAAAGCAGCGCCTTGTTATCTGCCAATACCTTCTCACCTATGCCCTTTACTTCTGTTAACTGTGCTAGGGTCTTAAAACCACCAATCTGGCTTCTGTATTGCACAATAGCTTCAGCCTTCTTAACGCCCACGCCTTTTAGCTGAGCAAATTGAGCTGCACTCGCTTTATTTATATTGATCGTTTGCTTGACCGATTGCTGATCTTTGGCAATAGCGGTAAATGCGTGAGAATTGTGTGGAATGGTTGTACATACGATCAAAGCGATCGCTACTAGTGTAGATAGTTTCATTGTTATGTCCTTATAACGTTGTTACATAAAAAAAGTGTTGCTTACCTGCAACACTTTTTATTAAAGAACAAAATTGAAATTTGTCAAAACTTTCACACTATTTATGTGGTGGCATTGGACAATCTAGTAGGTCAGACAAACCGCGCAGGAATTCAATGTCTTTAATATCAATGACATCATCAGACGCTAGAATCAACAGACACGCATTAAGTAACTTAGGTTTATCCTCTAGCGATAAGTCTTCGAGCGCCAATAAAAGCTGACTACTCTTAGCGTCCTCAATCGCTTTTTCAGATAATAGCGTTAATGCCCCACTACCCAGTACTTTTTGAGCTTCGGTTAAAAAGTGTTGTTGCTGCTGCTCGTCATTAGTTTGGTAACGAACTAACATGGAAAACAACACATTCAAATGATGCCCACGTTGATCAATAGACACCGATAAATCTAACTTATTGTTTCGAGTGCTGTATTGCGCCTTAAGGTGTTTTAACAAGATCTGCTGTAACACCCATTCGAAATTACTGATTTTATGGTCAGCATGTATCAGGAAATTGAAGTGCTGTTTAAACAATTGATAGGCGTCTAGAGACATTTCCTTTAACGTAGGAATAATCATATCGATAACAGCCAGTCGATATTCAATCGGTATGGTTTTCAATTCCTTAGCAAAATTAGCAACCGCATCGACATCTTCAAACTTGCTTTCTAAATATTTAAGCTGCCTAGTTTGCACTTGTTCATCTTCATCTAAAACAAACGCATAAATAACCGCTTTTGCACTACCTACATGGTAACGCGCTTGTTCAATGCCTCTGGGTATTGACGCTAGTAAGGTTTGCGCGTGGTGTATCTGCTTATCGCTGATATTACCGATAGAGCCGATTAAGGTACTAGCAATGGTCGCTTTAGCAATGGTTTGCTTGTGACCTTGCTCTGGCATTTGGGTTGCTTGATCACGCTTTTTCTGCTGTTTCTTCACCTTTTGCTCGGTAATAAAATACGGAGAAATGCGCTTGATACGATCGTTTAGCGGCGGATGAGTTGCAAACATGCCTCCAGCAAAGCTACTAACCCCTTCGCTAAAAAACGCGTGAGACATTTGCGGCGCGGTAGCACTGTCAAGATGAGAGCTCCCTTTGGATATTTTGTATAGCGCACCAGCAATACCGTCTTTAGCACGAGTAAACTGCACTGCCGACGCATCAGCAAGGTATTCGCGTTGACGAGAGACCGTTGCCTTTATCCAGTTACCAAAAAATGCACCGCCAAATCCGATCACAATAAGACCAAGACCTAAACCTATGAGCGCACCACCATTTTTGCGTGACGCGCCGCCAGTACGGAGCAAGTAATAGCCAATGTATCCCATGACCATAATACCGTGCAAAATACCGATCAAACGCATATTAAGGCGCATGTCACCATTTAGAATATGGCTAAACTCGTGCGCGATCACCCCTTGTAATTCGTCTCGCGACAAGGTTTCAATACAACCGCGGGTAACACCAATAACAGCATCTGAGTGTTTGTACCCTGCTGCGAATGCGTTGATACCAATTTCATGATCCATAATGTATACACAAGGCACAGGACAGCCAGATGCAATCGCCATTTCGTCAACGACATTAAGCAATACGCGTTCTTTCTCGTCCCGGGTGCTGCGAGAGACTAATCGACCACCTAATCCTTCTGCAATCGCTTTGCCACCATGGCCTAGTTGCAAGGTTTTATAAAAGCTACCTAACAGTACGACACCAGTTACGACAGCACCTATAAGGAAAAAGGTGCCCCAATCAAACTGTGCTAATACATCTTCTACTGAAAGTAATTCATTTTGCTCAAGGTTGGCATAGCCAAATAGCACCATGACCAATATATTGGTCATAATAATTAGGCTCAATACCGCCAATGAAAAAAGTGATACCAAACGCGATGTATTGCGCTTGGCATTTTGTTGAGATTGAAAAAAATCCATAGGAATCTACAACACTAGAACGACACTTTAGGTGCTTGTTGGATCTCTGCACTGTCCTCAAATTCAAGCGGTTTAGCATCTTCATGATGGCCAAACGTGCGAGCGAAAATGTTTTGTGGGAAGCTTTGTCTGTATGTGTTGTATGCCATCACTTGGTCATTAAACGCTTGTCGCGCAAATCCGATGCGGTTTTCAGTACTAACAAGCTCTTCATTGACTTGCATCATGTTCTGATTTGCTTTTAGATCTGGATAAGCTTCCATTACGAAGTTAAGTTTGTCTAATGCGCCAGTTAACGCCCCTTCTGCACCTGCTAAATTACCCATAGCTTTCGCACTGCCTGGCGACGCTGCCGCTTCTTGTGTGCGTTGCAAAGCGGTGTTACGCGCAGCAATAACCGCTTCTAAGGTTTCGCTTTCATGCTTCATGTAAGCCTTAGCGGTTTCGACTAGATTTGGAATTAGGTCATAGCGGCGTTTTAGCTGTACTTCGATTTGAGAAAACGCATTTTTATAGCGATTTCTGAGGGCAACTAATTGGTTAAAGATTCCAATAAGATAAAAAATTGCCGCGACTACGACAACAAGAAAAATAATAGTTGAAATATCCATATGACTTCCTGTTTTGTTTATAA
Source organism: Thalassotalea agarivorans (assembly GCF_030295955.1). NCBI lineage: Bacteria > Pseudomonadati > Pseudomonadota > Gammaproteobacteria > Alteromonadales > Colwelliaceae > Thalassotalea > Thalassotalea agarivorans. The sequence continues at coordinate 1,891,106 of NZ_AP027363.1, forward strand.
AATTATTGATTTAACGGGTAATATTTACTTTATTTTGGCTCTGTTTGCATCAAAAAGTTGCATTGCAGTTAGAAAAAAACCAGCAAATGCTGGTTCTTTTTTATTGAATTGATTGGTTAATTTGCTTAAGCACACTAAGCGGATCGTTCGCTTTAGTAATTGGGCGACCAATAACCAAATAGTCGACGCCAATATCAATAGCTTGTGGTGGCGTCATGATGCGTTTCTGATCATCTGCACTTGCTCCCACAGGTCTAATACCTGGCGTAATCAGCTTAAATGACTGTCCCAATTGTTGCTTTAAGCTTTCTGCTTCCCAAGCAGAGCACACAACGCCGTCTAAACCAGCTTGTTGTGTTAGTTTTGCTAATGCCATCACTTGTTGCTCAGGCGTTTTATCAATGCCTAAACCAGTTAAATCTTCCTGCCCCATACTGGTCAATACCGTTACTGCCATTAACAATGGCGCGTCGTTACCAAACTTTTCTAGCGCTAACTTTGCCTGTTCCATCATTTTTGTGCCACCACTGGCATGCACATTCACCATCCAAACGCCAAGATCTGCTGCGGCGGTTACTGCTTTTGCTACCGTATTTGGAATATCGTGGAATTTAAGATCTAAGAACACATCAAAGCCTTTGTTTTGAAGTGTTTTTACAAATTCAGGACCAAAGTAGGTGAACATTTCTTTACCTACTTTTAAACGACATTGATCTGGTTGGATTTGATCGACAAAATTAAATGCGTCAGATTGCTTGTCAAAATCAAGCGCAACGACAACTTTAGGTGAGGACATAGATTTACCTGTGTAAATAAAAGGTGCGTATATTATACGCGTAACTCCACTGACTTAATAGCCTATTGACGACTCACTGCTTGAATACACAAATAGTCATAAACAATATAAATCACCACCATGCTAGCACCAACAAAACATGCAAAGCCCGCGGTAACATAAAAGGGATAACCTAAGCTGGCATACTGTGCAAAATGGATGAAGATATTGAGTGCCAATATAGCAGCAACACCAATATAGGTAAGTGAGAGATAAAGTTTACGATGCGTGAGCGGATTGTTTGTGTACCGTTTAACGTCAATAAACGGCGTAAAAGCTCTAAAGGTGCGATTAGCCAATTCAAAAAACAAAAATAAAATAGCGCAGGCAATCACATATTTGCTGGTATCTTGCACAAACAAGGTGAGCTGTTTAAGCACGATTAACACCACTGTCATTGCCAACGTGTAATAGATAATTTTATATAGTTTTGAACTGATAAATAGTTGATTGCAAAAACCACACTGTTTTACATTATTTTGTTTGTCTATTACAACTTGTTGCTTTGAAACGAATTTGCTACAACAAGGACATTTTTTTCTTAGTTGTGTCCTTAACATAAAAGCTCCGATGTTATTATTGTTATGTTTACCGCTTAGTTATTCGCCTTCAAACCCTCTTACAGGTTTTAGCTGCTCCCACTCGTGGCACGACGGGCAAGACCAATAATGCACTGAGGAATTAAAGCCGCAGTTTCGGCAATTATACCTATGTTTATCACTTAGATAAGCACTAATTAATTCTTTGATAACAGCAAGTTGCTCGCCGCTTTCTGCTTCTGATGACGCTTGCATATTCACAAAATGTTTAAAACCGCTAATCGTCGGCCTGCGTTTCATGGCGGATAACATTATAGAGGCGGCTTTATGGGTACCTTGGCGCTGTTCAATGAACTGCGCATATTTAATAAGGAGTGACGCACTGCCCGTTTCATCGTGCATACGCTTTAGCTCTGCAATGAATTTATCTTCTTCATCCAGTGCTTCATAACAGGCTTGCATCGCATCAATAACATCCGGAAAATATTCCTTATCTTGGTCGTAAATGGCAACATACTTATCAATAGCCTGTTGATATTGTTCATTTTTTTCGTAAATGTTTGCCATCAACTGATTACTGCGGCACGACAAAGGATCAAGGTCTAGTGCTTTTTCCAAAGCTTCTAGTGCTTCAATATTTTCATCTTTAGCCATATGGCCACTAGCGATTTCACAATAAAAGTTAGCTAAGCCATGCTTCAGTTTTTTATCGTTAACTTTGCGTACAATACGCTCCAGTGCAATACCAAGCTGCCAATCTTTAGTCGATTGATAAATCTGTAAAAGAAAATCTAAACTACGAGAGCGGTATTGTTTGACCTTGAGCAGCCTAACAAACATTGCCTCGGCGCGATCGTATAAACCGGCGGTATAAAAGTCTTTAGCAAGTTCAAAGATGGCTTGGTGTTTATATTGATTGGGTAAATGTTTTTGTAGCACTAAGTGCTCATGGATTTTGAGGGCTCTATCAAGCTCGCCACGCTTTCGAAACAAATTTGCCATGGCAAAGTGTGCTTCTACGGTGTCATCTTCTAAATTGAGCGCTTCAAGAAGATAATCAATAGCTTCATCTTGTTGATTAGATAGTAGGTAGTTAAGGCCTGTCGAAAATTTTGACGATAGATCTTGTTTTTCACTGTGACGATTTTGTTTAACGCTATTACGGCCCATAAACCAGCCATATGCCATGGCAACCGGTAATAGTAAAAACAATAACTCGAGCATAATTAAAGACTCGCTTTTTTATCCGCTAGTGCGCGCTTGCGACGTACTAGACGCACAAACTTCCACAACAACGCAACAAGTAAACCAAGCACAAAGCCAATGGAGGTGAAAATACTAACAGCCATAGCAACCGGCATATCAGCTCTGGCAATAATATAATTTAAGGTAATAATTTGATCATTTTGACTACCAAAGACGATAGCGATTAATAAAAGAACAAACATTACAAAAATTGTTAGATAAATGCGCAATTTAGCACCTATTTCTCATATAAAAAAGGCATGCTTACTAGCATGCCTTTTCTTTCACAATTTCGCAATTAAGAATGCGCTAGATTTACGCGCTCTCTTAATTCTTTACCAGGTTTAAAATGAGGGACATATTTACCTGTTAGTTCAACAGACTCCCCCGTTTTAGGGTTTCTACCAACGCGCGGCGCACGATAGTGTAATGAAAAACTACCAAACCCTCGAATTTCAATACGCTCACCTTTTGCTAAGGTTTGTGCCATCATTTCAAGAATTTCTTTAATCGCTTGCTCTACTTCTTTAGCGGAAAGGTGACCTAACTTTTCTGCTAATACTTCAATGAGTTCTGACTTGGTCATAAGACCCCCCAGGTGTCATTATTGTTGTTGGTTAGAAACGAGGGAAGTTTCCTTCCCTCACCTGTTACGCTGTCTTAGTTTTTAGCGTTTTTAAACGCTTCAGCCATAGCATTTGAGAAGCCAGCATCATCTTGCTGAGCATTCAAGTTATCCATAGCTTCACGCTCGTCTGCTTGATCTTTAGCTTTGATTGATAAGCTGATAGTGCGGTTCTTACGATCAACACCAACAAACTTAGTTTCAACTTCATCGCCTACAGATAAAACAGTAGATGCATCTTCAACGCGCTCGCGAGAAATATCAGCTACACGTAGGTAACCTTCAACGCCTTCTGCTAATTCAATCTTAGCACCTTTAGCGTCAACTTCTGCAACCTTACCTTTTACGATAGCACCTTTTTTGTTATCTGCAAGGTAGTTGTTGAACGGATCTTCTTCAGTTTGCTTAACGCCTAAAGAGATACGCTCGCGCTCTGGGTCAACTTGTAATACAACAGCTGTGATTTCATCACCTTTCTTGTGTTCACGAACAGCTTCATCACCGCCATTCCAAGAAATGTCAGATAGGTGAACAAGACCGTCGATACCACCGTCAAGACCGATGAAGATACCAAAGTCAGTGATTGACTTGATCTTACCAGTAACTTTGTCACCTTTGTTGAAGTTCTTAGCGAACTCTTCCCAAGGGTTCGGGATACATTGCTTAAGACCTAGAGAAATACGACGACGTTCTTCATCGATTTCAAGAACCATAACTTCAACAGTGTCACCTAAGTTAACAACTTTAGATGGGTGGATGTTTTTGTTTGTCCAATCCATTTCAGAAACGTGAACAAGACCTTCAACGCCTTCTTGGATTTCAACGAAACAACCGTAGTCTGTTAAGTTAGTTACGCGACCAGAAAGCTTAGAACCTTCTGGGTAACGGTTAGCAATTGCTACCCATGGATCTTCGCCTAATTGCTTCATACCTAATGAAACACGTGTGCGCTCGCGGTCGAACTTAAGTACTTTAACTTGAATCTCGTCACCAACGTTAACGATTTCACTTGGGTGCTTAACACGCTTCCAAGCCATGTCAGTGATGTGAAGTAGGCCATCGATACCACCTAAGTCTACGAATGCACCGTAGTCTGTAAGGTTCTTAACGATACCTTTAACTTCCATACCTTCTTGTAGAGACTCAAGAAGTGCATCACGCTCTACGCTGCTTTCTGATTCGATAACAGCACGACGAGATACAACAACGTTATTACGCTTCTGATCAAGCTTAATAACTTTGAATTCTAATTCTTTACCTTCAAGGTGAGCAGTGTCGCGTACTGGACGTACGTCAACTAGTGAACCAGGTAGGAATGCACGGATGTTGCTAACTTCAACTGTGAAGCCACCCTTAACCTTACCATTGATAACACCAACAACTGTCTCTTTCTCTTCGTATGCTTTCTCAAGCACTTGCCATGCTTCGTGACGTTTAGCGTCATCACGAGAAAGAACAGTTTCACCGAAACCGTCATCTGTAGCTTTTAAAGATACATCTACCTGATCGCCAACGCTAACTTCTACTTCACCAGCAGAGTTTTTGAATTGGTCGATTGATACAACTGACTCTGATTTAAGGCCAGCATCAACTAAAACGTTGTCTTTGTTGATTTGTACTACGGTACCCTTGATGATTGAACCAGGGCGTGTTTCGATTTCATTTAAGCTTTCTTCAAAAAGCTGTGCAAAATTTTCAGTCATAACTTCTTTATGAACTCTAAGTAAAAAACCATTCAACATTCATGTTTCATGGGGTTGTTAAACATACGAGAAATATCCATTTCTCCCGCTACATTGATTTCAATGTGTATTAGCTATTGAGTTTATCCTGAGCAAAATTCAGAATTTGCTGAACCACTTCTTCAATAGAAAGTTCAGTAGAATCAACAACTAAAGCATCTTCCGCAGGCACTAGTGGCGCTACGCTGCGATTTTGATCTCGCTCGTCGCGGGCACGGATGTCCTCCAGAAGGCGCGTGATTTTAACATCAAAGCCCTTTTCTTTCAACTGTTTAAAGCGGCGCTCTGCACGCTCTTCAGCGCTGGCCGTTAAAAAGACTTTAACCGGTGCATCAGTGAATACCACAGTGCCCATATCTCGGCCGTCTGCAACCAGTCCTGGTGCTACACGAAAGGCTCTTTGACGACGCAATAATGCCTCTCGTACACGAGGGAAGGCAGCAACTTTAGACGCTAACGCACTGATTTCTTCCGCGCGAATGCTACGAGTAACATCTTCGCCTTCCAGAATGATGCGGCTCTCACCCTCTTCCGAAATTTCAAACTGCACATCTAAATGGGCAGCAATCGGAATTAAAGGCTCTTCTTCTACAACGTCTATATGATGGTGTTGTGTGGCGACAGCTAGCACACGGTAAATGGCGCCACTATCTAATAGGTGCCAACCTAAGCTTTCTGCTACTAACCTTGCCGCTGTTCCTTTGCCTGCTCCGCTAGGCCCATCAATCGTTAAAACGGGTATTTGTTCACTCATACAAACTTATTCCACAACAACGGACAAGCCTACCTCATTTGCTAATTGCACAAAATTAGGGAATGACGTTGCCACGTTGTCACAATCTAGTATTTTAATGTCTCCAGATGATCTTAATGACGCGATAGCAAATGACATTGCAATACGATGATCATCATGGCTGTTTACAACACCTGATGTCAGTTGACCTCCAATGATATCTATACCGTCATCATAAACAGTACAGTCGATACCAAGCTCAACTAAACCATCAGCCATTGATTGAATTCTGTCACTTTCTTTAACACGCAATTCTTCTGCGTCTCTTAGCTTAAATGTCCCTTGCGCACACGCTGCGGCTACAAATATAGCTGGAAACTCATCTATCGCAAGCGGAACATCAGAAGCGTTAACTTCTATACCTTGCAAGTTAGATGCACGAACTACGATGTCGGCTACCGGTTCCCCGCCTGCCATCCTTTCATTGATAACAGTAAGGTCACCTTGCATTTGTTTCAGTATGTTAATAGCACCAATGCGTGTTGGGTTCATACCAACATTACGAATGGTGATTTCGCCGCTTTTTGCTATTAAACCAGCAACCATAAAGAATGTTGCCGACGAAATATCGCCTGGAACGAGAAAATCACATGCTGTTAACTTGTGGCCACCTTCTATAGAAATCTTGTTGCCTTCTACCGTGACTGGGTAGCCAAATGCTTTTAACATGCGCTCTGTATGGTCACGAGTAACCCCTGGTTCAGTGACCGAAGTAACCCCATCAGCATACATCCCAGCTAAAAGCACGCAGGATTTTACCTGTGCAGAGGCCATAGGTAAATCATAATGTATAGATTTTAACAAATTTTCACCTAATCCATGACTCGTCACTGGAGGGGTACCGTCCTCGCTCGCCTCTATATTCGCGCCCATCAGCCTTAATGGATCGATAACACGACGCATCGGTCTTTTGTTTAAAGAATTGTCACCAATCATTTCACTAGCAAAAGACTGACCTGCCAAAATACCGGCTAATAATCGAATTGAGGTACCTGAGTTACCCACATTTAGCTGAGCTTTAGGTGCTGTTAATCCATGTAGGCCTTTACCTTCAATTGTTACTTCATTGTTTTCATTCGGGCCTTCAATATTTACGCCCATCGCTTTAAAAGCGTTCATCGTCGCTAAGCAGTCTTCACCTGGAAGAAAACCTGAGACATGGGTTGTTCCTTCGGCTAATGAACCAAACATGATAGAACGGTGTGAACAAGACTTGTCACCTGGCACTAGGATGTCACCGTTAACTGGCCCTGAAGGAGATGCGACGAATGTTTTTGTTACTTCTGTAGTCATAATAGTGTTAACAACCTTAGCTATTTTCTTGTTCAAATGTGTTCATAAAGGCCACTAGGGCTTCTACCCCTTCAATTGGCATTGCATTGTATATACTCGCTCGCATACCACCGACGATTCGGTGTCCTTTCAGTGCGACTAACCCTTGTTCCTCGGCTTGCGCTAAGAAACGTTCGTTTAACGTTTCGTCTTTAAGCCAAAAAGGTACATTCATGCGACTACGATTTTGCGCGTCGACATTGTTGTAATATAGTGCGCTGCTATCGATGGCTTGATAAAGCAGTTCGGCTTTCTTAGCATTCACTTGTTCCATCGCTGCAACGCCACCAAGAGATTTAAGCCACTCAAATACTAGACCTGCCAAATACCAAGCATAAGTTGGTGGTGTGTTGTGCATAGAATCGGTTTTAGCTAAAACGTCATAATTCATAATCGCTGGTGTTGCTTTATCGGCGTTGCCAAGTAAATCGTCTCTAACGATCACAACCGTCAGCCCTGAAGGACCAATATTTTTCTGAGCACCTGCGTAAATTAGGCCAAACTTAGAAACATCTATTTGATGCGATAAAATAGTCGATGACATATCCGCCACTAAAGGTACGTCGCCAGTATCTGGAATATCAAACATCTCGATACCATCTACCGTTTCATTTGGGCAGTAATGGACATAAGCAGCATCACCAGATAATTGCCACTTGTTGCTGTTTATCACGACCTTTTGACCGTTTGATGATTCAATGGCATCAACAACATTAATGTTGCCAAAATTAGCCGCTTCTTCGGCTGCTGACTTTGACCATGAACCTGAAACGACATAATCAGCGTGCGCACCTTTCGGTAGCAAATTTAGTGGCACTGCAGCGAATTGACCGCGACCACCGCCGTGACAAAAAAGTACTTTATAATTGTCTGGCACATTGAGCAGATCACGTAAGTCTTGTTCCGCTTTTGCCGCTAACGCGATAAAAGGTTTACTGCGATGGCTAATTTCCATCACCGAACAGCCTAGCCCTTGCCAGTTAATAAATTCTTGTTGTGCTTTCGCCATAACAGCGGCTGGTAACATTGCCGGGCCAGCACAAAAGTTATGTACTTTTGTCATCAAATTTCTTCCTTCCAAAAAACAAAAAAGGCGGTTATTAGCCGCCTTTTTACTTAATACGTTGCGGTGTTATTCTTGGTCACCGCTGTCGAGAGATTGAGTACCTTCTTGTTGCGTCTCTTCAGAAGTTGCTTCTTCTGTTGATTCGTCAACTATACCTTCTTCTAACTCGTCTATCTCATCGATACGTTGTAATGCAACAACATGTTCGTCATCTGCGGTTTTAATCAAACGAACACCTTGCGTGTTACGACCTATTACGCTCACTTCATTAACACGGGTGCGCACTAAGGTTCCGTTGTCGGTAATCAGCATAATCTCGTCGTTTTCTGCAACTTGCACTGCACCAACAACTTTACCGTTACGCTCACTAACTTTAATCGATACAACACCTTTAGTTGCTCGGCTCTTAGCAGGATACTCCGCTAATTCTGTACGCTTACCGTAGCCATTTTCGGTTACCGTTAATACAGCGCCATCACCACGAGGCACGATGAGTGAAACCACTTTTTGGTCGCCTTCAAGGTTGATACCTCGAACACCTGTTGCCGTTCTACCCATTGGACGAAGCGCTAATACTTCAGCACCTGTTTCAGGATCAATTTTCACTTCACCTGTTTCGGCGTCACGAGCTTTCTCGTTGAAACGAACTACTTTACCTTCGTCTGAGAACAACATGATGTCGTCGTTACCGTCAGTAATATCAACACCAATCAAGGTATCGTCGTCTCTTAGGTTAAGCGCGATAATACCGTTTGCACGTTGATTTGAATATGCCGTTAATGGTGTTTTCTTCACCGTGCCTGATGCTGTTGCCATGATAATGTACTTATCTTCTTCGTACTCTCGTACTGGCAATATTGCGGTAATTCGCTCGTCTTGTTCTAATGGCAACAAGTTAACGATTGGTCTACCACGTGCTGTGCGACTTGCTAGTGGCAACTGGTAAACTTTCAACCAATACAACTTACCTCGGTTTGAGAAACACAAAATAGTGTCGTGCGTATTGGCAACTAACAATCGTTCAATGAAATCTTCATCTTTCATTTTGGTGGCTGCTTTACCTTTACCACCACGGCGTTGTGACTCATAGTCGGTTAACGCCTGATACTTCACATAACCTTCATGAGAAAGTGTCACTACAACATCTTCTTCATTAATTAGGTCTTCTAATGAAATATCGTGCGACGCATTAGTAATTTCAGTGCGTCGTTCATCACCAAATTCTGCTTGAATTGCTTCAAGCTCTTCTTTAATGACTTCCATCAAGCGCTCTGGGCTAGCCAGAATATGCATTAATTCAGCGATCAGGTCTAATAACTCTTTGTACTCGCTTAGAATCTTTTCATGTTCCATACCCGACAACTTGTATAGTTGTAGGTCAACAATCGCTTTCGCTTGTTCAGGTGTTAAGTAGTAAAGGCCGTCACGAATGCCGTATTGCGGTTCTAACCACTCAGGGCGAGCTGCATCATTACCAGCAGTTTCCAACATGCCTTGAACATTACCTAACGCCCAACCTTGTGCTACTAGCTTCTCTTCCGCTTCTTTACGGTTAGCAGAGCTCTTAACTAATTCGATAACTGGGTCGATATTAGCTAATGCAATAGAAAGGCCTTCTAAGATGTGAGCACGATCTCTTGCTTTGCGTAGTTCGAAGATAGTACGACGAGTAACCACTTCACGGCGATGCAATAGAAACGCTTCAAGCATTTCTTTAAGGTTAAATAATTTAGGTTGGCCATCGCTTAAGGCAACCATATTTAAACCAAATGATACTTGCATCTGAGTAAGCTTATATAAGTTGTTCAATACAACTTCGCCTACTTCACCACGTTTTACTTCAATCACCATACGCATGCCGTCTTTATCAGACTCATCACGTAGTGCAGAAATACCTTCTAAACGCTTTTCTTTAACCAGCTCTGCCATTTTTTCAATTAAGCGAGCTTTGTTTACTTGGTATGGAAGTTCATGAACTACAATGGTTTCTTTACCAGTGCTTTCGTTAACTTCCACTTCGGCGCGGGCACGAATTTTTATCTTGCCGCGGCCTGTTTTATACGCTTCTTGAATACCTGCTCGGCCACTAATAATGCCGGCAGTTGGGAAGTCAGGCCCAGGAATAAATTCAAGCAATTCATCAATGGTTAGCTCATTATTATCAATCAGCGCTAAACAACCATTAATGACTTCTGTTAAGTTGTGTGGCGGAATATTGGTCGCCATACCTACCGCGATACCAGACGTGCCGTTTACCAGCAAGTTTGGTATACGCGTTGGCATAACCGCAGGGATTTTCTCGGTGCCATCGTAGTTGTCAACAAAGTCGACTGTTTCTTTGTCTAAATCAGCAAGTATAGAATGCGAAATTTTCGCCATACGGATTTCTGTATAACGCATCGCTGCCGCTGAATCACCATCAACAGAACCAAAGTTACCTTGGCCGTCAACTAGCATGTAGCGAAGTGAAAACGGCTGTGCCATACGTACAATCGTATCGTAAACAGCTGTATCGCCATGCGGATGGTATTTACCTATTACATCACCTACAACACGTGCAGACTTCTTGTAAGCTTTGTTCCAGTCGTTACCCAATACATCCATTGCATAAAGTACGCGACGGTGAACCGGCTTAAGGCCGTCTCTTACGTCAGGTAACGCACGCCCAACAATTACGCTCATTGCATAATCGAGATAAGAACTTTTCAGCTCATCCTCAATATTTACTGGAACGATTTCTTTAGCCAGATCGGTCATAAATCGATGATATCCCTTTAACTCAGAAAATTTCGAAATTATTGTTATATGTTTGGATCATAAGCAAAGCATGCAAATGAACCTTCCTATCGAGTCAGTCTATCACAAAAAAATACGATTCCATACCGCTTTATCGGGGGAAAATTACTGGATTATTTGCACCCTAAAGACATTATCATAAGACATTGTTTTAAATGGCATTTAATAAAAATGGGTAGTGGCGATTTTAGCACCACTACCCACATAAAAAGTTGAAGTGTTTATTTTTTAACCAGCCACTAATCAGCGTAACCATTATTGGCCAATTGTTGCAGAGAAACTTTACTTAATTTCACCTGTTTTTTCCTGATCATAGATTGTCCAATCTTGCACAAATTCTTGTTCATTTGGCCAGACTAAGATAGCGACCAAACGATGCTCACGAATGGTGAGTGTTATCGGTAAATGATGCAGATGACTATATATTTCCAGAATAAAACGTTCCTGTTTAATACCTTCGCTCACCAATTGGTTTAGAACGGTTTCAACACGACGTTCAGCTAGGTTTTCATTGTACTTGTCAGTTCCTTCAATACTGGTGTCGCCAACGAGAAACAACTGCGTTTCAGGATTGTCTTTCATCAACTTGGTGATACCACTAACTTTTAACTGTTCGGCCGTAGTTAAGTCGTAACGATCAAAACCAAACGCTATCTCTTCCACTACCGCATCGTGATGAAGCTGTCTTTCAGGACAGCCATCGTTGTCTATGGTCGAGCCTACGGGCGTGTCAGGACAAAGGTCACGAGCATTAATCACACCATCATCATCTTGGTCGTTAAGATCGTTTACTTGCTCCTGCTCAGTATATATCTCAGGATCTGACGCACATCCTAGCAGTAACAATGGCAGTAGACACAACATTGCGAATGTCTTGTTCATGTTATGCGCCCTCCTCATCAGCTTGCTCTTCAGTGTCGCTCGTTTCCTCTTCTTGTTCTTCTTCATCTTCAAGCTTCCATGCCTCTGGTGTATTAACACGCAGTGCGGCAATAAGGCTGCCTGTCGCGTTGAACAAACGATAGCTTGCTTTATACACATCTCGAGCTGAGTTTAGATAATTTCTGCGCGCAACAAAGAGCTCGACCTTTGCATCTAAGACATCAAGCAACGAACGTTTACCTAAATTAAACTGCTGCTCATAGCCTTTCGACGCCTTAGTCGCAAAATCAACGTTCTGTTGATAAAAGGTCTTTTGTTCTTTTACGAATGAATACGCATTCCAAGCAAGTGTAGTACTTTCGACGATTTGCTTGTATGTCTGATCCCTAACCGCTAAAGCCTGTTGATAGCGCCATTTAGCGGCCTCTGTACGGGCGTTAGTGCGTCCACCGCTATATAAGTCATAGCGAAAGGTAAGCATTACTCTTGCATCGTCGTCTTCGCCCTCATAGCCCCCTATATTTTCGTTTTTGTTCAGTTCTAGCTCTAAGTTTAGCTTTGGCCAATATTCAGAGCGCTCTCGTTCCACTTGTTCATCGGCTGCTTCTACGTCAAGCTGAGCCGACTCCCCTTGAGGATGGGCCATTCTCGCCATCTCAAGCGCGCCGTCTAAACTGTCAGGGATAAACTTCATATCCGGTTTAGGTAAATCAAGCGCCTCTGGCATTTTGCCAACTAAATCGAAATAACGAGCTCTTAAATCAAACAATTGGTTTTTTGCTTGCAGCAAGGAAGACTGAGATACCGCTAAGCGCGATTGAACCTGCGCGACATCTGCGGCGCTACTTAGCCCATTGCTAACGCGAGACTGAATATCAGCAAGAATATCTTTGTGGTCTTGGACATTTTGCTCTGACAGCTCCACCAAGAATTCCGCATTCATCACGTCGAGATACACTTCAGAAACGGCTAATGCTAGATTCTCTGCTTCAGCGAGCAAGGCTTTTTGATCCGCTTTTGCTTCATAATCTAAACGAGCAACATCCGACACCGTTCGAAAGCCCTCAAACAAACTTTGTGTAATGCGCAAACCGAGCTCTCTGCGCGTCAAATCGGAGTCTACTAAGGTGCCACTATTATATTCTACATATTCATAGCCTATCCCTGCATTTAGGCTGATTTGTGGCAAGTAATCACTGAAGGCCTCGCGTTTGTCACGATACTTTGCTTCAAACTCGGTATACTTCTCAATGATCACCGGATGTTTGAGAATCGCATCAGCTACCGACTGCTCCAATGTATCGGCAACTGCTACATTAGCTCCTACAATACTTGCCATTGTGAACAGTATTTTATTTATTCTACGCATATACGTTAAGGCTCCCTCATCGCAGTTTGCTTAGCTCGCAGCAAAGGTTTTAACCAATACTGCAGCACTGTTTTTTTCCCAATTAAAATATCAACACTCGCTTGCATACCTGGAATAATGGACTGCTGTGCAATCGTAGAGTCATGTGTTTTTATATGAGCCTCGTAATAAGGCTCACCATCTTCTGTCTGTTGTACATCGGCACTAACATAAACCACGTCCCCTTCTAGGCCTCCGTATACAACAAAATCAAATGCCGTCAGCTTAACCTTTGCCGGCATACCTACCGCGATAAACGCGATATCTTTTGGTAGAATTCTTGTTTCCACAATAAGCTGATCGTCCAAAGGTACTATTTCCATAATCGGTTGCCCTGGTTCAATAACACCGCCTATCGAACGCTTAACAATATTCTTCACCGTTCCTGTAACCGGTGACCTTAAATGGGTTTTATCAACTTTATCCTGGAGCCCTTTAATATTTTCGATGACTTTCGCTCTGTCGACACGCTTTTGGTTAATCTCGCCACGCGTTGTCGCTAGAAAATCAAACGCTACATTTTTGTGTTCTTCAACCGCCTGCTGTTTAGCCGCTTCTAACTGCAACATATTGGCTCTTGCACGATTAAGCTCTCCCGATACAGAGACCTGCTCTCGCTGTAACTTTATCAGTTCCATTTCTGCAACCGCGCCACTCTCAACAACGTTTTCAGTCATCGAAATTTCCTTGTTTAGTAATTGCAACCGTTGACGTAGCGCTGAAATATTAGCCTGTTGTTCAGCTATGGCTTGTGTTTGTTGAGTAATTGTTTCAAAAGTTTGGTTGGCACTAGAGCGCAAAAGCGACATACGGGCATAGTAAGCTTGCTCTGTCCTTAACCAAATATCCTCGGGCATGTCAGCCGGCTTCTCTAGCGACGTTGCATTTACAACAACCCAAGGCATTTTATCTGATGAAACTTGCACACTATCAAGCTCGTTAGTTAGGCGAAAAATCTGTGCATTTAATGCATCTAATTCATGTTGGCCTTCATTAAGCTGAGCGTAAAAGCGCGTTTGTTCCATTTGTAGTAAAGAATCGCCTTTTTCAACCCGCTGCCCTTCTTGCACATAGATTTCATTAAGCAAACCACCATCGATGTTTTCAATGCGCTGTACCGCACTTGATGGCACGACTTTACCCTCGCCAACCACGACTTCATCTAATGAAGAAATAGCGGCCCAGACAACAACGGCTATCAGAAACAGTGCAATTAACCAAATTGCGCGACGGGCATGTTGTGCCGCTAGCTTTTGCGGGTGTGCGTAATCTATGGGTCTATTACTCATTTAAACCTCCATTTTCGTTCGAGGTTTTAACTGCTGGTTTTTTCTTAACGCTTCGAATACGGGAAGTTTTTGATGCAAAGAATTCTTTGGCAGTTAAATCACTCACCACCTGTCCCTGCTCTAGGGTGATTATGCGATCACAAACTGCTAATACATTTACTTTGTGGCTTGCAACAACGAGCGTGCTGTTGATTTGACGTAAGTACGATATCACTTGTCTTTCGGATATTTCATCCATTGCGGTTGTTGGCTCATCCATGAGTAAAACGGGAGCTTTATGCAAAAACGTACGAGCAAGCGCAACCGATTGCCTTTGCCCTCCCGACAAGTTTCGCCCGCCTTCACCTACTTGTGTTTCTAGTCCTTGATTTAATCGCGAGATAAAACGAGACAGACCGCTGTAATTTATCGCCCTAGATATATCAACCGGTTCACATTCCTCTTTACCATAAACAATATTGTCTAATACCGAGCCAAAAAAGAGCTGCACAGGTTGCCCTATCCACGCAATAGACTTGCGCAGCACAGACTTAGGCCATTGCTGCTGCTCAATACCGTCGTAAAAGACTTGACCTGTTGTTGGTTGAATAAGCCCAGCTAGTACTGAAATCAGCGTAGATTTTCCTGCTCCAGGTGGGCCGTACAGGCCAATTTTTTCACCGGCTTTAATGTTGAAATGTAAGTTAGATAACGCATGCGCAGGCGCTTCTTGATATTTAAAATTAACGTCGTTAAGTTCAATATCACCCGTTAGTGGCATTTCCGTCGACATCAATTGGCTTGTCTGTTCCTGCTCAGTACTTAATATTTGCTCAATCCCTTCTAAAGCACTCGCCGTTTGTTGA
The DNA here is from genome assembly GCF_030295955.1 of Thalassotalea agarivorans. Classification (NCBI taxonomy): domain Bacteria; kingdom Pseudomonadati; phylum Pseudomonadota; class Gammaproteobacteria; order Alteromonadales; family Colwelliaceae; genus Thalassotalea; species Thalassotalea agarivorans. The sequence goes on from NZ_AP027363.1 coordinate 1,906,503, forward strand.
TACTTAAGAATGATAGAGGCTATTTGACTGACACTCCCCGCGACGCGGCCACTAATCATCACCATCGCAATCAATGCGCCCATACTGATATTGCCTTGTTGAATTTGAAAAACACCAAAGCAAATCAAGCCAACAGTGGTTAATTGTTGGATAGAAGAAATAGAATGCGTTAAGAAATTCGCGTGTTCGCGCGAGCGGTTCTGCCAATATGACATATGGCTAACAATGGTTTCCCATTGCTGTTGGTTTTGCGCTTGCCCACCTAATTGCTTAATTTCTGGCAATTGATTTAAAGACTCAATCAAGTGTGCTTGGCGCTGATTGGCGTGTTTTGCTGCTTCCTCAACACTATGCTGTAAGCGTTTTTGCATCCACAAACTTGCACTAATTATCAGCACAATGGCAAAAAATGGCACTAACACCATAAAGCCGCCTAGCCACACGATTAAGCATAAAAACAGTAAGACAAAAGGCAAATCGACCAAAGCGACCAATGTCGCTGAAGTAATAAATTCCCTAACCGTATCAAATTCTTGAATTTGCTTTGCGTAAGCACCAGAAGATTGAGGGCGCTGTTCTAATCGCATACCCAGCACTTTGCTATATATCACCGAAGAAAGTTTTAAGTCTATTTGATAGCCGACACTGTCGGTGAGTTTGGTACGCGATTGCTTTAATAAAAAGTCAAAACACAGCGCAAAGAATACTCCAACGGCCAAGACCCATAGCGTATCGATAGCGGCATTAGGTACTACCCTGTCGTAAACATTCATGGTGAACAGCGGAATAATAAGCGCCAGCAAATTGACAAACAAAGACCCTAATATAAGCGCTTTATAAAATGGTTTTGCTTGTTTAAACATGGCGACAAGCCAATGTTGATTGTCACTATGAAACGCTTTACCGCGCGCGTCAATTGCACTGCCGTAGTTAATTTGCCAGCTATGTTCAACACTGAGCGCTTGAAGTTGTGCGTTATCCAAAGTTTCGCTGCCCCGCTCAGTGACTACGTCAAAGCCCGTGGCTGTTTCTTTTAACACCGCGATCATACCCGTACTCGTTGCCAGCAATGCAGGCAGTGCAAGCTTACTTATATCCTGCTGCTGAGGACTATAACTAAAACCACCGTTATCTAGCATTTTTTCCAGATGAAAATCCGACAGTGCTCCGCTTGGAATGCCCACCATAAACTGCTCTTTTAATACACTGCCGCCAAACGTCTTAGCGATTTGATTCAACAGCGCTGCGCTTGCTTCAGCCGTTATCGCCATGGCGTATCTCCTTGATTGACAAGTTCATCCATGGGCGGCTCAAACTTATTGTTGGCATCGATTGCTTGCTGATGCTCTGTGTCTTGCTCTGTGTATTCTCGCAACATATACACAGTTTTTAGGTCTTTAACGTTAATACCAGTTAGATCGCCGTCTTCTTTAATGCTAATTAATTGGTTAAGTAGCTCAGTTTCTTCAAGGGTAAGACCGTCGACATAACGATCATAATCGTCTGTGTCAGGACGACCACCAGCACTGCTATCTACTGTTACATCTATTGTTTCCACTTGACCTAAACGTTGATCGCCATCCAGCGTAGCTGTTGGCGTTAGCACAAGAGAATACGTTTGGCCATCCTCCGCGCCTAGCAAGGCAAGCGACTCTACATCGGCAAAATCAACAGTATATGAGCCATCTGGATTTTCCGTTCCAGCAGACAGCGATAAACCATCAGCGAGTCCAGTAACCAGTAGGAAGCCTTCCTCTCCGGGCGCCGGATTAGTCAACGCTAGCGATAAACCTAAATCGATACTCGCAGGGTCGGTTGCGGTTACATCATCCACGGCAAGCCAAACCGGTGGATCTGCAGCAGGCGTTATATCCAACACTAAGTTAAAGGTATCTGAGATAGCAGATACGGTTTGTGTGTCACCTAATATACTCGCACTATCTTCTGAACCAATTTCAATCGTAATATCCATATTACCGAACGCGATACCACCAGGGTTAATACCAAGGCTGTTTATTTCACTCGCACCGAGGGTGATTTCAGCAACAAAGTTACCTGCGCCATCAGATTCAAATAAACCTCGACGAATGCCCGCTTGAATCGTTGCTAACTCTTCAATACCCACTAATGCGCTGGCGTCAGAACTTGCATTTATCGTGACTTTTATGGTGATTTGTTCACTGCCATCTGTATCGGTATTAGCAACACCAAGCGAGACGACAGCAAGGTCATCTTCGTCTACTGTTATCATATCTTCAGGTGCTGTAAATACATCGACTTCATCTGCTACAGGTAGAACCGACACAATAAAATTTGTTGAGGTTGTGACAAATTTGGCGGGCTCTTGATCTTGCGTTATCGCATTAAACGTTAATGGCACATCACCAGAAAAATCTGCGGGAGGAATAAATACAACGTTGTCCAACTGACTTGCATCTACAGTGAAAGAAAACGTATCTTTACCATCAAAAGTGCCGCCATCTTTACCATTGTTTGGCGCGATAGTTATGCCGCCACCGCCATCGGAATATCCTATAGAACCGCCGGTTGGAACCCCTGTGATGGTCAAATAAATATTTTCTGAACCATCTTGGTCGATAAGCTGCGAACTTAAATCTGACAGAGCAATAGCGCTATCTTCATCACCTGTTACGTTGTCACCAGTAATAACAGAATTATCAGTGACGGGTATCACATCAAATTGATATGACACGTCAAACGCTGCTTCGTCAGTTGCTAAGCCAGAGCTGATTGTCGCTTGATCAATAATGAAGCCTGATAGTTGCACTGTCACCGCATTTTCACCTGAAACATGCAGTGGCGCTTTGATGGTAGCGCTTCTAATCGCGCTGGCGAGTTCTTCCGGCGTAGTACCAGTAAAGCGATATGTGCTATCGGTTCCCGCGACTAATTGAAAGAATCCTCCATCGTCGCTTATTTCTGCACCATTGGTGGTAATAGTAAGGTTATTCGTTGGATCTGAAGCGTCGACTTTAATCGACTCTATACCGCCGGCCGTCAATCCTCCATTATTCATATCATCGAACAACAAGATTTCAGCTATAGGAGTCGCTGTATCTTCGTATAAAACATATTCTTCTTCGGTAACAACGACACCGTCAACAACGGGAGTTATATCAAACTCTAGAATTTGACTATCATCAATGAAGGTATCGCCTGAGTCAGTGTCGGTCGCAATTACCCGAATCGGAACAGAGAAAGATCCAGCAAAATCAACTTCAATTAAGTTGCCATCTTCATCCTCTTGCGACAGTACGATTTTAGTATTCGCCCAACTATCTTGGTCAAACAAATACTCTATGAGTCCGCCATCATCATTGTGCAGATAACGTACTCCTCCGCCAGTAAATGTTAAACCTGGTGGCATATCAGATGCTTTTATTCTAAAGCTGATAAGATCGTTGCTGTCATCAGACAGATTAGGGTTTATATGCCCCTGAAAATCGATAGGTAAGTCTTCAACGCCGTCTATGACACTGAGTTGCACTTGGTCTACAGGTGAAGCGAAAGACGGAGTTGTTGTACCGTTAAACTGCACTTCTATCGTACCCAATATGCCATCTCTGTCTTCATGATCAACAACACTGCCATGCACGACAATCGAGACTGGACCGCTGGTAGGGTTTGCACTCAATACTGTGACACCAGCGAGCACATCTAAGTCAGATTCCACAACACCATCAACACTAATGCCTTGAAGAGGTATATACCAACGACCATCGCCATCAGGCAGTGCGCCATTGGGATGTGTTACATACCAATCATTGCCCGAAGGCACGGTAAGGTAGACGTAGCGTAGTTCTTCACTACCATCGATATCATCTTCAAAAAACTTAACGGTACCTGTTAAATCGATTGCCCCACCGTCACTAACTAGCACGTCATCAGTTGTTTCAAAGCGAGTGAACAAATCAACATCGCCATAAATTTCTAAATCTAATTGCGCAGTCACTACAACTGGGTCGCTAGTCTGCGTGGTTGACGAATCGATAATGGTGTATTCAAGCTGAACGCTAAAATCTTCGTCGGAATCTTTCGGAGGCAAAAGTCCCACGCGTCCACTGTTTAACAGGTCATTGATGGTTGGCGAGATACTGTCTATTAATGTAGATAGATCTATCGGACCCGTTGATACTGCAACACCGTCTAGCGTTATCTGCGCGCCAGCGGGAATACCAACAATGTTAACAGTTACTATTGATTCACTACCGTCAACGTCTTTACCTAAGTTTTTTAATGAATCGTCTTCAAAATCAGGATCTAACGTACTCAGCGTTTCGTCTGTAGCAAATTTAAGTATGACAATTTTATCTTCAGTACCACGCTGAAAGTTGTATAGCGCTTGCGGGTTTTGATCGACGACAGGGAAAACATCAATCGAAAGCGTTAAATCAAATGTTTGGTTATCGCCATCAGGTTCCGAAACAACGGCCTGAACACCAAAGTCCAATAAACCAGAAAAGTCTTCAACGGGACGAACAAACAAGCTTTTCAATTGTTCGGCAGTCACACCAAAAACGGGGTTGCCACTTTCAAGCTTAACCACTTCTAAATTAACAACATTACCATCTGCATCAACAAAATTAATGCCGTCTGGTACTGAAGTAAGTAATAAATTAATATTCTCTGATCCGTCTATATCGCCGGTTTTTATCAGAAAATCTAACGGTATATCAGTATCTTCATCAAACTGTGCTGTATTGGTGATAATACCGTTGTCTACATCATAGGACCAATTATCCCCGACATCGACATCTACTGTATCAACCACACCGGTTAATTTTACTGTGAGGGTTTTTGGGTCGGTTCTAAAGTCATCACCAAACTCAGGTATGCCATCAATTTCTGAATCGGTTGAAATAGCAACGACAGAAATATCAAAATCGCCTGCAGTAAAACTACTGATATCTTGTTTAGGAATAATCGTATAATTTCCCGCATCAACATCGACACCGCTGACTTTGAATACATTGCCACCTAAATCTTCTATAACTGCGCCTCCACTCGCCGCTATTGTCCAATCGTCAGGCAGCGTTAGTTCATAAGAGATCTCTTCAGAGCCATCTAAGTCGGTTAGTTCAACTGCAATGAGCTCGTTAACTTGAATAGGCTCATCCTCTAAGCCTTGATAGCTCCTTACTTTTAAATCAACCACTTCGTCAGCAACCGGTTGAACGTTGATATCTATGGTTAACGGCGGAAGTTCAAAGGTATCACCATTTTCTGGCTCTCTTGAAATCGCAACAACATCAAAAGTAAGTAACCCCGCGACATTCAGTGCGCTCGTTGCCACAAGCGTTTGTATTTGTGTTGGGTTTAACACAGTACCATCATCGATAGCGACTTCTTGCCCATCTTCGGTAATTGTTAAGGTTAAGCCATCATCAATACTTTCGATACGATAAGTCAGACGCTCAGAGCCGTCAGTGTCGAACAAATCTGCTTGTAACATGATAGGAATTGGACCGCCATCTTCAATAACACTGCCGTCTAAATCGGGGTTATAAACAAAGGTAGAGTTGTCAGTATTCCAAATCGGCGCATCGGCAACTGGCGTAATATTAATTTCAATTGTGTTAGATACAGGGTCTTTTATCGTGCCATCGCCAGACTGGATCACAACGTCTACGATCAATTTTACTTGTTGCGACTTTATTGCATCACTTGCGTTTAACGCGGGCGTATATATCAGTGTGCCGTTAGGAATTGTATTTCCCGTACTCAAGGTAACCAATTGGTCACCCGTCAGCTCTAATTTTCCGTCTACTACTTTAATATCTTCTAACGAGCCGCCTAGGCGCTCCAATTGCATTGTACCGCCGTTAAGTGACGCTTCATCAATGCGAATAGCGATAACCTCTTCACCTAAATCTAAGTCTCCAGGTAGCGCTTCAACTAATACTTGTACCGGTGTATCTTCTGGCGTGGTGGTATCAAAGCCAATAATACTGCCAGAACTATCTTTAATACGAATATCAAGCTGGCCTGATGTTGCATCGCCATCATTATCGGTAATAACGAGCGAAACAATGTCGTCATAAAACTCAGCAGTGCTTGAGTAGGTGTTACTCGTTACGGTTATAGAGCCATCTGCTGAAAACTCCAATTCACCATACTTGACAGCAGGCGACTCGGCAAAATCAAACAATTCAATCACATCACCAGGGAAATAGGTCGTCTCGTTGTAAAATATCGACGTTAAAACTCCACCATCAGCTCCTACTTCCGTGCCATCTAACGCGTTAACAGTAAAACTCTCACCTTCTGTGACTTCTTTTGAAATCGATTTAGTGGTTGGTACGGCATCTATCACACTTACAGTAACCGTCTGGCTATTAGACCTATCGCCGTCAGCATCTACAGCTTGTACGTCAATAGAAATGGTTGTTTCATTTTTATCATTGCCAAGCGGATGATCGATAGCTTGAAATTGCTGGTAAGTAAACGCACCTGTTTCATCTATTTTTATTTGAAACACTTTGTCGTTTGTATCTGCTGCCCGAGCTATGTACCACCCCTTGTCTGTAGGAGTTGTATCTAATGTTACTGCTATACCACCGCGCGTTGTTACACCTGTTAAGGTAAACCCGTCAGCAAGTTCGACAGCGACAATATCGTCACTGCCTTGATTCAAGTTAATTTGCCCCTTGCTCGTGACTTTATCTATATCAACATCAATGAGCTCACCTTCATCAACACTTGAAGTAGCAACTGCAGGGTCTGTTAACGTTGGATCTCGGCCGTCATCGACGTCAACCATTAGGATTTGATTAGAAAAAGTACCATCTATATCAACAACTGAAATTGGTACTTGAATGGTGAGTTGGCTGTCTTGGCTACCTAAATGGTCAATAGGTCCTCTTAACTCAAAACTGATTGGCACGTCAGCCGAAAGGTTCGGGTCTAATGCTATTTCCTTAGGTATTTGAACGCGGATAATGTCAGTACCATCGGCGAGTTGTCCAATCAAAATACCGTTCCCTTTATCTATCCAGATCACGGCTTCACCATTTGAAGTAACAGCATTGCCTAAACTGTCTAGTACGGGGTCGTTATTAAACACAAAAAATACGATAGAGGTTATCGGATCGGATGCGCTCGTAATTGATGCTACGCCGCTATCAAAGTTTGTAAATGGCGACGTTCCTCTCGGTATTTCTGAAACATTTAACGGGTCAATATCGATTTGCGCCGTGCCATCATCAGCAACACTGATATCCAACTCAAATGTAGCCCTGTCTTGATCAGTATCGAGAGCGACGATTTTTATTGGGATCTTGTCTGAATCAGTCTGATCTAACGATTTGTAAAGCGTAAAAACATAGTTAATGGGTTCTCCACCAGCTCTCAAGGTAATAGTTTTGTCTAGTTCTAGAGAAAAAACTGGGTCTGCTATATCTGCGGTATAACCTATCAATGTTTTACCATCTGCTGATACAAAGAAATTAATTTCTTCTCCATTTGAATACAAAATAGGTTGTTGCGATTCTGGCGCAAATAAGCTGAGAGCGACAGCATCCGACCCTGGTTGTAATTGAAACTCCCCTTGCCCTTGCACGGGACCAGAAATCAGTTGTGCTTCTGACAACGCAACAGCTTGAATGTTAACGCCTGTTGGCAGTGCACCATCGACTATTTCAACTATGATGGGTTCGTAGCGAATAAAAGTAAAATCTAAATCCTGTGCGGTAATAAGTAGTGGAAACTCCAATACGTTGGTTAGCGTTGGATGACGCAATGGCGCAAACTGCTCAACGTCAATCGTTGCGGTGGCGTCTCTGCCATTCGCTACAGCTGAAATTGAATAGGTAATAACCACACCTGTAGAGGTTTCACCAATAATCTGCGTTTTATCTTCTGATAGTGAAAATTCAACCAATTCGGCATTACTGCTATAATCAAGTGCGTTCAAGGCTGCTGCCGCAGCATTGGAAAAGCGAGTACTTTCTGCAACGATAGAATCGGAACCCGCTGAAATATCAACTGTGAACGAGTTTGTAGCGCTATCGCCAAACAAAGGTTCAACATAAGAAGTAAACTCTATAGAGTTGGTACCTGCACTACCATCTAGCACTTGGAAGACAGCATTGGCTCTGCCGTTGGTACCATCTGCATCTTGTACGACATATCTGATTGCAAGACTTTGCTCTATACGATTATCTAGATCATTTGCCGCTGTAAATCGATACAATCCATTGGATCTGACAACCAACTCTCCAAATTCTGTATCAATTACTGTGTCACTTGACGGATCTACTGTGTATGTTGTGCCACCTATCTGAATTTCTGTCAGCGTTAATGGACCTTCAATGGTATAATCGTTAGCGACAAACGAACCGAAAACAGCCTGCCCTTCTCTCGCTGTAGCGCTGTCGTCTACTGCAAAAGGCGGCGTATCTACAATCACTAGCTCCACTGGTATTTCAATAGCATCTATGGTGCCATCACTATCGATTTGCGTTGCCTGTACCTTGACAAAAGTATTGAGAATAGCGGCACGAGCGGCCTCGTCAAAGGGTTCATATAAACGAAAAACAATACTTGAATCAGTAAGCTTCATATCTAACGCTATTGCGCCACTTAAATCACCGACAAAAAAGTCTAGTTGCTTACCATCGGCGCTGCGCTGCATGACTAATGGTTGTCCGCTACTAGTAATGCTTGATAGATCGGCTTGGTCGATGGCAAAAACTAAATCTCCATCCGGCACATTGATGCTGGCAGTCGACGATGCAAATTCAAAAATATCGAGATAAAACTCAAACAAACGCGCTGTCCCAGGAACATCGATAAGTGGCAAGGCGTCGTCATTAGCATTACCGGCAATATCACTAACTGCAGCATCAACTGTCCAATCACGGTTTACGTCCAATGATGTAATATCAATACCGTTTGCTTGCCACGTACCACCGCTAACTGAAGCATCAACGGTGTAATCTGTCACACCATCAGAAATCGTTAATGTAACAACTTGCCCATCTTCGGCATCTGTGGTTCCAGAAATTGTAGTTAGTGCACCAAATTTCAATGCAAACGTGTCAATGCCGTCGACACCTGTATCAATATCTATTAAAGGTGGCGTCGCGTCTTTGTTAACCGTGATTGAATTTACCGCTAGATTACAATGAGTATCTTCACTTTGTGCTGTTAGGGTTAACTCTCCATCTGCCAATGCGGATAAATCGCTGTTATCTATTTCCCAAAGACCGTTTTCTACCACAGTATCAAACGTAACACTGGCGCCAACACTATCAGTAACCGTAATTTGAACCGTTTGACCGTTTTCAATATCAGAAACAGATCCTTTAATCGTGGTTAATCCAACTTCTTTCTGATTAAGAATACCGTCGCCACCAGATTCAATTGACAGGTCAATAGCTGCAATTAAATCAAGGTCAAAATCTTGTGCTATGGTTGCTTCGTTACCTGCATTGTCACTCACTACAGCGCTTGCAGTAACATTGCCATCGGCTAAACTGGTGAGATCTAAAGGCTCGGTTTGCCACATTCCACCTATAACCGTAGCTGTTACTGTTTCAGTCGCACCTACACTATCTGTTAGTGTAAGCGTAACAATATCGCCGTCTTCAATATCAGTTACCGCGCCTGACAGGGTAAATCTCTCGCCGACATCGGTACATTCCGCCGACACATTGATAGATAGATCTGCGATGTTATCTATTTCTGCGGTTGCTTGCGTTTGCGCGACATTACATTGTAAATCTTCTACTGTCGCAGCTGCAGTAAACTCGCCGTCAGCAAACGCTGATATATCAATTGCATTTATTTGCCAGGTTTCGCCTGATACAACAGCAGAGGTTTGAAGTTGTTGGCCGTTCACATCGGTCAAGGTAACGTTTATCGTTTGACCATCTTCCACGTTTTCAACGGTGCCAGATAAATTAACTCTGCTAGATTCTTCGGCGTTGATGATTGAATCGTCTGTCTGATCTATCGTTAACGAGAGAATGGCCGTTGTATCTAAGGTGAAGTCCGACTGCGTTATTGCCTCGTTGCCTGCAATATCAAATACGGTAACGTCGGCGGTAAGATTGCCATCGATAAATGGTGTGGTGTCTAGCGGGTCGATAACAAATTGCCCACCGTTTACTACAACATCATACGACGATTGATTGCCGCCAGTATCAGATATGATAACAGTAGCTGGTTGCCCATCTTCTACTTCCGATACTGTGCCGGTAAGAGCGAATGTTTGTCCTTGGTCTGTACAGGTTGCGGTTACTTGCAACGCTACTTCAGCCATCGTATCGATAACTGATGTATCTTCAACGGTTGAGGTAGCCACTTGATCCGCTGATAACGCTATTTGCGCGCTAATAGGCCCATCAACAAAGCTTGATACATCAACATTATCAAGTTGCCATAATTCGTCTTGTGCCATCGCCGACAAGGACAGCGTATTGCCAGCACTATCGACTAATAAAATAGCTAATTCAAAGCCATCTGGTACGCCGGACGCTTCACCTGAAAGACCAATTGACGGAGTTTCTGCGCGATTAATAAGCTCATCACCCCCGTCTAAAATTTGAATAGATAAGTCGGTCGCGCCGCCATCGTCATCAAGCAAATAAGAGGGAATTTCGCGAGGTGACGTATCAGTTATGAATCCCGTAGTATCAAAACCTGAGCGCACGATTTCGTATGCGCCGGGATATTTAATGACACGAAAAAATAGTGACAAACCGTCATCTAATGTGGCGGACTGTCCATTATTAGCTTGCTGTTGTTGTGACGATTCCGGTGATTCGGCAACGGATTGCTGCTCGTTCTCCCATTGCTGGGTTGATAAGTAAGTTTTTTCTGGGGGGTATTCTACGTTATCTTTTTCGGTAATAGGTGATAATACATCTATTTCATCTTGCGAAATTGAAGATACTACAGCGTAAGGTACTGCAACCACTTGCCCCAAAATAGGCAGGTATGGTGTTTCCTGATCGTATACCAAATCTTCTCGGGTGAAGTAGACTTGTTCGACACCTTGTTCAATAGCGTCATTGAAAGCCGCATCATCTAATTGTAACCATTCACCGTCTTCAGTTACTAGCCACGCCACATCTTCAATAACTATTAATACAGACTTTGCTAAAACACCTTTCATAACGCCCCTTCAAAACAGGAAAGAATTTAGGACAGCTTATTTAACTATATACCAATATAATCAGGCAGTTGTAAAAAATATGTTAATTCTTTATGTACTGGTTATAACACGATTAGCGCACAAGGTTAAATGTAAAATTCATTCAATGTTATTAGTAAAAATTTTCGGGAGCTTTCAAGAGCTTATTGATAATGGAAGATAACGAATAGCTCGTTACATTTGCATGCACAAAAATCAACTAAACCTCCCTTATTAAGCTGTACAAAAAGTAACAAATTTCAACGACTTCCCTACATTATTTTATTAACATGAGATTTACACTTACCCCACTAGCACAAACATTTGGAGTAAGTGATGGATAAGATTTCTCAAAAAAGTGTCACGGTGTTTTTCTTTGAAGAAAATGCCCTGCAATTGTCGAGTCAAACCATTTCTGGCATTCAAGTTAATGGTGGTCGCGTCATTCTGCCAAAATCATTTAAACAAGGTAAGTCGATTATCGCCGTGTTTGAAGGCCGAGTAAAAATGCTCAATGTGCTTGGCGAACGCGCTATGCCAACAAAACAGTTCTCAATTGCAAGTTAGCAGATGTAATCACTGCGACATTAGTTTAAAATCTTAGTAATTCTAGAAATTATTAACGTTGAACTATGTCGCAGCAAACTAATGTTAACTTAGACGAAATCGCCAAATTTGAAGAGGTTGCTCATCAATGGTGGGACCTTGAAGGTGATTTCAAACCCCTGCATCAAATCAATCCACTTAGGCAGCAATTTATCATTCAGCATGTTAAAGATGTGTTTGGTAAAAAAACCATAGATGTAGGCTGTGGTGGTGGTATTTTATCTGAAAGCTTAGCGCGCTTAGGTGCCAAGGTTACCGGCATTGACATGGGCCAAGAGCCACTCAATGTAGCCAAATTACATGCCTTAGAAGCTGGTGTAGAAGTGGACTATCAGCGCATTCCAGCTGAAGATATGGCGCAGCAAAATATGGCGGCATTTGATATTGTTACTTGCATGGAAATGCTTGAGCATGTGCCAGATCCAGCCTCAATTGTGCAAGCCTGTGCCGATATGACAAAGCCAGGGGGCTATGCATTCTTTTCTACGCTGAACAAAACGATTCAATCATACTTACTTGCCATTGTTGCAGCAGAAAAAGTGCTCAAACTGGTACCAAATGGTACACACGATCACGACAAGTTCATCCGACCTTCAACACTGATTCAGTGGGCAGAAGCTGCAGGGCTTAAGTGTATCGACAGCGCAGGTATTCAATACAATCCGCTAACACAAAATCATAAGTTAAATGATTCTTTGGACGTTAACTATATTTTAGCGTTTAAGAAGCTATAAACGATTTGAGCGGTCTTTACAGACCGCCTATTCCCGCATATTTTATTCCTGTTAGCTGCGCCATGTAATGTCGCCATGTCGCTAAATCGTTTTGGTTAAAACCAGAAAGCGAGTCATGTCCACATGCTCTTGCCATCACCTGCATCAGCTCATTCGAAGCATTGAAGAAATTAGCCAGTTGCTGCGCAGATTTGTCTACATTCAAACGCTGTCTTAAATCTTCTTTTTGAGTAGCAATGCCCGCTGGGCAATTGTTGGTATTACACATTCTGGCAGCAACGCAACCAATCGATTGCATAGCACTGTTCGACACCGCTATACCATCAGCGCCCAGTGCTAATGCTTTAACAAAATCAATGGGTACACGCAGCCCTCCGGTGATAATAAGCGTTACATCACCCGATTTACCCACTTCGTCAAGGTATTTTCTCGCGCGGGCTAGCGCGGGAATGGTAGGCACACTAATGTGGTCTCTGAACATTTCTGGCGCTGCACCTGTGCCACCGCCACGACCATCTAAAATGATGTAGTCTGCACTGGCATCTAATGCAAATTGGATGTCTGCTTCAATATGGTTTGCGCTAAGTTTAAAGCCTATTGGTATTCCGCCAGTGACTTCTCTCACTCTATCTGCCTGTCGTCTAAAATCATCGACCGTGACTAAATCTGCAAAGGTAGGCGGCGAAATCGCGGCTTGCCCTTCAGGAATACCTCTGACTTGAGATATTTTTCCTTTATTTTTATTACCGGGCAGATGCCCTCCTGTGCCTGTTTTAGCGCCTTGTCCACCTTTAAAATGAAAGGCCTGTACATGTTTTAATTTTTGCTCATCAAAACCAAATTTAGCACTGGCAAGTTCGTAGAAATAGTGAGAGTTTGCTTGCTGTTCTTCAGGGAGCATGCCTCCCTCTCCCGAGCATATGCCGGTTCCTGCCGCTTCAGCGCCTTTAGCCATAGCAAGTTTCGCCTCTTCCGATAGTGCGCCAAAGCTCATGTCGGAAACAAACAATGGCATACTCAATTTAAGCGGTTTTTGCGCATTGGGGCCGATAATAAGCTCACTCTTTACTGGCACATTTTCCTGCAGGGGTTTAGTTGCCAATTGCGCGGTCATGATTTGAATATCATCCCAATGTGGCAGTTTATGTCTAGGCACTCCCATTGAGGTCATTGGCCCGTGATGCCCCATTTTAGATAAGCCTTCTCGCGCGAGCTGATGAATAAAGGCAACGGTTGGTTCTTCTTTGGTCGCCTGAACTTGAGGTTGGTCCGTATTTGACGTGCTAAGTTCAGGCCCCTCTTTACCGACATCTTGTGCCGTAAACTGCTTGTGGCTGCCATCACAAAAAGGCGTGTTTGCGGAATATTTGCATTGGCAGAGATAAGCTGTGTCATCCGCATCTGCAACAAATGACTTTGGCTTAAACGATGTTCCCGCGTGAGAGCCGTCGCAAAAAGGCTGGTTTTTACTTTTACCGCACGCGCAAAAATAGTAAGTTTCATCCTTCTTCAATTCAACGCTAATCGGTTTATTATCTGCAACAATTGGCTTAGTCATGTCTACTCCGCTTTGAGTGATATAGCATTACTGTAGTTGCACGAAGCAATTTTAGACAAATAAATACCAAATTTTGTACCAATACTGCACCAAAAATAGGCAGCTTAAATGGTGGCAATTAAAACGCTTTTTTTGACTAAGTAAAATTGTTCAAGGATTAGCCGATTTTTCAAGTTATTGAATTTAAAACACTAAATTTTCTTTATTACAAAATGAAATAAATGACGTAAAACTTTAATAAAATTTATTCTATAGCCAAAATTTAACCTTAAAAAAACCTTGTTATTTATTAAATACTAAGTTCAATAACACTCCTAGGTTAGTTGTTACTAACCTAGAATTTTCTTCGTAGAAGAGACCCCTTTCGATCATAATTTTTAGTGCTTGCAATAGTACCCAAACCTCATTATCTTGTGATTAAAGAATAACTAAACCCCTAGATATTGTGCATATGTTGTGCAGCGCTTACACAAGATATGTACATTTATGTTTTCAGGGACACTAAACATAAATAGGTAATTACGGGACCGCTATGAACAGCAATCTTTTTGTTACAAAAAGAAATGGCGAAAAAGAGCCAATTGACCTCGAAAAAATCCACCGCGTTATTACATGGGCAGCCAAAGGCCTAGACGATGTTTCCGTATCGCAGGTGGAACTTAAATCTCACATTCAGTTTTATGACGGTATAAAAACCGAAGATATTCATGAAACTATTATCAAAGCAGCCGCTGACCTGATTTCGGAAGAAACGCCAGATTATCAGTACTTGTCTGCCCGATTATCTATTTTTCATCTACGCAAAAAAGCCTATGGCCAATTTGAGCCACCAACGCTGTTTGATCATGTCAACAAGCTAGTGAAAGAAGGCAAGTATGATGAGCATTTGGCAGAAGATTATAGCCAAGAAGAATTTGAGCAAATGGACGCGTTTATCGACCATAGTCGCGACCTCACCTTTAGTTATGCCGCGGTTAAGCAATTAGAAGGTAAATACCTTGTTCAAAACCGTGTTACTGGTGAAATTTACGAAAGCGCTCAGTTTTTATATGTACTTGTAGCGGCATGTTTGTTTGCGAAGTATCCAAAAGATACACGTATGGATTACGTAAAAGGTTTTTACGACGCTATCTCTACGTTCAAGATTTCATTACCTACGCCAATTATGGCGGGTGTACGTACACCGACACGCCAATTTTCATCTTGCGTATTAATTGAAACTGGTGACAGCTTAGATTCTATCAATGCAACATCAAGTGCGATTGTTAAATACGTATCACAACGTGCAGGCATTGGTATTAATGCTGGCCGCATTCGCGCTTTAGGTAGCAGTATTAGAAACGGTGAAGCATTCCACACTGGCTGTATTCCATTTTATAAGCACTTTCAAACGGCTGTTAAAAGCTGTTCACAAGGTGGTGTGCGTGGTGGCGCTGCAACCCTTTACTACCCGCTGTGGCATTTAGAAGTTGAAAGCTTATTAGTGTTGAAAAACAACCGAGGTGTTGAAGAGAACCGTGTTCGCCATCTAGATTACGGCGTACAGTTCAATAAAACCATGTATCAGCGTTTGATCAAAGGCGAAGACATTACCTTGTTTAGCCCGAGCGATGTGCCTGGCTTATATGATGCATTCTTTGAAGACCAAGATAAATTCGACACGCTTTACAAACAGTATGAAGCGGATGACAGCATTCGTAAGAAACGTATTAAAGCGATTGAAATCTTTACCTTGTTTGCGCAAGAGCGTGCAAGTACTGGCCGTATCTACTTGCAGAATGTTGACCACTGCAACACGCATAGCCCGTTCAACCCAGAAGTGGCCCCTATTCGTCAAAGTAACCTTTGTTTAGAAATAGCGCTACCAACTAAGCCGCTGAAGGATGTTAACGATCCTGATGGTGAAATTGCACTGTGTACGCTTTCAGCGTTTAACTTAGGCGCAATTGAGAGCTTAGACGAACTAGAAGGTTTAGCTGATTTAGCGGTGCGTGCATTAGATAGCTTGCTTGATTATCAAGACTACCCAGTACCCGCTGCACATACCGCTACAATGGGACGCAGAACGTTAGGTATAGGTGTCATTAACTACGCCTACTATCTCGCTAAAAATGGTGTGTACTACTCAAATGGCAGTGCCAACAACTTAACGCACAGAACGTTTGAAGCCATTCAATACTACTTGATGAAAGCGTCAAACGAATTGGCAAAAGAAATGGGCCCTTGCCCACTGTTTAATGAAACACGTTTATCACAAGGTCTTTTACCTGTAGATACATACAAGAAAGAGATCGACAAAATTACTGGTGAACCATTACATCTTGACTGGGAAGGCTTAAGAGCCAGCATTAAAGAGCATGGTATTCGTAACTCTACGGTATCGGCGCTAATGCCATCTGAGACCTCCTCCCAAATTTCAAATGCAACGAATGGTATTGAGCCACCGCGCGGTCATATTAGTGTAAAAGCTAGTAAAGACGGTGTGTTAAAGCAGGTTGTTCCTGAGTACAAAAAGTTAAAAGACAACTATGAGTTACTTTGGAATATCCCTTCTAACGACGGCTATTTAGAGCTTGTTGGTATTATGCAAAAGTTTGTTGACCAAACAATTTCTGCAAACACCAACTACGACCCAGCCAAGTTTGAAGGCGGTAAAGTACCGGTGAAACAAATTCTAAAAGATATTCTTAAAGCATATAAGCTAGGTGTAAAAACCTTGTATTACCATAATACTCGCGATGGTGCTGACGATAGCCAAACAGACATCGATGATGGCTGTGAAGGCGGTGCTTGTAAGATATAACTAACGCATACGAAAAGCTGCACTAGGTGCAGCTTTTTCAGGAGCAAAAATGACATATACAACGTTTAATCAAACCGCTAATGACGCGCTTAAAGAACCGATGTTTTTTGGCCAAAGCGTTAATGTTAGCCGTTACGACCAACAAAAATTTAGTAACTTTGAACGTTTGATCGAGAAACAATTATCCTTCTTTTGGCGTCCAGAGGAAGTTGACGTATCTAAGGATAGAGCTGACTGGCAGAGCTTAACGCCGTCAGAGCAGCACATTTTTATTTCAAACCTAAAATATCAAACACTGCTTGATTCAATGGCGGCGCGTTCAGTTAATGCTGTGTTACTGCCTTTGGTTTCTTTACCTGAATTAGAAACGTGGATTGAAACATGGGCGTTTAGTGAAACAATTCATTCACGCTCTTATACCCATATTTTGAGAAACTTGTTTTCTGATCCAAGTGAAGTGTTTGATGATATCGTCGTCAACCCGGCAATCTTAAATCGCGCTAGCAGCATTGCTAAGTATTTTGACCAAGTTATTTTGGCCACTCAGCTTTTCCAAACACAAGGCGAAGGCAGTTATGAGATTAATGGCGAAATAGTTGAAGTGTCTGAGCGCAAGCTAAAAGAGTTACTTTACCTCGCCATATGCAGTGTTAATGCCCTAGAAGCGATTCGTTTTTACGTGAGCTTTGCTTGTTCATTTGCCTTTGCGGAGCGTGAATTGCTTGAAGGTAACGCGAAAATTATCAAGTTGATCGCACGTGACGAAGCCTTGCATCTAACGGGCACACAAACCATTCTTAACTTGTGGCGCAATGGTCAAGATGACGATGAAATGACTCAGATTTCACAGCAACTTGCCGAGCAAGGTAAGCAGGTCTTTTTAGATGTTGTAGAACAAGAAAAAGAATGGGCTGAATATTTGTTTAAAGACGGTTCAATGATTGGTTTGAACGCTGAAATCTTAAAGCAATACATTGAGTATATTTCTAATCAACGTATGGCAGCGATTGGTTTTGACGCGCCGTTTGATGTTAAAGCGAACCCACTACCATGGATTAACGCTTACCTTTCAAGTGACAACGTTCAAGTTGCACCACAAGAAACTGAGATTTCGAGCTACCTAGTAGGTCAAGTAGACTCTAGTGTATCGAGTGACGACTTTGATGACTTCGATCTCTAGTCGTTTCACATTTCGCTTCATGCGCTAAGGATATAGCGCATGGAGCTTCCTACTTCTTCAGCCAAGGATGCGCAAAAAGATGAGCGCAAAGCCGTTGTTATCGACGGTCAAAAAATCCCTTTTACCCCAGAAGATAAAACCCTCCTAGTTGCACTAGAAAAACACAAAATTGACGCGCCTTATCACTGCCGCGATGGCTTTTGTGGCGTATGTCGCGCAACCTTGAAACGTGGGCAAGTCGCCTACCCTAATGGCGAACCGCTCGCTTATGTTGGTGAAGGTGAAATATTGCCTTGTTGCTGCATACCCGTTACCCATATCGAAATCGAAATAGAGTAGCCCTTAGCCCTTAGCCCTTAGCCCTTAGCCCTTAGCCCTTAGCCCTTAGCCCTTAGCCCTTAGCCCTTAGCCCTTAGCATTGTGTTTAAAATAACACGTGAAAACACAAGATTTCCTCTTTTACCTCCCTTAGTATCAGTGTATATTGTATATCAATTGAATATTTACGCTTGGATGTAACATGACAATAGGTGTTGGTGGCTCAACTGCAGAGCAAGAATTAGCTAAATTAACTGATATGACCGCAGGGATCTCTCCCATTTCTGCACAGGAATTCAACGCACGCATTGAAAAGGCGCAAGCCTTGATGACAAAACATGATATTGCCGCAACCTATATCAATGCAGGTACTAATTTGTATTACTTTACCGGTACTAAGTGGTACGCAAGTGAACGCATGGTTGGCGCGATCATTCCTCAGCAGGGCAAGATTGAATATATTGCACCTTATTTTGAAGTAAATACCCTCAATCAATATATGACGATTAAAGGCGAAGTAAATGCATGGCAAGAACACGAAAGCCCTTATTTACTGTTTATCAACGCGCTGCAAAACATGGGCATTAGCGAAGGAAAAATAGCGTTAGATGAATCAACTGCATTTTTCATTGCAAATGGTATCAATGAACACGCGTCACAATACCAGTTGGTCGACGCAAAACCTGTGACAGCAGGCTGCAGAACACAAAAGTCAGACGCTGAAATAGCCCTCCTTCAGCGCGCAAAAGATATGACATTAGAAGTACATAAAGCGGCAGCCCGTATTTTGCGCGAAGGTATTAGTACGCAAGAAGTTACACAGTTTATCAACGAAGCACATAAGCGCGTGGGCGCAAGTGCAGGTTCTTATTTTTGTATTGTACTGTTTGGTGAAGACTCTTCTTATCCGCATGGCGTAGCAAACCCAAAAACACTCGAAAAAAATGAGGTGGTGTTAATCGATACAGGTTGTCAGTTAGAAGGATATAACTCTGATATTACTCGTACCTATGTATTTGGCGAGCCTAACCAGCGACAACGTGATATGTGGCAAGTTGAAAAAGATGCGCAAGCGGCGGCGTTTTCAGCGGCACAAATTGGCGTTCCATGTGGCGACGTAGACGTAGCCGCCCGTAATCTTCTAGCGGAGCGTGGCATGGGGCCAGACTATCAAACACCAGGTTGCCCTCACCGTACGGGACACGGTATCGGCCTAGATATTCACGAGTGGCCTTATTTAGTGCGCAGTGACAGAACACCTTTGGCTAAAGGGATGTCCTTTTCAAATGAACCGATGCTCGTTTTGCCGGGCGAGTTTGGTATTCGTTTAGAAGATCATTTTTATATGACGGACAACGGCCCTAAGTGGTTTACTGAGCCTTCACATTCCATTGACGATCCGTTTGGTTATGAAGCGTAGCACGAGCAACAGGCTTTAGGGCTTTAGGGCTTTAGGACTTAGAGAAGTCGGTTGTTGAATATCAACCGACTTTTTAATTTTAATGAGTTTGCCGCTTTCATCTCCCCTTTCCCTCCTATACAATCAAACCACTTTGAATAAACAAGAGCCTTCAAATGGAAGCATTATTAGAGTTTTTGCCACTCATTATTTTCTTTGTGGTATATAAATTTGTTGATATTTATTGGGCAACTGCCGCGTTAATTGTCTGCTCAGCACTTCAAGTGCTTTATTTTGTTGTTAGAAAGCAACCTGTTCCTAAAAAACATTTGGTGTTGTTTGGGCTAATGGCTGGCTTTGGTGGCTTAACCATCTTTTTGCAAAACGATTTGTTTTTAAAATGGAAGGTGACCATCGTCTATCTTCTGTTCGCCGCAGCACTTTTAATATATGACAAAGTTCTGAACCAAAATTTACTCAAGAAAATCCTAGAAGAAGCGTTTGATGCACCGCAACAAGTTTGGCGAAAGCTTAATTATGCTTGGGTGGGCTATTTCCTATTTTTCGCTGGCTCAAATATCTATGTCGCTTACAACTTCGACCAAGAAACCTGGGTACAATACAAAGTGTTCGGTTTAACCATACTCATGTTTGTCGGTTTAATCTTTACTATCGTTAATCTATACAAATACATTCGTCCAGAAGAAGAATCTTCAGAAAACAAGGAATAATCATGCTTTACGTAATTTTTAGCCAAGACGTAGAAGATAGTTTGGCACTGCGTATGACAGTAAGAGATAAACACATCGCTCGCTTAAAAGATCTGCAAGCACAAGGGCGTTTATTAGTTGCTGGTCCCTGCCCTGCAATTGACGCGGAAAACCCTGGCGATGCAGGCTTTACCGGCTCTGTAGTTATTGCGGAATTTGATTCCCTTGAAAGTGCACAATCCTGGGCGGACGCCGACCCTTACATTGAAGCAGGTGTTTATCAGCACGTTATCGTAAAACCTTATAAGAAGGTATTACCTGCTTAAGATTGAGCTAATATTGAAGAGAGTAAAATTACATATTTTTTATTGAGAATAATGCTAATCACTCTCTTCAACAAACACCATTTGTGTCTATAACAAATCAGCAACTTACAAAATTAATTATCCGCTGAAATCAGCTGCAAAGTTGCATCCTTGCCGTCTCCTAATACCGCTATACTCGAATCTTGTGTGATGTATACGTCTCTCAAACGTCCTGACACTTCAGGAAACACATGTGTTTGGGTAAGCGCTTTGCTGTCTAAATCAACCGCATAAAGCTTTTTGTCAACTAAGGTGGTAATTAATACATGTCGTTTCAGCGCGGGGAATTGCTGCTGAACAGAGCCATAGTATGCCATGCCCGAAGGCGCTATTGATGGTGTCCAGTCAATAACGGGTTTTTCCATGCCCTGATAGTCTGTAAATGGTGAAATTCTCGCTTGTGAATAGTCTTTACCATAGGTAATTACCGGCCATCCGTAATTTTTGCCTGCACTAATATAGTTTAACTCGTCTCCGCCAGCTGGACCGTGTTCATGACTCACAATCATTTTACTATCGTAGTCATACACTAAGCCTTGAGTATTGCGATGCCCCAAAGAATAAACAGCTTGCGCCGCTTTATTCTGCTCATTTTCGAAAGGATTATCTTCTGGAATGCTGCCATCGGCGTTAATTCTTAACAGCTTACCTAGCTGGCTTGTCAGCACTTGCGCTTGCTCTCTAAAATCAAAACCGTCGCCACTACTAAACAGTAAACTTCCGTCAGGCAGAAACAGTGCTCTTCCCGCATAATGTTGTGGCGTATTTTTATCCGTGGCAACTTTATACACAATTGTCGGCGAAGAAAATTTATCTCCATCAAATACCGCTTTGGCAATCACTAAGCGATTAGCCGCTAGTTCCCCTTGCGCATAGGTAAAAAAGATCTCTTTTGTTTGGGCATATTGCGGTGACAATACAATATCGAGCAAACCACCCTGTCCCGCCAGATAAAGTCCGTCCAAATCCAAATTCAAACGGGTTTGTTTTGCGCCTTTAACCAAGACCACATGGCCATCTCGTTCGGTGATAATCCATGCACCGCCTGGCAGTTGCACCATGCTCCACGGCGACTGTAAGCCGGTTGCTATGGTTGTTACCTTGTAAGAATCTACCGGTGACTCAGCAATCGCGTTAAAAGAAAAAGCCGTGAACAAAGCAACAGCAAACCAAGGCAGGTGTTGTTTACCCTTAGCGCCTTTGATAGGGTAAGTAAAACGAACTCCTTTTAGTTGATCTAGCCATGCAATTTTTGACACGTTACCTTCCTCCATTTTTAGTTTCTTGGTTATTAACGTTTACATTAGCTAGCTTGTTCCATAGCCAATATGTTGTCAATCAATTGGTGAAAGTAGGTGTCGTTGTGGGCATTAACGACAGGTTAAGTTTAACCTTTGAAGATTGGCTAGGGCTTTTACCAACCTATGGCGTAATTATCGCTATTGCTTGTCTTATCGCCTTTTTGGTTGCCAGCCTGCTTGCAAAAAAACTAACGCATTATCGCATCTCGCTGCACGTGCTAGCAGGAGTCGTTGCCTTTACCTTAGTATTACTGGCCATCGAATCATTAATGAACATTCACATAATTGCCGGTGCTCGCGGCTGGGGCTTTTACGCGCAGTTAATTGCCGGCGCTACCGGTGGCTATGTATTCGCCCGCTTAAGTCAAACGGCAAAGGATTAAAACACTTTGTAGCCAAGGCCATGAACACCAACGCAACGCAGAACATAACCTATCTTAAATAGACCCGCGAATAGTATTGTCGCGATATGAGCAAAAATTTGCGTATGAAGCGTAAAGTGCTGTTCAAATTGAAAGGTAACCATCAAACATATCAATGCGATAGAAAACGATACGATCATCGTCCAATTACCGCCAATAATGCATTTTTGAAAGTTTAACTGTGAGTTATCGTAGCCTTGGGTGTTTGCTAATACAAAGTTTGTGTACATCATTATTCCAACTAAAATTTTTGTCTGCTTTGTATAATCAAGAACAGTGCCAAAACTTTAAGTTATTGATATAAAACAAAAACACAAAATAAAGCCAGCAAAATATGTCAATTAGACACACTTGATAACCGAGTCATAAAGACTACAATAAGTCATTATGAACTGGTTTTGCGATATGAATAGGTGTCGAAATGAATAACTTGAACAATACCCAACTATTAGAGCTATCTATCGCATTAGCACAAAGTGTGGCAACCGATCACCGTTATGACGACCTGCTGACCGCCATTAGAAAGATGATCACCTGTGACGCTATCGTGTTACTTGCCTATAAAGGTGACTATTTGCAACCTTTGGCTCAACAAGGGTTAGCCAAGGAAACTATTGGCAGACGCTTTCATATTGACCAGCACCCAAGGTTTGAAGCGATTTGCAATGCTGACCAAGCCGTTCGTTTCCCCGCTGATTCAGACATGCCAGATCCTTATGATGGTCTTTTAACCGCTATGGAAGGTGATTTACCTGTACACGCCTGCATGGGTATTCCTTTGTACTTTAGCGAGCAATTAATCGGTGTATTAACACTAGACAGTTTAACCCCTGCAGTGTTTGACCAATTATCTTCGCGTTCGCTCGCCTTAATAGCCTCTATGGCGTCTATAAGTTTACATTCCTCGCTTACTATGGAGTCGTTACAAGAAAACGTGAATCATGCCAAAGCGGTGATGAAAGCGCTCAACGAACCTAACCTCTCTGGCAGTTTTATGGAGATTATTGGCCAAAGCTCGGCGATTAAAAAGCTAAAACACGACATTAGTTTAGTTGCCCCCTCAAACTACTCTGTACTGATAGAAGGTGAAAGTGGCACCGGTAAGGAATTAGTCGCCCATAGTATTCACCAACAATCTGATCGCTACGAACAAGCAATGATCTATGTTAATTGCGCTGCGCTGCCTGAAAATTTAGTGGAAAGTGAACTATTTGGTCATGTTAAAGGTGCGTTTACAGGCGCCGAGTCCAAACGAGCGGGTAAATTCTTAATTGCTGACGGCGGTACGCTGTTTTTAGATGAAGTAGGCGAACTCCCCTTATCAACACAAAGCAAGTTGCTTAGAGCACTGCAAAGCAATGAAATACAGCCCGTGGGTCAAGACAATATCATTAGGGTAAATGTGCGCGTGATTGCCGCGACTAATCGCGATCTAAAAGAAGAAGTTAACAAGGGACGGTTTCGCGCCGATTTATACCACAGATTAAATGTATACCCTATCGCTGTGCCACCCTTACGAGAGCGCGAAGGAGATATAAACCTATTAACGGGATTCTTTATCGAACGCGCCAGCAGAAAGCTCGGTGTGAATCAATTGAAAGTATCGCCTGCATTGAGTGAAAATCTAGCCAGCTACAATTGGCCTGGTAATGTGAGAGAATTGGAGCATTTTCTAACACGTGCCGCGTTAAAAGCCTGTGCGAAGGTACCGATGCAACAACGCCACGACCATATTGTTACTATCGATTTAAAAGATGGCGATGATTTATCCCTACTCCCAGCTACTGAAACTGCCACTGCAAATGCACATGAGATTAGCGCAAATACAGAGCCATATTTACCGCAATCACAAACACCCCTTGATTTGCGCAATGCCATGAATGAATATCAAAGAAAATTGGTCAAGCAAGCACTGGTTGTGCACGAGGGTAATTGGAGCAAAGCGGCAAGACACCTCAATGTAGATCGCGCCAACTTAGTCCGGTTAGCAAAGCGGTTAGGTATCACAATAGAGAAAAACATTCTGTAATAGAGACAAGTTTCAGGCAAAAAAAAGCCCGTTGAACTTCATCAACGGGCTTTTCTATAAGGTAATGCTTACCCTAATTTTTCAGCTAACGTTGCACTAACAGCATCAACTGCTTGTGTGCCATCAAGCGTTAAGTAAGTGCAGTTGCCTGCGCTAGCTTCTGCTTGATAATAATCAACAAGCGGCTTTGTTTGCTCGTGATAAATACCTAAACGTTTACGTACTGTTGCTTCTTCATCATCTGGGCGAATAACTAAGTCTTCGCCAGTTTCGTTGTCTTTTCCTTCCACTTGCGGTGGATTGTAAACAACGTGGTATACGCGACCTGATGCAGGGTGAACACGACGGCCGCCCATACGGTCAACGATAACTTGGTCTGGTACATCAAATTCAATGACGTAGTCTACGTCAATACCATTTTCTTTCATCGCATCCGCTTGTGGGATTGTGCGAGGAAAACCGTCTAACAAGAAACCGCCTTTACAGTCGTCTTGTGCAATACGTTCTTTTACTAGGCCAATAATGAGCTCATCAGACACCAGTTGACCAGCATCCATGACTTCTTTTGCTTTCTTACCAAGCTCTGTACCTGCTTTTATCGCAGCTCGTAACATGTCGCCTGTAGAAATTTGTGGAATACCAAACTTGTTCATTAAGAACTGCGCCTGAGTACCTTTACCAGCACCGGGTGCACCTAATAAAATTATACGCATTGAATTAAACCTTTATGCAAAAAATACTGCGATTAATTATTGTGTTAGTACTGGCAAACTGTACTTCAGTGCCAGCCTAATTTTCTGCCTGCAACTATACATTTTAAGGCTATATCTAACAAGTGAAAATTGCACAAAAAAGGGGCGCAAGGCCCCTTTTCATACTAAAGTCTAGTGCTTTGTATACAAAATTAGCGATTTGTCAGCGACAGCATCAACTTGTTTAATCTTGCCACATAGCTTGCAGGATCTTTAAGGCTACCGCGTTCAGCTAAGGTTGCCTGATCAAACAGTACTTCAGACCATTGCTTGAATTGATCTTCATCTTGCGTTTCAGCAACATGTTTTACTAATTCATGTTCAACATTCACTTCGAAAATAGGTAGCGTTTCTGGAACTTCTTGCCCAACAGATGCCATCAATTTTGCCATTTGTGAGCTCATGTCGTGCTCATCAGTGACAATACACGCTGGCGAGTCTGTTAAACGATGCGATACTTTTACATCTTTCACTTTACCTTCAAGCGCTGCTTTAACACGTGAAATAACATCGTCGAACTCTTGCTCTAGCTTCTCTTGCGCTTCTTTTGTTTCAGCGTCGTCCATTTCGCCTAAGTCTAAGCCACCGCGGGTAACAGATTGCAATTGCTTGCCATCAAACTCAGTTAAATGAGACACAAGCCATTCATCGATGCGATCGGCAAGTAATAACACTTCAATGCCTTTTTTGCGGAATACTTCCAAGTGCGGGCTGTTTTTAGCTGCTTCAAAGCTGTCTGCAACCACATAGTAAATCTTGTCTTGGCCGTCTTTCATGCGCTCTACATACTGCGGCAGTGACACATTTTGAACTGCGCTGTCAGTTTCTGTTGAAGAGAAACGTAGCAATTTGGCAATCTGCTCTTTGTTGGCCATATCTTCTGCAGGGCCTTCTTTAAGCACTTGTCCAAACTCGTCCCAGAAAGACTGGTATTTTTCAGCATCTTTGTTGCCAAGCTTTTCTAACATTTTAAGCACACGCTTAGTACAGCCTTTGCGAATTGCTTGGGTCACTTTATTGTCTTGTAAAATTTCGCGCGAAACGTTTAATGGCAAGTCATTTGAATCGAGCAAACCTTTTACAAAACGTAAGTAGGTTGGCATAAATTGTTCCGCGTCATCCATAATGAAAACACGCTGAACATATAGTTTTAACCCGTGTTGCTTTTCACGGTTGTACATATCAAATGGCGCTTTTGAAGGAATATAAAGTAACGAGGTATATTCTGTTTTACCTTCTACTTTGTTGTGTTCCCACAGCAGAGGGTCTGCAAAGTCATGTGATACATGCTTGTAGAATTCGTTGTATTCTTCATCTGAAATATCAGCTTTTTCACGCGTCCATAGCGCTGTTGCCTTGTTAATCGCTTCCCACTGAGCAGGTTTTGCTTCAATCGCAGGGCGAACAACATTACCTTCGTCGTCTTTTTCTTCCGCTACGGCTTCCACTTCAGGAGACAGCATTTCAACCGCAACCGAAATATGGTCTGAATATTTGGTGACGATAGAGCGCAAGCGCCACTCATCGGCATATTCTTTTTCATCTTCTTTCAAATGCAGAATAATATCGGTACCACGGCCTGATTTTTCGATAGCTTGAACAGTAAACTCGCCCTCACCTTCACTGCTCCATTCTACCGCTTCATTGCTAGCTGCGCCGGCAGCACGTGAACGCACAGTAACTTTATCTGCAACAATAAATGCCGAGTAAAAACCAACACCAAATTGGCCAATTAATTGAGAATCTTTGGCTTGGTCGCCAGATAACTTAGAAAAGAAGTCTGCTGTACCTGATTTGGCGATGGTACCTAGGTGGGCAACGATCTCATCATGGGTCATACCAATACCATTATCTGAGATGGTAACCGTATTGTTTTCTGCATCTGCGCTGATACGCACACGCAAGTTAGCATCACCTTCAAACAAGTCAGCGTTTTGAAGAGCTTTAAAACGTAGTTTATCTGACGCATCGGCAGCGTTAGATACTAATTCACGAAGGAAGATTTCTTTATTGCTATATAAACTGTGGATCATCAGCTGTAGAAGCTGCTTAACCTCTGTTTGGAAACCATGCGTTTGTTTTTGACCTGTCTCAGACATCTGAAACTTCTCCTATTTATCTCTATTTATGGATAGGTGCCTATTGATTAGGCGAACAGATAATTAGGAAATGGGGGTGATGAAAGCGAATTCAAGCACCTTTTGATAAAAAAGGTGCTTTTATTTAAAAGCGGTAAGCCGTTAGTAGTTTTTCCTACCTGAAAGTGCGTGCGACAGTGTATTTCCGTCGACATACTCTAGCTCACCACCAACAGGCACACCATGTGCGATACGTGATACAGAGACATTGAAATCTTTGGCAAGCGATGCAATGTAATGCGCAGTAGCTTCACCTTCTACCGTTGGGTTTGTCGCAAGAATCAATTCCGACACATTATCTTGCTGCAAGGTGGTTTCCAAAACATCTAGGCCTAAGTCGCCAGGGCCAATGCCATCAATAGGTGACAAATGCCCCATTAATACAAAATAACGCCCTTGAAACTCCCCTGTTTGTTCAATTGCAATGACATCAGCTGGGCTTTCAACGACACAAATCAGGCCGCTTTGTTTGCGCTTTTCGCTTAAACAAATATCGCACACATCAGCTTCAGTAAAATTACGACATTGACGGCAGTGGCCAACATCGCGCATTGCTACAGAGAGCGCTTCTGACAGCGCGTCAGCACCTGCTCTATTGCGCTCAAGCAAATGAAATGCCATGCGCTGCGCAGACTTAGCGCCAACACCAGGTAAACATTTAAACGCTTCGATTAAACCTTGAACTTTTGGACTGAATTTCACTAACTATCTCTAACACTATTAATACAACCGTTCATTGATCTGAGAATAACACTATTTCGTAAATCTCTGTACAAATTTCAAAACGCCCCTTTTATCAGGGACCACAAACTGTATACTGAAGATTAATCTGTATCGTAAATAACTAATATGATTACTAATAACAACATCGCCACCATTAACATTATTAACCTTAGATTAAGAACCTTTATTGGCTTTAATCCTGAGGAAATGACTAAACAGCAAGACATCGTAATCAACGCGGAAATAAAATACCCTGCCGGTAAGGCTTGCCAAACAGATGAAGAAGCGCAAGCGCTCAACTACAAAACTATCACCAAAAAAATGATCTCGCATGTTGAGGATGGACACTTTAAGTTACTCGAAAAGTTAACCGCTGATTTACTCGATATTTGTTTAGAGCCCAAGCTAGTGCAATATGCCAAAGTCACCGTTGAAAAACCCCATGCATTACGCTTTGCCGACTCGGTATCACTTACCTTGGAAGCAACGAAGGATTAATAATGGACAAGGGCACGATACTTATTACAGGTGTGAGTCAGCGACTAGGACTGGCGCTTGCCACAAGTTTGATTGAACAGGATTACCAGGTCGTTGCTAGCTACAGAACAAAACGCCCTACAATCGTGCAGTTGGAAGCCGCTGGTGCGCATTGTATTCAAACAGATTTTTCAACCACACAAGCAATAGACACTTTCGCTGACACCATAGCAAACACATACCCTAGTTTGAGAG
Source organism: Thalassotalea agarivorans (assembly GCF_030295955.1). NCBI lineage: Bacteria > Pseudomonadati > Pseudomonadota > Gammaproteobacteria > Alteromonadales > Colwelliaceae > Thalassotalea > Thalassotalea agarivorans. The sequence goes on from NZ_AP027363.1 coordinate 1,935,431, forward strand.
CGATTATTCATAATGCCTCCGACTGGATGCCAGAAAGTGACAAAAACGATGCAAGTGATGTGTTTGATTATATGATGCAAATTCATGCCAAGCTGCCCTATCTTCTCAATTTGAAGCTGCAACATTTACTGCTCAAACATTACGATGCAACGGCGAAAGCCGCAGATATCATCCACCTAACAGATTATGTTGTTAGCAAAGGCAGTAAAAAGCATATAGCCTACGCTGCAAGTAAAGCCGCATTGCACAACTTAACGCTGTCTTTTGCACAAGCGCTTGCACCTCAAGTGAAAGTAAACTCTATTGCGCCTGCACTACTGATGTTCAACGAAAATGACGATGATGCTTACAAAGCAAAAGCGCTGAAAAAGTCGTTACTGCAAATTACTCCTGGAGAACAGGCAGGCGTAGATGCTGTCAATTACTTACTTAACAGCACCTATATTACCGGCAGTAACCATGGATTAGATGGTGGTAGGCATTTAAAATAGGGATACATGCTGCCAAAGTTGTTGAATCTAAGGACTGAGTAGCTAAGAACATACATTCAATGTTTCGAGCTACGTGCTTCGTGCTGCGATTAAAAGAAAACCGCGTTTCTTGTTCCTCGTCCTTTGCTCCTTTCCCCTTGTTCCTCGCTCCTCTAGCAAAGCGATTAGGAAAAATACACAAAGGATACAAAAAGTGTAGATAAATCGCGGGTTTTACACGTTCAATTGATTTACCCATTTGACGAATTGTTATAGTATAACAGCCCAATTGATAGAATACCCAATTGGTCTATTGAAGCAGATGAAAAACTGCGGATAGACACCCTCTTAAGGATTATCATGAAAATAAAACAAATCATGTTGATGGCTTTTGTTGCTCCTTTGACGTTTGCAGCAGCGGTTAATGCCTCAGCAATAAAACAAACTAAAGGCGATTTCGAAGACAAGTTTCGACAGTTAGATGAAGTATTACCTACACCTAACGTATACCGTAATGCTGCAGGTGAGCCAGGCGAACAATACTGGCAACAGAAGGTAGACTACGATATTAAAGTGTCGTTAGACGAAGAAAAACGTCGTATCACTGCCACTGAAGATATTACCTATAAAAACAATTCACCTTATCAGCTTAAATACTTATGGGTGCAATTAGACCAAAACATTTTTAAAGACGATTCAATTGCTAATATGGCCAATAATTTTGGCGGTATTGGTCGTCGTGGTCCATTTACACAAGCGGGCGACGGTGAATCTGCTGCCAAGCTAAGTTTAGGCGAATTGCGTCGCCAACATTTCATGGCTGATAATGAACTTGGCTATGAAATTAGCGCGATTAAAGATAGCCGAGGCAAAGACCTAAGCTTTACCATTGTAGGTACGCAAATGCGTATCGACTTACCAAAACCACTAAAATCAGGTGGTTCAGTAGAGTTTACCATTGATTTCGCGTTCAACATTGTTGAAGAAGATGCGGTATCAGCGCGCTCTGGTTATGAGCATTTCGCCGACGATGCGCGTGAAGGTGGTAACGACATTTTCCTACTCGCGCAATGGTTCCCTCGTTTACACGCTTACACAGATTATGAAGCATGGACAAACAAAGAGTTTTTGGGTCGCGGCGAATTCACTTTGGAATTTGGTGACTACTCGGTAGAAATCGATGTACCTGCTGACCATATTGTTAGTGCAACAGGTGTATTAACTAACCCTCGTAGTGTATTAACAAGTACGCAACGCAAGCGTTTAGAACAAGCTAAAACAGCGAAGCGTCCAGTCTTTGTTGTTACTGAAGAAGAAGCATTAGAAAACGAAAAAGCGGGTACAAACAAACGTAAAACGTGGAAGTTTGAAGCGGAAAATGTACGTGACTTTGCTTGGGCGTCTTCTCGTAAGTTTATGTGGGATGCTAAAGGCTACCAGCAAGGTGGTAAAGATATGCCATTTGTAATGGCAATGTCGTTCTTCCCTAAAGAAGGTGGCGACTTGTGGAAGAAATATTCTACTGAATCTGTTATCCACACCATGGAAGTATACTCACGCTTTTCTTTTGACTACCCATATCCAACAGCTCAGTCAGTTAACGGCCCTGTAGGCGGTATGGAATACCCAATGATTACCTTTAATGGTCCTCGTACACAATTGCAAAAAGATGGTACGCGCACCTATTCTCAAGCAGAGAAGCGTTTCCTAATTGGTGTTGTTATTCACGAGATTGGTCATATTTACTTCCCAATGATTGTCAACTCTGACGAACGTCAATGGACGTGGATGGACGAAGGCTTAAACAGCTTTTTAGACGGTGTTGCTGGTCGTGAGTGGGATCCAAACATTCCTTGGGGTGTTGAGCCTCGCGATATTGTTGGCTACATGAAGTCTGAAAACCAAGTGCCAATCATGACACAATCAGACAGCGTATTACGTTTAGGTCCTAACGCTTACACTAAGCCAGCGGCAGCATTAAACATTCTGCGTGAAGTTATTCTTGGCCGTGAACTGTTTGACTTTGCTTTTAAAGAATTCTCAGTACGTTGGGCATTTAAACGCCCTACACCATCAGACTTTTTCCGTACCATGGAAGAAGCATCAGGTGTTGATCTAGACTGGTTCTGGCGTGGTTGGTTCTACTCTACGGATCACGTAGATATCTCGTTAGACAAGGTGTACAAGCTACGTCTTGATACGCATAACCCAGATATCGATTTCGCTAGACTACGTGATATCGAAAACGACAAGCCATCTTCGTTATTTGTTGAACGCAACAAAGCAGAAGGTAAAACATTATGGATTGACAGAAACGAAGATGTTACTGACTTCTATGATGAAAACGACCGCTTTACGGTTACAAACAAAGAACGTAATGCTTATCACAAATTCTTAAAAGGCTTAAAGCCTTGGGAAAGAAAAACGCTTGAACGCGCTGTAGCGGAAGACAAAAACTACTATGTGCTTGAGTTTTCTAATATTGGTGGCCTAGTAATGCCAATCTTACTTGAACTAACTTACACAGACGGATCAACAGAAAGCCAATACATTCCTGCTGAAATCTGGCGTCGTACACCTAAACACGTGCGCAAGCTAATTGTGACTGACAAGGAAAAAGAAATCGCAAGTGTTGCGGTTGATCCAGGTTGGGAAACAGCTGATACAGATGTAGAGAACAACTACTACCCTCGTCGCATTATTCCTTCGCGTGTTGAGGCATACAAGTCAAAACCACGTTCAGGCAAAGTGAATCGCGATATCATGCAAGATATCAAGACAGAACTTAAAACTGGCGATGATGAAAAAGAAGAGAAAAAGGATAACTAATGTCCACTAGGTTTTTCTATACCTTTTTTGCTGGATTATGTTTGCTGATGACAAGCCTTGCGTTTGCTCATCAGCAAAAAGCAGCAGAAACAACGGTTTTGTTCAACAAGCGCTCTGGTCAATTGGAAGTTATGCACCGTTTTTACTTGCATGACACCGAGCATGCAGTGCAATCATTGTTTGATAAGAAAGCTGATATTCTTAATTCAGAACAAACACAGCAGCAGTTTGCTGACTATGTCTCTAAACAGTTTTTAGTTAAGTCTGCAGAGGACAGCAAAATTGAGTTGAGCCAAGTAGGCTATGAAGTTGAAGGCAAGTTCTTTTGGGTATATCAGGAAGCCAAGCTTCCTGAGGATATGACGCGTATTAAGCTATACAATGGCGCGTTAAGAGACCTTTGGCCGACGCAGATCAACATGGTTAATATTGAAGGGAAAGGCAAAGTAAAAACCTTATACTTCGATCAAGACAAAGACTGGTTGATTGCGGTATTGGACTAACCTAGTTCAACACTCAAAAACAAAAATAGCGCCATTAGGCGCTATTTTTTTTGCTAACTGAAACTAGCTTAGAATGGCATTTTCATCCCCGGTGGCATTTGCATACCGCCAGTAACACCGGCCATTTTCTCTTTGTTTGCTTCTTCTACACGACGCACAGCATCGTTAAACGCAGCAGCAACAAGATCTTCGATCATGTCTTTGTCGTCTTCCATCAAACTTTCGTCAATTTCAACACGGCGAATATTGTGGTTACCCGTCATCGTTACTTTAACCATGCCAGCGCCCGCTTCACCAATCACTTCCATATTCGCGATTTCTTTTTGCGCTTGTTCCATTTTCGCTTGCATTTGTTGGGCTTGTTTCATTAAGTTGCCCATTCCACCTTTAAACATATCTGTTCTCCGAATAACGTATGCGGCAAACATAGGGGTTACCGCACTAAATTTCAAGGTTTACTTTGCAACAATTGATGTATCGTCAATGGTTGCTTGATAGTGTTCAACAAACTGCTGTACTACTTCGTCTTGCGCTAACTGCGCTTTTGCAAAGTCATAGCGTTTGTCGTTAATTTGTTGTTGGATCTGATAAGGGTCATCGACCGTTTCAGTCACGAGTTCAACTTCAACAGATATCTGTCTTGACAAAAATTCAGATATCGCTTGTTCCAGCTGCTCATGTGCCGCGTCGCTAACTAAATGTTTTGTCACTTCATCTAGTTTTAATTTTAACACGTCATCGGTTGAAGATTCATCAATAACTGCGTGAATCGCTAATTGTCGCAAACGCCCGCCAAGTCCCATAGCATCGATCATATTTGCCCATTTATCGACTTGGTTAGCTTGTTTGACATTTGCTGGGTCAATATCTTGCGCTGAAAACGGCTTTTCAGGGACCGTTTCTAAGTCAGGTACATTGTCTCTAGGAGTAAAGCTTACTTTCTCTTCAGACGCAGCTTTTTGCGTCTCACGGGGCTTTTTTCCGTTTTTCTGCTCCAGTGCTTTCTTCTTGCTTCGCAGCATATTACGACCGGCTAATATCGCTTTTGTCGGCGACATGTTTTCGCTAGGCGTGTCGTCTTGCGATTCTGCCTGCGTTGTTTCAGGTGCATCTTCTTGTTTAGGCGGGTGAATGACGTTGTTAATGGTTTGATCTACAGGCATCAAACCTTCTTCGATTTGTTGCTGCGCATTTTCTATCACGTCAACGGGTGTCTCGTTGGTTTGAACACCTTCTTGATGTCCACCTGTATCTGCTGATTGCATTTGTGTTTGCGCTTGTTGCTCGATAGCAAGCATCTCACTGGCTAAATCCGCTTCAGAAGGTGCAACCTTTTCCGACGCATCAACACTTGATTGGTTAATTGGGGTCGCTACAGGACGCTGTAATGCGCTGTCAGTATTAACTTGTGATGTTTCTAGTTCCACGTTGTCAAAGTCAACTGCCTGCGCTGGCTGAGCGACGGCGACTTGCTGCGAGACCTGGGTCACTGGTTCAAACGACAATATACGCAATAACATCATCTCAAAAGCAGATTGCTCGTCATAGGCGTACGGTAGCTCTTTTCTGGTATTGAGTACGATTTGGTAATAAAGCTGCAAATCATTGGCCGATATCGCCTGACTAAACTTGTCGATAAGTTGTGTTTGCTGCGGCGCAACATCCAGTGGAATCGCCACCACTTGCTTCATAGCGATAACATGTATTAACTGCAAAAGCTCTGCAACCAGTTTATTGTAACTTGGCGCGTAGCTTGCAATTTCATGCGATACATTCATCAACTCTTGGCTGTCATGCTTTGCGATAGCGATCATGAGTTTATATACCCATTGCTGATCAACCCCGCCAAGCATTTGCTGCACATTGGCTAGCAAAATATTACCTTGCCCCTGCGCAATGGCTTGGTCTGTTAGGCTTAAGCTATCCCGCATACTACCGCGAGCGGCTTTCGCTAATAGCGACAAACAGCCTTGTTCGACGGAGACGGATTCTTGCGTCAGTATATCGGTTAGCTTATGTTCAATCTGAGCAACCGTTAAGGCTTTCAAATGGAACTGCAAACAGCGGGATAATACAGTCACAGGTAACTTTTGAGGGTCGGTAGTCGCGAGGATAAACTTCACATGCTCTGGTGGCTCTTCTAACGTTTTTAGTAAAGCGTTAAAGCTTGAACGCGACAGCATATGAACTTCATCAATTAAGTATACTTTGTAGCGCCCTTTCGTTGGCGCATATTGCACGTTATCTAATATTTCACGCGTATCATCGACTTTTGTGCGAGATGCCGCATCAATTTCTAGCAAATCTACAAAACGGCCTTGATCGATATCAAGACAGGTGCCACATGTGCCGCAAGGAGTCGCTGATACGCCTTGCTCACAATTTAAACTTTTGGCAAAAATTCTAGCTATAGTGGTTTTACCGACACCACGAGTACCAGTAAACAAATAAGCATGATGTAAGCGTTGCTGCTGCAAAGCATTGGCTAATACATTGACAACATGCTCTTGACCAACAAGTTCTGAAAACTGTTTAGGTCGCCATTTTCTAGCTAAAACTTGATAAGACATATTACTCGCCTTCAAACGATACTAGTGTGTGTACCTTAATACCTTGTTCTTTTAATAACGCTTCACCACCTAAATCAGGCAAAGAAATAACAAAAGCAGCATCTGTTGCTTGTGCACCAACGCGACGAATTAGTTTAGCGGTTGCATCTATCGTGCCGCCTGTCGCTAACAAGTCATCAATGATCAAGACTTTGTCACTTTCATTTAATGCATCTTGGTGAATTTCTAAGGTATCAGTACCATATTCCAATTGATAGTCTTGCGCATAAGTATCACGAGGTAATTTTCCAGGCTTACGTACTGGAACAAAACCAATACCTAGCGCTAACGCTAGGGGTGCACCAAATAAAAAGCCACGTGCTTCCGTGCCTACAATTTTTGTAAAGCCTTGGTCTTTATATTTTTCTACCAAGCTATCTATTGTTGCGGTAAGTGCTTGAGCATCATCTAATATTCCAGTGACATCTCGAAACATAATGCCTGGTTTAGGGTAATCAGGAATGGTATGAATTGCGTTTTTTATGAGGTCTAAACTTTGAGAGTTCATTTAACATTAAATATCGAAAATTATCTCTCAAGCATAAAGCAATTTAGCGAAATTTTATAGGGGTATTTGTATTTAAAACAGAAGAGAATAGAGATAAAAAAGGGCTTAGTTTTCACTAGGCCCTTTTTTGAAAATTAACTTAAAAAAGTATACCAACCCATTAACATTGGTAAAAGTGGCGCTACTACTAAAGCGATAATTGCACCAGCTAAATGACGCTTTGAAGACGCGTCTTTGAAATCTTTATCGTGTGACATCTTGTAAACTTTCCTACGCAACAGATTAAACTCGGCGCGCATTCTAGCTTACTGATGTTTAATTGAACAGAAAAACTTGATCTAGATCAAACAACCGCTCATTTATTAGCCAAATCGTAAAAAAAGTGTATAAAAAACCCTCTAAAAAGAGGGTTTTTTAGAAGTTAAGAAGATGGCTTATTCACCACATTTGCCTTCGCCACACTTGCTAGCTTTTTTCTTACCTTCACCGCATTTGCCTTCACCACATTTTGCAGCTTTTTTACCTTCGCCACATTTGCCTTCGCCGCATTTTGCAGATTTTTTACCTTCGCCGCATTTGCCTTCACCGCATTTTGCCGCTTTTTTACCTTCGCCGCATTTGCCTTCACCGCATTTTGCGTCTTTTTTACCTTCGCCGCATTTGCCTTCGCCGCATTTATCACCCGCATGCCCATGAGCAACCTGAGTGTCTACAGCGCTGATATCGAAAGGATTTACTTCAGCTTTGGCAGGAGCTGCAGCAAACATTGCTAAACCAAATAAAGCAACTAACGCAGAAACAGTGGATTTTTTCAGTAAATTCATCATACTTTCCTTCTTAATTTGTCTATTGACATGTTTTAGTAATAAATCTTTTCACATAGACCACCAGGTCAGAAGAATTATTTCATCGTTTTAACAATTTATTTTTATTAATATCTTGTTAATACAAGTTTAGCCTAACACGAGTTTTACGAATTAACCACTATCAAGATGTCACAAACCACTGAACTTTACATTGCTCCAATGGAAGGAGTGATGGATTACTTAATGCGGGAATTACTTACAAATCTTAACCCAATCACGCTTTGTGTCACCGAATTCGTTCGCGTTGTAAAAAAGGTAGAACCTAAGCACGCTTTCTATCGACTGTGCCCTGAACTCCACAACAACGGATACACAACCAATGGCACCCCTGTGCGCGTTCAACTGCTTGGGCAGCACCCAGAAGCGTTAGCCAACAATGCTCTGCGCGCATTGGAGTTAGGTTCCCATGGTATCGATTTGAACTTTGGTTGCCCTGCTAAAACCGTTAATAAAAGTAAAGGCGGCGCGGTACTGTTGCAAGAGCCTGAAACCATGTATCAAATCATTAGTCATGTAAAAAAAGCGGCTGGCAACGAAACTGTGTCCGCAAAAATTCGGCTAGGTTTTGAAGATGAGTCAAATTATTTGGACATCATCGATGCCGTTAAGCAAAGCGGTGCCGATCTACTAACGGTTCATGCGAGAACCAAAAAACAAGGCTACAAGCCACCTGCCTATTGGCATTATGTATCTCAAGCGGTTGAGAGATTAGATATCCCTGTTATTGCTAACGGTGAGATATGGAACAAAGCGGACGCCGAGCAGTGCCAATTAGAATCAAACACCAACAAGCTAATGTTAGGTCGCGGCATATTGGCCATGCCTAATCTAGCCGATGTTATTAAAAACAATGCGAGTGAGCTTCCATGGCCAGAGATGGCAAGTTTATTTAAACATTACGCAGTATTGGAGCAACAAGGCGACAAAAGCTATTATTTCTCTAGTAGATTAAAACAGTGGCTGCGCTACCTTAAAATCCAATACCCCGAAGCGCAAACACTGTTTGAGGAAATCAAACGCTTAACCACGAAAGGCGAAATACTGCCTATCATAGACAGTATTTAGGCTATTAATGCTTCAACGACGCCCTGGCAGTCTTGCTTGTCCATAAACCTTGGCACAGGATAATCGGGGTGTGCTTCTGTTAGCGCTGCCAACACAATTTTGTCAATGTCAGCGCGTTGCACTTCCTCTAGCGTAGTAGGAATGCTCATGTGCGCATTAAAAGACTCTATTTTTTCGATAACCGCGAGTGCTTTTTTCGACATTGGCTGATCTGTAGGGACTAAACCACAAAAATCTGAAATATCAGCCAACTTCTGATGCGCCGCCTCACCATACCAGCGCAATACTTTCGGCATAATTACAGCGTTAGCTAAGCCATGAGGCGTGTTATATATCGCCCCTAATTGATGGGCAATAGCATGCACATAGCCAACACTAGCACGGGTAAATGCTTCACCCGCATAAAATGAACCCTGTAACATGGCTAACCTAGCCTCTAAATCTTCGCCATTGTCGTGAGCATTGACAAGGTTATCAAAAATTAACTTACACGCTGATAAAGAACGCTGGGTCGTAAATGGCGTATTGTTAATACCAATGTAAGACTCTATTGCATGAGTCAAGGCATCCATCCCAGTTGTCGCCGTTATGAAGGGTGGTAAACCTTTGGTGATTTCCGGTAAAAGTATTGCTGCAGTAGGCGCTAACACAGGGTCGACAACCGCATATTTAACTTGCTTTTCTGGATCTGAAATAACAGCAACAATAGTCGTTTCAGAGCCTGTTCCTGCTGTTGTAGGTATTGCATACAAAGGTGGCAGTTGCTTGAATATCTTAAACAAGCCTTTTAACGCTGCCACCGACTTGTTTGGTTTAACAACACGTGCACCAATGAGCTTGGCACAATCCATCACTGAACCACCACCTATAGCAAGTATTGCCTGGCATTGTTGCGATAAATAAAGATCTAAACCAGCTTCAACATTCGCGATCGTCGGATTTGGCTGAACATCGTCAAAGATTTCAACTTCTATACCTTTCGCTTTAATTGCTTCTGCAACAGGTGACACCAACCCTAACGACACTAGCGTTGCGTCTGTCACTAACAGTAACTTCTTCTCACCTTTTTCATTAAGTGATTCTAGCCACTGTTCTAACCCTTGCTGATCGGTATACAGCATTGGCTTTGGATAAGGATAAAGTTTTAAGAACAGCTTTAGACCAAAATGATAAATACGGCGAAAAAAATTAATCACAGAGACAACCTCTTTAAAATTGTTCGTTAAAGCTTATTCAAACAAGTGTTTAAGAGCAAGGAATATCTTTTATTAGCTGGGTGTATAGAGCTACGTGCTTCGAGCTGCGTGCTGTGTGTAAAAAGACTCCACGTTCCTTGTTCCAAGCAGCTATGCTGCGTGTCCCTCTCACTGCTGTTTGGTATCCATACTTTCGCAGTATTAGTACTTCCATATACGTCAGCGTTAGCGTACTCGCTCCTTTTTTTATTCCAAAAAAAAAGCCTGACGTAAGTCAGGCTTTTCTTAGGAATAAAAGCTTAGCTCAGGCCCAGGGTCAGCCAGAGGCTAACCCGCTTATATGACCATGGATGGTCGGTATACCTAAACTGCAGGAGCAAGTTTAGGTGCTAGGGTAAACATAAAATTGTTTATCTTTACGAAAACCTGAAAAGCCCTACTGACGTGAACGGATTCACTAATGTCGCGAGGATACATGGAAGTATTTTAGCGACCGAGAGATAACGCGATGTCCTACTGTATTCCGTACTTCCTTGTACTCCACCCTAAAGGGCCGCACGTAGTGCGTTCTAAAATATTCCCGATATTTTAGTATTCCGTACTTCCTTGTACTCCACCCTAAAGGGCCGCACGTTGTGCGTTCAAATTTGTTCCGGACAAATTTGTCACATGAGGACACTGTCCCATGTACTGAGTAGACATCCTAAAATTATTCCAAAAAAAAAGCCTGACATAAGTCAGGCTTTTCTTAGGAATAAAAGCTTAGCTCAGGACCAGGGTAAGCCAGAGGCTAACCCGCTTATATGACCATGGATGGTCGGTATACCTAAACTGCAGGAGCAAGTTTAGGTGCTAGGGTAAACATAAAATTGTTTATCTTTACGAAAACCTGAAAAGCCCTACTGACGTGAAAGGATTCACTAATGTCGCGAGGATACATGGAAGTATTGTAGCGACCGAGAGATAACGCGATGTCCTACTGTATTCCGTACTTCCCTGTACTCCACCCTAAAGGGCCGCACGTTGTGCGTTCAAATTTGTTCCGGACAAATTTGTCACATGAGGACACTGTCCCATGTGCTGAGTAGACATCCTAAAATTATTCCAAAAAAAAAGCCTGACATAAGTCAGGCTTTTCTTAGGAATAAAAGCTTAGCGATGTCCTACTCTCACATGGGACCTCCCACACTACCATCGGCGCTGCTGCATTTCACTTCTGAGTTCGGCATGGGATCAGGTGGTTCTACAGTGCTATTGTCGCTAAGCAAAAACTTGTTAACTTGGAAAGCGTCTATTAATACTCAATTCTTATCGATTCAATCAATCGTTACATACGAGGCCTACATGGATGTAGGTCATCAGGTACCTGTCTGGAACATGGTACGTGGCCTAAATCATTTAGGTGTTGTATGGTTAAGCCTCACGGGCAATTAGTACGGGTTAGCTCAACACCTCACAGTGCTTCCACATCCCGCCTATCAACGTCGTAGTCTCCAACGACCCTTTAGGGACCTTAAAGGTCCAGTGAGAACTCATCTCAAAGCCTGTTTCCCGCTTAGATGCTTTCAGCGGTTATCAGTTCCGAACGTAGCTACCGGGCAATGCCATTGGCATGACAACCCGAACACCAGAGGTTCGTCCACTCCGGTCCTCTCGTACTAGGAGCAGCCCTCTTCAATTCTCAAACGCCCACGGCAGATAGGGACCGAACTGTCTCACGACGTTCTAAACCCAGCTCGCGTACCACTTTAAATGGCGAACAGCCATACCCTTGGGACCGACTTCAGCCCCAGGATGTGATGAGCCGACATCGAGGTGCCAAACACCGCCGTCGATATGAACTCTTGGGCGGTATCAGCCTGTTATCCCCGGAGTACCTTTTATCCGTTGAGCGATGGCCCTTCCATACAGAACCACCGGATCACTATGACCTGCTTTCGCACCTGCTCGACGTGTCTGTCTCGCAGTTAAGCTGGCTTATGCCATTGCACTAACCGTATGATGTCCGACCATACTTAGCCAACCTTCGTGCTCCTCCGTTACGCTTTGGGAGGAGACCGCCCCAGTCAAACTACCCACCAGACAGTGTCCCCAAGCCCGATAAGGGCCCTAGGTTAGAACATCACGCATACAAGGGTGGTATTTCAAGGTTGGCTCCACACAAACTGGCGTCTGCGCTTCAAAGCCTCCCACCTATCCTACACATGTAGGAGCAATGTTCACTGTCAAGCTATAGTAAAGGTTCACGGGGTCTTTCCGTCTAGCCGCGGGTATACGGCATCTTAACCGCAATTTCAATTTCACTGAGTCTCGGGTGGAGACAGTGTGGCCATGATTACGCCATTCGTGCAGGTCGGAACTTACCCGACAAGGAATTTCGCTACCTTAGGACCGTTATAGTTACGGCCGCCGTTTACCGGGGCTTCGATCATGAGCTTCGCAAAGCTAACCCAATCAATTAACCTTCCGGCACCGGGCAGGCGTCACACCGTATACGTCATCTTTCGATTTTGCACAGTGCTGTGTTTTTAATAAACAGTTCCAGCCACCTGGTTACTTCGACCGACCAAAGCTTAGGGAGCAAGTCCCATCACCCTAGCCGGCGTACCTTCTCCCGAAGTTACGGTACTATTTTGCCTAGTTCCTTCACCCGAGTTCTCTCAAGCGCCTTAGTATTCTCTACCTAACCACCTGTGTCGGTTTGGGGTACGGTTCCTATATATCTGATGCTTAGAAGCTTTTCCTGGAAGCAGGGCATCAACAGCTTCTGTTCCGTAGAACATCGTCTCGACTCTCAGCCTTAAGGCGACCCGGATTTACCTAAGTCACCAGCCTACAATCTTTCACATGGACAACCAACGCCATGCCTGCCTAGCCTTCTCCGTCCCTCCTTCGCAATATATAGAAGTACAGAAATATTAATCTGTTTCCCATCGATTACACCTTTCGGTCTCACCTTAGGGGCCGACTTACCCTGCCCTGATTAACATGGGACAGGAAACCTTGGTCTTTCGGCGAGGGGGTTTTTCACCCCCTTTATCGTTACTCATGTCAGCATTCGCACTTCTGATACCTCCAGCATGCGTTACCACACACCTTCAACGGCTTACAGAACGCTCCCCTACCACTTATCCAAAAGGATAAATCCGCAGCTTCGGTGACTAGTTTAGCCCCGTTACATCTTCCGCGCAGGCCGACTCGACTAGTGAGCTATTACGCTTTCTTTAAAGGGTGGCTGCTTCTAAGCCAACCTCCTAGCTGTCTAGGCCTTCCCACATCGTTTCCCACTTAACTAGTACTTTGGGACCTTAGCTGGCGGTCTGGGTTGTTTCCCTCTTCACTATGGACGTTAGCACCCATAGTGTGTCTCCCGGATAGCACTCATCGGTATTCGGAGTTTGCAAAGGGTTGGTAAGTCGGGATGACCCCCTAGCCTTAACAGTGCTCTACCCCCGATGGTGTTCGTCCGAGGCTCTACCTAAATAGATTTCGGGGAGAACCAGCTATCTCCCGGCTTGATTAGCCTTTCACTCCGACCCACAGGTCATCACCGCATTTTTCAACATACGTGTGTTCGGTCCTCCAGTTGGTGTTACCCAACCTTCAACCTGCCCATGGGTAGATCGCCGGGTTTCGGGTCTATGCCTTGCAACTAAACGCGCAGTTAACACTCGCTTTCGCTACGGCTCCCCTAATCGGTTAACCTTGCTACAAAACATAAGTCGCTGACCCATTATACAAAAGGTACGCAGTCACCCCGAAGGGCTTCCACTGCTTGTACGTATACGGTTTCAGGTTCTATTTCACTCCCCTCACAGGGGTTCTTTTCGCCTTTCCCTCACGGTACTGGTTCACTATCGGTCAGTTAGGAGTATTTAGCCTTGGAGGATGGTCCCCCCATATTCAGTCAACATTTCACGTGTGCCGACCTACTCGTTTTCACAAAGTGCTTGTTTTCGTGTACGGGACTATCACCCTGTATCGTTGTCCTTTCCAGAACATTCCACTAACGCACACCCGCTTAAGGGCTAATTCCCGTTCGCTCGCCGCTACTAAGGAAATCTCGGTTGATTTCTTTTCCTCGGGGTACTTAGATGTTTCAGTTCTCCCGGTTCGCCTCTTTATCCTATGAATTCAGATAAAGATACCCGCCTGATGACGGGTGGGTTTCCCCATTCAGAAATCTCAGTCTATAACGGTTTTTATCACCTCAACTGAGCTTATCGCAGATTAACACGTCTTTCATCGCCTCTAACTGCCAAGGCATCCACCATATACGCTTAGTCACTTAACCATACAACCCTAAATAATCTACCGATTATTTGCTGTAAGCTGTCAGCGATAAGGCGATAACGAAAAAATCATTAACGCTTTACGGCTAAAAACCTAAAACAACACGGATGTGTATGTGGACTGATTGCGCTCATAATGAGCTTCTTGAGTAAGAATTTTGAGAACGTCTTAATAAATTAAAACGTTATCTGATAAGTCGTTAAACTTATCGTGATACATAACAAGGAAGATTATGTATCAAGTTGGTATTTATAGCGCGACACTATAAACACCGGGTATTAATATCAGCTTTCCAAATTGTTAAAGAGCATGTTCCTTAAAGAAACTAAATCTAAATAGTCGCTCAGTTTGTTGAACTGGCCATTTAGATTTAATTTCTAGCGTAAGAGAGTATGTGAAATTGGTGGAGCTAAGCAGGATCGAACTGCTGACCTCCTGCGTGCAAGGCAGGCGCTCTCCCAGCTGAGCTATAGCCCCATATTTCTATGGCAGGTCTGAGCAGACTTGAACAAAAACAGGCCGACCTCACCGCTTTTTATAGCTTCGCGACGGGGTGCGCTCTATTGAGTATGCATGTTCTATCCAATCATTTAGGATGAATATCGTTAGTTCTTTTATGGCGACGTTTACTTTAGCTAAACGAGTCATGAAAAAATGACGATAGGCGCCTAAATTGGTAGGTCTGGGCAGACTTGAACTGCCGACCTCACCCTTATCAGGGGTGCGCTCTAACCAGCTGAGCTACAGACCTTCTGCAGTTTCATTTCTTCTCTTACATTCGTTATCAAAGCAATTTGTGTGAACACTCTTGGTACATGGATGTACCTGTGTCGATTTAACACGGATGTTATATTATCGACCGATAATGTTGTTTCACCTTTCAAGATAAGGAGGTGATCCAACCCCAGGTTCCCCTAGGGTTACCTTGTTACGACTTCACCCCAGTCATGAATCACAAAGTGGTGACCGTCCTCCCGAAGGTTAAACTAGCCACTTCTTTTGCAACCCACTCCCATGGTGTGACGGGCGGTGTGTACAAGGCCCGGGAACGTATTCACCGCGACATTCTGATTCGCGATTACTAGCGATTCCGACTTCATGGAGTCGAGTTGCAGACTCCAATCCGGACTACGACGTACTTTCTGGGATTCGCTCCACCTCGCGGTCTCGCTGCCCTCTGTATACGCCATTGTAGCACGTGTGTAGCCCATCCCGTAAGGGCCATGATGACTTGACGTCGTCCCCACCTTCCTCCGGTTTATCACCGGCAGTCTCCTTAAAGTTCCCGACATTACTCGCTGGCAAATAAGGATAAGGGTTGCGCTCGTTGCGGGACTTAACCCAACATTTCACAACACGAGCTGACGACAGCCATGCAGCACCTGTCTCAGAGTTCCCGAAGGCACTAATCTATCTCTAGAAAATTCTCTGGATGTCAAGGGATGGTAAGGTTCTTCGCGTTGCATCGAATTAAACCACATGCTCCACCGCTTGTGCGGGCCCCCGTCAATTCATTTGAGTTTTAACCTTGCGGCCGTACTCCCCAGGCGGTCAACTTAGCGCGTTAGCTACGTCACCCACGCATCAAGTGCACAGACAACTAGTTGACATCGTTTACGGCGTGGACTACCAGGGTATCTAATCCTGTTTGCTCCCCACGCTTTCGTGCCTCAGCGTCAGTATTTGTCCAGGTGGCCGCCTTCGCCACTGATGTTCCTTCCAATCTCTACGCATTTCACCGCTACACTGGAAATTCCACCACCCTCTACAATACTCTAGTCACACAGTTTCAAATGCAGTTCCGAGGTTGAGCCCCGGGCTTTCACATCTGACTTATGTAACCGCCTACGCACGCTTTACGCCCAGTAATTCCGATTAACGCTCGCACCCTCCGTATTACCGCGGCTGCTGGCACGGAGTTAGCCGGTGCTTCTTCTGTTGCTAACGTCACAGCTAGCAGGTATTAACTACTAACCTTTCCTCACAACTGAAAGTGCTTTACAACCCGAAGGCCTTCTTCACACACGCGGCATGGCTGCATCAGGGTTTCCCCCATTGTGCAATATTCCCCACTGCTGCCTCCCGTAGGAGTCTGGGCCGTGTCTCAGTCCCAGTGTGGCTGATCATCCTCTCAAACCAGCTAGAGATCGTCGCCTTGGTAGGCCATTACCCCACCAACTAGCTAATCTCACTTGGGCTAATCAAAAGGCGAAAGGTCCGAAGAGCCCCTCCTTTGGTCCGTAGACATTATGCGGTATTAGCAGTCGTTTCCAACTGTTGTCCCCCACCTTATGGCATATTCCCAAGCATTACTCACCCGTCCGCCGCTCGACGCCAGAGGTGCAAGCACCTCTTCGTTTCCGCTCGACTTGCATGTGTTAAGCCTGCCGCCAGCGTTCAATCTGAGCCATGATCAAACTCTTCAATTAAAATCGTTTGTGTATCGATAAATCGATACGATGCTCAATGAATATTAATCGTCTCCGCTTTTAAAAAAAGCAGAAGCAAAAAACTGACAAAAGCGCCTAATCAATAAAATTATTGATTTAGACTTTGTGTCACTCACTGAGTTAATTATTTGGTAAAACCAACATTAACGTGAGTGCCCACACAAATTGCTTGATAACTATTTGTTAAAGAACGATTCTTGCGAATCTCGCTAAACATCACACTCGTGTTCAGCGTGTGCTCTACCGTTGAGAGCGGATGCGCATTTTACGCGTCCCTGTTTTGATGTCAACCTTTTTCACAAAAAAACTTTAATTTATTTTGTGAGGTTTTGTTAACTGCTTAATAACCATATTTGCTTACTAAACTTATCAAAACCGACCTTTCGTCATCCTGACTCGGCCTAATAAGTATTTCCTATACAAAACCTTCTTGGCTTGTCCCCGAGAAGTGGATGCGCATTTTAGGGATTTTTTGGGTCAATGCAACCCCTTTTTTAAAGTTTTGGTTTATTTGCTTGTTTAATGAACAAAACAGGGGGCAACTTGTGCTTTATAGTGGGATATCGTGTAAAGATTCCACAATAGTATCTTGAAAAGGGTTGGCTAAGGGATAATTTGTTCGCAGCAGATAACGTTTTTCAATACCGACTTTTTGAGCAGCTTCCATATCACTATCTTTATCACCAATATAGATTGACTGGAGGAAGTCGATATTGTTTTGCTCTTTGGCCTGTATAAGCATGCCAGGCGCTGGTTTGCGACATTCGCAACTGGTTAGATACTTGCCTTTACCTTTTGTGGGATGATGAGGACAAAAATAAGTAGCGCTCACCTCGATTCCTTTTTGAGCAAAGGCAGCATGAATCCATTCAGTCAACGCGGTAAAATCATCTTCGCTGTAGTAACCACGCCCAATACCTGATTGATTCGTCACCATGATAATTTTATAGCCCTGCTGATAGGCTTTTTTGCACAAAGCAAAGATACCTTCAACAAATTCAATATCTGCAATGTTATGCACATATCCTTTGTCGATATTTACGATACCATCTCTGTCTAAAAACAGTGCTTTGTTCACTTATTTATCTCTAGGTACAAAAAAGGTGAGAAAACCTCACCTTTTAATCTTCACATTGATGTCAGTGTATTACATTGACAATCCACCGTCTATTTCAACCACTCGGCCAGTAAAGAATTCGTTTTCGAAAATATACTGTACGGTATGGGCAATCTCTTCTGCTTCCCCTAAACGTCCTACAGGTTTCATTTTCTCTAAACGCTCTCTCATTTCTGGTTTCATCGCATCTGTCATCGCTGTACGAATGACACCTGGTGCAATTGCGCCAACACGAATACCAAATCGCCCTAGTTCTCTAGCCCAAGTTGTCGTCATTGCCACTACGCCCGCTTTTGACGCAGAGTAGTTAGTTTGTCCCATATTGCCGCCACGTGCGATAGAAGACATATTAATAATGACGCCTTTGCGATTATTTTCAATCATATGGACCGCTGCTTCTCGACCACATAAAAATACGCCAGTTAAGTTAACGTCAATCACAGATTGAAACTGATCAAGCGACATTTTTTTCACGACTTGACCGTCTTTCGCTTTTACAAACATGCCATCACGC
Organism: Thalassotalea agarivorans; assembly: GCF_030295955.1. Classification (NCBI taxonomy): domain Bacteria; kingdom Pseudomonadati; phylum Pseudomonadota; class Gammaproteobacteria; order Alteromonadales; family Colwelliaceae; genus Thalassotalea; species Thalassotalea agarivorans. Next base: position 1,953,851 of record NZ_AP027363.1, read on the forward strand.
AAAATTCCTGCGTTGTTGATCAAGCCGTCAAAGCCATTAAAATCCTTGTTAATCGCATTAAACGTTGCTTCAACTTCAGCTTCTTGCGTTACATTTGCAACATAGCTTCTAGCACTCGAGCCTTGCGCTTCAATCAAGGTGATAGTTTCTTCCAACATATCTTGATTTACATCGATGAGGGCTAGTTTTGCACCATGTTTAGCCAAATTAACGGCCATAGCACGACCTAAACCTTGGCCACCGCCGGTAATAACGATAACTTTATCTTGTAACTGCATGACTAGTCCTTATTAAATAACGTAAAAATACTTGAAAAATCTTTGTTGCCGTTGTCTTTTGCGTGCACAGCGTAAAGACTTCTTGCAAGCGCTCCCATTGGTGTTGACGAATGGCTTTCTAACGCTGCTTCCATTGCAAGGCCTAGGTCTTTTGCCATTAAGTCGACCATAAAGCCACCTTGATAATCATTCGATGAAGGTACATTTTCCATCACATCAGGGCACGGGTTGTAAACATCTAATGTCCAGTTGCTGCCTGAGCTTTTACTCATAATTTCAGATAACACAGCAGGATCTAACCCATGAGCAATACCTAAATTTAACGCTTCGCTAGTACCCACCATGAGTACAGACAACAGCATGTTATTACATACTTTAGCTATCTGGCCTGCTCCATGCTCTCCTGCATGAAAAAGGTTTTTCCCCATAACATTAAGTACGGTTTTTGCTCGTTCAAAGCTATCTGAACTGCCACCTACCATAAAACTTAGCGTGCCAGCTGCAGCGCCAGCAACACCACCGGAAACTGGCGCATCAATAAAATCGATGCCTTTTTCTGATAGCCCTTGTGCCACCTCTTTCGCACTGCTAGCGTCGATAGTCGATGAATCTATAACTAGTGCGCCTGTTTTTATATATTCAGACAAACCATCTTGCCCCAAGTACAACGCCTTAACGTGCTTACCTGCAGGCAACATAGACACGATAAAATCCGCATCTTTAACACTTTCTTGCGCACTGTTAGCTTTGTTGGCGCCTTCGCTAACAACCACTTGTATAGCTTGTTCGCTTAGGTCAAAAACTGAGACGCTATGACCTGCTTTGACTAAATTTACGGCCATCGGGCCACCCATATTACCTAGTCCAATAAATGCTACATTTGCCATTTTATTCTCCACCTAAACTAGCCAAAGGGTGCACTGATGACTGCCATGCATCCTCAAAAAACCATTCAATGGTTTTTACATCGACATCTGTTATTTGCTTAAACGCCCAATTTGGTTGGTTGTCTTTATCAATTAATAGCGCTCTAACACCCTCTTGAAACTCACCAAACTCAGCGCTTCGCGCGCCCAAGTTGAGCTCCATTTTAAAGCAATCTGCCAGTGACATATCTTTGCCGTTAGCCAACTGATTAAACACAATAGCAGCGCTTAATTTACTGCCATGTTTAAGCCCTGCTTGAGCTTTGTTGAACCACTTGCTATCAATGTCTAGCGACACTATTTTCTCGTAAACCGAAACAACATCATCGCCTTGGCATACGTCGTCAATATACACTTGATGCGCCTCAACTTGTGCTGCAGGCATCTCTGACTTTGCCTCTGCATAGAAACTATCAAGTACTGTTGAAAGTAGCACATGGTTCTCGGTTGCAGTCGTTTGCCAATTATTGTTTATAAGCGCATCGAACAGCGCTTCTTTTTGCTCATCTAGCATAAAGTAGTTTGCTAGCTTGGTATAAATGGCATCACTGCTGTTAACAGAAGCACCCGTTAAACCTAAAAACAAACCACTTTTACCAGGCATTTTGTTGAGGAAATAGCTACCGCCAACGTCAGGAAAGAGGCCTATCGTCACTTCCGGCATAGCAATACGAGAAGTATTGGTGACCACTCGATGGCTCGCACCAGCTAACAAGCCAAGTCCACCGCCCATAACGATACCGCTGCCCCAAACTAAAACAGGCTTAGCAAACTGGTGAATGTTAAAATCTAATTGGTATTCTTCAGCAAAATAGCTGGCAGGATTAAAATCAGGTGTCTGCTCCGGTGACACCATGGCTTTATACAAACTAACCACGTCTCCGCCAGCACAAAAAGCTCGGTCACCACTCCCCTGGAGAACAACCAACGCTATCGAATCATCAGATTGCCATTGTTCAAAAGCTGGCGACAATAGGCGAATCATATCCAGGTTTAGCGCGTTCAACGCTTTCGGTGCATTTAAGGTTGCAACGGCGATTTTTTTACCGTTGTTTGTCATAAGTTCTTCAAAAAGGACACTCTCTGACATGCTACTCTCCTAAGCGTTTTTCCACACTGCTTTTCTTTTTTCTAAAAACGCGGCAACGCCTTCTTTTTGATCTTGGCTGTCAAACAAATCAACAAATGCAGCTCTTTCGCTAGGTAAAGCACTTCGAATAGGCTGGTGTCTGTGTTGTTGAATAAGTGATTTACACGCAGCGACCGCTACCGGGCTTTGATTTGCCACTTTGCTAGCAAGTGCCAATGCTGCGGTTAAAGAGGTTTTGGCTTCTACCACCTCTTCAACTAAGCCAATACTCAGTGCTTGTTGCGCATCGATGCGCTCACCACAAAGGATCATACGTTTCGTCCAACCTTCACCCACTAAGATTTGTAGGTTCTGCGTTCCACCTGCACAAGGTAGTAGCCCTACCGTAGCTTCTGGCAACGCCATTACAGCATGTGCCTCGGCAATACGAATATCACAAGCTAGTGCGACCTCTAGTCCGCCACCCATGGCATAGCCATTGATAGCGGCGATAGAAACGCCGCGAAAATCTGACAAGGTTTCAAAGGCCTTGCCAAAAATCTCTGCCATATCCGCTGCTACTTGTTTGTCGCCGTCGGCAAACACATTTAGGTCGGCGCCGGCAGAAAAGAATTTTTCTCCGCTACCCGTTACTACTAGCGCATAGATATCTTTGTCTTGATTTAGGCCTTCAACCATTTCTGCAAGCATAGACAAGCTTTCATGTGTCCATGTATGGGCTGGCGGATTATTAAAGGTAATGACCGCGGTATTGCCTTGTTTTTCTAGAATCAATGAATCGCTCATACGTTATCCTTACAAAATATCGCCAGCACCTTCGGCCAACAGACGGCGGCCAATAATGACGCGCATAATTTCGTTTGTCCCTTCAAGAATCTGATGCACACGTACATCTCTGAAATGACGTTCTAGCGGATATTCTTTGATATACCCGTAGCCACCATGCAATTGAAGGGCATCGTCACACACTTTAAAGCCAACGTCCGTAGCAAATCGCTTAGCCATGGCGCAGTAAGCTGTTTTCTCTGGGTCATTAGTATCAAGTTTAAATGCTGCTAGCCTCACCATTTGGCGCGCGGCTACTAATTCTGTGGCCATATCCGCCAGTTTAAATTGTAGTCCTTGAAAGGCCGCAATTTGCTTACCGAATTGCTCACGTTCTTGCATGTAGGCTTTCGCCGTATCTAGTGCCTGTTGCGCAGTGCCGATAGAACAAGTTGCGATATTAATACGCCCGCCATCTAAACCTTTCATTGCAAAGGTAAAGCCTTGACCTTCTTCACCCAACAGGTTTGCAACTGGAATACGTACGTTATCAAAAGTGATTAGCTTTGTTGGTTGGGCGTTCCACCCCATTTTCTCTTCAGATTTACCATAAATCACGCCTTCTGCGTCAGCTGGAATAACCACGGCAGAAATACCTTTTGGCCCAGCTTCACCGGTGCGCACCATAACAACCAATACGTCTGTTTCACCTGCGCCAGAGATAAACATCTTTGAACCGTTAATGATGTAATCATCACCATCTCGTTTTGCAGACGTGCGCAGTGAAGCAGCATCCGAACCACTGCCAGGTTCTGTTAAGCAATAAGACGCAAGTTTTTCACCGGTTACCAAGCTTGGACACCACTGTGCTTTAACATCTTCTGTTGCCCATGATGCAATCATCCATGTCGCCATATTATGAATAGTTAACATCGCTGTTGTTGCCGTGCAGCCCATTGATAAATACTCAAAGATAATTGAACTGTCGAGACGCGATAGCCCTAGACCGCCTGCCTCTTCTGGCGTGTATAAGGCACAAAAGCCTAATTCACCTGCTTTTTGAATAACATCTTTTGGAAAATGGTGCTCGGCATCCCATTTCGCGGCAAAAGGCGCAAGCTCAGCTTCTGCAAATTGTTTTGCCGTGTCGGCAAACATTTGTTGTTCTTCGTTTAAATTAAAATCCATAACAGCCTCACTTATCTCAAGTTAATACTCATGTTAGGACCACTAGCTGGAATATCGTTGTCAAACCAGCGCGCCGTTATTGTTTTGGTTTCTGTGTAGAACTTAACGGCTTGTTTACCATATGCATGTTGGTCACCCGCAAATGATCCTCTCCAACCAGTAAATGAGAAGAAAGGTAATGGCACTGGAATAGGAATATTGATACCAACTTGCCCTACTAGGATGTTATGTTGATACTTGCGCGCCGCACCACCTGAATTAGTAAAAATTGAGGTACCGTTGCCGTAAGGGTTATTGTTAATTAGTTCGATAGCTTCATCCAAGCTATCTACGTTCATGGTTAAAAATACTGGACCAAAGATTTCTTCTTTGTAGATGTCCATGTCCGCTTTAACATCAGTAAACATGGTTGGGCCAACCCAGTTTCCATTCGGGTAACCTTCCACCTCGATATCTGAACCGTCCAATACGCAGTTAGCGTCTTCATTTTTACCTGTTTCAATCAGCGATAAAATACGCGCTTTTGCTTGTGGCGTAATTTGTGGACCGTAAGCCGCCTCTGGATCACTGTAGTGCCCTGGGCGTACCGCTGCTAGTTTTTCTTTAATTTCAGGAATCCATTGTTGTGCTTCACCTACAAAAACACCAACAGAAATTGCCATACAACGCTGACCGGCAGCACCCACTGACGCGCCAACAATATTGTTGATAACCGCATCTTTGTTAGCGTCTGGCATTACAACCATGTGATTTTTAGCACCTAAAAACGCTTGAACACGCTTCATGTTATCTGTGCCTTTTTTGTAGATATACTGACCAACACCCACTGAACCGACAAATGAAATCGCCTTAATCACTGGATTTTCAAGTAGTTCATCTACTTGTGGCTTGGTGCCATGCACTACTTGCAGAACACCTTTTGGCGCGCCTGCTTGTTCAAACAATTCAACTAATCGCATAGGCGTTAATGGATCTTGCTCTGACGGCTTCAAAATAAAGGTATTACCACAAGCAATCGCGAGCGGGAACATCCACAATGGGATCATCGCTGGGAAATTAAATGGTGTAATACCTGCACAAACGCCAAGTGGCTGAGTGTAGCTATAGGTGTCTATGTTGCGTGCAACATTTTCAACAGTTTCGCCCATTAACATTGAAGGAATATTAGCAGCATGTTCTACCACTTCGATACCACGCCATACGTCACCCATAGCGTCTTCGTGTGTTTTACCTAATTCTTCGCAAATAATGCCTGCTAATTCTTCTTGATGTTCTTTCAAAAGAGCACCATAACGCATCATTACACGTGCACGCTCTGGAACAGCAACTTCTTTCCACGTAGCAAACGCCTTTTCAGCACTGGCAATTGCGGCAGCCATTTCCGCATCAGTGGCACAAGGTACTTGTGCTATAACTTCTTGCGTTGCTGGATTGGTTACGTCGATCCATTCATTGGATGTTGATTGAATAAACTCACCATCAATAAATAAAGGTACTTTTTTCATTGGGTTTCTCTACTGTTGTAATAATCTAATAATTTTAAAAAGGACGCTTTCGCGTCCTCCTTGATAGTTTTAACCCTGTGTAATTTAGAAGATTAAACTTCTAATGCGATTGCGGTTGCTTCACCGCCACCTATACACAGAGAAGCAACGCCTTTCGTTAGCCCTTTATTTTTAAGAGCATGAATAAGCGTTACTATAATTCTAGCGCCACTCGCGCCAATTGGGTGACCAAGTGCACAAGCACCACCATTGATGTTTACTTTGCTTGCATCAAGGTCTAGTTCTTTCATCGCCAGCATGGTTACCATGGCAAACGCTTCGTTAATTTCATACAAATCAACGTCGTCCTTACTCCAACCAGATTTCTCAAACAATTTTGTTAATGCGCCAACAGGAGCTACAGTGAAATCTTCTGGCTTTTGAGCATGCGTTGCATGAGCAACAACTTTACAAAGAGGCGTTAAACCTAAACTTTGCGCTTTTGATGCCTTCATCATGACAAGTGCTGCTGCACCGTCTGATATTGAACTAGAGTTAGCTGCCGTAATGGTACCGTCTTTTTTAAAAGCGGCTCTAAGCGATGGTATTTTTTCTGGACGCGCGTTTCCTGGTTGCTCATCAGTATCAACAACCACGTCACCTTTTCTGGTTTTAACAGTAACTGGTGCTACTTCATTTTTAAACGCACCTGATTCGATTGCGCTTTGCGCTCTTGATAATGAACGCAATGCAAACTCATCCATTTGTTCACGCGTAAAATGTGCATCATCTGCAGTACCTTGAGCAAAACAGCCCATAGCAAGGCCATCATATGCATTTTCAAGACCATCCATCATCATGTGGTCAAACACTTTGCCATGTCCCATACGCATACCACTACGAGCATTTGGTAACATATAAGGTGCATTTGACATGCTTTCCATACCACCTGCAACGGCAACGTCAATCGAACCCGCTAAAAGCGCATCATGAGCCATCATTGCAGATTTCATACCTGAGCCACACACTTTATTTATTGTCGTACAAACAGTGCTTAATGCTAAGTTAGCACCTAATGCGGCTTGACGAGCCGGAGCTTGTTTCAGCCCTGCAGGCAGTACACAGCCCATAATCACTTCGTCAACTGCATCATTGCTTAAACCCGCTGATTTCACAGCGCTTTCTATAGCAACGCTACCTAATTCTGTAGCAGTTACAGCCGATAAGGCCCCTTGAAAACCACCCATTGGTGTTCGGTTTGCTGCAACAATTACGATTGGATCTTGTAAAGACATACTATTTACCTTCCTGTCATCTTGATTTTAGATTAACTCAAATTTACCTTTACGCCAACGTAAACGTAAACATCAGAACTTAGAGCCAACTAAGCTGGTGCTTTTTCAACCACAACCTTAGATAGGCCAATAAAATCAATGACCTTAGCAAATATTGATAGGCTTAACTGTGCTACTTTAGATCCGCATTTGTAAGGATTTCATTACAACAATATTTGGAATTTAGAGAATATGCGGATTTATTTGAGTGGTAAGGTATTTTTCGAGAAGGTTTGTTTTAGCACAACAGTTGATTCTATTGCAGCTATGGTATTGACGTTACCTAGCGATTTTTTAACAAACAGTTCATAGTCTTCAAGGGATGCGGCAACAATTTTCAGCAAGTAATCGTGACTACCAGAAATCGTGCAACACTCAATAATATTATCGAGTTCAAACATCGCTTGTTCAAACTGCTGGCCGAAATCTTCAGTATTCGCTTTTAACTTAACAAAGGCATATACCAATACGTTTAAGCCAATTTTTTTATCATTGAGTACCGCATTATAGCTGGCAATAATGCCCTCTTGTTCAAGCTTTTTAACCCGTCTTACACAGGGGGTGTCTGACAAATTCACACGATTGGCTAGCTCTGAAAGCGATATGCGTCCATATTGCTGCAAGATATGCAGAATTTCTTTATCCTTAGCATCCATTGAGTTATTTCCACCAAATAAATAGATTTATGTAGTGAATTAAACCAACAAAGCGTTAAAAAATCCAACTTAATAGTGAAAATAGCCGATCTCACCTTGTTATAATTAACTAAAAATCTACTGGCATCTACACACTATGACTGAAAACACATTGGCCTTTGATCAATGGATCCGCACTAGGTTTGTTGAACTAAACACTGAATTAGAGTTGTTATATAAACAACAAAATGACCGAGCAAATGTCGTAGGTATTGGTGACAACCTTAAGCAGACTTTAGAGCAAGAAGGTAACGCCCTTATTGCAAAACTTGTCTCTGAAGGAAATACAGATGAGGGCTTTGACGCAGCGTTTGACCTGTTAGGTAACGTTGGGCTTTTTATGGCTGCTTGTCGTCGCCACGAAATTACAGAACCATCAAGAGAGCGCACCTCTCCTCTTGTTGAAGCATCTACTTTAGCTATGCATATAGGCAGCTCTATTGGCGTGACGCCAAGATTTGCTACAGCTCATCTCTGCACACACAACAAAGCGGTAGATGGCAAATACAAACGGTTTACTGATTTAATCGATGAAAAGGTGTTTATTGATTACAACACCAAAGGCATTCTAGGTTTCAAACGAGCTGCGGACGCGCTGCTAAAAATTCTTCCTTTGGGCATTTCACACCCAATAAGCCTTGATTTACTGCAATGTGCGAAAGTTGCATTAGAAGACGTGTTGTCTTCCAATCAAACCTTGTTTGATACATTAGATGACGATGAATTCTTCTATGCCGTGCGACCATACTACAAACCTTATCGCGTCGGCTCTCAAGTATACCGCGGTGCAAATGCCGGGGATTTTGCCGGTATCAATGTAGTCGATATGCTACTTGGTTTATGTTTTGCCAATGAACAAAGCTACTCTCAAATGCTGGTCGATAAGTTTCTTTACATGATGCCAGAAGATCAACAAATACTGCGAGATTGTATGCGCAGAACCAGTCTTATGGATGAGTTTCTAGCGCAAGCAAAACACGCTAACCAGCCTTGGTTTCAGCAACATTTGTCAATGTTCCTATCTGTGTGTGAAGCACACGGAGAAACAGCCATTCAGCATCACAATCAACTGGTCAACAAATACATCGAAAAGCCTGCTGAAGTCATGGAAAGTCAACATTTAGAAAAAGTAACCGCTAGTGGTCCCCCACTATCCGTTTTACTTAATTCGCTCGAAAAATTAAGAGATCGCCGATGCGCAGCGGACAGAGATGACATTAGAACGCGCTTTCAAGATATCCATTCATTAAAAGCGTTGTTGGAGAGTTAAATGAAAGCGAAAGACTTTTGTCTGCCTGATGGCACTTACCTTTTAAACCACTCTGTTGGCAGACCATTAAAAACAGCGGAGCAAGCGTTCAAACAGAGCTTTCTGTCGCCGTGGCAACAAGGTGATAGCGAGCCTTGGCAAGATTGGCTTAGTAATATTGATGCGTTTACAGACGCTTTGGCCAATTTGTTTAACACAGATGCCAAGTTGTTTTGTCCTCAGGTAAACCTTTCAAGCGCTTTGACTAAAATCATGATGTCTCATCCCAGATTTACACAGGGGTGCAAAATATTGATGTCGGAGCAAGACTTCCCTTCGATGGGTTTTGCCTTGCAAAAATCACTGCCAAGCAATAGCGAAATTGTCTATATTCCGCGCGAATTGGATATTACAAATACAGATGTCTGGGCATCCTATCTAACAAGCGATATCGATGCCGTGTTTGTAAGTCACGTTTATTCCAATACCGGTCAGTCCGCGCCGCTGCAGTCAATCGTAGATAACGCCAGAAAACTGGACATTTTTTCTATTGTCGACGTTGCGCAATCGGCCGGCATACTGCCACTAGATCTCACTCAACTTTCACCTAGTTTTTTAACTGGCTCCAGCGTTAAATGGTTGTGCTCTGGCCCAGGTGCTGCATATTTGTGGGTAAATGAAGATATCCTTGATCAATGCCAGCCAAAGGATGTCGGTTGGTTCTCGCATAGCAACCCATTTGAGTTTGATATTCATGCCTTTAACTACCATGAATCTGCCTTAAAGTTTTGGGGAGGTACTCCTTCTATTGCCCCATTTGCACTTGCTGCTCACGCAATCAACTATTTCGCCTCTTTGAAGCCTGGTGAGTTATTGGCCCATAATCGTATGCTTCAAAATCAGCTCATTGATGCTTTACCTGACGCCGTGGTTTCACCAAAACAAGAAGAGAAGCGCAGTGGTACTGTCATCTTAAACTTTAGCGACAACACCGCTATGCTCGACAACCTGCGTAAACACACTATCGCCGCTGATTGTCGCAGCCATGGCATAAGAATATCACCACACATCTATAACACAGAACAAGATATTCACGCCGTCATCAGTGCAATAAAACACGATAAATAGGCTTACTTCCGTTTACCACCTCCACATTACATTGGGATGTAAGGAATAAATTACATCCCAATCACATGCTTGCTTTACGTTTACGTAAACTTCATGTAGATTGTTGTGCATCATTCATAACTTGTTAACGTAAATGACTCAAGACACATCTCAACAGTCATACTCCATCAGTGAACTTGCCAAAGAGTTTGATGTAACCACGCGTAGTATTCGTTTTTACGAAGATCAAGGCCTGCTAAGCCCAACACGTAAAGGACAAACACGTATCTACAGCCAAGGCGACCGCGTTAGATTAAAGCTTATTTTACGCGGTAAACGACTGGGCTTTTCATTGGCAGAAACAGGCAGATTGTTCGCGTTGTATGATTCAGACAAAACCAGTGCGATGCAATTGGAAAGTATCTTGAGCCTTATTGCTGATAAGAAAGCAGATTTACAACAAAAACTCGCAGACATTAACGAAAGTTTGGAAGACTTATCCAATTTCGAACAAAGCTGCAAAGAAACGTTATCAAATATACAACAAGCATAAGTAAAGCTATTAGGAACCCATATGATTTCTTCATTCTCTTCATTGAACTTCAATTTAGGCGAAACCGTCGACATGATCCGCGATCAGGTAAATGCCTTCGCTCGTGACGAAATTGCACCACGCGCAGAACAAATTGATATAGACAACGAATTTCCAATGGATTTATGGCGTAAGTTCGGCGACATGGGCTTATTGGGTATGACAGTTGAAGAACAATATGGTGGTTCAGATCTAGGTTATCTAGAACACGTTGTTGCGATGCAAGAAATTAGTCGTGCGTCAGCATCGGTCGGTTTGAGCTATGGTGCCATGTCAAACTTGTGCTTAAATCAGTTAAGCAAAAACGGTAGCCACGAGCAAAAACTTAAATACTTGCCGAAACTATGTAGTGGTGAGCATATTGGCGCTTTAGCCATGTCAGAGCCAAATGCTGGTTCCGATGTAGTTAGCATGAAACTAAAAGCCGAGAAAAAAGGCGACAAGTACATTCTTAACGGTAACAAAATGTGGATTACTAATGGTCCAGATGCACATGTTTACATTATTTACGCAAAAACTGATGTAAATGCAGGTTCAAAGGGGATTACGGCTTTTATCGTTGAGCGCGACTACCCTGGCTTTTCACGTCATCAAAAACTAGACAAACTAGGCATGCGTGGCTCAAATACCTGTGAGCTAGTCTTTGAAGACTGTGAAGTTCCGGCTGAAAATATTCTTGGTGAAGAAGGCAAAGGCGTTAAAGTTTTGATGTCTGGGTTAGACTACGAGCGCGTTGTATTGTCAGGCGGCCCGTTGGGCATAATGGATGCCTGTATGGACGTAGTTGTGCCTTATATTCATGACCGTCAGCAATTTGGTAAAAGTATCGGCCAATTCCAACTTGTACAAGGCAAGGTTGCTGATATGTATACACAAATGAATGCGGCAAAAGCCTATGTTTACGCGGTTGCACAAGCATGTGATCGAGGCGAAACCACGCGTAAAGATGCTGCCGCTGTTATTCTCTACTCTGCCGAACTTGCAACAAAAATGGCATTAGATGCAATCCAATTACTTGGCGGTAACGGCTACATCAATGAATTTCCTACAGGGCGCTTACTGCGTGACGCAAAACTATATGAAATCGGTGCAGGTACGTCTGAAATTAGACGTATGTTGATTGGTAGAGAACTGTTTAACGAATCAAAATAAGAAGGCTAACGTGACTAAATTAGTATCTAAAATTAATGCTAAATCTGAAGCATTTTTGGAAAATGCTCAGCATATGCAACAACAAGTTGATGACTTATCAGCACTTGTTGCTGAAATAGCAAAAGGTGGTAATGAAAAAAGTCGTGAACGACACCAAAGCCGAGGTAAATTATTACCAAGAGATCGTGTTAATGCCCTGCTCGACCCTGGTAGCGCCTTTCTGGAGTTTTCACAATTAGCGGCTTATGAAGTTTACGCTGATAATGTGCCTGCTGCAGGTATTATCACCGGTATAGGCCGCGTCGCCGGTCAGGAATGCGTGATAGTGGCAAACGACGCAACAGTAAAAGGTGGCACCTATTATCCATTAACGGTTAAAAAGCATTTACGCGCTCAAGCTATCGCATTAGAAAACAACCTACCATGTATTTACCTTGTAGATTCAGGTGGTGCCAACTTACCTAATCAAGATGATGTGTTCCCAGATCGCGAACACTTCGGCCGTATTTTCTACAATCAGGCAACTATGTCTGCACAGAATATTCCACAAATTGCGGTTGTCATGGGTTCATGTACTGCAGGCGGCGCTTACGTTCCAGCTATGGCAGATGAGTCTGTTATCGTAAAAGAGCAAGGGACAATATTTCTAGCGGGCCCACCGCTTGTTAAAGCCGCAACCGGAGAAGTCGTTTCTGCTGAAGATTTAGGTGGCGCGGATGTACATTGTAAAACCTCTGGCGTATCTGACCACTATGCCAATAATGACGAACATGCGCTTGGCATTGCGAAGCAAATCGTCAAGCATCTTAATCGACGCAAGTCTATCGATATGGCGATCAAGCCTGTCTTACCACCAGCGTACGACAGTAAAGAGATATACGGCATCATTCCAAAAGATAGTCGTCAGCAATACGATGTGAGAGAAGTTATCGCACGTATCGTCGATGGCAGTGAATTTGATGAATTTAAAGCGCTATATGGCACAACATTAGTGTGTGGCTTTGCACACATCTTCGGCTACCCAGTAGGTATTGTCGCCAATAATGGTATTTTGTTTGGTGAATCCGCCCAAAAAGGCGCTCATTTTGTCGAGTTATGTGCGCAGCGAAAAATCCCATTGGTGTTTTTACAAAACATTACGGGCTTTATGGTGGGCAAACAGTATGAAGCCGGCGGCATAGCAAAACATGGCGCGAAAATGGTTACGGCGGTTGCATGCGCCAACGTACCTAAATTTACTGTACTTATTGGCGGTAGCTTTGGCGCGGGTAACTATGGCATGTGCGGTCGAGCATACGATCCAAGATTCCTATTCATGTGGCCAAACGCACGTATTTCAGTGATGGGCGGCGAACAAGCTGCTGGTGTTCTTGCTCAAGTTAAACGCGACCAATTAGAAAAGAAAGGCGAGCAGTGGAGCGAAGAAGAAGAAGCGACATTTAAATCTCCAATCGTAGATACCTATGAAAAACAAGGCCACCCATACTACGCATCAGCAAGGCTTTGGGATGATGGCGTAATTGACCCTGCTGATACCAGACAAGTATTGGGTCTAGCTATTTCTGCGTCATTAAATGCAGAAATTAAAGACACGAAATTCGGCGTATTTCGTATGTAGGGCGCATCATGGAAAATAAAATAACCTTTAAAAAGCAAGGCGATGTAGCCGAAATAAGACTCACAAACCCTGAAAAGCATAATGCCTTCGACGATCAGTTTATCGCCGATTTCACCGATTTATTGACTAACATTAAAGCGGATGAAAGTCTTCGCGTGGTTGTAATTAAGGCCGATGGTAAAAGTTTTTCCGCTGGCGCTGATCTCAACTGGATGAAGCGCATGGCACAGTATAGTTATGAACAAAATCTCGCTGACGCTGCTGCGTTAGCCAAAATGTTACACCTGCTTAACTATTTACCACAAACCACTATTGCACTGGTTAATGGAGCAGCTTTTGGTGGCGGTGTAGGCATCGTTAGTTGTTGCGATATCGTATTGGCAACAGAAAAAGCCAAATTCTGTTTAAGTGAAGTAAAAATCGGCCTGATTCCTGCCACAATTTCACCTTATGTTATCGATGCTATTGGTCAACGAGCAAGCAGACGATACTTCCAAACAGCGGAAGTGATATCAGCGCAACAAGCATTATCGTTAGGCTTAGTAAGTGAGTTGTTAGATGCTGAAGTGCTAGAGCAAAGAGCCTTTGAGCTAATAGATACGTTACTGGCCAATGGACCAGAGGCCGTTAAAGCTGCAAAAGCACTTATCTTTAATGTAGATGGCACGGTAGACGACGATAAAGCATTAGCAACAAGCGAACAAATCGCGAGCATCAGGGTATCGAAGCAAGGTCAAGAAGGCCTTACTGCGTTTTTTGAAAGACGCCCTGCTAACTGGCAAAAAGAACATAAAGAGGACTAGCCGTGTTTAAAAAAATACTGATTGCAAACCGCGGTGAAATAGCCTGTCGCGTAATAAAGACAGCAAGAAAAATGGGCATTCAAACCGTCGCTGTCTATTCAGATGCTGATGCCAATGCTCTGCACGTTAAACTAGCAGATGAGGCGATACACATTGGCGAAAGCCCTGCAACAAAGAGCTATTTATTAGGCGATAAAATCATTGCAGCGGCACAAAAAACAGGCGCAGAAGCCATTCATCCTGGTTATGGGTTTCTTTCTGAAAATGCTGACTTTTGCCGAGCATGTGAAAAAGCTGGCGTTGTATTTATTGGCCCCAACGTGAAAGCGATTGAAACAATGGGCTCTAAATCCGCGGCGAAGCAAGCAATGGAACAGGCAAACGTGCCGCTAGTGCCTGGCTATCATGGCTTAAATCAAGGACCGAGTAGACTCAAAAATGAGGCAAGTGATATCGGCTACCCTGTACTGCTTAAAGCAGTTGCTGGTGGTGGCGGCAAAGGTATGCGCGTTGTTAACCAAGAAAGCGAATTTCAAGATGCATTAGATGCAGCAAAACGAGAATCTAAAGCAGCATTTGGTGACGATGCGATGTTGATTGAGAAATACCTCACGCAACCAAGACATGTTGAGATCCAAGTGTTTTGTGACACCCTAGGTAATGCCGTTTACTTGTTTGAGCGCGACTGCTCTCTACAACGCCGTCATCAAAAAGTAATCGAAGAAGCGCCTGCTCCAAACATGAGTTTGTCATTGCGCCAAAAAATGGGTGAAGCTGCCGTTGCCTGTGCTCGCACCATTGGATATGTAGGCGCAGGTACGGTCGAATTTTTGTTAGACAAAGACGACAGCTTCTACTTTATGGAAATGAATACCCGCCTTCAGGTGGAACACCCCGTAACAGAGTTAATCACTGGGCAAGATCTTGTGCAATGGCAATTGTTAGTCGCCAATGGCCAGCCACTGCCAATGCAACAAGAACAACTAACCATAAAAGGTCATGCCTTTGAAGCTCGTATTTACGCGGAAGATGCTGAAAACAACTTTCTGCCTTCTACAGGTACATTAAGCTATTTGTTAGCACCTGAAGAAAGTGAGCATGTGCGCGTTGATACAGGCGTGGAACAAGGCGATGAAATAAGCATGTACTACGACCCTATGATCGCGAAACTGATAGTTTGGGATCAAAATCGAGATGCTGCGCTAGGTCGACTTGCGCAAGCACTTAAAAAATATCGTGTACGTGGCGTTAAAACTAACATCGATTTTCTTTATAACTTGGCTATATGTCCGCCATTTGTCGAAGCCGATTTAGATACCAATTTTATTGAAAAGCACGCTGATTTAATCTTTAAAAAGCAAAACATAACGCTGTCGGATGAAGTAGCCATTGCGGCCTTTATTTTCTATCATAAGCTGACACAGCAAGCTCAATCGACGGTCAGCAATAGTGAAGATGTGCACTCTCCTTGGCACAATTTAAATAGCTTTAGATTAAATCTAGCGGCAAGCCAACTGCTCAGTTTAACGTTTCAAGATACGAAAATTCAGTGCATATTAACCAACAACGCTGGCAACCTTAGTGTTGATGTTAATGGTGAAATTTTTGATATCACCGGTGAAGTTGTTGGCGACCAAGTAAACCTAATCGTCAACACTCAACACAAGCAAATGAATTTTGCTTTCGACGGAAATGACTTAGAGCTATTTACTGAAGAAGGCGCCCTGCACTTCCAATACTATGATGGCAGCCAGGTAGAGGCCGAGCAGCAGCAAGATGCGAGCCTAGCAGCACCTATGAACGGTACAGTAGTTAAAGTGCTCGTTGCTGAAGGTGACACGGTTGAAAAAGACGCTCCGCTGATGGTCATGGAAGCTATGAAGATGGAACATACGGTAAAAGCACCAAAGGCTGGTAAAGTCACCAATGTCTATTTCAAAGACGGTGATATGGTCGATGGCGGCGCTGTGCTACTTGCATTAGAAGAGTAAATGGATATGGCCTTACCTAAGTTTGTAAAAATTGTAGAAGTAGGACCAAGAGACGGCCTGCAAAATGAAAAATCGGCTTTAACGGTAAACGATAAAGTCGGTTTGATTGATTTGTTGTCAGACACCGGCCTTAGTACCGTGGAGTCGGGAAGTTTTGTGTCCCCCAAGTGGGTGCCTCAAATGGCCAACTCTGATCAAGTGTTAGCTGGCATTAAACGCAAAAGTGGCGTTACCTATACTGCCTTAACGCCAAATAAACGTGGTTTCGACAATGCGCTTGACGCGCAGGCAGACGAAGTCGCTATTTTTGGTGCGGCTTCAGAAAGTTTTACGCAAAAAAACATTAACTGTTCGATTGATGAATCATTAGAACGCTTTCAAGATGTGATGCATGCTGCAAAGCAACATAACCTGCCAGTAAGAGGCTACGTATCTTGTGTGTTAGGTTGCCCCTATGAAGGTTACATTGAGCCAGATAAAGTGGCTAAGGTCAGTAAAGCCCTGCTAGATATGGGATGCTATGAAGTGTCATTAGGTGACACCATAGGTGTAGGAACAGTAGCCTCTACTGCAATTATGCTCGACGCCGTATTAGCTCATATTTCTGCAGACAAGTTAGCCGTTCATTTTCATGACACCTATGGCCAAGCGCTTGCAAATATTCATGTAGCGCTGCGCAAAGGAATCGCTGTCGTAGACAGTGCAGTTGCAGGTTTAGGCGGTTGCCCATACGCAAAAGGAGCGTCGGGTAACGTTGCAACCGAAGACGTGCTTTACATGCTAAACGGCATGGGCATTGAAACAGGCGTAGATATGGACAAGCTGCTAGTTGCCTCAAGCTACATTCAAAGTCTGGTTGGCCATAACCAGTCTAAAGTTGCCAAAGCGCTACTTGCGAAATAATGTTATTTATTTAGCTGATTTAATTGGAAAAAAGAAATACGATAAAAATTGGCTACGTTGAACCAGCCACTTTATTGCTACTGGCAAAAGAATACTGAGTAAAAATGAAGTGGTTGCGATCAAAAACAGTAAGTTATGGTCACTGATACCCACGCTCGCGACCCGATATATTTCCTTACCAATCCAATAGTGGAAGATCAAAATAAACAAACTTGCCCCACCGAGCTTTAACAACAAGTACTTAATGCTTTGCACATTATCTAAATAGTATGCGACACATAACAATGCATATACGCCAGCAATTGAACCTAAGGTTGCGATCACCGGCATTTCAAACGTTCTGTTGTTTAAATCTATTCTTGCGTCAAACAGTAAATTAATAGCGATAAACACGGCAACTGAAAAGCACAACCAAAAGGTATTGGGCTTAAAGGCTACAACCTGTTCGCGTAACATTGCGCCAGCACTAAAATAGCACAGCGTGATCAAGGCAATATCCAGTGAAAATGGCAAGCCAGGCAAAGCCATATCTACCTGTAAACTGCGCTCCACATATGGCCAAAATACTTCTATATTTAGCACACCAAGGATAAAAACAAGCGACAAGATTAACCATTTTGCTAGCAAAGAAAACTGTGCAAAAGGCGTATACCTAAACAAGCAATAGCCGAGAGAAAACACGACAAAAAGATGCGTAAGAAACCACATGGGCGTCCAAGCAAGTGTGGCGCCGTTGCCGTAGAATATGCCCCATAGCGTCCAGTGTTCATTATTGGGCTCTATTATCATAACTAAAAGATAAACAAATAGAAGCACACTAAAATACGGTTTTAATAGCGCCTGACCTTTATCATTAAAAAATACATTAGGTGGTTTGGCGTACGAAAAGAACACGCCGGAAAGAAAAAAGAAGAGTGGCATGCGAACTAAAGACAAGGGTTCGATCAAGCTTGGCAAAAATGCTTTTAGCTCACTGTGAAACATCGCCACAAAAGCAATCGACATACCTTTGGCAATGTCTACATGTTGCACTCTACTTGCCATAAACCTAACCCTGAAAAACGTGAGATACCTTTTGATATTATGGGAGTTAAATCCCAAAGACAATGGCAACGCAAATTTTGTTGAAAACTAGATGGGCGTTGCTATAAGACCTTGCGTTTAAGGAACTCCATCTATTTGGGCAACCTATCCCCTTCAATATGAGCCACTAGCAACACTAAAAATCGAAACAAAGATTTTAACTTAAGGCTTTGTTCATTTGGTAGGCCATGTGCACTAAGCTTCTTAAGGGATATAAGCCGCGCGTAAGCGTTATTTATTAGGTATTGAGTATCCTTGCCGACATATTTCTTAAACTCCGCATATCGGCCGATTGTCGCAATATTCAGCTTTTTCGTTTGCAAGCGATTAAAGTCGCCATTTTTTGACAACATCTGTTTAAATGCTTTGTCTTCTAATCCGACGATGAGTTGCTTTGCAGTTGATTTATTGGCAAAACCATCGGCTAAAAACGTTAAATTGGCTTTTATTTCGAACGCGAGCGTTTGTTTGTCACCTGACAAATCATGCCAACGCTGACGCTCTTTAACAAATATCTCGTATAACTCTTTCCAAATTGTCATCTATATTGCGCTAATACTAATGTGACCATGAATACCACATACCTTATCATTTCTTGTCAAAAGTGCGAACAAAATGGTAGCGACATCAGGTAATTACGCTTAAACTGATAACAAATATTGCTGTACCTTTGTGCTATGTCCGCTGCCTTAAAAAAATCATCAAAACGAAATTATAAAGACACCAAACACGGATTGGTGCTAACAGGTGGTGGTGCGCGTGCAGCTTACCAAGTGGGGGTTTTAAAAGCGATCACATCGTTTGTTCCAAGAAATCATGGTATCCCCTTTCCGGTCATCTGTGGCACGTCAGCCGGTGCAATAAATTCTACCGCATTAGCTTGTTATTCATCATGTTTTCATTTAGGCGTAAAAAAACTCGAATGGATCTGGAAAAACTTAAAACCTAACAAGATCTATCATGCTGATCCTGTACGAGCGTTTGGGCACTTGTTTGGTGGCGTACTTGCCTCGTTTCAGGCGGACTATGCGCCAAAAGTCGCTCGCAGTTTGATTAACAACGCACCGCTGCGTGATCTACTTAATCAAGTCATTGATTTTAAACGTATAGATACCAACATTATTAATCAATACTTGTCTGCTGTTGCCGTGACAGCTTCAAGCTATTCAAGTGGCGACTCAATTAGCTTTTATCAATCAGAGGAAAAAATCACGCCTTGGTTCAGACATAAAAGGCGCGGCCAACCTGCACAAATTAACGTTGAACACCTAATGGCATCGGCTGCCCTGCCAATGCTGTTTCCTTCAATACGTATAAAGTCAGAGCATTATGGCGACGGCTCGATAAATCAGTTATCGCCGCTGAGTCCCGCTGTTCACTTAGGCGCGGAAAAGCTTTTTATTGTGGGTGTTGAGCAACCCAAAGAGCCTCTGCATGTGAATGAGAACAACCCACATCCGCCCAGTACGGCAACAATAGCGGGTCATTTACTCGATACGGTATTTTCAGAAACGCTACAAAGTGATTTAGAACGGGTAGAAAGACTCAATCAGCTATTGCAACAAGTGCCTCAAGAAAAACAGGACGCTACCGGCATCAAACAAATTGATACCTTTGTGATTAATCCCAGCCATGATTTTAATGCCATCGCTGCCGAGTATTATTACGACCTGCCTCTAACCATGCGTTTGCTTTTACGCACGGTCGGCGTAACCAATGATTCTGATTCAAGTTTGATCAGTTACCTGCTGTTTGAACAGCATTACTGTTCTCGATTGATCAAGCTAGGTTATGAAGATGCGTTAAATAAAGAAAGTGAAATTAAGACATTTTTGTCTTTGTAACTAGAGCTAATTTTTGTAATTGGCGAATTCTCGCTTTTACTGAAGGTGCCTCATCTTTTAAAGCCAAAGTAAAAAAGTCACCTACCTCGTCTCTAAACTTTTGTCGTTGTAATGAAAAATAGTAAAACGCGCTGTATGCCCATGCTCTGACAAACTTATTGTCGCTACAAAGGCAGTGGCGAATAAAATGATGAGTAGCGCCGTCTAACGCTTCAATGAAGGTTAAGTGTTCAAAACACTGCAAAATATGCAGCTGGCTATGCCAATCATTTAACTGAGGTAAAGCCAATAAGATCGATTCGTTGAGTTCATCAGACGGCAAACGCTTTGACAGCGCGTACTTGGCAAGCCAAGTCACAGCCTGCAGATTGCTCCCTTGACGTAAATAAGCGCTTAGCTGTTTTTCTGCGATCGCGACATCCAGTTGATTGAATACCTGAGCAAGATCTTGGCTATTTTCGATATCAAACACTGCAATAGCATCTGATAAGTCGGCAGAGCTTACCACGCAGAGCCCGCTTGAATATAAAATACACTTTCTTCCGGGCCTTTGGCTACATCTACACCCATTTTGAAACCATATCTTCGGGCGATTAGATATCGAAAGCCGGCGCCTTTAGCTACCCTACTTTTAGCGTCCGACAACTCGCCCCATTCATTGGCGGCATAACCAACACCGCCGAAAACATTGACGTCAAATCGATTGTTAATCTTATAGACAATTTCAAGCTCTGTATTGACCACAGCATTACCTTGATATCGCTGCGCAGGTATACCTCTAAGTTTAATTGCCGGGGTCGCGTAGGTAGGTAAAAATTGGTCTGCATTGGCGTAGTTTACTTCAACGCGAAAACCACTGCGCCATTTTTCGGTAATCGGTAAATAATGCAGTCCCGAAAGTTCAGTCAACTGATATTCAATATCGGAACCAAAAGTGTCGTCATACCAAAGGTGGTTGAATTGATATCGAATACCGGCACTGGGTGAAAAGAAGTTATCACGCGTATCGTATTCTGCGGTGATACCAACACCAGAGGTTTTAGTTGATATCGTCAACAGACGAGTGAGTTCATCTTCAAATTCTGGTGGTAAAATTCCGCCGGTAAGATCGCTAATGTTGGCCGGTGAGATCTCAGCAGAAATAAATCGTTGAACTACGCCAGCGTAAAATCGGCTGCCAGCGATTTGAAACTTCACATTTTGCCACAGCGCCCCTGCAGTGGTATTAATCTCAATCGGTTTGGGTAATTCGACATCACCAAAACCAAAGAAGTCGATATTTATGTCGCCATAGCCCGCAAAGCCAAAGTATCTAATACTGCCTTGTTTAAAAAAGCCTAAATGCCCCGCCCCGGTAAAATAGGAGTTGTTGCCTGTATATGCGCCACCTACTATCGACACTGACGGTGGCAGCAAATGCATACCTGCATTCTCTTCCATTGATTGCATCGCTTTTAAACGAGCCTCTTTTTCTTCTTCATCTTCATGAAAAAAAAGGCCCATCATACCTAAACCGCCGTCGACAGCGGGATCGGTAATGATTACTGGAACAGGTAAGAACCCATAGGCATTTTCTGCGAGAAATGTAGAGGCATCAAAAAAACCATCGAGCGGATCGATAAACAAGCTTTCTTGGGCTGACACTGAATGACTACTCACGGTTGCGGCTATCGCCAGCACTGATAACGCCTTTTTCATGTATTTCCCTGCACTTTGATTAAATCTATATAAAGATACTAGCAATAAAATAGTTATAGATCAGTAAACTAGGTTTCGCCTTGATTAATGTACCCTTCAAAACGTTCGACTCGTCTAGGTCGTCCTCGAACAATCACCATGTCCTGTTCCATCAACACAAAATCATTGGGCAAATCTTCGATTTCTTGTTCGCCTCGCTTAATACTGAGTAATGCCACTCTTCGCTCCGCTAAACCAAGCTCGCCCACGGTTTTTCCTATCGCAAAAGCATCTTTGGTTAGAACAATTGCATGCGCAAACTCAATTTTTCTGGGGCTATCGACGCTCATATCGGTTTGTTCGCCCTGAAAAAAACCATGTAAATGGTTGTAATGGTTTTTACGCTCTTTTTGTACACGCCTAACAATTCTCGAGAATGGAACGCCTGACAAGGATAACACTTGCGATACTAGCATCAGGCTTCCTTCTAATGATTCGGGCACAACTTCATTAGCGCCTGCCTGCTGCAACATATCAAGTTGATCATCATTTTTAGTGCGCACTAAAATAGGCACCTCTGGCGCCATTGCTCTTACTTTTTGTATCACCTCAGAAGATTGCTTATCTTCGCCAAAAGCAATAACAACAAGTCGCGCTGTATCGATTTGTGCCGCATTTAGAAGCTCTGCTTTACGCGAAGAGCCAAACAATACATTCTCACCAGCTTGCCGCGCTTTAGAGGTTCTTAACGGATCAATATCTATCGCAACAAAATCTATATGCTCTTGCTTTAAAAAGCGACTGACCGTCTGCCCAACACGGCCAAAACCACAAATAATAACGTGATCTTTTAACTTTCGTTGAGTCGGCAATTGTTCAAACTCACTAGTATCTATCTGTTTGGTATTGCTCAGCGTTAGCGCCCATTTTCTTGCGTTATTCACCATATACGGAGTAATTGCCATACTCAAAATACCGGCAACAAGCAGCATAGAGGCAACGTTTTGCGGCAATATGTCATTTTGATTAGCGAGGGCAATAAGCACGAAACCAAACTCACCCATTTGCGCCAGCATGATGCCTGAAGCCCAACCATCTTTAGCGGATTCTCCGGCTCTGATTGCTAGTTGTCTGATCACGACAATCTTGATCATCATAAACGATACTATAAGCGCTAAGGTTTGCAGTGGAGCAGATACCAATATCGCGGGGTCTAGTTTCATGCCTATTGTCATAAAAAATAAACCGAGCAATATATCGCGATAAGGTCTTATATCGGCTTCAAGTTGATGCTTATACTCACTTTCACCAAGCATCATCCCCGCTAAGAATGCCCCTAACGCCATAGACAAGCCAAACCATTGAGTTAATGCAGCGGCAAACAAGGTCACTAGTAACGTTGTTAAAACAAAGAGCTCATCCGTTCTAACTTGCGCCACTAAATCAAACAAAGGTGGTAGCAACTTTTTACCGATAAAAAAGAGTAGCGCGACGACAAACACACCTTTGACAAGTGCGAAAAGCAAAGCAAGTAACATCGACCCTTCGCCACCTGTCGCAAGCATAGGAATAATGATCAGAAGCGGCACAACGGCGATGTCTTGAAACAGTAAAACAGCAACAGATATCTGGCCTGATTTACGTTTCATCGCCCCAGTTTCACTAAGTTGTCTTATCACGATGGCGGTTGAAGAAAGCGCGAGTACAGCCGCAACTGTAAAGCTTGCGCCAAAGCTTAAATCAAATAATAAGGACACCAGCGTAAAGGCAAGAATAGAGACCAACACTTGCAGGCCTCCCACAGCAAACACCAAGTGCCGCATCGCCTTTAGGCGTGTAAAAGAGAATTCTAGACCTAAGGTAAACAGAAGAAAAACAATACCTAGCTCAGCAAAGTGTTCATAATTAACGTTTTCTGTAACCCAAGAAAAACCGTGCTCGCCAACGATAATGCCTGCTATTAAATAAGCAAGAATCGCTGGTAGGTTTAACTTTCTAAATAGCCAAACTACGACAACTGCACAGCTGAGCAATGCCAGGGTTTCGATAAAATGAACCACTTAAATCCTTAACGTTTACCACTTAGGTGTTAATGTTAGTTTAACTCATTGTTAATGCGTTATTCTATGGTTCAATGGCAGAAAAACTTTAGAATAAGGATTTTAATCCCGCCTGTTTTTCTTGCGGTGTTGCCCCCACCATGAGACGACAAAAGCTTACCGCGCGAGAAAAAGATTGATCACCCAAAATAAACAATGCTTTTCGTAGCAACGCTTGGTCAAGATCAAAATTCTTACTGTAATGCGATATGGCAACATCGATAGACGGATAAGTAACCCCGTCAAAGATGAAGTGTGATTTGTGTGTTGGCTTGTACTCAATACCTTCGATTATCAATGGGTATTGTTGAAAGTTAACTCGAGCTAACGCTACTTCGAACATAAACCAGGCGCTACGTTTAAATCCTTCAAAATTGCCGCCGTCAAACTCGCTTTGCTCTAATTCTTCTTTTGTCCAATTTAGTCCAATAGCTAAATGCTTACGATACTTTTTGTGGAGTTTATTTTTCACGGCATAGGTAATATGCCAAAGATTGTCTCCCTTTGCGCCTTGCGCAAACGGTTTGCATTCATCGCAACAAGGCACTGTCACCTGTGGATGAACACATTGCAGTACTAATTGTTTGTCGTTGGGAAAGGTATAGCTGTTGCCACTAGGCTCGTTGCAAAACCAACAATGGTGCCGATACTGAAACGGCACCTCTGCAAAAACGGCAGTCATCGTTTACGTTTTTTACTCGCGATTGCTGGTTTTTTGTGACCCTTACGAGTGTTTGTTTTGCTATTTCGTTTTTTAGCTATCGCTTGATTTTTAGCTTGAGTCGCCTTGTATCGATTAGGTTTATCAGCTTTGCTATTCGCCTGTGTAACGTGCTCAGGCACAGGTCTATCCATTTCGTAACCTGGTACAACGATACGCTCAAATCGTCTGCCAACAAGCTGCTCGATATTGCCTAAAAACTTTTCATCTTTTGGGCTAACCAAAGAAATTGCAGTACCTGTTTTGCCTGCACGACCGGTACGGCCGACGCGATGGACATAATCTTCGGCTAAAAACGGCAAATGAAAATTGACCACATAAGGTAAATCTTCAATATCTAAGCCTCTTGCAGCAACGTCTGTAGCAACAAGCACTCTGACTTGGCCAGCAACAAACTGTTCGAGCGCTTTGTTTCTAGCCCCTTGAGAGCGATCGCCATGTACAAGCGCAGCTTTGATACCATCGAGCTTTAGCTCCTTGGCAAGTATGTTGGCACTCTCTTTTGTACCCGCGAACACCAGCACCTGCTGCCAGTTGTTTACCCCGATTAGTTCAGACAACAGTTCTCGTTTGCGTTCTTCGGACACCCAATAAACGGATTGCTTCACTTTACCTGATGTTGTGTTTTGCTTAGCCGTTTGTATCACTTTAGGGTGAGTAAGAAACTGCTTTGCAATACTCTTTACCTTGTCTGAAAACGTGGCTGAAAATAAAAGCGTTTGATGCTTATGGGTGATTGCATTAAATACGCGTTCAATATCGGTTTGAAAGCCCATATCTAACATGCGATCGGCTTCATCTAGCACTACATACTTCACTTGACTTACATTAATTGTGCGCAGTGACAAGTGCTCTAATAATCGTCCAGGCGTGGCGACTAAGATATCGACACCCGCCTTCAGTTTGTTTGTTTGACTCGCCATTTTACCACCGCCATAGACTACGGCCGTTTTTAGATTAGTATAATGACTATAAGTGGCTATATTCTTTTCAACTTGAATGGCAAGCTCTCGTGTTGGCGCCAATATAAGCGCTTTAAGTACAGGCTCGCTACCTTCATGTTTCCCTTTCAACAACTGCTCGATAACTGGCAAAGCAAATGCGGCAGTTTTACCTGTTCCTGTTTGCGCGCTCGCTAATACGTCGTTACCCGATCGGATCACGGGTATCGCTTGTTGTTGAATCGGTGTTAGGTTTTTATAACCAACCTCTTTAATCGCCTTTAATACGGTAGGCGATAGACCGATAGCGTCTACGCTCATAAATTAACGCCAAATACCTTTCGTTAAGTTTAATTTTTTCTCTGTTTCTTCAGTCACCTGATATTCTGGCAACTTACCCTGCTGTTTCTGCGCTTGATAATCTTTGGTCACGTTCACCACAACCTTTGACAACATGAACAGTGCGATAACATTGACAATCGTCATTAATGCAATTGCGAAGTCTGCTAGCGAAATCATTTCGCCAAGCGTTGAACTCGAGCCATAAAGCAACATTGCTAAAAAGACGATACGTAAAAACCAATGCCCGGCTCTCGTATCTAAACCTAAGTATTTAAGGTTGTTTTCGGCATATGCAAAGTTGCCGACAATCGATGTAAACGCAAACAGCAATATGGCAAATGTAATAAAATAGCTGCCCCAATCGCCGACATGATAAGCCAACGCTTGTTGCGTAAATTGAATACCTTCTGCTTCGATGTTCGCTGGCGCTGCTAGTAAGATAATAAGCGCTGTGCCAGTACATATCAAAATCGTATCAAAGAACACAGCTGACATTTGGATATACCCTTGCGACGCTGGATGATTCGGATAAGGAACGGCAGCGGCAGCAACATTTGGTGCACTACCTTGCCCTGCTTCATTAGAATACAAACCACGTTTTATACCATTTATCATGGCGGCACCTACTGTGCCACCAGCAGCCTCTTGCCAGCCAAAAGCATGAGCAATAATGTTCATCAATGCTGCAGGAATATGCTCTAAGTTCAATAGCACAACAACGAGTGCCACTAAAATGTAGGCAATACCCATTACAGGTACCGTCAACTCAGCAAAACGAGCGATGGATTTTAAACCGCCAAACACAATAATTGCGCTAAAGAAGGTGATAACTGCGCCGGTTACTAAGGGCTCAATACCAAAGCTGCCATTGAATGCATCAGTGATGGAATATGCTTGTACCGCGCTAAACACAAAGCCGTAACCAAAGAATAAACACAGTGAGAACAGGATAGCCATATATCGATTTTTAAGGCCTTTACTCATGTAATAGGCTGGGCCGCCACGAAAATTGCCTTTGTGATCTTTTTCTTTGTATACCTGGCCTAAAGTGCTTTCAGCGTAGGCAGTCGCCATACCAATAAAGGCGATTAACCACATCCAAAATATCGCGCCTGGGCCACCCAATGTAATGGCTACAGCCACCCCCATTAAATTACCCGTACCAACTCGCGCTGCAAGTGAAGTACTTAATGCTTGAAAAGGAGAAATGCCCTGCTCATCTGCATGCCTACTGCCTTTAAGTAAGGTGAACATGTGAGTAAAGTGGCGTACTTGGATAAGCCCTAATCGGAAGGTAAACCAAACACCGCAACCGACTAATAAGTAAATTAGAATACTACCCCAAAGTACACCATTGGCAGCATCAATCCATTGTTCAAGCATAGTCTTTCCTTTTAAGCGCTATAGCGGCGTTGCAAATATTCAAATACAGCACGTATACCAAAGGCTTCACCGCCTTTTGGCTTGCCCGGCAACGCTCGGTTGTTAAATGCCATTATGTCGAAGTGGAGCCAATTAGTGCTCGCACCGACAAAATGTTGTAGGTAAAGCGCCGCCGTTATCGCGCCGCCAAATGGACCAACGGCACAGTTAGAAAGATCGGCAATATCACTTTTTAGCAAGTCGTTATACGACTGGAACAGTGGCATTTGCCAAACAGGATCATCAACCGCGTCGCCAGCTTCAATAAGCTCATTAGCAATGTTTTTGCTAGTTGAGAAAAAGCCTGGTAACTCAGTACCAAGTGCCACCCGCATTGCGCCAGTTAATGTGGCAAAATCAATAAGCAGATCAGGTGACTGGGTTTCGGCTTCAGTAAGCGCATCACACATAACTAGTCTGCCTTCGGCATCTGTATTGTCGATTTCAACCGTTAAACCTTGGCGTGTTTTAATCACATCACCTGGTCTAAATGCATTTCCTGCAACTGCGTTTTCAACAGCAGGTACTAGCACCCTCAAACGCACTGGCAAATTGGCTGACATAATGAGTTGTGCAAGACCAATAACATGGGCACTTCCCCCCATGTCTTTTTTCATTTGTCTCATACCTGCAGCAGGTTTCAAATCTAGACCGCCACTATCAAAACAAACGCCTTTGCCCACTAATGTGACTTTGGGCGCATTTTCATCGCCCCAAGTTAAATCTAATAATCGAGGTGCATGAACACTCGCGCGGCCTACCGCATGAATAGTTGGATAGTTTTCAGTTAATAATTCATCGCCAACGATTTCAGAGAAATCGCCAGAAAACTTAGCTGCTAGTGCTTGCATCGTTTCCGACAAATGCTCTGGCATCATATCGCCTGCAGGCGTATTCACTAGATCGCGCACCATAGCCGTTGCATCAAATAGTTGTGTTGCGGTATCGATAACTGCCTGATTCTCTAGCGCTAACGTAGGAAACGTGTTTGATTGTTCTAAGTAACGAGAAAAGCGATAACTGCCAGCTAACCAAGAAAATGCCGTCGCCAGTTCCGCGCCTTCGTGTGTCATCAGTTGATAACTATTCGGTGGTAGTTTATTAACTAGATCACCTGTAGCGAAAAATTGATCAATGTTATTTGCGACGCATAGCGCTAAAGCGATACGACCTGACTCACCAGGAATCGTAGTAACACCAGATGAAAAGTTGGTGTGAAGTAACCAATTTTGAACATGTTCTTCTTGTTCGCTTAACCAAGTGGCAAACGCTTTTTGCTCAATAACATGTAACGGTATGTCGCCGCTATTGGTAAGTAAAATTGTCATAATTATTCCTGTCGTGATTATCCGTCGAGCCTTGGATCCATATTAAGGCGTTTTATTTCTTCTTTTGTTTGGGATTCAAGCCCATCGAGGGTTTTACCATGTGGTACTGGTAGCTTGCTGTCTGGGTCTACTTTTACAAAGACAATATCGTCTGCTAGGCAGATCGTTTTCTTCGTTGCTTTGTTACGCATCAAACAAGTCACCGTAATCGACGTACGACCGACGCTTTTCGTTTTCAAACCAAACTCTACAACATCACCCTGTACCGCTGGCGATTCAAAACTTATCGCACCAATATGTTTAGTTACAAGGCAATTTGTTTCTAACTGGCAAATTGCATAAATTGCCGCTTCTTCATCTATCCATTCTAATGCTCTACCACCAAACAGTGCATATGCATAGTTTAGATCGTTAGGCATAACTAGACGGCGTGATAAAAATCGCATGAATACCCCATCATTTATGGTGATTAGGTCAGTTCAACCCAATAAAGTAATAGCGTTAATTATATCAAGGATTTAGCAAGAGATGTGAGGGATTTACAAAAACAATATGTCAGGATCATCGATTTCACCGATTGCTCCTTGTGTGAGCGCCTGTTGCCGCTCTTGTTCGGTTAAAATATTAACCAAAGGTGTTTTACGACGTAGCCTTTTCATGCGCGGGCTATCTTCAAGTACGCCTTTTCGAAACCAATCGTGATTTTCTATGTTTTCAAGCAAACTTATCCACGTTAAATAACCACTGTAGTTTAACTTTCCCGTTTCTTTTCGAGCTTCAACTTGCTTAATTACATCAGCAACAAGTGCTGGTTGCGCAATAAGCTTTTCAACCATAGCTTGATGAATAACCAAAATTTGTTTGTCTATGTAATCGTCCCTTACGCCGCGCTTACTGACATTGTAAGGTCGGTTTCGCTTTTCTTGTCGTCGTTGACGTTGGCTTTTATACAGTGACATAACCATTTACCTTAATGAAAATCTCGAGAAGAACTTTGTATTTCACCTAATTGCTCTGTGATATCTTCTAAACGACCGGCAATAACATGTACAACTTGCTTTTCACGTTCCAGCACACCTGTGACCTTTAACACTTTGGCCGATAGAAAAGACTGCTTTTGCGCTCGAGCTGTTGCTACCCACACAACAACATTCATATTACCAGTTTCATCTTCAAGCGTCATGAAAGTAACGCCTGATGCTGTGCCTGGGCTTTGTCTACCAGTGACCACTCCAGCAACCTTAACTACGGATTGATGACGAATAGAAGCTAAATCCTGCGCACTTGTAGTGTCTGTTAGCAGCCCTGCTGACTTTAACAAACCAATAGGATGATGATCTAAGCTTAAGCCCAAACTGGCATAATCTTCTATCAAGTTATCATGAGTATTAGGGGCGATGTCGATGGTTTCTTGCGACATTGCTTGTTGTGAAAAAAGGGGAAGTTCATCTTCTTTGTCCATCAATTGCCAACGCGTATTAAAACGATCGCCAGATAATGCTTGAAAACAATTAGCACTCGCCAGCGCTTGTAATTCATTGCGCTTCAAGCCTAATGCTTTGATCTGAGCTAAACGTGTAAAACCTTCCTTTCCTCTTTTTTGCTCCAGTAGCTCACTTTGTTGCTCACTAAATCCTTTCACCAAACAAAAGCCTAAACGAAGACAAAACTGCCCTTGTTGATATACCAACTGATGATGCCAACGCGAATGATTAACACAGACAGGCAATACTTGAATTTGATGGCGCTGAGCATCTTGAATAAGTTGAGAAGGAGAATAAAACCCCATAGGTAAGCTATTCAGTAACGCGGTATAAAATGCTTGCGGGAAATAATGCTTAAGCCAAGATGAAACATAAGCTAAGACAGCAAAACTAGCTGAATGAGATTCCGGAAAACCATATTCACCAAAGCCACAAATTTGTTCAAAGAGTTGTTGTGCAAACCCTTCATCATAGCCTCTTGCTGTCATGCCGGTCACAAGCTTTTCTCTAAAATGTACAAGCTCTCCGTTGCGTTTCCATTTTCCCATTGCTCTACGAAGTTGATCAGCTTCTCCACCAGTAAAGCCGGCAGCGACCATAGCAAGCTTAATCACTTGCTCCTGAAAAATAGGCACACCTAAGGTTCTCGCCAATACACTTTTTACTGCCTCAGAGGGGTATGTTACAGGTTCACTGCCATCTCTACGCTTCAAAAAAGGATGTACCATCCCCCCTTGAATAGGACCTGGGCGCACAATGGCAATTTGAATAACTAAATCGTAATAACATGCTGGCTTCAATCTAGGTAGCATGCTCATTTGTGCCCGCGATTCGATTTGAAAAACACCCACAGTGTCTGCTTGCTGGATTTGCGCATAAACTTGTTTGTCATCCCCCATACGGGTGATATCAGCAATCGACAAGGTAAAACCATAATGCTGCTTAACTAAATCAAAGGTCTTTCTTATCGCTGTTAACATACCAAGCGCCAATACATCGACCTTCAATAAGGCTAACGTTTCTAAGTCGTCTTTATCCCATTGGATCACCGTACGTCCTTCCATGGCGGCATTTTCTACCGGTACCAATTCATATAATGGCCCTGACGAAATAACAAAACCGCCGACATGTTGAGACAAATGACGAGGGAACCCTTTAATTTGCTCAACCAGACTAACAAACTGCTGCCCCAGTTTTGTACTGGGATCGATGCCTAGCTCCATCACTTGTTGGTCCCACGGGCTATCTTTATCACGACGATTAATGTGCTTAATAAAAAAGGCAAGCTGTGTTTCGTTTATACCCAGTGCTTTACCCACTTCTCTGATTGCGCTTTTCAAGCGATAAGTCACTACGGTTGCGGCAATAGCGGTACGTTCTCTACCATATTTTTGATAAAGATACTGAAACACTTCCTCTCGCCTTTGATGCTCAAAGTCAACATCAATATCCGGTGGTTCTTGCCGCTCTTGTGATATAAAGCGTTCAAACAATACCGAAATTTGACGAGGATCTACCGCTGTAATTTCAAGGCAATAACACACCACTGAGTTAGCAGCAGACCCCCTACCTTGATAGAGAATCTTTTGCTTTTTAGCAAACTGCACTACATCATAAATGGTAATAAAGAAGTGCTCGTATTGTAATTGCTCAATCAAGATCAATTCTTTCTCAATGGTAGACTCAATCTCTGCAGGTACACCCGCTGGAAATCGTATCTGCTTTCCCTTTTTGACCAGTTCCCGCAGATAGCCAATCGCTGTTTTTCCTTCAGGGATAAGCTCTGCAGGATATTCATAACGCAGTGACGACAGACAAAACTGACACTGATTAGCAATCGCTAAGCTTGCTTCAAGTTCGGTTTCAAGGAAGAGTTTTTGTAATGTAGAGATGGGCCTAAGCGACGCTTCAGCATTGCTCAATGCTTCTTTACCTAGCTGAGCAACTGTTTTGCCTAAACGAATTGCTGTCAATGTATGATGCAGTGGTAGTCGGCTTTTTTCATGCATCAGCACACCACCTGTTGCCACTGCCATAATACTCATTGATTTTGCAAGTTGTCTGCAATAACTTACCTGGCTATGTTCACCTGCCGTTAAATGACGTTTTAACGCGATATATAAGCGTTGCCTCATATGCTTTTTTAGCCAACTAGCCCAATAATCATCAGCGTCTACGTCGCCAGATGGTGACCATAATACAAGGCATTGCTTAATGGTTTTTAAATCCCATAAATCTAGTTGATACTGCCCCTTGCCTGCACGACGACGACTGTTAGTAATAACACGGCATAGTTCTGCATAAGCCTGTCGATTAGGGCAAAGCAATGTAAAGGCCACAGTAGCGCCATTAACCGCTTGATATTTAAAACTCGCGCCGATAATAAGCTTTATATCTAACGCTTCTGCTTGTATATGGCTATAGGCACGTACCACCCCTGCTACTGAACATTCATCGGTAATAGCGATAGCGCTATAACCCAAGGCTTCTGCCTGCTGTACAAGTTCATGCGGGTGAGAAGCACCTTGTAGAAACGAAAAATTGGTTTGGCATATCAATTCTGCATACATAAGCCTATCCAAAGTAACCTTGAATAAACCACTGCCCATCGTGCTGACGATATAACCAACACCATTGGCCATGTGTGTTGCGTGCGACAAAGTAATCTCGCAGTACACTCGTTTTATGCCAATTGGTTAAAATCCGTTCCGGACCATACAAAATATCGACTTTCTCTTGTAATGGCACTGCCTGCGAAAGTATGTATCCTGGGCGAAGTGGTTTTAGATCAGCGCTAATATCACTCGAACTCACTAGCGGAGCTGACTTTTGAGATTCATACTCAGGTTGATGTTCATTGACCTGCTGAACACTGTAAACCTGTTCATGTCCCAGTTTAGCCTGCAACAAACTAACAAGTTCTAATGGCGCGAGTCCCTGACTTGCCGGTTCAAATAGATCCTGAGCTTGCTGTTGTAATGCCTGTAGTTGCTCACACCTAACTGTTATGTGTGTTACTGGTGCAGACAATGTCATTCGCTCAAATTGCAATGTTGCTAATGCTAGCCACTTATCTGCACTATCTATTGCTTGCGCGCTGCGAATATGTACCGACTGCTTTTGTCCATCCCGTTGCGTCAAATCGCAATATACATGACATGATGCTAACCCTCGTATGCGCAAGAATGATTGTAGAGCAGCAATTAAGCGCGCTAAAGGCTTAAGCAGTACCGATGTCGCTTCAATATCGTAAAGCAATTCAATGGACTGTTTAAATGTTAGCGGAGGATGATAAAAACTTAGCGGGTACGGCAACACTCCCTGTATTTTAAGTAAATACTGTACAAAGCCTTGCTCAAATCGCTTAGCTAATTGCTTAGCCGGAATATGATCAAGTTGTTCGTAGCGTCGAATACCAACACGTTGTAGCTGCTGAAGTTGCTTATCATCAATCTCCATAGCTTCAATCGGTAGTGATAACAAATAGGTTTTAAGCTGTGCTTTATCGCTGCACAGTATATTACCGTGGTAATTAGCTAAAAGCTTTGCAGCTAATGGACTATACGCAGTAGCGTAGGTGTATTGATAACCAAAGTCATCTAAAGCGGCACAAACCATTTGCCAATATGCAGTAAGGCCCTGATAAAGCTTGAACATATTGCCTACTTTTAGAAACAATCCATGCGGTGGGTCTATCGCTATATCAGCAGTAAATTGATACAGCGTTTGTGCAATATCCTTTAAATGTTGCTGCTCCACCGACTTGTTATAAGGCACAAGATGTAACTCAGGTAATAACGCTGCAGCACTTGCCAGCCCCATGCCCAACTTAATGCCATCTTTTTGCGCTATAGCATTACGCTGTACAACCTTATTCGATGCTTCATCTACAACCGCTATGGCTTGTGACTGCTGACGTGCATACAAGCTATCTAACTGCAACTGCGGAAATGAGAGATACAACCACAACATTAACTGACTCGTTGAATACGGGCATCATCTAAAGCAACAACGTTATTAGGTAACTGTGGCAGTACTAAGTCAGGCCATTGCGACGACATATCAACTAAAAAAGGTTGGCAGGGCCTCCCGCCTTTTTGTTTATCTATTGCCACCTTAATACCGGCAATATCGGCATGACACGACAAGCTCAGAGCAACAGGTAACGAAAAGCCTGCCTTAACATTATCGCGATATAATATCAGTGCACTGTGCCCCTGCTCAGCAGCTAAAGACAAGCGCCTCACTTGCTGAATAGACAAATGCGATTGCCATATAATAACGGCAGCACAACAACCACTTTTTAAGCTTTGTTCAGCTCCCCACAACCCATTGACCCCAGTATGGCTGTCAACACATAATATTTTTTGAAGGTCTAAGCCTGCATGCACTAAAAAGGCGCCATTGAGCAAAGAAGGTGGATTTACAAATACAACCAAGCCTCTCTTTTGCTGAGCCTTCAAATAAGCGGCCATGAGCCTTAATTCGCCAATGCCTGTCACTGTTTTGCATTCAATAACGCCTTGCGTTGGAAAGCCACCACCTAACTTAGCGTCAAGTTGAGGGTAACTAGTACTTATTGCTTGCCGATATTGTTGCTGTTGCTTAATACCGCGCCACAGCCATTGCTTATTATGTAATTTTGCTAATAGAGCATTCATAGCTAAAAAGTAAAACTATACTGTACGTTTATACAGTATAGTTTTACTTTGCCTAAAAGCAAGAACTTAAATGTAAAAAAAGGGTGCATATAGCACCCCTTTTTCAGTGAGAGAGTATTACCACCAAGCGTAATACAAGGCGATAAGAATAAGCGTTACCGCAAGTGTAGAAATGTTAAAGCTACGATCTGTGGTAAAATCAATACCTTGAAGGTCAACAGCATTTTCATGCTCACCTTTCTTCTCTAGTAAAGAAATAACTATCGCTAGACCTAAACAAAGTAAGAAGACTAAACCTACACGATCCATAAATGGCAGTTCTGGCCAAAATACTTTTAAACCATATGAGAATATTGCCGAACCAAGCGCCGCTGCTAGACCAGCA
The DNA here is from genome assembly GCF_030295955.1 of Thalassotalea agarivorans. NCBI lineage: Bacteria > Pseudomonadati > Pseudomonadota > Gammaproteobacteria > Alteromonadales > Colwelliaceae > Thalassotalea > Thalassotalea agarivorans. Next base: position 1,989,013 of record NZ_AP027363.1, read on the forward strand.
TTAGCCGTTGTACGCTTCCAAAACATACCGGTGAAAAACAGTACAACAATACCTGGTGTAAAGAAGCCAGTAAATTCTTGGATATACTGGAAGGCTTGATCAAACTGGCCTAATAGTGGCTCTGCAACAACCATAGCTATCACAAGCGCAGTTAAGCTGACAATACGGCCGACTTTAACGTAATGTTCTTCGCTCTTAGGGTTCTTTTCATTGCGGTATAAATCCATGGTAAAAATAGTAGAAACACTATTTGCCATCGAGGCTAATGAAGATACGATAGCCGCCACTAATGCAGCAAAAATCAAACCTTTAAGGCCTGATGGCATCATATTCATTAACGTTGGATAGGCTTGGTCAGCTTTTTCCAAATTAGGATCAATCATATAAACCGCAATACCCGGCAATACCACAATGATAGGCATCAACAATTTCAAGAATGCAGCAAACGCGATACCTTTTTGACCCTCACGTAAATCTTTAGCCGCTAAGGTACGCTGAATAATATATTGGTTAAAACCCCAATATGATAAGTTCATAATCCACATACCGCCTATTAATACAGATAGCCCTGGTAAATCCATATAATAAGGATTATCAGTATCTAGGATCATATCGAATTTTTCTGGCGCTTGATCAGTCAAGGTCGCAAAACCATGCACAATGCCTTTACCTTCACCAATCAAGTCAAGCGCCATGTAAGATAAAAACAGGCCGCCCATTATAAGTAGAACAACTTGTATAATGTCAGTTAGCGCAACCGCCTTTAAACCACCATACAAAGAATATGCTAGCGCAAACAGGCCAAGGAAAATCATGCCATACGTAATATCAACACCCGTAATGGTATTGATTGCCAATGCACCTAGCCATAAAACAGCAGTAAGGTTTACAAAGACATAAACCCCTAACCAGAATATCGCCATCACCGTTCTTACACGGTGATCAAATCGTTGCTCCAAAAATTGTGGCATGGTGTAAATCTTCTTTTCTAAGAGGATTGGTAAACAATATTTACCTACAATCATTAGCGTGATTGCTGCCATCCATTCATAAGAGGCAATGGCCAAGCCAACTTTATAGCCCGAGCCCGACATACCTATAATTTGTTCAGCTGAAATATTTGCCGCGATAAGCGAAGCACCTATCGCCCACCAAGGTAAGCTATTGCCCGCTAAAAAGTAGTCGTTAGCATTCTTTTCATGCCCTGCCTTCTCTCTCGATACCCAAGAGGCAATAGCGATGAGTGAAATGACATATACCACAAAAACGGTAATGTCTAATGAAGATAAACCCATGTTGTTCCCCGCGTTTCCATTTTTATAATTATTAATAAAGCTTAGCGTTTAAATAACTAAACGCTTAAATTTATTATGTAAAATTTATCCTTACTCTATGCTTGATAGCGCTAAACTGCAATTACAAAAAGTGAAAATAGGATCAATATTTCTCATTGGTTCACAACAAAAAATCAAGATAACAACGCTTATTTAGAGACATTCGCAGAAAATCAACGCAAATAACCTGAACATCTTACCACTTAGCTACCAAGACGATTATTTAGAGGATGTCTAATTCAGCTCAACATACCACTTCACTGCAACACCACAAACACAACGCCACTTTGTTAACAATTAACAGTTGCCATATAAAACACGGTTCTGTATGTTAAAAACATAATAACAATATGAATACTCAAAAATGGATACTTTGTGGCGTCGCTCAACACTGCTTTTTATCTGGACCGTAACCTTTTTAATAGGGCTGTCGGTATCGGATACGCAGGCACAAGAAACAGAAACCCGTCGGCTAATTTGGGCGCACGTCTATGAGACAAGTGTGCCTTTACATAAATGGGCTGTGTGGGCAGCGGAAGAAATAAAAAAACAAACCAATGGCCGATATCAAATCGACGTGTTTCCTATGTCTACTTTGGGAAAGGAAATTCAATTAAACCAAAGTTTAAGTTTAGGCACCATTGATATTGTGTATGCAGGCACCAGTTTTGTTGCTCAAAAATACCCTCCTTTGGCACTTTCTGAATTACCTTATATGTTTCGCGACTACCAGCACTGGGAGACATTTAAAAACAGTGTAGTTTTTGAAGACATGATCAATGAATACAAAAGAAGCTCACTAGGAAATCAAATACTAGGCAATACCTATTATGGTCAACGGCACTTAACCTCAAACTTTCCGGTAACTAAACCGGCACATATGAAAAACCTAAAGATAAGGGTGCCTAATGCTGAGGTTTACAAACTCTTCCCTAACGCTAATGGAGCAAACCCAAGCCCGATTGCTTTTTCAGAAGCATATTTAGCCTTGCAGCAAGGTGTTGTCGATGCTCAAGAAAATCCACTACCCACCATCCAAGCTAAAAAGTTTTATGAAGTTAACACACATATAAATTTAACAGGCCATATCTTAGGTTCAATTCTAACGGTTGCTAGTGAAAGACTTTGGCAAGAACTTTCCACTGTTGATAAAGTGATTTTCAAAAAAGTGCTCAATCAAGCGGCTCAAGGCGCGTCTAATGACACGCGAGAAGCAGAGCAAGCATTGGTCAATTGGTTTAAACAACAAGGTATACAGGTACATGAAGTAGACAGAGCATCCTTCCGCCGCAATACCCTTCCCTTGCACGCAGAAATAACAAGCCGAATCGGCGAATCGTATTACGACAATATTCAAAGGTTAGAACATGACAACGCCTCAAACACACATTGAAGACCAATCGCCAGATGAACAACCGTTTGTCGCAACTGACTATCGCATAGAAGACTGGCTCGCCTTAACTATATTTACCGTCCTTTCCCTTACGGTATTTGCGCAATTTTTTAGTCGTTATGTCTTAGGGGGCTCTTTAGGCTGGACAGAAGAAGTCGCTCGATACTTACTTGTTGCCTTAACCTTTCTGGGAGGCTGTATGGCTATTCGTAAGAAAACCATGATTCAAATAGACTTCATTGCAGATAGATTTCCACAAAGCCTTAAACAGTTTAGCCATTTATTTGCGCGAGTATTTAGCTTGCTATTTATTGGCGTACTCATTATTTCATGCGCATTGATCATGCCACGCTTAACAATATACCAAATGGCATCTTTACCCGTTTCAGTAAGTGCACTTTATGGAGCAATTTTTATCGCTTTACTCATCATGTTTTATCGTTGCCTTGTTAATTTGATGACGTCGGTTAACTCAACAAGGACAGCAAAATGACTGTAGCCATATTATTTTTATCGTTATTTTTACTATTGGCTTTAAGAGTACCTGTAGCCTTTGCTTTGGCAGGGTCTTCATTACTCGCAATAATGTATGATGGTCAGGTACCTGAAATTGTAATTTTGCATCAGATGGTTGGTGGTGTAGATAGCTTTCCTCTGCTGTCTGTTCCATTTTTTGTATTAGCTGGTGCGATTATGAATTCTAGTGGAATAACCCACCGAATTTTTGACTTTGCTAACGCATTGGTTGGCTGGCTAAGAGGGGGGCTTGGACATGTCAATGTCAGTGCCTCTATCATCTTTGCCGGTATGTCTGGTGCAGCTGTAGCAGATGCTGGTGGCTTAGGCGCTATCGAAATAAAAGCCATGAGAAAACGTGGCTACGACGCTGATTTTTCGGTAGGGCTCACAGCAGCTTCTTCAACAATTGGTCCAATAATACCACCGAGTTTACCGCTCATTATCTATGGTGTAATGGCCTCAGCGTCTATTGGCCAATTGTTTGCAGCAGGATTAATTCCAGGTTTGCTCATGGCGTTCGCCCTAATGATTATGGTGGCCTGGTATGCTAAAAAAAGGCAGTACCCTAAGGAAGCAAGCCTATCACTACCTAATATTGCTAAAACAGCTAAAACGGCCTTTTTATCACTAATGACACCTGTCATTATTATATTTGGCATTCTATTGGGCATTTTTACAGCAACCGAAGCGGCAATTGCCGCCGCCGTATACGCTTTATTTTTGGGTGGTATTGTCTATCGCAGCATATCATGGCGCTCGCTAACAAAAATATGCATGGATACTATCGAAACAACGTCAATTATTATGTTAATTGTTGGTGCAGCGGCTGCGTTTTCATGGGTATTGACCAGTCAACGGGTTACAGAGGACTTTACACAATGGATGCTTACATTAACAAACAATAAGGTCATCATTTTATTATTGATTACCCTTATATTGTTTATCGTAGGTTGCTTCATGGAAACGATAGCGGCCATCACAATTTTGACGCCAATCTTATTACCTGTCGCAGTTTCATTAGGTATCGACCCAGTACATTTTGGTATTGTGATGATTTTAAACCTAATGATTGGCTTGCTAACGCCGCCGGTAGGTCTTGTTCTCTATGTTTTGTCTAGGGTATCAAATGTGCCGTTTGAGCAATGTGCTAAAGCAACGCTGCCCTTTTTAGTACCACTTGTTATCGTATTATTTTTGGTCATCTTTATACCGCAGTTATCGATGTGGTTACCAACAATGATATATGGATAAACCTAGCTGCGTTGAATAATAATTTATTGGCGCTCGCTGTTATCATCCCATTTCACGCATAAAAAAAGCCTGCTATGTGCAGGCTTTTATATATGGCGGTTACCCACATGGACGTGGCGTATGCCAAACTCAAGCAGGAGCTACGTTTGGCGATGTACAAGGATGTACGGTATGCCGCCATATCATGGATGGTAATATGGCGGTTATATACATGGATGTATGGTATGCCGCCAAATCAGGGAGGTAGTTTGGCGGTGAAGGAGGGATTGATAAAATACCTCCCTGTATTTTACCCTTCGGGCGCACAAGTGCGTCCAAATTTGTTCGACGTGAAAGGACTCACTAATGTCGCAAAAATACATGGACGTATAACTGCGACCTAACAAATTTGTCGAACAACGTTCTCATCCCATTTCACGCATAAAAAAAGCCTGCTATGTGCAGGCTTTTGTATATGGCGGTGAAGGAGGGATTCGAACCCTCGATACGTTTCCGTATACACACTTTCCAGGCGTGCTCCTTCGGCCACTCGGACACTTCACCGTGAAAATAAATTGTTTGATCAGGCAAAAACACATCCCTGATGATCAGCACCCAATCCTTTCATCCATGAAAGTCTGCCATTATCTGAAAAAGCAGTGCTTTTTCCGGGCGATAATGCCCCACTCGGACACTTCACCGTAAAAATAAATTGTTTGATCAGGCAAAAACACATCCCTGATGATCTCCGCCCAATCCTTTCATCCATGAAAGTCTGCCATTATCTGAAAAAGCAGTGCTTTTTCCGGGCGATAATGCCCCACTCGGACACTTCACCAAAATCTTAGCTCTTAGCTCTTAGCTCTTAGCTCTTAGCTCTTAGCTCTTAGCTCTTAAAGCGGGCGCTATGTTAGAAAAAAAGCCTTGCTAATACAAGGCTTTTTTTAATCGATTAATACGCAACTTTTACTTTTGAATATGGTTAGCTGAGAAATCTAACATTCTATTCAAAGATTTAAGCGCCCCTTCTCGTAGTGCCATATCAACAAAAACTTCTTTGCCACTAGGATCAATTAACGCTTCTTCGATTTCTTTAAGGCCATTCATCGCCATCCAAGGACAATGTGCACAGCTACGACATGTTGCACCTTCGCCCGCTGTAGGCGCTTCAAAAAATTCTTTGTCTGGGCATAATTGCTGCATTTTGTAGAAAATGCCACGGTCTGTAGCAACAATAAATTTCTTGTTTGGCAGCTCCTGTGCAGCTTTTATTAATTGACTAGTAGAACCTACAGCATCAGCCAACTCAATAACATCAGCAGGAGACTCAGGGTGAACGAGTACAGCTGCATCCGGATGCAACGCCTTCATATCGCTCAGCGCTTTAGTTTTAAATTCATCATGTACAATACAAGCGCCCTGCCACATAAGCATATCTGCACCTGTCTGTTTTTGAATATAATTGCCAAGGTGGCGATCTGGCCCCCATAAAATAGTTTCACCTTGCTCATCCAAGTGTTCAACTATCTCTAGTGCACAAGACGAGGTTACGATCCAATCTGCGCGGGCTTTTACTGCTGTAGAAGTATTTGCGTAAACAACAACCGTTCTTTCAGGGTTTGCATCACAAAAAGCGTTAAACTGCTCAATCGGGCAACCTAGATCCAATGAACAAGTCGCTTCCAGCGTTGGCATAACAACGGTTTTCTCAGGAGTTAGAACTTTAGCTGTTTCTCCCATAAACTTAACGCCGGCAACAATCAACATATCTGCTTCATGTTGATTACCGAAACGTGCCATTTCTAAAGAATCAGCGACACAACCGCCCGTTTCTTCTGCCAACGCCTGAATTTCAGGGTCTGTATAATAATGGGCTACAAGTACCGCATTTTTTTGTTTTAGCAATTGTTTAATTCGATCTTTGTACCCTTGCTTCTCCTCAACCGATAACGGTTTAGGTTTTGCGGGAAAACTAAAATCAATGTCTACGGCTAAATTTGACTGTGCCATAACGCCTCAAATACAACATAAAATCGGTGCGATTATACGGCAAAAAACACTAAAAGTGAAAAAGGATATATCCAGAGTAATCAAGAGTCTAGAAAATAGAGACTAAGGTTAGAAACTAAGAAGCGATAATATAGAGAAAGTGGTCGGTCGTGAAGGATTTGAACCTTCGACAAATTGGTTAAAAGCCAACTGCTCTACCAACTGAGCTAACGACCGATATCTGATTTTCATATAGCTTTAAAGCTTTATAGCCTTAGAGCTACTAACAACTATGGTTGTTAGTTGGAAGGTGGTCGGTCGTGAAGGATTTATTTCGTACGTCCTGTACTTCACCCTGCTGGGTCATCTTCTGATGATTCAATTTGTTCCAGACAAATTGATGAACCTTTTACGGTTCCAACCTTTACAACCTCCCTTCTCGCTAAGAGAAGGTGGTCGGTCGTGAAGGATTTGAACCTTCGACAAATTGGTTAAAAGCCAACTGCTCTACCAACTGAGCTAACGACCGATATCTGATTTTCATATAGCTTTAAAGCTTTGTAGCCTTAGAGCTACTAACAACTATAGTTGTTAGTTGGAAAGTGGTCGGTCGTGAAGGATTTGAACCTTCGACAAATTGGTTAAAAGCCAACTGCTCTACCAACTGAGCTAACGACCGACTAATTTGGTTTTTGGGGTTACCCCCTCAACGCGACGCATATGATACTGATAATTTTTATGAGTGCAACTACATTTTTCGTTTTTTTTTGTTATTAATTCTGTTTGCACAAAAAGCCAACAGGTTTTTGCAAACCCGTTGAATTTATCATCAATAATTATGGTTTATTTACCTATAGCATCTAAACGCGCTTTCGCAAGTTTAGCCGCATTTGAATCTGGGTATTCTTTAATTAATTTCGAATACGTTGCCTTAGCAGCATCTAGATCATTTAATTTTTGATCAACCATGCCAGACTTCAACATTGCATCGCTTCGCTTTGTAGACGTTTTATAATTGTCTACTACTACGTTAAACGCTTGCTTAGCCTCTTTTAACTGGCCTTTGTTGTAAAGCAACTGCCCTAGCCAATAATTTGCATTAGCCGAGTAGGTAGATTTAGGATATTTCTTTATGAATGCCTTAAACTCAGGAATCGCCGCGTCATAATTCTTGTCGTTAAGAACAAGCTTAACGGCGCGATCATAAGATTCGTTTTCGCTTAAGTTGTCGCTGTAAGCAATATCAGGTTGTTCTGCACTTTGCTCTGTGTTGCTCGCAGGTGCAACTTGCGATAATTCAGCGATTCGGCGTTCTATTTCTTGGTATAAATCACGTTGCCCTTGTAACACTTGATTCAGCTTATACTCGTGCGTTTCTGTGATACCACGAAGTTCACTCACTTCAGTTTGCAATTCTTGCAAAATAAGCGCTGCACGCGCTTGCAAACGACTTCTTGTTTGCATTTGTTTTTCGAGATTTGCTAAACGGGTTTCTATCGAGCCTGCGCCAATACCGGAGGCGTAAGGTGAACTTGTTTGAGAAATGTCTATGACGGGTGCTGGTTCAGCAGCAACTACATAAGTTGCAGTCGCTGCAAAACCAAAGCTTAATAAAACTTTTTTTAGTTTCATTTAAGCCTCTATTAGTAAGCAATTACAGCGCGACGGTTTTTAGCGAACGCAGCTTCTGTGCGATCTGTAACCATTGGCTTTTCTTCACCATAGCTTACTACGTTGATTTGCTCAGCTGTAACACCTAAGTTTTGTAGGTAGTTAGCTACTGCCTTAGCACGACGCTCGCCTAGTGCGATGTTGTACTCAGGTGTACCGCGCTCATCTGCATGACCTTCAACAGTCACTTTAACGTCAGTGTTTGCTGAAAGGTAAGTTGCATGAAGCTCTAATGTTTTAGTGCTTTCAGAAGTCAGAGTAGACTGGTCAAAGTCGAACCATACGATGTGGTTCGCTTGTAAAGCTTCCATTTGCTGTTGCTTCTGTGCTTCGATTTCTTGCTCACGCTTTGCTGCATCAATACGTGCTTGCTCTTCAGCAGACACTGTTTGTTCAGTAGCGTTTGTATCAGTAGCTGTAGATTCAGCTTCACCACCAGAAGAACTACAAGCAGAAAGAGCCAACACTGGTAGAGCGATTGCTAGAGCCTTAACGGTTTCTTTTAAGCGCATGTTTTTATTTCCTTTATATTTATATACTACAAATTAATATTTATTATAAAAATGGCGACCAAGCTGGCGATTTAACTTGCCCAGTTTTAGCTGGCAATCGTGCTTTAAAACGGCCATCAACAGACACTAAACTTAATACCTGACGGTTTCTGTGTAGTGTGCTATATATAATCATTCCACCATTTGGTGCAATGCTTGGTGATTCATCCAAGCGGGTTTTCGTTAGGATCTGGAAATAACCAGTCGATAACTCTAACTTCGCCAAATGATACCTTCCTTGAGTTCGGTTAACCATAATCAGGTTTTCCCCGTCTGGTGTTAACGAACCACCTAAGTTCATTTCACCATCAAAAGTAAGTCTCCTTACCTTACTCGTATCTTCTAAATTTACGCGATATAGCTGCGGTTTTCCACCCCGTTCTGAGCTAAATATCAAAGATTTTCCATCTGGGGCCCAACTTGGCTCTGTATCTATACTTCTATGACGTGTAACACGCGATAAATTCTTGGTTGCAAGATCCATCAAGTATATCTCTGGATTACCATCTTTCGATAATACCAAAGCCATTTGCTTACCATCTGGTGAAAATCTAGGAGCACTATTTATCCCGGAAAACGAGCTAAGTAACTCTCGCTGACCACTGTAAATGTCGATGATATGGATTTGTGCTTGGCGATTCTCCCAAGTCACGTATGCCAACTTCTCACCATTAGGGTGCCAAGTTGGCGACATTAACGGCTCTTTTGAGCTAATTAATGTATGTTCGTTGTAGCCATCATAGTCGGCAATAACCAATTGATAGCGGTATGTACCACTGTCTTTCATGACGACATAGGCGATTTTTGTTAAAAACGCACCAGGTGTACCTGTTAATCGCTCATAAACCACATTACTGATTCTGTGGGCATAACGGCGGAATTGGTCGGCACGAATTTCTGCAGAGCTTTCGTATAAGATGTGATCATTACTTACAACTAGCTTGCCATCACTCAACATTTGGCTTTCGCCGCCTGTAATCTGGCCACGTATAACGTCAACCAATTGATATTTAACAACATACTTTCCAGGTTCACTACCCGGAGAAATTTCGCCAATAACTATCGCTTCGGCATTCGTGGCCGCCCATTCTTCATAATCAACTTGCGATTCGTTACTTGGCTGCTGCGGGAATGCCACCTCGTTAATAGGACTAAACTTACCACTACGCAGTAAATCGTCACTAACAATGTTTGAAATGCGCTCGGGTAGTTGCCCTTCACCGGTCCACTTAAACGGCACAATCGCTATTGGTCTAGCGCCATTTACCCCTTCAGTGATAACTATTTCCAACGTATCTACTACCGCTAGTGCTTTACTTGCAAGTAATGTACAAAACACTAATACGAACACTTTTACTTTATTCATGAAGTTTAAAATTACCTATTTCTTCAATTATTAAAATTCTGGCGCAATGATTAAACTAATTTTACGCATTTTACTAAACACCGCAGGATCTCTCGATACCGGTAATCTACCGGCTTGCTTAACCGCTGCAACCGCAGCATTACAAACCACCTGCGCTCCGCCTTGCGGCGCTACAGAAATTACAAGGCCATCTGGTGCAAGAGTCAAGGCTAATTTACAGGTTTTTCCTTGCATCGTCGCTTTGTCTGTGATCAGCCGGCTTTGTATCGTTTGCCTAATCAGCGCTGTATATTTGTCTACCTCTGACACAATTTGCTGGTTTCTGGCTTGATTACGTTCAGCCATTTCCTGCTCTAATTGTTCAGCCATCATTTCTTCTTCTAGGGCACGCTCCCTAGCTTCTTGTTCTTTGCGTAAGCGCTCTTGCTCACGTTTTTTGCGCAATTCTTCTTGTCGTTTTTGTTCTTCGACTTTCTTGCGCTGTTCTTCTTCCTTACGTTTGCGCTCTTTTTCAGCCGCTTCTTTCTTCTTGCGCTGCGCTTCAGCCTTTTTACGTTTTTCGGCTTCTTTACGCTTTCGCTCCTGCTCTAATTTTTGTTTGCGTTCGAGTCCTTTCTTTTTACGCGCATCTTCTGCTTTACGCTTTTTCTCATCTTCTATGCGCTTTTTGCGATCAATTTCTTGCTGTTTCTTTCGTCGCTGCTCTTGATAGATTTTTTCTATCGCCGCTTTATCCACTATCGTCGCCTGAATAGGCACGACAACCGGAGTTTCTTTTGGCTTTAATGGCGTAATCAAGTCACCAAAAATAAGCACAAGCAACAAGGTAACATGTAAACCTAGGCTAATATATAGCGCTTTTTTATCGCCTGACGCCACCTATTACTTCTCCGGAGAATCTGTCATCAAACCGACTGAAGGTACGCCTGCTTCCTGCAAAATCACCATTAACCGAACCACTTCATCATAAGGCACAGATCCATCGCCATTAATAACAACAGGAGTATCTGGTCTATTTTCCAAATGCGCGGCGACACGTATTTTTATATCTTCATCATTTAGCGGTGAGCTTTTAACGTCGTTTATCGACAAGTAATAATTACCATCTACATCAACAGTTGCCACAATAGGTGGTTTGGAGTCTTGTGGTAACGTTTCTGCATCAGCTTCGGGTAAATCTACTTTTACGCCTTGAGCAATAATGGGCGCTGTCACCATAAAGATGATCAATAGCACCAACATAACGTCAATGTATGGCACGACGTTAATTTCAGCGACTTTGCGACGGCGTTTTCGGTAATAAATCGCCATAGTCGTTAACCTTGCATTTCAGCAGCTGATTGACGCTGTAAAATGGCTGAGAATTCTTCCATAAAGTTCGCGTAGCTGTTTTCTAACTTTTCCACATGATGGCTAAAACGGTTAAATGCCATAACAGCTGGTATTGCGGCAAATAAACCCATTGCAGTTGCGATAAGCGCTTCGGCGATACCCGGTGCCACCATAGCGAGTGTTGCCTGCTCTACTGCACCTAATGCAATGAAAGAGTTCATAATACCCCACACGGTACCGAACAACCCGATGTAAGGGCTAATTGAACCTACTGTCGCCATAAACGGTAGATGCTTCTCTAGTTGATCAACCTCGCGTGAAAGTGCAACGCGCATGGCCCTGTGCGTACCATCAACTATGGCATTAGGAGAATTTATATTGCTTTTGCGTAATCTTGCGAATTCTTTAAAACCGGCAATAAACAAGTTTTCAATACCACTTGTTTGCGAGCGCGCCGTAATTTCATTGTATAAACGGCTTAAATCAGCACCGCTCCAAAACTTATCTTCAAACGCCATCATTTGTTTATGCGCTGAATTTAATACCTGCCTGCGTTGAAAGATCATCGCCCAGCATATAACTGAAAACGCGAGTAAAATAAGCATGACTGATTTTACCAGCAAGCTGGCTTGTAGGAATAAGTCTAAGAATGATAATTCAGCGTGCACGGCTTAAAGCTCCTAATATGGTTTCAGGTATAGCGCAAGGCTTCGATGTAGCTAAGTTAACACTTGCAATCTTAAATCTTGCTTTACATAAAACTTTTTCTTGTTCATTAACGATATGTTGCTCGAAAACCAGACTCGCCCTTTTTTGTTCTATTACAGTTGAATACACCGTAAGCGAGTCATCTAACTTAGCCGAGGCTAAATTGTCCATTTCCACCTTTCTGACAACAAAGCCTAAGTTTTGTTCTAAAAAAGTTGACTGTGAAATACCTAATTGACGCAAATATTCGGTTCGAGCACGTTCAAAGAACTTTAGGTAATTTGCATAATAAACAATACCACCGGCATCAGTGTCTTCGTAGTAAACGCGTATCGGAAATGTAGTCGTCGAGCTGGACATTATTATATTTGTAGTTAGACATTAAATCTCGCCTATCATAATAGAATTCGCGCTGTTTAAACAAGCTTTAAATGTTAAAACTACAAAATTTTTCGTATTAAAACTGTAATTTTTATTTGAATATTTATTCTAACTATTCAAACTTTCATTCAATCATATTTTCGCATTAGAAAAACTAATGTAAAAAGGAAATTTATTTTGCTTGTCCGATGAGTAAAACGGCTTTAATATGCGCGCCGGCTCAAAGGTTAGCGCTTTTAAAAAACTGATTTCTGAACTTTTTATCAATTAGTTTTATGAGCCGCCGATTAAAGTGTAAATTTCTTTAATCTCTCTGACATATTCCCTGGAATTTATTAACTTCCTTCTATCAACTTGGTTTATGAGTTGGCCCCTATCCTTGATAGGGGCTTTTTTTTGCCAAAAAAAAGGGTCAGAACACGTTCTGACCCCCAAATATTAAGTTAAGCCCTTTAATATCTCGTCTAGATTTTAGTCCGCTCTATTTAAACCAAAGTGTTTAAAGGCGAGATCGGTTGCAATTCGGCCACGAGGCGTACGTTGTAAAAAGCCTTGTTGTATTAAAAACGGTTCTAATACATCTTCTATCGTTTCTCTTTCTTCTCCAATAGCAGCAGCCAAGTTATCGAGACCAACAGGACCGCCCATAAATTTTTCAATGATGGCTAACAACAATTTGCGGTCCATAATATCGAAGCCTTCGTTGTCTACTTCAAGCATATTCAACGCTTCAGACGCCGTTGATTGGTTTACCTTTCCATCTGTTTTAACATCGGCGTAGTCACGAACACGCCTAAGTAGTCTATTAGCTATTCTTGGTGTACCTCTAGAGCGACGCGCTACTTCAAATGACCCTTGTTCATCTATCGACAAATTAAGAAAATGCGCAGATCGAGAAACGATATCTGTTAAGTCTTTCGTTTTATAAAATTCTAATCGTTGTACAATGCCAAACCTGTCTCTAAGTGGTGACGTTAACGCACCGGCTCTAGTGGTAGCGCCTATCAAAGTAAACGGTGGCAAATCTAACTTTATCGAACGCGCAGCGGGCCCTTCACCAATCATAATATCAAGCTGGTAATCTTCCATCGCCGGGTATAGCACTTCCTCAACCATAGGGCTAAGGCGATGAATTTCGTCAACAAAAAGAACGTCATTTTCTTCTAAATTTGTTAATAGTGCAGCTAAGTCTCCTGCCTTTTCTAATACAGGACCTGAGGTAGTTCTGATATTCACGCCCATTTCATTTGCGACAATATTAGCAAGCGTTGTTTTACCTAAACCAGGTGGGCCAAAGATAAGTAGATGATCTAACGGCTCACCTCGATTTTTTGCTGCTTGAATGAAAATTTCCATCTGCGCTTTAACATGATCTTGCCCTGTGTAATCTTGCAACAATTTGGGCCTGATCGCGCGATCAACAGATTCATCTTCTTTTTGTTCAACGGGTTCAATCAATCGATCCGCTTCAATCATTATTCTTTCCTTACAGCATCGCTTTTAAGGCTAGTCGAATGATATCTTCACTCGACATGTCATTTTGATAAACCGATTTAACCGCTTTATCGGCCTGACCTTGAGTATATCCTAACGACACAAGCGCGTTAATAGCGTCGCCTTTTTCGTCGTTTACAAAGGTATTTTCTATTGGATTAAGTATAGGTGTGGCATCCGTCGCAGGCGTACTTGATTCACTATGCCAGTCTTTTAATCTGTCTCGCATCTCTACCAATAAACGCTCGGCTGTTTTTTTACCTACACCAGGAATTTTTACAATGGTAGATACATCGTCATGTGCAACACAGGAAACAAACTGATCAGCAGACATACTGGAAAGAATAGCTAATGCTAACTTGGGCCCTACTCCATTGACTTTAATTAATAAACGAAACAACCTGCGCTCAACTTTATTTGCAAAGCCGTACAATAGCTGTGCGTCCTCGCGCACCACAAAATGTGTATATATAGTTGTTTCTTGTTCTAATTCAGGCAGCGCATAAATACTGGTCATCGGCATAGTAACTTCATAGCCAATACCGTGGCATTCAATTAAGATTTCAGGCGCTGTTTTTTCGATTAATAGTCCACGCAAGCGTCCAATCACAACGAAATTTCTCGGTTATTATTATCTGTCAATTAGATTAACACTATATATTTATACAGTAAAGTTATACCAACCGACCACGAACTGTTTTTGAAGCACTGCCACCTAATTGAGATAAAGTGTCCATAGAATGGGCATGACACAAAGCAACAGCTAACGCATCGGCCGCATCCGCCTGCGGCGTGCCTGGAAGTTTAAGTAAGGAACGCACCATATGTTGCACTTGCACTTTATCTGCGCCACCTGTGCCCACTACGGATTGTTTGATTTGACGCGCGGAATATTCGGCCAATGACAAGCCTGCCTGCGTTGCTGCCACAATAGCAGCGCCTCGCGCTTGACCTAATTTAAGCGCCGAATCTGGGTTTTTCGCCATAAACACTTGCTCTATCGCAAACAACGTAGGCTTGTATTGAATGATAAGTTCACTAACACCGGCGAAAATAGTTTGAAGGCGATTGCCTAAATCTTCCCCTTGTGAGGTCGCTTTAATACAACCACTGGAAATATAGCTAAGTTTTTTACCTGACTTACTGATGATGCCGTAACCTGTGATACGGGAACCGGGATCAATCCCTAAAATGATATCCATCTAATAACCAAACTGCTTATTCTGCTTTTAATCATACGCGCTAGCATTTGTTGTGCAAACAAAAAAGCGAGCACTTGGCTCGCTTTTTTATTCACTTATCGCATTATTTTTCTTTAGGTAGTTTAGCAATACCTAATTCAACTAATTGCGCTTCATTGGCCTGCCCTGGTGCATTAGTTAATGGACAAGCCGCCGTTGTTGTTTTTGGAAATGCCATTACGTCACGGATTGAACTCGCACCTGTCATCAACATAACAAGACGGTCTAAACCAAACGCTAAACCTGCGTGCGGTGGCGCACCGTACTGCAGTGCATCTAATAAGAAGCCAAACTTTTCTTGTGCTTCTTCGTCAGAAATACCTAGGATTCTAAATACCGCTGATTGCATTGGCTTGTCGTGGATACGCACTGAACCACCGCCTAATTCACAACCGTTTAACACCATGTCGTATGCGTCAGAAAGCGCGCCAATAGGATTAGCTTCTAATTCCTCAGGCGTTGCATTGCTTGGCGCTGTAAACGGGTGATGTAGTGCGTGCATATGACCATCAACTTCTTCAAACATCGGGAAGTCAACCACCCAAAGTGGTTTCCACTCGTCGCTAGTAATACCTAAATCTTCACCTAACTTAAGGCGAAGCGCGCCCAATGCTTCACTAACCGTTGTATACGTATCTGCGCCAAAGAAGATAATGTCGCCTGTCTTGGCATTTGTTCTTTCAAGTAATGCAGCTACTGCTTCTTCTGATAAGAACTTCAAGATTGGCGACTGCAAGCCTTCAAGGCCAGCATCGATATCATTAACCTTCAACCAAGGCATACCTTTGGCACCATAAATACCAACGAACTTGGTTAGGTCATCGATATTCTTACGCGAGAAGCTCGCGGCGCCGTTTGGCACACAGATAACCGCTACGCGACCATTGTCGTCATTAGCCGGACCTGAGAAAACTTTAAACTCTACATCTTTTAGAATGTCAGCAACATCGACGATTTCTAATGGGTTACGTAAGTCAGGTTTGTCTGAACCGAAGCGACGCATTGCCTCTGCATATGGCATGCGTGGAAACTCGCCCAAATCAACATCTAACAATTCAATGAACAATTCACGAATCATTTTTTCGGTAACAGCCATTACTTGATCAGCTGTCATGAATGACGTTTCGATATCAATCTGCGTGAATTCTGGTTGTCTGTCTGCTCGTAAATCTTCATCGCGGAAACATTTAACGATTTGGTAGTAACGCTCCATACCCGACATCATCAATAATTGTTTAAACAATTGCGGAGATTGTGGCAAAGCAAAAAAGTTGCCTTTATGTGTTCTGCTAGGTACCAAATAGTCACGCGCGCCTTCTGGTGTCGCGGCCGTTAATATTGGGGTTTCGATATCAAGGAAACCTTGACCTTCAAGTGACTTGCGTACAGCCGCTGTTACTTTCGCACGGAACTTTAAACGCTCAGACATCTCTGGACGACGTAAATCTAAATAGCGATAACGTAGGCGTTGTTCTTCCGAGTTTTCTTGGTTGAAATCTAACGGAAGTGGCGCTGACTTGTTGAGAATGTTTAACGACAAGCCTAATACTTCAATACCGCCAGTTGCCATATCTTTATTAACTTGGCCTTCAGGGCGAGGACGCACTTTACCTGTGATTTGAACACAGAACTCATTGCGCAAAGTATTCGCTTTTTCAAGCACGTCTGGTAAATCAGGATCGAAAACAACTTGCACGATACCTTCTCTATCTCTTACATCTAAAAAGATAACCGCACCTAGGTCGCGGCGTTTGTTTACCCAGCCACAAAGAGTAACTTCTTGTCCAATGTGAGATTCGTTCACCTCACCACAATAAAGACTACGCATGAATCAATTGCCTTTAACTATTATAGTTCGCGCCTTGATGACGCCTGAAAAATGGGCCGTATTATAGCCGTTATAAAACCTCAAAGCTACACTGAAGCTAGTTTAAACTTTACATTTTTTTCAATGGCATAATGGTTTAAAATATAGGGGTTTTAAGCAAGTTACGTGATCATTTATGAGCAATGACAACACCGACATAATTTATTCTGCACAACACTCAAAAGTGAAAGACTTCACCTTTGATGCGCAAGTAGTAGA
Organism: Thalassotalea agarivorans; assembly: GCF_030295955.1. Lineage (NCBI taxonomy): Bacteria > Pseudomonadati > Pseudomonadota > Gammaproteobacteria > Alteromonadales > Colwelliaceae > Thalassotalea > Thalassotalea agarivorans. The sequence goes on from NZ_AP027363.1 coordinate 2,006,308, forward strand.
AGTATTTCCTGATATGATCTCGCGGTCAGTACCAGGCTATGCGACCATTGTCGATACGATTGGCCGACTAAGCAAAAAGTACGTACAGGATAATACCAGGGTATATGACTTGGGCTGTTCATTGGGCGCGGCGACACTTGCCATGCGCAGAGCAGTTACAGCAACCGGTTGTGAAATTATCGGTGTCGATAACTCCCCTGCAATGGTTGAACGTTGTAAAATGCACGTCAATGCCTTTCGCGGTCAAACACCTGTCACCATAGTTGAAGCTGACATTCAAGAAACCCCTATTGAAAATGCCTCTATGGTTGTGCTGAATTTCACGATGCAATTCATCGCAGCGGAACAAAGAGCTGCGCTGATCAACAAAATATACCAAGGGCTAGTGCCTGGTGGCATATTGCTTATTTCAGAGAAAGTCGTTAGCGAAGATGCAACCTGTAACGAATTGCTTATCGACCTACATCACGACTTTAAACGTGCTAATGGCTATAGCGAATTAGAAATAGCACAAAAGCGCACTGCTCTTGAAAATGTTATGCGACCAGATAGCGTTGAAACTCAACATACGCGTCTAAAAGAGGCTGGTTTTGCACACTCAACCACTTGGTTTCAATGTTTTAACTTTTTATCCATCATTGCCGTTAAATAACTATGTCATTTAATTCATTTTATAAATCGATAGCCACTAATCGTTTATCACACTGGCTAAACACTCTGCCGGCGCAATTAACCGATTGGCAGCAAAACCAGCTGCATGGCGAATATGCTGCTTGGCAAAAAACACTCGATGCGTTGCCAAAGACCTCTCCTAGTTCTGTTTCGCTAGCTGAGGGCGTTTATGTTGGCGAAAAAGCTGATATAGCGGAAGGTGAATACAAGCGTTTAGAAGCGTTATTAAAGAAGTTCAAGCCATGGCGCAAAGGTCCATATCACATCCATGGACTGCATGTTGATACAGAATGGCGTTCGGACTTTAAGTGGGATCGACTGGTACCGCATATTTCAGATCTAAAAAACAGATATGTGCTAGATATCGGCTGTGGCAGTGGTTATCACTTATGGCGTATGCGTGGTGCCGGCGCAAAATTCGTGGTTGGTGTCGACCCAACTCAGCTCTTTTTAGCACAATTTAAAGCAGTTCAACACTTTATCGGCGATGATAGCGTAAATTTACTACCGCTCGGTATTGAACAACTTCCAGAGTTAAATGCTTTTGATACCGTTTTTTCTATGGGCGTGTTGTATCACAGACGCTCGCCAATCGACTTTTTATACCAGCTTAAGTCACAGTTGGTTAAAGGTGGCGAGCTCGTGTTAGAAACGCTGATAGTAGACGGCGATGAAAATACCGTACTTGTACCCGGTGAGCGTTATGCCAAGATGAGAAACGTCTGGTTTATCCCGAGCGGCGCAGCAATGTGTGCTTGGATGGAACGATGCGGCTTTAAAAACGTGCGCATGGTAAATACAGACATCACCCAGTTTGAAGAACAACGAAAAACCGATTGGATAGATACTGAATCCTTGTCAGATTTCCTCGATCCTAATGACCCTAGCAAAACAATCGAAGGATACCCTGCACCAAAACGTGCTATTTTCATTGCAAATAAGTAATTGAATTATTTAATTTTTACATTTGGGGTCAGAACATGTTCTGACCCCAAATATTAAAAAATTAAAGGCGGTTGATGGGCCAACTCATTTCAAACTTAGCGCCGCCAAGCTGCTCGCTATCGTTCACAGCGACAGAGCCCTGGTGCCATTCCAAGATACGGCTAACTATAGCCAAGCCCAAGCCAAATCCACCCGTTTCTTTATTTCTACTCTTATCGCCTCGCGAAAAGGTATCAAAAATTTGTGGTTTAAATTCATCAGGAACACCGGCGCCATTGTCTTCAACCGACAAATGCACTTTATCGCCAAGTTGCGAAACCTGCACTAAGACCTCGCCATTACCGTATTTGATCGCATTAGAGACATAGTTATGTACCGCACGCTCAATAAAGTGAGGGTCACAGTACACCATTAGGTTGTCGACATTGGACTGCACTTTGATAGATGCTTCAGTATGGCCATAATTTTCGACGATTTTAGTCACCACATCGTTAATATTGTTGTCGTCAAATTTCAATTCTGGCACTTCACTTTCAAAACTTGCGTAAAGCAGCATTTCATTAATCAGTTCATCAAGATCGGTCACATCTTGCGTAATTTGCGCAATATACTTTTTGCATTTTTCTTCGTCTTTGGAAATTTCGAGCATTTGCAAAGCAAACTTAGAACGCGCTAGAGGCGTCCTTAACTCATGGGCGACAGCGTTAGTGAGTTCTTTTTGCGCTTCAATCAATCGTTTGATCCGAGCAGACATCATATTGAACGATCGCGACATTGGCGCGACCATACTTGAACTTGCTTTAGGTGCCTTGGTATTAAAATTACCTCGCCCAAACTCCTTGGTCGCGTTTTGCAATCTATCAAGATCGCGAGAAAGTGGTAATAGCCATACAAAAATAACGACGCCAAACACGGCAAAAATACCAATACGAATATAGGCCTGCTGTCTTGGGCGGGTTGGCATTTTTGCTGGTCCCATTTCAATCACCAGGTCAGTGCCTTCTAGCACATGAAATAGGCTGACATAATCGCCATTAAAGTAAACATGGCTGCGCTCAGAGGTTAATTGTAAGCGCTTCTCTTCATCCAGCTCTGCCAATTGAGCAATGTTGATCAGTTGTAAAGGTAATTCATAGCGCGCCCCGGCTTTTTCCACGAGCGAATCCCACTCTACCTGCGGGTGACGATTAAGATAATCTTCAACCGCCTCCAGCATGGTTTCATAACCGGTGTAGGATTCAATATCCTGCTCTAGAAACTGATTCCACACTTCGTCAAGTAACCACGAAAAAATCAGGAATATAAGCAGTATGAGTGAATATAAAGAAAAGAAAGAACGCCCTAGCTTCATTGTCTAACCTTGTCGAAAAACAAACAAAAAAGGCTGGCATATTGCCAACCTTTTAACACCGATTAAGACCATGCATCAGGAACAAACAAATAACCTTGTCCCCAAATCGTCTTGATTCTAAATGGTGTTTCATTACTGTCATGCAGCTTCTTACGTAGACGAGAAATACGCACATCGACACTGCGATCTAAGCCGTCATACTCGCGCCCGACTACAGCTTTATAGATGTAGTCACGGTTTTGCACTTCACCTGCGCGACTAGCCAATAACCACAACAAATCAAACTCTTGGCTAGTTAGGTCAATGACCTCGCCATCTAGTCTGACTAAACGAGAGGTTCTGTTAACAAATAGTTTATCAAACACAAGCTCCGCTTTTTCATTACCATCTGTTGGTAGTTCTCCGCGACGCAATAGCGCATTAACGCGAGCTAACAATACACGAGGCTCAACCGGCTTAATAACATAGTCATCTGCACCAATTTCTAGTCCTAACACCTGATCAAAGTCTGTACCTTTCGCAGTCAGCATCAAAATCGGCCCATGAAAATTCGGACGAATTTCCTTACACACGGTAAAACCGTCTTTACCGGGTAACATGATATCTAACAAGATAATATCTGGCGCGAACGAGTCGATACGCTTTTCAACGGTATCACCACGAAACTCCTGTTTTACATGAAAACCTTCGCTTTCCAAAAAGTCAGTAATTAAATCGGAAAGTTGACGATCATCTTCAACTAACAATACTTTTTTTACAGATGATTTATTGTCTGCCATAACTTTGCTCCTGCGCGTTGCCCTGTGCAACTAATTGTTATTAACTTGTATTGTAGTGACTAGATTAAACAAGCTACAAACTTTTAACAATAAATATTACAGAGTGTTACGGCAAAATTACGCTTTTTAACATTTGCGTCGATATTTTCGCCATTTTAAGCAATAAAACATAGAGTTACCCAGCAACGTCTTTCTAGAAAAGGTAACACGATAATCTAGATACTTCTGTGATTGATATATCGTTTTAACATTTAATTTGATAGCATCCCCGTATCATTGCTTTTCACAAAAATATCTCGATAACATGAAAATCATCTCTTTTAACATTAATGGGCTGCGCGCTCGTTTACATCAGCTTCAAGCGCTTATTGATAAGCACAACCCTGACGTTATTGGTTTACAAGAAATCAAAGTACACGATGAAGCGTTCCCCGTTGAAGCCGTCGAAGCTATGGGCTATCACGTCTATTTTCATGGTCAAAAGGCGCACTATGGCGTAGCCATGCTTTGCAAAAAGCCTGCTGACAAAGTAATAAAAGGTTTTCCAACCGATTCAGACGAGCACCAAAAGCGTATGATCATGGTTGAAACAACCAATGAACGCGGTGAAAAAGTGACTGTGCTTAACGGTTATTTTCCACAAGGCGACAATATTGCCCATGAAACCAAGTTTCCTTACAAACGCCAGTTTTATAAAGACCTGATGCAGTATTTAAATGAACATCGCACGCCTGAAGAACACTTAGTAGTGATGGGTGATATTAATATTTCTCCTGTGGATCTAGATATTGGTATTGGCGAGCCTAATCGCAAACGCTGGCTGAAAACCGGTAAGTGTAGCTTTCAGCCTGAAGAAAGAGAATGGCTAGATACCCTACTTAATTGGGGGTTAATCGATACATTCCGCAGTTTAACGCCTGAAGCGAGCGAAAAATATTCGTGGTTTGACTACCGCTCTAGAGGATTTGACGACAATCGCGGGCTGCGCATAGACGTTGTTCTAGCAACTGCCTCGTTAAACGCCTTGTGCATTGAATCAGATATCGACTATGAGTTGAGAGGAATAGAAAAGCCATCGGATCATGCGCCAATATGGGCGACATTCAAATAAAAAAGAGCGACCTTGTGTCGCTTTTTTTATGTCTGACAACTTGTTAGAAAAATTTAGAAAACGACAGAAATAAAGATAACTGTTTATTGGTGTCAACAAGTGGGCTGTTTTCTATTTCGCGGTCGTAGGCAGCAAAGTTAACACCTAACTGGGTAAAGCCATTAAGCCACATCGGGGTTGAAAAGACGACGCCAACATTCCCTCTTTTTGAAGACTCAGCCTGGTATGCGGGACGCGTAGCCGTCGCTTCTGATTCTCGAACACCATAATAATAATTAACCAAATCCGCATCAAAAATCGTGATACCGATTGAAGGTTCGATAAACACCATACCATAGTTAAAGCGACGACTTAGCGTAGATGAAAAGGTTGAGCCTTTATGCACATTAAGTAAATCGTAGCGGGCTGCAAAATCTAGTGACCATTGTCCCGCTTGCACGCCAATAAGCCCCCCTACTTCGTAGGAATTTTTGCGCTCTTCCATACCAAGAAATATGTCGCTATCTGACTCGTCATATCCAGCGAACCTTGGGTTGCCACTAAGAGCAACGGTAACAGCGCCCGCTCGCAAAAGGTTTATATTAACAAAGGGGCCATAAATATTGAGATATTCACTGTTATAGCCCAATACAGGAATAGGCACTATTCGCCGATTGTATCCCTTGTAAAGTTCCTGACTAACAGAAACTCCTAAGCCATATATAAAGCCTTTTTGTTGCAAATTGGTTTGCTGCTTTTGCTCTGCGCTGACGGGCAACATTAAACATAATAAAAGCAAGCCAAGATATTTTGACATCACCGCATTCCATTATCTGTCTGCATACTGTCAGTATAGGACGCGGCATCTAAAACTTACCAATAAAGATAATTTATCGTTGCAATCAATAAGGAAACAATGAAACTTAGCATGGCCCCCTCTTTCACCATTTGCTTGATGTTAATCAGCCCGCTGCCATAAGCAATGGCATTTGGCGCGGTTGCCACAGGTAACATAAAGGCGCTTGAAGCACACATTGCTGCAGGCACCATAAGTAGAGCCGGGTTAACATCTATAGCGATAGCTGCTGCGGCTAGTATTGGCATAAGCAATGTAGCCGTAGCTGTATTACTGGTGATTTCTGTAAGGTATGTAACGCATAAACATAGCACTGCTAGCATTAAGAATATTGGTAAAGCATCTAATGCAACCAGCCATTCGCCCATCAGTTGCGATAAGCCCGACGCAGTAAAGCCTTTAGCCAAAGCAATACCACCAGCGAAAAGTAACAGCATGCCCCAAGGAATATCTTTAGCTGTATGCCAGTCTAAGACTCGGCCTCCTTTGCCATTGGGTACCATAAACATCACAACAACAGCTAACAAAGCGACAGTACTGTCGCCTGCTATAGGCACGTCCAACAACTCTGCCCAACCGCCAAATGGTGCAGAACGTGTTACCCAAGCTATCGCCGTGATACCAAAAATAATGAGTGTGCGTTTTTCTTCACTACGCCAATGACCTTGTGTTGGCAAGGTAATTTCCTGCTTTAACGATAAACCTCTTGTTAACCACAGTGCCATAATTGGCAAAGTAATTAGTACAACCGGAACACCTATTTTCATCCATTCAAAAAAGCCAAATTCTTGTCCGGTGAACTCTTCATAAATCCCCATGAAAATAACATTTGGCGGGGTACCTATCGGCGTTCCAATACCTCCAACCGAAGCGGCATAAGCAATCCCTAAAACCAGTGCAACCTTTAAACGTTCATTGTCTATATGCGCTAAAATGGCCATCGCTATTGGCAGCATAATCAGGGTAGTAGCGGTATTAGATATCCACATACTCAAGATACCGGCAGCAAGCATAAAACCTAACACCAATCGTTTGGCGCTGTGAGTACCAACCAATTTCACCATATATACTGCTAAACGCTCATGTACGCCGCTTTTTTCGAGCGCTTTAGACAACATAAACGCGCCCATTAATAGCAGGATAACGTGGCTACCAAACGCCGATGCTACGGTTTTATGGTCAACAACGCCGAGCATAGGCAATAATGCAAATGGTACGATACTGGTTGCTGGAATGGGTAGTGCTTCTGTTACCCACCATATAACAGTGAGTACAGCAACGGCTGCAGCGGCAGCAGGTTGATGCGCCAAGCCTAATTGCGTAAATAAAAAGTAGCTGAATAACGCCACAACTGGCGCCACAACAATAAAGGTAGATTTATTAAACATAATTTTTATAATTTTTCTATCAACTGCTTCGCCGCTAAATAGCACGATTCAATCTGTTTGTTTTTTAAATTAGTGCGCTGCAATAGTTTTTCTAATCGCTTGGACGATTCGCCACTTATATCAATATTAGCGCGGTCGATTACCGATATTTGCGCTGAGCGATCATTACAGACAAGCAGCATATCACAGCCAGCTGCTTGCGCTGCCTCGGCACGCTCAACAAAACCGCCAACATGAGCGGCACCTGCCATAGATAAGTCGTCGCTAAAGATTGCGCCAGTAAAAGATAATGTGTTTCGCAGAATATCTTGCAGCCAAATACGTGAAAAGCCTACCGAATGATTGTCGATAGCAGGATAAATGACATGTGCGGGCATCATTGCAGCCAGCTTATTTTGTTTAATTAAAGCTGAAAACACCGTCATGTCGTGGTTAAAAATATCGTCTCTAGTGCGATTATCTATTGCTTGAGCAACATGAGAATCAGCTTTGACATTGCCATGCCCGGGAAAATGCTTACCTGTTGCGGCCATGCCGATATCCGTTAGACCGGCAATAAAAGCAGAGGCTAATGCCTGCACGTGTTGAGGGTTGTTGGCAAAGCCGCGATCACCTATTACATCACTGATATTGTCTATATCAAGCACGGGAGCAAAACTTATATCCAGTCCTGCATTGGCAACCTCATAAGCAATAACTCGCCCACATGCGCGTGCTAGCTCTTCTGTCGATACACCTGCAACAGGCGCTAAGCTTGATAGTTTGCCCATCGCAGGTACGGCGGTAAACTCTTCGCGAAAACGCTGCACTCTGCCACCTTCTTGATCGGCAGCGATCAATATTGAAGGTTTTACCCGTCTGATGTCCTGGCACAGCTGTTGTAGCTGCGCCAAAGACTGGTAGTTGCGGCTAAAAATAATGAGCCCACCGACAAGTGGGTGGGCAATAATTTCTTTATCTTCTTCAGTAAGTGTTGTGCCTTGCACATCCACCATGAGTGGACCAATCATCAATCTATTGGCGCTCCAACACCTGCCGCGATATAAGGAATGACAGTTTCTATCACGTCTGCAATATCAACATTGTGGTCGAAATCATTTTTGGCAATATCTATCAGAGCTTCCGACGATGACATGGTAAAGACAACAGTGCCCATGGTGAAATGTAATCGCCAAAACATATCTTCCGTCGATAATTGGGGATAAGCTTTTTTAACCGCATCAACAAACAAGGTAAATACACCAGGATACTGAGTAGTTAAAAACCATCTTAAAAATCCTTGGCTGTCTGTGTAGCCACGACCTAACAGTTGAAGAAATATGGCTGTACCATTATCTCTAAATTCATTTAAAGCGACCAACGGTTGCATAAACGCTCGAAAAACCTGCTCTAACGACGGTTTATCTGCTTGCGCTAACAGCCCAGCCAATACCGACTCTAAATTGGGCGATAATTCGTCCATATAGCGCGACATAACCGCTTTAATTAACTCTTTCTTAGAGCCAAAATGATAGTTTACTGCCGCTAAGTTAACTTCGGCTAAACTTGTGATCTCTCTTAACGACGTACCATTAAAGCCATTGGTTGCAAACAGCCCTTCTGCGGCATCTAATATCTTATTTTTTGTAGACATGTTGTTTCATCATACCAACATTTAAAACACGTGTTTAAATTACTGGATATTGTATCGCTGAGCAATCATTATTTCGCTGTTAAGACCACTGGACATCATTAACTGAATTACAGCAAAGAATTGCACATACAAAAAAAGCGCTTTCGCGCTTTTTTTAGATTCCTGCCGCCTTAAACGCTGCATCAACTATCTGTTGCGCTTCTTCGATTATCAGCGCTAGGTGTTTCTCATCAACAAAACTTTCAGCGTAAATTTTATAAATATCTTCTGTGCCTGAAGGTCTTGCAGCAAACCAACCATTAGCCGTGGTCACTTTAAGGCCACCAATTGCAGCGCCATTACCTGGTGCATGCGTTAATACTTGCTCAATTTCATCGCCTGCTAAAGATGTTGCCGTAATAGCTTCTTTAGACAATGCTGTCAGTACCGATTTTTGCGCACTATTGGCGACCGCTTCTACTCTGCCGTAGCAAGGTTTACCCAACTCTTCAGCAAGTGCTTCATAGTGCTGATGCGGATCTTTGCCGGTTACGGCGAGAATCTCTGCAGCTAAAAGCGCTAAGATAAATCCATCTTTATCAGTTGTCCAACAACTACCATCTAACGCTAAAAATGAAGCGCCAGCACTTTCTTCGCCACCGAAAGCATATTCGCCATCTTTAAGACCATCGACAAACCATTTAAAGCCCACAGGGACTTCAGACAACGGTTTATTCAACTTCTTCGCCACGCGATCAATCAGCGAGCTAGAAACCAAAGTTTTGCCAATTTTTGCGTCTTCAGGCCACTGGCGATGTGTCATTAAGTAATTGATTGCAACCGCTAAATAGTGATTTGGATTCATTAAGCCGCCCGACTTAGTAACAATGCCATGGCGGTCAAAGTCTGGATCATTACCTACGGCAACATCAAAAGAGTCCTTCAGTTCAATAAGACCTGCCATTGCATATGGCGACGAGCAATCCATACGAATTTTGCCATCTTTATCTAGTGGCATAAAAGCAAAGCTAGCATCGATAACTGGGTTAACAATCTCTATATTTAAACCATAGCGATCTCTAATTGCTGGCCAGTACGGTAAGCCTGAACCACCTAGAGGATCTACACCTATTTTCACATTAGCTTTAGCTATAGCTTCCATATCAATCACTTGTGCAAGCTCTTCAACATAGAAACCAATAAAGTCAGATTTAAGCAGTAATTCAGATTCGTAAACTTCTTCTAATGATATTTGACGCACATCTTGTAAGAAATCCGCTAAGATTTCGTTTGCACGTGCTTCAATGAGTTTAGTAACTTCACCTTCTGCAGGGCCACCATGTGGCGGGTTGTATTTAATACCACCATCGCTTGGCGGATTATGAGACGGTGTAATAATAAGACCGTCAGCAATTGAATCTTCACTCTTGTTATGCGCAATAATTAAGCGAGATATAACCGGCGTTGGTGTTACGCCCATGTCTTCTTGAACAACCACTGGCACGCCGTTAGCAATCAATACCGACAATGCAGATGAGAATGCTGGGTCAGAAAGCGCGTGGGTATCTTTACCCAAATAAAGCGGACCATCATAACCAGCAGCTTGCCTATGCTCAGCAACAGCTTGGCAAATTGCCACAATATGGGCTTCATTAAATGAACGCTTTTCGGCACTGCCACGATGGCCAGAGGTACCGAAACTCACCAATTGTTCAGGTTTATCTAATTCAGGTGCAAGTAAATAATAATCGCTGACTAGACGTGCGATATTAATACGATCTTCAGGTCTAACAGGTTTACCTGCATGTGGATGTACCGACATAATCTCTTCCTTGGACTGTTATAATAAGTCTCTAATTTTTTCTACGTCTGCTTTGCTATAGCCTAGTGCAGTCGCTACTTCAGTTAACATCATTTTCTTACGTGTGGTATTCGAGTTAGTAATAACCCAATACGGTGAATCAGGGATTTGCCTTGGCTTTGTACTGCTGCCAGAAGCAGCTAAAGCGGCTTCGCTATCAGCGAAATAAAGACGATCTCTGCCCCTAATTTCTGTCACGGCGATAAAGGCGTCACTGTGCTCTCGATATAGCGCAGCTAAAATTAATAAAAAGCGGCCTACTGCCCCCCTTTGCATCGCCAGATCGGCTTTATCGATCTGATTAAATACATTACCTGTTGCCATTGGTTTCGCCGCCTCAGGTTTTTCTTGCGACGGCTTTGGCGGCTCAGCCGCACTTTCTTGCTCTATTAGCAATAAACGACGCAAGATAGAAGATGCACTTTCACCAATAAACTGCGTTTGAGAAGCAATATATTGGTAGAGCTCTTCATCGATTTCGATGTGTTTCATAAAATGCTCAAAACTTTGAAAAATCGACAGCGATTATACTGTAACTAGCAGGGATTAAAATGCCTTTTTTGGCAATTCTACTATTTAAATCATCTTTACTTGTAGGCTGATTTCAAGCGAAAATATGCGCACCAACGATTTAGGTTTAAAAACATGACCATACTTAACTACAACCAGATAGGTGAAGGTAGCGATTTGTTACTCATTCACGGCTTATTTGGTAGCTTGGAAAATCTAAATATGGTGGCAAAACCTTTGTCACAACATTTTCGCGTCACTAGCGTTGATGTTAGAAATCACGGCATTTCCCCTCACGTATCGGGTATGAGCTACGAGGAAATGAGCCAAGACGTGCTAGACACGTTGGATCATCTTAATATCGATAGCACCGATGTTCTGGGTCACTCCATGGGCGGTAAGATAGCGATGCATCTTGCATTACACCATGGTGAGCGAATAAAGAAACTCGTCGTTGCTGATATAGCACCTGTTCAGTATCCACCGCATCATGAGCGTATCATAGCAGGCTTAAAAATGCTTGAAGCATCAACGATTGAAAGTCGCAAACAGGCCGATCAACGTTTGGCTGAATATGTTGAAGAAGCGGGTGTAAGGCAGTTTTTATTACGAAACCTTAAAACAGACAATGACCAAATGTCCTTTAAATGTGATGTCACTAAGATAGCAGACGGTTATGGCCAAATTATGAAAGGCATCGATTCTGCCAATGCATTTGAGGGTAAAACCTTGTTTGTTATTGGTGGCGACTCAGATTATGTAACTCCTGCCCATCAGTCACATATCAATGCGCTGTTTAGCGATGTACGTGCTAAAATCATCCAAGGCACAGGACATTGGCTACATGCAGAAAAGCCAACAGCCTTTAACAAGGTTGTCAGTCATTTTTTAACGCAAGCCTAGGCTATTATTACCAAAATAATTAGCGTGAAAAGACAGAAAAATATGCGAAATATTCTGCGCTTATGCTATAGTGCGCGCAGATTTTTTTAGGGTACTCATATGCTCGCAGAGAATTTTGAATTGATCGAGTCAATTGGACTCAATTTATTTTTTGCTTTTATCTTTATTTTCATAGGGTTATCAATCCATGACGTTATGAAAAAAAATGATGTACCAAAAACTGGTCGATATATTGTTTACTTCGTATTGTTTCTTGGATGTGCTGGTTTTATTGCCAAAGGCATCATCCAATTCGTGTGGGAAACCCAAGGGGTAGGTTAAAATGGCTAAAGAGATTAGCGATTTAACAACAATTGATTTGTTTAACGACGAAAAGCGCCCTGGACGTCCAAAGACAAACCCTCACCCACGCAGTGTGCAGGTAAAGATTAATAAGCGCAATCAAGTGAAACGCGACAAAAGCAAAGGCTTAAAGCGTGTTGAATTTAAACTTCACCAAACTGTGTTTGAACAGCTTGATGAGCTAGCGCGAGATAAAGGCATTAGCAGAAGCGAATTAATCGAAGCGCTTATCACTGACGCATTAAAAAGTGATAGCAAAGATTAGTCAAAGTAAAGGTTAATATTCTATGTCATTAGTAGGTATTTTTTTCGGCAGCGACACGGGTAACACTGAAGCCGTTGCTAAAATGATTCAGAAGAAACTTGGCAAAAAAAATGTTGAAGTGAAAGACATTGCCAAGAGTACAAAAGAAGATATCGCAGAGTTCGATTTAATTCTTCTTGGTATTCCTACCTGGTACTACGGTGAAAACCAATGTGACTGGGACGATTTCTTGCCAGAATTGGAAGAAATTGATTTTACAGATAAGCTCGTCGCTATATTCGGTTTAGGTGATCAAGAAGATTACGCTGAATATTTTGTTGATGCGATGGCGCCACTGCGTGACATCGTAGAGTCCAAAGGAGCGATTTTAGTCGGACAATGGTCTACCGAAGGTTATGAATTTGAAGCGTCGAAAGCCTTAGTGGACGAAAATACATTCATTGGTTTAGCAATTGACGAAGATCGTCAGCCTGAACTGACCGAAGAACGCGTCGACAAATGGGTTGCGCAAGTATACGAAGAGATGTGTCTCGCCGAGATATTAGACTAATAAGAAGCCAGCATTTGCTGGCTTTTTTATTGTTGCGCCACTACTACTGGCGATTTAGTAAATAAATTCCAGATAAATGATTATCATTTGATAATCATTTGCATTTACTCTTTAAACTCACGCCATTTGCGATTATACTTTTCGCAGACTTTAGTAATGGATTTAATCATGGCAGACCAAAACGAAGAATTAAAAAGAGCCGGACTCAAAATCACACTACCTCGTGTAAAGATATTAGCGATATTGCAATCGCCTGGTAACCAGCACATTAGTGCGGAAGATGTGTATAAAATTCTACTTGGGCAAAAAGAAGAAATCGGTCTAGCTACCGTTTATCGTGTACTTAACCAATTTGATGATGCTGGCATTGTCACGCGACATCATTTTGAAGGCGGTAAGTCTGTATTCGAATTAAGCCATAAGAAACATCATGACCATTTAGTTTGCCTAAAATGCGGTAAGGTTGTCGAATTTGAAGACGACATTATCGAGCAAAGACAAATTGACGTCGCGGTAGAAAATAAAATGCGTCTTACTAACCATAGTTTGTACTTGTATGGCGAGTGTGAAGACGAGCAGTCTTGCGAAGATTATCGATTATCGCAGCTTTAATATGGCTAATCCCCGACTGATTTTAAATGGTAAAAAAGCTGGCTTGGCGCTTGTGCGTCAAGCCATTTTTTTTGCGCGAGAATCTGTCGACATTGATGTAAGAGTGACCTTTGAAGCTGGTGACGTAGAAAGGTTTGTATGTGAAGCGGTTGCAGAAGGCGTAACACGCATTATTGCCGGTGGCGGCGATGGCACCGTGAATGAAGTCGTTAATGCGCTGATGAAAACAAAAAATAACTTTGTTGAAGTCGGTATTTTTCCGTTGGGTACGGCGAACGATTTCGCGCGCAGCTTAGCTATACCAGAAGATCTTGGACAAGCATTGACGCTAGCAGCTACCGCATCTGTACACGACGTTGATACTGTACAAATAAATGATGATTACTTCCTTAATGTCGCCAGTTGTGGATTCGGCGCAGAGGTAACGGCTAATACCCCCGTTGCATTAAAAAACTTTCTAGGTGGCGGCGCCTATACCTTATCGGGATTAGTTCAAGCGCTAAATTTCACGCCATTTAAAGGAAAGATAACCTTTGACGAGTGTCAAATAGAAGATGAAGTGATAGTCGCCGCTCTTTGCAACGGCAGACAAGCAGGCGGAGGTCAGTTGTTAGCGCCCGATGCCAAGATAAATGACGGCTTAATTGATGTCGTATCTATGTCAGCATTTGCATTGCAAGACATCAATCAAGTGGTATCTGCTTTACTAGATAATAAGGAAAGTAACGCGGTAATAAAACGTTTTCAAACCGCTGCCCTGCATTGGCAAAGTGAAAGCGCTATCTCGGTTAACCTTGACGGCGAGCCTCGCCAATATCGCGAAGCTCGTGTATCGGTGCATCACAAAGCGTTAAAGCTTGCACTACCAAGCCATTGCCCTTTGATTTAATCGTTACGTTTCTCATCAATAGAAATCAATATAGAGCCCACTTGCAGTGAAGACCATTTCGGCTTCTTAACTGCAATATTTTGCTCCTCTATAGCTGTTTTAAGAAAGTTATCACCATCAGGGTTATAGATGTTAACGTGATCTTGCTGCCACTTATCTTCGTGATATCGCCATAGATAGCCCGATGTCCAATTATTGCTCTCTTGAACCACAATGTATTCTGGTGAATCATCTTGGTTTAAATCAACAGCAAAGAAGTAGTAATTTTTACTATCAATGAAATTCCATTCATTTTTCTTGGCTTGCTCATAAACAGCTGTTATTAAGCTTTCTCCAAACAGTGATTGGTCCGGATAAAACAAAGCACTTTCAGTAAATTTGGCCTGTGTCAGTTGTTCACTTTCATCTACTGGAGCATCACGATTGTTGCGGCTTGCAATTAATCGCTCAATTTCGCGCACAAAAGCTTCATTATCAGCATATTCTTGTTTAAGTTGCTCTAGTGCCAAATAGCCAGCTCTGCCCAAGTCCCACAGCAAGTAATGGGCGTTGAAGTCATCCAATGATATTTTACCTGATGAAAGCCTATTTAACTGACTAGACACCGAGATTTGCTGAAAATTGAGCAAAGGCGTGTTTACTAAAATAGTAATTGCCAATACAACAACTGACATACCGATATTGACTTTACTTAACCAAGTTAACCATTGGTCACGTTTTTTGATGATGCTAATACAATAGCCAAATGCAAAGGCGGTCAATACAAACCATACGACTAAACCCCACAAGCGAGACACCGTAAAGCCATACTGTTCGATTCTCAAGTACAAACCATACAAAGCAATCAAGCTATACACAGGCGCTAATGCAACACTAAGCAATATGATTTTGTGCACAACACTATGGTAAGGCTTTTCATCCAAATCGGCTTGGTAAACGGCATTAACAAAAAATAGAAGTAACGCCAGCAACCACATAACCAGCAACGTGCCACTACCTGTATCCCACAGTTTGTCTAGACCTGTAAATGGCAAAGTAAACATAAAACCTAGCGACACAATAGCGAGCGCTGGCAATAAGAACTTCAACAAGGTTTTTAAGATTGTTCTGATGGTATCGACGGTATTACTTATTGAGCGAAACAAAACCGCCGCGAAAGCAAACGCCAAATTGAGCACGGGAATAACAAACCAAGCTTCTTCTAACAGTTCTTCAAAAAAGAGAATATCGAGCACTGCAAAAAGCGCGGCACCTAAATGTAGTATCCCTAAGAAAATGAGAGTAAAGAGCCAGCATTCACCAAAAATTAAAAAGTTACGCCACGAAGACAAAAACAAATTAGGGTAAGTAATGGGTTCACGATTGGCTAACTGCTGAAAATACATCAAGGCTTTAAAGCTTGCGATAAGACCAGTAAAACAGAAGATAGCGACTAAGCCACCATTGCGCACATATTCTTGCGGTTCAGATTGAAAACCGACATAAGCACCGCAAAGTGCAAGTAGGGTAGCAAAACCCAAAGCATAGGATAGAAAACGTTTTTGGTTATTTGATGTAACACCTAAATAGGTCAATATCGGAAAGCTAAAACATAATGCTCCTAGGCTATAGAGCCAAATCGGTTGTGTCGCTGGCCAATATTTGTGTTCAACACTTAGGTATAAAAAGGTAAGGCAAATGGCTTGTATTACCGCGACAATAGCGATAAGGGGTTTAGGTATTTGTTTATCCATATTATTGTTTTATTTTCCTCATTTTTTTTATCTTAACCTGATTCCTTAACTAAACTCTAGGAATTAAAAAAGAGAAATGAATGGTACTATGAAAACACATTTAAAACGTATTTACCTGGCCGTGTTTATAGCCTTGCTGTGTTACGTACTATTTAAATACTATGGGCGTGCCTTTGTTGCGCTATAAAAAAAACCCATGACAATGTCATGGGCTTTCTAATGCTAATGTCTTTTTAATAGTAAGGGCTTTTTACCACCACGTTGTATAGAGCGCCACAAGAATAATAACTACCCCTAAGGCTGCAATATTGAACGGTTTATCTGTATCAAAGCTGACTTCATTAACGCTGACCGTCGCATCGCTTCGTTGTGATTTACCAAGCAACGAAACAACAACACACAAGGCTAAGCACAATAAGAAAACAAGTCCGACTCTATCCATAAATGGTAGTGCAGGCCAAAGTTTCATAAAAGCAAAAGATAATACCGCAGAGCCTAACGCTGCAGACATAGCACCCGCTGATGTCGTGCGTTTCCAGAACATACCAAGTACAAAGATCACTACAATACCCGGTGTAAAGAAGCCGGTAAATTCCTGAATGTATTGAAATGCTTGATCAAATTTACCCAATAATGGTTCTGCAACAACTAGCGCAATACAAAGTGAAAGTAACGATGCAATTCTGCCAATATGGACGTAGTGTCGTTGGCTCTTGTTAGGCTTTAACTTCGAATAAATGTCCATCGTGAAAATAGTAGAGATACTGTTGGTCATCGACGCTAAAGACGAAACAATAGCAGCCACAAGCGCAGCAAATACCAGCCCTTTAATACCTGTTGGCATCAATTCCATCATTGAAGGGTAAGCCTGATCTGCAGCTGAA
The DNA here is from genome assembly GCF_030295955.1 of Thalassotalea agarivorans. Lineage (NCBI taxonomy): Bacteria > Pseudomonadati > Pseudomonadota > Gammaproteobacteria > Alteromonadales > Colwelliaceae > Thalassotalea > Thalassotalea agarivorans. The sequence goes on from NZ_AP027363.1 coordinate 2,023,550, forward strand.
AGCTGAGGATACAACACGACTGCAGCAATACCTGGCAATACCACAATTAATGGCATTAGTAATTTTAGATAAGCAGCAAAAGCGATACCTTTTTGCGCTTCTTTAACATCTTTTGCAGCTAAAGCTCGTTGAATAATGTATTGGTTGAAACCCCAATAGCTAAAATTCATTACCCACATACCACCAATGAGTACGGAGATACCAGGTAAACTCATATAGTGTTCATTCTCTGGCGTAAATATCATATCAAAATGCCCCGGCACTTGTTCTGTCAGTATGCCAAAACCAGCTATAACACCAGCGCCGTCAGAGACTGCGTCTAACGCTAGGTAGCTCAGGAACAACCCGCCAAAAACAAGTAATACAACTTGCAAGATATCAGTATAGGCAACTGCTTTTAAACCGCCGTAAAGCGAGTATGCAACTGAAAATACGGCAAGGAAAATCATACCAAACATCCAATCTACACCAGCGACAGTTTCAATGGCTAGCCCGCCTAACCAAAGCACTGCAGTTAAATTAACGAAGATATAGACCGCTAACCAAAACAACGCCAAGGTCGTTTTTACAGTACTGTTAAAACGTTGTTCTAAATATTGCGGCATTGTATATATGCCGTTTTTTAAGAAAATTGGCAGCATATACTTACCAACAATGATCAGCGTAATGGCGGCCATCCATTCGTAAGATGCAATAGCTAAACCTAGTGCATAGCCTGAACCTGACATGCCAATGATTTGTTCAGCAGATATATTAGAAGCAATTAAAGACGCACCTATAGCCCACCATGGTAAAGCCTTAGACGCTAAAAAATAGTCTTCTGTATTCTTTCCCTCTTGCTTGTTTTCCTTAGAAATCCATAGTGCTAAAACAAGTAGACCTAGCACATAAGCAATGAATACGGTTGAATCAATCCATTCGAGTTTCATTCTTCCCCCAAAAATTATTGTTATAGTTATGTTCGTAACATGAAAAACAAAAGGGTAAACGTTACCACTTTATATATCAACTCTTTTCATGATTAAATAAATCGACTTTGCCTAACACCTGACATGCTGCATGATAAAGAATAAACAAGAAATGCATAGATACTAGCCTTATAAAGTAAAAACTTGATCATCGCTGGAAAATTAGATTATATTAAAGCAATTAGGAGAACGTTTTCATTAAAACCACCCTATTATATAAGGTTCATGATTTTTAATGAGAATAGGAATACGGTAAAAAGAGCATAGTAATTACCAGTGAATCAACGCTTAAAATAACAATTAAAAGAGAACAAAAGCCATGAAACTATCAACAGTTATCTTAACTTTAACAATAGCTACTTTAATCACTGTTGCTGATCAAGCGATTGCAAACGAAAACACCGAAGTAAAAGCAGCTAGTTGGCAAACTAAGCGATTCAAACAACTCGATGCCGATAAAAATGGCAGTTTAAGTCCAACAGAATTTCAAGCGCAAACAAGTGCATGGATGAAGAAGTCGGGTTTGACATCGCAACAGCAAATCGAAAAATCAAAAAATCAATTTAACAACTGGGATGTGAACAAAGACGGGAAAATTTCGTTCTCAGAATTTGTTGAAACACAAAACAAGAAAAAGAAGAATAAGAAAAAAGCTAAATAATGAGTTGATTGCCCCTTTTTCGAGAAAGCAAGCACATGCAAATGCCGTTGATACAATATCGTTCATTTTGGTTACTTTTAATTAGCTGCACTGCTTTTAATGCCGTTGCAGTGAATGAAGACGTTACACTAAAGCAAGCCAATGTGATCGTTTTTCTTGTCGATGATCTTGGTGTAATGGATACCTCTGTTCCATTCATTAGTAACCAAGATAATGAGAAAAAACAGTTTCCTCTGAATGAGTATTACCAGACGCCAAATTTAACGGAATTGGCAACTAGGGGAACGCGATATAGTCAATTTTACGCGCAAAGCGTTTGTTCACCGAGCCGCGCATCCTTGCTTACGGGGCAGAATGCGGCTAGACATCATATTACCACCTGGATTAACCCAACAAAGAACAACAAAGGTGAATACGGCCCGTCAAACTGGCAATGGCAAGGATTATCCTCTTCTGCAGTTACATTACCAAAACTGTTGCAGCAAAGTGGATTTAAAACCATTCATATTGGTAAGGGCCATTTTGGCCCTTTAAATAGTGAAGGTGCAAATCCACTGAATCTGGGTTTTGAAGTTAATATCGCTGGCGGTGCCTGGGGCAGACCAAAAAGTTATTATGGTAAAGACCATTATGGTAACCACAAAAAATTTAAACAAAAAAATAAAGCACTAACCCATAACATTCCGGATTTAGCGCATTATTATGAGCAAGATACATTTCTAACTGAAGCGCTGACACAAGAAGCTATCAAGCAAATATCCTTATCGGACAAACAGCACAAACCCTTCTTTCTATTGATGTCTCACTACGGTGTTCACGCCCCTTTTCAACCTGATCCTCGGTTTATAGATAAGTACCAAACCTCTCAAGAAAAAGAGGCTTCAAAGGCATTTGCCAGTTTGGTTGAAGGCGTTGATAAGTCACTTGGCGATATTGTTGCGCACTTAAACCACTTAAACATTGCGGATAATACCTTAATCATATTTGCTGGAGACAATGGCAGTGACTCGCCAATAGGCAAAAACAATAACATTGCGACCGCTGCACCTTTTAGAGGAAGAAAAGGCACAAGCTGGGAGGGCGGCATGCGTGCACCATTACTCATCGGGTGGGCAAATGAATCAGCACAAAATCCATTGCCAATAGAAACAGACATCAATAATGAAATAGCCACTATCATGGATATATTTCCAACAGTGCTAGCAACATTGCAAGTCCCACTACCTAACAACTACATAGTAGATGGTGAAAATCTATTACGTTCCGAAAGCAGTAGCGCTGACGAAAAAGAATTTCTTATGCACTTTCCCCATGAGCATAGGCATTCGTATTTTACGACGTATAGAAAAGGTCCTTGGAAGCTGATATACCGCTTTAACCCGGCTAACAAAAAAGGGGTTAAACAATATCAACTTTACAATTTACAAGATGACCTCTCTGAGTCAAATGATTTAAGCAAAACTGAACCTAAAATGCTGTACGATATGGTATTTGCTATGCGGGCAAAACTCGCGCAACAAGGCGCTCAATATCCAACAAATATTAGTGGCAACACCCTACTACCACAATTACCGAAGTTAACGAATTAAATCCCATGAAGCATTTATCTATTACGTTTTATATCGTCTGCCTTACTGTATTGCTTTCAGCGTGCTCAACGCCAAGCAACCTTTCAAACGATGCCAATAAGCTAGGTGACACTCAATCTATCCAGCCAGACATAGTTGAGCAATATAAAGTTATTGATGGTTTTACGTTAAACTTGCACGTTTTTACTCCTAAGAATCATTCAGCGCAAAGCAACCGACCAGCCATTGTTTTTTTCCACGGTGGTGGTTGGAATGCAGGACATGCGAGCCACTTTTTTCGCCAAGCAAAATACTTGTCAGAACGCGGCATGGTAGCGATTAGCGCCGATTATCGCGTCGCAAATCAGCATGGTACAACGCCAAAAGAAAGCGTAAAAGACGCTAAATCAGCAATGCGTTACATCAGAAAAAACGCTAAAGCATTAGGCATAAACCCTAATATGATAGCCGCTGGCGGTGGTTCTGCCGGTGGTCATTTAGCTGCAGCAACGGCGACTAATACGGCTTTTGAACACAGCACAGACGATAAAACCATCAGTTATAGGCCAAATTTACTGGTTCTATTTAACCCTGTATTTGATAACAGCGCCGATGGGTACGGTCACAACAGGGTAAGCGACTATTGGCACGACTTCTCGCCGCTTCACAATATCGATGAAAAAACACCTGCTGGCATCGGCTTTTTTGGAGAAAAAGACACCGCAGTAAAGGCTAAAGCCGCGATCGCATTTAAGCAAGCACTGTCAAAATACAATACGCGTTTTGAGGTACACATTTACAAAGGCGAGAAACACGGCTTCTTTAATCAGTCGAAATATACTGAAACGCTGATGGAAATGGATAAGTATTTAACGCAACACAACTATTTAACCGCGTTACCAAACAAAGTGTATTACCTCGATGCTAAACATGGCGATGACACGCGCTCTGGTTTGTCGCCAGAGCAAGCCTGGTCGAGCTTAGCAAAAATAAATCAAACCTATTTGATGCCAGGCGATAAAGTATTACTTAAGTCCGGTCAACACTTTAACGGAACACTCGAACCTATTGGCAGCGGCACTAAAAGTAAACCGATTCACATAAGTTCATATGGCCACGGCACTAAGCCAGTCATTCATGGTTGGGGGCAAAAATTACATAGCCTATTACTGCATAATGTTTCTCACTACCATGTTTCAAATCTAGGGGTAACCAATAAAGGTAAAAATCGTCAAGCGCGCAGACGCGGCATTATTGTTGACGGATACAATGCGGGTGAACTCACTGGTATCACATTGTCAAAATTGGAAGTGTATAACGTCAATGGTTCGTTAATTAAGAAGCAAGGTGGTGGCAGTGCTATTTTAATTAGAAATGGCGGCGACATTTACCCTACCCGTTATAACGGATTAACTATCGCTAATAATTATTTACATCATAGTGGTCGCAATGGCATCAATTTTCACGGTAATGCACAGCGTTCGAAATGGTATCCAAACTTAAATGTACAAATTAAGCATAATTTAATCGAACAAATACCCGGTGACGGAATCGTAGTTATTGCCAGCGACGGTGCATTAATAGAGGGCAACGTCTTGCGAGATTTTCCTGATATTCTGCCACAAGGCGAAGCCGCTGCGGGTATCTGGCCATGGAGTTCTGATAATACTGTTATTCAATTCAATGAAGTAAGCGGACACAAAGCGAAATGGGATGGACAAGGCTACGACGCAGATTTCAATTCTTTTGGCTCAGTCATTCAATACAATTACAGCCATGATAACTACGGTGGATTCCTACTAGTTTGTAACAATGGCTTTAAACTTGGCAAAGACATCAATAAAGGCACAGTCGATACCATTATCCGCGGCAATATCAGTATCAATGACGGTATTCGCCCATACCCTACCCACAAAGGTATGTTTTCTCCAATATTTCATATAACCGGTCCAACCGAAAATACACGAATATACGACAACATCATTATCGTGCCCAAAAAAGCAGCAAACATTGATAATACACTGATCGATATGGATGACTGGGGTAAGCAATTTCCTAACGATACATTCTTTACAAACAACACGATTTACTTTGAAGAAAAGCTCAAAGTGAGTCACAAAAATCTCAAAAGTTTTGTCTTTGAAAATAATTTACTATCTAACGCTATTGAAGGCGTGGATGACACTAACAAAGTATTAGAAAAACAAGCTTTTGACTTGCAAGCATTGAAACAAAAAGCGCTTGAAAAACTAGCAGAGTATAAAAATAATGAATAAACATAAATTAGCTACGGCAGTATTAGCGGGTATCATTGGTTTATCTGGATGCCAACAGGATTCAGCGGCCACAGTAGAGCCGTCTCATAGTCAAACCGACTATGTTTATTGGCAAGATTTGAGTGTTTTTAAGGTAAATACTGAAGCGCCTAGAGCTACATTCGTGCCTTATGACAGCGCGGACAAAGTCAGTGCAGACAAATACGAAAACTCGCCCTACTACAAATTATTAAATGGTGACTGGAAATTCCATTGGTCACCGAATCCATCTTCGGTTCCAGCAGACTTTTTTAAACCAGAATATGATGTGTCTAATTGGGATGAATTACCTGTGCCTAGCAATTGGCAAATGCACGGTTATGATTACCCTATCTATACAAATATAGAGTACCCGTTCCCAAAAAATCCGCCATTTGTGCCACAAGACGAGAATGCAACGGGTGCTTATCGTACCACATTCACCGTGCCTAGCGACTGGGACGGACAGCAGGTCTTTATTCATTTTGCTGGTGTTAACTCAGGTTTTTATCTCTACGTTAACGGCCAAGAAGTTGGTTACAGTGAAGGTTCAAAAACGGCGGCCGAATTTAACATTACAAAATACCTTATTGACGGTGAAAACGTGCTTGCCGCCAAGGTTATTCGTCATACCGATGGTAGTTACTTGGAAGACCAAGACTTTTGGCGAGTATCAGGCATTGAACGCGATGTTTACCTTCATACAGCGCCAAACACCTATGTACGAGACTTTTTTGCTAAGACAACGCTTACAGACGACTATTCAAATGGCTTACTTGATTTAACCATTGACGTAGCAAATAAGGATTCACATGCACAAACAGTGAAGGTGAATGTAAGCTTAGCCGATAGCGATGGTAATGTAGTCGCAGCTACATCTACCAGTAGAATTGTCCTGTCTGGCCAAGAAGAATCTATCAACCAGCAAATTGAAATTGCAGACGTTGCAGCATGGTCAGCCGAAACACCTAACTTATATCAATTAATGATAGAGACGCAATACGACGGTGATACACCGACGCAATATATCGGTGAACACATAGGCTTTAAAACGGTAGAGCTTAAAGATGGTCAATTTCTTGTCAATGGTAAAGCGATCTTACTTAAGGGTGTAAATAGACACGAACATGACGAACGCAATGGCCATGTCGTATCACGCGAAAGTATGCTAGCTGATGTCAAAATGTTTAAAGAAAACAACATCAATGCGGTTCGCACTGCACACTACCCTAACGACCCATATTTTTATCACTTAGCAGACAAATATGGTCTTTATATCGTTGATGAAGCCAATATTGAATCTCATGGTTTTCACTATAAGCCAACTGACACACCAGCAAACAATCCTGAGTTTGAAGGTATGCATTTAGACCGCATTGAGCGTATGGTTGAACGCGATAAAAACCATCCATCGATCACCTTTTGGTCTATGGGTAATGAGGCTGGCGACGGTATTAACTACGTTAAAGCGTATGATTGGTTAAAACAACGTGACGACTCTAGGTTAACCATTTATGAGCGCGCTGAGCAGCAATCAAAATACACGGCGAAAACAAGACCTCACCAAGATGCTGTTACTTGGATGTATCGCCAAGTAGATAAGTTAAAGAAAGAGTATATTGGTAAGTACCCTGAGCGCCCTTTCTTCTGGGTGGAATACTCTCATGCTATGGGTAATTCCAACGGTAACTTTAAAGAGTACTGGGACTTTGTGCGCGCAGAGCATCAAGTTCAAGGCGGTTTCATTTGGGACTGGATGGACCAAGGCCTTATCACCAAGGATGAAAATGGTAATGAGTTTTGGGGCTATGGTGGCGACTTTGAGCCAGAAGGCGTCTATAACGACGGTAATTTCTGTCTAAACGGTTTGGTTAATCCTGATCGTACGCCGCACCCTGCATTGTTTGAAGTGAAGAAAGTCTATCAAGATCTTCATTTTTCTAAGCAGGCAAATGGCGAATTTGAGCTATTTAATGAAAAATTCTTTAGCGATTCATCAGACACAAACATTGCGTGGCGTCTGATTGAAGACGGTGTTGTTGTAAAAACAGGTGCCGTTGATGCCGTTGCGGCTGCCCAAAGTAACGTTAGTTTCAGTTTAGCTGAACAGTTACCTGCATTGACCTCAGGCAAAGAGTACTACGTAAACTTTTACGCGACCGCAAAAGGCCAGCATCCATTGGTTGAAGAAGGTCACTTGTTAGCAAGTGAACAAATTTTACTGCAACAAGGCAGCGCCCCAATGTTCAATGACAATGCTTCAGGTTCGGTTTCTGTCAGCAATGACGACAAGAACACCGTGGTTTCTGCGGGCAGTGCAACATTGACATTTGATCAGTCTGGTTATTTAACCTCTTATCAGGTCGAACAAACAGAATTGCTGAAAGAAGCGCTTAAATTCAATCTATGGCGAGCACCGACTGACAACGATTTTGGTGGTGGGGAAAATGCGTTTGTAAAACGAGCACAGCTATGGAAACAAGCAAGCTATAACCAACAAGGGCAAGGGATAAAGGTAGTTTCAGCAACAGATAATCTTGTCGTCCTAGAACAAACGGTTGTGCTAGCTGAAGCAGAATCAAACGTTAAGTACATTTATACGGTTAATGGCAATGGCGCATTAAATATTGACGTTGCGTTTGAATTCGCCGGCAATGCTAATGAAAAAATCGCTGTTGAAATCAAAGGTAAAAAGAAAAAACGTAATAAGTTTAGTAGCATTCCTCGTATCGGCACCAACTTCCAAATGCCAGTCGGTTTTGACCAAGTCAACTACTACGGTCGTGGTCCTCATGAGAACTACTGGGATAGAAAAACCTCAGCATTTGTGGGCATCTACCAAGGTGAAGTTCAAGATATGGCGTTTGACTACATTCGACCTCAAGAAAATGGCAACAGAAGCGATATTCGATGGGCTACGCTAACTAATAAAAACGGTATCGGTTTAAAAGTTACTGGTAGCCCGACATTCGATTTTAGTGTGCATCATCAGCCTATGGCAGAGTTCGATCCAGGTGTTGAAAAGACACAACGTCATTATATCGATATCGTTAAGCAAGATTTGGTTAATGTAAATATCGACTTTAAGCAAAATGGTGTCGGTGGCGATAATAGTTGGGGCGCAATCGCGTGGAAGAAATACTTGTTAAAACCACAAAATTACAGCTATTCCTTCCAGCTAACCCCTGTTAATTCTGCGCCGAACTATAGCGCTGATCAGGCTATCAAGATTGGTACACATAACAATCTATAAATCGTTAAAAAAGGCAACACGCAAGTGTTGCCTTTACTTTTTCCAAGGAGTAGTAAAATGAAATACATTGCTTATATGTTTGCTCTCATCGCGCTAATTTGGTTAAGTGAGGAAGTAAAGGTTCCTTTTGCTAATGCATCTTCTGGAAATACAGCCGCTTTCGTTGAGGCTAATCAAACCAATAAACAACCCAATATAGTGCTTATCATTGCCGATGATTTAAACGACTTTATCGGTCCACTGAACGCTGAAATTGGCGTACATACTCCCCATTTAGATGAGCTAGCCAAGAAAAGCGCAATATTTACTAATGCTCATTCTAACGCCCCTGTATGCTCCCCTTCCCGTGCAAGCATGCTATCAGGTATTTATCCACATAAATCTGGGCAATATGGTTTCACCCACTGGCGTAAAAATAAGATATTGCTAGAAACAGACACCATGATGCAAACCCTATCGAAGCTCGGGTATTACAGCGCAGGCACCGGCAAAGTGATGCATCATCAATGGCCAAAAGCATGGGATGAATATGGCATTAGGCCTGACTACACGCCGCTTGCATTTGATGGTGTAAAAACAACGCAACACCCTAATGTGCCAGCACCTTACAATCAACAAGTGGGGCCTTTAGACTCGACGTTTACCCGTTTATCAGACGTACCAATTGTTGCCGAAAGTGAGGGTAAACCTGGTTTTAATGGTTGGTATTACGGCGGTTTTAAGAAGCCTTTCAAATACACTAGCGAACAACAACGTGACTTGTTACCTGATGAAATGTATGCCAATTGGACAGCCAATAAAATCAAGCAATTTGATAAAGAAAACTTGGATAAGCCGTTCTTTATTACTACCGGCTTAATCAGACCACATACGCCTTTAGTGGTGCCTGATAGATTCTTCGACATGTACCCTATTGATAAGATTAACTTGCCTACATTTCTTAAAGATGATGATGCAGATACTTATTTCGAATCAATCTATCAAGGCAAGCCATCTAAGGGACGCAAGCATTATGATTTGCTAATGGCTTCTTATGAGAATAAAGAAGTAGCGCTAAAAACCTATTACCAAGCGTACCTTGCAAGCGTGAGCTTTATGGATGAACAAGTTGGCATTATGTTGCAAGCAATAGAGCAAAGTCGTTTTGCAAATAACACGATTGTTATCTTCACCAGCGATCACGGCTACAACTTAGGCGAGAAAGACAATCTTTTTAAAAATAATTTATGGGAACGTTCCACCAAAGTTCCGTTAATAATTTACGACGCTAGGCAGCCAAATGCGGTCGACATTGATCAGGCTGTTAGCTTAATCGACGTATACCCGACCATCGTAAACTATGCAACAAACGATAAGCCTGAAAAGGCAGTAAAACATCAACTTGATGGTCTAAACTTGCAGCCTCTCATCAATAAGAGTGAATCTAGAAAGCGCTATGCGCTTACTGTTGTAGCGGCCAATGGTAAACCCAGCTTTGCTCTAAAGACCAAACAGTGGCGCTATATTCAATACAGCAATGGTAAAGAAGAATTATATAACCATGCTCAAGACGCGACTGAATTTCACAACCTTGCAGAAGACAAAGCCTACGCAGAACAAAAGAAACTGTTGGCTAAACAACTTAGCTTGCTAACAAAAGGCGCACTTTAAATGAAGCGCCTATTTTGCAACCACTGCTATGCCCTGCTGCTGAGCTTGCTTTTACTTGCACCGGTAACTGCCAATGAGCAAAAAAATGTGTTGTTTATCATGGTGGATGACTTAAATGATTACGTTGGCGCTTTAGGTGGTCACCCTCAAGTTAAAACACCCAATTTAGACAAACTTGCCGCAAGCGGCGTTTCATTTACTAATGCGCATACAAATGTGCCCGTTTGTTCGCAATCCCGATCCAGCATGTTTACTGGCGTGTATCCGCATGATTCTAGAGATTTTGGCTGGACGCCTATGCATCAACAATACGTGTTAAAACACAACAAAACATTTTTGGAGTTATTTAAAGACAAAGGTTACAAACTCTACGGTACTGGCAAGTTGTTGCACAACAATATTGCTAAAATATGGCATGATTGGGGCGTACCTACTCGCATGAATTACGGTCCTCACGCCTACGATGGTAATAACATAACCGGGCATCCATCAGTTCCTAAACCCTTTCGTGAAATTAATATTGTCGATGGTTCATTTGCCCCATTAAGTGATGTGCCAACATTCGATACAAATCAGCCTAGTAAAAGGCCTGCTGGTTGGGGCTACCCTTTTGCACCTTTTCACTACGAAAATGAAGACAATAGAGACCTACTACCTGATGAAGCACACGCTAGGTGGGCAATAAACAAACTTAAGGACATGGCAACTGACAAACATAGTCAGCCTTTTTTTCTTGGAGTAGGATTTGTTAGGCCTCACACACCGCTTTATGCGCCTAAGCGTTATTTCGATATGTATCCGTTGGAATCAATTGTATTACCCGACATTAAAGTTAATGATATTGAAGATACACCCTTTATTCGAAATTACACTAAACAACACATTGGGCTTAGCTATTTTGATGCATTGCAAGCTTCGTTTGACGGTGATGAAGAAGGTCTTAAGCGATTTTTACAGGCTTATTTAGCATGTATTACTTTTATGGATGACCAAGTGGGTTTGCTGCTTTCTGCGCTTGATGAGTCCCCATTCGCTGACAACACTGTTGTTGTTTTAACCAGTGACCATGGCTGGCAAATGGGTGAGAAAGACTTTCTTTATAAAAATTCTCCGTGGGAAGAAAGTACCAGGATCCCAATGTTTTGGCGTATTCCCGGCGTAACCAAAGCAAATATAAAAGTAGAACAAGCGGTCTCTCTCATTGATATCTTTCCAACCTTTGTTGAACTGTTTGATTTAAGCCCACAGCATAAAAAAAGAGATGGCGCAGGCACTATTGGCGGCTATAGCTTGATGCCCTTTTTAGATGACCAGAGCGCCAGTCAATGGCAAGGACCAGATGGCGCACTCACGGTAATGGGAGCAGGTATTACTTCGCCTATTAAAGATGTCGGCGTGAGATTCAATAAACATGTTGATTGGCATATCAAAATAATTACAGATTTACCTAAGCACTATATTTGGCAACAAACATACACATATCGCACTAAACAGTGGCGATATACGGTATATAAAAATGGTGAGGAGGCGCTTTATGATCACGCCAATGACCCGCATGAGTGGACAAACTTAGCTGACCATAAAGATTACCAAACAATCAAAGCACAATTGGCTTTATCAGTTAAAACATTGATTAATAAAAATTATAACTAGAGACAACTATGTTTAAGCTTTCAGTATTAAAACAAACATTGATTTTTTTAATGGCATTGGTTTTGTCGCCGTTCTTGCATGCACAAAAATCACATCATGAAACCCAGTCACTTGATGGGCAATGGCAAATCATTTTTGATAAAGAAAATAATGGAAAGACGCAGCAACTATATAAAAATGCAAACTTCCTCGCACAGAAAAACATAAAACCTATCACTGTGCCTAGTGTTTGGGAACGCATAGAAAAAGACTATGAAGGCGTTGCCATATATCGAAAAGCATTCAAGGTGGATGCTGCATGGCAAGACAACATTGTGCACATAAATTTTGACGCGGTTAATTATCGTGCTGAAGTTTACCTTAATGACCACGTTGTTGGCGTTCATGAAGGCGGCTTTACCCCATTTTCATTTCGTATTGATAGTATGCTTCACTTTGATAAAGAAAATGTGATCACATTGCGCGTTGTAGGTCCTATTTTACTTGATACAGACAAAGTAATTGATGGTATGGGGGCAATGGAGACGCCACAGTGGCGAGGTGGTATTACCGGTGGCATATGGCAATCTGTACGTTTAATTGCAAGTAAAAAAACCTTTATTGACGATCTTTACGTTCACACTAATCTAGCAACAAATGAAACCAATGTAGCATTGGAAATCACTAATTTTGATGAGTTCTACAGCAAAGACACCGTCCGTATAGATATAGAAGAAGTAACATCAGGAAAAATCGTTGCAACACAGAAGCTCGACCGCTCTTTTCAACCAGGTAAGAATGCTGTCGCGACCACTATAAAAATCAAAAACCCTCAATATTGGTCTCCTGACTCGCCCTTTTTATACAAAGCCATAGTTACCCTAATACGAGACGGCGAAAAGAGTCATGCCGTTAGTGACCGATTTGGATATAGAGAATTTACAATCCAAGACAAACGTTTTTACTTGAATGGCAAAGAAACCTACGTAAAAGCGGTGTTTTTAGAAGGGGTTTATCCAGTAGGTGTGGCAACACCTATCGATTTAGCTATGGCACGAAAAGAAATCCAACTCGCCAAAGAAGCCGGTTTTAATATGATACGCCCGTGGCGAAGACCACCACAACCAGAGTGGTTAGACTTAGCCGACGAAATGGGCGTTATGGTGATTGGCTCGCCGGTATTGGAGTGTATGGATTTACCAGTAAACACGCCGGATCTTCCACGACGAGTAAACTTCGAAATTACTGAAACCATACGTAAAGACAGAAACCGTCCATCTATTGTGATGTGGGAGCTGTTTAATGAATTACGACGCCCTATCTTGAAACAAATGATGGCTGAAACGGCAATGCTTGCGCGCGACAACGATCCAAGCCGCTTGATCCTCGACGAGTCTGGTGGCTGGGCCTTTGGCGCTAAAGTATATCTACCTCACAGCCGAAAATTTGAACACTTCAATGATGTGCATACCTATCCAGGACCAAATATGACCAACCTTTGGTATGACAAATTTTTAGGTGTCGGCCATACCGCACAACAAAGGAAAGCGTTAGGCATTAAAGGCAAGCCTATTGGTCACAATGTCAAAGAAAATGTCACCAGTTTTGTTTCTGAGCTCGGTTATGGCAGTTACGTAGACTATACGCGTGTTAATGCGCAATTTGCTGAGCAAGGCAATCCCATTGTGCCAGCAACTCGCTATCACAAAAAGTTAGGGCAACAGTTAGAACAAACTATCACTACTGAATTATCTAACGTATATCAGTCGCCCACGGCCTTTTATCATGAACAGCAAGAAATTCATGCACTAGCTAACGCTAGAATGATTGAAGCGACACGGGCAAATGCCAATGTAACAGGCTACTGCGTCCATGCGCTTACTGGTGGTGATTGGATTATGGGCGCAGGAATTTTAGACTTGTGGCGAAATCCAAAAGAAGCCGTCTATGAAAAAACCAAAGCCGCGAATCAACCTCGTATTCTTTCCTTGCGCACGTTTCCACGAAATGCCTATGTTGGCAGCGCAATTAAACTGTCGGTGACGGGTATAAATGATTTAAGCGGATTAACGGCAACTTTGCATGTTGAAGTAACAGACGCCCATGGCAACGCCATTTGGCAACATAAAAAAGCTGTTGACTATCGCCGTCATGTATCTCAGTTAATGCAAGATGCTACAGATAAAATTATGCGCGCCGGCAAGTATTTAGTAACTGCTACCCTAAGTGAAAACGGTAAGACAATTACACAAAACACGATCGAATTCGATGTATTTGATTTACCTACTTTGAGTAAAAACCCGATTGCGATAGTCGACGAAACAGGCAGATTACGCCAGTATTTAACTGACCAAAATCAGGCAATTATCGGTTTTACTGACAATTTAGCCATAGACGTTCCAGTCATAGTTGCATTAAAACAAAACCAAGACTATCGAACGTTAAATCAACAATTACAAAGGTTTGCAGAGCGTGGCGGGCACGTGATTTACTTGCAATTTCCGTATCAACGTCCGAAATGGAACAGTGGCGTGCTAAGTCGAGGTTACAGCCAGTTCTTGCCTTTTGAAGTAGACATTAAAGCGTCGTCGGGACTATGGGCAGGCATGTCCCATGTTGTCGCCGAGCATCCCATTTTCGAGAAATTGCCACAAAACCAAGCGATGTACGGCGTATATGAAAACGTAAGAGCAAAAATGTCGATGGTGGGCATTGAACATGACCACATCGTAACTGTCGTTGCCAATGACAACTTTCCAGATATGACATTGATGAAACGACATTATGCTGGCCCTGGCGACGTATGGACGGGAACAGACATCACAAGCGTAAAGCTTGGCCGAGGAGAGATATGGTTAAACACACTAGAGTTGATACCTCATTTATCTCGTGATCCTGTCGCTGACATCATTACAAACAACTTAATTAACTATGTATTAAAACGCGTACAAAAATAAAAAGGCGGTCATATGCATTTAAAGAAAACAATAACAAGAAGAACATTACTTAAAGCATCTTTATCGCTTTCTGCTGGCGCGTGCTTAAGCTCAACTGGCCTAGTCAGCGTAGCAAATGCAACGGAGCTACTTTCTGATGGTAGCGGTGACTATAAAGCCTTGGTCTATATTTTACTTGCTGGTGGCAATGACGCGCATAACACCTTAGTTCCTATGGGGAGCAATGCGCTGCGTTCGCGCTATGAGCAACATCGTGGCAATGTCGCCATTAGTGAAGACGTTCTACACCCAATCAATGTTACAAAAGCCGCACCCATATACGGCGGTGGCGAGCAATCAACGTTTGGGTTACACCCAAGTTGTAGTGGCTTAGCCTCACTCTTTAACAATGGTGAGCTATCGTTTATTTGCAATACCGGCAATTTACTTGCACCGACATCTCGCCAGCAATTTTTAGACAAGTCGGTGGCGCTACCTCCTCAGTTGTTTTCTCATTCAGACCAACAGCGTCAGTTTCAAAGTGAACCCAGTGCACGATTTAACTATGGCTGGGGCGGAAAAGTCGCAGAGCTATTAAGTGCTCAAAACCCCGATCAAAATGTATCACCGCTAATTTCGCTGTCGGGGCTAAACACCTTCCAAGTTAGCGAAGGTGGTTCGCTTAATACCTTTACCCTTGGTTTAAATGGCATAGAGAACATTCGCGGCAATTCTGGTCACAATAAAACTATGCTAGACACGCTATTTTCTGAATCAAACAGCACTCGTCACTTGATGGCAGAAAAATACGCACAGACTTTTGGTAGCGTAAAGAAGGCGCAAGCGGTGATTAATGACGCCTTTGATGTTGCCGAAAGTAACGGCGTAGACTATGACCAGTTATTTGAAAATGCTGACACAAAATTAGGCAAGGCGCTTAAGACCATCGCCAAAATGATTGCAGGTAAACAATCAAACACCAACAAACGTCCTATTTACTACGTAACACTTAGCGGATTTGATACCCACCAAAACTTGTTATCGGACCAATCGTCACAACTTTATGACGTAGACCAAGCGATCACGGCATTTAAACAGGCGCTATCGGCACAAGGTGACTTTGATCAGGTCGTAACATTTATCGGTTCAGAATTTGGTCGCACATTGACGCCTAATGATAGCACTGAAGATGCCGGTACAGACCATGCTTGGGGAGGCATGGCAATGATTATGGGAGGTGCAATTAACGGCGGTCAATTATTTGGCGAACACCCCGATCTCAATGTAGGCCAGGGACTGGACGTAGATAGTGCACGAGGTAGATGGATACCAACTACACCAACAAGTTACATCAATGCTCACATTGCCCATTGGTTTGGTGTTGACAAAGCAGAGCTCGCAGACATTTTTCCGTCACTGAGCAACTTTGAAGACCCGTTTAGCGACGCACTAAATCTAGCATTATTTAAGGAGTAAGCCATGAAAAATTTAATAACTACAATCGCGCTGATGGCATTTGCTCTAAACCTTTCTGCTTGTGGCGGTAGTTCAGGAGAAGACACACCGCCACCAGCGCCGCCAATAGAGCCGCCAGCCAAGGTTATCCCGACAATTTCTATTGATATTGTTGAAGCAAATGCAATTGAAAAAAGTGGAAAAATTGCCAAGTTTAAGCTTTCTAGAGATTCGGGCGATGAAGCGATTTCTGTCGATTTCACCCTAAGTGATACAGCTGATGGTATTGCTGGTAATGAAGATATTGCAATGCTTTATAGCGACGGCGGTGAAGTCACAGATAGCTTGATGTTACTCGCTAATCAAAACAGCCGTGTAATAGAAGTTCATGCTAGCAAGGATAACCTCTTTGAAGTGGTTGAAACACTCACCGTTAAATTAAGCGCTAATGAGCAGTACCAACTTGCAAACGAGCACACAGTAGACATTACAGTAGCTGATGCGGAAAATATAAATGACAATGGTAAGGTGTTTTTGGGCTACTTTAGCGCCCAGTCTGGGGTATCAACGGTGGCTAGTGGTGTCGCTTCGCTTGTTGTGCAAGGAGACAATGAGCAAGCAACGCTTAGCTATTCCTTTGACAACTTGTCGACGGCACAGACAGATCAGCATATCCACCTAGCGCCTCATGGTGCCATGATAAAGGATATCGAACATAAAGGTTCGATTTCAAATTATGTGTGGGACCTTTCACCAAGTGGGCCATTTACCACAAAGCAACAATTAATCGATGCTTTATACGCTGGTGAACTTTACATAAATATTCACACCGCTAATTATCCCGAAGGTGAAATATATGCCACCTTCAATTATGACAATTCGGTACAACCACCGCAGCAATCGACCTTTACAGCAGCCGATTTAGAGCGTGATATTGTCCGTTTTCTAAACCAATCTACCTTTGGCGCAACACCGCAGGAAGTTGATGCACTAAAGGCGCAAATGGATGATTCTGGCAGCAACAGAATTCAGGTATACGACGCCTGGATTGAAAAACAATTTGCGCTAACGCCAACATCGATGCTCTCACTCACCGACGCTACCAATACACACTTTTCAGAGGAAGATGGTTGGCATGCAAGGCGAGATGCCTTCTGGCCTATTGCCGTGTATGCAGATGACCAACTAAGACACAGAATGGCCTTTGCATTAAGTGAAATACTAGTGATTGGCGATGAAGTTAACAAGATTAGAAATGCTCACCGTGGCGTTGCTAGCTATTGGGATATGCTTGCAGGCAATGCCTTTGGTCACTACACGGTGTTACTGGAAGATACCTCGCGTCACCCAATCATGGGCTTTTGGCTCAGTCATCTGAGAAATACTAAAGCCGACGCCGAGCAAGGCACCTTCCCTGATGAGAATTATGCTCGAGAAATTATGCAACTCTTTAGCTTTGGTCTTGTGCATAGGCAACAAAATGGCGGCATCAAGTTAAATGAAAGCAACTTACCTGCTCCAACATACGACAACGACACGATTAAAGCACTCGCGAGAGTTTTTACGGGTTTAAGTTTTAGCTACGTAACGTTAAATGACGAGAAAACTAAAAACCAATACTTTAATCGCTACCCTAGCGTCAAAGAAAACCAGTATCGCTGGATTGAACCCATGATATTCTTTGCAGAGCAGCATGATTTTGAGCAAAAAACCTTGTTTACCGATGGCAGTACTGCAATTGAAATTCCTGCTCGTGAAGCAAGCGTTGAAAATGCCGATCAAGAGCTTACGGAGGTTATTGAGTATATTGTAGCGCACAGCTCAACTGCGCCTATGATAGCTGAACAATTAATTAAGCGCTTTGTTACGTCAAACCCTAGCCCTGATTATATAGAACGCGTGGCCCAAGCTTTTGGCACAAAAGGCGACATGCGTGCAACGATTAAAGCTATTCTGCTCGATCCAGAAGCACGTAACCCTAGCGTGTTTTACTCTACAACGCACGGCAAAGTGAAAGAACCTGTCATTCGCTTTACTGCACTGATGCGTTTGCTAGAGGCATACTCCAGCATAACGCTATACGAGCAAGGTATAAACGCGTCTCAGCTCGCACAATTTGCAGACAATGCTACTCTGCTAAGAGTGGGTGATATAAACATTGGGCAGTATAGTTTAGGGGCAGACTCTGTATTTAACTTTTTCCAACCTGACTACACGCCACCTGGTGCGCTTGCTAATGCCTCACTTGTAGCGCCAGAACTGCAACTTATGACTGAAAGTCAATTAGTGTCTACCCTCAACGCTAGCTATCAATTAATCGATGCTGGTTTTGCTCGTTGGTCGTCATTTAACAAAAGTAGCTATAGCCAGCAGCAAGTTGCAGTAAAACTTTCTTATCATTATCTTAATGTGTTACATAGCCAGACGAGTGGCAGTGACCACGACAAAGCTAAGGCCGTGGTTGATCACTTAGATAGATATTTAAATGCCGGACAATTATCACAGCCTGATAATAGTGAAAGCTATCAAGCTATCATTGACGCCGTTGTTGCTACGTCCACTGTTAATGAAAAACTAAAATTAGCGGTCTACGGCGTATTTAATGCGCCTGAAAGTCTTGTGCAGCAATAAATGAGTACCAGTAAAATGAAATTCATAACGTCACTATCGTTAATCTTAGGCATACTCGCCTTTCAACCAGCCTACGCCTTGGTATCGTTAGCAAAAGTTATTGCTGATCATATGGTAATCCAACGAGGCGAACCGGTTAACTTATGGGGCCACGCAGCACCTAAAGAAGACATTAGCGTCTTCTTTAAAGGGGCAACATATCGTGCGCAAGCCGACAAACAAGGAAATTGGTTAGTCACCTTACCAGCACAAGCGGCTAGTACTGGACATACTATTAAGGTAGTTGGCGTTAACACTATAACGCTCTCTGATATCGCCTTTGGCGACGTATTTTTAGCGGGCGGTCAATCCAATATGGCGTATACCTTAGAACAGGTTATCTCGCGTTTCCCAGATGAAAAGCATCAAAAAAGCTATCCCGATATTCGACACTTCAAAGTACAGCGAAATTATAACTTTAACGGAGAACAACGCGATATAAAGCATGGAAAATGGCTACAAGCGAGCGCATCGACTATCGGCCAGTTTTCAGCCGTGTCCTGGTTTTTTGCAAAAGAACTAGCGCAATATCGTGATGTCCCTATCGGCATTATATCGTCAAATGTAGGTGCCTCTCCGGTAGAATCTTGGATGAGTCTCTCAGCTTTGTCGCTTTTTCCAAACGCGCAAACGTTAGCTCAACAGTTGCAAAATAGCGAATTCAAGGAGCAACTTTTAGCGCAGTATAAAGCGAAGCGGCAAGCTTGGCGTAAAGCAAACCCTAACAAAAAGCTTCCCTATTCCATCAACCGAGCAACGCAGTTGGATTTTAAGCCAACGGGTTTTTACAACGCGATGATAGCACCGCTTCAGCCAATGAGATTTAAAGGTGTAATTTGGTATCAAGGGGAAAGCAACACGAACAAGCCAAATGATTATGCCAAGCGTTTTTCTACTTTAATCGCGTCTTGGCGACAGCTTTTTGAACAACCTAACCTCCCTTTCATGTTCGTGCAATTAGCTAACTTCCGTCTGCCTGATGAGCAGCCCAAAGACAGCAACTGGGCAATTTTACGTGATCAGCAAACACAAGTGTTTAAAACCATACCACATACAGCAATGGCCTTAGCGATTGATGTTGGCGAACGACACGACATTCACCCCAAAGACAAAGAAACCGTAGGTAAACGACTCGCATTAGGCGCACGTTACCTAGCTTATGGCGAAAAAGACGTTTCGTTTGTCAGCCCTATGTTGTTAAGCGCTGAGGTAAATAATAATCAAGTACTCATTCATCTTGAACATATAGGTAAAGGATTAAAAGTACAGGGTAATGAACTCAAAGGGTTTGCCATTGCTGGGCAAGATAAACAGTTTCGATGGGCCAAAGCGTCTTTGACGACAAGCGGCGTAAAGGTGTGGCATAACGACATCAGTCAACCAAAGTTTGTACGATACGCCTGGGCAGACAATCCTGAACAGGCTAACTTATTTAGCGCGGATGGCCTACCAGCAACCCCCTTTGAGGTAGCCTTACCATAGAGCTAATATACAAAATAGAGACGGAACAATACTGCTCTAAACCGATAAGCGCAGTAATTCTGCGCTTCAATAGCTTTTTCTACTGTGCGCTACTAAGTTGGTCTGCTTCAGCGCCACGTTGACACTCAAACTCATTATCACTAATGGCATTCTTTATTAAATCAAGTTGAAATTGATTTAGCTCAACATTGCTAATTTCTGCAGAAATACGAGATTTTTCATCATTGATGATCTCTGTTAATGCGGCATTTACTGCTTTGATTTCACCATTATCTAAACCACTTTTTAATATTTTTAGAAGATTTAAACTACGTGCATCACTAACCAACTGCAGTCCTTGCTGTTCCTTGATGTATGAAGCTTTGTTGATGTAGTAAAAATGAGATACGAAGCTACCAATAGCGACAATTCCAGATAAAATAGCTATACCTAAAAAATGGTGTTTAGTTAAAACTACTTTTGCAAAAAGTAACTTACTGGGCTTTGTCTGCTTGTTAGGTTCAACTTTTCTAAAAACCTTTAAAAGTGCTACCAAGGCAGTAAGATTTAACGCAAACCCTAGACTTAACAACAAACTTAATGTTAAGAAATTCACCTTATAATCCAACAAAAAGTAACTCCAAGGATAGGAAAGTACCTGCATATTGACTTCTATTGGATCAAAGCCCAGATTTAAAAATTTTTCGTTAATGAAATGCCAACTTACGAATATCAAAAAGAAAGCACTAAAACGTATAATAAATAATTTAAACATACTTATAGTCTAACAACGTAACCCCCCCTTAATAAGGATGAACAATACCAGGCTGAAATGTTGATGAACGAAATCAGCAAACATTTTTCTCAATTATTAGCCTGTTTTTGTGCAAGATTGGCAACTTTGGCTAGAGCCTCTTTAAACGAATGCTCTCCATCCTGCAAAAAGTAGCCATACCATTGGCTTTTATACTCTGAGACGAAAATTAGAACCCTAGACTTTATCGTTGCACTACCTGAACCACATCCACTAAATATAACTTTTCTAGGAACGTCTTTTCCTTTTAAAATATTGAGAGGGGTAATATCAAATATCATTCTTTCGCCAACTATTAAAGGAAGGTCTGAACCTTCTTTAATAGGCCTTTCTAATGAACGTATTGCCTTCTCAAAATCTGGGTAAAAAACTCCGGTAATAACTCCTTCATAAACAAATTCCGAGCTTGAATAATGCGATTCTATTGATTTTTCTTTATATCTACAGGCAACAGAAGTAGAACTAAAAATTATCAAAAATAATAGAAAACTGAGATTTTTCATAACGCCCACCGACTCCTAATCACGCGTCGTATAACACTTGACTACAATTAAGTATGTACAAACGCCAAACAAGTATTTTGCGTTTGTACCCTATTGCGCTGGATAGAATGTATGCGTCATTTTTTAGTTGGTTTAGGAGAGAAAAAACCTACTGCCAGTACACAAAGTACGCTCAACACCCAATACAATTTCACATTACCATCCCAACCGTTAACTAAATTGAAATAGTCGTGTGAACTTAAACAATCGGCTAACGGTTCTTGTTCGCACAACTTCACTAAATTTATCGCATCACTAGCTATCTCTATTTGCCCTCCAACTAGCAAAGCAGAAATTGTAGCTAGGCCTACCATCACCGCAAGAAACAACCGCCCTTTTAAATTCATTACAAATTCCATCTAATGATTTAACATTTAGTTAATGAGAATGACGCTCTAGTCCAGAACCTACTCGACGATAACACGGCATAAAATTAATAATTAAAACATTAAGTTAACACCAAACTCTATGTGTAACAATATTTGTGCATCAATACTGCTTTATAGCTAAAACATTAGTTTATCGGTTAACAACGAACGCAAATGCGCTAGCTCTTTACTCGTTATATGATTGATTAAATTGTCGCGTTGAAGCTTATCTTGCTCAATACGATAGACCTCTTCCGCTAAAATTTCTTTACTATTTACATTGACCCAGCGGGTATACCGATATTGTTCGGTTCGAATGGAATACCCCATCTGCTTTACGGGCTTATTACTAGGCCAAGGTCTGGCAGTTTGAGATAATGCCATTGCTTTATGAGTCGAGTTTGGCTGTTCTAACAGGTGATAAAAACTTGCGCCATCGACGTCTGCAGGTAATGCAATGCCTGACAGTTGCGCTAGCGTTGGATATAAATCGACATATTCTACAAGTGTCTTACTTATAGCTCTTTCTCTGCCTGGTACTTTAATTAACAATGGGACCTGAGTATCTAATTCGCGAATTGTCGCTTTAGTCCAATGGTTGTTTTCCCCCAAGTGATATCCATGATCGGAAGCAAATACAATGATGGTATTTTCATATAAGTGATTATCTTTAAGTGCTTGTATGACGAGACCTAAATTTTCATCCATATAGCTAGTCGCTGCATAATAACCATGCCTCAGACGCTGTTGTTGCGCATGACTAAAAGGTTTACGTTTAGGGAGGTCAGTAAGTGTACGTAGCTCTTTATAATCAAACCAGTTAATGTCCGGGACATTGGTAGGTTTTGACAATGCCCCTAAAGCTTCTATTTCATTTCTGTCATATAGATCCCAGAACTGTTTTGGCGCATTGAACGGAGAATGGGGCTTCATAAAACCAAGCGCTAGAAAGAAGGGTTTATCATTGCCTTTTAATCGCTTTAGCGTTTGTACTGCATCTACTGTTATCTGGTCGTCAACATATGTGCGTTTTGACGATTGTCCTACTTCAGTTGCAACCCCTTTTTTCTTGCCATCCTCTAGGCTTTCAGGATTAACATAATCGTTAAAATGAGAGGCTTGATTTAAACGCGCTGGGACTGACCACGATATGCTATCAGTAATATTGGCATAGTTGTGAAAAACCTTACCAATAGACTCAGTATGATAGCCATTATTCTTAAAATGCTGAGGCATAGTTACGACATTAGGGGCGGTGTTTCTAAAATGGGAGTTTAGGCGCCAAACTTTGATGTTATCTGGGTATTTTCCAGTTAGCATCGAGGCCCGTGATGCATTGCAACTTGCAAATTGCACGTAGGCACGATCAAACCTCACACTTTCATTTGCTAGTGCGTCTATATTGGGCGTTTTTGCTACTGCATCTCCATAAGCACCGATATTCATCCTTAGATCATCAGCAACGATAAGTAATACGTTGGCTTGCTGATTTTCTTTACCAAGTAATACGCTTGGATAAAAAAGCGTAATGGCTAACATAAAGAAAATTAAGCGATTCATCTTCAATGATATTCCTTTAAAGCCTTATCGATAAACGAATTATACTGGCCTTAAATGTTGGGCAATCACAGCGAGGATATAGCTATAGCATCATAGAGTTCTATAACTATATCGAGTAATGCCCAACAAGGCTTTTTAGTTCTGTTTATTTTTGTTTTTCTTCTTTTTTTCTTTCTTTTTGTCTTTTTTATTGCCGTCTTTTTTACCACTTTTCTTTAAACGCGCTTTATCCGCGCCGTAGAGGCTCCAGTCGGCAATATACTCTTCAACAATGGGTGCTTCGTGGGCTGGCAACAAGGCCAGTAACTCTTGCTTTTTACTTTGATACTTAGGATCGCCCGCTACGTTGTGCCATTCGTTGGGATCTTGTTGGTTGTGATAAAGCTCAATAAAACCATCAAAATAACGAATCAAACGCCAGCCTTTTGTCCGCACCGAATAATTGCCTCTGCCCCACGTAGAAATAGCTGGCTTTGCCATAGGCGCTTCAGGGTCATTTAGTTGCGGCAATAAGCTAAAACCGTCTACATATTCTGGTGCTTGCAAGCCAGCATAGTCAGCTAGAGTGCGATATACATTGATCAAGGTTACCGCTTGATTAACGTTTTGCTGAGCTTGATTGGCTTTGCGTGAATCATAAATGATAAACGGAACACGAGAAGCTTCTTCCCATAAGGTGAACTTTCTAAACGTGCGTTTTTCACCTAAATGAAAACCATGATCAGACCAAAGTACAACAACTGTATTGTCGGCGTTTGGCCCTTCTGCTATTGCCTTCATTAAACGCCCGACATTGTGGTCGACCCAAGAAATACAGGACAAATAGGCGCGACGAACACTTTCCCATTGCTTGTTCTTTCTAAACTTATTGTCATCGCCGACGCGGCGCATTGAGTTCCCTTCTGGTCCAATATCATCTAGATCATTGGCTAACATTGCAGGCGCTTCAATAGCGTCGGGGAGCGCGTCATAAAACTGTACTGGACAATCGAACGGTAGATGTGGCTTTACAATACCAATGGCTGCGAAAAACGGCTTGTCGTGTTTCTTAGAAACGATATCAACCCCGTAAGAGGTCACTTGATAGTCTGGCAGTTGCTCAAATGGATTAGTAACTGGTCTAAAAGAAGATTTGCTGTTGTCATGAAACCCTTTTCCTTCGGCAAAGGTCTTAGCAAACTTTTCGACCTCAAGGTAGTCTGTCCATTCTACTTCCCCCTTTTCTGGGCCATGGTGAATTTTACCTGCGCCAAACGTGTTGTAGCCATTTTCCTTTAGAAACTGTGGCAGGCTGACATACTTTTCTTTCAACTGCTTATGAATATCATGCTCATAGAATGGGTAGAGTCCCGAGTTAAATGGCTCTACACCGTAAAGCAACGCGTTGCGACTAGGAGAGCAGCCCGGCGATACGCTATGAGCATTAGTAAAGGCGCTACCTTGTTGTGCCAGTGCGTCAATATTCGGCGTCATGGCTTGCGGATGCCCGCCCATATAGCCCAACCAGTCATTCAAATCATCAATCGCAATAAACACGAAGTTTGGTTGCTCTTTGCTTTGCTTTTCTTGCGCATCAGCACCGGCTGAGCCCAATAATAAAAGACACACAGTAAAAAAGATAAAAATTTTATTCACTACTACACCTTTGTTTTAATTATATGTACTGAGCAAATACAACTGATTCGCTTTTAAGTCGAACGCGTATTTGCCCTGTGCTAACTGTTCTACCTTGACGCTTTCTCCAGCGCTCGTAGTTATGCTAATGCCTTGCCCCAAATGACGGACAACGGTGGTTTGTTGAAATGGACTAGACAACGCTGCTTGGGTTAGTTGTCCATGATTCCATTGAATATCGATAACAATACCACCTCTAGCTTTAACTCCGAGCAATGTCCCTGTTTGCCATTCACTTGGTAGCGCAGGCAACAGGTCAATAAACCCGCCATGCGATTGAACAATCATTTCAACAATCGCTGCCGTTGCGCCAAAATTTCCATCAATTTGAAAAGGTGGATGGAAATCAAATAAATTGATTGACGTTGATTTTTGATACAGCACGTCTAAATGATGTTTTGCTGCCTCACCATCGTGAAGCCTTGCCATAAAATTAATCATCCAAGCTCTACTCCAACCAGTCGCTGCGCCGCCGTGTTTTAAGCGATGTTCAATGGTATTTCGTGCAGCTGCAGCAAGCTTAGGCGTATTTATCGGATGAATGGTGTTGCCCGGATAAAGCGCATATAAGTGCGAAATATGTCTATGGCCTGGTTCTGCTTCTTGATAAGGGTAAAACCACTCCATAATTCTGTTACTTTCATCTATCTTTAAACCTGGTGAAAGCTGACTTTGTGTTTCGTTTACCTGCGCAATGAATGTGTCTTCAATTGCTAGCTCATTAGCAACATACAACATATTGCTAAATAGCTCTGATATTATTTGTTGATCTATCGCAGGCCCCATGGTTGATGCTCTTGCGACCCATTGTCCATTTTCCAATACTAAGTATTCATTTTCTGGAGACGCCGAAGGCCCGGACACGAGCTGACCAGTATCTGGATGTTTAACTAACCAATCAAAGTAAAAAAGACACACTTCTTTAAGCAATGGGTATACCGTATCCATTAAGAATTGTTTATCTTTTGAATACCGATAGCTTTCCACCATATGACTCATTAACCATGCATTGCTAATATGGCTTAATCCCCATTTTGCTTTTCTCGCTCTTGTCCATGCAGGTGCCCATATATCGCTTGCATGAGGGCTAACCCAACCGCGCGCACCAAAACTGTCTTTAGCTCTTTTTCTGCCCCGCTCAGCGAGTCGTTCTATAAAATCAAACAGTGGATATTGCAGTTCAGAAAGGTTAGTAAGGTCGGCAGGCCAATAATTCATTTGCAGATTAATATTAAGGTGATAGTCACCATTCCATGGCGCTCTAATATGATTGTTCCAAAGCCCTTGTAGGTTTGCCGGTTGTGTATTTTGGCGCGAACTACTGATTAACAAGTAACGTCCAAAATGATAATACAATGCGGAAAACGACGGATCTTGTTCGCCTGCCTTTATTTGTGCAAGGCGCTGGTCTGTGGGTAAGAAAGAATGTTCCGACATTGACAGTTTCAACGAAGAGCGTTTTGCGAACCTTTGAAAATCGTCTATATGGCGCGCTTTAATTTGTTGCCAGTTGGATGACAAGGCGCGTGCCAATTCATTTTGTGTTTTTTCTATATAGCGCTCGTTGTAAAAGTTGCTATTGGCAGAAAAGTATATTTCTACTGTATTTGCGCCTTCAATGACCAATTGGCCTTGTCGAATGTTTACTGCGCCGCTATCTAGTTTTACGCCAAGCAAGCCATAAAACATCACACCAGCACCATTGTTCGGGTCTATACCGCCATGTTGCGTTACCTGACCTTTCATCACGATTTGATTCGCTTTTACACTAACTTCAGCCGTTTGATGGCCGTTATCAAAAGGTCTGGATAAGGTAATAGCAATGTTTATGGCGTTTTTTGCAGAACTGGTGAGCCTTGTCGCAAGCACTTGCTCGGGTTGGCTAACTAAAGTCTCTCTTTTATAGTCAATTTGATTTACCGTGTAGTTCACGGTTGAAAGCGCGTTATCAAGTGACAGTTTTCTTTGATAATTACGGACGGTTAGCGGACCTTCAGCGTAATGATAGGCAATGGTCAAATCACCTAAAGTTTGATGAGAACGCTTAGGTTCTAAATTAATAGAAAAATCCGCCATGATATTATCATCGACGGATTTTATATCGCCAGCAAACAGGGCTTTGCGGTATGCATCTAACTGTTGTTTCGAGCCCTTATTGTATGTGTCTGTTGGCTGCCCAGCCCAAATCGTATCTTCATTGAGTTGTATACGTTCTTTGTGAATCCCACCAAACACCATAGCACCAAGCCGGCCATTGCCTAGTGGTAAAGCGTGATCCCAGTGCTGTGCACTTTGTTTGTACCAAATATCTGTGTGAGGGTTGATATCGCTATATTCACTTGCAGCTACGTCTATTGCAAAGCTAGCGATAGAAGTAGTGCAAGCAAATATAGTGGTTAGGAAACGAAACAAACTGATGCTATTCCTGAGGCTGTATTAAGTTGTATTCAACATCATAACTATCAAGCTGAATCTTCTTATACTTAGCACCTTCCATATACAAATGTTGTGGCGTAGATACGTCCCATTGGCCAAGTACTTTTAACAGTCTATTCACTCGCTCTGGGTGTTTACTTGCAACATCGTGTTGCTCGGCCACATCAAGTTTCACATTGTACAGCTGAGGTAACCTATCGGGTAAACGTATGAGTTTCCAATCGCCTTCTCGAATACTAGCACTGACCGTAAAGCGCCACATTAGCTTGGCATTAGGATTACCGCTTTTTTCCATGGTTAGATAAGGAAACACGTTAACGCCGTCAATGTTATCTTGTTTTTCAATACGGCCACCTGCCGCTGCAACGAAACTCGGTAAAATATCCAATGCGGTAATAGGATAATGATATCGCGTACCAGCTTCTAACTTACCAGGCCAAGACACGATAAATGGCACTCGTATACCACCTTCAAGTAAAATACCTTTACCACCTCTATAAGGCGCATTAGTGAGCCTTGGGTTTTTACGCGCTACCGAGCCGCCATTGTCACTTAAAAAGATGACGACTGTATTGTCATAAACACCCTGCTCTTTTAACGTGGCAATGATTTTACCTACATTAACATCAAGATTATGAATCATTGCAGCATAGATTTGGCGCTTTTCATTTTTAATATGTTTATATCGCGCTATGTCTTCTTTTTTTGCCTGTAAAGGAGCGTGAGGGGCATTGAAAGAAGCGTAAAGGAAGAATGGCTTATCTTTGTGACGACGAATGAAATCGACACTTTCGTTACCGGTATCATCGGTTAGATAAGTGATCGGCTGGGGTGTTTTGAAATTGCTTTCGAGCGGCGATAAATAGCCTTCACCATCGGGCTCTGATCTAAAATAATCATGTCCGCCCACAGGATAGGTCCAAACTTCGTCAAAGCCTCTGTTCTGTGCTTTAAAATGAGGCTCATCGCCTAAATGCCACTTGCCCATTAAGCCACTTACATAACCAAGTGGTGCCAGCCAATTGGCTATCGTTTTTTCTGTAACAGGTAAGCCAAAGTAATCTTTATTGTACTGTGGGCCTGGTTTAACGTTGTTATTGTCAAAACCAAAGTTAACTTGATTTCGTCCCGTCATCAAACCAGCTCTTGATGGACCACAAACGGGTGCTGATACATACCCTTGTTCAACAATAACACCGCCATGGGCAAGTTGATCGATGTGGGGCGTCTTTATTTGTAAACTCCCGGTATAACCAAGATCGCCATAACCTAAATCATCCGCAATAATCACAACGAAATTAGGTTTATCTTGCGCCGAGCTTGCGCCTGAGAAAATCGAAAGAATCAGGACAAAGAGGCTAAGCATAGCCCCCTTGTGAATATTGAGTTTAAACATCATCACCCAAGCACCTAGTACTTATTGCTAACAATGTCTTCAACGCGTGCTTTAAATTGCTCTACTAGCGCTGGATTTTGCTCTGCAATATTGTTCATTTCGCCAGGATCTTTGCTTAAATCAAACAGTTGATCATAGTTTTCATAGCCGCCTTTGATCTTCTTAGACTTGATAAACTTGGGCTTAAGCTTACTCGCTGGGATGAACTTATATTGATTATGACGAAGCGCAACATTACCCAGCGACTCTTCAAGTAAGTCGACACGACCTTGCTCCGTTTTCCCTAACCACACATCAAGTTGTTCTAGGCTATCCACTGCCTCATCTGCAGCCACATCAACGCCAACTAATTTAGCTAAAGAAGCGTATATATCCATTTGAGATACTAATGCATCACTTACTTTTGGATTTATAGTACCTGGCCAGTAAGCGATAGTAGGCACACGCGTACCGGCTTCTAATCGGCTATATTTTCCGCCGCTAAATGGACCCGCTGGCTTATGTTCACCTAACATTTCAATGGCGTTATCACGATAACCATCAAATAGTACTGGGCCATTGTCACTGGTAAAGATAATCAAGGTATTTTCCGCAATACCAAGGGCTTCTAGTTCACGAATAACTTGGCCTGTCATCCAATCCATTTGTACGATAGCGTCACCACGTTCACCCATTGTACTTTTGCCTTTGAAACGTGGGTGAGGAAGACGTGGCACATGAATGTCATGGTAAGATTTAAACAAGAAAAATGGCTTATCTTTGTTGTCACGAATAAAGTCGATCGCTTTGTTAGTAAATACTTCAGCAAAATCTTCGTCCGTCCATAGTGCCGATTCACCACCGGCCATGTGGCCTATGCGACTGACACCGTTAACAATGGTGTCGTTGTGCTGTTTATCAGCCCAATACCTAAGTTGCTCAGGATTTTCGTATCCTGTGGCGCGATTTCCTACTTTTTTCTTGTAGTTAACGGTAATTGGATCAGATTTATCTAAATCAACAACATGATGGTTCTCAACATAAACCGTTGGCACGCGATCGCCCGTTGCAGGAAGCAAAAAGCTATAATCAAAACCAATCTCTAACGGACCTGGTTTGATCGCCTCGTTCCAATCAACATTGCCGTCACCTAGACCTAAATGCCATTTACCAACAACACCTGTTGTATAACCTGCTTTTTTCAGCATAGATGCCAGCGTGCCTTTGCCCGGTTGAATAAGTGCTGGCGCGTCACCTTTTAAGATTTTAGCTTTACTTCTAAACCCGTGTTCACCAGTCAATAAAGAGTAACGACTCGGCGTGCATGTTGCTGCAGATGAATGACCATCGGTAAATCGAATACCATTGTTTGCGATTCGATCGATTTCCGGTGTTTCTACACCGGTTGCTCCGTAGCTACCTAAATCACCCCAGCCTAGATCGTCAATGTAAAAAATAACCACATTGGGTGATGTGCTGCGATCAACTGTGACCTTTTCAACCTCAGTTTCTACTGACTGCTGACTGCAACCAAATAACGACGTTGCGATAACGATAGAAAGTATTTTTCCTGCCTTAATCATTCTGTTCACCTTTAGCATTGCGCATGTTCTTGTTTTTATTCTTAGTTTTGGGTTTGTGTTTCTTCCAACTACCGAGATACGGGAAAGCCGGACCTTTCATTTGAGCTTCCCAAGTTTGGTACGATTGTTCTAAGTCCTGAGCTTGTTCTGCTTGTTGCTTTATATGGTTTGATGATTCGCCTATATCTTGGTTTAAATCAAACAACATCGATTGTTGCTTTACGTCCACTAACTTTTCATTACCACGGCGCACAGCATGTGCATTAGCCTTTAGGTGACGCCAAAAGAGTACGTCATGCGGACTACCAGATTTTTGCTTAGTAAGGTATGGAATCAGATCAACCCCATCGAGCGGCTTGTTGCCTGTAACGTCGACATTAGCTTGTGACACTATTGTTGCTAGGATATCGAGGGCACTCACTGGCTGCTCATAATCTATGCCCGCAGGAATAGTGCCTGGCCATCTGACTGCAAAGGGCACCCTAACGCCGCCTTCAAATAGATCATTTTTAAAGCCTCGCAGTTCGCCGTTGTCCGACGCATTGTTTTTCGCCCCACCGTTGTCTGATAAAAAATAGACCATCGTATTTTGGTCGATATCCAATGCTTTCAACGTATCTAAAATGCGCCCGACACCGTCGTCAACAGCGGTTATCATGGCAGCATAAGTACGGCGTTTTGGATCTTTGATATGAAGATTTCTATCTAAATATTCTTTACTTGCTTGCAGAGGTGTATGCGGTGCGTTGTATGCTAAATATAGAAAGAATGGGTTGTCTTTTTCACGTTTAATAAAATCAACAGCTTCGTGTGAAAGTTCGTCAGTTAAATATTCATCAAAGTCTTCGCGCGTTTCGTTTCTCAAAAGTCGCGTGCGATACCAATCATATTTGTACTGAACGTCACTCAAATCATTAATGGTAATGTCTTTTGGAAAATACTGGTGACCACCTGACAAGAAACCGTAAAAGAAGTCAAAACCTCGTTTATTTGGTCTTAAATCAGGGTGTGAACCCATATGCCATTTCCCAATAATGCCACTGGTATAGCCTGCTGGTTTTAATACTTCAGCAATATTTTTTTCAGACGTTGGGATACCATTTTGTTCAACACTTGGATCAATCGTTGGATTTGATGTAAAACCAAATCGATCTTGGTATCGCCCTGTTAACAGGCCAGCGCGACTAGGACCGCATACCGGATAAGTAACGTAGCCATTTGTTATGCGAGCACCTTCTCGGGCAATGCGGTCGATATGGGGTGTATTAATATCCTGACTACCATTAAAACCGACGTCTTGGTAACCCTGATCGTCGGTCAAAATGATGATTAAATTGGGCTTTTTATCGTCAGATTGCGCAAAAGAGCACGCACATAGCAAGAGCGCAATTACTGACATTGACACCTTAAAAATACCTTTTAGCATACTTTTCTCTTATTGTTCTTTTGCGTTTATCATAAGCGTATTTAACCCACAAAACAACTACTTTATGAAAACGTTCTCCCTGTTTTAAACCCTCATATACAATACTTTGCATAACAAAACAAAAAGAAATCAATGGGAACGATAAACAACTAATTATTACTTACTTATCAGTGATGGTCACGCTACCACCAGACGTCCATTTAGCTAAGAGTTTTTGCCAAGGTGTTACATCCCAATTCAGGCCATTGCCCTGAATAATTGCCGATCTCAGCATTTTAACCGCAGCAGGAAAGTCTCTATTTTCCTCTTTAGATAATGCAATCGCTTTTAGGTATTTATATTCAGGGTTATCCGATTGGTTATCGGCTATGTCGCTTAAGTACTGATTGGCACCGGGTAAGTCGTGCAATGTTTGCGATTGCGCTAGCATTTTTAGTTCAGCAAGTTTTAACTTAGCAGCAATATGTCCGTGTGAAGCGGCGCGTTCAAACCAAAATAATGCTTTGGCTTCATCATGCACCACCCAAGGGCTGTCTAATAACATTCTAGCCAAGCGATACTGTGCTTGCGGTAAGTCGTCATTGGCGGCTTCATACATCCAGTGTATCGCTTGCGATGTTTTTTTTTGCTGACGATATAGCAACAAACTGTATTCGTACTTTGCAAGCTTGAAATCATTGTTCGCCGCTTGCTCAAACAGCGACTCTACTTCCCCATCCTCACGTGCTAACCACTTAAAGTTCATTAAGGTCATGGCGTAAGTATATTGATCCTTTATATCCTCGCTGTCTTTTAGTGTATTTGCTTGGCGAACAATATTTTTGTAAAAACGGTAATAGTCATTTCTCATGCGATACTTATTAAAGCTCGCAAGTCCAAGGTAAGTTCGACTTGTAAAGGCGACAGGCACTTCTTTAAACATCGGCACTGGAAAGCTATTCATTGACAGGTTAAATAAAGCAGAATCAACTTTACCACTGGATTTCACCGTTGTGATGTTTCTGATCGAACCGTCAGCTTCAATATCATAATCAACAATTAAAAAGAAAGGGTCGATAACATCAAAGCCATCTTGAGTGGCATAACCAGTGAAATCGTCAAAGCCTTCATTAAAATCTGGGGAGTCTAAACTACCACCATAGATGTTTTCCCCTAAAAACTCATCGTTTGTTTGAAGTTCTACCTCTTCTACACTGTCATAATCATCAAATTGTACCTGTAGTGTTAAATTCTTTTCGTTCACTATAGGTTTAAAGTTTTGGTTGATGCCCTGCTGTTTATAAGACGACTTAGAACGTTCGATTAAGGCAGTTATCTTGGCTTTTTCTTCAGGCTGAACGTTCGCAATCAAGCTTTTAACAATGTCATTGGCATTATCGTAGTTAAAGTCTGCCGCTAACGAAAACCAGATAAGTGCTTTCATACTATCAGCTTGTACACCTAACCCTTTATATTGCATGACCCCTAAGCGATAGAACACTTTAGGGTTTTCACTGTCAACTAGCGCCAAATAGGCGCTAAACGCTTGCTCAAATTTTTGATTTGCATATAAATCATCGGCGACAGTTAATTCGCTAGCCTGGGGCATAAAGCTCACTGACATTAACGACAAAAAGACAAAGATGACCAGACGAGAACTAAAAGAACGACAATTGGGCTTATTTTTGTGAGACATAACATTGACCTATACAACAATAGAAAAGCTAAAAACAGATAAAAAAAAAGCTATTCCAAATGAATAGCTTTTAACACAGCATTGAACGCTCTTATTTTGTTATTTTACGAGCGCGTCTAACAAACATTGATAGACCTAACAGGATAAATGCATAAAGTCCCATGCTTCCTGAGTCTGGCTTCTCTTGTTCTGTTTTCAAAATAGTTGCTGTAAGTGTTACCGTTTCCTCAGTGCCATAAGACTTGCCGTCATGACGCATTTCATTGTTGGTAATGGTCACGGTAAAGGTAACGTCAGTATCAGCATTTAACTCAGGTACCATAAACGATGCTTTAGACGTATCTGCAGCAGTTAACGTTAGTGGTGCACCTGATGAAGCCCAATTAAAGTTCAATTCAAAACCTTCACTGTCTGTCGTTTCCGTTGCATCTAAGATGACGAAGTCGCCACTTTGTAACACTGTAGAACCTTCAGCAACGCCCAGAAGTGCAGCTTTTGCCATAATTTCAGATGGTTTTTTAAGAATATCAACGGTGAATTGTGCTGACACGGTAGATAACTTACCTGCAACAGTAAGTTCAAATACCGCTTGCTCTACACTTTGAACACCTTCTGGTGCAGTAAATACTAAGTTACCGTTTTCAATGGCAACCTCGATAGGTGAGCCAGAAACTTGTGC
This sequence comes from Thalassotalea agarivorans, assembly GCF_030295955.1. Taxonomy (NCBI): domain Bacteria; kingdom Pseudomonadati; phylum Pseudomonadota; class Gammaproteobacteria; order Alteromonadales; family Colwelliaceae; genus Thalassotalea; species Thalassotalea agarivorans. The sequence goes on from NZ_AP027363.1 coordinate 2,058,230, forward strand.
CCATGTAAAGGTCGCATTCTCATGATTTGGTACTGACTTACTCGTATCGATAGTAAAGCTATCGCCCGAAATTAATTCTGCAAAAACACCACCTAAGTCAATTTTTACACTTTGAGTTGCGTCTTGCGGATAGCCGTCATTTACATCAAGAACGGTATCGTTATCGTCATCATCATCAATAACTAAATCTGTTGCATCCATACATGCCTGATCACAAGCTTTGTTATAGTCATCAGGCATACCATCTTTGTCGGTATCAACTGATGCTGCTGGATCTGTTGGGAAGACATCATACAAATCACTTACGCCATCTTCGTCCATATCGGGAATCGGAGGCCCTTGTAGTGACATATTATCAACCCACATTCTGGCATATTCTGTGTTTTTGATTGCTGCAGGTTCTTGATCTACTGTACGTAAATATACTTTTACTGGATGTGCCAGGTCGATATCATCCGGCACAGTAAAACTGTCTGTTACGTTCACCCATGTATTGTCTGACATAACAGTGTTTTCAAGCGTCACATAAGTGACTTCTACATTGCCATTTTCGTCAAGTGGAGCACCGACTTTCGAATAAGCATAAGCCCAAACAAACGTACCTTTAGTGTAACCATCTGCCGATAAGTTATAGGTTTCGCCAATTTGTAAACCTTCCACTTCCCTCGCTAAACCGGCACCATGTTCTTGTCTAGCATGGTTGAAGAAAGCAACAGCTGTATCGTTACCTTCCGGTGGACCTTCTGCTAGCTTAATTGAAGTTGGACCAGCTTTTTGCGTTCGCGTAGCATTAACAAAACGTGTCCAACCTTTACCTACATGGCTATATGCTGGTACGGCAACTTCTTCGCCATTTTCATTTGTTTCAGTGCGTTGTAAAAATATCGAACCTTCAGCATCATAGGCTAACTGCCCTTTACCCCAACCTTCTGTCTGGAAACCAGTTAAGCCTTCCAAATCGCCATCTGGAAAATACTCAAATAAATCATCATTCGCAAATGATGATGCGCTCGCTAGCATAAACGTAGCGGTAATAACCGAAGCAACTTTGTTTTTTAATAATATGCTCATATTGTTTCTCATTACTGATTGTCAGTGTTGTTATTATAAAGGGATAACGTTTTACCTAATTTACACAATATTGACAGTTTGTAAATAGTGAATTGTAATATTTTTGTAGCCTATTCTATCGTAAAAAACAGCAAATCAAGCCACAGACCTTTATAGTATTGACGTACACATACGATGAGTTAAATAAAAATTGTTCGCATAGAAATAACAATACTTAACAAATAATGGCAACGTTATCTCTTCTTGCAATAATGCGAGTGACGTTCGACGTTACACTCGCAGTATATGTCGAATTAATTAATTTCAATAACAAATGAAAATGTCTTCGGTTTATCAGCTCGAACATGGTATTTTTTCATTGTTTTACCACCCCAACTGTTGTCGCCACCGACACCATGTATTTCGGCATCTAGATTAAGGTTAATGTAGTGCCTCAGTGGCAAATCATAGTAATGTTTGCGCCTAATTCGATCGATTTCGTCATTTTTTGTTGTACTGTTACTTGTCGAATACAAATCTTCTTCCGAATATGGCCACGCCCTAAAATTAAAAGGCTTCAAGCCACTAATTGCGATAGTCACCTTGCCATTTGAGAAGCTTGCATGTCTGACATCTGATCGATTTGTACTGTCTGTTGCTGAAATATATGGCACTTGAAATTCATCAAGCGTTGCTTGGTATTCACCTATTTTCGCGCCAGATTTTCTGTCTGGATAGTTCTCAAAAGGGCCTCTCCCATACCAGGCAATGTTGTTCATGTCGGCAGGTAGCAGCAATTTCATACCAAACTTAGGCATAAATTTGTGGTCGATACGATCTGGGTTAGGCTTGTAGTGACTTTCAACTTTTAGTTTACCCTCACCATTAATGGTATAGCGAACAGTTTGCTCGGCTCCATTTGGGATGAGTGTGGATATCGCCGTAAGTTCCACTGCATCGTTTTGCTGCTGTTTAACAACAATAGGTTTTGTTTTTCGATATGCCGCGGCATTTAACCATACGGACATTCTTTTAATAAAGTTGTTTCTCGCTTGGTTATTATTAACTGGTTTCCAATAATATGGTGCCATTGCCCCGTGTAACAGCGGCTTATTCTGGAAGTTTATTTGTGTTAATTCCCCCGTTACTTTGTCAAAACTATAAGTGCGCTTATTTGCTGTTACGGTTACTGTATAGTCATTTTCAGAAACGCTCACCGTATTTACGGCTTGTGTTGACAGCTGCTCAACAGGAAATGGATTAAAGATAAATTGTTGATGTGCCACTTCAAAGCCTTGTTCGCCCCAGGTAGTTTCTGATTTTAAATGTGCAGATAATTCAACGATAGCTTCTGAAGAGCCGTCAATTTTCGCATGTTTAGGTAATTGCCAGCGCTTCGTTTGTCCAGCTAATGCACTGACTTCAAATTGCCCGGTTTGAATCGATTTACCATTTTCTAATACGGTCCAATGGAATTGATAAGCTGATAAATCTGCAAAATCATGTAGGTTGGTGATCAAAAACGAGCGAGCGTCTTGATCTTGTTTAAAGGCAATATTTTGTTGAACCTTCTTAACTTCATAGTAACTTGGGTAAGGTGTTCTGTCTGGCGCAACAATGCCATTTAACAAAAATTCAGCATCCGTTGGCAAATCGCCAAAATCGCCACCATACGCCCATACTTCTCGACTTGGATCTAACGACAAAGTCTCTGGCTTACTGCTATAGCTAACCATAGCTGTGTTTTTAACGCGTGCGAGCCCTTGATCGACCCAATCCCATATTGCTCCACCTATGTAATTATCATGGGAATTAATCTTGTCCCAATGTTCTTGAAAATTTCCCAAAGAATTCCCCATTGCATGAGCGTATTCTCGCTGAACAAAGGGCTTATTGGTTTTATCTGAGATAGCTAAATATTCATCTACGCCTGCAACTGTTCTATAGCTTCGTTCGATAACATCAGAGGCGTTTCTATCAGTGTCTGACATAATCGGACGGGTATCATCTATCGCCAATACCGCTTCTCGCATCGCCATAAAGTTTTGGCCCGCGCCACCCTCGTTACCCAGCGACCACATTACAATTGAAGAATAGTTTTTATTGGTATGAACCATAGATACCGCGCGATCAACGTGTGCTTTGGTCCATAACGGGTTATCACCCAGGATTTTATTTCGAGTCTTGTAACCATGGCTCTCTTGATTAGCATCATCAAGTACATATAGGCCATGTTTGTTAGTTAGCTGATACCAACGATGATCATTTGGATAATGACTAGTGCGCACCAGATTAAAATTGGCTTGTTTCATTAGCTTGATGTCTAGTTCCATCGTAGCTAAATCAATATAACGTCCAGTTCTTGGATGATGCTCATGTCTATTAACACCCTTTATTTTAATTGACTTACCATTAACCCAAAATTGATTGTTCTCTATTTTGACTTCTTTGAAGCCAAACGACCAAGGTACATATTCTACTGGCGCACCTTGCTCATCTAGCAAGGTCAACATCATCGAGTATAGTGTGGGTGTATCGGCACTCCAAAGCGAGACGTTAGGCACTGCGATAGACACATTAGCCTTACCGTCACTATTGGCCGCTGAGACGGTGCTATTGATTAACTGACCGTCTGGGGAATATAAGTCTGTAACAATGTTATATTTGTCTAAGTTTAGTCTTGCATTTGCGCGACCTAACGCAATTGCCACATTTAGCACACCATCTTTATAGCCATTTATCAGTGGCGTGGTAACATGAAAGTCCTGAATATGGGCCTGTGCTTGGGCAATCAAATTTACATCTCGAAAGATACCACTAAAACGCCACATATCTTGCCCTTCAAGATAGCTGCCATCAGACCAACGATACACTTCAACGGCAAGGTCATTTTCACCTTCGACTAAGTACTTAGTAATATCAAATTCAGCTGGCGTCATACTGCCCTGGCTATAGCCTACTTTGACGCCATTTATCCAAAGATAAAAAGCTGACTTTACCCCTTGAAACTGCAGGATGATTTGCTGATTCAACAAGGCTTTTTCCAATGTAAACTTACGCTTATAACTGCCAACAGGGTTTCTGTCGTAATAGTTGGTAAAATGCGCAGGTGGCTGTGTCATTACACGAGGTTGGTCTTTGGCAAAAGGATACGGGTGATTGGTATATATTGGTCGTCCATAGCCTTGCGTTTGCCAGTTTCCCGGTACATCAATTTCGTCCCACTGAGAAACGTCATAATCTGTTTCAAAGAAGTTTGCAGGCCGCTTGTCTGGGTGCCCTACCCAGTTAAATCGCCATTGTCCATTTAGACTTTGCACGAGACTTGATTGCTTCCCAGCTAACGCTGCGCTTTTTGACTTAAACGCGGTGAAAAAAGCACGCGGTTGCTCTTTATTTATACTGATAACTTGCGGGTTTTCCCAATCATTCACGGATGTCTTTGTAGCAAGAACATTTCCGCTAAAGACGATGACTACGGGTACTAGGCACTTAACTAGCGATCTTATTTTACGACAATACATACAAAATTAGTCCTCGTTTAAAAAAGCGAGATACTGGCAGCCATTTTAAATAGCAAACAAGCATCCCTGAAAACGTTTTGATTGTTATTATTTAAGGTTTGCAAGGATAGAGAATAATAAAATAGTGGGAACGTTGCCACTTTTAATTTATAGTAATTGAAAACTGATAACTAAAATAATAGAAACTCGCTATGAACAAGTTTATTCTTTTACTTTCTTTACTTACTGTCGTTGTTAGCCAACCAGTGCTTTCAAATGAAAAACCTAATTTCATCATTATCTTAACTGACGACCAAGGTTATGGTGATGTTGGCTTCAATGGTAGCAAGGAGATCATCACCCCGAATATCGACCGAATTGCTACCGAAGGTGCGAAGTTTAGCAACGGTTACGTGAGCTATGCCGTTTGCGGTCCTAGCCGAGCGGGTTTGTTAACGGGTCGATATCAAGGGCGTTTTGGTTTTGATCGAAATCCGCATATGGATCCAACAGATCCGACAGCAGGTGTCCCGTTGGACGAAAAAATGATTTCCGAAGTGTTAAAGCCTGCCGGGTATACCTCAAGTATTATTGGCAAATGGCATATGGGTACTCACCCTACTTTACGTCCGAATAAACGAGGTTTCGATTATTTCTATGGTTTCCTTTCTGGCGGACATCGTTATTTTCCTGAAGACTTGATTTACGACAGTGTTGAGCAGGGACTCGAGCAAGAAAACCCAAAGAAACAATGGCTTTCTTGGTATTACACAAAAATTCTCGAGAATGAATCCATTGTCGAAACAGATGAATACCTTACCGATGAACTTTCAACGGCTGCAGTCGAGTTTATAAAACGTGAAAAGGACAATCCCTTTTTTATATACCTTGCATACAATGCGCCGCATGCACCTATGCAAGCAACCAAAGAATACTTAGACAGAAACAAACACATACCAAAAGGGAAAAGACGCACCTATGCCGCTATGGTTACAGCAGTAGATGACGGTGTTGGTCGTATTCTAAAGACCTTGAAAGAACAAGGAATTGATGACAATACGCTTGTCGTATTCTTATCAGACAATGGTGGTCCTGAAACAAAGAATGGCTCAGATAATGGACCACTGAGGGGTGCTAAAGGCGATTACCATGAAGGTGGCATACGTGTTCCATTTGCTATGCGATGGCCGGCTAAAATCCCAAGTGGTCTCGTTTACGACAACCCTGTCATTTCGCTAGATTTAATGGCAACTTTTGCCGCTTTAGCAAAAGCTCCTATTAATCCAAACAAGCCATTAGACGGCGTAAATTTACTTCCATACCTCACTGGCACCAATAAAGGCGCGCCACATGACATTCTGTTTTGGCGAAACTTCGACAAAGGTATTGTGGCGGCTCGCGAAGGCAATAACAAAACACTTTTCATCAAAAAGAGTAATAAGAAAGAGCTGTATAACCTTGAGCAAGATATATCAGAGTCTCGCAATTTAACTAAGGAAAACAAGCAGCACCAACAAACCTTTGACACGCAACAATCAAAGATGACGGAATGGGAGTCTGGTTTAGCTAAAGAACCCGCTTTTAAAGGCCTAATCATCGCCAAAAAAGAGAATCAAAAGGCGACAAAAGCATATAAAAAACAACAGCAAAAATAGAAACAAGGCATTTTTATGCCTTGTACATTGCAGCTTAATAATAACAACGACTAACTAAAGCGACTTTTTATGAAAACATTACTCTATACCGCACTTTATTGTTTTACTTTGCTAAACAGTAGCGCTTTATTCGCCAACCAGTTGAATATCAGCGATGGTGAAAAAAGCCGCTTTAATCAGCTAGATAGCAACAATGATGATGCGCTAGACAATATCGAGTTTAGAGAAACCACGAAAGGCTGGATGACTAAGGCAGGATGGTAAGGCCCCAGAATTCTAGACAGTTTCTAGCTCCTTAAAATAACGTTTCTCAAATTCGTTTGGAGAAACACCACCATTTGTACCATGATTTCTTTTTGAATTGTAGAAACATTCAATGTAGTCAAATATCTCAGCCCTTGCTTCGTCACGGGTTTTATAGATCTTACGTTTAACTCTGTCCTTCTTGAGCAATGAGAAAAAGCTCTCCGCCACGGCGTTATCATGGCAATTACCTTTCCGACTCATGCTAGCTTCCAAGTTGTGCTCTTTTAAGAAGCTACGCCAATCAGAGGAGGTATATTGGACTCCCTGATCAGAGTGAACCAGCACCTTACTTTGTGGTCTTCGACGCCATACGGCCATCAGTAAAGCATCGATTACTAGGTCAGATTTGGGGCTGCTTTTCATCGTCCAGCCAACGACTTTTCGAGAAAATAAGTCAATCACAACCGTGAGATATAGCCACCCCTCGTAAGTGCGGATATATGTGAAATCTGTCACCCACGTTTGATCGGGCTTATTCACCTTGAACTCCCTATTTAAAGTGTTAGGCGCTGCGGGATGTTGTTTATTATTTCCAAAGCCTCGGTGGCGTTTGTAACCTCTGATAGCTTTAATTTTATTGGTTCGCATTATCCGATGGATGCGATTTTTACCGCATATCTCACCATCATTTTTCAAGTCAATCGTGATATTGCGATAACCATAGGTACAGCCACTTTCGAGCCAGAATTGTTTAATCTTGCCCAACAGCCTTTGGTCTTCGATTGCACGATTACTCAATGGCTTTTTCTGCCAGGCATAAAAACCACTGCGGTTGATGTTAAGAACCTGACACATTAACTCGACAGGATATTGCTTGAGTCGAGATTTCACGAACGTGTACTTTTCTTTGACTCCCCTGCAAAGTACACGGCGGCCTCCTTTAAGATGTCACGTTCCATTGTAACCCGCTTTAATTCGGCTTTTAAGCGACGTATTTCATCAGATTGGGCATCATCTACTTGACGCTGCTTGGCGGGCTTGGAATATCTTTTTACCCAATCATGAATGGACTTGTAGCTGACTCCCAATCGCTCAGCAACGGAAGTCATCGAGTGACCTTGCTCTGTTACTTGTTTGACTGCTTGGATTTTAAATTCTTCTGTATAGCGCTGACGGCTCATTATTACACCTCTTAGTTTTATATATTATAAAGCTAAGAACTGTTTAGTGAACTAGGGCCTTACCAGGACTTAGCGAGCAAGATCAAATCACTCAAACTAATAAACGATTTCGTCAGTATGATGCTGATAATAATAGTCTGTTAACTATCGAGGAGTTTGTCCTAAAAAATAGGCAACAAAACAGCGCTAAACAAACCAGTAAGAAACAAGTTGCTAAATCGCAGAGCAAAGCCAAAGAGATTGAAACAGCGGCTAATACGCCCTCTGAGCAATTACCTATAGCCCCTAGTTATCTTGGCACTGATAGCGCAGGTAACGAAGTTAACTTAGACGAATTGCGAGGCAAAGTGGTGGTGGTTTCATTTTGGGTTTCGTGGTGTAAATCATGTAAAAACGAATTAGCTATTCTAAACAACTTACAACAGCAAGTAGGTACCGATCTGTTGAAAGTTGTCGCGGTTGCGCTAAGTAAAGAAAATAAGCTGTCATTCAAAAAGTATCGTGAACAGTTAGCTGAATTAGATTTGACACTCACACATGATAAGTTTGGTAAGATTGCTAAAAAATATGGCGTGGATAAGGCACCGCACCTATTCGTAATAAGTAAAGAAGGCAGAATTACGCTAGAACAAAGTGATTATAAAAAGACGCCGGTTAATGCTTTGGTAGCAAACTTAAAACAAGAACTTGTGAAATAAACCACAAAAAAGTCGGCAAGGAATGTCGACTTTTGTTTCATACTAAACAAGTGATTAAGGCGTTGCTGAACTTTCAGGTGAAAATGTTAGGTCTTGTTTAAGCAGACGATTTCATTAATCACGGTTCTGAAAATTAGGCATTGACCGCTTTGTGCCATGAACAACCGTTCAAATTAACTTAGTTTCAGATCATAATCTCGATTATAGTCAATTCCTTGAGTTAGCCTTTGTCCTTTTAACAATTTTTTATAAGACGATGGCATTACTCGAAAACTATTAACTTTAGTGCTGACCTTATCAATTAATTTTCGAATAATAAGCAATTTTTTTCTAGCTGCTTCACTATAATATGCTGAGCTAATTACAGTTTGAACGATTGTATCTGAAGCGGCTTCGCCACCAAGCAATATAGATATTGCCGATGGATTAAAGACTTCGTCAGTTTTAAATTTAATACCGTTACTACCATCCTTCATGGAAAGTTCCCTGCTATTGACGCTTGCAGATTTACTTAGGCACAAAAAAAGAGATTTGGGGTTTGGGTTTTCGTAATCGACTTGATACTGAGATAAATTCTCAGCATTTTCATAGATTCTTGGGTTTTGATTGAGATCACTTAATGATTGGACAAATTTAAATTCACCAATTGAGTTCAGCAATTTAAACAACAGCTCTAAATCATGTCGATCTGCATATATTTCAACGCTCGAACCGTTCATTCAAACTCCTTGTAGTAATCGATGTAGACAATAAAGATTTGTTTACTCTCAATGACTCTTAATCGCTCATTGCAGTCTGTCAGACCACATCTAACCCTGTCAATTATTAATGTCCGAGTGGATTGAGAATTCTCCATATTAAGGTAAAAAAAATACAGCGCTATAGCTTTTCAAACTGTTCGGATAGCGCATTAAACTCATTCAATTGCCAACCATAATTTTTAGCTAACTTTTTCCCTTCATTCAAAACGCTCAAACCACGTTCTTTATTCTTATAATGCAATTCAGTACTAGCCGCATAATAATACCAGTTGGGGTTATATGATTGTTGCTCCTTCACCGAAGCTAGAAGTGCTTTTGCACGATCAGGATCTCTCAACAATTCGTTATCGCTTTCAATCAATAGTCTAGCTAGCCAAAATTGAGCGTACTGCTCTCCTTGCTCTGCCGCTTGCTCTAACCAAAACTTAGCTTTAACTTCATCTGTTTCGATAGCTCTACCTGATAAAAATTCACGAGCTAGTTTGTATTGAGCGCGCGCATAGCCGGACTGAGCTGCCCGCAGTAAGTATTGTATAGCTTCTTCTGAGTTTTTATTTGTGCCAAATCCCAACATTAACATATAGGCATATTCATTCTCTGCCTCTGGCACACCTGCCTCTGCGGCACTTTTTACGTATGTTTTGTAAATATCACGACCCATATCTAATGAGGGGAAAGCGACACTAAGCATAGCTAATTGATACTGTGCGTATGGTTCACCACTTTCAGCATCTTTTTTCATTTGCTTAATCTTCTTTAAGAATTTTGGTTCACTCGATTGAAGATATTGCATACTTAACTTCTGTCCCCATACACTCCTGCGACCAAAAGCTTTTACAGCTTGTTTATTGCCTCCTTTTCTTCTAGCTGGTCGGTAAACGTAGTATGAAAGTTGCTCTAAAATATTCGCGACCGCAAAAGGCTCAGTATAAAAGTTTTTATCTATTTCTATATCTTTTACTCGACCATCAGTATCGACATCAAAGTGATAAATAGAAGATGCTAAAACTGTACCTCCAACAAACCTTGAACCTGAAGCCGTCCCTGATTTCTTTTGGATTTTTGGCCGCTTAATATTTATCGTTTTACCTTTAATAACTGGGTAAATTTTAGTCGACAATGCTTGGTAGCCATAATGCTGTTTAAGCTGACTTTCTGCATACAGTTCTCTGACTGCTTGGCTCTGACTTGCAGGTAACGATGCCAAAATCCTTTTTGCTTTTTCACTGCCAAAATCTGCAGCTAGGCTCATATACATGACAGCCTTCATATTATCTACAGCGACACCTTCGCCGTTAGAATAGGCATTGGCTACTTGCAATTGAGCATAAATGTCTCCCAAATGAGCACTGTTGATTAACTGTTGAAAATGCTCATTGTTTTCATTTGCATATGCTGACAAAGAAAATACACACACGAGTGCTTTAACCCAATGTTTCATACTATGTCCCTATAATAATTTTAGTTACGGCATCGCTCTGATTTGATCTATGCGCGTCTGCAGCTGATTAACGATTTCAGGATACTTTGTCGCAATATTGTTTTGCTCTGCAATATCATTGCTTAGATCAAATAGCTGCGGTTCGGATTGCAAACCATTTTCTATTGCGGTTTTGTTGGCTAACCAATCGGGTGTAGTCCCTGAAAATGGTTCGATATACTTCCACTTACCACTGCGAATAGAGACGGTAAATGATTCTTCTAACATTTCTTCTCGGCCAGTAGCTGATGCATCAAGCAATGCAGGTAACAAGTCGACACTATCAAGCGCTTCGCCTTGTTCGAGCTCTACAGATACAAGATTTGCTAACGAGCGATACAAGTCTATATGACTGATCAACGCACTGCTCTCTCCAGCCGATGTTATGCCGTTAGGAAAAGTAACAATCATAGGCACTCGTGTACCTGCTTCATAAGCACTGTATTTGCCGCCTCTAAAGCCCGCTGAAGGGTCATGTTCACCTTTAAGCTCTTCTGCCTGATCAGCGTAGCCATCGTCCATTACCGGGCCATTGTCACTTGAAAACACAATTAAGGTGTTGTCATAAACGCCTGCATCTTTTAACGCTTGAACAATTCGTCCCGTCATCCAGTCCATTTGCAATATTGCGTCACCACGGGGCCCCATGCCAGACTTACCCACAAACATTTCGTTTGGTACACGCGGTACGTGAATATCATGAAAAGGAAAATAAAGCAGAAACGGCTTTGCTTTATTTTGCTCAATAAAATCAATCGCTTTATTGGTAAAAACCGTGTGAAAATCTTCGTCTACCCATTCCGCTTCATGACCACCTTTCATCCAGCCAATACGGCTAATACCATTGACTATGGTGCGGCTATGCTGCAGATCAGCACCTTGTTTCAATAGTTGAGGTGATTCTGTACCCACTGGACGACTACCAATGCGCTGTTGATAACTAATTTCTATCGGGTTAGCGGGATCTAAGTTGACCACATGATGATTTTCTAAATACACGGTAGGTACTCTATCGCCCGTAGCCGGCATCAAAAAACTATAGTCAAAGCCTAGCTCCAACGGACCTGGTTTAACCGCCTCGTTCCAGTTAACATGGCCTCGTCCCAAACCGAGGTGCCACTTTCCAACAACGGCTGTTTTATATCCTGCCTTTTTCATCATATCAGGCAAGGTGGGCGTATCAGGATCGATAATAAGTGGCGCATCTCCAGGTAAAATCGCCGCATTATTCCTAAAAGCGTATTGACCTGTTAGCAAAGAATATCGAGAAGGCGTACACGTTGCAGCAGAGCTATGTGCGTCGGTAAATCGAATGCCTTCTCGAGCCAAAGCATCAATACTTGGCGTTTGTGTTGCCGTCATGCCATAGCTACTGAGATCGCCATAGCCAAGGTCATCAACGTAGAAAATAACGACATTGGGTTTTATCGTGTCTTTTCTAACGAGTGCTTCATCAGTGCCGTGCTGCGCGCTTTCTTGTTGGCTGCATGCAGACAACAATGAGCAAAGCACAACGCTACAGGTAAATTGAATTAGTATTTTTTTCATCTATGCTACCCTCGACTATTTTGCTGAATTCCAAACAACACTTTGCATCTTGATTTCAAAGTCTTTGATCAATGGCTGATAAGCTTTGTCTTGTGCAAGGTTATTCCACTCATGAGGATCTGTTTCGAGGTTATAAAGCGCTTTACGACCATCAGCGTATACTGTGAAACGGTACTTGTCTGTCACAACACCGTAACTTCCTTTGGCGCTACTGGTATGAACAAGGTTGGTCCAACTGCTTGAGCTATCGGCTAACAATGGCACAAGGCTATTACCGTGATAGACAATCGATTCAGGCGCTGATATCCCTGTTAACTCCATTATGGTGGGGTACAAATCGATATTTTGTACAACTTGCTCCACGACATCGCCTGGTTTGATTCCAGGTGCTTTAATTAATAGTGGGCTTCGAAGTGATATATTAAAAGGCGTGTTTTTACGCCACAAACCATGGTCGGTTAGATGATAACCATGATCGCCCCAAACAATGATAATGGTATCTTCGTATAGGCCTTCTTCTTTTAACGCATTGATAATTTTACCCATTTGGGCATCTGCGAACGACGTACTCGCCATATAACCGCGTATCAGCTTTTGTGCAGTTTCATCATCGACACCTTCATTCCATAAGCCGTTTCGCGTTTTACTTTTATATGTTTGCGCATCAAACTGTTGTTTTGCACCTTCAGGAAAATCGGCAATCTTTCCCGCATCGGCTGGATACATATCAAAATATCGTTTTGGTGCCACCCATGGCATATGCGGACGAGAGAAGCCAGCGGCAATCATAAAAGGTTTAGATTTGTCGCGGCGATGTTTGATCATATCAACAACATCTTTAGCTACTTTACCATCGTTAAGCAAATCATCAGGGCCATCAACAGAAGCGTACATTAATGCACCGGGACCAGAGCCCTTTTTAAGATAGTCTTTGATTTGGTCTTCACGCCCTCCTATATCAACAATACGTTGTTGAATTTCTGGACCACCATCTTTGAATCGACTTTTTGGCCAAAATTCGCCAGCCACATGCCATGTGTGTTTCTCAGATGACGGCACGTTGCCGTGGTATAGCTTGCCGCGAGTAGCAGTCCAATAACCATTGTCCTTCAAAATACGTGGCCAGGTCGTTTGCTTAACAATGAGCTTAGGGTGCTTATTGTCTTTGAAATTGTCGTGATTATTGTCAAAGCGAATTCCGGTCAGCATCGCAGCCCTTGAAGGGTTGCAAAGCGGATAATTAACATAGGCACGATCAAAACGCACGGCGTCGTGAGCAAATGCATCAATATTAGGTGTTTTGGGCTCTGCCTCACCGTATGCGCCAATCAGAGGCCTTAAATCATCAAACGCCACAAACAAGATATTAGGTTTGTTCTTCGCTTCATTAGTGTCTGCAGCATAAACACTGTTGATGCTTATCCAGCCCAGCATAACCAGCACAATAGTCATCATTGAATTAATTAAAACTTTCATCGCACTCTCTTATTATTGTTTTAGTTCGTTGTTGTTTCAGTATTCCTAGCAACCACTATTGCTTTGATTCAATTTGTACAGGCAAAACGTTCAACTGTTTGCTGTATCCCGTTACGGTAATTTGACCCACTTTCCCTTTTTTGCTTTGCACTACAACAAGGGCCTTGCCATTGAAGGCTCGTCGATAGTCTGCAACAAAAGGTTCTGTTGTAGCAGAGTCGCCGTTACCAACAGCAATGATCTTGCCCGGCCCTTCAATGCTAAAATGGATCAGGTTATCGGCATTTGGTACTAAATTGCCCTTTGCATCCAAAACATCAACGGTAATAAAGGAAAGATCTTTGCCGTCAGCTGTGATTGCATGTCTATCTGCGGTCAATTTAACTTGCGTTGCCATGCCGGCAGTAAAAACTTGCTTTTCTGCAACGACTTTACCTTGGTTATAAGCAACTACCTTAATATCGCCAGGCTGATAGTTAACCAACCATTGCAAGCGATAAGGAGAATCAAAATGTTTGATGTTTTTCTTGTAACGAAGCGCTACTGGAATGCGCACTGTATCAACGCCCATCACTTTCTTCCCTTGTGATACACCGTTAACAAAAAGCTCAACTTCTTCGGCGTTAGAATAGGCAACGACAGGTATGCTTTCGCCAACTTTGTTTGGCCAATTCCAATGTGGAAGCACATGTACCATAGGCTTCTTTGTCCAGCGGCTTTGATACATAAAGAATCTGTCTTTAGGAAAACCAGCTAAATCGACCGCTCCAAAAGATGAACTGCGCGCAGGCCAATCTTGATTCCAGTAAAACTTGTTGCCGTGATCGCGACCGCCATATGGAGTCGGCTCACCTAAGTAATCAAAACCGGTCCAAATATACTCCCCCATGACGGCAGGGTTTTTATCTAGGTTGTACCATTCAACGTCAGGTATGTAGGCCCAGTATGGCGCGTAATTGTCGTAACTACTGACATATTTCGATGGATGTTTTTCTAGTGGTTTAACAGGAAAGTGATACTCTCCTCTCGTACTCACAACAGATGATGTTTCTGTACCTAATATCGGCTTTCCTTTATATCGTTTAATGATATCGCCGTATTCAGTTGCTTTGTAATTTAAGCCAACAATATCTATCTCATCGGCAATTTTACTTTTTACAAATGCTGGATAATCACTGAGTCCTGCTGTTACCAGTCTTGTTGGGTCGGCTGCTTTAACGATACTAGTTAAACGCTTTGCGTATTTCCAACCATCATTCTTTTTTTGCTCATAGATTTCGTTGCCAATGCTCCACATAATGACAGAAGGATTGTTACGGTGGATTCTAACTGTGTCGGTTAGATCTTGCTCTGACCACTCGTCATAGTACTTATGATAACCATTGACCACGGTATGCTTCGGTTTTTTCCATGTATCAAAGGCTTCTATTTGCAGTAAAATCCCCATTTTATCAGCAAGCTCTACTAGTTCTGGAGACGGTGGATTGTGGGCTGTTCGAACTGAATTTACGCCCATTGCTTGCATAATCTCTAGTTTACGCTCAATTGCTCGTTCATTTACCACAGCACCCAGCGGCCCGTTATCATGGTGTAAACAAACCCCTTGAATTTGCACTCGACGGCCATTTAACCAGAAGCCGTCATCAGCTTTGTATTCAATACTGCGAACACCCAATGGCTGTATGTCGGTATCAATAACGTTACCGTCCTTACGCAGCGTAGTAATTACTTTATAGCGATAAGGGTTATCCACGTCCCACCTGATAGGCTGGTCAATCGTTAATTTTGCTTCTACGCTGTTTTTGTTGCCAATTTGCGTTGTGATAGTTTGTTCAACTGCGGTCACAAGACGCTCGTCGGCATCTAAAATATCAAACGAAACATCATATTTACCGGCATTTGCAAAACTATTGATTTGAGTTTTGGCGATAACCTTGGCACTGCTCGTCGAAATGTTTGGTGTGGATATTTGGGTTTCCCACTGCGCTATATGGGTTTGGTTATCAAGTTCAATCCAAGTATTTCGATAAATACCGGAACCTGGATACCAGCGAGAGGCATAATTCTCAGGCGCGGTTTTAACGGCGATAACATTTTCTGACCCAACTGCAACTAACAGATCAGTAATGTCATAGGCAAAGCCGATATAGCCAAAGGGACGCTTTCCTGCTAGTTGTCCATTTACGTACACTTCGCTGTTTGCCATGACTCCGTCAAATGTGACCGTTACTCGCTTACCTTCAGCTTGCTTTGGCACGACAAACCGTTTGCGATACCATGCCGTACCAAACACTGGCAAACCACCATTGCGGGCACTGTATTTCTTTGAAAATGGCCCTTCAATCGCCCAATCATGCGGTAAGCTAATGGTGCGCCATTTAGCGTCATTGAAGCTCGGTTTAGCCGCTTGGTCATTATCGATAATAGCAAACTGCCAATTAGCATTAAAACTTTGCTTTTCCAGGCTGTAAGTAATGTTTTCAGCATGGATTGTTAAGGCAGTAAACACTAACCCCAATATACTCACTAACTTCAGAATCTGTTTTTTCATAGCGATCACTTTATTATTTCTTCTCTTGCTTCTTCCAAGGGTTCGGAAGTTTTTTCAAGGTAAACTCAGGGTGATAGGTACGTGAATCCCGCACTATGCCATTCATTTTTTCGACAACATCAGGAAAAGATTTTGCTAGATTGTTTGACTCTGAAATATCCTTGGTTAAATCATAGAGTTCGTCTGGCTTTTTATACTTTTTAACAAGCTTCCATTTTCCCATTCTTAACGCTTGTAAAGGACCTTCTTTCTCATTGAATTCCCAATACAACGATTCATGCTGTGCTTGTGACGCATCACCTTTAAGCGCCTTAACCATTGAAATGCCGTCAGTTTTTGGGCACTTTGACGCTTGAGATAATTCGCAAAACGTTGGCATCATGTCCCAGAATGCCGAAATATGCTCAGACGTACTGTTTGCTTTGATGTTGTTAGGCCATTTGGCGATAAAAGGAACTCTTATTCCACCTTCATAAAGATCTCTTTTTTGACCACGCAAAGGTCCATTGCTGTTGAAAAAGTCCTTGTCATATTCATGGCCATTGTCACTAGTAAATATCACAAGAGTATTCTCTGAGAGTCCTTTTTCTTCTAGTGCTGCTAGCAAGCGACCAATATCTCTGTCCATTCTTGAAATCATGGCGGCGTAAGTGACATTTCCTTCTGCGTCATTGCGATAATGCCCTTGAGTGTCCATCTTACGCTGTGGCCATCCAAGCTTGAGATACTGTTCTTTAGAATCACCAGGCACGGTGAGTGCTAGATGAGGAATAGTGTAGGATAAGTAAAGGAAAAATGGCGTATCCTTAGATTGCTGAGCAACGTAATTTAGCGCCTTATCTGTGAACAAATCATGAATGTAGACACCTTTGTTATTCATGAAATCATTGTCTTTTAACTCGAAGGGTTGGTCATTTTCAAACAAACGATGCCAATAATGGTGATGTGCATCTAAGTGCGTTCTAAGGCCATAAAAATAGTCAAATCCTTGATGACTTGGCATAGACGCCAAGTGTTCGCCTTTTTCTTCTTTTGCTTCAGACATCCCCCACTTACCAATAATGGCAGTGCGATAGCCATTGTCCTTGAGCATTTCAGCAATAGTCGTATCTTCTGGTGACAAGTCGACAGGCGTGCCACTGTTAGTCCATTTAGGGTTTCCTCGAATAGGACTGTGCCCACTGTGAAAACCGGTTAATAAACTGGCTCTTGATGGGCCACATACAGTCGAGCCTGCATAATGTTGGGTGAATTTTACGCCTTGCTGAGCCATTAAATCTAACGTGGGTGTTCTCGTTTTAGTTTGACCAAACGCGCCGATATCGCCGTAACCCAAATCATCGGCAAGAATATAAATAATATTAGGTTTACTGGTTTTTTGCTCAGCCGCACTTGCGGAAAGTGAAACGACAATAAAAACAGTAAAAACGTAACATAGGTAGTTGGTAAAATATTTCATAAAAATGGCCTATTCTTGTAGTTCTATGGCACCAATGTCGGGCAATCCCTTTATAGGGTTGCCTAAAACATCATGAGGAGACTGCAGTCCGACAATAAGTCCTGTCGAGTCATTCGGAATGCGCGGAATGTTTATGCCTTTATCTTTTATCAAGGCAATGTTTTGCGGTGTGTAATCTTTAAGGTTAAGCCCGCCTGGATTGACAAAGTTTGCATTGCCGTATATCGGGCTAGCATCTTGTACAAGTACTTCTTTAGGCCAGTTACCTTGCTTAAGATAAAGGTTATTTTCAAAGATAAAGTGTTTTAAATTGACATCATCTTTGTCACTTTCTGGTACATACTGATCGCCTTTGACTAGCTGACTGTCGCCCATAATATGAAAGATGTTGTTTGCAATAAGCGCGCCTTCCGCAACTTTTGTGACAGCTATTTTTGCCGTGATTTCGCTATCAACAAAAATGGTGTTGTTGTATATGTAGCTATTGTAGGGACCATGCCTTTTACGTGGCTTTCGCTTATTACCGATTTTTTCTGAACCGACAAAGCCGCTAAACCAAAACGTTTTACCCTCTTGAAAGGCAACGCCTTTTTCCTTAACACGATGACCGTCGTTAACGCTGACGTTGTATCGGTAGGTATTGTTAAAGTTATTACCCAGTATTTCGATAAAGCCACCAGCATTGTTAGCCGAAAGGTTGTATTGAACAATCACATTACTGCAGTTGAAATCGATATGAAAACCGGCTGAATCTCCCGGCCCATTAGCGTTTAAAAATTGATTGTGCTCGACAATAATATTGTCACTACCCCAGGTCCACATTCCGCTACCTCGCGCCCAATTTCGACTGTCTTGCGCGCTGCCAGAGCTATCTACGATATTATGTTTGACCTTTGCACCAGCGACACCGCCCATTTGCATGCCGGGACCGCCAGTATGGATAACGCGATTGTTATCAAGCAACACATTAGTGATATTTCGTTTACCACTAAACTTAATACCTGTATGCCCTACCGCTTGTACTTGGCTATTAGAGACTGAAATATTCGTCAGTAGCGTTTGTGGCAGACTGATAAAGTAAATACCAAAGCCGTATGCTTCGGTTCCATTAGCCGTTACTGTTTCTTGATAAGAACGCTGATAACCTTCATCTTTGGCATAGATGTTGGTTACTTTGACTTTATTCATGTGAATCTGAGCGTATTCACCTGCGTCACTTGTAATTACGGCTATACCAACTCGCATGTTAGGCTTTTTGGCCTTTCTCATCTTTTTTAATAATTGAGCAGGCAAAACAATATCGCCACCACCGTTTGCGGTTATTGATAGGTTTTCGACAATAATATGATCGCTATCAGCCAATAAAATTCCAGCAAACTCGCCTTTAGCATTGATTGTCGCAGGAGTCGCTGAAGATGTAGTCTCATAGGAAGAGATAACAATAGGCTTTTCGATAGTGCCAGAAACGTTATAGAGGCTAATAGAGCCTTTAAATGTTTGACCCGCTGCAAGCAGAATCTGATCGCCTGCAGAAATTTTTGCCGAAGTTAACCGAGCAAGTGATTGCCAAGGCTGGCTTGGTTCTGTGCCGAGATTATCATCACTGCCCTGCTGACTATTAATATAATAATTTGTTGCATCGACAGATATCGAAAAAGTGATAACTAAGAGCGCTACTAGCTGTCGTATATACATGAATTTGTCGTTTTATTTTTATGCATTTTTAACAGATTCTACACAATCAAAAACAAAAAGGAAAACGTTTTCCCAAATTTAACAAAAATACCCTATTATCGATTTATTTAGTAATTAATGAAGGTGTAAATGCTGATACTTTTCACGGTACCGAGCAATTAAAAACAAAGCGATTAAGGCAGGAATAACTGTGCCAAGAGAAAGTATAATCTTCATGCAATACAGTGCGTCTAGTGGTTGAGCGGCTCCTAAATTAGCATCAAAACCAATACCATTTAAACTCAAGCCTGTTATTAGTAATGCAAACACAATCGAAAAGGTTAAAACCATATGATGCAGCGCTGCAAAACCACCCGCTCTGCCTGTAGTTTTATGCTTTTCGTCATTGTCACTGGCCTGGGCTATTAACGCAGGAATGATAATCGTCATTGAACTCCAAATGGCAGAACAAAAAATGGGGTCTAAGATAATTAACCAAGTATTGCCTTTTTCGTAAATGAACCATTTTACAATGCCGCCGATAGCGGTTAATACAAAGATAACTTGTAAGGCATTTAACTTGCCATAGCGACGAGATAGCAGCGAAACGATAGGGATGTAGATTGCCGCCGAAATAGCATAGGCGGTAGATAATACAGCTTTCCATACCGTGCCCTGTGCAATATCACCTTCAAACATAAGATAGACTAGCACATAGTAGTCCATTTTAGCGGCATAAGCAGCAATACCGACTTGCAGAAAGATGATAAGACATACAAGTTTCATCAGAGGGACTTCTATGATTTGCTTAAACGTAGTGAGCATTGATGTTTTAATGTCGTCACTTTTGTTCAAGTCTACTTTTCTATCCGGAATAACTAAGGCAGGAATGATACCCATGAGGGTAATAATAAATATAGCTACAGACCATCCAACAACTTTTACACCCAAGTAAATACTGCCAAACAAAGCGAGTGCAGCCAACGGGTAAAGCCACTGGCTAGAAAAAGAGGCCAGTTTGATAAAATAACTATTGATTTCCATGACCTTGATGCGTTGCTCATGGTCAGACGTAATTTCATAACTCAGCGAAGTTAACGGCACATTGTAGAAACACACACAACAATGAAAGAGCACAGATAAGCACAAAAAATAAGAAAATTGACTGGTTGACGTCCAATCCTGAGGAACCATCCATATTAAGCCAAACAGCACAGCAGATAAGATAGCAAAGGCAAAAATAAACGGTTTACGTCTACCGAAGCGGCTTTCACAATTATCAGAAAGTTTACCCACTACAGGTGATAATATAGTAGATACAAAGAGTGGCACCATAAGGGCGAAATTAAACAGTACAGGGTCGACGCCAAGCGTCATTTGATAAAATGGGATGGCAAGAATTTCGGCCGCCTTCTCCATATAAAACAACGCAAATATACCGCAGCCTAAAGCTAGCTTTTGCTTAAGAGACGGTATCGCTGTTGTTTCTGTGGTATTGCTCAATCTGTTCTGGTCTTTTTTTGGATCAAGCCAGCTTGATCACAGAATCGCGCGTGACTAAATGCGGAATAAACAAATGTGTTCTTCCCGCTTCCTTTTGATTTTCCGATAGTTCTATCGCTAAGTTTGCTGCGTATTGCGCCATTTCTTCAATCGGGTAATGCATCGTTGTTAACTGCGGCAAACAAGCCTTTGCAATCAATAAATCATCAAAACCAATAACTGACACATCTTCTGGCACTTTTAATCCATTGGCGCTAAGCTCATGTACTGCACCTACCGCCATATTGTCGTTATATACAAGCAATGCAGAAAACGTATGTTTGCGCGCAAGTAACGCTTTAACAGCACCTCTACCACCATCCATATCAGCAGTTTGCGCACCGACCAGTAGGTCTTCATTTAGCGGAAACCCTGCTGTTGAAAGTGCTGTTCGAATACCTTCTAACCTAACGATTGCATCTGGGTTTTGATCTTCACGGGTGACAACAGCAATGTTCTCATGGCCATTAGCTAGTAAAAATTTGGTTGCTTCTTGCGCACCTAAATTATTATCCAACCATACGCAGCGATGTGCTAGCTGTGGAATCAAACGATTGATAAATACCAAACCAGGGATTTTTTCAGCTAACTCTATCAACTGTTCGTTTGAGCAATGAATACTATGAAAGACGATTGCGGTACAACGATGTTGCAATAATGAATCAATAGCATCTAATTCCGCTTGTTCGTCGGCTAACGCATTACTAATGAGGACTTTAAAATGATTATCTTTAGTAGATTCTTCTGCCCCGCGTGCCAGCGCACCGAAAAAAGGCATGGAAACTTGCGGAATAACGATACCAAGAGAGTCTGATTTTTTACTGACCAAAGCTTGCGCATTAATATTAGGTTTATACCCTAAGTCATCGATGACCTTTTGCACTCTAGCACGGCATGCTTTGCCAACCTTGCCTTGTTTTCTCACTACGCGAGATACGGTTGAAGTAGATACGCCAGCAACGCGGGCAACGTCCTTAATAGTTACCATAAGTTTTCCTTGAATGCCCGAGACAAGCTCAAACAATTAAATGATTAAAGCCCTGATGATTATAGGGAAATTAATAATGTCAACGTTACCATTATTATTTCCCTTTTACCAGCCATGATAGCTCTTTAAATGCTTTATACCACTAAAGTACCAAGGCTAAGACAACCCAGTTATTTGCTACTTGATATAACGACTGTATCTTGTGATAAGTCTTTACTTTTCACGGTGACAACTATGTCACCGGGCATGTCAGTTGTCTGAATCAAGGCAAGGGCTTTACCCATAAACGCTTTTCTATTTCTAGCTTTATGAGGTTCAAGATCGAGTATGTCACCATTTTCAACACCTAGCAGGGTTGCAGGACCACTGACTTCAATTTCAAATCGATGATCGGCTTCTGGCAACATCACACCTTTTTCATCAACAATTTCTAAGGTTAAACGTACAATGTCACGTTGATTAGCCGTTACACTCTCTCTGTTTGCAGTTATCGACACAGCATGCGCTTTCTGCGCTGTATTTAACGCCTTTGTTACTATCGTTTTGCCGTTGCTCTTCGCCACAACTTTAAGTTCACCTGGCTGATAAGGCACCAACCAAACCAGTTGCATATCGTCAGTCATAGTTTTCTCGCCCAACGATTCACCATTTAAAAACAGCTCTGCCGATTGTTGATTGGTGTATACAACAACGGGGATTACCGTGCCCTCTTTACCGTGATGTGTCCAATGCGGGTCTAGGTGGACCATTGGCTCAGTCGACCATTGACTTTGATACAGGTAGTAAGGCCCTTTTTCAAAACCTGCCAAATCAATGACACCAAAGTTCGCCGTTCTTGCTGGCCAGCCAAATGATTCACCTAAGTAATCAAATGCTGTCCACCGAAACGTACCCAATAGATAAGGCAACTTGCGCGCTAGTTTAATTTCATCACGAATTGGCATTCTTACCACAGAGTTATCAAACGATGAACCATACGCCGTTGGTACATCCGGAAAGACTTCGTTTTCCGTTAAATTTGGAATTTTATATACTTTGCTTTTAATACGATTCCATTTTTTCATTGGCTCGTGCTTTTCCCACGGCGCAGGAAAATCGCGTACTCGGTAGCTAGTTTTTGTTCTGTAAACACCTCTGGTATGAATGGTATGCGTCATTTCGGTACCAATTACAGGCGTATTAGGGTTTTTACGATGGAATTTTTGAATCGCCCCTTTAAACTCGCCATGGCCATTGAAACCAGCAATGGTTAAGTGCCCGCCTGCATAACCTCTACCTTGAGTGATAGGTCTTGTATCATCTATAGACTTAGCAAAATCCACCATAATTTTTTGTTGCTCTGGCGTATAGTTAGGTACTTCGTTTCCTACCGACCACATAATGATACTTGGATGGTTACGATCGCGACGCATAAAGTCGGTTAAATCTTTTTGCCACCATTTATCAAAATATAAACCATAGTCATATTTCGCTTTTGCTTGCCACCAACCATCAAATGCTTCATTCATTACCATAAAGCCCATTTCATCAGCCATACGATAGAACTCAGGAGAAAATGGGTTATGCGTTGTTCTAATGGCATTAACACCCATTTCTTTTAACATTTTCAGGCGGTATTCAAGCTCATCTTCAGGTACGGCAGCGCCTACTGGACCAGCATCGTGATGCATGCTTATGCCTTGCAACTCGACTGCTTGACCATTTAACAAGAACCCTTTGTCCGCCGTAAATTCTATACTTCTAAAACCTGTTTTTGTTCGTTTAAGATCAACAATATTGTCACCACTTAATACGGTGGATTGCACTGTATACAAGTAAGGTGAATTAGGAGACCACAATTGTGGAACTTGAACCGTGGTTAGTTGCTCAACTGTTTCTGTTTTGCCAGCAGCAACAATAATATCAGATGACGTTGAAGCAACTCTGCGATGCTCAGCATCTAATACATCCGTCTGCAGAACAAAGCGTTGGTTTTTATCGCTGTCATTAAAAATTTCGGTAGACACATTCACCGCCGCAGATTCTTTATCTACGTTTTCACTTCTAACAAAAACACCATCTTTAGGAATATGAATTTTGTTAACCGTAGTGAGCCATACATGTCTATAAATACCAGAGCCCGTATACCAACGGCCGCTCGGTGCTAAGCTATTATCTACCTTAACGGCAATTATATTGTCGCCCTGTACAAGATAGTCTGAAATGTCATAGCTAAAACTTATGTAACCATAAGGACGCTTACCCAAATAGTGACCATTTATCCAAACTTCACTATTCATATAGACGCCATCAAACTCTATAAATACCGCCTTGTCTTGCCATTGAGATTGCCACTCTATGTGTTTGCGATACCAACCAGTACCCGTTGGCAAAAAGCCCCCCGCAATCCCTGCAGGATGATTTTCATCATATTTTCCTTCTATTGACCAATCGTGCGGTAAGTTAAGTTGTCGCCATTCGCTATCATCATATTTAGGTAAATTCGCGTTTTCTGCGTCACCTAATTTGAACTTCCAATCAAAATCGATATTTGATTTCGTGCGAACAGTTTCAGAGTCAATAAAAGTTGATTTACTTGTAGCTTGGAGTGGCAACGTTACCACTAAAAGAAAAAAAAGCTTTACGATGATTTTATTAAACATATTTCATTCTTATTTGCTGTTATTTGCAGGTACTGCGATAAATCGAAATACCCGATTGTGTAGCAATTTACTGCGTTGGTAACTGACGTATACCAAGAAAAGGGCCTTAAAAAAGCTCTAGAGAAAACGGGAACATTCTAAAGAGCTTGAAGATAAAACCGGTGGGAAATTATTCCCACCGAGTCATTTCGCGTTAGAAATTAACGCGTACACCAGCATAGTAGCTAATACCACGAGCACTTTGTTGGGCAACAAAATCTGTTGCAGCAAAGCCTAGATGGTCACCTGATAGATACCCTTTAGTTTGAGTTTCATCAAGTAAGTTACTTGCTTGGGCAAAGACAGTAACGCTTGGAATAATCTTGTATCGAATATTCATGCTCAAGTTTTTACTTGGCCATTGCGTAAAGTAGCTTTGTCCGTCACGCGTTGCTTGGTAGCTTTGTTGGTTCAAGTTAATACGTGCAGAGAAACTTTTGCCAATATCATAAGTTAACGCAACGTTATAGGTGCTATCGATCCAACCTAAAGGTTGATACCAAATTTCCGTAGGGATGGTTAATGGGTTGTCGCCTGGGTTACGAATATTGTAATCCTGATGAGCACCATGGAAAAAGTCCATGTAGTTACCCGATAACGCTAGACCTTTAAGATAATCTGAAATAAAACCTAGATCTTGACGGAAAGAGAATTCCCAACCTTTAACATTACCGCCTTCGCCTTTAACCTCAGAGGTAACCGGCATAGAAATTGGGTAGCCTTCGCTATCCACTGCACCCTCTACAGGAATATAGTTAGCACCCGTTTGATACAAACCATCTAAATCTTTATAGAATCCTGCAATCGCATAGTAATCCCACTGTGTAGGATAGTATTCAAATGAGACATCTACTTGATTTGAGATAATAGGATCTAAGTATGGGTTACCTGCATCGGCAAGCGTCTTAGATTGCAAATTAACTTCAGTATCGAATTCTTGGTCACTGTTACTTTTCAGTTTCAATGCATTGTTCACATCACCCAAACTTGGACGAATCATTGCTTGACCAGCACCAATTCTAATAAAGAATTCATCTGCAGGAATGATGTTCACATTAAGCGATGGTAATACGCCTGAATAGTCGTGCGTACTAGTAACAAAGTCAGCACCTTCACCAACTATTAGCTGGAATGTACCAGGAATTGGTTCCCCTGTTTCATCGTTGATTTTTTCTTGAACGATGAATTCACTTTGGTAACTTGTTGATTCAAGCTCTGTTGAGTAATAGCGTAAACCGAATGTACCGTTGTAGTAGTCACCTGCGAAGGCGAGTTGTACATAGGCTGCATCAGTATTTTCTTCCAACTCATAGCTTGCGAATCTATCTTCGTCAGAAATTGTTCTGTTAGCAAAAAATTCAGGCATTGAACCAATGATGTCACCAACATCTACATAGTATAAATCACTAAAGCCCTGAATATACTCAAGCTTTCTGTAGTTCTCGTCTTTCAGCTTGGTCGCTAACGCGTTGAAGTCGAGGTGACCAAACGCATCTGCCCATTCTTCATCCGTCATCGTACGGTTTTTAGGGTTCTTACTATACTTTTCGCTATCATCAAGATGATCTTTTGTGTTTTGAGAACGTCTATAACCAAATTTAATCTGATGTAGTGGTCCTAAATCGACATCCCAGATAAAGTCTAACTTAACCGCTGATACCGCGCTTTCCATGAAGTTTTGGCTATTATTAACACTATGAAAATCAAAGTTGCTTGGATCGCCCAAGTTGTTTTCCAAAATACGTTGATTGATAGCATTACGATCCGGATCATAGGCTGTACCAGTAAAGTCAGCACCCAAATAGTAAAGGCCATAGTTTGACGTATTAGCGTCAAACGCAATGTAATGATCAGCCGCGTCGTCTATGTTACCTGACGCGGTTCTGTAACTGTAAAAACGATCTGCCGCCGAGTGCGCAATATCAAGCTCGGCTCTAAAGTCTTCCGTAATTTGATAGGCAAAGTTGATACCAAACACATCCGTTTTATCGTTATTTAGAACGCTGCCGTCCCACTTACCCATACCACCGCCAGGCTTGCGAACAACACCACTCATTAAAAAGTTATCGTCTGATACGTCAACTTCGTCTTGAGGCACTAACCAATCAACGCCCCAAAAGGTTGGAACCGATAAGGTAAGTACATTTTGTTTATAATCGTATTCAGACGTTAGGTAGTCAGCAGAAATTAACAAATCATCAGTTAATTGCCACTGCGCAGCTGCAAAGATAGCATCTTGTTCAATGGTAAATTTCTTTGAGTTCAATACCGATGCTGTACTTGCGTATTCACCAACTCCATCACCATTTCTGTCTGGTAACCATGCATGATTACCAACCACTTTATCGCCATTTTTGATGCCTTCTAGGTAACGAATGTCATCACGAAATGCTGCGCCGACAGAAAAAGCAAAATCATCACCGATATGCTGGCTAATCATACCATCGATATTGGTACCATATTTGTCGCCTTCGGTAATATCTTTGTACAAAGAGTTACTGTTAACTGTTGCTGAGAACGTTCTCACATTCTTGTCAACTTCCAGAGGTTTAAACGTCTCCATGTTTACATGACCAGAGATACCACCTTCTAAACCATCTGCCCTAGCTGTCTTGTATACTTGTGCTCTACGAATACTTGCTGATGGATACAAACTTAAGTTAACTGAGCGAGAACCGAATGAACTTACTACCTCACGGTTATTTAATGTGGTTAACGTATATGCACCACCCATACCACGAACAGAAACGGTATTACTACGGCCGTTATCTTGGTTACCTGTTACACCTGTCAAACGCTCTAACGATTCGGCGATACTTTGGTCAGGCAACACACCAATTTCTTCAGCTGATAAGTTGTCAGAAATGCTATTTGCAAACTTTTTCATGTTGATGGCCGCAACTTCACTTGAACGCATACCACCTACAGTAATGACTTCAATTTCAGCTTTCTTTTTTTCAGCTTCTTTAGCAGCTTCTTTTTCTTTTGCCGATTGAGGCTTTTGGATTTCAGCTTCTTCTGATTCTGCAGCGAACGCAATCGATGGTAATTGCACAGATAATGCCGCTAAGAGAGCTAAACTAATTTTGGACTTGTTCATAATTCCCCGCCAGGTTTCGTCACATATACTTATTGTTTTTGAGTTTTGATTTATTCTTGTAAATATTTCCTGCGATCGTAAAAGCATCCACTTCTACTAGGGACAACGTTACCACCTGAATAATAAACATTCAACAATGTTTATCGATAAATCTCATTTATTCTAGTTTGCACACTATGTAATAGCATCTAATTTACAACTTAAGTTGTTGTTTTTATATGTTTTTATTTAGCCAATTTAAAAACATTAAAAAAATTCAAAATTTTAGGATAACGTTTTTCCTATTGTTGTGATAATGTTGAAAATAAGATACACAAACAAAGCAAGCAAACCATTCGCTTTTGCACCGTTTTATTTAGTACTTAACTGGCAAATGATAAGTACATAAGCACATAACTAGATATTTAGGCATCACCACATGATGAGCATGCAACGAACAACATACTATATTTCTCTTATACTAACCGTAGCGATTTTGTTAATTAGTAACCAGGCAATCGCCTCTAATACAAAGCAGCCAAATATTTTGTGGATCATCTCTGAGGACAACTCGAAGCATTTTCTTAAACTATATGACGAACAAGGCGCTTCAATGCCGGCTATTGAAGCCCTAGCAAAGCAGGGCTTAGTATTTGAAAATGCCTTTGCCAATTCGCCAGTATGCTCAACTGCTAGAACAACGTTAGCAACAGGCTTTTACGGTACAGAATTAGGCACCAACAATCACAGAGGACTGGAAAGGGTCAAGCTTCCAGCCAGTATTGTACCGGTAAGCAAAGTACTGTCAGAACATGGTTATTTTACGTCAAACAACGTGAAGACTGATTATAACTTTCTTGGTGATCAAGAATTCTGGGACGCGTTATCAAATAAATCAGATTGGCGAGGTAGAGAAACAGGCCAGCCGTTTTTTCACGTGCAAACGTTCGGCATTACCCATGAAGGAAAACTCCATTTCCCTGAAAAAGCTGTAACTAAGCAGAAAACGCGTCACAATCCGAGCGATATTGAACTTCCACCTTACCTTCCTGATACTGAACTATTAAAATATACCTATGCCAGATCGTTAGATAATCATTTAAAAGCTAACGCTCAAATCACACAACTACTAGCCAAACTGCAGCAAGATGGAGAGCTAGAGAATACTTTCATATTCTACTTTGGTGACCACGGTGGTGTGTTACCTCGCAGTAAAGGCTATGTTTTTGAAACCGGGTTAAGCGTGCCTCTTGTAGTAAGAATTCCTAAGAATTTTACGCATTTGGTTGATGCGAGTCTGACTAGCGGCAACACACACGTAGATGGGATAGTTAGTTTTATTGATTTCGCCCCTACAATTTTAACACTTGCGGGCATAGATAAGGCGCAGCACTATCCTGGTAAAGCGTTTTTGAGTGAAAGCATATCGCTTAAGGAGCTTAACAAAAGAGACGAGGTATATGCGCAAGCTGACAGATTCGACGAAAAATCGGATTTCGTCAGAAGTGTTCGTAAAGGTAAATTTAAGTATGTGCGCCATTACCAGCCGTATTATCCAGATGGATTAGAAAACTACTATCGATACAAGCAACAAGCCTACAAACAATGGCGAGATCTTTATCAATCGGGTGAACTAAATCAGCAACAATCAGCGTTTTTCGAACCTAAAACCGCTGAAGCACTTTACGATTTACAAACAGACCCTTATGAAACAAACAATCTAGCAACTTCCGCGCAATACCAGAATCAGCTCAAAAAAATGCGTGAGCTATTGAAGAAACATCAGTCGACCTACCCAGATTTAGGCTTTATGGCTGAATCTCGCGTTGTTGCAGAAACCTTTTCAAAAACACCTTATGACTTTGGGCAGCAACATCATCAAGACTTAATTTCTATGTCGGATATAGCTGACCTGCAATTACTCTCTTTTGCTGAGGCCCAAGACGAATTAGTGCAGTACTTAAATAGTAATAACAGTGACTTTGCCTATAGAGCGCTTATTAGTGCCACAAGTTTTGGTGATAAAGCAAAAGGGCTGTTGCCTCAGGTGAAAAACTTGCTTAGCCGCTCGAACAGTATTGCGGTAAAAGGGCGAGCAATTGAATTTATTTCTATGGTAGGTAATGAAGACATTACACAAACATTTTACGACGTGTATGCGCAAGCACAAAAGCCATTAGAAAAAGTTGAGCTGTTAAACATCGCCACACTGTTGAAAGAACAAAGGCAAGTCAAATTCGTAAGATCTAAAGCTATCAAAATCCCTGAAAAAAGTGACAACAGACAGAACAATAAAATGCATGTTTGGTTAACAAACCGCTGGACTTACCTAACCGCAGGTTAACAATAGATTTATTCCGCGTTGAAATATGATCTTTTTCATCCCTAGTTTTGAGATCTATTTTTACGCGGGATTTCCTTCTCCTCGCAGATAATTCTCATTAAATTTGAACTAAACTATATAAACCTGTTTCAATACTTGTTGAGTTTGAATTTGAAATTAAATGCATCTTTCGTCGCTCTTATTGCGATCTTACTAGCGAGTTATGCAAGCCTACGTGCATTTGACGACAATAAACCCGATAGCATTGTAAACACGAATAATAGCAATGCGATTGGAGGGCTAAGATTAGAAAGAAACTTACTCGTTGAACAAGAAATTAATGCCATTATTTCTCAGTGGTTTGATGATGAACTTGAACGCCAAGGAGGCAAGTTCAAATCGCATGGTTGGTGGCCATGGGGCGTCAATGGCTTTGACTATGATAATGACGGCGACATTGATCTGTACCTGTCACATCACGGGAAACCTGGTGGAAAGCTATTGACCAACCTTTTGCAACAAAAAGGCGCACTTTCCTTTAAACCATTCCCACAAATACGTTTACCTGGTGCCGATGACAACCCCGAATTTTTCGACTTTAATGGTGACGGCTTTTTGGATATTGCTGGCCTATCAGATGAAGCAAAAGCCCCCTACTTGTTTAACCTGCAAGGGCAAGCATTTGAGCGAAAGACGCAACACACATTGAGGCCTCTTTCACGGTTTAATCAACTGACAGATTTTAATCAAGATGGTTTCTTAGACATCGATGGCGGTCGCAAAGGCAAATGGCTTTATATTCCTAGTGAACAACGTTTTAAACGCGACAAAACACCGCAAACAGCACAAATATCTGATCTTCCAACAGACTACCAAGACTTTGCCGCTAAACGGAAAAAGGCGAGTAGTAAAAATCGATTTCTAACCATCAATTATCTTGTTCATGCGCAAGTGTATCGCAAGCAATTATATAACCACCAAGCACCGCTCGATCTCAATCATGACGGACACACGGATATACTGATCAATGGCGCTGGTAGTTATGGCGGCGAATACCATTCAACTGTATTGGCTTATACGCCAAATGGATACGTAAAGGCCAACAAGCGCCTTAAACTGCCAGACAATGCGCTGATTATTTACGTCGGTGATATTAACTTAGATGGTCGACAAGACGTACTTATGGCAGGCGACAATGGTGGCCTTTTTATCAACTCCCCTACTGGATTTATAGAAAAACGAAATGGTCTATCCAAATTTATTTCAAGGCGAGCACCTTATGCTATTCGTGCTTTTGCTGTTGATTTTGACCTAGATAAAGATCCTGATTTTGTTCTAAACAATCCAAGAAAACGAGAAACAGAAATATATGAAAATCTAGGCAACGGTGATTTTAAGCGTATTTTTAAAAGCTTTTCTTGGGAAGCAAATGCTATTTGGATAACCGACATAAATAACGACAGTATGTATGATGTGATCATTGGCGGCGCGGGTAAACAATTTAAAAAGTCGGTCGCGGTGCTCGTTAATCAATCGAAAGCCAAAGGCAATTTTCTCACCTTATATCCAAGAGCTTCTTTTCCCAATTTATACGCCGTTAATGTGCTCATGAAAGTTGCCTGTAACGATACAACGCTAATGCGAGAACCATACTGGCATGGAGCGCCATTGATATTTTCAATTGGCAGTAGCAGCCAATGCGATGTCGAAATAGATTATGGCAACAACCAAATCGTTACCTTTGACAAGTTGAAAGCAAATCAAACATACACCTTGTACCAGAATCAAAAGAAAGTCGTTGGATATCAACCAGCTCATAGCGAATAGGTGTTATAATTAACTGCACTTTCCATTCACAAGAATAATTCCTTGAACAAAACCAATGCATCCATCGCCGATCGTAGCCTGTTTAGTTTAACGTGGCCGATTTTTATCGACTTGTTTTTTGTCTTTATGGTCAATATAGCCGACGCGTGGTTTTTAAGTAGGATCTCAGACGCGGCGGCTGCTTCTGTAGGCGCAATTATGCCTATTCTAGGTATTGCATTCTCTGTATATAGCACGCTTTATCAAGCCGGCAGTGGCGTGGCGTCACAACGAATTGGCGCCAATGATCACAAAAAACTGTCGCGCACTTATGGCGTAATCATGCAGTTAGCAATTGGTTTCGGTCTTGCCATGTCATTGTTCTTCTATTTTGGCGCTAGTTTCTTTGCCAACGTTATGGGCCTTGAGGCTGAAATGAATACCATGGCAAGCATCTATATGAGCACATTAGGCCTTGGTAGTTGGTTGCTGGCATTGCGCTTCGCCGCAGCGGCGATTTTAGCATCGCAGGGTAAAACCCATTGGAATATGTGGTCTACGGCGCTAATGTCGGTGATTAACATCGCCTTAAATTACGTGTTGATAGATGGCAAATATGGTTTCCCTGCTCTTGGCGTACAAGGTATAGCGATTGCTTCTGTAACGGCATGGGGGATTAGCTTTTTATTTAGTCTTGCCGTGATTTTATGGGGACAAAAGATACGCGTAAATATTCCTTGGAGTTTACCTAAGTTTACGGATATGGCTCGCCCGATTATGCGCATCGCCTCGCCAGCAGTAATAGAGCCTTTGTCTTGGAATTTCACGCAAATTATCATGACAGCGATGGTTGTTACTATGGGTGAAGTGGCATTGGCCACCCGTATTTATGCATTTAACCTATTATTCACCGCAATTTTATACTGCGTAGCCATTTCCGGTGGTGTACAAATCAAAGTCGCCTTCTTTGTGGGTGGCGGGCGTTTTGAAGAAGCGCATAAAGCGCTCATTTCAGGGCTAAAAATAGCAATCGTTGGCGTAATTGTTTTTATGTCTACGATGATCTTAATCTCCGACCAACTGTTTTCAATATTTACCGACAATAAAGCAATTTGGGCGTTAGGTGCGAGTGTGCTTATGATCGCCTTTATTGGTGAAATCGGTCGGGCATCTAATCTCATTGTAGGTGCAGCGTTGCGCTCCAGTGGAGACTCAAAGTATATCTCGGTTTATGGTTTTACTATGATGTGGTTTGTAGCGCTGCCGATGACCTACATCTTTGGTATCTGGATGGGATTAGGTTTGATAGGAATATGGCTTGGCACCTCAATTGACGAATGTATTCGAGGCACCATTAACTACCGCCGTTGGCTTTCGAAAAAATGGCAAGATAAAGGCGTTTATGCGCAACAATAGTTGCGCAAAACTATTACCTAGCTAGCTAATGTTATGCATGGTTTGCATACGTTTATCAAACGCCTGCGCAAATCTTTTAGCCGATTGCTCGTCCATATTAAAGTATAGTGATGGTTCGATGAGTTCGGCTTCCATCATTGCAAAACAATCCCCCATTCGCACGAAATCAAGGCGAGCATATGCCAAGGATTCACTTATTTGTGCTAGCGCGTGAGACGCCTGTTGCTTTAGTTTCGCTTCAGGCGAAACTGAGGCCAAACTACCGCCATGCTCCTCTTGTACTCTAAAATCATTTTTCTTTGGCGTTTTCAAAATGGTATGACTGTATTCACCATTAAAATAGAAGCAGGAATACTCACCCTCTTCTACCACGTTTTTGACAAATGGTTGCACCATGAAATCACGAGCTGCGAACGTTTCAGACAACGCCGTTGAAGACTGTTCAAACAAACCTTTAGTGAGTCTAAACGTATTATCTGCATTTGCACTAACACATGGTTTAACCACGATTTCATCAACGTTAAAGTGAGTAAAAGCTTGTGCTATTGCATCTTTATTGTATTCGTCGAACCACAGCGTAGGTACAATATTTACACCTTTTTGCTGCAAGTCTTTTAGGTATTTCTTATTAATATTCCACGTTACAATATTAAGGCTATTTTCTAACTTAGCGTTACTTTCCTCTATCCGTTGCAGCGTATCCATAAAGGCATCCGCGTCATCTTGATAATCCCAAGGCGAGCGAATCAGTACCACGTCAAAATCATTCCAATTAACGGATTGATCGCGCCAAGGTACTTCACTAACTTGCCAACCAAGTGCTGTTAAATGAGGATAAAAAAGCTCGTCGTATACTTCAAATTCGTCGAGATTCTCCATGGTTAAAATCGCGCAACGCTTCATTGTTTTACCTTAACTTGTTGTAGTGTGGCGATTTTAGAGGGAATTTTCATTGAAAGAAAGGGGGAAATGGGTCAAAACTACTGACCCAGGGGAAATGTCCCGCATTTTGGCCGAAGCGAGCATATTTTCTGTGCTTTGACACACAGCCGTATTATTTACGCCTAGCTCCTTATGAAAGATCACTTTAATTCAAAAATTGGCAAAATCTCAACGTTTTACTAGCTTTAAAGTATCAAGCAAGGATGCGGAGGCCCTGATGCGTCATCTCAACATAGTAGTTTTCTCACTTACTTTAACTTTGTTATCAGTTCAAAGCTTGGCTGAAGAAGAACGCGAAATAAAACTTCAATCGTTTGAACCGAATACGATAGGCATAAACTATACTCGTGACGAAGCATTCATCGATGTGCTGTTATCACAAATGTACCCTATGTTTCATTCTGGCATATACAGTGAAGACAATAGCCACGGCCTGTACTTTGCAGTATCGGTAAGATTTGGTTTCTACTGGGGAACACGCGACTCATCGCCGGTGATAGGCAAACGATTTAATCCAGAAATGTTCTATCGATTCTGGTTGGGAAAACAAGATCACTATATAGACGCAACCTTTGGGCATGAATCAAACGGGCAAAGTATTAACTCCGAACAAGCATACTTGCAAGCACAACAAGACTTAGATGAGCCCGAACATGCCATAGACTATATTAGCCGCGGTTATGACTATGTTGGTACTCGTTATTTTTATGAGCATAAAAATGCCTTCAATATTAACTTTGATGTTAGCCACATGGTCAATTTACGATACTTTTTAGAGGATGGACCACTACAGGGAGAAATTGAACAATACTATCCGTTTGAAGATCAACATAATCAACTCGAAATACGACAAGTGAACGGCATATTTTATCAAGCGCGGCTATCGAGTTTTGCCAGTGAAACATTTCGCGACCTTAAAATTAACATCAACTATATAACAGGCTATAAAAACCCGTTTAAATACAACACCGTTGAACTTGAATTAACTAAAGGCATATTTGACGATATTCCCATCACCTTATTCTTTAGAACAGGATACAACAGCGATTTGGCACATTTTTACGTGCAAGATAATTCTTATGGTATCAAGTTAGAACTTAAAACCTTTTTAGATGAAATCTAGATCATAGGTTTTAGCGCTAAATCATGATAAATTAAGCGCAAAATAAAAATGATTTTTGCCTGATGACAACAAACCAACCCACCATCTTGTGGCACGATTATGAAACTTGGGGTGTCAGCCCGAAGTTTGATAAGCCTTCTCAATTTGCCGGTATTCGCACAGATTATGATTTAAACATTATTGGCGAACCTGAAGTGTTTTATTGTAAGCCGCCAGCTGACTACTTGCCTCATCCGGAAGCTGCATTGGTAACAGGTATTACCCCTCAAAAAGCATTAAATGAAGGGCTAACAGAAGCAGAATTTGCAACGCGTATTCATCAGTTAATGTCTCAGCCAAATACCTGTGTCGCAGGGTACAATAGTATCCGCTTTGACGATGAAGTATCTCGCTATCTATTCTATCGTAATTTTTATGATCCTTATGCGCGCGAATGGCAAAATGGTAATAGCCGTTGGGATATTATTGATATGGTAAGGGCATGCTATGCCTTAAGACCAGAGGGAATCAATTGGCCTGAAACAGAGGAAGGTAAGGTCAGTTTTAGACTAGAGTTACTAACCCAGGCAAACGGCATCAGTCACGAAGCTGCTCACGACGCAATGAGCGATGTATATGCAACTATTGCAATGGCTAAGCTGATCAAAGAAAAACAACCCAAGTTATATGATTTCATTTTTAACCTAAGAGACAAAAAAGAAGTTAATAAACACATTGACGTATACAACTTAACGCCGATTGTACATACGACATCTCGCATTCCTTCAACACATGGTTGCACCTCATGGTTTGCGCCAATAAGTTATCATCCGAGTAATAAAAATGCGTATATAGCGGTTGATCTTGCGTACGATCCTTCACCGTTAATAGACCTAGATGCTGAACAAATAAAAACGCGACTTTATACAAGGCGCAGTGAGCTTGCCGAAGGTGAACTGCCTGTTGCGGTTAAGTTAATTCATGCCAATAAATGCCCTGTGGTTGCGCCAGCTAAAACGCTTTTACCAGAAAACGCGGCGCGCTTAGATATAGACAGAGAAAAGTGTTTAGCGCACCTTGAGCTGTTAAAAGAGCATGCTTCTGAAATCCGTGAAAAGCTTGTCGAAGTATTTAATGAGCGATACGACGAAGATGTAGAGGTGGATGCTGAACACGCATTGTATAGTGGCGGTTTCATATCCAATACCGACAAAGCGCAAATGGATATTTTACATCAGATCCCTGTTGAACAATTAGCAACTCACCCTTTTCAATTTACCGAAGCGAGATTTGAAACCATGTTGTTCCGCTACAGGGCGCGCAACTTTCCTTTGACGTTAACGAGCGAAGAACAAATGAAGTGGCAACAGTATTGTCAGCAAAAAATGCAGTTTGGCGAAAAGGGTGCCCTCACGGTCGACGAATACATGCTTAAGATTGAGAACATGGCGTATGAACATGAAGGCAACGAAAAGAAGATGGCAATCTTAAAAGCGCTTGCCAGCTACGTAGGGGCTAACTAAAACGTTTAGCTGCTCGATTACGATTTGAATCGAGCGATTAAACTAGAGGTATCCCAGCGATTGCCGCC
The DNA here is from genome assembly GCF_030295955.1 of Thalassotalea agarivorans. Lineage (NCBI taxonomy): Bacteria > Pseudomonadati > Pseudomonadota > Gammaproteobacteria > Alteromonadales > Colwelliaceae > Thalassotalea > Thalassotalea agarivorans. The sequence continues at coordinate 2,094,982 of NZ_AP027363.1, forward strand.
CATTTTCTGTATTTCACTATAATAGCTATCAACCAGTTGAGTGACAGGCAGTGCAACATCATGCTTTTTCGCTTCTTCAAAGGCGATAGCTAGATCTTTTCTCATCCAGTCGACGGCAAAACCAAAATCATATTCACCGGCAAACATGGTTTGATAACGATTTTCCATTTGCCATGACCCTGCTGCTCCTTTACTGATCGTATCGACGAGTTTCTTAGGATCTAAACCGACTTTTTCAGCAAACGAAAAACCCTCCGCCAAGCCCTGCACTAACCCAGCTATGCAAATCTGATTAACCATTTTGGCGAGTTGTCCGCTACCTACAATGCCCATTAATTGGCTAAATCTTGCGTAAGCATCCATAACAGGTTTAACGCGCTCGAAGGTGGCTTCATCACCACCTACCATAATTGTTAAAACACCGTTTTCTGCACCTGCTTGGCCGCCAGATACTGGCGCATCTAGAAAACCGATAGATTGCGCAGCACATTTATCTGCTAACTCTTTAGCAAGTTCAGCTGACGCTGTTGTATGGTCTACTAGCACTGCACCTTCCGACGCACCAGCAAGTATACCTTGGTCTCCGTAAACAACACTTCTGACATCATCATCATTACCAACACAGCAAAAGATAATGTCTGCATTTTCCGCAGCCTCTCGCGGCGTATCAACCGCCTGACCACCATATTGCTGTGCCCAACGCTGTGCTTTTTCTTTTGTGCGGTTATACACCGTCACATCATGACCTGCGTTGACTAAATGCCCTGCCATTGGATACCCCATGACACCTAACCCTACAAATGCTAATCTCATCATCTATCCCAATATTTGGGGTCAGAACATGTTCTGACCCCAATTTTCAATAATTATTGCTCAATACCTTGCTTAACAAAGTCGCGATAACTTGTGCGGCGACGTTCGCTATTTTTAGACAGCCTAGTATATACATCGTGGGGATTACATAAACTAGAATTTTTTCCTAACCCGTTCACAACATAGCTAGACCATTGGTAATGTTCGGGCAATTGTACAATGTTTGCACGCACCGGATTCAACTCAATGTAGCGATAGAGCTCAAGTAAATACTCTTCCTGCTCGACTGCAAAAGACTTAAAACGTCCTTCCCACAATGTTCCTGTTCTTTCATGCATGTAATTGAAATACCTAACATATCTTCTGCCAATCGATTGCATCATTTTACTGATTGCTTGTTCATTTTTAGCAGTACAAAGTATGTGTACGTGGTTTGGCATAAGTACCCACGCATGAATCTCAACATGCTCAATAGATGAATAAACCTTTAGGTAATTCAGGTAAGTGACAAAGTCTTGTGGACGCATAAAACAGCGTTGTCGATTGTTGCCACGTTGAATAATGTGCTGCGGTACACCTGGGGTGATGTTGCGAAGTGATCTCGCCATAAGTTTCCTCCTTGAAACAGTTGAACTTGTTTAAGCATAGTCCATTTTTAATGGTTGGGGTCAGAACATGTTCTGACCCCAAATATTTGTGGGATTACTGATCCAATTGAGCTACATTGAACGTACATTTTTCATTTTTTGAGGAAGATATGAGTCAATCCATCTATCAGTTTTCCGCCAAGAACTACAAGGGCGAAGACGTTGCATTAGAAAAGTTTGCAGACAAAGTATTACTTATCGTTAATACGGCAAGTGCATGTGGTTTTACGCCACAGTATGAAGGCTTACAAAATCTTTACGCAGAGCTTCAAGACAAAGGCCTTGAGGTGTTGGCATTTCCTTGTAATCAGTTTGGTAAACAAGAAAAAGGTAGCAACGAAGAAATCGCCTCGTTTTGTGACTTAAATTTCCATATTACCTTTCCACTGTTTGAAAAAATTGATGTCAATGGTGACAACGCACATCCTCTTTACAAATACCTGAAACAAGAAGCTAAAGGTGTGCTAGGCAGTGAAAAGATAAAATGGAATTTTACTAAGTTTTTAGTGGATAAGTCTGGCAAGGTGGTAAAACGTTACGGCTCGATAACAAAGCCAGAAGCTATTAAAGCTGACATCGAAAAATTACTATAAAAAAGGCGACTATTGTCGCCTTTTTCTTTAAACAAACAAGGTGTCGTGGAGCTTCTCGACGACGCCGTTGGCCGCTTGCTCTGGCACAAGAAAGCAGACATTATTCGGGCTCGCACCATGGCAAATCATACGAATAACCGTATCTTCCACCTTATCAAAAATTTGCTCACCTAAATCACTGGTTTGATGCAGGTTATTGCCAATTACGGCCACTAACGATAAACCGTGCTCAACAGAAACCTCACACAACTGTTCTAACTCTTTAACCACAGTGGAATTGATTAATGCTTGTGTCGAACCGGTTGGATTATCAAAGGTTAAAGCAACACTAATTTCACTTGTGGTGATCAAGTCTACACTCAGCTCATGCTTGGCAAGAATGGCAAATACCTTCGCCAAAAAACCGCTCGCATGTAACATCGCAGGGCTTTTTACTGTCACTAAGGTTTGTTCTCTGCGAAGCGCAATAGAACGATATGTTGGATTTGATGCTACCGTTTGTTGTATGCGTGTGCCGCCTCTTTCAGGTTCTTTAGAAGAGCCTACAAATACTGGGATATTACAACGCATCGCCGGAATCAACGTTGCAGGGTGCAATATCTTTGCGCCAAATGTTGCCATTTCCGCCGCTTCGCCAAAACTAATTTCGTCTATCGCTCGAGCTTGTGCGGTAATGCGAGGATCTGTCGTAAAAATACCGACTACATCCGTCCATATTGCTAAATTATCTGCGTTTAACGCTTCTGCAAGTAATGCTGCACTGTAGTCTGAGCCGCCACGCCCAAGCGTAGTGGTATTGCCGAGGCCATCTCTACCAATAAAACCCTGTGTAACTACAACTTTATCTGCAAGCTTTGGCAACAATTTCTGTTGCGCTTGTGTCGCTAGTAGATCAACCTCTACCACTGCTTTACCGTACAAGCTATTCGTAGCCATGACATCACGCACATCAAACCTTTCGCCATCAACACCTACCGAGCGCAACACTTGGGTGAATAGCAATGAACTCATTTGTTCACCGAAACTCATAATTGCGTCCGCTGTTTGGCCTGTGTGCTGCATAGATTGTTGTGAAGCAAGCTCGGCAAGTTCAGTCAATAATGCCTCGATTTGGCCCAGCAATTTCTGTGGTTGCTCTAATTGCTCGATAATATTGACCTGAATGGCTTTGATTTCTGCAATGATTTGCTCACGCTCTTGCGTTGAAACGTTTTCTTGGCTTAAGCGTACAAGATGGTTGGTCACACCTGCGCTCGCTGACACAACAACGACGCGAGTTTCAGGTCTGTTTTTAACAATATTGGCACAACGCAACATCGCTTGATGATCTGCGACACTGGTTCCACCAAATTTAGCGACGGTAAGCTGACTCATTAAGCCACCCCCAAAAGCTGAAAAATACAATTACGGCTACTTAAACCCGCATTTAAAGTAAAAAACATAAAAGTCTCCCTATATGCTAACGTGCATAAGACAAATAAGGAAGAGCATGACTGATAAGGTGCGCTGACAATAGAAAAGGTGCAACAAACATTTTCAGCCAGAAGCCCTCCACCTTGCTCTTTTGATTAGAGCGGTGACAGCCCCAAGGATTCAGCCTTGGCGACCGAAACTCAACATCCACTGGGTTAAGTTCCTCGGCATTAGTCCCCCTCTGCAACCTGCATAGAAATAGTGGTTTCTTCAGTTGCATACCTGGCTAATGCACCTCTTCTGGTGCCTTGGTTAATTTTTAATACATTAACCGAAAAGCGGCGTTATTTAACCGTATCTATTGAACAAATGCAATAACTTATCTGCACTGTTAACTATTTTTTTGTTATAAGCGCTGTTTTTCTATGTTTTTACTCATACAGTTTATAAAACATTAGGCTTATAAGGCGATGTAGGCCAACCATAGTTTTACATTTATTTACTATAATACATAAATTAAAGCACAAAGTACGAAAAAACAGGTAATTTTATTTTGACTATTAATGAATTCGTAGTAAGGTAGGGTTGATTGATATTTACTCAGTAGTAACGTTTAAGAAAGGACTAATCAAATGCGTTTGAGTACATTACTAAGGCACTTTTTGTGGTTTTTCGTGTTATGCGTTGTATTTGCCGCCGCAAGTTAACATGTATCAGTAGCCTAGAGCGCTAATCAACTGCGCCACTAATTGCTATAAAAAACGGGCAAATCAAGCGATTCTAATTTACCCGTTATCATTCATTACTCACTAATGACTAAATACTTCATCACTCGCTCTTTTTTGAGCCGCAGTGTCTCTTAGTTTAGCCACGCAATAATTAGTTAACGCTTTATTACTTCTTCCCTTGTGCTGTTTGGTCGAAAATTCAAACTGAACAGAGGTTAAAACAGGTTTGTAATCCGCATTCGATGGCGCTGGTTTCCACTGCCACTGTTGCAATGCCGCGATAGTTGCTTTTTCGAAATCTGCCGGAACGGTAGATCGTCTAATATTAAACTTTTCTGGATAACCCGCACTATTTATAAGTACCTGCACATCAATACAACCTCTCAACCCTTTTAATTCATAAGCTGGTGGGTAAACTGGGTTTGGTGTGTGCTTTTTCAGCCAAAACATGCGCGTTAGGTGAACTTCATCAAAAGAAGACACGTCGGTTATTTTAACTTTTTCTCTAGGTTTTATTTCGACAGGTTCGGATGCACTACATGACATTAGTAAAAGACTAGACGCCGCAAGCCAAAATTGTTTCATATTCCCTCACAATCTTATTAAATTTTTATTATTTATTAAACATTTGCACAATAACGAAAGGATTAGTACTTTTCAAGAGCTTTACGTCTTTAACACAAGTTTTCGTGGTAATAATGTGGCTAACGTTGCTATAGTCTATTAAAACAATCGTCAAATACAGTTATGGATCTGTTTCTACTTAAAAAATTCATTGGTTTTATGGTCATGCCAATGAATATTATCTTAATTTTTCTGATCATTGCCCTGTGCTTTTTTCGCGCCAACCCAAAGCTCAGCTTTAAATCTTTAGTCGCCGGCATTGTTGCTTTATGGCTAGCAGCGACGCCCGCAGTTGCAGACTTTTTACTCAACCCCATTGAAGACAATTACACCGCGTTTACTTATCCAAATAAGCCAATAGATTACATTGTTGTACTGGGCTGTGATCATGTTGAAGATCCAGCTTTACCGCCAACGAGCCAGTTAAGATACTGCTCGCTTGCTCGGTTGGTAGAAGCGGTAAGAATTTACCAACAAAATCCTTCAAGTGAATTGATAACATCTGGCGGAAGTTATAAGGGAGGTACGCCAAATGCAGAAGTTGTTAAAAATGCAGCGCAATCATTAGGCATTCCAGAAAGTAAAATAACGACAGAAGTTAACGCTTTTGACACCTACGAAGAAGCACAATTACTTGCACCACGTTTACAAGGAAAATCTGTGGTTTTAGTGACCAGCGCGTCTCATATGCCAAGAGCGATGGCCTATTTTAAACGTTTTGGTATTGACCCAATGCCAGCGCCTGCAGGCAATTTGGTTAAAAACTACTATGGCGATAAATCTTGGACGTATTACTTGCCTAACGCCGCGACACTCAATAAAACCACAACAGCTTGGTATGAAACGTTAGGCCGGATAGTGCAGTGGTTTACTGCACTTGTTGACTAATTTAATTATTAGGCTGGATTGTCGATATCAACAAAGGTCACATCAAGATCATATTGTTTGGCAATATATTCACCCAATGCTTTAGCACCGTAGCGCTCTGTTGCATGATGGCCAGCGGCAAAATAATGTATACCCATTTCTCGTGCTGTATGCGTCGTTTGTTCGGATATTTCACCTGAGATAAAGGCATCGATACCCTGCTCTGCTGCCAAATCTATATATCCTTGCCCGCCGCCAGTACACCAAGCAACCGTTTTAATGGTTTGCTTTTCAGGTGCATCAATATGTAGACATGGGCGTTCTAGCGCACTTGAAATGCGCTGCTGGAGCTCATTTGCTGATATTGCTTGCTCAAAGGTGCCGCGCATAGAAACACTTAAAGGGTTCCCTTGCTCTAGCGGCTCTATATTGGCTATTGATAATAGTTTGGCCAATTGAGCGTTATTGCCCAATTCTGGATGAATATCTAACGGTAAATGATAGGCAAACAAGTTTATGTTGTTATCTAGCAACGCTTTAATGCGATTGTATTTCATACCACGAATAACATACGATTCATTTTTCCAAAAGTAGCCGTGGTGAACTAATAGCGTATCTGCACCCATTGCAATCGCTTGATCAATTAACGCCTGAGAAGCAGTCACTCCAGTGACAACTTTATTGACCTGGTCGCTACCTTGTATTTGTAAACCATTAGGACAGAAGTCCTTGATCATTTCTGGTTTCATTAATTGATTCAGGGCAAATTCAAAATCGGATCGTTTCATTATTCTACTGCGCTATTTGCTTATGAGTTTCGGTTCATTGGCGACACTTTTACCGGCGAAAATCCTGGTGCTATGCGCCATTTAGGTTTGATTGGTGTCAATGGTAACACGCGTTTTTTAGCAACGATAATATAAATACTGCCAAACGGTGTTAAATATTTATTTGCGAGTGAATGCCAAGCGCTAGTGACCTTACCTGGCGTGGTATTTGACGTTAAAAAACTTGGCATACAACGAATGTCATCGAGAATTTCATAGCCCATCAAGTTTAGCCAGTCTTTAACCCGCCCAGCAGAGAAAAATCGTGCATGCCATGGCGACTTCTTGCGTCTTATGGGAATAAAACGATTTAACCCCGCTAATGAAAAAGGGTTGTAGCTCGTCACGACCATATAGCCGTTAGGAATGAGCACACGATTAGCTTCTCGCAGCAAATGATGAGGATCGGGAGAAAAAGGTAGCACATGGCTCAAAAGGCACATATCAACGCTGTGTTCTTGAAAAGGTAAATCGTCTAATTCTGCGCGAATATCAACATTACCAGGGGTACTATTAACCCTATGCTTTCGTTTAATTGCGCAAGCCTTGTGATCAAAAGCGGCACTAAGAGGGCCTATTTTTAAAGCATGATAGCCAAAGAATCTTGGCATCCATTGTTCAAGCTGAAGATTAATCTCGTCAAAAATTAAATGGCCGGCAGGTATAGAACCCCAGGAGTCGGGTGAATCGAATTGATAGGAGGACAGCGCCGGTTTTATCATTTTAGGTTACTTATTTAGCAAACAACTTTATAATCAAATGAATGGGATTAATATTGACCCATAATGCAAAGATGATCAATTAAGGTTAACGATTCAATGGCAGAAACCGCAGTATACAGTCAGCCAACATTTATTGTAGAACCCATAAAAGCGTTCAACGATAACTATATTTGGGCATTAAAAAACACCACAGATGATATCGTGTTAGTTGATCCTGGCGATGCAGCGGTGTGTATCGACTACTTGCAGCGCAATAACGCCAATCTGGTAGCAGTACTTATTACCCATCATCATAGAGACCATGTAGGTGGTTTACCTGAGTTAAAAGCGTATCAAGCACAGATAAATGAGAGCCTGACTATCTATGGCCCACACAATGACAATATTGCCTTACTAGATGTAAAACTTACTGAGGGGCAAACAGTAAATTTAACAGGCTTTGGTAGCTTCGATGTAATAGAACTGCCTGGTCATACGCTCGGCCATATAGCCTATTATGACCAGCAACACCTTTTTTGTGGTGATACCTTGTTTTCTGGAGGCTGTGGCAGAATGTTTGAAGGTACTGCAGAGCAACTGCATGGCTCCCTCACTAAGTTAAGTCACTTACCTGGCGACACACAAGTATACTGCGCTCATGAATATACGTTATCTAATTTGAACTTTGCGAAGGAAGTAGAGCCTAACAACCAGGCGTTACAGTCCTATTTTGATGAAGTTGTACAAAAACGTGAAAGAGATCAAATTACCTTACCTACCTCGATAGCCATAGAGAATAAAATCAATCCATTTTTGCGCTGCCATATAGAGCAGATTAAGCAGTCTACAGCACGTAAAAAAGGTGGTAGTATTAACTCGGATGTCGAATGCTTCGCGATTTTGCGCGCTTGGAAAGACAACTTCTAACCTACTGATTTAAATATAAATAACAAACAAATATAACGATGAGCTTGAATAAGCTTAAGAAATAAGTAAAACTTTTGTTAACCACGGTATAGAGAGAATACATGAAATATATCAGCGTAGCTGTTTCTGCTGTTATAGCGCTAACCGCTTGTCAAAGTACCACTGACAATGCATCAACAGCAAATAACACTAATCAAGAGCTTGATATCGCAAGTCCATCAGATATAAACCAAGCTTTATTAAAGGATGAAACGATAGACGTTATTCATCCCGTTGCTGATGTCGAATTCTCTATTCCCCACGACAATGTCAACGTTGATTATGATGCATGGCGACGTATTCGCGATGGTCTTTCTTTCGACGTGCCACAAAATCGCCGTGTTATTGCGCAGCGAAATTGGTACGCAAAACACCCGTCATACTTAGATAGAGTAGCCAAGCGAGCGGAACCATTTATGTTCTATATTCTTGAAGAATTAGAAGCAAATGATATGCCGCTGGAAATAGCTCTATTACCTATAGTTGAAAGTGCCTTCGATCCTTTTGCCTACTCTCACGGTAGAGCGTCTGGCATGTGGCAATTTGTTCCTGCAACTGGTGAACGTTTTGGCATGAAGCAAAACTGGTGGTATGACGGCCGCAGAGACGTTATTGCATCAACAGAAGGTGCAATTCAGTACTTGAAACGTTTACATAAATATTTTGATGGCGACTGGATGCTTGCACTTGCTGCATACAACTCCGGTGAAGGCCGCGTGATGCGAGCCGTTAAAAACAATGCCCGAAAAGGAAAACCAACCGATTTTTGGTCACTTGATTTGCCACGAGAAACACGTGCTTATGTACCTAAACTATTAGCGCTAGCGGATATCGTTAAGCGCCCAGCAGATTTCGACCTTACGCTTTACGCTATCGAAAATGAGGCGGTTATTTCTAAAGTCGACACCGGTTCGCAAATCGATTTAGCAAAAGCGGCTCAACTTGCAGACTTAACGCTAGCTGAGCTTCAGCGTCTCAATCCAGGTTTCAACCGCTGGGCGACAGATCCAGACGGCCCACATTATTTACTATTGCCAAATGATCGCATAGAGCGCTTCAAAACCGGTTTAGATAAACTAGAACCGAAAGACCGCTTGGCTTGGCAGCGATATAAAATTAAAAGTGGTGATACCTTAGGGACTATCGCTCAAAAATTTAATACCCGTGTTAGTTTGATCCAAGAAATTAATGGTATTTCAGGACACCAAATTCGTGCTGGTAAGCATTTGATGATACCCGTGGCTGCGCGTTCAGCTGATAGCTATACGTTTTCGCAAGAGCAACGTTTGGTAAAAACTCAGAATCGTTCACGAAATGGTTATAAATCAACGCATATTGTTAAATCGGGTGATAATTTCTGGGATATCAGCAGAAAATATAAGGTGAACCATCGCTCATTAGCTAAATGGAATGGCATGGCCCCAACAGATCCACTGCAAATTGGTCAAAAGCTTGTCGTATGGCAAGAAAATCCATCTACTGCAAAATCGCATCAGCCTGTTGAAAATGCTGTGATGAGAAATATCATGTACAAAGTGAGACGCGGTGACTCATTGGCGCGGATAGCAGATAAGTTTAATGTCTCGATAAAAGATATTGAACGATGGAATAATTTGAATCGAAAAACATATCTTCAACCGGGGCAAATGTTAAAACTCTCGGTTGATGTTACCAATAACATATAACAACATCATTTAATAAGGGACACATATTCATGGAAGATTACATTGTTATTGCGGTTATCGCGGCAGCGATATTACTAATGGCTTTTTTAACGAGATACATCGAAAAAGAGTCATTAGTAGACAATGGTGACTATGTCATTATCAGAGGCACATTGATGTCTCGCCTATTCGACATTAACTTCAAGCGCGTTTTAAAAACCGACATAATCAAGATTCAAATTGCAGGCAATACCGTCAGCTTGTTTAATAAAAGTGACAACGCTTACGATATATTCTTGTATGGTGAAACGGTTAACGAACTTATTAACATCAGCGATAGACTCTTTCCCAACGCTAAGACCATCGAATTTAAGTGTTAAAAAGACAACATAAAAAAAGCCAGCATAAGCTGGCTTTTTTATCTTCGTAATAGCGTGAGCATTCAAATCACTATATTGCGCCATGTTCTTTAAGTAGTGTAACAAGGTCGTCTTCTGTCATTACACTTACACCTAAGTCTTGCGCTTTAGTTAACTTTGAACCAGCTTTTTCACCGGCAACAAGAAAATGTGTTTTAGCCGATACGCTGCCTGACACTTTAGCACCTAAGCCAACAAGCAGCGCTTTTGCTTCGCTTCTTCCCATTTGACTTAATGTACCAGTAAGCACGAACGTTTGCTCAAGCAGTGGTTGCTCGTCACTCGACTTTTGCTCCATAACCGGCCAAGTAATTAATTGCTCCAGTTGCGAGACAACTTCAAGGTTATGGCTTTGCTCAAAAAAGCTAACAATATTGTGTGCTACTACTGAACCAACATCAGGCACCTCTTGTAATGCCTCTTCAGAAGCTGACTTAATGGCTTCAAAGCTAAGAAAATGTTGCGCTAGATTTTGCGCCGTTGTCTCACCGACCTCTCTTATCCCCAGTGCATAAACAAATTTTGCTAAGGTTGTGGCGCGAGATTTGGCGATGGAGGTAATCAAATTCTGCGCAGATTTTGCCCCCATGCGGTCCATTGTCGATACTTGAAGTTCCGTTATGCTAAACAGATCGGCAGCCGTTTCTATTAGTTTTTCATCAACTAACTGCTCCACCAATTTATCGCCTAGACCGTCAATATCTAACGCTTTTCTCGAGGCAAAATGTTTAATCGCTTCCTTACGTTGGGCTCCGCAATACAAACCACCTGTACAGCGCAATACAGCCTCACCTTCAGGTTTATCAACATCGGAATGACAAACAGGACACTCAGTTGGAAAAATGATCTCCTTGGCGTCGTCTGGTCGTCTATCTAACACCACACTGACAACTTGAGGGATAACATCACCTGCGCGGCGAATAACTACGGTGTCGCCAATGCGAAGGCCCAATCTATCTATTTCATCTTGATTATGCAGCGTGGCATTACTTACTGTTACACCACCGACAAACACAGGCTTTAATCGAGCAACTGGCGTGATTGAGCCAGTACGCCCAACCTGAAAATCTACGTCTTCTAAAATTGTTAGTTCTTCTTGCGCAGGAAACTTGTACGCGGTCGCCCAGCGAGGCGCTCTTGCGACAAAACCTAATTGCTCTTGCAGCGCAATATCGTCTACTTTTAGCACTGTGCCATCTATTTCATAAGGTAGCTGATCGCGTTTTGCCAAAATATCTTGATAAAACTCATCACATCCCTCTTCTGTCATTAATAAGACGACCTCTGGGCACATGGGTAGGCCTAGCTCTTTCAATTGAACCAAGCGCGCAAAATGCGATTGAGCCAACCACTCTTCACCCACTTCGTTACTATCGCTAGCACCAACATAACCAACACTATAGGCGTAAAACGCTAAGTTTCTTTTTGCTGTAATTTTTGAGTCTAGTTGTCTTAAGCTACCGGCTGCGGCATTGCGTGGATTAGCAAATTGTTTATCGCCGGCTTTGGCTGCTTTTGCATTCAATGCATCGAAGCTAGCTTTTGGCATAAACACTTCGCCACGTACTTCTAGTACACCTGGGTACTGCTCACCATAGAGCTTCAATGGTATCGATTTGATGGTGCGAATATTATCGGTAATATTTTCGCCCGTCGTACCGTCACCTCGAGTCGCTGCTTGTACCAAAACACCGTCTTCATATCTTAAGCTCACTGCTAAGCCATCGAGTTTAGGCTCGGCACAAAAACTAATAGATGCTTGGCTTCCTAAACGGTCTTGAATGCGTTTTACAAATGCCTGCCATTCTTGCTCGGAAAAGACATTATCCAACGACAGCATGGGTATTTGATGGGTCACTTGTTCAAATGCTTTAAGCGCCTCACCGCCCACTTTTTGGCTTGGTGAATCAAGCGTTTTTAAATCCGGATGTTGCGCTTCAAGCTCGATCAATTCGCGCATCAAGCGATCATATTCGGCGTCTGGGACCGTGGGGTTGTCGAGTACATAATATTCATGATTGTATTGATGGATTAATGCTTTAATTTGATCAATACGTAAGGAAGGCGATTCTGTCGTCATAGTTATCTGTATCGTTAATGAAAAGACCAGCATTCGCTGGCCTTAAAAAGTTATGCGGTTGAGATTCTGTTTTTTCGCTCAAATTCGCGAATTTTACTCACATAATGTTGTTCAGTTTGTCGAGTTAAAACACTGCGTTTATCGTCTAATAACTGACCATTAAATTCTTGTGCAAGTTGCTTAGCTGCATGCAACATTTGCTCAAACACCTCGAACGGGTCGCCCGCATTTGGCAAGGTCATAAACAAACTAACCCCCTGTGTTGCAAAGTTTTCCATATTATCGAGGTTAAAGGTGCCAGGATTCATCATATTGGCAAGGCTGAAGGTAACTTTACCGTTTCCTGCATTGTCTTGATGACGATGAAAAATAGACATATCGCCATATTTCATACCTAAGGTTAATAGGCTTGGCAGTAAAGCAGCACCTTGCATTACTAGGCCTTCTGGCATCACCACTGAAACGACAAGCACTTCAGGATCGACAGCAGGCTTTTCATGTTTGTCGAAATCCATCTCCAGCTGATCTTTCTGCGCCTTTTTCTTTACCGGCGACTTTCTACGTGCGACTGTTTTTTTAACTTCAGGTTTTGGCTGAATAACCGGCGCTTCGTATAAAGGCTTTTCTTCTTTTTTTGGTGTTTCTTCTTGCTCTTGCGGCAGTGCATCTTCCGGCAAGGCCAGCGCATCATTAACGCCTGCGGTTTGTGTCAGCGAGAAATCATCTTCTTGAGGATCATCAGCGACAAAATTTAAATTGTCGATATTGTCTAACGCTGGCTCTTCCGCAATTGTCGGTTTTAATTTTAAATCTGCAGGAATTGGATCTTCATTGTATTGTGGTGCAGGTGCGGGTTGACCAGCAATTTCTTCTTCTGCTGGAGGATTGTCTATTTCACCGGTTAAACTATTGGCGCCAACGACACGAGCTTCTGATACGCCGTCTTGATCAAAACCAGACGAATCAAAGTTTCTTAAATCTGGTTCGCTTTTATTCTCTTTCGCCTTCAATTTGTACGGATTTTTGTTTTTTCTTATAGTCCACAATCCATGCAGGAAAATCGCTGTGATCACAACAGCGGCTATGATGATTAAAACGAGTCTAAAATTATCTTCCATTTTGCAACCTGTTACGACAATTCTGCCATGGCTATTGCTTCATCTATGTCTACTGCCACCATGCGAGACACACCGGGTTCAAACATTGTGACACCGGTTAAATGAGAAGCCATTTCCATCGCTATTTTATTATGACTTATATATACAAATTGTACCGTTTGAGACATTTCCTTAACCAAATTACAAAATCGGCCAACATTAGCGTCATCCAACGGCGCATCCACTTCATCTAACATACAAAATGGTGCTGGATTCAATCGAAATATCGCAAACACCAATGATAAAGCGGTTAACGCTTTTTCTCCACCTGATAATAGATGAATCGTGCTATTTTTTTTGCCTGGCGGTCTTGCCATTATCGTCACGCCAGTATCAAGCATATCATCGCCGGTTAAGTCTAAGTATGCACTACCGCCGCCGAAGACTTTAGGGAACAATGATTTAAGATCAGTATTCACTTGTTCAAAAGTTTCTTTGAATTTTTGTCGTGTCTCTCGATCTATTTTTGCTATCGCCCCTTCAAGCGTTTCGATAGCGTCATTCAAATCTTGGTCTTGCTGATCTAAATACTCTTTGCGGGCAAGTTGCTCGTCATATTCATCGATCGCTGCCAAGTTGATGGGACCCAAACGGCCTATATCTTTGCTAATGCGCGCTAGTTGCGCCTGCCATTGTGATTCTTTTGCTTCAGCAGGCATTTCAGCTTGAACATCTTTTAGGCGTACATCGAGTTCATCAAGTTGCTCCAACGCTTGTTGCGCTCTTAATTTATAGCTCTCCGCATCTAAATGCTGTTTAGCCACTTGTTCTTTTAACGTAATCAGTTGATCGGTTGTCGCTTGTTTATCGCGCTCCAACGCCTCTACTTCTTGCTGCGCACTTGATAGATGTTCATTAATGTAAGCCAATTTTTCATCAACTTCGACCACATCTTGTAACCAAATTTGTAATTGTTCTTCATCTTCTAATAAAGGCGCTGCTTGTTCTTCAAATTGTGCACGTCTCGTTTCTAGTTGTGCTTTGAAGTGTTCTAACTGCTCTTCTAATCGAAGTTTGTGCTGTTCGCTACTATGCTTTTGACTTTTTGCCTGTTCAATTTGGGCTGTTAACTGATGGCGCTTTTGGTTCGCTTGTTGCAATTCATGTTGCAATGTCTTAGCTTTTGATTGCAGCTGTGCTTGTTCGTCTTCATTATCTATTTCAACATCATCTTGCTCAGCACCTTCAGCCACTAACTGTTCTTCTTCCAGCATCAACAATTGCATTTGCTCTTGTTCTATTTGCTCTTCTACAAAAGCCAAATCATCCACGAGTTGTTGTCTTTGCCCTGTTTGAAGCTCGAGTTCCTGCTCCACCAAAGCCAGAGACTGTTTGCATTGTGCCATTTGTGAGGATAGTTGCTGTAACTGTTGTTGCAGCGCAAGGCGCTCTTCGCGTGCTACCTCTAAACGACTGGCAATTAACTGCGTTGAATCTTGATGATCATCTAGCCATTGACTTAACGCCTGTTGTTGTTCAGTTAAGGACTCTAGCTCTTGATGCAAACTCAATACACCTTGGCTGCTATCTTGGCTGCCTTTACGTACGAAATGGTTTGACATCCATAGGCCATCTTCTGTCACAATACTTTGGCTTTCTGACAAATTGCCTAGCATTGTTTTAGCCTGCTGAAAATCTTTCGCCAGCAAAATATTATTCAACAAATAGTTTAAGCCCGACGCGCCAGTGACCTGACTAGCGAGTGTATTTGCTTTTGCTGCAACCTCGTCCTTATTAAGCCCTAGTACCAACGACACTGAATCGCATTCAACGCTGTTTGGCAATTCGTTAATCACATGAGCACCAAGCCAATCAAACAACACAAGCTCCATAGCGCTTTGCCATTTAGTTTCTACATTTAGCTGCTCGGCCAATCCTTGTTGCAGCGCCACCCCTTGCTCAGAAAGCCACTGCGCTTGTTGCTTTTGCCAGTCTTGTTGAGTGCTGAGCTGCTGCGACAACTTTTCTGCTGAATTAGAGACAAACGTATGACTTGCTTGCTTAGCTGAATAAGTTTGCTGATGCTCGCTTAATTCACCTTGCAATTGCTCAATGCTTGCTTGACTTTCCGCCAGTGACTCTTCTATTTGGGCATGTTGCTGACTCAACATAGCGTGCTCTTCGCTAAATTGTTGTTGCTGTTCTTTTATTACTTCATCCGTCGATAGGCTTGCGAGGGCGTCATTTATCTGTTGTTGACGGTTTTTCGCCGCCTCAATCAGCGCTTTTGCAGCATCTATTTTGCTCTGAAGCTGCATGGCCATTTCTTTGCGCTGTGTTTTGGCTAAATGTTGTTGTTGCCATTTTTGTTGCGCAAGTTCTTGTGCTTGTAATAACTGTTCTAATGCATCTTGAAGCGTCGCTATTTCTTCTTCGTTCTCCATTAAGTCTGGCATTTGCATCGAGAGTGTTTCAGTCAACAAAGCCACTTTCTCTTGTTCCGACTCTATCGCTTGACGCGCCTGACTTATTTGCTCATTGGCATTAGCAGAATCTTGCTGAGCAATTAATTGTTGCTGCTTTAAATGCTTAATATTTTGTTCCGCGCGCGCAATATTCTTTGAAAGCGTTAGCTTCTTTTGTTGTAACTCACCAATGTTCTCGCCACCAACTGTCAACTTTTGCTTAGCTTGAAAAAGATCATTGTCACGCTTGTTTTGCAGTACTACTAAATCTTCAATTTGCGCTTGCGTTTTTGTTAAGCGCGCCTGATGACTATCACTTTTCTCTTGAAACTGTTGCCAACGCAAAACTGCTAATTCGGCCTTAAACTTGCGTTCATCAAACTTAAGTTTTTTAAAGCGTTTTGCAGCTTCTGATTGTTGATGCAATTTGTCGATTTGAATGGCAAGTTCGGCTCGTATATCTGACAAACGTTCAAGGTTTTCTCGTGTGTGGCGAATACGGTTTTCGGTATCACGGCGGCGTTCTTTGTATTTGGAGATACCCGCTGCTTCTTCAATGAAAATACGAAGCTCTTGTGGTTTCGATTCGATCAATCGCGAAATCATGCCTTGTTCAATAATGGCATAACTTCGTGGACCTAGTCCTGTACCTAAAAAGATATCAGTAATATCTTTACGGCGGCATTTAGCACCATTAAGGAAATAGGTATTAGTAGCGTCTCTTGTGACAACGCGGCGGATGGATATTTCGTTACGTTCAGCAACTTTACCGGCTAAGGAATCTTGTAAGTGGCCTGCTACGTCTTCAAAAACAAGTTCTACACTAGCTTGACCGACGGGTTTGCGCGAAGCGGCACCGTTAAATATGACGTCGGTCATGGCATCACCGCGCAAATTCTTTGCACTACTCTCGCCTAGCACCCAACGCACTGCATCGATGATATTTGATTTACCACAACCATTAGGACCCACTACCGCTGTCATTTGTTGTTCAAATGGCACCTTAGTCGGATCGACAAATGATTTAAAGCCCGCAAGCTTAATATGCTTTAATCGCATTAAATGATAAACCTTTGATATTTATTATAATTTTAATAATAGCAAGGTGAAACAAAGCTACCGAATAAAGCTTGCACTTTCACCCTTGTAGACAACTTTACCACGAAAAAAAATACTTTGTAACAGCTCAATACTGTTCATTCATCAATTAGCTCTTTATACTGCTTTGACTGATGTAATAACACGCAATTTTATAAAATAATTATGCAACAAAATTACCGAACGGATATTGATGCAAGTGGTGCAAACTACTTCATGAAAGGTTTTGAATTAATTCGCTTAAAAGGCATTAGGCGTTTCGTATTTATTCCCCTAATCGTCAACCTTTTATTTTTTAGTCTCGCGTTTTACTACATCTATTTGCAGCTTGATGTTTACATTGCAAAACTTGATAGCTTTATCCCCGATTGGCTCGACTTTATTCATTACATAATCTGGCCGGTCGCCCTGATCGCTATCCTGATTTCCTTTACCTTTATCTTTAGCGCAGTAGCCAATTGGATTGCTGCGCCTTTTAACGGTTTGCTTGCTGAAAAAATGGAAGCAATGTTAACGGGTGAGCCTGCACCAAACACTGGATTTACTGCCGTTTTAAAAGATATTCCAAGAACGCTGTCACGTGAATGGACCAAGTTTATCTACTATTTACCACGTGCTATTGGTTTCTTTTTACTGTATTGGTTTGTTCCCGTGATCGGGCAAGTGCTGTGGTTTTTGTTTTTAGCATGGATGATGGCTATACAATATAAAGATTACCCTTTCGACAACCACAAAGTACCTTTTTTCGAAATGCGACGTATGTTGAAAGAAAACAAAGGCACTAGTTATAGTTTTGGTGTTACCGCGGCAATCTTTTCAATGATCCCTATTATCAACTTAATAGTAATGCCGGTAGCTATTTGTGGCGCAACCGCACTTTGGGTTGACCGCTATAAACAGTATTACGATTAAAGCTTGCTCTCTTTTAAAGGTTTTCTATCGCTACAGCCCTGATAGCTTGCTTGGTTTGTAATGAAATAGGTAAAATTTCGTAGTTTGTTCGATAAGTACTTCATATCTATTAGAATTAGGTTTATATTGTTAGCTGTGTATTAGCCAAAATGCACGTCGGATTAAAAAAATAAAGCGAGCATACATGGAGAACGCTGAAATGAACC
The DNA here is from genome assembly GCF_030295955.1 of Thalassotalea agarivorans. Lineage (NCBI taxonomy): Bacteria > Pseudomonadati > Pseudomonadota > Gammaproteobacteria > Alteromonadales > Colwelliaceae > Thalassotalea > Thalassotalea agarivorans. Next base: position 2,113,102 of record NZ_AP027363.1, read on the forward strand.
TTTTTAAATCGCTCAAACTCGTAGTTGTATTTTGTGCAAGTATGGTTTCCTTTAGCACCTTAGCGAATGATCATGCTATTAGCATTGCCAAACTAGACGATGCGCAAGTCTTTGCTGAATATACAGACGAATTACCGGCTGTACTTAATTTCTATACAAGTGCAGACAAAGACACAGTGCTTGAGTTTTACCAAACGCAATATGGTGAAGCGATAAAGCAAGAAAGAAAGTATGACAGGCTAGTTGTCAATTATGCTGTCAGTGGCCAAGCGATTCGCCTAGTGCTATCTAAACAAGATGACAAAACACAAGTAGATATCATTGTAGAAGAAGGTGATGTGATTGAAGCTGAGACTGAAGAAGTCGCAGAAAATCCAGAAGAAGAAATTCAACCTTAATACATTCGATTTTCGAAAAGGCCTGCTTAATGCAGGCTTTTTTGTTTAAACCTAATAATCATGCAACAGCAGTGGTAACAAACCTTAATTAACAGCCAATTAACAACTCGTTAAAATTTCTGATAAACTCTGTTATATAACAACAAATTAACGGAGTTAGACAATGCCCAAAGGGACTTTACTCTTAGCGGTTGCTTTCTACTTAACCTGCGCTAGTAGCCAAGCCTCTCAGTTGGTGCTGCCGGCGCCTTCGTTAATTTTGATTGAACAAACACAAACACCAACAGACGACACTGACCCAAAAAAACAAACGCCACCACAGAGCACTGACGTTCAAGCCGAAGAAAAGCAAACAGAAGCGCAAATTCAAGAACAAGAAGATGCTGAACCTGTAGAGAAACCTCAGGCTTTAGATGCCACCTCTGAGGCGCTAGATTCTCTTAAACAAACGCAAGAAAAAGATAGCAGCGGTTTAAAATCGGCAAGCGCCACACAAGAAGATATTGAGTTCGTGTCAGACGGTCAGCTACACGCCTTTGAAGAGGAGTTTGATCAGCTCTATGACAAGGTAGTCGCATTAAGTCGAAGCCCAGAAGACTATAGCGAACTGTATTCACGTATACGCCCGGTTATTTTGGAAAAAACTGCCAAGCTCAAAGCACAATTAGCATCCTCTCCCAATCTTACCTTGATGGCGCAAGTCAACAATTATGAAACCTTTCAACAATTGGTTTATCAGTATGCTGAATTAAAGAACTACTTTTTATTGCGTCAGAATTTATTCTCAGAGGCTACTGATGCATTTGTAAAACTGCATACCAGCACCAAACTTAATGGATTTAAAGAAGCGGAACTCGAATTTAACTACATGTCGCTGCAAGCTATGGTGATGTATGAAGCGGCTAAACAACGTACGTTAGAGTTGCCAACGCGAGCGATAGAAGCACCTCTGGGGCTAGTCACCACATTCGTCACCTTCTTTTTAGCGGTTTTTGTCTTTATTTATTGGCGCAAATGGGCAAAACAAGGCTTGCCAGATTTTAGAAATAAAACGCTATCTCAGCCTCCTCGCACAGGGTTAAAACAGCAACTTATCAAGTTCACATGGTATTTAGAACAAACAAAAACGCCGATTGAATGGTATTTACTGCTCACTTTTTTACTTAATAATATCGATTTCCTACAAATGCCGCTGCTGAGTGACATTCTGCAATCAAGCGTGTTCTGGCTTTGTACGACGGTGTTTGCGTTTAAGTTACTCAATAAGATTATTGAACGTAGTAGGCAAGGTGTACTTAATGAGCTCAGTAAAAAACAATCGGTGTCTGTTAAACTGCTGTTGTGGTGGGCAGGTCTATTTTTATTAACCACTGAGCTATCGGCGCTGTTTGTTTCGCATGGTGCACTACTAAGTTGGCTGACTACCGGCTTTATCTACGCAATCGTGCCTATTTATATTTTCATCATCTATCAATGGCGTAGTGATGCCTTTGAGTTTATCGAAAAAGACCGAGACTGTGCACCGCAGATCAAATCTCTTGCTGCTCATAAAAAGGGCTTCAGAGGATTTATCGTTGCCAACATATGCATTGCTTATGTGATTTATTTCATCGTATCCAAAACAGTACTGAAAATGCTGTCTCGCCTAGAGTCAGGCCGCAGGTTAACTACAGAGCTCTATCGCAAGCGACTAACTGAAGACAATAAAGCCTTTATTGATTCGCTTAAAGAACCAGAGCTTGTGAGCGATGAAATTAAAGACATCTTTGTTAAAGGTACCCGTTATATTGATAAAGAAGTGCTTGCCTACAGCCAAGATAAAATATCGTCTATGCTTGCCCTTAATGAGAAAAGCCATGTAGCGATAATAGGTGAACGCGGTATCGGCAAAACCACATTGCTCAATGAAATCGCCAAAAGCCAACCACAGGCACTGCAAATTAACTGCTCGGAAGAATTTGACGATGTCATCGCTCAGCTTGCCACTTTACTGAATATTGACGCTGAAACGGTCAAGACAGAACACATTGCAAAAGCGCTCGAAGAACAAGAAATTCAACTCATATTGATGGACAATTGTCATCATTTGGCTACGGCAACACCTGGAGGGCAAAGAGAACTTAAACGCCTCTATGGCCTCATTAATGAATTAAAAGGTTTATGCCTTTGGGTATTGAGTTTTGAACAAAACGCTTGGCAACTAATTAGTGCGCTTAACATTGCCACCGGCTTTTTCAGTCAAAAAATATCGCTTGGACACTGGAGCGAAGATCAAATCGCTAAATTGTTGTCAGCAAGGGCGCAAGAGGCGGAGCTTCCGATACAATACAACCATTTGCACATTCCTAGGCAGATTGCCGATGTCGAACAACAAAGCCTAGAAAAGCGCAATAAAGCGGGCGTATTTCGCATACTTTGGGGCTACGCAGATGGTAACCCTGCTATCGCATTAAGAAGCTTTGCAAAGTCAATTTACAAAAGCGAAGAGCAATACTATGCAACGCTGCCGATTGCGCAAAATATCCATGTTATTGAAAGTTTTGATATTAACACCCTGCTAGTGTTGCGTGTTATTTGTCAGTTTGGGCGTGTAAGTACCGCTGACATTGTTAATAACTTGCGCCTGCATGGGCTGGTTGTTAATTCTGCTATCGCCACCTGCATGGCGCAAGGCATTATTGAGTTGGTTAATGGCAGATACCAAGTGAGTTGGAATTGGTATCGTGTAGTCGCGCGCTATCTTGCACGTCAAAACTTATTGTCTAGCTAAGGAGATACTTAATGAATACTCGACCTATGTTATTTATCGCCCTAGCCTGCTTTTCCAATGTCGCAGTTGCTCAAGAGTCAAAAGAATTGCAAGTGATTACTACCTTGGCTGAAATGATTAAACCGGGTGGTATCTTTCTATCTATTATTTTAATCACCCTTGTTTGGGGTGTGCTAAAAGTCGTTAAAACAGTGGTTAATGACCTAAGCGAAGTATTCGCCGAGCGACGCATGTTATTGCAAAAAGCATTAGTGTTTTTTCAGTTCATTGCTTACTTTTTTACTATTACCACGTGCGTTCTATTAAGTTTCGAATTTAGTAAAGAACTACTGGCAATACTAGGTGGTACTGTAGCTGTGGCTGTTGGTTTTGCGTTGAAGGATATTGCCGCTTCTATTGTCGCCGGTATTATCATCATGTTTGACCGTCCTTTCCAAGTAGGTGACCGTGTGCTGTTTGGTGGTGAGTATGGCGATATATTGGCGATAGGATTACGCTCTGTAAAAATGAATACCTTGGATGACAACGTAGTTACCATCCCTAATAATAAATTTCTCAGCGATTTAACATCTTGTGGTAACTATGGCGAGCTTGATATGCAAGTTGCCATCAGTTTTTACATTGGCATCGATCAAGACTTGAGTGAAGCGCAGAATGTCATACGAGAATCAGCGGCACTAAGTAAGTTTGTTTACTTGAAAAAGCCGATTAACGTGTTGATTACGCAAACGATTACCAACAACTTTATCTGCTACAAACTCACGCTAAAGGTTTATGTTCTAGATACAAAATATGAAAAACAACTCGAAACGGACATTACCATTCGTGTTAACGAACAATTTAGAAAGCTGGGAATTTTGCCGCCAGTAATGCACTTCCAGCCCAATCCAGAAGCAGAAGCTGTGGTAACAAAGTAACGCTAGTCACTTTGTTACCTATGTTGTTTATTTAGCATCACCCATCGCAAGCCCTTCTCGTCTTGGATCGGCGCCACCAATTAACTGCCCTTCTTTAATTTGAATCACATGGATACCTGAGTTTAAATCTCTGACAGAGATTTTGTGTCCCATCGCCTCTAAAGCAGGTTTCAATTGTTCGAGTGATGTGCCTTTTTCAAGCGTTGTTTGCCTATTACGATTGGTAATACGCGGCAAATTAACCGCTTGTTGCGGAGATAAATTATGATCGACCATGGCGCTAATGGTTTGTGCCACATAGTTAATAATTCGGCTACCACCTGGCGAGCCCACCAATATCGCTAACTTACCCTCTTTAAATAGCATCATTGGCGCCATTGAACTGCGCGGACGTTTGTTTGCTTGTACTCGATTAGCAATCAATTGGCCGTCACTAGTGCGTGGCGATAAAGAAAAATCCGTTAACTGATTATTTAGCAAAAAGCCGTTAACCATAACCGCACTACCGAAACCCATTTCAATACTAGCAGTCATCGACACTGCATTACCGTCTTTATCGACGATAGAAAAATGCGTGGTTGAAGGCAAATTGTAGTCTTGTGCAGTTAGGCGAGTTAATCCATCAAAACTGCCAGGTTTGGCTAGTCCCATGTCTTTTTTAGGATTTATCAAAGTGGCGCGCTCGGCTAAATAATCGTCTGCAATCATTTGCTTTGTCGGCACTTTAACAAAGTCGCTATCGGCAACATAAGTATCTCTATCAGCAAAAGCTAAGCGGGAGCTTTGTGTGAATAAATGAAGTGATTCAATACTTGTTGGCGAGTATTTGGCCATGTCGAAACTATTCAAAATACCTAGTTGTTGCAATACAGCCAGTCCGCCTGAGCTAGGTGGCGCCATACCACAAACATTGTAGGTTCTGTAAGGCGCGCATATTGCGTCTCTCACCTTTGGTTGATAAGCCTTCATGTCCTCCATAGATAATGTACCCGGAGACGCTTGTGCATTGTTCACCGCATTAACAATATCTTGTGCAATCCAACCTTCATAAAACGGAGTAATGCCCTCATCGGCAACAGCCTTTAGCACTTTCGCTAGTGGTTTGTTTACTAGGATATCCCCTGCTTTTAGTGGTTTTCCGTCTGGATAAAAGTAAGCTTTTGCAGCAGGCAATTGTGCAATACCCGGATTGAATTTCAGTGTGACTAGCTTTTCAAGCCTTGGCGACACCACAAAACCATTTTCGGCCAATTCAATTGCATCGGAAAATAATGTTTTCCATGGTAATTTACCATGCTTTTCATGCGCCATTTTCATCATTGCGAGCACACTTGGTACACCGACACTATGGCCACCAACAACCGCTTCAATCCATCGCATTGGTTTGCCGTCATCTGATAAAAACAATCTTTCATCAACACTGGCAGGTGCAGTTTCTCGGCCATCATAAGTTGTTAGCTTTTGCTCATTCGCTTGCCAATAAAGCATAAAAGCGCCACCACCAATGCCTGATGATTGCGGCTCCACAAGTGTAAGCACTAATTGTACTGCTATTGCTGCATCAACAGCACTGCCCCCTTGACGAAGCATATTAATGCCCGCTTTAGTTGCATAAGGATTAGCTGCCACCACCATGTAATTAGTTGCTAAAACATCATTGTTTTCACTCAGTCCTGTCGCAGCTTCAGGCTCTCTATCTTCGCGCACAGTGGTTTTATCTTTTGCCTCACAGGCAACCATTTGGCTAAGCAATAGAGTCAGCAGCGCTATTTTCTTTATCATGTTAGATCACTTCTTGTGGTGTGCGGCTGGCACATGGGTTAAATGCATTTGGTTAAATTTATCAAAATTATCGAGCAAAGGTTGATATTTTTTTGTCTGGTTTTCCAATAGGCCTAATGCATGTGACGTTGCCTCTAACGTAGACAAGGCATTTTCTTTACTGGTGCGACGAATCGCGTACTTTGATTCAATACCCGCTGGTAAAGAGACTTGTTTAAGCGCCTTCAAAACTGGTGTGCTTTGGTAAATTTTATACGCTTTCTTCCAGGTACCATCTAAAACGACAAGACCATCGATAACAAGATTACCATCAGCAGTTTGGGCATTTTCGCCTGGATACAACAATGCTGCACTCGGATGTGATTGCAACCATTGCTTTAGCGCTTGATTATTCTCAAATGAATCTCCGCTTAACACAATGCAGTTTGAAAGCGAATGCGATAGCAAGGTCACCGACCCCTTTGATTGTTTTACTTCGCTCGAATGTTGCAGCACCAACACGTCAATATCATTGGCGATATCGCAAAAAAGCGCACAAATGCAGGCTGTCTTCGGCCGCTGGCAGTTTGTACATATTTCTCGAGGCATAATTCAGGGTAACTGTTACACAGGCAATATAGCTAGTTTAAGCGATTGAAAGCGCAAAGGCATTTACTTTTATAGCTAAGTTGCTACAGTGGCAATCAGTTCAGGGGACATCTGCCAATGTCTTATCAGTTGACGTCTAAGGATATATTTTGTTTACGTTTTCCTTAAAACAATGGCCATTAAAAAAACAACAATGTTTACCACCCATTGCAATTGCGGTTATCGCGCTTTGCTTTTGGATGTTCGAAAGCGCGCTGTATCAAGACTTAGTTTGGGATCGACAAAGTATCTCGCTAGGTGAATATTGGCGTCTTGTTACCGGACATTTTTTTCATTCAAATACCATACATTTGTTATTGAATTTAGGCGCGCTAGCACTGCTTTGGGCCCTGCAGGGCAATCACTATACCGCTAAGCAATACTTTACTTTGGTCTTTGTAAGCGCGCTTGTAATTGGCATATTGATGTTCTATTTTTCACCATCGATACAACGTTACGTTGGGCTGTCGGGTATTTTACATGGTATTTTTGTCTACGGCGCGATAATGGATATTAAAGCGCGCATTGCAAATGGCAAATTACTGTTTGTGTGTTTGTGGATTAAAATAGCATACGAACAATTTTCCGAACCCAATAAAGCACTGGCTAATCTGATCGAAGCCAATGTTGCCATAGATGCACATTTGTTCGGCGCTATTGTAGGTACTATATTCACCTTGGTTTACCTCGCCTTAATCCACGCAAAAAAGCAAAACAAATAGCATTTGTAGTCAATCTATATATTAAAAAAGGCGCCTAAGCGCCTTTTTTTTACAATGTTTCTTCAAACAATTTGTATATTCTTCGATATTCATCCAACCAACTACTTGGTTGCACAAAGCCATGAGGTTCAACAGGATAAATCGCTGTTTCAAAATCTTGTTTTTCCAGTTCAATTAATCGTTGAACTAGGCGCACAGTATCTTGGAAGAATACATTGTCATCAATCATTGGTGCGTTGATAAGCAACGGTTTTTCCAACCCTTCTGCAAAGTAGATAGGTGAACTGCGCTCGTAAGCGATTGCGTCATCACCCGGCGTATTTAAGATATTCGAAGTATAACCGTGATTGTAGTATGCCCAATCTGATACTAATCTAAGTGCAGCACCGGACTGGAACAAATCTGGCTGGGTAAACATACTCATCAAGGTTAAAAAACCACCATAAGAGCCGCCATAGGTGCCTATGCGCTGACGATCTACATTGGCATTGTCTACCAACCAATTGACGCCATCTCGCATGTCTTCCACTTCAGGTTTACCCATATGGCGATAAATAGCTGTGCGCCAATCTCTGCCATACCCTTTTGAGGCCCTGTAATCCATATCAATAACTACGTAGCCTTGCTGCGCAAGCATAGAATGGAACATAAACTCTCTAAAGTAACCAGACCAACCTAAGTGAGAATTTTGTAAATAACCTGCGCCATGCGAAAACATAACTGCTCTGTGTTTTTGTCCGTCTGATGTCGTTGGACGGTACACACGCGAATAGATCGGCTCAGCTTGGTTTGAAGACGGCACTGCAACTACCTCAGGTGCTACCCAAGGCATACTTAAAAACGCTTCGCTAACAGTAAATGTCATGCGTGTTGCTTCTGCATCAGCTGTTGCGTCTTGAACATATAATTCAGGCGGCATTGTGACTGTCGAATGCTCGATCAGTAACCTAGTTTCGTCTGGACTTAATGCGTAGCTGTTATTTCCACCTAATTGTGTGATTGCTTCGACCGCAGCTGAAGACACATCAACACGATAGACTTCATAAATGCCTGGATGTGTTTTGTTACCTTTAAAGTAAAACGCCTGCTCGTCATGCGTTAGCGTTAAATCGCTAACTTCATATTTACCTGAAGTTAGCTGACGTGCTTTGCCCGATAAAGGTTTTATATACAAATGCGAATAGCCACTTTCTTCAGAAAGATAAAATAAACTATTTGATTGATTTAACCAGCCAAACTCATTGAATGTCCAGTTTATCCATGCATCGTCATGTAATCGGTGTTGCGATACTAAGCTAGGGTTTTCAAAATTAACCGTTGCTAACCAACGATCTTTGTTATCCCAAGCTTCAAGCAATACAGCGACTTGTTCACCATTTTTTGACCATTTAATAGGTCGACTTGCCGACATCACGTGAATGTTGCGAGGCGACTTTTCACTGCTGTAAGTTTTGCCTGCTCGGGCATAGTTTTCTTTTCGTACAGAAGCAAGCACGTCTTCGTCAAAACCTGGCAGTGTATCGTATTTTAGCTTTGATAAATTACCGCTCTTTAAATCTACCAAATAGAGGCTTTGTGAATACTCGCGATTTTCAGCCACTCTAGCGCGCACACGCTCTGCATGAATGTCACCATCGTTGGTCACATAATTAGGCATAATATCGGTATTTTTACGAGATGACTTCGCCACACTAATGCTAACAATCAACTTGTCGCCATTTGGAGAAAGTGACGCGTGCGAGACTCTATTGCCTTTACCAAAATAGAAGGCATTGTCGGTAATGGTATCGTTTTCAGATTTTATCGCTTGATTCTGCTTTTCTTGCAATTTCGCATTACGGTGTTGCAAGGCAATATAGTCGATTAATTTATGTTGTTCTTTTGCCAGATAGCTATCTGGTTCTTGAATATCAGACGGTGCCGCCGCCATTTTCAAGTTAGCGAGTTCTTGAACTTGCCCTGTGTTGATGTCATGAGCAAAAAATGCATTGCCAGCTCGATACGCGACACGACCATCATTAAGGAACATAGCTTGGCTTTCTCTTACTGACGTATGAGTAAGCTGCTTTACATTGCCACTTGGCAAAGACTTAATGAACACATTACCTTTGTAGGTATAAACGGCCTTTCTGCCTGATTCATGCTTAACAGCGTAGCGGTCGTTGACCTGGTGTAGCTGATTTAACGGCACCTGATTTGTCGCTGGTTCACCTGCGATGTTCACGGAAAACAAATCGGTTACCGGATTACCTTCCCTTTTTTGCTGGAAGTAAACAGTTTCGCTATTTGCACCCCAATACCAACTTTGCGGTGAGCGTGCAATCCAATCAGGATCAGACATAATTTTCTCAAGCGTAATGGTAGTATCACTTGCATGACCTGCTGCTTGCTCACCTTTTACCACTGCAGGTGCAGGTTGAGCGGATGTTTGCGTTGGTGCAACTGTATTGGCGCACGCTGCAACGGTTAGCGCTATGGTAGCGACTAAAAAATGCTTCTTCATAGGTAAATCTTTTTTGTTTATGTGCTCATTATTATAGAGGATGATAATCGATACCGATTAACACACTTTCTTCAGCATACAGGCTAATCTGTGTTAACGCATTTGTTTATTACATTTCGATAAAGAGTCGGGAATAAACGGTAAACAAACGTAATCAAACATCGCGAATCGCTATTATTTTGTAATTAGGCTACATAACGTAAACCTATCGCGAGAAAACTGATATAATACGTGCCGATTTTTATTGAACAGATACACTTATGCTAGCGACACCAGATATAGGCTTATTTGATTACCCAAAATATTGGGCGGAATGTTATGGCGTTGCGCCATTTTTACCTACGTCTCGCCAAGAGATGGATGCCTTAGGCTGGGACAGCTGCGATATTGTATTAGTTACAGGTGATGCTTATGTAGATCATCCTAGCTTTGGCATGGCTGTTATTGGCCGCATGCTCGAAGCGCAAGGATTTCGCGTCGGTATTATTGCGCAACCCGATTGGCACAGCAAAGATCCATTCCAATCTTTAGGTAAACCTAATTTATTTTTTGGTGTGACCGCTGGCAACATGGATTCGATGATCAATCGCTATACCGCCGAAAAGCGATTACGCCATGACGACGCTTACACACCGCACAACGAAGGTGGAAAACGGCCTGATCGCGCTGTTATCGTCTATAGCCAGCGCTGTAAAGAAGCATATAAAGATGTACCTGTTGTTATTGGCGGCATCGAAGCGAGCCTGCGAAGAATTGCACACTATGACTATTGGTCAGAAAAAATTCGCCGCTCTATTATTTTTGATGCAAAGGCAGATATCCTCATATACGGTAACGCGGAAAGGCCACTTGTAGAAGTTGCACACCGCATTGCAAAAGGTGAACTTGTATCAGAAATTACCGATGTTCGTGGCACAGCCTTTATTGCTAAAACGGCCCTGCCCGGCTGGAAAGGTATTGATTCTAGGAATATTGATAAGCCAGGTAAAATTGATCCAATTCCAAGTCCATATCAAGACACGTCTGCTCAAAGTTGTGAATCGAATAAAAGCGAAGCTTTTGCCGAGGACAAAGATGTCACTAAATCTGCGCAACCTATTACAGTAGCGGATTATCAAAACAAGCCTTGGGAGCAAAAGCTTAAGCCTTGGGAAACAACCTATATTAATTTGCCAACATTTGATCAAGTCAGTGCAAATAAAACCTTATACGCGCACGCGTCACGTATTTTTCACCAAGAGGTTAACCCACATTCGGCAAAGCCTTTGGCACAAAGCCACGGTGATAGAATTGTTTGGTTAAATCCGCCTGCAATTCCTTTAACAACACCTGAAATGGACGGCGTGTTTGACCTTCCCTATCAGCGCGTACCGCACCCGATGTATGGCGACGCTAAAATACCGGCTTATGACATGATCAAAACCTCGGTCAATATTATGCGTGGCTGTTTTGGTGGATGTACGTTTTGTTCTATTACAGAGCATGAAGGTCGCATTATTCAAAGCCGCAGCGAAACGTCTATTTTAAATGAAATTGAAGCGATAAAAGAAAAAGTACCAGGCTTTACCGGGATCATTTCGGATCTTGGAGGTCCAACAGCCAATATGTATATGTTGCGTTGTAAAAGTGAAAAGGCAGAAGCAACCTGCCGTAAACCTTCTTGCGTATGGCCAACAATATGTGGCCACTTGGATACCGATCATAGTCCAACCATTAACCTTTATCGCAAAGCACGAAAAATTAAAGGCATTAAAAAGGTATTAATCGCCTCTGGTGTACGTTATGACCTTGCAGTAGAAGATCCTGCCTATGTAAAAGAGCTTGCTAGCCATCACGTTGGCGGTTATTTGAAAATTGCACCTGAACACACCGAAGACGGGCCACTAAACAAAATGATGAAGCCTGGCATGGGTAGTTATTATCAATTTAAAACCTTGTTTGATAAGTATTCAAAAGAAGCCGGTAAAAAGCAGTACCTTATCCCCTATTTTATATCAGCTCACCCGGGTACAACTGATTTAGATATGGTAAACCTTGCTCTGTGGCTAAAAGAAAATAACTTTAAGCTCGATCAAGTACAAAACTTTTATCCATCGCCACTTGCGAATGCAACAACGCTTTACCACACGGAAATTGATTCGCTGCGTAAAGTGAAAAAAGATAGTCAAGTTGTCCCCGTACCTAAGGGTGGCCGCAACAGAAGATTGCACAAGGCCTTGCTGCGCTATCACGATCCGGCTAACTGGCCAATCATTCGAGAAGCATTGAAAAAGATGGGGCTTGCTCGAAAGCTTATTGGGCATAAAGCGGAATGTTTAGTGCCGCCAGAGCGCAAAGGTGAGCAAAATTACCAGCACTATAAACATGGTGGCAAAGGAAAAAACAATAGCCAAGGATTTAAAACATCACCTGGCCAAAAGCGCACAAAGCCACATAAAAAAGGGTTAACGCGCTTTTCAGATAATCAATTTAAAAAGAGAAAGTAGCGCATGGACTGGAAAATATTCTTCACCATTTTTGCTTCTGTCTTCCTGGCAGAACTTGGTGACAAAACGCAATTAGCAACCATGCTATTTGCCGCTGACAAAGCAGTAAGCAAATATACTGTCTTTATTGCCGCCTCGGCAGCGCTAATCGTTGCAACAGCAATAGGCGTGTTGGCCGGCAGCTTGCTTTCACAATACATTAACCCCAAATATCTGCACTATATAGCGGGTATTGGATTTATCATTATTGGCGTTGTAACGCTAGTAAAAGCCTAAATAATCAGCCTCAATTAAGGAACTATCGTTAATGCTTCAGGCAAACAATATTACGCAGCAGTTTGGTGCAAAACCACTGTTTGAAAATGTCTCGCAAAAATTTGGTGGCGGCAACCGCTATGGTCTAATCGGTGCTAATGGTTGTGGTAAATCTACCTTTATGAAAATTCTAGGTGGCGACTTAGAGCCTACGTCTGGCAACATTAAACTCGATCCTAATGAGCGCATTGGTAAATTGAGACAAGACCAATTTGCCTTTGAGCAATACAGCGTTATCGATACTGTAATAATGGGCCACACTGAACTATGGGCGGTTAAAGCTGAGCGTGATCGTATCTATGCGCTACCTGAAATGAGCGAAGAAGAAGGTATGTTGGTGGGTGACCTCGAATCTCAATATGCCGAGATGGATGGATATAGCGCCGAAAGCCGCGCCGGTGAGCTTTTATTAGGTGTTGGTATTCCTGTTGAACAGCATTATGGATTAATGAGTGAAGTTGCACCTGGATGGAAGCTTCGTGTATTGCTTGCTCAAGCCTTGTTTTCAGAACCTGACATACTGCTATTAGATGAGCCAACCAACAACTTGGATATTCATACCATTAACTGGTTAGAGGATACCCTAAACGAACGTGACTCTACTATGATCATCATTTCGCATGACAGACACTTTCTAAACAGTGTTTGTACACATATGGCTGATTTAGACTATGGTGAGCTACGCGTATTTCCGGGTAACTATGACGAATATATGTTAGCGGCAACGCAAGCAAGAGCTCGCTTGCTTGCAGACAATGCAAAGAAAAAAGCACAAATAGCCGAATTGCAATCATTTGTTGCGCGCTTCTCTGCCAACGCTTCAAAAGCAAAACAGGCGACATCAAGACGCAAGCAAATGGAGAAAATCCAAGTAGAAGAAGTTAAAGCGTCAAGTCGTGTTAACCCGTTTATTCGTTTTGAACAAGAAAAGAAACTATTTAGAAATGCACTTGAAGTAGAAAGCGTATCGAAAAGTTTCGATGACCAATCAGTGCTAACAGACATTAGTTTAATGGCTGAAGTGGGTGAACGTATCGCAATTATCGGCGAAAACGGTGTCGGTAAAACCACGCTTTTACGTACCTTGCTCAGTGAAATAAACGCTGATAGCGGCGAAATTAAATGGTCTGAAAACAGCAATATTGGCTATTACGCCCAAGATCATGCCCATGAATTCGAGACAGATATGAACTTGTTTGACTGGATGAGTCAGTGGCGTAATGAAGGCGATGACGAACAAACCATTCGCGGCTTTCTAGGTCGTATGCTGTTTTCTGCCGATGATATTAAAAAGTCGGTTAAAGTGCTGTCTGGTGGCGAGCAAGGGCGCATGTTGTTTGGTAAGTTAATGATGCAAAAGCCTAATATTTTGGTAATGGATGAACCCACTAACCACCTTGATATGGAGTCGATTGAATCGTTAAATATCGCCTTGGAACAGTATGAAGGTACATTAGTTTTTGTTTCTCACGACCGTGAATTCGTGTCGAGTTTGGCGACACGGATTATTGAACTTAAAGACGGTGGCTATACTGATTTTGCTGGGAGTTATGACGAATACTTGGCTGCTCACCAAAAATAGTAATTAACGGCGCTGCTTAGGCGGCGCCACTCGCTAAAAGATAAGCTTTTCTCTGCTGCGCCGGCAGTTTCTCTATTGCATATCGCAACATCGTTCTAGGCATTTGATAAGCATGCTTGTCTAAAAATGCCGTCATCGTCTCTAGTGAACGATTACCTACTTCCCTTAACATCCAGCCAACAGATTTATGTATTAAATCTTGTTGATCAAACAACAACTGTTCAGCCAGTTGCAAGGTTTCCTCGAAGCGCTGCTTACGAATAAAGTAAAGGGTAGAAATTATTGCGATGCGGCGGTGCCACAAATTGTTAGATTTGGCAAAATCAAAAAGTTGCTGACAATCCAACCCTTGCTCATATAACCACCGTCCTAAAATGTAGTAACAAGAGCTATCCACCAAATCCCAGTTATTAACAAAATCAATGTGGGCTAAATAACTCTCCACTATCAGTTGCCGCTCTAGTTTTTTGCTATTAAAGCGCTTTACCATCGCGAGTAAGGCAAACATCCTTACTTCATGATATTGATGTTGGATTAGTTGATTACAGACCTCTAGTGGAACTGGATGCACCTCTTTCAACAAGGCTCGCAGCGCCGGCATTCGGATGCCAATAAATACATCTTCATGGCCGTAACTACCCTCGTCCGTTTTAAAAAACCGCGTGACTTGCTGCGCATAACCTGCATCAGCCAATGCGACAATATCTGCCAATACAATTGCCGCATCGGGCGTTAATCTATTGTTTGTCATCCATTGGGTCGTCTACGTCTTCGTCAACTTCGTCTTCGTTGGCAAACTCTACATCAAACACGTGGGCGCAGCCGCCATATTCGTTCAGTTTTTCGTTCCAACGCCAAACGTCGTTGGCTCTGCGCCAACGTTCATGATAAAACTGCATTAAACAGGCCCCGTAAGGGATCTCTAACAGCAATAAATCAAATTCTTGCGCTTGTTCATACGGCGGGTATAACGGACCTGTGTACTTATATCCGCCATAATTATCTTGTGCAAAGGTGCGCCAAAAATCCTCCACCTGCATCCATTGTTGACTTGGCCCATAGTAGATTTCCATCGTCGGTTTATGGCCATTTCGAATATCACCATGTTGCGGATTATTATTTTCAGCTTCCTGTTGCGGCTCATTGGACGAACACGCAACTAAACAAAACAAAAGAGGCAAGTATTTAATCATTAACGGCTCCTAGTGCTAAATGCCTAAAACAGTTACTTAAGTAATAGCACAAAAAAACGCGCCTAAGCGCGTTTTCTTTAAATACTTGTTAGTATTTCTTTAATTAAATCAGGTCCTTGATAAATGAAGCCGGTATACACTTGTAGTAGAGAAGCGCCCGCATCAAGTTTTTCCTGAGCGTCCTTAGCATTCATAATGCCACCAACGCCAATAATTGGCATCTTGCCTGCTAACGCAGTAGAAAGCATTTTGATCACTTCAGTACTTTTATCTGTTACCGGTGCCCCTGACAAACCACCGGCTTCGTCAGCATGGGCTAACCCTGCTACTTTATCTCTATCTAGTGTAGTGTTGGTTGCGATCACCGCATCAATATCGTTATCTAATAGGCACTGAGCGATACCTTGAATTTCTTCTTCAGTCGAGTCTGGTGCAATTTTTACTGCAAGTGGTACATACTTGCCATGTTTTGCCGCTAAACTTGCTTGTTCAGCTTTTAGCGCAGCCAATAGTTCATTTAATGCTTCGCCATATTGTAAAGAGCGAAGACCCGGCGTATTAGGCGAAGAAATATTAACTGTGATGTAATCAGCATGCTCGTATACTTTGCGCATACAAATGACATAGTCATCTTTTGCATGTTCTTCTGGCGTATTTTTGTTTTTACCGATATTAATGCCAACAATGCCATTACGCTTTGCCTTTTGCACTTGGTCGACAAGGTAATCTACACCTTTGTTATTAAAGCCCATGCGGTTAATAATCGCTTGCTTTTCTTCTATGCGAAAAAGACGTGGTTTTTCGTTTCCTGGTTGTGGCCTCGGCGTTACCGTCCCCACTTCTACAAAACCAAATCCCATCGCTAAAAACGCATCAACACATTCACCATTTTTATCTAAACCAGCCGCTAAGCCGACAGGGTTTGGAAAGGTGATGCCCATCACTTCAACAGGTTTTTGAATCGTTTTTTGTGAGTAAAACGCGTTGAGTGGCGTTTTGCCCGTATTCTTTAAACTTTTAATCGTTACATCATGAATTGTTTCTGGATCGAACTGAAACAATACTTTTCTAAGCTTTGAGTAGAACATTTAGACCTCACTAAAAAAAATCCCCACCTTTTCGGGCGGGGATTCTATCATTTATTTCGTTGGATCGCAGTTTAAACTTAACAACATTAATTCTCGCAGTGCGACTGAGAATTTTGCGAAGTCATGAGACGTTGATGTTCTGAAATCTGCCAGTATATTTTGCCATCTACCCAGCGGCTGACAACTAAAGTTATACCAGTTCTCTATCATTTCATCGGTGTCTTTACCTTCTTGGTTCATGCGTAAGACAACTGATGTTAGTGAACGTTGTTGCCAATCAAGCTCTTCTCTAAATGAAGCTCTAGCAAGTGCTTGCCAATGATTCTCAACACCCTGTTTGTTAATTTGATCTAAGAACCAATGTAGCTCCAACTTGAAGCCCAATTTATAATACAGATCCGCGACAAACAAGATAGAGCGACCATCCGCCTCAGCAACTTCAGCAATATCCATTGTTGAGAACAAAGTAGTTAAGCGAGAAAAACGTTGTGCAATTGTTTTTGGCACACCTTTGTCAATATAAGCTTCTTGCGTTTTGTTGAAACCAGTAATTTCACTCGCCACGGTCACTTTTTCAAGGTCTTTAGCAAGCGCTTTAAAGGTTTTACCATAGAAAGCAATTGCTTGTTCTATCGTTTGCGACTTGTTGCGATGGCGCAAGAACCAGCGCGATGCGTGGCGCACAGTGCGACGTAATTGAAACAGTAACTCGGTTTGTACATCTGTATCAATTTTATTATCTAGCGCTTCTAATTTTCGCCAAAAATCAGGTAATTCAAAAATTTCTGATGCGATCACATAACAATTCGCTATTTCCGCTACCGTTGCACCCGTTTCTTCTTGCATACGAGCAACAAAGTTTAAGCCCATATCATTACCAATGTTATTGGCGAGTTTAGTCGCAATAATTTGGGCACGTAGCGGATGGTTTTCCATTTGCTTGCTGTATTTTTCTTGCAGCTGCTCTGGAAATGCACCAATCAATAGTCTGTCGTAGTAGGCATTATTAGTGATTTCATCTGTAACTAAATCTTCTTTTAATACCATCTTAGCGTACGCCAGTAGTACCGAAAGTTCTGGTCTCGTAAGTCCTTTGCCTTTTGCTGCGCGTTCAGCTAACTCTTCATCATTTGGAATAAACTCTAGTTCTCTATCAAGCTTATCAGCGCGTTCTAGGGCATGAATAAAGCGCATATGCTCTTTCAATGCATAAGGTGCCTTGCGTTGCGTAATAGACAGCGAGTGTGTTTGACGGTAACAATCATTTAGTACGATATCAGACACTTCATCTGTCATGTCATACAATAATTGATTACGTTGTTTAATCGTTAAGTCGCCGTTTTGCACTAAGCCATTAAGTAAAATCTTAATGTTAACTTCGTTATCCGAGCAGTCTACACCACCGACATTATCAACAGAGTCAGCGTTGACTCGTCCCCCTGTCATAGCATATTCAATACGACCTAATTGGGTTAAACCTAAGTTACCACCTTCACCGACAACTTTAGCTCTAAGCTCTTTACCATTGACACGTAAGCCGTCATTGGCGCGATCCCCTACTTCCGTATGGGTTTCGCCACTGCCTTTAACGTAAGTACCGATACCGCCATTCCACAGCAAATCAACGTTCATTTTTAAGATAGCGTTAATCAAGTCGTTAGGCGCCATGCTTTGCTTGGTAACCCCTAACATTTTCTTCATTTGTGGCGACAATTTAATCGACTTAGCACTACGAGAGAAAATACCGCCGCCTTCTGAAATTAGGCTTTGATCATAGTCTTCCCAAGTACAGCCTGGCAGGTTAAACAAACGTTCACGTTCTTTATAGGTTTTTGCAGCATTTGGATCTGGGTCGATGAAAATGTGCATGTGGTTGAACGCTGCTTGTAAGCGAATATGCTTAGAAAGGAGCATGCCGTTACCAAATACATCGCCTGCCATATCGCCGATACCCGCAACAGTAAAGTCGGTAGTTTGGCAGTTTATGCCCATTTCTCTAAAGTGACGTTTTACCGATTCCCACGCACCCTTAGCGGTAATACCCATACCTTTGTGGTCGTAACCAACACTGCCACCAGAGGCAAATGCATCACCCATCCAAAAGCCGTATTCTTCTGAAATACCATTGGCGATATCAGAAAATGTTGCTGTACCTTTATCCGCCGCTACTACCAAATAAGGGTCGTCTTCGTCGTGTCGTACCACGTTTTCAGGTGGCACAATCTCTCCGGCAACAATGTTGTCGGTAATATCAAGCAAAGCGCGTATAAAGGTGCGATAACACGCTTTACCTGCTTCAAATATTTCTTGGCGACTGCCATTTGGCAGTTGTTTACAAACAAATCCACCCTTAGCGCCAACCGGAACAATTACCGTATTTTTTACTTGTTGAGCTTTAACCAAACCAAGCACTTCGGTACGGAAATCTTCTCGTCTGTCCGACCAACGTAAACCACCACGTGCTACTTTACCGCCGCGTAAATGCACACCTTCCACTTGTGGCGAATAAACAAAGATTTCGAACGCTGGAATAGGCTGCGGAATATCAGTAATTTGCTCTGGCAAAATTTTGAACGAGATATATGGCTTGTCTGTGCCTGCTTCTGTTGGTTGGAAATAGTTGGTACGAATTGTCGCGCCGATCATTTCTTGGAAACGACGAATAATACGATCATCGTCTAGGTTAGCAACGTTGTCTAATGACGCTTCAATGTCGCTATTAAGCTTATTAATGGTTTTTTCAACCTGTTTGCCCTTCGGATCAAAACGCAGTTCAAACAAACGGATTAACTGCTTTGCTATATCTGGGTAACGAGCAAAAGTATCTTCTACATATGATTGGCTAAAGGTACCACCAATTTGTCGCTCATATTTGGCATAGGCGCGAATGATAGATGCCTCTCGCCCTGCTATTTCAGCAGTTAATACTAAGCGGTTGAAGCCATCATCTTCTAAGTCACCCCCCCATACTTTGGCAAACGCATCTTGGAACAAGGTTTGTACTTGGCGCATGCTAAATTCGCCATCACCAGTAAGCAACATTGAAAAATCAAGTATCCAACACGTTTCGCCACCGTGCGTTTTGACCATGTATGGACTTTCACCGATAACACGTAAACCAAAATTTTCTAACATTGGCAGTACGTCAGATAGGTGAAGCGGCTCACCTTTGTGGAACAGCTTTAACTTAACAAATCGACTACCGGCTTTTTCTTCTTGCGGTTGGTAGAATAACATTTCTAAAGCATTGTCTTCGTTTAATGCTTCAAGCTTGTCGATATCGACAATAGCTGAACCAGGCAGTACTTCGTCTTTATAGTTTTGTGGGAAGCTCACATATTTACGCGCTAGTGCTTTCCCTTGTGCTTCACCTGCATGGTCTTTTAAAGCCACGGCAAGTTTGTCGTCCCAACTTTTAGCTGCATCATTCAGATTTTTTTCTATTTCTTTCACGTTGATATCCGCTTTCATGTCGTTAACTCTAACAATGTAGTGTGTTCTTGCTTGAGGTGATTCAGAGAAGTACGTTGTAAACTCTACCTCTCTGTCACTACCAAGAGAGGTTTGTAATAACGCTTGTGTTTTGATCCTAAGCGCTGTGTTATAGCGCTCGCGAGGCACGTAAACCATACACGAGTAAAAACGACCAAAGTCATCTCTTCGCATGAATAGGCCTGAATAGTCGCGCTCTTGCATGCGCAAAATACCTAGCACATTCTTCAATAACCCACTGACATCAGACTGAAGAATTTCATCGCGCGGATAAGTTTCTAGAATATTGATCAGGGTTTTATAAGCATGACTACCTGCAGCGAAATCAGAGGCTTCGCATACTTTCGCGATACGCGATTTAACAATCGGTAAATCTAGCGCGCTATTGGTGTAAAAAGCGCTCCCAAACAAGCCGATAAATCTATCTTCGCCAACGACATTGCCTTTGCTATCAAAACGTTTTACACCGATGTAATCAAGGTGTGCAGGTCTATGTACGCGAGAACGAGAATTGGTTTTAGTCAGAATAAGGACATTTTTTCCAGTCGCAATCTCTTTGGCTCTTGGGTTTAAATCACTCAGTAAACGATGTTCGGTGCCAAGTGACTTTTTCATTAAACCAAGGCTGGTTTTGTCATCGGCAGACAAAGCCATGTCGCCTTTGAGTGTTTTAACGTCGTATGAGCGATAACCCATTAACGTGAAATTGTTATCTAATAACCAGCTCAAAAACTCTAGCGCGTCCTGCTGCTCTGCTTTGTCGCATGGCAACTTAGCCGTTTTTAACCCTTTGATAATCCCTGTCAGTTTGTCACGCATTGGCTGCCAATCGTCGACTGTTAAGGCAATCTCCTCAACCACTGAATTCAATTCATCCTTAATTGTAGTTAATACTTCTTGATCGGATTGACGATCAATTTCAATAAAAAATACTGTCTCAATAGAGGTTGCTTTTACTCGTGAGCTTGGTGACGCAAGCTTAGATATTTTGTTTTGCTTATCACGAACAATTTTGATTGGACAATTAAGCATAAGATGCGGCGATAAGCCTAATCGATTTAACGCAATACGGATTGAATCAACCAAAAACGGCATATCTTTTACGATTAATTCAATAATAGTGTGGCTCGATTTCCAACCATGTTTTGATACTTGCGGGTTAAACACGTTAATAACGGGTTTTGCATCTTTGTGCGCAACCAACGCATTCCACAAACTCAACGTCGCGCCGTACATATCGCTGTCGTTACGATGAGCTAAATCGAGATTTGAAATATTGCCGTAGAGCATAGAGGAGAATTGCTCTACAAGAGGAGCCGTGTCGGCTGGAACTTTCTGTTGGATTAAACTCGCAACATTTTCCAGAATGACTGAGGGTAAACCGTCTACTAACGCCATGCCGCTTTCCTTTTTTTGTTTTCATTGATAGGCGGACAAAACCTAAAAATGAGGAACATGAATTGCTGTTGTAATGTGTGTGTTTATCTTGTCTATTAGCATAGACTATTTTTTAGCCATGATGGCTTGAACATGCGAATTTTATTAGGAATTTTAAGCTATTGCGAGGAAATTTTAATGGTTGAACCAGTCAAAAAAGTAAACAAAAAAGAACGTTAATCACTTAATCTAATTTATTATTCACCAGCTGATAAAAGAAAACGACCTTTCGGTCGTTTTCTTGGGTATTTATTCACTTAAAAAAATTTTACTTTTTTTCCTTCCAAAGGAAGGTTGCGAGCGCTGGGATGACCATAATGGCCGCTAACATGTTTACTAAGAACATAAAGGTTAGCAGGATACCCATATCTACTTGGAATTTAAGTGCTGAGAAGAACCAAGTTGAGACGCCAACAGCTAACGTAATACCCGTAAGTAATACTGCACTACCGCGCTCTTTTAACGCCGCTAAATAAGCATCTTTAACAGCAACGCCACTGCGCAATTGCTGACTCATTGTAGAGAGTATATAGATACCATAGTCGACACCTATACCAACACCTAAGGCAATTACAGGTAACGTTGATACTGTTAGACCAATATCAAGCATTGTCATTAACCATTGTGCCAAGGTTGAAACCACGTAAAGCGGTAACACAACAACAAATGTCGCACGCACACTCTTGAAGCTGATTAAACAAAGCAGAATTACCGCGCCATATACATACAACATCATAGGTGTTTGCGCTTCTGCAACGGCTTCATTCGTCGCTGCCATAACACCAACGGGACCAGAGGCAAGTTTGAAGGTAATATCGTCTGTATTAAATTCAGCGGCTGCCGCTTTAACTTCTGCGACAATGCGATCGATGGTTTCTGCTTTATGATCTTCAGTAAATAGAATCACCGGCATTACGCTGCAGTCACTGTTTAACAAGCCACTAGACGATGGTACTCGCGCGATCGATTGTACTAAGGTTTGTTGGTTACGAGGTAGCGTACGCCATTTTAAATTACCTTCGTTATAACCAGCGTTAACAACCTTGGCCACTGACGCTAAGCTAACAGCAGATTGAACACCCGGCACATTTTCCATTTTCCATTGGAACTGGCTAATGGTGTCCATAATGCGATAGTCGGTACAGGCATTCTCAGTACTTTCTACAATCACAGACATGTAATCAACATTGATGGTATATCGGTCAGTAATCAAGAAAGTATCTTGGTTATAGCGAGAATCTTCATGCAGCGCGGAAGCACCAGCATGTAAGTCACCTATTTTCATGCCTTGTGAAAAATAGAAACCCACCAAATACAAGATTGCGACAATAATCAAAACTGTTGTTGCAGGACCTTTGGTTGCAAGTTTCGACATATTTAACCAAAGGGCATCATACTTTTTAGTTGCAGCTTCATTTTCACTCGGCGCTCGTTTTGCCATATTGACATAAGAAACCAATACCGGCAGCAAGACTAAGTTAGTTAAAATAATAAGCGCAACACCAAGCGATGCAGTAATCGCTAGCTCTCTAATAATACCAATGTCTATCGACAATAAAGTAATAAAGCCAACCGTATCTGAAAGCAATGCAACACCACCAGGCACAAGCAAGGCTCTGAAGCTCATTTGCGCCGCTTCTTTACTAGTAAAGCCTTTAGCAACGTTTTTACCAACAGCGTTTATCATTTGTACGCCGTGACTCACACCAATGGCAAACACCAAAAATGGAATCAAAATTGACATTGGATCTAAACCAAAGCCTAACGTCGACAGCGCGCCCATTTGCCATACAACGGCAATCAATGAACAGGCAATTGGCAGTAATGTTAAGATTTTTGATTTACAGAAAAAGTAAACCATCACAGCTGTGATAGCGATGGCGATAGCAAAAAACAGCACCACACCCATAGCGCCATTTGCAACGTCACCCACCATTTTGGCAAAACCAATGATATGGACGCTTACGCCATCTTTTTCATAGGTAGTTCGTAGATCTTCTTCAAGTTGCTTTGCAATTGCTAATGTATCTAGCTTCTCACCCGTTTGCGGGTTGATATCTAACAATGAGGCACGTAATAGTGAACAGCTATAGTCGCTAGCGACCATTGAACCTACAATACCCGCCTTTTCGATATTGCCTTTAACTTTGTTTAAGCCACGTTCATTTGGCTTAAAATCACTTGGAATAACTGGGCCACCAGCAAATCCGCCTTCAACAATCTCGACAAAACGGGTACTTGGTGAAAACAGTGATTTAACTTGCGTGCGGTCTACACCGGGAATAAAGAATAGTTTGTTATGTACTTCTTCAAGTGTTGTAAAGAAGCCTTCACTAAAGATATCGCCGTCTGCCGCACATACAGAAACGAGTATGTTGTTTGCACCACCAAAGTTTTCCTGATGCTTCAGGTAAGTCTTCATGTAGGTGTGATTTAACGGAATATTTTTAGTGAACGCAGCATCTAATTTAATGTGTGATGCTTGTTGTACAAAAAATGCGGTTAACAACACAAATAGCGTTAATACAAACGCGCGATGGCGAAAAATTAAAATTTCAAAACGGTTAATAAATGCGTCGATGCTCATAATATTATTTAATTTCTTCTATTACTTTTACGCCGTTTTCGGCTACTACAATCAGTTGGTTGTTATACCAAACACCTGCGATTAACGCTTTACCATCGTCCTGATTACGCGCTCTAAAACTGCGTCCATCATCAAAGCTCTCAAGAATAACGCCGTTATTGCCTAGTACAAATAAGCGCTCTTCTCCCGCTAGCACAACAGCATTCAATAAGGCTGTTGTATCAACATCAATTTGTTCCCAATGTGAGCCATTTTTATCGCTATGGAACATATTACCGCGCAGACCAACTGCCAATAAGTTGCCCTTATGAGTGCGCGCTATATCAAAAAATGAACCTTCATAAATTTCATCTAAACGTTGCCAAGTATCGCCAAAGTCGTTGCTTTTAGCGAGTAAGCCGATTTCACCTGCCAAATACATAGTGCGGCCATCTAAATAAATACGATTAAAATGAGGAAGGATAGACGAACGCTCATCGAGGTAAGCCTCTTCATCTTCTAGTTTAAGCTCATTTAGATATTCTAAATCTTCAATATAAAGCAGCTCTTCTTGGAATACATCCGTCCAAGTATTACCGCCGTCATTGGTGACGAAAAACAGACCATAAGCACCTACAGCTATGCCCTGTTTGTCATTTTTAAAAACGATATCAAGCAACGGCTTTTCTAGTTCAGGCATATGCTGCTGAACTTTCCAGCTATAGCCACCATCCGTTGTTGCTAAAATTGTTGCGTCATGTCCTACTGCCCAACCAAGACTTGGGTTAACGAAAGTTACCGCGGTTAATGTGCTTTGCACAGGCACATTGGCTTGTTCCCACGTTTGACCATTTGAAGAGTGTAAAATATTGCCATGCTCACCAACGACAACCAACTTTCCACTGCTTGTTACGGCAATATCTAGTAACAATGATTTATCTGCTAGTGGAGCAGTTATTGCTGGTTTAATCTGACTTTCAGCAATTGCGGTTAAGGAAAATAATGACACTATGGCCATTGCAAGAAAACGCTTCATTTACAATACTCAATACCTATTCAATCTACACTCAATAAATACAACATTTAACGCCTATTGTTTTAATACGTTTAAACAAACCGCGTTAATCTATTAAATGCCTTCGTTTATGAGGTTACATGATTTAATAAACACAAAAACGGCTGACCTAAGTCAGCCGCTTCACCAATCACTAGTCCTGTTTCAAGGGCTAGTCGCTCACGTTTTTATCGACGTCCGTCGCGGCTTAATGCGCGTGAAGTAAACTGTGAGTCTTTAAGTTTAGCAGAGAAGTCGTACATTCTCGTTTCGTTATCTAAACCGATAGCAATGTAACGACGTGAGTTCAGATCATGAAATACTTCAAGCGTAGACCATTGCGTAGGAACTTCATAGTAGTTAATACCATGAGCAACACCCACACGATATAGCTCGTCGTTGTTATCATAAATATCTGTTACTGCAATTTGCCAGCTGTCTTCATCAATAAAGAATACACGTTTCTTATACTGATGACGCGTGCCGTCTTTTAAGTTAGCTTCTACCACCCATACACGGTGCTTTTCATAACGCACATGTTCAGGGTTGATATGACCCGCTTTGATGATGTCGTCATACTTAAGGCTGTCGCTATGTAAACGATAGTCGTTGTAAGGAATTAACAACTCTTGCTTACCTTTAAGTGTCCACGTGTAACGATCTGGTGCACCGTTAAACATATCGAAGTCATCTGTTGTACGTAAACCATCTGACGCTGTACCTGGTGCATCGTAAGCTACGTTAGGTGCACGACGAACACGGCGTTGACCTGTATTGTAAGTCCAAGCTTGACGTGGCGTTTTGATTTGATCCATTGTTTCATGAACAAGTAACGCTGTACCCGCCAAACGTGCTGGCTGGGTCACTTTCTGCTTAAACTTAAACAAAATATTGGTTTCTTGTAGCTCAGCTGCATCTGCGCCCTGAACGTTGTAAGGCAACATCAATGACTCATCAAAACCGATGTAAGTGTAGTTGCCGCCTGCTGTTGGCGCCGCTTGACCACCTTCACGCGTTAAAGCTTCACCACGATAACGTAGAATGTGGTTCCAAATAGCTTCCAAACCATTTTGTGGCACAGGGAATGGAATACCAACCGCAGCACCTTGAATACCGTTGCCTTCTTCAATTAGTTCTGCATTTGTTGCATTCACTATAGTCGCATCATAAACGTGTTGTGGATACGACGCACTGCGACGTGTTTGATAAACATTCATTTTGAATGTGTCAGGGTAAGTTTCAAATAATTTAATTTGACCTTCAGTTAAAAGCGACTTGTATTGATCAAGGTTCGCTTTTGTTACTGTGTACATTACTTGATCGTTAGGAAACGGATCAGGGTGATGATCACCAGGCGTATATCCTGCTGGTGCCGACGTAATACCGCCAGTCCATGCTGGAATAGAACCGTCTGCATTCGCACCTTTTACGGCACCAAATGGTGTTAATTCACCTTGTAATTTAGCCGCTTCTTCAGAGCTAATTTTTGCTAACGCTGCACCTGAAAGTACCAGCGACACTGCTGCTGATAATAGTGTAAGTTTTTTCATTAATTTAGCCTCTACCTGCGATTAAATTGAATACTTGATATTAAATGATACGAAGTCACGGTCTGATAGCTGGTTTGTTGTACCAACACCATCGAAGAAGCTGTTGTAGCTTACATCTGCAGACCACTTGCTTTGGTAATCAAACGATACACCTAAAGAAAGTGACTTACGGTCTTCAATAAATAAGAACAATGGATCAGGAGTAATACCCGAAACGTCATGCGCAAATACAGCACGTGGCGATACGTTAAACATACCAAACACGTTGGTGTAATCTAATTTACCGACTAAACGATAACCCCAAGCAAATTCAGTTGGGAATGGGTTAGTTTCAACACCATCCTGAATGAAGTCGTTTAATCCCGGCGCACTTGCAATACCACCACTCCGTGCAGTACCTGGGCCATTTAAACGCAATACATCTTGTTCTGGCATATCATTAATGTTGATACCACCTACCTCTAATAGTGTCGTAAATTGACTTGCACCAATCGTTGGACCCCAAAGGTTTGTGAACGTCATTTGTGCCTGAACAGTGTCAGATAAAATGAATCCATCTGCGACTTCACCTGAACCGTATGGCTGGCCTGTTGCAGGATCATTTAATTGCGAAATACCATCTAATGCTGCAAACGCTGGGTCACCCGTGTTTGCTAACTGTTGTGGCATTGCTGCGAAAATAAGCTCTACGTCATCAATTTGCAGTGGCTCGTCTTGACGGTAAGAAATTTCACCCGCCCACGATGTTGCACCTAATGTCGTATTGAAACTCATCGCGTACATTTTGATATCTTCAGGATATGCAAGTACAAGTTGCGAGAACATATCTAAGTTTGTGAAGTTTGACTCGTCTAATACTTCACCACGTGCCGCTAGACGCGCTAGCTTGGTTACGTTGTTTTCTGCACGAGTAAAGTCCGCTGTTTTACCAGAGAATAATGGGCGACGGCTATGATAGTTCATGTAGTATGCACTTAGCTCAGTGTCGTTCAAGCTTGGTAGGTACCAACTTAAACGTAGACCATACTGACCACCATCTTTAGGCTCGCTTTCTGCAACTGCACTGGTACCACGAAGGGTTACTTTAGTTGCATAGCCTGTTAATGCTGTACCTGCTGTTACTGGGTCAACTACACCCGCAGCAACACCTTGTCCTAATGCATTTAAGTTTGCTAGTAAGTAATCTAAGTCAATATCTGGGTTTGCAGCAAAACCTAATTGAATTAGGTTATGTTGACCGCCAAAACCAGCGAAGTCG
Source organism: Thalassotalea agarivorans (assembly GCF_030295955.1). Lineage (NCBI taxonomy): Bacteria > Pseudomonadati > Pseudomonadota > Gammaproteobacteria > Alteromonadales > Colwelliaceae > Thalassotalea > Thalassotalea agarivorans. The sequence goes on from NZ_AP027363.1 coordinate 2,140,842, forward strand.
TTGGTAGAAAAATAGCTACCCGGTGGTGGTAAAATTGTTTTTTCCCACTCATATTGGTAGAAAGCTTCAACGTTGAAGTTTTCCGATACACCTAATGAAGCCCACACAGCACCCGCTGGAATAAACGCTTCTTTAAGTTCTGAACCCGGTGCACGTAAAATCGCAATATCTACCGCGTTTGTTTCACTAATACCGTGAGAGATAAGCGTAGACTCACCCCAGTTGATAACTTGTTGACCAACACGGACAGAAAATGGCATTTCGCCAAGTTCAAAGTCACCGTAAACAAACGCATCTAATAGACGTACGTCTGAACAAATACGCTCTGCTGCTTCGTCGTCGCGACAAGGGTCATTTGTAATACCAGTGAGTTGGTTTGCCCAAGGGCGGTCGCTGTCTGACATAGCGAAATCGTAGAAATAGGTGCCACGAACAAAAAAGCCAATATTTTCGTATTGAACTTCTAATTCATGTGTACCTTTAACTAAACTTGAGAACTGTTCGCCAGAGTCGAAGTTAAGGTTGCCCAAGTCGCCATTGGTTGAATAGCTACCTAAGCCATCCCATACTTGTTGTTGACCTGGTACTTGGTTAGCGATAGTCCAGTTGCTGAAATCAAAACCGTTGTTCAAGTTGTTTGATTTACCAACTTGATTTGTCCAGTCTCTGTCTTCAACACGCCATGCACTACCATATGAAAATGTTGAGTCAAAGCTAATATCGACATCACCGACTTGCCATTTAGCAGCAAGTGCTTGTGGTGCTGTTGTAGCCATTAGCGCTGCCGCAATTCCAACCGCTAGCGGTTTACGACAAAACGTGCGCACGCAATGTTTCATTTACACTCTCCCCGAACTCTTATTGAGCTTCTTTATTTATCGTTCTTCACTGTTTCGCAGTGACCTACAAAACAACATTAATCTAATACTTAGTGAAACAATGATTACATCATTTAACAAGCTAAGCAACCCTTTTACATTATTACGGGAGTAGCATTTTTACTAGCTTGCCCGTTATTTAACCAAACTTTCCACACCCCCGTTTTAAACAACCGTTTAAAACAATTTAAGTATAGTACACAAACACGTAAAAGCTATTAATTATGGGTGCTAGCAATGAATCGATAAACACAATAAATAGTGTGCCATGGTCTGACCACTGTTTAAAGTTAAAACTCTAAAGCAGGGTTAATAATCATTATTCATATTCGTTATAAAAATGTACTGGGCTAACACAACTGTTGCAATTGTTGAATTGCTTCAATAAGTTAGCCCATAACATTAGCTTGAAAGCGCAGCACTGACTTTTTCTTTAAGGTCTCGTGCTAGCTTGTCAATACTAGCAATACGGCTAATTTCACGCTTCATTTTTTGCTGTGTAGCTTGATCAAAACGACCAAATTGAATTAATGGTGTAATCAAGCGAGCAGCAACCTGCGGGTTTATAGCATTTAGCTCAATCACTCTATCTGCCAAAAATCTATAACCTTGGCCACTTTCACAATGAAAATGTTGTGGGTTATTCATAGCAAACGCCCCGATTAGCGAGCGTGCTCTGTTAGGGTTGTGCAAGGTAAAAGACTCTGAATCGAGCAAAGCCTGTAGCTTGGTAAAGGTATCTTGTTGCTGCTGAGCCATAACTGAATACCATTTATCCATAACCAAAGTCGTATCTTTCCACTTATTAGCAAAGTGTTCACTAATAGCAGATAAATCAGGCAAGTTAGCGATTACTGCTGTTGAAAATGCAGCAATGCCATCGGTCATATTATCAGCTTCATAGTATTGCTTGCTTACCATCGATGCGTACTGCTCTGAACGTGCCATGTAGTTTAGACAAACATTTTTCAATGCTCGATTGGCAATAGATTTTGCATCCTTGCTATAAGTTGTTTGCTGATTTGACGTAAATACCTGCTTAAATTCGCTAGCTAACTCACCAGCAATAGTCTGTTTCAAGGTTTCGACCGCTCGGCAAATAGCTTGTGGCTCAACACTATCGCAAAGCTCTGCGATCTCATCAAAGCTTGGTAAAGTTAGCATTTCTGCTTTTAGCGCATTGTCACCCTCGCTGTTCAAGATAGAACTAACTGTCGCCAATAATGTTGCTGAGACAGCTTTTGAAGGAGCATTAATCAGAGCAAAGATTTCTCGCATAAATAGACTTTGGCAAGCATCCCAGCGGCTAAATTCGTCTTTTGCATCAGTAATAATGGTATTTAATGCTTGGTCTGTTTGTTCAAATTCTACTTTTACTGGCGCAGAAAAATCAGTAAACAATGCGACGACAGGCTCGTTTTCTAAGTGCTTAAACGTGAACGTTTGTTGCGCTTGGCTGAGCGTAAGTAGGTGCGACTGACTTCCCGCTTGCGTTATAAGTTCAATAGCAATAGGAATGAGTAAATCTTTCGTTGTTTTATTTACTGGTAAATCTGGGTGGTGCTGAGAAACGTGAAGCGTTAATTCATTCTTGGCTTGATCAAACTGCTTTTCAACCTTAACTGTTGGTGTACCTGCCTGCTCGTACCAAACTTTAAACTGTGACAAATCAACCTGTGATGCATCAGCCATTGCATCGACAAAATCATCGCACGTTACTGCGTGGCCATCGTGACGCTCGAAGTAAAGCGCCATACCTTTTTTAAAGCCATCATCTCCCACAATTCGATGCAGCATACGAATTACTTCCGCACCCTTTTCATATACAGTCATGGTGTAAAAATTATTCATTTCAACCACTTTTTCTGGACGTATAGGGTGAGCCATTGGAGAAGCGTCTTCAGGAAATTGCATCCGGCGAAGCAAACGTACATTTTGGATTCGACATACTGCTTTTGAATGCATATCAGCAGAAAAAGACTGATCTCTAAATACCGTAAGCCCCTCTTTAAGACTCAATTGAAACCAATCGCGACAGGTTACTCGGTTACCGGTCCAGTTATGAAAATACTCGTGGGCAATTACCGCCTCAACATTGAAAAAGTCAGTATCGGTTGCTGTAGCGTTGTCAGCCAAAACAAATTTACTGTTGAACACATTAAGGCCTTTGTTCTCCATCGCGCCCATGTTAAAGAAATCAACAGCGACAATCATGTAGATATCAAGATCGTATTCTAGGTTATAGGTTTGCTCATCCCAAGCCATCGATTTTTTCAAGCTCGCCATCGCATGATGCGCTTTTTCAATATTACCTTTGTCCACAAATATCTCTAACGCAACTTGTCTACCGCTTGCGGTTTTATAAGTATCCGAAAGTAAGTCAAAATCTCCAGCAACAAGCGCGAACAAATAACTTGGTTTAGGGAACGGATCATGCCATGTCACACTATGGCGACCATTTTCAACAGAGCTCTCAGCTATCTTATTGCCATTAGCCAAAAGGTACGGGTACACATTTTCGTCAGCAATTACTGTAGTTGTATACTCAGCTAGCACATCCGGTCTGTCGAGAAAATAGGTAATACGGCGAAACCCTTCTGCTTCGCACTGGGTGCAAAAAGCGCCACCAGATTTATACAGCCCTTCAAGCGCTGTATTGTTTTCTGGGTCAATCTTGGTCTCAATTTCTAACGTAAAATCGTCCTGTTCAATAGATAAGGTTAAGCTAGAATCATCTAATTGATATTGGTCAGCCGCCAGTAATTGCCCATCGATAGCAACGGAAACTAATGTTAAATGCTCGCCATCTAAACGCAATTGCTTTGATGATTTGTCTATTCGTGATACCTGCATAATGGCGGTAACAAGGGTATCGTTGTCATATAGGTCAAAAGTTAAATCGACTTTTTTAATGGTGAATGCGGGTGATTGATAATCTGATAAAAATCGCGGTTGAAACTCTGCCATAAAAGGTGTCCTGCATTAAAAAGCCAGCATTTGCTGGCTTGTAAAAATTAATTCGTTGAAAGCTTTTTAATGTTAAAGCCAATGAAACCATAAAGGATGGCTACAAAAGGATTAATCAGGTTAAAGAAGCAATAGAAAATATACTCGTATGACCCAAGTGCCATTGCACCTATCATAAAGGCACCACAACTATTCCATGGAATTAACGGTGACGTAATCGTGCCGGAATCTTCAAGCGTTCGACTCAATACCAGTGGATCTAAATTTCTATCTTTATAAGCTTGTCGATACATACGACCTGGCATAACAATCGCCATATATTGGTCGGCTGTCACTAAGTTTGTACCAAAACAGGTAGCAACAGTACTTGCTATTAATCCGCCTACAGATTTAACAGAAGACAAAATTGACTCTACTATTTTACGCAGCATACCTAGATGCTCTAGAACTGCGCCAAAACTTAATGCCGAAATAACAAGCCAGATGGTATTAAGCATGCTCGACATACCGCCACGGCTAAGTAAGTCATTAATCTCGGCATTGTCAGATGCAATTTTAATGCCGTCGAATAATGCAGTCCAAACCACAGTTGCCGTTGCAGTAACGCCTGACAAACCGTCGCTAGCTAATTGTGCAATTAGATCCTGTTGGAAAATTACCGCCCAAACAGCGCCAACTAGTGCGCCAATGAAAACGGCAGGAAAGGCAGGCATTTTTTTGTAGGCTAAAAATAGCAACATCGCCAATGGTAGAAGGTTTAATACGCTAATGTGATATGTTTCTTGTAGCGTTTTAGTGAGTACTTCAATGCGCTCAGAATTACCTGCCATATCAGCATTTTCACTTAGACCTAAAATCAAAAACAGTACTAATGCGATTAATATAGAAGGTACCGTTGTCCATAGCATGTAACGAATGTGCGAAAACAACTCGCTGCCGGCTACCGCTGGCGCCAAGTTTGTGGTTTCAGACAACGGCGATAACTTGTCGCCAAAGTAGGCGCCGGAAATTACAGCACCTGCCGTAATTGCAGGCGACATATCAAAACCACCAGCAATGCCGATGAAAGCAACACCAATTGTCGCTGCAGTCGTCCAAGAACTGCCTATACTCATAGCGACAATACCACAAACTAAACACGCAGCAGCGTAAAACCAAGCAGGGTTGATGATTTGTAATCCATAATAAATCATCGTTGGTACAGTACCTGACAATAGCCAAGTACCAATAAGTGAACCAACCGCCAATAGAATCATGACCGCGCCTAGCGACAATGAAATCCCTTTAACGATGGCCTTCTCCATCTCATGCCACTGATAACCGTTTTTAAGACCAATCAGCACAGCTACGCCCATAGAACATAAAAGCGCTATCTGGTTTGGGCCATATGATGAATTGTCACCAAAGAGTTGAAAGGAAAAGAATAAAAGAATAATTAACGACACTAAAGGTATCAGTGCGTCAAGCATCGAAGGTCCCGATGCGTTAGTTGCTTGTTTGTCTGTCATTGTGTTCTAGTTTTCTTGTTATGAAAAAGCCGCTAAAGCAGCGGCTTTCTTTGAGATGTTACTATTATTGCTTAGCAACTTTATCGAATTCAACTAAATCAAAGGTAATTCGAGCGGTTTCGTCTAAAAATGGATCTAACTCGTCTAATTCTTCAGGCAAGTCTTCTAGTGTTTTCACAGGCTCTTTGCCCATTTTAGCTAAACGTTCATTGGCTCGAGCCAATTGTTTTGTTTTACGCTCTTCTTTCTTCGATTTGCGCTCTGCTAAGTTCAGCGAAATAGATTTATCGTCTTTTTCTGCCTTGTACTCAGCAATATCTTCAAGCATGTAATTAAATTCAGGGTTATCTTTTACACGTGCTTTGTAGTTATTGTTTAAGTAAACAATTTCGTCACTTAAGTCATGTAAACGCTTGTAAGGTGCTTTGGCTATCTGATCCCATGGCAATGCATTTTCTTCTTTACTCTCGCCCCAATCTTCTGGGTCAATGGCTGTCGGAAACTCAATATCCGGCAACACGCCTCGATGTTGCGTGCTGCCGCCATTAATGCGATAGAATTTGGCAATAGTGTATTGAATACTTCCTAGCGGATTTTCATACATATCGTAAACACGACCTAAGCCTCTATGCTGCTGCACTGTGCCTTTACCAAAGGTATGTTCGCCAATAATGATGCCTCTACCATAATCTTGTATCGCTGCAGAGAATATTTCTGATGCAGACGCGCTATATCTGTCTACCATTACTGTTAATGGGCCTTGGTAGTAACTGATACCGTCATTGTCACTGTTCACTGAAACACGGTTTGCTTGGTTTCTAACCTGAACAACGGGACCTTTTTCGATAAATAGACCTGTTAATAACGTAGCTTCTGATAATGAACCGCCGCCATTGCCGCGTAAATCTACAATAACGCCTTCAACTTCGGCTTCAGCTAATTTGGCTAATTCTTTCTTAACATCATTAGACAAATTGTTGTAGAAACTTGGAATGGTGATCACACCTAGTTTCTTGCTAGTTTCATCACCAGGCACTTGGTAGTATATTTCAGACTTAGCCGCGCGATCTTCTAGCTTAATTTTTTCGCGCACCATAGTAACAACTTTAATGCTATCACTGCCGTCCGCGCCACCTGGTAGCACTTGCAATCGCACCGTGCTGCCTTTAGGTCCTTTAATTAGATCTACTACGTCGTCTAAACGCCAGCCAACAACGTCCTCAAACTTTTCGTCACCTTGTGCAACACCAACAATGCGATCTTTTGGCTTCAACGCTTTAGATTTGTCCGCTGGTCCGCCAGTTACTACGCTTTGAATCACAGTGTAGTCTTCCTCTGCACGCAACACAGCACCTATACCTTCCAATGACAAATTCATGTCCATTTGAAAGCGTTCTGCATTACGTGGCGATAAATAAGAGGTGTGTGGTTCGACAACGCGAGCAAAGCTGTTCATCACAATTTGAAAAACATCTTCGCTTTCACTTTGCTTTAAACGTTTGATGGCGTAGTTGTAGCGTTTGGTTAGCGTTTCTTTTACCTTGTCCCATTCTTTGTCTGCCAAGGTTAAATTAAGTGCGTCATACTTGACTTTCAAACGCCATAATTCATCTAACTCTGCTTTGTCTTTCGCCCAAGGCGCATCTTCACGATCAAAGACGTAGTTTTCTTGCTTAGTAAAATCGAATGGTTTATCAAGTTGGGTCAGCGCAAACTCATAACGCTCTAGGCGTCGTTGCATGTTTAAATTGAAAATCTCGTAGGCCGCATCTAATCGACCACGTGCGATGACTTTTTCGAAATCAGGACGGTATTTTTGAAGCGCTTCAATATCAGACGCTAGAAAGACAATGCGCGAATAATCTAATTGTTTGATGTATCGGTCGAACACTTCATTCGACAGCTCTTCATCAATTTTAACTTTTTTATAGTGCGCTCGTGTGAATTGAGCAGTAATTCGTTTACTGGCAGTCGCATGTTGAGGTTCAGGCATCAACACCGGCAATTCTTCAGGCTCAGATTCGCTTGCAAAGGAAAGTGGATTTAACAATGCAAAGGTGACAGATACCGTGAATGCGATGCGTGCAAATTTCAACATACGACTACTCCATATTACAAAAAGATGTGTTCTAACTGCGTCTTAACAATCATACCAGACGTTAACTGGACACTAATGTCGCTACCAGCAATTTCGGTGATAACGGCAGGCATCGGGCTATTGCCGACTTTAACTCTCACTTGAGTACCTACTTTTAATGCGTCCGACTCTACTGGTTTTAACGGTTCGACAGGCTTTTTAGGACCACGTTTAGGTGATTTAACTGATTTAAATTTAGCGTTCTGCTTATTTTTATCAGACCGCTTATCACTAACTTTAGTTCCTTTATACGATTTTTTCGCCTGAGAATCGTCTGATTTTTTGTTACCAAATTTTTCTTGGCTTTCTTTTAGCGTCTTGGCCGCGTAATCTGCTTGCTCTTTATCAATTTCCGCAACCTGCTCGCCCGCTAGATCAACGCGAAACGCACCAGCCTTAACTGACTTTAGGTAACGCCAGCTACTAGTGTAATGACGCAATGCTTGGCGTAAACGTGTTTTGCTTACTTGTTCATCTTCAGCAAGTTGCTCCGCTAGATCTTGAAAAATACCAACTTTTAATGGTTTTGCTGGTCCTTCAACAGAAAAACATGCAGGAAATTTTTCCGCTAAATAGCTAATAATTTCCTTAGTGGTTACTTTTTTAATTTCAGTTTCCATAAATACTACTTTACTAATTTTAAGTGTCTAAATACTGGTCTCTGTTTTCCAATACATGTCGACACCAGTCATAAATATCTTCTGACTCAAGCTCTACTAACGTTTCTTGGCCAATCCAATTGTCCCACACTAACCCTAACAAACCTGTTAGTTGCTCGGTGGGTATATCTTCTTCTGCTAAATCATATAACGTGTGATAAATCTCATTAATACGTTCGGCAGCTAAATCTTCTTGCTCATCCCAATCACCTACGACTTCAGCGGAAACTAGGTAATCATGGATTACAACGAATTCTTTCATCTTAGTTTAGATTGTTTTCTAATACTTTAACGAGTGCTTCCAACCCTGTTTGATCGTCAGCGTCAAATCGTTCAAATTGTGGGCTGTCGATGTCCAACACTGCAATCACTTTTCCGTCTTGCATCACTGGCACAACGATTTCCGAATTACTTGCTGCATCGCAAGCAATGTGACCGTCAAAAGCGTGTACATCGGCAATACGCTGCGTCGTTGCAGTCGATAAAGCGGTACCACACACACCTTTACCGTAAGGTATCCTTATACAGGCTACTTTCCCTTGGAAAGGACCAAGTACAAGTCCTGATTCTGCTGTGCGATAAAAACCAACCCAGTTTATATCAGTCAATTGCTCGAACAACAATGCGCTAATATTTGCCATATTTGCGATAACATCTGTTTCACCAGCAATTATAGCTGAAACTTGTTCATTCAGCGTTTGGTAAAATGATTCTTTAGACATTTACGTTCACTATCGCCTTAAGGCTCAAAAAGGGCATAACATACCTGTAAGTGCTGCGGAATAAAAGCAATTATTGTCGAAGTCATGCACTTTTTTAGTCTGCCTCATTCCTTTGTAGCCTTAACTTATTGAAAACGCAAATATAGTTGTGGTTGTAAACGGTTTGTTCGGCGATATTACAACACTTGGAAATTCAGGCTGATTAATCGCGTCTGGAAAATGCTGTGTCTCTAAGCAAACCGCCTGCCTAGGCTTATATTGCGCGTTTTTCTTACCTTTTAAATCGTCAAGAAAATTAGCGGTGTATACTTGAACGCCAGGTTGATCGGTATAAACCGACATTGCTCTACCTGAATGTTCGTCGAATAATTGAGCCAATGGCGCAGAAAACGGTTGCCCAGTGGTGTCAAACACCCAGTTGTGATCATAGCCACCACCTAAGCGAATTTGATCATCGTCAGCATCGATATCTCTAGCTAACGGCTTAAACGACATAAAATCAAACGGCGTATCTTTTACAGGGCGTAATTTCCCTGTTGGAATTAAATGCTCATTAACTTCTGTGATATGAGACGCTTTCAACTGCAACTGATGCGCTAAAACATCTGATTGATTGTGCCCAGCCAAATTGAAATAGCTATGCTGTGTTAAATTCACAATACTTTGCTGATCGCAGGTTGCGTGATAACGCACCATCAGCTGATTGTCTTCACTAAATTTATAATCAACGGTAACCACCATGGTCCCTGGGAATCCTTGATCGCCATCAGGACTGACTAACGACATGGTAATATGCCCATCGTTAATGACTTCTACTTGCCAAAGGCGACTTTCAAATCCTTGCGGACCACCATGTAGATTATTGGGCCCGTTGTTTTTCGCCAGTTGATACTTCTTCCCTTCTAGTTCAAATTCCCCATTTGCTATGCGGTTAGCAAAACGGCCAACAATACAACCAAAATAAGGACTTTCATTTTCGTACTGCGCGACATTATCAAAACCGAGGACGACATCATCGTGCTGACCTTCTCTGTTAGGTAAATACAGCGATTGAATAATGCCGCCAAGGGACAATATAGTGACCTTACTGCCGATATTATTTTCTAGGCAATACTGCATTACCTGTTCACCATTTGCCATGGTACCAAAAGGTGAAATCACAATAGGTTTCATTTAGCGAATTTCCTTACACTATGCTTGATTTATCAGTTGCTCTACGAGTTTTGGCAGCCCTTTAGCCGCAGAATCTTGTATAACAGTGATTTGGTCTGAGTGGTCAAACGCATGCAATGCGTCTGGTTTAGGGTCAATATAATAAATTTGTTTTGCCCGTGATGCTACATTTACCAGCCCTGCTGCCGGATAAACTTGTAATGAAGTACCTACCACGATAAGTATATCCGCTTGCGCTACTTTCAATGCGGCATCTTCCATTTTAGGCACAGCCTCTCCAAACCAAACGATTGCTGGCCTCAATTGGCTTTTGTATTCACAGAGGTCGCCTATTTTGATGTCGTCATGGCACGGATAAATGCAATTTTCGTCGATACTGCTTTGCGCCAACAGTAATTCGCCATGTAAATGCACCACGTCGCTAGAGCCTGCACGTTCATGCAAGTCATCGACATTTTGGGTAATGATATTGACAGTAAAAAATTGTGCGAGCTTCGCTAAAGCTTCGTGGCCATCGTTGGGTATTACAGTCTTAAGTTGGCGGCGTCTTTGGTTATAAAACTCCAGCACCAAAGCTGGGTTTGCCAACCAGCCGTCGATTGAAGCCACTTCCATAACGTCGTGCCCTTCCCACAGGCCATCAGCATCTCGAAAGGTTTTCAATCCACTTTCAGCGCTCATACCTGCGCCTGACAATACCGCTATATTCATTGATTTCGTTGCTATTTATTTTTTGATGTTCACTTTATCAGAAGGCAATACTGTTAGCCATGCTTTACACTGATTTACGTTAAGTGAACAAAGGTAGTATTGATTAAACGATCCTTGATTCGCTACCCTGATTAAAACAACAAGCATTCCTGCTTAAAAGGAGACTATAAATGTCAGGATTTAATAAAGTCGTCCATAGCTATGAAGAGGCTATGGCTGGCTTAGAAGACAATATGACGATCATAGCTGGTGGTTTTGGGCTATGCGGTATCCCGGAAAATCTGATCAATCAAATAGAAAAATCTGGCGTTACTGGTCTAACTGTTGTCTCTAACAATTGTGGTATCGATAACTTTGGTTTGGGCGTTTTGCTACGCGACAAACAAATTAAAAAGATGATCGCGTCTTACGTTGGCGAAAACAAAATGTTTGAAGACCAACTGTTAAGTGGTGAGTTAGAAGTTGAATTAACACCGCAAGGTACCCTAGCTGAAAAGATGCGAGCCGGTGGTGCTGGCATTCCAGCGTTTTACACAGCTACAGGCTTTGGCACATCAGTCGGTGATGGCAAAGAAGTTAAAACATTTAACGGTCGTCAATACATTCTAGAAGAAAGTATCACTGGCGATTTTGCTATTGTAAAAGCGTGGAAAGCCGATAAATACGGAAATTTAGTGTTTCGTCATACTGCACAAAATTTTAACCCTTGTGCCGCGACAGCTGGAAAAATAACAGTTGCAGAAGTTGAAGAAATTGTTGAACCGGGCGAGCTCGATCCGACACAAATTCATACACCAGGCATTTATGTTAATCGCGTCATTCAAGGTACTTTTGAAAAACGCATTGAGCAACGTACAACGAGAGAGGGCTAGCACATGGCATTGTCGAGAGAGCAAATAGCGCAGCGCGTTGCACAAGAATTACAAGACGGATACTACGTCAACCTAGGCATTGGTATTCCTACCTTAGTCGCTAATTTCGTGCCTGACGGCATGGAAGTAATGCTGCAATCTGAAAATGGTTTACTAGGTATGGGGCCATTCCCTACAGAAGATGAAATCGATGCAGACATGATAAATGCAGGAAAACAAACAGTTACTGCAATTGACGGTGCTTCTATATTTTCTTCTGCAGAAAGTTTCGCTATGATCCGTGGTGGTCACGTTGATTTAACCGTACTTGGCGCATTTGAAATAGATGTTCAAGGCAACATCGCGTCATGGATGATTCCTGGCAAGCTAGTCAAAGGTATGGGCGGTGCAATGGACTTAGTAGCTGGTGCAGATAACATTATTGTCACCATGACCCACGCAAGTAAGCACGGTGAGTCAAAGCTATTAAGTGAGTGTACTCTACCTCTAACAGGCGCTGGTTGTATCAAAAAAGTAGTGACTGATCTGGCGTATATTGAAATTGAAGATGGTAAGTTTCATCTCAAAGAGCGCGCGCCAGGGGTGAGCGTCGAAACAATACATTCGTTAACGGCCGGGGAACTCGTGGTTCCAGATAACGTCCCTGAAATGCAATTTTAAAAAAAAGCGCCGATAGGCGCTTTTTTTTATCTTGTTGTTTTACTTGCAAAGTTACTTCAGCCCTTTAATATTGTTAACGTACTGTTAATGATTGAGGTATGCGATGAAAGTAAATACGGTTGTAACGTCTTTGTTGTTTTTGCCTGTTATTGCAATAGCACAAGAGAAAGAAGTGCAAGATATGTCAGACCCGCTTGCTGTTTATACACAGGCTGGCGCAGGCTACACCGACAAAGGATTAAACTTTAAAGTAGGTAGAGCCTATGATACTGGCTCTGATACAACGGCGGCGATGCATTTAATCGAAGTAAAAGGATTATTAGGTGATACCTTAGGTTGGAGTGATTCGTTTATAGTAGATAACTCCATTGACAGTTTACGCTATCGACATTTTTCCGTTAATTTAGAAAATGGCCGTGGTTCTCAAATTGACGTTAACTACTTTTTCGATCCAAATGCCATTTCTCAAGAGCATGGTGATGCTTCTTGGTCGTTTATTCAAGCGCTCCCAAAAATGGGGCCCGTCAACATCTACCCTTTGGCTGGCGTTGGTGTCGCATTTGGTAAAGACAACTTAAAAGAAGACGGAAGTTTTGATGACGGTTTTGGCTACCAAGGTGGCTATGGTCTTATTGGCCTGTATGGCAAAGTCGCGATCACGGATAAATTTTGGCTAAACTACAATCCGTTCTATGTTCATACTTTGTTTGGTGACGATGTGTATAAAGACAATGCCTATGGCATAGCTGAGAGCGGTACCTTGCTACACGAATTCGTTGTAAGTTATCAGTTTACGCCTACTTTTAATGTCCGCTATTTTGCTAACTGGAACTCTAATCTTGATATTGGCGATGGCGACCATCGCATCGAATTTAATTATCAGTTGTAGTCAACGTTAAAGTTTAACCCCAAAAAAGTCAGCAATTGCTGGCTTTTTTGCTATACCTAGCTTAAACGCCATTACTTGCTAAAGATGGTGTTAGAGCCACAGCAAGTTCAATTAACTTCTGTGTTATTGCTACAACAATTGAAAAGGATTTCAATAATGTTTCATTTAAAAAACAATACGCTTAGTGCGTTAACCTTTAGATTTACCCAGCCCAATGACTGCGTGATCGCTATTAGTAGTCGAGGAAAAGCGTTAGAAAGCGTTTATTTTAATCACGTACTGGTCAGTCAAAAGCCCTGCTTACTGCGCCGCTCGATACATACCTTTATGGTGGGTGATATACGATATGAAGTTATGTTTAACTACATTGATGTGGCACAAGATACGCTCAACTGTAGCTTGTTTAAAAACGCACAGTTAGTCGATCGCCAAAACAGTGCACTCAAAAGAATTAAAGCTCGTATAAAAAAGGTGCCAATTTAGGCACCTTTAATGTTCGGAGAACTCGCTAGGCCTTTGCCGTCTGCTGTAATGACGACATAGTATCATTTAGCGCTTTCTCTATGTCGCTGTTAGTGACACGATTGGTGGCCAAGTCAAAGTTGTCGTAAAAGCTTGGTATAGACAAGCTCGCCTTAACATCCATACCAAAATACGGTGCTGATGTTTTGGCCGTGTTCAATACTGTTTGAGCGCCACCTGGGCCAGGTGATGTTGCCAACAATATTACTTGCTTGTTTTGATATACCTTCATATCGATGCGTGACGTCCAGTCAAACAAATTTTTGTATGCTGCGGTGTACGAGCCATTGTGCTCTGCAAATGAAATTACGATGGCATCTGCTTCACCTAGTTTTTTGTAAAACGCCTGTGCTAATGCTGGTTGGCCTAGTTCCTCTTCCCTGTCCTGACTAAACAGCGGCATTTCATAATCGTTGATATCGAGTAACTCGACATTTGCGCCATCCACAAGAGATGCTGCATATGCTGCTAAAGATTTATTGATTGATTTTTTACTGCTACTTGCTGCAAACGCTAAAATGTTCATCTAACTTCCTCCAAATGCTTTAAGGCTATTTTAATTGTTCTTTTAATATGTACAAGATGGCATTTAAACAATACACTGTTCATAAAATAGAACAATAGAAAACACGCAAATGGTCGATTTAAATGACATGGTGATATTCGCTAAAGTAGCGGAATTTGGTGGCATTTCAAAAGCTGCAAACGAATTGTCAATGCCTAAATCTAAAGTAAGCCGCCGTATGGCTAATCTTGAATTAGCGCTAGGCGTGCGATTGCTTGAACGCACGACTCGGTCAGTCAGGCTCACGGAAATAGGCAAAATCTATTTTCAACACTGCAAAAAAGTTGTAAATGAAGCTAAGCAAGCGGAGAACAGTGTCAATCAACTGCTAAATACGCCTACAGGCCACCTCAAAATTAGTACCTCAATATCCATTGGGCAACACATTGTTGCACCACATCTGGCAGAGTTCCTAAGTAGATACCCCGATATTACCATTGAGCATATTGTTACCAACAGACGCGTTGATTTGATTTCAGAAGAGTTCGATCTAGCGATTCGAATTGGCGCTTTAGAGGACTCATCGCTGATCAGTAAAAAACTGTCAACTAGTCACGCGCTATTGGTTGCCTCTCCCGTGTATTTGGCAAGCGCGGGCGCTTTAACGGATATCAGCGATTTAACGCAACACAAAGCTTTGTGTATGGGAGATTCATCGATTGCGGACCAATGGCGCTTTGTAAACGCAAAGGGTAAAGAAGAGCAAGTTAAAGTAAAACCTGTAGCTACGGTTAATGATATGACTATTCTTCGGACATTATGTATCGCTTCAGCGGGTATCGCTATCCTGCCGAGCTATATGTGTGAAGACGCACTCAAACAAGGACAACTAGTGCGTGTATTAGAACAATGGACATCGGTTGAAGTCCCCTACTACGCGATTTATCCCAGCCACCAAAGCATGACGCCAAAACTGCGCGTACTACTTGATTTCTTATCTGAAAAAACCGCTTGAATACGTATGCAAACCACTGATTAAACAGTGTTTAGACAGTTATAGTATAGCTACGCATTAAGGTGTAAAAAACGCACAAAGCCCGCGCGTTTTTTGTACCACATATTACAAAGAGCGGAACTACAGTATGAATAAAATTATTACCTCAATATCGCTTTTGTTGAGTCTGTCGACAGTTGCACAAGCAAAAGACATCGCGTTGTTTTCCCCAGACAAAAACATCAAGGTAACCATTTCAGACGATGCACATGCAAACTATAGCGTAGCCTTTAAAGGTGAGGATATTATCGCGCCTTCTAAACTCGGCTTAGATTATCAAAACACCCATCGCATGGGGCCTGACTTTAAAATCATTTCGCAACAATCGAGCTCTCATGACGCGACTTGGGAGCAACCTTGGGGTGAAAAACAGACGATTCGAGATCATCACAACGCAACGACTGTGGTTTTTCGTCACGAACGTGATGTTACTAATACCTTTAGCGTAACCTTTAAGGTGTTTAACGATGGCATTGGTTTTCGTTATGAAGTGCCTGAGCAAAAAGGTTTAGCGAAGCAAATTAACATCACTAATGAACTTACCGAATTTAACGTCGAGCAGACCAATGATGCGGCGGCATGGTGGATACCAGCAAGAGATTGGAATAGATATGAGTATATCTATACAGAATCGACATTAGAGCAGGCGCGTCATGTTCATACACCTTTTACCTTCAAATTAAAAAGTGGTACACATGTCAGTATTCATGAAGCGGCGTTGGTAGACTATGCTGGTATGACACTGAAACAGGGACGCTCAGGCATGCTTAAAGCGGATCTGACACCTTGGTCTGACGGTATTCTCGTTAAAAAGACAGGGGCATTTAATACGCCTTGGCGCACGATACAAATCGGCGAAAATGCCGCTTCACTGATCAACTCTAGCCTTATCCTGAACCTGAATGAACCAAACAAACTTGGCGACGTTAGTTGGGTGAACCCTGGCAAATACATGGGTATTTGGTGGGGAATGCATATAAACGAAAACACATGGGGCAGCGGTGAAAAACATGGTGCAACCACTGCTGAGACAAAACGATATATGGATTTTGCTCAAAAACATGGTTTTTCAGGCGTGCTAGTAGAAGGATGGAACATAGGCTGGGATGGCGATTGGTTCCACAACGGTGACATCTTTAGATTTACTCAAGCGTACCCAGATTTCGATATTGATGCCATTGGTGCACATGCGAAAAAGACCGGTGTGAAGCTTGTCGGCCACCATGAAACATCGGGAAATGTTAGTAACTATCGTAACCAAATGGAAGCTGCGTTCAAGTTGTATCAAAAGCACGGTGTTGAGCAAATCAAGACGGGTTATGTCGCAGACGGTGGCAACATCAAACGCGTTGATGAAAATGGTGTTGCGCACTATGAATGGCATGATGGTCAGTATATGGTGAATGAATACCTTTACAACATTAAACTCGCTGCAAAATATGGCATTAGTATTAACACCCACGAACCGATTAAAGATACGGGCCTAAGACGCACGTATCCTAACTGGATCTCTCGAGAAGGTGCTCGTGGCCAAGAATACAACGCTTGGGGTTCACCGCCAAACCCTCCTTCTCATGCCGCTATTTTACCTTTTACTCGTATGCTGTCGGGCCCAATGGACTTTACCCCTGGCACATTTGATATGAGCTTTAACGGTCTGGGTGCAGATACAAACAGACCGCAAACGACATTAGCGAAACAATTAGCTCTCTATGTAGTCATTTACAGTCCAATTCAGATGGCATCGGACCTGCCGCGCAACTATGAAGCGAACTTACCAGCTTTTCAATTTATAAAGGATGTAGCTGTAGACTTTAAAGATAGTATTGCTGTGGCTGGTGAAGTGGGTGAATTTGTTGCCATTGCGCGAGCTGATCGTCATTCAAACGATTGGTATCTAGGTGCGCTAACCAATGAAAAAGCGCGCTCTCTTTCTGTTGCATTAGACTTCTTAGATAACGAAAAGCGATATACAGCGCAAATCTATCGAGATGGTGACAACGCTAACTGGATAGATAAGCCTTACGATATTGTGATTGAGGAGAAAATAGTAAAAGCAAGCGATACATTAACACTAAATATGGCTACAAGTGGTGGCTTTGCTATTCGTTTCGTTGCTATAGACTAGGGCTGGTTGTACGTTGCAGCCTGGATGCATAACTTCATAGAGTGATGCAATGCAATCATTGTTTTCTGCATTGTGAGGCTGTTGGTGTATTTATCTACACCAACAGCCAATTATCAGAAGGCGTAAGAAATGTCAGCCAACGTGTTCCTCTAAATTCTCTGTAAATATAAAAACAAAGCGTGGTTATATCACGCTTGCTGTTTTTTTTATGCAAAATCACCTCTTGAATTGAGTATAAATTGTGAGCTAAGCTAGCTTGCAATGGTCTAACTTGTGAGCATTTAATGAAATCTAAAATTACCTCGTTTGATATAGCGTATAAAGCGGGCGTATCGCAGTCTACGGTTTCTAGGGCATTGAGAAATAGCCCTTTAGTCAATGAAGAAACTCGCCTGAAAGTGCAAGCGATTGCGCGTGAATTAAATTATAAAGTAGATAAAAACGCGTCAAATCTTCGATCCCAACAAAGTGGCACTATCGCACTATTGCTGTTTGAAGATCCTACAAACGACGATTCAATGATTAATCCATTTTTTCTGGCAATGCTAGGAAGTATCACTCGTGCCTGCGCTAACGCTGGCTATGACCTACTTGTATCCTTTCAACAAATGGCGAATGACTGGTATGCCGATTATGAAGATACTCATAAAGCCGACGGCATTATTTTACTGGGCTATGGTGATTTCGTTGATTACGAAGAAAAGCTAAAACAGCTAATAGAGCAAAATACCCATTTTGTTCGCTGGGGTTCGGAAGTAAAACATTTACCTGTGGTATCGGTTGGCTGTGATAACTTTTTGGGTGGATATGATGCAACTAACCATCTAATAAAATTGGGCAAGCAACATATCGCCTTTATAGGTGAAGCATCTGAGCATGCGCCAGAGTTTCAAGATAGATATTTGGGTCACTGCCGCGCGTTAGATGATGCCGCAATAGGTCACCCAGAATCACTGCAAATAGATGCTGTATCTACCGAAGATTCTGGCTATCAAGCAATGAAAGAACTGCTTGAATCGGATACTAAAGTTGATGCTGTATTTGGTTCAAGTGACTTGATTGCTATAGGTGCAATGAAAGCAATTCACGACCATGGTTTGAAAGTGCCGAACGATATCGCCGTTGTAGGTTTCGATGATATACCAATTTCGGGCTATACATACCCTCCACTAACAACAGCAAAGCAAGATACTACGTTAGCTGGAGAGTTGCTCGTTGATCATCTACTGAAGATGATAGGCGGTGAAATGGTAGGCACTACATTGATGCCAACCACTATGGTGGTAAGAAAATCTTGTGGCGCAGCATAATCGACATACGAACACGAGGATGATGCATTTGCGTTTCGCTAACGTCAACGGATTCAATAACATTGCGAAAATAGGGGCGTGATAAAGCAGTGCGCTTTGCTTAAAGGAACAAGGGGCGTGGAGTCTTTATATCACGGAGCTCGAAGCCCAAAACTCGTAGCTCGTAATTCTTGGTTTTAGTTTTCAAGGCTATTAATAAAAAAGGCGACTAACGAGTCGCCTTTTTTATTAACTAATACAACTTATTCTGTCTTATCTTTTACAAATATCACGGCGATCGCCGCAGCAAGCATACAAACACCTGCGAGAATAATGATATTAACCGCCTCGTTGTCAAACACCGTTGACAAGATTAAGCCAGCTGTTAATCCAGAGACTATCTGAGGCGCTGCAATGGTAAAGTTGAATATACCCATATAAACACCCGTTTTATCTGCTGGCAGTGAGCCGGCTAAGATAGCGTAAGGCATAGCTAGGATTGCCGCCCAAGCGATACCGACACCAATCATTGGAATAATCAAATAAACCGCTGCTTGTGGTACGGTTACCGAAGTAATACCCAGGTTAACCGCTACAGCTTCACTTGGCCCGAAGAAGCCAAAACTCGTATAGCCAACAGCACCCGCTAGCAATGACAGACCATAAACCATTTTACGACCGAATTTGTCAGCAAGTTTTGATAAAAATACAGCGAATACAGCAGCAAACAAGCTGTAGGCAGCAAACAAAATACCTACCCAATCACCAGCCGCGCCTTTTGCTTGTACGATATGCTCAGGAACTTTTTCAAATGTAGCCAAGTAATCGTGATCAAACCATTTTGTTTCTAGTCCCCAAATTTGTTGCGCAATTGCTGGATTCGTATAAACCCACATGACGTATAACGCGAACCAAGAAAAGAACTGAACAACCGCCAATTGCTTCATCGTATCAGGCATGGTTTTCATTAATCCAAAAAAGTTAGCTAGTCGCTTAACTAGTGGTAATTTTTGTTGTTGCTCTTTAGCCACTTCCTCTGCATCCATGCCTTTATAGGCATAGAAGTCTTTTGGTTTGTACTCTTTTGTGCGAATTACCGTCCAAAGCACACTACCAAGTAGCACTGTACCACCGATATAGAACGCCCATACCACTGAAGGAGCGACTTCACCCGCTTGTGCGGTATTTTCTAAACCTACCACGTTGGTTAACACAAACGGTAAAATAGAACCAAAAATAGCGCCAATATTAATTAGCAAGGTTTGTACAGAGTAACCAATATTGCGTTGTTTATCCGGTACCATGTCAGACACTAACGCACGAAACGGCTGGAAACACACGTTAAATGATGCATCCATTATTGCGAACATCATAATGCCGAATAACATAGGCATCATGAAGGTGACGAAAAGAGGTGCATTAGGCATTAAAAACATGGCTATAGCTGAAACTATAGCCCCGCCTAAAATATAAGGTTTTCTTCGCCCTACTCTATTCCATGTTCTATCAGATGCACTACCTACAATCGGTTGCACAATTAAGCCCATTAAAGGAGCTAGAATCCAAAAGTAAGAGAGTGAATGAAGGTCTGCACCAAGGTCAGATAAAATACGTGAAACGTTGGCGTTTTGCAGCGCAAATCCAAACTGAACACCTAAAAAGCCGAAGCTTACATTCCAGATTTGCCAAAAGCTAAGTTGCGGTTTATTTTGCATTTTTTTCCCTTAGATAAAAAAACTGCCCAGCGATGCTGAGCAGTAGTTTAACATGCTTGTATTAGATTTGAACAAAGGCTGCGCCATGCGCATCGAGTGTTAAGTTACCATCTGAAACACTTGCTTGTGCAAGTCCGTGTCCAGACAATAGTTCACCTTGCATTGATTGATCTAATGTGACGGCTTGCGGCTGTCCTGAGAAATTAAATGCAACAAAGATAGTTTGTCCGTTGTAACGGCGGAAAAACGCAAGTACATTTTCATTTAAATCAACAAACTCAATATCGCCTGCAACTAGTGCTGGATACTGTTTACGCCAGCTATAAAACTGACGATAGCCATTAAGTACAGAATCGGCATCATGCTCTTGCGAAGCAACTGAAAAACCATTGTGTTTATTTGATACAGGTAACCATGTTTTATCAGCTTTAGAAAAACCAGCATGAGCTTGGTCTTCTGTCCATGGCATTGGCGTTCTACAACCGTCCCTGCCTTTAAAGTTTGGCCAGAATGCAATACCAAATGGGTCTTGCAATTCTTCAAATGCAATATCTGCTTCTACTAGGCCTAGCTCTTCACCTTGATAGGTACATAGGCTACCGCGCAATGAACCAAGCATGGCATTAAGCATTTTAGGTAATTGATTGCCTGTTGCGTTTTTGCCCCAACGCGTCGCTACACGTTGAACGTCATGGTTACCAATAGCCCAACACGGCCAACCTTGATCTAAGTTTGCTTCTAAATCTTCTACCGTTTGGCGAATGTAAGCAGGGCTAAAATCTTCAGTCAGTAATTCAAAGCTGTAAGCCATATGCAAACGTTTATTGTCTGCCGTGTATTCCGCCATCGATTTCAGTGAATCTTCTGTCGAAATTTCGCCTAAGGTTGTTGTGCCCGGATACTTGTTAATTAATGCGCGAATCTCTTCCATAAATGCCAGATTTTCTGGCTGCGTATTATTAAAGTAGTGATATTGGAACGCGTACGGGTTATCTTCACTGAAACCACGTCCTTTACGATCTTCTGGTGCTTTAGCAGGGTTATCACGCAATAGCTTATCGTGAAAACAAAAGTTAATTGCATCAAGTCTAAAACCATCAACACCCTTTTTAAGCCAATACTCAACATTAGCTAGTACAGCTTCACGCACATCAGCGTTGTGGAAATTTAAATCAGGCTGTTCTGTTAAAAAGTTATGCAAATAATATTGTTGACGACGTGGCTCCCATTGCCAACCACAGCCACCAAAAATAGATAACCAGTTGTTTGGCGGTGTGCCATCTGGCTTTGCATCAGCCCATACATACCAATCAGCTTTAGGGTTAGTACGATCTTGGCGGCTCTCTTCAAACCAAGGGTGTTCATTTGAGGTATGGCTTAATACTTGGTCGATTACGATTTTAATGTCCATGCCTTTTGCTGCAGACATTAGCTCGTCAAAATCAGCTTTAGTACCAAACATTGGATCTACGTCACGATAGTCACTGATATCGTAACCAAAATCTTTCATTGGAGATTTGAAAAACGGTGATAACCAAATCGCATCTACACCTAGCGACTTGATATAAGGTAATTTAGCGATAACGCCTTGAATGTCTCCAACGCCATCACCATTGGCGTCCATAAAACTACGCGGATACACTTGATAGATGACTGCTCCACGCCACCATTCTAGCTGACTCATTTACTCCCCCTGGGGCTCTCTCATACAGTGGCGCACATACTGCTTACGCCTAATCATTGCGTGTTACGTTGTACACGCATTTATAATATTTGTTACCTACGGTATTAGCTGAGGTTAGGATAAGTAGAGGTAAGCTATACTGCAATGATTATGCATACGTATGCATACGTTTTATGGGGCCTGTAGCCTTTGCATACGTATGTAAACTTTATAATTTGCGCTTAAATATCAGTAAACTGAGTACAAACAACCCTAAAAGTGAAAGACAATTATTATGACAATAAAACAAAAGTTTAAGCAGTTGTCGTTAGCAGCGTTATCTATTTCGTTGTTTGCGTGTTCAGAGCAAGCCGCTGAAGTAGAACAAACAGTCGAACAAGCGGCACCAACTGCAAGCGTTTTAGCAAAAGACCTTGCCCCTTATTCAGAGCGTGGCATTGAACAAGAAGTTTTCTATTTTGTGATGCCAGATCGTTTTGATAACGGTGATACTGACAACGATATGGGTTCTAAAACTATCGCGTTGTCACGTGGTGGATTTGAACCAGAAAACCCTAAGGCATTCCATGGCGGCGATATGCAAGGTCTTATCAACAACCTTGATTACCTTGAGAATATGGGTATCACAGCAATATGGTTAACACCAATCCTGCGCAACCAAGCACAGCAGGGTGAAATATCGGGTTACCATGGTTATTGGGTTCTAGATTTTACTGAAATCGATCCTCATTTAGGCACTAATGATGACTTGAAAGCATTTATTGATGCTGCGCATGCAAAAAACATGAAGGTTTATTTCGACATCATTACGAATCACACGGCTGACGTTATCAAGTTTACAGAATGTCACGGTGAAGATGGTTCAGGTTGGTCACAAGGTGGTCAAGAATGTCCTTATATTTCACTAGCAGAAATGGCTGAAGGTAAAAAATACACAGCGATCGTGCCAGAAGGTAGCCTAACAGCAAAAACACCAGCATGGTTAAACGATCCTAAGTATTATCACAACCAAGGCGACACCTTCTGGGAAGGTGAAAGCTCATTAAATGGTGACTTCGCCGGTTTAGATGATTTATATACTGAAATGCCTGAAGTAGTTGAAGGCATGACGGACATCTATAAAAACATCATCACGCAATTTAAGCCTGATGGCTTTCGTATCGATACTGTTAAGCACGTTAATATTGAATTTTGGCAACAGTTTATTCCTGCGCTAGAAGCGCACGCTAAAGCTGAAGGCATCAATAACTTCTTCATGTTTGGTGAAGTATATGACCCAGAGCCTGCGGCGCTAGCACGTTTTACAACTGAAGGTACACTGCCGTCAGTCCTAGACTTTGGCTTGCAGTCAGTTATTTATCAAACCCTTGTTGAAAACAAAGGTACAGAAGCATTTAAAGTGCTATTTGACCAAGATCATTTATACAAAAATGCGGATCAATTGCTTACCTTCACGGGTAACCACGACATGGGTCGTTTTGCTTATCTGCTTAACAAAGACAAGCAACAGTATGATGAAGCTGCGGTTATCTCGCGCATCAACTTAGGTCACGCAATGATTTACTTCATGCGCGGTGTACCTGTTGTTTATTACGGTGACGAGCAAGGGTTTGTTGGTGACGGAAATGACATTATGTCGAGACAAGACATGATGCCATCGAAAGTACCTAGCTATAATGACGACGATCTGATTGCGACCGATAAAACGACAGCGGACAATAACTTTGATCCTACCCATCCGTTCTACATCGAATTAAAGCTATACGCAGACTTATATCAACAATATGAAGCGCTGCGTAGTGGCAAACAAGACGTTGTGTTTACAGAAGCGTCTGCTGGTTTAGTCGCTGTAACAAGAACAGCTGGTAGTGAAAAAGTATTAGCTGTATTTAACACAGCAACTGAAGCTAAAACACTTTCATACAATGTAAGTGGCGGTGAAGTGATTTACCCAAGTAATGCGACTATCACGGAAGAGTCAGTAACAGTGGCGCCGTTAAGTTTCGTGCTAATAAAGCTTTAATAGTTATTCTTAATCATAAAAAAAGCCGGTAATACCGGCTTTTTTTTTTGGCTTTTACAGCTGTTTTAAGAATTCATCATGTGTTGGCATTTTAGCAACATCACGCGCAATCAAGGTTTTTAAACTATCAATCAAATCTTCCATTTGTTTTTGCGTTAAACCATCGACCAATGGGTGATGGTCTTGTGGAATAATGCCTTGTCCTATCATCACTTGTTGCCACGCGACTTCTGTGAACAGTTCATCAACATCCCGATAAATCTTACCAGTCTCTTTAAATAGCGTAATGCGCTTAGCTAGAGATTCAGGAATTTCCATGCGCTGGCACTGTTGCCAAAAATCACTGTCACTACGCTCATTTACTTTGTAATGCAAAATGATGAAATCGCGGATTCGCTCTAATTCAAATACAGACAATTGGTTTAAGGTATCAACTTCACTCTGTTTAATGCCTTGGTGCGGGAAAAATTTCAACAACCTAATTGCAGCCGTCTGAATCAAGTGAATACTGGTGGACTCCAATGGCTCCAAAAAGCCACTCGATAAACCAATACTGACAACATTCTTGTTCCATTGTTTACGGCGGCGCCCGGTTTTAAAAGGAATAACACGAGGTTCACCTATGGCTTGGCCATCGAGGTTCGCCAGTAGAAGGGCTTTAGCGTCTTCGTCGCTCATATGTTTGCTTGCATAGACAATACCGTTACCAATTCGATGTTGTAGTGGTATGCGCCACTGCCAGCCAGCTCTATGAGCAGTAGAACGGGTGTACGGCGTTGTTGGGCTCACGCTTTCACAAGCGACTGCCATCGCTTTGTCACACGGTAAATAGTGCGACCAGTCCTCAAACCCGGTATTTAACGTTTGTTCAATAAGCAAAGCGCGCATGCCTGTACAATCAACAAATAGATCGCCTTGAATGTCGGTACCATCTTTTAACGTTATTGCCGTAATATGTCCTGATTGCTGACATTGCTCAACGGTATCAATAATACCTTCTACGCGTTTAACGCCATGTTTTTCGCTAAATTCACGCAAAAACATAGCGTACAGGCCAGCATCAAAATGATAAGCATAGTGAATGCCTGGCAAGTTTGTGCCGGTAATATTTGGCAAAGGGGCAAATTTGTTTTCTTTCGCCGCCTGATAATTAAGTGAAAAATCACCGAGTTCTTTGGTCATTCCTTGTTGGTGTGCTTTCACCCAAAAGTGCTGAAAATCACAAAACGGGAAATTTTTGCCAATACCACCAAAGGCATGCATGTAACTGTCTTGTTCTGTTTTCCAACCATCAAATTCAATCCCGAGTTTAATGGTGCCCTTTGTGGCCTTTAAAAAAGTCTTTTCGTCGATGCCAAGTGCCTGATTAAACTGAATCATTGGTGGTATGGTGGCTTCACCAACACCTACAATACCGATCTGCTCTGATTCAACGAGCGTAATATCAAGTGTTTTACCCAGCACTTTAGCCATCAACGCAGCAGTAATCCAGCCTGCAGTACCACCACCACAGATGACGACTTTGTTTACATTATCTTTATTCATTTACCTTGCACTTCAGTGAATTATGTAAGCTTAATTAGCATACAATAAAAAAGCCCTTGAACCTAAATTCAAGGGCTTTCCAACAAGCAAACTCTAAATCGAGGGGAGATTAAAGTTTGTAAGAGAAACCAAGTAAGTAAGTGCTACCGTAGTCTTGGTAATCACGTACTTGTAACGCATTGTCTCCAGAAAGCGTAGTAAATGGTTCTTTCGTTAAGTTGTAGCCCTGAAGGAATACAGATAAACCGTCTAAGCTTTCAAAACCACCTTCACCGAAGTCGTAACCGATTTGAGCATCAACTACTGTTTCGCCTAGGATGTCAACTTGTACTGTGTCAAAACCTACACCGTAGATATCACCTTTAAAGTCGCTACGCTTACGTGCACTTGCACGTAATTGCCAGCCAGCACGCTCAAAGTAAACTGTTACGTTTTGGATGCTGTCTGAAAGACCTGGTAATTCAAAGTCGTTACCGTTTGGATCTTGAATGTCTGATTCAATGCCTGTGTGACTAGCAATCAAACCTAAACCATCTAAGCTATCTGAGAATACGTTAAATGGTAATGTTACAGAAAGCTCATAACCCCAAAGGTTACCATTGCCACCGTTGATCTTACCGCTTTGAGTACCTTTTGAGTTCTCTGGTGGTGGAACGATACCAGTGTTTGGATCTGCTACACCTGTCATGTCAACTTCAAACTGACCGTCGAAAATCCAGTTGTCTAACTTTTTGTAGAACAATGCAGCTGAAACATAACCTTCTTGAGAGAAGTAGTTTTCGTAGCTTAAGTCTAAGCCTGTAGCTTCTTTTGGCTCAAGCTCAATGTTACCACCGCTAACAGACCAGTAGTTACCTTCTGAGTCAGGCGTTTGGCTGTATGACGTTAACAATGATGCATTCATTTCATCAAGACGCGCACGTGCGATTGTCTTAGCAAGACCTAAACGAAGCGTTTGCTCTTCAGTAATTTGAAGCGCTAAGTTTAAGCTTGGAAGTACGTGGTTGTAATCATGGCTTGCTGAAACAGGTGATGTTTGAACTACCCCATTTACGTTTTCAGAAGCTGCACCATCAGAAGATTGCTTAGTGTAAACATAACGTACACCAACATTACCTGTTAACGGCATGTCAGCAACTTCTAAGTCTAAATCCGCTTGGATGTAGGCATTAGTTACTTCTTCAGTCACCTGCCAAGATTTAGACGCGTGGCTTGTGTTTGTTAAGCTTTCAGCAAGTAAGTCGTATTCACCGTTGCGTAACATTGCATTTGAATCATATGCAATCATGTTACCCATACCGATAAAACCAAGGTCAACTGTACCTAAACGATATTGCTCTGGTACTACTGGCGTATCCGGGAAAGAATTGATTGTCATGAAGTAACCTTCAGAATCTTTTGTCTTTTCACGAGTACGATGTGAGATACCGTATTTAACTGCGCTTACAAAGTCATTATCTAACTCTTGCTCAGCAGCTAATTTAAGTGTTACTAACTCGTCATCAATTGATGGCGTGTTTAAGAAACCGTCTTGCGCTGTGTTTTCAAGTGGCGTACCAACGATGCCATACTTTTCATTAAGCGCTGAACTCCAACCCCATGTTAATGGACCACCTAGTTTGATTAGGTCGTAGTCACCATAGTCTAGGCCTGGGTTAAATACTGCACCAGTGTTGCCACCGTTGAATTCATAACCGATGTCGTCTGGAATACCTACGTTGTCACCACGACCAGTACCTGAGTAGCTCTCTAGAGACCAGATAGTACGTTCAACCGCAGAGTAACTTGCGTCAAACTCTAGGATAAACGTTTCGCTTAGTTGATAAGAGGTATTGAAACCTAAAGACGTTAGGTCTGCATCACGCTCTTCGTAGTCATTACGTACTACAACTCGTTGACCTTGAGTAACAGCTGATGTGATAAAACCAGTTTCTTGGTCAACAACAACTGAATCAGGATCGATTGTGCCTTGACCCCAAGCAAATGGTACTTCGATACCACGTAAGATTTTTTCATCTGTGAAGTTTACATATAACGCATCTAACGTCATTTGTAATTTATCTGTAGGTTGTGCTTCCAACACCAACATCGCTGAATCACGGTTTAATGTTGAAGAACGAACGAATGGTTTTGCACCACCTAAGATAGAGTAATTGTTGCCATCAGGGCCTGTAAACTCTGGGTAACCCCAAGAGTTCCAACGCTTCTCTTGGTTAGGAGAAGTCATTTTTGAGTAAGCAAATGCAACACCAAATGTGTCACCTGCAAACTGATCGATATATGAGAAAGTACCACGGAAACCAGTGTCATCACCGTCTGGGTTAAGCTTTTCGAAGCTTGTTTTCTCAAATTGACCGTTGAACTGAATCACTTGACCATCTTGGCTTAATGGCTTAACTGATTGCATATCAACGATACCAGCAATACCTTCCGCTTCTAAGCTAGCACTTGGCGTTTTGTATACTGTAACGCCTGCCATAACTTCTGAAGGATATAAGTCGAACTCAACGCCACGGTTGTCACCGATTGACACTTGTTCACGACCGTTAAAAGTTGTGCCACTTTCGTTTTCACCAAAACCACGAATCGATACTTTACTTGCACGACCGTCTAGACGCTGTGCAGCTAGACCTGGAAGACGTGCAATGGATTCTGCGATTGAAGAGTCTGGCAATTTACCGATATCTTCTGCTGAAATTGATTCAACAACTTCTGATGAATAACGCTTTGTGCTAATTGATTCGACGATACTGCCACGGAAGCCTTTAACTTCAATAACTTCTACGTCTTGCTGTTCCGCTTGGTTTTCATCTTGCGCTTCTTCTGCTGCGAAAGATGATGCGCTCATGGCAATAAAACCGCTAGAAAGCATAGCAAGCGTCAATTTGCTTGGCTTAAACTTTAACATGGATGATTCTCCCCTTGCATCGCTGCTTAGTAATTGTATAAACCTTATCTAGTAAGGCTTTTATGTTGTTGTTTAATTTACATTCAACGTTAATTGAGGCTCCTAATATAAAGAGGCATCAAGGCAAAACCTACTTTTTGCATACGTATTCAAATTTATGCAAAACCGCAGAGGTTTAGTTACAACTACTTACAAAATGGACCGTCATTATAACATTTTTATTGCTATAGCCCTTTATCCACAAAGCCTTTGCAACTCGACTGTTTTTAGAAAGCGTTTTTAAAAGTTTACAGATGTAAACGTTTACCCCTTCATTTTTGAATACGTATGCAAAATGGAACCTAGACTTGGTGTATCGGCTAAAGCAAGTAAAAATGGCTATGCTTATAAAGACACAAGAAACAGAGAAAGCAATGAAAAGATCTTTGACACTTATTACAGCTAGCTTATTAGCCGCGTGTAGCGACGCTCCCGTAAATAATTCGCTATCGCCTTCAGAATATTCGGCACACTGGATTTCTCAAGACACCTTGCTGGTGCCCAGCGACCAAGGTGAAAACTTAACGTTAGTTGCTCAAGACCAACGTATTGTATTTACACGCGAAACGGACGCCATTGTTGATAGTAACTATCCTCATTTATCAGCGTTTTCTGTATATAAAGCAAATATTACAGACGATGCAGCCAAAGCTGCGTTAAAAACAGCATTGGTCATTACCAATGAATCACAAGACTATGTGAGCAAAGTGCAAAAGGCCGGCGTAATTGATTTACTCTATACGGCTGGCGAAAACGATGCGAACGAATACAACCAATTTGGCGCAATGGTAAAACAAGATGCTGTTTCCTTCGCACTTTGGGCTCCTACGGCGCAATCTGTGAAGGTTAAGCTGTACAACAAAGATAAAAGCTTAAAACATACTCAGCAACTAGAGGAAGATGCTGCAACAGGCATTTGGCATCTAGATACTAACCAAGCAGTAGCCACCGATTTTTATCGTTATGAAGTCACGACTTATCATCCACAAACCCATAAGGTAGAAGTTATTGACGTAACCGACCCTTATTCAATCTCTTTATCGACCAATAGTGAATTTTCACAGATCGTCGATCTTTCTTCAGCGCAATTAAAGCCAGAAGGATGGGATAACCACGTTGTCCCAGGTATTAACGATCCGTTAGATAATATTTTTTATGAGTTACATATTCGTGACTTTAGTGCCAGCGATAAAACACAACCTGCAGCCGATCAAGGCAAATATGCAGCGTTTAGCAACAGCGAAACCGATGGCGTAAAGCATATTACCATGTTGAAAGAGGCAGGTATTAACACTATCCACTTATTACCTGCTTTCGATATTGGCACGGTTAATGAAGAACCAACGCAACAGTTTGATCAGCAATCTAGCATTAGTGAAATTTGCGCTATTGTGCCAGATTTTTCTCTGTGTGATAGTGACATCGACAAGCAACAAAGTTTGCAACAAGTCCTTGTTTCAGCACCTTCAGATACTTTTGCCCAAGATATCGTTTCTCAACTGCGAGCCCACGACAAATACAACTGGGGATACGACCCATTCCACTACAATGTACCAGAAGGTAGCTACGCTAAGGACAGTGACGGCTATAGCCGTATCATTGAATTTAGACAAATGGTACAAACCATACACGAAATGGGCATGCGCGTAGTGATGGATGTTGTTTATAACCATACCCATGCAGCTGGCCTTGCTACAAACTCTGTACTCGACAAAGTTGTGCCAGGTTATTATCACAGATTAAATCCGCTCACCGGTGCGATAGAGCAATCAACATGCTGCGACAATACGGCAACAGAGCACGCAATGATGGATAAACTAATGTCTGATTCGCTTGCGCTGTGGACTGAGCAATACAAAATTGATGGTTATCGTTTTGATTTAATGGGGCACCAGCCTAAAGCAGCCATGCTTGCCGCACGCGATCGCGTTCATGCGATTGATCCAGACAATTACTTTTACGGCGAAGGCTGGGATTTTGGCGAAGTGGCAAAAGACGCAATTTTTGAACAAGCGAGCCAATCTAATTTAGGCGGCACAGATATTGGTACCTTTACTGACAGATTACGTGATGCCGTGCGCGGCGGCGCCTTTAATGCACAAGGTGAAGATATTCGTAAAAGCCAAGGTATAGGCAGTGGCTTGATGCATATGGAAAATGAGCTTATCGCAACAGATACACGTGCAAAATACGACGAATATCAAGACATTATTAAATTAGGCCTGGCCGCCAATTTGAAGCAGTTTAGTTTTACCTCGGCACAAGGTAACAAAGTAAAAGGTACAGATGTACCTTATGGTGGCACTATAGCAGCCTACGCGTTAAAACCCGCTGATACCATAAACTATGTCTCTAAACATGATAATCAAACGTTATGGGATAACAATCAATATCGTTTGCCTTATGACACGACAACAAAACAACGTGTGCGAATTCAAGCGCAAAACTTAAGTTATCCATTGCTCGCTCAGGGAATTCCATTTATTCATATGGGCAGTGAATTGTTGCGTTCAAAATCTTTCTTACGAGACAGTTACGACTACAGTGACTGGTTTAACAAAGTAGACTTTAGTTACAACACGAATAACTACAATGTAGGGTTGCCGCCGGCAGAGAAGGATGAAGCAAACTGGGCAATTATCAGAACGCTACTTGAGCAAAATGATGGTCGAGATCACGTGACAAAAGAAGACATTGTTTTTTCACGAGACGTATTTTTAGATTTTGTTCGCGTAAGAATGAGTAGTAAGTTATTTAGATTAAACACTGCTGAGCAAATCGTTGAAAAAGTAGATTTTATTGAGGGTAACAATAATGTTATTGCGATGCGCCTAAGCGACTCAGGAGAAGCACAAATTGACCCAACAATAGACGAAATTATTGTTATATTTAATCCTCGTACTCAGCCACAAAGAGTATCAGTTGAACAGGCAAAGGCCTTTGAGCTACACCCTGTCCAACAAGCGGGTAGCGATGACGTTGTTAAGCAAAGCAAACTGCTAGACGCAGCCATCGAAGTGCCAGCACTAACAACGGCTGTATTTGTAAGAAAAGCTAGCTAACGCTAGCTTTTCTGCGAAGCACGAATATTAGTAGCGGTAATAGGTATAAAACGCCACCACCGCTGCTACTTTCCTGTGGTCTTTGTCGAATCGTCACTCGAGCACTAAACACCTCGCCAGCATAGCCATTGATGCTAGGTTCAATATCTATCGTAAGCACCCCTTCAAAACTTGTATCGGCAACAATACCATTAGCATTTACGCGATAGTTTTCGCCATCAAAAATTCTGATTTGATCAGCAACAGAGTCTTGATAAGTAAACGTGCTAGGCGAAATTGCAATGAGATCCCCTGCAAAACCAGACAAAGGGCTTTGACCGGTAATTTGGGGCAGCACCAAATTGTCTATTTCGAAGTCACCATGGCTTACCGCAAAGAACGGCGCGGTAGAGCACTTAACGAGTACTCTAGCTTGCTCTGTTTTACCGGCAGGCATCTCGGTTAAGGTATATGCACCATTGTTCGGCACATTGGCGGCAAGTTGCTGGTCAAAGACGCCAACCTGGGCACCAGACAAGAAAATATCGACAGATGCACAGCTTATCGGTGCGCGATCTGTACCGGCGACATTCCATAAAATCTCTGTACTGCCCGCTTGCCAAACTTCATCTGTTGTCGGTTTAGTTACGTCAAAAGCCTCACCTGTATTAACAACAGTTAAACGGGTATCTTCAAACGCGACATAGCCATTACCATCTCTAACTGTTAGTCTGAAATTAAGTGTTCTGTCTGTTGTCGGCAGTGACTCACCTAACGTAGATACTTCATTTAAAATATCCGACATTTGAGGGAAGAAGCGCTGCGACACGGTTAAAGGGGCAAATACTCTAAACAGCGGACGTGTGCCATCATCAATCATTTGTGCTGCGCTATTGGAAGCTGAGCCTAGATCGCGTTGCTCCCAACTATATGACAACTGGTCTCCATCACTATCAGCAACTTCTGCATCAAGCACAAAGGGCGTATTTGCAGGAATCGTATATTCAGCGGTTACATTTATCGTTGGCGCACTGCCATCTATATTCTCAGACACACCACAATCAGTCATATCGGCGCGATTAACAAATGCGTGAATCTGTTCTATTGAGCCTGCGTTAAAAAATGGGTCGACAAAACGCTGTAAATTTTGACTGCCACATAAGCCCGCATAAGACATAATTGTTGAGCCACTACCCGGTTCATAAGCCGAACCAGCCACTCTATTACCTAGACAATTGCTCGCTTCACCATTAAAACTATGCTCCGCACCAAATTGATGACCTATTTCATGAGCGACATAATCAATATAGAAGCTATCATTGATTGGACTTGGGTTACCTGAAACACCATCACCTTTAAAATTTGCATCACACACAGCAGAAATTACGGCTAAGCCCCCTGCTCCCGTGTTAACAACGTGACCTATATCGTAATTGTTAACGCCAATGATGTCGTTTAACAGCGCCGTGTTTAAGCCACCGTCTTGACTATCATTATTAAATGGGTCTGTGCTGGCATCTTCATAAATAATCTGGTCGTTGTTTTCAACAAGCTGAAAAGAAATTGCTAAATCTCGTTCAAATACTTGATTGACTCGATTTACCATCGTCGTTATTTCAGACAAGGCTAATTCAGTGGCGTTAGTTGCTCCATCGGCATGATACTGCGTGTATTCACCAGCCGCGGCTACCGCTAAACGGTAGGTTCTGCGCAGATTATTAGCGGTACGCGCGGATTTTTGGGCGCTATTAACTTGCTGTGTTAAATAGTCGACCATTTTCGGCGGCAGTTTTTGTGGGGCAAGCGCACTGTCGTTGCGCTTATCGCTCTGAAAATAACTGTAGTAAAGGCCTTCAAATCCAGGTTTTGGCTCGATAAACACGGTATCTTGTTGGTAGTAAAACATACCGTGGAAACCCTTGGCGGTGATATCAAAACGCCCTATAGCATCGCTTTGTCCGTCCGCGTAGGCCTTAAATGTTTTAATGCTGCCATATTTTTGTTGCAATGGCTTGGGCAGAACATCATAGGGAACCAGCGATAAACGAGTTAACGTACCGCTAGGTGTCGGCACTTCGATAGAAATGGTAGCAACGTCAGCATTCAATCGTTGCTGCAAGCCATTAAAATCATTAATGGAAAAACTATGGTATGACGAGGATAAATCTGATGTAGCCGGTTGAAATAATGGCGCCTGCTCTGCTGAAGCTAGAGTAGGTATAGTGCACACTGCGAAACATACAAAAGACGCAAAAACAGTGCTTAATGGTCTACGTGGATAAATCATAAAAATAGCCGAGCTAGTTAACATCAGTTTTAATATTAACAATGCTCGGCCAATTAACCAATAAATAACTACGCCTTTACATTTCTTCTCAAAAGACTAAGTGCCATAACGCACAACAACCACCAAACACTACCGCCACTGCTTGAACTGCTTGCAGCTGGTGCTTTTACTTCAGTTTGTGACTGGTTTTGCTGATTACTATCAGTTTCGTTACCTTGGCTCTTATCGCCATTGTCACTATCACCGTTGTTATCTGATTGGTCTTGTTCATCGCCGTTGTCATCAGTAGACGAATCATCTTGCTCTCCGGCGTCATCTCCTTCTTGCTCATTGCCGCCGTCTTGTTCTTCTTCTGTGCCGTTATCTTCGCCACCTGCTTCTTCGCTCGGTGTTACTGCAATTGAAAAGTTAAACGCTTCGCCCTCTCTTCCCTGATAGACAGGGATAACCTTCACAGACAAATCACCAACAAACGCCTGATTAGGCGTAACCGCATTGCCGTTGACGACATAATTTTGGCCGCTTAAAATCGCTATTTCTTCTGCCACAATATCTTCAAATTCAAACATATCGACAGACACCGTAATAGATTGACCTTGAACAGTAGACATTTGCTCCGCTGCAACTATTTTCGCGACAGCCGGCGCTACAACTTCAATAGTAAAACTGTAGACTTCACCTTCTAGAGAGCCTGCACTCGGTATAACTTGTACTGATAACTCACCGACAAAGTCATTTGATACAACAAGTGCATCCCCTTCCACCTGATAGTTGTCGCCTGACAGCAGCTTGACAGCGTCAGCCTCAATATCATCGTAGTCAAACAGGCTTGGCTCTATAACTAACTTTTCTCCACTTTCTATCGCTATATTAAGGTGACCGACAATAGCTGGCGCTTGCAACGCTTCAACAGACACTTTTGCTTGATAAACCTCGCCTTTATCGTCCCCTTTAACAGGTCGCACACCAACGCGTAATTCGCCATAAAAATCATTGTTCGGCGTAACCACTTTATTACTAAATGTATAGTTGTCACCTGGCACAACCTCAAAGTCATCCGCAGGACCATTAACATAGTAGAAGTGCCATTTCTGCAAGGTTAATGTTTGCTGTTGTGCTACAGAGATGTTTTTCTGACCAGAAATAGAAATCATCGGTTCTGGCTCTGGCTCAGGTTCTGGCTCTGGGTCAGGCTCTGGCTCAGGTTCAGGCTCGGGTTCTGGTGCGGGAGGCGTCACGTCGGCATCTGTACTGATAGAAAACTTACCTTCGTTAACGGCAAAAAATACATTATCACTACATTTAACTTTTACCCGAGCATTTTCTGTACTCGTTACACTTTCAATAGAAAATGTTGCCGAACCGCTATTTGCAGTACCTTTAACAAGATCTAGATCAAAGTTTTCACCGTCTGTAGCAAGGGATATATCGACTTTTTGACAGCTTATGTCGCCACTACTGGTACCTGCTACATTCCAATGAACAGTAGCCTCAGTGCCAGACCATAGTGCATTAATCGCCGGCGAGGTAAGTTTAAAAGATTCGCCAGTATCGACGACATTTACGCGCATCTCGTCGAAGCTGTTACCACCTCGACCATCTCTAACCTGCAGTCGAAAATTTAATTCACGTGTCGTAGTCGCGTATGTTTCGCCTTTAGATGTGCTATTGGCTAATACATCGGTCAATCGTGGGAAGGAGCGAACGGCATGATCTACCGGCGCGTATACACGAAAAAGAGGACGCTCACCGTCATCAATCATTTCTGCGGCACTACTTGACGCGGGGCCTAAATCACTTTGTTCCCAGCTGTAAGATAAGGTATCTCCTTCGGCATCTGTTGCACTACCTATTAATTCAAATGGTGTATTAGCTGGGATGGTATAATCGCCACCTGCATTAACTACTGGCTCTGCGTTTTCTTCATCTTCAAAACGTCCACAGCGCTTACCATCTTTGTTTTCGATGTAATTACGAATTTCGCTAATCGTGTGACTGTTAAAAAATGGATCCGAATCTGTCTGAAGATTTTGATCGCCACATAACCCCGAATAACTCATGATAGAGGAGCCACTGCCTGGTTCATATGCAGCGTATGAACGACGACCACTACCACAATGGTTTTTAGTGCCATTAAACGAATGATCTGCATCTAACTGGTGACCAATTTCGTGGGCTACATAATCGATATAAAAAGCGTCATTATCAGGCTTCGATGCCCCGGTCACACCATATCCTTTAAAGTAAGTGGAACACACACCTCCGATTGAGGCGAAACCGCCACCTTTGGTTGTCAGCACATGGCCTATGTCATAGCCGTCAACACCAAGAATTTCATTTAAAGTATCGGTGTTGGTGTTGCCATCCGACGTGCTGTTATTGTACGGATCCGATCCAGCATTGGTGAAAATGATTTTGTCGTTATCGTCGACTAACTCAAACTTAATACCAACGTCCTGAACAAATACCTGATTCAATCGATTAACAATTGTTGTCATTGCTGACAACGCGTCTTCTTTTGTGCCGCCATGATAGTTGGTGTATTCACCTGTTGCAGCCATAGCGAGTCTATATACTTTGATTCGTTTTTTAGACACTTCTACCGACGTGGTGTCACTAGCAACAGCCTTCGCAGAAACGGTTTTTGCTTCTATTGCTCTGCGAATTGGTTCATGTCTGACAAACGCATCACTTACTTCTGACGAAGACGGCTTTCCGCTGTATACGGCATAGTTACCCTTACTCGCTTTTATCGCATCAACGTAATAGATTTTGTTTTGATGACGAAACATCGCATTAAAACCATGTGCGGTAACATCAATAACCGCCGTTGAACCATTCGAAGAACGACCAGTAAACGTTTTAAGCTGAGGAAATTTAGCGGCTAATTTTGGGGTGAGTACATTGCTGGGTGTAAGCGAGAAATACACCAGGTCACCGTTAGGTAAAGGTAATGCAATCTGTTGTTCTGTTGATGATTGGTTGAAAAACTCAATGAGCTGGCTTTCATCCGTTGAAAAGATGACTTTACCATTTATTTGTTGCTGACCTTTTGCCGCAACGACAGTTTTTGACCATTGATTAAATGTGTGTTGATTTGCTGTCGCCGTATTTATGCTAACAACAAAAATAATAAAAAATATTCGAAATACTCGAATCATTCTGCACCCCAAAGCTCGCGCACCTGATTACTTTGCATGCAAACACATGCAAAACAGCTGGAAGCTCACGCACAACTGGGTTGCTGCAAAAAGAATTGTCGTTCAAACACACTACTGCACAACCACGCAGATCAAATGGTTTGAAAAAGCCACACTACTTTTTACGAAGAAATCGTTTTATACTCCAAAACGCATAAGATGGTTAAAACTTCTCGTTTTATTTTTATTCTTAGCACCTAGGAAAGAAACCGATAACACAAAACAGCGGTTACGTAATTCTTCCTCCTATTTCTCTTATTTATTGTTATTTTTACGACAAGCATTCTACGTAAAGTTTCGTGTAGAAAACAACCCCAAAATGTAAAATATTTGTTAAGTTTTGATCATTTTTTAACCAATTTATTTACATAACAATAACTTAGGTGATGATATTTTTTTTCATTTTTTTACATTTAGGCCTTATTTCTAGGCGGTTTGTAACAAAAATGTAGTGTTTGAACGACAAATTTTGTTGCAAAAATTCAGTTAAACATGCAATGTAAGCGCTTTCAATTAGTCAAGGAATTGAGCATGCAGTCGCAAAATAATAATCTATTTATCGTCCTTATAGCGCTCGTCGCAACCATTGGTGGATTTCTATTTGGTTTTGATTCGGGTGTTATCAACGGTACCGTAGACGGCCTAAAACTAGCTTTTAACTCAGATAGTATGGGGACAGGATTCAATGTCGCCAGTATGTTACTTGGTTGTGCGGTTGGCGCATTTTTCGCCGGCACACTTGCTGATAAATATGGTCGTAAAACATTACTAATCGTCAGTGCCGTATTTTTTATCATCAGTGCTTGGGGAAGCGGTATTGCTGCTTCTTCAGGTGAATTTATTGTTTACCGCATTATAGGTGGTATGGCGGTTGGTGCAGCTTCTGTGATGGCGCCAGCCTACATCAGCGAGATAGCACCTGCGCAGCAACGAGGTATTTTAACCAGTATTCAACAAGTGGCCATCATTTCCGGTTTGTTTATGGCTTTTGTCAGTAATTACCTACTTGCCGACTTAGCGGGAGAGTCTACAGCCCTACTTTGGCTAGATTTTGAGGCGTGGCGATGGATGTTTTGGATAGAGCTGATCCCTGCTAGCCTATTCTTTGTTTTACTTTTCCTGATCCCTGAAAGTCCGAGATTTTTAGTTGCAAGCAACAAAAAAGATCAAGCACAAAAAGTACTAGCGTCTTTATATGGCGAGAAAGAAGCAACTGACAAAATAGCAGAAATTCATGACTCACTAGCCAGTGACCACCATAAACCTCGTCTTAGCGATATCTTTGTAGAAAAGACCTTGCGTGTGCGCAAAATAGTGTGGATTGGTATTGGTTTAGCAACATTTCAGCAGCTTGTTGGTATCAATGTTGTCTTTTATTACGGCGCGGTATTGTGGCAAGCCGTTGGCTTTTCTGAAAGCGACGCACTGATGATAAATATCATCAGTGGCGGCATTAGTATATTAGCCTGTTTTATTACCATGGTTGTTATCGATCGTATTGGCCGTAAGCCATTATTAATAATTGGCTCTGTTGGCATGACGGTAACCTTAGCGCTAGTTGCGTTCGCGTTTAGTAACGCAGAAACCACAGCAGATGGAAGTCTCGCGCTTGGCGACTATGGCACGCTTGCGCTGATTTCTGCGAATGCCTATGTGTTCTTGTTTAATATGTCTTGGGGTCCTGTGATGTGGGTTATGTTGGGCGAAATGTTCCCTAATCAATTACGTGGCTCGGGACTTGCGGTAGCCGGTCTGATGCAGTGGTTAGCAAATTTTGCTATTACCATGAGCTTCCCTATCATGCTAGCTACAATCGGTTTAGCAAGTGCCTACGGCTTTTATGCAGTATGCGCACTACTAAGCGTAGTATTTGTTATTAAGTTGGTTCAAGAAACCAAAGGCAAAGAACTCGAACAAATGGAAGGTTAAAAAAAAGGAGCCAATTGGCTCCTTTTTTTATTTTGTTTGAAAGATTGCGTCAACCGTACCTTGTGCTAACGGGTGATACCCTGGTCGCGCTTTAGCATACACTTGTTTCGCCCACGCTTTATTACCAGATTCAGCGAGCATTTTATATAAAGGTACAATCAGCTTTCTGCGGCCGATCCCAACCAAATATTTTTCCAATGCAGGCTTAACCTCTTCATAGCCATTGCTCAATGCTAATTTATACCATGCATGCGCAATCTCGGCATTAGTGCTATTTGTGAGGTTATAAGCTTTATCGAGTGAAACCATTTTTTCTTTAGGTAAGTCTCTAGGCAAATTATTAATAAAGTGCAACCACTCATGAACCGTCCAATTTTGGGTATTAACCTGTGCAGTTTTACCCGCTACCCACTGTTGTGATTGTTCGTCGACTTTTACAAATGCATCCGACGTTGGATTTGGCGCATCTTTTGGCAACCCTTCACCATAGATCCATTCGTTTAATTTCTTGTCACTAACCACACCTTTATATTTGTGCGTTAAGTTTTCTTTGATGTATTTTACAAACCCTGTTGTACCTATGCTCTGAAACGCATGGTCATTAAAGTACTGCAATAAAAATGCATCAAACTTTTCACGGCCAAACTGTTGTTCTAAGTAAATAAGGAATAACTGCCCTTTTGTATACGGAATACTTGAAAACGCGTCATCAGGGTCTCTGCCAGCAAGATCGATATACAATATGGTATCTTTAGGCGGAAGCGCTTTTATTTGAGCTTTCAACCCTTGCGTATCAAGTGCCTGCTCCATAATTGCTCGCTCTTTACCAAACACGGCTTCCATGATGCGGTTTTCAACATAACTGGTAAATCCTTCGTTTAACCACAAATCACGCCAACTTTCATTGGTCACCAAGTTACCCGACCAAGAATGAGCCAATTCATGCGCAATAAGATTCACTAAACTTTTGTCTCCTGCCACAACGGTAGGTGTTATAAATGATAACCGTGGATTTTCCATACCACCGAAAGGAAAGCTAGGCGGTAGGATAAGTAAATCGTATCTCCCCCAGCGATAAGGTCCAAACAACTTTTCCGTTTCATCTATCATTTTCTGAGTATCATCAAACTCAGCCACCGCTGCATCGACCATTGAAGGCTCAGCATAGATACCGGTTTCATCACTCATT
Source organism: Thalassotalea agarivorans (assembly GCF_030295955.1). Classification (NCBI taxonomy): domain Bacteria; kingdom Pseudomonadati; phylum Pseudomonadota; class Gammaproteobacteria; order Alteromonadales; family Colwelliaceae; genus Thalassotalea; species Thalassotalea agarivorans. The sequence continues at coordinate 2,181,076 of NZ_AP027363.1, forward strand.
GGCTTAAATGAGATATCTCCCACCGCTATAGCTAGCAAATAAGGCGGTATAGCTTGAGGCATTTCAAAATAGTAATCACCATCGCGCTCTTTCTTTGGATCATTGTTGGCACTCATTACCGCAAAAACATCGTCTGACGTTCTAATGCGAGCATCATAAGTCATGCGCACAAATGGTGTATCTTGAATGGGAATCCATGAGCGGGCATGTATTGCCTGGTTCTGACTAAACATGAAAGGTAACTTTTTGCCTGCCGTTTGCTCGGGTGACAACCATTGCAAGCCAGACGCCTTATCCGTTGATTTGTAATAAACGCGAATTCCCTTGGCCTGAAAAACTGGCGATATTGTCAATTTCGCACCAAGTACATCATCGCGAGCCGCTAATTTATATTTTACTTGCTGCCAGACGTTGCCATCATCCTTTGCCATAACCTTACTGATCACAAGATCTCTTGTGTCGAGCACAATATCCTTGCTGTTTTCATTTAACCATTGCAACTTTAATTCAGCGTAACCATCCAGTGACTTTTGCTCGAAGTCTACAGACAAATCTAAATGAAGGTGGGTTGCAACAACCTCCTCATAATTGGCATAGGTGTACGCATCTATCGGTTGTTGTGTAGCAAAGCTATTAAACGTGATAAAAGCAATTAACACTAAAATCTTTTTCATGAAAGTGACTCTTTTAATATAATCTTGTTTTAAGCGTAATGAATGTATGAATAGGCATCAAGGTTATCGCCCGACTAATCAACATTGTATACAATTTAAAATGCGAACTCGAGAAATTAATTTGGTTGTATCAGGGTCTTAACACCAAAATGATAACTACCGATTTTTTCGTGGAAACTAGTTTGGCATAATGTCGGTTTTTAAAAATAAGACAGTAATTTATGAACAAGACAACAACGCAAGAACAACCAGCTACATTCGCGCTAAGTGAACGATTTCGTGGCTACTTCCCTGTTGTTGTCGACGTAGAGACTGCTGGATTTAATGCGCAAACAGACGCTTTGCTTGAAATAGCAGCCACCATGCTAAAAATGGATGAATCTACCGGCGAGCTTAGCAAAGATGAAACCATTCATTTTAATGTCGAACCTTTTGAAGGCGCAAATTTAGAAGCATCCGCCCTTGCTTTTACCGGCATAGATCCCACAAACCCTTTGCGCGGCGCTGTTGAAGAAAGCGATGCACTAAAGGCGATGTTTAAAACAATTCGTAAAAAAATGAAAGCGGCAGGATGTCAACGAGCCATCATGGTAGCTCATAATGCCAGTTTTGATTTAGGGTTTGTGAATGCCGCAACGCAACGATGTTTGATAAAGCGCTCCCCTTTCCACCCATTTGCAAGTTTTGATACAGCGACGTTATCAGGATTGGCATTTGGCCAAACCGTATTAGCGAAAGCGTGTCAAAGTGCAGGCCTTGCTTTTGATAACAGCGAAGCACATTCAGCACTATATGACACCGAAAAAACAGCAGAGTTATTTTGTTTGATCGTCAACAAATGGCAATCTCTTGGCGGTTGGCCGTTACCCGTACCACCTGAAACAACAGAGAACGACTAAGCGCTCTAAAATTTTGACGGTAATTTGCTACGGTTCACGTGACGACAAGCGATATGACGAATCCCAATAACCAGCAGTACTAAGCCACAAAATTGCCAGTAGTAAAGAATACTTTCTTTGATGAGTCCAACGCCAAAAGCTATGTAGAGATAAGGCATATATTCATATATGCGCTGCGGTACAACATGTTTTCTTAACAAGGGACTGTCGTTGCGAATGTCTTTCGACAATGCGATTTGAATGGTCGCCGCTAACAAAAAGCAGATCCCTGCTAGCACATACCAAAGTAGATGTTGAAAGCTAAACGTAAGGTAGCAAGAGATGCCTACCAGTAAGTATGATAGCCACTTAAGTGCTGATTGATTGTCCATGCGCGCCCTCCTTGTCGCACTATTGCCTACTAATAGGTTTAGCGCAATTTCACAAAAGATCAATGAAGCGGGATGTTGCACTAACATTTAGACAAAAAAAAGGCCGCTCATCGGCGGCCCTTTTCATCGCAATAAATTATAATTGCTCAGAGTTTTCAGCTAAGTATGAAGCAACGCCTTCTGGAGAAGCGTCCATACCTTTGTCACCCTTGTTCCAACCAGCAGGACATACTTCACCGTGCTCTTGGTGGAATGCTAACGCGTCAACCATACGTAACATTTCATCAACGTTACGACCTAAAGGTAAGTCGTTTACTACTTGATGACGTACTTGGCCGTCTTCATCGATTAAGAATGAACCTCGGAAAGCAACACCAGCTTCTGGATGCTCTACGTCGTATGCTTGACAGATTTCGTGTTTAACATCAGCAACAAGTGTGTATTTAACTGGACCAATACCACCTTCGTTTACTGGTGTGTTACGCCATGCATTGTGAGAGAACTGAGAGTCGATTGATACACCAATTACTTCTACGCCACGGCTTGCAAATTCTTCAAAACGGTGATCAAATGCGATCAACTCTGAAGGGCAAACAAAGGTGAAATCTAACGGGTAGAAAAAGATAACCGCTTTTTTACCTTTAATTGCTTCAGCTAAGTTGAAGTTGTCTACGATTTCGCCGTTTCCAAGTACCGCTGCTGCAGTAAAATCAGGTGCAGGACGACCTACTAATACACTCATGTTTTTCTCCATTGTTTATTATTGTTGTGTAGTTGTTACACAGTCAAAAAATCAAAATATGTAGTCAGGTTACTACTAAGCGAATTACTCTGCTTCTTGAGTAGCAGCGCGCTCAGCAGCTTCTTTAATTAATGGTTGCAATTCGCCTTGCTGATACATTTCCATGATAATGTCACAGCCGCCGACTAATTCACCTTCAACCCACAATTGAGGGAAAGTAGGCCAATCAGCATACTTTGGTAATTCAGCACGAATATCTGGGTTTTGTAAAATATCTACGTACGCAAATTTTTCGCCACACGCCATTAACGCTTGAGACGCTTGAGAAGAGAATCCACAGCTAGGCAATTTAGGTGAGCCTTTCATGTAGAGTAAAATACTGTTTTCAGCAATTTGCTGTTTGATACGTTCAATAGTATCCATGGTAACCTCTTAAATTTAGCAGATACTAGTTCAATGGGGACCACTTCCCAAAATTCAACCAGTGGGCAAAGCATTTACGCAAATAATTGCGAATTAGTTTATTTTGCATAATTTAAAACAAAAAAATTGCTATAACATCATCAATACATTGATAAATGCCCTAGCAATACCTATAAATTTAAGTAAACTATGCAAAGGATTTAATACCCGAGTATTTTACTTGGTTTTTTATAAAAGCAAACACTTCTTTTGCTTTAATTTAAAATAAAAACTTATAACCCCATTTTGGAGAATATCATGGCGATCGAATTACCAGCATTACCTTATGCTCAAGACGCACTAGAGCCGCACATTTCAGCGGAAACGTTAGAGTATCACTACGGTAAACATCACAATACTTACGTAGTTAAGTTAAACGGCTTAATCGAAGGTACTGAATTCGAAGGTAAGTCTTTAGAAGACATCGTTAAAACATCATCAGCAGGTGTTTTCAACAACGCTGCTCAGATTTGGAACCACACGTTTTACTGGAACAGCCTAAGCCCTAACGGCGGCGGTGAACCATCTGGCGCACTTGCTGACGCAATCAATGCAAGCTTCGGTTCTTTCGCTGAATTCAAAGCAAAATTCACTGACATGGCGATCAATAACTTTGGTTCTAGCTGGACTTGGTTAGTGAAAAAAGCAGACGGTTCTTTAGATATCGTAAACACTTCTAATGCGGCAACTCCATTGACTGATGAAGGTGTTACACCATTATTGACTGTAGATTTATGGGAACATGCATACTACATCGATTACCGTAACCTTCGTCCAAGCTACATGGAAGGTTTTTGGGCACTAGCTAACTGGGATTTCGCGGCACAAAACTTCGCGTAATTACAGTTGATAATGACTCAATAAAAAAGCGGGCTAAGCCCGCTTTTTTATGTCTTTTTATACGCTGATGAGCGCCACACTGTGTTTAGTCGTCTGAAAGCTCTTTCAGCACGTCATCTTTTAATTCAGCCCAAAGTTTACCCGACTCTAAACCAAACATACGTACAGCTAACACTGCTTCGTCGTATTTACCGGCTTGTGCTAACTCAATCAAGTTCTCGTAATAACCACGCGAGATTTCTCGGCCTTTCGGATGAGAGAAGTACATGCCACCGATACGAGAATACAAACCCTTGAAACCATTTAACACCAATAGATAGATCGGGTTACCTGAAGCCACCGCTAATTCTTTATTCAAGGTGTAATCAAATTCTGCGTATGCATCGCCGTTATCTTCAACATCTTTATAACCGCTAAGTAATTCAATGGTACGTTCAGGATTGTTTCGAATTGCACCTCTAATATAGATGGCACTGATATTGGTACGTGCAGACATTAGGTTGTCGACCAGATCCGGAATGCCGTCTTGATCCAGCTTCGCTAATGTTTCTAAGATATTAAGCCCTGACGTTTCCCAAAAGTTATTAACTTTAGTTGGTTTACCGTGCTTAATCGTAAGCCAGCCATCTCTGGCAAGGCGTTGCAGAACCTCGCGTAACGTTGTACGCGTTACCCCAATTAACTCTGAAAGTTCTCTTTCTGCTGGCAATATTGAACCAGGAGGAAAGCCACCATTCCAGATAGATTCTACAATGTATTGTTCAGCGAATCCCGCTGGAGAATGTGCTTTAATAACCATGACTACTGAGTGTTCCCTAGCGTTATTATCATTATTTGTTCAACTGATTGTACCAGAAGAAATGTTATGTACAAGCGCTGTCTATTTATGCTTTTTAGAATAACCCTAAATTCCCTGCGCTTTCATAGTTTTGTTGTGATATATTAGCCGCCAAATTTTTCACCTCCCAGTTTTACCTTCGACATCCTAAGCAGACGTTGCTGGTTTAAAGGATATAAAATCAATGCAAGAATCGGTCTTGAGTGCCTTTTATAAGAACTTTTTAGGGCAATCACCTAAATGGTATAAAACGGCTATTTTATCTTTTTTAGTAATCAACCCAATTCTCTTCTTTTATGTAAGCCCTTATATCGCCGGTTGGGCGCTTGTGCTGCAGTTCATTTTTACGCTTGCTATGGCATTAAAATGTTATCCGCTTCAGCCAGGTGGTCTACTTGCCATTGAAGCTGTTGCCATAGGGATGACATCACCTGCGCAGGTAATGCACGAAATACAGGTGAACATTGAAGTACTGCTGCTACTGATATTTATGGTTGCAGGCATTTACTTTATGAAGAACTTGCTACTGTTTTTATTCACTAAGATTATCACCAAGATTCGCTCTAAAGTCGCTGTTTCACTGATGTTTTGTTTTGCTAGCGCCTTCTTATCAGCATTCTTAGATGCGCTAACAGTGATAGCCGTTATTATCTCTGTGTGCGTTGGTTTCTATTCGGTATACCATAAAGTCGCTTCAGGTAAAGAAGTTCATCATGATCACGACCACACAAACGATGAATCAGTCGCTGAATTTTCTCGAGAGGAACTTCAGCAGTTTCGTGCCTATTTAAGAAACCTATTAATGCACGCCGGTGTAGGTACCGCTTTAGGCGGCGTATGTACCATTGTTGGTGAACCGCAAAATCTTATTATTGGCGCACAAGCCTCTTGGGAGTTTGCTGAATTTGCTATTCGCATGTCGCCTGTCACTATTCCGGTTGTTATTGCTGGTTTATTTACCTGCTATCTATTGGAGAAGGTAAAGTGGTTTGGCTATGGTGTGCAATTACCAGAAAACGTGCGCAATATCTTAATTGAGTATGAGCGTGAGCAAAGCGATAAACGCAATACTCGCGAAAAAGTAAAGCTTTATATGCAAGGTGCCATTGCTATCTGGTTAATATTAGGCCTTGCCTTTCACCTGGCGGCCGTTGGTCTTATCGGCCTTTCTGTTATTATCCTAGCTACCACATTTACTGGCGTAACAGATGAACATCAAATAGGGCATGCTTTTGAAGAGGCATTGCCTTTTACCGCCCTATTGTCGGTATTTTTTGCCGTCGTCGCCGTTATCATTGATCAAGAGTTGTTTACTCCAGTGATCAATTGGGTACTCACCTACGAAGGCAATATGCAGCTTGTACTGTTTTACCTTGCTAACGGCTTCCTATCTATGGTGAGTGACAATGTTTTTGTCGGAACGGTTTATATTACCGAAGTAAAAGATGCGTTAATTAACGGTCAGATCACAAGAGAGCAATTTGATATGCTTGCTGTTGCTATTAACACAGGTACTAATTTACCTAGTGTTGCTACGCCAAATGGACAAGCGGCATTTCTATTCCTATTAACGTCAGCATTGGCTCCCTTGATTAGATTGTCATATGGCCGTATGGTGATTATGGCGTTGCCTTATACCATTGTACTGACCATTGTTGGACTGCTTGCAATATCATCTGGATTCTTAGAAAGCCAAACGCAAAAGTTCTATGACCAAGGCGTTATTACTAAATATGAAGACAAAGCCGTCGAAATAAACACAACACCAGCAAAACACTAACAAAAACTGAAGGATAAACCACATGCGATTTTTAAGTGACCTAGTAACCAATAAATATGCTTGGTGGACACTAGCGGCAAGTGCACTTTTACTTGAGCTTACGGCACTTTATTTTCAATATGCAATGGATTTAGCGCCATGTATCATGTGTGTTTATCAACGTGTTGCAGTGTTTGGTTTGTTGTTTGCGGGCTTAATTGGTGCGTTTAGTTATCGTCATGTCATTGGACGAATCGTAGCCTACATAGTGTGGGGTATTAGCGCTATTTGGGGTCTAATAATTGCGCAAGAACATATCTTGATGCAGGGCCCGGACGGTTTTTTATATACCTGTGAATACATCCCTAATTTCCCTAAATGGGCGCCTCTACATGAATGGTTTCCAGCTCTATTTGAAGCGACCGGTGACTGTGGTGAAATTAGCTGGCAATTTTTAAGTTTGTCTATGCCACAATGGATGTTGGTCTTCTTTTCATGTTTCGTGTTAGCGCTTTTTATTCCTATTTTGGCCAAACTAATCAAAGACAAAACACTTTAGTAATAAAATCAAAATCTAAAACAAATTCACAAGACAAAAAAGGGACCATTTAGGTCCCTTTTTTAGTTTAGGCTTATTAGAATGTACCTCTAATACCAATGTTGTAGCGCGCTCCAAATTGTTGAGCGCTAATTAGTTGGTTTGACAAGCGACCATGCAATCGCAACGTTGATTCAGTTAAGTTTAAGCCTTCTACGAAAACCGTTAACTGTGGCATTATTTCATAGCTCACATTTGCATCGAGCTGCCCATAAGCTTCTGTAAACACAGGCTCATCAGGCGCTCGTAGTTGGTCGGTTGCGGCTAAAAATTCATCACGCCAATTGTAAGCAATACGTGCTTGTAAACCATTGGCTTCGTAAAACGCCACTACGTTAGCCGAGTTACTTAAACCGATCAGAGCTGTTTGTTCTTCAACACTGGTCACGTCATATTCGACATCACCGTCAACAAATGTCGCATTAATTTGTGTACCAAACCCTGAATTGCCAAATAGATGCTGAAGGGCTACTTCTATACCATTTACGCTCGCAGATTCTTTGTTAACCGGCGTAGTTATTAACCAATTTACATCAGGCGCATTTGGTACGACAGTACCATCACATGCTGGAATGTCAGAACCACTTTCTGGACAGCCTGTACCCGGATTACTATCTGGCGTTAGTGTTCCTTGGCTAGGGTCTGTATATGCAACACCATCGGCATTGTAAAGTTTGCCAGAAGTTGTATCGTTCGAAATATAGTTATCTACCCACTTCTGAAAATAACCAATTGAAGCATAGCTACCCTCGTCATAATACCATTCAAATGACAAATCTAAGTTGGTTGAAAGGTATGGCTTTAATGCTGAATTTCCTTGGTAAGCTAGATAAGGGCCCGCTGGACGCGAGTTTGCAAGGCTTACCGCAGGTCGTAGAGCGGTTAAGTCATTTCTCGTTAGGCTACGCCCCACACTGATACGCGTGATGATATCGTCAGTTAACTCTAAAGAAGCGTCTATATTAGGCAGGATGTATGCGTAATCCCCTTCTAGCTCTGCGTTACCATAAACAGGGATATCGTCAAATTGTGGACGTAATTCAGTTAAGCTCTCATAACGTAAAGCATAAGGTGTTACCTGCCTTGTAGCGCCCGTCACATCGGTCTGCTCGTAACGAAGGCCTGCGACAATCTCAAGAGGCATTTCGCCTATATCCATTTCAAAGTCAGCAGACACATATGCCGAAAGAGTAGTTTCATTTACCTCATTATAAACTTCTGGGTTATATGAAGGGCCTCCCGCTACTTCAAGCGATTGGTCAATCAGTTTTTTAACATCAAATTGATAAAAGTAAGGGAATAAGTTAGCGTCACCACCAAACTCACTGCCTACGTCACCGCGATCTACCAACATAAGATCTTCCGCTGCTGGCACAAAAGCTTGTATACCGGTCAAATGCATACGCCATGTCGTGTCATACTGAAAGTCGATATAGCCGACACCGTATTTAAGACCTTTAAATACGCTATCACTATCATTTATCCAATCAAAATCTACTTTCACTTGGCTAATAGTGTTTTCAACTTCGTTCCCGCGACCAATAGATAAATTACCTGCAACCCAAGAAGCGTCGTACGGTCCAAGGCCTGAATCGGCATAATCATACAGATAATGAATATTGCCGTTAAAATTAACATCTGACCAACGATCCGGATCATTTAAAATAGGTAGGTCACTACCCATTGCATAGTCTAATGTGAACTGACCGGCATAACAGACCTCATATGCATAACATGCAAAATTTGCATTTGTAAGTAAAATAGAATTCTCAGAGATATTACCATCTGGTTGCGCGTGCGATGAAGAAGTATGTGCGTCAAGTGTCATTGCTAATGTTTCAGAAATCTGCCACGCAAAATTTAATCCGATAGAATCATTTTTCGTCTCAATTTCATCGTAGTATCCAATAAAGTCAGTACCACCACCACCATTGGTAATCGATGCCAAAGTACCATTTTCATCCGCCGCTGCTGTTACCCAGTTCCCGATCCAGTGCGCCGTTTGAAAACGTTCAACGGTTGTTGAATAGTCAGATGCGAAATAATCTAAGGTAAATTCTATGTTTTCCATTGGCGCAAATTGTACGACAAGTTGAGCGTTTGTGCGTTCACGTTCATGGTTAGATATATCCATATTATAATTTTGGGGTAGCCAAATATTACCGTCTGGATTTCTTAATGGATCAATACCACTAACATCAACACTACCCCCTGCACCACCACAACTCGGACTAAAAGGTGTATTGTACCCTAGCTCACAATTACCGCCGGTTTGACGCAACCAGCCGTCAGTAGCAATTATTTGTTGCGCGCTATCACGTTTTGAATATGAATACGCTGCTAAAACACCCAAAGTTCCATCCATAAAGTTGTTACTTATCATGCCTGAAATTTCAGGTGTAATAGAATCACCCTTTTCAACAGATGTATCTGCGATTCCCTTTATCGTATAGGCAGCTTTGAAACCATCAAAGTTGAAAGGCTTTGCTGTTTCTATGTTGACAGTTGCGCCAATTCCACCCGAAGCAACTTCGGCTTTTGCTGTTTTGTAAATTTGCACACCACTTACAGACTCTGAGGCAATTTGTTCAAAGTTGAAGCTACGATTTTGTGTACCACCTGCACCTTCTTGTTTAGGTGAGTCGGCAAAAGGCATTGAACGTCCATTTAGCGTTACTAAGTTAAAACTTGGACCAAAACCACGTACTGTAATTTGATTACCTTCGTTGTTTTTTCTGTCAATGCTTACCCCTGTAATTCGCTGCAAGGACTCAGCTAGGTTTGTATCTGGAAATTTACCTATATCTTCAGCATTAATAGCGTCTACTACGCCACTTGCTTCGCGTTTGATATCTGTGGCTTTAATTACAGAAGATCGTATACCAGTAACTTCAATTACCTCGGTATTGTCAGCGGTTTGTTCAGCTTCTTCGGCAGCAAAGGCGTTAACCGATGTACCTGCCAATATCGAAGAGATAGTCAGCGACAATAATTTAGGTCGCATGAACTTGTTGCTTGTCATATATCCCCCTCAGGATTTTTTGCTTTTTTTATTGTTAATTGAACTGCTCAAATCAAATAACAGAATCAATTCAGTGTTAACGCTAACACGAAAAAATCATTTTGCCAACAAGTGACGTAAATAAATCCAATTTCCCAATGACCCAACCACTCTTAATTTATTAATTAAAATGCATTTTTATATATAAATACATCGTCACAGACCAATAAAAGCAACAACTTAAGCTCATGCAGACTAAAATAACAAGAATATTCAATTGTATTCTAGGCATTACGAATCTTTTTATGTTAACGTTATCACGAAATGGTAATTTACTAATATAGCTAGTATGAATAACATACATATAGAAAAATTGTTTGGGGGACTACAATATGCCGTATAGAAACGCTTTAATAACGGCTTCATTCGTTACATGCATGTTAACGGCATGCAACTCAAGTCAAGAAAGGGTTAATTCTGATGAAGCGACTCTCGTAGGCGAAGATAGCACGTCATTTATTAGCACCAGATTTGTACCTCCACAAAACAAACAATTATTATTTATTGGACAAGATTCAGACACTATTCGTGACTACATTGCAGCTGTTCCAGAAGACAACATTGAAGCGGTCACATTGTATAGCCAGTTAAAACATAGCGATCCCAATCAAACATTAAAAGGGATTCATGAAAGCGCATCTTGGAACTCAGGTGAAGTCAGTTTTCCTAAAACGCTTGCCGCATCGCCACAAGCAGCAATTGCTATTGGCCTAGCGTTAGATACGTGCAATGGCCAGGCAAATCACACCGAGAATGTGGCACAGGGTAACTATGACGCATCTCTAGCTCAGTTGGTTACAACCCTTAAATCTTGGGCGCCAAGAAAAGTATTCCTGCGCATAGGTTATGAATTTGACGGTCCATGGAACTGTTACCAGCCAGACAGTTATAAAGCTGCGTTTCGCCATATCAAACAAGCCATTGATAACAATGGAGCTACCAACATTGCCACTGTTTGGCAGTCAGCAACTTGGCCTGATGGCTATGGCAACAAAGACTATGATGTACGAGAAAAGGACCATTTTGAAAAATGGTACCCTGGCGACGACGTTGTAGACTGGGTAAGTATGTCTGTGTTTTATCGCGATCTTTCGAATTGGAACTACGTACCGCCCTCTACTCCTGATTTTGGTCAACAAAAAATGTTAGCCTTTGCTCGCGCCCATAATAAACCTCTAATGATTTCAGAGGCCGCGCCCCAAGGGTATAGGACAGAAGCGCTAACCCAAAGCGTTATTCAAGAAAACAAGCCGTCACCTGTCTCTGCAGAACAAATTTGGTTGCAGTGGTACCAGCCTTTCTTTGACTTTATTGAGCAGAACAAAGATGTAATTAGGGCAGTAGCCTATATTAATACGCAATGGGAAGCACAAGGTATGTGGATTTGTGAACCCAATATAGCGGCTGGACAGCAAGGTTGTAACAACGGCAATTGGGGTGACAGTAGAGTGCAAGCCAATGAATACATTAAGTCTAAATGGCTAGAACAAATAAATGATGAATCCACTTGGATTCAAACGAGTCAATACGAGTAATAAAGATGCCACAACAAATGATTCAAAACCCGATATTGAAGGGATTTAACCCAGATCCAAACATTGTCAAAGTCGGTGACGATTACTTTATCGCTACATCAACATTTGAATGGTTTCCAGGAGTACAAATTCATCATTCAAAAGATTTAGTCCATTGGCAACTTATTGGGCAAGCACTCAATAGAACCTCACAATTAGATATGAAAGGTGTACCCGATTCTTGTGGTGTATGGGCACCACAACTTAACTATCACCAAGGTACGTTTTATCTGATTTATAGCAATGTAAAAAGCTTTAATGGTCAATGGAAAGATACGCCAAATTACCTAGTTACTACCGACGATATTTTTGGTGAATGGTCTGAGCCGGTATTTCTAAATGCAAGTGGTTTTGACCCGTCGCTGTATCACGATGATGATGGTAAGTCTTATTTGCTCAATATGGTTATGGACCATAGGAACAACTTGTTTTTTGGTGGTGTTGTTGTTCAAGAATACTGTAAGGCACAACAAGAACTCGTTGGTGATATTCACTATATTTTTGAGGGTACAGAATGCGGACGCACTGAAGCGCCTCACATTTTAAAGAAAGATGGATACTACTACCTGATAACAGCAGAAGGCGGCACAAGTTATGAGCATTGTATGACCGTTGCTCGCTCGAAATCGTTGTTTGGCCCATATGAAGTGCATCCTGACAACCCTTTCCTAACCGCCAAAGGTGTACCAGACAATGCATTACAAAAAACTGGGCACGGAGATATCTTTGAAGGACCTGATGGTCAATGGTATACAGTCTTCCTTACGGGTCGTCCACTCACGACATTGGGCCGATGCATTACCGGCAGAGAAACGGGCATAGAACAAGTCCAATGGCGAGATGGCTGGCCGTATACAGTCCATGGCAGCAAAGCAGCTAGGTTGCAAGTTCCTGCACCTAATCTGCCACAACACCCTTTTGAGGCGCCGCAATCTACTGTCGATTTTTCAAAGCCTTTACCTAAAGATTTTCAATCACTCCGTGTACCAATGGAAGACTCTTGGTTGCAATTAGATAAGTCGAGAGAAACGCTCCGTTTAATAGGCCGTGAATCGCTAAGTAGTTGTCATGAACAAAGCCTCGTCGCAAGACGTGTGCAAGCACATCATACGGTAACAGAAACATGTGTTGATTTTTCACCGACAAACTATCAACAAATGGCAGGATTGGTTTGTTACTACAATACCTTGCATTTTCACTATTTGCATATCACAGGAGATAGCTTTGGAGCGAAAGACAAACGTACCTATCTGACTATTGTCTCTAACGATTATTTTGATACAACCGAACCTGCCGGTCGCATTGATATTACCGGGGCTTCAAAAGTGTACCTTAAAGCAGACTTTAATGGCGCAAATCTGCAGTTTTATTACGCACTTAAACAGGGAGAGTGGCAAAAAATTGGGCCAGTATTAGACGGTTCAATTCTGTCAGATGACTATGTTGAACATAGCGACATTCGTTTTCACCCGTGTTTTACCGGCGCGTTTGTAGGAATGTGTTGCCAAGATCTATCAGGGCAAGCACTTCATGCTGATTTTACGTATTTTGATTATAAAGAATTTGGAGAATCGCATGATTGATATCGATGCGCTTGCACAACAATTTTGGAAAGATGGTTACATCGTTGTAAAAAACTTTTTTGATAGCGAGGTTATGGATGACCTAAATCAGCAAATCATCGAACATTTTGGCATGAAGCCGGCGTTTGAACATACCGACGAGTTTATCGAAAAGTCAGCTGTCGAAGTGGTCCCTTGGTTTCCACAAAGAGAAGGGGTAACCTCGTTTGATGTTATTGGTAAAAATGATCAACTGAATGCATTAACCAACACAATTTTAGACAACGAATGGTATGAACAATATGCCATGGTGATGTTTTCAAAGAAAGGCACCAAAGGTCAGGCTTGGCATCAAGACTGCCCTCCTACCGACCCTAAAAAATTCAACATGAATCGCTTGATCTATACCATGGACATCGACGCCGAATTAACCGGCGGTCAAACCATGGTTATGCCTGGTTCTCATAAGCAAGGTTTACTACCCTCACCAAGCGAGGCGTTTGACGAGAGCAAAGCAGTCACACTTACACCGAAAAAAGGTGATTTAGTGTTATTACATGGTCACTGCTATCACAAGGTCACTGAGGTCACAGGACAGTATCGCGTGTCGACAAACTTTCGAGTAGCACCAGAAGGAACGCCTGAAGATATTACTGATATTGGCGTGTACCGCAATATGCTGTATCAGTTTTCAACATCCTCAGTCGTTGAAGAGCGCACATAAAAAAAGCCCTAACGGGCTTTTTTATTTTATTACTTGGCTTGACTCTCGCTGAATAAACTCAAAATCAAGCACGTGTCTATATTCTCCTGGTGATTCAGGTTTACCATCGCTGAACTTACCTGATGCAAGCAATTCAACGGCTAATACTGCCATAGCATCTATAGGTTGCCTAACCGTTGTAAGATGAGGCGATACCGTTGTTGCTAAGGTCGTATCATCAAAACCTACGACTGAAATTTCATCTGGAATGTTGATACGTTTTTTATGGGCAGCAGTTAACACACCAGCGGCCATTTCATCGTTAGCCGCAAAAATAGCGGTTGGCTTATCATCCAACGACATGAGTTGTTCACCTGCTTCCACACCGGATTGATAGGTAAATTGCCCCTGAACTATGTAACTAGGCGGCACAGAAATCTGATTTGAACGCAGTGCATCTAAAAACCCTTGGTAACGTAATCGTGAAGCGCCTTGGGCATCAGAGCCAATGATATGGGCAATTTTAGAATGCCCTTGTTTGATTAGCTGTTCGGTTGCCTTATAAGCGGCATTATAATCATCAATACAGACATAAGGCGCAATATCTAAACGTGCATCTGGTGCAACGCGAACATAAGGAATATTAGCCTTTTGAAGCAAGGCTAATACATCTTCATTATCGCTAATAGGAGGTAATAAAATAATGCCATCAACGCGCGTTACATCAATAAGTTCGTTAATAGAACTAAGAGAAGCGGTTTTATTATCTGGTAGATATTCATCAACAATCAGATGATAACCTTTTGAGCGGCACGTTTTTAACGCGCCCAATAAAAAACTACTGACATAGCTCGCTGGTAAATCGGTGTACACCAAACCGATAAAAAAAGATTTGCTGCTCGCTAAGCGTCGCGCTGACACGTTAGGACGATAGTTTAACGCCTTAACAGCATCCAACACTTTTTTGCGTTTATCTTCACTTACTTTGGCTTCATTGTTAAGTACGCGGGAGACTGTCATATTAGACACTCCAGCTAATTCTGCCACATCCTGTATTCTTGCTCTTTTCACTTCGCTCATTCGTTGATTTGTGCTTCGTTATTATTAGTAACGCAAAACGCAAAGATTAAAGTATTTTGTACTTTTTCACAATAATGCAACTTTAATATTTAGCTTTAACACGCTCCATAGTTTGTTGAAATTTAATGGATTGTTCGGGGGTTACTTTGTCTGATGTAAGTTTTCCTTGCGCGATATACTGAGCAACCGCTTCAGCTTCATAACAAAAACCCAAACTCTCCCTTTGGTCGTTGTAATAATCGACTTTCTCATCAAGTACATACAATGTACATTCATTCGCTCGCCAAAAATCTGGTATCGCAATGTACCCTTCGTCACCTATGATGTAAGCCCAATTTTGTAGTTTGCAGCTAAAAGAAGATGCTAATGTTGCTTTAGCTTCGCCATAATTACATATGAACAAGCTATCGGCGTCGGCTCCATTTGGCGCAAGGGTAGCTTCAACATAAATAGATTTAATATCCTTATTCAAAAAATAATCCGCGATAGCGATAGGATAAATCCCCATATCAAGAAGGCTACCACCAGCTAAGTTAATATCCCACTCTCGACGATCCTCTTGATAAGGAATTGGATAACCGAAATCAGCTTTAATATGTTTAATATTGCCTATTCGACCTTGCTCTACCCACGTTTTTGCTTTCAATATCGCCGGCAAGTAATAGGTCCACATTGCCTCCATTAAAAACACGCCCTTTTCTTTTGCTAGTGCATACAGTGCGATAGCTTGCTCGCTAGAAACCGTAATCGGTTTTTCACACAGAACATGTTTACCCGCGTTGATAGCATCGGCCACATTTTGATAATGAAAAGTATGAGGTGTGGCGACGTAAATCACATCAACTTCAGGGTCTGCGTACAAGGCTTCATAGCCTTGATATACATTTGGGATGTTATATTGCTTAGCAAATGTTTTCGCATCGTCTAACGATCTCGCTGCAATTGCTTGCAAGCTGCCATGTTCAACAAATTGCATATCATGACAAAATTGATGTGCAATACGCCCTGCACTTACTATTCCCCAGCGCAACGTGTTCACTATACAGTCTCCTGCATAGCTTGATTACCTTTTCGGCTTTGGCGTTTTGCTTCAAATACCGACTCAATTTCTTCCAGTGACTTTCCTTTTGTCTCAGGAAGTAATCGCATAACCAAAATCAAGCCAAGGACAGCAAAGCAGCCATAGATCATAAATGTTGCTGCTGTGCCTATATTGGCTAACTCCCATGGGAAAACAAATTGTACGGTAAAACTAACGGCGCTATTGATTAAGCCACAAAAAGCAATACCAATCCCCCTTAAATGATTGGGGAATATTTCAGCTAATAGCACCCACATTACTGGACCCAGTGAAACCGCGAAAGATGCTACAAAGCCTAAGATACCAATCAATATTAAGGTTGAATTCATATTCGCTGCGGCTTGAATTAACGTCGCTTGATTGTTTCTAGCTTCTTGCTCACCAAGTTGTGTTATTAACGCTTCTTTGAAATCCAAATCGGAATAATAAGTCGTACCAATGATAGGTTGGATTTGCTGCTGCAATTCTTGACTTTCTATTGATGCAACGCTTGTAGGCGTTAATGTAAAAGTCGCCTTTGAAAAGCCATACGCGGCGATACTCATACTAACAAAAACGCCTGCCAGACCAACAACCATGAGCGGCTTACGGCCCACTTTATCGATAAGTAACATGGCTACAATTGTAAATACTACATTGATAATACCTACCCATATCGCTTGTGAAAATGCAGCATCCTGCCCTACACCACTTTGTTCAAATATACTTGGTGCGTAAAAATACACTGCGTTCACACCTGTGATTTGTTGGCTAATGCCTACAACTAATCCAACAACTAAAATGTAACGCATCTTGCCAGACAATAGTTCTTTCAAGCGAGACCACAGCGACGGTAGCACTTCATCGTGTGTTTGCTTCACTTCACGCAGCACTTGCTCTGGATTTTGATCTGGAAACACGCGTTCAATAACAGCTTTTGCTCGCTCATCTTGATTGTTTACGGCTAACCAACGAGGACTTTCAGGAATCATGAATAGAAAGCCGAGATATATAACAGCTGGAATTAACTCTATACCTAACATCCAGCGCCAAACATTTTCGGTAATTCCAAGCGATTGAGCCAAACCATCAACGCCACCACTAAGCTGGAGAAGATAATAGTTAGCAAAATACGCTGCCGAGAAACCTACAACAATATTAAGTTGATTAATTGAAATCATTTTACCGCGCAGTTTTGCCGGAGAAATTTCCGCAATATACATTGGCGCTAAAACTAAAGATGCAAATGCGATTCCGCCGATAAAGCGCGCTGCAATTAATGTTTCAACATTAGGTGCAAACGCAGAAAAGAAAGCTGACACAACATAAAGCGTAGCAATAGTTATCAATACCTTTTTACGTCCAAAGGCATCAGCACAGGGACCAGCGAAAAATGAGCCCAATACCGCGCCGAGCGTTGGTGAGCTAACAACAAAGCCTTGTTGGAACTCATTAAGATTAAACTCTTGAGTAACAAAGCTAACAACGCCAGAGATGACGGAAGCATCAAAACCAAAAACAAAGCCTCCAAGGGCAACGACTACGGCGATAAAAATGCTTGAAGAATAATTACTGTTCATTATATTTAGATTTTTTCATTGTATTTATATCACTATAACAACAGATTCAACGCGACAAATCAACAAAAATGTTAGCGCTAACAATTATTCACTATCAGTTAGTGGCAAAACTAGCGTTATCGTCTAAACCCTCGGTATGACCAACACTTAGACTCAATCTAGGTAAAATCGTGCAAGCGCTATAAATTTATATCTATATTTTAATAAAAATAAGTAAATTGACTCTTGTAAAGCTGATGCTCAACTGATAATGTTAGCGTTAACATTTATTAAGTAATTTATACATTAGGCGATAGAACATATGTATTTAGGTATTGATTTAGGTACGTCGGGCGTAAAAGTCATCATTTTAGACGACGCTGATAACATAAAAGCGCAAGCTTCTGAAAGCATCGAAGTATCTAGACCTCAGCCGCTATGGTCAGAGCAAGCACCTGAAGACTGGTGGTTGGCAATAGACAAAGCAATTAAGTCGCTTAAAATAAACAATGCCGACCTGTTAAACCAAGTCAGTGCCGTAGGTATTGCTGGCCAAATGCACGGTGCCACCCTACTTGATGAAAACAATGACGTATTGCGTCCAGCCATACTGTGGAATGATGGTCGATGTCAGGCACAGTGCGAGACACTAGAGCAACGTGTACCTAATAGTCGCGATATTACGGGTAACATAGCAATGCCTGGTTTTACCGCGCCTAAATTGCTTTGGGTTGCCGAGCATGAACCCGAAGTATTTGCACAAGTTAAAAAGGTTCTGCTGCCGAAAGATTATTTACGACTACTAATGACAGGAGAGTTTGCTTCTGACATGTCTGATAGCGCAGGAACATTATGGTTAGATGTTGCAAATCGCTGTTGGTCAGAAGCTATGCTAAACGCGACAGGCTTAACTCTTGACCACATGCCCACTCTTTATGAAGGCAGTGAGATCACAGGTACATTATTGCCAGAGGTCGCTGATGCTTGGGGATTAAACCAGGTACCAGTAGTTGCAGGTGGTGGAGACAATGCTGCCGGTGCTGCAGGCATTGGGGTAACATCGCCTAACCAAGCATTTTTATCACTAGGTACGTCTGGTGTTTACTTTGTAGCTAACGATAGTTATTTGCCGAACCCTGAAGGTGCAGTGCATACGTTTTGTCACTGCTTGCCTGATACATGGCATCAAATGTCAGTCATTTTAAGTGCAGCAAGCTGTTTAAGCTGGGTCACCGCGCTTACTGGCGCAAAGGACGAAGCGCTGTTGCTTGAAGAAGTAGCGCAATTGGACTTTTCCTCTCCTTGTGAAGTGACATTCCTGCCATACCTATCAGGCGAAAGAACTCCCCATAACAATCCGCATGCAAAAGGCGTATTTTTTGGTATGCATGGCAAAACAAATCGTGCCGAGTTAGGTCGAGCGGTGCTAGAAGGTGTCGCATTTGCGTTTGCAGATGGTCAAAAAGTGTTGTTAGACGCTGGCGCTCAAATCGACAATATCACCGTTATTGGCGGTGGTGCTCGCAGCGAACTTTGGGGAAAAATATTGGCGTCAGCATTAGGCAGAACATTAACTTATCGTAAAGGTGGTGAAGTTGGTCCAGCTTATGGTGCTGCGCGCTTAGCTAAACTTGCTGTATCTAATCAATCTGTCGCAGACGTTTGTAGCGCAGGCGAAATAACACATGAAATATCGCCAGATGAGGTGCTCGTAGCACAATATCTGGAAAAACAAACTGTATTTAATAATTTATATAAAACTTTATCGCCTTTGTTCTAACAGGGATATAGCGATTACTTGGAGTCAACACTATGAGTGAATTTTTTGATAACGTCGGCAAAATTAAATATGAAGGCGAAAACAGTACTAACCCATTTGCATTTAGATTTTACAATGAAGATCAGGTTGTACTAGGTAAAACCATGAAGGAACACCTTCGCTTTGCAGCATGTTATTGGCACAACTTTTGTTGGCCAGGATCAGACGTATTTGGTGGTGGAACGTTTGATCGCCCATGGATTCAACCAACAGGTGACCAATTAGCGTTAGCAGAACAGAAAGCAAAAGTTGCGTTTGAATTTTTTGAAAAATTAACGGTTCCTTACTTTTGTTTTCACGATACAGACGTTGCACCTGAAGGCGCATCATTAAAAGAAACAATCGCAAACGTAAACCATATCGCTGACATTTTTGAAAAAGAAATGGACCGCACCGGCGTTGAGCTATTATGGGGAACAGCAAACTTGTTCTCTAACCCGAGGTTTTGTGCGGGTGCTGCTACCAACCCTAACGCAGATCTATTTGCTTATGCGGCAGCGCAAGTTAAGAATGCTATGGATGTAACCAATCGTTTAGGTGGACACAATTACGTATTATGGGGTGGTCGCGAAGGTTATGACACCTTGCTGAACACCAACCTTAAACAAGAAGGCGAGCAATTTGCGCGTTTCCTTAAAATGGTTGTTGAATACAAGCATAAGATTGGCTTCAACGGTACTTTACTTATTGAACCTAAACCACAAGAGCCTACAAAGCATCAGTATGACTACGATACAGCGACAGTTTATGGTTTCTTAGCAGAACATGGTCTAGAGAAAGAAATTCAAGTTAATATCGAAGCTAACCACGCAACGCTTGCTGGTCATAGTTTCCATCATGAAGTTGCAGTAGCCTGTTCAAAAGGCATTATGGGTAGTATTGACGCGAACCGCGGTGACATGCAAAACGGTTGGGACACAGACCAATTCCCTAACGACGTGCCTGAATGTTCATTGGTGATGTATGAAATCCTTAAAGCGGGTGGCTTTAAAACGGGTGGTTTGAACTTTGACACGAAGATCAGACGACAATCTGTCGAGCGTGACGACCTATTCCATGGCCATATCGGCGGTATGGACACTATGGCACGTGCATTATTGAATGCAGCGGCTATGATTGAAGATGGTTCTATTGAAAAATTCAAAACTGACCGTTATGCAACCTGGAACAATGACTTAGGTAAGAGCATTATGGACGGTAAGCAAAGTCTTGAAAGCCTATCAGAATACGCGCTAGGCAACGACATAGACCCTAAAGCAGTGTCTGGTCGTCAAGAACTACTTGAAAATATTGTGAACAGATTCGTATAAAGAAATACTTGATAAATGATAAAGGGCAGGTCATTCTGCCCTTTTTACTTAGAAGGAAGCTTAGGAGTTCCCATGAACTTATTAGAACAACTAAAGCAGGTGACAACCGTAGTTGCCGACAGCGGCGATGTAGATGCAATTAAGGAATTAAATCCGATTGATGCAACCACGAACCCTAGTTTGATTCTTCAAGCGGCGAAGTTGCCTCAATATAAACACCTGATTACTGATGCGATTGAAAAAGGCAGTGACACTGAAGATATTTGCGATCGACTAACAGTAAATTTTGGTTGTGAAATCCTCAAGCACGTCCCTGGTCGTGTATCAACAGAAGTAGACGCGCGTCTTTCGTTTGATACAGAGGCGAGTGTGGCAAAAGCGCATAAAATAATAGCTTTGTATGAGCAAGCTGGTGTTTCAAAAGAGCGTATTTTGATAAAACTTGCTTCAACGTGGCAAGGCATAAAAGCGGCAGAACAGCTCGAAAAAGAGGGAATTGGCTGTAACCTAACCCTACTCTTTAGTAAAGCCCAAGCAATTGCATGTGCTGAAGCTGAAGTAACGCTAATTTCGCCTTTTGTAGGTCGTATTTTAGACTGGTACAAAGCGAGCACAGGCCAAGACTATGTTGGCGCTGATGATCCAGGTGTGCAATCAGTAACTGGTATTTATACTTACTACAAGCAGTATGGTTACGACACTGTAGTAATGGGTGCCAGCTTTAGAAATACAGGTGAAATAATCGAACTTGCTGGTTGCGACCTACTGACGATTTCACCTGCACTATTAACCGAGCTGCAAAATACCGAAGGTACACTTGAGACCAAGCTTTCTGCAGATGCGGTAGAAAAACGCTCTCGCGATGAAATTACGCCTCTTACAGCGGAATCTTTCGCATGGCAACATAATGAAGATGCCATGGCGGTTGAAAAACTTTCTGAAGGTATTCGCAAGTTTGCTGTCGACCAACGTGCATTAGAAGATCTAGTTGAATCTTTAAAATAACGATTTAAGAGCACTTCTTTACGTTTAACTGTGGTTCCTCCCCCACTAAGTTGTGCTCGACTTATTAAAAAGCCAGCGTAATGCGCTGGCTTTTCTATTTCCCGTCTACACAAAGACACCTAATGCGGTATCAACCACTAAATCAATCATGCCTTGCCTGAATCGGTCTAGTTTTGTTAACGACACGCCTTGCTGCCGCAAAGCAAAAAGTTTAGCTACGGCCTTTTTAGCTTCAACAAGATCGCGAAAATCCTGCGCATTAATATCACCTGTTGCGAGCAAAACCGTCCACCTTTCAAGGTCTTCTTTGCTTTCAGCTATAAACGCATCAACATCGCGTTTAACCTCATCATCGAAGCCATCAAAGTTTTCTTTGGCTAACGCTATAGTGCCCTCTTTTAGGGTATCAATAAATTGTTCAAACTTTGCCATTTGTTAGCGCCCCTCTGGTAAACAATCTGTCGCTTTTTCTTTATTTGCTTCTAAGCAAATAATTTGATCAAACGCCTCTGCTGTAAGTTTTTTATATTCATCAATCAAAACCTTTGATAGCACGCCACGTTCACGCCACCTTTTGAAGAATTTACCTAATAGATCTCCTTCAGGATCTTTAAGAATTTGCCATTGCTTAGCCGACAATTGATTGTTTGGCACACCATTGACAAACTCGTACGCTTTTTCTGCTTTTAGCATAACCTCCGCTACTTCATCTTGGTGCTGTTCATAGGGTAAATTTGCTTTTGAGAGCAGTACTAACGTCTCCGCTTTTAATGACGTTGCGTTTTCATAAGCTGTTGGGCTATGGGGCCCAATAAGTGGTGTACAGGCAACGCATAGTAGCGCCAAAACTGTAAAGAAAACATATCGCTTGTTTGTACTTTGCTTCATGACAAATCCCTTTATTTAACTGGGCTGAGAAGTAGCTTCTTTATCCCGCCCTGCGCCGCTCACTCGCCCTAAAATGTAACCTGACAAGCCACCGAGTAATGCTGAGAGTTCCTTACTTTCTAATACACCCATAATACCGAATAGAATAATGGCGATAACAATCAGGAAAATAGTTACAAACTGAATCCCCTTTTCGCCGGCAAAAATAGATTCTGCGATGGACTCTTTTTTGAGTGCGATAACATAAAAGCCAATAATGACAATGGCGACCAAGATACAAAACGCCACGCTGACCAAGGTTCTAAACTTGTTTCGCTCTTCCTCTAAATTGAGTAAGTTTGCAATTTTCTGCTCTATTGCCGCAATACTATTAAAGAGCTCTTCTCGGTGCTGTTTAAGCAATTGTATCTTTGCATCTAACGAAATCGCTTTTGCCCGCTCTTCCCTCATGCGGCTAATTTGATATTCATCTTCTTGAACATAGGATTTCAATTGATTTAATAAAACGAGTTGGTCGTCATTCTTGTTATCAATCGCTTCAAGATCATCAATATCCTTCTTGTCTTTGTCAACACGCTGTTGAATCACTTTGACGCGCGATTCAACTTCAGCATCACTAGAAGGTAAATAACGGCGCTCTTCAGTCAACTTAGCCAATTCATCTTCCGACGCACTTTGATTAATAAGCATCTTTTTACGAAGCACGATTAACGATTGAAAATCGTCCGGTAATGTTTTTTGAAGTGCTGAGTTTTGTTTTAAGTTAATACTCTCTTTTTCCAGCGTTTCGCTACTGATAGCAAAAAAGGAGCACAACACTGTAAACAACAAAGCAACCTTGATTTTATACATGATAGATTCCATTGTGCGATTTCCCTGCAAAGGCCGCCGAAACTTCAAATCGTTTCGCTACAGAGACAAATACCTAGCCTTAAGTAAAGCGTGAGATGAAAAATTTAGCCAAAAATCAGTGCTTTTTTACGCTATATTGTTAGGTTTAGGGCGTTTTCAGCATGAAAATGCTATCGAAAATAGAGGAAAAATTAATATGAGCGCGTTGAAAACTCAGCAAAATAATGGCGATGTATTAGCTTTTATTAACCAAGCGCAGCCCGCACAACGACAGTCAGATGCACTCAAATTATTGCCCATTATGGAAAAAATTTCTGGTCAAAAAGCGACAATGTGGGGTACTAGCATTGTTGGGTTTGGGCAATATCATTACACCAATACTGGTAAGGGAGGTAGTTGGCCTATTACCGGGTTTTCCCCTAGAAAAAACGCGTTAACAATTTATGTCATGCCAGGGTTTGAACGCTACAAACCCATGATGGATAAACTAGGAAAATACACGACCGGCAAGTCATGTTTATACGTAAAGAAACTCAACGATATAAACCTTGAGGTATTAACGCAACTATTAAAAACTGCTTACAAGGATATGCAAGCGATGTACGAAACTGACTGAGTAAAGGTTACTCTTCGTCATCCTGTCGTTCAATTTCTTCTCGCGTTAACGACTGTTTCTTGCGCATTACCGGCATATCACCCATATCTTTCGCAACAAGGAAAGACTTTTTGCGTTTAATAGGTGCGGACGCTTTAACTGTTTGTTTCAGTGACGTATCTTCTTGTACTTTTTTGACAAGCTTAGGTTTTGCTTTCTTCGGTTTTAATCCCTTAAATTTAGCAGGAAGTGAATCCACTTTTTCAAAGGTTAAGCTTTGTTGTAAATACCCTTCGATGTTTTTAAAGCTCTGCCAATCTTTCGGGCCAACAAATGAAATCGCAATACCTTTATTTCCTGCTCGGCCTGTACGGCCAATACGGTGCACAAACTCCTCTACATGCTTAGGCAAATCAAAATTAAACACGTGAGAAATATTGCTGACATCTAGCCCCCGAGCTGCCAAGTCGGTGGTCACTAAGATTTTATGCCTACCACGAGAAAATTCATCCATGATTTGATTACGCTTCGACTGAATCAATTCTCCAGATAAAGCGACGGTTGAGTATCCTTGCGCTGTCAATTCGTTGGCTAATACTTCAGTATCTGCGCGCGTTGCTGTAAATACTATAGCTTGATCAAGCTGCTGCGCTTTTAAAAAGTGTTCAAGCAACGCTTTTTTGTGGTCAAGGTTATCTGCCAAATAAAACTGTTTAGCGATGTCATCGTGTTCTGCTATGTCAGCGTCAACCGCTATTCTTTTTGGATCTTTAAGCAACGACAAAGCAAACTCATTTACTTGTGCATGATCCATGGTTGCAGAAAACAACAAGGTTTGGCGTTTACGATGGTTTGCTTCTTCATTAATTTTGGTTAATTCCTTAGAAAAACCAAGATCTAACATACGATCGGCTTCATCAAGAATCAGCAGTTCCAAACCTTGTAAGTAAAAATGACCATGACCTAAATGGTCCGCTAAGCGCCCTGGCGTAGCAACAATGATGTGTGGCTCTTTTGCCAGCACCTTTGCTTGATCATTGAAATTTTCGCCACCGAGTATTAATACAGACTTGAATGAGCTACCGGCAGTAAACAACCTAACTTGCGAAAAAACTTGCTTTGCTAGTTCTCTGGTTGGAGCAAGAATAAGCGCGCGAGGATCCTTCTTACTCAATGCTTTTTGCTTTGTTAAACGTTGCATCATAGGTAATACAAACGCCAAAGTTTTTCCTGACCCAGTCTTAGAAGAGGCGATCAAATCGTGCCCACTCATGGCAGCAGGAATAGCTTGCTGTTGTATCTCTGTTGGCGTGTCAAAGCCCAAATGCTCGACTTGCCCTGCTAATCGTTTATCAAAACCAAAATCTTTAAATTGCAAAATAACCCCTGGTAAAGTGCGTTAAATACTCATTACTTTGTGTGTTAAAAAAGGCCAACTTGCGCTGGCCTTTAATCTAAGTGATACCTTATAGCCTAGTTCGCAACTTAGCTATTTGCTATACGCTCTTCAATAAATGCAATAGCCATATCTATTCGAGCTAACACTTTATCTTTGTCTAGTAGTGCAAGCGTGATATCAAGCGATGGAGAGTTACCTGCGCCCGTTGCGGCAACACGTAAAGGCATGCCTACTTTACCCATACCTACTTCAAGTTGCTCTGCCGTAGCATTGATAGCAGCATGAATGTCTGCAGCGTTCCAGTCGGCTAATGCTGATAGCTTTTCTTTAATGACTTGCAATGGTTCTAGTGCTACCGCGCGTAAATGCTTTTTAGCAGCATTGGCGTCAAACTCTGTAAAGTCGACATAAAAATAACGGCTAATTTCTGCCATTTCTTTCAATGTTTTTACGCGATCCGCCTGTACTTTAACGATCTCTTCTAGCGCTGGACCATTTGCAACATCAACACCCTGGTTTTCCATATGCCATGCAAGATGCTTAGCTACATAGGAAGGAGCAAGTGTCTTCATGTAATGTTGGTTAACCCAAACAAGCTTATCTGTGTTGAACGCAGAAGGTGCGCGGTTACAACCTGTTAAATCAAATAACTCGATCATTTCTTCACGAGAAAATATTTCCTGATCGCCATGTGACCAACCTAGACGAACTAGATAGTTAAGTAGCGCTTCTGGTAAATAACCATCATCGCGATACTGCATAACGCCAACAGCACCATGACGCTTAGATAATCGCTTGCCATCGTCACCCAAAATCATTGGAATGTGCGCGTATTCAGGTAATGGAGCGCCTAGCGCTTGTAAAATGTTAATTTGTCTTGGCGTATTATTAACATGATCATCACCACGAATAACGTGTGTAATGCCCATATCCCAATCGTCAACAACGACCGTAAGATTATACGTAGGCGTGCCGTCTGAGCGTGCAATAATCAGATCATCAAGTTCTTGGTTATTAATAACAATATCGCCTTTAACCAAGTCTTTAATAACAACATCGCCTTCTAGCGGGTTCTTAAAACGTATAACGTATGGTTCACCTTCAGGGTAATCTGTTCTGTTACGCCATTTCCCGTTGTATTTTTCTTTTTCGCCTTTAGCACGCGCTTCTTCACGCATCGCTTCAACTTCTTCAGGTGTGCTATAACAGCGATAAGCATCACCTTGCTCAATTAACTGAGCGATGACTTCTTTGTAACGGTCAAAGCGTTTGGTCTGAAAAAATGGACCTTGCGTCCAGGTTAAATTAAGCCAGTTCATACCATCCATAATGGCGTCTACTGACTCCTGCGTTGAACGCTCAAGGTCTGTATCTTCAATACGTAATACAAATTCGCCGCCGTTTTTCTGGGCGTATAACCAACTGTATAGAGCTGTTCTTGCTCCACCTACATGTAAGTACCCTGTTGGGCTTGGCGCAAATCGCGTCGTTAATGTCATGTTTATCTCGCTAAAAGCTAAAGTTTTGCCTTAAAAATTGCGACGTATTTTATCAGGCTAACGCAAACAATACACTAGTAAAAAGAGCGCGACGCTTAATTTAAGGTCAATTTGATTATTTTTAAATCGAACAAATAAAAGATTTGGAAAAAATACGTTTTTTTACTTAGTTTTTGTTGACAGCTTTTTCCATCTCCCTATAATACGCCCCCACAGAGACGGACGATTAGCTCAGTTGGGAGAGCACCGCCCTTACAAGGCGGGGGTCACTGGTTCAAGCCCAGTATCGTCCACCACTTCTCTGTTCCTATGATGGACGATTAGCTCAGTTGGGAGAGCACCGCCCTTACAAGGCGGGGGTCACTGGTTCAAGCCCAGTATCGTCCACCAACTTCTCTGTTCCTACGATGGACGATTAGCTCAGTTGGGAGAGCACCGCCCTTACAAGGCGGGGGTCACTGGTTCAAGCCCAGTATCGTCCACCAAATTTCATCATTATATGATTCAATAGCCATAGGCTGTAAGCTTTATGCTGTATGTAGGTTTAAACGTTATAGCTGATAGCTGTTAACCTATAGCCAACGCATTTTATGCGTTTGAGCACCGCCCGCTTATTCAATGCCCGGACCAAGTCACTGGTTCAAGCCCAGTATCGTCCACCAAATTTCATCATTATATGATTCAATAGCCATAGGCTGTAAGTTCTATGCTGTATGTAGGTTTAAACGCTATAGCTGATAGCTGTTAACCTAAAGCCAACGCATTTTATGCGTTTGAGCACCGCCCGCTTATTCAATGCCCGGACCAAGTCACTGGTTCAAGCCCAGTTCAATCACCAAATTTCATCATTATATGATTCAATAGCCCTAAGTTCTATGCTGTATGTAGGTTTAAACGTTACAGCTGATAGCAGTTAACCTATAGCCAACGCATTTCATGCGTTTGAGCACCGCCTGCTTATTCAATGCCCGATCCAAGTCACTGGTTCAAGCCCAGTATCGTCCACCAAATTTTCGTTTCTTCGAAACTCAAAAGCTCTATGCTCTAAGCTCTAAGCCCTAAGTTCTAAGTTCTAAGCCCTAAGTTCTAAGCTGTATGCTGTATGCTGTATTTAGGTTTAAACGTTATAGCTGATAGCTGTTAACCTATAGCCAACGCATTTCATGCGTTTGCGCGCAATGCGCTACATTGCAGACAAAAATGCTTTTGCTGAGTGTAGTCGTACAGTAGCGCCACCTATGATATCTACGAAACCTAGCAAGGGGCTCGGCTTTTCTGCACTAATCCATGCACTGCCGGTAGCACCAATGGGTAACATAGCTGCTGTTTCGCTATCCATTTCTAACACCACAATTCGACCTTTTGCGCTCATTCCCTTGCCAACAAACTGAGTCAAGCTCTCTTCTTGCGGCAACAATGTACCGGTTGTTTCACCCTTGGCCGTGCCGATCGATTTTACCCTTGCTCTAAAGACATGGCCTGCATGAGAATCTACATAAAATTCAGCAAATTGGCCTGCTTTAACAAAAGGGTATGCCTGCTCTGGAATCCGCATTTGTACAAACTTCTTAGATGTATCATAAATATGGAGCGAACCAATAACCGTGCCGTCGGCAATCATAACTAACGATACTTTGCCATCAAAAGGCGCTTCAACCGTATAGTCGTCTAACGATACTTCTAGACTATGAAGCTGCTCTTCTAAGTCTGTCACTTTGTTTCTAGCGTCATCTAGTTCAGCCTGTGACGCATACTGCCCGATTTTCTCGAGTCGCTTCAACTCAATATCGGCCAATGCCAATTCAGATTCTACCGCCCTTATATCTGACTGCACATAGGTGTCATAGAGCGTATACAACAACTCACCTTTTTTCACATACTGATTATGTTCTACAAAAACGTGTTTAACCTGAAAGCCAACCGCAGGTGACATCACTGCGTGCGGCGCCCTAACTTGTGTTGACTTTGTAAAGTCGACAGGCGACCAAAATCGATTCGCTACAAGTAATGAGAAGGCAATAAGTACGCCAAAAGATACTGCAGTAAATACATTGCGAGGGCGCGTTTTAATGACACCAAACTTAAACAACAACCACATTACTAAACAGTAGGGTAATAATAATTCCTTCATATCATTCTCCTTTTAACCAAGTGCGTAAAGCGGTGTAATCTATTGCCATCAATAAAATGGCAAGAATCCAAAGCGGTTTGAAAAACAAGCCACATATACTGAGCCAAAAAATTAAGTTTGCTTGAGGTAAGCCTTTTTCTTTCGCTATTTTTTTGGGAATACAGTGCAGCTGCCATAACTTCCAAGCGACGAAAGCAAAAATGCCTGTCGTCACGATGATAATGACCCAAAAAAAGGCAACGCTGTCGAGCAATGCCATTACGCTGGGTAACTCGTTGTAAGCTAACGACGTTTCATGAATGTTCATCATTAAAACTCCTAACCGAAATACTTAAACGAATACTGCAACAAACGCTAAATAGCGTGTTATTCGTGGTGTATTGATTAGTGTAATGAGTTTAAATTATGATTAGAAACGACTTAGAGAAATAGGTGTTATGCGTTTAGGTAATATTGTTAAAAAGCGCGAGATCGCGCTTTTTAATGGCGGGTGTCGTCTAGTTGTTCACGTATTTGGTGTGTTGTTTTGATTAACTGAGTAATGAACAATTTATCTTTATGCGCTAAAGCAGCCTTGCTTTGTGCTTCTCGCACAGCATCTGAATCGATCAACAGATGAAACTTACCTTGCTGGTACATTTTTAACTTAATCTCTAGCATTTGTAGGCGCATAGAAGTTTCTAGCTGAGCTTGAGATTCAGTATCATTTCTTTCCCAGGTTTTTTCGATATTTTCAGCAACCTTGAGTACCAAGTTTTCAAAGATTTCTCGATTATAAAAGCGATCTGTAGTCTTTGGTTGATACGCTGTTTCAATTGAAGTCTTCATGTGATCAATATTCTGTATAGTCAATTTCATCGCATGGCTCCTTTCACTTTTTTAACAATTGGCCATCAATGTAGAAGGCATTTTCAGATTTTAAAAGTATAGCAACTGCTCTATTAACAAAGTTACCACAGCAAGTTACAAGCATTTACAGTTTCATTTTGATGTTCTGGAATAATGTCATCCTAGAAAATTGCCGCCGCAAATTAGTATTAACTTTTTTTTTACAAATTGGACTAAGCTAAATAAGAAGTGTAATATTTTTAGTAAGTTATGCTATTTGAAACAACTAATTGATACGGCAATACATTGAGTTAAATGTATTACGCGCTAAATAGTCGCGTTTAAATGATGGAGTATTTACCAATGAAGCATTCAAAAGGTTTCACATTAATCGAATTAGTCGTTGTTATTGTTGTTTTAGGTGTATTAGCAGTCACTGCTGCACCACGATTTATAGATTTGCAATCAGA
Organism: Thalassotalea agarivorans; assembly: GCF_030295955.1. Lineage (NCBI taxonomy): Bacteria > Pseudomonadati > Pseudomonadota > Gammaproteobacteria > Alteromonadales > Colwelliaceae > Thalassotalea > Thalassotalea agarivorans. The sequence goes on from NZ_AP027363.1 coordinate 2,211,654, forward strand.
CGCTCGTATAGCCACCCTACAAGGTCTTAAAGCCGCAATTATAGACGGCGCAGATTTAACCTATTCAAAAGCTTTAGTAGATGGCGTAGAGAGTGAGTCGGACGCAAGTGTGCAAAATCCTTCGTCACCAAATGGGTTTATAGTGACTCACTTCGGTTACCCCAATGCAGTATTTAATTTAGGTATATCACAGGCCATTGATATCGACATGGCCGACTGGGCAACGGCATCAAATGTTGATCACCCTAATGGCGATCCCGGACTATATGCAGAAGGGATCACACTGATTGAGCTAACAAATGGGGGGGCAGATGTTGACGAAGCCACGCTAAAAGCGACAAACTGTTATATAGTATATGGAGAGTCACCTGCACAAGGTGAGCAACCCCAAATTGAGATGGTTACAACAGGCTGTTAATGGAATCAGGAAATCATTATGAAGTTCAATTGGAAAGCGAACCAATTGAACTGTACAAACTACTTAAAATTGCCGATTTAGTATCAGGCGGTGGCGAGGCAAAAATCGTTATCAGTGAAGGATATGTGTATTTAAACGGCGAAGTTGAAACACAGAAACGAAAGAAAATATATAACGGCGATGTGATTGAGTTTAATGGTGATGTACTCACCTTAACCGTAGCAAACATATCACCACAAGCAGCACCAAAACAAAAAGCAACACCCAAAAAAAGAAAACCAATTAATTTCTAACGGGGGTCATTATGACTAACAGAAATAAGGGATTTACATTAATCGAGCTAGTTGTTGTTATCGTTATTCTAGGTATATTAGCTGTTACGGTCTTACCAAGGTTTGTTAACCTGCAAGATGACGCAAGAAAAGAAGTACTGCACGGCCTAAAGGCCGCTGTCATTGACGCCGCAGAAATGGTTTACGATAAGGCAGTGATTGAAGGCAAAGATGCGACACATAATAAAGTCGATATAGGCGGTGGTAACGAGATCGTCACACTTTATGGTTACCCTTTTGCTGTTGGCACAAATGGAATTCTGGGTGCTATCGATATCGACCCGTCCGAATGGGTAACCGCTAACGAATTTAATAATATGGGAGCTAACAATACCGACGTAGCTATGGTGTTTGGCTTTCCTTCGCTGTTAACAGGTAGCAAAACTAAATCTGCTGCCGACATAAAAGCCACCAAATGCTTTCTCTCTTATGGCGATTCATCAGGAAATAAAAAGTACATTATCATTTTAGAAGATAGTGGTTGTTAAAAAAGGAGACGACATGGATTTAAACGCTAAACGCGGCGGTTTCACTTTAGTTGAAATGATCGTAGTTATCGTCATTTTAGGCATACTAGCTGTCACTGTGCTGCCTAAATTTATTAATATTCAGGATGACGCTCGCAAAGCAACCTTGCATCAACTTAAAGGCAGTTTTAAAGAAACTGCTGAGTTAGTCTACGAAAAAGCTGTTATAGAAAACAAAACCAGTGGTGTTTCTAGGGTCGAAGTATCAAAAAATCTAATTATAGAAACGCTACACGGCTACCCTATATCCGTTGGCAACAAAGGCATACTCCAAGCAATGAATGTAGACCAATCTGAATGGATTGTATTAAATACGCTTGAAAAAGGTAGCAATGGATTGGACTACATAAGCGTGTATATGACTTTTCCTAAGCTAGTTGCAAGCGCTAAGCCAGGCTTGGATGAAGTAAAAGCCACTAACTGCTATGTTAGCTACGGCGAAGCAAAAGCAGACATGAAATATCGATTAGAAATGGTCGATACCGGCTGTTAAAGCAATGCCCCAGCATGTGCTGGGGTTAGACAGCACATGCACTGCAGGTTAGGTACGTTTTTTCAACGATTTTTGCCAAAAGATGGCCTGCCCCATACTCGCGTCTAATTCATAAGGTTTATATCCAGCCTTCTCATAAACACGCTTGGCTCGCTCATTTCCTGCCAACACTTCTAACGTCATCTTACAGCAATTCGCGTCAAGCGCATGCGCTTCAGCAGCTTTCATCAACGCACTACCTACACCTAGCCCTCTGACATCTTCTACAACAACAAGGTCGTGAATATTAAGCAAAGGAGCCGCGGCAAAGGTAGAAAAGCCGAAAACACAATTCGCTAAACCAACAGGCTTATCAGTTTGATAAGCAAGAAAACTAACCACATTGTTTTGTTGCTGCAGCGCTGGAATTAACTTTTCAATGGTTTCCTGTGCAATTGCTTCTCCGCCCCCCATTGGGTCGCTGGCATAGTGCTGCATCATGGTAATCAAATCTGCTGCTTGCTGCTTGTCATCATAATTTACTAGTAAGATGTTAATCGACATTCCTGCTCTCACATTGTTTTCTGGATTAATCCAATAATTTCGACTCAATTTATAGGCTAAATGCTTTTTTAGCAACGCCTTGCCTGATAGAATATCGCCACTTTTTTGACTTTTGGAACATATTAATGCGTACAAGTAAGTATTTACTGTCGACTTTAAAAGAAACACCTGCGAGTGCTGAAGTAATTAGCCATCAATTTATGCTAAGAGCAGGCCTCGTAAGAAACGTAGCATCGGGTCTTTATACCTGGCTACCGACAGGATTGCGCGTACTTAAAAAAGTAGAAAACATCGTACGAGAAGAAATGGAACGAGCTGGCGCGATAGAAACCTTGATGCCAATGGTTCAGCCTGCCGACCTCTGGCAAGAATCTGGTCGCTGGGACGACTACGGTCCAGAATTATTGCGCTTAAACGATCGTCACGAACGTCCATTTGTTTTAGGTCCTACGCACGAAGAAGTGATTACGAAGCTTATTAGTAATGAAGTAGCAAGTTACAAGCAACTGCCGCTCAATGTATTCCAAATTCAAACAAAATTTAGAGACGAAATTCGCCCTCGTTTCGGCGTAATGCGTGGCAGAGAATTCTTGATGAAGGATGCTTATTCTTTCCATACAAGTGATGACTGTTTAAAAGATACTTATCAGGTAATGTACGACGCGTACTGTCGTATATTTGAACGCCTAGGTCTTGACTACCGTCCTGTTATCGCTGATACCGGCTCAATTGGTGGCGATGCGTCACATGAATTTCATGTGTTAGCTGACTCTGGTGAAGATGACATCGCATTTAGTGATGGTAGTGATTTTGCAGCGAACGTAGAAAAAGCTGAGGCGCTAGCGCCTGCAGGTGAACGCCCTGCCCCAAGCCAATCTATTGAAAAAGTATCTACGCCTAACGTTAAATCGATTGCTGATGTCGCAACGTTTTTAAACGTAGATACAAACCAAACCGTTAAAACGCTATTAGTTGTTGGCGAAAGCGCTGAAGGAGAAACTGCGCCTGTTGTAGCGCTTGTTTTGCGTGGTGACCACGAGTTAAACGAAATCAAAGCAGAAAAGCTTGCTGGCGTCGCCTCGCCATTGGAAATGGCATCAGAGGAACAAATTAAAGCGGCAGTTGGCTGTGGCGCCGGTTCTATTGGCCCTGTTGAATTAACAGTACCAGTGATTGTTGACCGCAGTGCCGCCCACCTAGCAGACTTTGTCTGTGGTGCTAACCAAGACGATTTCCATTTTACTGGCGTAAACTGGGATCGTGATGCCAGCAATTACCAAGTTGAAGATATCCGTAACGTTGTTGAAGGTGACCCTAGTCCATGTGGTTCAGGTAATATAATCATCAAACGTGGTATTGAAGTTGGACACATTTTCCAGTTAGGTAAAAAATATGCTGATGCAATGAACTGTGGCGTATTAATGGAGTCAGGCAAGCACGAAACACTGACCATGGGTTGCTATGGTATTGGTGTATCTCGCATTGTTGCTGCTGCTATCGAACAAAACCATGACAAATATGGTATTAAGTGGCCAGAAGCTATTGCACCTTTTAACGTAGCCATTGTGCCAATGAATATGCACAAGTCAGCGCGTGTTCAAGAAACGGCAGAAAGCATTTATCAGCGCTTTTTAGACGCTGGCGTTGAAGTGCTATTTGACGATAGAAAAGAACGTCCAGGTGTCATGTTCAACGATCATGAACTTATTGGTACGCCATACATAGTAATTGTTGGCGAGCGCAATTTAGATGCTCAACAAGTAGAACTTAAGAATCGCCGCACGGGTGAAAAGACCTTAGTAGATATCGATAAAATATTAGATATCATTAAGTAACTCCCACTACTTTATAGAAAAACGCTGTTTATACAGCGTTTTTTTTTACCTTATACCAAATAAGCTGTTTACCTTCCGCTCAGATTAAGGAATGATTAGTCCGACTAACAACTCTCTTTAAAGGAAGGACAATGAAACCGGTATTAAAGTCTTCTAAACTCGACAACGTTTGCTATGAAATTCGCGGCCAGATCGCGGCCGAAGCCAAGCGTTTAGAAGATGAAGGACATAAAATCCTAAAACTCAATATCGGCAATCCGGCGCCATTTGGTTTTGAAGCGCCAGACGACATCCTCAAAGACGTTATTCATAACCTGCCCACAGCTCAAGGTTATAGCGATTCAAAAGGTATCTATTCTGCGCGTGTAGCTGTTATGCAGTACTTTCAGCAACAAGGTATTCGAGAGATTAGCATCGACGATATATTCATTGGAAACGGTGTTAGTGAACTTATTGTTATGGCGATGCAAGGGCTGATTAATAACCACGACGAAGTCTTAATTCCTGCACCAGACTATCCACTTTGGACGGCAGCCGTATCATTGTCTGGTGGCAAACCTGTGCATTATCAGTGTGACGAGGAAAACAATTGGTATCCGAATATTGAAGATATGCGTAGTAAAATTAGCGATAAAACAAAAGCTATCGTTTTAATCAACCCAAACAACCCTACAGGTAGTGTTTATTCAAAAGAAGTACTAGAAGATATATTAGCACTCGCTAAAGAGCATCAGCTCATCGTCTTTAGCGACGAAATATATGACAAAATATTGTATGACGAAGTAAAACATATACCGACGGCGTCTTTGTCAAATGACGTACTTGTTGTGACCATGGGAGGCCTTTCAAAAAACTATCGTATAGCAGGTTTTCGCGCCGGCTGGATGGTTATTTCGGGGCCTAAACTACATGCTCAAGACTATGTAGAAGGATTAAATATTCTTTCAGCTATGCGTCTTTGTGCAAATGTACCTTGTCAGCATGCCATCCAGACAGCGTTGGGTGGTTATCAGAGCATCAATGAACTTATTCAGGCCGATGGCCGGCTTAAGCAACAACGTGATCTGGCCTATCAAATGATCAACGATATTGACGGTTTAAGCTGTCAGCCGGCAATGGGTGCGCTATATTTGTTTGTAAAGGTCGATATTGAAAAATTTGGCATTACCAATGATGAGCAAATGGTATTGGATTTATTAAGACAAGAAAAAATTCTTCTCGTACATGGTCGAGGGTTTAATATCGATACGCCAAACTATTTTAGATTAGTGTTTTTACCGCATGTCGATGATCTTAAATTGGCGCTAACCAAATTAAAGAGCTTTTTCGATAGTTACCAACAAAATTAAGGGTTAATTATGCAAAGTACATTTCTTGCCTGGCTGTTTAGGATGCCACTAATAAAGCGCTGGGCATTAATGTACTGTGTAAAACCTGAAAATATTGCAGAGCATAGTCACCAAGTGGCCATCATTGCTCACCTGCTCGCAGAAACACGCAATAAACTTTATGACGGTACGCTAGATGCCAACAAAATAGCCATGATTGCGCTTTATCATGACGCGTCAGAAACACGTTTTGGCGATATCGTTAGTCCTACCAAATACGCCAATAAAGAAATCGCTCGTGAGTTTAAACACATTGAAACGCTAGCTGAGAAAGAATGTGTTGCTTCGTTGCCTAAACCATTTCAAGCGACCTTCAGCAACATTATTGTGCAGCAAAACATAGACCCAGAGATTAAGAAAGTCATTAAAGCAGCGGATATTTTGTCCGCTTACCTCAAAGCCAAAGACGAGTTAAACCACCACAATAATGAATTTTTGCACGTCAAAGAAAAGCTAGACAAGAAGTTAGAAAAGTTGACCCAAGAGATGCCGGAAGTCGATTACTTTCTTAAAACCTTTGCACAAGCGTGCACCGCCACAGTTGATAAATTATCCCAATAAAAAAGCCAGCATTTGTGCTGGCTTTATTTGTGTAAAGTAACGTCTACTTGCTCACTGGTGCGTTAAATTGTTCGATGATTTGACGAACAACATCTTTAATTGCCGCCTCAGGATTTTCTTTATCGCTTGAAGATATTTTCTTCACAGCCCAGCCATGCCAAGCAGGTTGCTTCGTTTTAACATCATATACGTCAATCGCTAAACGACCTTCCGTGTATGTACGTACGCGAGTTTCATTACCCATGTACATGCCACCGTAGTAGCCACGTCCCCAACCAAAACCTGCGTTATATGTTGCTGGGTATGTATCTACTTTAATCTTGTCACGGTTACCCACAGTATATGAGATAGCAAAATCCGCTTGTTCTGGATCAGCGACTAAGCTGTAGCCTTTCTTTTTAAACTCGTCTTCAATAGCCTTTTCCATGCGTTGCAGAGCGACTGGATTGGCTTCAGCGGCTTCAACTAGGATCTTGCCCGGTTTCAACCAAGCAAATGTTTTGTAGTTGGAGATATCTACATTGGCATTTTGATCGGCGTCTACTTTGGGTGCATAAGTCGAAGTACAAGCAGCAATCAAACTTGCTGCAACAAAAACACATAAAGCCTTAAATTTATTCATCATTTCTTCCTTCAAACTGATTCAAATACAGCGTACTTTATTTAGCAATTACAAACTGTTAATTAATGTTACTCTTTATACAGTAACAAGGATCAGGATTTATTTACAATAAAAACACCTAAATACATGACACAAATAGACATTATAGGTGTAATTAATACTGACAATAAGACCCCGAAAACACTCGCTTTATTTCTCATGTCAATTAAATATAAAAAATAATTACATCTAATTCGTAATTAATGGTTGACACTATTTAGCAAAGCCCTTAAAACTATACTCAAATTAACGGAAAATAGTTTAGATGAAACATATTATTGTACTCACAGTCATGCTCTTAGTCGTAGTGGTAGTCAAATCACTGCGGGGCACGGTGCGTCTATAAAAATCATCTAACGATTAATAGAATCCCAAAAAACCCCGCACCTTAGCGGGGTTTTTTATGTTTAGCATTTAAATGGAAACAATATTATGACAACCGAAACATACTCGGGAGCGCAGCTGGTAGTTAAAGCCTTAGATGCCTTAGATGTAAAATACATATTTGGTTATCCTGGTGGCTCTGTTCTAGATATTTATGACGCCATATTTGAGCAGTCTAGTGTAGAACATATTCTAGTTCGCCATGAACAAGCGGCGACGCATATGGCCGATGGCTATACTCGCGCTACTGGGGAAACAGGTGTTGTTTTAGCAACCTCAGGTCCAGGTAACACCAACTGTGTAACCGGTATCGCTACCGCTTACATGGACTCTATCCCAATGGTGGTGCTTGCAGGACAGGTGCCAAGCAATATGATTGGCGACGATGCGTTTCAAGAAACTGATATCATTGGTTGTTCTCGCCCTATTGTTAAACATAGCTTCAATTGCCGTACCATCGAAGAAATACCTAATGTCATTGCAAAAGCATTTTATATAGCGAGCACAGGTCGTCCTGGGCCGGTTGTGATTGAATTACCTAAAGACATTCTATTGCCGCAGAATAAAGCTCCTTTTGTACTAGAAAAGTCTGTCAGTATTCGCTCATACAATCCAAGTGCCAAAGGCCACCCAAAACAAATTCGAAAAGCGGTCAGCACAATTACAGCGGCTAAAAAGCTGGTTGTATATTCTGGTGGCGGCATTATTACCGCCGATGCCTCAGAATTACTGACACAATTGGTAGAACGTCTAAATGCGCCATGCACCAATACCTTAATGGGCTTAGGCGGCCTTTCGGGCGTTCATGACAACTTTATTGGTATGCTTGGCATGCATGGTACGGTTGAAGCAAACAAAGCCATGGCACACGCTGACGTGATTCTGGCTTTAGGTGCACGATTTGACGATCGCGTTACTAATAATGTTAAGAAGTTTTGCCCGAACGCAACCATTATTCATGTGGACATCGATCCGACATCGATTTCAAAAACCATTAATGCGCATATCCCTGTTGTTGGTTTGGTGGACATTGTTATCCAACAGTTGCTTGACGAAATGGATGCAACACAATATCAAGTTGACGAAGAAGCCAACGCTAGCTGGTGGCAACAAATCAATCAATGGCGTGCGTTAAAGAGCTTGAGCTATGAGCAGCCGGCAGAAGGGTTAATCAAACCACAAACCGTTGTTGAAGCCATTTATAAACTGACCGAGGGTAAAGCGTACGTAACTTCAGATGTTGGTCAACACCAAATGTTTGCCGCACAATACTACCCTTTTGCCAAGCCAAGGCAATGGATCAACTCTGGCGGCTTAGGCACCATGGGATTTGGTTTGCCAGCTGCAATGGGTGTAAAGCATGCTCTGCCAGAGGAAGAAGTAATTTGTATTACCGGCGACGGCTCTATCCAAATGAACATTCAAGAGCTTTCAACTTGTCAGCAATATAATCTACCAGTAAAAGTTGTGTCCCTGAACAATCGTTCATTGGGTATGGTAAGACAGTGGCAAGACATGATTTATGGTGGCCGACACTCTTCTTCTTACATGGAGTCATTGCCTGATTTTGTTAAGCTTGCAGAAGCTTATGGCCACGTTGGTATCCAAATCAACACAATAGATGAGTTAGACGAGAAACTAGCCGAGGCATTTGCCATTAAAGATAGACTCGTTTTTATTGACATTTTAGTAGACGAAACTGAACACGTTTATCCTATGCAAGTGCGTCATGGTGCTGTTGATGAGATGTGGATCAAAAAAGGAGAGAAAGTCTAATGCGCCGTATTTTAGCTATTCTATTGGAAAATGAACCTGGCAGCTTATCTCGCATTGTAGGTTTGTTCTCTCAACGCGCCTACAACATCGAAAGCCTTACTGTTGCGCCAACAGCTGATGCTAGTATTTCACGTATTACCATTGCTACCAACGGTGATGACAAGGTATTAGAGCAAATTGTAAAGCAGGTAAACAAGTTGATCGATGTGATAAAAATTACCGACCTTACAGAAAGAAGTCATATCGAACGAGAGATTTTGTTGATCAAAGTGTTGGCTATGAATGATAAGACGCGAACAGAAGTTAAGCGTATTACTGATATATTTAGAGCGGGTATTGTCGATGTCGGTAAGCAGGTATATACCATTCAAATAACCGGAGATGCAGACAAACTCAATGCATTTGTCACCGCACTTTCTCACGAAACCGAAATTATTGAATCAGCGCGCTCTGGCAGTGTAGGTCTGGCTCGAGGTGAGAAAGCTTTAAGGGTATGATTGATAGACTGTTATTCAATTAGGCGGTCATTGACCGCCTTTTTATTATGCATATTGTTACACTGAGCAAAGCACATAAAAAAGCGCTATTGCGCTTTTATAAATCGCAACATTACCCAATATCCTATATGGGATTCGATACATGTTATGTGTTGGCCGATAGTCCATCGGTTAATAATGAAAACGATATGTTGGCAGCAGCATTTTGCTCTGAAATTAACCCTGAATATGGCTATACCTTCTTACACGGTGTAGTTGTTAAAACGCAACACCAACACCAAGGATTAGGTTCAATACTTGTAAAACATGCTATAAATCAGCATCGCAATATATATTGCTTTGCCGATGCTAAGTTAACGCCTTTTTATCTGCAGCTTAACTTTGTCAAAAAGACCCAATCAAACTTGCCAACATCGCTTTGCAACAGGCTAAAAAGCTACCAAGTAAAACATCCTAACCTTGTTGCTTTTATTCACCCTTAGCCCCAATTTTCAAAATGTTTGTGCCTGTCATTTATCTCTAGTGACGCCGGCATCAGATAGGCGCGATACATATAACGCCACATATAAGTGGGCGTATATTCATCTGGCGTTTTAACGGCTTCTGTTTCGGCTGGTTTATGAGATGTTTGCCAAGCGCGAAAGTCTGCTTGGTGCTCACTTGCTAATGTATCGAGCAACCTCGCGTATCGCTCAAAATCGTTATCTTTAAGCGCGTGTCCTAATGCTTGAAGCTGCTCTAAATAATTTTCAGCAAGATAACGGATTGCCTGGTAGCTCCAACGATAAACGCGGTCTGCACCATCATTGTATGACGTCGCAAAAATATCTTTCAATGTCGGCCACTGCCCTTCCTCTTTTTTCCTGAGTAAGGCAAAGCTACGTTTATTGGCATTTTGTTTAGAAATATACTCGGCAATGCCTTCTGACCACCACACTAAATGGCTCGGAAAATGCCCAAAGGTACCGTACTTTACGAAGCGGCCATCTAAGTAATGAACATACTCATGATTGAGGTTCCACACACTAAAAGCAGGTTGCTTCCAGAAGGCCTCAAATGCATAATATGTTGCTTGGTTACCTTCTTTTGCAGGATCACCTTCAATATACATACCGCCATTGTCAGTGCCTATATTAAAAAAGAGTTGGCCCCATCGATTGTATTCACTGTAATTATCAAAGATTACGACACGCAACTTTGTATTTTGATCATCTGCCGTGGGTACCCTACCCGTGGCAAGCGTATCATGAAAGAAACGCTCTTGAGAGGTAAGTACTGTGCAAGATTGTTCTAGTTGCTCCGCAGTCATTTGCGTCGCACGAATAAACAAGGTGTCTGAACAGGTATGGTTTACCGGTAAAAACTCATCAATTGTTGGGATCTCACATTGACCTTTAAAATCAGTTTCACATTGCTCATGGTAGCGATAAGAATTAACGAGGTAATGCTGGGAAAAAAGTTCACGCTGTTCTAAGTCTGAAAGGTTAGCATGATTAAACAAGTACTCACTTACCTTTTTGTCCAGCGCGGTTTGCTGCGCCTCATTGGCTATATAATGCTGCGAAGCTGCTAGCCACAAGGTGTGCGTTAAAGGCCAATCATTAGTGGTAAGGGAGTGCATGTGCTTATCGATAGCATTCATCAGCGCCGTCGAATTTTCCTCATCACCCATTATTTTTTCTTTAAGTTCGCTTTGGTCGCGCGCTTCAAATGAAACAAAGCCCAATGTGCGATAAAGCTCCCACAACGTGTATTGACCTTGTTTGGATAAAGTACTTACATCGACACCATTAAACTGTGCCAGCAATGTAACAAGTGTAGATACGTGTTCGCTAACAACATTGGCGCCGTCGTCTGTAGCAAAATAGCGATAAAGCGTTACGAGTACGTGTTCTTGTAACCGCCTCGCACTATCGTTTTGGTGATAAAAATCAGCTCTTGTTGTAACCGCATCTATCGCGCTAGACAATTGCGCTCGTTGCGCTTTGGTTAACTCGTCTGTATCAACATAATATGAGTGTGCTCGCAGATAATACAATAAATCGTCTAAATCCTGTGAGACGCTTTGTTGCTGAGACTCAGCAATTATTGCAGCTGTGACAGAGTCAATTAACCCTTCACTCTGATGATTGAAGCAGCTATTCCAACCCTTGTGTTCCAATGATAAAAGGTATTGTGCTGTTGCGGGATACGCCTCAATACATGTGGTATTCGCGTTATCTTCTTGTTTACTTGTGGGCGCGTCTTTACATGCGGTCAATAATGCACATATCCCAACTAAAAATAGTTGCTTCATTCAAAATTACACTTAACACTCAATTTAGGTATATTGTATACAAAAAGGCGTGAGGTACAAGCATTAATCTTTTGAGGCTGTTCCTAGTGAAATTGGTTTCATCAACAGAGACAGCAGAAAAGCAACTAATACAAAGCCGGTGGCGATATCAAAACTGAGCGTCGCACCTTCACCTTGTTGCCAAACTAAACCTGTAAGATAAACACCTAAAGCACCACCAATACCAAAGACACCAGCGATGTATAACGCTTGCCCTCTGTTTTGCTGATCATGTTTGAAATGATGATTAATGAATTGCATAGCGCAAGCATGATAAAGGCCATACGAAAGACAGTGACTAATTTGGCAAGCAACCAGTACCCATGCATGTTCAGCGAAATGCCCCGTAAAGTACCAACGCATTGCTGTAACAATCAAAATAAAGGTAAACAAATGATGAATATGAAAGCCTTTAAATATCAAGCCGGCAATAATAAAAATAAAGATTTCAGCAATCGCACCTACCGCGATCAGCAAACCAATTTCGTAACCCGCATAGCCAAGGTCTTTTAGAAACAACGCAAAGAAACCATTAAACGGGCCAAAGCTTGCTTGCAACAACAAACCAACAACGAAGAAGATCATAAAATTAGGTTGTAGAATTTGAGCCTTGATTGGCGAAGACTGCGCTTGTTGTCGCTGTGCTCGTTTCGGTTGTCGCAGCAACAAGGTAAACAGAAACAAACAAAAAGAGATAAATAAGGTTAAATGTAGGTAGCTTTCATCACCAAATAGATCGAGAATTTCGCCCGAGATAATGGCAAAAATAATGAAACCTAAACTACCCCAGCTTCTAATGCGCGCGTAAATCTTGGCCTTCTTGCGAACGGAAGCAACAGTCATCGCTTCTAATTGCGGCATGACGGCATTCCAAAAGAAGCTGTACATGGTAAAGCAAACTGCAACAGCCCAATAACCTTGGCTAAAATAAAGCGGAATGCAAAACACAAGCGATAATAATGCGCCCAGTCGAATGATGGACGCCTGCTGACCTGTTTTGTCTGAAAGTACCGCCCAGATAGGTGGGCCGATGATTTTTGTTGCCATCACAAATGCCAGTAATTCACCGATTTCCACTGAGGTGAAACCTAGCGCATTTAAATAAACAGCAAGAAAAGGAGCCATCAAACCAATGACGGCAAAATACCAAAAGTAATTACCCGCTAACGCGACATATAAGGACGGTTTTGCGGATCTCATTACTCAACAATAGGCGTGTTACATTCTACGCCAGTATTCTGTGCGCGATGTCGCATCAAATGATCCAACAAAGTTATAGCCATCATCGCTTCTGCAATCGGTACAGCGCGAATACCTACACACGGATCGTGGCGACCCTTGGTAATAATATCGGTCGGATTACCATCGCTATCTATGGTCTTGCCGCTAATACCAATTGAGGAAGTTGGTTTAAGCGCGAGATACGCGACAATAGGTTGACCAGAAGATATTCCGCCTAACACGCCACCGGCATGATTAGACAAAAATCCCTCAGGCGTAATTTCATCTCTATGCTCTGAGCCTTTTTGATTAACCACTGCAAATCCATCACCTATCTCGATACCTTTAACAGCATTAATACTCATCAAGCTATGTGCTAAATCCGCGTCTAAACGATCAAACACTGGCTCTCCTAATCCTACAGGAACGCCTTCTGCAACCACCATCACCTTGGCACCAATGGAGTCTTTTTGTTTGATGATACCGCGCAGGAACTCGTCTAACGCATCCAATTTAGTGGTATCAGGGAAGAAAAATGGATTGTGAGGCACTTGTTCCCAATCAAATTGTTCTGCTTCAATTGGGCCTATTTGCGTGACACAGCCTTTAAAAGACACACCAAAAGATTCTTTTAAATATTTTTTAGCAATGGCACCTGCAGCAACGCGCATTGCTGTTTCACGCGCTGAAGAGCGACCGCCGCCGCGATAATCACGAAAGCCGTATTTGTGGGTATAAGTATAATCAGCATGACCAGGTCTAAAGCTTTGAGCAATGTTGCCATAGTCCTTAGAGCGTTGGTCTGTATTTTCTATCAGAAGACCAATAGGTGTCCCGGTAGTTTTACCTTCAAAGACACCAGAAACAATACGAACTTTATCTGCTTCCCGGCGTGCCGTGGTATAGCGAGACGTACCAGGCTTTCTGCGATCCAAGTCGTGCTGTAAATCTTCTTCCGTTAAGCTGATACCCGGAGGGCAACCATCTACAATGGCGCCCAAACCCGCACCATGACTTTCGCCAAACGTTGTAACCGTAAACAACTTTCCTATTGTATTTCCAGACATTATGCTTCTTTTACTATTCGTTGATTAAAAATATCTTGATACTTATCAAGCTCTGCTTTTGTCAGCTTAAATACGCCGTGACCGCCATGTTCAAACGTCAACCAAGTAAATGTTACTTCGGGGTAAGCGGACTCTACATGGATTTGAGAATTACCCACTTCACATATAAGTACCCCATCGTCGTTAAGGTGCTCAGCAGCCTGCGCTAAAATTTTGCGTGTTATATCTAAGCCATCGCTGCCGCTGCCTAAACCTATTTCAGGTTCGTGAAGATATTCATCAGGCAAGCTTTCTACGTCTTCCTGATCGACATACGGCGGATTAGTCACAATTAAATCATATTTAAAACCGTCTAGGTTAGAAAAAACATCAGATTGAATTGGAATAACTTGTGCCTCTAGACCATGCCCCTCGATATTGATTTGCGCAACATCAAGAGCGTCTATAGATATATCAACAGCATCAACCTCTGCTAGAGGAAACGCATAAGCACATGCAATGGCAATACAGCCGCTACCTGTACATAAATCTAAAATACGATGTGGCGCTCTATCTTGATTAAATTCAGGTGAAAATTTGTTGTGTATTAACTCTGCGATTGGAGAGCGCGGCACAAGTACGCGTTCATCGACATAAAAGCTTAAACCAGCAAATTGTGCTTGATTAATCAGGTAAGCTGCTGGCTTGTGCGACGTTACACGCTGTTCAAATAATGCCAAAACACTTGCCTTCTCTTCTTCAAGCAATGTCGCCATTTTCGCACGCTCAAACAAATCGCGCTCAAGATGCAATGCAAACATAGTTAAACTTACCGCTTCATCCCACGCGTTATCCGTGCCGTGACCAAAAAATAAGTCAGCTTGATTGAACTGAGACGCACCATAGCGCACCATATCAAGGATTGTAAGTAATTGAGATTGAATATTCGATGATGACACAGCCAAATTATTCCTATGCTTAGTATTTTTCTTGTCTTCTATTGTAAATCATTTAGACTGCTCACATGAAATTTAAAGATTTGCTGAGTGAGCAAGAAAAACAACTGTTTAAAGACGCTACTAGCGGCACAAAGCCGTTAGTGCAAGACAAGATACACCCTGTGAAATCTTCTCGCAAGCACCCATTAGCCACTAAAAACCATACTAAAAAGAAACAAATTGCCAGCTTTCACTTTTCTGACGAATACGAACCAGCTTTAAACGACTCCGGTCCCACAAAATATGTGCGTGACGACGTTGATAGTTTTGAGGCAAAAAATTTACGCCGTGGCATATATCACCCAGATTTGATTCTGGATTTACATGGTCTTGATCAGCAAACATCAAAAGCAGAGATTGCGGCCTTATTGCATGCATGCCAAAAAGAGCATGCTAAATGTGTGTGTATCGTGCACGGTTTAGGCAGCAGAATCTTAAAAAACAAAGTACCGCATTGGTTAGTTCAGCATCCCGATGTGATGGCATTCCACCAAGCCCCCCTAGAGTACGGTGGTGATGGTGCTTTGCTTGTATTAGTTGATATCCACGATAAAGATGGCAAGCTTTAGCACAAGTCGTTTGGTGCGATTAGCTCCAGTAACTGTCCCTTCATTTTCTTCATGTCATAGTCAATCACCGCAATCGCTGCAGTTTGGAATATAGGGGTATTGTTTCCATCGGTAAGTTCTGCGGTTAAATAGCTCACGATTGGCATGTGTGAAAACAAAGCAATACTTTGCCATTTTTCAATCGCCAGTAAACCATCTAGATAATCATGCACATTGCTTGCATTGCCAGAAGGGGTAATGAGTGAAGAGGTTTCTCGCGAAGGAACACCTTGTTGCTGGTTCAGCACTATATCAGCGGTTTGCTGCGCTCTGATGTATGGACTTGCGATAACGAAATCTAATGCAGGCTGATGCTTTGCCAACCAACTACCCATAACTTTTGCTTCAAGCTTACCTTGCTCTGTTAACACTCTTTGCGCATCGGGTTTGTCGATAGATTCGGCTTCTGCTTGCCCATGGCGCATAATAAACAGGCGCATGTATTAATACCGTGTAAATGTTCGCTACAAATATTGTAACCCCGTTATCGATTAATTGTTAAGTGTTGTTTTGTTTTTCCCACATTTAGCTGACAAATGCTGTTAAAATCTGGCTTACTACGAACAAAGTAGTAGATATATTTTTGAATAAGATGTTAGACTTTTCAATAACCTATTCAGCAAACAAATAGTTTTATCGCTGCACAAGAGCATTATCGCCTTTAAATACAACATTATTGCACAATTGACGTACCATTAATCAGCCATGCTAGGTCGTTTGTTTCGCATACGTTAATAAGTTGTAGTAATTATGATTAAATCAGTGCTAAGCTAAAGTTAACGCAATGATAAACCACACTTTTAACTGTCAAAGCTTACATTGTTGCTGTTTGTGATCTTCGGAACCAGTACTCGGTTTATCTACATAACGCGAACGTTAGGAGCAACAATTGAAGCAAAGTATCAATGATCCCAAATCTTATCGTGCCATTTCATTGGCCAATGGTTTGCGTGTTGTCGTTTGCCACAATCCTACATCCAAAATGTCAGCGGCAGCGCTTGCCGTTAATGTTGGACACTTTTCAGACCCCGAAGACAAACAAGGTCTTGCGCATTTTGTAGAGCACATGTTGTTTTTGGGCACCACTAAATACCCAGACGGCAGTGAATACCAAAAGTATATTGCTAGTCATGGCGGCAGCAACAATGCTTGGACAGCAACAGAACATACCTGCTTCTTTTTTGAAATCAACGCTGATGTTTTGGCGCCCGCATTAGATCGCTTTGCTCAGTTCTTTATTTCACCCGTATTAGCGCAAGAGTTTGTAGAAAAAGAACGAAAGAATGTAGATGCTGAATTTAAACTGAAACTGAAAGACGATATACGTCGCGTATACGACGTACATAAAGAAACCATTAATCAGAGCCATCCTTTTGCTAAGTTTTCTGTGGGTAACATAGACACACTTGCGGATAAACCAAATGACCCAATTAGAGACCATGTCGTTGCGTTTGTTGATGAACACTATTGTGCTCCTTTTATGACGCTCGCTATCGAGGGCCCTCAATCGCTTGATGAGTTAGCCCAATATGCTGATGAATACTTTAGTGATATTAAAACAACAACAAAGTCTAAAGAGCCGCTTAGTGAGCCGCTTTATCTTGATGAAAACAAAGGCATCAAAATAGATATACAGCCGGTGCGCGATGACACACAATTAGTGTTAAGTTTTCCCATGGAAAACACACTACCCTTTTATGAATCTAAACCAGATGCGCTGCTCGCCTATTTACTTGGATACGAAGGTGAAGGCAGCGTATTATCATACCTTAGAGAAAAACAATGGGCATTGTCACTTAGCGCTGGCGCCGGTGTTTCAGGCGAAAACTTCAAAGATTTTAATATTAATATTTCACTGACTGATAAGGGTGAAGAAAACATAAGAGCCATTGTCGGTGCGGTATTTAGCTATATCAATCTTCTTCATAAAACGCCTATCGAGGCGCATCATTTTGCAGACAAACAAGCCATTGCTAACATCAGTTTCAATTATAAAGAGCGCCTCAAGCCACTAGCATCCGTTAGCCAAATTGTGATGAATATGCACTATTACCCAGAGCAAGATTATCTCTATGGTGATTATGCTATGGAGTACTTCGACAAGGATGCCTACAATCATTTGCTCGGTTATTTGTCCGCAGATAACGTGCGCATTGCGCATATATCTAAATCGGTCGTCGCCGATCAACAAAGTAAATGGTATGAAGTACCTTTTAAGGTGACCAAGATTGAACAACAAGACCTTAAACTTTTATCAGAAATAGCGCCGTTAGATCGTTTTCACCTGCCGAGTAAAAACCCTTATACCATAGTGTCGCCGGAACTCGTTGAAAACACGCATCCAGATAAAGTGCTTTTACCTAAAATCAGTCAACAAAGTGATGGTCTAACTGTTTGGTTTAAACAAGATCAAACCTTTAAAACGCCAAAAGGCTTTATATATATTGGCATTGATTCTCCCTTGTGCGTTGAGTCGCCGAAGAACATCGCATTAACACGCCTTTTTGTGGATCTATTTCTGTATTCTGTAGCTGAAGAGTTTTACGATGCCGAACTTGCCGGCATGAGTTATGGTGTATTTTCTCATCAAGCTGGCATTTCTTTGCAGGTTTCAGGCTTTAGTGAGAAACAACATATACTACTAGAAAAACTGCTGATACGTTTAAAACAACCGCAGTTTCAAGCGGAAAGTTTTGAGTTAATAAAACATCAAATGCTGATCACATGGGCGAACGCGCGTCGAAGTAAATCAATGTCGCAACTTTTTTCATTATTAAGTAGCTACTTACAACCTGCTAACCCTCATGCCGACGAGCTCTACGAAGCGCTATTAGAAACCCCTTTTGAAGCATTTGTCGCATTTTCAGCTAAGTTACTAGACGCAATTTCTGTACAGGCGCTTATTCATGGCAATTGGCAACAACAAGATGCCAACAAAATTAGTGACATCATCAAACATCAACTCGGTGATGCCATGGCAGATGATAATGAAGTAGATCCGAAACATGTGCTGCTTGCCGGTAAAGGTCAAATCAACATTCCGTTGCTGTTACCTGAACATGATAATGGCACTATTGTGTACTATCCAATGGCCGATAAAAGTCCTTTATACACGGCGTTGTGTATGTTGGTTAGTCAGCTTTTGGCCCCCTTGTTTTTTGAAGAAATGCGCACGGAAAAACAATTAGGCTATCTTGTGGGTGTTGGTTTTGTACCCATCCATCAATATCCTGGCATTGCCTTTTATATTCAATCTCCACATACAAATGCAGAATCTCTCCTTGCTGAAATGAACACGTTCATTTTCAACGCGAAAAGTATCCTTGCTCAATTATCTGAACAGGAATGGCAAAACTTAAAGAATGGACTTGCGGGGCAATTGTTAGAAAAAGCCACCAGTATGCGCATTCAAAGTCAGCGCTTTTGGGCAGCCATTTGTAATAAAGACCTACAATTTAATCAAAAAGCGCTATTAATAGACGCTCTGCAACACATTAGCATAGAGCAAACCGCGTCTTTCATTGATCAACACTTGATAGCCGATCACCAACCCGATCGCTTAGCATTACTTTCCTACAAAATTGCAGAAGAAATGAACGAAATGCCAAAATCTGGCCGTATCGTAAAAACGGCAGAAGAGCTCAAAGCGCTCTAATAAAATTAATCTATTAAAAGTGTCGTAATTTTGACTCTATTTAGTTGACTTGTCATGCCGCATGCATTGTAATGACAGGATAATTAAAAAAGAGTCTGGTCTTTACACCTTAGCTCTTTGAAAATAAAACACTTTCCTTTTAGGGTTGTTGTATTTTGCTGTTTGAATGGAAAAAATTTGTGCGTATTTTCGTGTCTACCCCTAGTGTAGTCGCGTTAATTTTTGCGTCCTGTTTTTCTTATGCATCACAACAATCTGCCGCTATCGAACTCGACTTTAAAAACTACACCATTCAAAAAGATGGATCAGGACTGTCGAACAACAGTACCTTTGATGTGGTACAAGACAAACATGGCTTTGTTTGGATAGCAACTGAAGACGGGCTTAATAGGTTTGACGGCGAACAGTATGTGTTTTACCGCCACAACCCCAACAACCCAAAATCAATTCCAGACAATTTCATCAGGCGCTTATATATAGATAGTGCTAACACGCTCTGGATTGGTACTGAGAAAGGCTTGGTACGTTACAATAAACAAACTGATGACTTTTCCACCTATACCCAACAAAACAGCAAATTACGAGATAACATAGTTTGGGAAATATTCGAATCAGAAAGTAACCAACTCTTAGTCGCCACTCGCTCAGGCTTAAATACTTTTGACACACAAACTCGCCAAGCTACCGCTATCAATCTATCCCGAGAAAATCAGTCTCTCACTGAAATAAAAAGTATCTTCCAAGATACTAAAGACCGTTTTTGGATTGGTACTTATGAAAACGGATTGTTTTTAGCTGACAAACAGCTCACTTATGCCGTGTCATTGGCTAAGCCCAACAGATGGGATATTAACGTTGCTGCTAGTTCGGTGTTTGAAATCAAAAGTATCGACGACAATATCTGGGTCGCAACAGATAAGGGACTGTACGTTTTTGACGATAATTACAGACCAACATCAAATTCCATAACCCAACAAATGAATGGTTTGGAGATAAGAGCCTTAAACGCAATTTCAGAAAGATTTGTGTTGATAGGTTCTGTCAATGGCTTATACCTTTATGATTCAATTACTCAACGACTTGATTTGCAAAGAGAAGCAATTGAAAATCAGTTTATAACTAAGATTGTTAAAGGACAGTTTGACAAGTATTGGATTACAAGTTGGGGGGGCGGATTATTCTTGTTTAATAATTTTAGTTCCACACAACTACAACCTCCTTTTACCTTTGTTAAATCTAGTAATTCTGTAACTGGCGTGGCTGTAGTAAAAGATAAGCTGTTTTGGATAACTCCCGATGGGAACCAGTTATACTCAAACGTGAATAAGCCAATCAATCTAGATTCATACCCTTTTGAGTTGTTAACTCATAACAACGAGCTCTATGTCGTAACCTGGAATAACGCTTTATACAAAGTAGACCTAAAGAATAATCGAGCATTCGAAGTACTAGAGTTTATTCCAAACTTTGAGGCTGAGGTTCTTGGCAGAGCTTTTATCAATGAGAATAAACTTTGGTATGTTGGTGAAGATGGTAGCTTAAACATAATTGATCTAGTCAACCAATCACACAATTCCTTTAATTTAAAAAACAAAGACATCTCACAAATCGTTTTAAACTCAAATGAAAAAAACAAAATTCTAGTCGCATCTAACGATGGGCATATCTTTCAATTTGATTTCATTTCTGAAACTTTTTCCGTGTTAGTGTCTGCAAAAGAGCTCAAATTTAACTTATCAAGACAGGTTTCTATGCTATTCAGTAATGGTAACCTCTGGCTAGCAAATGATGGGCAAGGTGTATTAAGTTATGACATTGAAAATAAAAGGAAATTGCTGTTTGACGAGAACAAAGGATTAGCCAACAACGTTGTAACTAACTTGGCTAAAGATGACTACGACAATATTTGGGTCGCGACAAGTAAAGGTTTAAGCGTAATTAACAGCAACACTAACAAGCTTCAACATTACTCATTTGACTTTCTAGATACAAACACAACGTTTAGTGAACATGCAAGTGCCAAATTTGCTAATGGCAATCTAGTCTTTGGCGAATTTTCTGGTGTGCATATCATAAACCCTAAAGTATCACTCGCTATAGAGAACAAAGTTTCTAAACCAATTTTGTCCAACCTATCAATTGCGAACAAACCGCTTCCAATAATTAGTAACCAAACTGATGAACAATACCCGTTAGACAAAGCTCTTTTGTTTAAAAATGAACTCGTTTTAAAACACAAAGAATCTCCTTTTACGTTCTCCTTTATCAGTCCAAACAGTAAAATTCAGGGGCAAGTAGCTTACAGATACTTCCTAGAAGGATTCGACGAGAACTGGATAACAGCAGCCCCTAAACAGCGGTCTGCAACATATACAGGGATACCTCATGGAAGCTATCGCTTTAAGCTAGAAGCATACGACACGAGAAACTCAAACCTCAAACAGACAACACAGCTAGATATTACAATCTTGCCACCCTGGTTTTTAACAACTGTAGCTAAGCCAGTATATACCCTACTAGCCATTCTTTTCATGTGCTATGTGGTTTACCAAGTCTACAAAAAACGTGAATACACTCTGAAAATTAAACAAAGTGAGGAACGCCTTAAACTATCGCTTTGGGGTAGTGGTGATGAAATGTGGGATTGGAACTTAAAGAGTGGCCGTATTTATCGTTCTAATATTTGGGGTGTGCTCGACTTTCCGCAAGATGGTCGCCGAAGTGCTGGTCCAGAAGATACCAATATTCATCCACATGATATTCCGCGTGTAAGACAAGCGTTGAATGAACATTTTGCACAAATAACCGATCATTTTGAATCGACTTATCGCGTTAAAAGTACACGCGGCGATTGGGTGTGGGTACTAGACCGCGGTAAAGTCGTTGAGCGTGACCACAAGCAACAGCCTATTCGTATGACAGGTACATTGAAAGACATCAGTGTCCTTAAAAATACAGAAGAAAGTTTAAAACTGTTTGAAAAATGCGTCGAAAACATCTCAGATGCAGTGGTTATTTACGACCAACATTTCAATATCATTGAAGTTAACGAAGCCTATGAATTAATTACCGGTGAAACTCAACAGCAAATTCTTGGTAGACCATTAGCCTTCTCTTTATACCCAGATTCTTTTGTTGAGCGCTTAAAAGCTGATCTTATTCGAAATGGTAATTGGCACGATGAAATCGAGGCTAAGCGCCCAGATGGTGAAACCTACTTGATAGAGTTGAACCTGGATGTAATTCGTGATGAAAGCCAAGCTATTTCGCATTTTGTTGGTGTATTTTCAGATATCACCGAACGTAAGAAAACAGAATCAGAGCTACGTAAACTTGCTAATTCAGATAGCTTAACCCAATTACCGAATCGCGCATTTTTCCAAGCAACTCAAACAAAACTTGTTGAACAAGGCACACCGCATGCTCTACTTGTCTTTGATTTGGATAACTTCAAGAAAATCAATGATTCTATGGGACATGAAATTGGCGACATGTTGCTATGTTCTGTAGCTGATCGCATTTCCAACATCGGCAGAAAACAAGATACCGTGTACCGATTAGGTGGTGATGAATTTAGTTTGATTATTGAAAATACAAACGACATTCACACCATTACGTCTATTGCAAAAGAAGTGCTAGAAACCATTGCTCAACCGATGAAATTGCGTAGTCAAGAAGTTGTGTTGTATAGCAGTATTGGTATTGTGCTCTACCCAGAAGATGGAGCATCTAGCCAAGAGCTACTTAAAAACGCTGATACCGCCATGTATCACGCCAAAAACTTAGGTGGTAATCGTTATCAGTTCTTTAGCGACAACATGAACAAGCAAGCAGTAAAACGCTTGCAGGTAGAAAACTTAATTCGCCATGGTCTCAAAGAAGACTACTTCTCTGTGTTTTATCAACCTAAAATTAATATTGAAACGGGTAAGGTTTCGGGTATAGAAGCATTAGTTAGATTTGAAACGCCTTCAAAAGGTTTGATTAGCCCACTAGTGTTTATCCCTGTATCAGAAGAAACGGGGCAAATCATAGATATAGGTGCAGTTGTCCTTAAGAAAGCCTGCTACGCTACCAAGAAGTGGCTAGATGCTGGATTGTTTGACGGCAAAGTCGCGGTCAATCTATCAGCGATTCAATTTACGCAACCTAATTTAGTTGAATCTATAGCGAATATATTGCAAGAAAGTGGATTACCTGCCAATCACCTTGAGCTTGAAATAACTGAAGGCACGGTAATGGAGAATCCTCAAAAAGCCATTGAAACCATGCTGCAGCTGCGCCATATGGGAATACATCTGTCACTAGATGATTTTGGTACGGGATACTCTTCACTCGCCTACTTGCGTAAGTTCCCGCTGAATACCTTAAAAATTGATAAAGCCTTTGTTGACGATATCGAACATTCAGAGCAAGGTCGTAATATGGTGGCAACCATCGTTACTATCGCACACAACTTAGGACTAGAGGTTGTTGCTGAAGGTGTAGAAAGCAACGGTCAGCTAAAATATCTATCTGAATTAAAGTGTGAACAACTTCAAGGCTATTTGTATAGTAAGCCTATTTCAGAAAACGACTTCCATAAATATTTGTTGTCTCATCAAATAACAAATATCTCTACTTCATTTAAGTAAAGCCAATACCACATCACTATCCGCACGCGAACTATTCTTATGTTCGTGCCCTATTTTTATTGCACTTGCAATCAGTCTGTCAATTATTTGACGAAGAATTTCGTAGATAAATCTTAATTTAGAATGTAAAATGTCAAATTCTTGAACATATGCCACACCCCTTTATTTACAATGCTTTTACACTTTGGCACGAGTTTCGCATATAAGAGTCACTATTATTTTAAAAATTCATAAAAACTAAGGATTTATACAATGTT
Source organism: Thalassotalea agarivorans (assembly GCF_030295955.1). Lineage (NCBI taxonomy): Bacteria > Pseudomonadati > Pseudomonadota > Gammaproteobacteria > Alteromonadales > Colwelliaceae > Thalassotalea > Thalassotalea agarivorans. The sequence goes on from NZ_AP027363.1 coordinate 2,235,823, forward strand.
AAGCTCTATTTTGATGTCACTCGCTGTTTCTGTTAGCCCAGCTACTGAAAGTGTAAATAGCGTCCAGCAAAACGATACAGGATCTTTTGAACAACTAGCTAAAGGTCGTGGTAGTGCTAAGAGAATATTGTTAGAGCTTGAGTCTGAATTAAAAGCCAAAGGACGTGGAAGTGCTAAGCGCATTGATATGGAACTTGAAGAAGAATTGGCTAAAGGTCGCGGTAGTGCAAAGCGTATTGACATGCGTTTAGAAGAAGAATTGGCTAAAGGCCGCGGTAGCGCAAAGCGCATCGATATGCGTTTAGAAGAAGAACTGGCTAAAGGCCGTGGTAGTGCAAAGCGTATCGATATGCGTTTGCAAGAAGAGTTGGCTAAAGGCCGTGGCAGCGCGAAGCGCATTTAAGAGGAGTTCATACAATGATTAAATTTATTAAAGAACTATTTGTAGCGCAAAAAACAACGACTATCGATATTCCAGATATCGAGATTAAAGAGATGTCAGCACAAAGCTGGTGGTCGTAGAATTATCCCTACAAAAAAGGCGCTTGAAAGCGCCTTTTTTTATGCTTTAAATATTAAGCAATCCCAACCATACTGCTGATAACCTTTAGTTCGTCTTTTCATAAAGAACAAAGGTAACACGGCTGGACCAAACAACATGCCTGCGAAAGCCCAACGCTTTCTACCCAGGCCATTTGCCAACGCAGCACAGTAAAAACCAATAGCGAATATCAACGAAAAAACAACAGCGAGCAAAATCATATCTTCAAAAAACCAACATCAAAAAAATGGTTAAAATTTAAGCGGCGAAAGTGTATCAAATCTCGATTAAAAAACAAACAAAAAAGGCGCCATTTGGCGCCTTTTTTACGTAATAAATTGTTAATAGAAAGATTTACCTTCTTCAGCCATCTTCACTAACAGTTCGCACGGTTCAAATCTCTCGCCTAATGTACCCTGCCATTGCTGCATTTGCTCAACAACTGCTTGAATACCTAGTTTATCCATGTAGCTAAACGGTCCACCTAAAAATGGTGGGAAGCCAATACCAAATATCGCGCCAATATCACCGTCACGTGCATTACGAATAATACCTTCATCCAAACAGCGAGCAGCTTCATTAAGCATCATAAACGTTGCTCTTTTCGCCATTTCTAGCTCATTCAGTTTGCCTGCAGGCGTTAAACCTAGGACGCTGTATACAGATTCATCTACCGCTTTCTTCTTCACGTTTTTACCATACTGGTAGAAGCCTTTCTGCGCTTTCTTACCTAAACGGCCATCTGCGATTAGTTTGTCAAACGCATCTGGTGGCGTAAATCTATCACCAAGCTCTTTCTGCAGAATTGGGCCAATTTTAGCGCCAATATCGATACCAACTTCGTCAAGTAACTGCATTGGACCTACTGGGAAACCAAATTTAACTAGCGCTTTATCAAGTTTTTCTACTGGCTCACCAGCAAGTAGCATTTGTGCTGCTTCATTCATGTAGGGCGCTAAAATACGATTTACGTAGAAACCGGCTTTATCTTTTACAACGATTGGTGTTTTGCCTTGTTTCTTAGCAAACGCAACTGTTGTACTGATAGTTTGGTCTGACGTACCTTCATGCGCGATAATCTCAGCCAATGGCATTTTGTCCACTGGAGAAAAATAGTGTAAACCAATAACCTGATCTGGGCGTTGCGCTTTCTCGGCAATTTGACCTATCGGTAAACTAGACGTATTACTTGCAAAAATAGTTGATGTTTTACAATGCGTTTCTACGTCATTCACCATTTGTTGCTTCAGCGCTAAATCTTCAAATACGGCTTCTACCACAATATCGGTTTCTTTAAAGCCTTGATAGTCTGTCGCACCAGTGATCATTGCCATTTGCTTTTGCATCTCACTTTTCTTAATAAAGCGACGCTTAACCTTTTTGTTAAGTAAATCATATGAATACTTTAACGCGTGACTGATTCCTTGATGGCCAATATCTTTAATACGAACCGGTAGCTTCGCTTTTGTTGCCGTAACAAACGCAATACCACCGCCCATTAAACCACCGCCTAGCACAGCGACTTTAGAAAGTTTTTCTGGAGCAACTCCCTCAACACCGTCTTCTTTTTTCATTTCAGTGGTAGCAAAGAAAAGCTTGCGTAGTTGCGCAGACTCTTCACTCATTACCAGATCACCAAAATGTGATGCCTCTACCTGATAACCTTTTGCTCTAGCGCCACTTACCCCTGCTTTAACACAGTCAATTATTTTAATTGGCGCAGGATAGTTACCTTTAGTTTTAGCTAAGGTCATTTTCGTCGCTTGATTAAACACTATGTTGCGGCCAATAGACGTGCCTTCCAAGAATTTCTCTACTAGGCCTTTTTTGCGAGGTTTTGCCTTAACATTTCCTGACATCGCCATTTTTTCAGCAACGTCAATCAATACACTGTTTGGCACTACGTCGTTTACCAATCCAGCTTTCAATGCTTGTTTAGGACGCAACTGCTTACCCGCTAACATCATATCTAGCGACTTTTGAATGCCAACAAGCTTAGGTAGTCTTTGTGTACCACCGCCGCCAGGTAATAGACCAAGTTGCACTTCTGGCAAACCTAAAGCGGTTTTAGGGCTATCTGAACAAACACGTGCATGACAAGCCATCGCTAGCTCCAATCCACCACCTAGGCAAGGGCCATTAATTGCTGCAACAACTGGAATAGAAAGTGACTCTAGCTGATCAAAGATAACCTGACCTTGTCGTGACAAATTAACCGCTTCTTCAGCTGTTTCGCAGCTTGCAAGCATATTGATGTCTGCGCCAGCAACAAATGAATCGGCTTTGCCGCTCATTAAGACTAAACCAGTAATGCTTGCATCAGACTTAATTTCCTCAAGCATTGCTGATATTTCGTCGGCAAATGCTGACTTTAAGGTGTTCATGGTTTCACCAGGCACGTCCATAATTAAACGCGCGACGCCATTTTCTTGGCGTTGTAAAGTAAAAGTATTATCGGCCATTAGTCTGTCTCCACGATCATAGCTGCGCCCAAACCACCTGCTGCACAAGCAGTAGTTAAGCCTACGCCACCACCGCGACGTTTCAATTCATTCAATGTTTGTGTGATTAAACGAGCACCTGTAGCGGCAAATGGATGTCCATATGCAAGTGAACCGCCCATCACGTTAAATTTGTCCATATCAATGTCGCCAATCGCTTTATCACGACCTAGCTTTTCTTTTGCAAACTTGTCGCTCGACCACATTTTCATGTTGGCTAATGCCTGCGCAGCAAAAGCTTCGTGCATTTCAATAAGATCTAGGTCAGCTAATGTCATGCCCGCACGCTCTAACGCTAGAGGCGTTGCATAGCTTGGGCCCATTAGCATATCTTCCCATACGTCAATGGCAGTAAAGGCATAACTTCTGATGTAACCTAATGGTTCATAGCCAAGTTCTTTTGCACGCCCTTCTCTCATTAATAAAATTGCCGCAGCACCATCAGTAAGAGGTGTACTATTTGCCGCTGTCACGCTTCCGTGTTTACGGTCAAATACTGGACGAAGTTTCGCATAGCCTGCTAATTCAGAGTTTTCTCGAATACAGTTATCTTTATCAATAAAACCTTTATATGGCTCACTGTGCGCCACCATCACTTCATCAGCCAATTTGCCTTCTGCCCAACTTTGTGTTGCTAAGGTATGACTGCGGTGAGCCATTTCGTCTTGTGCTTGACGAGAAATTTGATGTGTTTTTGCCATTTGCTCTGCTGTTTGTCCCATCGACAAACCTGTTGAATATTCAGCAACCGCCGGAGGCACTGGCAATATATCTTTAAACTTAAGCTGCTTAATAAGCTGCCATTTCTGACCGAAAGTTTTTGTCTTGCTTAGGTCCAGCAAAGTACGAGCAAACTTTTTAGAAACACCAATAGGTGCAACAGATGAACTATCGGCACCGCCTGCAACACCAATATCCACTGTACCTGCCATAATTGACTCAGCAATGTTTACAGTAGATTGGAAACTGGTCGCACACGCACGAGAAACGCTGTAAGCGTCTGTGTGCACGTTCATACCTGTACCCAACACAATCTCGCGAGCAATGTTAGGTGCTTCTGGCATTTGGACAACTTGCCCAAAAACAAGTTGATCAACCAATGTTGGATCTAAATCAACTTTATTAATCAGTTCATTGACAACAATTTTGCCTAAGTCGACTGCTGGTACGCCATGAAACGCTGTTGCTTGCTTAGCAAATGGCGTTCTCAAACCTGAGACAATAGCTATACGCTCGCCTGTTGCTGTCTTTAATGTTTTATTTGACATAGTGTTCCCTTATAGAGGTCAGACCTCTGTAGAATTTGTACTGATTGTACTCACTTAATAAAAATTTTCAACCGACGGTTTTTCAAACACAAGATTTGCGACCAAATGCACATATTTGCCGATAAAAGTAGGGATAAAGCTTGCAATACAAGTCACTAGCCTTATATTAACTACCCATAATAGCATTATGACAAAGATAAATTATCCCGCCATGATCAGAGACGATTTTTCAGTATTACAACAACATCTAAGCAACCAGATAATTGGCCAACAAGCATTAGTAGAAAATTTACTGATCGCTTTGCTTGCTGATGGACACTTAATTGTAGAAGGTCCTCCTGGTTTAGCTAAAACACGTGCTGTTAACGCACTAGCGCAAGGATTAGAAGCAGATTTCCATCGTGTCCAGTTTACGCCAGATCTGTTACCTGCTGATTTAACCGGTACCGATATCTATCGTCCAGAAGATGGCAGTTTTACTTTCCAAGCTGGACCGCTATTTCGAAATCTTGTATTGGCAGATGAAATCAACCGAGCACCGGCTAAAGTGCAGTCAGCGCTTCTAGAAGCAATGGCCGAAGGGCAAATTACCGTTGGTAGAAACACCTACCCTTTGCCTGAACTATTTCTTGTTATGGCGACACAAAACCCGATTGAACAAGAAGGTACATACCCCCTACCAGAAGCGCAGTTGGACCGTTTTTTAATGCATCTAGAGGTGAATTACCCGGACGGTGAAAATGAACTTGCGATTTTAAAGCTTAATCGTGGCGAGGCACTATCTCAGACATCAGAAGCCATCAGTCAGTTATCGCAACAAGCCATATTTGCAGCGCGCAAGGAAGTGCTAGCTATCCACATGGCAGAATCTGTCGAGCAATACATCGTCGATTTGATTCTTGCGACTCGTCAACCAGAAAAATACGACCCTAAGCTAGCACAATGGGTCGCCTTTGGTGTAAGTCCTCGCGCAACAATAGCCCTGGACCGCTGTGCCCGAGCTCGTGCCTGGTTAGCAGGTCGAGACTTTGTTAGCCCTGACGATGTTAAAGCAGTCATTCACAATGTGTTGCGTCACCGCATCTTATTAACGTATCAAGCAGAGGCCGAAGGTGTTTCAACTAACCAAGTGATCGATGAACTTCTTTCGCTTGTAGCGGTAGCCTAACGATAGCCTATGTGGTTTAAACAAACATCAATCACGACACAAGCGAATCAGCGACTCGAAGCATTAAAATCTTCAGGCGTTGATATGACGATCGATGAATTGGTGCTTTACCAAAGCAAGTCCGCGTTAATCAACCTTGCACCAAGTAAACAGTTTTTTGGCCATATGGCGGGTAATTCGCTCGCTAAAAATAAAGGTCGAGGCATGGAGTTTGATGAAGTGCGTCATTACCAAACGGGTGATGATATCCGTGCCATTGATTGGCGAGTGACCGCACGCACAGGTAAAACCCATACCAAGCTATTTCGCGAAGAAATAGAGCGCCCAGTATTGATAGCGACAGACCTAAGCGACAGTATGCGTTTTGGTAGCCAACTATTATTCAAATCTGTACAAGCGGGTCATATTGCAGCCCTTGTTGCATGGCACGCGAAAAAGCGAGGCGATAAAGTTGGCGGTATGATATTTACCGATTCCGACCACTTAGAATTGAAACCACAGTCAAGGCAACAAGGCGTGCTGCATTACCTTCACGCGCTAACACAAATGCACAACGTACAAAGCAATGACAATATAAGTGCTGAAGACGCTGAACTCGCATTTGCCAATAACTGTCAAAGATTAAGGAAATTGTCAAAACCAGGTGGTCTAATTTACCTCATTACTGACGGTACGCATTTTAGCGAGCAAGCTATTCGTCATCTGCGAACGGTGTCGATGCATTGTGAGCTGGTCATTTGTCTAGTGCATGACCCTATCGAGCGTCAACTGCCAGAAGCCAGTCAAACCTTATCACTAGCCTTTACCGATGGCCGTAATAGACAAACCATTAATGTTGGCGACAAAAAAGTGGCGTCCGCCTACCAGGCAAATGCCAAGTTGATTGAACATGAACTCATGCGTTCACTGCAACATATTAAAGCCCGAGTTGTCGAATTTAGTGCGGGAGAAACACTCGAGGCACAGTTAAAAATGGGACACAGAATTAAGTAGTTATGCAAAATCTTGATTTAAAAGATATCCATTTACCACAAGCTATTTCAGATGCGCCAATCGCGCTTGGCTGGTGGTTTTTGTATGTTGCTGCCGTTACTTTTGTAGTGCTAGCGATTACTCAAAGCTATCGCTATGTAAAACGCAACAAAGCGAAAAAAATAGCAATAGCAAATCTTGCTAACTGTCGCACAGAACATCAAATGCTAGCCACCTTAAAATGGGCAATTTTACAATATCTGCCGCGTAGCGAAGCAGCTCATATACATGGTGAAGCATTAGCTGATTACATGGTGTCATTATTGCCTGAAAAGCATCACCTTACCTTTAAACAAGAGCATCGCGAAGTATTCAATCAGCTCTATCAACAACACCTCGATACACAAGCACTCGCTAGTGCCAGTAAGTTTTGGCTAACACATGCACTTCCTAGCGCAGTCAAGCGAGCAGAGGAATTACGATGATAGAGTTTGCTTGGCCATGGTTACTGTTACTACTGCCTTTACCGCTGGTATTTTTGTGGGTGCCTGCTGTTAAAAAGCAAAACGCGACGGCATTAAAGCTTCCGCAATTGCCGCAAGCGCTGGCGAGTCAATCGCAGCAAGTTAAACGTGGTAAACAACATCTTTGGTTACTATGGCTAATATGGATGCTATGCATCGTTGCTGCAGCTAGACCTCAATGGTTAGGTGAAATTATGCCGATGAGTCAAGAGAGCCGCGAAATGATGGTCGCAGTGGACTTATCCGGCAGTATGCGTATTGAAGATATGAAACTAAATGGCCGTCAGGTTTCACGTTTGGCGATGCTTAAAGTATTGCTCGGCGATTTTATCGAGCGTAGAGAGGGTGACCGACTGGGGCTTATTCTTTTCGCCAACGATGCCTACTTGCAAACCCCAATGACATTTGATCGAAAAACGGTACAACAAATGCTTGATGAGGCTGTACTGGGTTTAGTGGGAAAAAAAACCGCTATTGGCGACGCTATCGGGCTTGCTGTAAAACGTTTTGATCAAAAATCAGAATCAAACAAAGTATTGCTCCTACTTACCGACGGTCAAAACACAGCGGGAAAAATCAAACCTAAAGAGGCGCTTGAACTTGCGATAGCGAAGGACATAACGATTTACACTGTGGGTATCGGTGCAGAAACCATGGTGACCAACTCTATTTTTGGCCGCAGACAAGTCTCGCCGTCGAGCGACTTAGACGTAAAGCTATTGCAAGAGATTGCAGATAAAACCGGTGGCCAATATTTTAGAGCGACAGACGGGCAATCGATGGAAAATATATATGCCACGTTAGACCAATTAGAGCCTGTAGAACAAGAAGCACAGCAAGTCAGACCGATGACCGCCCTATTTTACTACCCTTTAGCACTCGCATTAATACTTTTACTTATTGCTTTAATTGCGCAGGCATTAAGCAATAGATTGACGCAAAAGGACGTAAGCTATGGCTGATTTTCATTTCTTACGACCGTACTGGTTACTAGCGCTTATTCCGGCCATGCTTGCCCTGTTTTACATGTTAAGGCAGTTTAAACATCAATCCGCTTGGCGCCAGTTTGTTCCGCAACATTTAGCCAGCAAGGTGATTTCTGATGCAAAAGGTTCTAGACGCAGTGCGGTATTCATTCCGTTTTTTTGCCTGTTACTAGCTATCATAGCGTTAGCTGGACCGACATGGAAAAAATTACCGCAACCTCTCTATCAGGCAAAGAAAGGCAGTGTATTGGTGATGGATATGTCATTATCGATGCTCTCCACTGATCTCGCGCCTAATCGGCTAACCAGAGCTCGATATAAAGCGTTGGATTTGCTTGAACAACTCAATGAAGGGGAAGTTGGTTTAATTGCCTACGCCGGTGATGCGTTTATCATTAGCCCGCTCACTAAAGATATTAACAATATAAAGATATTGCTGCCTTCTTTAACACCAGAAATTATGCCAGCGTTTGGTAACAACCCTTATGCTGCGCTAAACCTTGCGTCGCAAACTTTAGCTAATGCAGGCTTTAACCAAGGGCATATCTATTGGATTACCGATGATATCGACCGAGAAGATATGGCAGATATTGCACAGTGGCACAAAGATAACGGTTTTACTACACATATACTTGCCATTGGTACAAAAGCAGGAGCGCCAATAAAGTTACCTAATGGTGAACTACTAAAAGATGATTTTGGGCAAATTGTGATGCCAAAACTTCCGGTGGATCGGCTTAAAACAATGGCCAAGCAACTAGGTGGTGTTTATAGTACAGTGACCGCAGATGATACCGACATTGAACGCTTGTCATTACCCATGCTGACTGATGTAGAAAAAGAAGAAAATCAAATGCAACAAAGTGGTGATAAATGGCAAGAGTTCGGCCCCTACTTGGTATTAATACTGCTACCTGCCCTATTGTATTTATTCCGTCGAGGCGTGCTATTGAGCGGCCTAATAGCGGTGCTTCTATTGTCACCTCAGCCGGCGTATGCTGATACTTGGAGCGATTTATGGAAAACCAAGGATCAACAAGGTAAAGCATTGTTTAATGCTGAAGCTTATCAAGATGCTGCAACAACATTTACCAACAGCCAATGGCAAGGCAGCGCCTATTTCAGAGACGGTGATTTTGAAAATGCTTTAAAAGCTTTTCAACAAGGTGATGATGCCAATGCCTATTACAACCAAGGCAACGCATTAGCACAATTACAACGTTATCAAGAAGCGATAGAAGCATATAATCAAGCATTAGAGCTCGCGCCTGATCATCAAGATGCGATGCACAATAAAAAACAAATTGAAGAATTGCTTAAACAACAACAGCAAAATCAAAGTGACCAGCAAAACCAACAAGAGCAACAAAATCAAGATCAGCAACAGCAGGATCAACAACAGAATCAGCAACAAAACAATAGTGAACAGCAGCAACAAGACAGCGAGCAGCAAAGTAGCGATTCACAGCAACAAAACCAGCAAGAGCAGCAAAATCAGCAAGAGCAACAACAGCAAAATGCTCAACAAGATGAACAGCGGCAATCAGCAGAAGAACAAGCACAAGAACAAGAACAAGCTCAGCAGCAAGACGGTGAGCAACAACAGATGCAACAAGTAGATGCTGAAAACGCCGATGATGAAAAATCAAAAGAAGAACAACAAAAACATCAACAGATTCTAAAAAAAGTCACTGACGACCCTTACCTTTTGTTGCGCAATAAAATGCAACTTGAATACCAAAAAAGGCGTCATCAAACTTCTTCCAAAGGAGACAGTAAACAGTGGTAAGGCTATTGATTACCTTGATTTTTTGCGCATTATCAATACAAGCGCATGCAACCACCAAGATAACGGCTACGGTAGATCAAAACCCTGCTGTGGTGAATCAGTCTCTATTATTAGAAGTCACTGCAGATGATAGTTTAGGTGACAAGACGCTCGATTTAAGCGCATTGGAGCAAGACTTTTTGGTCGGCAGAACGTCGGTCAGTAGCCAAACCCAAAGTATCAACTTTAAAACAACACGCAAAACAATCTGGCGTACGGTGTTAGTACCCAAAAAAGTCGGTCAATTTACAATTCCAGCGTTTGAAATAGATGGACAATTCTCCGAAGCATTTCAGCTAAGCGTACAAGCTGCCAATGAGGCGTCTTCTGTCGCCAATGACGTCTTTATGACGGTTGATTTATCGCAACATGATATCTATGTGCAGCAGCAAAGTTTACTTACCGTTAGGCTTCATTTAGCCGCTGAATTGCAACGTGGCAGTTTATCTGAACCTATTATGCCTAATGCGCTGATTGAACAATTTGGTAAGGACACTGAACAGCAAGAAATTATTGACGGTAAACGCTACAATATAATAGAAAGAAAGTATCTCGTTAAGCCACAACAAAGCGGACAATATACCTTAACGCCACCCCTTTTCTCAGGTGAAGTCATGGTGCCTTCTGCTAGGCGAGGAAACTTTTTAAGCTTTAACACGACCAAACCTGTGTCTGTTGCAGGTGAAAAGATTGCTGTAACGGTAAAACCGCAACCAAGCGAAGCACAAGGCGATTGGCTGCCATCGGAGCTGGTAATATTAGCTGAAGAGCAATCTGAACAATCGACATTTTTTGTCGGTGATCCAATAACACGTAAAATCACCCTTACTGCGGTGGGCGTGTCACAAGAACAATTGCCGCAGATCAATCTGTCTTTACCTGATGGTTTGCGAGCTTATGCTGATCAACCGCAAATTACTTCTGGGACGCGCGAAAGTAGGTTGATTAGTCAATCCACCACTAGCTTTGCCATTGTTGCATTGAAACCTGGCACATACACCATGCCAGCAGTCACCATTCCATGGTGGAACACCATTACTAACAGACAAGAGTTTGCCACGATAAACGCTCAAACGGTCACGGTTGAAGCAAGTCCTGACATTATCTCAGAGGTCCCTACTACTAGTGACGAGACCAATACTGTTACCGTTATTGAGACGCAAGCACACTGGCTACAATGGCTATTTCTTGCTTTATGGCTAGCCACGTTAGCTGCTTGGTTTTTTACCTGGTATTTACAACGTCCTAAATCTCAAACAGTTGCAATTAAAAATGGGACGAATAAACCATACCTAGCCTTGCTAGCCGCGCTCAAGCAACAACAAGCATCGCAGTCATTACAATTACTTTTACCTTGGTTAAATCAGGTATTAAATAGTCAGTTTGTTTCTCTTGCACAGGCAACCGCTCATATAAATGATTCAGCACTGAATGCAGCGATCGCTGAACTAGAGGCAAGCTTATACGGCAGCAATGAAGGTAGTTGGAACAGTCAAACGTTGCTAGCACAAGTACAAAAAATCAATAAAGTTTCCTATGCTAAACAAGAAGAAGGGACGCTTAAGATAAATCCTTAAACATAATTTGCGATAATTATACTTTTATCTGAAATTATTTTTGGCAACGCAAGGTCAATAATGGCATGACGATAAAACAATTAAAATATGAAGCCCTAGTCAAGACCTACCATGGCGATCTGTATCGTTACGCCTACTGGTTATGTCATGACAAACATGTGGCAGAGGACCTAGTGCAAGAAACGTTTCTTCGAGCGTGGAGAGCATTAGACTCGCTAAAAGACGATAAAGCCGCAAAATCATGGTTAATTACCATTTTGCGTCGGGAAAATGCGCGACGTTTTGAACGCAAGCAGTTTGATATGTCTGAGTATGAAGAATCGAGTATTCAGGATACAAAGACAAATTCTGCAGAGCAAGACATGGAAAATGGATGGTTACATCAGCGCATCGGTAAACTAGCCGAAGAGTATCGTGAGCCGTTAATTTTACAGATTATCGGCGGCTTCAGTGGCGAAGAAATCGCTGAATTGTTGAATCTAAACAAAAATACCGTAATGACGAGGCTTTTCAGAGCGCGTAATCAGTTAAAAGAGGCGCTAGATGAGCAACCGATGCTAAGACGAGGTCAATACAATGGATGATTTGCAATTTAGGCGCAGTATTTACGCAGATCCAAATAGCGATGACAAGCTAATACGAGAGGCAATTGCTTCAGATCCAAAGAAGCAAAAGTTTGCTGAAGAAATTAAAACGCTCGACAATTCTATTGCTCGCGTGCTGAATGTTGACGTGCCAGCTGATCTGGAAAACAAGCTACTTTTGAGGCAAAGCTTTGCCCGTAGCGCTCAGTCAACGAAACGTAGACGCGTTCATTTAGCGTTAGCTGCATCAGTTGTTTTTGCTTTGGCCGCAACCTTAAGTTATGTGCAGTTTACCCCTGTTCACTCTAACTTAGGTGACTATGCACTTGCACATGTTTACCATGAAGCAGACCATTTCAATAATGGTTTAACACAACGTGTCAACCTGACAGATTTAAACCAGGAGTTATCGGACTACGGTGCAAGCTTTGTTAGCTCTATTGGTGAAGTGATAGCAAGTAAACATTGCTTCTTTGATGGTATGGATAGCCTTCATTTAGTGTTAAAAGGTAAAAACGCACCTGTAAACGTGTTTATTACGCCAAAAGCCGAGCATTTAGTGTTTAAAGACAAGTTTGCCGACGAATACCTAAATGGTCAGTCAATTGAATTTAAGCAAGCGAATGTCATCATCGTTGGCGATAAGTCAGAATCTTTGAGCCAATGGCAACAACAGATAAAAGATAAGATACGTTTTCAGACTTTATAGAAAAAGGGCCCTAAGGCCCTTTTTTTTGTCTATATACTTTATTTTGCCAGCATGTAGATTATGTCAGTGTCACTTTTTTCTTCATCTAATCGACCATACTTAAAAAGCACATCGTCTTTTCCATCACCATTTATGTCTGCAATAAAAACGCTATTACCATCGGCCGGTAAATCTATATCGACGCCTTTACTCTTCTTGGTAAATAAACTTTTTGAACGCACGCCAGCATATACACGAATTTCATCGTCATCATCCGACAGCACCATATCGTCAAGTCCATCGCCATTAAAATCACCTAGTTGCACAACCGGGAAGCCTGTTTGACCTTTAGTTAAACTAAAATTAAGCTCAACCTCGCGCTTTACATTGGGCTTTTTAGGGTAGTTACGACCAGACAGTTTAAACATATACACTTTTTGATCTATGCTACCGCTTAGCAGCGCACCAATGATCTGCGAAATACCGATATCAAAGCCAGAGACTAATACTTCTCGTATACCATCGTTATCGTAATCAACAAAATTAAAACCGGTTAAGGTACCGTCCATTTGTATCTTGGTATCTGCCGTTAAATGATAATAAATGTTGCCCGCTTCTTGTCGCCCAAAATAGATTTCGTAATCATTAACGCGATCAAGCACACCTTCACTTTTAGTATATCTAACCACCATGTCAGGTAAGGCGTCATCATTAATATCTTCCAGTTTTTCAAGGCGCCTATACACCAGATTACTTTGATCTAGGCTCTCACCGCTGCTGTTGCGCTGATGCCACCAGTCAGTGCCAGAAATAGTTGGCTCAATGTCTATCACCTCTCCCTGCAATTCAAACAAGCCATTATTCTGTTGCGGGAAATAAACAACCTTGCCATCAATGACATTAACTATGTCCTTCTTGGTATCGCCGTTCATATCCGCAAAATACAAATCACGCGTAATGAATCGTGCGCCATCGCCTTCTAGTTGGACAATAGGCTTAATGGCGATAGATTGCGACAGCGATTCTTCAGAGCCTAAATTGGTATAAACGTTAATGCTGTCAAAGTCAGGTAAAACAGCTTCAGGTTTGCCATCACTATTTAAATCATAAATAAAACTTCGTCTGCCGATATAGCGCGGATTGTCCTTTAAATAAATCGATGAAACTGTCTGGAGCGGTTGCCAGATAAAGTTTTTGTCTTGCCATGTAAGGGCAAATATGCCGCTTTGTGACATGAAATAGAGCGTTTGTTTGTCCTGCTTTTGTTCTTTTTTAGGTAAGTAATAGTCAAATGCAAATACACCTGAAGGAATGCGGTATTGCGCAAGTAATTCAGCCTTTTGTGCATTTTCTACCTTCCACACCAGTAGAAATTTTACGCCATTGTCATCTTCACCAATACTGACCACTTCAAGGTCAGAACCACCATCAATATTAAGTGTAAAAGGCGAATAAATTAATGGATGTGGAGAGGTAAGCTTGCCCTGGTTAAATTCTTGTCCTTGCGCAAAGAAAACTGTCAAGGAGACCAGTAGTAAAAGGGGCTTAATTGACTTTCGAATTTGCCGAGATAACTTGTTAGAATATGACACCTGTACTCACTTTTATTACTTATTAAATTGTCTGAAAAAATACTGGTTTTGGGATTACCTCGCACAGGTACAACAAGTTTTTGCGCAGCGACACTAGATCTTGGCTTCCCAACAGCACATACGGCCTATACCGATAAAGCGATCAAAAAAGCGACTGTTATTGCCGACGCACCCGTCTTTTGTGACTATCCCAATTTATATGAGCAATATCCAACAGCAAAGTTCATCTTATTGCATCGAGATTTTCGCCTTTGGATACCCTCAATAAGACAATTATTGTTGCGAATGCATACTAATGTTACGCGAAGTGATGGCGGCTTTAGCCCAACTATAAAACGCGTTTACACAACAGTCTTCTCACCTTTTACCATAGAAAACATCAATAGCGATAGCTTTTTAATCGATTGTTATCAACAGCATAGCAAACAAGTGCGTGAATTTTGCGATATTAACAAGGTTCCATTGTTAGAGCTTGATATTAGCGAAGAAGGCAGCGAGCAGGCATTAGTCGACTTTCTAGCAATAAAAACCGAACCCTTTACCTTTCCTCACGTAAACAAAGCAGGCAAAGTCATTTATTGGAACAAGATAAAGCACCCGCTAAAAGTGAATGCGCTAGAAAAGTAGCTGTATTTTCTCTTTACCTATAGGGTTATCAGCCGCAAAGTTATTCTTGAATTTTCTTGTAACCGCGAAAAGCTCAGCTAAAATAGTATGAGACTGATTGATTTTATTAATAAAATTACTCATAACGTTGGTCGAGGAAACTCAAAAGGAATAAAGTATGAAAAAACGTGTATTAGCTTCTTTATGTGCCGCTACCATGCTATTTACTCACGCTGCGCATGCAAATGTAAAAGTTGGTGTGGCTGCCGATATGGGCATAAGTGTAACGTCGCAATTTAACGGTAATATGAACCTTATTGTTGGTGACGACGGTATGGCATTTGATTACTTGTTTATGAACGGCAAAGTAGCAGATTCAGAAGTAGACTGGTACATCGGTGGTGGCGCTTGGGCTAATTGGAATAATGGCTGGGGTGTGCGTGTACCACTGGGCGTTGAGTGGAGCTTTGCTAAAGGTTGGGATGTATACGGCCAGGTTCACCCAACAGTAGATTTTGACTTTGATACCGATTTTGATTTTGATGGCGCGTTAGGCGTTCGTTTCTCTTTCTAGTCAGCAAAAACATAAAAAAAGCGAGCTATTGCTCGCTTTTTTTAATTTGTTTATATCTTACGCATCAATTGCTTTAGATATTGCTTCAACGGATGCTTTTGCATCGCCAAATAACATTTTTGTATTGTCTTTAAAGAACAATGGATTTTGAACGCCAGCATAACCTGTATTCATTGAACGTTTAAACACGACTACTTCTTTCGCATGCCATACCTCTAACACTGGCATACCTGCGATTGGGCTATTAGGATCTTCTGACGCCGCTGGGTTAACCGTATCATTAGCGCCGATTACCAGCACAACATCTGTTTCAGCAAAATCATCATTGATTTCTTCCATACCTTCAACAATGTCATAAGGGACTTTTGCTTCAGCAAGCAATACATTCATATGACCAGGTAAACGTCCTGCAACAGGGTGAATACCAAAACGCACTTTTATGCCTTTGTCTTGCAGCTTTTTAGTTAAATCATGTACTGGATACTGAGCCTGCGCCACCGCCATACCATAGCCTGGTGTGATGATTACCGACTTAGCTTGCGATAGCATTTGAGCTACTTCATCTGCCTGCGCTTCGACGTGCTCGCCATAGTCAACATCAGTATCAACATGAACGTCTGTACCAAAGCCACCTGCGATAACACTAATGAAACTTCTGTTCATGGCTTTACACATGATATACGACAGAATCGCACCAGAAGAACCAACCAGCGCACCTGTTACGATAAGCAAGTCATTACTTAACATGAAGCCTGCTGCCGCAGCAGCCCATCCTGAATATGAATTCAGCATAGACACCACAACTGGCATATCAGCACCACCAATCGATGCAACCAAGTGCCAACCAAACACCAATGCGATTGCTGTCATGATTAATAGAGACGTGGTATCGCCGCCGACATTAACGAAATAAATCATTAGCGCAAATGACGCAACACCCGCTGCCAAATTCATTTTGTGGCGATGGGGTAACATCAATGCAGACGAGTTAATAATGCCTCTTAACTTACCAAAAGCGACAACTGAACCAGTAAAAGTTACAGCGCCAATGAATACGCCTAAGAAGACTTCGGTTAAATGAATGTTTTGCTCTATGCTACTCAACGAAACGCCATGTTCAAAGTAGCTATTAAAACCTACTAGCACGGCAGCTAAACCAACGAAACTATGTAAAATAGCCACCAGTTCTGGCATTTCCGTCATTTCAACGCGTTTAGCTAAGCGCAAGCCTATGGTTGCACCAATCGCCATAGTAACGGCAATAATCCATACGTTATCTACTCTTGGGTCTAGGATTGTCGCAACAAGCGCAATCGCCATACCAATGATCCCGTACCAATTACCTTGGCTAGCAGTTTCCTGCTTACTTAAACCCGCCAAACTGAAAATAAACAGTAAAGCAGCAATGATATATGCAGCTGTAATTACACCTTCCATACTCTACCCCTTATTTCCTGAACATTTTTAACATACGCTTGGTAACGAAAAAGCCACCGGCAATGTTAATTGAAGCGATTAAAATAGCGATACCGGCTAATACTTGAATCAGCAAACTGTCGCTCCCAACTTGTAGTAACGCACCAACAATAATGATGCCAGAAATGGCATTGGTAACACTCATCAAAGGAGTATGTAAGGCATGGGTAACATTCCAAACCACGTGGTAACCCACAACACAAGCGAGTACGAATACAGTAAAATGCGACAAGAATGAAGCCGGTGCAACACTTGCTAGCCAAGCGAACAAAGCGCCACCAACGGCCATAGCCACATACTTCTTCGTTGAAGATTGCTCTTCCTCTACTTTTTCTTCAACCTTTTCCGGTGCTTTGGCGGCCGGTTTAGGCGCAGCAGCGCTTACTTGAATAGGTGGTGGTGGAAAAGTGATTTCACCGTCTTTTACCACTGTCATGTTGCGCACTACTTGGTCTTCAAAATCAAGCGTAATCGCACCATCTTTTTCAGGGCAAATAAGTTTAGTTAAGTTGACCAAATTATTCGCATAAAGCTGAGAAGATTGGTTAGGTAATCTAGAGACTAAATCGGTATAGCCGAGAATTTTTACCCCTTCAGCATCAATGGCTTTTCCTTCTACCGTTAGTTCACAGTTACCACCACCAGCGGCAGCAAGGTCAACAATAACACTACCGGTCTTCATAGATCTAACCATATCAGCAGTAATGAGCTTAGGTGCAGGTTTACCAGGAATCATCGCGGTTGTGATAATAATATCAACGTCTTTCGCTTGCTCTGCAAACAGCGCCATTTCAGCGTCGATAAAGGCTTGACTCATTTCTTTAGCATAACCATCACCAGAACCTGTATCTTCAGGTTCTTCATAGTCAAGCTCTAGAAATTCAGCGCCCATACTTTCAATTTGTTCTTTAACTTCGGGTCTAGTATCGAACGCTCGAACAACCGCGCCCAATGAGCCTGCCGTACCAATTGCAGCCAAGCCAGCAACGCCCGCGCCGATAATCAATACTTTTGCAGGTGGTAAGTTACCCGCCGCGGTAATTTGACCGGTTAAAAAGCGTCCAAAATGATGGGTAGCTTCAATAACTGCTCGATAACCTGCAATATTAGCCATAGAAGACAAGGCGTCCATCGACTGCGAACGTGTCATTCTCGGCACCATTTCCATGGCTAGTGTATTAATATTTTTTGCTTTAAGCTGCTCCAATAATTCGGCATTTTGCGCTGGTGCAATAAAGCTGGTGAGGGTTGCTCCCTCTTTCATTGAATCGATTTCAGCTTCTGTTGGTGCATTAACTTTATAAACGACATCAGACTGCCAAACCGCTTTTTTGGTTGCTAATTTAGCACCGGCGTCTGCATAATCTTGATCAGCAATGCTTGATTTAACACCTGCACCTTTTTGCACTTGAACGTCAAAGCCAAGCTTAATCAGCGCTTTTACGGAAGCTGGCGAAGCAGCAACTCTGTTTTCTCCCCGCAAGGATTCTTTAGGAATACCTATGATCATGTTTCATCCTTATGCGTTAATTTTTATGTTGTAAAACAAATGTATTTTACAGGTTAATGTTTTAACACTAATTGCATGAAATTAATACAAAGGTAATATTCACTTTAGCTATTTGTAATAAAAAAATGATGAATAATAATATTTAGTTATTACGCGTTTACTAATCGTGCGTTTATTCCGTGTAGGTAAATTCAATCGGCGCTTCATCGATAAGCGTTGTGTAGCCATCCTGTGGTGCCAGTCTCACCATCACGGAAATTGTATTATCTTCGGTTAATTCTGTAGAATCATCAAAATTTGCGGTAACACTTAGCGTGAGTGATTTTGGTAGCGACTGTCGAATATCATTTTGTAGCAACCTAAATTGCTTTATGCCGTCTTCTGTCAATTCTAGGGTGTAGACATGTGTTGGACCCACGTCAGAAAACCACCCTTCTTGTGCCTCAAAAAACTCCTTTTTAGAAACCTGTAACGGGAATTTAAACGTTTTTTTATTATCCTCATAATCTAATACGACTCCCAATTGACTGCCCTGTGGTTCAAGCGTCAAGCCGCCAACAAGGGACACTTTACTACTGACATCCTGTGCATTAACTTCCAAAAAGTCTTGCTCGTCAAATGTGCTGTACTTGACCATAGTGGATAGAGGAATATTGGCGCATGCTGACAAAGCACAAACTGCGAGGACGACCAAGATATATTTCATTACAAATCCTTATTAAAATGAATATTATGTTGAATGAGGGTTGTTGTAAGCTAACTGAGTTAATTTGCTATAGCTGAGGTTTTCACTTCAACTTGCACTGGCTCAGATTGAACTGGGTGTGCGTATTGGTCAAAGTGAAGAAAAAATGATTGGTCAAAGTAATGGCCATGATTTCGCCAAACTTGTCTAAAATTTTCGCGGTTGAACCATTCTTTTATTTCAATGTTCCAACCATACCATTGACTGCTTTTAGACGATGCAGTTGAACGTTGGTACATTAAAAAAGCTCTTTCGAATATCGAAATTCGAATCATCAATATCGCTTCTTCTTGTTTCTTTTGTTCTTCTGTAAGGTGTCGAGGAGTGTCATACGGCGAGTCAAACGCGTCAAGCTCCGGGTATTGCAAGCACAGCTGCTGTATTTCGATATACTTGGCATCTAAGGCGTCGAAGGTGCCATATTCTCGTTCGATGCGCTGCCTATATTGTTCCTTAACGTAAAGATATATGGCAGTAGGAACACCTAAAATGGTGATGATAAAGGTTGTAATTTCTAGATAACTAGCCAGTAATTCCATTTACATTCTCTCTAAACGCAGATCGTGTATGATACTGCAAAATTCTATTATGTTATTGTTTTTAATATCAAATAATTATGAATTGAGCAAGTATTAAAAACCTATTCTCCCCCCCCTCCTGCGTCAAAACCGCCACCATCTCCATCGCCAGAAACAAGACTTAAACCGATAGCCGTTAGTATTCCACCACTTGCAACTGTGGTGATTGTATCTTGCATGTCATTAATTTGCTTTTCGCTAAATTCCTTTCCTTGCAACAGTTGGTTGTCACAATACATGACATAAGCGTAATGTGCATATCGTCGATTAAGTTTAAGGTCCTCAATGGTGCGATCAACCTGAGCCACAGAATAAGGTGCTCCGCCGCCGTAGCGTTGTAGTAACGCATTTTGCAGGTGCTTTCGGTATTGTTTAATCGCTGCTTTCTTACCAAACATACGCTAATCTCCTTAATTTAATTCATATTTCTCTAAAAAATTATGACAAAACAGACCTACTCCACAGGCAGGTTATGCGCTCTTAAAAAACTGAGTTTATCCCAATAGCCTCGTTGAAACTGAATCAAGTTATGTTGAATATGGAAAAAACCGCAACCTCTAAGTCCAATAGGATCTTTCCACTCAAGAATTGCCCACTCTCCGTCTTCGTAAACACGCTCCACGATGCATACCATTTCAGCATTGCTAAACTCTTGTTCAAACATTTGCCTTATTGCTTCTTTGCCTTCAACTTTTGCATTAGCCACTTGATGGTTAACGGCATTTTCATCATAAAACGCTGATATCTCATCTGCATCGCCGCGGTTGAACGCTTCTACCCATTTATGGACAATTTCCTTTGGTCGCATGCGCTTTGCTCCTGATAGAAGGTAACTTAAGGCTCAAATTAAAATGGTTAACTGGTAATATCAAGTGGGGGATGACGTTTTATTAAAGCTGAGTGCTCCGGGCTATGTGCTACGTATTTAAAGAAAACCACGTTCCTTGTCCCCTTAAGGGGCGCGTTCCTGTCCTGCCCATGCCCCATCAGCAAAGCGCCAACGCTCGCTAATCAACATCATTAAGTGGCCAAGTCACTATATGCTCGTCGAAGTATTCCATATCCACTTCATTGTCTTTTACAACTTTGCCTCGCACTGACATTCCCGCTTTATGCATCGCTGACTTTTTGCCTTTATTAAGCAATGGATGCCAAGAAGGTAAGCCTCTGCCCTCGTGTAACCTGCGATAGCTGCAACTTGGCGGCATAAAGAATACATCATCTAGATTTTCTTGCGTCAGCTGCACACAATCAGGCACTAGTACTGTGCGCTCTTGATAGCGGGTACACTCACACTTTTTGTCGTTAAGAAGGTAACAAACGATATTGGAATAATGCATTTGCTCACCGCTTTCAATATAGTCGGTTGGCTGCATTTCGGTTGCTTCAGAGGTATCTTCGTCGTCTATAAATTTATGCAAACAACATTTAGCACAGCCGTCACAAATCGACTCCCATTCTTGGCGGGTCATTTCACTGAGGGTTTTTGATTCCCAAAATGGTTGTGCCATATGTTATCCGTTTAACTCCACTTTTGGGTACTTAATTCTGTCAGACAAGTAGCCAACAGAACTCACAAAATAGTAAGACAAATTCCAATGCATCAGATGCTTATAGTTGTCATAAGCTAAATACACACGGCCGTTATGGTCATCAGGAAAGACTAAAGCAGCTTTAATATCAACGTCTGGTAAGTCTCTGCCATCCATACGACGAATACCAAGCGCTTGCCATTGTGCCAATGTCTTTTCTTTTTGCTTGAATGCTTTTAACCAGTTGGCTCGGCCACCGGTATTTTTGGGAATCGAATAACTTAAGTCGAAACCGTCTGGCAGTTTTACTTGTCTGCCCCAAGTGTAATTTGCATCCCAACCAACACGCTTTAAGTAGTTAGCTGCAGAGGCAAACACGTCAGCATGATTATTCCAAATATCTTTTTTACCATCGCCATCGCCATCGACGGCAAAGGTTAGAAACGAGCTCGGCATAAATTGATTTTGCCCCATTGCGCCTGCCCAAGACCCCTTCATTTGATCGACACTGATATGCCCTTCTTCAATAATTTGCACTGCAGCAAACAGTTCACGTTTAAAGAAGGCTTCTCTGCGACCATCGTAAGCCAAGGTAGACAATGCTGATATAACGTTGAAGTTACCCATTATCTTGCCGAAATTTGTTTCCAATCCCCACAGCGCTACGATAAAGCGCGGTTGAACACCATATTTTTCACCAATAGGTTGTAACAGTTCATAATGCTCTTTGTATTTGTCGCGAGCTTTATCCACCTTCCACTGCGGTACTCGCTTAGGTAGATAGGTATCTAGGGTTTCTACTGTTTCTGGTTGTTTGCGATCTGCCGACACTGCTCGTTTGTAATATTTAACGTTAGCAAACACGTCGTCTACAAACTGTTGGTCGTAGCCTTTAGCGACAACTTCCTGCTTGAGGGTTGCTACATACTGCTCAAAGGTTGGTTTTTCAGCCTGTGCATTAAAGGCGAAACACGCGCACAAAACTGCGATACATCGTTTAATCATTGTCCGTCCCCTTAAGTTGTTGCATTTGCGCTTTGTGCCCTTCTAACAAGTTTTCTACCGGCGGCGGAATCTGCAAGTAAAAACCTTGCTCATTGAGGCTTGCTTTTACTTTTGCTAAATCGGCAAAACCTAATTTTTCTTTGGTTGCTAAGTTAATCATGGTAACAAGTTGAGGCGCGCCAAAAGTATCTAATAACACTTGCGGCACTTTGGCAAAATCATCGCGTTTTTCGATAAACAAATACGTTTGTTGTTTCTTGGGGCTTTTATAAACTGCACACAGCATAATGGAGACCTATGTAATTCAAACAAGTTAAAAAAGAAGAGGTTAACTCGTATACTTCTGAAAATTGATTCAACGCATATCGCGTAAGATTACTATAGCATGCAAGTTAACATGCACCCTATCGAATTTGTTACAAAATACCTTCAAGCGATAAAAGTTTCTGTTTTGTATCAACCCCTGATGCGTAACCAACCAATTTACCATTTTGACCAATGACACGATGGCAAGGAACAACAATAGCTAAACGATTTTTATTGTTTGCCCCACCAACCGCTCTCACCGCTTTTGGATTTCCTATGCGCTGTGCCAAGGTTTTATAACTGATGGTTTCGCCATAAGGTATGTCTTGCAACGCTTGCCACACCTTTTGTTGAAATTCTGTTCCGGTTTGCCCAATAGGTAAATGAAACTGTGTTCTATCGCCTGAAAAATACTCGCTAAGTTGCTGCTCTGCGGCGCGCAAAATTGCTGAGTGTTTTGCACTTTTTAACGGTTTATCGACAAAGGATACCGATAACAAGTGTGTTTTTGATGCGCACAGCTCGATGTGTCCAACAGGGCTGTCTATTACCATTGAAACAGTCATATATTTATATAGAAGCTCGGGTGGTGTAAAAGTTCATTTTATCCTAGCCGTAGCTAATCCTTATATTCGCTTTTTATGTTTTTATCTTTCGTATTTTCTTTTTTCATCCATAAAAAGGTTAAATACATTTTCGTCGGTAAAGAAAGTACAAGGCCAAGCGCCATACAAGACGCGCCTATCACCATACCCATAACGCCAAGCTTTTGTGGAAGATCAAGATAAGAAATCAACATATGTCCAACAACAAAAAGACAGATGCCAAAGATCATGATCATTTTTAGTATTCGAATGGTTTGCTTGTCTTTCATGGTTTCCGATGATATTGCACAGCAATGCTAACAGCATAGCAATATGTTGTTGCCAATTCCTTGCGCTATATCAGTTATTCAGCTGTCCATAAGTGACTTACTAACAGCGTATCATGCTGGAATATTTTCCCCTCAAACACCGCACCTTTAGCGACTTCACCAACACCAGCGGGGGTTCCCGTCATCACTACATCGCCATCGGTTAGCGACGTAAAACTTCCTAACTCTTCAATAATATCATCAGGCTTGTACATCATTAACTCTATGCCACCCGATTGTATCAGCTCACCATCAATCCATAACTCAAGTCTCAATCCTTCAACTGAATCTATAGCAACAAAATCACTTAATACCGCCGCACCGTCAAACGCCTTTGCGCGCTCCCAAGGCAAACCTTTTTGTTTTAGTTTAGATTGCAGGCCACGTTTGGTTAAATCTAAGCCAAAGCCTACATAGCCAAATTTGCCATGTTCAATCATCAAGCAGATTTCACCCTCATAATGCAGTGTTTCTTGGTGAAAGGATTGCAACACAGAAGAAATAGCCGAGTTTGGTTTCATAAAAACCACCATTTGATCGGGTACTTCGTTACCTAACTCTTCAATATGTGCGACATAATTACGCCCAATACAGACAACCTTTGCAGGCGATTTTAATTGTTTTTCTACGTTTACTTGATTCATAACGACTCGTTAGCTTTGATAAATGAGGTCATCGCTGGCATTAGCGATTCACTGAGCGGTGTGTCAGGCTGCATATAGGTAGCAAAGTTTGCCATACGCTCTTTCGGTGCATCTTTAAGTACGTGGTTCATACCCTCAATGATCACCAATTTAGCTTTAGGGTAAGCGGCGCTTAACGCTTTAGCGTCGACCTCTTTTACTTGAATATCTGTGGTTCCTTGCACAATAAGCACAGGTACCGACAGACGTTTAATTTCTTTTGCCGGATCATACTTTATCCAGCTCATTAAATACGGTTGAATACTAGGACGAAACAAAGCATTTAGCAGTGGATTTACATTGTCTACAGTTTCACCTACGACTAATTTGTCGATAATAGGCTCCGACTGTTCAAACACTGCAGGATTGCTCGCTAACTGTTCTTTCAACACAACATCTCCACTGCGTCCAAGACCAGCAATTGAAATAAACCCGGCGGACGAGCTTTTTGCTGTTGCCATCATGCCTACGAGCGAACCCTCGCTATGCCCGGCGACAAAAATACGCTTGAAGCCATGTTGTTGCTGTAAATAAGTTATCCACCCTGTCGCATCATTTACATAATGCTCGAAGCGTAAATCTTGCTCTGCAATAGCTGCAGGTGCAGAAGCAGCCACACCACGTTTGTCGTAACGCAACGATGCAATGCCATCTTTGGCGAAATGCTGAGCAACCATCTTTAAGGCATTGTTGGTCATTTGCGTATTGTTCCCATTACGATCAGTTGGTCCAGAACCAGCAATAATCAGCACCACGGTTTCGCTTTTGTTCGCAGGCATCAGCAAAGAGCCAGCTAGCTCGCCCTGTTCAGTTTTTAAGGTAACGTTTTGCTCTGCAGCATAAGCAGTGTTTATTAGTATAAGCGCGCTTAGCACCAGCATTATTTGTTTAACCATATTGCTTCCTATCCGAGTGTTTTTAACACCATTTTTAATGACACTAAGAGCAAAAATACTCCAAACAACTTGGCCAAAATATGTTTGGGGAGTCTATGAGCTAACTTCGCTCCTAACGGAGCACAAGCCATAGACAAAGGTATTATTGCACCAACTGCTATCCAATTTACATAGCCAAGGTTACCTAAAGGTAAATTTTGTTGGTGCCAACCAGCGACAATAAAACTAACCGCACTAGGCAAGCTAATAATAACGCCAAACACAGCAGACGTAGCAACAGCTTGATGAATCGTTTTGTTCATCATGGTTAACACCGGCACGCTTAATGTACCGCCACCAATGCCCATCATCGCCGATAAACTGCCAATTGCTGTTGGAAAACTTGCACCGACAATACCTTTTGGTGGCTTTTGCCAACGGGTTTTAACCGTAATCCCCAGTAGCATTTTTAAGCCTACCAAGGTTGCGATACATGCAAAGATAATCGACAAGCTCAAGCTACTTATCTTAGTCGCTACAAAGACACCCAATATGGAACCTAACACTAGAGGAAGCGCCCAGTGTAAAACCAAGTTTACATCGACTTTACCTTTTCGATAATGTGCATAGGCAGAAGATAAGCCAGTAAATACAATACATGTAAGCGAAGTGGCTACTGCGATATGCATAGAATATTGATCTGCCAGATTAAAATATCGCAACATAAAATCGAGTACGGGTACAATCACAATACCGCCACCTACACCCAATAGTCCGGCAAGGATACCCGACGCAACGCCAGTAATAATCATGGCTAAGAGAAAAATTAGCAAGGTAGAAAAATCCAAAGAAACGCGTTGCCAATTACTTTAACCTGAGAGCAAAGAAAAACAAAGCGGGGTCTTTTTTTTCTGGTCAGATGTGTTAGATTAGGCTCCCAAAAGAATGACAAGCAGTACCATGAAACTTCACAAAATTCCGGGTTATATACAAACCATCTATCTTGCAGAATATCGTAATAAGCTACTTTTGTTAGATGGCTGCTCCCGTGCTGATGTTTCCGTTGTCATTGATTACATCAAAAATACCCTGTCTCGTCCTGTCGAACATTTAGATACTGTTGTTGTTACTCACATGCATCCAGACCATGCTGGTGGTGCCACATTTTTGCGTAACTTAACGGGATGTAAAATCGTTACCGCAGACATCGCGGGAAATTGGTATGACGGTATCGATGGCTTTGCCATGCATCTGACAGATATCTGGTTAGCAAAATGGGTTGCAGGAAGAATGGGGAAAAAGAAAGTGCCTTTGTATTACCCTCGCATACTCGATCCAGATATCATGTTAGTAGATCGCGAGTACCTACCGGGTTTTTCAGATTGGCAAATCATTTACACTCAGGGTCATACAGACCGCGATATTTCGTTGTTGCATTTACCCACTAATCAGATTTACATTGCTGATCTTATTGTCAAAGTAAAAGACAAATTCGTACCACCGTATCCAATTTTTTATCCTAATCGCTACAGAGCATCAATTAAGCTACTTACTTTACTAGCGCCTACAAAGTATTTGTTGGCCCATGGTGGCGAGCAAGCCTTATCAGAAGAGCAGTTAACTAAGATAATTGAAGATGCGCCGACCGTGCCGCTAACCCATTGGCGAAGCGTAAAAGGAAAAATACGTAAAATATTGGGCTTCTAAAGTAGAAATTTTGTCCAATAATCGCTAAGGTTAAATCACACTCAACGACTAAAAATAATTCATAGCATGCGTGTGAAGTTACTGTTAGTTCTCTTTAGCTTATTTGCTATTTTGTCTTGCGACACAGCAAGCCAAGCCACTGAAAGTAATACAGATTCTACAATATCTGTAGCCTCTGAAGCTATAGAAACAGAACAACCAAATAAACAATCACCTGAACCTGCACCTATCGTTCGGGAAACATTTCGTAGCTGGCAAGAAATCAAAGACTCAGGCGTTATTATTGCCGTGAGACTAGATTGGGAGTCAGAGTCTGAATTGCATGCTGTCGCGTCTGCTAGCGATTATCATCATAGCCTGTTGGAAGATTTTGCTCGTAGTCAATCATTAACAGTTGATTGGGTAGAAGTTAAAAGCCTTACTGATATGTTCAGTAAGCTTGATAAATATGAAATCGACATAATTCCTAGACACCTAACGATATCTGATGCACGTTTAAAAGATGTGGACTTCACCGATGTATTATCTTCAGACAAAGAAGTCGTTATCGCCAAAAAAGGCACTAAAGAAGTTGCACTAACACAAGCGATTAATGTTGTTGTTCCGAGCGGTTCCGCTTACATTGATTCGATCAACACCTATGCCCCTTCATGGAACATCACACAAACAGACACCACTGATAATGTCGAAGATATTGCAGACAAAATAGATGCAGGTGTCATCCAATATAGTGTCATCGATCTATCTGAATACAAATTGCTGCGCCAGTATCATAAAGGGGTCAGCACAGTAAGTGCATTTCCAAAAGAAGTACACCAAGCCTGGGCTGTTGCCAAAGGAAACCAAGACTTATTGCACTATGTGAACAACTACATTGCGGCAAGTCATATTATCCAGCTTGCAGACACTGAGCGGAAACTCGATATCAAGGCAATGAAACAAAAGAAATTGCCTCTGCGTGTTATCACGAGAAATAGCCCTGAAACTTATTTTATGTGGCGTGGCGAATTGATGGGGTTTGAATATGACCTAATGAAGAAGTTTGCTAAAAAGTACAACATTAAATTGCAAATGGTTGTCGCCGACTCTTTTGAAGATATGATTTCAAAGCTTGAAAACGGTGAAGGAGACATGATTGCAGCGGGTTTAACTCGAACACCGGAACGTATTGAGAAAGCCAATAAAGCTGGCCTTGCGACCAGTATAAGATATGCTCGTGTCAGTGAAATGCTAGTTGCAAACACTCAAGCTGCTGCCATTAACACCTTAGAAGATCTTAAAGGTCGCACTATAGTGGTTAGAAAAACCAGCAGCTTTTGGGATACCGCGCAAAAGCTAGCAGAAGATTATGGCGCTATCGTAGAGGCGGCTGATGAATCTCTCGCAACAGAAATATTAATCAGCCAAGTCGCGAACCAAGAGATCGATTTAACAATTGCCGATAGTAATTTAGTGGCGATTGAGCAAAGCTTTAGAGAAAACATTGACGCCCCGCTTACACTAAAAGAAGATGTGCCTTATGCCTACGTAGTGCGTAAAAACAATCCTCAGCTACTTGACCATCTCAATCAATTTGTTAGAACGACTTATCGCACAACCTATTACAACGTTGTTCGGAATCGATACTTTAAAACGCCTGAAAAACGCGCGAAACAGATTCAAAATCGTTTAAAAATGGGATCGGACTTATCGCCGTACGACCATATTGTGCAGCCTTCGGCAGAAAAGCATGATTTTGATTGGCGCCTAATTGTGTCGCAAATGTACCAAGAGAGTAAGTTTAATCCAAAAGCAAAAAGCTATGCTGGTGCACAAGGGTTGATGCAGATATTGCCGCGTACAGCCAAAGAGTTTGGCGTCACAAACCTAGAAGATCCGGAACAGTCTATTCAAGGCGGTGTAAAGTATTTAAATTGGACACGTGACAGGTTTAGCGAAGATCTACCTGAGCATGAGCGCGTCTATTTCGCGCTAGCTGCGTACAACGCAGGTTTTGGTCACGTAAGAGACGCACAGCGTTTAGCAAGACAGATTGGACTGCGCGATGATAAATGGTTTGGCAATGTAGAAACAGCCATGTTAATGCTACAACAGCGTAAATATTATAGTAAGGCGCGATATGGTTATGTGCGCGGCACAGAGCCTGTGAATTACGTTTACGACATCAACCAACGATATTTAAACTATTTAAGAATTACTCGTTAATCGTTTAAATATTATCGTATTCCACTTGATTTTATTGCCATATTAGCCTGTATTTAATTGCAACATTTGGCAATGGATTCAGGCTATGGCACAGATTAAACTTACCTACTTCGATATCAATGGTGGCAGAGGGGAGCCCATTAGACTCGCCTTTCATTTAGGCAACATTGCCTTTGAAGATAACCGTTTTAACTTCGCCCAATTTCCCGAAATCAAAAAATCTGCACCATTACATAAAGTCCCTGTGATGCAACTCGATGGCAAGGTGATCACACAAAGCAATGCAATGCTTCGTTACGCTGGTAAGCTCGCTCACTTGTATCCCGAATCAGCAGAAGCAGCGCTGTTTTGTGACGAGATATTAGATGCTATAGAGGATGCGACAAATGCCCTTATCGACACCTTTGGCTTAGAAGGAGACGCATTGAAAAGCGCCCGTTTAAGCTACACCGATAAATGGCTAGTACCTTATTTAGTGTGGCTTGAGCAAAAGTATGCATCAAATAATGGGGATTACTTTATTGGCGAACATATTAGTATTGCCGATTTAAAAGCTTACGTATGGATTAAAGGGATAATGAGTGGTTCATTTGATTACATTAATGATGATGTAGTGAGCAACAATACGCCACAGCTCGCGCTTTTTTGTCAAACGATAGAAGCATTGCCAGCAATCAATTTGTACTATCAAGAGCGGGCTTAATCGCCCGCTGATAAGTTTAAAGTTGGTGCTTACCCACTGAAGATTTTGCTGCTAGATAGTTTTCATTGCCATCTTTTTCATGACGCTGTGTATTGATAACTTCTATAAGGTTAATTTCTGATTCAAGTGCGGCAATCTTGCGAGGATTATTGGTAATCAATCGAATATCAGGCAAATTGAGCGCTTGCAGCATGCTTATCGCATCTTCAAAGGTACGCTCATCTTCTGCAAAGCCCAAATGTTGGTTAGCTTCGTATGTGTTCATACCTTCGCTTTGCAGCACGTATGCATCGATTTTGTTATACAAACCAATGCCTCGTCCTTCTTGACGAAGATAAAGAATCACGCCGCCTTCCTCTGCCATCTTTTCTATGGTTTCATCAAGTTGTTCACCACAATCACAACGAGATGAGTGAAACACATCCCCCGTTAAACATTCAGAGTGCATACGCACTAAGGGAGCTTCAGCTTGTTTATCCGCTTCCTTAAAAATAATCGCAATATGTTCTTTATCTTTATCAAACGCTGTAAATGTGGCTAATTCAGCTGGTATATCACTGTTTTTACCCACTTTAAAAGATACTCGAGCACGTACCTGATTCATATGTTTCCGCTAACCTTTTCTGGTAGCTTTGCTACCGACTATATACTGTCTCTGTTATGTGCTGCCATATAGTCAACAAATGGTCCTTTTGGCACAACGCCAGTGGGGTTGATCATCGTATGGCTAGCATAGTAATGGCGTTTGATATGATAAAAATCAACCGTAGGAGCAACATTTTCCCATTGAAAAAGTTCGCGCAAATAGTTCGATATATTTGGATAATCTTCGATACGCTTTAGGTTGCACTTAAAGTGGCCAACGTAAACGCTGTCAAATCGAACTAAGGTTGTAAACAAACGCCAATCTGCTTCGGTAATTGTATCACCAATCAAATAACGATTGCTTGCTAATATTGATTCGATTTCGTCAAGCGCCTTAAATAATGCGTCAAATGCATGCTCATAGGCTTCTTGTGTCGTTGCAAAGCCACATTTGTATACGCCATTATTAATATTGTGATAAACAAACTCATTAATTTTATCTATTGCTTCGCGATGTTGCGGGGGATAAAAATCGAGTGTATTACCAGTTAGCTCATTAAACGCCTGGTTAAACATGCGAATGATCTCTGAAGATTCATTGCTGACAATCTTGTTTTGTGTTTTATCCCAAAGTACAGGCACCGTAACACGACCAGTGTAGTTTGCGTCATTTCGGGTATAAATCTGGTGCATGTATTCGCTTTCGAATAAATCATCTGCTGTACCGCCATTTTCAGGATCAAATTCCCATCCTTGTCCTAACATATCTGGCGCAACTACCGACACACTAATGTAGTCCTGCAACTGCTTTAATTGTCTAAAGATTAAAGTGCGATGGGCCCACGGACACGCGAGTGAAACATACAAATGATAACGCCCTTTTTCAGCTTTAAAGCCTGCAACGCCGGTATCACCTGCACTGCCATCTTCGGTAATCCAGTTACGCAATTGTGCGTCTTCACGTTTGAACGCGCCTTTTTGGCTTTTTGTGTCATACCATTTGTCTTGCCAAGTACCATTAACAAGTAAACCCATACTTTTTGCCTCTTAAATATGTATAGGGCTTAAGTTTAGAAGCTAGGCGCAAAAAATAAACAAGCAATTACGTAAATCATTATTCTATTTTTGGAACACACCAAACGTGATTGGCGTTAACACAAAGTGTTTGAAGATTTGCACAATAAACACGCCAAAAGCGTTTGATGCACCAATTGTTTGCTCTGTTTGTCTAGCGGGTGAATATCACTGATGGTCAATCGCTTTTCCCTAATCAGTTGCTGCAATACATTTAAGTCAATATCGATATTCACGTATTGAGGCTGTGTCACTTGCTCCGCACAACTTTCGGGTATCGTATAGTTACTTTGTTGATAAATACAGTTGTCACAATTAGCCATTTTCACTAGTGCACTCCTTCACTCATTGACAACCGATTGGCGATTTCGAGCAATCTGATTTGCTGTCTTACAGTATTTTTAAAACGTTGCTCTCTCTCTAGTTTTTGCTTAGTAAATACTAGAATAGCTTGTCCTTGTTTATCATCACCGCAGTGAATAAAACACTGAGCAAGTATAATCGCTGATTGCGTCAACCATTTCACAGGGAAGTCACTGTCTATCTGCTTGCACGTGCAAAGCACCTCAGAAATTTCAAAAGCGCTACCAATAGAGTAAAGTGCTTGTGCATAGTCTTCCTGTAATAAGTATTCTTGTCCCAATTCTATATTGTTGTACCAACTCGCAATCGCCCTTTGCGGCGTATTTGACATATGAATCTTGTTTTGTGGACAAAGAAACCTGTATTTCATCACTCACTCCTTTTCTTAATCAATACAAATGATAATAATTATCATTTACAATAAATCAAGTAATGAAATGTAGTAATTAGTTAAATAACTGTTAAATATACATTTTAAAAATTAGTGATATATAAATATGGCTATGAGGCAAGACAGAAACCACTCAGGGTAGCCAATAAAAAAGCGGCAAAAGCCGCTTTAACTATGTGCGCTTGCTACAACGCTAATCAAAATGATACAAAATTCGGCGTTTATCCAACTGATACGCCCAAGAGAATCGCCAGACATCGTTGTCTACTTTCGAAATTTGGTCAAAATCAAACGGATCGAACGTTTCTCTGTCGCCACCAAAAGTATAAATACTTGGTTTAAAGCGGCCATTTACCTTAACAACAGAAAACGCAGCAAAATCATATTTAATATCGGCGGGTGAATTGGCCTGCCAAGGTTTACCTGCGTCTCCAGACAATTGCTGCCAATGCTTGCCGGTAAAACTTACCCAAACATCTATTGGATTGGCTGGTGCAAATGGTTGTGTAGGATCGGGGCTTAGGCCGAATCCACCAAAGCAAACAATTCTAAACATCAATACTTCACATTGATGACCAGGGCGCGCTGACCAAGGCGCATTGGCAGTCATTTTTTGCCATCGCTTACCGTTTTTACTTCGCCATACATCATTAAAATAAGGGGGACAACGTGGTGTAAATTCGTTACAAACAAACCCATCCTCTCCGCCGATCATGTACATGTAGCCGCCTTTAACTAATGCCACTCCACCAGCTCTAGGCTCCCACGGCGCATTCATGGTCACTTTTTGCCAATGCCTACCATTTTTAGAGCGCCAAACGTCATTAAAGTATTTTCTTGCCGGTCCAAAATCGCCAATAATGGCTGAATCATCATTAACCGATCCTGCCATAACATAAATCCATCCTCGAAAACTCACCGCACTTAAACCTGCTCTGCCCTCCCAAGGAGCTGCAGCCGTCATGCGTTGCCAGTTTTTTCCATCTTTAGAGCGCCATACATCGTTGAAAAAGTTAGATTGAAGAACAAATGGTTGGCACTGCGGTAAGCAATTTACATTAAATCCAGGATTATTGACCGCAATTGAGTCTTGACCACCCAGCAGGTAGATATACCCTTTATGTTTAAATGCCTGAAAGTAAGCACGCGCTGCCCAAGGTGCTGTGCCATCTTGCACAACTTCTTGCCAGGTAGCACCGTAGTCACTACTTTGCCAAACATCGCTATAAAATTGGCTATTGCCAAACGCTGGAATCGATTGGTCGGGTACTCGGCCCCCTAATACGTAAAATTTCCCATTAAGCTCTATCGCCTGCAGCCCTGCACGTTTACCAAAACTGCTACTTGCACCGTCGTTAATCTGTGTCCAATCAAAGCGCTCTAACGTATTTGCATTAACGTTAAACAGCGCAAAGGTTAAGACAATGGACAGTAAGTGTTTGATCTTTTTATTCATCGCTTCACTCCACCTGTTTCATGTTTTTATAAGAATAAGTGTAGAAGTGATTAGACATATGTCTAATATCTCGAAAAATACAAAAGAACAATATACCTTACAGTTAATACTGATTTCTCAGCGCAGGGTCATCTGTTAAATATTCGACAAATTCAACTTCAAAACCATCGGGATCATAATAATAGGCGTTGCGTATATAGGGATTGTCGTTCTGGCTAAATTTATTGGCATCAAACCCTACAGTTGCTAGTCGCTTCATTAACGCGGGCAAATCATCAACGACAAAGCCAAAGTGAGCTAACCCCACTTGGTGGCCTGTTAAATCTCGGTTTTCGCCAATACCATCATCATTTAAAGTGATATACATACTATCGGTACCTAAGTGGCACCAACGTCTATCTTTACCATACCACTGCGCCTCTCCTTCGCCGCGCACACGCCATGAAGGAAACGCGGCTTGATAAAAATTGATGGACGCTTGAATGTTAGTCACCACTAAATTTAAATGTTCTAGTTTCATTATATTCTCCTATTTTTTCTTGCATTAATTGCTTCACTAGACTTAGCATAAAACCTCAAGTAAGCTTGAGGTAAAGTGTTTATTTGGTAACGTTAT
Organism: Thalassotalea agarivorans; assembly: GCF_030295955.1. NCBI lineage: Bacteria > Pseudomonadati > Pseudomonadota > Gammaproteobacteria > Alteromonadales > Colwelliaceae > Thalassotalea > Thalassotalea agarivorans. The sequence continues at coordinate 2,269,955 of NZ_AP027363.1, forward strand.
GCAAGAAGCAAATTGGTCTGTGGGTAAAATCGCGAAGCGCTGCGGCGTAAAAGTGTCTACACTGCATTTTTACGAAGACAAAGGGTTGATAAAAAGTTGGCGGAATGCGGGTAATCAAAGACGTTACAAACCTGATGTGATGCGACGTATATCTGTAATAAAAGCTGCGCAGCGATTAGGCATTTCATTAGAAGAAATCAAAAATGCTTTTGCTCAGTTGCCTGAAAATAGAACACCAGACAAACAAGATTGGGCCAAATTATCTGCACAATGGCACGCAACACTAACGGAAAAAATAGTGTATTTAACCGAACTTAGAGACTCATTAACCGACTGTATTGGGTGCGGTTGTTTATCTTTAACGTCCTGTCCGATATACAATAAAGAAGATAATCTCGGCAGCAAGGGTCATGGAGCTGTCTTGCTAAATCAACATGTACAAACGTCAATAAAGAACAATGAGCAAAGCTGAACTTATCTTTCAAGTAAAACCAATCAGTCGTCATCATGGTCTGTTTGTAACCCTAGTAGGCCTGGCTGGCTTGTTGACAATACTGCTGGTATCACAATTGTTTTGGATGCATTTTCGATTGCCACTTATTTTTCTGACGATGGCAGCGCTCGTTACGATTTTTATTGGACTGTTAAAGCTTACTGAACCTAAATTCAGCTACGAAATATACCCAGATCATTTTGTCTTTATTCATCGAGCAGGTTCTTGGGCTTTGCCCTGGCTTGCTATTGGGCGCGTCGCACAAGTTAAACTCGATCGTATCGCCGGTGACACGCCACTACCGTATATTGGTGTTAAGTTAACGCAGCTAGCACCATTAGCAGAGTCTATATCTCCAAGGCTTGCGAATAAGTTAATACATATACAAAAAGGCCTGCTAACAGCAGCCATTGGCCATCAACAAATGACCTTTGAACAAGGCATTATTAACTTCGAGCCGTTTGACATAGAAGGCAAGCTATATAAAGGTCCGATTGGCAGTTTCTTGCATCAGTGTGAAGTGTTAAACCAAGCCTATGGTTTCCACTTATATTTACCTTATGACAGCATGGATAGAGAAGCAGATGCGTTTGTAACTGCGCTGCAATCAAGTTTAGAAAAGGCAAAAAGAAAGGCGGCTATATAATACAACCGCCTTTGCTATGTTTATGTTTACAAGTGGTCTCGTAAGAAGGATAGATACTTATGTGCCGCTTCTATACGATTCTCTTTTTTGGCAAAGCCATGACCTTCATCGTCGAACACTAAGTAGTCTACGTAGGTGCCACCTTCTTTAATCGCAGCGACCATATCGTCACTCTCTACTTTGAGTACACGTGGATCGTTTGCGCCTTGTACAACCAGCACTGGACTTTTCACTTGATGACCAAAAAATACTGGTGAAATACTATGCAGACGTTCTTTATCTGTTGCAGGATCGCCCAGTTCATCGTAAAGCGCTTTTCTGAAGGCTTCCCAATAAGGAGGTATGCTTTCTAACGTGCGCACCCAGTTGGTAACGCCAAAAATATTTATGCCTAGTTTAAATTCATCGGTAAATGCCATCGCTGCCATGGTTAGATAGCCGCCATAGCTGCCGCCAATAACACCGATACGGTCAGCATCTACCCAGTCTAAAGACTGCAAATAATACTTGTTGTACACCACATCTTTTAGATCGTGATCACCATGCTTCTTATCATCTAAATGGAAGAAGGTTTTTCCGTAACCACTAGAACCACGGTTGTTGATCATCGCAATTGCATACCCTTGGTTAACAAGTAACTGTATTAACGCAGAATACCCCTTACGGCTTTGACCACCAGGACCACCATGAATCCAAATCAGCGCCGGCACTTTCTCGGTTGCAGCTTGTTTTGGCTTGTACAAAATAGTTGGAATCTCTAAGCCATCAAAGCTTTTAAAACGCACTACTTCACTTGTAACCAAGTTATCTTCGCTAATATCTGGATTACCATTATCCGTTAGTCGAGTGACTGTATCGGTGCCAATGGAGTGCACATACAAGTTGGATGGAGAAGTGTCAGAATTAATATAGAAAACCAGTGTTTTACCATCGCGAGAAAAGTTAACTCCACGTAAATCACCAGCCGGTAGCTGTGGTAAATCTATCCCTTTATTTTCCTGTAAGTCAGCGATAGTAATTTGTGTTTGCGCGTCTGCATTAATACCTGAAATTTGATATCGACCATCTCTAGAAAAATAGGTGAACATCACATCCCAATCATCTGTGACTTCTAACGCCTTATCACCGGAGTCAATATCATAGGCCCATGCTTCCCTGAACTCACCAAACTCATCGGTACCAAAAATCAATTTCTTGCTATCGCGAGTAAAGGTATAACTGCTGTGCTCTACATCACCCTCATGTTCGGTTATTAGTTTCGGCAATGCTTCTTTAGACTTGGTATCGACTAAAAATAGGTTTGAGTCTGCGCCAGAATTCACTTTACTCAGTACGATGTACTGGCCATTAGGACTGACTAAATCAATGCTATAGCCACCGTTGTTTTCATAAACAAGTTCACGGCCATAATCGTCAGTTCGATATTTGTACAAATCGAAAAATTTAGGATCACGTTCATTGCTCACTACAAAGAAAGCTTCATCATTTTCATGCCAACCAGCAAAACTTGCACGTAAGTTCTCGCCAGGTGTTAAATCGATTTCTTCGCCAGATAGCGTTTTAACAAACACATGATCTAGCTCGTTACCGCCTTTATCAGCTGTAAATAAAAAACGCTCATCTTTTGGAAACCAACTTACCGCAAAGATTGACTCTTTGGTTGAATGCGTTAACTGTGTCGGCGCATCACCATTAACAGGTACTTTGTAAGCATTGAATATGCCGGTTGAATCGTTACTCACCAATACCGCTGTGGCATCGCTATTGATAGACGAACCAAAGGTTGTAGTAGTTTGATAGAATTGTTCTGGCGTATATTGCTTGAACGTACTTTCTACTTGCTTAGGCGCTTGCGCTTCAGGTTGTGGTTGCTCACTACAAGCAACAAGAAACAACGCAGAAGTTGCGAGCATGCCTAAACGCTTTAAATTAGCCATGAAATGTCCTTTTTTATATTTTTAACAACAAGTTAATGCGGTGGATATAACATAGCGATGGAAAGAAAATAAGGCAATAAAAAAGGCGGTAAAACCGCCTCTATTCATATTTGTTTACATAAAAGTTTTCGCTATGCGCGGCTCATAAACTTTTTATCTTCAGTATTTACTTTTACTCTGTCACCGCTAGAGATGTATTCTGGTACTTGGATAACAAGGCCAGTGCTTAACGTTGCTGGCTTTGTACGAGAAGTTGCAGAGGCACCTTTAATTGAAGGGTCTGTTTCAACAATATCAAGCTCTACACTTGGCGGCACATCAATACCAACAGCATTGCCGTCAACAATAATGGCATACATACCCTCTGTCGATTCCGTAATAAATGGAATTTGACCTTCTATTTGCTCAGAATTTAGGTTGTACGGGGTATAGTCTTCATTATCCATAAAGACATATTCATCACCATCGATGTAAGAAAACATCGCTGGACGTCGAATCAGGTCGGCCATATTAAGCATATCGCTATCTTTAAACGTGTGATCGACCTTTTGACCGGTTACTACATCGTAAATACGCATTCTATATAAACTACCGCCTGCTCGTCCCTGTGGAACGCTGCGTTCGATATCTTTGACAATATAAACACCGTTATTGAATTCTATCGCCTGATTCTTTTTTATTTCACTTGCCTTTGGCATAACCGTTCTCTCATAAAATGTGATGCGCAGAAGATAGCATACTCAACTAAAACCACAAAATTGAAGATTTTCAAGATAAATCCAACTTTTTTGCCTTTGCCAACGACTGTAGTTAATAACACTAAAAAATAGGACATCGTAATGCACTTACTAAAATCAATAGCTATTGCCGCAACAGCATGCACAGTCGCCATCGCATCGGCTCAGCAACCCCTTAAAACAATTGAAGAAAATACAACAATTACCCGCTCTAACAACACGGTAGAAATTACCGCGCGACAACAAGGCAAAGAGAAAAGCATTACCTACAAGGTCAATGGTAAAACCTTTACTCATCAGCAGTTAACTGAGGCGCAACAACAAAAACTCAATGACATTCAACAAAAGCTACATATGGCTGAAGCAAAGCTCGATGTTAGCGAACATGAAATGGATATTGTTATTGAAAAGCTAGACAAAAAAGTCGCACAGCTCGACGTTGAAATAAAGCAGTTAGAAGACGCTAAAGTTGAAATTGAATATACGTCAGTTGGACACAAGGAACTTGATGAAATCCACCAACGCCTAGACAAAGAAACTGAGCAGCTCGAGAAAGTGATTGAAGTAAAGGAAATTGAAATCGCAGAAATTGAAGCGTCATTGCCTGATTTAGATGAGCAACAATTTGACGAGATAACCAAGCTAACAGAAGCATTGCATAGCGAGTTGGTGGCTATTGCTGAGACCTTGTAAGCGTTGACGAAAAATGCGCTAGAATTAGCTCTGTCAGATAAACTATCTTAATGTTAGAGAGCTGCCGATAATCAAAATAGGGACACACAATAAGGTTGTGCGCCTCACTTATCGCAAATTCATTATTTAGCCATTTGAGTGAAGGTAAATTGAGTGATTTTGCATATTGCCTGCCCATCACAATATGCAGTTGTTCGCTTTGTTTGGAGGTATCTGGCGCCGTAAAAAACAAACCGGTTTCACTCTTGTTCTGCAGTAATCGTTGGTCGCGATAGCTCTGCCAACGATCATACTGCTGCGAAATAGTGGCAATAACGCCATCAGTTTTTGATGAAAGGCAAAGTTGTGACGACAAAGCAAACATCACTTTCGCATAAACATTAAATACCTTGCGCCAGCCATTACCGCATGCTTGACCAATCTCATTAATATGACCTGCTTGCAACTCGCGTACCGAGCTAAGTTGATTATAAGGCGTTAGTTGTGGTGTATTGGCAATGTAAACGCAAATGCGCGCGTCGCTTTGACCTAAGCCGATAGTCTGTTGTGTCATTGCAAAAATGATTTAATTAAGTATGGTGAACATACTACGCTTTATTAGAGGCAAATTACTATTTTAAACACAGTTTTAGTTTTGTGGGCATCGTTTATATCCTCCAATGGAATCAACGTAGACGGTGAATGCGTACAAGTACCTCGTCAAGACAATACTGCTATTTGCACCTTTACTAACGCAAGTGAAACTGCGCCTTATCAGGACTACAAAATATCGGTCAAACAACCAGGTAAAATCACGAAATTGTTCGAGCAAACCTACGCTATTACCGTACCAGGGCATGTCTTTTTTAGTAATGGCGGGCGCTTAGTCGTATTTGAATTTGCTGAAGAGGGACATCCTCAGTATTGGATTTATGCCACAGCTGACGTGCTTAAAGGGAATATAGACGACATGGTGTATTATTTTGAGCGTTATGAGCTTAAATACATCGAATCGCTAAATGATGATGGTACCTTAGTTTTTGCTGTGCAATGTCATGAACAAGGCGAAGACACCTGCAAAGAGCAACTCAATATATACACAGCGCAAAAATAAAAAGCGCCGAAGCGCGCTTTTTGTTAATCTTTAAAATCATCCAGATAGTCTTTGGGCGGCGGCGTCCAACCTCGCTCGGTCGCATTATGTTTATCTAAACGATTGGCTTCCATCGCCGTTTTAATGGTTTCTTCTAGCGTCATAAACATGGTGCGATAGTCTTGCCCAAATTTTTCACCCTCTGTCCGTTTTTTCCACTCGTTATACAGCTCATCAGACGCGTTGTTTTCAACGGTATTAAACGCATGCTTTTTCTGCTCAATATCAAAGGGATGAAAACCTAAATGAGTTAAAGCAGATGCTCCCATTTCGAGCGCGGAAAAATAGGTTTCAGCGACAATAATATCAGCACCTTGATCTCTCAATTCGTAGGTATGGCCTTTATCGAATGAGCGCGCAAGAATTTTAACCTTAGGGTAACTGTGCTTAATATGATGCGTTAAGCTAACAGCCTCTTCTTTATCATCTATGGCAATAACAATCATGTCTGCCGTTTCAATACCTGCGGTATGAAGCAAATCTGGACGACTGGCATCACCATAATAGGACTTAATGTTGATACTGCGCAGGTTTTGCACTTGCGTGGCTTGTCTATCCAACACCACCGTATTAATACCATTGGCGGTGAGCATTCTATTGACGATTTGGCCAAAGCGTCCAACGCCAGCAATAATGACCGTTCCTTTGTGCATATCTTGATCGTATTCGCCTTGTTCATTTGACTGTAGCTCGTAGCGACGCAATATCACTTTCTCATACAAAATGAATAGCAGCGGTGTTAGGAACATTGATATGGCGACAACCAACTGCAGCATACTGGCAAGTTCATTCGACAATACATTGTTTTGCAGACTAAAACTGAGTAGAACAAAACCAAATTCACCTACTTGTGCAAGGCTTAACGCAAATAGCCATCGGTTGCTGCCTTTAACTTTGAATATGATCGCCAGCACATACAAAATCGCACCTTTGATCAAGATAACGGCCGCTGTAATGACTAATATCGGGGTTAAATTTTGCGATAAAATATCAAAATTAATTCCTGCACCTACTGTAATAAAGAACAAGCCGAGTAAAAGCCCTTTAAATGGCTCTATATTGGTTTCTAATTCATGTTTGAACTCACTATTTGCCAGCACCACACCCGCCAAAAAGGTACCGAGTGCAGGCGATAATCCAACCAGGCTCATCAGCGCGGCAATACCAATAACAAGCAGCAATGCTGTTGCTACAAATATTTCTCGCAGCCCCGAATTCGCAACATATTTAAATAACGGACGACTTAAGAAATGGCCACCAAAGATAACTGCTGAAATACTGGCGATAATAGCAAGGCCATATGCCCAACTCGGCAAGCCTGCTACTAGACTTAACTCTTCATGATGTTCTGTCGCTGTCTGTAGCGATGAAGCGGCTTCAACCAGCTCAGGTAAGGCAAGCATGGGAATAAAGGCAAGCATAGGTATGACCGCAATATCTTGCATCAACAGGACCGAAAATGCGCTTTGTCCGCCGGAAGATTTATTCAGCCCTTTTTCGTTGAGTGATTGCAAAACGATAGCGGTAGAAGATAACGAAAAAATTAAACCTATCGCTATCGCAACGGTAACGGGTTGACCAAATGCCAGTGCAATCGCCATTACAATGACCACTGTTAGCGACACTTGTAATCCACCTAAGCCGATCAACTTGGACTTCATATTCCATAGCATTTTTGGCTCGAGCTCTAAGCCCACCAAAAATAACATCATCACCACACCAAATTCAGCGAAATGCTGAATAGCCGTGGTTTCTTGCCCAACTAAGCCAATAACAGGACCAATGATAACACCGGCAATGAGGTAACCTAAGACGCTACCAAGTCCTAGCTTTTTAGCTAAAGGTACGGCAATAACAGCGGCAAAGAGATAAATAAAGGCTTGAATAAAGATAGAAGTCATTACTTGTTCTCCTCTGTTGTAGAGGCAATAACAGCTTCTAAATCATCGTTAATTCGTTGCAATTCACTGGCTTTGCTAAGGTCGACTCGCCCTTGATGTAATGCGGTAAGCAAGGCGACATAATCGCCAACATGTTGTTGTACGCGCCCCTCTTCTACAGCGGTGCGGCTGGCAAACAAAGCAAAAGGCGGAAGATATTTCATTCCGGTGAGATTGGCTGTTTGCTCAAGTGGTTGCAATAACTCCCGAATAGTAAAGTGATTATAACCTTGCGCTCGATAGGCCTTTTCGGCGCCACCAGCGGTTAACGCACACATAAAGGTTTTACCGTGCAATGCCGTGCCCTCGCTGCCATAAGCAAACCCATATTCAAGCACCAAGTCTTGCCACTCTTTTAAGATTGCAGGTGTTGAATACCAATAAAATGGAAATTGAAACACCACAATATCGTGGGCGTTCAATCGCTGTTGCTCTTTATCTATATCTATTTTGAAATTTGGATATTCGCCATACAAATCAACGACGGTAACAAAATCGAGTTCCTTAGCCGCTTTGAACATGGGTCGATTGACCTCGGAACGGCTTAAAGAAGGGTGAGCAAACAAGAGTAAAATCTTATTATTTTTCATGGCAATACCGATTGTTATAGGGGTATCAATCGATTATCGCTTATGTAGCAAAAGTTGCAAGTTTAACAGAGAAGCTAGCGCGTCGATTAACGGCAAAAATCTGAGAAGCCTCCAGGCATCATAGATTGCTGCTTTAAACGTAAATCTCTAATCGCTTTTTTGAGTTCGTTTTGCTGTTGCTTATCGGTTGTGCGTTCCAGCTCTTGTTGCAACGACTTTATGTCTTTCATTGTTTCAACCGCAGGTGGCACATAGCCAGCATTTTTTAGCATTTGATAGCCAGCCCGCAAATGTTTGGGTGCTCTGAAATAATCATCGAAAGACAATGACTCTCCACGATACGCATTGTTTTCAAGTTCAATGTCTGTTTGCTTTTGTTTGCGCCAAGCGCTAATCACATTTTCGGCAAGTAAAGACATATAATACTCCACACAATTATATGGAGATATTTTACGCAATTCCTTTAATATTTACCGTTGTATCTGGTTACCCCATGTAAAAAGATGTAAAAAAGCGGCCATTAGGCCGCTTCAACAAACGCGTTTGAATTAAAACTGTGGCAGCAATACGCTGTCGATTACCCAAACAGTACCATTGGTGGTTTTCACGCCGGTACAGCCTGTCACGAATGAAGACTGGTTAACCATCGGCTTGCCCTTGTCTAAATAGAAGAACAAATCACTACCTAGCAGTGTATTGATTTTGCGTGGGAAGAACGCTCTGCGTGGGTCAAAGCGCTTACCAATCACGTGATACTGCAACACAGCAGTTAACGTTGCTTGGTCGCCCACCAGACCGTTGAACACGTAGTCTGGTAGTGCTGCAAATGCTTCTGACGTTGGAGCGAACACAGTCAGATTACCATCAGCTTGTAGCGCTTCTGCAATCGCTGGGTCTGCTAGCGTGACTGCTGTTACAAGCGTATCTAAATTAATACCTAGGCTTGCTAGGGTTTCCGAATCTGTTGCAGCGTCAAAAATAGTACCTGGATATTCAATAGGCTTTTCTTTCAAACACTGAAAATATTGACCTCTAAAGTTTTTCGCTTCAGAGAGTGGGGATGCAAGTAGAGTGATAGCCACGACTGCGGCGGTAATTAACTGTTTCATAATAGACCTTTGTGTTTCAATCAAGTTCATGCCTGTCACTGACAAGCGAGTTAACATAACAAACGACCGCCGACTACCATTTGTTTTTCTGTCAATACGCAACATTTACTATTTAGATCACCACTGCTTTTGTTTAGAAACTAAGCTATTGATTAACTTAGCCTTATATAAACTGTCGTAACAACAGTGTCTTTCCAAATGCATGAACTATACTTTCGAAAGCATCATTGAAGAGACGTTTAGGTGAAAATAACAAATTTAAAGGATTCTACTCAGGGTGATAGGCGTACAATATCCGTTGATATCGGCGGCTTTGATTTGTTTTTTAACATGCCCACCAACTTTGGTCGGGTCGACAATGCCGATCCTTTTGTAGCAGCAGCACTGCTGCCTGCAATGTATAAAGGGGAAGATATTCATCTTGCTTTAGATTTGCCTATATCGCAGCGGTTGCTGAGCAACCTAAAGCAACTGCAAGACATATATGTGCAATGGTGGCCCGAACTTTCAGTGATTAATATTGATGTTGAACAGACTACCGTTTTGCAGTTGAAAAACAGCGAAACAGCCTCATTTTTCTCCGGTGGCGTAGATAGCTTATACAGCTTTTATGCTCATCAAGATGACATCGATTACTTACTCTATGTTGAAGGCATAGACATCCAACTGGACAATACGACATTATCAACTCAAGTGCATCAAGCGAATCAAGCGTTTGCCGATAAACATGCTACGCCGCTCATTTACGTGCAATCAAATATTCGTTATCTGCCTCATCATTTTGGTTTAAGTTGGAAAAAATATTACTGTGGTGCAGGATTAGGCGTAACAGCCATGCTTCTTGGCATAGGCACGGTACTCATACCTGGCAGCCAACCAATTATTGACGTTTATCCCGACGGTACAACGCCTGTGACTGACCCTTTGTATGGTAATGGTGCGACAAAGGTGTATTACGATAGCGCATTGGTGCGCCATGAAAAAATCGCCTACCTTGCAAAGCATCCTGATGCAATTGAGTTGCTGCGTGTATGTTGGATGGACAACGGTTACAACTGCGGCGTTTGTGAAAAATGTGTTCGAACAAGACTTATCTTTACCCTGCTTGACATCACAAGTCCGACGCTAACCCCCTTGTCGTCGATGAAACCTGTTCTTGCTTGGCGGTTACGCAGTGTTGAGGATTTTAAAGTGATAGACCATTTATTGCATGCCGCCGTGCCAAAAAAGGCGTATAAAATCGCCCTAACACTTTATTGGTTGAAACTCAGGGAAACATGCAAAAATGCATTGGGCAAAATGGAAAGGAAACTGTTTGCTGGCAAGCTAAAACGATTCATTCGTACTATTTTGCCAGCATAAATGGCTAGCCCATTTGCGATTGAAGGTAGTTTGCTAAGCCAATTTTATCGATCAAACCTAACTGTTGTTCCAACCAATAAGCATGATCTACTTCGGTATCATTAAGCAAGGTTTGCAATTGATCACGAGTAACGTAATCTTGCTTTGATTCACATAAAGCCATTACCTCTTTGAGTTTTTTATCTACCGCATACTCTACATCAAGGTCACTCTTTAACATGGCTGGTACATCTTGACCAATATTAATACCTGAACGAGTGCTCATATCAGGGACACCTTCAAGAAACAAAATACGCTCAATTAAGACTGAAGCATGCCCTTTTTCATCGTCAAATTCATGATCAATTCGTTCAAACAGCTTTTCTAAGCCCCAATCTTGATACATTCTTGAATGAATGAAATATTGATCCATTGCCGCTAGTTCAAAAGCAAGGAGCTCGTTTAAACTATCAATAATTTGTTTATCACCTTTCATAACGCCTCCTATAATTGCGATTGAATATATTTTTCCATACCAATGTTTTCAATTTGATATTGCTGCACTTCTAAAAAGTCGATGTACTCTTCTTCGCCCTCTAGAATTTCTACTAATATGTCTCTACTGACATAATCCTGTTGTTCTTCACAGTAAGCGATTGCTGCTTTTAAAACAGGTAATTGATCTAACTGAAAGCTATAGTCGCAATCCAACATCTCTTTGGTTTCTTCACCTATAGCTAACTTCCCTAGTTGCTGCAGATTAGGCAAGCCTTCTAAAAACAAGATGCGTTCAATCAACTTGTCTGCTTGTTTCATATCAAGTATGGATTTTTTATAGCACTTATCGTTTAACTGGCTAATACCCCAATTTTTATACATTCTGGCATGCAAAAAGTATTGGTTGATTGAAGTGAGCTCTACAGTAAGCACTTTGTTTAAATGAGAAACAACTTTAGCTTGCGATTTCATTGTTAGGTCCCTAAGTCTCGATCTAGTAAAGTATAGATATATTTAACGACATTTCAAAAAATATCAATAAAAACAACACTTTGAGAATAGGAATGATTATCAACATCACTTTTAAGACAAGTACATTAATCCATGTACTCAACGACATTGATGTTTTAAAAGTATTAACGAATGGGAATTGGGTTGTAAGGTGTGTTTAGCCGACGTTTTGGAACAAGCTTTCGTCAATGATGGTATCGTCAATAACTTGCTTGGCAGCTTTAACGCAAATACCACAATCGGTAGATACGTCGAGATGAGCTTTTAATTCACGCACACTACCAACACCTTTCTCTTGAACAAGTGCTGCTATTTGCTTATCTGTAATACCTCTACAAAGACAAACGTACATGATTAAATCGACCTCAAATAAATAATGAGGGAAGTTTATAGAAGGCAGTATAGGAAATCAAGTGATAATTATTCTTATTTACATTTATATAATTAATCAGATACTTAGCAGTCGTTAAACATAAAATGTGATCTGTTCAGTCTTCTATAATGTAAAAGTTAGCTAAACTTTCACATACTAAGGATTCGTTATGATCAACGCATATGCTGCCCAAGAGCCTAATGGCGCCCTCTCCCCTATCAGTTATGACCCTGGTGAATTAGGTGCCCACCAAGTTGAAATCGAAGTAGACTATTGTGGTATCTGCCATTCAGATTTATCTATGATCGATAACGAATGGGGTTTCACCCAATACCCTGTAATTCCAGGCCATGAAGTCGTTGGTCGAATTTCCGCGTTAGGCGAGCATGTCAATCATTTAGTCATCGGGCAAGTGGTTGGCTTAGGCTGGCATTCAGACTACTGTAACACCTGTGTTTCTTGCGCCAGTGGCGATGAAAACCTCTGTCAACAAGCGGTCCCTACGATTATGAGCCATGGTGGTTTTGCCGATAAGGTTCGAGCAAATGAAAAAGCCGTTGTACCCTTACCAAAAGGCTTAGATATCGAGTCTGCGGGACCACTGTTTTGTGGAGGCATTACAGTATTTAACCCGTTAGTACAATTCGATATTAAGCCAACAGATAAAGTAGCTGTCATCGGTATTGGTGGACTTGGCCACTTAGCGTTGAAATTTTTGAACGCTTGGGGATGTGATGTTACCGCCTTTACTTCGACTGAAGCGAAAGCAAGCGAAGCTATTGAGATGGGTGCTCACCAAACGTTGAACTCTAGAAGTGCCGAAGACATCGAAGCCGCGGCCAATCGTTTTGACTTCATAATTTCCACTGTTAACGTCAAACTTGATTGGAACCTGTACTTAGGTACGTTGAAACCAAAAGGTCGCCTGCATTTTGTCGGTGCAACATTAGATCCAATTGATATTGGCGCATTTGGACTCATTGGTGCACAAAAGCAAATATCTGGTTCGCCGGTTGGCAGCCCTGCTACCATCGCACAGATGTTAGAGTTTGCGCGACAGCACAATATAGCACCTCAAATTGAGCGCTTTAAAATGAGTGACGTTAACGACGCTATAGAGCATTTAAAATCAGGCAAAGCACGCTACAGAATTGTACTAGAGCGATAATCAGGCTAACCGGACTAGCTTATTATTCCCATAAAAAGAAATAGAAAAGGCAGCTAATCGCTGCCTTATTGATAACGCTTAAATTATCGATATTTACTAAACAGATCGTTTACGTAACCCTAACATCAGCAGTAATGCACTAAACAAACCAAGAGTTGCTGGCTCAGGCACCGGCTCGCGCACGATTTGCACACCGCCAACACCATCTGCGCCATACGCCGCTAGGGTATTCGTTGCTACAAAAACGCCAGCACCCGATGTCCTATCAAGCGAAATGGTATCGCCAGCTGAAGTAAATCCAAACAAAGTACCTTCGAAAAAGTTTAAACCGTAGACATTGTTGAAACCAATGTCGCCTAGCAAGGTTCCTGAACCATCTGACGTATCTAACGTCCACAAACTATTCGATGAACCTGAATTAGATGTCAAAAATAGCGTACCACTACCATCAAATGCGATATCGCCAGCAGAGCTGTAACCTCCACTACCAATTAATGTGGTGATACCGTTACCGATATCGACACTATATAGGCTATTCGATCCTGTTCCGTACAAGGTACCATCACTAGCGAAGGTGAGACCGTTTAAGCCAAAACCCGTGTTACCAATGAATGTCGTTGATGCGTCAGATGTTGATATTTCATATAGGTCACTACCACCGGTTACGCCGTACAATTTTCCTGTTAATGGGTTCATCGCGATATCAAACATCACACCTGAGCTACCGATAAAGGTGACCGAATTATTGTTGGTGTCTAAATCCCATAGACCACCATCACCTGTGCCTATTAACGTCGCTGAAGTATTTCCAGTAAAGGCAAGCGTGACAAGACAAATTAGTATTTTAATTATCCTCATTGTTGCTCCTTGTTCTTAATGTTGTGAGCACAACTAAAGTGCTCGGCACTAATGAGCAACAAATGTACCAAAGAAACTTTTGCTATTTTTTTCAACGAATTAGAAATGTACCTCAGTTAGATGAGGGAAATGTGTAAAACTAATCGACAGTTGCGCTAAGCCAAACAGGTGGCTGGCGTTTGCGCCAGGTGGCAAACTTCATTTTATCTTCGCGATAGAAGTTACGGTAAGCATCAACGGCATTTTGTTTTACTTTATAATCATCCGGCATCGCTTGCGCGAATTCAGTTAGGCCCTTTGATTCGTAGGGGTAATCCAATATCTTCTCCAACACTGCCATAGACTTATGGTCTGTCGTTTTGTCGTAGCGGTACTGATACTCTGTGTTCAGCGCACGTGTTAGCTCAACTAACCATAAAAAATTGTCATATGACTCTTCCACCCATAACACACATGGGTGCTTAGCATGCGTTGACTTATATGGTGTGCTAAAGCCTTTTTTGTTTAGCGCCGTGCAAAGCAACTGCACGCTTTCAAGAATCATTTTTACAACATGCTGGTCGCAGTGATACTGCGCGCAGCGCGTTATGTCTTCATCAAGTATAAAAATATTCATGGGTTTTTCCGCGTCTTTTCATATTTTACGGCGCTATTAGCAAAAAAGATTACATCAATAAGGATGGTTGCCGATGGAATGACAACCTAGTGTTAACACACTGCTCACACTTTTTTGATGATAAGACCTTGTAACTCAAATTTTAAAACACTACAGTAGCGACACAGTGATTATTGATAGTAGATAAGCGCGAATAGACGCTATCGCTCTAAAGCATTTTACGAGAGTGACAACACTTCATGCAGCAACACATTTTAATGGTGGAAGACGACGAAGATTTAGGTCAAATCTTGCACCAATTCTTGGAAGCCTCTTCTTACAAAGTAGACTGGATAAAAAGTGGCGAAAAAGTTTTACCATTTTTATCGTCGCAATCGCCAGATATTATTCTTATGGATGTTCAATTGCCTGTCATCAGCGGTATAGAGCTTACAAAAGCGATTCGTAAAACAAGCGATATCCCGATTATTATGGTGACCTCAAAAACGGATGAAGTTAGTCGCCTTATTGGTTTAGAAACTGGCGTAGATGATTATGTGTGTAAACCATTTTCGGCACCAGAACTCATTTTACGTATCAAAGCAATTCTAAGAAGAACGTCTTCAGTCAAAGATGTCAAAGCTGATTCAGATATAGTATTCGTTGATAAAAACCAATTGTGTGTAACGTATCAAGAACAAGCAGAAAAATTGACCTTACTTGAAGCAAATCTATTGGATTTATTGTTGTCCTCTCCTCATCGCATTTACAGCAGAGAGCAAATCCTCGATTTAGCCTATAACAATGACAGGCATACTAGCGATAGGACTATCGATAGTCACATTAAAAATGTGCGCAAAAAGCTAGAGAAAATCGGACTAGGTAAAAACGTAATAGAGTCGGTATACGGTGTTGGTTATCGATATGTTAAGAGTTAAATAATGAAGTATATCGATACAAAGCTTAAGCAGTTATTAGTCATAGTTACCTTAATGGTAATGACTTTCATACCTTCTACAAGTATTGCTGAAGAAAAGAAAGCAACAAAAGAAGCCTTGGTTGAGCAGCTTGCCAAACCTGAAAATATTAATGCTAAACGTATTCCAATCTTAGTAGAGCTGGTCAAGCTTTGCTGGCTTAAATGCCCGTTAGAAGCTGAATTATACGGCACAGAAGTGCTTTCATTGTTAAAGCAATACCCCGATCCAGTTCAAGAAACAAAACTACTCGTCTATTTGCCTCGCATCTACCTAGATAGAGGAGACACTGACACAGCATTTAGAATGGTCGAACAAGGGATTTCCGTAGCCACAAAATCCAATGATGATGAAGGCCTAGCGCTTATTTTATATAACAAAGCGATTTACTACTATAAAAATGACGAGCTTGTACTTGCTTTAGATATCTATCAAAAGTTAGAAGCGACATACAAGCGCTCGGAAGATCAGCAAGCGCTAGGGAGTGTCTACAACAACCTTGGCAATATTCAACGCAAACTAGGCAACAATGGCAGCGCACTAGAATATTATGAGCTTGCTGCGAGGCTGCAACAAAACAACCCAAGAAAAACATACTATGCCAATACCCTAATGAATATTGGAGATTTATATAGTAATCAAGGAGACTATCAGCAGGCGCTATATAACATTAATCTTGGTATGGAGCATTTAAGTGCCACTGAGGCGCCGTTGCAATTTGGAGAAGGACTATTACGACTTGCCAATGTTTATGGCCGATTAGGTGATATTGAAAAGGCGACCAATTTTTTTGAACAAACACAGCAGATCTCTAAAGAAAATGGTTATCAGCGTTTATTAGTTACTACTTATTATTACGAGATTATTCTTGCGCTTAACCTAGGCGACGTGGATTATGCAGAGCGTGCCATATCTAATGCAAAGGTAAACTTTTCAAATAAGCTTCCTCCGTATTACCACAATGCACTACGTTTTTTTGAATCGCGGCTTGCTGCTGAACATGGTAATTGGCAGAAAGCAGAAGAATTAGTGCAGCCACTACTAGACGATAAATTATATGAACAGCGATTTTATCGCTCATTAGCCTTATCTGCACACGTTGTGCGTATAAAAGAAAAACTCGGAAAGTTTGAGCAAGCAAACGAAATATTAACGGATTTTTTTGAGCAGTATCGAGAAAACGTCAAAGCTAACAAATTGAGTCTTGCTCAGCAGTATTCTGAACTTTATAAGGTCAGAGAAAAAGAACGTCAAATTGCTGTACTGCAAGAACAGTCAGCGAAGCAACAAGTGCAAGCACTTCTTGATAAGCAAGAGAAACGTCAACTCATCTATTTGCAAGTAGTACTGGTAATACTGGTGATTGCCGCCTTATTATTTGGCTTTCAAAGGCGCAAAGCGCTGCAAAAAGAAGCCGCTTTAACCAAGCAATTAATCGAGAAAAAGAACCAAGCATTGGCCGATATTTGCCATGAATTAAGAACACCATTTAGCGTACTTAAACTGCAAATTGAAGCGCTGTTATATAACATAGAAACCGATACAGAGCTTGCCCACAATCGTTTGTACAACAAAATTAATGAACTCACGACACTAATCACAGATATCGACCAGTTAGCTAAGGCCGATGCACTTGTATTCGATATGGATAAACAGCCTACTAACGTATGGCAGCTGCTTAACGAAAGCACGAGTGAACTTGAGGCATTGTTTGAAGAAGCTAATCTTGAGTTTGTCGTTCGAAATCAGTTGAGTGAGTCTCAAATGGCTACGGTTGACTATGCGCGCATCAAGCAAGTCGTTACTAATTTACTCACTAATTCGCTTCGCTATACCGATGCGCCTGGCAAGGTTGCTATTGCAGCACAAGTTATCCAAGGAGAACTAGTGCTTACGGTCGACGATTCTGCGCCCGGTGTACCAAGCGATCAATACAGCGCGATATTCGAGCGGCTGTTTCGTGTTGAAAAATCAAGAAGCAGAAAGACTGGTGGTTCTGGTTTAGGGCTATCTATTAGTAAGAGCTTAATCGAATTGCATGGTGGCCAGATAGCGGCAAAAGCTAGTCATTTAGGTGGCCTTTGCATCACGATACGCATGCCAATATAAAAAACGCGAGCAAATCGCTCGCGTTTATCTCATTACTGCGCGTCTTGCGGTGTTTCTTTTAACACCGCAACAAGCAATGCGGGCAAAAAGGTTAGTGTGATTAAAGTCGACACTAAAATACCACTCAGTACGATAACACCTACACCTCGATAAAGTTCAGTACCCTCACCGGGGATCAACACCAAGGGGGCTAAACCAAATATGGTCGTAGCAGTTGACATCAGTATTGGCTTTAAGCGTTTTTCTAACGCCATCATAACCGCTTGTTTTACAGCAATGCCCTGCTCTAAAACAAAGCGGCGGGTTTGATCAACAATCAATATCGGGTTGTTAACTACGGTGCCCAATAAGATCAAAAAGCCCAGCATGGTGATCATATCAAACGGCAAATGAAAGCTACTTAAGCCAACCGTTGCCATCAGCATATTAACACCGTTAACGGCGACTAAACCCAAAAGGCCCCCTGCCATTCCCAGCGGAACTGTCGCTAAGATAAACAACGGATATCGCCAATGCGTGAAAATAGCAACAAGCAATAAGTAACAAAGCACGAGCGCAATAATAAAATTACTAGAAAGCGAGGCTTTGGTTTCTTCCAATTGATCCGCTGCGCCACTAATACTCACCTTAATACCTTGTGCTATTTTTCCGTCTTGCCAAAGTGCGGGTAAAAGCTCTTCTCTTACCTTTTGTTCTGCAATTTCTAACGCAACATCTCTTGGCGGGATAATGTAAACAGATACAGTTCGATTGCCGTCAACGCGTCTTACTGAATTACTGTTTTGACTCTCTACCAAATCGGCTAAGGCATTAAGCGGTAGCACATTGCCTTGCGGTGTTACTAAAGGCGTATCTGCCAGTTGTTGCAGCCCTTGTTGATTGCCCGCGCCGCTGAATAAGAATATGTCGACCTTATCGTCACCCAAAATAAACTCATCGACATAAGCACCATCACTCATTGCAGCAACTGCATAGCCAAAATCGTTATTGTCGATATTAAGCTCCGCCAGTCGTTGCCAACGTGGTTTTATCTCTATTAGTGGCTGATCAAGGGTGAGTGAACCTGGATCTGAGTTGATTTGAGGGTTGTCGAACACCAGTGACGCTTGCTGATATACCGCTTCTGCCGCTTGATACAATTCATTGATGTTACTGCCCGCGATATCAACAGCTACCGCTCTTGTACCACCGTCGTTACTCGAAATAATTGAGCCACGTGAAGAAAACGCGCGCATATTGTCATAACTTCTAAATTTGGTGGTGATCGCATCCATCATCGCATTGATGTATTTAGGATCGCTTGGCGCACTTAAAAACCATATACGACCAACAGACACTGACATGGAATAGTATTCCAATGGCGGCATGTTGGTTTCACCGTTAAGAAACGTCTGCTCATCAGCCTCGATAAACGCATCAAAATAGGTGCGAAGTTCTTCACCTATTATCGCCATTTGTGACAAGTTATAACTGGGCGGCGCAATCATCATTGAAAACGCTTTAGGTTCTTCCCCTTCAGGTAAGTATTCTGCCGCGGGCATTAATGCATAAGCCGCGCCTAAGATACCTACAATAAAAGCGACGGTTACAAGGCGCGCACGCTCTTTAGTTTTAGTAAAAGCTTTCGCCCAAGATAACCAGCGCTTAGACAGTTCGAACTGTTTACCTTGTTTTAAATCTTCTTTTTTACTTAGGTGGGCAAGTGCCACAGGTACGACAAAAATAGCCACTAACATAGACGCAATAATGGCGCCTGAAATTGCGATAGCAATGTCAGAATAAAGCTGACCTGCTTCTTGTTCTATAAACAAAATAGGCGCAAATACTAATACCGTTGTTGCCGTAGATGCTAGCACTGCAGGCCATACTTCAGTCACACCATTAATTGCTGCCTCAATTTTACTTATGCCACGCTTTTTAGCTTGGACGATAGACTCTAAAACAACGATGGTATTGTCGACTGTCATCCCAATAGCAAATGCGACACCCGCAAGGGATATAACATTGATGGTGCGCCCAAATGCCATTAACGCGAGGAAAGCTGCAATCGTACACAGCGGAATACCAAGTACGCCAACCAAGGTTGCTTTGCCGCTACGCAAAAAGAAATACATCACTAGTGTGGCTAACAATGCGCCCAAGCCAAGGTTGGTCCATACATTTTCAAGCGAGCTTTTTACATACTTAACATCATCACTAGTCAATTTCAGCTCTAAGCCATTTTGCACCAGTAAAGACTCATTGATTTCCTGTACGATAGGTAACATGGCTTCTTTTATGGCCAATACATTAGAGCCACTTTCACGGCGCACCGACAGGCTCAATGTGCGTTCACCATCTTTAAAAGACAAACTACGCGTTTCAAAATGATCCAGGGTTACAACAGCAACGTCCTTAAGACGGATATTGGCATTGTTTTTACGGCTAATGATCAATTCTTCAAGCTCGGATAGTTCCTCAAAGCGCCCTATCACTCGCAACAAATAGCGGCTCTTGCCACTTTCAATATCACCTGCTGAGGTATCTTTGTTTCTTAATCGAATGGCTGAGCGTAGCTGCACTAAACTAATGCCGCGTTGCGCAAGTTTATTAGCATCGACTTTAATCTGTATTTGCCTTTGTGCACCACCACCAACGCGTACTTCCGAGACGCCTGGCACGCTTTCCATACGCGGTCTAATAAAGTCTTCCGCGAAATCCCTAAGCATATCCATATCGAGGTTTAGTGGGTTTCCAGATTGCGGTTTTAGAGAAAAATACATGAAAGCATTGCCAGAAAATGAGCTCGCGAATATTCGCGGTTGATCGACATTTTCTGGGTAGGCCGGTACTTGGCTTAGCGCATTATTTACCCGTATCAATGCATCATTTTCATCAACACCAAACGGAAACTCCAATTCAATAGAAGCGCTGCCCATTTCTGCATACGAAATCATACGCTTCAAGTTAGATAAACCACGCAGATAGCGCTCTTGTTCTATTAAAATTTCTTTTTCAACATCCTGTGGTGTTGCGCCTGGCCAACCTGTTTGTACGGTAATGGTTCGCACTTCAAGGTCAGGGATCATTTGTACCGGAATACTGAGTGCAGCAACCAAGCCCATAATGGTGCTAATTAACACGATAACGGCAACTAATATGCCGCGATTAACCGCTTGTGTGATCATTACTTAGCGTCCTGCGTTGCTGTAATTGTTACCTGAGTATTGGCCCGCAATACAGCGACACCCGAAATGATAATCGGGTAATTTCCTGGTGCACCTGAAACAGCAACCGAGTTATCCTTTTGCTCAACGATAGTGACCGGAAAGTTTTTAGCTTTGTTGTCAACAACAGCAAAAATGCTGCGACCACCGTCTGGGTGTTGCTTAATGGCCGATTTAGGTAACCAGACAACATTTTTTGAGCCACTGGCAATATTCATGCGCACTTGCGCCGACATACCCGGTAACAGGTTAGAGTTTGCTGGCAAATTAGCCCATGCACTAAATGCCCTACTGCCACTATCAGCAACTTTAACAATCGCATCTAGCTTAGCATTTATAGGATCAGCGCCAATTACATCAGGTAGCAGTATTACAGGAATGTCACCACCTTTTAGTGCCGTATAATATTGTTGTGGAATAGCCACTTTAACTCTTAACAGTGTTTGCTCTACCAAAGTAAACACAACACCCTGTTGCGTTACCCACTCACCTACATCAATATTTCTGGTTGCAATTACACCATCAAATGGCGCTACCAGAGTATGTCTTGCTAACTCTTCTTGTTGATGCGCCAATACTGCATTCGCTCGCCCTAACTGCGCGGTTGCAATAGCGACACCCGAGCGGCGCTCGCCAATGGTGGTTTTAGCTGCAACCTCTTTTTTCGACAACTCTAACACTTCTTGTAATAAGCGATTCGCTTCAGACAGATTAGCTTTCGCTGCCGCCACGTCGGCCTCACGCTCGGCGACCATCAATTTTGCTAACTTGTTATCCAATACCAGTAGCGGTTGGCCTTTTGTCACTGTGTCGCCGGCATCTACCAGCAACTGCGCTACAACGCCAGATTGCAAAGACGCAAGTCTTGCGTGTTGCTTAGCTTCAACAGTACCTGACAATGTCACCACATTAGCTGACTGAGTAGCAACAGGTTCCACCACGGTAACGCTGGTAGTATCACTTGCAAATGACAACCCACTGGCTGCAGTTAAAAAGAAAAGAGTAAAAAATTGGCGCATAGAGATAGCTAGTAAACTTTGTTAAATAATAATTATTATCAATAAGATAGGATATATCGACACAATATTCACCTTTTATCAGACAAATTGCGCCTTTTTTGCTGTCAGCGACAAGAATTCAAGAGCGTTTCAAAAATGGCTATTTTTATTCCGTCGAGTAATAGTTAAAAGCCGAACTCAATGTCTCACAGAGTAATTTTTGATTGTGCTTTTGCCGCGTGACATTAAGTCCGTTAGGTTATCTGTGCATTCCGCGAATAGGATAATTGTTTTCAGGGTTTCGTATCCAAGCTAAGCCGTTTACTAAGGTTCTTAGTTCTGGGCGAACAAAGGGGTTATTGGAGTAATCAACCACTTGAATAGTGCCTTCGCTGTTAACGACAAACAATGCGGGCTCTGCAAAGGGATGATCTGTTTCTTGCGGTGAGCGCGGATCAGAAATGTAGGTACCCAAGTCAGTCATCTGCTGAGTTGTTAAACCAAAACCTAGAGGAAAATCTAACTCTAAACGGGACATATGTTCACGAAGTTGTGCTTCACTGTCGCCGGAGGCAGCGACTAAATCGACACCTATCTCTGCAAGCTCTGCTTTAAATGTTTGTAGCTGATTTAAATATTTAGTGCATAGTGGGCAGTGTCTGCCGCGGTATATCACCACCATTTGCCAATCTAAACCATGTTGAGGTTGCCCTAAGGTTAAACTGTCGCCGCCCCTAACGGTGACTTCGATTGACGGAAACTTAACCCCTGGATGTAATTTCGATGTGTAATCTGAGCTCATGCGCACTCCTTAATAAAAATCACTTTTTATACTAGTCAAGCTTGTTAAAAAAGGCATAAAAAAAGCAGCTAAATAAGCTGCTTTTTAAGATGAACTAACATTATCAATGTCTTATCTAACAATCGTCATCTCATCTACGATGTTTTGTGCACCGTCGATCTTTTCCATTGTCCACAGCATGAATGGCACGCTGGTATGAATAGCACGATTGTATGTCGGGTTGTAATCCCAATCACCAATAATAGACTCATAAACACCATCAAACACTAGGCCAACAAATTCGCCTTTGCTATTTAATGTTGGAGAACCTGAATTACCACCGGTAATATCTAAGGTAGAAAGGTAGTTAACAGGCACAGAGTCTAAACTCTTACGGTAGTAGTTGCCGTAGTTTTTGTCAGCAATTGCCCTGCGAATATTCTCAAACAAATCAAATTCATGATCGCCAGCAATGTATTTCGCTAACATACCTTCAAGCGTAGTAAATGGTGTTGCAACTAGGCCATCTTGCGGCGAGTAACCTTTTACGTTACCAAAGGTAATGCGCAAAGAACCATTTGCATCAGCATACACTGGCTCGCCTTTACTTTGTTTAAAGGCGATCATTGCAGACATAAACTGAGGGCGAATTTGAGCAAGCTTACCCGCAAGTTCTTGTGCTTGTTTTTCTAGTTTCGTATCGTTTTCATACTGAGAAACAGCATACTGAATGTAAGGGTCTTTGCTTTCTTTGAATGCTTTAACTGGCTTTTTCATCCATGCTAAACGCATCGCTTCTTCGTCAAGCTGAGTATTGCTATGCATTGCATCAAGTTGTTTCGCTAGCTTTGCAGCGTCAAAACCTTTGTCTAAACCAAAGAATTTATCAAATGCTAAGTTACGTTCTGCCTTAGGGAATTGTGCGTATTGTGCAATGAAATGAGCAAGCACCGCTTTATCAACTTCGGCATCATAGCGACGATTAACACGCTTCATACCTTGTGTGAAACGATTCATATCACGCTCTTGGTAGCCCTGTTTACGCTCCGCATCCGGCTTTTCATTTTCATGAGCCAAACGATACAAACGTTTAGAAACGCCCATTAAATTAGTACGACCGATATACGCTAGGATCAGCCCGCGTGCCTGGTTCTCTTGGCTTTGCAAAATTAGCGCGTTAAGTTCGTCAAGTGTTTTGCCATATTGGCGTTTACGCTCGCTTGATGCATTTACCCAAGCTTGCAGCTCTGCTAATTCATTTTGCTTGCGCTGCAACATGTCGCCTTTGCTAAAACTTTCCATCATTGAGCCGTAGTTTTTTGCATAATTGGCTAAACCAGCTAATGTGCTTTCATATTTGATACGCGCGTCACTGCCTTCAGGTGCGACTGTTTTAATGATATCGATATACTCTTCGCGATAGCGCTTAGCTGTTGGGTAAACCCATGTAAACTGATTTTCAACTTCTTGAGCTGTACGGTATCGGTTTGTTCTACCAGGGTAACCTAACACCATAACGTAGTCGTTTTCTTCTACACCGTTGGCGTTAACTTTTAAGAATGCTTTTGGTTTAAATGGTACATTGTCTTTTGAATAATCCGCTGGCTTACCATCTTTGTTTACGTAAGCGCGATAAAATGCCCAGTCACCTGTATGTCTTGGCCACATCCAGTTGTCAGTGTCACCACCAAACTTACCAATACTTGACGGCGGCGCATAAACTAAACGTACATCACGAATGGCTAGCTGTTTAATTAGGAAATACTCCAAACCACCATGGAAACTATATACTTCACAACGATAGTCTTGTGATGTTTCACATGCTGCAACAAGCGCTTTTTCATTAGATTCAATCGCTTTGAAGTACGCTTCACCCTTTACAGATGCAGGAATGTTACCGGTGACTTTATCTGTCACGTTTGTCAATGACTCAGTCACGTATACGCGAGAGCCTGGCGCAGCCTGCACTTCTTCAGCCAAAGATTTTGCTACAAATCCTTGCTCTAGCAAGTTGTTATCTTCAGATGAATTGTATTGGATTGAACCGTAAGCACAGTGATGGTTTGTTACCACTAAGCCTTGTTCTGATAAAAATGAAGCGGTACAGCCACCTAAACTAATAATGGCATTCATTGGGAACTGATCTAGGTTCTGCATTTGCTTCGGGTCTAACGCTAACCCTGCTTTTTTAAGTTCAGCGCTGATATCTTTTAGTTGATGCGGTTGCCACATACCTTCTGACGCTTGTGACTGTGCAACAAACGCAAACGATATGAAAGACAATGCCTTCAATAGTTTTTTATTAATCATAATGTTTCCTAAAAGTACGTCCAATGTAATTTAGAATCGTCCTTGTTGTCAGGGAATGGATATGTTTTGTGATATTATCACACTATCTTTAACTTTATAATCGAGTCACCAAACAATGTTTAGTCAATTGCGATAGAGCGATAAGTTTTAAAGTTAAGGTGTCGTGTTTTCAAATAAACCAGCTAATACATGACTTTCATTTGAATACGTCTGTATCTTAAACAAAAGGTGAAGGTTAAAACAAATCACCTACATTGTTGCTATGTTCATTTACCTTTACAGAATCGGCGCTAATGGTATAACTCGTACCTACAGGTTCCGTGCCATCAACCAAGGTAAGGTTGGTTGTTAAAATTTCTTCTTTTAACTTGCCCTGTACAGTTACAGAAATAAAGGTTGATAACTCGGGGAAACTAATCGGTTGTTTGATTTTTACAAAAACAATTTGATTCGGTGGCGGCGTAGGCTGGTGAATACAGGCGCCAACGTATGGTACAAGCAGGAACTCTGACAGCTTCTTTCCTTGCCATTCGATTGGCAACACAAAACCTTGTATTTCAACGTTTTTATTTACAATAACCGGATTAACCGACATATTTTGCGCTTCCCATTGCGCTATAATTTCCAAGCGTTTCTTTAGCAATCCGTCGACATCAACGTTTAACGCTTTAAGCGAACTTCTTGCTTGCTCATATTCTTGTTCTTCGCCTGGGGTAACAGGCACGTTAGCATCGCGTTTGTCTTGATAAACAACAACGATACTAAGTAGCTCTAGTACGTCCATTTCTAGATCCCAAAAAGGATCATCTATTTGCTCATAGTTGACGTGTTGATTCAGTACCGAAAAATCAACCGGTTGGTAATCAGTGGCGTTGGTCGCGAAACAAAAGCCTGCAATAAAAACCAACCATAAGCGTTTTAACAACATAACAATTCCTAACTAAACTCGTACTGACATACCATCGGCTAAGGTATAACGATAAATCTGAATACTTGGCCATAAACTGATAACTAATGAACATGCTGCCATAGCCATTACTAGTTGCAGCTCATAACCACTTAACGGGGTAATACTAATAAATATACCCAAGCTCGACAACAACATAGGTTTAATCAATAACAGTGCGCCATAAAGGGTGGCGATACCTAGGCCAATGCCAAGTGCAACGATAACCAGTGCTTCTAACATCATCAAACTAAAAATGTGTGTCGGTCTTGCACCAATGGCTCTTAATATCGCCATTTCTCTTCGGCGTTGTCCTAAACTAGAGAGCAATATAATCAGCATACTGCTCAGTGCAATCGCAACAACAATCAAAGAGAGCACAAACAATACTTTTTCAACCATACTCATCATCGACCATAGTTCTAACAAGGCAACCCCTGGCATCACCGCCATCAACGGTTCGTCGGAAAAATCGTTAATAAATGCCATAACAGACAAGGCTTGTTGTCGCTGTTGCAAGCCAATATAAAAGCCCGATATCTGCTCCGATGTTAAATGGTTGTGGTGTTCATGCGAATCATGTCCTTCATCGTGAGATTGGTGATGCTCTTGACTCTCAATGCGCCCTTGATGGCTAAGAGCATGCTCATCGTCATATGCATGATGTTTATGTTCGCTATGTTGGTGATGATCATGGTCGTGATGACCTTCACTCGTAGCGTGCGGCTCATGGCTATGATCGTGCCCATCATCATGTGCTTGGTGTTTATGCCCGTCATGTTGATGACGATCATGGTCGTGATGCTCATCACTGTCAGCGTGGACAGTATGTGAATGCTGTTTTACTTGTTCGTTTTGCGACTGCGCTTTCCTAGCTTTGAAATTATCAAGTCTAGATCTAAACGGATCAGCGCCGCGCTCAAACGCTTTTTGCTGAACATGTAATTTATCTAGGTCAGCTAAATCTGCAAACAAACTTTTATCAATGGGCGTTGACGTCGGCGCTAGGATGCCAACCACATGAAAGGCGTGTGCATCATGGGTCATATAACTTTGTCCTTCGCCATGACTTAAGGTAATTTTGTTGCCCAATTGATAACCTAACTGCCTTGCTACTTCTGCCCCTAATACAACATCTAGTGGCTGTTCAAACCAATGACCTTGAGCGGCGCGTAACGCTTGTCTATTGCCATATTGGTAATGCAATAAATAGGTTTCGTTAGTACCAACAACTCGATACCCCCTGTGCGAGTCTCCCAAACTATATGGTATCGACCATTTTACTGCTGGTAGTTGACTGATTTTCTCAAAAGAATCTGTTGATATACCACCTGTTGCCGTGCCCATTTGAAAGACGGACGAAAGCAAGAGATTTACTTGGCTCGTTCTACCGCCAACAATCAAATCGACGCCGGAAATTGTCGAGGTGAAACTATCTTTAACTTGGGTTCTGATTTTTTCTACAGATAATAGCAATGCCGTGCTTATAGCGATCGACACAATTGCAAGTAGGGTTGCCGACTTTCGATATCTAAAGCTCTTTAGCGTTAACGTTACAACATTCATGATGTGCTTCGCTCAGGCTGTGTTAGTAATAATCGACTTTCCTGTTTGTCTTGGTCATGCATCAGTGTCCAAGTGCTATCAAATCGCTCTTTAAGTCGGGTGTCATGGCTGACAAACAATAACGTTGCGTTACACGCTTCAATTTCAGTAAACAATAAATCCAGAAACGATTCGCTCACTTCATGATCGAGCGACGAAGTTGGTTCATCTGCAATAATGATATCTGGTGAACCTATCAGTGCTCGCGCTGCTGCAATACGTTGTTGTTGGCCAATACTTAATTGCCCAACCGGCTTATTAAGGAGTTGTTGGTTAGATAGCTCAAGCTTGGCTAGTAGGCGTATGGCTTCTTGCTCAAGTGAGCCTGATTTTGCTATCGCTTTTTGCGCGCGCTGTTTTGAAAATTTACATGCCAGTACAACATTTTCTATTGCCGTTAGATAAGGCAGTAAATTAAACAACTGAAAAACCACGCCAATGTGATCTGCTCGAAACTGATCTCGTTGACCACCTGATAAACTAGAAAGTTGACTTCCCAACACTGATAGTTGTCCTGAATGGGTACGATTGACGCCACTAAGCAGACTAAGCAGGGTTGTTTTACCACAACCACTCGCTCCTTGAATAAACACTTTTTCGCCTTTGGTCACTGTTAAGTGGTCTATCGACAACGTAAAAGACGAAGATTTTGGCCACATAAATACTATGCTTTCAGCCTTAATCACATTGACCTTGGTCATATAATGCCCTTGCGGTTTGCACCTATAGTTTTTAGGTAACAGAAATAACGATTATATCGAGAGAAAGTGTAATGATATAACATATCACAATCAATTGATTAAGTGATTTTTGTATCCGAGCCCCCTTTTTGCAATGCCAGATGTCCCAGATAGAATTTATAACAGCGACACGACACACCAGCTCTAAAACTAAAAATCTTATATTTAGTAAGAGCTGAATACATCCGGGCCGCTGTAGCAATCGTTTTAAATGCGTCATTCAAAACTATGCTATTTCTTTGTTTAAGATTTTCTAGTCGCATTTTGCATTGGCTTTTTAACCAAAGAATAAATCACCGGCAAGACGATAAGGGTCAGTAACACGGCACTTGTCATGCCACCAACTAAAGGTGCTGCGATTCGGCTCATCACCTCAGAGCCTGTGCCTGTACCATACAAAATTGGCAATAAGCCAAGTATTATCGTTGCTACTGTCATCATCACAGGTCTAACTCTTAAACCTGCCCCTTCAATTAGCGCCTGCCGGTATGCTTGCTGCGTGATAGGTTCATTGTTCTCTTCAGCTTTTTCTTTGAGTTGCGCTAAGGCTTGATTAAGGTATACAAGCATGAGCACCCCTATTTCTACTGCAACGCCAGCAAGGGCGATAAAGCCAACACCAACAGCGACAGAGAAGTTAAAGCCTTCCAAGTACATCAACCAAAGACCGCCAATCATAGCCATAGGTAAGGTAACAATTATAATCGCTACTTCACTCAACGAACGGAAGTTTAAATAAAGTAGGATCACGATGATCGCAAGCGTTAGCGGCAACACATAAGAAAGCTTTTCTTTAGCGCGTTCCATGTATTCATATTGTCCCGCCCAAGTAATTGAATAGCCTGCAGGTAGCGCAAGGTTGTTTGCCAAATACGCTTTAGCGTTTTCTACATAGCTACCAACATCCACACCGTCAATATCGATAAATGTCCAACCGTTGATACGTGCATTTTCACTTTTGATGCCAGGCGGTCCGTTTTCAACGCGTATGTCTGCTACATCACCTAATGCAATACGCTGACCGTTCGGCGTAACAACGGGCAGCCTAGCAAGCTGTTCAGGAGAGTCACGATAGTCCTGAGGATAACGCAAATTAACAGGGTACCTTTCTTGCCCTTCAACTGTTTGTGTCACATTCATGCCACCGATGGCAGTAGACACCACTTGTTGAACGTCTTCGATATTAAGGCCAAAACGACTCGCTTTGTCGCGCGATATATCCACCTTTATATAACGACCTCCCGCTACGCGCTCCGAATAAACTGACGCTGTACCGGCAACTTGTGGCAGCAACTGTTCAATTTGTTGGCCAATGGTTTGAATAGTATCCAAATCAGGGCCTGCTACCTTAATTCCTACCGGCGTTTTAATACCTGTTGCTAACATGTCGATACGCGTTTTAATGGGCATTACCCAGGCATTGGTTAACCCTGGAAACTTCACTAAACTATCTAGTTCAGCTTTTAAAGATTCCGTGGTTACACCTTCTCGCCACTCTTCTCGAGGCTTAAGTTGTATAAAGGTTTCTATCATGGTCAAAGGCGCTGGATCCGTTGCTGTTTCGGCTCGCCCGACTTTACCAAAGACATTGTCAACTTCCGGCACCGTACGAATAAGCTTGTCGGTTTGTTGCAATAACTCTCTTGCCTTACCTATTGAAATGCCAGGATAGGTTGTTGGCATATACATCAGATCGCCTTCATCCAATGGAGGAATAAACTCACTCCCAATTTTGTTTACCGGATAAAAGCCGACAAGGGTAACGAGCAAAGCAGCCACCAGAGTTGACTTGGGGAATTTCATCACCGCTGTAAGCACAGGCATGTACAGTGAAATAAGCAGGCGATTTAACGGGTTTTTCTTTTCAGATATGACCTTCCCGCGAATAAAGTAGCCCATTAACACGGGTACTAAAGTGATTGCTAAACCTGCCGATGCCGCCATTGCATAAGTTTTGGTATAAGCCAGAGGAGAAAACATTCTTCCTTCTTGCGCTTCCAATATAAACACAGGCATGAATGACACCGTGATAATAAGCAAACTAAAGAACAAAGCAGGGCCAACTTCACTTGCCGCCCGCGCCACTATTTGCCAGCGGTTGTCATCGGTCAGCGGTATTCCTTTTTTGTTAAGAGCTTCCATGTGCTTGTGCATATTTTCTATCATCACAATAGCGCCGTCTGTCATGGCTCCTATCGCTATCGCGATCCCACCAAGCGACATAATGTTGGCATTGATTCCCTGCAAATGCATGATAATAAATGCCACTAAAATACCTAAAGGTAGGGTGACAACTGCGACAATGGACGAGCGAAGATGAAACAGAAACGCCACGCAAACAATGGCCACGATGGCGAGCTCTTCAAGCAATTTACTCCAGAGATTATCAACCGCCCTTTCAATCAATTTCGACCTATCGTAAACAGGCACAACCTCAACACCCTCAGGTAAAGACGATTTAAGCGTTTCAAGCTTTTCTTTTACGCCGTTTATGGTTTGCTGCGCATTTTCGCCAAAGCGCATCACCACAACACCGCCCACGACTTCGCCTTCACCATTTAACTCGGCAATGCCACGGCGCATTTGCGGTCCTAAGTTAACGTTGGCAACGTCGCCAATACGAAGTGGCGTGCCTTGCTCATTGATGCCTAGCGGTATTTTTTCTATGTCTTGCACGGATTGTATGTAACCCGTCGCGGTTACCATGTACTCGGCTTCTGCCATTTCGACAACAGATGCGCCAGTTTCTTGGTTACCGCGTTTAAGCGCCATTTGAATATGACTTAACGGCACGTTGTAGGCTCTTAGCTTGTCAGGGTCGACTTGCACTTGATATTGCTTCACCATACCGCCTACGGCAGCAACTTCAGATACGCCAGGTACAGTTTGCAGTTCATACTTTAAAAACCAATCTTGAATACTTCTTAACTGACTTAAATCGTGATGACCCGTTTTATCGGTTAACGCATAGATGTATACCCAACCCACGCCTGTCGCATCTGGTCCTAATTGCGGTTTAGCAGTATCTGGCAAACTAGAGGCAACTTGGCTTAAGTATTCAAGCACTCGGCTTCTCGCCCAATACAGGTCGGTGTCATCGTCAAAAATGATATACACGTACGAGTCACCAAAAAATGAGTAACCTCGCACTGTTTGAGCCCCTGGCACAGACAACATGGCTGTTGTAAGTGGAAAGGTGACTTGATCTTGCACAACTTGTGGCGCCTGCCCTGGGTAGCTGGTTTTGATAATCACCTGCACATCTGATAAATCAGGTATGGCATCTACAGGGGTATTCTTTAACGAGTAGAGCCCGCCAAAAGCTATGATTAACGTGATCAATACCACGAAAAAACGATTGCCTACAGACCACCTAATTATTGATTCAATCATAATAAAGTTTCCTATCAGCTATCCGTGATTACTGTGATCTACGCTATGGCTTTCAAAAGCGTCATCGCCCATGTCTTTTGAGCCTAAAGCGATATCAGTGATAATAAAGTCGTCACGAATTTCAAATGTGAAGATGATCTGATCACCAATATTGAAACCTGATATATCGAGCTCGTCTGCCACCACAAAGTCCATTGTTGCCGCCGCTCGATTCCATTTTTCAATAGGGCCTCGGCTAATATTCATGGTGCGTGTCGCAAGTTTAATCGCATTAATCGTGCCTGTTACCGTGGCGGAGGATATCGCTTCGCTGCCATCTTGAGGCTCTGACATAATATGGATACCTGTAACTTCATAGCCTCCAACGTCTGTTTTAGACACTTCAAAATGCAGTGTTTGCCCTGCTTTTAACTCGTTAATATCAACGCTGCCTGCCACATTAAAATCCATGGTCATTTCTGGCCAGTCCCACTCATCACTTGGACCATGGGAAATGTTTGCCATCTTCTGCTCTGCCATAACACGATTAACTTTGCCCTCCATCCATACTGACTGAGGCACGTTTTCGTATGTCATCCGCTTAAAGTCAGATGTTTTACTCGATTCTGAGTCAATTAAAAACTGAGCAGAGGTTACAATGA
The DNA here is from genome assembly GCF_030295955.1 of Thalassotalea agarivorans. Lineage (NCBI taxonomy): Bacteria > Pseudomonadati > Pseudomonadota > Gammaproteobacteria > Alteromonadales > Colwelliaceae > Thalassotalea > Thalassotalea agarivorans. Next base: position 2,302,281 of record NZ_AP027363.1, read on the forward strand.
CGTCATCTTCATTTAACCCTTCAATGATCTCGATGTTGTCCTGATCGACACGGCCAACAGCCACTGCAATCGATTTAAACTCACCATTACCAAGCGCTAATACCACGCGATCTTGTTTTCCGGTGCGAATAACCGCTTCTTTAGGTACCAGTAGCGCGTTGTCACCTTGATTGGCATGAATCGAAATTTGGGCAAACATATTAGGTTTTAACTGATAATTTGGATTCTCAAACTTTAACCGTACGCGCAGAGTTCGGGTTTTGTTATTCAGCGTTGGGTAAACATAATCAACTACGCCAGCCCAGCGTTTACCTGGTAAATAATCTAGCGTCATTGATACGGGAAGCCCTTTGCTAATAAGCGCTGCATCACGCTCAAATACTTCTGCTTCAACCCAAACTTGTTCCAACTTACCGATACTCATTAAGGTATTGCCCGGTTTCACAAAGAAGCCTTCACGAATTTTTAACCCATCAACTACACCGGATTGCGGCGAGTAAAAGGTGATGCTTTGCTTCACTTTTTTGGTTCTTGCAAGTTGATCAATAAACGTAGGCGAAAGTTGAAGCGCCTTTAAGCGGTTTTTAGCTGCTGATATCAAGGATTTGTTGTTGCGATTCAGCGCAATCAGCAGCTCTTCCTGCGCATTAACTAGTTGCGGTGAATAGAGTGTATAAAGCGGTTGTCCTTTTTCTACTGGGTTTCCCGCCGCCTTTACGAATAGTTTTTCTATCCAACCATCTACGCGAGGGTGAATATGAACAAGCTGATCTTCGTCATACTGCACATAACCCACGGTCGTCACTTCAGACAGCATTGGTTTTAATGCAACTTTTGATGTTCTTACACCTAGGTTATTAATAACTTGCGGCGATATTTTTATCGTGCCCGGGCTGTCTGCCGAGCTATCTTCTTGATAAACGGGCACCAGATCCATTCCCATCGGTGACTTGCCTGGTTTGTCTCTGCGATAATTCGAATCCATAGGTGCTACCCAATAGAGCGGCTTACTCTCTCCATCAGATTCATCTTGGTTGTCAGACAATGTCGACGCTTGATACATACTCAGTGCGCCAGCACCTATCATTGCACCTATTATGGCTACGATTACTAATTTAATGAATGCTATGTTGTTTTTATTTGACATTACTTGCCTCCAACCTGCGCCGTTGAACTGGTGTATTGTGCGCTACTAAAGTTATTGCTAGCTTGCTTTTCGCTTGGGTCGGCTGCGAAAAAATAGTTAATTCGAGCCACTGTTTTTAATGCATCAATATCTATTTTTAAGGCGGAAATTCTGGCATTTAACTCGGCAATTCTTGCACGAACCACTTCGGCAAAGTCGCCATCATCATTGGTGTAGGCAGTTAAAGAAGCTTCCGCTTGATCGTGTGTTTGTTTGAGCAATTGGTCTTGATATATCGTTTGCCTTTGGGACAACCTTTGCAGCTGCCTAAGCTCTTTTTCAATCGTACTTATCATGCGTTTTGTGACGATTAACTTTTCAGTTTTAATCGCTTCTGATTCAGCGACAGATGCAGCAACTTGCTTGTCTTGCCTGTTTTCAGTAAACAGCGGAATATCAAAGGTCACGCCAATCGAAAACAGGTCCGAACGACTATCGCCAGTCGGCATATCATCGCGATAAGCATAGCTGGCATTGACGCCCCATTGTGGGCCATATTGCTGTTCAGCAAGCTCTACCCCTTTTTGCATCGCTTTGTACTTGGCGTCGATAGCGCGAAGCGCTGGATGCTTAGCAAGCTCTCGTGCTAAGGCATTTCTCGAATAGTTTGAACGTTCAAGTACACTTGGGTTAGCTAGTTGAATTGTCGGCAATTGGTTAGCGACAGAAAAATCCATCGGGCTAGCATCAAAATCAAAAGGCTGATCAAGCTTTTGCGCGTCGTAGGTATGCAGCCATTCATTTAACTGAGCGTGTGTTGATTCCAACAATTGTTGCTGCATAGCAAGACGCTCTTCTAACTTTACAAGCTCTAGCTGTGCGCGAATCACATCTTGTTGTCTAACTCTGCCAACTACATTGGAATAGTTTGCTTCAGCAATTTCCACCATTTGTTCAAACAGCGCTCTATCTTGCTCAATTAGCGCGATGATTTGTTGCGCTAAGTAAGCATCTAACCACAACTGTGCAACATCTCGTTTTACTTGAGCCTTTCTATCTTCGCGCAATAGCGGATAGGCCGTTGATTCTATTTGCAATTGTTCCTGTTTGATCGCCAACGAGTCTCCTCTTGGAAACATTTGCGTAATACCTACCTTGAACTGGCTCATTGCCTCTTGGTCAAAATTCCATGTGTCAGTTGGCATATTCAGCAGGCCTATCGATACAGTAGGATCAGGCAACGTGCTAGACACCTTACTTCTATTTTCAATCGCTTGTTGTCGTAACTTATTACCATGCAACCATGGGTCATTAAAAAGTGCGACATCTATCGCATGCTCTAGCGATAATGCTTTTTGATGTTGAAGTTCGGTCGCATGAACGCCAAACGGCAGAAACAGTGAGACTACTGCAAGTTTTAAGTATGTATTGATCATCTTTGCCCCCAGACAATGCTGGCAGTTTCTTTAACGCATACGCGCTATGTTGATTAAGAAAATAAGTGGTTGTGCGTAAATTTCAGACGCACTGATGCTAGGTTAGGCAAAAATCGGTGGACGATATAACGAGGTGTAGATTGAAGTTGTGTGATTAACTGATGGAGAAAATACGGCTTCGCTTAGACGCGCTAAATAGGCTGTTTTTGGCTCTGAGCCAACCATGCTGATATTCATGCACGCCGCCACGGGACAAGCACAATCAGCACCACAACAATCTTCATGACTATTTTGGCTGTTGTTACTCATAGTGCCGTGATTCATGGTACTGTGATCCATCATGCTATGATCCATATCAGCATGACCCATAGCGCTGTGATCCATATTTTGGTGCGACTGATGAGATGATTCACTCGACATATCGCAAGACATAGCAGTAAACGCCAAGGCTTGCCCAACAAAGGCAACCAACATAGCGACAACTATAAATGCGTTTAATGTGCGTTTAATCATAAAAGTCTCATCAATAGATCACCGTAAGGGTAAGGCAAATTATTAAAAATGTAAATCTTTCAACACCTAAAACCGTGTTTGCTATGGCTGCTAGCAACGTTTACAAATACAATGATTATTTGGCAAACAACAGTTGTTAAAAATTTTCCATGTCTCTTGCTGTTGAATGCGGCCTATGTCCATTTTACGTACACGGCACCTTTAAACTCATTGATAAACATAATTTTTTTTCGTTCTCCATATTTAATCCACATTTAATTGTTAACTTGCGAGCGTGGGAGATATCCCCGATGTGCGGAGAACAATAAATGAACAAGAAAACTATCTTAAGCAGTATGTTTTTGGCAACAGGTGTCATGCCATATGCTGCGCTGGGGGAAACTTCCTTACCAGCACAAGTTTTCAACGTAGATGAAAACACGAAAGTTAACACGACGATAGGCACCATTCGTTTCCTTGATGGCGTATCAGACAAAACGGTACGTTTAGAAGTAGGAACAACGGATATAAAAAACTGGACGACTAACGGTGAAGCGTTTGAGCCTATCGCATTTAAATCGACGTTTGCCCAGGCTCCTATTGTGTTTGGTCAGATTCAATCAAATAGTGATTATCAAGTTGAATATGAAGTAAACACCTATTCATATTCAGGCGTAACCAGCAAAAACAATAATCAATTGCTGATGCGTCATCGTTTAGACAATGTAACTGCCCTAGGTTTTGACGCAGTACTTGAGTCTGAATTAGACAAAAAAGGCACCAGCGTTATCCAAAGCTTCCTTAATACTGGTGAAGGCGAAACACTAGGTTGGATAGCATTTGCTGAGCCTATTTCTGCTATATTGAATGACAAGCCTATTGAGGTAGCAAGTACAGGCATTGCTGTTACGCATAACACATATGGTCATGCGTTTAGCGCACCTTTCACAGATACTCCGAATATTTTGACATCCTTATCAACGTATAACGGCACTTCTCAAAGTGGCGTCGCGATTGATGAAATAAACGCAAATAGAGTAAAACTTCATATTGATAACCTCGACGATGATACGCATGTTGCTGAAAACGTGAACGTATTTGCGTTGCAAGGTACTGGATTATTGTTTACTGAGACTATGGCGATTGTTGGTGAAACAGGCGTGGTCACAGTTGAAGATACAGGTAAAGATAATCCATTCACGATCAATTTTTCAAAATCTTATAATAACCCGGTCGTCTTCGTGCAGGCGGTTGGTAAAGACAAAGACATTTATGATGCAGCAGTGCGCTTAAACTTCGTTGCACCTATGATGCTTGAGGCCTATTTGCATTCAGATAACGAAAGCGTTGTGCCAAAAAGCTTTGGCGAGTTTGACCTTCATTACCAAGTTTTTGAAGCTGGCCGTTGGGATATCCCTCTTGAGCATTACAGTTATGAAATTGTTGCTGGCAACGATGCAAGTGTATTCTCAATCGACGCAGTTAAAGGTGACATTAAAGTTGCAGATCAAACACAATTAGACTTCGAACTAGGCAACAACCAATACACACTAACGATTCGTGTAACCGACGGTGCGGGTAACCATTATGATACACCTGTGACCATTAACGTGAATGACATTAACGATTCACTCAACAACAATGCGCAATCTATCGATGGTTTAAGTGCTGATGAGTGGACAGGTTGGGCAGTTGCACCTGCTGGTGACGTAAACGGTGATGGTTTCGACGATATAATTGTTGGTTCTCCCAAAGCTGATCTGCTGGCAAATGATGGTTCTTATGTTTTAGAAGATAACGGAGCGGCATACGTTCTATTCAGTGATGCTACAGGTACTTTCCCGTCATTAACTGAAGTTCGAGGTGGAACTAGAGGTTTCGGCATCATGGGGGCGGCCTCTGGCGATAACGCAGGTTTTGCTGTTGCCGGTGGTGTAGACATAAACGGTGACGGTTTATCAGACGTTGTAGTAGGTGCGCCATATTCAAGTATAAATGGGGCGAGCTCAGGTTCTACCTACGTTGTGTTTGGTAAAACTGATACTAACTACGTTCCTTTATCATATTTAAATGACGGTGACAGCGACGACGGTTTCGCGATACACGGTGCATACGAGGACGACCTAGCTGGTGGTTCTTTAGTCGTTGGCGACGTTAATGGTGACGGTCTTGGTGACATCATTATTGGTGAAACGGTTACTCGCTACCTAGCAGGTACTGGTGTATTTGCATTAAGAGACCTGTTAGAAGACGCATCTCCAGATCCAAACCTCGCCTATGTTGTTTACGGTAAAACAAACACTGACGTGGTTCAGCTAGCAAATGTTGCTACCGACTACAACGAACAAGGTTTTGCTATAACTCGCCCTAGCCGCAAGCTATTTAGCGATTGGCAATACGGTGCCCAGGTGCTTCCAACAGGTGACTTTAATAGTGACGGTTTGACAGACTTTATTGTTAGCCATGGTTTGTACGTTGATTTTTCAGGTACAAGTTACGTGGTGTATGGTCGTATTGGTGGCGAAGCGGTTAAATACAACAGCATTAAATCAGCTGGCAATGGTATCAAAATTGTCCCTGAGGGAAGCGGTAATTATGGCTTTGACTTCGGTGCATCAACGTTAGATGCACTTCCTTCATTTACCACGTCTCACGTAGGCGATGTAAACGCTGATGGTGTCGACGATATCGCATTATTACTGACAGATACTGGATGTTGTTCTGCCATTGACCATCCTCGTGCGTATATTTTATTTGGTGGCGTAAACGTTGCCGATGAAATTAACCTAGCCGACATTGCTGATGGCAACGGAGGCTTTGTTATTCACAACGATGCGTCAAATATCGATCATCATCAATTACAAGTTATCTTGGGATCAATTGGTGGTGCCGGTGACCTAAATGGTGATGGTTTTGACGACATCATTATTGGCGACCCGTTTGCTGAAGGTAACAAAGGTCGTGTATATGCCGTTTATGGCCGTAAAGGTACCGACCCAGTTTATTTAAGCGAAATTATTGAAACCAGCCAAGGCTTTTACTCTGAAGGTAACGGTGGTGAGCAGCTAGGTCAGTTCATTGCTAGTGCCGGTGACATAAACGGCGACGGTATAAAAGACATTCAATTTGGTACGCCATCTTCAAACAAAAATAACCTAAACAATACAGGTGCTGTCTATGTGCTTAATGGTGATGGCAACCTAATCTCACTTTGGGGTACTGATGGTAATGATTCGATCACTGGGTCTTCTGCAGCTGACAATATAGCTACAGGTACCGGTGATGATGTTATTCTCACCAATGGTGGTGCAGATGCGGTTTATGCTGGCCCTGGTGAGGATACCATTTACATATCAGACAACGACTTTACCCGCATTGACGGTGGTGGTAATACCGATACGCTAGTGTTTGAGGGTTCTGGCATTAATCTTAACCTTGCTGCTGAGGCGTCTCGCGTTCGTAACGTTGAAGTGTTTGATATACGTGGTTCGGGTGCAAACTCCATTACGCTTAACAAGAGTGTGAGCAGCAACTCAAACTTACGCATTTTAGGTGATGACAATGACTATGTAGGTGCAGCGAACAACCAATGGGTTGATTCAGGCGCGACGCAGGTTATCGACAATATAACCTACAAAGTGTTTACTGCAGGCTCTGCCACTATGTTAGTGCAAGAAGCAGTGACGATTAGTGTTAACAATGCACCGACCATTGAAAGCCAAGTGTTTACGGTAAGTGAATCAGCAGCAAGTGGCACTGCAATTGGAACTATTGCAGCCGATCCAAACGATGTCGGCGACTTTGTGACGTTCCAAATATTAAGTGGAAATTCTGATGGCGACCTAGTGCTTGATACACAAACAGGTGTATTAACGATAAGTGACTCAATTTCCCGTTTAGACTTTGAGCATACCTCAACTTATTCGTTAGAAGTGATTGTTTATGACCAATACAACGTAACGGATAGCGCAACGGTTACCGTCAATGTATTGGACATGGATGCCATAACTGTCAGCTTCGACGGCGATGTCAGTGGTGAAGGCAGTTATTGGGGCGAAAACACCGTACTTGAGTTATTGGGTATGAGTTCTCCTGACTGGGCGTCTACAGAAACGAAAATGACTTGGACCCTGCCTGATGAAGATTCAGGAGCGGCCACATGGCCAGCTTTTAGAGTGCAATCTGGCGGTAAAATTCACTATGTTGGCGGTTTAGATGTATTCGGTGGTTGGGTTGAAGCCGATATTCCATTAACGATGGACTTGAAATACCCGGATGAAATCCAAGTTGGTCAACCTGTCAACTTAACAACCTTGTTTAAGGTTGATCAGAACGCAAACTTTATGGCGTCTTCTCCAGGTGTGGAAATTTCTGCAGAGTTAATTGTTGAAGACTTCTTTATGAGTTTCGAATCAGAAGTTTTCCCCAATATGAACGACACAACAGAAATCGATTACGGTTCTGTGTCGAAAAGTGTTGGCGCAGAATCGTCAGGTGTTTATGGGGATAACTGTGCTAATGCGCTTAATCGAGCCGATTGTTACAAGTTAGACGATAATACTGAAGTATTTGATTTAACTAGAGCATTAACCGACGATGAAATTACTGCGCTTATTACAAACAATTTCTATGAACTGTCGTTAGCAACAACAATCGCGCAAGCCAGAGAAATTAGCACAAACATCACCTACGATACTAGCATGGTGAACGGTGTGTATCAGGTTGATGTTGTTTATGCGCATGTTGGTGCGACTGATGGTATCGAAATAATCAGCGACGATATTTCAGATCCAACCGCAACAATCTACTCGTTCATTCCAGCGAATAGAACCAATCAAGAGATCTCACTATTCATTAAAAACCTGACGCGTGAAACCTTGGCCGGTGATGTAGAACCTAAGGCAAGAAAAGCCATTGAAAAAGCCATCAAGTTAGAAGTAGACAAATTACGCTTCCTTGCAGGGCACGATTTAGTGGATTGGGTTGCGGAAGAAATCTACTGGGGTAAAAATTGGACGAAATGGCATGCCAAAGCAGGTATGGAAGCCGTTGAAGGTTCAACGGATACCTGTATTGAAGATTACTTTGCGCCAGTAGGTGATGACTTATATCGTAGCTACAAGTTCAGTACCTTAGATACGTTTGTTAGCTTCACATTCGACTTATATCAAGACTTTGAATTGAATGTTGAATCTACGGCAATTCTTGTGTTGGAAGATGGTACAGAAATCTACTTCGATCCTGAAGAAGACATTAATTTTACGCCAGAACTAGCGCATGATGTAAACAATGACGGTATGATCGACGCCGTATTAACCGTCAACGCTGAATCGAACTTTGTGAACAAGAGTAAAATGGCAAGTTCACTGAAAATGCCGTTCAAGTTCTTAGAGTTTGAATATAACGTGCAAGAAGCGGTTTGTACTGCAGCCAATATTTACGTAAAAGGTAATCAAGGTGCAATATTCGAAAAGGGTTCTTATGGTCCGTTAATGGATACAGAGTATGTTGTACCATTTAGAGAAACTGATTTTGGTGGTTCAACAAAAATCACGTTAGCACAAAACACCTATACAACGCAGTTGTCTTTCGATTTGTGTAACCAAGGTGGTGTGTGTGGTGAACCGGTATTGTCATACAAAAACAACCCGCCAACGGCGTCTGATATCACGATAGCAGGTGATTACATTGGCAAGTCGACAGTGACTGCAACGTACGCCTATAGCGATCCAGAAGATGATATTGAAGAGTCATCAAATTACCAGTGGTACCGCTCTGCAACGGGCAGTGACACAGACGCACAAGTTATCGGCGATGAAGTGTATGAGTCGTATACCTTATCAACTGAAGATGTTGATAGCTATGTTGCATTTTGTGTAACGCCTTACGATGGTACGGATTATGGCAATCCAGCGTGTTCTGAATGGGCATACGTTGAAAGTCCATATTCACAAGACTTGTCGATAAAAAGTGGCTTTGGCAATGCGATTGTCTTTGATGGCACAGATCAAAGCATGGTTCAAACCATGAACACTGGCTTCAATCCAAACAGTTCGTATACGATGGAAGCTTGGGTGAAAGTTGATGCGCTAAACGTTGACGACAAGTCTAATATCGTGACGTTTACTCAGGGTGAAAATACATCCAAAGCAGCGATTAGGGTGCTATCTGACGGTCGCATACGTATCAAGGCGACAAATACCACGTTTATATCAACGGAAACTGTTAGTGTTGGTCAATGGCAGCATTACGCCATAAGTTATGATCAACCGACTCAGCAGTTATCGGTTTACCTAGATGGTGAATTGATCATCTCAGCTGTGGATGCGGCGGATACAAGTGACGTTTACTTTGTCTGGGCGTCAGGTAATGACGGTATAAGCAAAAAGCTCTACGGCCAAATTGATGAAATTCGAATTTGGAATCAAGCGTTATCTCAAGAAACGATTGCAGCGAATCGTACATTAGGCGTGTCATTAAACGATGCAAGCTTAGTGTCTTACTACAACTTCGATACACTTGTTAATGGTGAATTAGAAGACTTAACGGGTGCAAGCGAAATGGTATTGGTAAACGCGCCAACACTTGAAAAGCACAACGCGCACATGACGCTTGATGGTAATGGCGATTATATCAATTTGGGTGACCCGTCCGACGGTTCTCTAGATTTTGCTGGTGAGAATTTTACTATTCAAGCTTGGATTTATTTAGCGCCTGGTTCAAACGGTACCAAACGTATGATAGCGACTAAGAAGATTGGTGGTGCGGCAGGATATAAAGGTTGGACTTTTAGTATAAATGGTTCAAACCGATTAGAATATCACCATGATGCTGCTAATAACGGTGTAAAAACATACAGCGCAGGATCATTTAAGACAGGTCGTTGGTATCATGTCGCGGTTGTTGCGGACTGGGATCGTGGCAAGATAGCCTTGTATGTTGATGGTAGTGAAGTTTCTGGTTCAGGTAACGGCCTAGGCACGAAACGTAATATGAGCAATCATGCACCAATGAGAATAGGCGCTTACAGTGTCGATCAATATGCTTCATCTTCAGGAACGTATTTTGAAGGAAATATAGATGATTTTGCGGTATGGACACGAGCATTGTCTGCAGACGAAATCAAAGCGTGTAAAGACGAAATGGTACTGGGCTGTGAACAAGATCTATTGTTGTATTACGATTTCGAACTAGAAACCCGTAAGAACAAGGCAACAGATAGACATAACGGCTCTATCTTTGGCGCAATAACCGTTGAAAATGGCATTAACTTATCATTCGAAACAGGTCACAACGAAACCTTCACTGGTGTATTGCCAATTGGTGAGGGTGTTGAATTTAATATTGTCGACATGCCAAGCAATGGTGAACTAGTGTTCAGCCATTATACAGGTGAATTCACATACACACCTGACGGTGATAACACGATTACGACGGATTCATTCACGTATATTGTTTATACTGCTGATGATAGAGAAAGCCTTAAAAAAGTGGTCACAATTAACCGCCAATAATGGTTAATGAGAAATAAAAAAAGCAGCCTTAGTGCTGCTTTTTTATTGCATAGTGATAAATAACGAAAAGCTTATTAAGCATCAACAATAAAGTGCTAAGTGAACCGATATATACCCACTCTTTAGGGTTAAAGCGTCAAGGGAAATTCAATGTCTCTAAAAACCAAAAATTGTAGCTAGAACAGAAATTAGTATGAACTTTCATGCAAATTTTATCGATGTTTTGCATCCATCGGTTGATACCACAACTCATAGCTACCTTTCATGTAAGAACTTCAAACTGTCTATCAAAACTTTGAGTTCAACTATGAACGGAAGTGCACAGCCATAAAAAAAGCGAGCCTGATAGCTCGCTTTCTTATCTATACAGCTTAGGGCATATCGCCAATAGCTATGCTGTCAGATTCGAATAAAGTTTGCAACTTAAGAGCATTGTTTTAAAAGGAATTAATACAAAAAGCAAGTTTGAAACTAAACAACTAAAACCCTACTTTTGAACGTTAGAGTTAAAATAAAGTTTGAAACTCCTATTTTTTAAATAACTAGCGCTATTGTTATGTTGGTTACAAGTCTAAATTGCTCTTATCAGTCCTTTATACATATTCATTTGACAGTGAAACTTGTACTCCCCAATTGTGAGCGCTGGCAAAACAATTTCAGTTTCCTTATTAACTAATAATTGTTCACTAATTTCGAGCTCAGGGATCAATAACATTTCTGCACAAGGAGATTCATCTAAACGAGTGAACCTTAGTTGTATTGGTTTACCAGTCGGCACATTGATCAATGCTGGTGAGTAAACGCCATCTTTAACGATTACCTCTACATCAGTTTTGAGTGCATTTTTGGCCTCAGGTTTATAAAGCCAAAACCACCAAATAATAAGAGCGATTGTCGCCAAACCAACTATATTTGCTATCAACATATCAACTCCTAACTTTCTCTCGATTTGAATAAGCGTAATCTGTTTGCGTTGGAAACTACCGTTAATGAAGAGAACGCCATAGCAGCACCAGCAATAACGGGGCTCAGTAAGATGCCAAATACAGGATAAAGCACACCTGCCGCCACAGGGATCCCTGCGATGTTGTATATAAAAGCGCCAAATAAGTTTTGTTTTATATTTCTTAACGTCGCTTTACTCACTGCAATAGCATCAGCAAGACCATGTAAAGAGCCTCTCATTAAAGTAACATCGGCACTTTCGATGGCCACATCAGTACCTGTACCAATTGCAAAACCAACGTCTGCTAATGCCAAAGCTGGAGCGTCATTGATACCGTCTCCAGTCATACCAACAATTTCACCTAAGTTCTGAAGTTCCTTAACTTTACTCGCTTTATCTTCAGGAAGGACTTCTGCGTAAAATTCAGAGATCCCCACTTTTAACGCAACCGCCGCTGCGGTCTCTCTGTTGTCGCCAGTCAGCATAATCACTTTAATACCGTTTGCTTGCAGTCTCTTAATGGCAGAAATGGAGTCGTGTTTAATAGGGTCTGCCACCGCGATAATTGCTGCTAACTCGCCATCAACAGCAAAGTACATTGGAGTTTTTGCTTCTTTAGCTAGGGATTGTGCTCTTCCTGTAAAACCAGTCAGGTCTACATCTTCTTCAGCCATCAATTTAGCGTTGCCGAACAATAGCGACTTTCCTTCACATCTTGCTTTAACACCTTGGCCTGTAATCGCTTTAAATGATTGAATTTTTAACAGTTCGATTTTTTTCAGAGCTGCACTTTCTAAGATTGCTTCTGCAAGAGGATGTTCAGAACCATTTTCTAAACTGGCAGCTAACTGAAGCACTGACTTTTCATCTGTGGCATTTGCTAAGACTATATCAGTAACCTTAGGAGCGCCCTCTGTAATTGTGCCTGTTTTATCCAAAATCATTGCCGTAACTTTTGATGCTGTTTGTAATGCTTCACCGTTACGAATTAATACGCCAGCCTCAGCAGCTTTTCCAACGCCAACCATCACTGACATAGGAGTTGCTAAGCCCAATGCGCATGGACAAGCAATAATCAAAACTGTTGTCGCAGAAACGGTAGCAAAGGCAATGGCAGGCTCAGGACCAAAGTTGAGCCACGCTAAAGCACTTAACACAGAAATTATCATCACAGCTGGCACAAAATAGGCTGAAATAGAATCAGCTAAGCGACCAATAGGTGGTTTTGAATTTTGTGCTTTCTTTACCATATTAATAATTTGAGCAAGCGCAGTGTCTTTTCCAACTCGAGTAGCCCTAAAAAGGATTAAGCCTGACTTGTTAAGTGTTCCTGCCACTACTTGATCACTCACATTTTTTTCAACAGGTATTGGTTCACCTGTCAGCATTGACTCATCTATAGCGGTATGACCGTCCACGACTTCACCATCTACAGGAACTTTTTGGCCAGGCTTAACCTTTACAACGTCGTTCTCTAAGACTTGCTCAATACCTATTTCAACCTCTTTATTGTCTCGAATAACAATAGCCGTTTTTGCTTGCAACCCAATCAAACGTTTTATGGCTTGTGATGTCTTGCCCCGTGCTTTTAGTTCAAGTGCTAAACCTAAGTTGATTAACCCAATGATCATTGCTGTAGCTTCGAAATATACATGACGAGCCAAAAAGGGAAGTACGTCAGGTGAAAGCACAACAACCATTGAATAAATCCAAGCTGTGCCTGTGCCTACAGCTATAAGTGTATCCATATTGGCAGAGTGATTTTTGAAACTGTTCCATGCACCAACATAAAAATGCTTACCTGAAAAATACATCACACCCAAAGTGGCAATACCTACAATAAGCCATGATATTCGTTCTGTTGTTGTAACAACGGTCATCTCACCAATGAACAACCCATAGATCATTAGTGGAATACCTAGAGACAGTGCAATAAAAGTATCTCGCAGTAACTTCTTGTAATACTCCCAATCAGCAGCTTCTTTCTCATCCAAAATCTGATCCGCTTTTGCGTTATCCAATAGCTTTGCATTGTAGCCAGCCGACTCGACCGCTTTGATTAGTTCATTAGCGTGCGCTGTACCAGAAACCATCACCGTTCTATCTGCAAAGTTCATTTCAGCTGAAACAACTCCCGCAGTCGATTGAATTGCGGATTCAATTTTACCAACACAACTCGCACAACCTGCGCCTTCGATAATAAGTTGCTGGCTAGGTTCTTTATTTTTCATCACTTGGTTCCTCCGTACCTACAGGCTCGAAACTATCGATAAGATGACAAACCATCGTAGATGTTGGTGCTTTATCCTCTTTACATTCCCATTGCTCTAGGGCACTGCTCATATTTTCACGTAACTTTAGCATTGCCTGGAATTGTTTTTCTGTTTCAGCTAATCGCTCTTTAATAAGCGTTCGAACCAATGGACATGCAGCTTTGCCATGACTAGCCTCATCAACTATTTGCTGAATATCAGACACCGAAAAGCCAAGTTGCCTTGCACTTAAGATAAACTTGAATCGAGAAACCTCTGTGGGCGGATAATATTTGTAGCCATTTTCCGACTTTATCGGATTAAGCAACTTCAAACGCGTGTAATACCTTACTGTATCAGGCGTTGTGCCATAAGCCTTGGCTAGTTCGGACACTTTCATATGACCTCGCAACTTAAAATATTTGAGTAGTTAAGTTGAGTGTAGACCTGTGTGTAAGACACAGGTCAATACTAATTTTAAGTCATGAGTCTAATGTGACCAATGAATATGTTTGATTTTCCACTCACCACCTTGCTTTTCAAGCACCATGGTTTCCATGCCTTGATAATCGCGGTCTTTACCTTTGTAGGTGCCTACTGTGTGAGTACGTGAAGCAGATATAGCGGTATCCCCCAAAACAGTCACTTGATGTTCTAATATTTTGCTATCGACAGCAGCTAGGTATTTCATATCTGACAACATGTGGTGATGAGCATATTCATTCGCACTTCTTTCCACACGCCCCCCTTCATATATAGTGACATCATCAGCTAACAGACTTCTCGCTGTTTTTTTGTCGCCGGTTTTTAGTGCTAGATGAAATGCAACTACTACTTTCGCAGCGGGAGTATCAGCCCCTTTAAATAAGCCTTGCTCTTTACTTTTATCACCATGTGCATTAGCAAGTAGACTGGTTGTCACTAGTAAGCTGAGTATTATCTTTATTATTTTCATTTTTAATTTCTCTTTTAAAGGTAGCTTTCAGGACCAACTAAACTTGTTAGTGCTGATGTGGTTACTAAAATGGCGAGCGCTATCATTATTTCAATGGAAATAGATTTAGATAACATTTCTCGGCCGGTTGAATTGTTAAGTGCAGGAACTAGCTTAAATTTGTGCCTTGCTGCGAGTAATAAAATTGAATTAACTAAAATCAATTTAAAAAGAAGGACTTGTCCATAAGAAGTGGTCACAAGGGCGTCAATACTGCCTACAAGCTGAATAGATAACCAAAGGCCAGCAATAATTATCAGTGTCACCATGGGAACGGCTTGCTTGCCAAATTTTTCCATTAGTATAAAAAGCTCATTATGCGCTAAAACGCTACAAGCGTACCTCAACGGTAACAACGCCCCCATCCACCATGCGATTAAAAGGACATGAAAAATTAGCGTTATTCTTTCTAGCCAAGCTAATTCGGAGACATGTCCCAATACTGAAAATGAGTATGCCAGTAGTAGCAAACTGCACAAATAAAGTAAGTGAAAAACATAGCGCTTTATCTTAGTAGGTTTACTATATACAGAAAAAACAAATGCAAATATTGCAATTGAAAAGCCAATGGAACGATAAAACGTTACTTCGCCAATAGAGGAATCCCACATGAGCTCAATCATGTCGCTATCCAGAGCTCCTCTAATACCATCTTCAGCCATTGCACCTGTGCTAGCTATGAACCATATAAAATTGGCAACGAGCCCAACAAAAATCCAACCATTGATTAGCTTTAAAAATGTCGAAGGTGTTGTTGTCGTTTTCTGTTGAGCTTTCTGTTGAATTTGATCAATAACTTGTCCAAGAAATATATAACTAGCGATACTTACAAAGCCAAGGTAAAACGAAAATTTTGACAGTACAATTAGCGTACTCCAGATATACATTTCCATAGAATTTATCACTCCAAATTAATGAACCATAAAGCCAAAGCTTTCTTTCATTTTATGGCCATCCTTACCTAAAAACGTGGCCTCAACGATGTAATTTGCAGGTGCCAATTTAGGGAGTTTCCATGAGAATTCTCTGTTCGACTCTTTCGTTGGCTTAAAACCAAATTTAATCTTTTCACCTTGTTTATTTTTAAGTGACAACTTTACGATCTTTACATTTTTAGTGAAGCTCAAAGATAAGGTCTCTGGAGACTTCATTAGCATTGCATTATCTGTAGGCATTGACGCTTTTAAACTGACATGAGCTAACGCACTCACACTAAATGTCATAATTACGACCATAATAGTTTTGATTAATGTATTCATATTTTTACCTCTTTATACTTTATGAATTAACGAGTAAATTTATCTTTAAATATAAGCTGTGAAGGCACACCAATATCTAGGATCATATTTTCAACTTCCTCCATCATTGCCGCAGGCCCACACAGATAAAACTCAGTAGCGAAAGGCTGCACATTTTCACTGAGTTGCGACAGCAATGATTTTTGTACGTAGCCTCGATTACCTTTCCACTTTGGAGAAGGTGCTGATAATGTTGGTATATAAGTGAAATTGTCATGGCTCTGCTCTAACGCTTCTAACTCACTTTGGTATAACAAGTCTTCTTCCGTTCTAGCACCATAAATCAGTATCATCTCGTCTTGATGGTTGTGCTTTTTCAATTCTTCGAAAATGATGGCTCTCAAAGGAGCCAAGCCTGAACCTGCCCCAATAAATATACGTCGATGTTTGTTAGTGCTACCGGATTGGGACATCGCAAAGAAATCAGAATATGGACCTCTAGCCGTTACTGTTTCTCCCACTTCAAGTGCCCCTAAATACGAAGATCCAATACCCGCTCTATAACCATCGGCACTGGTTTGCCAACGTATGTTAAACGTTAGTTCATCGGTTTCTTGGTCAAAATTCGCTAAGGAGTAATGACGGCTTGCACCACTGTGGGTAAACCTTCCATGAGCATATTCGCTCCAGTATTTTTCAAATGCCTGGGGCATATCATTTGGACGCAAATCATTCATACCTGCTGGTATGTCAAATTCCATATACGCCCCCGCTTTGTATGTAAGTGGGTTGCCAGACTTAACCTTAAATTTCACTTCCTTGATGAATGGGGTTATGAACTGTGATGCAACGACTATTAATTCGTGGGTTTCAATTTTATTACTGGACATGACCTCCACAGAATCAACTTCTGAAATGGTATGCTGACAGCCTAGTCGATAACCTTGAGCCAATTCTTCTTCAGTAAGCTGTTCTATTTCAGCTGAAGTTGGAGGAAGGTCATTTTCGCTCTTAAAGACACATTTGCCACAGGTTCCACCACCTCCGCAGCTAGAAGGCAAGTAAACATGCGAGTTAGCTAACCCCTCAAGGATTGAATGATTTTCAGAAGCTGAAACATCACAGCTTGTTCCCGCCTCAGCAAACGTCACAGCAACTGTTTGATTGCTTTGATGCCATTTCAATTTGAGTAATCCATTCTTGTATAGTTGGACTAACCAAATAACGCCTGTAATTGATAAGAGTAAGGTACAAATGGCAAAAACAATTATCCACCAATGATTAAAGCCACCTGAATTTCCGTAGTCCATAAAGTGCAGCTTCATCATTAGGTCTTTAAGTCTGAAATCGTCATTGGCATGTCGAAGTACTTTACCTGTCGCTGCATCTAGGTAGATGGTTGTATTGTTTTTATCTCGAACGTTAACTTTCCACATCGGATTTTGTTGAGCAACATAGTCGTCAAACGGTGGTTGTGAGAGCTCTGGTTTCAACAATTCTCCTGGACCCGAATATGATTGCTGAGCAATGATTAACACCAGTGACGAAGAAAGCTTAAAAGGTTCTCCCGTTACAGCATCGAATAATTCAGAACGGCTTTTCTGGTAACTGTGTTGGCCCGCTTGGTAAACGAAGTGATAGTATGGGCGTTCCAGAATCCATATCAGTTTTACACTTATCGGCTGAATGTCCTTTGACACACGACCTACGACAGAAACAGGTTTAAGTTCAAACGCTGATAACTTGTGGTCACTATGAGAGTGAACACGATATTCATGTCCACCTGCTTTATGATGATCCATCAAATTGAAATAAACGCCGGTTCCCAACCAAATAAGTAATTGAATACCCACCACTAAAGAAAGCCACTTATGGAGGGTTTTGCTTGATTTAATAAATGACATTAAACCGCCTCACTTTTATTTGGCGCAGCTACACGGTAGTAAGTCAGGACAGCACCAGCCAATGCGGCTAAAAGTCCTAGCGACGCAACTAGCAACAAAAACCAGTTTGAGACATTTTCACCGTCGTCATAGTCCATAATGTGAAAACGCCACATCCAATCAAATAGTCGCCAAAAGTCATGTCTTTTAGCCACTACAGCTCCTGTATTTTGATTTACATATAACGTAGGCGAAGAAAGCCCTTCAAACTTGATCTGCCAAAACGGTAGGTGTCTAGGTGACAATTCCGCTGGCATCTCAGATGCTGAAGTCATTATAGTTAATGCTTCAATCTGCCCCGAACCGGCATAGTGGTAGTTTCCGATTTTTCTGGCCATAGTTTCGTCAATCTGAGGTATAACGTCACCAGTATTTGCGTCTACCGCGACTTTGCCTTCACCCCCATTGGTAAAACGATACACTTGCTTATCCAAAAGCTTACCTAGAGAGATATCTTTAGCCTCTGGAAAATTCTCGATTAAAGAAGCTGTAGTGAAGTTAACCTCGTTCAGCTCAAGTGTTTGATTTTGATTCTTTACTAAGGTTTCGCCATGTATATGGTGAATATCCATGCTCACCATATATAAACCTGTAATAGACCAGAACAGAAACTGCACGCTAATAAACGCCATTATCCATTTGTGATATTTACGGCTGGATTTCAACAAGTTGAATGGCGGTTTTGTTGGCTGTTGAACTGTTCTAACACGCCACAGATAGTAAATTGCAGGTAGTACGATTAAGGTTAAAATCACGGCGCTAGCCATGCCTCCAACCATAGGTGCAGCTATACGACTCATGACTTCTGAGCCGGTGCCTGTTCCATAGAGAATAGGCATTAATCCAATTATAATGGTCGCCACAGTCATCATTACTGGACGGATACGCATACCTGCGCCTTCCATAATCGCTTGCGCTAATTTTTGCTTGGTGAATGGTGTATTAGCTTGTTCACATTCTTCTTTTGCGCTCTGGTATGCTTGATTGAGGTATACAAGCATGATTACCCCAATTTCCACAGCCACCCCAGCTAGTGCAATAAACCCAACACCCACTGCCACTGAAAAATTAAAACCTTCTAAATACATCAACCATAGGCCTCCAATCATGGCCATAGGCAAAGTAGCAATAATAATCGCTACTTCACTAAATGATCGGAAATTTAGATAAAGCAGAATGACAATGATTGCAAAGGTTAGTGGCAATACGTATGTAAGTTTCTCTTTAGCACGTTCCATGTACTCATATTGACCAGCCCATGTAATCGAATAACCAGCTGGAAGCTCTAGATTATTGGCCAAATAAGATTTTGCATTTTCAACATAAGTACCAACATCTACGCCATCAATGTCGATAAACGTCCAGCCATTAATTCGAGCATTCTCACTCTTAATCCCTGGAGGCCCGTTTTCAACTCTAATGTCTGCAACATCACCTAATGCTATTCGTTGACCATTAGGCGTAACAACTGGCAACCTCGCAAGCTGCTCTGGAGAATCACGATAATCCTGAGGATAACGCAAATTGACGGGGTATCTCTCTTGTCCTTCAACGGTTTGGGTAACATTCATTCCGCCTATCGCTGTAGATACAACTTGTTGAACATCTTCAATATTAAGACCAAAGCGACTCGCTTTATCGCGAGATATATCAACTTTAATGTATCGACCTCCGGCAACGCGCTCAGAGTACACAGAGGCTGTACCTGCAACCTGCGGCAGCAGTTGTTCTATTTGCTGGCCAATCTCCTGAATTGTATCCAAATCAGGACCTGCAACTTTGATCCCTACAGGCGTCTTAATCCCAGTAGCAAGCATGTCGATACGTGTTTTTATTGGCATTACCCACGCATTGGTTAAGCCCGGAAATTTAACTAACTTATCAAACTCAGCTTTCAATGAGTCGGTTGTCACACCTTCACGCCACTGATCTTTTGGCTTAAGTTGTATAAAGGTTTCAATCATGGTTAATGGTGCCGGATCTGTTGCTGTTTCAGCTCGGCCAACCTTACCAAATACGTTTTCAACTTCAGGTACCGTGCGAATAAGCTTATCCGTTTGCTGTAATAACTCCCTTGCTTTACCTATTGAAATACCAGGATATGTGGTAGGCATATACATTAAATCGCCTTCATCCAACGGAGGGATGAACTCACTACCGATTTTATCAACAGGCCAGAAGCCAACAATTGTCACTAAAATGGCTGCGACAATAGTCGCTTTCGGGAACTTCATCACCAATCTTAAAACCGGCATATACATGGCAATAAGCAACCTGTTTAACGGATTTTTCTTTTCAGAGACTATTTTCCCCCGGATAAAGTAACCCATTAAGACCGGCACTAATGTAATTGCAAGACCCGCTGATGCTGCCATTGCGTAAGTCTTTGTATAAGCGAGCGGTGAAAACATTCTGCCTTCTTGGGCTTCCAAGATAAACACAGGTAAGAATGAGACAGTAATAATGAGCAAACTGAAAAACAGTGCAGGACCAACTTCACTTGCCGCCTTAGCAACGAGTTGCCATCTGTTTTCATCTGTCAGAGGTATTCCCTTTTTATTAAGAGCTTCCATGTGCTTGTGCATATTCTCGATCATGACAATTGCACCATCTGTCATAGCACCAATTGCAATAGCAATACCGCCAAGGGACATGATGTTTGCGTTAATCCCTTGCATATACATGATGATGAAAGACACCAAGATACCTAACGGCAGCGTTATTACGGCGACAATTGAAGAACGAAGATGAAACAAAAACGCTGCACAAACTAAGGCTACAACGACTAACTCTTCGAGTAACTTTTTCCAAAGGTTGTCTACAGCGTTGTTTATCAATTTAGATCTATCGTAAACAGGGACAATTTCGACGCCTTCAGGCAGTGAAGATTTAAGTGATGCAAGTTTCTCTTTTACACCATTGATAGTTTGCTGCGCATTTTCACCAAAGCGCATGACTACAACACCACCAACAACTTCCCCCTCACCATTAAGTTCGGCTATCCCTCGACGCATTTGAGGGCCTAGATTGACGTTTGCGACATCTCCTATACGAAGGGGTGTGCCTTGCTCGTTAATACCTAATGGTATTTTTTCGATGTCTTGTACAGATTGGATATAACCTGTCGCAGTAACCATATACTCGGCTTCTGCCATTTCGACAACTGATGCACCAGTTTCCTTATTACCTCGTTTAAGCGCCATTTGGATATGGCTTAACGGTACGTTGTAGGCTCTAAGTTTGTCAGGGTCAACCTGAACTTGGTATTGCTTTACCATTCCGCCCACTGCGGCGACTTCAGACACACCTGGGACAGTTTGAAGTTCATATTTTAGAAACCAATCCTGAATACTTCTTAGTTGGCTTAAATCGTGATTACCTGACTTATCTGTTAAAGCATAAATGTATACCCAACCCACACCTGTAGCGTCAGGTCCCAATTGCGGTTTAGCCGAGTCAGGTAAACTAGAGGCTACTTGGCTTAAGTATTCAAGAACGCGGCTTCTTGCCCAATACAAGTCGGTGTCATCATCAAATATGATGTAAACATATGAGTCACCGAAAAACGAGTAACCTCGAACGGTTTGAGCACCTGGAACCGATAACATGGCTGTTGTTAGCGGGAATGTAACCTGATCCTGAACAACCTGTGGTGCTTGACCCGGATAGCTAGTTTTAATGATCACCTGCACATCCGATAGATCAGGGATCGCATCAACAGGCGTATTCTTTAATGAAAATAGTCCACCGAAGGCAATGATTAACGTTATTAGTACAACGAAAAATCGATTGCCTACAGACCATCTAATAATTGATTCAATCATTACTGGTCTCCGTATTAATGGTGCGAGTGATCAACAGCAGAGCTGTTTTGTTCATTCGAATGTGGCATAGCTGCATTACGAGAAACCTCTGTAATGACAAAGTCATCTCTAATTTCAAATGTAAAGCTAATTTCATCGCCAACATTAACGCTAGAAAGTTCAAGGTCATCTGCCAATACAAAGTCCATTGTTGCGGCAGGTCTGTCCCACTTTTCAATTGGGCCACGACTAATGTTTAGCGTGCGAGATGTGGGGTCGATAGAGTTTATTGTTCCAGTTACTGTTGCTGATGAAACTTCTGGCTGTGACATGATATGAATACCCGTAACTTCATAGCCTCCGTCTTCTGTTTTTGACACTTCGAAATGCAACATTTGGCCTGCTTTTAATGAATCGATATCAACACTATCAGCTACATTGAAATCCATCGTCATTTCTGGCCAATCCCAAGCCTCAGCTGGACCATGAGTGATGTTGGCCACTCCTTGTTTAGAGCCGTGTCCTGCGGTTACGCTATTTATTTCTCCTTCCATCCAAACTGATTCAGGAACTTCTTCATGTGTCATTCTTTTAAAGTCAGAGCTTTTGCTAGACTCTGAATCAATTAGGAATTGAGCAGATGTCACAACAACATCGTCTTCATTTAAACCTTCCAGAATCTCGATGTTTTCTTGATCAACCCGCCCAATCGAAACTTCGATAGATTTAAATTGCCCATCACCTAGAGCTAGTACTACGCGGTCTTGTTTACCCGTTCTTATAACCGCTTCCTTAGGCACCAAAACTACATTTTCGCCTTGATTAGCATGAATAGATACTTGCGCAAACATATTGGGTTTTAATTGATGCTCCGGGTTATCAAATTTCAATCTCACTCGAAGCGTTCTTGTTTTACTGTTTAAGGTTGGATAGACATAATCAACAATGCCTGCCCATTCTTGACCAGGCAGATAGTCAAGTGTCATTGAAACAGGCAACCCTTCTTTGATTAATACTGCGTCTCGCTCGAAGACTTCAGCTTCAACCCAAACTTGTTCCAATTTACCAATACTTAATAACGTATTTCCTGGCTTGACGAAAAATCCTTCACGGATTTTTAATCCATCTACAACGCCTGATTGAGGTGAGTAGAAAGTGATGCTTTGTTGAACTTTGCCATCTCGCGATAACTGTTCAATAAAATCGTTAGATAATTGCAGTGCCTTAAGGCGATCTTTAGCAGCAGAAATCAACGACTTATTGTTACGATTTAACGCAATTAGCAGCTCCTCTTGCGCATTAACGAGCTGAGGAGAGTAAAGCGTATATAAGGGCTGACCTTTCTCTACTGGGTTACCAGCTGCTTTAACAAATAGTTTTTCAATCCAACCATCAACTCGAGGATGAATATGTACGAGTTGATCTTCATCATATTGAACGTAGCCCACCGTGTTGATTTCTGAGTGCATTGTTTT
Organism: Thalassotalea agarivorans; assembly: GCF_030295955.1. Lineage (NCBI taxonomy): Bacteria > Pseudomonadati > Pseudomonadota > Gammaproteobacteria > Alteromonadales > Colwelliaceae > Thalassotalea > Thalassotalea agarivorans. The sequence goes on from NZ_AP027363.1 coordinate 2,325,500, forward strand.
CAACTCAACTGGTGACGTCCTAACCCCAAGGTTATTGACGACATGAGGAGAGATAGTAACTGCTCCCGGACCAAAGTCGTCATTCGCAGAGTTTTCCTCATATACCGGAATCAAATCCATCCCCATCGGCGACTTGCCCGGCTGATCTCTTCGATAGTTAGAGTCCATTGGTGCTACCCAATACAAAGGTTTCTTCTCACCAGACTCTTCACCTTGCTCAGATGAGGTGGGCGAACCTTGGAACATATTCAATGCGCCAGCACCTAAAATAGCGCCAATTATGGCTGCGGCAATTAATTTAATTTGAGGTTTATTGTTCGACATTATTTATCTCCAAATTTCGCATTTGAGCCATTTTTAACCCCGTCACCAACCTGATGTGAGGGTACTGCTGCGAAAAAGTAGTTGATTCGTGCAACGGTTTTTAACGTTTCTACATCAATTTTCAATGCAGCTATTCTGGCGTTCAATTCAGCAATTCTGGCCCTAACCACTTCAGCAAAATCACCATCATCGTTGGTATAAGCAGTTAAGGAAGCCTCTGCTTGTTCATGCATTTGCTTCAATAAGTTATCTTTATAGAGTGACTGACGTTCCGACAAACGATTAAGCTGCCTTAGCTCTTTTTCAACAGCACTGATCATTTGCTTTGTCAGCAATAACTTCTCTGTTTTAACTGCTTCTGACTCAGCAATCGATGCTGCAACTTGTTTATCTTGTCGGTTCTCTGTGAAAAGTGGTAAATCGAATGAAACACCTACAGAAAACAAGTCGGCTCGCTCATCACCCGAAGGCATATCGTCTCTATATCCATAACTTGCATTAACGCCCCATTGAGGTTTGTATTGCTGTTTCGCAAGTTCAATCCCTTCTTCTGAAACCTTTCTCTTTATATCTATTGCTAATATTGCGGGGTGGTCTGAAAACTCGATCGCAAGCTTATTTCTCGAGTATCCTGTTGATTTCAACAGAGACGGGTTCTCTAGCCTTATTGTCGGGAGCTGCTCTGATACCCCAAATGCATTAGGTTGCGAATCAAAATCAAATATGTCATCTAAATTGCTGCTGTCATATACGTGCAACCATTCATTCAATAGAGCAATTGTCGTTTCAAGCTTTTGCTTTTGAGCTGTAAGTCTGTCTTCCAACTGAACAATTTCAAGCTGTGCTCTAATGACATCTTGCTGCCTTGTTTTACCTACGGCGTTCGAATAACTAGCCCTTGCTACTTCGGCCATTTGTTCAAAAAGAGTCCAATCCGACTCAATAAGCGCGATAGTTTTTTGCGCTTGATAAGCATCTAACCAAAGCTCAGATACTTTAGTTCTTAATTTTGCTTTTCGGTCTTCACGCATTAAAGGGAACTTAGAAGCTTCTATTTTTAATTGTTTTTCTTTTATCTCTAAGCTGTCTCCACGGGGGAACATTTGAGATACACCAACTTTAAACTGCGTCATACCCTCTTGGTCAAAATCCCATGAATCAGTAGGCAAATTCATCATGCTTATTGAAACCTTGGGATCTGGTAGAGAGCTTGTTGCGACACTTCGATTTTCCACAGCCGACTGTTTTAGCTTGCTACCATGCAGCCAAGGATCATTTTGCTCTGCAAGAGCAAGTGCTTGCTCGAGTGATATAGTCTTTTGTGCATGAGCAGAGAAGACTGACGTGCCTAACATTAAGCTTAAAGCCAATGTTGAAATAGTCGACATCTTGCCGGTTGAGGTGAAAGTCTTCATTAGAATTGTTCCTCGTAAGTATTAACTTCTGCGTAAACCTTACTAGAACCATCTTTAAGAAGGATAAGGATCTTGTAAGGCATAAAGCGATCGTCCACTTCCATTCCTGGTGAGCCCACAGGCATGGCAGGTACAGATAGACCTATAGCATTTGGATGTTCTTCAGTTAGGAATTTTTTTATAAATTTAGCTGGAACGTGGCCTTCAAAGGCAAAGCCGCCTCGACTCACGGCAGTATGGCAAGAGCGATAGTTTGGCTTGATACCATATTTATTCTTGATAGAACTTATACTGCGGTAGTCTTTTGAATAGGCAACAATACCCTCATCTTCAATATGACTTATCCACTTTTTACAACAACCACAGGTTGGGGTTTTATAAACCAATAGTTCGAATAATTTTTCGTCTTGTCGTTTCTCTTCAGCTTGCGCAAAAAGAGGTAAAAGCATTGCAAACAATGCTATGTTAAAAAATCTAATAATCATTTTGCCCCCAGATTACTCTGGATTATTTCAAACAAAACTTCGTAAAGAGTGTTCGTTTGAGGTTTAACGTTTTGTATAGAGAGTGTGCGAGAAAGGACGCTTTAACAGATAAAGCAGACGCACTGATCCTGTGTTAGGCAAAAATCGGTGGACGATATAGAGAAGTGGGGATTGACTTAGTTTGGTTAAGTGGCTGGAAAGATACACCTTCGCTTAAACGAGCCAAATATGCAGTTTTGGGTTCAGAGCCCACAATGCTAATACTCATACACGCACTGGCGGGACATACGCAATCTGAACCACAACATTCTTCATGGTTTTGTTGGCCACTTTGGTCAACAGAAGAATGATTCATCGAGGCATGATCCATACTTGAATGGTCCATAGAATCATGGCTCATATTCATATGAGACTCGTGTGAGCCATCAGACATTTCGCAAGACATAGAAGAATACGCCAATGCTTGCCCGATAAAGGCAATCAGCATAGCAGCAACTACTAAAACTTTTGAAAGTGGCTTTAACATATAAATCTCAATTAGAAATGCATCTACAGATTATTTCATTTGGATAAAAAAGTAAATGATAGAATTAAGTAGAGTGAAGTTCACATGCTATGCTCGTTGAGAAAGCTTGCATTCTTCAAGAGAAGTCGCCTCTTTGAATTTGATTTAATAAGTCCAAAGCTCGATTCGGCTCTAACTCCAATTGATCAGCTCGGGCAGCTCCATTTAATTGCGCTTTAGGTACCAACAACCACTTTGTAACTCTCTCTGGCTCGAGGAAGGCTTTAATAAAATCTTTTTAATTTCAGGATTATCCCTTACTAAGTGTTCAAACATAGTTTCATAATTCATTATGATAATTTCCTCTTAGATTTACGACATTTCAATTAACAGATAGCTTTATCTGATAAAAAGTCCCTCTTTTAAATAGTTGAATACTTTTATTAACTCGTTTAAACCTCCTGAGCTTACGACTTCAAGGGGCGTTTTACCTTTAAAAGTGTCGTTGTGATTTGGCATTCTCATAAAACCATTAATGTTGTCTGGGTTGTTGAACATAATTTTTAACGCTTGGTCGATTTGTAAAATCAGTCTACTCCTTTCTTCAAGCTCTTTTTCATTAACTCCTAACGGCAATATCGAATCAATTTGCCGAGAGCTTGCTTTCCAGTTTTGCAAAATTTTCTGAGCTTTTGTCACTGCGTATTCGTCTACCATGGTTCACTCCTTTATTTTTACTTGCCCGCTTCGCGGAACTGAAACCAGTTGCACTGTAAGCACCTGAAAATCTGCTTTTAGATCAATTTCATCAAATATGTGTCAAGCGATATATTGGCAAAATCGGTTACATGTACAGCGTTCGGTCACGCCGAATCAATGATTTAGCAAATTCACTGTTGCAAATTTTTTAATTCTCATTATTCTCTTTTTTGAGGCCAAAATAATTTCTCTTTTGGTGAGAAATTCCTTCCTGCTTACTACTTTTAACTGTTATTCATAACTCTCTGGATTTATTCACAGCTTGCTGTGGTACATAACGATAAGTTTGAAATCAAACAAACGCCGTATACCAATTTAAAAAATTCGAGCGACTCAAACACCGGATTTACCACCACGCGTATAACGTTGACTGCGTGGAATTTCAGCAGGAAGTTGCGAATACAACCAATCTTTGTCGTGCTTAAACAGCCAGGTATAACTAGAGGAAACTGCCTTCTTTACTTCTTGGCGGGAAGTACTGCTTTGAACAGCCGAAATTAACTGGCCACGATGCTTCTTGAGTAGATTGTGAAAACGAATTTTCTTTCTAAGCTGAACAATTTCAGGGTGACAAGAAAGTATTTGCTCAACTGCCCCCACTGACGTTTCCACCGAAGCAGCTATATTTTGCGTAGACAAGCCAACTAAGAGCTTACGCCATATTTCACGCCTTTTGCCTTCGTCAATAAATTGAGTGCGTCTATGGATAGTAATTCCATATATCTGTGAAATTTTCTTCGTATAACCTATGCTCACTCCGCACAGAATAGAAGTCCGCCTTAAGCTATAACCATTTTCTAAAAAGCCAAGAATCTTTTTGTCAGGCATACTGCGAGCTAAGTTATCACCATTTACTTCAACCTCAGAATCGACGCAAGGTTCTTGCCCTTTTTCAAATAAACGATATATCGACATAAATTCATCAAATGTATTAAACATATGACCAATAACTAGCAAATGCTTTAGAGGATGAAATGTCTTACTTTTTCCATACAACAAGTTTGCTGGATACTGCCAGGGTTTGGACTTGCTTAAAATCTGTGAAATTTGCGGATCATCGCAAATAGACTCCCAATAAAGCCTTAGGTGTTTTCGCCATTGACTAATCTTAATGCGAATTGACTGGTTACATGTTGCTAACCCGAGTTCTACTAAACGATGACGATAAACACGATTAATAATTTCTGAATTAAGCCCATACCCACCCAACTTAAATATGTTTTGGCTTAGCATTGCGAGTTTCACTGCTTTTTCATTTACTGTGCTAAGACTTGCTTTTTCAGTTGGAGGCAATATTAAGCGTTTTCGGTTTACCTTTATGCCTTCGAGTCTACAGTCATGAATTGCACAAGCTAAAGCGCCTGGCAGTTGATGCTGTAAATGCCAATAGCACCATGCATACTTTTCGATGTCTTGTTTCGTACATAGTGGGCAATACTTTAGTTCTCCTGTCATTTTTGAACGGTTAGCAACCAACGACATTTTTGATTCTAAATTTAATGTTCCACCAGCCAATAAAAGCTCTTCAACTTTAGTGGATACTGCTTTTGATAAGAATGTTCGATACAAGGGATAAACAGTATGCTTATACAGCAACTGCTGAAATGGAATACCTGAGAATGACGAAACTTGAGATATGAAGCTAGGAAAAGAGGCACTCCATTGCTTACTTGAGCTTCCTATTCTGTATTTTAACGCACACGCCAACGTTGGATAACCATCCATTAAACAACAGCGAGTAAGGTAACTATAAATGGTCTCATCTGGCAGGAGTACTAACATAGTACCTCCCTACAATAACGGCTAAATAACAGGTGAATTATTGGCGCATAATCATAACTTTTAAACACATAAGTACTGACATTAAATGCGGGATGCTCTGAGTTATTCCTGCCATTTGGCAAAGGTGTTAAATGATTTAATAAGTTGAGTGAGTCAATCCAGTTTCCAAATAAGTCTTGCTGATCTCTAATTTGTTTTCTCTCAGCTACAGACCACTGCCGCTTAAATTCACCAAAACCGTACTGTACTTTGAAGCATTCTTTAACTTTATTTTTATCAAACTTTAAACTTCCATTTAAAATACCGTTTGCACTTCTTTCGATCCATAAATCGTCGTAACTATCTTCTCTGTGACGCTCTGAGAATGTACTTCCACATTTAGGGCAACTCGCTGAGGGGCCAGGCCCTTGCAAAATTGAAGACCAAGCAAAACCGCAGCTCTGACAACCAGATAATAATAATGCCCCATGTTTTGTACATCGTTTTTTGAGCGGAAATTGGTGTTCACAATGCCAATAAGCGACTCCACACTCACCTTCATCATCGAATATACATTCAGGGCACCACTTCCAGCCTTTATGAACCTGTTCCAGATTTGCATGTTTGAGTTGTAACTTGCTGGGATACTTTACTTGCTCCGCCAATACAGTGGAAAAGTCACTTTCAATTAAACTGGTATAAACATTTAATAACGTATTGTTAAGCGCTAATTGATGGTGGTATTTGGGTAAGTATTGCTTGAGAATATCGGTATAAACAGATTGCCAATAACTGTTCGAATTAACTTTACTAACATTTGATGACACTCGTTTAGCTACTTTAACGTATTCCTTCCGGCCTTGGGGTAAGACGTAGCGCATTAAACATCCAAGAAGGTGCTCTTTTTCAAAAGGGGCAGGAAAGTGATAGACGCTCATAAGCACTAGCCTTTATGATCATTATTAATGTCCGGAACACTTACCCGCTTTTGGATTTTTTTTCCTTTCTGTTCTTCCAATGCCCAAACAACATTATTAGCATCATCTCGGTTCAATAGATTCTCTAGCATGTCTTCATTGCCCGTTTCGTGCAAACGTCTTAATGCTTCAGCTAACGGACCGAATTGTTCAATAAATATGTCTTCCAGTAGTTCTTCTTCAGGTATATCTGTCACACTCAACGCTATTCGATGATAAAGCTGCGCTAACCTCGTGATAACAGCTAATAAGCCAGCACTTAAAGTCGCTACCTTAAATTTAAAAGATTCACTAAACCCCTTTTGCTTCTGACTGAGGGATGCGGGAAAGAAGGCACTAAATAAATCATCAAATAAGTCGGAGTCTATCGGGGCAAGCTCAAACACATAGATCTGATCAGAATAGACGCGACGAGTTGTCGTTATTACATCGAGGTTATTCGAAAACTCAGCTGGCACAGGATCAAATAACTTTAAGCCTTCCGGCGTACAACTGGTTAAAGTCGGTACAGACAACTTATTAAAAAGAGCTTCGACGGCTTGCAAAGTAACAGAGTTTCGCCCCGAACCAAACTTCAACATAAATTGCATTTCATCAATGTGAATAAACCCGATATTGTACTTTAGTATCAGTAGTTGCATCGCCGCATAATGATGCTCTATTCCCTCTGATTTTCGCCCCTTCCATTCATTGTAGTAATTGCTACCAATTGCCATGTCTATAGCTCTAAAGAACGCTAATGCGAGTGCTTTAGGTGAGTCACTAGCTGGCATATCAAAGCTTAACCATACAATTTGAGTTAGCTTCTCTGGTGTATTATCAAACTCTGGATGAATGATCACCTGTGGAATTGCTAGCAGTGTTCGTCGAATTGTTGTTGTTTTGCCGCTACCCGAAGGGCCGGTGACAACAGCGTTACTAGTGGTTGTTAGCGGACTAAGAGGAGAAACAAATATTTTTTCATAGATCTCATCACGCTTTTTAAGCATTGATAAACTTGATAACTCTCTTTGAAACCTCCGAATTTCGGGTTTCCTAGGATCTCGGTTAATATATCCAAATAAAATTGCAGACAAAATATCTTCATAAAGTGCCGCAGACCAAGGGTGTACGACATTAATACAGCTCAGTCGATGTAATGCTGTTTTTTGATAAACACCGTTTAGACTTTGAATATTACTTGGTAATTTAGGAATATATCCTATTTCACTTTCAACATCGTCTGTATCTTTAACCGTGATAGCCCGGATCAATGGATTATCGTTTAACCATTCATCTTGATGATTATGATATTCAGCCTCTTCAATGAGCACAGGTTTAGGAAAAGCTGGGTCGAATAATTTCATTTGTCCCCCTTACCATTATTTTTTGAACGCTGTAGTCGAGAGTTTAAGCTTCGTTTCTTTGGCTTCTTAGTTTGAGGCTTTGTTTGCATTTCCTCATGATCGCCCTCACTTGCTTCTGTCTTCTCTATTTGCCCAATCGCTTGCTTATTACGTTTATCAATCTGAGCTTTATCAATAATCGCTTGCTCATCTTTTCGTTCTTGAATACCTTTTTGACGGGACTTTACTGTATTTTCAGGTATCCCACTTATCCCTTCTTTATTCCTATCAAGTAAGTCACGCTGTTGCTGCTCTTTGATTAATTCTTGCCTCGTTTTTTCGCGTTTGGCAGCATGCTTTTCTCTAGCGTATTCGTGCTGACGAATGGCCACAGCCTCCCAAGTCTGACGCATAAATCGACGACTTTTATCAGGTTTTATTTTCAAAGCGATGACTTCGTTTTCGGGCGTTTGATACCAAATTAAATCCGCTGAAACTCTACTCCATTTAACCGTAATCGGAAAAACTCCGAACTGCTTGGCTCGAAAATACCACTTTTGCTGCTTAGCATAAGGAGACGTGTAGTAAACTCCTTGAAACTTAATACCCTGAGCTGTAACTGAAGCCTCGTTTTCAGGAAGACACGCTAATCTGATCCGACCCTCATCTTTTTCAGTTGTTGGGTTACCACCTCCCATTTCTTCACCGATAAAAAAGTCAAAGATCGACTGAGCAGAAAGACCCGCACGTTTTTTTGCCGCTTTAAAATCATGATGTTCTTCTCTTAGGTTTGTATGGTTTTGATAGATTACCTCTAAAATAATCGCTTGATACAAAGACTCTAAATCCCAAACGGCGTTTTGCGATGGGTCCTGCTCTTCTCTGCGTACTTCATATACTGCACCTGGTTGATAATGAAGAAAGCTATCGTTAATAACACCGAATTTTCTTTCGGCTACAGCCTTAGCAACCCCCATATAACTTCGGGTCTTTGTCCACTCCTGAATACCTAAATTTGCTTTTAAAAGTGGCGATATATTCCCCAATGAATACTCTCCACCATTATCACTATTAATCCAGTAACATAGATGGTGGCATGGCCAATCTTTTTTATTTATTTTAAGACCATAGCGTGCAGCAAAAGAGACTTTATCCATAAATGCATTAACTAACGCCTCAGCAGCTCCAACCCAGTCAGGACCATGAAACCCTATATATATTCCAACAATACATGTAGAGAAAACGTCGACAACGACATAAAGCACAGGTCTCCCCATAGATAATCTTTCATTCTCTGAATATGGGTAACGAACGTGGATATCCATGACTGTTGCATCAATCTCATATAAATGCGTTGGCCCGATTAAAAACTCCCATGTAGATCCACTTCTATCAGCATGATCTTTATCAAAAACAATCTGTCCTTTGGCTGCTCTGATTTTATCTTCTTGAGTTATAAACTTTTGAAAATGGTATCTAAATTGCGCATCAGATAAACAATCAGGCTCTTCATCCCATTTTAGTTTTTTATTCGTACCATAGGGGGTTGCCTCATCAACAAATCGGCATTCATTTTCACGCCGATACAATAACCGGGCTCGAGCAGTAATATTTTTTCGTGCTGAGCTAATAACAGCCGTAACAGTTTTCTTAATTTTTTTTATTTCTTTTTTAGTGATCCCTGGAGCCACTGAAAAAACGGATTGATGCAAATGACCAAGCAGCTTAGGTGAAATAGTTTTACGTCCACGCTTTACATTTTCTACCCCACGTTCTTCAGGGATAAAATAATTACTACCGCAATTCTGATAGTCAAAAGGTAACAAAGCATTGTTGGTGCAACCATAAGTGATATAGCGATTTAGCTGTCTGTAATAATTACTAGATTTTTTCCAAATAGAGTTTTCTATTAGTAGAGCTCCTATTTTTTCTCCAACCCCGCTCCCGTATAAATATTCACGTACAGTGTCCTCGTTAAGTAAAGAACCTACTATGTTGAGCTTTTTATCCCGTTTAGCTACCCAATGCTCTTTGCCAGACTTAATTAATTTTTCATCGTCAAAATTAATCCATGCCGGCAACATTTCAACTGTCCGGTGTAGTTTGTTTTTTTTAATATAATCGGCAAATTTTTCAAAATTATATACCTTAGGTTTACAACAAGGCTTTCCTTCTTCTAAACGAACCAAATCAACCACAGCAATCAGAGCTAGATCTATTGCTACGTGGCAAACTTTAACTTGAATAGATTGCTTGATATCGCTAAAAACTTCATTAACGCTAAACATTACGCGTTCACCGCTACCGGCTCTGAAAGCCTAATTGGATATTCAATATTGAGACTGAGTTCATGATGATATGCAGCAAACTGAAAGATTGCTTGGGCATCTCGAAATGAACTGTTCATAAGCTTACACACATTGCTTAAGTGTTCTTCTAGCCATGCCCGAGGGTTATTCTTGTGACTCTTGATAAAATACGCTTTAAATTGCTCCAGTTCTTGCTGCCCAACATCTAAGTCATGCTGCATCTGAAACCAAGTAATATTTTGAACAGCTACCTTTGAGGAGTCTCTTTCAGTTGCCTGAATAAATTTGACGCTCTTTTCTAGCCAGTAAATTTCTTCTATCTTATTTTTTTGCCAAGTCCGCCAGCTCTTTTGGATGACAAAACCATCTTCAGAATATTGGTAAATGGCATCCCAATATTTAAAGTTATAGGATTGTTGGTAAACCTCACCAGTCTCGAAATCAACACGATCAACTAACAAGTCAGTTGTCATGATATACAATTCTTTAGTCTTCCAATTTCTGGGGTGAATAAATTTTAAACTTTTAGCTATTTCCAGTGTTTTTGGTAGGTGCAGTGGAAATTGCTCTCTAATACCGAGAATATCTGGCTCAAAGATCAGTCGCTTATAAGCATTTGCTTCTCCATCGCTAAGAAGATGAATTAATCGTTTCTGTATAGGGCAGGAATATAAATGTCTTCGACTAATAGAATTAACATCGTCAATAGTGATAAACGGGCGATAATATTGAAAACGATGCGCCAATTTTTGCTTACGAGCATCATCACACTTTTCTTTCCACTCTCTAAGTCTGGCTAATTCTTTTATGTTTACTTTATAAATCGGTTTCATTTTTACACCTATATCCAATTAATTCAGATATAGAGTAAAAACAAAACAAGATCAACATAAGTAATTGATTTACATACTATTTAACTAATTACACTTTCTGTCAATTTGATTTTTTTATTTAAATATTTCAAGTTCTTGTATTTACAGATTTCAATTTATTAGCGAGTTAATGTACGAAAAAAAATTAAAAAAAACAGCCCTATTTACAAAGGCAATTTAAATCAGACTAAAACATTGGTTAATTTTAGTTGAAGTGAACAAATATGCTCTTGCATGATTGCTATCTCTGAGCGCTTCAACAACAAAGCAATATTACTTTCATAAAATAAGAATATTGAATATTACTTTTAAATAAGTAGCCATTACTCTTGATATAAGCCGCTAATGCCCAAACCTATAATAATTAAGTAGTTTTACTATAATTTTAATTTCCAATTACTATCAGGAAGCAACGTATTAAAATAAGGATTTAGTTTGAAAGGTCGAGGATTAACCCCAGCTCATCAAGGATATCGATATCAAGATATTTTTACAGCGTATTTTTTTATGCGATGCCTTAGCGAAAGGTATGAATATATTTCTGTAGATAAAAAGCGTTTTGATGGTGATATATTTGACGATCTGCATATTCAACAGGGGCTTCTTACTAGACACTTCCAAGTAAAATCTAGCAGAAACGAAACAAAGCAATTTCACCATTCTCAGCTCTATCGAAAATCCTCTGACATTCGAATTGACTTGCTATTCGATAGTTTCCTTAAATCTGATAGCAAAGAGGACCTTTATATTTTATGTGCTACCTGGCTGCCCCCAGTAGAAACTAAATATTTGCGTGAAACTCGAACTTGTAAAAGTATCGAAAACACTTCAAGCTGGTAAGGCCCTAGTTCACTAAACAGTTCTTAGCTTTATAATATATAAAACTAAGAGGTGTAATAATGAGCCGTCAGCGCTATACAGAAGAATTTAAAATCCAAGCAGTCAAACAAGTAACAGAGCAAGGTCACTCGATGACTTCCGTTGCTGAGCGATTGGGAGTCAGCTACAAGTCCATTCATGATTGGGTAAAAAGATATTCCAAGCCCGCCAAGCAGCGTCAAGTAGATGATGCCCAATCTGATGAAATACGTCGCTTAAAAGCCGAATTAAAGCGGGTTACAATGGAACGTGACATCTTAAAGGAGGCCGCCGTGTACTTTGCAGGGGAGTCAAAGAAAAGTACACGTTCGTGAAATCTCGACTCAAGCAATATCCTGTCGAGTTAATGTGTCAGGTTCTTAACATCAACCGCAGTGGTTTTTATGCCTGGCAGAAAAAGCCATTGAGTAATCGTGCAATCGAAGACCAAAGGCTGTTGGGCAAGATTAAACAATTCTGGCTCGAAAGTGGCTGTACCTATGGTTATCGCAATATCACGATTGACTTGAAAAATGATGGTGAGATATGCGGTAAAAATCGCATCCATCGGATAATGCGAACCAATAAAATTAAAGCTATCAGAGGTTACAAACGCCACCGAGGCTTTGGAAATAATAAACAACATCCCGCAGCGCCTAACACTTTAAATAGGGAGTTCAAGGTGAATAAGCCCGATCAAACGTGGGTGACAGATTTCACATATATCCGCACTTACGAGGGGTGGCTATATCTCACGGTTGTGATTGACTTATTTTCTCGAAAAGTCGTTGGCTGGACGATGAAAAGCAGCCCCAAATCTGACCTAGTAATCGATGCTTTACTGATGGCCGTATGGCGTCGAAGACCACAAAGTAAGGTGCTGGTTCACTCTGATCAGGGAGTCCAATATACCTCCTCTGATTGGCGTAGCTTCTTAAAAGAGCACAACTTGGAAGCTAGCATGAGTCGGAAAGGTAATTGCCATGATAACGCCGTGGCGGAGAGCTTTTTCTCATTGCTCAAGAAGGACAGAGTTAAACGTAAGATCTATAAAACCCGTGACGAAGCAAGGGCTGAGATATTTGACTACATTGAATGTTTCTACAATTCAAAAAGAAATCATGGTACAAATGGTGGTGTTTCTCCAAACGAATTTGAGAAACGTTATTTTAAGGAGCTAGAAACTGTCTAGAATTCTGGGGCCTTACCAAGCATTAGCTACAAATTGGATGCTGAATCCATTTGGCCTATTAATTCAGCTCCAGTTTGGGAGCCTCTAATTGATAAAAAGTACGACAGACAAAAATTTATCAAATTTTGCGACGCTTTTACTATTGAATTGGCACTCCCAATTTCTAGTGAGACTCTCAATGAGCCAAGTATTTTAGAACAAGAGCTTATAAATTTAGTTAAGTATAAAGTCGGTATAGGCTCATACCCAAATCAAGATAGGGATCCTATTGATTTTTCCGGTTTATCAATTTCCCTCGCCAATTTAGCAAGAACTCAAAACGCAACACACACTCCTAGTAGCATCGAATCAGAACTAGGATTGAGGACTGATTTTGGAAAGCTCAACCAGATATTCCCTGTAAACTCAGATGTTTTTGTTAACAGAGATTCGTTTGAACAGTCACTTATTGCTAATGCAAAAAAGTTAAATCACCAAGTTGTTTTGGGAAGCCCTGGAGCCGGGAAATCTTGGAGTCTGACCCGACTGGCTGAAAAGCTTGAAGGCGAAGGAATATGTGTAGCAAAACATTACTGTTACCTTGAGCCTGGAGATGAAGAGCTAGAGAGAAGAATAAGTACCGAGAGTTTATTTGCTAACTTGCTGTACGAACTTACGAGCAAAAATACAAAGTTACGAGATAACCTAACTTCAAGATATTCATCAACTTTCGAGTCATTAGATGAAGCTATAAAAGTTGCGTGCGAACAAGAAGAGCTGGTGGTAATTATAGTAGACGGCCTAGACCACATCAGCAGGGTTTTGTCTGAAGCGGAACAATTAAGTTTTTCTGATACTGATATCATAGGCCAAATTTGTAGTTTATCACTCCCTAATAATGTAGTTTTAATACTTGGGTCTCAACCCGGCGAACATATACAACGAATCACAGAATCCCTAGGCGAACGCGTCTCTATAAACTCTGTTCCACCTTGGGATCGATTCGAAATCGAAATCCTGTTGAACGCTTTTAATATACGGCAAATCTACAATAGCAACTCAGCAATTACTTTCAAAAAACTAACTGATGCTATTTTGGTGAAGTCAGATGGTAACCCGCTATATGCAACTTTTTTGGCAAAAGAGATACTTAATAGAAATGATATTAACTCAATACATGATTTAGACGACTGGTTCGGTTTACAACCTACCGTAAATGGGAATGTATCTTCGTACTATCAGTATCTCTTGTCAAAAGAAGACGATGGAACGTTGTTAATTGCTAACATTTTAGGACTGATAGACTTTGGAATTACGACCGAAGAATTAAAGCAAATCACCCCTTTGTTAGCCCCTATAATAGATTCAAGCATCAAGCATTTATCTCCCATTTTAACAGACGTAACAGGACAAGGTGGCCTTAGAATTTATCATGAAAGTTTCAGGAGGTTTGTTGTTGAGAACCAATCTAATTCAGATCAGATTAGAAATATCTTACAACCAATAACCGAGTGGCTTTTTAAAATTGGTTTCTTCAAATCCGCAAAATCTTATCGTTTTTTGCTCGTTTTACTCAGACGACAAAAAGAGTCTGGCAAAGTGCTAGAACTAGTTTCCACCGAATTTATTTCTAAGAGTCTAGAATTCGGACACCCTGAATTGGCGATAGGAAAAAATCTTGAGATAGCTATAGAAGTCGCATCTCAGCAGAATAATTGGGCTGCACTAACAAAGCTCGCCGAATTAAAAAGATCTTTGCACACTTGTTTTGAAGAAAAACTTAACGAACAGTTCACATACTGGGAGACTTTTACAAAGGTTTTTGGTGCAGAATTAACCTCTGAGCGCTTACTGTTCGACGGTGAACCAACTTTACCCTCTGGATTAGGACTAGCAGTGTGTTCCCTCATAACAGATGCTGGACATGTCGCTCCTTGGAGGGAATATCTTCTCAAAGAGTCCACAGAAAATACCATTAACGATTCAGCTCGGTCGGCTGGCAACTCTGACTATGATGAAAGCTTCCAAAAATCCATAAATAGATTCAAAGGACTACTAGCTACAAAAGGAAAGCTAATAGGATACAAAAAATTAGTAAAGTTCCTTCTAAAGCAAAAAAGAGCACTAAAAGAAGATTACATATATGAATTAATCACAGCGCTACAATCATATTTTGACAACGATATAGGCCTAAGGATATCAAAATTTTTATCTCATCATACAAGTATAAACAGTAACTCAATATTAGGGATTTCACATTTATGCAAAGCAGAGCGTGAAACAGCTCAAAATAAGGCTTCCGAAGCCAACTTAGCTGTGGGATATTTGAAAAGTAGAGATAAAATCAAACTTTGTTTGATGCTTGGTGCGGTTCCAAGTAATTGTGTCTCTGTTTCCCAAAAGCCAAGTGACATAGACCTTTCCATTGGAAGCTACTCACCTGAATATGAGAACATTCTAGAATGGTTTGTTTCCCTGCATATTAACCCGAAGAGCTTTAGTGTCGAGTTAGAAAGGGTAAGAAAAGGTGATAATTGGTATTCCCAGTGGCTAGAGTTCTTAATTCGACTGGCGGAACACCGCACTTCAAATAATTCATTAGCTATTACAGACATTTTCAAGCTTATCTCTGAGAATACAGCCCCGTTTAAAGGGGAGCCTCGATCTTGTGACCTATACCGTGTACAACCACTAATTATTGAGTCAATTATTGACGGCTTAAAGCTGACCAATAGTGCAGAAGAGTTCAGGGAATGTATTCGCTACGTTAAGATAGCTATGAATGAAACAGCAACGTCTATGGATAGAGGCGAGTCGGGGCCAATACAAACAATCCCCCTGCTTACTCGGTTATGTTCCCTAAGCAATTTAAATTTTGCGCAGAATGAAATTCTAAAGTTCTCCATGGAAGTTGTTAAAGAATCAGAGTCCTACGGTACTTATTTTGAAAGCCATGCAGAGATGGGGATGTCGTTGGCTTATTTACTTTCTTCTTCTGGTTTTCAAGACGAATCCAAAAAAGAGTGGAGAAAAATCACACAATACTTGTGCGCATATGGTTGGAGAAAAGATGTTACAATTAACGAAATATTGGACTCTTTACCCTCCATCGCTAAGCCAAACTGGCCTGTGGGAAAAGATGCTTTTATCAAATCTCTTCCTTTAGCTCAAGCTTTGCGTAGACACACAGACGGCAGGGAAACCAAACATGCGATTAATCATTGGTTTTCAAGTCTATGCCATTCAAATTTAAACATAGCTTTAGAAGTACTAAGTGGCACTCTTCACGACTATGACGGTGGAGTGAGTTGGGTATTAGACAGTGCAACGCACTCAGTGCTTGATGAATATTTTAAGAAATCGATTGACCCGGTTGCTTACCATGTACTTTGCACTACCGAATTCAATTTCAGGTATGAAGGAGATGCAAAAGAAAGAATTAGAGAAGAGCTGAAAATAATCGAAGACTTCCTAAAAAATGATAAAAAACTCGGCACAAAATATTTTGAAAACTTAGTTAAGCGTTATCTTGGTAGCTCATCCAAGTATCCTGAAGAGGTTTTGCCACAGCTAGAAAAGTTTGCACAAATTTACTCTCTGAGCTTCAACCAACAAGTACCGCCGAAGCCAAAAGAAAAGAAATCAGAATATTTAAAACAAGATCAATTTTCAGTTTGTATTCGACAGAGAATAACTCCTCAAATCCGACTCCCTTTGACTAGTGCAGTTTCAAAAAACAAAGAAACCGAATTCAGAAAAATTATTAACTTTGTTACTGAAAAAATGGATTCTAGAGGCCGAGTTTCTATAGATGCGTTTATAAATTATTTTGGTTATGCCCTGTATGAATACTCGGAAACCAATGGAGAGCAACAAGCGGGAGAGTTCTTATTATTATTTGTTGAAAAAGCATATTCGGCATACATGTCTGATCACCATCCAATCATAGATTTAGCAGAAGGATTTAGTCGTCTAAAGAAATATGAATTGTCTTGTATTGCATATACGCTTTCGCATGTATACCGTAGAGGAAATAGAGGTTGGGGAAACATTGGCGATGAACTATCAGAGCATCACCTTTTAAAGGCAGTTGAGATCAATAAAGAGCTAGCACTGAACATATATGCGAGAGGTGCTGGTCATCTAATATCCACAAACAGTTACAATTATGGAATTACTGAAGGTATTATTAGTAGGCTATCTAGCGTGGGATTACACGACGATGCAAATCAAGCTTGGTGGGCCGCTTATGAAGTCATAAAGCACCGATTACCTCTAACCGAAGAGAGTGATTACTGTTGGCTAAACTCAACACCTTTAATAAAGTCTAAGAGCTGGTCCGAACAAGAAGGAATTATCGCTGTACTCCTAGCAAAACTAGATTCTCCATACATTGCAATTAAACATCAAGCAATGCTAGCAATAAAACACTTAATCGAAACAGATAACTCTAATTTGGTTAAACCACTGAGGTGGTATTTAACTGAATCTACACCTATTACATCTTTGGAAGTGTTATTAGCATTGTTATTGAAATATGACACCGAAGAATATTCACTATCGAAAAAAATAAAATCTACGTTGGAATTGTTAGCTAATTCTCCTTTATGGATTGTAAAGAACTGCGCTAGGGCCCTACTAAGACAATTTTGTAACGATGATTATAAAGACCATATGATTCATTTTGCTAAGGAAGCTTTGGAAGACAGGTTTGTAGTCGAGCTTCTTGCAATGGATAAATCCGACAAAACATTTTTTATGAGTTCTATTTGGAGTGATTTTGCGCAGGTTTATGCCAGCACCCTTAGTTATAGACTTTCAAAATCCGAATTCAATAAGGAACAATGGAAAACGAGAATACAACTTGTGCATGGTGATAGAGGAGATTGCTATCCTGGAGTTCAGGTTATGGGCTGGGATGAAGAACTTGCTGAAATGACTACTAATGAGGTTCTTAACAACTTAGAGATTCAAAAACAAGAATTCTCAGATCCATCTGAAGCAATGGAGTTGGCAGAATCACTACTTCCAGATGTCGAAGCATATATCACATTCAAGGAGCTTCAATGCACGAGGGAAAACTACCCTCTACCCGCTGAAATTAAAGAAACATATAAAAGTAAAGAATTCACTTACGTTATGAGCAATGGTCTATATAAAGGATGGATAAGAGCAGCATATATAGAGCGACAATGGCTATTTGATGAAGAGTCCTATTCCAAAGAAGCAAAAGAAAAAGTTGAAGTTCAATCTGCATTAGCAATAGAACCTGATGAATTTCCGGCTCCTGAGGGCATAGCACCAATATTCCCTTCAAATGATATTAGCTGGGAAGTTCCGATTGATGGGCTAGATATGCCAATGGGACTATGTTTTGGAAAAGCTGACTACAGTACATTTTTAGGCAGTATAGAAGTACTTATGCCTCACCCAAGTCTAATATCAGCTCTTAATCTGAAACTTAGTAGCCCATTTTCATTGAAGGATGAATCTGAGCAAGAAGTTGCAGTGTTTAGAAACTGGCGAAAAATCTATGAGCGCTCATATGATACTGAAGTAGTTGAATTGGAAGGCTCAGAGATACTAATTCATCCCAAGTTAATAGAAAAGATAGAACGTATTGACGGCAGTAAAATCATTACATTAACCTCGAAATTTAAAGAGGCCGTATCTAATCCAGTAAAAGGCAGATGAATTGATGGCAATAAATTGAAATTATTAATAACTAATTCAGATTATAACGTGTAGATTTGAGCATGATTTTACGTGCTAATTTTTAAACAACACTCTTCACTGGCTGATTAACTAAAATAGAAGTGGATCCCCCGAGATAAACTAAGGGTACATACTATTATTCGCTGACGCCCAATAAAAAGGCGAGCTAATAAGCTCGCCTTTAATAACTTTTACTTTCAAACTCTATTAAAGTTTCAAACTTGTTTATGTTGTTTCAAACTTCATTCGAAAGTGACATATGCTTATTCCGCGTCGATATACGTCTCAACGGCTGGGCAAGAACAAATTAGGTTACGGTCGCCGTATACATCGTCGATACGGTTAACCGTTGGCCAGAATTTGTTAGCTGCTGCCGCTGGTACTGGGAACACAGCTTCTTGTACTGAGTACGCTCGGTTCCAGTTAGCGTCTGTAATGTCGTCAAGTGTGTGCGGTGCGTTAGCAAGTGGATTGTCTTCCACTGTCCATTGGCCCTGCTCTACTTTACGAATCTCTTCACGGATTGATGTCATTGCTTCGATGAAACGGTCAAGTTCTACTTTTGCTTCCGATTCAGTTGGTTCGATCATCAATGTGCCCGCTACTGGGAATGACATAGTTGGTGCGTGGAAACCGTAGTCCATCAAACGCTTAGCTACGTCCATTTCAGTGATGCCTGACGCTTCTTTAATCGGACGTAAGTCAACAATACATTCGTGCGCAACACGACCATTGTTACCCGTATATAAAATTGGGAAGTGCTCACTTAACTTGTGTGCAAGGTAGTTTGCGTTAGTAATAGCGTACTTAGTTGAATCAGTTACACCTTGCTTACCTAACAATGCGATGTAAAGGTATGAAATACATAGGATACCTGCACTACCAAATGGCGCAGCAGAAATAGCACCGTTACCTTGTAGCTCGTTATTAAAGTCTACCAACTTGTGACCTGGTAAGAATGGCGCTAGGTGTGATTTAACACCGATAGGACCCATACCTGGACCACCACCACCATGTGGAATAGCAAACGTTTTGTGCAAGTTTAAGTGTGATACGTCAGCACCAATGAAGCCTGGTGAAGTAATTCCCACTTGTGCGTTCATGTTAGCGCCGTCTAGGTAAACCTGACCGCCATTAGCATGTACGATGTCGCAAATGTCTTTGATCGTTTCTTCATAAACACCATGCGTTGATGGGTAAGTAATCATGATACAAGACAAGTTATCTGCTAACTCTTCAGCTTTCGCTTTAAGGTCAGCCATGTCGACGTTACCGTTTTTATCACAATCAACCACAACCACTTTCATGCTAACCATTTGTGCAGATGCTGGGTTAGTACCGTGTGCTGAGCTTGGGATCAAACAAATGTTACGATGCCCTTCGCCACGGCTTTCATGGTACTTTTGAATAGCAACAAGACCTGCGTATTCACCTTGTGCACCAGAGTTTGGTTGCATTGAGATGTCGTCGTAGCCAGTTAACTCAACCAACCATTTGCCAAGTTCGTCGATCATCGACTTATAGCCTTGCGCTTGGTCTAGTGGAGCAAATGGGTGCATGTTGGCAAATTCAGGCCAGCTCACGGGGATCATTTGCGCTGTTGCATTCAGCTTCATGGTACAAGAACCTAGCGAAATCATTGAGTGATTAAGCGCTAAATCTTTGTTTTCTAATTTTTTGATATAACGAAGCATTTCTGTTTCGCTATGGTAAGAATTAAATACTGGGTGCGTTAATATCGCTGATTCGCGCACTAAGCTCGGTGGGATCGAGCTATGACCACACTCGATGATCTTAGCGTCTAATGCTGCAACATCTAAGCCATGACCTTCGCCTAGTAATACATCGAATAACACCGCAACATCTTCACGCGTTGTCGTTTCATCAAGTGAAACAGACACGTGACCATCAACATCTGTGCGTAAGTTGACATCGACTGCTAATGCACGAGCTACGACTTCGTCTTTGTTTGCTAACTTAAATGTTAACGTATCAAAATAGTGCTCGTGAATCGCTTGTACACCGTTAGTTGCTGTACCTAAGCAAAGAATATCAGTTAAGCGATGGATGCGCTCAGCGATTGTTTTAAGTCCTTGCGGACCGTGATATACCGCATAAAACGCTGCCATGTTTGCTAACAACACTTGCGCTGTACAAATGTTTGAGTTGGCTTTTTCACGGCGAATATGTTGTTCACGCGTTTGCATTGCCATTCTTAGCGCATCTTTACCACGTGTATCACGAGAAACACCGATAATACGACCTGGCATTGAACGTTTGTACTTGTCAGATGTTGTGAAGAATGCTGCGTGAGGACCACCGTAGCCCATTGGTACACCAAAACGTTGTGATGAACCAATTACAACATCAGCGCCTAATTCGCCCGGTGCTTTAAGCATCACAAGGCTCATTATGTCTGCCGCTACTGCTGCAATCGCTTTTTTGTCATGAACCGCATCAATTAATGACGTGATATCTGCTACTTCACCTGTTGCTGATGGGTATTGGAATAGCGCACCGAATACATCGTGTTCTGCAACTGTGTTAGCAGGTGCAACAATCACGTCAAAACCAAACATGTCAGCACGTAGTTTTACGACATCGATTGTTTGTGGATATACGTTGTCAGCAACAAAAAATAGGTTTGATTTTTTATTTTTAGATACACGCTTGGCAAGCGCCATTGCTTCAGCAGCCGCTGTACCTTCGTCAAGTAAAGATGCACTTGCTAGGTCTAAACCCGTTAGGTCTAAACACATTTGCTGATAGTTAAGTAAAGATTCAAGACGCCCTTGAGCGATTTCTGGCTGATACGGCGTATAGGCCGTATACCAACCTGGATTTTCCAGGACATTACGCAAAATAACGTTCGGCGTTAACGTACCGTAGTAACCCAAACCAATATAGGACTTGTTCACCTTGTTTAGGCTAGCTACCGCTTTAAGGTCGCTCAACGCCTTCACTTCAGTTTTGCTTTCTTCAATGTTTGGCAAGTCTGCTAAACGAATATCCGCAGGTACAATCTCATCGATTAGTGCATCTACAGAGTCAGCATTGATTTCAGCCAACATCGCTTTAGTTTGCTCTGCATCCGGGCCAATATGACGACGGATAAATTCTTGGTTTTGCTCTAAATCAGCTAAAGTGCGATTTGTCATAACAACTTCACTTAACAAAAAATAAAAAAAGAATTAAACCTACGGTTTAATTCAGGTAATGGTTTACACGGTACGAAAAAACTAAGGACTAAGGGCTAAGAATTAAGATCTAAGTGCTAAGAACTATTTATTTAGTCGTTACACTTTTACTAGCTACCCTTACCCCTCTCATCGTAATTTCTCAAAAAACACGACGCGACATTTCGTTAATTAGTTCGGCTTTAGACAAGGCTATTCCTTATTACTATCACCGACTCTCTATAGCTCTAGAAGATATAATTGCTTCCAGCCATTTCGCTAATTAGTTCGGCTTTAGACAAGGCGGAGTTTTAAAATTTTTCGGGAGTTTATATTGAATAAATGACCGAGAAAATTTAAAACTTCAACGCAGTATAAAGTCGAAATAAGACGCGAATTTCTCAGTGAATCGGATTTAGACAAGGCTTGAATCAAAATTTTCTTGGGTGTTTATACGTGATAAATGACCGAGAAAATTTTAATTCGTAACGCAGTATAAATTCGATTCACGACGAAATTACTCTTCGATTGAGTTTTCGTAACCTTCCGCGTCTAAAAGATTGCCCAATTCACCTTCATCAGAAAGCTTCACTTTGAACATCCAGCCGTCACCGTATGCGTCTGAGTTTACTAGCTCTGGGGAGTCTTCTAACTCTTCGTTTACTTCAACGATTTCACCTGATACTGGTGCGTAGATATCTGATGCTGCTTTAACAGATTCAGCTACTGCTACGTCGTCACCTGTGTCTACCGTATCACCTACTTCTGGTAATTCTACGAATACCATGTCGCCCAATAATTCTTGTGCGTGCTCTGTGATACCAACAGTTACGATACCGTCGCCTTCGTTACGCACCCATTCGTGCGAAGAAGCGTACTTTAATTCAGAAGGAATGTTGCTCATTTTAGTATTTCCTAATTAATCAACTTAAATATATTTATTGTTAAAGCAAAAGTGCGCTTAAAATATAGCGCACCTTTGTTTAATTAAAAGACTTTTTTACCGTTTCGAACGAATGAAGGTTTGATTACTTGTACCTTCACTAATTTCTTACGCATTTCTACTTCAACTATGTCACCAACTTTCACTGCTCTTGGCACACGAGCCATGGCAATTGAATGGCTTAATGTCGGTGAAAATGTACCTGATGTAATTGCTCCGTCGCCATGTTCGGTGACGACTTTTAGCCCGCTGCGAAGTACACCTTTTTCTTCTAGTACTAGGCCTACAAGTTTTGGTTGGTCACCTGCTTCACGCTGCGCTGCTAGTGCCTGGCGGCCATTGAAATCACGTTCGGCTGGCTCCCATGCTATGGTCCATGCCATGTTAGCGGCTAATGGAGATACAGACTCATCCATATCTAAGCCATATAAATTCATACCTGCTTCTAATCGCAAAGTATCACGTGCACCTAGACCTGCTGGTTTAACGCCTGCATCGAGTAGTTGCTGCCACAACGTTGCTGCTTGCGCTTCTGGTACAACGATTTCGTAACCGTCTTCACCTGTGTACCCCGTGGTCGCGATGAAAAGCTCGCCTGTTTGTACACCAAAAAATGGCTTCATACCAGCAACTGCGGTTTTTTGCTCGTCACTTAAAATAGTGTCTACTTTTGCTTTTGCATTTGGACCTTGAACAGCGATCATGCCAAATTCTGGGCGCTCGGTAACGGTTACGTCAAAACCTTCAGACTGCTGCGCAATCCATGCAAGGTCTTTTTCACGTGTCGCTGAGTTAACAACTAAGCGATATTCGGTTTCAGTGAAGAAATAAATAATTAGGTCGTCAATAACACCGCCATCTTGGTTACACATACCGGTGTAAAGTGCTTTACCTGCTACCTGTAGCTTTTCAACATCATTGATGACAAGTTTGCGAAGGAAAGGTTTTGCGTCGGCACCCTTTACGTCAACAATTGTCATGTGTGAAACGTCGAACATACCTGCATCTTGACGAACTGCATGATGCTCTTCGATTTGAGAACCATAGTTGATCGGCATTTCCCAGCCGTAAAAGTCAACCATTTTTGCGCCAGCTTCTAGGTGCTTAGCGTGAAGGACAGTTTGATTTGTCATCGTTTTTCCGCCGTTTAAATCTGTTGAAAATTGGGCTATCACCCAAGTATAAGTAACAAGATAAAATTTGGCTCAAAATTATAAACTTAGCTGGCACTATGATCAATGAAAAACAGCAACAAACTAGAATAAAAAACAATCACAAACAGATAATCCGAATTAAATCTAATTTTTACTATTATTTCGAATTTATATTTCTACAAAAGCTATATTACTGGAGATAATAGAATAATTGTCGCTTTGGCTATTTTTCCGTTGTTTTGGCAAGCGAAGGCAGATGAGATTTATAGCCCAATGCTTGTGCTGTTAGCGCTGATTTAATCGGTGAAAGTCGATTAATTGTCGACATACCAATACCTCGCATCAATTTTGCAAACGGATTACGCACCGCGAATACCTGCTTGATTGATTCCATCGCGGCAATTAAATCAACCGCTTCTGATTTGCGCCAACGAGCAAAAGCTAGCAGTTCGGTTTGCGGATATTCTTCGGCTAAAGGACGCGACAATTGTGAAAAGGTATCCGCAAGTGCTGCTGCATCGAGTAAGCCTAAGTTAACACCCTGTCCCGCCAAAGGATGTATGGTATGGGCAGCATCGCCTATAAGGATGATACGATTTTTAACGAAATCCTGCGCATAACGCATCGACAAAGGGTAAGTAAAGCGCTCACTAACTAGCTTAATGTTACCCAATTTGCCATCACTGGCGGCGCTAATGTGCTTGTTAAAATCAACTTCATCCATGGCCATTAGTTGGTTAGCATGCTCTGGCGAGGTTGACCAAACAATGGAGCATTGCTGAGCATTAAATAAAGGTAAAAAGGCTAACGGTCCCGTATCTAAAAAGCTTTGCCAAGCTGTATTTTGATGGCCACCAGTACTTTCGACGGTGGCAACGAGCGCGGTATGATCGTAGTCGCGAAAAGTTAATGTTATGCCCGCTTGTTTGCGCACCCAAGAATTCGCGCCATCTGCGCCTACAACACATTTCGCTAATACAGGGGCTGCATTTTCTAGCGTAATGAAGACCTCGCCATCACCTTGCGCTAATTGAGTAATAGATTGCCCTGTTAACAGGGTAATATTGGCGTTTTGCTCTGCCTGCTGGTATAGCGCATTTCTAATGACTTTATTTTCAATAATCCAGCCGATATTGTCGGTTGCATTTGCGCCCGTTAATGCTTTGGCGTCAAAGTCTAAATGGCCAAAACCAGCACTATCCCACACATGCATGTGTTGATATGGCTGTAATCGCGTTGCTTCAATTAAAGGCCACACACCCAGCTGTTGCAGTATCGTTTTACTGGCCATATTTATCGCACTAACGCGCACTTCAGCATCATCTGTTAACGGCGAAATACCTTGCGCATCTATTACAGCAACAGATAAATTGGTGAGTTTTTCAATCGCTAACGCTGCCGTCAAGCCAACCATTCCGGCACCAACAATCGCGATGTCGACTTTATTCATACTACTTATATCCCATGGTTTTATTGACAAACGCCTGCTTAAGTGGCGATACGTAATTAAGCACTTTTAGGGCAATATTTCGACCGGCGACGAGTGGCGCATGGTCATTTGAAAACAGCGTTACTAACGAATCGGTTAAGGAAATAATCGCTTGCTGATCTGATAACCTTTGCTGCTGATATTGGCTCAACAACGCCAACTGGCCAATGTCTTGTTGCTGCACAATAGCTTGTTGCACCAACGTCGCCATTAATTCAACGTCTCTTAAGCCTAAATTAAAGCCTTGCCCTGCAATTGGGTGAATGGTGTGCGATGCATTTCCAATTAATGCAATACGGTGGCTAATATTTTGCTTGGCTTGCACCAATGACAGCGGAAAACTGCCCCGTTCGCCAACCTTTACAACGCTGCCAAGCCAGTAACCAAAGGCCTTTTCAAGCTGCTTTGTAAATTCTTGCGTGTCAGCGTTTATGAGCGCCAATGCTTGCTCCGGTGTCGTTGTCCATACAAGCGAGGTATTGGTTTGTTTAAGTGGTAACATGGCAATGGGCCCATGACTGGTAAAGCGTTCATAAGCTTTACCAAGGTGAGCTTTTTCCATTTCAAGATTACATACTATCGCCGACTGCGCATATTCACTTTCGATGGTATCTATCGACAGTGACTGTCTTATTTTAGACTGGCCGCCATCGCAGGCGAGTAGTAATTTTGCTTGTAAATTGGACCCTGAATCTAGCGTGATATCAACATGCTGTTGATGCTGCTCAAACGCCACGATACTGTCGGGCGAGTACCAACATATATTGTCTGCGTTATTCACGGAATCTTGCAGCGCCTTACCTAGGTCTGCCATGGCGATGACATAACCTAACGCCTCAACATTGTGGTCGCAGGCATCGATACGTGCTTTACCGTAATTGCCACGATCTGAAATATGGATATGATTGATCGCCGTTGCATGGGCTTGGCAAGCAGGCCAGACGCCAATTTTCTCAAGGTATTTAGCACTATGATGAGATAGTGCTAACACGCGCTGATCAAACTGATTAGCTTGTTTAAAACTAATCGATTGCGACTCAACCACTGCAATTGAAAGCGATGGACTACTCGTTATTAAGCTGCGGGCTAGTAGTAAGCCTGATAAGCCGCCACCAGCTATAACAATATCGACAGAATTGTTCATCTTAGCTGCCCATCAACTGTTCAATGTCTTCAACCGACTTCGGCGCATTAATCGTGAGGTTTTGGCAGCCAGACTCCGTTACTAATACATTGTCTTCAATTCTTATCGCAATGCCTCGCCATTTTTCGTCGACATCAGCATCGAGCGGAATATAAATACCTGGTTCAATGGTCATCACCATACCCGGTTCAAAGGGTCTATGCTGCTTTCCATCTTCGCCAATGCCATAGTCGCCAACATCGTGCACATCCAAACCAAGCCAGTGACCAAGACCATGAATAAAATACTTTTTAACCATGTTTTCATCTAGCAGCGTTTGCAGGTCCCCCTGCAGAATACCTAAATCTACTAAACCATGAGTTAGAAAAGTATTTACTTTGGTGTTGAGCTCGGCAAAGCTAGCACCTGGCTTTATTGCATCGATTGCCAGCTGCTGTGCAGCTAGAACTAAGTTGTAAATGGTTTTTTGCGGGTCGGTGAAGGTGCCATTAACCGGAAATGTGCGGGTAATATCGGCGGCATATCCATTGAGCTCAGCACCGGCATCAATCAAAAGCAAATCGCCCTGCTTAAGCGCCATATCATTGGCGGTATAATGCAAAATATTACCGTTGTCGCCACCTGCAACAATACTATTGTAAGCAGCAAATCGCGCGCCATTTATCGCAAATTCGTGCAACATTTCTGCTTCAATTTGATATTCAAACTGAAACGTTTTACAGGCTGTCATCGCGCGTTGGTGGGCTTTACCACTAATCTCACTAGCCGCTTGCATTACCGCAATTTCCTGCGATGACTTGATTAAACGTTGCTCATGAATAATAGGTTTAGCATCAAGCAGCGCCGTTGGCGCAACAAATCCTTGTCGAGCTCTTACACGCACATCATCTAGCCAGCCTTGAATTTTAGCTGCTACACCTTGATTACCACTAAATGAATAATATACAGCATGCATGCCATTCAGAATGTCAGGCATATGGGTGTCGATATCATCAACTGAAAAACAAGCATCAACTCCTAAAGATTCGGTTGCGAGTGCTTGCCCTAATCGGCGACCATGCCACACTTCGTGATGCGGATCTTTTGGCAAAGAAAATAGCGTTGTTGACACTTCACCCTTTACTTTAGCGATCACTAAAATGCCGTCAGGTTCGTTAAAACCTGTTAAGTAGAAAAAGTTTTTATCTTGGCAAAAATGATATTCCGTGTCGTTACTTCGGGTAACCTCTGTATTAGCGAAAATGATGGCTACACTGTTGTTCTGCATTTGCGCAGCAAAAGTTGTTCTGCGCAATAAAAATTCATCCAATGAAATAGTAAACGTCGCTGACATCGAGGCTCTCTTTAATGCAAGGTTTCTTGTGCTTTTTTATCTTCGGGAGGAACGCCTAGTTCTGAAAAACACAGTAATGACGAAATACGTACATACTCTGATATTTCATAAAAGGCTTGTTCTGTATCTTCGTCTTCCTCTAGGTCTTCAGACAAGTTGGCTATTTCGCTAAAGTCATTTAAAACTTCTTTAACATCGTCCGACAAACTTGCCTTGCTGGTTTGTTGTAAACCAAAACCCAAATTGTAGCCTTGAACCCATACCGCTAAAGCATGGCATCGTTCAAGCAAGGATTCATCATCGTCTGGCAACAGCAATTGAAAAGCAAATTGGTCATCAAGCATGGCTTGCCAAGTTTGCGACACCATTCCCTTAACCGTGTTTTTGGCATTAATAGGTAAACCTTCGCCATTATTAAACATGTCGTTAATGATGGTTAAGTATTCACTGCTTTCAAAAGGCATACCTGCACTGATTAAGCCCGAGATAACACCATGCAATTCAGATGCGTGAAGTTGTACATCGTTAGATGTTAGCGCTGCCTGTAAAGAGGCGAAATCGATTGTTTCTTGATTTGTCATAAATAGAAGTAAGCCGTTGCTTTAATACTGTTAATACTAACACTGCCTGTCTATTGATACCAAATTTTAACGCCCGATAGATGAATAAAATCCAAGTCACTTTTGTTTGCTATTTCTAGTAAGAATTTGCAAGCAATGAAATGTCTACTTCGTTGATATATGCAGTGGTAAAACCACGCACTAAAAGTGAGGAAATTCTTGCCATTAACACACGATATCTTTATAGTTTCACCTGAGATCTCAATATTTTAGTTGCTAATAATAAAAAATGGACAATCGTTCTGTAGAAATTCAATTGGCTAATCGCAAAATGAAGGTTGCATGTCCGCTTGGGCAGGAATCTGCGTTGCTAAATGCCGCTGAATTGGTCAACGAACAATTTAAAAAGCAACAATCCCTTGCCGCTATTAATGCAACAGAGCAAGCCGCCTTAATGGTTGCGCTTAATCTAGCCAACGAATTACATGAAGTAAAACAACAGTTGGTAGCAGAACAAAAAACCAATCAAAATAAAATAGCGCTGTTACAAGCAACAATAGAAAACGCGCTAAATCAAAAGACAGGCAGTTAAGGAGACATCATGGATGATGACAAGAAAGACGAAAGGGTAAAAAGATTATTATTAGTGGTGTTTGCAGTTCTACTGACAACCTACTTCTTCATTGGCGAAGGCGGGTTATTCTCCGCTGACAAAAGCTCTGATAGCCTTCCTGCTACACCTACAACGCCTGTTGAAACTGAAACGATCAGCGCTGACGATGCAAACCCTACTCAAAAAAAAACACTTTAGCTTCTAACCTATCTATTAATCAGGACTCTCCTGATACTGCTAAGCGAAACTTTGCACAAGAATGTCAAACTAACCTTGAAGCGCTTAAACAGCAAGTTGCGATCAATGATGATGAAGTTCCATTAGAAAGCTATTGGGCAAACTCTACAGATGACAAAGTGATGCTTGCGCATGCATTGCATGTTTTCGAAGACGAACTGCTAATCGTTAATAGTGAATACTCACTTACCCAAGCAAGCAAAGAAGTTAGCCTACTTAACTACCACCAACAGTATCCAACGAATCAATTGGCGTATTTACACCTACTAAAACAATGTGCCATCAACGAACCAAGCTACTGCAGTGAGTCTTTTTACAGGAAAGCCGATGCGCTGTTTCCTAACAATGGCGCGCCAGACTTCATACGTGCCACTATTGCGGCCAAAAACAATAACCAAGCACAATTTGAACGTTTGATTGAATCCGCTGCAGAAAAAACCGCATTTGATTTCAAGTCTTTTGATTACAACGATTATTTCATTCACAGTTACACCAGTGTCAACGACATACCTATTGGTTATGCTGCCTTGAACAGTCAAGGTTATGTTGCAGCAATGGCTGTGCCCAACCCGACGCATGTTATAGAGCAGTGCGAACAAGCGTTTGATCAGAACCTATCGCTACATGAGAGCTGCTATATATTGGCGTCGACAATGTCTCGAAGTGGTGGGGAAATGATTGTACAAGCCATAGGCTTAAAGATTGAAGAAAACTATTTTCAACAAACCGGTAAGCCCGGCCTAGACGAGGTTTATGCGCAAAAGCAGCAATTTGAACAATCGCTCGACAAAATGCATCAATTGAACGGCATGACATTAAGTTTAGTGGATGAACAATTTGTTGAAGGTTGGTTATCGCGTGGCCTGAAAGGTGGCGAGCTTGCCGCACAAGCTTACGCAATAGAAGAATCTAAGCGGCTATCGCTTGATCAAAACTATCATCCCTGCTTATAGAAGGCTGCTGTATACATAATGAAGAAATGGATTATTATTATCATTCTTTTAGCGCTTTTCGTCGCTTATTTTTTTGGCCCTTCTGCACCTAGCAACGAAAAAGTAGAATCGCTAGCTGATGGTGAGCCTGAGATCTCAGGCGCGATAGAAAATACTTCGAAAAACAAAAACAAAGAACCTGTTGAAGATAAAGTTAATCTCGCTGAAGTTGCTTTAACAATGGATAAGCCTCGCGACTTTGAACAAGAATGTTTAGTCAAAATGACGGCTATTGCGATAAGCCAAGCAGACGTTTTTGATAATCTAGACAGCTATAGCGAATCTTTGCGCGATACGGGTGATATACAAGCGCAACTTAGCTACGCGTTAATGCATATAAATTATCCTGCTGTCTATGGAACAGAAACGACTATTGTAGAGCGGGAAGATATTTTGAATGAGCTTTATCAATTGTGGCGCGCAGACCAAAACGATAAAGCAGCCTACGCCTATTTGTTTCAGCAATGTATGGTCGAACAGGCTGAATATTGCTCTGACACGTTTTTATCTCAATATAGCACTGTTGACGCTGAAAATGCTTACTACGACCACCTGCTTTTTAACCAAGCCATAGCAAAGCAAGATGGAATCACTGCACAATATTACTTGGCGCAAGCGTCAAACAAAGCAAGGTATGACTTATACTTTTACAAACATGCTCGTATCATCAATCAAACACTTAACAGCCGATTAAATCTTAATAAAGGGCTAGCCTTTGCGCCGGCAATTAATGCAACAACCAAAAATTTACCAGCATATAACCCACTGATTGATTATTGCATAAAAAATGAATCTCTTTCGCCCGTTGATCTAGAGCATTGTGGTCAATTAGGACAGCTAATGGCTGAAAAAAGTCACGAATTGCTTTCACAAAGTATTGGCTATGAGCTTGAAGAAAGCTACTACAAAAAAACGGGAAAAACCGGCCTAGAAAAAGTTGCAATACAGCGACGAAGCTCTAAAGCAGTTAATCATTTGTTTAGTACAGTTCCAGTTTTCACGATGGCTGTTGTTGATGAAGATATAGCGGATTTATGGTTTCAAACAGGAGCCGAAGAAGGGGAAACAGCTGCGATGATCAAAATAGCGGTGAAAGTAACTGAGCTTGCAGATAATCCTGACTACCGCCCTTGCGGCAGTTAACCGGTAAGTTGTTGAAATTATCTGCACTTAACAATTTCTTACGTAGTTTTTCTTTCTACTTCAGGCAATCCTTTAGTATAATTACTATGCCTTCTAGGATGTTTGCATGTTAACGATGTCCCTGAGCCGATAAGTTTTACCTAAGGGAATTTATCGCTTGCTATTGCGCAAGCCCGACGCGTATCGGGAAGCCTACGGCAAGAGTGCGATTTCCGCCTTGAACACACGGTTGTTCAAGGGCTAAGTTGACAGCGGCATTCTGGAATGGCGATCAAAAAAAACGGCAACCTAAGTCGCCGTTTCCCATAGCTTTAAACTATTCTAAAAGTCCATTCTAAAGCCTAAACCAATTTGATCTTCACCTATATCTGATCCATCAGCACCCTTGGTAGAATCAAGTACCCCCTCGATATAAGCTGAAAAACCCTTCGTGAACTGATAATCGGTACCAAGGTATATATGAGTCAATTCATATTGATTTAACGGGCCGGAGCTTTCATCAGATAAGTAGTTGAAACCACCATGTACGCCCCAATTGTTCTCGAAGTTGTATTTAACCATCAACTCCGCACCCATAGCATCGGCCATAATCGAGTTTAAATCATTAATTTCGTGATATTCCATTGTGGTTAATACAAGTGCAGCATACAAACCTTTGTTGGCAAGAGAGCCATAGCTTGCACCAAAAGTTAAAAGCGTATCACTTACGTCTAAAGAGGGTAAAACACCAGCGTCGTCAATAATTTTTAAATTAGCTTTGTTATAAACTGCGCCAATCATCAAGCCAAAATCAAACGTGTACCCCACTTTCACAGCAAACGAGTTGTCATAAGCCAAATCAGTGTCTTCAATGATATCACCGGTATCGTCGTCTACGATGTAGATGGTTTCATCTGTAAACTGAAATTGTACACCTAAATCCAAACCACCTAAAATCTCTACGTCGTATTGCAATGCCTGTTCAGCACGACCGGTACCGGAAATACCACCGTCGATACCAAAGTTGTAAGTACCTGAGGCTTTACCACCAAAGACATAAAAATTATCGGTAACGCCACCAATATCGTAACTCAGCCCCCACTGCTTACCCAGTGTTAACTCACCTACGCCATCTTTTTTAATACCTACAAAACCTTTACGAATGAAGAAGCTTTCTCCATCTGCGCCAGCTGGTCTGAGACTGTTTCCGCCGGTGTTTCTGACAAACTCAACACCACCTACATTATTTGTTAATACCACACCCCATTCAGAGCGAGCAAAACCCGTCCAGCCATCGCCTAAATCTTTTGAAAAGATCAGCCATAAACGTGATGCGCCGTCTTCAACGGTATTAGTGTCTTTTCCTTGTAATATGAAGGCAGAATATGAAACCCCAAGGTCAACAGCCCCTACATCAGGATTATTATATAGCTCCGCGCCATTACTGCTTCCCGCAAATACTGCACTTGCGACCCCTACTGCTAACATTGATTTTGTCATTTTTAGCATAAGCTTCCCATTCTCTTAGCGATTGCTTGATCCAAAGTGGATTTTTATAAGTATTACCACCACTTAATACACATTTAACACATACAAATTTATAACATAATTATTACATCTATTCCTAATTTCACAACTTTAAGGTATATAGATTTAAAAACATATAGACGTCTAGACGTAAAAAACTGGAAATATAAAAATTACTCCGTATAATGCACGTCAATTACTTTGGGTAAATGCCCTTAAAAAAATTTTTGGAAAATATCATTATGTCGACCCATTTATTTACTTCAGAATCAGTATCGGAAGGTCATCCGGATAAAATTGCTGATCAGATTTCAGATGCTGTATTAGATGCAATCATTGCTGAAGACAAATATGCACGTGTTGCGTGTGAAACTATGGTTAAAACAGGTGTAGCGATAATATCAGGCGAAATCTCAACGTCAGCGTGGGTTGATTTAGAAGATTTAACGCGTAAAGTCATCACTGATATTGGTTACACTTCGTCAGACGTAGGTTTCGATGGCGAAACCTGTGGCATCATGAATTTAATTGGTAAACAGTCTGTCGATATTGCACAAGGTGTAGACCGCAGCAAGCCAGAAGACCAAGGTGCCGGTGACCAAGGGTTAATGTTTGGCTACGCAAGTAACGAAACTGACGTATTAATGCCTGCGCCGATTACGTATTCACATAGAATCGTTGAGCGCCAAGCTGAAGCACGTAAATCAGGTTTATTGCCGTGGCTTCGCCCAGATGCGAAAAGTCAGGTGACGTTTGTTTACGAAGATAATAAGCCTGTTGCCATCGATACAGTTGTCCTTTCTACTCAGCATAATCCAGATGTGACACAAGCCGATTTAAAAGAAGCGGCGATGGAACTCATTATTAAGCATGTTTTGCCTGAAGAGCTACTAACAAAAGCAACAAAATTCCATATAAACCCAACAGGTAACTTTGTTATCGGTGGTCCAGTAGGTGACTGTGGTTTAACTGGCCGTAAAATTATTGTTGATACCTATGGTGGTATGGCAAGACACGGTGGTGGTGCTTTCTCTGGTAAAGATCCATCAAAAGTAGATAGAAGTGCTGCTTATGCTGGCCGCTATGTTGCTAAGAACATTGTTGCTGCTGGTCTTGCAGACCGTTGCGAAATTCAAGTGTCATACGCAATTGGTGTTGCAGAGCCGACCTCAATTCACGTTGAAACATTTGGCACGGGTAAAATCTCAGATGAGAAATTAGTTGCCTTGGTGAGAGAGCATTTTGATTTGCGCCCATATGCAATTACAAAGATGCTTGATTTACTACATCCTATGTATCGCCCAACAGCAGCTTATGGTCACTTTGGTCGTAACCCTTATGAAATGACAGTAGCAGGTGAAACCTTTACAGCCTTCTCTTGGGAAAAAACGGATAAAGCTGACGAACTTCGCGCAGCGGCTGGGATATAAGCTACGGGCTACGGGCTACGGGCTACGGGCTACGGGCTACGGGCTACGGGCTACGGGCTACGGGCTACGGGCTACGGGCTACGGGCTACGGGCTAACAAATGATAAAGTCAGTTGAACTTGGTCAACAGATTTTTAATAACTAGCATTACTATTATTCAGTATAAAAAAAGGAGCTCCAAGAGCTCCTTTTTTTATTGCTTAAACTAACCTAGTTTGCTTTTTTATCATGCGCTTCGTCAACAAATGCACGTAAGTTTGTGCCCCATTGCTCAAACAACTCTTCTGTGTTTTCTTTACGCGCTAAATCAGTGTTTGGTTGGTAATCACTACCTACACTTTCTACACCTTCTAGCATATAAACTAATTCACCAGTGCCGCCGTCTCTTAATTGAATATTTACGCGCATTTCGCCTACACCCTTAGTGCGAGCTTCAACGTCGTCCTTTGAAACAAATGGCGTAAAGGCAATAATTGTCACGTGAACAACAAGCACACCTTTATCTGCTTCTGCCACTACGGCATATTTGTCTTTTAAAGCGCCTTCAATACTCTTTTTGAACTTGCCTTGCATCCATGAACGATTGCCAGGCTGAACATCCCATTTGAATGTTTTCTTGTCAATCCAAGGTGCAGGTACAATCTTTGAATGGCTTAAATCCAATTCATCTACATGAAACTTGTCGTAATCGGCAAGTGTTTTGTATTCATGCGTATATTGAATATCAACTTCAATAAACTTGCTCTCATTTGCTGTTGCCATAAACGATGTAGCACTTGCCAACACGGCGGTTAATGCTAATGTTTTAAGATTTTTAAACACCATAATCCATCCTTATTTTACTTGTTAATTTCACGTTACAAGTTAATTTATTCAGAGTCAATAATTAATCAGCGTCGGTTTGAGGACCTTTCACTTTTTCACGCATTCGCTGCACTAGCATGTAATAGAAAGGAACTAAAAACGTACCGATTAGTGTTGCAGCTAACATACCTGCTAACACAGTTAAACCCAGTGAAACCCTGCTCGCTGCACCCGCGCCAGTTGCAAATACTAGTGGTAATACACCAAGCACGAACGAAAGTGCCGTCATTAATACCGCTCTAAAACGCATACGCGCAGCAGTTAAAGCAGCATCAATAATTGATTTGCCCTCTGCTCGTTGCTCCATGGCAAATTCGACGATCAATATTGCGGTTTTAGTCGATAAACCTATCAACAACACCAAACCCACTTGCGCATAGATATTATTTGCCATGCCGACCAAAAACAGCGCCAGCATCGCGCCGAATATCGCTATCGGTACAGCGGCAATAACGCTAAATGGTATTGTCCAACTTTCATACTGAGCAACTAAGAACAAGTATACAAACACAACAGCTAAACCAAACAATACTGGCGCAAGGTTACCTGCTTCAATTTCTTGTTTAGACTGCCCGGCCCATTCATAAATAAAGCCTTGTGGCAGTTTATCAGCAAGTTCTTGCATAATTGCAATGGCATCACCAGATGAATACCCCGTTGCCGCTTGACCTGTAATACTTGCACTACGATACAAGTTAAAGTGATTGATACTGGTTGGCCCTAATACCGGCTCAAGTTTTGCAAGCGTCGTTAGTGGCACCATCTCTCCGTCTTTATTACGCACATAGTAGTGACGCAAGTCAGCCGGCTCTTTCCTAAATTCGGTTTCCGCTTGAATAGTTACCCTATAGGTGCGGCCAAACTGCGTAAAGTCATTAATATAAAGCGAGCCTAATTGCGCTTGTAAGGTCACAAAGATATCTGATAACGCAACACCTTGTGCCTTAACTTTGTCACGGTCTACTTCTAGGAAGTATTGCGGCACATTCGCTCGATAGGTACTAAATACACGTGATAGTTCTGGTCGTTGATTGGCTTCATAAATTAAACCATTCATCACCTGCGCAAGCTCAGCAGGCGAGCGCCCTTCACTGTCTTGTAGTCTGAACTCAAAACCGGCACTTGAGCCAAGGCCTGGAATTGGCGGTGGATTGAACATCATGATTTGGGCGTCAGGCAATGCCCATAGCTGGCCCATTAAACGGCCTATTACTTGTCTTAACCCAAGCTCTGGCGTTGTCCGCTCTTCCCAATCTTTGAGCATGACGATACCAAAACCATTGTTGGAGCCCGCGCCACCTAACAGTGAAAAGCCTGACACGGTAATCACTTCTTCAACTGCCGGGTCATTTAGTAAAGTTGGCGTGATTTTATCAATAAGCGCTTGCGTTCGATTGCTCGATGCTGCATCTGGCAGCTGAATATCTAAAAAGACAAAACCTTGGTCTTCTCCCGGCACGAAGCCGGTAGGCACTGTTTTAGCTAAGTAGGCAGTTGCGCCAAACAATATAAGTACCAGTATGCTAATACGGGCAACGCGTTTTAATAAAAAGCCAACCGTTGCAACATAACCGCCTGTCGATTTCTCGATAAGCTTTTCTACAGGTCGCAACCACTTCATTGTTTTCATGTGTTTTGCACTTAGCAGAACCGTACATAGTGCAGGGCTGAGCGTTAATGCATTTAACGAAGAAATCAGTACCGCAAACGATATCGTTACGGAAAACTGTTTGTATAACTCACCGGTGATACCTGGCATAAATCCGACCGGCACAAATACCGCCAACAATACTAGCGTCGTTGCAACTATCGGGCCCGATACCTGACTCATGGCTTTCGCCACGGCTTCCTTAATTGGCAATTGCTCTTCTTTAAGGATCCGTTCGACATTCTCAATAACGATAATGGCGTCATCTACCACGATACCAATGGCGAGTACTAAGCCAAACAAGGTGATTAGGTTAATTGAATACCCCATCACTAACATGAAGGCAAAGGTACCAATAAGTGATACTGGAATCGCAATACTTGGTATTAAGGTTGCGCGCCAATTTTGTAAGAATAAGAAAACGACAATGACAACAAGCCCAATAGCTTGGAACAGCGTTACCTTAACTTCGTCAATAGAGCGTAGAATAAACTCGGTTGTGTCGTAAGCAATAACGTACTCTAAGCCGTCAGGAAAGCGCGAAGATAACTTGTCCATTTCCGCTTTGACCAGCTGTGCAACTTCCGTAGCGTTGGCATCTGGTAATTGGTAAATAACCAAAAAGGCGGTGTCTTCACCATTGAGTCGCGCCTGAATATCGTAGTCTTGAGATCCCATTTCAATGCGCGCAATGTCGTTTAAGCGAACAAAGTTACCATCAAGGTTATCTCTTACTATCGTTTGCCCAAACTCTTCTGGCGTTTGCAATCGGCCACGTGCTTGAATGGAATATTCAAATTGCTGATTAGGCAAAGAAGGACTTGCACCAAGTTTACCAGCAGCAACAATCACGTTTTGTTCTTGCAAAGCTTGCTGTACTTCAGCTACGGTAATGCCAAGCGATGACATGCGATCTGGTCGCAACCATATGCGCATGCTATAGGTCATTTCACCCATCACTTCAGCAGAAGCAACGCCTTTAATACGACCAAGAGGCTCTACCAAATAGTTGGTGGCATAGTTACTTAAAAAGATTTGATCTAACGCATCTTGTTCTGAGTACAAGTTAATCGCCATCAACATACTAGTTGATTGCTTCTTAACGGTGACACCTTGCCTAATAACTTCCTGCGGCAAGGAATTCTCAGCAAGTGCTACCCTATTTTGCACGTTAACTTGGGCAATATCGTCGTCAATGCCAACCTTAAAATATACCGTTATCGTGGCAACGCCATTGTTTGACGCCGTTGATTCGATATAAAGCATATCTTCAACGCCATTGACCTGCTCTTCTATCGGCCGTATCACCGACTCCTCGACAACCTGTGCACTCGCCCCTGGGTACACAGCAGTAATTTGCACTTGTGGTGGTGTAATTTGCGGATATAAGTTGATCGGCAAGGTAAATAGCGCGATTAAACCCGCTATAACAATGACAATAGAGATTACAAAGGCAAATTTAGGG
Organism: Thalassotalea agarivorans; assembly: GCF_030295955.1. Classification (NCBI taxonomy): domain Bacteria; kingdom Pseudomonadati; phylum Pseudomonadota; class Gammaproteobacteria; order Alteromonadales; family Colwelliaceae; genus Thalassotalea; species Thalassotalea agarivorans. The sequence goes on from NZ_AP027363.1 coordinate 2,363,672, forward strand.
CGATGTATAAACGTATTACTAAACATAAGCGCCCCTATTCAGTTGCTGAACTTGTATCTGTACTACCGCTTTCTTCGCCCGATTGCTCGTGTGATTCTATCGTGCCCGTTACTGGATCGACTTTTCTTTCGGCTGGCATCACCTCAATACCTGCACGCACTTTCTGAACGCCCTCGATGATGACGCGCTCACCCTGTTTCAAGCCAGACTCTACCGCCCACATAGCATTCATACGGCGGCCCAGTTCAACGTGACGCTGAACGACTTTGTTGCTTTCATCAACCACCAATACAAATTTACCTTGTTGGTTCGTTTGCACTGCCACTTGTGGCACCAATGCCGTTAAGGTTTTATCTCTAGTTTCAATAATTAGGGTAACAAACATACCTGGAATAATAATGCGCTCTGGATTAGAGAACACAGCACGTAATTCAACCGTACCTGTACCTTCGTTAATGCGCGTATCGGCGTAATCTATGTAACCTTTTTCTTTGTATAGCTGATTGTTCGGCAAGCGAATAGACATATCGATAGGAATGTCTTTAGGGTTTTTAAATTCGCGGTGACGCTGCAAGTAATCGATGTAACCTTCTTCCTCAATTTGGAAGTTAACAAAACTAGGGTCTGTTACCGTAAGCTCTGCAAGCGAACCACTAGTAGGACCAACAATGTTACCAACGTTGTAGGTAACCTTACCGATGCGCGCATCAAAAGGTGCTGACACCGTGGTGTAACTTAAATTAAGTTCAGCTTGTTCTAACGCAGCTTCAGCAGCTTTCACAGCTGATTCTGCTTGGCTCGCTTCACTGTCTAGTTTGTCTAAGTCTGATTGGCTAATAAAACCATCTTTTGAAATCTTTTGGCCACGCGCTAAATTACGTTTTGCCGTTGCTGCGGCAGACTGGCGCGAATGCAAATCAGCTCTCGCCTTTGTTAAGTCCGCTTGATATTTGGCAGGATCGATTTTAAACAGCACCTGTCCCTGAGTAACTAAAGAGCCTTCTTTAAAACGTCGCTCTAAAAGCTCACCTTCTACTCGTGCTTTTAATTCGGCAACTTTAGACGCTTCTGTACGTGCAACAAACTCGCGATATCGCCCTATTTCTTCCGTTTTAATGGTATAGACGGACACTGCAGGCGGTGGCGCCTGAACGGCTGCTTGCTGATTGTCTCCGCAACCCGTTACTGAAACGAGTAACCCCAGTGGAAGTACCGTAACGATTGCTTTCGACATCTTACGGAAAAGTAGTTTTTGCATAACATACACTCAATTATTTTTTATCGTTCTATAAAGCAAAACAATAGCTTAGACATCTGATATAAATTTAATGCAATTTTTTGTTAATAACACGTTATTTTTTACTTATTGGGCATAAAACACGCCATTTGACCTTGAAAAAGAACAAGAATGGACTGATAAACAAAATCTTAGCGATCAAATAAAATCATTGATTAGTTACATTATACTTTGTCGCAAGCAAGACATTTTGTAGAATAAAGGTAAAAGTTAATAGCGTTCACTATGCGAAATCCACGACTCTATATCGATATTCCATTAACCGTAGGCTCAACTGTTGAGTTGTCTGCTGACGCATTTGGCCATGCCATTCGTGTACTTAGACTGAAACAAGGCGATCAAATCACTTTGTTTAATGGTCAGTGGCACGATGGAGAGGCATTGGATTTTAATGCTAGGTTAACTGAAGTGACCAAAAAGACGGCGAGTGCAACGCTTGAGAGCAGCACTGTAATAAATAGCGAGTCACCCGTGTCTATTCACCTGGGGCAAGGTATATCTAGAGGCGATCGTATGGATTTTACTTTGCAAAAATCCGTTGAATTAGGCGTTTCACAAATAACCCCAATATTTACAGAACGTTGCGGTGTGAAATTATCAGGCGAACGCCTCGCAAAAAAAGTCGACCAATGGCAAAAAATTGTCATTAGTGCGTGTGAACAAAGTGGTCGTGCAATCGTACCTAAGGTCAATGAACCGCTAACTTATCAACAATGGTTAGCAAATGACCGTGATGAGCTAAAATTAAACCTGCATCCAAAAGCGACGCAATCTATTATGACCTTGCCAATGGATACGCAATCTGTGCAATTGCTGATAGGCCCAGAAGGTGGTTTATCCGATGAAGAAATACAATTGGCAAATGATGCTGGCTATCAAGACGTCTTATTAGGTCCACGCGTTTTAAGAACCGAAACAGCAGCGCTTACCGCCATAACAGCTTTACAATGTCGCCTTGGCGACTTGGCCTAAACTAGGAAAACAACAATGACAATCAAACTTGGCATCGTCATGGATCCCATCCAAGACATCAAAGTAAAAAAAGATTCTTCGCTCGCTATGATGCTTGAAGCGCAAAGTCGTGGTTATGAAATTTACTATATGGAAATGGATGACCTGTTTCTAATTCAAGGCGAAGCGAAAGCGTTTTGTACGCCAGTAAAAGTGTTTGATGACGAGTCGCATTGGTACGAGTTTGGTGAACAACAAGAACTGTCATTGTCAGAACTTGATGCCATTTTAATGAGAAAAGATCCTCCGTTTGATACCGAATTCATTTATGCAACGTATATCCTAGAGAGAGCGGAGCTTGAAGGCACATTAATTGTGAATAAACCACAGAGCTTGCGCGACTGTAACGAAAAATTATTTACGGCGTGGTTTTCTGATTTAACGGCAAAAACCTTGGTAACTAGAAATGCAAAACAGATAAGAGCATTTCATCAGCAAGAAAAAGATGTCATCGTTAAACCACTTGATGGTATGGGCGGTTCGTCTATCTTTCGTATGAAAGAAGATGAGTCAAATGTTGGCGTAATTATAGAGACGTTAACGCAACACGGCAGTCAATATGCCATGGTGCAAGAATTCATGCCTGAAATAAAAGACGGTGATAAACGTATACTTATAGTAAATGGCGAAGTTATTCCTTATTGTTTGGCACGTATTCCAGCGCAAGGAGAAACAAGAGGAAACTTAGCTGCAGGTGGTACCGGCGAGCCAAGACCACTATCACCATCGGACAAATTAATTGCCGAAACTATTGCGCCAGAATTAAAAGCGCGAGGTTTGTATTTTGTTGGACTCGATGTCATCGGTGATAAAGTCACTGAAATTAATGTCACTAGCCCAACCTGTATTCGAGAGATTGAAGCCGCTTTCCCGATTAATATTAGCGGCAAACTGATGGATGCTATTGAAGCGGACATCAACAAAGCTTAGGAGCATATTGTGGACAGTTTAGAAAACCATCTATTAATTGCGATGCCCTCGTTAGACGATTCGTTTTTTCATAAAACGGTCACCTACATTTGTGAACATAACGAAGAAGGCGCGATGGGGTTGATAATAAACTTGCCACTAAATCTGACCGTTAACGATCTACTTAACCACATCAATCAAGAAGATAAGCACCTAGCCACTAGAGAACAGCAAGTACTCACGGGCGGCCCAGTGGCGCAAGATCGTGGTTTTGTATTGCATAGCCCGCAACCCGGGTGGCGCAGTTCATTATCGCTAAGCCGAGACATTATGATCACAACGTCAAAGGACATACTTGATGCCTTAGGCACAGAGCAAGCGCCTAACGATTTTATCGTGACACTCGGCTATGCCGGTTGGTCAGCGGGGCAGCTTGAGCAAGAATTGCAAGAAAATGCATGGCTTACCATTCCAGCATCTACCGAAATTCTGTTTCAAACGCCCGTGCCACAGCGCTGGCAAAAAGCAACGGAACTGCTCGGTATTGATGTCGGCCATTTGTCTAACGATATTGGACACGCATAGTTTATGGCAAGTAAACAAATCGGCGAACGCAGTGCCTTGGGTTTTGATTTTGGCAAAAAATATATTGGCGTGGCTGTTGGTCAAGAACTCACAGGAACTGCAACCGCATTAGGCAGCGTTAAAGCGTATGATGGTATTCCCCATTGGGATAACATCAAGAAGTATCTCGATGAATGGCAACCCGATTATGTTGTGGTTGGTTTACCCTTAAACATGGATGGCACCGAACAACAGCTAACCAAAGATGCCCGTAAGTTTGGTAATAGAATTCACGGACGATTTGGTATAAACGTGGAATTTCAAGACGAACGCTTAACCACCACCGATGCCAAGGCTCGCCTATTTGAACGCGGCGGCTATCGTAACCTCAAAAAAGACAATATTGACGCTGAATCGGCGAAACTGATTGTAGAAAGTTACTTTGAATCCCTGTGGGGGGAGTAAGGTTTCAAGCTACGAGCGGCGTGCGGCGAGCTTCGTGTTGTATGGAGCATGGGGCATGTGCGCTTCGCAGTGAGGGACAAGGGACAGGAGCGCGTTGCATAAGGGAACAATGAACGAGGCTTTCTTTTAACTCGTAGCACACAGCTCGAAGCACGTAGCACCAATAAAACGTCATCCCGTACTAGGATGACGATTAAGATTTTGACGTTAATAATTTAACTTACTGGTTTTGCCCCAAAACACTTTATAAGCAAATATGGTGTAGCCAATAATGGTAGGTAACACCACAACTGCACCCCAAAATATCACTAGCAAAGATTCTCGGCTACTTGCCGCGTCATAAATGGTTAGTTGGTTAGGCACAATGTAAGGGAAAAAACTATAGGCCAAACCGCCAAAACAAACGGTAAACACAATAATGGCTGACGCAAACGGATACCAACAGCCCAAGTCATCTTCAAGCGGCACTTTCTTCAAGTAAAACTCTACCGTTGAGAAGATAAATACAAATAGCAAAATCAGTGGTGCCAACACAAACACTTGTGGGAAGCCTAACCATTTTTCAGCAATGATTGGGTCTATCGATAAATTAGCAATACACACCGCCAAAATACCTAGCACCATCAATCTATTCGACCATAATGCCCATTGCGCCGAACGTTTTTGTAAAGAGCCTTCCGTTTTCATCACTAACCAAGCTGCGCCAACAAAGCAGTAACCTGCCGTCACGCAAACAGCGGATAACATTGAAAACATATAGCTAGCAAGGCTGGTATCAAAAGCCGTTACATAACGACCTAACATATACCCTTGGCATAGCGTTGCTAGTAGTGAACCCAGCTTAAAGGTTAAGTCCCACTTTTGCTTGTCTTTGCTTGGCGCTTTGGTGCGAAAATCAAACGACACACCACGTAATATAAGTCCTGCAAGCATTAGTGCGGTTGGCAGATAAAGCGCCTGTAACACAATAGAATGCGCTTTAGGAAAGGCTATCAGCATTAAACCAACTGCAAGTACCAACCACGTTTCATTAGCATCCCAAAATGGGCCGATTGAATAGATCATTTTGTCACGATGTTGTTGGCTGTCTTTTGGTAGCAAAACGCCAACACCTAAATCATATCCATCTAAAATGGCATAAACCAAAAACGACAATCCCATTAAACCGATAAACACCGCCGGTAACCAATCTATTGATGTATTCATGACTGCGCTCCTTGTTCAACTGGCAAGTGATTTTGTTCGTCTAGCACTTTCGGATTATGCTCCTCTAAATGCACTGCTCTATTTGCCATCACAAACAAAGTGCGTATGTAAGCAACGAGCAAGAAGCCATAAATAACCAAGTACATCGTTAATGAAAAAGCGATATTCTCTGGTGCGATAGTAGTTGCCGCATCTCGTGTATTTAATACGCCTGTTACTAAGTAAGGTTGTCTACCAATCTCGGTAACATACCAACCAGCCAAGGTTGCTATCCAACCTGAGAATGTCATAACCACAGCGGATTTAAGTAGCCAATTGGGGTAGCGCTTTTTAAAGCTAAAGTGATAACTAGCCAGCCAAGAAAACAGTAACATCAGCATGCCAATACCTACCATCACCCTAAAGCTATAAAACACAGGAGCGACCGGTGGATGCTCGCCCTTGAACTCATCTAGACCTGTTATTTCACCATCAATGTCATGGGTTAAAATCAAGCTAGCAAGATATGGCACCTTCACTTCAAAATGATTCGTTCGCGCCTCTTCGTCTGGCACAGCAAACAATAACAGTGGCGCTCCACGCTCGGTTTGCCACACGCCTTCCATCGCTGCAACTTTAGCGGGTTGATGTTTAAAGGTGTTCAAGCCATGTAAGTCACCGACGAAAATTTGCAATGGAATTAGCAATGCCGCCAGCACAACGGAAAAGTTGAGCGCATATTTTACCGAGCGTTTCTGGTCGCCTTTAAGCAAACGATAAGCAGATATACCCGCAATTAAAAAGGCAGCGGTTAAACCAGATGCTAACACCATATGGGCTAAACGATATGGCATTGAAGGATTGAAAATGACCTCAAACCAACTAGTAACATGCGCCACACCGTCGATCATTTCAAAACCCGCAGGGGTTTGCATCCATGAATCAAGTGCCAGTATCCAAAAGGCTGATAAACTTGTCCCTACAGCTACCAGTAGGGTTGCAAAAGTATGTACTCGATTAGATACCCGCTCCATGCCAAAGAGCATGATGGCTAGAAACGATGCTTCAAGGAAAAAAGCTGTCATAACCTCATAACCGAGCAATGGACCAGCTATATTGCCAACCGTTTCCATATACCCTGGCCAATTGGTGCCAAATTGAAACGACATGGTGATACCACTGACCACACCAATAGCAAACGTTAACGCGAATATGCGCACCCAAAAGCGGTACACGCGAATCCAGGCGTCATCGCCGGTTTTGTTGTATCGCAGTTTGAAAAATACCAAGATCCAGCACAGGGCTATGTTGATAGTAGGAAATAAAATGTGAAAACTAATGTTGGCTGCAAATTGAATGCGCGACAGCATAAAACCTGAATCGCTTGCAACTTGAGCTAATTCGCCAGTGGCTAGCATATGCACCTCCTTAGGTGCCCAAAAACTATATCTAAACGAGAAAAACGACTTAAATCGTGACTAAATACAAGTTATTTACTAGGTAGAAGTTTGTCTTTTACCTCCAATATTTTGCTTATGCCCTCACCTAATTTTAAAAGCGCCGACAGCTTTTCGGAGGACATGTGCTGCAATTCATTTGACCAAACGGTAACCATTTCCATAAGGTCATGCATTTCTTGCACCCGCTGCTGCACATATTCATCGCTATCGTTGCTCGGCTCTTGCAACAAAGTATCTCGAAGCATCGATAAGGTTGGATCGAGTTCACGCTTTCTGCGCTCTACTACTAGGGTACGGGCAATCTCCCAGACATCACTTGGCGCTGAGAAATACTCTTTTCTGTCGCCAGGAATGTGTTGTAGCCTGATCAGGTTCCAAGATTTCAATTCTTTCAGCCCCATAGATACATTGGAGCGAGAAATTTGCAGCGCATCACTAATTTGATCTGCATTTAAAGGCGCTTCTGTTAACACGATTAGCGCATACATTTGGCCTAAGGTGCGGTTTAAGCCCCATTTAGATCCCATTTCACCAAAGTGAAGAATCAGTGATTGCGTCATTGGAGAGACTTTCATTGTTTACCTATTTCTGAACTTTCAGTAATTTCTGAAAAATTGTAAACATTTGTTGATTTGTGTCAAGGAATGTTGTGAATTTATTTTGTACTGTGTAGAAGGGAAAGTTTACGTGTAGGCGCCAGCCTGCCATTTAGAGGTGTATTAATTGCTAAATTAGCTTTGAATGATAACAACTTCGACACAACTCATCAGGTAAGCAAACACAACGAGCCGTCCAACATAACCAATTCCCCATTGAGGGTTGCCGATAGTTTTTTTGATGATCACGTATAAGTTCTTCACGGACGAAGAACAAGGTGAAATAGGACAAGGATGTGCTATTGAGACGGTACGTCGACATCATCACAAAAAGATAGCGGGGTCTTCAAACCGAGTTGGGGCGTGGGGGTATGTCCTAGGGGTGTCACGCTACACCCCTGGACTATTGCTCCTTTAGGAGTAATAAACTGCACGTACATTGAAAACAAGCCTTTGTTCTGTACATTCACCTGAAACGACCTTATTTCCCAAAACTTTGGACCATTACAGGAACAAAAAGGCCTACGAATGAGAGGCCTCTTAGTTACGGTGGGTGTCATAGTTATTTATTTCAACCGGGCGTCCATATGTGTCTTAGTTATTTTCGAACATATGTATTGGCATGTAGGGTGGTAGAGTTAAAAAACTTAGCCACCCACAGTTTTAATGATTTAAAGGTTGCCACAAATATTGGTTTGGCTCCACAAGTAAAACAGTAACTTTCAAAGTGATTATGATGATGTTTGTTTACTTCGCAGTGAATTTGACGTGCTTAGGCTTATTTTAGCTATAACAATGCCTTAGCTCAGGCTAATGGTGTTTTTATGGTAGTTGTTTGTTTATCTTTTATGTCGTTAGCGATTTTGATTAAGACATCCATCGTTTGAATGGGTGTGACCAATAAAACAGAATCAACATTCAGCCGCATAAACCAAAATTTCAAACCAAGAAGCATTAACTTTTTTAGTAAAAGTGACGCTATCACCAAATTTTTCATTAGGTGACAACTTGAGCGTCAACTCTTTATGTATGAACACAAAATCTCCTGTATGCCCTTTTCCAAATCCTATCAATCTGTCAACAAGCACTATTGTGAAACATTCAACATTGTTTTCCAGATTTTCAATTGTATAGTCCACACTACAAACTTCTCCGATGCAATTTTCTTCTTCAAATTCAAGTATGTATTTTCTTTTGAGCAGTAAATCATCGCTGTTGGCAATAAATACACCTAAAATCAATACGGAAAGGATCACATAAAATGTGCTTAGGGCTTTTTGTTTCAAATGAGATAGCACACTCCACTGAGCCCGAGTAAACAATGATTTTAACTTTTTCAGTCCCATAAATTATCAACATCCATATTAATTGGGTATGTTCATTTTGGCTTAGTTGCAAAACCTAAAGTTCCCAGCCAAACAAGAAACGCGCGAAAACTATATTTTTAATAAGGTATATGTTTATTAAGCATTTTACTGTTAACGCACATTATACTTGAGCTTTTTCGTTGCATTTTTTCAATAGGGGTATCAATTTCTAGCACATGAACGAAGTTTCGTCACTCAATAAAAAACCACCTAAACGGTGGTTTTTTAACTAGTCATACAGCATAGAGCTACGCGCAAAGCGCGTTAAAACTCATCTTCCATACCATCTAAGGTAACACCTTTAAGCGAACCAACACCGTCTTGTTCATTACTACGTAATTTGATCATTAGACGAAGATCGTTCGGAGAATCAGCATGATGAAGCGCATCGGCATAACTAATTAGGCCACGTTGATACAAGTTAAATAAGGCTTGGTCAAAGGTCATCATGCCAAGCTCATTTGATTTTTGCATCACTTCCTTGATATCACCCACCTCACCTTTCTTGATGAGTTCAGCGATATACGGCGAATTAAGCAGTACTTCAATCGCAGCAACACGAGAGTGACCATCACGCGTAGGAATTAGCTGCTGTGCCACGATACCACGTAGGTTCAAGGCCAAATCAAATAACAATTTACCATGCTGCTCTGCTGGTACTAAGTGCATGATACGGTCAATTGCTTGGTTTGCGTTGTTGGCGTGAAGCGTAGCAATACACAAGTGGCCCGTTTCTGCGAAACTTAATGCAAATTCCATGGTTTCTTGATTACGAATCTCACCGATTAGGATAACGTCTGGCGCCTGACGAAGTGAACTTTTCAGCGCCGCATCAAAGCTTTCAGTATCAAGTCCAACTTCACGTTGTGTGATCATTGACTGCGCATGTTCATGAACAAATTCTACCGGGTCTTCAATAGTCAAAATATGACCGCGAGAATTACGATTACGATAGCCAATTAACGCCGCCATCGAGGTCGATTTACCGGTACCGGTACCACCAACGAAAAGTACAAGGCCACGTTTAGACATCACCACTTCTTTTAGTACAGGTGGCAAGCCTAACTCTTCTACATCAGGAATTTCAGTAACGATACGACGAATAACCATACCCGCCATATCTCGTTGCCAGAAGGCAGAGACCCTGAATCGACCGATTTCATCTATTGAAATTGCAAAGTTACACTCTTTCTCTTCGTGAAATTGGAGCTTTTGCTTGTCATTCATTGCATCTTCAACAAGTGCAATCGCTTGCTCTGGCGTTAAAGATTCTTGGTCAATTGGCGTTAACTCACCATTAACTTTGGCACTCACAGGTAACTTGGCAGTGACAAAGACATCAGACGCGTCTTTCTCTACCATGATGCGGAGTATATCGTTTAAAGAAAGCATACTTGTTGCTCCTTAGTAACCTTGGAATTGGTTTTTGTCTGCAGCTTTTGAAGCAGCATCTTGGCGGGTAATCAAGCCGCGGTTAACCAAGTCCATTAAACATTGATCCATGGTTTGCATACCATGTTGCATCCCGGTTTGAATCGCCGAGTACATTTGCGCCACTTTATCTTCACGAATTAGGTTACGAATCGCTGGAATACCTATCATGATCTCATGGGCAGCAACACGGCCGCCACCCACTTTTTTCACAAGTGTTTGTGAAATAACTGCACGTAATGATTCAGATAACATCGAGCGAACCATAGATTTTTCCTCTGCTGGGAATACATCGATAATACGGTCAATGGTTTTTGGCGCTGAGGTAGTATGCAAGGTACCAAATACTAAGTGACCCGTTTCCGCTGCAGTCATTGCAAGTCGAATCGTTTCAAGGTCACGCATCTCACCAACTAGAATAACATCTGGGTCTTCACGAAGCGCGCTACGCAGGGCGGCATTAAAGCTTAGTGTGTCACGATGCACTTCACGTTGGTTGATCAAACACTTTTTGTTGTCGTGAACGAATTCGATCGGATCCTCAATGGTTAGGATATGATCGTGCTTAGAGTTGTTGATGTAATCAATCATCGCAGCTAGCGTTGTTGACTTACCTGAACCTGTTGGTCCCGTTACCAGTACTAGGCCACGCGGGTTTTCTGAAATGTCTCTGAAGATATCAGGGCAACCGAGCTCTTCTAACGACAAAATTTTACTTGGGATAGTACGAAATACAGCAGAAGGACCGCGGTTTTGGTTAAACGCATTAACCCTGAAACGCGCCAAGTTAGGCACTTCAAACGAGAAATCCACTTCTAGGTTTTCTTCGTATTCTTTACGCTGGCGGTCATTCATGATGTCGTAAACTAAAGCGTTAACATCTTTTGCATCGAACGCTGGAATATTAAGTTTTCTCACATCACCATCTACACGAATAGAAGGCGGTGTTCCTGTCGATAAATGCAAGTCAGATGCGTTATTTTGTACACTAAACGCTAGTAGTTCAGTAATATCCATACAAACCTCTTTGTTAATCAAAATTGTTGAATATGCGAATTTAATGTTCGCTTTTAATTCTTTTTATTTACTCAAGCATCCCGATAAATCATAATTTGCGTTATTACTCTGCCACGTGATGCTAGACATCTTGTTACTAGAACAAGGCTCATGACTATTAAAAGTAACCTGTTAGCGGTAAAACAACAAATTATCAATGCTTGTTTTCAAGCTCAACGCGATAGCGCTGATGTAAAACTTCTTGCGGTAAGTAAAACTAAACCTACCTCGGCGATTGAAGCCGCGTATGCCGAAGGTCAAAAAGACTTTGGTGAAAACTACCTGCAAGAAGCGGTAGAAAAAATTGAATCTCTTCAACATTTGCCTGATATTTGTTGGCACTTTATTGGCCCGATACAATCAAACAAAACACGTTTAATTGCAGAGCATTTTAGCTGGGTTCACAGCGTAGACCGACTAAAAATAGCGCAACGTTTAAACGAGCAAAGGCGTTCTCAAGATACCCCGCTCAACGTTTGTTTACAAGTGAATATTAGTGAAGAAACAACGAAATCAGGTGCAACTGCTGAAGAAATAATTCAATTGGCTCAATATGTTGCAGAATCTGAGCATTTAGTACTCAGAGGTATCATGGCAATTCCCGCAAAAAATGCGCCGATTGAACACTATCAAAAAATGCAGACATTATTTCTTCAACTAGCTAAACAATATGATAGCGTAGACACCTTATCACTCGGTATGAGCAACGATTTAACTCAAGCAATATTGCACGGTAGCACTATGGTAAGAATAGGTACGGCGATATTTGGAACAAGAACATGAATAACGTAAAAATAGCTTTCATCGGCGCAGGTAATATGAACGGCGCTATCATCAAGGGGTTAGTGGCTAATGGCTACCCTGCCGATAATATTATTGTCTCTAACCCATCTTTAGAAAAACGTGAAGCGTTGCACCAATCACTTGGCATTCGTCATACTGCAAACAATGCTGAAGCGGCCACATTCGCAGATTTTATAGTACTAGGCGTCAAACCACATCTAATTCATGAAGTATGTGAGTCGTTAAAAGACATTATTGTTGCTGGCAACAAAACTGTTTTGTCTGTCGCCGCAGGTGTTACGCTTGAATCCATGCAAAAACGCTTAGGGAACATTGCCATTGTACGCACCATGCCTAACACACCTAGCCAAGTAGGGCTGGGCGTGACTGGCCTATTTGCTTCAACAGAATGTGAACAAGTGCAAAAAGACACTGCAGGCATGATCATGGCAAGTGTTGGCAATATTGTTTGGCTTGATAGTGAAGATGATATCGACCATGTTATTGCTATCTCGGGCTCTGGCCCTGCTTACTTTTTCTTATTTATGGAAGCATTAGAAGAGCAAGCTTTAGCGCTTGGATTTAGCGCGAATCAAGCGCGAGAAATGGTGCAGCAAACTGCCTTAGGCGCTGCCACTATGGTTAGAGACAACCCCGAATTAAGTATTGAAACATTGCGCCAGAACGTTACTTCTAAAGGTGGCACAACTAATGCTGCTATTGAAAAAATGAAATCTGACCATATACCACAACATATAAAAGCTGGCGCTTTGGAGGCTCTTGCACGCGCTAAAGAAATGGCTGCAGCAAACAAATAACCAATTGGATAGTTCATGGATATTGTAAATTACCTTCTTCGATTTGCTTTTGATGCGATCATTTCATTATTGATCATACGTGTTTGGCTACAACTGGTGCGTGCTGATTTTTACCACCCGTTAAGCCAATTCGTTGTGAAAGTGACCAACCCTGTGGTGGTGCCATTTAGACGCATCATCCCTGGCTTTGCTGGTATTGATATTGCCACCATTGTTATTGCGTTTATTTTTGCAACACTGAAATACAGCGTTATCCCTTTCTTAATGGGCGGGCCTTTTGACCCGCTAGCGGCAACATATTTTGGCGGCCTATTTTTGATCAAACAAACGGGCTTTTTATTGTTCATGTGCATGATTATCATGGCGGTGATGAGCTGGGTTGTGCAAGGCTATAACCCTACTATGGTCATTCTGCAACAGCTTACGCAACCGATTCTTGCTCCAATTCGTCGCATAATACCGCCTATTGGAGGCTTAGATTTATCGATTATTGCTGCTTTTCTGTTGTTGAACGTACTTAATATGTTTATCGGTAAATTCGTGCCTTATTGGCATACGCTGTTTTAAACAAAACCAGTACTTTAACGCTATACTAATTAGAAGTCAGGACGTATTCAGTAATCAATCTACTGGAAGGAGTTGCACATGAAAAATAGATTTAAACATTACCTGATGACCGCATTTTTGTTGATTGCGCCTTTAATGTCACCAGCACAAGCTGAGAACATGAAAAAAATGGGGTCGATGAATGTGCACTATATTGCCATCAACTCGACCTTTTTAACGCCAGCAATTGCAACGGCCTATGATATTCAACGTAGCCGATATAATGGCTTAGTTAATATTTCAGTGTTGGATAACAGCAAAGAAAATTTTCCCGCCAAACATGTGTCTATCACAGGCAAAGCCAAAAACTTAGCCGGGCAATTAATTTCGCTGGAATTTGTTGAAGTTACCGAAGGTGATGCGATTTATTATCTTGCACAAGTTAACTATTCAGATGAAGAGACCATTAGTTTTGATTTAACCATTACTGATGGCGTCGAAACACATAAGCTTCAATTTAAACAAAAGTTTTATGTAGATTAGCTTTCAAGCAGGTAAGCCCATTGGCGCTTACCTGCGTTTAATCATTGTGCGAGATAAAGTACAATACCCTCCTCTTATTTCTTAATTAATGCCTATCATGCAAAAAATAGTGTTAGCCACTGGCAACCAAGGAAAAGTAAAAGAAATGGCAAGCTTGCTTGCCGAGCGCGGTTATACTGTGTTGCCACAAAGTGAGTTCAATGTCGTCGATGCTGAAGAAACAGGCACAACATTCATTGAAAATGCCATCATCAAGGCAAGACATGCCGCCAAAATTACCGGACTTGCCACCATCGCTGACGATTCAGGTTTAGAAGTAGACGCGCTTAATGGCGCGCCAGGCATTTATTCGGCTCGTTATAGTGGTGAAGATGCCTCAGATAGCGATAATATTACCAAATTGCTTACAGAAATGGCTGATATTCCCGAACAGGAAAGAACAGCACGCTTTCATTGCGTGCTTGTTTACATGAAGCATGCGCTTGATCCAACGCCGCTAGTTTGTCATGGCACATGGGAAGGTAGAATCACTTCAGAGCGCAGTGGCGATGAAGGTTTTGGTTATGACCCAGTGTTTTGGGTTGACGATATGAGTAAAACTGCTGCGCAGCTCAGTAAAGCCGAAAAGCATGCACTCAGCCACCGCGGTAAAGCGCTAAAGCAATTATTTGAGCATATCAGTTAATGTTAGCGCAGCAGCCGTTATCGCTATATATACATATCCCTTGGTGCGTGCAAAAGTGCCCTTATTGTGACTTTAATTCACACGCACTTAAGCATGACATTCCAGAGCAAGATTATGTCAACGAGCTTCTTAAAGACTTAGACAGTGACATTGCAAGGTTTGAGCTTACTGGTAGAACACTACATACTATTTTTATCGGTGGTGGCACGCCAAGCCTATTTTCGGCAGACGCAATGTCCACGTTACTAGCGCAAGTTAAAACACGATTTAACTGCTCAGAAGACTTAGAAGTCACGCTAGAAGCGAATCCTGGCACAGTAGAAGCAGACAAATTTACCGGCTTTGCCAAAGCAGGTGTAACACGTTTATCGATTGGCGTGCAAAGCTTTGAAGGTGAGAAATTGCTTACTCTAGGCCGTATTCACGATAGCGAACAAGCAAAAAATGCTGCGCGTTTAGCTAAAACCTGTGGCGTAAAAAGCTTTAACTTGGACTTAATGCATGGGCTGCCCAACCAAGCTATTGACCAAGCATTAAACGATCTTAAAACAGCCATTTCGCTAAATCCTGATCATATTTCTTGGTATCAATTAACCATTGAACCTAACACGGCGTTTTACTCTAAGCCGCCAGAACTGCCGCAAGATGATGTACTATGGGATATACAGCAACAAGGCGTTGCATTGCTTGCAGCTAACGGCTACGAACAATATGAGATCTCCGCCTACGCCAAACCAGGTAAGCGTTGCCAGCACAATATTAACTATTGGCGCTTTGGTGACTACTTAGGTATCGGTTGTGGTGCGCATGGAAAAATTACCTTGCCCGAGCAAGGCAAGATTATGCGTACCGTAAAGGTCAAACACCCTAAAGGCTACCTAGATACCAACCGAGAACATCTAGATCATCTAACGACTATTGCAGGTGAAGAACTGCCTTTTGAATTTATGATGAATCAATTACGCTTGTGCGCAAGTTTTACCTATGATGACTATGAAAAAGCAACGGGGTTGTCGCGTCAGAGTATTGAGCACGAAATAGCAAAAGCAATCAAACTCGGGTTAATATCTAAGCAAGACGATGCGATGGCGGTCACTGAAAAGGGCCACCGTTACCTTAATGACTTACTAACGCGGTTTTTATAAACAATGGCTGAAACAACGCAAGACCTTTCATTTATGGATGAAGCGATGGCATTAGCACTGCAAGCGCAAGCTATCGGAGAAATACCTGTCGGGGCTGTTGTCGTCCACAACGGCGAAATAGTTGGCCGCGGATACAATCAGTCGATCACCTTAAATGATCCGTCTGCACACGCTGAAATGCTTGCCATTCGAGAAGCGGGTAAAACATTAGGCAATTATCGGTTGTTAGACTGTACCTTGTACGTGACTTTAGAGCCCTGTCCAATGTGTGCAGGTTTACTGGTGCATAGTCGGATCAAACGCCTTGTTTATGGCGCAAAAGATGAGAAAACAGGGAGTGCCGGTTCAATTATGGATTTAACTAATCACGTAGCGTTGAATCATAAAATTGAGGCGCAACAATCTTCACGAGCTGAGCAGTGCAGCGCGATGTTGTCTGCGTTTTTTAAACAACGCAGAAAAGAGATTAAAGCATTAAAAGCAGAAAAACGCGCTAACGCGCAAGACTAAGACGCTTTCAAGTCTTCTATTACTTGGCGATAAAACACATGTCGCCTTTCAACCACTTTTTTACGACGCTGATGCACCATTCTTTTTCTTTTATTCGCAATTGCTTGTCGTCTAAAGTTCTTGGCCATGACAAATTCCATTGGCTAATTGCCGCTCTTCTGCTCCCGTAAAGCACGGCATTGATTGACAAAGTCTTTATCCTTGGGTCGTTACTCTGTCACTTTTTCATCTAACCAAGTTAAAGTATCGTAGTAACGGCGGATATTGTCCACATAATTTACTGCTTCGTCACCACGTGCATAACCGTACTTGGTATGTTTGTAATATTTCTTTTGTCTTAATAGAGGCAGACGTTCTTTTACATCTACCCATCTATCAGCATCACCACCCTGCTTGCGGGTTATTGCCCTTGCATCATTTAAATGGCCATAACCAACGTTATATGCAGCAAGTGCAAACCAAAGCCTATCCGGCTCAGGAATACGTGCAGGCATTCTTGCAATCAGTTGCTGAAAATACTTTGCGCCACCGGCAATACTTTGTTCTGCATCGAGGCGATTTTTAACGCCCACTTGTTTCGCAGTTGGTAGTGTCAGCATCATCATGCCACGCACGCCAGTGTATGATTTTGCTCGTGGATTCCAATGAGACTCTTGGTAGCTAATGGCAGCTAGTAAACGCCAATCGATAATATCGCTATGCTTTTCAAAGGTGGCTCTGTACTTAGGCAAGGTTTTGTCTACGGCGCGAATAAAGGCGCGGGTATTTACAAAATTGAATTCTTGAATATGGCCGTAGTACTTGTCTTGCATGGCGATTATGGTGCCATCGTGATGCACTGTGCCAAAAAATTCTATTAACGAAGTGAACAAGGCTTTGTCGCTACTTTTGTTAATAACCCAAGCGATTGGCTCGGCTTTTTTTAACTCAAGCGCGGGCGAAATTTCTGGGTAATAGCGACGATTCACTGCAAGCTGATTACTATCTACAACCGTATATGCTATCTCGCCTATAGAAATTTTCGCCATTAATTCCTCAGCATCGTGCTCAGGAGATTCTTTCCACTGTAAATTAGGGTATGTTGCCTTAAGCGCAATTAAATTTTCTAGGTGTGAAGAGGCAGAAGTTACCAGCAACGGCTGAGTAATATCTGTGATTTCTCTTGGTCTTGTTGTACCGCGTTTGTAGACCAACAGCTGGCTAACTTCGTCATAGCTGGGGGAGAATTGATAATGCTTTTTACGCTCTTCGGTGACCGTTAAACCAGACGCGAGCATATCTACTTCATGATTATCTAGCTTGGCAAAAAGATCATCGAGGGAATAGCTGGCAACAACTTCTAACTCAACGTCTAAATACTTGGCATAAGCTTTGGCTAATTCATACTCAAAACCCTCAGGACCCTGCGCCCCCAAGTAATAGGTCGTAGGACCAAACATCATGCCGACACGCAAGGTTTTTGCAGAAAGGACAGTGCCAAGAGAGGTGTCGTTTGGTGCCGGTTTACAGGCTACAAGCGCCAATGTCAGCGCCAGTATCAAGCATAGTGTATAGGTGTTTCGAATCATTTTAGTCGTTATAAAACATGAATATATCTATTCAGCTAACGCTCACTATACGCGAATTAGTATGAAGGTGCATGTGGAATTACAACTAATTTAAAAAACTTAAAAAAAGACACCAATTCTCACAGAATTAAACTACTCAATAGCCACGGTTTACTTTATAATACGCGCGATTTCTTAATCCATTACAATTTGGTAAATAATATTATTATGGCGATGTTGATAAAGACCCTTCGTGGTGCACCGGCCCTTTCGGATTTCAGAATCCAAAAATTGTTGAGCCAGTGCCGAGATAAAAAGCTCCCAGTTTCAGACATTTATGCAGAGTTCTATCACTTTGCGCATGTAAGTGAAGCACTCTCTGACGAGCAACAATCTGTACTAGATAAGCTCTTAACTTACGGACCTAAGATTGAAGAACACGCCCCTGAAGGCCAACTTCTTCTTGTTACTCCTCGCCCAGGCACTATCTCGCCTTGGTCTTCTAAGTCTACCGACATCGCCCACAACTGCGGCCTTAGCAACATCATTCGCCTTGAGCGCGGTATTGCTTACTACGTTAAAGCCGACGCATTAACTGACGAACAACAGCAACAACTTATCGCTATTTTGCATGACCGCATGATGGAAGTTGTATTTGCTGAATTTAGCGACGCAGAGCAATTATTCGCAAGCGCGGAACCAGGACAATTATCATCAGTTGATATTTTATCCGGTGGTCGTGAAGCACTTGCAAAGGCAAACATTGAATTAGGTTTAGCGTTAGCCGAAGACGAGATTGACTACCTTGTCGAAAACTTTACTCGCATGGCGCGTAATCCTAACGACATTGAACTTTACATGTTTGCACAAGCAAACTCAGAGCATTGTCGTCATAAAATTTTCAATGCAGACTGGACAATCGACGGTCATGCGCAGCCAAAATCATTGTTTAAAATGATCAAAAACACCTATGAAACAAACAGCGACTACGTGCTAAGCGCATACAAAGATAACGCTGCTGTTATGGTAGGTAGTGAAGCCGGTCGTTTCTTCCCTGATCCAGAAACAAAAGAGTACGCCTACACAGAAGAAGAAATTAATATTCTGATGAAGGTCGAGACACATAACCACCCTACTGCTATTTCGCCTCATCCGGGTGCGGCAACTGGTTCTGGTGGCGAAATTCGTGACGAAGGCGCAACGGGTATTGGTTCAAAACCAAAAGCCGGCCTTGTAGGTTTTTCAGTATCGAATTTACGTATTCCTGGTTTTGAACAACCATGGGAAACTGACTTTGGTAAGCCAGAGCGTATTGTAAACGCTCTAGATATTATGGTTGAAGGCCCGCTAGGTGGCGCTGCCTTTAACAACGAATTTGGCCGTCCAAATATTCTTGGTTACTTCCGTACATACGAAGAGCAAGTGGATTCATTTAATGGCGCTGAAGTGCGCGGTTATCACAAGCCTATTATGATTGCTGGTGGTTTAGGTAATATCCGCCGTGAACATGTAGAAAAAGGCGAAATTAATGTTGGTGCTAACCTGATTGCATTAGGTGGCCCAGCAATGAACATTGGTTTAGGTGGTGGCGCAGCGTCGTCAATGGCATCAGGCCAATCAGCTGAAGACCTTGATTTTGCATCAGTACAACGTGAAAACCCAGAAATGGAACGTCGCTGTCAGGAAGTGATAGATCGCTGCTGGCAACTTGGTGACGACAACCCAATTTTATTCATCCACGACGTTGGTGCGGGCGGTTTATCAAACGCCTTCCCTGAGCTAGTTGCTGATGGCGGCCGTGGTGGTAACTTTGAGCTGCGTAACGTACCAAATGATGAGCGCAGTATGTCGCCTCTAGAAATTTGGTGTAATGAATCTCAAGAACGCTATGTATTGGCTGTTTCTGACGAACAGTTACCAGTGTTTGAAGCGATTTGTCGTCGTGAACGTGCACCGTTTGCTGTGGTTGGTAAAGCAACAGAAGAAGAGCACCTAACGTTAACAGACAGTCATTTCAACAATACACCAATTGATTTATCTTTGGATGTGTTACTAGGTAAGCCACCTAAAATGCACCGCGATGTAGTTAGCAAAACGGAAACAGGTAAGGCACTAGATCTCAACAACGTCGATGTTGCTGACGCTGCAGATCGTATTCTACGTTTACCTACTATCGCAGAGAAAACATTCCTTATTACTATTGGTGACCGTTCTGTAACTGGCATGGTTAGCCGCGACCAAATGGTTGGTCCTTGGCAAGTACCTGTTGCAGACTGTGCGGTTACAGCGGCAGCGCTAGACACCTACCATGGTGAAGCCATGTCTATGGGTGAGCGCACGCCAGTTGCACTACTAAACTATGGCGCATCAGCACGACTAGCAGTTGCTGAAGCGCTGACTAATATCGCAAGTGCCGATATTGGCGATTTAAATCGTATTAAACTGTCAGCTAACTGGATGTCGGCTGCTGGTCACCCTGGTGAAGATGCGGGCCTTTATGAAGCAGTAAAAGCGGTAGGTGAAGAACTTTGTCCTGCGCTTGGCCTGACTATCCCAGTTGGTAAAGATTCAATGTCTATGAAGACAAAGTGGCAGCAAGACGGCGAAGAAAAAGCAGTCACGGCGCCTATGTCTCTTATCATCACAGCCTTTGGCCGTGTTGAAGATATTCGCAAGACAGTAACGCCTGAGCTTAGAACAGACAAGGGCGATACACGTATCGTCGCGATCGACCTTTCTGGTGGTAAGAACCGTTTAGGCGCAAGCTGTTTAGCACAAGTTTATAAGCAATTAGGTAGTGAAGCACCTGATGTGGATAATGCTGAAACATTAAAAGCGTTCTTCAACGCTATTCAGCAATTAGTTGCAGAAGAAATGTTAATCGCTTACCACGACCGTAGTGACGGTGGTTTGTTCACAACGCTTGTTGAAATGGCGTTTGCAGGACACACAGGTATTGATGTTAATTTGTCTGCGCTTTCGGGTAGCAACTTAGAAGTACTGTTCAATGAAGAACTTGGCGCAGTGATTCAAATCGCAGAAAGCGATGTTGATTATATCCATCAAGTATTTGAGCAACACGGTATCCTAGCGCTTTGTAATGATATCGCTCGTTTGAACAACGACGATACCATTCGTTTTACTCGCGATGGCGAAACAGTACTAGAGAATTCACGCACGTATTATCGTACTGTTTGGGCTGAAACAACGCTTAAGATGCAAGCAATGCGTGACAACCCTGAGTGTGCTCAACAAGAGTTCGACGTTAAATTTGATACAGAAGATCCTGGCTTGAATGCAAGCTTAAGCTTCGACATTAATGAAGATATTGTTGCTGATTTAATTGTTAAGGATGCTGACAATGAAACCAACCCTCGCGTAGCAATTTTGCGTGAGCAAGGGGTTAACTCTCACGTTGAAATGGCAGCAGCATTTGATCGCGCTGGTTTCATTACAGTTGACGTTCATATGTCTGACATCTTAGGTGGTCGCACAGACTTAGCTGACTTCAATGGCCTTGTTGCATGTGGCGGTTTCTCTTACGGTGACGTACTTGGTGCTGGTGAAGGTTGGGCGAAATCAATCTTGTTTAACGCTAAAGCACGTGAAATGTTCAAAACATTCTTCGAGCGTAAAGACACCTTCTCTCTAGGTGTATGTAATGGTTGTCAGATGCTTTCTAACTTAAAAGAAATCATTCCAGGTAGCGACCATTGGCCACACTTTGTACAAAACAAATCAGAGCGTTTTGAAGCGCGCTTCTCATTAGTTGAAATTCAAGAAAGTCCGTCTATCTTCTTCAAAGGTATGGAAGGTTCGCGCATGCCAATCGCCGTGTCACATGGTGAAGGTCGCGCAGAATTTGCTAGTGAAGATGCAATAGCAAACGCCAATGATTCAGGTACAGTGTCGATGCGTTATGTAAACAACTACGGTGAAGTAACTGAAACGTATCCAGCGAACCCGAATGGTTCACCAGATGGTATTACGTCACTTACAACAACCGATGGTCGCGTTACAATCATGATGCCTCATCCAGAGCGTGTATTTAGAACAGTGTCGAATTCATGGCACCCAGATGAGTGGCAAGAAGATTCACCTTGGGTCCGCATGTTTAGAAACGCGCGTAAATTTATTGGCTAGTTAATCTAAGTCACAAAAAGGGAGCACTTGCTCCCTTTTTTATGTGCTATATAAAGCTGTAGAGTTAATGAACCGCTTTGTACGCCAGCATATCACTGTCTAGTTTGTCGATAACATATTCGCTGGTGTGGCCGCGCAGTCGACCCAAAATACCTTGATGGCTGCGAGCGCCTAAAATGAGAATATTACTCTGATGCTCTTTGACCACGCGCGGTAACACATCATCAGGCAAACCTTCCTCTATTCTGCATCGCTCTTGGGGAATTTGAAACTGGCTCGCTTCCGCTAAAATCTTTTGAATATGCTCTTCTTTTGGCGACAACTTTCTATGTTCAATATCGTCGGTATGACAAGACATGGTTAAATCGTCGTTTAAAAAGCAGGTTAACAACTGCACGTCAAAGTCGAGCAACTGCGCAATATACTGACTTTCTTCGACAAGTTGATCGTTTAGACCATTTGGCATATTAACTTCGCTTTCATCCAAATCTAACGCCGCTGTCAGGACACCATTTTTAAGCCAAGGCTTTTTATCAACAAACAGTACCGGCACATCAGTATCTCTAAGTAAATGCAAATCTAACGGCATGGTGAGCGGTAGCTTGTAATCGTGATGATGGTCATTCTCCACCACAATCAAATCTGCCATTTTGACCGAGAGTTCTTTTTGTACCGCCGAGAAAGGCATGCCCGATTCGGCTAGTTTAACCTTTGCTTGCGGCACAAAATCTTCATATTGATCAATTCGATCAAGCAATACTCTAAATTTTTGACGAATAATGGAGCGTTCAGTGCCCCACGTAAAAAATCGCTCTTCAATAGACAACACGATCAAAAAGGTGAGACTTGCCAGTGACGCAGCCGCTATTCGGCTGGCTTTGCTGATCACAGCGGCGTCGCTAGGTTTCCCTTTTAACACCGCCAAAATATGATGTAGGTCTTTCATAACAACCTCCTTGTAAGGTCACATAAAAGCCTAGTCAATTTTTCCTAAGTAGTATGTACCGGATAAGACTATTTCATTATAAAAACCCTTTTTTTATAATGAAATTATTAGTGGTTATTTAACTCTTTGTTTGTTCTTTGTTTAAAAACACTTTACCTTATATTCTCTGCATTTCTGCAGCCCAGTAAATTGTTACAAATGTTGTCTATATCAACACATCGACTAGAAAAATAATTATGCAAAAACACGATTGTTCCCCTTTATCAGATTTTATTGAATATCCACAAGAAGAAATGCTAGCGCGCTCACAAGCGTTTTTAGCTGACATTAGCCGCCGTCATTCTATTCGAAGTTTTAGCGACAAAGCTGTACCTAAAGAAATCATAGAAAACTGCATCATGGCTGCAGGCAAAGCACCAAGTGGAGCAAATCACCAACCTTGGCATTTTTGCGCCATTTCGTCGCATGAGATAAAACAACAAGTACGCGAACAAGCAGAACAGCACGAGCGAGGATTTTATGATGGCAGAGCCGGTGAAGAGTGGTTAGACGCTCTAAAACCATTAGGCACTGATGCTGAGAAACCTTATCTAGAACATGCACCATGGTTGATTGCGATATTTAGCCAAAAGAAAGGTGGCATTCACGCTGAAGATAAGAATACAAACTACTATGTACACGAATCTGTTGGTATTGCCACAGGCTTTTTAATTACTGCATTGCACAATGCTGGCTTAGCAACGCTGACTCATACACCCAAGCCCATGTCTTTCTTGAACAAAATTTGTCAGCGAGGCGATAATGAGCGCGCTTATATGCTGTTAATAGCAGGTTACCCTGCCGAAGATGCGACCATCCCTGCACACGCTAGTGTTAAAAAGTCTTTGGATGAGATAGCGAGCTTTTTATAGCTCAACCTCTAGTTCGATATCAGTACAGCCTTTTTTGCAACGAATTGAAGAAGGCGTACCTTTATTTAACGTAATCGTCAAAGCCTGCTGACAATGTTGGCAGGCAACTGTCTTTCCCAGCAGCATCTTTTTAATGATCGTTTTGTGATCAAAAAACGATTTACTTTTTAATTTAGTCTGTTGTTTAAGGGCAGATATATCTATAGTCACGCCAGTTTAAACGCTTAGTAAAATTTCTGATAGAATAACGCATTATCACCTAAATGCGTAACTGTATTCACGGTTAAAACGAGATGTCGCCTAAAGAATTTCATATTACTGTTGATGTGCCAGACCTTGGCTTGCTTCATCTTTTAAAAGAAGAAACGCAGTTATCGTCTTCGACGCTAAAAACAGCTATTCAAAAAGGCGCATTATGGTTGTCTCGCGGCAAACAAACGCGGCGAGTTCGAAGGTTAAAAACAACATTGCAGCCTAACGATAGTTTGCATTTTTATTATAACCAATCGGTACTGGCACAGACGTGCGAAGAGGCGATTTTACTGGCGGATATGCAGGATTATAGTTTTTGGTTTAAACCGTCAGGGATGTTATCCCAAGGCAGTAAATGGAGTGATCATCTCACCATAACGCGCTTTGCGGAAACACACCTCCAGCCGCAGCGTGTTGCATTCTTACTGCACCGTCTCGACAAAGCGGCAAGTGGCATTATTGTTATTGCGCATAGCAAAAAGGCGGCGCGAGCCTTGAGTCACTTATTTGAACATCATCAACTCAATAAACAGTATAAAATTATTGTTGCGGGCCACCTAAAAGCAGACGCGCCTATCGTTGTAGAACATGCTATTGACGGTAAAGCGGCGTACAGTGAATTTTTACCACTTGAGTACGATGCAAAGTTAGATAGAACGCTGATTCAGGTCACTATTAAGACCGGACGAAAGCACCAAATTCGAAAACACGCCGCGTTTCTTGGCCACCCCGTTGTTGGCGACAGGCTTCATGGTAACGCAACGGCCGAAGATGTAGATCTACAATTGCGCTCATCTCATTTAAGTTTTACCTGCCCACTGACCGAGCAGCACAGAGACATTACATTGCCAGAATCGCTGCAACTGACGCTTTAAAACTACCGGTCAATATGGCCTAAATCTTTTGACGGAATAACAATGTCACGAACGCGTTGCTTGAGTGTTTTAATATCAGGAAAGCCGCCGTCATGCTCACGTGACCAAACCCGTTTACCATTTACGACGATTTCAAACAAACCGCTGCTGGCTGGTTGTAAACTCACTTCATCTAGTTCTTGGCTAAACGTTGTCAGTAGCTCTTGTGCCATCCAAGACGACCGAATTAGCCACCCGCACAAACTACAGTATTTAATTTCAACTTTATTCATGGCTTTTCTCTAAACAAAAAAAAGGGAGCGTATGCTCCCTAATATTCATTTTTGCTAAGCGACATAGATAAAGTCATCATCTGATTTATCTTTTAAATGGCCGCCAACTATATCTGTTTTCTTAATAGCGTCAAATAACGCCTTACCTTGCTGTCGTTGCTCTTGGTTAAGTGCAATATAAGGTAGCTTAAACACCGGTTTTACCGCGCCATTCATCACTAGTGCAGTATTTAATGCGATTGGATTTGGCTCACAGAATAACCAATCGAAAACGTCTGTTAGTGATTCATTTAATTCACTGGCATTTGCATCGTCCATCAAGGTACGCATGTACCCTGGCAAAATATTAGAGGTCACCGAAATAACACCGTGTGAATTGCTTCTGTGTCTTGACGTAAATGCTTGGTCGTCATTACCCGACCAACAAGCGACACCACGCGACTCCCAGTAAGCGATACGCTCGTCACCTGCACATTCTTTAATACCAATTAAGTTTTCATGATGAGCAAGTGGTTTCAAAATCTCAGGTGTTAAATCCTGCCCTGTTCGACCGGGTACGTTGTAAATAAACGTTGGACCAATCTCAAGCACTTTAGAAAAGTGTGCTCTTAAACCTTCTGTTGACGTGCGACCATAATAAGGGTTGATTTGCAGCGCTGCATGCATACCCATAGCAAAACCATGTTTTGTCGCTTTTATCGCTTCTTTGGTATTGTTACTACCGGTGTTACCGATGATTAAAATACGATCGCCAAACTTATGGCTTGAATGGGCAATCAGCATTAAATGCTCTTCCCAGCTAAGCAAATGGCCCTCACCTGTTGTGCCACCTACGACAATACCGTCTACACCTGCGGCAATTTGCACCTCCATAAGGGCGTCATATGTCGTAATATCAATTTCACCAGACGGTAAAAAAGGCGTTTTTATTGCTGTTATTAAGCTCGCCGACTTAAATTGGTTCATTTTCTTTAATTCTTCACACGTTTGAGACTAACAGTAGGCAATTTTATCAATTACCCGCTTTAGGATAAACACTTCTTTGGTCACTATATGCTGATATTTAAAGACCTTATCACTTAATTCCAAAACGCGATAAGCGTGATAATTGTCGGCTAAGGTAAGGTCGCACGCAAAGTGCTCGTCATTGATGTATTCACTTTTCGCTGTCGTAAAGTGGATATCGCCACACAATCCCCAGTCCCCTAATTCGATAGACTGTTGTTTCACTTGACCGTCTTTGTCGTGGTAAACAAACGAAAACTCGTAGCCACCATCGGCAAATAGTTGAGCAAATTCAGACACTAAACAGCCTTGCTGATCAAGCTCATTGCGATACCATTGGCCGATAAGCTGGTTTCGTTCAAATGTCATTATTATTCTCAAAGAAATATCTTGCAGGCAGTGTAACTAAAAAAGGCGAGTATTTATACTCGCCTTTTATTACTATTTATATCCTTTAATACACTTTAGCGTTTATAAAGCTTTACGCTGCCATTCACAGTTTCGATTTCTACACTGACATCGCCACTACCAACGCGCCCAGACACGCTATTTCCAACAACCAAGCCCTCTTCTTCAACTAAACCAAATTGATTTTTAATGCTGCCGTTTAGTGTTTCGATATCGACATCCGCATTAAAAGGTTCAGGTACGTAGATTTGAATCACTCCATTGACTGTATCTACATCAATTTTTTGAGTGTTTGCTAGATCACTAACTGTCAATTTGATCTTTCCATTAACAGAATCCAATTCGATATCACCGGCAACATCTTCAATCATCATTTGACCATTAACAGTCGCTGCTTCCACGCCGCCTTGCACGCCAGTAATGGCTAAACTTCCATTAACAAGCTCCACGTCTGTTAACTCTGCAGACGCCGGCACCTTAACCTGATAAGTAACAGAAGCATTCACGTTATCGTCGCCACCCCACATAGATGATTCTTTGTGTTTAGTTTCAACTTCAACTTTGCTTGAACTCGATTTAAATTCAATTTTTACTTTATCTCTATCATCCTGTGTTTTCGCTTTGATCGTCGCGATAACTTCGATACTGTTTTGTGACCAGCTTTCGATAGTAACCCCACCGTTTATGTTTTCTAGTGAGAACTTAACGTCAGCATCGACATCAAATGTTTTTTGAATAACATCTTCGACATCAGCCAAGGTATTGAAGGAAATCGTTACAATTAATGTCGCCAGTATTTTCGATAAACTTTTCATTTTTTATCCCGTTTTCGTTTAGTATTATGGTGTTAGATGTCGCAATTTATTAAAAGGTTTAAAACCATATTAGGCGAATATGAAAAAAATTAGTATTCAGTTATTACTGACCGGCGATGAACTTATGGCGGGTGACATTGTTGATTCAAATTCAGCTTTTCTCGCACATGCGCTTGCAGAAAGCGGATTATCGATCGCTCGTAAAGTCACTGTCGGAGACGACCTTACCTTGCTCACGGAGGAAATATCGGCGATTTCAAAAAGCGCAGACATTTTGATCATAAATGGCGGCCTTGGACCCACCGTTGATGACCTTACCGCACAAGCGCTAGCACAAAGCATGGATACTAGCATTGAACAACACAGCGAGGCGCTAACGCAATTATCGCAGTGGTGTGAAAAAAGAGGTGCGCAACTTTCGCCAGCAAATCTAAAACAAACCATGCTTCCCAAAGGCGTTGATATTGTAAAAAACGAGATTGGTAGCGCGCCCGGTTTTATGACTGTACTTAATGGTTGCACAATTTTTTGCACGCCAGGCGTACCAAGAGAACTTAAGCTGATGATGCATCATCAGATCATGCCGCAAATTGTTGCGAGTTTACCGCAAGCACAAAAGACTAATACCATTCGCCTGCAAGTGTTTGGAATGGGCGAATCTCAAATACAAGAATTATTGTCAAGCAATATCCCCGATTGGCCGGAGCAACTTTCTCTCGGATTTCGCGCAGGCTTACCAAGCCTTGAAGTGAAAGTTACTGCCTATCGAGAACAGGATAATCAGCTACAACAAACTTACGTAAAAAAAATAGCGCAATTACTTGGCGATCATTTATTCAACTATGTTGATGAAAAGCCGTTATCGCTACAAGAGGTGGTGCTTAACTTACTCGCTGACAAAGGATATACCTTAACAACTGCTGAATCTTGCACGGGTGGTTTAATTGCAAGCCAGATCACTAGTATCGCCGGCGCGTCGCAAAATTTTCATGCAGGCTTTGTCACCTATGCTAATGAATCAAAACAGCAACTGGTCAATGTTAATGCTACAACATTGGCAGAATATGGCGCAGTGAGTGAACAAACTGTGAAGGAAATGGCGCTTGGCGCAATATCAACTGCAAAAGCGGATGTAGCCGTTGCAGTATCAGGTATTGCTGGCCCAGACGGTGGCAGTGAGGAAAAGCCTGTCGGAACAGTATGTATTGCATGGGGAAGCGCAAGCGATATGCGCACCATTACTCTACTTATTCCGGGCAATCGCGTTTTGTTTCAAAAATATGTTGCCTCTATTGCGCTAGACTTAATTAGGCGGTTTTTGCGCGCAACAACAAGCACGCCTACTTATGTTACACAGAGACAAGTTAAAAAAGAGGTTGAGTCCCTATGAAGTATTTAGCATCTCTTATGGTGTTTTTTAGCCTATTTGCACAGGGGCAGGAACAATCTTGCAATATTAGTTTTAGCTATGGCGTGATAATTGACCCATCACATATTCGCTTTGTTAAACATGGTCAAACGCAAATACAAATCAACAATGAGCATCAACTGTTCATTCATGGTAGAGAACAAACGCTAGACGACAAACAAAAACAATTGTTGTCGAGTTATGCTGCGGGGCTAAGAGAACAAATACCTGAAATCGTTGATATTGCATTAGAAAGTGCGGAAATGGGCCTTAAAACTGTTGATAAAATCGTAGGAACATTAACAGGTGAAAATAGCCGCGCACATCAAAAAGTACAAAAACAATTTGAAGAGCTCCATTGGCGATTAAGGATGCGTTTTAATCATAGTGACAATAGCTATTATTTAGCACCGCAAGATCTTGATAGTTTCGATCAAATATTCGCCGGCGAATTTGAAGCGCAAATTGAAGAAGTCATTTCTGAATCACTTGGCACGATATTATTAGCTGTCGGCGCCAACTTAAGTGAGCAAAATGACGAAAATAGTGAAGAGCGCATATCAACGATGGATGAACGGATCGACACCCTCACCGAAGATATTGACGCTGAAGTTAGTCAAAAAGCCCGTCGCATTGAATTAAAAGCGCAGCAGTTTTGCTATGAGTTAAATGAGCTTAATATGCTGGAGTTTGAACTTCACCAAAACATGCCTGCATTAGCAGAGTTTGATTTAATTAACGTTCAATAAAAAAGGCAGCAAACGCTGCCTTTTTCTTCCCTATTCTTTAATTACTACATATTAGGGTAATTTGGACCACCCGCGCCTTCTGGTGTTACCCAGGTAATGTTTTGGCTTGGGTCTTTAATATCGCAGGTTTTACAGTGGACGCAGTTCTGCGCGTTAATCACAAATTCCTGCTCGCCAGATTCAGTGGTTTGAACTTCGTATACACCGGCTGGACAATATCTTTGTGCAGGCTCAGCGTAAGTGGCTAAGTTCACCTTAATTGGGATCTCAGCATCCGCTAATTGCAGGTGACAAGGCTGTTCTTCTTCATGATTGGTATTAGATAAAAACACCGAAGATAGTTTGTCAAAACTTAGCACACCATCTGGTTTTGGATATTCAATTTCTTTACAGTTCTGCGCTGGTTTCATTTGTGCGTAGTCACGTGAATCATCTTTAAAGTTGAAAGGTAATCGCCCACCAAAAAAGTTTTGATCTAAGGTGTTGTATGCCCCACCCCAAAACGTACCTAGCTTATGCATTGCAGGACTAAAGTTTCGTGTATTGTGTAGCTCTGGTTGCAACCAAGACTGTGCAAAGTTTTGTTCAAAAGCGACTAAATCACTACCACCTTGATCACCACCAACAAGCGCTGCGGCTATGGTATCTGCAGCAATGATGCCAGACTTCATAGCAGTGTGGTTTCCTTTAATTTTTGCGGTATTGATTGTGCCAGCGTCGCATCCAACCAATAACCCACCTGGCATGGTCATTTTAGGTAAAGAATTTAATCCGCCTTTTGCCAGCGCTCTAGCGCCATAAGATACTCGTTTTGCACCCTTAAGATATTGTGCGATAACAGGGTGGTGTTTATAACGCTGAAACTCGTCAAAAGGACTCAAATAAGGGTTTGCATAATTAAGATCAATAATAAGCCCAACCAACACTTGGTTATTCTCGGCGTGATACAAGTAGCCACCGCCACCCGTGTCTGATTCTAGTGGCCAACCTGCTGTGTGAACAACCAATCCTTCTTCATGAAGGGCTGGGTCGATATCCCAAATTTCTTTAAAACCAATACCATAATGCTGTGGTGACTTGCCTTCATCTAGATTGTATTTTGCAATTAAACTTTTACCCAGATGACCACGACAACCTTCAGCGAAGACTGTATATTTGGCGCGCAACTCCATCCCTTGAACATAAGAGTCTTTAGGGTTGCCTGCTTTATCCAGTCCCATATCACCGGTTATAACACCTGCTACGCTGCCATTGTCATCATATAAGACTTCTTGTGCTGGAAAGCCTGGAAAAATCTCTACACCAAGTGCTTCGGCTTGCTCCGCCAACCAGCGACATACGTTACCCATACTGACAATGTAGTTACCTTCATTGTGCATAGTTTTAGGCACGACAAAGTTAGGTAATTTTGTCGCTTTTTCTTCATTTTTTAACAGGTAAATACCATCACCTGTTACCTTAGTAGTGACAGGCGCACCCATTGATTCCCACTCTGGGAACAATTCCGCCAATGAGCGAGGTTCAAACACGGCACCTGATAGAATGTGAGCGCCAACTTCTGAGCCTTTCTCTACAACACAAACCATTAATTCTTGATCATTTTTTTGTGCATTTTGCATGAGTCGTATTGCTGTAGATAAACCGGCTGGACCAGCACCCACTATAACGACGTCAAAATCCATTGATTCGCGTTCCATATTCGTACCCTCTAATTATTATAAATTCAAACACACGTTTGAAATTCAAACACCTGTTTGATAATATCGTTTCATTATCGATTTGTCACCACAAGAATCATAGTTTTCAACTATAGTTGATGACATATATCGCTTTATGTAATCCGTATTAGGTGTAAGGTCAACTTGACAGGTAAAATACTTATCCAGTTGACGTAAACGTAAACTAACAGTAACCTGTCGAGCATCCATAAAAATGAATGCCATGCTACCTATTAAAGGTAGTACAACAACAAGCACATAGAGGCTAAATATGAAAGTTTTAGTTCCAGTGAAACGCGTTATCGACTACAACGTAAAGGTACGTGTAAAAGCTGACAACACAGACGTTGATTTAACCAACGTAAAAATGTCTATTAATCCATTTTGTGAAATCGCTGTAGAAGAAGCGATTCGTTTAAAAGAAGCTGGTGTAGCTACAGAAGTAATCGCTGTTTCTATTGGCGATAAAGCGTGCCAAGAACAACTTCGCACAGCCTTAGCACTTGGTGCTGATCGCGCTATCCAAATTGACACTGCAGACAATTTAGAATCACTAAATGTTGCAAAACTACTTCAGAAAGTTGTTGAAGAAGAGCAACCAGGCCTGGTTATTTTAGGTAAGCAGTCTATCGATTCAGATAATAACCAAACCGGTCAAATGTTAGCGGCATTAACAGGTATGCCTCAAGGTACGTTTGCCTCAGAAGTGAAAGTTGAAGGCGACAAGGTTAACGTAACGCGCGAAGTTGACGGTGGCTTACAAACAGTAGCATTAACTTTACCAGCGATTGTTACCACTGACCTGCGCCTAAATGAACCACGCTATGCCAAGCTACCTGACATCATGAAAGCAAAGCGTAAGCCGTTAGAGGTTAAAGCTGCAGCAGACTTAGGTGTTGACCTAAAACCTCGCTCTACCGTTTTGAAAGTTACACCTCCAGCGCAACGTAGCGCAGGTATCGTGGTTGAAAGCGTAGAACAATTAGTAGAAAAACTTAAAAATGAAGCGAAGGTGATCTAATGAGTATTTTAGTTATTGCAGAACATGACAACGCTAGCTTAAAAGCTGATACGTTAAAAACTGTTGCAGCAGCTCAAGCGATCGGTGGAGACATTCATGTACTAGTTGCTGGTAGTGACTGTGCGGTGGCAGCAGAGCAAGCGAGTAAAGCTAATGGCGTAAGCAAAGTGTTTGTTGCTGACAACGCAGCATATACAAATCAACTGGCAGAAAATGTCAGTGCTTTAGTTGTTGAACTAGCCGGTGATTACGACCATATTCTGGCCGCAGCATCGACAACAGGTAAAAACTTTATGCCACGTGTAGCGGCGCTACTCGATGTTGCGCAAGTATCAGACATTATTGCGGTGGAGTCGGCAGACACGTTTGTTCGTCCTATCTATGCGGGTAACGCTATAGCGACAGTGCAAAGTTTAGATGAGAAAAAAGTGATCACTGTGCGTGCAACAGGCTTTGATGCGGTAGCAACAGATGGCAGCGCAGAAATCGTGACACTATCGCAAGCTACTGATGCAGGTATTTCTAGCCATGTAAGCGACGAGTTTACTGAAAGTGAGCGCCCTGATTTAGGTGCAGCTTCAGTCGTTATCTCTGGTGGTCGTGGTATGCAAAATGGTGAAAACTTTAAACTACTTGAAGGTATTGCAGATAAATTAGGTGCAGCTATTGGTGCATCACGTGCAGCTGTAGATGCTGGTTTTGTGCCAAATGATATGCAAGTTGGTCAAACAGGTAAAATCGTTGCACCAGACTTATATATCGCTGTTGGTATCTCAGGTGCTATTCAACATCTTGCCGGTATGAAAGATTCAAAAGTCATCGTGGCGATTAACAAAGATCCAGAAGCCCCTATTTTCCAAGTGGCGGATTACGGCTTAGTAGCAGATTTATTTGATGCCTTGCCGCAACTAGAATCGTCTTTGTAAAAGATAAGCGTTTGTGAAAAAACCAGCCAATTGGCTGGTTTTTTTATGTGCCAATTATTCTATAATAGCGCTATACCCATCAATCATTAAAGAGTGTTTTATGTCTTGGCAAGATCAACTGTCGCAACTCGTGTATTCCACTGACGGTGGCCGCGTTAAAGAAGAAAAACAAGAAGAGATCACCCCAAGCGATGGCTTTGCCAAAGTGCGCAGAGAAACCAAAGGCCGCAAGGGCAAAGGTGTAATGGTGGTGTCTGGTTTAGGACTTAACCAGAAAGAGTTAAAAGCGCTTGCCTCTAAGTTAAAAAAATCATGCGGCACTGGCGGCAGTGTGGTCGATCAAACGATTGAAATACAGGGCGATAAACGTGAACAAATTAAAGCCGTCTTAGAGAAAGAAGGTTTCAAAGTTAAGTTTACTGGCGGCTAGGCTACTCAATCTGGTACAGCCGTAACTTCATCGCTATTTTGTTGTGCGACACCCCTAACCGTTTAGCTAACTTTCGTGTGCTTGGGTATTGCTGGTACAAACGCTCAAGCAACGATTTTTCAAATTGTTGCTGAGCATCATGCCATGACTCGCAATCACTATAGTCAGCATCTGCTTCATTGGAAGCTGGCGTTTCAAATTGACTTATCGCATTGAGCACATCGTCAGCTTCAATAATTTCACTATCAGTGAGTGCCGCCACTCTAAAAAGTGTATTTTGCAATTGCCTAATGTTACCGGGCCAACGATATTGTTTGAGTGTCAGTAATGCATCACCTGAAAGTTTTTTTGTTGCCGTTGCCATCTGACTAGCCGCTTGTTGCAAAAACTCCCTACTCAATAAAGTAATGTCGTCGCCCCGCTGCGTTAATGCTGGCAATGCAATGTTAAGCACGTTAATTCTGTAATACAAATCTTCTCTAAAACGTTTTTGTGCCACCAATTCATTAAGGTCTTGGTGACTTGCAGAGATAATTCTTACGTTGGCAAATAGCTCTTTTTGCCCACCAATGCGTCTAAAGGTAAAGTCTTGCAAGAAACGCAGCAGCTTAACTTGTAAATAAGTCGACATTTCAGCAATTTCATCTAAGAAAATACTGCCGCCTTCGGCCAATTCAAACAAACCTGGCTTACCTTCTTTACGCGCCCCTGTAAATGCGCCAGTTTCATAACCAAACAACTCGCTTTCTAGCAAATGTTCTGGCAATGCGGCGCAGTTAATCGCCAAAAAAGGGCCCTCTTTACGCTGACTCTCAACATGTATCGCTTTCGCCATAAGCTCTTTACCTGTGCCTGTTTCACCAGCAATAAAGACAGGCATGTCCAGAGAGGCAAATCGCACGCCTTGGGCAATAACTTGCTTTATGGCTGGAGATTGACCAATAATTGCCTCCACACCTTGCACTTGTTGCGATTGAATGAGTGACAATTCTTTACCGACTTTCTTTAATTCTCTTAAGGTAATAACCGCACCGGCGTGACTATGTTCAATGAAAACAGGGTGAATTTCAGCAACGTAACTCCCCTGCTCCAAACTCACGGATTGCCTATGCTTAAGTTTCAGGTCAATTGGGTTTTGCTGAGCAAAAAGTTGTTGGATTGAATACTTCTCTTGCGCATCAACTTTAAACAAATGTTCTGCGGTGGCATTCATCGCGATGATAACGCCCGTTATGTCGACATCGATAATGGGGTCAGGTATTCGGTTAAGTAAGGTTTTTAAATGCTGTTCGCGCTCTTGAGTGGGCAGTAAGGCAACTTGCTTGCAATGAACAACATCATCAATATTGGTGACGATTGCTTGGACTTTTTTAAAATGTTTAGCATCACAGTCGATTTCAACAAAGGTTGTATGCTGCTCTACTTCCGTGGCAATTAGGTTGTAACCTTGTTGTGCGAGCGTGGTAAGAATATCACCACTAATACCCACTCGATCTCTTGACGATATTTTTAATCGCATGTCATACCTTAGTTACACTCGTAATATATACATTACAATATAGTAAAAATCATGCGAATACTAAGCATTAAACCGATAAAACTAGTTTCATTTTTACAAAAACCTCTCACACCGTAACTAAATTATTACAATCATACCAAAGCGAACACCTAACCCATTGAATTATATACATTTAAATTATTGGCAAAGATATTGCTCTGTTTATATCTCAATACTATTACAACAATAACAATCTTTTTCTGGGAGTTAACATGTCATCAAGTAAGCACATCGAAACACAAGCGATACATGCAGGTCGCATTAATGATGAGCAATTTGGATCTTTGGCAACGCCTTTATACCAGACCTCCACTTTTATCTTTGACGACGCTCAACAGGGCGCCGCGCGTTTCCAAGGAGAACAATCTGGCTATATTTATTCAAGATTAGGTAACCCAACAACGCGGCAACTAGAGCAGCGCGTAGCAGCGATGGAAGGAATGGAAGATGCAGCTGCAACAGCAACAGGTATGGCTGCGGTATCTGCTTCGTTATTAGCAAATTTGCAATCGGGAGATCATCTCATCGCATCAAAAGCGGTTTACGGCTGCAGTTATGCATTGATGAGTCATATGCTGACTAAATTCGGCATAGAAGTGACTTTTGTTGATATGGAGAATCCAGAAAATATTGTGACGGCATTTAAGCCCAATACTAAAGCTGTTTTTCTTGAAAGCCCAATTAACCCCAACTTAGTGGTATTGGACTTAAACACAATTGGTAAGATTTGCCAACAACACAATACCTTATTTATCGTCGACAATACCTTTTGCACCCCCGTACTGCAAAAGCCTGCAGAATTTGGCGCGGATATCGTCATTCACAGCGCAACCAAATACTTAAATGGTCACGGAGATGTGGTTGCCGGTATCATTTGTTCTACGCAGGAGATGATTGCCCACATAAAAACAACAGCATTAAAAGACATTGGCGCCACAATGAGCCCACATGACGCATGGCTAATTATTAGAGGA